>NZ_JARVWP010000001.1 GCF_029846235.1 Bradyrhizobium sp. CER78
GTTGCGGACCTCCGTGCCGCGCAGCCCTAGCCCGGCTGCTCAGAGCATTTGTGTGATTGCGCTCCACGAGATTTTCGCGACAATGGCCGGGCTTTGCCGCTCTTCCGTTTTCACCCCGTCAGCCGACACATGGAGTTCGTTCATGGATATGACGTACTTCGAGGACTTGAATGTTGGAGATAGTTGGACGTCGGCCGAGTCCGCCGTCGATCACGAGGAAATGCTTGCCTACGGTCGCACAAACGATCCGTGGCCAATTCACGTTGATCCAGAGGCAGCCACTAGATCGCCGTTTGGCGGATTGGTCGCCAGTGGCGGCTATACAATCAGCCTGATGTACCGGCTATCCCATGAAATAGTGAACCGGCCGGATCGAACGTGGGCCTTTTTGGGGGGCTTTGACTGGCACGTCAAATTCCTGGAACCCGTTCGTTCAGGTGACCGGCTGCATGAACGCATCACAATTCTAGACAAGCGCTTGTCGAGCAAGCCGGGTCGAGGCATCGTCAAGAACCTCATCGAATTGATCAATGACCGAAAGCGCGTGGTGTTATCTATTGAGAGCACAGTGCTGTTTGCCACTCGCACTCAGTAGCAACTACTCGGTGACAGAAATTTGCGCAGGGCAATGCCGTAGCCACAAGTCTGCTAGTGACCCACTACGGACATCAAGCAACCGGCTGCAAGCTCCATGCTCCATGGCTCTGAAGTAGCCAAACACATGCAGGATTGACAGATCTCCGACATAGTCGGGTAGCTTCAGTCACATCATAATGTTCGGCGTGTCTGCTCCCTTGGACCCTGAGCTGAACAACGCAACAGCCACTGCCATGTCGGCTGACGAAAATCAGACGCCACAAGATCGTTGGGCTGACCGCCGCTTTTGACCGGAAGCGCTCCTCGACGTCCGAGGCCATGGCTATCCGCTCTCGAATATCGCCGGGGTGAGCCCAAATTTGAAAGCGCTGGCATGCCAAGAGTGACGATGCCACCGAATGTCCCTCGGTCATATCGCCACCGTCAAAATACGTAAATCAACTAAAGGTTTCAAAGGTACATCAATCAAAGGCACATCAATCAAAGGTATTGACATAAGCAGGATACAACCGAGATCATTGCCGCATTGTGCTCGCTGGTGGCCAATCGCAGTTTTGTTTTTTGGAGAGCGGGGAATGTTCTGGAGTCGAGCTCTTTGCTTTACCGATCCGCTGGCGTGCCAACCAGCTTTCCCGTATTCCGACATTGAAGTACTTCCCACGACCACTAGCACTCGTGGCCGACGCCACGATGCGGTCATTGCGCGGTTCAAAGCGTTTCTCGAGGCAAATCCGGACCGGCCGCTTTACCTCGCCGAAATCTGCGGAGCTATCGGCGTCTCGGAGCGAACGCTCCGCGCGTCCTGCAAAGAGCATCTGGGCATGGGACCGATCCGTTTTCTCACCCTGCGTCGAATGCACCTCGTGCGTCGCGCATTGCTGAGCGCGCTTCCATCGACGTCAACGGTCACTCGCATAGCTACCGACCATGGCTTTTGGGAGCTTGGCCGCTTTGCGGTGAACTATCGCGCCGCGTTCGGAGAGTCGCCGTCCGAGACTTTGAAGCACCCCAAGAACCAGATTACGATCCAACTCTTTTGCCCATGATCACTCGCGGTCGTTGAAGCCAACGCATAATCTTGCCAAGCGGGAGCCTCTTTGCGGCATGCATGAGTCCGTAGTTGTCCCGAACCTGCCTCTCTGCTGCTACACTTTGACGTCTGCTCACGGGGTACGAGCGGATCAAGGACGGATAGTGCCGCCACGCCCGCATGTGACCCGGAGCGGTCATCGCGGTGTCAGATCTGCCGTCCCACGGCCGTAAAAGCCTCGTCCGCATTCTGGGCGGCGCATTCGAAGTTGGTTCCTATTGATCCAGATCAACGGCGAGACGCAAGGCGCCATGTCAGGCTCATGTTTGATCACCGCCCTAGAGGGGAGAGAGCAACATGACAAGAAATGCCAAGGTTCTTGGATTGATCGTGACTGCTGCGCTCTTTGCGACAGCTCCGTTGTCGCCCCATTACTCGCCTGCGAAGGTGCTATCCGTATCCCTTGACCGTGCGGAAGCGCGAGTTGGGCGACCACTCACACCGATGAGCGTAGCAGGCGTTAATCGCAGGGTTCATCGTCGAGCTTACTATGGTGCGGCAGCGGCGGGAGCTGCGGCTTATGGAGCGTATGGCTACCGCAGGGCGTGTGGATACCATCCCTATCCGCCCTGCTATTGAGGCTTGTCGCTGGCTCCACTGCAGCCCAGAAAAATGACCCGCTCGACGAAGAGGATGCAGAGGCAGCAAAGCTGCGGCTGTAGCTTCCTCAAACGGGACTGAGGTATTCGCCTCAGTCCGGGCAGCATGACGTACGTTCCGCTTCAGCAGCTGAACAACTTGGTCATTCCTGTTCGTCAAGGATGTGGCTTGGGACGTCAATTGGTAGAGGGCATCTGCGTACGGAACTCCTCGGTTGCGCGATCCGACTTCCGAGTTTGACCCGAAGCCGACAGACTTGCAGCTCCTCGTAAATTATCTGCTTTCGCCGCAGTAGCCGAAGGCTAAGTAAGCACCGCTTGGCTCGGGCTCTGTCGAGACTACGGCGTTAATCGGATCGCCGATCTTTCCTGCCCAGATCGAACATGGACCAACATCAATTTTGATTACGGCGGACAATGAAGGCGGGCTTGAACGTGTCACCTCTGCTGTGATCTGAACGCCACAATCAATAGGCTTGGCTGCAACAACCGTGCCCGAGAATGCGATGCCGTGCTGCAGCACAGTGCCGATGCCACCTTCGGGGCAATGTCCGTAAGGAAGCACCGCGCGGCAGACCGGACACCGGAAAGGCTGCCCCAGCGCCACGCGATGGTAGGTTAGAAACGATAGAGATAGGACAAGGATGGTAATGGGTTTCATGCAGATGGTCAGATTAATTAAATGAGTGGACTTCCGCAAATGGCCCGAAGCCGGTCGTGAGGGCAAAGCAGAGGCCGTCTGCTCTGCCCCCGAAATCAGACGTCGACTTGTTCCGCTATCGCGAGGGCGTCATCGACCTCGATGCCGAGATACCGGACAGTACTCTCGATCTTGGTGTGCCCCAACAGGAGCTGCACGGCTCGCAGGTTGCCGGTTCGGCGGTAGATCAGGGTCGCTTTGGTTCGGCGAAGAGAATGCGTCCCGAACAGGTGCGGGTCCAATCCGATGTCAGCGATCCAGCGAGATAGGAGGCGGGCGTACTGTCGGGTTGTCATGTGTCCAGACTGCCGCCAACCAGCGAACAGGTACGCGCCTGACTTCTTACCGGTAGACCGGAGGTAATCATCGATCGCCTGGCGGGTGGATTCCGTCAGTTCAAATTTGACCGGCCGGCCGGTCTTCCTCTGTCGGACGCTCGCGCGATCGGCCGCATATCCACCCGGGGCAACATCATCGACTTTCAATGCTACGACGTCGCAGCCGCGAAGCTTGCTGTCGATTGCAACGTTGAAAAGCGCCAGATCACGCATCCTGCCTTCCACCTGGAGCTTGGTGCGGATTGACCAGACATGCTTTGGCCGGAGCGGCGGCTTCGCACCGACGATCTTTCCCTTGTTCCAAGGAGTGCGTTTCGAGACGGCATGGGTAACGCTCAGAACATCGGTCATGTTGACCTCCTCAACTTGTGAGGCTGGTCATTTTCAGCTCGGAGCCCTTCCGATCCCTTTTCCGCTTTCAGACGATTGGAGACGTACCCGCGTCCACCTCTAGCGATGGGAGGGGCGATTTTGACCCGAAGCTGACTTGGGTACGCAAACTCTCCTAGAAATCTGCAAAAACAGAAGCCGGTCTATGGGCTACGATGCCCACGGTCGTGTTTCATTAAGATAGGTCATTCGGGCGTGAGCAGCGCACTAAACATTCTCTTTGGGCTTCTTCATGGCGACCCCAACTTGAGGACTTGGCGTACTGCCGTCCTGGTCGCAAGTGCAACTATGTTCATCGCTTGTCTTACCCAAACAGCATTTGTAACCGAATGTTGCTACGTTGTGGGAGAGAGAAGAAGCGAGCCCGGTCTTGGCCTATTGCTTATAGGATGGGGTGGGGTGCTCGGTAGTTGGCTTCACCCGCCGCTTTTCGTCCTAATACTCGCAGGATGGTTGTGCGCCTGCGCAAGATGGTACCTTGCCGCCTTGATCTGCGCTTTCTCTTCCATCGCTATGGTCGCTAGTTTTCGCGAAGAGGTGCTTCCCAATGCTGGCTATGCTGCTTGGCTTGCCAACCCAATCATTGTAGCCGCCTGGTTCTTATATCTTGCCGACAAGCGATCCGCAGCGTGGATTTCTGCGTTCCTTGCGTTGGGACTGACCCTGACGTTTCTGGGAGTAGCTACCGTGCCACTCAGTGATAAGTTCGGCGAGTTGGAGATTATTTCATACGGGAGCGGTTATTGGCTCTGGATCGCAAGCGCTGGAATTCTCGTGGCGGGCGTGAGTGTGCATAACCTGCCTCTTCGTTCCAGTGCGTCAGACACTCGGTAAGGTGGCAAGCCCGCTTCTGGTCCGTAACAGAAGTTCACGTCGACTTGTTGATGTGGAGCGGACTCAATCTCACCCGATCAGGATGGGCTGCATTTGACCCATCGCGCGCATCCGGTGGAATGAGCCGTTCCGCTAGGTTGAGTTAGGGGTGGTCCTAATTCGGTGCTCGCCAAGCGTTCCGGTTACCGTTATCGGCTCGGCTGGCCCAAGCCGCCTTCGCACGAGCCGAATTGTGTCGATGTAAGGATTTGACGCACGATGCCGCTCTAGATCAGAGCGAAGCGCGTCCACTGCCGCCTTATCAAAATCGATCTCGGGAGGGTCTAGCTGTAAGTCGGTCTCGACCACCAGAACCGTCTTCGAGCCATTTGCGTCGATGACATATTCGACATCAACGGACAGCGCGTTTCGGTCGGTTATCATACGAACCTCACGACTAAGGCGGTTGGCGCGGCCTCCTCTTATCATGACGAACTTGCGATGTCGCCTGTTGGCCCGGAGCAGGCACCGCCCCAAATTCTAGCTATAACGCTTTCTCGCCATGTCTCATCCCGGCAGCCTCTGGCGGTCACCGGCCTAGCCTTTTTATACAGATCGGTTGGCCATTCGGGATCGGGGTGCAATCCCAGTCCGGGCCGAAGCCATTGTTGTGCGGCCTAGAGTTCGGAAACCAATAGAAGCTCAAAGCCATAAGACCCAAGAGAACGAAAAACGAATAGGATGCCCTTGATATCACCGCGCGCTAGATATGACGGGAGCCATCTCATGACATGTCTCATGTGCATTAATTCGCGGCTTATAACCCATAGGTCGCTTTCCTTTCGCGTTTCTTAGAGGCTCAGTTCAAATCGTATCGATTGATGGCAACGTCGCCCTTGGCCCATCGCGTCATTTCGCTGCGATGCGGAATTTAATCGCTATCGGTGCATAGCGGACTCTGGCAAGCCCTCGCCCAGCAGCTCTATGGGTTCACGGCCTAGACGGGGATCGCCTTCAAGTCACTTCGACGTGGCGAATAATGCCAAGCTGGGCAGATAAGGGGATGCAGAGGAGCCTCCTTGTGTTCGAAAAAACAAAATAGAAGCTTTAACAACCTACCTTCGCGAGCCGGGCGACTATGAGTGCATGCGCCGCGCGTGCATGCCCTGAACACCTTCCGTTACGTCGCATAAGTCTCTTGTCCAGCGCGGCCCGCAACCAGCTTTGATCCCATCATGCTATGGGCCGCACCACCCTTGTCAGCATCGGAAAATGCTTGTTGCCGCCCGCGAACGGCGGAAACTGGACGAAGTCGGCGCGCATGCGCTTGATCACGTCGGAGCCCAGCGCGCGCGCAAGGGCCTGCGGGCTGTCGAACATCAGCCTGTTGCGCTGCATGTACTCGACCCGCTGCGACGGCAGCCGGTCGACCCAATCGATGCGCGTATAGATCTCGATCTGGCGGACGCCGGGAAAGGTCCGCATGATCGACGGATGATGCTCCAAATAATGCAAATTCCAGGCGTTCATGTCCTCGGCCGGTCCGGGATAGTGCACGAGATAGCTGCACGGCGTGACCGTGCCGTTGGCATGCATGGCGTCGTCGATCGAAAAGGCGCGCGTCACCATCGCCTGGTGCGTCACGTCCAATCCGGCAAGGCTCGGCAACCCGCGACCTGCTGCAAGAGCAGCGAGCACACCGCCGCGATCGATCGCGGCCTCGCACGCAAACAGGTTCGGAAAGCGCAGCAGGAGCGCAAAGACCGGCCCGGCCCCGTCGGCCTTGTAGGGATGATCGACCGATTGCTCCAGCGGCATAAACAGCAGGCCCTCGGCCATCCCCGGAATCGACCCGACCATGGCAGCCGCAGCCGTAACATCATCCGGTTCAATTCGCCGTACGCCTGTCGGATCGGAGAACGTCATGAACAGCGAGATCATGATGCCGCCGCCTCCTCGCCGGCTTGCAGATGCAACATGAGCGCCGCGCGAACGTCGTCGGGCCACGGAATTGCATGATGGTCGACCAGCGAGGTCCCCGCAAGGATCTGGCGGGCGCGCCAGCGCAGGCCATCTGCGCCCGTGACCACATGCGACAGATGCAGCGACGCACGGCCGATCTTGACGACCCGCAGGCCGAATGTCAGGCGGTCGCCGAACTTCGATGGCCGTGAGAAGTCGCAGGTCAGATGCACCGTCGGGGTCCCGATCTTCCGGATCGCGATCAGGTTCGGCCAGCAGAACCCGATGGTCGACCAGAACTCCTCGACCACGCCGTTGAGGATGTTCAGATAGGACGGAAAATAGGCGATGCCCGAGGGATCGCAGTCGCCGAACCGCAGCTCGCGATCGAACGAGAACGACGTCATCAGATCGCGACGACCGGGTGGCGGATAACGCCGACGCCATCGACTCCGGCCTCGACGACGTCGCCGGGCCACAGCCATTCCTGCGGGCTCATGCCGGCGCCGACGCCTTCGGGCGTTCCGGTCGCGATGATGTCGCCCGGTTCGAGCGTCATGCCGGACGAGATGTCGGCGATCAGGGTTGGAATATCGAAGATCATGTATTTGGTGTTGGAGTCCTGCTTCGTGACGCCGTTCTTGGTCAGCCAGAGTCTCAGATCATGCGGATCGGGAATCTCATCCGCGGTCACGATGCAGGGGCCGAACGGCGCGTAGGTGTCCATGCCCTTGGAGAAGATCCACTGCCCGGCACGGCGATTGTCGCGCGCGGAAATGTCGATCATGACCGAATATCCGAACACGTGATCCATCGCCTTCTCGACCGGGATGCGGGTCGCGGTCTTGCCGATGATGACGGCGAGTTCGACCTCCCAGTCGAGCTGCTGGGTCATGCCGGCATTGTGCTGGATCGCGGCGCCCGGCCCGATCACGGCGGTCGGCGGCTTGGAGAACACGACCGGCTGCTTCGGCAGGTCCTTGTCGGTGTCCAGGCTCTTAGCGGACTCCGCGACATGCGCACGGTAGTTCAGCCCGATGCCGAAGATATTCTTCCGCGGGCGCGGGATCGGCGCCTGCAGCTTCACATCCTCGATCGGAACGGCTGCACCGGCCGGCAGGCTGCCGTTGGCGTTGTCCAGGGCCTGCTTCAACGCCGGCAGCAAGGTGACGGCGTTATCGATGAAGGACAGCATGTCGGCCGGCCAGGCAACGCCGCGTGACGCGCCGAGGCGCTCGACATCGACGACCAATCCGTTGACGACGACCCCGAGGCGGGCGCCGCTAGAGCCCAAGGTGTAGGTGACAAGACGCATGAAAGCTTGATCCGGTTATGCGGGTTGAGTTCTGCGGAGAAGTGTCAGGCCGCGACCGGCTGATGGCCGGCATTGTCGCCATAGGCCTCTTCCCGGTAGAGGCCGAGCCCCTCGATGACCGGCAGATCGTTGAAGCAGAACAGGCAGGCGTCCTCGCTTTCCGAGGCGTTGCCATGCTCATGCCAGGCCCAGGACGGAACGCAGAAGATGTCGCGCTCCTGCCACTCGAACCGCTGGCCGCCGATCACCGAATAGCCGCGCCCCTTGGCGACCTGGTAGACGAAGCTTCCGGTGTGGCGATGCGACCTGGTCTTCTCGCCCGGCTGCAGCATCTGCATGCTGGCGCCGATGGTCTGCATCACATGGCCGCCGGTGATCGGATTGACGTAGTTCATCAGGATGCCGTCATAGGGCGATCCGTCGGTCGCGGCGGCATATTTCAGCAGCGACTCGTAGGTCGGCTCCCACTCATATTTGAACATCGGCGAATAGCCGTTCGACCAGCGCGAGCCGGCCGGCCGAAGGCCGGGATTGCCCCAGGTCTTGGTCATGTCGTCGACGGGGTAGCCGGACTCCTCCTGCTGGATCTTCGGGTGCACGACGAAGAAATTGGCCTCCAGCGCATTCACGAGCGGAATGTCGAGCCCATCCTGCCAGATGCAGACCGAGCCGTTCGCCTCGACGCCATGCTCATGCCAGGTGCCGTTCGGCGTCAGCACGAAATCGCGCGCGCCGAGCGTCATCTTGTGGCCATCGACAATGGTGTAGGCGCCCGCTCCTTCCATGATGAAGCGCAGCGCGGAGGCCGAATGCGCATGGGCGGAGGCCACCTCGCCGGGGTGCATGACCTGCAAGCCCGAATAGAGCCAGCCGACCGCGGCCGACACGTCGCGGCGACCGGGATTGTTGAGGTAGATCACCCGCCGGCCCGCCTTCTCGGGCGAGACGAGCTCCACCGAGCGCAGCACATGCTCACGCAGATCGCTGTAGCGCCAGAGCACGGGAACGGACGCCGACTGCGGCTGCCACGGCTCGATCTTGTTGGCGACGGTCCACAGTGCGCCGGCTTCGAACTTCTCGAGGTCCTTGTAGTAGGCCTTGAGCTCCGGAGTATCCTCGACATTGGCCCGGCCGATGATGTTCTCGCCCATGCTGTCCGACTCCTATCTCGTGACGTCCTGTCTCATGCAGTCCCGTCGCCACATCCCCGCTGTCGTCCTGGCGAAAGCCAGGACCCATAACCACCGCATTCGATTGTGAAAAGGATCGCGGCCGCAGATCGCGCGACAATGGCCATTCGGGGTAATGGGTCCTGGCTTTCGCCAGGACGACGGTGAGGAGAGTTGGCGATTCGTGGCGTCGTTGGATCGGCACGTCGGATCACTCCGTCCTGCCGGGAATTGATGCGAAGTTCGTCTGCTCCGCCTCATCCGCCGCCATGCCTTCGCCTTCCCCAAGGCCCAGCGGCGTTTGCGGACGGCGATTGACCCGCAAATCGAAAATGTCGAACCGGTTATAGTGCCCGACGATGTCGTGCATCTGCTTCGGCTGGATGCAGCGCTCGAGGTCGATATCGGCATAGACGATGCCTTCATCGTCGATCAGCGGCTCGCCGACGAGACGGCCGTCCGGCCCGATCACGCCGGAGAATGCGCTCGACTTGCGCTGCAGGCGCGCCCGCGCATCGGGAACGACGGTCTGCATCGCCGCGATGATCTCCTCCGACACGGTCGAGCAGGACACGATCGTGAAGATCTTTCCCTCGAAGGAATGCGCAATGGCGCGCAGCTTGATCGCCTCCGCCATGTCGTAGTCCGGCGGCGCGACGGGCAGCGAGATGTAGCTCGCAATGTGAACCAGCTCACCCTGCCCGAGCAGCGCAAAGCGCGCGAGCGTGTTGGTGTTCTCACCGCAGGCGAGCCCGCCGAGGCGCCCGATCTCGCTCTCATAGACGCGCAGGCTCGATCCGTCGCCGCCGGTCCAGGTCAACTTCTCTGCCCAGGTCGGCACCAGCTTGCGGTGCTTGCCGAGCAGCGTTCCGTCCGGTCCGATGAAGACCAGCGTGTTGTAGATGGCGCCGAGCGACACCGGGCTGCGCTCGTTCACGCCAAGGACGACGTAGCAGGCGGTGTCGCGCGCGGCCTTGCGGACGATGTCGATCTCGGGACCCGGTACCAGCACCGATGCCTTGACCAGCTTCTCGAACCAGGCGCTTCCGGTGACGGGATCGGTGATCCAGTTCCAATAGGGATAGCCGGGCACGAACACTTCGGGGAAAGCGACCAGCCGCGCGCCGTTCGCCGCGGCCTCACGCACCAGTGAGGCGGCCTTGTCGGCGGTCGCGCTTGCATTGAGATATACAGGTGAAGCCTGAACGGCGGCGGCTCTAAAGCGCGGCAGCTTCAGCATTGGCCCTACCCTGTCGCTGGCTCATGATCGCCGTCCGGAGCAGAGATCCGCGAAGTCTGACGGCATGGCGCAGCGTTGACTTACTTTACATGTAAACGTATGCTATCGCATATTTCTGGAGGGTGCAATGGCTGAACGGTCTTTTGCTCGTGAAGTCGAGGATCTCCGGCTCGGCGACGGCGACACCTTCCGCGGCGAAGGCATCCTCGCCATCACCAAGGCGCTGCTGCAATCCGGTGTCGCCTATGTCGGCGGCTATCAGGGCTCGCCGATCTCGCATCTGATGGACGTGCTGGCCGACGCCAAGGACGTGCTCGACGATCTCGGCGTTGTGTTCCAGAGCTCCGCCAATGAAGCGGCGGCCGCGGCGATGCTGTCGGCCTCGGTGATGTATCCGCTGCGCGGCGCGGTGGCGTGGAAGTCGACGGTCGGCACCAATGTCGCCTCCGACGCGCTCGCCAATCTCGCCTCCGGCGGCGTCACCGGCGGCACGATGATCATCGTCGGCGAGGATTACGGCGAAGGCTCCTCGATCATGCAGGAGCGCACCCATGCCTTTGCGATGAAATCGCAGATCTGGCTGCTCGATCCGCGGCCTGACCATGAATGCATCGTCAATCTGATCGAGAAGGGCTTTGAGCTCTCGGAAGCCTCGAACACCCCTGTGATGCTGGAGGTGCGCGTCCGCGCCTGTCACATGCATGGAAGCTTTGCCTGCAAGGACAATGTCAAGCCGGCCCACACCATCAAGGACGCCCTGAACAATCCGAAGCGCGACGTCGGCCGTATCGTGCTGCCGCCGGCGGCCTACGAGCATGAGCAGGAGAAGATCAAGACGCGGCTGCCCGCGGCCATCAACTTCGTCAGGGACAACCGGCTGAATGAATGGATGGGGCCGAAGCAGGGCAAGGTCGGCATCATCATGCAGGGCGGGATGTACAACAACGTCATCCGCGCGCTGCAATATCTCGGGCTGTCGGATGCCTATGGCAATACCCAGATCCCGCTTTACGTCATGAACGTCACCTACCCCGTGATCGACACCGAGGTCGCGGAGTTCTGCCTCGACAAGGACGCGGTCCTGATCGTCGAGGAAGGCCAGCCGGAATATCTGGAGCAGGCGATCAACACGGTGCTGCGCCGCCGGGATATCCAGGCGCGCGTCCACGGGAAGGACGTGCTGCCGATGGGCGGCGACTACACGGCGCAGGTGCTGCTCGGCGGTGTGCGCGAGTTCCTCGAGAAGACCGAGCCGCGGCTGCTCGGCAACCGGCCGCCGGCGCCGGATGCGAGCTCCGTGCTGAGCCATCCCGAGGTCGAGAAGCTGAAGCAGGTCGTGCCGGCACGTCCGCCCGGCCTTTGCACCGGCTGTCCGGAGCGGCCGATCTTCGCCGCCATGAAGCTGGTCGAGAGCGAGCTCGGCGAGCACCACGTCTCCGCCGACATCGGCTGTCATTTGTTCTCGATCCTGCCGCCCTTCAACATCGGCGCGACGACGATGGGCTTCGGCCTCGGCCCCGCCTCGACCTCGGCCTTCAACGTCAAGGCCGACAAGCGCTCGATCGCCGTGATGGGCGACGGCGGGTTCTGGCACAACGGGTTGACCAGCGGCATCGGCAACGCGGTCTTCAACAAGCATGACGGCGTGTTCGTCATCGTCGACAATTACTACACCTCGGCGACCGGCGGTCAGGACATCCTGTCGTCGCGCGCGGTGAGCAAGCGGCGCAACACCAACAACTCGATCGTGCAGGCCGTGAAGGGCATCGGCGGGCAATGGGTCCGGCAGATCGACCGCACCTACGATGTCGGCCGGATGCGCGACACGCTGAAGGAAGCGCTGACGACCAAGGAGCAAGGCCCGAAGGTCATCGTCGCCTCCTCCGAATGCATGCTGAACAAGCAGCGCCGCGTGAAGCCGCAGATCAGCCAGGCGATCAAGGACGGCGTTCGCACCGTCAAGGAACGGTTCGGCGTCGACGAGGATGTCTGCACCGGCGACCACGCCTGCATCCGCCTCTCCGGCTGCCCGTCGCTCTCGGTCAAGCAGCTCGACGATCCCCTGCGCGACGATCCCGTCGCGGCGATCGACAATTCCTGCGTCGGCTGCGGCAATTGCGGCGAAGTCGCGGATGCGGCCGTGCTGTGTCCCTCGTTCTACCGCGCCGACGTCATTCACAATCCGACCGGCTGGGACAAGTTCAAGTCGAAGATCGCGATGACCGTGATCGGCTGGCTGCAACGGCGGCGCGATCGCCGGCGTCCGGGGCTAGAGGCTTTGGCATGAGAATTTCGGCATGAGAGACGAAACGGTCAAGCTGGCGCTTCCTGCCGCGGGTGATGCAACCGAGCGGCCGATCTCGATTGCGATCGTCGCGATGGGCGGCCAGGGCGGCGGCGTCCTCACCGACTGGATCGTCCAGCTCGCCGAAAACCATGGCTGGGTCGCGCAGTCGACCTCGGTGCCCGGCGTCGCCCAGCGCACCGGCGCCACGATATACTACATCGAGGCGATGCCGCCGCTCGATGGCCGCAAGCCGATCCTGTCGCTGATGCCGACGCCCGGCGATGTCGACGTGGTGATGGCGGCGGAATTCATGGAAGCCGGCCGCTCGATCCTGCGCGGCCTGGTGACGCCGGATCGCACCACGCTGATCGCATCCAATCACCGGACCTTTGCGATCGGCGAGAAGATCGCGCCGGGCAACGGCATCGCCGACCAGGGCGCGGTGACCGGCGCCATCGGAATTGCCGCCAAGACCGAGATCATCTTCGACATGAACGCGCTGGCGATCGCCAACGGCAGCGTGATCTCGGCCGCGATGTTCGGCGCCCTCGCAGGCGCCGGCGTACTGAGCTTCAGCCGCGAGAGCTATCTCGACGTGATCCGCGCCGGCGAGAAAGGCGCGCAGGCCAGCGTCCGCGCGTTCGAGGCTGCGTTTGACCGCGTGCAGTCGAAGTCTCCGGAGGTAGCGGCACCCGCGCAATCGGAGGCTGCCAAGACGCCCTCTTCTCCGGCTGTTTTGGATCCCCGTCTTGCCGGCCTCGCCGCCCGGCTGACGCAGGAATTGCCCGAGGCCGCACACGCCATCGGCCGCGCCGGGCTGAAGAAGGTGGTCGATTTCCAGGACGTCGCCTATGGCGGCGAATATCTCGATATCCTCGGCAGGCTCCACGCCGCCGATCGCAGCTCCGACGGCGCCGAGCGGAATTTTGCTTTCACTCAGACCGCCGCAAAATATCTCGCCAACGCGATGACCTATGATGACGTCATCCGCGTTGCCGACCTCAAGACCCGATCGGCCCGCCGCACGCGGATCGAGGGTGAGCTCGAACTGTTCGACGGCCAGGTGCTGCAGACCACCGAATTCATGCATCCCCGCATGGAGGAGGTCATGGGCATGCTGCCGGCGGGATTTGGCCGCTGGCTTGGTGGAAAGCCGCGCCTCGTCGGCTGGCTCGACCGCCGCGTCAACAAGGGACGACGGGTCAAGACCTACTCGCTGCCATGGTTCGTCGCGCTCTATGTCGTCGGCGGACTGCGCGGCATCCGTCGCCGCTCGCTGCGCCACGCGATCGAGACGGCGCACCGGGATGAATGGCTCAAGGCCGCAACGGGGGCCGTCCGAACGAACTACCAGTTGGGCGTCGAGATCCTGCAATGCCGGCGCCTGGTCAAAGGCTATTCCGACACCCACAGCCGCGGCCTGTCGAAATTCGACAAGACGCTGGCCGCGATCAAGCTGGTCGCGCCGCGCGAAGATGCTGCCGACTGGGCGCGCCGGCTGCGGGAAGCCGCGCTGAAGGACAGCGCGGGCAAGGAACTCGACGGCGTGATCCAGACCATCAAGAGCTTCGCATGACGTCGTCAGCCCTCAAGGAGAGCACGGCTCCTGTCTTCGGGCAGATCGAAACCCGGCTCTGGCTGCAACTGCTGTCGCTGCATGGCGAGCTGTTTGCCTCGCTGAATTCGATGCTGAGCTCGGAGTTCGGCTTGTCGCTGGCAAAATTCGACGTGCTGGCGCAACTCGATCGTTACAAGGACGGAATGGCGCTCGGGCAGTTGTCGCAGAACCTGAAAGTATCCGGCGGCAACGTCTCGGGCCTGGTGCAGCGCCTGCTGGCCGATGATCTCATCAGCAAGGAGATGTCGAGCGAGGACCGCCGCTCGTTCATCGTGCGCCTGACGCCGAAGGGCGAGGCCCTGTTCAGGAAGGCCGCCGACGTGCATAAGAAGCATCTGAGCGAACGGCTCGAAAGCATCCCCGCACGGGAGCTGGAGACGGCACTGTCGATGCTGCGGTCGCTCTCCTCGAAACTTGGCAGCGAAAGCAAGAAGCAGGGTCGCAGGAAGTAATGGCCAAAGACTCCAGGAGCAGATGGAAATCCGGTCCACCGCGGACGCGGGACCAGCTGCAAAGCTACATTCCCTATCTGTTCAACCGGCTCGCCAATCGCTGGAACCTGGATCAGAACCGCGATCTCAGCGAGCACAACATCAACAACGTCGTGTTCCGGACGTTGTCGGTGCTGTTCATCTACAAGACCCTGACCGTCAACGAGATCGCCGTGCTGGCCGTCACCGAGCAGTCGACCGCGAGCCGTATGGTGGAGTCGATGGTGACAGCTGGCCTCGTCAAGCGCGAGATCGCGGAAGAAGATCAGCGTCGCCGGGTGGTCGGATTGACGTCGGATGGCGAGGCGCTGCTGCGCAAGATCTGGCCGATCATGGAGAACAATTACGACCGGCTGACCGTCGGCATCGACCCCGACGAGATCGAGGTCTGCGCCCGCGTGCTGGCCAAGATGGTCGAGAACATCCGCCAGAACCAGATCTGACCTGATTTGAAGTGATCAGGGACCGAGGCCGACGAGGCTGGTGCCGCCGCAGACATAGAGCACCTGTCCGGTCACGAAATCCGAGCGCTCGTCGAGGAAGAAGCCGATCGCGTGCGCCACGTCCTCGCGCGTGCCGAGCCGCCCGACCGGAACGTTGCGCGCCATCTTGTCCTGCTGCTCGGAGCCTTTCGGGACGATGCCCCAGAAATTGTCGGTCAGGATTGGACCTGGCGCCACCACGTTCACCGTGATCCCGCTCGATGCCAGCTCCAGCGCCCAGGTCCGCGCCATGCCGTGCACGCCGGCCTTGGTCGCGGAATAGGCCGAGCGCGTCGCCGCGCCCATCGCGGCGCGCGAGCTCACGAACACGATCCGACCGAACCGCCGCGACCGCATCCCCTCCATCGCCGCCTGGGTCAGCAGCATCGGTGCGCCGAGATGCAGCTGCGCCAGCGTCAGGATGTCCTCCGGCTTCGCATCGGGCAGCGGGTTCGGCAGGATCATGCCGGCATTGTGCACGAGGCAATCGACCGCGTGATCGCGGCAGATCTTCTCGGCAATGGCCCGCGTCTCCGCCAGGCTGGTCAGATCCGCGCGATAGGCGGTGAGCAGCTCATGGGTCCACACCGGCTTCTCAAGCCCGACCGAGACGACCCGCTGCCCTTCGCCAACGAGCTGCTTCGCCAATGCCTCGCCGATCCCGGAATTGCCTCCGGTGATCAGTGTGGTGCGGGTCTGGCTCATGATCGGCTCCCTGCCAATTGTCACTCCTGCCGCCGCTTGAGGTCGCGACAATCGAAGAACGCACCCTCGCGCATCAGCTTGGCGACGAAATCCTTCAAGCCGGCGCGCTGGATCTTCTCTGTCGCGGTCAGCGGCAGCTTTTCGACGAAGCAGATCCAGCCCGGCGCCTTGTAATAGGCCATCTGCTCCAGGCTCCAGCGCACGATCTCCTCGGCGAGCGCGCGGTCCGCGCCCGGCTGCTCCGCGATGATGACCGCCGCGACCTCGTCGCCGCGCACCTGATCGGGCGTTGCCGCGACCGCGGCCTGCCGGATCGCGGGATGACGGTTGAGAACGGACTCGACCTCGACCGCGGCGATGTTCTCGCCGGAGCGGCGGATCACGTTCTTCTTGCGGTCGACGAAATGAAGATCACCATCGGCATCGCGCGACACGATATCACCGGTATGCAGCCAGCCGTCCTTCCAGGCCTCTGCGGTCGCTTCCGGGTTCTTCAGATACTCCCTGAAGAAGCCGTAGCGGGGGTCATCCCCCGCCCGCCGCACCAGGAGCTCGCCCGGCATTCCCAAGGGCGCATCGTTGCCGCCGTCGTCGACGATCCGAACCTCGACCTCGGGCGCCGGACGACCGAAACAGCTGGTGCCGACCTTGCGCGGCTCGACATTGGCCGCGATGACGCCGCCGCTGCCGGTCTCGGTCATCGCCCAGGCCTCGAGCAGCGGAAAGCCGAAGCGCTCCTCGAACGGCGCGTGCAGCAGCTTGTCGACGCCGGCGCCGAAGCCGAACCGCACACTATGCGCACGGTCCTCATCCGACGGCGGCGCGCTCATCAGCATCGAGGGCATCACGCCGAGATAATGCAGGCAGGTCGCGCGGCTGTCGCGCACCGATGTCCACCAGCTGCGCGGGTGAAAGCGATCGAGCATCGTCAGGCTGCCGCCGACCGACATCATCGCCATCAGCGACACCGCCATCGCGTTCATGTGGAACAGCGGCAGCGGCGTGATCATGCGCTCGCCGTCGCTGCTGAGATCGATCAACCCGCCGACGTCGCGATACCAGTCTCCCGAATACAGGAAGTAGGTGTTGGTGAGCACGCAGCCCTTGGGCTGGCCTGTTGTCCCCGACGTATAGAGCAGCGCGCATTC
Organism: Bradyrhizobium sp. CER78; assembly: GCF_029846235.1. Classification (GTDB taxonomy): domain Bacteria; phylum Pseudomonadota; class Alphaproteobacteria; order Rhizobiales; family Xanthobacteraceae; genus Bradyrhizobium. The sequence goes on from NZ_JARVWP010000001.1 coordinate 16,945, forward strand.
GCTCGCACCGTCACCGGCGTTCGCCGGCCGCGCGCCGCCGAACAGGGCCGGAACATCGCCGCCGTCGGTCACAACCGGAATCGGCCGGCCGGCCTGGCGCGCCGCCGTCTCGACCTCGTCGCGCCGTTTGGCGAGCACGAAGGCGGCATTCATCTCGGAATGCGCGATGATGTATTCGAGCTCGCTGACCCGCAGATCCGGGTTGATCGGCACCACGGAGACGCCGAGCGCGTTCAGCGCGAACCATAGCTCGATGAAGACCGGCCTGTTCTGCAATAGAAGCCCGACCCGATGGCCTTGGCCATAGCCGCGGCTCGCAAACGCCGCGCGCCAGCGCTCCACCCGCTCGAGCATGGCCCGGTACGAGATCTCCCCGGCCGCGATGCCGTAGATCTCGGCTGTCTCGGGCAGCACGTTGAGAAAGCCGGCGTCGCCCCGGTGGAGCGCGGTGTCGCGGAAGCGGGCATAGACTGTGGTCGCTGCGGTCAAGACGCACTCACATGAAAAGCTGAATATTGCCGAACGGCGCGTCGAAATTCACGAGATCGATGCGCTTGAGCTTGATCTTGAGGCCGTCGCCGACCTGAACGAGATCGTGCGACGCCCATCCCGAGAAACGCTCCAGCATGTCGCCGCGCGTCTCGGTGTAGAGAAAAGATGTCCGCGCCTTGAAGATGCCGGCTGCCGGATCGCAGGCGACGATCTGCGGCGCCTGCAGCAAATGATGGCAGCGGCTCTTCGGCTTCTGGCTGAAGGTGCGTTCGCCGGCCAGTCGCTCGATACGCACTTTCATCAGCAGCAGGTCTTCGTACATCAGCGACGGCTGCAGCACCGGATCCTGCTGCTGCCATTCCAGCGGCATCCAGTAGCGTCCCTCCGGGTGAAACAGGTCGAGCCAGGCCTGCCACTGCATCGTGTCGAGCAGGTCGGCCTCGCGATAGACGAAATCGGTGATGGTTTTCTCGCTGATCATTCCGCGGCCTCGACCGGCTCGACCATGTCCAGGGTCATGAATTTGGCCCAGGCATGAAACTGGTTCCGCATCTGGCGCTCCGACGTGCCGTTGATGACCGCGGTGACATCCGCCTCCTCGCCGCTCTCATAGAGCCGGCGCAGATTGACCCATTGGTTGCCGTTGGTTTTCAACCCTTCCTGCGCCCGCTCGTACATTTCGAGATCGTCGTGCCCGACGATCGAGGTCGGCGCGTTGATGAAGCGGTTGTACATCAGCGCCCGCTCGTAGAGCTTGTCGGGCGCGCCGACCAGACGATAGACCCAGCTCTCCACCAGCGTCCGGTCCACCGCGATCGGGATGAAGTTGCGCAGGATCTGCACCGCGCCCTTGACCATGATGTTCGGGAAATAGACCGTGTTGTGCCGGACCTCGCCGAGGATCTCGTGCGCCCGCTTCTCGCCATAGGCGGCGACCATCTGGCCGAGATAGCCCTCGATATCAGAATAGTTCGAATGGATGGAATTGGCGACGCCGGTATGGCCGTGGCCGTTGGGCCAGATCCGGATGCCGCTCTGCTCGTAGAACTCGTACGGGCTCATGAACGGCCCATAGAGCTGCACTGCCATCGGCGTTTCCTTGGAGTCGCCCTGCTCGCGCTGCCAGACCTTGATGGCGGTGCCGGCCGAGCTCTCATGCGCCACCATCGGATGACAAGTGTCGGTCTGGTTCTCGACCAGCATCTTCCAATTGCAGGTGTGCATATAGCGGATCGGCGTGGCCACGACGGCGAGCTTCCCCTCCGGCGAGCGGTCGACCATGTTGTCGATCGTCGAGAGGCTTTCGCCGAAATAATCTTCGAAGCCGACGCCGGTTTCGCTCAGGCGCGCGAAAATGAAATCGCGGTAGACGACGACGTTCCTGATCCGCGACAGCCCGTCGTTCGCCTTTGTGTCGGTGAATCCGGTGCCCTCGTAGCCCTTCTTCAGCGGGATCGCCAGCAGCGTGCCGTCGGTCTTGAACGACCAGGCATGGTAGGGACAGCGGAAGAATTTTCCGGTGTTGCCGCACGGTTCAGAAGCGATCTTGACGCCCTTGTGCGGACAGCGGTTGTAGAACAGGTGGATCGAGCCGTCGGTATGGCGGCTCGCCACCACCGGCTGCCGGCCGATATTTGCGGTGATGAAATCGCCGGGCTTCGCCAGCTGGCTGGCATGTCCGACATAGATCCAGCTGTTGGGAAACAGATGCTCCATCTCGAGATCGAAGATCTCGGGATCGACATAGACGTCGCGATGCACCTCGGCGTCGCGCACCAGCCCGCCGATCGCGCGGGGATTCTTTCCGTATTTCGCCATGGCGCCTCTTGCCTCCGCTCAGAGATCCAATACCAGCCGCTCGGACTTCGCACGCGACACACAAATCTGCATGACCTTGTTGGACGCCTTCTCCTCATCGCTGAGAATGACGTCACGATGGTCGGGCACGCCTGCGATCACGCCGCACTGGCAGATGCCGCAGTCGCCGCGTTGACAGTCGTACAGCACGTCGAGCCCCGCCGCTTCCAGCGCCTGGATGATGCTCTGATCGGTCGCAACCGTGATGACCTGTCCCGTCGACTTGAGCTCGACCTCGAACGGCTTGTTCGGCGAAGTAGGCTGCTCCGCCTTGAACAGCTCGAAATGGATGCGGTCTGCCGGGATGCCCTTGGCGAGCGTCCCCGCCTTCACCGCGTCGATCATGCCGGCAGGCCCACAGACATAGACGTGGGCGCCTGCCGGCGCATCGCCAAGCACTGCCGCGATATCGAGGCGGGATTCATCGCTGTCGTAATGAACCGCCAAACTCTCGGAACAGATTGTCTGCAGCTGCGGCAGGAACGCCAGCAGCCCCGGCATTCGCCCGGCATAGTGCAGGCGATACGGAATTCCCTGCGCGTTCAGGACGGCCGCCATCGACAGGATCGGCGTGACGCCGATGCCGCCGGCAAACAGCAACGCCGGCGCGGCGCCCTCGTGAAGACTGAAGTTGTTGACCGGCGTGCTCGCCCGGACGATGTCGCCGACCTGAAGGCCATGCATGAACTGCGAACCGCCGGTCGACGCCTGCTCGCGCAGCACCCCCAGCGCAACCGTGCCTTCGGGCAGGTCCGGCAGCGCCATCAGCGAATACGGCCGGTCGCCCCCGCCCGGCAGCAACACGCGAATATGCGCGCCCGCTTGCCATTCCGGCACAGCGCCGCCCTCCACACCGAACACAACGCTGCGAATGACTGGCGTCTCCGCAACGACCGACTGCACTCTGAGCTTGAGCGGATGCGCGTCCATTCGGGCATCTCATATTATATGAATTTGCATATTTTTATACATGTAATAATTGTCTGTCAATCGTCGAAGCGACGGGACGCCCGAGGCCGCCAACGAAGGCCCGCGCCCCAGCCGGCGCGGCTTTTCCGCGGCGAGCGAGCGCGCAGTCCATTTCGGCGCGCTAGACGCCTTCGATCCCTGCGTAGGAAGATGTGAGATCCGCACGACGCAGGCGCACGGCTGCCCCGATTGGGTTCAGCTCGCGACGTCTGTGGGATTGTGCAAGCAGCCGACATCGTCGGCGATCGAAAGCCATCGCCACCGATGCATCACCGGTTTGCGCGCGAGCAATGACCTCGCGGCGCACGCTTCAGCTACAGCGACGTGCGATCGCTACGTCCCGCCCGGCCCGGCATACGAGACCGCGAGCGTCGCCAGAACGGTCCGGTTGCTGATCTCGAGCTTGCGGAAGATGTGATGCAGGTGAACCTTGATGGTCCCGTCGGCCACTTTCAGACGGCGGCCGATCTCCTTGTTCGACAGGCCTTCCGACACCAGGTTCATGATCTGACGCTCGCGCTCCGTCAGCATCGCGAGATATTTCTCCGGCATCACGGTTTGCGAGCAGGAGATGGCCTCCTCCCCCGGGGGCGGCGGCAGCATCTTCTGGCCGTCCGCGACCTGCCGCAAAGTTTGCATGAGGGTCTCAGGCTCATCGTCATGGAGCATGACGCCGTAGGCCCCCGCTGCCGCCAGCATCGCAAGATCGCGATCCTCAACGGAGGTAGCCAGAAAGACGAGGCGCACGGCAGATGTCTCGCCATTTTCGATGTCGAGCATTGCCTGCTCAAAAATGTCAGGCGTCGACATGTCCAAAATGGCTATATCGGGCGCAAGACGCCGTATTGCCTCGAAACAGCTCGGACCATCATTGCAGCGAGCAACAACCTTGAAATCACGTTCTGCTTCGAGCAGGCAGTTGAGACCCAATAAAACTACAGGATATCTGCTAGCAATCACCACACGACTGAAATGCATTTAAGACCAACCCTCAGTCCCTCCAGTTCAGCTCGGCGCCCAATTGAATAATAAACTACTCCAATATGAAGCTTTTCGTAAGGATTTGTTGTCGCGGACACCCCGTGAATTTACTGCCTGGGCGTGCCGACAGGCGCATTTCCAGCAACGGGTGATCGCAGCGCCGCTCCGACTCACCCCAAGCGAGCGTCAATCAACAGGCGTCCCGGCTCGCACCCGTGACCTCGCCCGCTTCTCATGACGCGCACCATCCGAAGCAATGTCTATAACCAACGGTATATAGGGATATTGGGGATTAGCATCTAACATTCCTAAATATTTATGAGTGGGCTCGAAGCCTTTCGACCTCAGGCTTGGTTAGTTCGATCGGCCAAATCTGAGAAAGCTTTTTTATACGCCTTCTTTTTTTAGCTGGGTGGCTCAACAAAATGCGCCGGATTCAACCGACCCGCCCATTGTTTCATTGTAGCGTCCGGGAGAGTTTCCATGAGACGACGATATTCCTTCGCTATTGTGCTTGTTGGTGAAAGCAGTCTTCGTAAGGAAGGTCTTGCTAGAATTCTGGACTCGGAGAGTTTTCAAGTCCTGACTTCGATATCCGATGCCGATGATTTGCTCGGCGACGATGCGCCCCAGAAGACCTCAACCACTTCGGCATTGCTGCTCCTCATCGTTCACACCGGCGATGATTTTCGCCCGACGATCGAGCAGATCGAGTCCTTCAAGCGTCGTCACGCCGATGGACGCGTGGCCGTCGTCGCAGATCAATATCGTGTGAGCGACCTGGCTGCCGCACTCCGGGCCGGAGCCACCGGATACTTCATCGACGTGATGAACTGCGATGCGTTCATCAAGTCCATCGAACTTGTCATGATGGGTGGGACGGTGTTCCCGCCGGCGTTCCTGACGTCCACGCTCGACGCGGAAGAACACGACACGGACGATGTTGCAACACCCACCGATGACGATCCCGCCGCCGCAGAGGCGGATGACAGGCTCACGCGGCAGCTTTCGCCGCGGGAGATCTCGATCCTGCAGTGTCTGATCGAGGGCGATTCCAACAAGTGTATTGCCCGCAAGATCAATATTGCCGAAGCCACGGTGAAGGTTCACATCAAGGCGATCCTACGCAAGATTCGGGTTCAGAACAGAACGCAGGCAGCGATCTGGGGCCTCAATCATCGCCCTGCGGCCTGGCCGAAAACCAATGGCTCTGCGCATCAGCCACCCGACGCCGAGCGGCCCCTGCCGCCGAAGCGAGAGCTACCCAAGCTCGCGAGAGCGGGCCGGCAGTCGCCCCTCTGCACGATCGACCACGGGACGAACTATTTTGAGGTGCCCCTCACCAACGGCCACGCCCGCACGGGCATGAGCTCAAAGATCGACGGGGGGATCCGGCTTCGGAAATAGCCGACGCCGTGTTCTCTGACATCCTGCCGGGTAATCCCGGCGGGATGTTGAGCCGTGCCGGATAGACGCATGCGACGCGCGATGGTGGATGCGGGCAGCCGCCTTCCCTGGAGCGTGGTGAGACCAGGTTGAACTGGATCGGCGGCGGAGTGAGGGTTTACGGTCCCTCGTTGGAGCTGCATCCCTTACCCGATTTGCTTCGCAAATCGACCTCTCCCCAACGGGGAGAGGTGAAGTGGGAGCGTAGCCAAGGCGACGCGATCTACCGTTCCCGCAACGCTTCCTGCTGGTGACTGGCGAGCGGCGAGAGCAAATAGCTGATGATCCTGCGCCTGCCTGTCTTGATTTCGACCGTCACCGCCATGCCGGGACCGAGCTTGACCAGCTTGTCCTCCACCTGCATCTGCGTGCGGTCGAGAGAAACGCGCGCAGCGTATTCCAGCTCCTGCCCTCTGGGCTCGCTGCTGCCCTGCCCGCCTCCCGGCGTCCGGTCATTCGGCGCGCCCTGGGGTTTGTCGCGGGTAATGGCGTCCGACGATACGCTGAGAACCTCGCCATCGAGCAGCCCGTAGCGCGTGAAATTGAACGTATCGACCTTGATCGCTGCCCGCTGTCCCGGATGAACAAATCCGATATCGCGATTGGAGAGCATGGCTTCGATCTCGAGGTGGCTATCGCTCGGGACCACGACCGCCAATGCCTGCGCAGGCGAAACCACGCCCCCCACCGTATGAACGGCAAGTTGCTGCACGACGCCATCGACCGGCGCGGTCAACTGCTGAAACTTGGTCCGCTGCTCGGCCTTCACCACCTCCTGCGCGGCACTCTTGGCCTTCTGCTCCGCCTTTGCGAGCGCGTCATAGGTGGACCGTCGATATTCAGCATCCGCCCTGTCCCGCGTTTCCTTCAGCAAGGCCATGGCGGCGTCGGCTTCGCGCAGCCGGCTCTGCTGCACGATGAGATCCTGCTGGAGGCCAACCAGGTCCTGATACTCCGACAGATAGGTGACCTTCGAGCCGAGCGCCTTGTCGAGGAGAGTCTTCCGGATTTCGACCCGTTCCGTGAGCACGGGTATGGTGGCCTGGATCTTCGCGACATTGACCGCAATGGTCGACCGTTCCGCCTCCTTCTGGCCTTGCTGGCGTTCGATCTCGGAAAGCTTGGCTTGCTGCTCCGCGCGCTGGCTGATCAGAAACTGGCGATGCAGCTCGATATCGGCCGCAGTTGCGCCCTGCGGCGGCTGGAATGCCGCGAGCGGATCGCTCGCGAGCGCGGCCCGAAGCCGCGCCACTTCGAGCTCCGCAGCCAGCAGATCGCTCCGGTAGCGCTCCTGGTCGGCTCCGGTCATCGTGGGGTCCAGCTCGATCAGGACCTCGCCGGCCTTGACGCTCTGGCCGTCGCGGACATGGATGGCGCGCACGACGCCCATCTCGAACGGCTGGATCAGCTTGGTGCGCCCACCAGGCACGATCTTGCCGCTCGCCGTCGCGACGATATCGACGTGACCAAACCACGACCAGACCAGCGCGAGGCAGAATGCAGCGATGATGCTCGCCCCGATCGCGCGGCCGATCGGTGACGGCGGCGATTCGGTGATTTCGAGGGCCGCGGGAAGAAACGCGATCTCGTGCTGGCGGCGGCGAACCTCCGCCTTCGGAAACGGGATGATGTTTCGGCTAGCGAGCGTCATGGAGCCCTGCCTGCAGTTGGTGCAGCCTCGCGTACCGTCCATTCGAGCGGATCAACTCATCATGGTTGCCGTCCTCGACGATGCGGCCATGCTCGACCGAGATGATGCGGTTTGCGTGACGTACGGTGGAGAGTCGATGCGCGATCACGAAGACCGTGCGGCCGGCGGAAATCCGCTTCATGTTCTGCTGGATCGCACGCTCGCTTTCGTAGTCGAGGGCGCTGGTGGCCTCGTCGAAAATCAGGATGCGCGGATCGGTGACAAGCGCGCGGGCAATCGCGATCCGCTGGCGCTGTCCGCCGGAAAGACTGCTGCCGCGCTCTCCAACCACGGTGTCATACCCCTCGGGCAGCTCCAGGATGAAGTCGTGAGCGCCGGCGAGCGAAGCCGCCGCGATGATGCGCTCGATCGGCATCGCCGGATCGGCGAGCGCGATATTGTCGCGAATCGAGCGGTTGAAGAGCACGTTCTCCTGCAACACGACGCCGATCTGACGCCGCAGCCAGGCCAGATCGACCATCGCAAGATCGACGCCATCGACCAGCACACGTCCGCTTTCCGGCACGTAGAGACGCTGGATCAGCTTCGTGATGGTGCTCTTGCCCGAGCCGGAGGAGCCCACGATGCCGACCACCTGGCCGGGATCGACGCTGAACGATACGTCATGCAGCACTTCGGGACCGTCGATACGATAGCGGAACGTCGCATGCTCGAATGTGACGTGACCGCGGATCTCCGGCAGCGCGGCCCGGCCGGGACCGGAGCCTGGCTCGGGAATGGTGTTGAGGATGTCGCCGAGACGATCGATCGACAGGCGGGCCTGATGGAAATCCTGCCAGAGCTGGGCAAGCCGAAGCACCGGCATGCTCACGCGCGTCGCCAGCATGTTGAATGCGACGAGCTCGCCGACCGTCAACGCGCCGTCGACCACGAGGCGAGCGCCGAAGTAGAGGGTTGCGGCGGCCACCAGCTTGTTGATCATCTGGACCGACTGGCTCGCCGTGTTGTTCAGGCTCAACACGCGGAAGCTCGCAGCCACATAGGCGGCGAGTTGCTCCTCCCAACGGCGTTGCATTTGCGGCTCGACCGCCATCGCCTTCAGCGTTTCCACGCCGGCGACGCTCTCGACCAGGAACGCCTGGTTCTCCGAGCCGCGATCGAATTTCTCGTCGAGACGTCGACGGAACAGCGGCGCAGCACAGGCTGAGATACCGATATAGAACGGAAATGACGCGAGCACGATGAACGTCAGCGACGGCGCGTAGTAGAACATCACCGCCACGAACACGAAGGTGAACACCAGGTCGATCACCAGCGTGAGCGCGGAGCTGGTCAGGAACTGACGGATATTCTCGAGCTCGCGAACCCGCGCGACTGAATCGCCGACGCGGCGCGTCTGGAAATAGGCGATCGGCAACGCCATCAAGTGATGGAACAGCCGCGCGCCAAGCTCGACGTCGATGCGGTTGGTCGTATGCGCGAACAGATGCACACGCAGCGTGCCGAGAACGGTCTCCAGCACGGTCAGTACGACAAGGCCGGTGACCAGCACGTCGAGTGTGCTCATGCCGCGGTGCACCAGCACCTTGTCGATCACCACCTGGAAGAACAGCGGCGATACCAGCGCAAATATCTGAAGGAAGAAGGAAGCGACCAGCACCTCGCTGAGCAGGCGCCGATACTTGTGGACGGCCCCGACGAACCAGCTGATGTCGAAGCGCCGGGAGGTATCGGTCAGGGCAGCACGACGCGTCATCAGAATGATGTCGCCGCCCCAGATGGCCTCGAGCTCGGCTTGCCCCATCATCTCGGGCTGGGGAACCAACGGGCGCTGAACAAGCAGCTTGTCGTCGACGATCTTGCCGAGAATCAGGAAGCCGCCGTCGCGCAACACGGCGATCCCCGGGAGCGGCGTTACCGCAAGCCGGTTCCAGTCCGTTCGTTGCATCCGGGCCTTCAGCCCGAAATTCCTGGCGCAGCGTATGATGTCAGTCACGCCAAGGCGGTCGGTGCCAACCCGGTGTCGAATCTGATCCGGATCGGCCGCGATCCCGTGACAACGCAGCAAGACCGCAAGCGCCATTGCGCCGGATTCATCGCCGTCGCCCTGTTCGATCGTGGTCGTCGCAGCGGCGGCTTCGCGTCGTTCGGACCGACGCGCCCGCAGCGAAAGCTTGCTGGCGTACCTCGCCAACCCTTCGCGCAGATGCTGCACCGCATTGCGCCCGCGGACGCCCAAACCGGTGAAGAGATGAAGCGCCCGGCGCGCGACGTGCCGCGACTCGGTCGAGATCAGGCGACCGTCCCAGATCGCCTCGAACTCGGCGCGCGTGAGGCGCTTCGGTTGCGACGAAGCGGGATGCAGCACCAGCGCTTCGTTGCCATCGACCTTTCCGAGCAGCAAAAATCCGCCATCCTGCAAGGCAGCGATTCCGGGCAGCCGGATCTTCGCAAGCTGGGTCCAATCCGTCGTCCACGAGCCCGCCTTGAGGCCGAACTCGCCGGCGCAGCGAAGCATTCCGCGGATGCTGGTCGCCCTGCTCCCGCAAAGATCGCGGATCTTGTCGGAATCGGCATTCACACCATGAAGTCGCAGGAACAAGGCCAGGGCTCTGAGCCCGAGCTCTGCGGCATCGGCATTTCCATTCTGGATCGCCATCAATCAACTCAATCGTTCTGCGGTCACGCGACCGGCTTCGACTAATTCCCTTTCATGCATTCACAAAGAACGAGGCAGCCTCGTTACCCAGCGATCGAGCTCGGAGCTCGAAGCCGCGCCGCAGATCGGCGGCGCGGCAAGCCGGGCGAACAGCCGCATCAATGCTGCGGCCTGGTCAGACACGCCTCTTCGCCCCAGCGCCCTCCCTGCGCATTGGTCGCAACAACCTGCCCGCCGGTGCCGTTGTGGCCCGCCAGGTATTGGTTCAGCAGCGCGAAACTCCGATCCGCCGCCGATGCCGTGTGCGTGGTCGTCGCCGGCCGAGGATCCGTCACCGTGATGCTCTGCGAGGTCGACGTCGTGACGGAGCCCGTTGTGGGGTCTTTTCCGCTCGCCGTGAACGTGAGCGTGGAGACCGGATGGCCGCCCCCCCGATAGTACGACTGCAACGTCAAGCCGCTGTCGACCTGCGCAGCGGTCAGCGTGATGTTGCTCCCCCGGTAGGTGCGGCCGTCGAGGTTGTCCGTGATGGACTCGTATCTCGGCAGCCCGGTGATATTCACGCTCACGGCGTCATTGGGATCGGCGGTCGTCACGCTGACGCCCAGGTCGACTGTCCCGCCCCTACCGTTCACCGTCAGCGAAGTATCCGCGATCGCGAGCACCGGCGCGACTGGCGGCGTCGGATTTGATGCCGCGCCACTGGTCGGATCGATCTGGAGACCGGCAAAGCTCTTCACGGCGCCGGCAAGATTGGCGGCGGCGCCGCTGGCATCGCTGATGCTCGCGCCGCCCGGAAGGTTGACCCCGGTGATCGCGAGTGCCGACGTCGCGGTATCGGTCGACGCGACCTTCGTTTGGAAGGTGAGCGTGCCGGTTCCTGAGCCGCCAACATAGGTGGCGGTGTTTCCGTCATTGAGCGACAGCGTCGGCGTGCCGACGACGTTCACCACTTCGTTGAAGCCGAGCGACAATGTAACGGTGGCGCCCAAATGCTCGGTCCCGGTCCCCGGCGAAGCGGTAACCTGGCTCACCACCGGAAGGACCGGTGGCGTGGTCGGCTGGGTGGGTGGCACGGGGTTCGTCGGATCGATCTGGAGACCCGCGAAGGTCTTCACCGCGCCGGCAAGATTGGCGGCGGCGCCGCTGGCATCGCTGATGCTCGCGCCGCCCGGAAGGTTGACCCCGGTGATCGCGAGTGCCGACGTCGCGGTATCGGTCGACGCGACCTTCGTTTGGAAAGTGAGCGTGCCGGTTCCCGAACCGCCAACATAGGTGGCGGTGTTTCCGTCATTGAGCGACAGCGTCGGCGTGCCGACGACGTTCACCACTTCGTTGAAGCCGAGCGTCAATGTAACGGTGGCGCCCAAATGCTCGGTCCCCGTCCCCGGCGAAGCGGTAACCTGGCTCACCACCGGCAGGACCGGTGGTGTGGTCGGCTGGGTCGGTGGCGTGGGGTTCGTCGGATCGATCTGGAGACCCGCGAAGGTCTTCGCCGCGCCGGCAAGATTTGCGGCAACGCCGCTTGCGTCACTGATGCTCGCGCCGCCCGCAAGGGTGACCCCGGTGACGGCAAGGGCCGACGTCGCCGTGTTGGTCGACGCAACGGTCGTTTGGAAGGTGAGCGTGCTGGTCCCCGAACCGCCGACATAGGTGGCGGTGCTGCCGTCGTTGAGCTTCAGCGTCGGCGTGCCGGCGACGTTCACGGCCTCATTGAACCCGAGCGTCAATGTCACGGCATCGCCGATATGTTCGACGCCCGTCCCCGGTGACGCCGCAACCTGAGTGACCGTCGGCACGACCGACGGCGTGGTCGGCTGAGTCGGTGGAGTCGTAGGAGTGACGTTCGCGCCGGTGACCGTGTCGCCGCTGCCGGCGGCTTGATATAGTTGGACCTCGGCGATCTGCATCTGCATCGACGAGGGGGTCGAGCTATCGAGTGCCGTGTGCCATCCGGCCGCGTTTGAGTTCGCGACCTGATTGCTCATGATCAGCTGCATCGGCTCGTTCGGAATCGGGACCTGCGCGCTGGTCACGGTCGCAATCTGCTTGCCGTCGAGATACCAGGTGAGCGATTGGCCGGGCACCCAGTTGATGCCGTAGGTATGGAAGCCGGCCGTGAGGTCGATGCCGGTGTCGACCGTGCCGCCAACCGTCCCTGAGGGCGTGTGAAGATGCCAGGTGAAGGCCTGGTTGGCCGGCCCGTTGCCGGTATATCCCCCCTCCTGGATATCGATCTCGAAATTGTCGCCGGCGCTCGAGCCTGCGCCGGGCATCAACCAGAGTCCCGGCCATGCACCGTCGCCGCTCGGTGCCTTCATGCTGATCTGAAGGTAGCCGCCATCGAATTCGAAATTGCCATAGCTGCTGACGGCACCGGACGTGATCGGAAACGTTTGTGCGCTGCCCTGATTGATGCCGCTGACCTGCTGCTGGATCGCCGTGAGATTGAGGAGACCATTGGTCACGGTCACCTGGCTCGGCATGTCATAGTCGGCATCGTACGGGCCGCCCGGCCCGCTACCCCCCGATCCGTTGCTATTCCACGCCCAGCCATTGGCGGCGTTGCTCGTGATGTAGTTGTGCCAATAATTGTCCAGTGTCGTCCCGGAGAAGCTCTCCTCGAAGACGAGATTGCTCGACGTGAATCCTGCTGGCGCGGCCAAGGCCATTCCATGTTCCTTCCAAAGATTGAACGAAGAATTCCACTGCCGCGAACCGCGCGACATACCACATGCTCGCCGCGCGCAATGGCCGCGAGCACATTCCAATGCAGTAGCGATTTTGAGGTACGCCCCTTCGACTGCTGGGCGATTGGTTAATAATCAAGTATGGCGAAAAATGGCTTCGAATGAGCTTTCACACAGGCGTTTGCGGTCGTAGCTCGCCTTATTCACACGATATTTTGGCGCTGAGGCCTTAGTTCGATTGGGATTTTTTTCTCGACCGCGCGCGCGACGAGATCATCGACATCGTGGCCGCGGCCCCGAGTCGCGCCGGGCGGCCGCGGGTCCGGCCGCTCGCGAAGCTAGACGTGACGATATCCGTCAGGATTCATCAACTGCCAGTGCCAATGATCGGCGCACATCTGCGCCAGTGACCGGGCTGATTTCCAATCCAGCGTCCGCTGCGCAAATGTCGGATCGGCACAGCAGATCGCGACATCGCCGGTCCGGCGTTCGGCGATCTCATACGGAATGGGTCTGCCGCTCGCGGCCTCGAAGGCGCGAACGACCTCAAGAACACTGCTGCCGCTTCCCGTCCCCAGGTTGACCGTGAATACGCCGGGCTGCTCGAGGTGGCGCAACACACTGAGATGACCGGCTGCAAGGTCGACGACATGAATGAAATCGCGGATGCCGGTGCCGTCAGGCGTGTCGTAGTCGTCGCCCCAGATCCTGAGCTTCGCGCGCTTGCCGATCGCGACTTGCGCAACCAGCGGCACCAGATTGTTCGGAACGCCGATCGGGTCTTCGCCGATCAGGCCGCTTTCATGCGCACCGGCCGGATTGAAATAGCGCAGGATGCCGATGCGCCAATCGTCCTCGGAGCGATGCAGGTCCTTGAGCATCTCTTCGATGAAGAGCTTGGTGCGGCCGTAGGGGTTGGTCGGCGCCAGCGGATGCCGTTCGTCGAGCGGCAAGTAGGCCGGCGCGCCGTAGACGGTGGCGGACGAGCTGAAGACCAGCGTCTTGACGTCAGCCCGTTTCATTGCCGACACCAGCCGCATCGTTCCCACGACGTTGTTGTCGTAGTAGGTCATCGGGTGAACGTTGGAATCGCCAACGGCCTTCAGGCCCGCAAGATGGATGACCGCGGTCACGCCATAGGTGCGAAGGACATGGTAGATCGCGTCTTCGTTCCGGATGTCGTCGCAGCAAAACACAAGCGGTCGTCCGCATATCGCTTCGACGCGCTCGAGTGAGGCGCGGTTGCTGTTGCAGAGATTATCCATCACCACGACATCGAAGCCCGCGTCCAGCAGCGCGATGCAGACGTGCGTCCCGATATAGCCGGCGCCTCCAGTCAACAAGATCATGTCAGTCACCGTGTCGGTCGAACAGGCTCTCCATGCAAATGCCGTCCTCGAGCTAGGATCTCCGGACTTCGGCGCGCGACGACAATTGCTGTGACAAGGCGTCAGCCATCCCGCCGAGCCGTGTCGTGGTGTAGGCAAACGCGGTAAGGCCAAGGCCAGCCATGATCGCCCCGGCCCGCCGCGCCGAGCCGAATTTGCCGCGCATCGCCGCCATGAGTTCGCTCGCCACGGCGCGCGGCAGCACTTCGCGCACGTAGCGCTGCTCGCTCTTGAGCCCGTCGCCGGACCCCGCGATATTCCTGAGCACCGCCTTGGCGGTGCCCTCGATCAGGCAGCGGTGGACGAAGTACCTCCACGTGGTGCGCTGCGCCGGCACCACATGGTGCACCCGCGCACGCTCGCGATAGGCGAAGTAACCGCCGGGGTAGAGGCGCGCGGCCCGGATGCACAATTCGGTCTCTTCGCAGCTCTCGGCCTTGCCGCCGAACCTCGCGCGGCCGCTGACCGAAAATCCGGACTTGCGGCGTCCAAGGTCCGACGTGAAGCCGCCGGCGCTGCGCAACACGTCGGCACGCACCGACATGTTGGCGCCGATCGGATTGCGGATGTGCCCGTCCTGCACGTCCATGCCGGCATAGGTGCAGCCGATGACCCAGCCGAACTCGGCAGGAAACCAGGAAGGCGGCGGTGCTTGCCACAGTGGCAGCACCGGTCCCCCCGCCCCCAGCACCGCTGGATCCTGATAGGCCTCCAGCAGATCCTCGAGCCAGCACGGGTCGGCAGCGGCATCGTCATCCAGGAAAACGATGACCGGCGTCGTTGCGTGCCCGGCCCCTGTCATGCGTCCACCGGACAGACCGGGTTGTCCGGCATTGGCGAGAACGGTGACGCCGCCGATCTCCCGCGCGGCACGCGCGCGCAGGGCTTCGTTGTTGTCGATCACCAGGATGATTTCCCGAGGTGCGCGCGTCTGGGCGCGGACCGAGGCGACTGCCCGTTGCAATTCGCCCCAGCGGTCGAGCGTGTGCGCGCAGATCACCACGGATGCATCGGTCATTGCACTGCCCGCCCACTGTCCGAAGCCCGGCTGGTTTGCCGGGACTGCGCCGCCCGCGCTGCCGCCGCCTTGAAAACGTTCCAGATCGCGCCTCCGTCATTGCGGATGTCGAACTGGTCATGCTCGTCGACGGGAAAACGCCCGCTGTCCTGACGTGACACGAGGCGCCAGACCAGCCAGCCGGCACAATTGGGATCGCGCTCGAGCTTGTCGAGCCACATGGTGTAGGCTGAAGCGGAATCCGCGTTGGAGCGGGCGTAGCCGAACTCCTCGAGCAGGACGGGCTTGTTGGCGCGCACCGCGATCTGGCAGAACTCGGTGACGGTGTCGCCGAATTGCTGGACCGTCAGATTGTAGTAGAGCGGGTAACCATGCCAGGTCCCGTAATCCAGGGTGGCGACCGTCAGATCAGACAGCTTGTCGGCAACGGCGGCATTGCCAGCGTTTCCCGAACTGACGAGATGATTGGGATCGAGGAACTTGACGTAGGCCGACATCTCGGCGGTCCAGGCGAGCCGCAGGCTATCCGGGCTGGCATTGCCTTCGTTCATCAACTCCCAAGCCATGATGACCGGATCGTCGCGGTAGGCGGTCCCGGTGATGGGGTTGACGCGCTGCACGACGTGGCGAACCCAGCTCATGTAGTCGCGCCGCGTGCGTCGGTCGCGAAAGAAGAACCCGGACTTGTCCTGGCTGCCATACCAGGCCCGCATCTGCTGAGCACCGCCGGTATAATCCCAGAAGTCGAGGAAGGCGATGATCAGTCTCAGATGTCGCTTGCTGGCTTCGGCGATCAGGAAATCGACCTTCTGCATTCCGTTGGCACCATCGTTGAAGGCCATCCCGCCCTCGCGATCGTCCCAATAGATCAGATAGGTCCCCTTGACGCCGAGATCGCTGGCGTCGGCCTTCATCTGCCACTGCCAGATCGTCGCCATGCTGCCATCAAGCGATCCGATGACGGGCTGGAGGAAGGTGCGGACCACATTGGCGCCCATCGCCACCGCGTCGTCGAGAACGCGAGTGACTTCGTTCTGCGAACCGAAGGTGAGGTAGTGGTTGTTCACGCCGGTCACGTAGAACGGCTTCCCGTTGGCCGTGAAGCGCGTTCCCTCAGTCTTGATGAACGGCGTTGACGGTGGATTGTCTGCTGCTTGACCGTCGGCCGCGCTGACGATCGTGGGGGCGGACAGCAAGGCAAACACCAGTACGCGCAGTCCGGTGTCGCGTAGCCTGTCTTTCACCCATTTCCATCCAACAATCATGCCCTCCACGTGACTATCGCGCGCGTCGGAGCGCAACCTCCCCGAAGGGTTACTCCCTTCGGTGCCACGCTCCGAAGGGTTCGGAGGCCATGACGCGTTGCGCGCGAGTTAGCCGGATTGCTGGATTGCATGCCACATTCGGCTACCTACGCTGCCGAATTGCAGGCAGTCGATATGCCGCACCACCTCCATCGCGAACGCCGGTGAGCTGCACATGTGAACATCGATCAGTGCATCGACCATGGTGCGTCGGCCAGTCCACAGCTGCGCCATGATCCCATCCGCCGACGCACATGAGTCGATCGCGGCGACCTGACCGGATTCAAGCAGGGCCTCCGTGATCTTGCTGATCAGCAGCGCCCCCGGGGAAAAGCGCGCATAGGACGCATCAAATGCGGTCTTCCACGTATAGGCTTTGCGACCGCTGTAGATCAGAACTTGCCCGGTGATCGCAACGCCATCGACGCACAACAAGGCGACCGAGGCGAGGTTGTGTGCAGCGAGGTTTTGGATCAGCCGGCGGGCAAACTGTGCATCGCCGGCGTCGCACAACAGCGCGGTACCTTGCTTGCCTTTCCAGCTCGCCGCCTCGAGCGCGAGAAAGACCTCGAACGCCGCTTCCGCTTCGGGGGCCGTCCGGCCGTTCACGATCTCCACCTGTCCTGTCGCAGACAGCCGATTCCAGTCCTGGCGCAGCTTCTTGCGGGTCGCACCCGATTTCTTGATCCCTGAGCACCGATCGGCGAACGGGCGTTCGACGCGAACAAGCTCCCGGTGCTGACCCACGCCCTCGAGCTGGCGCAGCATCGCCGGATAGACAACCGGATCGGCTTCGAAAGACCGCAACCGGATGATTTTGGGCAGGAGGATATCGTGCCTGATCACGTCAAAAAACGCGGCCATCACTTCGTCGGCACGGGCACGGTCGATCACAGCATTGGAGGTGGACGCGTAAATGGGGATGGCTTCCAGGAATGCGGGCGTCGCAGGCAAATTGCGCCTTTCGCAGAGGGCCCAAAAGCCAACCGGACAGCGAGGGTTCACCCCCTCGTCCCACGCGATCAGGACGTGGATGTCGGCAAATCCGGTATCGGCGGCGGCAAGCAACGCCGCAGGATGCATGAATGCATTGCCATCGACGCGCGCAATCAACTCGTCCCACGGCCCAACGAGTTCGGCGCTCGGTGAGCACCGATACGCGGAAATCGATCCATGTCTTGACGGCTGCCAGCCCACATTCATGCGCCCAAATGACCTTCCTGACCGGCCAGGCGCAACCTCCCCGAGGGATTACCCCGCCTGACATCACACATCCGGGCGCTGTTTGGGCATAGTTTTGCGGCCGATCGCCATGGCGTGGCCACGTGCCGACGGATCGATCGGCGCTGCCTTCCCGCAAAGCCCCGCGGTCACGGCGGGCAACGAACTGAACGGGGCGTGAATGCGCGTTTGCCTGCATCTTGATCCGTCGCGGCTGCTGCGCTGGCATCTATGGCTGGCGGAGGCGCTTGCCGAAGTGCCCGGCAACGACGTCTCCTGCACGTTCGGGTCCGATCGCCACCCGATGCCGCCGATTTGCCGCTTGCTGCTCGAACTCGAGCGGCTGGTCTACGGCGTTCGCGGAGATGGCGCCACCGATTCCATCCCGGCCGCGCTCCGGGCACTGGCGCCCTCGTCCACCACGCCGGATGTTGTCATCAATCTCAGCGGCGAGAAACCAGTCACCAATGCACGGCGCGTGCTCACACCACATTTCAACGGAAGCCCCGGCGAAATCGGAGCGATGGTTGCGCTGGCGAACGGCGAGGATCTGCTTGTCGAACTGCACGATACAACGTGCCCCTGGAGCCCGTGGGTCGCCCGCCCCGCCAGCGCAGACCGCGACGTGCTCGCGGTGACCCTTGATGGCACCCTCTCATGCGCCGTCCTCTTGATCCTCAAGGCCGTGCGCGGGGACAAGCGGTCAGTTGCATCCGAGGCCGCCCGTCCACGGACAAGCGGGCTTCACGGCGGCCCTGCGGCCCTCAAATGGGCCAGTGGCACGATCGCATCGAAGGCCGCCCGTCTCCTGAATATCATTGCGAAAGGCGGCCGGATGTGGGGCGTCGGCTGGCGCCTCGACGAAGGGAAAAGCCTGCTCGACAGGGGCAAAGCCGTCTTCAAGATGCTCGCTGCGGATGCCGACAACTATCTGGCCGACCCGTTTCCGTTCAACCATCGAGGGCAGACGTTCATCTTTGTCGAGCAGTACTCCTACAGGAAAAAGCGCGGATGCATTGCCGTCGTCACGGCAAACCGCGACGGCACTGCGGGCGAGCCGCGGATCGTCCTGGAGGAAGCGCACCATCTCTCCTATCCCTTTGTGTTCGAACATGACGGACAGATCTGGATGATCCCGGAATCCGGGGCGGCGAGAAATGTCAGCCTCTATCGTGCAATCGAATTCCCCTACCGTTGGGCCCGGGAAGCGTGCCTGATCGACCGCGTCGAGGCCTACGACTGCACGCCATTGTTTCGCGACGGCCAGCCGTGGTTCTTCGTCAGCCCCAGACGGTGGCGATCCTCGTCATGGGACATCCTCGACATCTACCGCGCGGAAAGCCTGACCGGGGCCTGGGTCCCCCATGCCGCAAACCCCATCCTGATCGACGCCTCGCTCAGTCGTCCTGCAGGCGCCTTCATCGAGCACCGCGGGCAGATCCTGCGCCCGGTCCAGAATTGCTCGCGCGGTTACGGCGATGCGGTAACGCTCTGCCGGATCGATGCGCTCGGGCCTTCGGAATTCGCCCAAGCCCCGGTCGGTGTCATTCGAGCCACAGGCTTCGGCTGCCACACCTACAACCGCGGGTCCGGCCTTGAGGTGATCGACGTGTTCGGTCGCGTCGGGCAATTGCGAGAGGTCACGGCCACCTATGAGCCGTTCTCGGCTGCGGTTTCAGCCTCTGTCGAACGGCAACCCGCCTGGTCTTCGGTATCGGCCGGTTTCGGCTAGACGGAAATCATTGCAGGGCTGCGTCGGTGATGCGGAGACATTTCCGCGAAGGCACAAGACGAATAACTACAAAGAGCTAATCATCTATCGCGCTTCCACTGCGAAGCGGCATCAGCAATCCTCCTCGTCTCAGGCTAGCTGGAAGAGGGCCGCCCGGAGAGAGTTTAGCGTGTTTATCTCCCGATCTCTTTTTAGTTGCGTCTTGATTTTTGTTCACGTGCGGGAGGTGCGCATATGGGCCGATCGAGCACATCCGTGGATGTGGCCGTCATAGGAGCCGGCCCCTACGGCTTGTCGCTTGCCGCGCATTTGCGCGCACGCGGTGTGGAGCACCGGATCTTCGGTGAGCCGATGGGCCCCTGGAAGCACAACATGCCCCGCGGCATGCTGCTGAAATCCTATCCCTGGGCAACGTGTCTCTCCGATCCCGCGTCGGAATTCACCGTGAAGTCGTTCTGCACCGAACGCGCCCTGCCCTATCATGACGCGCTGACACCGTTGACGCTCGAGCGGTTCATCGAGTACGCCGAAGCCTTCCGTATGCGGTACGTGCCGGCGGTGGAGAGCAAGGCACTCACCGCGTTGGAGGCCGCAGGCGACGGCCTTCGTGCCAGCTTTGACGACGGCGAGACGGTCAACGCGCGGCGCGTCGTGGTTGCAGTCGGCCTGCATCCGTTCAAGCGCCTGCCGCAGGACGTCGCGCATTTCCCTGCCGAGCTGTGCTCGCACAGCGGCGACTATGGCCCGCTCGACCCATTGGACGGAAAGGACGTTATCGTGGTCGGATCCGGATCGTCGGCGACGGACCTGGCCGCGCTGCTCCACGAACGCGGAATCTCGGTTTCACTCGTTGCGCGCGCACAGCAGCTGCGTTTCGCCAACCGGCCCCGCAATCGCTCTTCCATCGAGCGGGTGGTCGCGCCGTTGAGCGGTATCGGCCCGGGCTGGGCGCTCTCGGCCTGCGCGAAGTATCCTCAGCTCATCCAGCTGCTGCCGGAGGAGCGTCGCATCCAGCTCGCCAATCCCAAGGCGCTGGGGCCCCTGGGCGGTGCCTTCGTGAAGGACCGCGTCGTCGGAAAGGTGCCCATGTGGCTCGGCACCTCGATCCAAGGCATCGAGATCCGCAACGGCAAGGTGCAGCTCAACGTGGTCAACGCCGGCCGGCCTGCGCTGCAGACCGACCATGTGATCTTCGCGACCGGATACAAGACCGACCTAAGCCGGCTGAGCTTTCTGAACCAAACGCTGCTGCGCCGCATCCGCCAGGTCGAGGGGGCGCCGCAGCTTTCATCGCATTACGAGACCTCGGTCCCGGGCCTGCATTTTATCGGTCCCGCCGCGGCAAACAGCTTCGGCCCGGTGTGTCGGTTCGTCTACGGGACCTATCACCCCGCTCGGGCTCTCGCACAATACTTGTCAAGCATACTTGTACGCGCGCGACCTGCGCTCCAGGTCCGGCCTTTTGATCGCACGGTGTTGCCATGAACGCTCCTGTCGCCAATAGCCTGTCCTACATCAGCAAAGTACCAGCACCAGACGCGATCAATCTCGCGCTAGGACGGCCGCTGATGATGCCGCGCGTGAGCTTCGTCGTCCCGACCCTCAATGAAGCCAAGAACCTCCCCTGGCTGCTGCCGCGCATCCCGACATGGGCGCATGAAGTCATCATCGTGGACGGACGTTCGACAGACGACACGGTCGCCGTAGCGCGCGGCCTGCGCGAGGACGTGAAGGTCGTGATGGAGCCGCGCCGCGGCAAGGGCGCCGCGCTGCAGGCCGGATTCCGCGCCGCCACCGGCGATATCATCGTCATGATCGACGCCGACGGCTCGATGGTCCCCGAGGAAGCGATCGTCTTTGTCGGCGCGCTGATCGCCGGCGCCGATCTGGTCAAGGGCTCGCGCTTCCTCCAGGGCGCAGGGACCGACGACATGTCGACGTTCCGGATGCTGGGCAATTGGGGGCTCACCATGATGGTGCGCATGCTCTATGGCGGCTCGTTCTCCGACCTGTGCTACGGATACATGGCATTCTGGACCAAGCACGTCCCCACCCTCAATTGCGACTGCGACGGCTTCGAGATCGAGACCCTCATCAATGTGCGGGCTCTGAAGAATGAGCTGAACATCGTCGAAGTCGCGAGCTTCGAAGCTCCGCGTATCAGCGGCTTGAGCAATCTGCGCGCCATTCCCGACGGCTGGCGCGTCCTCAAGACGATCCTGCGCGAGAAGGTGCGTTCTCCGGTTTCGCTCGTCGCCTATGGTTATCCATAGCCGGTACGAGCGGGACGCAAGTCCACGATGACGGTGGGTGAGCCGCATGCGTATCCTGATGGTTGCCGCCCGCTGCTACCCGTTCGTCGGCGGTATCGAAACCCACATCCAGGAGGTGGGTCCCCGTCTTGTGGCGCGTGGCTACTCGGTCGACGTGCTCACGACCGATCCTTCGGGAAAGCTGCCGGTTGAAGAGAACGTCCGCGGCATGTGCGTGCGGCGCGTGCCGGCCTGGCCAAGGGAGTTGGATCTCTATGTTGCACCACAAGTCTATTCCGCGATCCGGCGCGGATCCTGGGACCTGATCCACTTCCAAGGCTACAACACTTTCGTGAGTCCGATCGGCCTGCTCGCGGCCGTCCGCACCGGCGTCCCGTTCGTCCTGACCTTCCACAGCGGCGGGCATTCCTCGCGGTTGCGGAATGCCGTGCGCAGCACACAGCGCGCGCTGCTCCGCCCGCTGGTGGCGAAAGCCGCACGGCTGATCGGCGTCTCCGAATTCGAGGCCAGCTTCTTCAGCACGAAGATGGGCATCCCTCGGGAACGATTTGTGGTGGTCCCGAATGGCGCCGCGATGCCGGCCGCCAGCCCCGGCGTCAAGGTCGATCCGTGCCTGATCGTCTCGAGCGGCAGACTGGAGCGTTACAAGGGCCATCACCGCCTGATCGCGGCGATGCCGGGCTTGAGCCGCAGGATGCCGAATGCGCGCCTGCACATCGTCGGAACGGGGCCTTACGAGGGCGAACTGCGCCGTCTCGTCAGTGCGCTCAGTCTTGAGGATCGGGTCACCATTGCGGGCATCCCGGGCTCCGAGCGGCAGAGAATGGCCGACCTGCTGGCGAGCGCCGGCCTGTTCGTGCTGCTGAGCGACTACGAGGCTCATCCCGTTGCCGTGATGGAGGCGCTGTCGCTGCGCCGGCCGGTCCTTGTCAGCGACACGTCGGGACTGCGGGAGCTCGCAACCAACGGCCTGTGCCGCGCGCTTCCGCGTGACGCGGGTCCGGATGAGATCGCTGGCGCGATGGCCGAAGAGCTCGAGGCACAGCGAGAAATCCCCGATCTGGCCTTGCCGGATTGGGACGCCTGCGCAGAGGCGCTGAGTGACGTTTATCGTGACGTGGCGGGCAACCCGTCGACGGTCAGTTTCCCGCACGACGGCGCGCTGGGCTTGCGATCCGCCATGAGGGCACGCGGCGGATGATACGGGCCTATTTCAACGCCGAAACCGCGATCGCGCCGGCGCGAGCCTGGATGCATTCCATCCTTGGCATTATCGGCCCTGACCTGCGCGGTGGCGACACCGAGACAGCGCCGGATTCCGCGAACTCGAATTGGATTGCGGCGCTGTGCCTGGTCGTCGCCGTGGCCCTGCTGCTGGTTGCGGCCGGACAGGGAGCCGGTCGTCGCGGCAATGACGTGGCGCCGCTGCTGTTCTGGTCCGGTACCCTGCTTGTGGTCGTTCCGACCAGCCTTCGCATCGCTTGGCCGAGTGTGGCCCGGGGCGAGCGTCTCTTCCTCCTGGTTCTCCTTGCCGTTGCCCTGTTCTTCCACAAGACCATGTATTCGCCGACGGGTTTCGCGCACCATGACGAATACCTGCATTGGATCGCGGCTGAAGATCTGACGACCGCCCGCCGGCTCTTCCTGTCCAATCCGCTCTTGCCGATCGCTTCGGCGTATCCCGCACTCGAGATCGTGACGACGGCAATCACGAATCTCACCGGCTTGCCTCTATTTGCGACTGCGACCCTCCTGTTGGCAGTCCTGAAAGGTACCCTCATCACCGCCCTGTTTCTGTTCTACGAGAGGATTACGGGGTCTGCGCGCATCGCGGCCATCGCCTGCCTGACCTACATGGGTTGCTCGACCTTCGTGGTGTTCGAGTCGATCTTCTCCTACGAGAGCATCGCCTTCGTGCTGTGCATCTTGATTCTCGCGGTCGAGGCTGCATCGAAGGATCTCGTCGGGCGATCAAGGTTGAGCGCACTCGTTCTGATCGCACTGCTCGTGGCGAGCCTTGCGGTCGCACATCACCTTACGGCAGCCTTTGTCGCCTTCTACCTTGGCATGCTGGCGGCCTTGGAGGCCTCGCGGCGAGACGTCTCGCTCCGGGTCCAGGCCAGGATCGCCATGGGCGCCACCGCGGTACTTGCCGTCGTCATCCCGCTGCTATGGGTGCTGGCGCACGGCAATCCTTTCACCGGTTACATCGGCCCCGTGGTCGAAACCGGGTTCAAGGCGCTGCTGGCGAAGATCACAGGCACCAGCACCCCACAATCAGAGCACGTCAGCCCGCCGTCCCAGCCCGTCTTGGTGCGCCTGACCACCTTGCTCGCTATCCTGCTCATTTCTGTCGGGCTGGCGACGGGCTTCTTTCGATCGCTGGCCATGACAGCACCGGCCAACCTGCGGTCAGGCTGGCGTCCGATTCAAGCCATCCTCAAACGACGCTGGCGCGACAGCCGCGTCGTGCTGCTCACCTTGCTGGCCTGCGGCTTTCCTATCTCGGTTGCATTCCGCTTGACCGTGAACGGGTGGCAAATCGGCAACCGGATGGGAACGTTCGTCTTCATCGGCGTCGGATTGGTCGTTGCAGTCGGTATCATCCATTTCTGGCAGGGCCGCGCGGCACGCGGATGGCGCCGGATCGTACCGCCCGCAGCGATCTCGGTCATCGTCATGGGCGGGGTCACGGCGGGCTCACTCGAACCGATCCGTGGACCTTACAAGGTGGCATCGGATGCGCAGTCAATCGAGCGCATGGGAATCGAGACGTCGCTCTGGGCCAAGGAATGGCTTGGGCCAGGCAATCGCTTCACCAGCGATCGGGTCAATCGTCTGCTGCTTGCAAGCTACGGCCGGCAGGACGTGAGAACCAAGATCAACCCGGCCATCTACGCTGCTCGCGTGTTCAGGCGTGACAAACTCGGACCAGACGATTTCTACGCTCTCGCCAGGAGCGACCTTGATTTCCTGCTGGCGGATCTCCGTCTGACCACTGCGCCGCCAGTCCTTGGTTTCTACTTCGAGCCATGGGAACCGCAACAGGGAACGCAGCTCTCGGCCGACGAGCTGCTGAAGTTCAATGACGTCAAAGGTGTCACCCGCACTTTCGACAACGGCTATCTCATCATCTATGATTTGAGAGGACTGCATGGCGAGCCCTGACAAGCGGGACCTGCTCGGCGCCTGCATATGGGCAGGAGCGATCGTGGCTGCAGTTGCGGTCAGCGACAGCATGCTGCTGCGGGTCATCCTGGGCGTGCCCATGGTCCTCCTTATCTCCGGCCATGCGGTGTTGCGCGCGATCGGCGTAAGGACCGCGTCGCTGACGGAACACATCGTCTGTTCGATTGGCGTGAGCCTCGCTGTCACCATCGCCGGAGGCTTTGTGCTGGATGCCATCGGATTGCTCGTGCCGGTTGGCTGGGCATTCTGGTACCTGGCGGCGACCACAGCCGCGATGCTGCTCGCTCCCAGCGACAGCAACGTCTCGATCCCGAGAGCCTGGCCGGGTCCGCTGCGAATGCAGCGCCGGCAGGCCACGGCGGTCGCGTTGGCGATGCTCGTGACGACGGGAGCTTATGCGCTCGCGATCCACGATCAGGCGGTCGAGCGGCAGTTCAACTACACCGAATTCTGGATGCTGCCCCCGGCCAAGGGCGATCCGGGCCAACTCGTCATTGGCGTACGCAGCGCAGAAGCCCAGGCGCAGCAATACGACCTGGAAGTCACCCTCGAGGGGAAACCGATCGCGGTCATCCGCTCGCTGACGATTGCGCCAGGCGACACCTGGGTGCGGAAGGTCCCTGTGCCCATCCTGGCGGTCCAGCAGAAGGCCGAGGCCCGGCTCTACCGGCCGGCCGACGACAAGCTCTATCGCAGGGTCTCGGCGCTGGTGCCGGGTAGCTGAGACGGAGGCTCGGCGATGCGCATCTTGCTGCTGTCTCAGTTCTATCCCCCCGTAATCGGGGGTGAGGAACGCCATGTCCGCAATCTCGGCGCCGCGCTGGCGCAGCGCGGCCATGACGTAAGCGTCGGGACATTGATGCGGCCCGGATCACCGGAGACCGAACTGGACGGCGCGGTCCGGGTCCATCGATTGCGCGGCACGCTGCAGCGCCTGACGGGACTCCACGCCGATCCCGAGCGGCGGCACGCACCGCCCTTCCCGGATCCCGAACTGGCGCTCGGCCTGAAGCGGCTGATCGATCGCGAGAAACCGGATGTCGTCCACGCCCACAACTGGATCTATGCCTCCTTGCTGCCGCTCAGGGCGCTGACCGGGGCCCGCTTCGTGGTCACGCTGCATGATTATGGCCTGGTGTGCGCCAAGAAGAATCTCATGCATCTCGGAGCCCGGCTGTGCAGCGGACCGGCGCCGGCGAAGTGCCTGCCGTGCGCGGCCCGGCACTATGGCGCCGCGAAGGCGACCGCGACCACCGTCGGCAACTGGGCATCGAGCTTCGCGGCCCGGCGCATCGTGGACCGCTTCATCGCCGTGAGCCACGCCGTGGCAGATCACACCGGGCTCACCCACGGCACTGCGCCATATGAGGTGATCCCCAACTTCGTGCCCGACGATGTCGAGGTGCCCGGTCCGGAGGATGCCTGCCTGCGCGGGCTGCCTGAGGACGGCTTCATCCTGTTCGTCGGCGACATGATGCGTCTCAAGGGCATCGATGTCCTTCTGAAGGCCTATGCCGCTCTGGACCGGCCGCCGCCGCTCGTCTTGATCGGACGCCGCCTCGCCGATACGCCGGCCGAATTCCCGCAGAACGTTCGCACCTTCAGCGCATGGCCGCACTCCGCCATCATGCATGCCTGGCGGCGATCCCTGTTCGGTGTGCTGCCGTCGACCGGCCCGGAGGCGTGTGCCACCGTCATCATGGAAGCGATGGCGTGCGGCAAGGCCATCGTCGCAACCGATATCGGCGGCATGCCGGATCTGGTCGATCACGGCGAGACAGGATTTCTCGTACCGCCCGGCGACGCGCCGGCGCTGGCCGACGCGATGCAGGCGCTGCTGGATGATCGCGCCTTGCTGGCGCGCCTCGGGACGGCAAGCCTGGCCCGGGTGGGACGCCTGAAGGCCGGAACCGTGGTGTCGCAGATCGAACAGGTCTACCGGGATGTCCTGCACGCGGCGCCCGCTGATGTCGCAATGACCGCATACCGGGATTCGGGAGAGCCATCATGCCGATAGACTTCGTCCGGATGGCCATCACACGACTGCGCCAGGCGCTGCAAAAGAGCGCCGCTCTGATCATGAATTCCGGCGCGCTGGCGACCGGAACGGTGGCGACGGCTGCCCTTGGCTTTGCCTATTGGTGGCTCGCAGCCCGGCTGCTTGCGCCTAATGTGATGGGAGTTGCTTCCGGTCTGTTGTCCATGATGAGCCTCGTCACCCTGTTCGGCGAGTGTGGGCTCGCGACCCTGCTCACGGGTGAACTGGTTCGGCATCCCGGCAAGGAGCCCGGGCTCGTCGCGGCAGCAGCTTCGCTTGGCGCGGCGCTGTCGGTAGGTCTGGCCTTGCTGTTTGTCGTCGGGCAGACGTTCCTGATGGGGCCGGCCGGGTCGCTCGATGATTGGTTCGCAGGATTGGCCTTCATCGTCGGCTGCGGCCTGACCAATCTCACCGTCCTGGGCGATCAGGCATTCGTCGGCATTCTCCGCAGCAGCAGCAAGATGATCCGCCTGGTGCTGTTCTCAATCTTCAAACTGATGCTGCTTGCTGGTGTGACCGCCCTCGGCTTCACCTCTGCTACTGCGCTTCTCTGGACCTGGGTGGCCGGATTGCTGGTGTCATGGATCGGGGTCGATCTCTTGACCAAAGGAGGCGCGCGCCGCCTCGTCGGTACCCCCGACTTCAAACTGCTCCACGCGCATCGTCGCCGCGTCTTCGGGCATTATGCACTCGACGTCGCATTGCTGGCGCCGGCCCTTGTCATGCCCTATCTCGTGCTGGTGCTGCTGTCGCCGACCACCAATGCCGCGTTCGTGGCGGTATGGATGCTGGTCTCCGTCGCATCCTTGATTCCATCGGCCATGGCGATGGTGCTGTTTCCCGTCGTCAGGGCAAGCCCGAAGCAGTCGAGGCACAACATCCTCGTGTCGCTCTCGGTATCCCTGCTGTTCTCGCTGGTGTGCGGCGTCTTCATCTTCACCTATTCGCGGCAGATCCTGGCAGTCTTCAATCCGGCCTATCCCGGGATCGCCGGCTCGGACCTGCGCCTGCTCGGATTCAGCCTGCTTGGATCAACCCTGAAATTCCATGCCTGCGCGCTCGCGCGGCTGACGGACAGGATGCGCAACGCAGCTCCCTGGTTTGCGCTCGGCGGGCTATTGGAGCTCTGCTTTGCCGCCCTTGGAGCGCATCTCGGTGGACTTCAGGACCTGGTCCTGGGTTGGACGCTCGCCGTCAGCATCGAGGGCGCCTGCGCGGCGCTCTGGTTGATGTCCGCTACGAAGCTGGTTGCCGGCGCCGATCCCCTGCTCCAGGGCTCTGGCGAGGCCGTTCACGGCCGTTGAACGGCCTCGGCCGGGCAGCCATCGTCATTTGCGGTCGAGACCAGCGCTGTCGGGCCGCTCGCTTGCCTTCGCAGAAATCGGCCCAGGACCTGCCTCGCGCGCCGAAGCCGCTCCTCGATGCGGCGCTCCAGGGTATCGGCGCCCAGCACGATCCACATCATCGCGTGCTCGGCATTGGCAAGCTGGGACTTGTGCCGGGCAAAGCCCGCCAGGAAATCGTAGCCGCGCTCCCCGCGCGACATGCTGTCCTCGATCGACAGCACATGGCTAACCAGGCCGGGCTTCAGCCGGCCGTCCGGCTCATAGAGGAAGCCGCTCTGATAATTCAGGACATGGCCCTCGTGCACGAAATTGTACAACACGCCGATCGTCTGTCCTGCGACCAGCGTCCGAGACATGCGGACGGCGCCGCTGGGAATTCCGCGTGCAATCAGATCCTCATGAAACGGACGGAAGCCCGGATTGACAAAGGATCCCTTGGATCCCCAGCGCGATTGATGAAAGCCGGCCAGCACGTCGAACGCGGCAAGCGCCTCCGATGTCGTCTCCATGACACGAAACTCGACGGCGCCGCGTTCGGCGTACAGCCTCATGGCACGATTGATCGCTTGCCGGGTGCTGCGGCCCAACGAGGCCCGGTAACTCCCGATCTTGGCATCGATCTTGGTGAAGTCGACCCACCGCGCAACGTCGGCCTCCCGCACATCGGTCAAGAGCCCGCTCCTATCCGCCACGCGTATAGCTGTGGCCTCGAGATCCGGATCAATTCCGGACAGGACAAGCTCGTCGGAAGCGCTCAAGCTGTGCGCCAGGGCGTCGAGACATGCCGCCATGACGGGAGCCGCCAGACCCCGCTCGGCAAGGATGCCGTTATACTCGATGAACAATCGGTCGAAGCGCGCGTCTCCGGTTTCGCTGAGCAGCCAGCGCGCCCGGCCATGCGCTCCGAGGCTCCATACCGTCCGCCGGCAGACGATCGCCAATCCGACGGTCCGCCCCGATGTCTGCGCGATCAGGACGTGCGGATGCGCACCGCGCGGGAGATGGTTCAGCCAAGTGCCGATCCAGAGCCAGGACAGATAGAATGAGCGCGTCGCGCGCGCTTCGAGCTCCCTCCAGCAGGTTTCGAGTTTCGCAATGTCCTGCAAGGGCTCGATGCGGACGTCGATGGGCGCATCATGGCGCCTGGCTTGCTCGACCGAAGCCGCGCGATCGGGTTCCGGTTCGATGACCGAGACAACGTGACCTGCTGCCATATGTCGATCCTGAAACTCCAGCGGCTATGGCGGCGATCCCGAAGAGCGGCCGGGATGGTTCCCACGGCGAAATTTTCATCTTCCAGGTGCGGGATGTGAAGGCGTTATCCCTGGCTACCCATGGCGGCGGGTTGCGCCTCAATTGGGGTAGCTCTCCGGGATATCCGGCGGGCATTCCAAGCGGCACGCCGTGCCGCCGGGCATCACTTTGGACCGGACGCCTGATCCGCAACCGCCCGGCCAATCTCCTGCCGGTTGGTGGCCCGCCCAACCGACGATCGATCGGCCGGTGATGTCGTCGGGGCCGGCGAATTGGCGTGGTTCGAATTGACCTGGTTCGAATTGACCTGGCTCGAGTTCACCTCGGTCGCATTTGCCTGGCTCTTCGCATCGCCGTCACTCAAGATGACGTTCAGGAGATCGCCGGGCTGCAGCACGGTCATCCCGCTGGATTCGATAGCGACCGGTCCGGTCGGCGTTTGCCGCACCACCTGGTAAGTGATCCGTTCTGCTTCTTTGGTGAATTGCGCGCGGGTCGCGGGTAATGTGCTGAGAACCCCCTCGCTGATATTGTACTCGCGCTCATTGTCGCTGATCTGGCGCTCGATGGTCTCGATCTCGAGCTCGAGGTCGCTCCTGACGTCGGACTGGATACGGAATCCTTCGGCCTCGAGCGTGGCAAGGCGCTGCTTCGCCGTCGCGTACTGATTGAGGGCTTCTCGCTTACGCTGCTCGGCGTCGGTGAGCTCGCTCTGAACCTGATTCAGCACCGTCGCGCTGATCACATTGCGTTCCGCGAGCGCGCGCATGCTGTTGGCGCGGTCCTGGCGCAGCTTGACGAGGTCGTCGAGCGCCTCCATGCGGCCATACACAACAACATCCTGCTTGGCCGCCTCCAGCGCAGTCTGAAGCGCGCGCTCACGGTTCGCGCGGGCGGTGGCGATCGCCTTGCGCCGCTCGCCCTGTTCGTGGACAAGGTTGGAGGCCTCATTCGCTCCCACCAGTTCGATCAATCGAAGCGGAATCTTGGGCTCGACGCCGTCGCGCTCGGCCTTCAGCACGGCTGCGCGCGCCAGCAGCTTCAGCATGGCATCCGCCGTCCCGCTCCGCTTCAGGACTTCCCGCACCGCCTCGATCTTCTGCCATGGCTCGGAGGTGCCGCGATCGAGCCCACCGGCCAGCGCCATTGCGTGCAGCACGGTCATGCCGGACACGAACTTGTACGAGCCGGGAGTCTTGACGGGCCCCAGCACGTAGATGGGTGAGCGCTCGATCGATAGAATGTTGACCACTCCCTTGCGGCCGAGCAGACGATCGAAGCTCTCCGCCAGATCGGTACGAACCTGTTGGGTTGACCGGCCGGCAACCTGAATGGTGCCAAGCAACGGCACCGAAATCGTGCCGTCCTCCTGCACGGTGTACGGGACGCTCAGCTCCGGACGCTGCACGAGACCGCGCAAGGCCGAGTTCGACGAGCGTCCCCACTTGTCCTCCTCGACGTCGACGCGTTCGTAGAAGGCGATTGTCAATTTGTCGCCGACCCCGCACAAATCTGCGGCCGGCGTATCGCGCACCGGGGTGGCGATCTTGGAGCGTTCGGCGATCGTAAGAACAGGAGAGGCGCTTGGCGCAACCGTCGCCGTCGGCGGCCCGCTTGGCGAATCCTGCGCCGTCACCGCGGCCACTTGCGCTGCGGCCGGAGACGGCTTGTCGGACCGGGTGCCGAGCGCAGCAAACGCCTTCTGCGCCGTCGCGCGCGAGAATATCTCGACGGCTCCCCAGTTCCTACCCGCGGCCACGACCAGCACGGCGAGGCTGGCGACAACAAGGAGGGCACTTGTTCTTCCCCGTCGAGAGCGGGGTGGCGTGGACCGAGCGGGCGCAGACTTTGCGGGCTCAGACTTTTGTTCGACAACCATGCACGCGGCTTTCGCGTTCAATGCTGGCGGCCACATCGCCGTACGCGACCGTGGCGCCAAATGCGGCACTACGACAAGCAAACACCTGACTATCGTGACCCCTGGCAGGAGGACGCACAACTATCCCATTGTGGGCACCCCTTTTGAGGGAAAGGCGGAAAACCCTGTGCGGGCTGTTATTCGGACCGGATCTCGGGTTCAGGTTCCGCTCGCCATATCGGCTTCGGCAACGGCACGATCGGGCGGGTTGCCGTCCAGTCGCATTTGGGGTGTCGAAGCGAACACACGCAGGATTGCTCACGCGCGCGGGCGCGGTCCGCCGAGGCGTTGCGGCAGCGCGTAGTCGAGGCGATCGGCGCAGTGGCGCAGTGCTCGCTTCAGGTCGCTCTCAACCGTTCGTGCGCTGACATCGAGCTGGCTGCAACCTGCTGCGTTGTTCGTCCCTCGAGCGAGATATGATGCAGGACCTCGCGAGACCGCAGCGGCAACTCGGCAAGCGCGCGTTTGAAGGCGGCGATTTCAGAACGGGCTTCGACAATTCGGACGGTATCGGCGGTTTCGTCGCTGATATCCAATAGCTCGGCAATATCGGACGTGCCGGCGCGGCGACGTTGCGCCCGCCAGCAATCTTTCGCGACATTGAGCGCGATGCGGAGGATATAATCGACGGGGCTGCGTAGCGGGTCGGAATCCGGGATCCGGTCGAGCCGCAAGAACGTCTCATGCGCAGGACCCAGCCCGTATAACGGGCTACGCGAGGCCCCTACGGCCCCTCCGTCGCGCCCCCCTTCAATCAGGCATCCATCTGATGGAAGCCGGATCGGCGGGCCGCGTGGTGGTGTAGGTCACGAGGTCGTATCCTCGCTCGACGACGAGATCGGCAACTTCGACGAAGCCTTCGCCATTCTCTTCCTTCGAGCTATGCAGCGTGACATCGCTCAGGGGAACATCCTGGTTCGTCAGGGACAGCCTGACCATTCCCTGATGATCGCGAATTGGCCTGCAAATCGGAATCAGCCTCGCCTCAAAATTGGTCGGGTGATAGGGCTTGAGACGCAAGTTCTTGTAGAAGGTTCGGTCTCCCTCGATCGACAGCACGCTCTTGCAGGCAGCTGAATTCACCAACAGGCCGCGGACCGATGAATCCGAGCCGATGTGGATCGGATACGTCTCTCCGCGTTCCAGCCTGACACCCGAGAACGTTATCAGCCTCGATGAATATTCGAGCGGAGTACTCGGTATTTGATCCCTGAGCGGGACGCGTTCGTAGGCCGTGAATGCAAATGTGCGTTTGCACTTTGCGCTCGCCGCGCTTCGTATCTTAGTCAAGAAATTGCCAAGGTGCGTGGCTATCACCCCTGACAGGAACTCGGCCGGATGACTGCCGTCTGCATATAGTTCCTTCGCGTCCACGTTCCTGGATTTGACGACGGCGGCGATGACGTCCCTGACGTCAAGGTAGTACCAGTCCTGCTTCTGGCAGACTGAAATGCAGGCGGAGATGATCGTCCTCGATGCGTTGATGTCGCTTACCGGTATGCAAACGAAAACCGGCTCGCAATTGGCGCGTTTGGCAGAATGCCCAATCCACTCAACCCACTTCACAACATCGTAGTAATCGATCGCATTGGCCGAAAGGAGCGAAAAATCGATGACGCACGTGTCGACAATGCAGAACTCCGAGCCCTTGAAGAAATCGCCCTGGGCAAAGTAAGGGCCGAGCAAGGACGGAGATGCCCCGATCCTTCCTGCTGATTTCACTTCAATCGTGTCATCGGCATCCAGAAACTTCTGGAAAAAGCCTGCCTTCAAGATGCTGTTTGACTGTCCCAGGATCGAAATGCTCAGCGACATCGGATTGACTGCCTTCAGATGGAACCGCGCAATGACATCGACAACGCCTGATGGAACGCTCCGCCACACCGCGTCAACGACATCAATCGTCTATGCCGCGGCGACGTTAGCAATGGTCGCGACACTCTGTCTACCGTCGGTGGGACGAGCGCAGAGTGCGCGCGCTGCATGCGACAAGACCGATGCGCAATTCGCCGTGACACCGGCTATGCCGGACAATGCCGATGCTCTACGCAAATATGAGCGAAATGTGTCGGGCTTAACCAGCGACGTTTCGACGGTCATGCTCGGCGACTCGCTTGTCGAGGCGTGGCCGAAGGAGTTGTCAGCCTCGCTCGGTGCCGGGCCGGTGGCCAACCTCGGTGTCGGACGCGACAGGATTCAGAACACGCTCTGGTTCATCGAGCACGAGCGCGAGCGGTTGCGTAAGATCAAGCCGAGGTCCGTCATCGTGCTGGTCGGGACCAACAACATCTACCTCGACAAGCCGTGCGGCGTGATGGAATCCTATCAAAAGCTGTTCGAAGAG
Organism: Bradyrhizobium sp. CER78; assembly: GCF_029846235.1. GTDB lineage: Bacteria > Pseudomonadota > Alphaproteobacteria > Rhizobiales > Xanthobacteraceae > Bradyrhizobium. Next base: position 50,715 of record NZ_JARVWP010000001.1, read on the forward strand.
ATCCGGGCGCTTTGGCCGAACGGCAAGATCTACTCGATCCAGATTCTTCCGCGAGGCGAGCAAATGAAGGGGGCGGCCGAGAACATTGGATCGGTCAATTCCGAACTCAGCCGAAGAAGCCGGGAACTCGGAATCAGGACGATCGACGCCTCGAACATCGCATGCGGACGGACCACGCCGTGCGCGAACTACAAGAGCGATCTCCTGCACCTGACGCCATCCGGATACGAAGCTCTGACCAGGATCGCCAGGGACGGCATCGGTTCATCATAGGCGTTCAGCGCGGCTGCGCGGTAACGAGGCGCCAGCAAGCGCTGCGTCAAGGCTCCGCTGACAGCGATCGCCTGCCGCAATTCGTGCGGCAGGCAAACAGGACCGCGAGCGATCCGATCTCTTAGGTCAGCATCGAGATGATCGATTGCAACTGATCGGATGCTGACGTTACGAGCCCGTCGAACGACGTCTGGCCGTGGGCGGCCGCCCGCAAGATGCATTCGGCAACGGCCGCCTTGAGACCGAACACGGATTGATCGGCCGGGACGCTTGCCATCACCGTCTCTAGCGCATCGCGCATCGTCTGGATCAGTTCGGCGCTGAACTTCATGGCTATCCTCCGCGCGCGCAGGATAGACCGAGCGCGCCAGGCCACTACTCACAAGCCCGCGATTCCAAATTGCCTTTTCTTAATGCGATGACAGACCGGTGAACCGGCGCAGAGCTAGAGATCTTTCTCGGCCAGCTTGCGGAAATCGTCGGGCACCGAGCGAACGACCTCAAGCGCCGCCGAACCGTATCCGATCGCATCCCAGCCAAACCGATCGCGGACCTTGTCGATGGCACGGTCCGCCGCCCAGCGCGCCAGCCCTGCCGGGCTCCCGGCGCGCAGCGCTTCATCGGCCAGTCCAAGCGGAAGCTCGAGCGCGAGATCCCAATGCTCCTCGAGGTGCGACACCGAAATCGCCAGCAGCGAAATGAACTTCTCGCTGGGGTGATCGATAAGCGCGGCGCGCACCAGATTCTCGGCGAGCCGGGCGAGGATCGTCGTCGTGCAGATCGGCGCATCGAGCGTCATCGAGCGCGTCACCGATTTCAGGTCGGCGAAACGAACGCGCACCGTCACGGTTCGCCCGGGCCGGGACTTCGCCCGCAGGCGCGTGGCGACGCGATCGGCGAGATGAAGCAGCGTCGGCCGAATGACTTGCTCGATCGCGGGCTTTCGGCCGAGCGCCGATTGTGCTCCCGCCGAGCGCGCGCGCCGATGCGGCTTGAGTTGTCGCGGATCGCGATTCCAGGACAGCGCCGCGAGCTTCTCGCCCGCCGCGGGACCCAGCAACCGCGTCAACGACCGCTCCGACAATTTGGCGAGTTGACCGATCGTCGAGACGCCGATCGCATCCAGTCGTGTCCGGGTGACCGGTCCCACGCCCCACATCAATTCAACCGGCAATTCATGAAGGAAGCCGAGTTCGGTGTCGGGATCGACGACGACAAGTCCATCGGGCTTGGCAACCTGCGAGGCGATCTTCGCGAGGTGCTTGGTGCGGGCGACGCCGACCGAGATCGCAAGGCCGAGCTCGGTGCGCACGCGTCGTCGGATCGCCGCGGCAATTTCGGCGGGCGCCCCGAACAGATGAGTACAGCCGGCAACGTCGGCAAACGCCTCGTCGATCGAGATGCGCTCGACCAGCGGCGTGAAGTCGCCGATCACCTTGATGGCCGCGTCACCCAGCCGTTGGTAATCGCTGAAATGGCCGCCGACGAAGATGAGCTGCGGGCAAAGCCGGCGAGCTTCCCGTCCCGACATGCCACCGTGCACCCCGAACGCCTTGGCCTCATAGGACGCTGCAAGCACAACGCCGCCCCCGACGGCGACTGGCTTGCCTTGCAGCGACGGCTCGAGCAGTTGCTCGACCGACGCGTAAAACGCATCCAGGTCCGCGTGAAGGATGGTGGCTGCGGCTGCCATCTCGGCCCGTTCATCCTTGACCTGAGCAAGACCGCCCGTCCCTGGACGCTACGACGGTCAAAAGAACAAATCAAGAACATATTCAAACCCGGTCGACCCGGAATTGTCGCAGGCGCACGCGCCGCGAGCGATGCCCGTCTTCGTCCCGCGAGCGTTGGCGTGCGCTGCGCGTCGACGCTCATCTTGGCTCGCGCGATATCGAAGCGAGATATCCACGATCGCACACTTGGCCAAAGACGCGCGCGACGACGCACCGCTCTCGCACCCCCGCTGCGCTGATGCGCGCGGGCCGGCAGCTTTGACGGACGGGCTTTTTCGGGTAGACATCCTGAATGACCGACCACTCTCATCAGGTGGACTTCCAGGCTGCGGCCTACCTATACAAATGGCCTTCTCTCGGCAATTCCAGGCGAGAGGATCGCGCGCCGTATATGATCGTCAACGGAACGCTCGACCAATGCATTCGGGACTTCATGGGCAAGCCCGAGAAGACCCGGCATCTCTACGAGATCCGGACCAAGTCGCAGCCTCCCCTCGTCCCCGATGTGCTGTCGCCTGAGCACGTGATCGAGCTCTCCAGGCTTCGGGAATTTCTCTGAGCTGCGGCGGTGGACTTGATCCCGGCAATCTCGTCCGCACGCGGACTTATCCATCCGTCGTGCGCCTGAAGGCGGATTGTTTGCCCGCGGGGCAACCGCTACAGTCGCCTGGCTCTCCGACTGACGGGCGTCCACGACGGCATGTTTGATCTGCTTCGACCTCCGCTGAGGTTCGCACGTCGCCCGCGCGGCAGAGCAACGGCTGCACGACCGCTTGATGGGACATCGAGGGGCGCCACATGAGATTCAATCTGGCGATCCTGAGCGTGCTGGCCGCAAGACCCGAGCAACGGATCCCGCTCGAAGAGGTCAGCCGCGAAGTCAAACGCATGATCGCCGCGGGCGATGCAGCCACGAAGTTGAAGCGATCGTCCGAGCTTGGCGACGCCGACGTGTTCCAATCCGGATGGGCATCGATCAATGAGACCGGGCTGCAGATCACGGACTCCGGCCTCGCGCTGTGGCGCTCGCTCGAAGCGTCCCGCGCCGAACAGGAACTCGCCGAGCAGGAAGCCGCCGAGCAGGAGCTCGCCGAACCGCAGGCGGAGCGATTGGAGATTGCTGCGGCCGATACGCGCGATGCGACCGGCGATGCCGTGATCGAGCAGCCCGACGATGTTGCCCGCCAATTGCCGCGCCTGATGGAAGAGCTTGCCGATCGCGCGGCCTCGAACACAAGCCGCCTAACTGCAGCACCCGCCCTGCCCGCACGCGCTCCGATTGTCCCCGAGCCGGCATTTGGCTCGATTCATCGGGCGGATCGAAACGATTCCCGGCTGTCGCAACTTGCCGGGTGGCTCGGCGCCAGAATGCCCAAGCTCGGCCGCGCGCGGAAACGGCGATCCGCGGACGACGGACCGGATCGACGCGCCGAAGGCCGCGGCGGAATGACGGGGCTGGCCGTTGCATGCCTCAGCCTGATTTCGGTCGTTGCATGCGTTGCCGTAGCGATCGCACTCGGCCAGATCTCCTCGCTGAAGTCGGACAATGCCGCGCTGCGTCGGGAGTTGGTCCCGCTCAGGGAACGTCTTGCAAGGCTCGAACAGGAAGCTGCGAAACGCGAAGCCGCGGAGCAGGACGAAGCGCGGGACAAGGCCGAAGCGGAGAGGAAGACTGCGGATGCCAGCGAACAAGCTGCGCTCAACCTCTCGCGCGAAGAGATTCAGCTGGTCAGGGAATACATCAAGGCTGCCCCTTCGGCCGGCGCGGGAGCACCGGCCGTCAATGTCGGCGATCCCATCACCGGCGGAATGATTCCGCTGCCGTCGGCGCTGATGCAGAAAGTTCCGCGGCTCATCGGCGCGCGATTTGCGACCCGCAATGGCACCATCATCATCAGCACGCGAAACAGCCGCCGGATCGATGCCGTGCTGATGCCGAACTAGCGTATCATGAGATTAGGTTCAGCTGCATCGGCGTCGAAAGTTCACCTCTCCCTTGGGAGAGGTCGATTTGCGCAGCAAATCCGGTGAGGGGCTGCGGTCTATCGAGGGAGCAAGAGCCCTCACCCGGATTGCCTGGACGATGCTTCGCATCGCCAGGCCCAATCCGACCTCTCCCCGGTGGGGAGAGGTGAAGCGAGCGCGCGGCCAAAGCGATTCGATCTAGGTTCATCGCGCTTTAGCCCAGCGCTACGGCGTCATTTGCCGCCTCGGGGTCGATCAGACCTACGGCTGATTGTTCGGCGGCCGCTCGATGAACTTCCGGCTGCCGTTGAGCAGCTCGAGGTTGTTGGCGATGATCGGGTTGCCCGGATCGAGCGAATACGCCTTCTCGAACTTGCGCCGCGCGCCGCCCAGATTGCCGCGCAGCATGAGGGAATATCCCTGGTCGTTCAGGATCTGCACGGTTTCGCCGCCAAGCCGGATCGCCTGCGCATAGGCCTGATCGGCAAGATCGAAGCGGCGGATCTTGTCATAGCTCGCGGCGAGCCCGACCCAGGCGGTGACGTCCTTTGGCGATTTCTCGACCGCATCCTTGAAATAGCGCTGCGCTATACCGTAATTGCCGCGGTTGTAGTGCTCGAGGCCCATCCGCACCGGCTCGTCGGAGGGATAGTATTTGACGTCGGTCGGCTCCTGCACGGGATCACCGCCCGGCGGATCCACGGGCGCGACGATCGCAGCTTCCCGCGTCGTGTAGTCACAGCCGGCAAGGCCGGTCGCCAAGCAGCAGCAGATCAACGCCGGCGCAAGACGATGCAACCCTCGTCCCGCTCCCCAAGTCCAGCGCACCTCTTGCCCCATTCGAAACATCATCGCGAAACTACCTACGAGAAACAGACCGCGCGACCGAAACACTGAGGCCAGCGCCAGAAACCAACGTCGCACTTCCCTTTCGAGTCTCCGCCCCGGCATCTGGCCCACGTCGTAAGGATTGATCGAGCAATCGATATCCCCACGGCAAACGCCAGGCGGTTGAGACCCGTCAGCTCACGGCTACTTGCCCCCAACCCCGACGGCCACCGAACCTCCGGTCCCCGCTCCCAATCCGGTCGTGTTGACATTCTGAATTGTGGTGACCGGCGGCGGCTGGCCCATCGCCTTGGTCGGATCGCCCATATCGGGCAGCTGATCGACCGGCCGCGACGTGGTGCCGTAGCGCTTTATAGTCTCGGTCGCGCGCCGCCCGTCATACGCGATCCGGCGATCGCCGACATAGGCCGGCCATGGATGGATCGTGTGGGTGGCGGCGTTGACCTCTTTGGCGTTACCGGCGCTCATCGTGATGGTGTCGGAGCGCTGCACGTAGCGATCCATCTCGTCATGCCCGTAGATGCCGTAGCAGCCGCCGAGCAGCAAGGGGGCGAGCAAAGCCAGATATCGCATGGTCATCTCCCGCCTCCTCTAGTTCAGGGTTTTCACGACCGGCTGCTCTACAGCGGCAGCCGGTGGCGGAGCGCGGACGACCGCACTGGGCGCGATGATGTGGCCATAGGGCCCCTTCACGTCGCCGCCGGAATTGACGTAGTCGTCGTAGCGCTTGCGGACTTCCATCTGGCCATTGAGGAAGAAATCGACGTCGTTGGCCGGCAGGCGGGAGTCAAGCGGCGATGCCAGTTGCTGGCCGGGCACCGCCGGCGCGACCAGGCGCGGCGTCACGATGATGACCAAGTCGGTTTCCTGCTGCTGGTAGGACTTGCTGCTGAACAAGGCTCCGAGCACGGGCACCGAGCCGATCCAGGGCAATTGCGACACGTCCTGCTGGTTGCGGGTCTGCAGCAGGCCGGCGATGGCGAAGCTCTGGCCGTCACGCAATTCGACCGTGGTGCGCGCGTCGCGGCGGGTCAACGACGGCACGCTGGTGCCCTGGATCGTGATCGAATTGGCGAAGTCGAGCTCGCTGACCGAGGGCTCGACGCGGAGGTTGATCAAGCCGCGCGAGAGCACGGTCGGGACGAAGGCCAGCTCGACGCCGAACTTCTTGTATTCGATCGACACGGTCGGAAAGCCGGATGTCGACTGGCTCGGGATCGGCACCGGAAATTCGCCGCCCGCCAGGAAGCGCGCGGCATCGCCGGAAAGCGTGGTCAGGTTAGGCTCTGCCAGCCGGCGCGCCAGTCCCTTGGTTTCCAGCGCCGTGATCAGAAGGTCGACCGAACTGCCGTTGCTGGTCCGAAGAATGCTGGTCAGCAGGCTTCCGAACGGGGCCGGAGACACGCCGCCGGCGGAGCCGACCAGTGTTCCGATCGTGCTCAGCACTGGAAGGCTGCCTGTGGGAGCGGCGCCGACTTGACCGCCCCCGGCACCGAAGGCTCCATTGTTGGTGTTGATACCCCCAATGGGATTTCGGCCGGCGGCGACAACGCCACCCTGCCCCGAGAGACCGATGTTGGTTCCGTTGGCGTTGGCCGCCATCAGGTTCACACCGAGGTCGCGCCCCGCCTGGCGGTTGACCTCGAGGAAGCGCACCTCGAGCATCACCTGCTGCGGCGCAGCGACGCTCATCGCGTTGACGACGATGCCGCCCTCGGGAACGCTGCCCTTGGCAATCGCCAGCGCCTTCTCCGCGGCGACCGCGTCGGCGGCTATTCCACTCAGCACCACCTGACCTTCGGACGCGGACACGCGAATGCCGCGCGTTCCCGTGCCGGACTGAATGTTCTGCTGCAGATTGCTGATGTCGAGCGTCACCTCGACATCGAGGATGCCGATCTGCTTCATCGAGCTGTCGAACAGGATGACGTTGGTCGTGCCGGTCTTCTTGCCCTGCACATAGACCAAATGGTCGCTCAGCGACTTGACGTCGGCGATGTCAGGCGAACCGGCCACGATCGTCGAAAATGCCGTGTCGAGCCTGAAGGTGCGAGACTTGTTGACGGTCACCCGGACGCGCTGGACGTCGCTCACCTCGCTGACGAAGACACCGCCGGATGATTGAGTCTGCCGCTCCGCGGCGGCAGCAGGATCGGTGAAATGAAACAGGGCAACCGCAGCGCCGAACGCCATCGCGCTCAAGGCGACCAGCCCAAGTCCCGCATCAACCGAAACGCGACTTCCCATCATGCCAATCCCCTTCGCCGCGTCTCCGCGACGATCCCCCGTAAACCTACGGCCTCGACGTCCCGATCACTCCAGTTCGTGCACCACGCCGTAGAGCTTACAGTCTGTCCGACTACAAATAGTTACTTGCGAAATTCCCATTCCCTGGCGTGTCGAGCTGAACCAAGACGCGGTTCGCTCCGTGATCCCCACCCGCCAGGCCGCTAATGGCGGCTCTGGATAATCCCCCGCCGCGCGCCCTGATTGCAAGGAAAGAGCCCGGCCGGGCCGCGCCAATCCCTGAGAAAACTGCCCGATGTTGCCAGGGTGCACCACTTCCGTAGTCCGGTTGGGTTATTTGCGGCGCGCCCAATGGCGCGGGCGTCCAGGCGGACGCCTGCCCGAACGATCCGATTCCAGCCAGCCCCGAATCGGGCTTCTCAGAATGGAATCTGGGTGGACGCGCTCGGGGCATTGAACGAGGTGCCCCAGACCGACATCATCATCTGGAAGTTGGGCGAAGATGCCGTCACGGTAAGCGCAGAGGTGCCAGCGGTGGTGGTCACCGTCGGCGAGAGACCCAAGCTGGAATTGAACAGGAAGGGGGCAACCGCTTGCTTCTGTGTGGCCGATAGATAGTCAGTGGTACAAGCGGACGGTGTTGTGCCCGCGATGACAGCGGGAGTGTAGCACTGGATGATGTTCGCCCGCGCGCCGGCATCAGCAAGGGCGCGCAACGACTGCATCGTAATCGCATATCGTCCGAAATCGACGACGGCGAAGAACAGGGTGAACAAGGGCACGGCGATGAGGCAGAATTCCAGGGCCGCCACACCGCGCTGGTCAAGCCGTTTCATCACTGCACCAAACGCACGGTCTGAACATTGGGCTCTGCTCCCGAGCCAGGGTTAGTCGTGGAGCTAGGACACTTGGAGTTGTCCAGCGTCGTGTTGCCTTGAAATTTCACCGCGGCGGCGATGACCTCGTAGCAACCCGTTGCCGGGGCAACATTGCTGCTGTTGCCGGCATAAGTGAGGTTAGCGTTGGGTGCATAGACGATGCCGTTGAAGTAGCTTGTCGCGCTGCCGCTGATGTTCACGGACTGATTGCCGGGCGTCGTCTCACCATCATAGATGACGATCTTGGCCATCTTGGCCAGCACCGTTGCCGCAAGAGGCCCCGAAGGCGCGCCCATTCCCGTAAGCTGTATCGTCGGGTTTCCGGTGATGGTAAGCGTTGCTCCTGCAAAAAGTATCAAAGTCGCCTGACCAGTTATGGTCGGGGTGCCGTTGATTCTGACGTTTCCCGAAAAATAATACGTCCCACTCAATGCGGGCGGGGAACTCAACGTCACATTGTTACTGCTGTTATAGCAGGAGCACGTCTCATACGGTTTGGGCGTCGTGCTGGAATTCCTGTTCGCAAAAGCCGTTGTCTTCAACGCGGCCAGCGCCGTGTTCACCGCGCTCAACGGATCGGGGATCGGCTGTTGATAGGTTTTCACGCCCGTGCATTGGCTTCCGCCGGTCTGGGAGCAGCCGCCGACCGTGTAGCTCGGCGCATTCACCTGGATGCCTGCATTGCCGATGAAGCCGATCGCGTTGGCCGCGCTGCTGTTCGACGAAATGCCGCAGGTCGGCGACGATACGGTAGCAGCTCCCTGAAAGGTGACCGAGCCCGTCAAGGCCAACACGCATGGGGGCTGCGACAATGCACCGTCAACCTGAGCTACCGCGGTCGCGCCCAGATTGATCGTCGACATACCGAGCATCCTGGCCAGATATGCCGGCTGCGTCTGGGTAATCGTGGCTTGCACGAAGCAGTTGGCACCGCCTGCGCAGTTGGTGCCATTCCAGGCCGTGAGCTGGGCGATCGTGACGCTCTGTGACATCCCGCTTGGCAGGGTGACGCATTTGGAGCCGGGATAGGTCGGGTCGCCCGAAGCATTGCAGAACGCGTTCTGAGCTGCAACCTCCTTGCCGCGATAGTCGTATGTCTGCGTGTTATTGCAGCTTGTGCCAGCCTGACCAGAAGCGTCGCATGCCAGCCGCAAGGCGGCCGAATAGGCGGCCGCATCAGCCGTCCCCTGGGCGCGCTGCTGGGTGACGTACCACATTGCGGCCTCTCCACCGAGCGCCATCGTCCCGATCAACGGCACCAACGCGACTACGGTTGCGAACGCGGCCGAGCCTCGACGGCAATGGAGCATGTTACGCATGAAACACCCTATTGAAACCGCTCGGAGTAAGTCAGCGTGTACGTACACGGATTGGTATTGGTGCTCGTGCACAGCACCGACCTCAGCACCAACGGCGCCAGCGTGATCGACGTTGAGTACACGTACCATTTCGCCAAGGTCGGATCGGAATTTCCCGACGCGCAGGCAGCATTGCTGTCGCCGCAAATGAGCTGAAAGTTGGTGATCGGAAATCGGCTATCGGCCTTGGCGGTCGCGGTATTCTGCCAGGCGGTCGCATTGGTGACGTCGGGCGGCGGAGAATACAGAATGGCTTGCCCGAACCCGCGCAAAGCCGCAAATGCCGATATGTACTGGAAGCCCGCGGCCGCGAGATCCGCGAGCGGCAGAAGAACGATCAGGAGCACGAAAATGTAGACGATCGGCGTTTCCAACGCGACGGCGCCGCGCTGATCCGCGATCAGCAAACGCTTGAGGCTCCTGTCACTTTCCCTGCAAGACATGGCCGCTCACCAGACGTAGGGAATCAATCTCCAGCGCGATGCCTCGTAGCTGGAATATTCAGGAAGCGTGCGCCGAAGCACGTCCTCTTCGTAGTGGATCCGGCTGACCTGGATGCCGATGTGCAGGATCAGCAAGGCGACCGTCATCCAGCTCAGATGCTGCAGCACGACCCCGAGGAACACGATCTCTTCCGACAGATAGAGAGGATGCTTGATCCATTTGTACGGACCGGTCTGCACCACCGAACGCGCCTGCGGTACCAGGCTGAACGACCGCCCCAGGTGCCGGACCGTGACGAGGATCATGATCATGCCGGTCAGCACGCAAACCGTCGATGCCAGGTTGGCCAGCGTCCCTTCGGTCTTCTCGAAGAAGGTGATCGTCCAGGGCCAGTAGGTGCCGACGAATGCCGCGATCCGCGGCAGCAGGCCTTCCGCCTGCGCCTTGGCAGGCCCCCGGGTGAGGATCAGCAGTGCCAGCAGCAGGTAGAACACCGCCACGCAGAGGCTCGACACGATCGATGGCCAGGGCTCGCCGCCCATCGCCCCGAGCTTGAGCGTGACGACCAGTCCCAGAAGGAGAAACCACGCGCTGCCCAGGACCCGCGTAATCCGATCGTAGGCCAGGCTTGCCGGCAATGTCATTGTACTTGCACTCATGGTACTTGCGCTCTTGGCCTAGTGACCGAGGTTGGTGAACGTGCGGATCAGGTGGAGGAACGGGCTTCCGCCCAGGATGACGAACATCGCCGGCAGCAGGAACAGCACCATCGGAACGGTGAGCTTGGCGCCCAGCTTGTGCGCCCTCTCCTCCAGCTTGGTGATGCGCTCTCGGCGCAAGTCGGTCGCGATGCTGCGCAGGGCCTGGCTCAGCGGCGTGCCGTATTGCAGGCTTTGGCTGACCATGGTGCCGAAACGACGGAGCCCCTCCGACGTGACAGCAAGCTTCTCGAATGCCTCTGTGCGGCTCGGCAGGACCCGGAGATCGTCAAGAAGGCCATGCAACACCTGCGCGATAGCAGAATTGGTCTCGCGCATTTCGTCCGCCACGCGTTCCAGCGCGCTCTCCAGGCCCATGCCCGCTTCGCTGCAGACGACGAGCAGGTCGATCATATCGGGCGTGCCCGCTCGAATCGCCGAATCGAAGCGCCGCTTCATGACCATGAGAATCAAGCGTGGGGCCATGATTCCGATCGCCAGGCCCATGAACGTGAAGATCATCACGTCGCTGAACGGCCTTCCCAGAATCTCCGAGATGACGAAGGCCGCGATCGGAAGCAGGAACGAGCTCACCATCTTGAAGCCGATCCAGATCGGCAACACGCGGTAGTGATTGAAGCCCGCGGATTGCAGGACCAATCGCAACTCGGAGAGATTTTCCTGTGCGTAGAAGCGCCTGTAGCGCTCGCCGACCGATGAAAGCCAGCCGATCAGGTCCTTCGAGCCCGATCGGCCGGGGATGCCCAGCACCGCGTTCGACACACGCGTGTCCAGGGCGCGGAGATGGACCTCGCGGATGATCAACAGAAAGGTCGCAGCCGCGACTGCGACGGCGAGAGCTGCGAGACCGACACCGGCCGTCATAGCGACGTTTCCCTTCTCACCATCCAGCGGATGACGAAGTGCCCCATCACGACCGAACACACCGCGTACGCAAGCAGCATGTTTCCTTGCGGATCGGAAAACAGCAGGTCGACCGTCCGCGGATTGATCCAGTAGAGCAGCCCGCCGATCAGCGCGGGAGCAGCCGTGAGGGCGCGCGAGGAGAAAATCACCTCTCCCGCCAGCGCCTTCGCACGGGCCGCCAGCGCAACCCGCTGACTGACCGTCTCGCCCAGCGTCTGCAGCGTTTCTGCCAGACTGCCCCCGGTCTTCAATTGCACCGCAAGGGTCACTGCGAACATCGCATATTCCGGCACTTGCGTCCGCCGATAGACGTCTTCCACGGCCTCCTCAGGCGACCTGCCCAGGTTCAATTCGCTACAGACGATGGCGAATTGCCCGGATGTCGGTTGCGGCATCTCGCGCGCGATGGTGCGGAACGCTTCGTTGACAGGCAAGCCCGACCGGACGGTGCTCGTCACCAGCTGGATCGCGTCGGGAAGCTGCTGGAACAGTTGATTTGCGACCCGCCGCTGCTGCCATCCGAACAGACCGCGCACGACCAGCAAGGCGACGATCGCAGCCGCGATACCCGCCTTCGGGCCGGAGAATTTCAAGAACTCGTTGGCATAAAGGACCCCGGCCGCCGCGAATGCCGCGGCAAGCAGCACATAGACCGGGCGCACGGCGTATACCATCTCGGCGCGGTAGTTGGCCACGCGATTGATCAAATTCCAACGCGAAGCCTTCGCCGCGCGACGAATGGATACCAGCGTTGCCGCCTGAGCCGTCGGCAGAGCAATCTCGAGCTGCCGGTCCAATCGCCGCTGCCGCGAGTCGAGCCACAGCGTGTTGAGCGTCGCACACAGCAGAAGCACCAGAACGATGACCAGGGGGATCGACATCAGATCTGCCTCATCGCCTCGGCCCAGGCCTTATCAAGCCCGTAATAGACGAGGCGGCTCTTGAATTTTGGGACTGCGTTGGTGGACCTGTAGGTGCCCGATATGCGCCCGTGGATGTCCTCGTCCTTGTACTCGAACAGCGCAATGTCGTTGGTGGTGATCACTTCGCCTTCGAGGCCGATCACCTCGCTGACCTGGACGATGCGGCGCTGGCCGTCCCGCATGCGCTCGACTTGCACGATGAGGTCCAGCGCGGCGACGATCTGGGAGCGAATGGCGCGCGACGGCAGATTGACCTGCCCCATCTGCACCATGTTTTCCACGCGGGTCAGGGCATCGCGCGTGCTGTTGGCGTGCACCGTCGAGATCGAGCCGTCATGGCCGGTGTTCATCGCCTGCAGCATGTCGAATGCCTCGGCGCCGCGCACTTCGCCCACGACGATGCGGTCCGGCCGCATACGCAGCGCGTTCCACAACAGATCGCGCTGATTGACCTGTCCGGTGCCTTCGAGGCTCGGAGGCCGGGTCTCCAGGCTGATCACATGCGGCTGCTGCAGCTGGAGCTCGGCCGCGTCCTCGATCGTGACGATGCGCTCGCTGTGGTCGATGAACTGGCTCAAGGCGTTCAGCAGGGTCGTCTTGCCCGAGCCGGTGCCGCCGGAGACCAGAACGTTGAGCCGGCAGCGCGAGGCGATCTCCAGCAGCTGGCCAAGCGCCGCGTTCATCGTTCCGTTCTCGATCATCGCGGCGATGTTGTAACGCCGGCTCGGAAACTTTCGGATCGAGATGCACGGGCTATGGATGGCCAGCGGCGGCAGGATGATGTTGACGCGGCTGCCGTCAGGCAGACGACAGTCCACCATCGGACTTGACTCGTCGACACGGCGGCCGACCTGCGAGGCGATCTTCTGCGCCACGGAGGCGATGTGGTCATTGTCGCGAAACCGGACCGCCACCCGCTCCAGCTTGCCCGCCCGCTCGACATAGACGTTGCTCGGCCCGTTGATCATGATGTCGTTGATCGTCTCGTCGAGCAGCAGCGGACGAAGCGGCCCGTAGCCGGTCATGTCGTCGGCGATTTCCTCCGCCAGGAAGAGCTGCTCGCGGCCCGACAGCTCCAGCCGCTCCTGGTTGGCGATGCCGTGGATGATTTCCTCGATCTGCCGGCGCAGGACGTCGCGGGACACGGTCGTGGCCACCGACGGCTCGATCTGCTCGATGACCCGCTCGCGCAGCGATGCCGGCATCACCGGGTGCTGCGAAGGCCCGTCGTGCTTCGGCGCGGACGCAAACAGGCTGGTCGCCACCGGCGCCACACTGGGTTCCGCCGCCGGCAAGGGTGGCGGGACCGGCTGCACGCTTGGCGACGCCGGCGGCGGGACAAGCACCGCACCGGGCATCCGCACCGGCATTTCGTCTGCGCGCCTGCCGAACTTTTTCATAGCCCAAGCCACCTCTTCCACCCGGCCTTCTTGTTGGCGCCGACGCCGGTGATCTCCCGTACGATCGGAGCCAGGTGACGCCGCAACCCGGATACGTGCTTGAGCGCGGGAACGCCGAGGTTGACCGCCTGGGTCATTCCCTTGCCGAGATCGGGGATCACCATGTCGGGCTCGGCGCCAAGCGCCTTGACGATCGTGGCCCTGGGCAGGCCGCCAGGCCGGCCGGCACGGTTGAGCAACGTGAAGACGCGGTCCTTGCCGGCGATGTTGGTGACGGCGTTGCGGAGCGCGTGCGCGTTGCGCAGGCCGGTGACCTCGGCTTCCAGCAGCACCATCACGTGCCGCGACATCTGAATCACCGGATAGATCGATGCCGGGAACGGCACCGGCACGTCGACCACGACGTAGTTGAAGCGCTGGCGCAGCAAGCCCAGCACGTGCCGCACGCCCGCCTCGGTGATGTCGAGCTTGGCATCGAGATCTTCGTCGCCGGCGATCAAGCAAACCCGATCGTTCACCTCGATTGCCGCCCGCTCCAGAAACAGCGTGTCGGCCCGCATCGGATTTTCAAGGGCAATGCGCAGGCCGGGTCCCGGACGGACACCCAGCATCACCGCAGTTTCGCCATTCTGCAGATGCAGGTCGAGCAGCGCCACCTTGGCCTTGGTGGTCTCTGCCAGTTGTATCGCGAGGTTGATCGCGATGCTGGTCGCGCCGGCGCCGCCCTGCGCACCGCAGATCGAGACCACGTGCCCGCCACGGTCGTTCTGGACAGGCGCGGCATCGCCGACCAGCTTCGGACGCAGCTGGTCCAGCACGATATCCCGGGTGATCGGCGTCGGAAGATACTCGGTAAGGCCGATCTCCATCAGTTCGCGGTAGAAGGTGATCTCCCTGTTATCGCCGATCAGGGCCACCTTCACGTCGGGCGGACAGACGCTAGCGAGGCGTTCCAACTCGGTGAAGGGATCATCCAGCCCGCTGATGTCGGTCACCAGCGCGTACAGATCGGTGTCGGTCTCGAGCATGCGTGTCGCATGTCGGATGGTGCCACGCCGGATCACCAGATTGCTGCCGTCCAGACCCTTGCGCAGGGCCGCAGCGCTCAGCTCGTCGTTCACGAAGCAGACGATGCGGTTACGCGCAACAAGGGACGCCGTCGTCTCTTCGGGGGGATCAACCACTGCCATGTTCACACTCATCACCGCTTCTCCGCCGCTTTGCCGGTGTCACTGGCCGTCGTCTGAGCCTCGAGCGGGGACGGCCCGTCACAGCCTGCACGGTAGTCGTCGTCCGCATCCTGCTTCCTGACCGAGTATTGCTTCATGCCGCTGGCGGAATAGATCGCCACCGTGGTGCTCTGGCCGGCAACCGCACTCTGGCGCGCCAGCTCGGGCGAGACATCGCAGCTCGATGTCGCACCGGTATCGGCCTTGTCCCACTGCTCGGCCGCAGCGCGGACGACGAGCGACAGCGTTCCAAGCTGCTTTGCGACGGCGACCTTCTTGACCTGATCCGGCTTGAGCTCCAGCGATACGGTTTGCGCGGTCTTGCCCACGACCGTGTTGCTGACGGGGCGCCCACCCTGTGCGATCTCCTGATCGATCGCGATGACGCGCACATTGGACAGAACGGTTTCGCTGACGGCGCGCTTCACCGGGTCTGCCTTCTCGAAGACCTGGGTCAACACCACATCGACATTATCGCCCGGCCTGATCAGACCCGAGACGCCGGTCTCCTCGTCAACCTTGATGCTGATCGCGCGGCTGTCCGGCGCCAGAACGCTGGCGAGGAAGCCCCGATCCTTCGGACGCAGGATGTCATCCAGGGTGATGGCGCTGCCGGCGTCAACGAACTTGCGAACCAGAGAACCGGGAAGTCCGGCCTTGCTGTCAGGCGTTTCGAGGATCGCGCCTGTCGGGACACGGTTCGGCGCCGCCTGGCGCACGGAGAAATCCTCGTCGCGCGCCAGCGTTCCTTTCGGCAGCGGACGGGTCGCAACAAAGTAGCCGACGGTCGCCGGCCCCGCCGCGGGCGCTGGCGCCGGCTTTTCGGCGACCATCTCCGCAACCGGGTCCTTGTGGTTCGCGTTATAGGCAATGATCCCGAGTGCCGTAGCCGCGAGCAGCAGCACCATGATGATCGAGACGCGCAAAGCGGACGACATGTCAAAATCCTTTGCTCAAAATAGCCCAGATACCGCCGCATGCGATGGCCACCCCATAGGGCAGCGGAGCATGTCTCAAATGACGCCAACGCTCGACCGCGTAGACCCTTCGCGCAAGCGAGGATCCGGCGGGCGCCATCCTCGGATATGGCAGACGGCGCATCATCAAATGCACTGCGGCCAGAGCGCCACCGGCCAATGCAGTTACGGTCAGCAACTCAATCACGCCGGCGAGCGGGAGACCGATCGCCAAGGCAACCAGCAGCTTGACATCGCCGCCGCCGATCATTCCGCGCTGGTACGTCACAAAGAGCACCAGAAACAGGATTGCAGCAACGACCAGCGATTGCCCAATCTGCATCGGACCGGCCATTTGACCAACGATCCCAAGGAACGCCAGTGCCAGACAAACTTCGTTTCGGATCAACCGTGTCGCGATATCGATCGTTGCGACATAGAACAACAATGCGATTTCCAGACACGAGGTCGTGGACGCAATCCAATTCATAAAATATACGCCTCAGAAGTAGCGGGGGCATAGAATAATGCCCGCCGCCGAAGCGGGATCTTCTCTGCTTAAGCAGAGGCCGCAGTGGTAACTGCGGTCGAGATGGTGCTAATCGCACTGGCCAGCGCAGAACCGATACCGGTCGTGGCATCTGTTCCGAATGCGGCAGCAACCGCGGCGACGATGCAAGCGGCCACGATCACGTATTCGAACGACACGACGCCGTCCTTGTCCGTGCGCAGACGCAGCAACGCTTCTTTGGCCTTGATGTAATGCAACATGGAGATAGCCTCCTCTACCTTGCCGACATCGCAATCCGGTCGACGACTGTTGGCAGAACGACTCTGCCAACGCCGTCGATGTTCGGATCAGGCCGAGACCGCAGTAGTGACGGCTGCGGTGATCGTGCTGATCGCGGAGCTCAGCGCCGAGCCGATGCCGGTCGAGGTGCCAGTTCCGAATGCCGCGGCGACGGCAGCGACGACGCAAGCGGCGACGATCACGTATTCGAACGACACAACGCCGTCCTTATCCGAGGCGAGACGCTTGAAGGCTTCGGTGGTCTGGATAAAGAGGTTCAACATAGGAAAATATCCCTTTTACGATGAATTTACGCAGGATGAATTTACGCAATATGTTGGCGGGCAAATCCAAGGCCAACTAGGATTTTCTTATAATGCGTCGCGAGAAATCTGTCACTTGGTAATCGTTTATTAACCCTACCGGCGTAGGCGGCCGACATGCTCGTCGACCGCGGCGACCGAGAAGCAACAACGGGAAGCCCCTTAAATTATAGGGATTTCCGCATTTCGTGACATCTACATGCGGTCGCCCCGTGCGAATACGGTCCGGGCGCCCGCCGCGCGGCACTACCGCCTATGCGGCCCCCAAGGCCGACCGCAGCACCCGGTATTTTGCGGTCCCGACCAGCCGATGGGAGCCTGCCCGGTCGTCGTGGAGTATCAAGCTACTTCCGGGATTCGGTATCGTGCCGCGGCTGCCGCCGAACGTGGACGACGGCGAGATCATCGGCATAGGCCCGCTGCCACTCCGGCAGCCGATCGAGCAGCCCCACCGCCGGAGTCGACGGAGACAGGAGCGTCGCGTCGATCTTGTATTCATCGAGCAGTTTGACGAAGTCCGCCACATCGAACAGCGAGATGGCATTCACGTAGCGATCGAGAAAGGCCCCTCCGTACAATTCAGCGCGCGAATCAATGAACACCGGAATGTTCTGGAACATCAGATATCCGCAGAAGAAGTAGGCGTTGAGGACGCGTTCCGCCCCCCGCTCCTTCAGCTTCTCAACCGCGGCGCGCGGCACCAGCGGTGGCGTCAGGTCCTTGACCGCGACCATCACCCCACTGGCGATGACGAGAGCGGCAATCGTTGCGATCACCGTTGAGCGCTTTGGGGCGACCACTTTCCGATCGTGCTGCAACTGGGCCCATGACAGGTGTTGCGCCAACGGAGTGGCAATGAAGAATGGCGCAACCAGCGCAAAAACGTCGACATACCGCACGTGGACGAGCATCTGATAAACCACCGCCAGCAGCGTCGCGATCCGGATCGGAGGGAGCTTGAGTCCGCTAAAAAGGATGTAGGCAAGGCCCGCGATCAGACATGGTGTGACAGTACTTAAGGTACCGAAGTCCAGGGGTTGCCACTCGCCAATATGCGAGAGCGCGCCTCCAAGGTGCATAATGCGCCCGATGACCAGCATCGATTCCGGCCCATACGGGGTAATGCAAGCGGCCACAAGCGCCAGCACCCCAAATCGAATCCATTGGACTGCAATCCTGATGCGGTCCGATTGATCCGACATCCAGATCGCCTCCAGGGCGAACGGCCCGATCAGCGCCAAGGCCAGCACGAAGCTTCCGTGGAGGTTGGCCCAAAGCGTGACGAGCGGGAGATAGACCAAGGAAGGCGCCCGCCGCTCTTCGCTGGCCCTGACCAGCGCATCAGCCCACACCACCATCAGGGGAAAGACCAGGACATGCGGACGGGTGAACACGTGGAACGACGTCATAACGATTGCTGCCGACGCCAAGATCGCGGCCGGTACGTTCGGCAGTCTTTTCAGGAGCAGGAGCGCAAGCAGGTAGTACGCCGCCGACGCTGACAGCGCCGCCAGCATCACCGGCCCCGTCCATCCGGCCAGTTTGTAGGCAGCAAAATAAAGGACTTCGGACAGCCACTCACTGGTTATCCAGGGTGCACCGCGCATCGTGAACGAGAACATATCGACGTGAGGCACAGCACGATGATCAACGATCCACTGGCCGACCAGGATATGCCAATAGATGTCGGCATCCTTCAGCAGGAAAGTGCCCCTGGCGATGATCGAGAGATAGGCAGTCGCCGCGAGCAAGAGCGGTAACCAGGGCCGAAGGTAATCGCTGCGCCCAGAATTCACGCCCAGCCCCGTCTCGCTACTCACCTGAAGTGAGTTACTGCTTGACTGCATGCTTTCTGTCCCTCGCCGCCGATCATCGTCGACTCGGACCGCTGGGCGCAACCCAGCAATCCCCTGAAAATCGCTCTTTTCAAAAACAGGTCGCAGCGTCGCCTCCGAGCCGGCCACAACCCTCCGGGTTGGATTGTCGCCATTGCGTGACCGCCGCCGGCGGCTTGCTCGCGTCGGACGGCGCCGCTGGTAGCCTGCTGTGCTCTTCGTCGAGCAGTTGTGCGTGGAGCTTCTGGATCTGAATGTTTCGCTCGAGCAGGGACATTGTCCTTGCCTGAACCTGCTCGGCCAGTGCCTTGCGTAGCGCGTTCTCCCGATCGAGCAGTTCAGGAAACGGCAGCAGCGGCCGGACAAGATCGGTCGCCTTGATCACGCATGACGTCCGCGCCACCGCCTGCGCGATCTGATCCGGAAACGCGCTGCGGCATTCCGCGAGCGCGCCGTTGAGGTTGACGGTTTCCGCAACCTTGGCCGCTGCAGGCGCGGTTGACGTGTCCGGCGTCGGCTCCGTTGCGCTCGCCGTCGCCGGATCCACCTCCCCTTCGACAGCCTGGCGAGCCGCCCCGCAACAGGACAGTAGAATGCAGAGCGAGAGAAAGGCCAGGCATCTGGCGCGCTTTGGCCAAGTCTCGCCGCCCCGCTCCTCGACCGTGCCTCGCGTTTTCGCATCGGTCGTTGCAAGCCGGCCAGCGCGAGCCGAGCCGCGCGCGCAGCATGACGGCTGCGCCGTTGGCGCCTGCTGCTGTTGATGGTGCTCCAAACCGAGCGATCCGAAGCTCGTATTGGTAAAAAATCGTGTCTGCAAAAAAGTGGTATCTCGAAATATCGCATCGGCGCGAAACAGCGTCGGTACACTGCAATCATTTTAGATGTAGTTTCATTGGCGGCGCAATGATGACCTTGCAGGCGGCTGCTCGTCATTGCGATTGCGCCGCACCATTGCCTGATGCCGGCAAGCGCCCCGACGACGCAGGCATCGCCGGCGCGCGGATGGCAGCACTCTTGCTGAGCTACGGCCGCAGGTGATGTTCGGTCCGGTCGCTCGACCGGCGCCTTATCAATACGCGCACGATCAGGTTGGCCCCGTTATGAAAATCGG
This sequence comes from Bradyrhizobium sp. CER78, assembly GCF_029846235.1. Lineage (GTDB taxonomy): Bacteria > Pseudomonadota > Alphaproteobacteria > Rhizobiales > Xanthobacteraceae > Bradyrhizobium. The sequence goes on from NZ_JARVWP010000001.1 coordinate 70,654, forward strand.
CCCGCGTCGCTCCGGCCCGCGATCGGATCAGCACCCGCCGGATAATAGAATCGCATCGGCGATGTTGAAACTTTCCGCTTCTTCCCAGCGGGTTCCATGTTCTAGGATTAGCCATTTCAATGAGGGCGCTCCCCCACCCGGCGCTCGAGGAATTTTAGAACCAAAGCGTACAGCGACTGATCCGGGGCTCATGGGGACTTGAGATGACCGATCGTATTGCACTCTTCATCGACGGTGCGAATCTGCACACCACCGTCAAGAGTCTCGGTTTCGAGGTCGACTTCCGGCGACTGCTCGCCGAGTTCGGAAAACATGGGCAAATCGTCCGTGCATATTTCTACACGGTGGTGAGGGACGACGACGAGTTCAGCAGTCTCCGGCCGCTGGTGGATTGGCTCGATTACAACGGGTATGCGGTCAGGAGAAAGGCGGCCAAGCCGCACGACGACGGCGATGGACGACGACGCATGAAGCGCAGCATCGGTATCGAGCTCGCGGTCGACGCGTTGGAGATCGCGCACCGAATCGATCATGCGTTCCTGTTCTCTGGCGATGGCGACTTGCGCGCCGTTGTCGAAGCCGTCAGGCGGATGGGCGTGCGCGTCACCGTCGTTTCCAGCATTCGAACGAAGCCTCCGATGATCGCCGATGAGCTGCGCAGGCATGCTGACGTGTTCGTCGAGCTCGACAACCTCAGGCCATCGATCGAACGCCCGGCGCATCCGATCGCGCCGGAGTGACGGCGCGCCGTCCGAAACGGGCGCGCAGCCTGACCGGCCATGTCCGTACATCACCGAGCTGCCGGCCGAGCTGAGACACCGGTATGATTCCAGCCAACGCAACTGCAGAGGGGAAAACCAATGTGGAGGTTGGTTGGCTGCGTCTTGTTGTTGCTGGCGACGACGGGCGCAGCGATAGCTCAGCCTTCCAGGTTCACCTGTGACACGCCGCGAGGCAAACGGGTTGAGGTTGGCCCCTCAGGCAAGGCTGGCGACGTTCAGTGGATCGACGACGATCTCGATACGGTCCGGCCGTCGGTGGTGATCGATGGCGAAACCTTCTCGGTCACCTGGGGGACCTCTGTGGCGACGGAAGGCAAGGGAGCCAAGCTCACCACCTATGTCTTTGCGGCCGCCCACCGCACCGCTGCATCGGTCTTTGCGACCCGCGTGGACGAGTCCACGACCGAGATCTTCCGGTTCTATTTCGCCAGCAAGTCGCTCTACAAGCTGACCAGCCAATTGGCCGGCCCCTCGCCAGACGCCAAGGCGACGCCCTTGGTTGCAACCTATCTGGCGACCTGCAGTAAGCAGTAGGCGGCTGCTCGGCGCGCGTTAAGGCAACCTTAACTGACCTCTCCGGTTCCGATCGCCGGTGTTGCCGGCGGGCACCAGCCCCAACGGTCACGGAACAGCAACCAACGCATTGAATTTTAATAAAAATCTCAATTCCTTTATCCGCCAGCGCACAATCCGCCAACCCCACTTAGGACCGCTGTGTGGCGGAAATGTCATAGGTTACGGAACTGTCCGCTGTTAGCCTTCGCCAGATTCTACGTAATAATTTTTGTGAGTTAGGGGCGGGATTATGAAATCGGCATACACGGTCATCGCGTGCCTTTGCCTGGCGGCAACGTCAGCGCGTGCCGAGGTTTTTTCCATTAACGATGCGTTACGCCAGGCGATGCTGACAAACCCCGGCGTGGGTGAGGCCTCCGCGAATCGGCGAGCGACGGAAAGCGAGCTGAGACAGACGCAGAGCACGCTGCTGCCCCAGGTGCGCATCGACGCCAGCTACGGACCGGAAAAATTCGATCAACCTCCGGGCGTTATCAACACCGTGCAGACACCGACGGTTGGCTCAGGACCTTGGCGCAATGGCAGCCAGGAATCGGTGGTTGTGCGCCAGCTGCTGTGGGACGGCTTCTCCTCGATCTATGACGTGTGGCGCCAGACCGCGCGCGTGAATGCTGCGGCCTCCCGCGTCAAGGAACGAACCGAGCTGCTGGCCCTCGACGCCGCCGAAGGCTACATGGACGTCGTGCGCTACATCCGGCTGGTGAGCCTCGCACAGCAGAACGTCGCCAACCACGAAAAGATCTTTGCGAACGTGAACTCCCGCTTCTCGGGCGGCCGGGCCGGCGAAGGCGATCTGGAGCAAGCGCGGGAGCGCGTCGAGAGCGCCCGTGCGGCACTCGCCGAATTCCAGCGCAGCCTCGACGACGCGAGGGCGAAGTACCGCAAAGTCGTCGGCCTCGAGCCGATCAATGTCCGCTTCCCTGCCCCGCTCGGCGGATTGCCGCACAGCCGCGACGAAGCGTTGGCGACCACGCTGCGGTTCAATTCGACGATTGCGGCGGCCCAGTCCGACGCCGACGCCGCCAAGCATGCGTTCAAGGCGACGGACGGTACGTTCGGCCCCAAGTTCTATCTTGAGGGACGCGCGACCCACTACGACAACTCCTTCCCGTACGTGACCGCACCGGGAAATCCCGCCGTGACCCATGAGGATTACAGCGGCAAGGTGGTGATGTCCTGGGACATCTTCCGCGGCGGCCAGGACGCCTGGAACAGGTCGGAGAAGGCCGAGCGCTATACCGAAGCCACCATGCGCCACGCGCGCCTGCAGCGTGATGCCTATGAATCGATCGACAAGGCGTGGAACGCACGTACGATTACGGCCACGCGCATCGCGGCGCTGACGCGTCAGCTCGAAGCCGACCGCAAGACCATCGCGGCCTTCCAGAAGGAATACGAGCTTGGTCAACGCTCGCTGATCGACCTGCTCAACGCGCAGAACCAGTTCTTCAACGCATCGGTCTCGCTCACCTCCGCCCGCAGCGTCGTCGTTTTCGCCGACTACCAGCTGCTGGCCGCGATGGGCACCCTGATCGAATATCTGAAGGCTCCTCCGCCGGTCGACGCCGCGCCCACCGACATGCTGTCGATCGGCCTGCCGCGCTATTCGTTCCCCACCCTTCGCGTGAACCTGCCGCAAACCGGCTCCGAGCCGCTGCACGTCGCCGTTCCGGGCCCGACCGCCACGGTCCGCCCCGCCAAGGGTTACAAGGGTGGCTATGCGTCGGCCCAGCCGGCGAAGGATGTCGGGTTTGCTGACCGGTTCAGCGGATCGACCACGACCGCTTCCGTGCCCGGCTCCACCGAATGGATGCAGCAGCAGAAGAGCGCTGCGGACGCCCCGAACGTGATCTACGCGGATCCGACGGTCACGGCGAATGCGAGTTCTTATGCCTCGACGAAGCCCCACTGGCTGCTGTCGGCCTTCCCGAGTTCCGCTCAATAACAGCGGCCAATCAAAAATCAGGACTTCCGGAAGGGCCCCAAATGGGGCCCTTTCGATTCCCGTATTAATACTTAAAGCAAGTTTCGCTGATTTTGTTCGCCATTTGTTGTAGCCTGCCCGAAATCATCGAATGCGATTTCTGCATTTCCATTTTTGGTTGTCGAGGTTTCAGTTGTTGTTTCGAACCCCCAGCGCGGCGGCTGACGCCGTTCGCACTTCGCCGGATGATGCAACTTCGAAGCCTGCCGCGCCCGCCCGGCCGCGCGCCTTGGGCGACGATCCCCTCACCGCATCGCTGACTTTTCTCGCGGCTCATCACGGCCGCGCCGTCAGCCGCGAAGCGCTCCTCGGCGGACTTCCGATCATCGACGGGCGGCTGTCCGTTTCGCTCTACGATCGCGCGGCAAGGCGCGCGGGTCTGGAGACCGAGGCGATCAAGCGCGACATTTCGGACATTCCCGCGCTGGTCTTGCCGGCCGTCCTGATCATGAAGAACGGCTCTGCGCTCATCCTGCTCGGCACGGACGCAGCGGGCAGGACGATCAAGATCGTCGATCCGGCCACGCCGAATGCCCCGCGCATCGCGGATATCGCTTCGCTTGCCTCGGACTATACCGGCTACGCGTTTCTGGTGAGAAGCGCCGCGCAGGCTGACGCACGCACCGTCGCCGCAGGAGACATTCCCAGCAACCACTGGTTCTGGTCGGTGGTGAAGACGCACTGGCGCAGCTACGGACACATCGCGATCGCCGCCTTCCTGACCAACATCCTCGCGCTGGCGACGCCGCTGTTCACGATGAGCGTCTACGACCGCGTCATCCCCAACGGGGCGATCCCCTCCCTGATCGCGCTCTCGATCGGCATGGGCCTCGGCATCGTCTTCGATTTCATCTTCCGCATGGTCCGCAGTCGCATGATCGACGTGACCGGCAAGACCATCGACGTCGTGCTCGCCGCCAACATCTTCGAGCACGTGATGTCGGTGAAGATGGCGCAGCGGCCGACCTCGGTCGGCATCATTGCCAACCAGCTCCGCGAGTTCGACTCGGTGCGCGACTTCTTCACGTCCGGAAGCGTGGTTTCGGCGACGGACCTGCTGTTCGCCATCCTGTTCGTCGGCGTGCTGTTCATCATCGCCGGGCCGCTGGCCTGGATCCCGCTGGTCATGCTCCCGCTGGTGATGCTGATCGGCTTCCTGCTGCAGCGCCCGCTCGATCGCGCGATGAAGCGCCTGCAGGCCGAATCCGCCGCCCGGCACGGCGTGCTCGTCGAGTCCTTGTCCAGCCTCGAGACCGTCCGCGCGACCGGTGCCGAGGCACGGATGCAGACCTTGTGGGAACGCTCGGTCGCGGCGACCGCCCGATCCGGCGAGGACGTTCACTTCTGGTCGTCGATGTCGCTCACCAGCGCGAGCACTGCCCAGCAGATCACGAGCCTGCTCCTCGTCGTCGTCGGCATCTTCCTGATCCTCGACGGCAAGCTGAGCGTCGGCGCGCTGGTCGCCGCTAACATGCTCGCCGGCCGCATCCTGGCGCCGATCGCCGGCATCGCGTCCGTGATCACCAAGGGAACGCAGACGCTGTCGTCCCTCAAGGCGATCGACCGCATCATGTCGATCGAGCGGGAACGCTCGCCGACCCGGTCCTATGTCGCAAGACGGATCGACGACGGCAAGATCGCCTTCGAGAACGTGTCGTTCGCCTACCCCAACGCGCCGGGCAACGCGCTCGAAAAAGTCAGCTTCAAGATCGAGGGCGGAGAAAGGGTCGGCATCATCGGACGGGTGGGATCCGGCAAGACCACGGTCGGCCGGTTGCTGCTCGGATTCTACGAGCCGAAGGAAGGCCGTATCCTGGTCGACGGCGTCGACTCGCGGCAATACGATCCTTCGGACCTGCGCGCCGGCATCGGCTTTGCGATGCAGGATACCGACCTGTTCTACGGCAAGCTGCGCGACAACATCGCCCTCGGCAAGCCGGAGGCGACCGACGAGGAAATCCTGCTTGCCGCGCGGCTCTCCGGCGTCGAGAGCTTCATCGCCGGCCACCCGATGGGCTATGACATGCCCATCTCGGAAGGCGGCCGCAGCCTGTCGGGCGGCCAGAAGCAGGCGATCGGACTGGCGCGCGTCCTGATCCGCAAGCCGCGCGTGCTGTTCCTCGACGAGCCGACCGCGCATTTCGATATTCGCAGCGAGCAGGAATTCCTCGAGCGGCTCAAGGGGCTGCGCGACGACCGCATGACCATCATCATTTCGACCCACCGCCTGTCATTGCTGAACATGGTCGATCGCCTGCTGCTGTTCGACAACGGCCGCCTGGTGGCCGACGGCCCGCGCGACAAGGTGCTCGCCCTGCTCCAGGGCAAGCCCGCATCCGCGGCACCCGCGCCCGAGAACACGATCCAGCCGAAATCTGCATAACGAGCGAATATTATGGCGTCTTCCGATTTTGCGTTTGCAAACGATATCCGGTCCGCGGCGCTGCTGCGCACGCCCCGCACCTCCCGCATGCTGCTGTGGACGTCCTGCGCGCTGCTCGCGATGTTCCTGATCTGGGCGCATTTTGCCGTGCTGGACGAGGTCAAGCGCGGCAGCGGCCGCGTCGTGCCGTCGCGGCAGATGCAGGTGGTGCAATCACTCGAAGGCGGTATCGTCGGCGACATCCTGGTGCACGAAGGCGACATCGTTCAGCAGGGCCAGTCCCTGATGCGCATCGACGATACCAAGTTCGCCTCCGAGTTCGGCGAGATCCGCGAGCGCCGCGCGGCGATGGCGGCGCGCGTGGCCCGCCTCGACGCCGAGGCGCGCGGGCGAAGCGAGATCACCTTCCCGGACGATCTCGACAAGATGGTTCCCGCAGCCGTTGCGACCGAGAGCAGCGTGTTCAAGATGCGGGGTCAGAAGGTCGCGCAGGATATCGACGTGCTCAATCAGCAGGTCACCCGCCTCACCGGCTCGCTGAAGCTTCTGGAACGCGAGCAGACCCTGACCCGCAAGCTCTATGAGCAGAAGGTGGTGCCCGAGATCGAGATGCTGCGGCTCGACCGGCAGGCCACCGAGATGAAGGGCCAGCTGGCCGAAGCGCAGTCGAAGATCGCAAACATCACCGCGTCGTTCCGTTCGCAGGCCGACGAGGATCTCGCCAAATCGCGCGGCGACCTTGCCGTGCTCGACGAGAACATCAAGTCGGCCCAGGACCGGGTGCGCCGCACTGACCTGAAGGCACCGGTCCACGGCATCGTCAACAAGCTGAATGTCAGCACTATCGGGGCCGTCGTGGCGCCCGGCGCCAACCTCATGGATATCGTGCCGCTCGACGACACGCTGCTGGTCGAGGGCCGGATCCGCCCCCAGGACATCGCGTTCATCCGTCCCGACCAAGACGCGGTGGTGAAGATCAGCGCCTATGATTCCTCGGTCTACGGATCGCTGAAGGGCAAAGTCGAACGCATCAGCGCCGACACCATCGTCGACGACAAGGCGGAGAGGACCGAGCGTCAGGAAACCTTCTATCGGGTAATGGTGCGCACCGATAAGAACCATCTCGGCACCGAGCAGCATCCGCTGCCGATCATTCCGGGCATGGTGACCACGGTCGAGATCCAGACCGGCCACAAGTCCGTGCTGGACTACATCATGAAGCCCGCCCGCCTGCTGCGTGACGAGGCCCTGCGCGAACGCTGATCGGGGCCACAAAGTCCATGGTTAACCGATCATGACGTCAGGTCGTTCAACTTCGAACGAACCGGCAAACCCCGGATTGACCGCCTTCCCGACAATCCAGTCGGCGGCCCCCTCCACTTAACCCCGCTTAAGCGGCCAAGGCGCCAGTCTGCGTCCCGATAACAGCGGGGACGCAGATCGACGCACAGACGTTGACGGTCCCCGGCATTGGGGACGTCATATGAAGTCGCTGAAGTTTGCTTCGTCGGCCGTCATGGCCGTGGCTGCATTTTCAATAAGTCTTTGCGTTGCGCCGTCCGCGTTTGCCGCGGACGAACCCTCTTTCGGCACTCCCGCCGGCGAGCTTGCGCCGGCGTCGGATGCCGCGTCGAACCGCCCGCCCGCCACCTTCTTCACCATCACCGACGTCCTGGCCAAGCTCGACCGCCAGCGCGGCCGCGGGCCGAACGCCATGCGCACCGCCTCGCTGACGCCGCTGAATACGGCGACCGACGCCTTGCCGGCCGCGAAGCCGCTTCCGCCCGAAGGCACCGAGCCGTTCGGCCTGTTCACCTTTCGCGCGCCGGAGAACGGCCTGTGGCGCAAATGGCGCAGCCTCGAATCCGATCTCGCGAGGGAGCGGACTGTCCTCGAGCAGTGCCGCGAGAACGCGACCGGCTGCCCGCCCAATGCCGCGCAGTTCCTTCGCCTGATCAATGCGGTCAAGGCCAAATCCGGACGCGACCGGCTCGATGAGGCCAACCGCGCCGTCAACCAGGCGATCCGCTATGTGAGCGACTTCGCCCAGTACGGCGAGGCCGACCGCTGGACTGCGCCGCTCGCCACCTTTGCCACCGGCAAGGGCGATTGTGAGGACTATGCGATCGCGAAATACATCGCGCTCAGCGAAGCCGGCTTCCCGCGCGGGGAGCTGCGCCTGGTGCTGGGCCGCGACCGCGCCGTCCGCCAGGATCATGCCGTGCTGGCGGCGCGGCTGGATGGCCATTGGCTGATCCTGGACAGCCGCCGCTCCGAGCTGATCGACGACGGCGAACTCGCCAACTTCACGCCGATGTTTGCGATCAACGAGCGCGGTGTGCAGCTGTTTGCCGCGCCCTACGCCAAGCGGCTGCCGCTTGGCGACGAGCTCGACGCCGCACCGGCCGCCGCCAATGCGGCCGACTCCGAATGGAGCGGTGTGGAGCAACTCGAGGCCGCAGACCCGCTGCCGGGCTTCCTGCCCGTGCTCATGTAGCACTGCGTGAGCAAGGCCAGATCGAATAAAAAAATCCGCGGAGTCGCCTCCGCGGATTTTCGTTTGCTGCAAGCCAGGCCTAGTAAATATGAATGTTCGTGGCCGCCGGCACGCCGGTGCTCAGATGTGCGAGGTCCACCTTGTCGGAGCCGGTGCCATTTGCCGAGTACCAGAGCTCATGCGTATTATTATTGAAAAAGAACTTGTTCGCGGCGTTTCCAGCCTCGTTCCAGGCGGTCGCGTTGTTCTCAGTCCCGCCCGTGGCCGCCGATGACGTGAACTGGTTCGCCGCGAGCGGATTTGAAGCGCCCGCCGGGAGGTTTAGACCGCCCACGTGGAGAAGGACCAAGTCGCCGCTGTTGAAATCACTAATGGTAAAGTGGGCGGAGAGATTGAGAACAAACTTGTCGTTCCCACCATTACCAGTAAGCGTTTCAGCGCTTGCTCCGGCGACAATGACGTCATTTCCGGCAGTGCCCGTAAGGGTCGTTCCGCCATTGACGTTGACATCAAACGAGCCCGAAGTCGTGTCTCCGTCGCCGTCCTTTACACCCACGGTAAAGGGGACGTCAGTTTGACCATTGTTCACGAGCTCCGTAATTCCGGCCAACAGGATCTTGGACTTGCCGGAAACCTCATACAATTCCACGTAGTCGATATTTCCGTGTCCGTTGGCCGTAAGCGTGGTTCCATTGACCGATGAATCATAGACGCCGTGGGTCACAGTGCCGTCGACACTGTGCACGACATAGTCGATGATTGCCGTACCACCGGTCGCTTTGACCGAGAATGTGATCTGATTTCCCGTTGCAACGGAAGAAGCACCAGGCGCTATGCCGTAAGTCCAAGTATCGCCGTTGCTGTTGTCGCCGACAGCCCCAAAATCAAAGCGCATGAGATCGCCGGCGTTGAAGTTGTTGCTGCTGACGCCTTCGCCCGACGCACTTGCGTTGACGAAATCCTGGGTCACCTGGAAAGGCGTCAGCGTGTCGTGGGTTTCGTTGAACCAGGCATTAACATTGAACAATCCGGTTGTGTGGTAGCCCGTCAAATTGGTGACGGGGTTGCCGGTCGTGTCTGCCAATGTGGCAAACACAACCGGGCCGGAACCACCCAGATTGGCCGGATTGACGGACAGCGGCGTATATGAATCGAGGGTATGTAAGAGGTCGAACGAGTAGGTCGATGTTGCCGAATTAAGGGTTACGGTGAAGACGTCCACCCCATTGGCAACGCCATGCAGGACGCCGCTTGCATCGACATATTCCGAAACCGCAAATCCACCCGACTGGATCGTCGTTGCCGTCGGATGTAGCGGATCCAGGGATACGCCCGTGAAGTAGAGGGACGCGAGACCGTCCGCGCCCGTTATGTATTGCAGATCTCCCGTGACGCTGAAGCCTGCCTGATTGGCAAGCACGCCGTGCTCTGCCGACGTCCAAGACGGACCGTCGTCGTGGAACGTGACATGCGTGCTCAGATCGAGCTTCTGGCTGGCGCTGTCGCCGTCCTTGTCGGTCACCGTCGCGGTCAGCGTCACCAGACCACCGGTCAGGCTGATGCCTTCGCCAGTGTCCGGGCTGGAGGCGGTGGGCTCATGCACCGCGCGATCCTGTGTCAGGGTCACATTGCCTGTCGCAGGATCGACCGACAGCGTGAACACCAGCCAGGCCGCCTGGCCCTCATGGCCGGTGACATAGCCGGAGATCGTATTGCCCGTCTGATCGAGCACCACCGCAAGACCGGAGGCGCTGTCGATCAGGTTGGTCGCGGTGCCGTTGCCCGCGATGCTCAGCGCATAGGCCGTGGTCGCGCCGTCGGCGCCGGTCACAACCGTGAACGCGCCGGCGAAGCTCTCCTTGTCGAGGGTATGGCCCTGGGTCGGCACCGCGTCCGGCGTCGAGCCGTTGATGCCGGCATTCGTCGAGGCCGAGAGATAGGCTTCATAAGTGTTCAGCGACGCAACCGTTCCGCTCAGCTTGATCGACGGACCGTCGTCGTGGAACGTGACGTGGCTGCTCAGATCAAGGTTCTGGGCGGCGCTGTCGCCATCCTTGTCGGTCACCGTCGCCGTCAGCGTCACCAGGCCACCGGTCAGGCTGATGCCCTCACCGGTGTCAGGGCTGGAGGCGGTCGGCTCGTGGACCGCGCGATCCTGCGTCAGTGTCACGTCGCCGGTCGCGGGATTGACGGTCAGCGTGAACACCAGCCAGGCGGCCTGATTTTCATGGCCGGTGACATAGCCAGAGATCGTGTTGCCGGTCTGGTCGAGCACGACGCCAAGACCAGAGGCGCTGTCGATCAGGTTGGTTGCGGTGCCATTGCCCGCGATGCTCAGCGCATACGCCGTGGTCGCGCCGTCGGCACCCGTCACCACCGTGAACGCACCGGCGAAGTTTTCCTTGTCCAGCGCATGACCCTGGGTCGGAACCGCATCCGGCGTCGAGCCGTTGATGCCCGCATTCGTCGAAGCCGAGAGGTACGCCTCGTAGGTGTTCAGCGACGCAACCGTCCCGCTCAGCGAGATCGACGGACCATCATCGTGGAACGTGACGTGACTGCTCAGATCGAGCTTCTGGCTGGCGCTGTCGCCGTCCTTGTCGGTCACCGTCGCGGTCAGCGTCACCAGACCACCGGTCAGGCTGATGCCTTCGCCAGCGTCCGGGCTGGAGGCGGTGGGCTCATGCACCGCGCGATCCTGTGTCAGGGTCACATTGCCTGTCGCCGGATCGACCGTCAGCGTGAACACCAACCAGGCGGCCTGGTTCTCATGGCCGGTGACATAGCCGGAGATCGTGTTGCCGGTCTGATCGAGCACGACTGCGAGGCCGGAGGCGCTGTCGACCAGATTGGTCGCGACCCCGTTGGCCGAGATGCTCAACGTATAGGCGGTGGTCGCGCCGTCTGCGCCGGTCACCACCGTGAAGGCACCGGCGAAGTTCTCCCTGTCGAGCGCGTGACCTTGCGTCGGCACCGCGTCCGGCGTCGAGCCGTTGATGCCGGCATTGGTCGCGGCCGAGAGGTACGCTTCGTAGGTGTTCAGCGAACCGACCGTCCCGCTCAGCGTGATCGACGGACCATCGTCGTGGAACGTGATATGCGAGCTGAGGTCGAGCTTCTGCGCGGCGCTGTCGCCGTCCTTGTCGGTCACGGTCGCGGTCAGCGTCACCAGGCCGCCGGTCAGGCTGATACCCTCGCCGGTGTCCGGGCTGGAGGCGGTGGGCTCGTGGACCGCGCGATCCTGCGTCAGCGTCACGTCGCCGGTCGCGGTGTTGACCGTCAGCGTGAACACCAGCCACGCCGCGTCACCTTCATGACCGGTCACATAGCCGGAGATCGTGTTGCCGGTCTGGTCCAGCACCACGCCGAGACCGGAGGCACTGTCGATCAGATTGGTCGCGGTGCCGTTGCCGGCAATGCTCAGCGTGTACGCCGTAGTCGCATTATCAGCGCCGGTCACCACCGTGAACGCGCCAGCGAAGTTCTCCTTGTCCAGCGTATGACCCTGGGTCGGCACCGCATCCGGCGTCGAGCCATTGATGCCGGCGTTGGTCGAAGCCGAGAGGTATGCCTCAAAGGTGTTCAGCGAACCGACCGTGCCGCTCAGCGAGATCGACGGACCATCATCATGGAACGTGACGTGGCTGCTCAGATCGAGGTTCTGGCTGGCACTGTCACCGTCCTTGTCGGTGACCGTCGCGGTCAGCGTCACCAGGCCACCGGTCAGGCTGATGCCTTCGCCGGTATCCGGGCTGGAGGCGGTGGGCTCGTGGACCGCGCGATCCTGCGTCAGCGTCACATCGCCGGTCGCGGTGTTGACCGACAGGGTGAACACCAGCCAGGCCGCCTGGCCCTCATGGCCGGCCACATAGCCGGAGATCGTGTTACCGCTCTGGTCGAGCACAACGCCGAGACCGGAAGCACTGTCGATCAGGTTGGTTGCGACCCCGTTGGCCGAGATGCTCAGCGCATACGCCGTGGTCGCGTTGTCAGCGCCGGTCACAACCGTGAACGCGCCGGCGAAGCTCTCCTTGTCGAGCGCATGGCCCTGGGTCGGCACCAGATCCGGCGAGGAGCCGTTGATGCCGGCATTGGTCGCAGCCGACAGATAGGCCTCGTAGGTGTTTAGCGAGTTGACGTTCCCGCTCAGCGAGATCGACGGACCATCATCGTGGAACGTGACATGCGAGCTGAGGTCGAGCTTCTGGCTCGCGCTGTCGCCGTCCTTGTCGGTCACCGTCGCGGTCAGCGTCACCAGGCCGCCGGTCAGGCTGATGCCCTCGCCGGTGTCCGGGCTGGAGGCGGTGGGCTCGTGCACCGCACGGTCTTGCGTCAGCGTCACGTCGCCGGTCGCAGTGTTCACCGATAGCGTGAACACCAGCCAGGCCGCATCACCTTCATGACCGGTCACATAGCCGGAGATCGTGTTGCCGGTCTGGTCGAGCACGACGCCGAGACCGGAGGCGCTGTCGATCAGGTTGGTCGCGGTGCCGTTGGCGGCAATGCTCAGCGCATAGGCCGTGGTGCCGCCGTCGGCACCAGTCACCACCGTGAACGCGCCGGCGAAGCTCTCCTTGTCGAGCGCATGGCCCTGGGTCGGCACCGCATCGGGCGTCGAGCCGTTGACGCCCGCGTTGGTCGCGGCCGACAGATAGGCCTCAAAGGTGTTCAGCGAGTTGACGTTCCCGCTCAGCGAGATCGACGGACCATCGTCGTGGAACGTGATATGCGAGCTGAGGTCGAGCTTCTGGGCGGCGCTGTCGCCGTCCTTGTCGGTGACCGTCGCGGTCAGTGTCACCAAGCCATCGTTCAGGCTGATGCCCTCATGGGTGTCCGGGCTCGAGGCGATGTTCTCGTGCACCGCGCGGTCCTGCGTCAGCGTCACGTCGCCGGTCGCCGTGTTCACCGTCAGCGTGAACACCAGCCAGGCCGCCTGGCCCTCATGGCCGGCCACATAGCCGGAGATCGTGTTACCGCTCTGGTCGAGCACAACGCCGAGACCAGAGGCGCTGTCGATCAGGTTGGTCGCCGTGCCGTTGCCGGCAATGCTCAGCGCGTACGCCGTGGTGCCGCCGTCGGCGCCGGTCACCACCGTGAACGCGCCGGCGAAGCTCTCGGTGTCGAGCGCATGGCCCTGGGTCGGCACCAGATCCGGCGTGGAGCCATTGACGCCCGCATTGGTCGCGGCCGACAGAAACGCTTCAAAGGTGTTCAGCGAGCCAACTTTTCCGGTCAGCGCGATCGACGGACCGTCATCGTGGAATGTGACGTGGGTGCCGAGGTCGAACTTCTGGCTGACGCTGTCACCGTCATTGTCAATCACCGTAGCGGTCAGCGTCACCAGGCCGCCGGTCAGGCTGATGCCCTCATGGGTGTCCGGGCTCGAGGCGATGTTCTCGTGGATCGCGCGGTCCTGCGTCAGCGTCACGTCGCCGGTCGCGGTGTTCACGGTCAGCGTGAACACCAGCCAGGCCGCCTGGCCCTCATGGCCGGCCACATAGCCGGAGATCGTGTTGCCGCTCTGGTCGAGCACAACGCCGAGACCGGAGGCGCTGTCGATCAGGTTGGTCGCGGTGCCGTTGGCTGCGATGCTCAGCGCATAAGCCGTGGTGCCGCCGTCGGCGCCGGTCACGATCGTGAACGCGCCGGCAAAGCTCTCCTTGTCGAGCGCATGCCCCTGGGTCGGCGACGCATCCGGTGTCGAGCCGTTGACGCCCGCATTGGTCGCGGCCGACAGATAGGCCTCGAACGTGTTCAGCGAGCTCGACGTCCCGCTCAGCGAGATCGCCGGGCCGTCGTCGAGGAACGTCAGATGCGGACCGACATCGGCGGTCGCGCTGCCCGTCTGGTTGAAGACGTCGGTCACCGTCGCCGTCAGCGTGACCAGCCCGGCCGGCAGATGCACACCTTCGTTGATGTCACCGCCAACCTCGCCGGTACCTTCCTTCATCGAGCGAAGATCGGTCAGCGTGATGTGGCCGGTAGCATCAACCGAGATCGTGAAGTCAGCGTGCCCGTTCTGACCTCCTTCGCGGCCGACGACCTGCCCGTTCTCCAGGAACAGGAACACGTGATTGCCGGTCTGCGAATCGATCAGGCCGGAGTCGACGCCTTGCGCGCTGATCGACAGCGCAAAGGCTACCGACTTCTCGCCACCCGGCGCCGTGATGGTGAACGGCATCAGCCCGGTCGCCACGGTCGATCCTGCGGGGCCAAGCCCGGAGCCGGCGATGCCGTTGGTCGCAACGGTCAGGAAGCTCTCGTCCACCGCCAAGTTTGGCGCGGCGCCCAGGGAAATGGTGGGTGCGGCAGGTGTCGAGCCCTGCGGAAGCGCGGGGCCGGTCGGGCCCGTATCGTTGATAGGCGGCAGTCCCTCCGGTCCAGCCAACACGTTGGTGGGCACGGGATCCAGCGGATCAACCGCAAACGGGCTGAAGTTCGCACCGCTCGCCTGCGCGTTGCCGCCATTGTCGGCCGCCGGCAACACGGACGAGTCCGTGCTGATCGGAAACAGGCTTGCAAACTCCTGCACCGAGACGTCGCGCCCCGGCGCCATCTCGATGGTGATGTTGTGCTGCCCGTCCGCGCGGGAGTCGAAGAAAGGCTCAACCGTGACGGTCGACTGGTTGTCGAACAGGATGATCAGCTTTTCGCCGATATGAACCAGCGTGATCTTCTCCTTGGCGATCGCCGAGAAGTCGACCTTCACCTTCTGGTCGTATCCGAGATTGACGACCACCGCCTGATCGGTCAGCGGCTTCGTCAGTGTGTAGATTCTTACGGGAGCCGAATTGGTGGAATTGCCGGTGCCGGTAGCCTGAGCGACCTGAAACGAACCCTGCATTATCAACTCCGCAAAAATGCGATTAGAGGAAAAGTTGTAGAAAAATTTAGTTTTAGGCTATTGTTAACCCTCCCCCCGGTCAAGGAATGTATTTGGTTAATCAATGCTTTCCGTGGAAGTGTGGTAAAGATCCGACAGGCGGGAGCTGCAAGAACAACGGCTTAGCCCGTTTAACTTGGTCGAAAGGCAGTATTTGCCCGGCCCTGCTCGTCCTGATCGGCGATTTGGAGCGGTCGATGCGTGTGATTCTTCAGGCGTGTGCCGCCATTTTGATTTGCGGCTCTTTCGGTGCGGCGGCCGCGCAAGCCCCACAACAACCAGTCCCCTCCGAGACCACGGTCGAACGCCAGTATCGGGCGCTCGCCAACCGGGACACCCAAATCGGCATCTACCTCAACGTATTGCCCGATTGTACGTCGGGGCCGCTGCCGACCATCCGGCTGGTCAGTCCACCTACTGCCGGCAAGGTTGTGGTGAAGACAGCGAAGGCCAAGGCGACCAACTACAAGGCCTGCCTGGCGCTCGAGGTGCCCGCCTATGTCGCCTTCTACAAGGCGCCGCCCGAATTCCTCGGCGACGATGTCTTGACCATCGAGGTCAAGTACCAGGGCGGCCGCACCGAGATTCAGAAGATCACCGTCAAGGTCAGCGGGCCCGGCGGCCAGCAAAAGATCTGACGGCGCCGCAGGCGATCTTGGCCCCGCCGATCTGACGGGTGCATCGGCACAAAGCCGCGCCGGGCCTGAACGCCGCCCTAGAGCGGCTCGCCCTCTGCCGTCTCCTGGTCCAAATCACGCGAGACTTCGCTCGGCGCTGCGGCCGGCTGGCCAAGCTGCGCCCGCTCCTCGTGGCAATCGCTGATCCGACGGGCGACCACCCGGTCCGTCCGCGGCGCCTGGCCATGGACTTCATTGACCTCGGTATAGGCCTCGTCGCTCAGAACCGTGATGACGGTGCTGACCGGCCCCATGTAGTCGCAGCGGTTGGAGAAGACGTACCTGTTGTTCACCTTCTCCGGCCTTGAGGAATGGCAGTTTCCGATCGACGGCGACGAGAACGTCGCCTTCATCGCCTGGGTCGGGTCGACACAGCGCAGCATCTCGCGCTCAAGCAGCTTTTGCCGGATATTCGAGGGCGACACGAGCTCCAGCGTCCGCACGAACCGCCACATCCCTTTCCGGAAGGTCGGCCCGTTGAAGCTCTCCTCGGCCACCGCGCCGTGGGAAGCGAACAAGGACACGGAAAGCGCGATCACGGCGCCAAGCGCGCAGGCGAAGACCTTCGACTGCCCGAAGCCCTCACGCGAAGTCATTTGATGAATCCTTATCGGCTGCACGGTGCGCATCGCGTGACTTCACTTGAAGCACGCCCAACCTCACTTCATTCCAGAACACTTCGCGTTAAGGTCGAGTAAATACTCGCCCTTTTGGTTGAGGTTCTCCGCCGTCAAGTGCTCGACCCGGCGCGAGGCAGGATCAAGGCCGACCGCGGAAAACCCGCTCCGCGAGAAATTAAGGTCCGGGACGAACCCGCCGCAAAACCCGGCCCATGCCCCAGCCCCTGGCAGGCTGACGCCGGCAAGCGACCTCGGCCGATCGCGAGCTAGTGCTGCAAACGCGCCGCGGCGGACTTTTCGGAATTGGCGGCACCGGCATCGTCGCAGTCGCCGATCCTGGTGGCGACGACCGTGTCGGTCCTCGGATTCTCTCCGGTGCTGACCTCGTTGAGCTCGGTATAGGCCTCGTCGCTGCGTACCGTGATGACGGTGCTGACCGTGCCCATGTAGTCGCACCGGTGCCCGAAGGTGTAGCGATTGCCGACCTTCTCCGGTTTGTCCGAGACGCAGCTTCCGACCGGTTCTGGCGAGAACGTGGCCTTCATGGCGAAGGTCGGGTCGACGCAGCGCGTGGTCTCCGCGTTGACCACCCGGTACTTGAAATTCTTGTTCGCGCTCCTGCCGACGTCGAGCGTTCGGATGAAGCGCCACAAGCCTTTGCGGAAGCTCGGGCCGGAAAACGAGTGATCGCCTTGCGGGGGCTGCGCCGCCGCTGTCCGGCCATTCACCGGTTGAGGAGATGGCGTCTGCGCGTGCGCGGCCGACGACAACACCGGGACGATCATCAAGGTCAGTACCGAACCTGCAATGGCACCACGGAAGTTCATTCCCACCCCCGATGTTCGCCCACGACCCGTCGCGATGCGAACCGGTCTGGCGCTTGAAGCTGTCGCTGCGCAACGACTCAAATACCCCCCACCACTTGCAAGCCAATTGTGGCCGGTAAAGGCACGTTGTCGCAGCTGGACAATCTCCAGCTCAATTCCGTTCCACTGCAGCAAACTTGCAACACCCGGCGCTCGAACCCTGTGTCTACCTCTGCCGCAGGTTTGACCTTGAAGCCTTTTTTTGCTCATTTAGCGCGAGTTATTTTTCCTCAATTACTTAGCCTATCGCTGCACGAGGGGGCACTGATGCGTATTCGAATTGGCTACATGGTCGCCGGCATTTTGGCTTTGGGCGCAGCACTCTCGGGCACTTCCAGGCCGGCGGCGGCCGCGGATCTCGGCCTGGTCACGAAAGCAGCGGTCGGCACCTGCACCGAGATCGTGTTCACCTGCGAGAACGGCCATCAGTATCCGCTGTGCCCGCGCGCTGTGTCGGTCGAGGGCGAGGTGGTCACGGCCTCCCTGCTCACCGGCCATGGCGGCATCCATGTGCGGCACGTTCCGATGGGCGTCGGCTACCGCTACGCGGGCCGCGGCATCTGGCTGGACGGCTTCCGGGAAAACGCGCTGCTCAACTTCGGCAAGCACCATCAGGTGGCCTGCACCATCGCGCACTCATGAGTGCGCGCTCTGCGTCGCTCCAATGGGCGTGATGCAGAGCAGCTAAGCCGCTCTTCACCCCTTGGTGCGGAGCACCACGCGCGACGATCGCGAGAACATATACGCCTTCGGATGGACGTAGACCGGGCAGTAATCCTGCCACTGGTACAGCTGCCAATTCCATTTCCAGCAGCCCGATTCAATCTGCGGCTCCTGCACGTAGTCCAGCCGGTACGGCGGATCGCCAAACGGATACTCGCCGCACTTCGCCGCCGTCGATGACAGGACGACGATGGAAGCGGCCGCCGCAATGATCACAGAAAATGACTTGTTCATAACGCCCCTCGATCGAATGACGTGACGGCGCGAGAGTGCCAAATCCACCGGGCCTTATCAAGGTGCCGGCCGCCACACTCCGACGCCAATCGGCCGCTCTGGAGCGTTGTCGAGCGAAGTGGATACCGGTTCGCGTGAAGAATGCGCGTCAAACAAAGATCCAGAGCCTCGTTCCGATTTAATCGGAACGAGGCTCTAGACCGCGCGATTCTGCGTCGGCGAGCGGCCGCCGCCATCGGCGACCAGCACCGCCCCCGTCACGAACGACGCCTCGTCGGACGCCAGGAACAGGCAGCATGCCGCGATCTCGGCCGGCTCGGCCATCCGTCCCAAAGCGATCCGCCGTTCGACACTGCGAAACTCGGTCTCGGCGGTGGTGCCGTTCTGGTCCGCGAGCAACTGCATTTCATAGGCGCTCATCGGCGTCCGCACCCAGCCGGGCGCCACTGCATTGGCTCTGACGCCGTCGGTGCCGTGGGCGTAGGCCAGCGAACGTGTATAGGCGACGACGGCCGCCTTGCTGGCGGCGTAGCTTGCGCTGCCCGGGCTGGCGTTGAACGCAGCCACGGAGGCGATGTTGACGATCGCGCCGCCGCGCTGCCGCAGCAGGGGCAAGGATGCCCGGCAGACCCGCATCGTCCCGGTGAGGTTGACATCAAGCGTTTTGGCCCAGACCTCGTCGGAGACGCTTGCGGGCTGATCCGGCACGATCAGGCCGGCGGCGTTGACGACGATGTCGAGCCACGCGCCACAGGCAGCGACGGCTTTGGCAATGTCGTCCGCACGCGTGACATCGCCAAGGACCGCCTGCCCGCCGCACTCCGCCGCAGCTTCCTGAAGCTCGGCATCACCCAAGCCGAACAGCACGACGCGCGCGCCGCTCAACGCCAGCAGCACGGCGGTGGCCCGGCCGATCCCCGTGGCTGCGCCCGTCACCAACGCGGTCTTTCCGTCGAGCCGCGGCATCTAGACTCCCCACTGCCGTTCGACGGCAAATCCGGTCTCCGGCAAGGTCGAGCCGCCGTCGACGACGATTGTCTGCCCGGTGACGTATCCGGCCTCAACGGAGGCGAGGTAGAGCATCGCGCAGGCGATGTCGTCGGCGCTTCCCATGTGCCCCATCGGAATGAAGCGTTCGAGTTTGGCCTTGTTCTCCGGCGCGCTCATGGTGCCGCGGCCCGGCTTCTCGATGAAGCCGGCCTCGACGCCGTTGACCGTGATGCCGTCGCGGGCGAGCTCGAAGGCGGCACCGCGGATGAACGCGTTCGCACCGGCTTTCGCCGCCGAGTAATGCGCGCCGCCGCCCATCGCAACGCGCGCGGACACCGAGGATGTCACGAGGATGCGCCCAAACTTGTTGGCACGCATGTGCGGAATTGCCGCCTGTGCAAGCCAGATGCTGGCGTTCAGGTTCAGCGCCAACGTCTGGTCGAGCTTGGCCTCATCGAGCTCTTCCAGCGAAGACCAAGGACAACCGCCGGCATTGTGCACGACGATATCGAGCCGGCCGTATTGAGCGGCGATATCGTCAACCATTGCACGCAGGCTACCACGATCGAGCCTGTCGAACGGGACACAGCTCGCCACCCGTCCATCAGCCACCAGTTCGCGCGCCAGCGCCTCGGCCACATCAGGCGTGCGGTTGGCGATCACCACGGTCGCACCGGCCTGCGCGAGCCGTGTCACGATGGCGGCGCCGATCCCCCTGCCTCCGCCGGTGACGATCGCGACCCGGCCGTCAAGCTTGAATGGAAGCGCCTGCATCAGATTGCTCCCGCTCCGCGCAGCAGATCGATGAACTGCGCGAACACCGCCGTATGCTTGTCGACATCCTGCGCCGAGGTCGCCGGACACATCAGCAGCATGGTGTGGAACGGCGTCACCAGAATGCCCTCGTTCATGTAGAACGCATGCAGCAGGGTCTCGATATCTGGTTGCCGGCCCGCAATCACGTCGGCGCCGCTGCGTGGCGGGTGCGGCATGAACATGATCTCGGCGCGCGCGCCGATCTGCGTGACGTGCCAGGGCAGACCGGCCGCCGCGATCAGCCGGCGCGCCTCCTGCGCGAGACAGGTCGCCGTTCCGATCATCCGCTCGTAATTCGCCGACGTCAGCACCTGCTCCAGCACCGCGCGCATGGTCGCGACCGTCAGCGCGTTGCCGGCGAGCGTGCCGCCGAAGCCGAGATGCGCCGACTGCCGCTCGCGCGGATTGACGTGAGGCACGAGCTTCCACAGCCGTTCCGCAATCTCCTGGCTCAGCCCGAACACGCCGGCGGGGATTCCGCCCGCGATCGCCTTGCCCGCGACGAAGATGTCGGGCTCGAGCCCGTGGCTTGCCGTGTAGCCGCCCGGTCCGCAGGACAGCGTATGCGTCTCATCGATGATGAGGACGGTGCCGACGCGGCGAGTGAGATCGCGCAAGGCTCGGTGAAAACCAGGATCGACCGGGATCATGCCGAAATTCGTCATCAGCGGCTCGGTCAGCACGCAGGCGACGTCCCCCTGCGCCAGCGCCGCCTCGAGTGCCGCGACATCGTTGAACTCGACCACCCGGCTCACCGCGTCATGATCGATGCCGTTGGGATGGATCATGTTGCGCAGGCCGACGCGGCCGTCGCGGATCTCGACATGCGCCTCCTCGACGCCGCCATGATAGCAGCCGGAGAACACCAGCACCCTGCGCCGGCCGGTGATCATGCGCGAAATGCGGATCGCGGCGCGGTTGGCATCGGTCGCCGATGTCGTCAGCGTCCAGTATTTCGGACCGAAGCGGCGCGACAGCTCGGCGCCGACCCAGAGACTGTCCTCGGTCGGCAGCATCATGGTCGCACCGCGCTTGAGCTGCGCGAGCGCGGCCTCCGTCACCGCCTCGGGCGCATGCCCACACATGCCGCCGGTGTCGCCGAGGCAGAAATCGATATAGTCGCGGCCATCGATATCTCTGATATGCGCGCCCTGCGCCTCCTCGACATAAACCGGGAAGCCACCGGCCCAGCGCCGCATCCAGTGCGACGGACCGCCATAGAGGTAATGCTGCCTGCCTTCCTGCCAAGCTGCGGCCGATCGCGGATGCAGGGTACGAAAGCGCTCCTGCTCGGCATCGAGCAATCGGTTCAGAACGCCCGCGCGTTCAGCGGCCAAAGTTGTCATAGCGCGATCCAGGCGGTCTTGAGGTCGGTATAGGCGTCGAGCGCGTGCAGCGACTTGTCGCGTCCGAAGCCGGATTGCTTGAAGCCGCCGAGCGGCACCGTGATGTCGGCGCCGCCATAGGCGTTGACGTGCACGACGCCGGCCCTGATGGCGCGCACCATGCGGTGCGCAGTCGACAAACTTCCGGTCCACACCGCCGATGCAAGTCCATAGGGCGTCGCATTGGCGAGCATGACGGCCTCGTCCTCGCTATCGAACCGCGTAACCGACAGCACCGGGCCGAACACCTCCTCGCGCCAGACCTCCATCGACGGCGTCACCTCGGCGAGGATCGCCGGCGCCATGAAGTTGCCGCCGCTCTCGACCCGGATCTGCTCGCCGCCGATCAGCCGCTTCGCGCCCTGCGCTTCCGCGCGGGCAACGGCGTCGAGGTTCTTGCGCAACTGCACCTGGCTCGAAATCGCGCCTATATCGGAAGTCAGGTCGAGGGGATCCCCGACCCTGAGTTTTACGGTGGCGTCGAGCAACGCATCCATGAAGCGATCATAGACCTGCGACTGCACCAGCAGCCGCGAGCCGGCGACGCAGACCTGGCCGGAGTTGCGGAAGATGCCGTTCGCCGAGACCTTGGCCGCCTGCTTGATGTCGGGCACATCGGCGAACACGATGTTGGGCGACTTGCCGCCGAGCTCGAGATGAACCCGCTTCAGGTTCGACCGCGCCGAGCATTCCAGCAGCCGCCGGCCGACCGCGCCCGAGCCGGTGAAGGCCAGCACATCGACATCCATATGCAGCGCGAGCGCCTCGCCGGCCGATGCGCCGCGCCCGGTGACGACATTAAGCACGCCGTCCGGCAGGCCCGCTTCGGTTGCGAGCTCGGCAAGCCGCAGCAGCGTGAGCGAGGCCAGCTCCGGCGGCTTGACCACGACCGAATTGCCGGCGGCGAGCGCAGGAGCGATCTTCCAGGCGCCGATCATCAGCGGGAAATTCCACGGCACGATCACGCCGACGACGCCGAGCGGCTCGCGATGCACCAGCCCGAGCACGTCGCCTGAGGTCGGCGCGATCTCGCCATACACCTTGTCGATCGCCTCGGCGTAATAGCGGATCGTGCCGGCCGCCGACAGCGGTTCGGCCTTGTAGGCCATGCCGATCTCGGTGCCGTTGTCGCGCACACCGAGCACCGCGGTCTCGAGCGCGTGCTGCTCGATGAGATCGGCGAACCGCAGCAGCACCTTCTTGCGCTGCGCCGGCGCCGCGCGCGACCAGCTGCCCTGCTCGAAGGCCTGCCGCGCCTGTTTCACCGCACGGTCGACATCGGCCGCATTGCCATCCTCGATGGTCGTCAGCAGCTGACCGTCGATCGGCGATACGACGTCGAGCCGCGCCTCACTGACCGACTGCGCAGGTCTGCCGCCGATGAAGAGCTGCTGGGCCGGAATTGCGGCCGATCGGAGTTGATCGATCTGGGCTTGCTGCATGTGGGATCATTGTGACGATGACAAAATGCGGCTCCCGACCGGAGGCCGCTGGCAGGCGCAATCCTCGCCAAATCAAGGCTTTGGCAGCAATCAACCGATAGGTGGATGTCACCGCGGCTACTCCCCTCATAGCGTGATTGCACGATGGCCGAACGCTCTGCACGCTCGGTGCAAACCCGTCGCCCACGATCATTCACGCCTGCCGGCGAGCACTGACAAGGTCATGCCTGAGATTACGCAGCCCCGCATTCTCCTGATCGGAACGGGAGATACCAAGGCCGACGAACTGCTGTTCATGAGCGAGTGCATCGCACGCGCCGGCGGCAGAACCATCATGATGGACATCAGCGTGCTCGGCGATCCGCCCTACCAGGCGGCGCATGACAAGCATGCGGTAGCGGCCGCCGCGCAAACCACGATCGCGGCGATTGCATCGAGCGGCGACGAGAACTCCGCGATGTCGCTGATGGCGATTGGCGCCGCCAATCTGGCCCGCGAACTCGCGGCAGACGATGCCATCGACGGCGTGATCGCGATCGGCGGCACGATGGGCACCGACCTTGCGCTCGACGTCGCGCAGGCGCTGCCGCTCGGCCTGCCGAAGCTGATCGTCTCGACCGTCGCATTCTCGCATCTGATCCCGCCGGAGCGCGTCGCCGCCGATCTGATGATGATCCTGTGGGCCGGCGGCCTCTACGGCCTCAACGGCACCTGCACCGCCGTGCTGTCGCAGGCCTGCGGCGCGATCGTCGGCGCCGCCAGGAGCGCGATCAAGCCGCGCAAGGACCGGCCGGTGGTTGCGATCACCTCGCTTGGCAAGAGCTGCCTGCGCTACATGGTGGAGCTGAAGCCGCAGCTCGAGCAACGCGGCTATGAGGTGGTCGTCTTCCACACCACCGGCATGGGCGGCCGCGCGATGGAATCGATCGCCGCGCAAGGCGGTTTCGCCGCCGTGCTCGATCTCAGCCTGCAGGAAGTCGCCAATCAGCTCACCGGCTCGGTGGTCAATTCCGGCGCAGACCGGCTGGAGAATGCAGGCAAAGCAGGCATTCCGCAGATCGTCGCTCCCGGCGCGATCGACATGGTGGATTTCCCGGCGTGGCTTGGGGTGCCAAACGAATTGTCGGATCGCCCGTTCCACGCGCACAACCGGCTGCTCGCGTCGGCGACGTCGGGGGCAAACGATCGCCGCAGGATCGCAGGCGCGATTGCCGAGAAGCTGGCCCGCGCCAGCGCGCCGGTCGCCTTCGTGCTGCCCGCCGGCGGTATCCAGCAATGGGATCGCGAAGGCGAGGCTCTGCACGACCCCTTTGCCCTCGCCGCCTTTGTGGATGCGATGCGCTCGGCGGTCCAGCCACCGGTCGAGCTGCACGAGATCAAGGACCACATCAACAGCACGACGTTCAATGAAACCGTGCTCGGCATCTTCGACCGCTGGGTCGCCGCCGGCATTATCCGCCCCGGCCGGGCGACGGTCGCCGCATGACGCGGCCGCTCGCAAAGGCGCTGGTGCTCGACTTCGGCGGCGTGATCTCGAAGACCCTGTTCGAGACCCATGATTTGACCGAGCGCGCACTCGGGCTCGCGCCGTGCACGCTGAAATGGCTCGGCCCGTTCGCGCCCGACAGCGATCCGCTCTGGGCGGCGATGCAGCGCGGCGAGATTTCCGAACGCGACTACTGGCTGACCCGCAGCCGCGAAGTCGGGCGCATGGTCGGCGAGGACTGGCACGACATGGAAACCTTCGTGAAACGGGCGCGAGGCGCCGATCCCGACACCGTGATCCGCCCGGAGGCGGCGCGCGCGATCACCCTCGCCGCCGACGCCGGGTTCCGGCTCGCCATCCTCTCGAACGAGCTCGACCTGTTTTACGGCGCGGATTTCCGCACCCGCCTGTCCATCCTCAAGCGCTTCGATACCATCGTCGATGCAACCCATACCGGGATCCTGAAACCTGACCCGCGCGCCTATCAAAGCGTGCTGGACGAACTGGCGCTGGAGGCAGACAATTGCGTCTTCGTCGACGACCAGCGCCGCAACATCACAGGCGCCGCCGCATGCAACATGCGCACGGTGCTGTTTGACGTGCGCAACCCGGCCACGTCCTACAGCGAGGCGCTGCGGCATTTCGGGCTGCAATTCGAGTAACAGAGAACGATCATGCGCGACAGAAACTTCCTGGCTGAGAACAACGCCAAGCCGATCTGGCACCCGATGGCCCATCCCGCCGAGATGCGGGCACAGCCGCCGCGGATCGTGATGAAGGGCGAAGGCGTCCACGTCACCGACATCGACGGCAAGACCGTGATCGATGCGGTCGGCGGCCTGTGGAACGTCAACCTCGGCTACAGCTGCGATCCGATCAAGCAGGCGATCGCGGACCAGCTCAGCGCCTTGCCGTACTACTCGGGCTTCCGCGGCACCTCATCCGGTCCCTCGATCGAGCTCGCCTACGAGCTCACCGAATGGTTCAAGCCCGAAGGCATGGTCCGCGCCTTCTTCACCTCGGGTGGATCGGACTCGGTCGAGACCGCGCTGCGGCTGGCGCGGCAGTACTGGAAGATCAAGGGCCAGGCCGACCGCACCAAGTTCCTGGCGCTGAAGAAGGGCTATCACGGCACCCATTTCGGTGGCGCCTCCGTCAACGGCAACGCCAACTTCCGCCGCAACTATGAGCCGATGCTGCCGGGTGTCTTCCACATCCCCGCGCCGTCGACCTATCGCAACCCCTTCAACGAGACCGATCCCGCCAAGCTCGCGCAGCTTTGCGCGGCAGCGATGGAGGAAGAGATCGCGTTCCAGGGCGCCGACACCATCGCCGCCTTCATCATGGAGCCGGTGCTGGGCGCCGGCGGCGTGATCGTGCCGCCGGACAGCTTCATGAAGCTGGCGCGCGAGATCTGCGACCGCCACGGCATCCTGATGATCGCGGACGAGGTCGTCACCGGCTTCGGGCGCACCGGCGCATGGTCGGGCTCGCGGCTGTGGGGCGTGAAGCCCGACATGATGACGATGGCCAAGGCGATCACCTCAGGCTATTTCCCGCTCGGCGCGACGCTGATCGGCGAGCAGGTCACCGAAGCCTTCGAAGCCGATGCGACGACGTTCGGCTCGATCGGCCATGGCTACACCTATTCGGGCCATCCGGTCGGCTGCGCCGCGGGCATTGCGGCGCTCGCCGAAACCCGCCGCCTCAAGCTCGACGAGAATGCCGCCGCGCGCGGCAAGGACCTTGCCCAGGCGCTGGCTGCGCTCAAGGCGAAGCATCCGCTGGTCGGCGATGTCAGGGGCAAGGGCCTGATGGCCGCGCTTGAGCTGGTCGCCGATCGCGACAGCAAGAAGCCCGCCGACAAGAAGACCATGGCGAAGGTCGCAGATGCCGCCTACGAGGCCGGCGTGATGCTGCGCGTCTCCGGCAACAACCTCATCCTGTCCCCGCCCCTCATCCTCACCTCACTCGATGTGAAGGCGATCGCCGAAGGGATCGACGCCGGCCTCTCAGCGGCGGGCTGACAGCGCACTGACGCAGGCCATGGCGCGCTCGAACGGCGCACCATCCGCCTTGTCGCGATCGAGGCAATCGGCCAGCAATGCGGCCGACATCCTCTGATCGGTGCAGAAAATCCGCATGAAGTCGGCCGCGAGCGCGAGCTTGCGCGGCGCGGATTGGCGTTCCCATTCGCCGCTGCTCAGATAGAGCAAGGACGCATCGTCAGTGCTGCTTTCGGCGGCAGCGCCACGCGCGGCTGGCTGCGCGGCCAACAGCCCCAGCAGCGCGCCGGCCATCGCGCCCAGGCGATGCGCGCGGCCACTCATTTGCTCTCCCTGGCGTTCACCATCGGCGGCACGTCGAGCGCGGGATTGCGGTCGAAGAAGTTGAACGGACGCAGCCGGAAGCCGTGCCACAGGCCGGGCATCACAGGCCAATCCTCTGCGCGGGGCACGTGGCGGAAGCCCACGGTGTACCACAGCACGAGGTCGCGATCCTCGATCGGCCGCTTCGCCGCCGTCCATTTCGGCAAGCCGTCGATGTCAGGGTTTTCGTTCGGATACATGCCCGCGGCGTAGCGCTCGTCCTTGGCGTAAGCCGAGGTCCACAGCGTGTAGGCGCTGAAGCCTGCGCGCAACTGGATCGGATCGTCCTTGGCGAGCAGCGAGACGTCGGAATGGCCGGGCATGATCTGATAGCTCGTCCGATAGCCCTGCTTGTTGGTCTTGCCTGCACTCTCGATCCTGAACTGCGCGGCGCTCAGCGGCGTCGTGACCGGCCCTTCGGTCGCGACCGGCTCGGTGTCGACCTGCCACAGGCTCTTGCGCTGGCCCTGCTCCAGCCGGCGGACGCTGAAGCGATCCTCGACCAGCCGGTTCGAGGTGCCGTCGACGTCCATGTCGATCCGGAACGTCATGTAGTGATCGTGATTGACGGCGAGCAGCCGCTCGTCGACCAGGGTCCCATAGGCCGTATCCTGCTTCGCCGTGGGGTCGCTCAGTGTCTTGCTGGCGACGCCCTTGGTCGCATCGATGCCGTAGGCGCCGAGCCGGACATCGATATTGCCGGCACGGTCGAACACGTAGTCCACGAGGTAGTCGTAATTGCCGACCACCGGCGCCATCCGCACCACCAGCTCGTTGTTCGGCCGCACCTCGGCGGTGTTGTTGATCAGTTCGCTGTGGCGCCAGATCGGATCGCCGGTCGGACGCTCGAAGATGCAGACCGCGCCCTTGGAGACGACCGGATTGCCCTTGGTGTCAGAGATCGTCAGATCGAGGAAATGCGCGCCTTCCGGACAATCGATGCCGCGCTGCAATTCGCTGGAGAGCACGCCAAAGCCATACTCGCCGATATCCATATAGGCGCGGAACGACCAGGTCGGCGCCGGGTCCATATAAGGCACGAACATCTCGCTCGCGGAGATCTGATAAGCGATGTCGCGGAACGTGCCGTGGTCGTCGTAGCGGATCAGCGACAGCACCGCGCCGACGCGCGGCTCGAGGCGAACATGGAACGACCAATTGTCCCAGCGGACCTGGCCGCCCTCCACCTTCACGTTGCTGCCCTCGGGCGCAGTGATCTCGATCGGCTTCGGCGGCTTGCGGTATTTTCCGGAGTCGGCATAGGCGTGCGAGGGCGACTGCGGCGGCGGCGGCACCACGCCGAGATCGGTCACCGACAGCACCGTCCTGCTCTTGAGATCGACCTGGGCGACCAGATTCTCGATCGGCTTGCCCCAGAGATTGTTGCCGGCGCCCGTGGTGTCGACGCAGGGCACGTTGAGCAGGCGGCGGCCCTTCAGGGCCGGGTCGCTCACCGGCCCGACCGTCAACGGCAGGCACAGCACATTCTTGAAGTCGGTGATGCCACGCTTGGCCATCGCCGCGATCCAGCGCGGATCCTGCTTCGGCAGATCGCCGGCGGACATTAATTCGTCGATCGTCAGCGCGGCCTCACGATCGCTGACCTCGTTCCAGCCGACGAGGTTGCGCGCGGCCAGATCGATATGGGCTTCGTAGAGATGCCCGCCGCTCAGCAACGTCGCGCTGGCGCGGCGTACGAAGGGCTGTCCGGGCTTCCACGCCCGCACCTCGTCCTTGGGATCCTCCTCGACCGTCATGGAGACGACCCGCGCCGCGTCGTCGAGCTTGCCGGCGCCACGGAGGATTTCGGAGACCGAACGGATCTCGTCGGTGGTCAGCCCGTCCATCGGGTGCGTCGCGGCCGCCTGCGGCCACATCCTGCGCTCGGCCTGCGCGGCCGTCGGCGCCGTCAGTGTCGCCGCAACCAGGCCCGCCGCTGCCCATCCGCATCCCCGAAATATCCGAGCCATCACGCCCTCCACTCAAAGCCAGAACGGTCAGAATACAAGCAATGGTGACGGCGTGAAGGCCCGCCTCATCCGGTAACCCGTTCCGACGCACCCGGCGGGATCGCGGCGGTGGCCGGACGCGGTGCGGCACGGTGCACGTCGAGCAGCCGCACGCCGAGGCGATCGCGCAGCGCCGGCCAGATGCCGCGCGGCGCCACGATCATCACGACGACGGCGATGATGCCGAGCCCGACCAGATACCAGCCGCCGGACAGGCCGAGCGGGCCGGTCATCAATTCGCGCAAGCCAAAGAAGATGATGACGCCCAGGATCGGGCCTTCGAGCGTGCCGATACCGCCGATGATCACGATGAACATCATGTAGACCGACCAGTTGACGTCGAATGCCGCGAGCGGCGCGATGAACAGATTGCCCATGAAGCTCAGCGCACCGGCCAGCCCGCATCCCGCCGCCGACAGCACGAAGGCGATGAAGCGATTATGCCGGACATCGACGCCGACGCTCATCGCGGCAAGATCGTTGTCGCGCACACTCATCAGGCCGAGGCCGAAGCTCGAGGTCATCATCTTGTAGAGCGCCGCGATCGTGACCAGCGTCAGGCCGCCCGCCAGCCAGAACATCGTCGGCTCGAACCAGTCGAAATCGATCAGCTTGCTTGTCGCCAGCGGCATGCCCGAGGTGCCGCCGACCTCCTGCGACTTCATCGTGAACGCGCCGATGATCTCGGCGAATACCCACATCGCGATCGAGAAATAGGCGTCGCGCAACCGAAACAACGGAAACGCGATGATCGCAGCGACTGCGCCGGCCACCAGCGGCGCGACCGGCAGCACCCAGATCGGGGTGACCTCGAGCCAGCCCGAGGTCAGAAACAGCGCATAGGCGCCGAAGGCGATGAAGACCTGGTGACCGAGCGACACCAGCCCGGCATAGCCCGCCAGCAGGTTCCACATCTGCGCCATCGTCAGCAGCAGCAGGCATTCGGTCGCGAGCCGCAGGAAACCCTCGTTCAGCACGAAGGGCGCGCCAGCAATCACCGCGACGAGCACGATAGTAGAGGCCAGGAGAAATGTCCGCGTCGGCATCGGCGTCACACCCTGCTCGACACGAGACCCGACGGGCGGATCAACAGCATGATGAAGAACAGCAGGTGCGCGTAGAGCAGCCCCGCATTCGGATCGATCTTGAGCCCGATCAATTGCGCCATGCCGAGCGCGATGCCGCCGAGCAACGCGCCCCAGAACGAGCCGAGCCCGCCGAGCACCACGACCTCGAACGCGATCAGGAGCCGCTCCGCGCCCGAGAACGGCGTGAAGCTCGACCGCACCGCAAGCAGCACGCCGCCGATCGCGCCGAGCGCCAGCGACAGGCCCATCACATAATTATAGACCCGGTCCGGCTTGACCCCGGACAGCCGGACGATGTCGCGGCGATCGGCGGTGGCGCGCACGATCCGGCCGAACTCGGTACGGCGCAGCACCAGCTGCAGCGCCATGAACAGCAGCGCGGCGAGCACCAGCGTCAGCAGCGGCATGATCCCGATGTTGAGGCCGGCGATTTCGAGGCTGGCGCGCGACAGTTCGCCGACCTGCACGCTGCGCACATCGGCGCCGAACATCTCGACCATGACATTGCGCAGGATCACCGAGACGCCGAAGGTCAGGAGCAGCGGCGACAGCGGATCGGGCGACGTCACGACGCGGTTGACGATCACGGCCTGGTAGAGCCATCCGACCGCAAAGGACAAAGCGATCACGGGGATCAGCATCAGCAGCGGCGAGACCTGCGGAAACAGGTTGGACAGCAGCACGGCGCAGAATGCGCTCAGCACCATGAACTCGCCATGCGCAATGTTGACGACGCGCATCACGCCAAACACCAGCGCGAGCCCAATGCCGAGCAGCGCGTAGAGCCCGCCCAGCAGGGCCCCGTTGATCAATGTCTCAACCCAGATCATGTTCGTTGCCAATCCTGGCTAGTTTCCGAAATAAGCGTGCGTCAGCTGCTCCGGCTGCAACCCTTGCGCCGGGCCGGTCAGCGACACCCGCCCCTTCAACAGGCAATAAATTCGCTCGGAGGTCGCGAGCGCGCGCTTGACGTCCTGCTCGACCAGCACGACGGCGGTGCCCTCGCGGCGGATGTCGGCGAACGAGCGATAGATCTGCTCGACCACGACGGGCGCGAGCCCGAGCGAGATCTCGTCGCAGAGCAGCAGACGCGGGTTCGACATCAGCGCGCGGCCGATCGCCGCCATCTGCTGCTGGCCGCCGGAGAGCTGGCCGGGAAACATCCGCCGCCGCTCTTCCAGGATCGGAAACAGGTCGAACACTCGCCGCAAGGTCCAGCTGCCCTTGCGCCGGTTGACGCTGCCCATCAGCAGGTTTTCCTCAATGGTCAGCGAGTCGAACAGCAACCGCCCCTCGGGCACCATGATGAGACCGAGCCGCGACACCTGCTCGGCCGGCATCTGAGAGATGTCGACGCCGTCGAAGCGCACCGCCCCGCGCCGCTCCTCGTTGAGCCCGACCAGCGCCTTCAGGAACGTCGACTTGCCGGCGCCATTGGCGCCGACCAGCGCCACCGCCTCGCCGTCGGCGACGGTGAAATTCATGTCGAACACGGCCTGGAGATCGCCGTAGAAGATCTGCAGGCCGTTCACATCAAGCAACGCCATCGGCCTTCAATCCCATATAGATTTCACGCACCACGGCGCTGTCCATGACGTCAGCCGGCGGCCCCTCCAGCACCTTGCGGCCGAAATCGAGCACCAGGATGCGATCCGACACCGCGCGCAGCGCGTGCGGAATGTGCTCGATCCAGATCATGGCGTGATCGGCTTTCACGCCCTTGATGATGGCAACCAGGCGCTCGACCTCGGGCTCGGTCAGCCCGGCGGCGATCTCGTCGAGCAGGATCAGCTTGGGCTTCGAGGCCAGCGCCTTGGCGAATTCCAGCCGCTTGCGGTCGATCAGCGGCAACGCGCCCGCGAGCTTGTCCGCCTTGGCGTCGAGCCCGGTCCGCTGCAACACTTCCATGGTCCAGTGCGAGGCCGCCTCGCCGAACAGTCCGGCACCGTAGGACGCCGCGACCAGCGCGTTCTCGTAGACCGACAGATGCGGAAACGGCTGCGGGATCTGGAACGCCCGCCCAAGCCCCATCCGCGCCCGGCGATGCGGTGGCAGGCCGGTGATCTCCTTGTCGTCGAGCATGATCGAACCGCCGTCGGCCACGAGCAGGCCGACGATCAGGTTGAGCAGCGAGCTCTTGCCGGCGCCGTTCGGGCCGATCACGCCGAGACACTCGCCGCGCGCCAGCTCGAAGCTGACGGCGTCGGCGACCACGATCTCGCCGAAGCGCTTCGAGAGCCCGCTGACGCGCAGAAGCGGAGCCATCTCAGGCCAGCTTGGAGAGCAGCTGGAGATCGGCCTGCTTCGGGATGAACGGCGCGGTGCCGTTGTGCACGATCAGGAGCTCGTATTTCGACTTTCCGCCCTTGCTCTTGCGCCATTGCCCGCCGGACAGCGAGGTCACAGCGACGTTCTTGATCGGCGTTCCCTTGAACTTCACCGGCCCGACCACCGTCTCCATGTCGAGACCCGCGATGGCATCGCGCAGCGAGTTCTTGTCCTTTGGATCGCTGTTCTGCAATGCGGCGAGCGCAACCTCCCACAAGGCATGGGCGTAACCGATCGGCTGAGTCCATTGCTTGCCGGTCGTCTTCTCCCATTCCGCGGCGAGTTCGGCGGCGGTCTGCCCGGTCAGCGACGACTTGAACGGATAGGCCGGCGTCCACCACACTTCGGTGGACATGCCGTCGCCCCGATCGCCGAGCGCGTTCACCGCACTTGGAAACAGGAACGCCGCGGCAACGGTGCAGATCTGCGGCTTGAAACCGGCCTGGGCGGCCTGGTTCCAGAGCGTCACCCAGTGATTGCCGTAAGTGAAGCCGGAGACGATGTCGACGCCGTTGTTCTTGAACGACGACACCTGATTGGTGAAGTCATCGGTCGCAATCTGGAATTTTCCGGCAGAGAATTCCTGATAGCCCGCCTGCGTAATGCCGCCGGGCAAACCGACCTTCGGGTCGGAGAACGCCTGGCCGGCGGGATTGTCGATATAAAGCGTGCCGACCTTCTTGTTGGTCTCGACCGACTGCCACATGCCGAGGAAGTTCTTCACGACATCATCGGCGCCCCAGAAGAAGTGATAGCTGTAGGGGAAGCCCTTGTCGGGGGTCGACTTGCGCGGAAACATCCAGCCCTGCCACGGCACCATGGTCGAGATCGAAGGAATGCCGCGGGCATCGGCGAGCTCTTGCACCGGCGCCTGCGCGTCGCCGTCCTCGATCAGGATCAGGTCGCATTTCTCCCGTAGCACCAGCTCGCTCGCAACCACCGACGAGCGGTTCGGATCGGACTGATTGTCCTTGAAGACAAACTCGACCTGCCAGGTCTTGCCGCCGATCTTGAGGCCATCCTTGAGGCGGGCCTTGATGCGTTCGTGAATCCAGGTGTCGGGTTCGGCAAACGGCGCGCGGACGCCGGAGAGGCAACCGACCCAGCCGATCTTGATGGTGTTGCCGGCCGCGCGTGCGATATTGACCAGCGGCACGTTCATGGCCGATGCGAGACCGGTGGCACCGGCCGCCTTCAGCAGCGTGCGCCGGTCGAGCCGGCCGGACGACGGGTTCGTCTTTGAATTCTCAGTCATGTCCCTCTCCCTGAAACAATTGTCTGAAGTAAATTCCGCCTAGGCCGCGGATCGCTGGATCGCCGCACGGCTCACCGCGGCAAATTTGCACAAGGTGTTCTCGATGATCTGGCGCGGGATGCCGCGCGCGATGAAGACGAGACGCGAGCGGCGGTCCGCAGATGGCCAGCCGGCAAGCGTGATCGGCGGATGGAACACGTGCTGCACGCCGTGCACCACCATTGGCGCCTCCGGCTGCTCGGCGACATGCACGATCGCCTTGAAGCGCAGCAGGTCTTCGCCTTTGAGCGCCGCGACATAGTCGAGCCAGCGCGCGAATGCGTCGCGCTGGATCGGCTCGTCGATGATCAGGCTGTAGGACGATACGTCAGTGTCGTGCGCGTGGTGACTGTGGTGGTCGCACGCCTCGCCATCGCAATGGTGATCTTCGTGATGGTGCGGTTCGTTCGCCGCCTGCGATGCCAGATCGAACCAGCGCACGACATCGGCGGACCGCGCCGCCGGATCGAACAGCCCGGCATCGAGGACCTTGGCCGGTTCGACCATTCCGTTCCGCACATGCGCGCGCGTCGCCACCGGATTGATCGCTGCCAGCTGCGCATCGAGCCGCGCCAGCACATCGTCAGCGGTAAGGTCAGTCTTGGTCACCAGCAGCCGGTCGGCGACCGCGACCTGCCTGACGGCTTCGTCATGCGCCGCAAGCGTGCGCGCGCCATTGACGGCATCGACGGTCGCGACCACGCCATCGATCCGGTAGCGACTGAGGATATCGGGCGCGGTCATCAGCGTGTGCAGTACCGGCACGGGATCGGCTAGCCCGGTGGTCTCGATCAGCACGCGGTGGAACGGCGGGATCGTGCCGGCGGCGCGGCGAGCGGCAAGATCGGCCAGCGTCTCGATCAGATCCTCGCGCACCGAGCAGCAGATGCAGCCATTGTCGAGCAGCGCCAGGCGATCCTCGCTGCTCTCGACCAGCAGGTGATCCAGCGCGACCTCACCGAACTCATTGATGATGGCGACGACGCCGTTGAGCTCCTCCTGGCGCAGCAGATGGTTCAGCACCGTGGTCTTGCCGCTGCCGAGGAAGCCGGTCAACACCGTGACCGGGATCTGGTCCACTGCCGCCATCATGCGCCCCGCTGGTAGACCTTGCGACCCTCGAAGAAAGTCATCTCGACCCGCGTGTCGGCCAATTGATCCGACGGGATGTCGAAGATCATCTGGTCCAGCACGATCAGGTCGGCGGATTTCCCCACCTCGATCGAGCCGATCGACTGGCCGAGCCCGGCCGCGCGCGCGGCGTCGATGGTGTAGATGTCGATCACGGTCGCAAGGTCGAGCGCCTGCTCCGCCCACAGCGACTTGCCGGGAAAATCCCCGGTCGGATTTTGCCGCGTCACCATGCCCTCGATGCCCTGCCAGGGATCGGGGATCGGAATGACAGGCCAGTCCGAGCCGCCGGCCATCAGCGCGCCCGCCTCCTTCAAATCCCGGTTCGGCCAGAAGCGCTGCGCGCGCTCCTCGCCCATCGCGGCCTTGTGCGCCTCGAGGAAGATGGTCGGATACCAGATGATCGGCGACAGGTCGGCCGCGACGCCGAGCTCGGCGAAGCGCTTGATGTCATCCGGCGCGATGTAGCTCGCATGCGCGATCTGATGAATCAGGTGGGTCGCCCCGTTGAAGCTGCGCACGACGTCGATGGCATCGAGCGCCTGCGTCACCGCGGCATCGCCGGCGCAATGGATCTTCGCGGCCAGGCCCAGCTTCTCGCAGCGCCCGAGCCAGCGGATCAGGTCCGGCACCGTCAGCATGGTCGCGCCGCGGAAGCAGCAGCCGCGCACGGGATCGGCGACGTAAGGCTCATGGAAGGCCGCAGTCTTGGCGCCGGGCACGCCGTCGAGGAACACCTTCACATAGTCGGGCTTCACATGGGCGCCGCGATACTGCTCACGCAGCGCAAACAGCTCCTCGCCGGCCTTGCCGAACATGAAGCCCGGCTCGACCACCGGCATCGCGCAGACCGCCCAGGCGGTGAGTTCGCCGCGGTCGTCGAGCCCCTTCAGCGCCGCCATGATCGGCTGCATGCTGGCAGCGTCGATGAAGGCGGTAACGCCATAGGTATTGAGGACCGAGATCGAGCGCGCCACCGCCGCGCGGTCCATCTCGGCCGTGTAGTGACCGGAGGCCGCGAGCGCCCGCTCCACCAAACCCGAGGCGGCCTCGATCATGATCCCGGTCAAGGTCCCGGTCTTGAGATCGCGACCGATCTCGCCGTCGGTCGGATCAGGGGTGTCGGCCTGCACGCCGGCGGCCCGCAGCGCCGCCGAGCTTGCCCAGCGATTGTGATAGGTGTCGTCGCGCAGCACGACGGGGTGCCCGAGGCATGCCGCGTCGAGGAGCGCGCAGGACTCCGCGGTGTTCATCTCGTTCAGCAGATGGTTGCCGAACTGCCCGCCGACGATCCAGGCGCCCGGCGCAGCCGCCGAGGCCGCCTTGTGCAAGGTCTCGGCGATCCTCGGCACGCTGTCGGCGTTGGAGAAGCGCAGCTCGTAGAGATCGGCCTGCCCGCCCATCATGATGTGATTGTGGATGTCGACGATCCCCGGCATCGCCATCCGCCCGCCGAGATCGACGGTCTCCGTCCCCTCGCCGATGAGCGACGCGACGTCGTGCTCCTCGCCGACGGCGATGAACCGGCCGGCCTTGACCGCCGCCGATGTCGCCCAGGGCTGCCCGCGGTTCGACGTGTAGATCCGGCCGTTGCGGAAGACCGTGTCGGCGAATGTCCTGTTCATGCGGATCAACTTCTCGATTGGGAGAGCCTGGAGCGCTCGCTGTGCGGTGCACAGCGGCCGAACCGCGCACGACACCAGCATGGCGCCAAACGTTCGGCATGTCGGCATTTGGAACAATCCACCGTCCGGTGGATGCTCCGTTGCCTCCCGCAATGCGGGCAAGCGGCAGCAGCTTAAAACCGCAGCGCCAGGCCGTCCTTGCGGTGGTCGGAGGCGCCGAGCAGAACGCCGCGCGCATGGTCGATGCGGATCGCCTGGCAGCCGCCGATCGGCTCCTCGGAGAAGCGGGCCGCGTGACCGCGGGCGCGCAGCTCGTCGCGGATATCAGGCGATATCGTCGTCTCCAGCGACAACGCGCCGTCGAAGGCAAAGGAGCGCGGTGCCTCCGCTGCCGCCCGCATTGAGGTCGCGGTCGACCACCGTGACATAGACGGTGTCGCGGTGCTCGATATCGTCCCAGGTCGCGGGCGCGGACGCGCGGCCCATGTCGATCTTGCTGCGGATCCTTCCGATATAGTCGTCGGCCAGGAAGGCGGCCGGATCGACCTTGCTGGTCGCCGGATCGCAGGAGAAGGCATCGCGGGCGCGGTAAGCGGCCTTGGTCGCTTCGGCGAGCAGATGGATGCGATCGGCCTGCGCGAGTGAACCGACGTCGTAGCCGGCCAGCGTGCGCAGGGTCATCAGCGCGGCCAGGCCCTGCCCGTTCGGCGGACACTCGACCACGTCGTGATCATGGTATTGCGCCGAGATCGGCTGCACACATAATCCGAGCTGTGCGCGGCAAAATCGTCGGTGCTGTGGGCGCCGCCCAGCCCGCGCAAGATGCTCACCATCTCATCGGCAGCCTCGCCCGTGTAAAAAGCCTCGCGCCCGTGCCGTGCGATCCGGCGCAGGGTGCGGCCGAGCGCAGGTTGGGTGCGGATGTCGCCAATGTCAGGCACCTTGCCGCCCGGAAGGAACTGTGCCGCAGTATGGGTCCCTGCTTTCGCAGCGACGACGCCCGGGAAAAGATTTGTGCACTCACCCACTCTCCCGTGTCATCGCCCGGCTCGACCGGGCGATCCAGTACGCCGCGGCCCATCGGTTCAATAACGACTGTCTCTGGAATACCGGATCACCCGCTTTCGCTTTCGCGGGTGATGACACCGAACGAGCTTTGCGAGCGTGCCCCTGTCGTCCCTGCGAAAGCAGGGACCCATAACCACAAATGCAGATTGATGCGCGACGGCGGAACGACGAGTCCCGATCACATCGCCGCCACGGAGTATGGGTCCCTGCTTTCGCAGGGACGACATGTGGAGAGAGCCGCGGCTTCACGCCACTCAGTGCGGCCGCGACATCATCGCCACCACGGCCGACCGCGTCTCGACGCCGAGCTTCTCGAAGATATGAATCAGGTGCGTCTTCACCGTCGCGAGGCCGATGTTCAGGCATTCGCCGATCTCGCGGTTGGTGCGGCCGCAGCACAACAGCTCGACCACCTCCATCTCGCGCGAGGTCAGGCCGTAGCGCGCCGGCTCGTCGGGATTCGACGACAGGCGGCTGGTCAGGTTGAACTCGAGATAGTCGTGGATCTTCTCGGCGATGTGCATGCTGCCTTCGGGGATCGCGCAGCCCGGCGCCCAGAGCACGCTCATGCCGGCGACGATCCGGTCGTTGCGGCGGAAAAAGAACTCGATCATGTCGGCGACGCCGCATTGGCCCGCGAAGGCGCGGTAGGTCGCCGCCTCCTGGGACGCGCATTGGGCGAGCGCTGTGCTCAGCCGGGCAATCGACCGGTTGCTCGCCGAGCGCGGATGCAGCGGATCGAGCCGGTTCATGCCGGCAAGATACTGGTCGTGGAAACTCGGCGGGACGTTGCTGGAGAGCACGAAGCGGTTGAGGGTCAGATTGCCGTCGACCTCGTAGAACGCGGTCGCGGAACCCTCGAGAATCCCGCGCGCGAACTGAATGGCCTGCGTGGTTGCCGGATCCGGTCGGCCCAGAAGCGCAATCATGACCTACCTCCCGATGTTTCCCGATGGCGAACGTCTGTGCGTCGCATACCTGGCACGCTGGGGCAGACGCAGGGCGTAGTCAAGCAATTTGCGGGCCAAGCGCACATCCTGGCAACAGTTACGCCGGAGTAACCTCAGGCCCCCCTCCACCATCCGGTTGATTGCGGACGGCGCGACCCATGCGGAACTTTCGCACCTCCCCATGTCATCATTGGATCAAGAATGAATTCGCGTCGCATCATGGCCGCCTTCCCGTCGGCGGCCGACGAACAAGTCACGCTCGCCAACTGGCGTCAGCATCCCTTCAACGAGTGGGCATTCCGCAATGTCCGCGAGCTGCTGCCCACTGCGAACATCGCACGCGCATCGGCGCCGGCGCCGCTGTCGTTTGCGCCGCGCTATCTCGACGACGTCAGCTTCGCCGATCCGCGCGGCGAGACGGTCGGCGTCGGCCAGGCACTGCGCGCCAGCCACACCGACGGCATCGTGGTGTCGCATCGCGGCCAGATCGCGTTCGAATGGTATGCCCACGGTCTGGCACCGGATACGCCGCACCTGATCTTCTCCGTCAGCAAGTCGGTCGCCGGAACGCTTGGCGGCATCCTGGCCGATCGCGGCAAGCTCGATCCCGACGCGCCGGTGACGCGCTACATCCCGGAGATGGAGGGATCGGTCTATGGCGGCAGCTGCACGGTGCGCCACCTGCTCGACATGAGCGTCGGCATCCGCTTCGACGAAGACTACATGGCGCGCGACGGCGACATCATCAACTACCGCCGCTCGACCGGCTGGGAGCCGCCGGATCCGGCGATTCCGCCGAGCAATCTGCGCGACTATCTGCGCACGCTGCGGCCGAACGGCGCGCCGCATGGCGAGACCTTCCACTACGTCTCGACCAACACCGACGTGCTCGGCTGGGTCTATGAGCGCGCCTGCGGCATGTCCTATGCGAAGATCCTCTCGCACTATCTGTGGCAGCCGATGGGCGCCGAGCACGACGCCTACATCACCGTCGATTCGCGCGGCGCGGCGCGTGTCGCCGGCGGCGTCTGCGCGACACTGCGCGACCTCGTCCGCTTCGGCGAGATGATGCGCAATCAAGGCATCAGCAACGGACGGCAGGTCGTCCCAGGCTGGTGGGTCGACGACATCAGGCAGAACGGCAATGCCGAGGCGTGGTCGCGCGGCGACCTGACCAAGGTGTTTCCGAACGGCAATTACCGCAACAAGTGGTACACGCTCGACCGCGGCGAAACGCCGTTTGCCGCCGTCGGCATCCACGGCCAGTGGATCTACATCGATCCGGCCAACGAGACCGTGATCGCGCGCGTGTCCTCGCAGCCGCTGCCGATGGACCTCGATCTCGACCACATGTGGATGCGCGGCTATCGCGCGATCGCAGCCAGGCTTGCCGGCAAGGCCTGACCGGTCGACGGAGACCTCATTCGACAGGAGGCCGCCGCGTATGCCAGTCGGTCACCGACTGGAACGCGGCGCCGGCACGGACCAGCACGTCCTCGGACAGATGCGGGCCGACCAGTTGCATGCTGAGCGGCATCTGGTCCGAGGCCATGCCCATCGGCAGCGTGATGGTCGGACTGCCTGAGAAGTCGAACACCGCGGTGAAGCGCAGAATGCTCAAGAGCACGTTGGGGTCGGCCCCGTACTCGCTCATCTTGGTCAGCGTCGGGATCGGCACCGGCATCGTTGGGATCAAGAGCAGATCGATATCCTCGAACATCGCAGCAAGGCTGCCGCTGAACTTCAGCCGCTCGTGATGGATCGCGGCAATGTCGACGCCGCTCATCGCCCTGCCCTGCTCGATCAACTGGGCGAGGTCCGGTCCGTATTCCGACTTCCGCGACGGGTAAGTGTCCAGATGCGCCTCCGCCGTCTCCACCGAGCACATCGCGATCCACTGGCTGACGAGCTTCTGGTAGGGCGGGACATGCACTTCGCGGATGTCGGCGCCGAGATCGGCGAGCGTGCGCTCGGCTTGCACCAGGGCGGTCACGACCTGCCGGTCGATTCCCTCCTGGGTATACCTGCGATCGACGCCGATCCGCAGGCCCCTGATGCCCTCGCCTGCCCCGGCGAGATAGTTCGGCACTACCGCCCGCAACGCGGTCGGATCGTTGGCATCGGCACCGGCGATGACGCCCAGCATCGCCGCGGCGTCGGCAGCGCTGCGGCACATCGGCCCGACGTGATCGAGCGAGTCAGCCAATGGGAAGATGCCGTGCCGGCTGACCCGGCCCCAGGTCGGCTTGATCCCGGTCAGGCCGCAGGTCGCCGACGGAAACCTGATCGAGCCGCCGGTGTCGCTGCCGATCGAGCCGTAACAGAGCCCCGCCGCGGTCGCGACGCCAGATCCGCTCGATGACGAGCCGACCCAATAATTCACGTTCCACGGATTGAGCGGGGCCTCGACGGCCGGATGGTGGCTCGTGTAGGCGCCCTCCGTCATCTTGAGCTTGCCGAGTGTCACCGCGCCGGCGACTTCGAGCCGGTCCACGATCGTGGCGTTGAAGGACGGCACGAACGTCGCGTGGATCGTGGTGCCGCCCGTGGTCGGCGCAAACGTCGTGTAGCAGAGATCCTTCAGGGCGATTGGAACGCCGTGCAGCGGGCCGCGCCAGATACCCCTGGCGATCTCCGCATCGCGCTGTTTCGCCTGGGCCATGGCGCGCTCCGCAAGGACGTGCGCGTAGCCGTGAAACTGCCCATCCAGCTTGGCGATCCGGCCGAGGATCGCCTCCGTGATCTCCGACGACTTCGCCTCGCCGCGGCGGATGAGCCCGGAGACCTCGGTGATCGACTTGTAGTGCAATGGATCCGCTGACATCTGACGCCCTGCTGTTTTCGGAAAATGCCTGCCCGGACCGCCGCTCCGGGCGGCGGTCTCATCACCTGTACTGACGGCGTGCTGCGCCTAGAACTGGACGCCGCGCGTCAACGCGCCGTCCACCACGAGGTTGGTCCCCGTGATGAAGCTCGCCGCCCTACTCGCAAGGAACACCGCGGCATTCGCCATCTCCTGCGGCGTGCCCATGCGGCCGGTCGGGTTGAGTGCCAGCGCGGACTTGTACAGTTCGGGATTGCCGTCCTTGATCATGTTCCAGACGCCGCCCTCGAAATAGGTATTGCCCGGCGACACCGAATTGGCCCGAATGCCCTTGGCGGCGAGCTGGTAGGCAAGCCCCTGCGTATAGTGGATGATCGCGGCCTTGAACGTCCCATACGGACCGCTGGCAAAATCGACCTCGCGGCCCGACACGCTGGAGATGGTGACGATCGCTGCCGCCTTGCTCTTCTCGAGATGGGGCATCGCGGCGTTGACGAGCCGCACCGTGCCCATCATGTCGGTGGAGAATTCCTTCTCCCAGCTCTCCTCGTCCTGCCCGATCGAGAGCGCACTGACATTGGCAACCACGATATCGATGCCGCCGAGCTTGGACGCCATGTCGGCGACCCAGGCCTTCAGCGCCGGTCCGTTCGAAACGTCGACCGCGCTACCGAACGCCGCAACGCCCTTGGCCTTGATCGCGGCAACGACGCTCTCGACATCCGCCTGGTTGCGCGCGCAGATGCCGACATTGGCACCCTCGGCGGCGAACGTGTCGGCGATTGCCCTGCCGATGCCCTTGGTGCTGCCGGTGACGAGAACCTTTGCTCCCTTGAGTCCCAGATCCATGTCCATTCCCTCCGTTATTGTCGATTATGACAACCGTTATTCACCACGCGGCGCAGCCAATTAGAGCAGCAGCTGCGCACGAACATTGTCCTCGTTGACCTCCTCACCGGCCAGCGACCGCGTGATCTTGCCCTTCTCCATGATGTAGCAGCGCTGCGCGACAGCGAGGATGGTGTCGAGATTCTGCTCGACGATAATGATGGTCGTCCCAAGCTCCGTACGGAACGATTTCAGTGCGTCGCAGATGTGCTGCACGATCGAGGGCTGGATGCCCTCGGACGGCTCGTCGAGGATCATCAAGGACGGATTGCCGATCAGTGCGCGGCCGATCGCAAGCTGCTGCTGCTCGCCGCCCGACATAGTGCCCGCGATCTGCCGCCGGCGCTCCTTCAGACGCGGAAAATACGCGTAGACGAGTTCCGGCAGCTTCTTTCCGTCCGGGCCGCCGATCAGCTCGCCGACCTGCAAATTCTCCTCGACGGTCATCTGCGGAAATACGTCACGGCCCTGTGGGATGTAGCCGAAGCCGGCGCGCGCCCGCGCGTCGGCCTCGAGCTGCGTGACGTCCTGGTCCATGAAGGCGATGGTGCCGCGCCAGCTCTGCAGCAGGCCCATCAGGCAACGCATCAGCGTCGACTTGCCGACGCCGTTGCGGCCGATTACGCCGACGATCTCGCCGCGCGAGACCTGCATGCTGACGCCCTGCAGGATCGGCGTCGCGCCGTAGCCCGCCCAAAGCCCCGAAACATCCAGAATGCGATCAGTGGGCATGGGTCTTACCCAGATAGATTTCCGCGACCTTCTCGTCTGCCAGGATGGCCTCGAGGCTGCCGCGTGCGAAGATCTTGCCAAGATGCAGAACGGTGACGCGTTGCGCGACCTGACGCACGAACGCCATGTCATGCTCGACCACCAGCACGGTCATGCCCCCGGCATTGAACGATTTGATCAGTTCGCCGGTCTTGTGGGTCTCCTCCGGCGACATGCCGGCGGTCGGCTCGTCCAGCAGCAGGAGTTGCGGCTGCAATGCCAGCGCCATCCCGATCTCGAGCCATTGCTGCTGGCCGTGCGACAGCGCGCCGGCGAGCTTGCCGCTGTCGTCGGCCAGATCGAGCAGCGCCAGCAGCCGATCCTCTTCCTCCATGCGCTCGGCGCCCGAAAGCCGCTCCTGGAGAGCGATCTGGATATTCTGCCGTACCGGCAATTCCTTGAACACGCTCGGCGCCTGCATCTTGATGCTCATGCCACGCTGCACCCGCGCGTAGGGCCGCTCGGCGGTGATATCGACGGAGTCGAAAAAAATGCTGCCCTTGGTCGGCGGATAGAGCCCGACGATCAGCTTGAACAGCGTGCTCTTGCCTGCGCCGTTGGGCCCGATCAGGCAGTGGACCTCGCCGGCATTGACCGTCAGGTCGACGTCGGAGACCGCGGTCAATCCACCGAAGCGCTTCGAGACACCCTTCACATCGACCAGTGCCATGGATCAAGTCTCATCCGATTGCAGACGGGCCGTGTCGGCCAACGCAGCTGCCTCGTCGCGCCGTCGACGCCTGCCCCACCAACCGACAACGAGTTTGCCGATCCCCAGCACAAATCCCTGCGGCGCCAGCATCACGGTCGCGAGCAGCAACGCTCCCATCAGCACCAGCGCCGCCTGCTGGCTGTAGACCGTGATGGTCTGGAAGCCGAACAGCAGCAGGAACGAGCCGACCAGGGTCGCGGTGAGATCGTTGCGGCCGGAGAACGCGACCCACACGATCGGCATCGCCGCCGCCGGCAGGCCGATACTGGACGGCGTGATGAACTGCCCCCACGATGTGTACAGCGCGCCGCTGAGGCCCGCGAGGCCGCTGCCGATCACGAAGGTCAGGAGCTGATACTTGCGGACGTCGTAGCCGAGCATCTCGGCGCGCTGCGGATTTTCCCGCGTCGCCACGATCACGTTGCCGACGCTCGAGTTCATCAGCATGCGCAGCGCGATGTAGACGACAACGATCAACGCGATCATGACGTAATAGAGCGCCGATCCCTCGATGTCGAAGTCGCCGACGGTGAGCGGGTCCATTCCCTTCATGCCGTTGAAGCCGTTCAGCCGCGCCGGACCGATATGCCATTCGGGTCCCGCGGTCTGTCCAAGGAAGAAGGCAAGCACCAGCGTCGCCGAGAGCGTCACGATGCCGAAGAAGATCCCACTGATGCCGCCCCAGATCATGAAGTAGCCGAGGATCCCGGCCGCGATCATCGCGATGACTACCGAGAGGACGAGCGCCGCGATCGTCGCCGTGCCTCCGCCCATGTTGATGGCGAGCACGCCGTAACCATAGCCGGCAATGCCGAAGAAGAAGGTCTGGCCGAACGACAGCATGCCGCCATAACCCCACATCAGGCAGAGCCCGAGCGCCATGAAGATCCAGATCAGGAAGTAGGCGAAATTGCCGACGTCATAGGAATCGGCAAACAACGGATAGATCAGCGCGCCCGCCAGTACGGCAAGGAAGCCGGACCAGAAGATCCTTCCACGTCCGAGCGTTTGTGGACCGTCGAGCAGCTTCAACATCAGAAATTCCCGTCTAGCGCCCACGACGCACCAGCACGCTGGATAGCCCTTCAGGCAGCACACGTATGATCAGGATCACAGCAAACAGCATGCCGATCTGGCCGATGATCTGGCCGTAGCTCGCATTCAGCGCCATCCGGATCATCGCCAGGAACACCGCGGCCGGCGCAGTCCCGAGCAGGACGTTGGCGCCGCCGATCACCACGGTGACAAAGCTCTCGACCACGAAGGTTGCCCCCATCG
This sequence comes from Bradyrhizobium sp. CER78, assembly GCF_029846235.1. GTDB lineage: Bacteria > Pseudomonadota > Alphaproteobacteria > Rhizobiales > Xanthobacteraceae > Bradyrhizobium. Next base: position 115,333 of record NZ_JARVWP010000001.1, read on the forward strand.
TCGGGATCAGCGTCATGGTCGGCGCATAGAGCGCGCCGCAGAGTCCCGCGAGCGCGGTGCCGATCCCGAAGCTGATGGAATAGATCCGTCCCGTGCGCGCGCCGAGCGCCTTCGCCATCGCGGCGTTCTGCATCGTCGCCCGTGCGATCACGCCAAAGCGCGTCTTCATGAAGATGATGTAGAGCCCCGCCAGCACGGCCACTGCACAGAAGAACAGCACCAGGCGGTAGGTCGAGAACGTGTAGCCGCCGATCGCGAAGCTTCCCTCGGGCGTACCGATCCCGCGCACGGCGGAGCCGACGATCAGCAGCATCGACTGGGTCACGATCAGGCTGAGGCCCCAGGTGGCAAGCAGCGAGTCGAGCGGACGCTTGTAGAAGCGCCGCACGATCAGAAACTCGACGATCATGCCGATGATCCCCGCGGTCAGCGCGGCCAGGATCTGGGCGATCGGGAGCGGCACACCCAGATTTACGAGGCCGACGGTGACGTAGGCCCCGCACATGATGAACTCGCCATGCGCCATGTTGATGACGCCCATCATGCCGAACACGATGGCAAGCCCCGCCGCGGACAAGATCAGGAACGCGAAGACGTCGGCGAACTGATAGAATACCGAGAAGAGTTCAGCCGACATTCCGCTCTCCGTGATCACGACGCCGCATCATTGCGGCGCCGTCTCGGTTCGAAGTCGTGATCAACACGAGCAAGATTCGTGCCCGCCGCATCACGATTTGCTGGGAAGATGACTCGGCGTGTACTGATCCTTGTCGTTCTTCTTGGTGAGATCGCAGCCGATCTCGCCCAACCAATACGGCTGGATCGTTCCGTAGTCCTTCTCGACGGTCACCTCATGCTTGGGCCCGACCGAGATCAAGCGCATGCGGTGCGACGTATGCTGGCTCTTCGGATCGATGCAGACCTTGCCTTCGGGAGCGTCGATGCAGGCATCGCCGGACGCGATCACCTTGCGCATATCTTCGAGCTTGGTCGACTTCGCCTTCTCGACCAGCGCTTTGTACATGTAGAGCGCGTTATAAGCGTTGTAGCCCATGTCGTTGATGTAGAGCTCATCGGGGAACTTGGCGTGCCAGCGCTTTTTGAAGTCGTTGGCTTCGGGGGTGTCGATCTCCTCGAACCAGTTCGCGGTCGCATGCATGTTGTTGAGCGCCGGCGGCTTGAAGCGCTTGTGCTCGAAGCCGAGCATGATCTTGATCGAGGACCCCATCGGCAGGTTGAGATTGGCCGCGGCCGCCTGCTCGAAGAACGAGTCCTGCGCGGCGCCGACGTTGATCGTCAGCAGCCAGTCCGGCTTCGCCTTCTGGATGTTCTGGATCGTCTGCGCGAATTGCGAGACGCCGAGCGGGATGAACTCCTCGCCCACGACCTCGCCGCCGAGGTCCTTCATGATCTTCCGGTTCCACTCCGCGGAGATCTGGCCGAAATTGTAATCGGCCGCGATCACGTAGACCTTCTTGCCGAACTTCTCGACCATCCAAGGGATCAGGGTGGAGAACTGCTGCTCCGGCACCGCGCCCATGCTGACCATGCTGGCGTCGCAGACGCCGCCTTCATACTGGTTCGTATAGAAGTACGGCGTGGTGGTTCGATCGACGATCGGACGCAACGCCTCGCGCGAGGCCGAGGTGATGCCGCCGATCAGCACGTCGACCTTGTCGCGATTGAGCAGCCGGCGGCCGAACTCCTGATAGCGGGCGTTGTCGCCCTGCGGATCAAGGTGGATCAGCTCGATCTGCCGGCCGAGGATGCCGCCGCTCTTGTTGATCTCCTCGACCGCCAACTGCGATCCGTGCAGCTTCGGCATGCCCATGAAGGCGAGGTCGCCGGAGACGTCCTCCAGCAAGCCGACCTTCAGCGGCGGTTCTGCCGCCCGAGTGGCACCAATCGCCGCGGTCCCAAGCATTGCACCAAGCAAAGCCATTCCGACTATTCGCCCCGAATTCATCGCGATGTTTCCTGTCGTTGAATGATGTTGGAAGTCACGCCTTGAGGTAATTCTTCAGGATCGACGCCCCCATCGTATATTTGGGGTCGACCATGTTGCCGAGCCGCATGCGGCCGGCCTGGCTGAGCAGCATGTAGGCGTCGATTTCATCGAAGCCGTAATCGGCGCTCATCCAGCGCACCAGCTCGCGATAGGCGATCCGCGCTGCGTCCTCGAGCGGACGCGCACTGCCGATCGTCATGATGAAGTCGCGCGTCTCCAGCCGCGGCCAGGCAAAGCTCCAGTTCTTGATCAGGTCGATCTGCAGCGTCACGGTCGCGCGCTGTTCGAGTGCGACGCCTGAGAGCTCGCCGTCGCCTTGCGTCGCGTGGCAATCGCCGACATAGAGCAGCCCGCCTTCGGCATGCACCGGAAAATAGATGATTGCGCCGGGTGCGACGTCGGGCAGGTCCATGTTGCCGCCGTGATAGTCGGGTTGCAGCGAGGAGATCGCCTCGATCTCGGGCGACACGCCGATCGTGCCGATGAACGGCTCATAGGGCAGCGTGATCTTGTCGTTCCAGCGCACGCCGTTGCGGTCGACATGCAGCTTCTTGACCCGTTCGGGCAGCGGCGGATTGAGCAGTGCCGTCGATGCGGTGCCGACCAGACCACCGAACTCCGGAATGATGCAGGTGGTGCCGGCCGGCTGCGCGCCGCGGGTCTCGACGTCGCGGATATAGACCGCGAGGCAATCGCCCTTCTTGGCGCCCTTCACCGCGATCGGCCCGCATTGCGGGTTCAGGTAAGGGAAATTCAGCTTCGCCGTAGGGCTGTCGCTTTCGCTGGTCAGCACGCCGCCGAAGGCGTCTTCGGTCTCGACGACGACCACTCCGCCGGGGTCGATCGACAAAGTCGGCTTGGCATAGGGTCCATAGACGTAGTGGAAGCCGCCCTGCTGCTCGATCGTCAGACTATGGGTCGTGCCGGTCGCGCCCTTGGCGACAGCGCGCTTGGCCATGATGGAATTCTTCAACCAATCTTCGGTCATGCGAACGGCTCCTTAGGCTCAGATCGCGGGATGGCGCTTGTGCCAGTCGGTGACGCGCTGGAAGGCATCGCCCGCACGGACGAGGCTTGCTTCGTCGAAGTGACGGCCGACGAACTGGAAGGCGACCGGGCCGCCGTTCGGCGCGAAGCCGCCGGGAAGCGTCACGGTCGGGCTGCCGGTCATGTCGAACGGACAGGTGAAGCGCAGCAGCCCGGTGATCAGCGACGGGTCTTCACCGAGCGCCGCCATCTTGGCCAATGTCGGCGCAGCGAATGCCTGCGCTGGAACCGCGATCAGATCGACCGTCTCGAACAGCATCCGCACCGCGCCGCGGAACGCCTCGCGCCGCAGCACGATCTTCTGATAGTCCATGCCGGATTGCGCCCGGCCGAGATCGAGCAGGCCAGCAAGCGCCGGACCGTATTCGTCCTTGCGCGCGGGATAGGTCTCCTCGTGGGCAACGGCCACTTCGATGCCGCACAGCGGGAACCAATCCTCGATGACGGCCTTCGGATCGGGGAACGTGATCTCCTTGATCTTGGCGCCGAGGTCGGCCGCGACGCGCAGGCCTTCGCTGAGCACCTTGCCCGCAGCCTCGTCGGTGCCCTCGCTGGTCCAGCGCCGATCGACCCCGATCGACACGCCGCGCAAATCCCCCGTCAGGCCTGCGAGATAGTCCGGCACGGGCAGCGGCACGGAGGTGGTGTCCTTAGGATCCTGCCCCGCGATCACGGCGAGCATCGCGCCGCAATCCGCTGCGTTGCGCGCCATCGGACCGATATGGTCAAGCGTGGCTGCGAGTTCGAACGCGCCGTAACGGCTGACACGGCCCCAGGTCGGCTTTAGTCCGGTGATGCCGTTGGCTGCCGACGGAAAGCGGATCGACCCACCGGTATCGGTTCCAAGCGAACCGAAGCAAAGCCCCGCGGCGGTGGCGACGCCGGAACCGCTCGAGGACGCGCCGGACCACAGATCGGCATTCCAGGGATTCTTCGGCGGATCGATCTTCGGGTGATGGTCCGCATAGGCGCCCTCGGTCTGCTGCAACTTGCCGAGAATGATCGCGCCGGCATTCTTCAGCCGCGCGACGACCGTGGCGTCCTCGTTCGGCCGAAAGTCGCGGTGAATGGTCATACCGTGTGCCGCCGGCGCGCCCTTGGCCCAGCACAGATCCTTCACCGCGATCGGCACGCCGTGCAGCGGCCCCTTGATCTTGCCGGACGAGATCTCCTTCTCGGCTGCTGCAGCATCGGCAAGCGCTGCCTCGCCCATCACATGAGCGTAGCTCTTGAGCTTGCCGTCGAGTTGCTCGATCCGCCCGAGCATCGCCTTGGTCACCTCGACCGGCGAGAGCTTCCTGGCCTGGACTTGCTGTCCGATCTCAATCAGTCCGAGATAGTGAAGATCCGTCGTCGGCATCGTTTCTCATCCCCGCACTTGGCACCGCATTTGGCACGACGCAAGCGCAGCACTGCCCATCACCGCGCATACGCCTCCGGCTTGGCGACACGGACGTGTCGCCAATTTGTTTGGCGGCAAAAGCAAAAAGCCACCCGCCCCTCCGAAACGAAGGTGACGAATGGCCCAAATGCCGCGGCTATGATCTATCGCAAGGGACCGTGATCGAACGGAGCACTCTGCGCGGCGATCGGGACGTCATCGGCCAGATCGACGCACGCAAGGTTCGACAGGAAGCCCTGTAGGAGAAAATTCTAAGGAGGTGTGCAGCGCGTTGTCAACGAGGCTGGCTGCACAAATTTCGCAAGGTGCATGCGCAGCAAAACGGCATGACCTCTTGCACCGACCTCTGCGAAGATGATTTCCTTCGCAAGTTGCACTGAAAGTCGTCGATGACAAAGCCGTCCATTCCCGTTGGCATTATCTGCTCGCAGCACGGGCCCTATCAGGCCATGGGGCGCGAGATCCTGAAGAGCGCCATGATGGCGGTCGACGAGATCAACGAGCAGGACGAGTTCGACTTCGCGATATCGGCGCATGTCCGCGATCCCCGCGGCATCATTTCGGAATACCATACGGTCTGCGACGACCTCATTCGCAATGTCGGGGTCGAGCACATCATCGGCTGCTACACTTCGGCCTCGCGCAAGCAGGTGCTGCCGATCGTCGAACGCACCGATCGCCTGCTCTGGTATCCGGCGCGCTACGAGGGGTTCGAATGTTCCGACAACGTGATCTATGTCGGCGCCTCGCCCAATCACAACGTGCTGCCGCTGGTGCGTTATGTGCTCGACAATCTGTCGCGCGAGATCTTCTGTGTCGGCTCCAACTATGTCTGGACCTGGGAAACCAATCGCGTCACCCGCGAGCTGGTGACGGCGGCGCGGGGAAAGATCCTCGCGGAACGCCTGCTTGAACTCGGTGAGAGCGCGGTCACGCACATCGTCGACGAGATCGTGCGGCGCCGGCCCCCGGTCGTCTTCAACACGCTGGTCGGCAGCTCGAGCTATGATTTCATCCGCGCCTTCCATGCGGCGACCCTTGCGGCCGGTCTCGACATCCCGATGCTGAGCTGCAGCCTGTGCGAGCCGGAGCTGAAGATCGCAGGCCCCGCATCGGCCGGCTGCATCACGTCGTCGGCCTATTTCGAGAGCATCCGCCTGCCCGAAAACCAGGCCTTCGTCGCGCGCTGGAAGGCGCGTCACGGCGAGCACTCTAGCCCGTCCGTGGACGGGCAATCCGCCTATGTCGCGGTCTATCTGCTGGCCCGGGCGCTGCAACGCGCCGGCACATCCGACATCGGCGAGGTGCGGCGCGCCGCGGCCGGCCATCGCTACAACTCGCCGCAAGGTCCGGTCTGGATCGACGGCAGCAACAACCACTGCGTCCTGACGCCGCGGCTCGCCGTCTCCAACGCCGATGGACAGTTCGACATCTTCTGGGAAGCTGAAGCTCCAGTTAAGCCGGATCCCTATCTGACGCAGCTCGACATCGCCGCCAGCCCTGCAAGGGACGGAACGCTGCCGAATGCGCCGCATTTGCGGGTGGTGAAATGAGCAAGCCGTCGTCGTTTTCGCTGCGCGGACGCAAGGCGCTCGTCGCCATCAAGGACGAGCGCGACGCCACGATCGTCAGGCGCCAGTTCGAGCGTCTCGGGATCGACATCGTCACATGGGAGCCCGGCGCCGATATCGACTGCCGGCCGGACGTGACATTGATCGACGACGAGTTCCTGCCGCTCACCTCACCGGCGCAGCGCGCCTCGCTTGGACGAAGCCCGGTCATCGCCCTGCTCGGCACCGAGACGCCGAGCCGCCTGAAGCTGGTGCTCGACCTCGATCCGGCCTCGTTCCTGGTCAAGCCGCTGCGCTCGGCCGGGATCTATGCCGCGCTCGTGCTGGCCTTCGAACGCCGCGAGCGCACCAACGAGCTCAAGCAGCAGGTCGTCAAACTCGAACAGCGGCTTCGATCGCGCCGCGTCGTGCTCGCCGCGGTCCTGCAGATCATGCACACCCATGCGCTGGCCGAGCCGGCCGCCTTCGCGCTGATCCGGCGCGCCGCGATGGAGCAGCGCAAGACCATCGAGGAGCTCTCGGCCGAGATCACGGCCAACGGCTCGCTGCCCCGAGCGGCCGGTTAGCCGCCGCAGGTGCGCGCTGCCAAAATATCGAAAACAACCCCATGCAAAGGAGCCGGCCGCTGCGGGCGTTCGACAGGGCAACTTGACACGTCGGGCAACTCAGGGGTATATTTCTAATATTCCGAAATCGTGCAAGCGCCGCTCGCCGCGAGATGAAGCGGAGCCTGGTCGATTCAAGGTCAGGTCATCGCACGTCAGCTCTTTGTTTGAGCATGATCTCCGCGCAAACGCCTTTGGCGTTTGTCGCGAGGGAAAACCGCTTCGCACTTTTCCGGATCATGTTTTAGTTCACAACCTGCCGCCGCTCTTCCGGCGTCAGCTTCTTCATCTGCTCCGCGCTCAACTGGCCGTCGCCGATCACCTGAAAGGCGCTGTTCGGATCGTACTGGCTTTGCTTGTCGTTGCCGCGCCGCTTCGGTTCATCGCTGCCGTCACCGCCGCCATAGCCGAGCACTTCGACGATGATGACGGAGGGCTGCTCGTTGGTGCTCGGCGGCGGCACGGCGGCTTGCTTGGCAGCGGCTCCCGCCGTGTTCGAGGCTTCGCTCAGGGCGCCCATGTTGGGTGCCTGGACCTGCGGCACGCCGATCACGCCACCCTGCGCCTGAATGTTGGCGGCGTTGACGATATGCAGCGCTGCGATGTTGACGAAGCTCGAGGCGCGGATGCCGGCCTCGCCCGCATCGACGGTGCCGAGCGGCGCGATCAGATCGACCGTGCCGCGCGGCACCTCCGGGATCGGCTGCAGCGTCGCGATGCCGGCGCCGCTCGACGGCACCACCGGCGATATCGTGACGTTGCCATAGCTGTCATAGGCCCGCTTGGGCGGCGTGTAGATCACCGTGGTCTTGGCGCCGCGGCCGGCGTTGATGTCGCCCTCCGCCGACCAGATCACGATATTGCCGCCGAACGTGGTCATGATGCGCGACAAGCCCATCAGCACGCTGCTCTGCGAATAGATCTGGATGTTACCCGCGCCCTGCGTGATGAGGCCCGCGTCGGCGCCCGGCAGCAGCCCCTCGGTCCCGATCGTGACACCACCACCCGGGGTGAGGAACTGGATGTCGCCACCGAAATCGGTGTGAACGAAGCCGCTTTGAATGGCGTAGTTCGGCTTGCCCGGCGTGCCGGTTGCGGCGGTGATCATCGTGATGTCGCCACGATAGGCGGACGGATTCGGGAACAGCGCGGCGATCGCCTCGCGCCCACGCAGATAGGAGCCGGCGCGCGGACCACCAGTCTGGTTGTATTCGCGCCCGCCCGCGGTCAACTCGGCATAGTAGACCTGGCGCAGGAAGATGCGCTGCTGCGCGTCCGGCAGTGCAAGGAAATAGCCGAGCGAATCCGCCTTGGTGCCGCCATAGCCGAAACGCTCCGTGAGCCAGTCATAAAGCTCGTCGGCGTAGGTCTTCGCCACCTTGCCGTGCTGCTCAGCAAGCGGTCCCGCACCAGCGAGATTGTTCGGGTCGAGATAGAGCTTCGCGAATCCAGCCCAGTCGACTTGTCCAACACCGACTTCGCCCGCGCCGACGCCGGCCTGCATGACGACACCAGCACCGGGCCGCTTGTCGCCGGCGGCCAATGCTCCGATGCTTTCAACCGTCGCGGTCGACCCCTGATAGATGTTCTTGCCTGCCGTGATTTCGAGCGTGCCCGGGCCGGCAATCGTCAGGCCCCCCTTCTCCCCGGGAGAGCTCGCCGGCACGCCTGCATAGATGATGCTGCCACCGGCCGCGATCGTGGACACATCGTTGGCGTCGCTGTGCAGGATCAGGCCCTTGATATCGACGATATCGCCGCCGGCAAGCATCCGCAGCGGCCGCGCGGCCTGGTAATACACGCTGTTAACGGTGCCGTTGGCGTTGGTCTGGCTCTTGTTGAGGATCCAACCATACGTGATGCCCGTGACGTCGCCGTTCACCGCATAGATGCGCGACAGATCGCTTTGGACCGGCACCGCCCTATCCTTCACCGTGTTTGCATCGAAGACGAAGGGCTGCCCGCCGCTGCCGTAGGAGTAAACGGGCAGCCCGCCGCCCGGTTGATCGTCCACGGACGTATAATCGGCCCAATAATTGGACGCGGTGATCGTCATTCCATCGCCCAGGGTCGCCCAGGCCGGCCTGAACGGCGTCGCCAGAGCCGACATCGGTGTCATCAAGAGACCGGTCTCGTACGAGTCGCCCAAGATCGATCCTTGCGCCAGCACCTCGAGCGTCCCGCCCGGTGACGGCAGCAGCAGTCCTCCGCCGGGGTTATAGATGGTGCCGTTCATGGCGACCGCCCGCATGATCGAGGGCAGGAAGCGCGAGGTTGCCGGGCTGCTGCCCGGTGCAAGCGAACCGCCCGCGGCGAGCATGTTGACGGCGGTCGTGCCGGTCCACAGGGTGAACCAGCTTGCAGCCTCGTTGCCGTCACTGGCGGCAGTCAAGCCTGTGACGCCGACACGCCCCGGATCGAGAATAGTCCCAACCGCCAGATCTCCACGCGCACGAAGGTCAATGACGCTGTCGCCGGGTGCGAAATCGCCGCCACTGAGCTTGATCATCGAGTAGGACGTCAGCGGATTGATCGGTCGCGGATCAGCCGTGTTGCGAACATTTGTCGCGGTCAGGCTGCCGAAGTCCCCGGTCGCGATATCCATGCGCCCGCGCAGATCGACGAATTGATTGCCGCCGGTGCCGATATTGCCGGTCTTCACCGAGAGCGTACCGCCGCCGGTCTGCACAAGGCTGCCATCGGCCATCACACGGCCGCTGCCGCCGACGGCAACGACGACGCCGCGGCCTGTGTCACCCATGGTGCCCCCCGCTTGCACCGTGACATTGCCGCCGCCGAGCGTGCCGAGGCCGGAGAAGGCGGACAGCCCCAAAGACAAGATGCTTGGGTCCCTGATTTGATCGACGGTATAGCTGCCGAAATTGATGCCCCAGGCGGTCCGCTGGCCGATCTCCGAGCCACCCTGGCGCCATAGCCAGGATCCGATCTCGGTCGATCCCAGCCTCAGCGTCCCCTTGACGTCGCCCTGCGTCACGAGCAGGAAATCGCCGCCGTGTTCGGGGTAGTACATCCGCTCCGGGCCAAGTGTCGGTTCGTAGTTGGCGTTGGCGGAGCCAAGCAGGGTGCCGTCGGTCAATCGGCCCCGGCCGAGGTTGTAGGGATCGTTCTGCGCCGTCCCGGTCTCCCTGACCGCGGTGCCGGCCGTGTAGACGCCGAACGAGGATTGCTGGTCGTAATTGCCGCCAGCAAGAATTTCGAGATCACCGGTGCCGGTACGCAGGACGCTGACGCCGACCGTCGTCGGCTTGTTGATCGTGACGTTGAACGGATCGTTCAACACGACATTGCCAGATCCGGCGAGCGCGTCGGCGGTCTGCAGCGATCGACTGTCGGCGCTCGCAAGATCGGCGCCACCCACCAGCCGGAACGACCAGGATTGCGTGCCAGGTGCGAGCATCGGGGCGATCGCCCAGACTTGGCGATCGCCGGGCCCGATCAGATTGACGTTCGACATGTTGGCCGGCAACACCGTGCCTTTGGGAAGCGGCGTATCGGCAGCGAATGTGTACCCCCCGAATACATAAAGGCTGGCACCCGCCGGCAGCCTCAGCGGCTGGAGAACCAGACTGTTGAACGTATTGATGAAGGCCGGCCCGGTAAAATAAACGCCTTTTTCGAACACGGTGCCGGCCGGAAATTCCGTGTTAGTCAGCAGCGTATCACCTGGATTGTAGGTCCTATCCGGCGTGATGATATGCCCGCCGTTCAGCTTCCTGGTCTGAACATTGGGTCCTCTGACGGTGAAGTCCTCCGCCAAGGTGACCGTGGCGGGCAGTGGATGTGCGGCACTCGGGCTCAGCTTGACCGTGCCGTCAGCGAGATCGAGCTCCATGTTGACTGTGGCACTGGTCGGTATGGTCGATCCACTGCCGATGATCACACCATCCGTCGTAACGGTGTAGGGGGACGTCAACGTGCCGGTGGCAATCACCGTCACCGCATCTGGCGAAGCGGGCGGTGGCGCGAAACCATCATTGATGCTGCCGTTGATCTTGAGATCGCTCGCGGCGCGCACCACGAGCACGCCCGGCTCGCCGGAGCCGCGCACCGCCGGATCGGCATTCGGCCCGTAGCGATAACCGGAGAAATCCAGATCGCCCTTGGTCGACAGGCTGCCATCGGACGTGATGGCGACGCCCGGCCGCAGATGGAAGGCGGAGCCATAGGCCGCGAGCCCGGAAAGGCGGTTCTGCAAGTCGCTGTTCTGAAGCGCGGAGTTGATGAACTGCGTGCTGTCGACATGCAGACCGTCGAGATAGCCCTGGTCGATGGTGCTGCCGCCCGGAAGGTCGTAGGTGCGGAAACCGTTCAGCGCGATGCCGCTCGCACCGCGGACGTTGAGCGGGCCGCGCGCGTCGATTGCGATATCGTTGGCGCCTGCGCCATCTCCGCCGACGCCGCCGCGGCGCGGCGCGCTGAGCTCCAACTTGCCGCGCGCGACGCCGTCCGGCGACGTCATGTCGATGGTCGCGCCCGCGGCCAGCGTCATGGTGCCTTGCGTGGTGGTGAGTTCGACACGCGCCATGTTGTTGGGTTCGATCGCCGCGCCGTAGCTGTCGGTCTGGAGCACGTTGCCGTGGACATCGAGCACGGCATTCGACGCGAGACTGAGATCGCCACTCGCGGACAGGCGGATGGTGCCGGGCTTCGCCCCGCTGGCGTCGATCCTGCCGTTCACCGCGAGGCTGCCCTGATCGACCGAGACCGTGACATAGCGAGCCTTGACGCCATCACCGATGACGAGGCTGCCCTGGCGGAGATCAAAGCTGCGGGCGTAGAAGAAACCTCCATCGTTGAGCTTGGCGTTCAGCGCGGCGAAATCGCCGAAACTCTGTGCCGCTACCGTGAACTGGCCGCTATCGAAATCGCCCGTCGATGATCCCTTGAGCGTACCGGCGAACGAAACCTGCCCATGGGCGGCGTCGATGGCCTTGGCCGAGATCGAGCCCGCCGCGTTGTTCACGGCCGAGACATCGATCACCGAGCCCGCGTTCTGGATGATATTGCCGTTGGTCGAGCTCAGGATGAGATCACCGCCCCAGCTGAACTTGGTGACGTCGAAGAAAGCGATGCCGCGACCGGAGAGGTCGACGGTCGCGTTGGCACCGAGCACGACATCGTGTGTCGCATTCAGCGTCAGCTTGCCGGAGGGCAAGGCGAATGCGGTGTCGACAAAGACGCTGTCGCCGGTGAAGGAGAGCGTGCCGCCGAGATCCGTCACGCCGTGCGTATCGGCGGAAGCCGCCCCCGCCGGCGCGATCAGGCGCAAGGCAGCGCCCGCGCTGACATCGAGCTTGGACCCATTGCTCGCCGTGATCAGCGGGGTCGCGATGGTCAGCGCGCCACCCTGCACGGCGCCGGTGCTGTCCTGGGTGAGCCCCACCTTGAGCGTGCCATCGCTGTTCGAGGTGATGCGCTTCGCCGCCGTGAGCGTGACATCGGAGAAGCCTAGCGCCAGGCGGCCCAGCGTTGCGCCGTCGGTCGGCTTGCTCAAAGATGCGTCGAAGCCGAACAAGATTTCGTTGGCCGTGATGGCGAGATGCCCCGATCCGGTGCCGGGCCCGCCGGGCAGGACGGCGCCGGGCACCTGGTTTCCGTATGGGCTCGCGACAGTGCCGCTGCCCGTGCGGATGCCGTTCCAGACCAGCGTGTCGGCGGTGATGCGGGCCGTGTCGCTCGCGGAGCCGAGACCATAGATGGCCGGCGTATTGAGAACGAATTTGAGAGAATCGGACGAAGACCCGCCCTGGCGCGTGGTGTCGAGGTCGACGCTTCCGATCAGATTGAAGGAGCCACTTGCCGTGATGATGAGTTGCTCGAGCGCGGGCGTGCCCGCAGTCGTAGAGGGCCGCAGCAGCTTGTCGAGCACGCCTTGGGTGAGATTCCAGCCCGTTGGCAGTTGGCCTGCCGCCTGCGCCGCAGCAAGCGCGGCCTCGGTGCCGACATTGACCTGCTCCTGCGTGACGTTGAGGTAACGTGCGCCGAAATTGACGTCGCCCATGGTGAGCCCGCCCGGCGCGGCGAGCACCACACTGCCGTCGGTGAGCAGCGAGGCACCGCTGGCGATGCTGATCTTGCCGGGTCCGACAGCATCCAGGAATTGGAACCAGCCATTGGCGACCGCGAGCACGGCCGGACTGTCGGCGGGATCTGCGGACGAATAAGGACCGATGTTCGAATAGACGTAGCCGAGCGTCGAATCCACGATCCCATTGCCAAGTCCGCGCGCATCGATCGTCGCGCCGCCCGACATGCTGATGGCCTTGGCGACCAGGAAAACCTGGCCGGCACGGATGGTGGCGCCGTCGAGCAGATTGACAGCCGCGGTTCCCCCTGCGTCAAAATAGATCTTGGCGCCGGTTCCCGGATTGTCCTCCTTGTAGAATGTACTCGTGCCGCCCAACAGCAGCGTCGGAGCCTTGAAGGCATTGATGTCGTCGCTCGATACGGACGTATGCCCGGCAATCGGCGCAGCCCCTGACGCCGTGATGTCGAGCACGGCGGGACCCGACGAGCCGAGCAACGGCCTGACGATCAATGCACCGTCAATGCCGCCGTTGGCGCCCTCGAACAACGCGGTGCCGGCGAAGGACAGCGATTTGCTGCCATCGAGCGGCGTGCGAAGACCGATTTCGAGCACCTTGCCATCGTCCGGCAGGCGAGGCCGGAAGCCGCCGAACTTGGCCGCCTGCGCACGTGCGAAATCGGCATAGCTGGTCTCGTTGTACTGCGAATAAGACCGCATAGTCTGGCCAGCGGTGAGGATCACCCGCGTCGGGAACGTGTCCAGAATCGCCGTATTGGCAACTCCGAGATAGCCCGACGTGACGACGGAGCCGTTGCCTGCCGCCACCGGAGCCACCATGGTTGTTCCGGTCGCGCCGAGCTCGACGCGATAACCGCCCGGCAGCAGCGCATAGCTCGAGGGCAGCAGCGTGTAGGTGCCCGCAGGCAACCCCAGCACCCCCGTGGAAAGCGTGATCTGCTGGCCGATCGCGGGATCGCCGGCGCCATTGCTCGTGATCGCCGCCGCATAGTTCGCCGCGTAACCGGGCAGAATTGCGTAGACCTTGTTGCCGGTCGCGCTGTAATTGTTGATCGGGTTGGCGTTGACGAGCGCTGTCTTCAGCACGTCGACCGAGCCGCCCCGGCCGGAGATGAACCCCGCGCCGGTCAGCGTCCCGCCGCCGGTCAGATCGATCACGGCTCCGGCCTCACCCACGAACGATGTGGCACCGATCGAAATGCCGCTCGCGACCTTCGTATTCCCCGAAATATCAACAATGGAGGCGCTCGCCAGATTGAGCAACGTGCCGTCCGCGCCTTGATAGGTGATGCCGTCCGAAGTCCCGCCGAACGGCATGATCAGGCCGGCAGCGCTCGCGGAAGTGATGCTGCTGCTGCGGAACGTGACATGTGGATCGGGTAAACCATTGGCATACGCTTGAACGTAATTGTCGAACCAGATGCGCCCCAGCGGCGCGCGAACGACTCCACCCTGGTCGATGTTCGAGGCAATGAAGACCAGTTCGCCAAAGACCGAAGCCGGCACCGCCGGCGTCGTGTCGTCATTGCGGCGGATGACGAGACGGGCATCCGGATCGTAGCCGGTAGCCAACCCGTCCGGACGAAGCCCAACAATGATGGTCGCGACTGCGCCGCTCAAGGGATAGATCTGGTCCGCAGTCAGCGCGAGGTTCTCGACATCGAGACCGCCATTGCCGAACCGGATGTCGCCCGTGCTCTGCAAGGTGACCTGGTGAAAGCCGCGCGCATCGACGGGGAGACTGACGGGACGTCCAAAATTCACGTCTCCGCTGCCCTGACTGCCGGTGGCTCCGAACTGGACCTTGCCATAGACGTCGATCAGATCGCCGGAGATCGTGAAACTGCCGCCGTCCGACGGATTGCGGACGTGAAGATCGTTGATCCCCGGGGAATAACCCACCTGCGCTTGCGCCTTTGCCGCGTCGTAGACGCCATCGAGGCGAACATAGGATGCGGACAGACGTATTGTGCTGTTTGGTGTATCGGGCACGGCGGCAATGACGCCGCTGGACAGGTGCAGGCTGCGCGACAGGCTGAGATCGACATTGCCGTCAAAGACGAGAAGATCGCGCGTGTAGAGCGAAAGCGATCCAAAGCCGCCCTTCTGGATCTGGTCGACGCCGATGACCGCCCGCCCGTATTGCATGGCCGGATCGGCCTCGCCGGGCAACAGATCGGCGCTCAGGCCACTGCCTGGGGCGCTCTGCACCAGCGTGATGTCGCGCGACCGCTGGAAAGCCGCGGGCAGATCGCCCACGGCATACGGCGCGTTCGCATTCGGCTGCCCCGTTGCATAACCACGGCTCGACATGGTCAGGTTCAGCGAACCACCGGACGCGCCTCTGCCGCCGGCCGCGGCGCGCATGGTGCCGTCCAGCGCCATGCCGAAGCTGGAATACAGCGAGATCGTCCCGCCATCGCTCGCAGCAAATGTCGAGACATAGGTCCTGCCGTTCTGGACCGGCACCACCGCTGAGGTACCCGACGCATCGATCAGCGCGCCCGGGCGAACGATCACGAAGGCATCGCTGCTAACCGGATAACCGTCCGCGTCGAGCCCTCCAGTGCCGCCTATGCTGATCGTTCCACCAGCCGGCACCGCTGCGTAGGAAACCCCGCGCTCGTCGCGCCCGACCGCGTCGCGCGCCGAGACATCCAGCACCGCGTCGTCGCCGATCCAGAACGAACGCGTCAGCCCGAATTCGCCGTAACCGGAATTGTACCTGTTGTCGCCGGGGGCGTCCTGCAGGCTCGTGATCAGGATGTTGCCGGCGGGCGCCTTGATCGTGCCGTCGATCACCGTCTGACGATTGGCGTAGATCGAAACCGAACGCCCCGGATCGACGTTGATCGATGCGCCCTTCGCCAGCGTGAAATCATGCAGGCTCCAGAACGTCACGTCGGCGCCGACGCGCTGCGTGGCGCCATGCGTGAAGGAATTCACCGCGAATGTCGGCGGCGTCCAGAGCGTCGCGGCATCCGCGACGAGGCTGCCGCTCGGCGCGCCGAAGCTGCCCTG
Source organism: Bradyrhizobium sp. CER78 (assembly GCF_029846235.1). GTDB lineage: Bacteria > Pseudomonadota > Alphaproteobacteria > Rhizobiales > Xanthobacteraceae > Bradyrhizobium. Next base: position 131,054 of record NZ_JARVWP010000001.1, read on the forward strand.
GGTGAAGCGATAGACCGGCACCTCGGCGTCCACGCGCGTGCCTTCGCCGATCCGGATGCCGGTGTTGCTGCTGATGTTGTAGGCCGTGAAGCCGGACTGGAAGAGCGCGGGATCGAGCACCAGCGCATCGGCCATGGCTTCGCCGATCGCGATCTGCTGGCCGGCGTTCAGCGTCAGCGTGCCGCCGCCGGTGAAGCCATAGGCACGAATGGTGCCGTCGAGGATGAGCGAATTGGTGAAGAATTGCGTCCAGGCCAGATGCGAATAGTCGTTGGCGACCAGGTTGACATTGCCGCCCTTGCCGCCAATCGTCTTGCCGGTCGTCAGGATCGCACCACCCGAGGACACATCGATCAGTGACCCGCTCGCAAGCGTGATGCCGCCGGTCGTCGAAACGGTGAAGTTGCCGCCATCGACATGCGCCTGACCGGATACATCGGCCCCGGTCAATCCGTTGCTCCACAATCCGCTGAGATCAACGGCGACGTTCTGGCCGATCGTGACCTGCGCCTTGCCGTTCGTGTCGCTGAGCGCCCACCATTGCTCGTTCTGGTTCTGGCCGAGCAGCGCATGCATGAGATTGGTCAGCGTCACGCTGCCGCCATGCGCCGTGACGTTGGCGCCGATATCGACATGTGGTGCTGCGAAGATCACCTGCGCGCCGGGCGCAAGCTCAAGCGGCGCCTCGACCAGGATCTGCTTGCTGCTCGCAACATTGAGCCCGCCCAGTTTGGCGGCACTGAGCGCGTCCGAGTTGAAGAACGCGGTCCCGATGCGATCGTCGGGCAAGACCGACGTGACGTTCAGCGCGTCGGATATCGCGGGGGTCCGGCCGAAGGCGACCCGCGCCGCGGATGCATCGGTGAGGCCCAGTCCCGAATAGCCACCGAGCGCGAGCTTGCCCTGGAGCGGGGCGACATTCTGCGACAGCTTGTAGCCGTCGGTCGTGCCATCAGGCCGAGCCGTCGTCTGGCGTGAGCTGGTGACGACGTCAGCGACGATATCAGCCTCGAAGACCGCCGTCGGCGTCGACAGGATGAGAGAGCCGGCGTCGCGGCCGACGGTGTAGCCGTCCTCCCAGCGGGTCGTCACGCGGGCCTTGCCGAACGGGCTGGTCCAGACCTCGGTCAGGTTCGGTGCAACGTTGCCGCCGAGCTTGTGCTCGCGAATGAAGCCGGCGCCAAGACCGTAGAACTGCATGTCGGCGCGGGCCTGCCCGACGCTGTAGAGACGACCGTCCGCGCCAAGGAAATTGGTGGTCCTGATATAACCGCCCTGGTAACTGACGGAGCCGCCGGAGACGTCGAACACCGCCCCCTTCTGCGCCACGACTTCCTGCGCCGACAGCGTGACGGTGCCGCCAACCGCGGCCCATTCACCGATCCGGTGGGCGGTATTGGCGAGATAGCCGGAAACCTCGAGCAGCCCACCCGGCGTGTAATAGCGGTCGGTCGCATAGCCGCCGGTGCCCGCCGGCACCCGCACGAGGTCGCGGGCGTCGATCCAGACATCCGCATTCTTCAGATTGTCCTGGTCGCGGTTGACGGGCGAGTCGCGCAGCTCGTTGCCCTGCACGTTGATCAGGAGGTTGTTGGTCGACATCGGCAGCAGCACGCCGCGCACGCCCGAGACGTCGATAACCGATCCGCTCTCGGCGAACACGCGGTGGCTGGCGCTCACCGCGACCTGGCCGCCCTGCGCCTGCGTGGTCGAGCCGGCCTTGAAGTTGACGGTGCCGCCGCTGACGATCTCGATACGCCCCTGATCGAGCCGGTCGGATAGCTGCGAAAGATTGTCGAACTGGGCGTTGGCGACCGGGGCGTGGGTGAAGGCCTTGGAATCGGCGACCAGTTGGCTGCGTTGGCTGTCGAGCGCGGTATCGCTGCTGTTGAGCTCGGGCAGGATCGCGGTCAGGCTGCCGCTGGCGAGCGTGATGCTGCCCGCAGCATCGGAGGCCGCGTTCAGCAAATGGATCGTGCCGCGGGTGTTGACCGAGGTGGTGGCGACAAGCGCCCCCTCCTGGCTGACGCTGCGGCCCGCGAGCGTGATGTCGCCCTGCTGGGCGAAGATCAGGCCGGAGTTGCCGACGGCCGCGATCGCGTCGCGCACGATCGGCGCGATCTCATTGCCGCGCGTGGTCGAGCCCGGGTTGACGTCCGTGCTGTAACCCGGCCGCAGCAGAAAGTCGTTGCCGGCCGCGAGCTGCACCTGGCCTCGCGGCGCGGTGATCGAGCCGGCATTGCTGACCTCGGTCCCCATCAGCAGGACGAATCCGCCGCCCTGCGTCACCGAGGACGGCGGGTTGGTCGAGATCAGCGCGCCGGCCTCGACCCTGACCGCACCGCGGGCATCGGTGAAGCTCGGCACGTATTGGCCGCTGGCCTGTTGCGCGTAGATGCCGCTTCTGAGGAACTGGGTGTCCGTAATGCCGGCGGTCGAGGCGATCAGCGCGCCGACATTCACCTGGCTCGCACCGCCGAAGATGATGCCGTTCTGGTTGATCACATAGACCGCGCCGTCGGCCTTGATATTGCCGAGGATCTGGCTCGGCGCCGTACTGCCGACCACGCGGTTGAGCGCCACCCAGTTCGCATTGCCCTGCTGGTCGAAGGTCAGCGTGGTCCGCGCGCCGACGTTGAACGAGTTCCAGTTGAGGATCGCCTGCGCGCTGGTCTGCGCGATGCCGACCTGGGTCTGGCCGGCGGCATCGACCGCCTGCGTCGGCGCGTTCGCACCCTGCCAACCCGGCGCCGCCTGCAGGCCGCCGAGGGCAAGGCCATTGGGTACGGCAACCTGCGGCAGCGTCACCGAACGCTGCGAGGTCTGCGCCGCGCTGCGTGCCGCGTTCTGCAAGCCCTGGATCGCCTGAATGGCGCGCGTGGCCCGCGCCATCGCGTCCTGGCCCTGCTTGGCAGCCGCCGCAGCATCCTGCGCTGCCGACTGCGACGCTGCCATCGCTGCGGCCGACGGTGACACCGTCCAGCTCGACCCAAACGGGCGCGCGACCACCGGCGTGCTGGCCAGCAGCGCCACGACGCTGACGCTGCCAAACAAAGCGGTGCGAACCGTCGCGCGGGATAGGGACCTGGAGAGGCGGGGAACCATGGGATCGCTTTCTTGCGCCGGGCGACGACAGCCGAACATTTTGCGTCTCAGCGCCAGCACCGAGACCCTCGCGGCTGAGACGATCCCGAACGGCGCGACCCGCACGCCGGATCGGAATTTTTTTGCCGTCCCGCCCGAAGCCTCCTCAGCTCAGCAGCACAATGCCGCCGGGAAGCGTTTTCGCCTTGACACCAAAGGCTTGCTCGAGCTGCACGAGAACCTCGTCGATCCGGTCGATATGGAAGCGGCCATTGATCAAATGGGCGTTCAGCCCGGCATTGACGATGAAGATCCGGCCCGATCGGTACCTGTTCACCTCTTCCACCACCTTGGGCAGCGGCGTGTAGCGGAAGACGAGCAAGCCCTCTTGCCAGGCCGCTTCGACGGCCGGATCGATCGCAACGAGATCGCTCATGCGCCGCTCGTCGTAGGCGATCTGCTGCCGCTCACGAACGGTGCGGGCATTTCCCTGATGCTCGACGCAGACCTCGCCGCCGAGACAGGTGACGCGCACCTCGGCTCCGAGATAGCGCACGTCGAACGAGGCTTGCGTTGCAACCGTTTGACCACTCGACGCAATCACGGTCACCGGTCTCGACTGTTGCGGGCTCGTCGCAATCGACGCCTGCCCGGTGATCAACTCGATCCGGCTGCTGTCGCCATGGTCCGGGCGCAGCGCGATGCTGGTCCTTGTGTCCAGGTTGATCGACACGCTGTCGTTCAGCGCAAGCTTGCGCTGCTCTCCCGTTCCCGTCCGGTAGTCCGCAGCAAGCTCGGACCATGACGGCCAGAGCTCGAGCGGAGGACGCAGCGTCACCGCTCCGACGGCCGCGGCGGCGGTCGCAAGTCCACCGCCGAGCACCAGCCTGCGGGTCATCACGCGCCTTGCTTCGCCATCGAGCAGCGCGCCAAGCGATGCAGGGTCATAGCGGAGATTATGGCCGGCGCTGCCGACCGTCTCCCAAAGCTTGCTTGCCTTCGCAAACGCAGTCGCATGGGCTGCGCTCTGCTCGCGCCACATCTGGAATGCATCGGCGTCCTCGACCGTCGCGTCGCCGGACGTCAAGCGCCTGACCCAGGCATGTGCTTCCCGCTCCATTGCGCCGAGCCCCATCGTCGATCTACCGCCTTTGCTGGTCATGCAGGCTTGCCTCGCAGCGCCCCCCGCCTCCGCAGCCGGGTCGTCCGCTTGTCCATTTGACGTTCGCCATAGCCATCAACCGCACAACTATTTTCCGAGCTTCAGCGCGCAATGTTCCTGGGCGAGGCGGAGTTCCTTCTCGACCAAGCGCAGCGAGACCCCGAGCCGGCGGGCAATTTCCCGCTGCGGCATGCCCTGGAGCCGTGCGGCCAGCAGGATGACCCGGCGGCGCGGCGTCAGCTCCGCGATCGCCTTCTCCAGGGCCTCGATCTCGAAGCGAGCCTCCGCAATCTGACCCGGCCCCGGCGCATCGTCCACAATATGGAGCAGATCCTGAACCTCGTTGTGCGCGAGGCGCCGCTTCTCGGCCCGCTGCCGGTCCATTGCGACGTTGAAGGCCATCCGGAACAGATACGCGGCCGGGCTTTGCACCGCCCCCGCCACTTCGGCCCGGTCGAGGCGCACATAGGTGTCCTGCAACGCGTCGCTGGCAAGCTCCGCCGAGCCCAGGCGACGGCTCAGCCGCAGCTTGAGGTCATCGTAGCGGGCAGCCAGGAAGCTGCGGAGCATGGTCCGGTTTGCGTCGCTCATCCCGGCACGCTCAGTTCGCCCCGCCGCTGGTGCGGATTGCGTCAGTCCCGGCGCAGTCCTGCGTCTGTTCCGGCGGACGCGGCGCAACAACCATCGTGAGGGGTTGCGCGATGCCCGGCGGCGGCGCCTCCGTGATCCTCAATCCACGAAGCGTCGTCTCGATCGCTCCATCGATGCGGTCATCACCCGTCTTGCTCAAAAGCCTGGTCTGTTGCACGGATCCCGTCGGAGCGATCCAGAACTGCACGGCGATCCGGTACCGCCCCGGCCGCAACAGGCTGTCCCTGCAGAAGGCGTCCCGAATGCGCTCCTGCACCTGCGCATAGTAGCGAGCCCGAATGACCGGATCGCCTTTCTTCGCATCGACGTCAGACGTCGGCGGCTGGCCGGCGGCCGGAGACGAGGGCACCACCACCAGCGCATTCTCCGACGTCAGCCGGCCGACCAGGCCGGTGCCATCGAGCAGGATCTGCAAGGCTTCGGACGGCGCGAACACGCCCCTCACCTCGCTCGAGCGCCGGCCGGTCGCAAGCCGCGCGTCATAAAGCACCTCGCGCCGCGCCGTGGCGCCGTAGCTTTCCAGCGCGGATGTCAGGGCTTGAGACGGAATATCGAAGGTGATGCGCGCCGCCGAAGCGTTCGGGCTCTCTTGTCCCATCGCGTAGTCGGCGCCGGCGCCCAGCATGCAGAGGCAGATCAAAACGCACAATCGACAAGCGTCTGAGGGGCGCCCTGCCCGGCCCCTCGAAAGATATCCAATGCTCATCGTGTCCGCGTCGATTGTTCCCAGGCGGGCCGCTGTGTCCAATCTGCAACGTTAGCGTCGAAGTGTGACAGCGGTGCGTAGGCGTGCGGACGACGATGTCGGCCGGGCTCCGTGACGGCAGGACCCTTTATTTCTTCAGTTCAGCGTAGAGCTGCATCACCCGGTGCGGCAACACCTCGATGCGCGGCACCCGGAGCGCGTAGCGCTCGCCGAAAATGCGATCGAGCTGGGGAAACCTGTGTTCTCCGACACCGAAGGCAAAAATATCGGTGCCGCGGCGCCGCAATTGCTGCGCGGCCCGGCGCGCGTCCTCCACCAGGTATTGCGGATCGGGCACATCGACATCGGACGGCTCGCCATCGGTGAGGACCAACAGCACCTTGCGGAACGCGCGTCGTTCCGCGAGGTAGCCCCCGGCATGGCGCAAGGCCGCGCCAAGCCGGGTGGAATGGCTGCTGCTAAGACCCGCGAGGCGCGAACGCACGACGGCATCCATCGGCTCGTCAAAACCCTTGATGCGCAGATAACGCACGCGCTCGCGGCCGTCTGAGCTGAAACCATGCACCGCGATCGCGTCATTGGCGGCCTCGACAGCCGCCGCCATGATCGCGGCCGCCTTGCGCTCGACGTCGAGAACCGTCCGGCCGCGACGGTCACGGTCGGCGGTCGATTGCGACAGGTCAAGCAGCAGCAGAATGGCAAGATCGCGCGGTCCCGGCGCATCGCGCTGATACACCCTGGGCTCGCTGACGCTGCCGGCGCGCCGCTCGATCGTCAGCGCGATCGCCGCGTCGATATCGAGCGCCTCGCCGTCGCGCTGGCCCTTGTGCCTGATCCGGCGGCCGATCGAGGCGTCGCGAGTTAACCGCGTGATCCAACGGGTCGTCTCGGTGTCCGCAGGCAGATCGAACGGCTGCGCGGAGACGGCGGCATCAGCCTCCAGGATCGTCGTCCAGTCCGCTCGCTCGGTCCGCGCGGCGTAGTCCCATTCCGGATAGGTCGCGACCGGAAATCCGTCCAGCAACGTGACCACGCTGGCCTTCGCGCGCAGCGTCTCGTCCGGCCTTGCGTTGTCGTCGGTGGACTGTCCATCGGCGTCCTCGCGACGCTCCATACGTACGGAATCCACCGCAAGTTCGATCGTCTCGGTCGGACTGTCCGGCTGATCGCCAAAATCCCACAGCGCCAGATTATCGTCGCGGTAAGCGGGCTCGACGACGTAGCTCTTGGAATTGAATTGCAGCCGCATCTGGCCGATGTCGTTACCGAGCAGCCCGCCGATCTCGCGGCTGATGGCGGGATCCGTCGAGCGGCCGGCGGCATCGGCAAACAGCCGACGTCCTTTGGTCACCCACGCATCCGGATCCCGATAGTCCGGATCGATCAGTGCCCGCGCCAATCGCATCATCAGTCCGGCCGCGGTTGCCTGGCCGGATGGCGTCGCGCTGTGAAACGGCAGCCACAGCCGGCGCAGCCCCGGCATCTCGCGAAGCGCCAGCGTCTCGACCCTGGCATCCTCGATCAGCGAGACCAGCGCGATCTGCAATGCCTTCAGCCGCCCCACGGGAAAGCGGACGGCGGAATGCACGAGATGGGCTCCGGCATGCGCGACCGCCGCGAGATAGATGCTGTCCGCCGCCTCGCCCGCAAAGCCGGGAAAGGTCTCGGGGAGCCCGATGAAGCCGGCAGCGAGCGAGGTGCGCCGCGGCACCGGCGTCGGTGCGATGGCAAGCTTGCGGAAGCGAGGCTTTCTGTTCCAAAGGGCGATCGTCGTTGCAGCGAGGCGTTTCTCCAGCCGTGCAAAATCATCGCCGGTCCGCCCCACCGCGAACAGCCGCACCGAAAGCGGATCATCGAGCGCGAAATAGGCGCGCCGGCGCGATGCGCGGCCGCCGCTCGCGCGCAGGCCTGCGGAAACCCAGGCGGAAAAGTCCGCGCCACCGGCATGCGCCAACAGCGGCTCCAGCCGGCCGATCGCAAGGCCGACCGATTCCGGGCCTGCATCTGCGAGTTGGCCAAGCGCGGCAAGCACGGCGGTGAGTTCTCCAGCACCGGCAAGCCGCGGCAGTACCTTGGACAGTTCGATCAGCAACGCATGAGCAGCACGGCTTCCGGCGCCGCGGCCGATATCCCCGGCGGCGCGCCCGATCGCGATCAGATCATCGGTCGATCGCTGCGCGGGCCAATGCTCCGACAGCCTCAGAAAACCTAACACCACGGCATGGCCAAGATTGGCCCCGAACAGGTCGTGGACAGCCTCATCCCAGGCCGCGAGGTGATCGATTGATCCTGCGCGCTGCAATGCGGCCCGCGCCGCCTGCACGGCCGAGCCGATCTCATCATGGCCGCGCAGGAGTGCCGCAAGCCGGCGTCCGGATCGGAAGCTATCGAGCGAACTGATTTGCGCGACCGCCACCTGCGAGCGTCCATTCACGCAGAGGCCGAGATCACGTCGCGCAACGTGTTCCTGGTGTCTGCATCGTCGGTCAGCGGGACCACGATCGTGGTCTCGCAGGCCTTTTCGAGGCTGATGCCGCAGCCGATCAGGCGGCCGGCATTGACCAGCATCCGCGTCGACGCGCCTTCGTCGAGCCCCTGACCCTTCAGGTTGCGGCTGTGCTGGGCGATCTTCACCAGGAGATCGGCAAGGTTCGGTTCGATGCCGGCCTCGCGCGACACCACCTCGGTTTCCGCCGACCGATCCGGGTAGCCGAAATCCAGCGCGGCAAAACGCTGCTTGGTCGACTCCTTGAGGTCCTTGATCGCGCTCTGGTAGCCCGGATTGTAGGAGATCACGAGCTGGAAGTCCGAATGCGCGTGGATCAGCTCGCCACGCTTCTCCAGCGGCAGCACGCGCCGATCGTCGGTCAAGGGGTGGATCACGACGGTGGTGTCCTGACGCGCCTCGACGATCTCGTCGAGGTAGCAGATCGCGCCGAGACGCACCGCCGTCGTCAGCGGCCCGTCGCTCCACACCGTTCCCTCCGCATCGAGCAGCCAGCGCCCGACCAGATCCGCCGCCGTCATGTCCTCGTGACAGGCGACCGTGATGAGCGGGCGGCCGAGCCGCCAGGCCATGTATTCGATGAAGCGGGTCTTGCCGCAGCCGGTGGGGCCTTTCAGCATCACCGGCATGCGGTTCGCATAGGCCGCGCCGAACAGTTCGACCTCATCCTTGAGCGGCCGGTAATAAGGCTCCTGGCGGATGCGGTACTGGTCGAGCAGCAAAGCGGGATTGGACAAGCTCACGCCTCCCATGATCGCGCAGGCAGCCGTTCGCAATCGTTCGAACTCACGATGCGAGCAGTTCCTTGAGCTTGGTATCGATGAAGGCGACATCGACGGGGTTGGTCCCCGGCCCGCCCGCGAAGTGGCCCCAGATCGACGGCACCGGCACGAACTTGGCGTTCGGCATGTTCGCGACCTCGTTCTCGCTGTCTTCAGGCGGGAAGTAGAGATCGGTCTGTCCCGGCATGACATAGGTCTTGGCCTTGATCGCCCTCAGCGCGGCCTTGAAGTCGCCGTTGTAGATCTCGTTGGCGCTGATGTCGCCGTTCTGCCAGGTCCACAGCATGGTCAGCAGATTGTTGGGATCCTTCGGCAGGAAGAAGCCTTCCCAGAACGCCACCAGGAAATCCTCCAGCGACGAATAGCCGAGTGTCTTGATGTCGAGCTGTTCGCGATAGAAGGCCTGGGAGAAGCCCCAGCCGGCATAGACCCGCGCGGCGGCGCGCAGGCCGCGGGCGGGCTTGTCGGTGTACCAGCCCTCCTTCCAGGCGGCATCCGCAGTGAGCGCGGCCTTGACGCCTTCGAGGAATACATAATTGTGCCGCGAGCATTTCGCCGAGCCGCAGAACGGCGCCAACAGATCCATCATGTCGGGATAGAGCGCACCCCAATGGAACGTCTGCAACGCGCCCATCGACCAGCCGACCACCAGGCGGATGTGCTTGATGCCGAACTTCTCGGTCACCAGCCGGTGCTGGGCGCGCACATTGTCATAGGCCGTCACCTGCGGAAACCGCGGCCCGTTATACGGCTCCGGCGTGTTGCTCGGCGACGACGACAGGCCGTTGCCCAGCATATTGGGGATGATGATGAAGTACTTTGCCGGATCGAGCGCCATGCCCGGCCCGATCAGCCACTCATTGTCGTAATGCTGGCCGGAGTACCAGGTCGGATAGACGATCACATTGTCCTTGGCCGCGTTGAGTTGGCCAAACGTCTTGTAGGCGAGCTTGCAGTCACGGAGGGTCGCGCCGCGCTGCAAGGTCAGATTGCCGAGATCATAGATCTGATAGTCGACGCTCATTGATGTACCCTTCTTGCTTGACTGAGCTGATCGCTTAGGCGGGACGCGCCACCTTTTCGGTCGAAGACTCCACCCGCGCGATCGCCCCGTACATGATGCCGGCGACCAGCGCGGCTGATATCGCAGTGGAGAGCCCCGGCATCAGGTTTTCAACTGCAAAGGCGCACAGCGACCCGATGCCCCAGGCGATGAACGGCTTCGCACGCCAGTCGGTGTCCGCGCGCGCCTCGGTCCGCAGCAGATACTGATCGACCAGAATGATCGCGCCGATCGGCGGCACCAGGATGCCGAGCAGCGACAGCCACTGGATGAAGAACGCCCAGACATTGCCCGCGGCGACGACGATGCCGATGGCGCCGAGAATCACGGCCATCAGCCGCATGTTGGTGCCGAGGATCCGCGACCAGCCGGTCGCCGCATTGTACAGGCAGTGCGAGCAGACCGAACCGAGATTGGTGTAGAGGAAGATGAACGCGAGAATGCTGAGCCAGGTGAGCTGCTTGCCGTTCATGAAGCCGAACATGTTGTCGACACCGAATGGATTGGCGTTCGGCACGGCGAGCGCCGCCGTCATCACGCCGCCAACCAGCATCGCCACCAGATTGGCGAAGGGAAACGCGCTGAACGTGGCGAACAGCGACGCCCGCGGGCTCGGCGCCCAGCGGTTGAAGTCCGCGGTCACCGTGCCGGCGTCGATGAACAGCGCCAGCACCACGGTGAGGCCGACGCCCATCGACATGCTGGCCACGCCATTATTGCCGGCATAGCTGAATATCGCGGCTGCGGTCGTGGTCGACGCAGCATCGGCGGCGACCCAGAGGCCGAGCACGACGAACAGCGGTACCGACGCCAGCCCGATATAGTGCAATCCCTTCACCCCGACGAAGGTGATCCCGATATAGAGCACGCCGGCGACGATGGTCATCGCCACATAGTTGAGGCCGTAGGTCGAGGAGATCAATGCGCCGGTGATGCCGGTCTGCACCGCATACCAGCCGAGCAGCAGGGTCGACAGCAGGCCCGACGCCAGCACATAGCCCTTCTTGCCGAATACGATGCTCGCGATCAGCGCGAAGTTCATGCCGCGCCGGGTGCCGATCAGGCCGAGCGCGCCGACATAGGCGAACATGATCAGATTGCCGACGATCATCGCCACCAGCGCATTCTTGAAGCCCATGCCCAGCACCAGCAGCGATCCGGTCATCGCGCCGGTGATGATCATCGGAAAGCCCAGCCAAACCATGGTGACCGAGAAGGCGCTGCGCCGCGCGCTGATCGGCACCGGTTCGTGCTCGAATTCATGGCCGAGAAGGTCGTCGATCTGTCCTTCGGCCTGCTGAACCACTCCGCTATTCGATTGACCGCTCATGATACCCCCCTGTTTCCCCCGCGAGGAAAAATGACCGCGTTGCCTCGAAGCACGCCGGCGCGAACGGTCGCGCCGGCGCCGATCATCGGTGTCGCCTAGCGATGTGCGACTTTCTGGTTCGGAATGCCCTCGATCGGACACTCGTCGGTCCCGACGGTCGGACGGGTCATGGCCTCGACCATCTCCCGCGTGCCTTCGGGATCCGTGATCCAGTTCTTGTAGAAGGTGTACGGGCAGACCGCGTGGCCGCGATCGCCGTCTCCGGAGTTGATCAGGCCGGTGTAGCCGCGGTGCATCAGCTTGAAGAGATGGTTCTGCGACTGCATGTTGCGGCGGGCGTCACGGATCAGCGACACCGAGAGCTGGGCGTACTGGATGCCGTTCTCCTCGGTGCCGCACTCGCCGAGCGTCCTTCCGTCGAAGCCGATCAGCGCCGAATGGCCGAAGTAGGAATAGACGCCGTCGAAGCCCGACGCGTTGGCGACCGCGACGTAGCAATTGTTGGCCCAGGCCATCGATTTCGAGATCTGGATCTGCTGCTCCTTGGCTGGATACATGTAGCCCTGGCAGCGCACGATCAGCTCGGCGCCGCGCATCGCGCAGTCACGCCAGATCTCCGGGTAGTTGCCGTCGTCGCAGATGATCAGGCTGATCTTCAGCCCCTTCGGCCCTTCCGAGACGTAGGTGCAATCGCCGGGATACCAGCCCTCGATCGGCACCCAAGGCATGATCTTGCGATATTTCTGGACGATCTCGCCCTTGTCGTTCATCAGGATCAGCGTGTTGTACGGCGCCTTGTTGGGATGCTCCTCATGGCGCTCGCCGGTCAGCGAGAACACGCCCCAGACCTTGGCCTTGCGGCAGGCGTCGGCGAAGATGCGGGTTTCCTCGCCCGGCACCGACGACGCCGTCTCGTACATCTCCTTGGAGTCGTACATGATGCCGTGGGTCGAGTATTCCGGGAAGATCACGAGATCCATGCCCGGCAGGCCGAGCTTCATGCCCTCGACCATCTTGGCGATGTTGCGCGCGTTATCCAGCACCTCGGCCTTGGTGTGCAGACGCGGCATCTTGTAATTGACCACGGCAACGCCGACCGTGTCCTTGCTGCTCGATATATCTCCATGCAACATGTCTCGACTCCCTTTCCTGAACGATAATTCCCGCTACACGGCCATGTGCAGCTGGATGAGATCATCGGTGAGTTCACCGATCGCGCCCTTGGCGACGACGCGTCCCTTTTCGAGCAGCGCGAACCGGTGCGACGCGCGCCGCGCGAACGCGACATTCTGTTCGACCAGCACGACCGTGATCCCGCGCTCGCGGTTGAGCCGCGTGATCACGTCCTCGATCTGCTCGACGATGTTCGGCTGGATGCCCTCGGTCGGCTCGTCCAGCAGGATGACCTTGGGCTGGGCGAGCAGCGCACGCGCGATTGCGAGCTGCTGCTGCTGGCCGCCGGAGAGATTGCCGCCGTAGCGATTGAGGAAATCCTTGAGCACCGGAAACAGCTCGAGCACCCATTCCTCGATGCCGCCAGCGGATTTCGCGGCGAAGGTCCCGAGCGTCAGGTTCTCCCGCACGGTGAACTTCGGCAGGATGCCGCGGCCCTGCGGCACATAGGCGATGCCCGCCTTGGCGCGCTGATAAGTCCGCAGCGGCGAGATGTCGGCGCCGTCAAGCGACAGGCGCCCGGTGACCCGGTCCATCAGGCCGAGGATGCTGCGCATCAGCGTGGTCTTGCCGACCCCGTTGCGGCCGAGCACCGAGAGGAACTCGCCATTGCCGACCATCAGATTGATGCCCTGCAAAGCGCGGCTGTTGCCATAGAACGCGTCGACGTCGGTCAGCTCAAGCATGGCTGATGCCTCCCGATCCCAAATAGGCGCGGCGGACTTCGGGATGCGCCTCGACTTCTGCGGCGGTGCCCTCGGCCAGCATCTGGCCCATATGCATGACGGAAATGATGTCGCCGATCGCTTTCACAAAACCCATGTCGTGCTCGACCACGATCAGCGTGTGCTTGCCCTTGAGCCGCGCGAACAGTTCGGCGGTCTTCCGGGTCTCCTGCGCGGTCATGCCCGCGGTAGGCTCGTCCATCAGGATCAATTCAGCGTCCTGGGCGACCAGCATGCCGATCTCCAGCCATTGGGTCTGGCCGTGCGACAGATAGGCAGCCGGCCGATCGAGCTGCTCGGTGAGCCCGACCAGCTCGGCGAGACGCTCGATGTCTTCGCGCCCGGAGTTGCCGATATTCCAGCGTAGATTGCCGAGCACCGAGGTGCGGCGCGCCCGTGCCACGTCGAGATTCTCGCTGACCGAAAGCTCGCGGAACACGCTCGGCACCTGGAACTTGCGGCCGACGCCCGCGCGCGCGATCTCAAATTCCTCGAGATCCTGCAGCGCGGTGCCATCAAAGCTGACGGTGCCGGCGCTCGGCTTGACCTTGCCGCAGATGATGTCCAGCGCCGTGGTCTTGCCGGCGCCGTTCGGCCCGATCAGGCAGCGCAGCTCGCCCTTGCGCACGCTCATGTTGAGCGCGTTCAGCGCCTTGAAGCCATTGAAGCTGACCGAGACGTCACGGAGATCGAGATGCGAGCTCATGTGCTGCCCTCCGTCTGGCCGACGCCTTGCGCGACGCGGCCACTGGCGGCCTGCCGGCGCTGCACGATCCAGCGCCAAACGACCTGTGCGAGGCCGGCGAGCCCCTTCGGCAGGAACAGCACGACGAGCACGAACAGCGCGCCCATCACCAGCGTCCAGGTTTCCAGGAACGCCGCGGATTCCGACAGCGCGCCCTGCATGCCCGCGACCAGCACCGCGCCGAGGAACGCGCCGACCAGGCTCTGGCGGCCGCCGACGGCGCACCACACCACCACCGAGAGCGACAGCTGCACGCCGAGGAAGGTCGGCGAGGCAAACTCCATCACCACCGTGTAGAGCATGCCGGCGAGGCCTGCGATCGCGGCCGACAGCGCGAACACGAAGATCTGGTAGAGCGCGACGTCGTAGCCGAAGTAGCGCACCCGGCTCTCGTGATCGCGGATCGCCTGCACGATCAGGCCGGCCTTGGACTTCGTGAAGGCGAAGGCGACCAGCAGGCTGAGCAACACGCAACAGGCGACGAGATAATAGGTGGCGCGGCCATAGGCATCGAAGGCGACGCCGAAGATCTCGAGCTGGGCGAGATCGGTGATGCCGTTGAAGCCGCCGGTGTAGCTCTGCTGGTCGATGATCACGAGATTGATCACCACCATGGTGGCGAGCGTGATGATCGAGACATAGACGCCGGTCACACGTCCGCGGAACATGAACCAGCCGAGCGCCGCAGCAACCAGCGCCGGCACGATCAGTCCCGCGGCGATGGCGAAGGTCAGCGAGCGGAACGGCTCCCAGAACCACGGCAGATGCTGGACGTTGTTCCAGACCATGAAGTCCGGCAACCCGCTCGCGCCCGTATGCACCGGCACGGTCTTGAGCTTCAGCGCCATCGCCATCGCGTAGGAGCCGAGCCCGAAGCTCATCGCCTGGCCGAGGTTCAGGATCCCGCCGAATCCCCAGGATAGCCCCAGCGACACGGTGAGGATGCCGAGCACCAGATAGCGCGCGACCTTGTTGAGCAGGAAGTCGTTGTTGAGCAGCACCGGCAGCGCGAACACGATCGCGCAGACGATCAGCAGAGGTGCAAGCTGCGCGATCAGGCGCTGCAATCCGCTGGAGTTAGGAACATGCGACGGCATAGATGAGCGATCTGTCTCAGGCCCGCACGCGTGCGGTGAAAAGCCCCTCGGGGCGGAAACGGATGAGGACGACGATAGCGAGCAGCACGATCGCCTTGGCCACCGTGTCGTTCTGCAGGAACGCGATGCCGCCGGAGAGCTCGCCGAGGATGAAGGCGCTCGCCACGGTGCCGGCAAGGCTCTGCACGCCGCCGAGCACGACCACCATGAAGGCGTCGACCACATAGCCGGTGCCCATATCGGGCGACACGCTCTTGAGCGGCGACACCAACGCGCCGGCAAGACCAGCAAGGCCTGCACCATAGGCGAAGGTCAACGCGTAGACCCGCTTGGCGTTGATGCCGAACGAGGCGGCGACCGAGCGGTCCTGGATGATCGCACGCAGCTTCATCCCGACCGGGGTGCGGTTCATCAGCAACCAGGTTGCCCCGAACAGCGCGATCGACACCACGAACAGGAACACCCGATACGACGACACCGAGATGCCGAACACGTCCATGCTGTCGGACAGCGCCGGCGGCAGCTGCACGTAGCGCAGCTCGCTGCCGACCGATAGCCGCACCGCCTGCTGCAGCATGATGCCGACGCCCCAGGTCGCGAGGATCGTATCCAGCGGCCGGTTGTTGAGCAGGCTCAAGACATAGCGCTCGATGACCCAGCCGAACGCGGCTACCACGAGGAAGATCGGAACCAGGCTCGCCAGCAGGCCGAGCCCAAGATAGGTGTGAAACACCCAGGCGGCATAGGCGCCGAGCATCACGAACTCGCCATGGGCGAGATTGATGATGCCCATCGAGCCGTAGATGATCGACAGGCCGAGCGCGACCAGCAGCAGGATCGACCCGATGCTGAGGCCCGTGACGATTTGTTCGATGAATTGGTCCACGTCGGGATCCGCTCCTCAGTGTTCGTTTGATGCGCCCTGCCCCTCGCACGATGTGTGCGAGAAGCAGCATTCGTTGCGGGAAGCCGGCCGCCGGCGCCGCACGCCGACGGCCTTCGTCAGCCCCGCCGTCAGCTCTTCTCGACCAGGCCCTTCTCGGTGCAGGACTGCCCGGGATAGGCCGCGTATGGCACCGGCTTCAGCCAGTCCTTGGCCTCGACGAGAATCTCGAACTGGCCGTTCGACTTGGCCTGCGCGATCTTGGGCCACAGCCAGGTGTGCAGGTTCTCCGGCTCGATCTGGACCTTGCCCTGCGGCGCAATCATGCTCTGGCCCTTGACCGCGTCGCGGATGTTGGGCGGCGTGAGGTCGCTGGTCGCAAGCTTCTCGACCGCCTGCTTGAACAGATAGGTCTGGAAGTAGCAGGCCTCCGAGACGAAATGCGTCACCTTGTCGGCGCCCCAGCGCTTCTTGTAGGCCTCGACGAATTTCTCGTTCTCAGGCGACTTGTGCACCATGAAGTACGGCGCCGAGGTGAAGTGACCGGCGGCGGCCTCGCCGCCCATCGCCGCGACCTCGTTCTCCGACGTCGTCAGACTCGCCATCGGCATCTTCTCGGGATCGAGCCCGGCGGCCTTGTACTGACGATGCAGCGCGACCACGGAATCGCCGACCACGGTGGAGAAGATCACGTTCGGCTGGGTCGAGCGGATCTTGTTGATGACGGAGGAGAATTCGGAATGGCCCAGCGGCACATATTCTTCCGCCACGACCTCGCCGCCGAGCTTCTCGAGCAGCTTCTTGCAGTAGTTGTTCTCTTCCTTCGGATAGATGTAGTTGGAGCCGATCAGATAGAACTTCTTGCCGAATTTCTTGACCAGCCAGGGCACGAACTCGTCCTGCTGCTGGTTCGGCACCGCGCCGGTGTAGATGACGTTCTTCGAGCACTCGCGGCCCTCATAGAGCGTCGGATACCAATAGAGATTGTTCTGCCGCTCGAACACCGGGAGCACCGCCTTGCGGCTCGCCGAGGTGTAGGAGCCGAACACGCTGACGCATTTGTCGCCGACGACGAGCTTGCGCGCCTTCTCCGAGAAGGTCGCCGGATCGGATGCAGGATCCTCGACGATCGGGACGATCTTGCTGCCCTTGATGCCGCCGGCGGCGTTGATTTCCTCGATCGCGAGCAGCGTCGCCTTGTTGAGCGATTCCTCGATGATCGCGGTCGTTCCGGTCAGCGAGAACAGCACGCCGACCTTGATCTCGCCGCCCGCGGCGTAAGCGAGGTCGGCGTTCTTGATCCAGATATGCGGCAGTCCGGCGCCGGCAAATGCGCCAAGCGCCGCGGTATTCCTCAGCAAAGTCCGCCGTGAAATGCTCATCCCTAGCTCCCTTCAGGACTGAAAAAACAAAAAGCCCTCCCGATGCGCGCTTACGCGAGCATTGGGAGGGCTTTGTTGCCGGTTGTGTCGAAGGCGGCGCTGTCGCCGCCGGCCCCGCTATTGGGGCTTACTGTTGATGATCGTAGCCAAGCAGTTCGAACGAGTCAACAATCGCCGCGGCGACTGCGCTTGCCGACACGCGACGATCCATCGCCTGCCGTCTGATGAAGCCATAGGCTTCGGTTTCCGGCATCTGCCGCGTCGCCATCAGGATGGCCTTGGCGCGCTCCACCGTGCGCATCGAGCGCAGATTGTCGTCGAGCTTCTCGATCTTGCTGCGCAGCCGCCGCTCGTAACCAAACTGGCTGCGCGCCAGCACGAGGCTCGACAGCACCGCATTTGGCGTGAACGGCCGCGGCAGCACGGCGTTGGGCGTCGCATGACACAGCGCATCGGCGTGAACG
The DNA here is from genome assembly GCF_029846235.1 of Bradyrhizobium sp. CER78. Lineage (GTDB taxonomy): Bacteria > Pseudomonadota > Alphaproteobacteria > Rhizobiales > Xanthobacteraceae > Bradyrhizobium. The sequence goes on from NZ_JARVWP010000001.1 coordinate 148,807, forward strand.
GCTTCCGTCGCCGGCAGGATTACGACCAGCGCCGAACGCGCATCGCCGGGAATCCACGGCAGACGCCGCGCCAGGTCAGGAGAATATTCGCAATAGACCACGTCGGCGTCGGCCGGCACGCTTTCCGGCATCGGCCAGACCTGACGCACCCGCATCCGGAATCGCTGCAATTCGCGCAGCAGCATGCCGACCTGATCGTCGACCGGTGCGACCACGACCGCCGAGAGGTCGGCGAGTTCCTGAACCATGGTCTTGCGTCCGCCGACGTCTCGGCTGAGCTGCGGCTTACGCGACATTTCGTTCATTGGACGCTTCCTGTTTGCGTTGCACGACCATATCCGATCAGGAACGGATCCGCATGCACCGGCTCTTTTGATTGGCTGACGACATCGAACTGTCCCTGGCGGTTGGCGCGTCCGATCCGGGTCCACAGATCGGTATGCCCCGACATCGGGTTGACGGTGACAGCACCTTGCGGTGCATCGAAGCTGGTGCCGAACACCATGGAGCGGAGCACTTCGGTGTCGAGCGAATTGACCTGCTCGAGCGCTTTCGCAAACAGATGCAGCTGGAAATAGGACGCCTCGGCGCACATGTTGGTCGAGATGTCGGCACCGAACCGCTTCTTGAAGCGCTGCACAAACGCGTTGTTGGCGCTGCCTTCGACGCCCTGGAAATAGGATGCCGCCGTGACGTGTCCTTCGCCGACGTCGAAGCCCATCGCGGCGATTTCGGCTTCCGTCGTGGTCAGGCTGGCGATCGGGACCTGTTTCGGATCGAGCCCGACATTGGCATAGGCCTGATAGAGAAACACAGTGCCCTCGCCGACGACGGTCGAGAAGATCACGTCGGGCCTGACACGCTTGATGTCCTGGATGATCGGGACGAAGTCCTGCCAGCGCGCGTAGACATTGACGTAGCGCTCGCCGACGACCGAGCCGCCGTTGCTCTTGAGCAGCTCCCGCATCACCCGGTTGGACTCGCGCGGATAGATGTAGTCCGAACCCACGAAATAGAATCGTGTTCCGAACGTATCCATCAGATAGCGACACAGCGCGAGGCTGTTCTGATTCGGCGAGGCGCCGGTGTAGATGACGTTCGGCGACGCCTCGAACCCCTCATAGAGCGTCGGGTACCAAAGCAGACCGTTCAGCCGTTCGACGACCGGCAGCACCGCCTTGCGGCTCGACGAGGTGTAGCAGCCGAATATAGTGCTGACCTGATCTTCGACCATCAACCGTTTGGCGTAGTGGCCATAGGCGGCCGAGTCCGAGCCAGGATCATAGGCGACGGGAACCAGTTCGCGGCCGCAGACCCCGCCCGCCTCGTTCACCTCCTCGATCGCAAGTTGCGTGCCCTGATACTGGGTTTCCTCGATCACCGACATGAAGCCGGTTCGCGAAAACAGGACTCCTATCCGCCACGGAGCGGAGGTCGCTTGGGTAGGATTCGACATGATCAGGCCCTCGACAGAATTGGAGGGACGAGAGGGATTATTGTTCTTGTTGCTCTCGAACAGCATTGCCGGGAGCGGAAGATTGCATGTCATCTGCCGCGAGACAAGGACCCTCGCAGCTCATCCTGTCAGCGACGCTGACGCGAAAGCAGGCAAACCGGATGTCGCGCGCGCGACGGATCACAGGCGCAGCGGACCTTGGGCCAGCTATCTCCGGTAGACGCGCGATCGATTGCCCGTATCAGGCGCAGGGATGGATAGTCACTCCGGGGAAACCTAGAGCCGGCGCCATTGCAGCAGGGAGTAAGTCGGATCCTGCTCCGGGTGATGCTCGAAGACCCCCTCGACATCGGCGCCGATCGCAACCGTCTGTTCGGGATCGCCGAGCAGATTGCCGACCATGCGAATGCCGTCGGCATGCGGCAGCTCGACAAGCACCGCGATGTAAGGTCCATGCCCTCTGAGCGCCGCATGCGACGGATGCCACGCGCGTTCCCAGCTGTAGATCCGGCCGCGTGGCTCGACTTCGATCCAGGCCGGGTCGAAGGCGTGGCAGCGATGGCAGAGCCATTCGGGTCCGAACTGCCACGTGTTGCAGCGACCGCAGCGTTGCACCAGGAGCTTGCCCTGACGCAATCCTTCCCAGTAAGGCGCAGACAGGCCGTCAGGTTCTGCAACCGGGATCGGCAGGCCTGCCGGGAGATAGCGCGTGCTCGGATTGCTCATAACGTGGCCTCCGACCCCAGAATGAGATTGCTCGCGGGAGAGACCATCGGACCTCCGATGACCAACGCGACGTCGCTGCGCGGAGCCTGGCTGGTCGACGTGCCGCGCACCTGGCGCACTGCTTCAAGGACGAGTTCGAAGCCGTGCATGTAGCATTCGGCGAGATTGCCGCCGCTGGTGTTGAGCGGCAGCCGTCCGGACGGCGCGATCAGGTTCTCGAAGGTCAGGAAGTCGTTGGCCTCCTCCGGCTTGAAGAAGCCGTGCTCCGCCAGCGCCATCACGACACCGCCGGTGAAATTCTCGTAGGCCTGGACCACGCCGACATCCGACGGCCCGACCCCGGCCATCCGATAGAGATCGGGGGCGACGGTGTCGAAGCTCGCGGTGGCGTAGAGCGGCGCGTTGTGCGCCGTCGCCGCCGCGCGATGTCCGGATCCGAACGCGGCACCGAGCAGATAGGCCGGCTTGCGTCGGAATTCCGCGGCGCGCTCCGCCGATACCAGCACCAATGCCGCTGCGCCGTCATTTTCCATGCAGCAATCGTAGAGATGGAACGGCTCCACGATCCAGCGCGAGGCATCGTACTTCTCGACGTCCAGCGGCTTGCCTTGCATCACCGCGCGCGGGTTGGCCTGGGCATGGTGGTAGGACGCGAGCGCAATTGCGCGCAATGCCTCCTGCCGCACGCCGTGCTCATGCATGTAGCGCTGCACCCGCATGGCAAAACGCTGCGGCGGCGCCAGCACGCCATAAGGCATCAGGTAGGACCGTTCGCCTGAAACGGTGTGGATACCGCCCGCCTGTCCGAAGCGGCCATACTGGCCCTGCGCCAGCGAGCGGAACACCACGACGCAATCGGCGAGGCCCGCGACGATCGCGGCCGCCGCATTGGCAACCGCAGCGCAACAACCTCCGCCGCCTCCGCCCCATTGCATGGTGGCGGAGCGCAAGCGATGCGTCCCCAGTGCCGCGGCCAGCCGTGAGGCCTCGCTGCGATCGTCGCTGTAGGACGCGAACCCATCGATCTCGCGCGGATCGAGTCCGGCATCCTCGCACGCCGCCAGAATGGCCTTCAGCGCGAGCTTGAATTCCGGATCGGGCGAAGCGCCGTGGCGATAATATTCGGTTTCACCAATCCCGATGACCGCCACACGGCCCCGCAGCGTCCGCTCGTCGCGCCCGGTCACGGCTTGGCATCCTGTCGCGAGGGCTGGCTGCCGAACGCCCCGCCCTTGGCAAGCCGCGCGATCTGCGCCTCATCGTAGCTGAGCAACTCGCGCAGCACATTTTCGGTGTGCTGCCCGACGGCCGGCGCCGCAACGGGATCGGCGATCGGTGTCCGCGAATAGCGGATCGGCAGGTTCACGTTCGGCACCCAGCCCACGGTGTCGTGCGGGATCCTTGTGACGATCCCGCGCTCCCTTGCCTCCGGGGAGCGAATCGCCTCGCCGACGCTGCGCACCTGGCCGCAGGGAACACCGGCTGCGCGCATGCGCGACTGCCAGTGCGACCAGGGCTGCCGGGCAAAGGCATCGCCGAGAATCGCGAACAATTCCTCGCGCCGACGAATTCGATCGGGGCCGGTTGCGTAGATCTCGGCCGCCGCAAGATCCTCGCGCTCGAGAACCTGCGCCGTCAAGCGTTGAAAGATCTTGTCATTGCCGCAGTTGATATAGAACGAGCAATCGCTCGCCAGGAACACGCCCGACGGACAGGTGTCCGGGCTGGTGTTGCCGCTTCGCTTCGGATTAGCATTGTTGAACAGCGACTGCATCGTCGCGTAGCCGGTCATCAGGACGGCATTCTCGAACAGCGACACCTCGATGGCCTGGCCCTGCCCGCTGCGCTCACGCGCGAACAACGCGCCGAGGATCGCATTGCTGGCCATCATCGCGGTGCTGATGTCCATGACAGGCGACAAAGCCCGCACGCCCTCCCGGTCGGCATAGCCGTTCATCGACACGAAGCCGCTCTCGACCTGGGCGATCGGATCGAAGCCGAGCCGATCGGAGAACGCCCCGTCGCGGCCATAGGCCGACACCGAGCAGTAGATGATCTCGGGCTTGATCTTGCGGCAGCTCTCGTAGTCGAGCCCGAGCCGCGCCATCACGCTGGCCGAAAAGTTCTCGACGAGAACATCAGCCGTCGCGATCAGCTCACGCGCGACCTTCAAGCCCTCGGGCGACTTGAGATCGAGGGCAACGCTGCGCTTGTTGCGGTTGGTCCAGAGGAACGGCGCTCCGTGCCTGAGATCGGGATGCACCGGCGGATAGCGGCGCAAATCGTCACCGCGGCCGGGCGCTTCGATCTTGATCACCTCGGCGCCCATGTCGGCGAGGATCATGGTCGCAAACGGTCCGGCGATGAAATGCGAGAAATCGATCACGCGGACACCCTCGAGCGCCCTTGGCGCATCGACGGGGCGCGGCGTGTGCTCGGGGAAGTCGGCTTCAAGCTGTTCCAGCATTGGGAGATCCGTCAGTTCGAGGGTGTTGATCCGAGGGCTGCGGCCGTCGTCGTCAATTGCTCTTCGATGACTCAACGAGCGAGCAGCCGCCCTGGTCGAGCGGCCGGAACGCTTCCGGCCCTGTGAGCACGCCGACCTGCTCCATAAGATCCCACTTGCTCTTCGACGCATTCGGGCTCTTCACCTTGAAGATGTACATGTTGTGAATGGCGCGGCCGTCGGCGCGCACCACGACCGGCCCGAACAAGGCGTCGTCGATCGGCGCCTCCTTCAGCTTCTGGATCACGGCCGGTGCGTCGTTGGTTCCTGCCGCCAACGCTGCGTTCAGATAGGCCAGCACCGAGGAATAGACGCCGGCATGAAATGCAGTCGGGGATTGCCCATGCTGCCGTTCGCTGAATTTGGCGGACCAGGCGCGGCTGGCATCGTTGAGATCCCAGTAAAACGGCTGGGTGATGATCAGCCCCTCGCCGACCGCAAGCCCGCTCGATTCGACATCATTGGTGGTGGTCAGCAGCGCCGCGAAGGTGCGGCCGCTCTGCTTCAGCCCGAATTCGGCGGATTGCTTGATCAGGCTGACGGTGTCGCCACCGGCGGTCGCGAACGCGATCACATCGGCGCCCGAACCTTCGGCCTGCAGGATGAACGAAGCATAGTCCGCATTGTTGATCGGCACATTGACCGATCCCAGAACGGTGCCGCCGCCCGCGCCGATCACTGCCGTGCCGTCGCGCACCATCGACTTGCCGAGCGCATTGTCGGTGGCGACGAAGTACCATTTCTTGCCGCCATGACGCACGAGATAGGCACCGATGGTGTGCGACGCCGCCCAGGTGTCGAAGGTCCATTGAATCGTGTTGGGCGAGCAGTATTTCCCGGTCAGGTCGGAAGATGCCGCGCTCGATGCGATCAGCGCCGCCTTGGTGCCGCGCACGACTTCGTTGACGGCGAGCCCGACAGCGGAGTTCGGAACGTCGGCGACGGCATCAACCTTCTCCTGATCGATCCAGCGGCGGGCGATTGCGGCGCCGACGTCGGCCTTGTTCTGGTGATCGGCCGAGACGATCTCGACCTTGAAGTCGGGATGAAGCCGCATGAAGTCCTCGGCAGCCATCCTGGCTGCCGTCACCGAACCTTCGCCGGCGTTGTCCGAATACGGGCCGGACGCGTCGTTGAGCACGCCGATCTTCAAGCTGCGCGCAGCGTCCGCCGATGCCGGCGAGGTGACGCAAAGGACCAGAAGGGATATTCCGACAACACGTGAAAGATACTTCATTGGTTCCACCCGTGGATATTATTCTTAGAGATCGAGCACGAGCGTGCGGGACCTGGCGCCCGAGCAGCAGATCATCACACTCTTGTTCGCCGCCTGCTCGTCCTCGCTCAGAAACTGGTCGCGATGATCGGGTATGCCCTCGAGCACGCGCGTCTCGCAGGTGCCGCAGACCCCTTCGGTGCAGGCGTAGTTCGCGGCAATCCCGGCATCCAGCAACGCGTCGAGGATGGTCTTGCCGGCCTCGACCGCAATGGTGCGATTGCTTCGCGCGAGCTTGACCTCGAAGCCGCCTTCAGTCGCCGGAGCTTCCCGCGCCTTGAAATATTCGACATGCATGCGATCGGCCGGGCGACCAGCCGTCGCCGCCTCGAATGCCGCAAGCATGGGCACCGGACCGCAGCAGTAAAGGTGCGCGCGAGCCGGCGCGTTGTTGACGATAGCCGCAAGATCGAAAATACGTCCCGATCGCTCGTCGTCGAAATCGAGATGTACCCTCGATCGATACGAGCCGAGCTCGTCGAGAAATGCGGCCGCGGCCCGCGTCCTTGTGGCGTAGAACAGGTCCCAGCGGCGTTCGAGCGCTTGCAGGCGCCGGATCATGGACAGCAGCGGCGTGATGCCGATGCCCCCGGCGATCAGGACCGAATGCTCGGCCTCTTCATGAAGTGCGAAGTTATTGCGCGGCACCGAGATCGTCATGACGTCCCCGACCCTGACGGTGTCGTGAACAAAGCTGGAGCCGCCGCGGCTCTCGGCGTCCTTGTTGACCGCGATGACATACCGATGCCGCTCGCGCTGGTCGTTGACCAGCGAGTAGCTGCGGATCATGCCGTTCGACAGATGCATGTCGATATGACTGCCTGCCGTGAACGGGGCCAGTTCATTGCCCGTCCGCGCGATCAGTTCATAGGAATTGATCCGCTCGGCCTCGTAGCCGATACGCTTGACCAGTACCTGCTGGCTAGCTGCGTTCACAGCTCGTACCCGAAATCGGCGCCGAGCTTTGCCCGCATGAACGGTGCGCCGACATCGACCCAGGAATCTTCCGGCGGCAGACGCAGCGACACCGCCCGCACCATGAACACGTCGGGGTCGGACACGCCCTTCGGCCTGATCGCGTGATCGCGATAGGCGCCGAGCGCCTCCAGGATGAAGCGCCGCGTCATCGCGATGCCGGTATCGCTCGAGCAGAGTGTCTCCTTGGTGCGATCGAAGATCGGCGAGACTCCGCTCTGGCAGGCGCCGTCCTGCACCCAGAGCCCCGGCAGGCCCGAGAACCAGGTGGTCCGCTGCGCCTCGTAGTCGAACTGGAAACCGTTCTGCGGATTGTATTTGGTCCAGTAGCCCGCATACGGCACCGTCGGCGGGTGCTGCACCAGCGCGTGGCGGCTGGCATGGCCGCTCTCGCGGCCCTTGTGGCCTTCGGCGAAGACCTGCCGCGTCTTCTCCAGCAGCGGCTCCGACGGATGATAGGAGAACATGATGCAGAGCGTGTTCTCGTCATCGATCGGCACCCAGGCATGCCCGCTCAAATCCGGAAACGGCGACAGCGGGGGCACCAGCGTATAGAACGGCAGCAGGAACTGGTTGACCCGCCAATACAGCGTGTTGGCATCGTAGTTGCGCCGCGCGGCGATGCTCATGCCGAAGTCCTGCTTGATGCATTCGAAGGTCGGCCGCAAGTCGCGCTTCTGGATCCAGGCGCTCGTCGTGCCCTGCGCGTCGAGCCGCCCGTGCAGCAGCGGCGCATGCGCCGAGTCGATCTCGCCCTCCACCGCCTGCAGCCAGTTGCACTCCTGGACGCGAACCGAGATGTGCACCTGCTCCGCCGGCACCAGATTCCATTCGAGGTTCGGCAGCGGCGGCAGCTCGGCCTGGTCGGGACCCATATAGGTCCAGATCATCCCGTTGCGTTCCTTGCAGGGATAGGCCTTGATCCGCACCCGCTCCTTGAGGCGGCTGCGCACCGGCTCGGCCGGCATATCCGTCACCGCGCCGCTGACGTCGAATTTCCAGCCGTGATAAACGCAGCGCAGCCCGCAATCCTCGTTTCGTGCAAAGATCAGCGGCGCACCGCGATGCGGGCAGGCCTGATCGACCAGCCCGATGCGCCCCTCGGTGTCGCGGAACGCGACCAGATCCTCGCCAAGCAGCCGGATGCGCTTCGGCTGTCCGTCCTTGGCAAGGTCCGCCGACGGCAGGAAGGGAATCCAGTACAACCGAAAGAGATCGCCGAGCGGCGTGCCCTTGCCGACCCTCACCAGGCGTTCATTGTCTTCGCGCGAGAGCATGGGTTGTCTCCTTCAATTGCGTGCAGTCGGAGCTGCCGCGCCGAGAAGCGCGGCGATACGGTCGGACAGTCCGAGATCCCTTGCGGTCCAAAGCGGGTCGGATGCGGCGAGCGGCTTGCGTGGAATCGGTGGCTGCTTGCCCTCCTCCACCAGCTTGACGATCAATTCGATGCGGCGCCGCTCGAGATCGCGCAATGCGTCCTCGACGACGGCGGCTTCCGCCGTGCATCCCGGCAGCTCCGGATAGGCAAGCCGAACCCGCCACTGCCCCGGCTCGGTTTCGACCGCCTCGGCCTCCAGCAGATAGGGAATCGACAGCAGCTCACGCAGGTCCAAGTTCAACCTCCCCGAACGACGTCTTCGCATCGCCATTTGATACGTATACGTACTACATCGCCAAATGCGTGACAAGACCGAAAGCAGTCGCATGGTGCGGGGAACAGGCTGGGGTGCGATTGACCGCAGGGTTGAGGACGACAGGCCAAGCTGCTAACGGCTAACGCGAATTCGTGAAACCGGAGTCCAACGACGGCATGGCAGCCGACAAGGCAAAGAAGACCAGCTCGGCCGCAGACGTTGCGCGCGACTGGCAACTGGAAGGCGGCGTCGGATTTCTGCTGCGGCTGCTGGAGGCCCGCTACGACGGGCTCTATCAAAGCATGACGCGCCAGAGCGATATCACGCCGCGGCAGTTCGGCGTGCTGATGGCGCTGTATCAGTTGGGCCCACTCACCCCCTCCGTGTTGGCCGACCGGATCAGTTGCGACCGCAATACGCTCAGCGAGATGCTGAAGCGGATGGTCGCGCGCAAACTGGTCGCGAAGAAGGACAATCCCGACGACCGCCGCTCGCTTCAGGTGCAGATCACCGCGAAGGGCGAGGAAGCGCTGCTGGCCGTGATCCCGGCGGCCGCTCAGTTGCAAGAGATCATGCTGGCGCCGCTGCGCAAGGAAGATCGCGCGCATTTCCTGAAATGCCTGCTGGCGATCGCGAAGGCTCCGTCGCCGGACGCGCCGTCCGATACCTGAGATCGCGGCTAGGCCTGGGCTCTGCCAAACGTGCCCGCCGCCGCGAGCGCCGCGATTGCGTCCGGCGACAATCCGAGGAGCCGCGACAGCACATCGTCCCGCTGCGCGCCGATCCCGGGAACCTGACCTCCCATCGGCGTATCGGCCCCGGACATTTGCCATGGTGCATTGACGCCGACGAAGTCGCCGGCGCCATCCGACACCGTCGCAAACACACCACGCTCGCGCAAATGGGCATCGGTCAGCGCCGCGCCCGGCGTCCGGTATTCGGCGCAGGGAACGCCGGCGCGATCCAGCGCCGCGACGCATTCGGCGACGGTGTGGCGTTCGGTCCATTGCTCGATCACCTGCATCATGGCGGTCCAATTGGCACCGCGCGCCGGAATGGTCGTAAAGCGCGGATCGTTCGCCAGCTCTTCCTGTCCGGTCACCTCGCACAGCGCGGCAAAATTGCGCGGCGTCACCGGGGCGATCAGGATATCGCCGTCGCGGGTGCGGATCGGCCCATAGGTCGGACGCGGCGCGCGGATCGGGAATTGCGCTTCCTGAAGCTCATAGACCAACAGGTTGAGCATGCAGTCCATCAAGGCCACATCGACGCGCTGCCCCTTCCCGGTGCGTTCACGCTGGACCATCGCGGTCTGGATCGCGGAGTAGCCGAAGATGCCGCCAAGAATGTCGGCGACGAAGATCGCTCCTGCCGCGGGACGCTCGCGGTCGCCGGCATAGCGCATCAGCGAGGTATCGAATCCGCTCTCGGCATGCACGATCATCGCATAAGCCGCGCGTTCAGCGGCGGGGCCCGACTGGCCATAGCCCGAGATCGAACAATAGATCAGCCGCGGGTTGATCTCGCGCAACGCGTCATAGCCAAGGCCGAGCCGGTCCATGACACCGGGGCGGAAATTCTCGACGACAATATCCGCTTCCGCGACCATGCGATGCACCAGCTTGATGGCGTCGGCGTTCTTCAGATCGAGCGCCAGGCTGCGCTTGCCGGCATTGAGCTGGCCGAAATAGGTGCTGTGGCCGTCGCGCAGCGGCGTGCGCAGCCGCATGTCGTCACCCTCCGGCGGCTCGATCTTGATGACCTCGGCGCCGACATCGGCGAGCAGCCGCGCGCAATATGGTCCCGCCACCATGATGGAAAAATCCAGCACCCGCACCCCGGCGAGCGGCGCCCTGTCGCCATCCTTCTGCATCCGATCTCTCCTATCTCGGCAGCCCGAGCGCGCGTTGCGCGATCAGGCTGCGCTGAATCTCGTTGGTCCCGATGCTGATGACCCACATCAGCGAATGCCGCAGGTTTTGCTCGAAGCGTCCGTTGTCGATCGCGCCCGGCATCTGCTCCGACAGCGCGGCGCGCATCCCGAGAATGTCGAGCGCGGCCTCGCCGAAGCGTTCCATCAGCTCGCCGGAAAACACCTTGCTGATCGCGCCATACTCGGGCGGCGTCGCGCCATCGGCGGCAAGCTCGGCACAATGCATCATCAGGAGACGGCCGATCTCGATCTCCGATGCCAGGGTCGCCATCCTGTCGCGGACGATCGGGTCATCGGCGAGAGACTGATCACCTTGCTTCGCCATCACGTGCGAGCGCAGTTGCTCGAAGGCGTGTGCGACCTTCAGGACGATCCCGCCGCCAACCAGCCCTCGCTCGAAGGCCAGCGCGCCGGTCAGCACCTTCCAGCCGCCATTGACCTCGCCGACCAGGTTCTCGGCGGGAATGCGGACGTCGTCGTAGAAGATATTGGCGAACGTGCCGTCATACATCGTGGCGGACGGCCGGATCGTGATGCCCGGCGCATCCATCGGCACGATGAACATGCTGATGCCGGCGTGCGACGGCTTCGCGTCCTTGTCGGTGCGCGCGGCGAGGAACATGTATTTGCCCCACCAGGTGGTGGTCCAGATCTTCTGGCCGTTGATCACCCAGTGATCGCCGTCCCTGACGGCACTGGTGCGCAGCGCCGCGAGGTCCGAGCCCGCTTGCGGCTCGCTGTAGCCCATGCCGTGCATGGCTTCGCCGCGCAGGATCTCCGGAAGATATTTTCGCTGCTGCTCTGCCGTGCCGAACATCATCAGCGCGTTGGCCTGGATCGCAGCGCCGATCCGCGGCGCCTCGCCTTGCTCCATCGTCTCCATGAACGCGATCTGCTCCAGCGGAGAGCGGGACTGGCCGCCGAACTGCTCCGGCCAGCCGAGGCCGATCCACCCGGTCTCGCCGATATCACGGGCGAAGCCGGCATCGAATTCGCGCTTGGCGAATGGCCTCTGGTCGAACGCCTGCTTCGTGTCTCCGGTCCAGTTCTGCGCGAGCCAGAGCCGGACCTGCTCTCGAAACGCATTCCCGGCGGACCCGAGGTCGTATTGCGGCAGCCCGGCGCCGCCGGCATCCAGCAGCCGCGCGGCCAACCTGCGTTTTGCATCCGACGCACCGCCGAGCGCGATGGTGTCAAGGTGTACGCGCTTGAAGTGGATCGGCGCTTCGTGCTCCTCGGCATAGCCGATCGCCCCGAACGTATGCTGGATCTCCAGCGAAACCTGGCGCAGCGCATGACTGGAGAACGCCGATGCGCAACCGGCGAAATAGCGCCAGTCGGCGTCGCCGCGGTCATGTAGTCTGGCGGCATGCGCGAGGATCAGCCTGACGCCTTCGAGCGCGATCAGGCAGTTGGCGAGCTTGTGCTGGATCGCCTGGAACTTGCCGATCGGTTGCCCGAACTGGTGCCGTTCCTTCGCGTAGTCAACGGCAAGTTCAAACGCACGCCGCGCCGCGCCGTGAGCGCGCGCGGTCAACATCGCCCTACCCTTGATGCGGAGATCATCGAGATCGATCGTGCCTACGGGAATACGTGTGAGCGGTGCTGCGTTCAGCCGGACCTCATAGAGCCCCCACGCCCCCATCGCGCGCGACGCGACGCATTCGATACCGGGACCGCCGAGATCGATCAGCGCAAGATGGACGCGATCGAGCGCGACCAGAAGGTGCGTCGCGCTCCTCGCAGCCTCGACAAAGCGAAGTACGCCTGTTGCCGCGAAGTCGGTGACCTCAACCGAGCCCTTGCCGACATCGGGATCCAGAGCGCCGAACGAGAAGGCGACGATCGCCTTCCCGGAGTGCAACCGCTCAACGAGATCCGCCACGACGTCGACCTGCGATCCGGCGACCGCAAGGTTGGCGAGCGCCGCCGACCACATCGGCGCCGGGCAGCCGGCCCGGCCAAGCTCCGCCATGACGACAAGAATCTCGGCGAGGCCGCCTTCGCCACCATCAGCACCGAGCGCGGCAACGCCCTGCCCGACCAGCTTACGCCAGATCGCCGACACCTCGTCCGGCGAGGACGCCGCGGTTGCGCCACGCGGACGCCAATGCTCGTCGAGGAATCCGCGCAAGGAGTCGCGCAGCATTCCCGTGACGTCGTCACTCGACAATTCGGTCGCCGCCATGAGCCCGGCCTATGCCTGGCCGAACCTCGGCTTGCGCTTCTCCTTGAACGACATGGTCGCCTCCTTGTGGTCGGCCGTCTCGAACGTCACCTGCTCCAGCGCCATCGAGGCCTCCAGCAGCATGTTGACCCGCTCCTTGACGATCTGGTTGATCGACAGCTTGGTCCAGCGAATGGCCCAGGTCGGACCGTTGGCGAGCTCGACCGCGATCGCGCGGGCCTTGGCCAGCACCTCCGCGCGCGGCGCGACATGGTTGACCAGCCCGATCCGCTCCGCCTCGTTGCCCTTCAGCAGCGTGCCACGGATCAGGAATTCCTTGGCCTTGTTGATGCCGATCAAGAGCGGCCAGATCACCGTGCCGCCATCGCCCGCGACCAGGCCGACGCGCGAGACATGGGTGTCGCCGATCCGCGCATCTTCGGCCATCACGGTGATGTCACAGAGCAGCGCGTGGGTCGCCGCAAGGCCGATGGCGTCGCCGTTGATCGCCGCGATGATCGGCTTGTCGAGCTCGAGCTGGCGGGTGACGCCGCGCCGGCTGATCATGGGATCGTGCACCTCGCCCTCTTCCAGCACATCGCCGCCCGGCCGCTCCGACATCGCCTTCACGTCGCCACCGACACTGAAGAAGTCTCCGGCGCCGGTCAGCACCACCGCATTGACGGCGTGATCGTCGGCGAGATCGTCCCAGATCGTCCGCAACTCGCGAATCAGCTTCTGATTGATCGCATTGCGCGCCTGCGGGCGGTTCAAGGTCACGGTCGCGACCTTGTCCGCGACCTCGACCGTCAGACATTCATACTTGGCGTAATTGGACACGTTTGCCTCCATTGTCATTGCTGTTTTGAGTGTTGATTTGTCTGCGAGATCTGCGCGCTACCGGCGCATTCCCGGCTGTACGTCCGCCAACGCGACATGCAGCGACATCGCACCCGGATCCTGTTCCAGCATCCGCTGCACGGATTCCAGGTGCGACCGCAGCAGCCGGCTTGCCAGCTCCACATTTCGCTCACTGAGCGCCGCCAGGAATTGCCGCCGCTTCTCCGCCAGCCGCGCCATCGCGACCCCGCTCGAGGCGACCTTGGCGTAGACGAAGCGCATGTGGATCTCGGTGACCGAGTCCACGATCATCGCAATCACCTTGTTGCCGGTCGAGGCCGCGAGCAGCTTGTAGAACTCGCGCGAGCATTCGACCCGGTCGAGCAGCCGCCCCTCCTTGGTCGCGAGCTCCGTCCGCTCGATATTGGCTTCCAGCGCATCGAGGTCGGCCCGGCGCGCATTCGCGCAGGCGAGCTGCACCACGAGGTCGAGCACGTGAACGCGCGCCTCCGACAATTCCCGCACGGAAATCGTCCCAAGGCTCAGCATGTCGCGCATAACCTCGTTCATGCGGCGGGTGTCGCCCTGCTGGATGAAGGCGCCACCCTTGACGCCCTTCTGCAATCGCAGCACGCCGGCCATCTCCAGGCTGCGCAACGCCTCGCGCAGCACATTGCGGCTGACGCCGAGCTGCTGCGCGAGTTCGCGCTCGGCCGGCAATTTGTCGCCGGGCTTCAGCACGCCGAGCGCCAGTTGCTCGCGAATCCGCTCGCAGATTTCCTCGAACGTCCGCCGGGTGTGGATCGGCTTGAACGTCGGCGCGGCGGCGGCGCCGGCCGCCCGGTGATCGGTGGCCCGCTCCCGCCGGTTCGGCGAGGCGGTGCGGGAGCGCTGCGACGCGCGAGGGCTTGACTTGGTGCTCATGCGGTGAATTATTAAATGGATCACCCATTCAATGGAAGCCCCTTTTTGGCTTCCGGCAAAATAAAACAGACGGGAGTCCGCATGAGTTTTTCCGAGGAGCAGGTCGCGTTCCGCGACAACGTGCGCAGGATGGTCGCGAGGCATGTGGCGCCGATCGCCGCCGAGATCGACGAAACCGACCGCTTCCCGCTCGAGCTGGTCAAGCTGTTCGGCGAGATGGGGCTGATGCAGCTCTGGGTGCCGGAGCGCTATGGCGGCCCGAACGGCAACCTGACGATGGCCTGCATCGCGCGCGAGGAGATCTCGAAGGTCTCGCCCGCCTGCGCATCGATCGCGGCGCTCAACACCATGTTCATCATGCCGCTGCTGCATTTCGGCTCGGAAGAGCAGCGCCAGAAATACTTGCCGATCATCGCCCAGGGCGGCGTGGTCACAGCGATCGCGATCTCGGAGCCGCAAGCCGGCTCCGACGTCGCCGCGCTCAACACCCGCGCCCGGAAAGACGGCGACAGCTATATCCTCAACGGCCGCAAGCAATGGTGCAGCTACGGTGTCGTCGCCGACTACATCGTGGTGATGGCGCGAACCAGTGACGGCGCCGGCGCGGATGGCATCAGCGCCTTCATCGTCGAGCCGAAGACCATGCCGGGCATCACGTTCGGCCGCCATGAGCGCAAGATGGGCTTTCGCGGCGCCCCCAATACCCCGATCTTCTTCGACAATGTGCGGGTCCCGGCGGAAAACCTCGTCGGCGAGGAAGGCAAGGGTTTTCGCGCGTCGATGCGCGCGCTCGACCTCAACCGCCCGACCATCGGCGCGCAGTCCGTCGGCCTCGCGCAAGGCGCGCTCGATGCCTGCATCGCCTACGCCAAGGAGCGCAAGCAGTTCAAGCAGCCGATCGCCGAGTTCCAGGGCGTGCAGTTCATGCTCGCCGACATGGCCATGCAGATCGAGGCGGCCCGCGCCCTGGTCTATGAATGTGCGCGCGCCGGCGATGCGGGCGACTGGAAGCGGCTCAACGTGCTTGCCAGCATGGCGAAATGCGTCGGCAGCGACATGGCGATGAAGGTCACGACCGACGCGGTGCAGATCTTCGGTGGCTATGGCTACACCATGGACTACCCGGTCGAGCGCATGATGCGCGACGCCAAGCTGACCCAGATTTTCGAAGGCACCAACCAGATCCAGCGCGTGGTGATCGCCCGCGAGCTGCTGCGCTAGGGCAGATTTCAACAAGAAACGAATTACAGGGAGAACGACCTTGAACCACCTCATCGACCGGGCGTTGGCGGCCGTCGCGCTGTCGGCCCTGCTGGCGGCGCCCGCCTACGCGCAGAAAGCCTATGGTCCCGGCGTCAGCGATACCGAGATCAAGCTCGGCCAGTCGACGCCGCTCAGCGGCCCGGCCTCTGCCTTCGGCGCGGGCGCCGGGCGCGCCGTGGTCGGCTATTTCGAGATGCTGAACGCGAAAGGCGGCATCAACGGCCGCAAGATCAACTTCACCCAGCTCGACAACGCCTACAGCGCGCCGAAGGCCGTCGAGCAGTCCCGCAAGCTGATCGAGGACGTCGGCGTCCTGGCCGAAGTCGGCACGATCGGCACCGCGCCGAACGTCGCTATCCAGAAATATCTCAACGCCAAGCAGGTGCCGCAGCTCTTCATCACCGCCGGCGGACGCCGCTTCAACGATCCCAAAACCTTTCCGTGGACGATCCCGCTCTATCCGGACTTCGAGACCGAGGGCCGCGTTGTCGCCAAGTACATCCTGACCGCGAAGCCCGACGCCAGGATCGGCGTGCTCTATCAGAATGACGACTACGGCAAGGACTATCTCAAGGGTCTGCGCGCCGGTCTCGGCCCGAAGGCCGAGCTGATCGTCGCCCAGGCCTCCTATGAGCTCGCCGACCCGACGATCGACTCGCAGATCGTGCAGCTGAAGGCCGCCGGCGTTGACACGCTGGTCGAGCAGTCGTCGTCCAAGGCCGCCGCGCAATCGATCCGCAAGGTGTTCGAGCTCGGCTGGAAGCCGCTGCACGTGATCGGCGGCTCGACGGCATCGGTCGAAACCATCCTGAAGCCGGCAGGCCTCGAAGCATCGAAGGGGCTGGTCACCACGCAATTCCTCAAGCAACCGGGCGACCCGGCCTGGGCCAATGACGATGAGGTCAAGGCCTACAAGGAGTTTCTCAAGACGTACGCACCTTCAGCCAATCCGGACGACTACTCCGTGCTCGTTGCCTACATGAACGTGCACGCCCTGGAGCTGGCGCTACGCAAATGCGGCGACGACCTGACCCGCGAGAACCTGATCAAACAGGCGACCTCGCTGAGCGGCGAGCGGCTGCCGATGATGCTGCCGGGCGTCTCGATCGGCACCCGGCCCGGCGACTACACGCCGTTCCGAACCTTGCGGATCGCGACGTTCGACGGCGAAAGCTGGTCGCTGACCGGCGAACCGCTGTCGGCCGACTAGGCCGGTTGGCAAGAACCGTCTTCTGTGGCTCTCGCCAACGTCACCTCACGCGCGCAAGCTCGGCAGATCGAGCCCATTGGCACGGGCGCATTCGATCGCGGTCTCATAGCCGGCGTCGGCGTGGCGCATGACGCCGGTCGCAGGATCGTTCCACAGCACGCGTTCGAGCCGGCGCGCCGCCTCCGGCGTGCCGTCCGCGACGATCACCATGCCGGCGTGCTGCGAATAGCCGATGCCGACGCCGCCGCCGTGATGCAGCGACACCCAGGTGGCGCCGCTCGCACAGTTGAGCAGCGCGTTGAGCAACGGCCAATCGGACACCGCATCGGAGCCGTCCCGCATCGCCTCGGTCTCGCGGTTCGGGCTCGCCACCGAGCCGCTGTCGAGATGATCGCGGCCGATCACGATCGGCGCCTTGAGCTCGCCCCGCGCCACCATCTCGTTGAAGGCAAGGCCGAGCCGATGGCGGTCGCCGAGACCGACCCAGCAGATCCGCGCCGGCAGCCCCTGAAACTTGATGCGCGCCTTCGCCATGTCGAGCCAATTGTGCAGGTGGCCATCGTTCGGCATCAGCTCCTTGACCTTGGCATCGGTCTTGAAGATGTCCTCCGGATCGCCCGATAGCGCCGCCCAGCGGAACGGGCCCACGCCGCGGCAAAACAGCGGACGGATATAGGCCGGAACGAAGCCCGGAAAATCGAACGCCTGCTTCAGGCCCATGTCCTTGGCCATCTGGCGGATGTTGTTGCCGTAGTCGAGCGTCGGGATTCCCTGCGCGTGGAAATCCAGCATGGCCTGGACGTGATCGACCATCGAGGTCTTGGCCGCGGTCTCGACCGCCTTCGGATCGGCGGCGCGCCGTGTTTCCCAGTCGACGAGCGTCCACCCCCTCGGCAAATAGCCGTTGATCGGATCATGCGCGCTGGTCTGGTCGGTGACGATATCAGGCCGCACGCCGCGGCGCACCAGCTCGGGAAAGATCTCAGCCGCATTGCCGAGCAGGCCGACCGATACAGGCTTCCCGCTCTTGGTCGCGTCGGCAATGATCGCCAGCGCGTCATCGAGCGTCGTCGCCTGACGGTCGAGATAGCCCGTGCGCAGCCGCATCTCGATGCGGCTCGGCTGGCACTCGACGGCAAGCATCGAGGCGCCGGCCATGGTCGCGGCCAGCGGCTGCGCGCCGCCCATGCCGCCGAGGCCGGCCGTGAGAATCCATTTGCCGGCGAGGCTGCCGCCATAGTGCCGGCGGCCGACCTCAACGAACGTCTCGTAGGTCCCCTGCACGATGCCCTGGCTGCCGATATAGATCCAGGAGCCCGCCGTCATCTGGCCGAACATCATCAAGCCCTGGCGGTCGAGCTCGTTGAAATGATCGAGGGTCGCCCAATGCGGCACCAGGTTCGAGTTCGCGATCAGGACGCGCGGCGCGTCCGCATGGGTGCGGAACACGCCGACCGGCTTGCCGGACTGAACCAGCAGCGTCTGGTCGCCTTCCAGCTTGCGCAACGAAGCGGCGATCCGGTCAAAACTTTCCCAGTCGCGCGCCGCACGCCCGATGCCGCCATAGACCACGAGCTCGCTCGGACGCTCGGCGACATCGGGATCCAGATTGTTCATCAGCATGCGCAGCGGCGCCTCCGTAAGCCAGCTCTTCGCGCTGATGTCGCTGCCTCGGGGTGCACGGATGATACGTTCGTTGTCCAGTCGGCGGTTCATGACGGATGTCCCTGTCGGCTAAGCAAGTTTTGGAAACGGATCAGTCGGAAGGGCTGCGATCGCGGCGGCGGGTAACGCGTCGGCTTCGATCAGCCTCGCCGCCCGCGCGAGATCGTCGGCCATGTAGCGGTCGGCGGCGAGCGCCGGAACATGCTCGCGCAACGCGGCAATCACCGCTGCAAGCGGCGCGCTGGTCGCATGTGGTGCGCGCAGCGTGATGCCCTGCGCTGCGACCAGGAGCTCTATGCCGAGGATGGCGGCGAGGTTATCGGCCATGTCGGACAGCCGTCGCGCGGCATGCGCGGCCATCGAGACGTGATCCTCCTGGTTGGCGCTGGTCGGCGTGGAATCGATCGAGCACGGCATCGCGCGCTGCTTGTTCTCGGCATAGAGCGCAGCCGCCGTGACCTCGGCGATCATGAACCCGGAATTGATGCCGGGGTCGGGCGTCAGGAACGGCGGCAAGCCGAAATTCAAGGCGGGATCGACGAGGGTCGCGATCCGTCGCTCGCTGGTCGCGCCGATCTCCGAGAGCGCCAGCGCGATCTGATCGGCGGCGAACGCGACCGGCTCGGCGTGGAAGTTGCCGCCGGACACGATCTCGCCGGTCTCGACCAGCACCAGCGGGTTATCGGTGACGGCATTGGCCTCAATGGTCAGCCCGCGCGCGGCCTGCGCGAGCAGGTCGAGCACGGCGCCCGCGACCTGCGGCTGGCAGCGCAGGCAATAAGGGTCCTGCACGCGCTCGTCGCCTTCGAGATGCGACTGCCTGATATCGCTGCCGTCAAGCAGTGCCATCAAGGTCGCGGCCGCCGCAATCTGTCCGTCATGGCCGCGCAAGGCCTGTATCTCCGGACGGAACGGCACCGTGGAAGCCATCGCCGCGTCGACCGAAAGCGCACCGGTCACCAGTGCGGAACACGCCAGCCGATGCGCGCGGAGCAGGCCGGAAATCGCATAGGCGGTCGAAAACTGCGTGCCGTTGATCAGCGCGAGCCCCTCCTTGGGACCGAGCGTCAACGGCGCGAGGCCGGCAGCCGCCAGCGCTTCGCCGCCCGGCACGATCTTGCCATCAAGCAATGCCTGCCCTTCCCCGATCATGACCGCGGTCATATGCGCGAGCGGCGCAAGATCGCCGGAGGCACCGACCGAGCCCTGCTGCGGCACGAGCGGACAGACACCGCGCGCCAGCATGCCCTGCAACTGCTCGATCACGTCGCGCCGCACGCCGGACGCGCCGCGCCCGAGCGAGATCACTTTCAACGCCATCATCAGGCGCACGATCGGCTCCGGCGTGGCCGGGCCGACCCCGCAGCAATGCGACAGGATGAGGTTGCGTTGAAGCAGCGCCGTCTGGTCGGGCGCGATGCGCGTCGATGCCAGCTTCCCGAAACCGGTATTGATGCCGTAGGCAGGAATGTCAGTCTGTGCCGCCTTCGCCACGATCGCCGCAGCAGCCTCGACCCGCGGCCAGAATGATGGATCGAGCTCGATCGTCGCTCCGGCGAGCACTCGCGCCAGCACGTCGAGGCCGACAGAGCCGGGCGTGACGATATCAGGCGCGTTGGAAGCGCTCATTGTCCCCTCCACACCCGGCGGTGCAGCGGATTGAAGCCGATCCGGTAAACCAGTTCGGCGGGGCGCTCGATGTCCCAGATCGCTAGATCGCACCATTTGCCGGCCTCGAGTGTCCCGGTCTCCTCGAGCATGCCGAGCGCGCGGGCGCCCTCACGCGTCACGCCAGTAAGGCATTCGTCGACCGTCATCCGGAACAGCGTTGCGCCCATGTTCATCGTGAGCAACAGCGAGGTCAGCGGCGAGCTGCCGGGATTGCAGTCGGTCGCGAGCGCCATGTGTACGCCGTGCTTGCGGAACAGCTCGACCGGCGGCTTCTGCGTTTCGCGAATGAAATAGAACGCGCCGGGCAGCAACACGGCCACCGTTCCCGCCTTCGCCATTTCAGCGGCACCGGCTTCATCGGTATGTTCAAGATGATCGGCCGACAGCGCAGAGAATTTTGCGGCGAGCGCCGCGCCGCCAAGATTCGACAACTGATCGGCATGCAGCTTGACCGGCAGTCCAAGCGCGCGCGCCGCCGCGAAGACCCGCGCCGTCTGCTCGCCCGAGAATGCGATGCCCTCCATGAAGGCATCGACGGCATCGGCGAGGCCGGCCTTGGCCACAGCCGGAAGCATCTCGTTGCAGACCAGATCGATATAGCGGTCCTTGTCGCCATTGGCCTCTGGCGGCAGCGCATGGGCACCGAGAAACGACGTGCGGACCGCGACCTGGCGCAGGCGGCCGAGGCTGCGTGCCGCCGCAAGCTGCCGCATCTCGGTCTCGACATCGAGTCCATAGCCGGATTTGATCTCGACGGTGGTGGCGCCCTCGCCGATCAGCGCGTCGAGCCGCGGCCGCGCGGCGGCAACGAGGTCAGCCTCGGTCGCCTTGCGCGTGGCCGCAACGGTGGAGACGATGCCGCCGCCTGCGCGCGCGATCTCCTCATAGCTCGCGCCCTTCAGGCGAAGCTCGAACTCGTGTGCGCGATTGCCGCCGAAGACCAGATGGGTGTGGCAATCGACCAGCCCGGGCGTGATCCAGCGGCCAGCGCAATCGATCCGTTCGACGGCGTCCGCATCCACAGGAAAATCCGCGTGCGAGCCTGCATAGACGATGCGGCCGTCGCGCGCCGCGATCAAGCCCTGCTCGACTTCGCCGAGACCGGCGCGATCGCCGCGCATCGTGGCGAGCCGGACGTTGTACCAGATGCGGTCGAAGCGCTCTGCCATGCGATCGTCCCCTCGAGGTGGGATGCTTGACTTATATGTCTAGACATATAATCGTGTCCGGGTTCTGTCCAGCCGGCATGGAAAAATGACCCGACTGCATTTCGCATTCGCGCTGCTGCCCTCGGGCTGGGCCAATGACGTGCGGGTCGAGCTCACCGGCGGCGCGATTGCGTCGGTGACGGCAGGCGTTGCGCCCGCCGCCGGCGATGAACGTCACCAATTGGCGGTTCCGGGACTGGCGAGCCTGCACAGCCACGCGTTCCAGCGCGGCATGGCCGGCCTTGCCGAACTGCGTGGCGATACGACCGACACGTTCTGGACCTGGCGCGAGACGATGTATCGCTTCGCGCTGACCATGACGCCGGACGACGTCGCCGCGGTTGCGACGCTGCTTTATGTCGAGATGCTCGAGCGCGGCTTTACCCGCGTCGGCGAGTTTCACTATCTGCATCATGATCGCGACGGCTCGCCTTACGGCAATCCGGCCGAGATGGCCGTGCGCATTGCGGAGGCAGCTGAAGCCTCCGGCATCGGACTCACGCTGCTGCCGAGCTTTTATGCCCATGGCACCTTCGGCGGCGCGGCGCCGCACGCCGGGCAGCGTCGCTTCATCTGCACGGTCGATCAGTTCGCCGCGCTGATGGCAGCCTCGCGCGAGGCGATCCGAACACTCCCCGGCGCCAATATCGGCATCGCCCCGCACAGTCTCCGCGCAGTGGCGCCAGATGAGCTTGCGGCAATCATCCCGCTTGCCGGGGTCGATCCGATCCATATCCACGCCGCCGAACAGGTGCGCGAGGTGGAAGATTGCCTCGCCTGGTCGGGCCAGCGGCCGGTGCAATGGCTGCTCGAACACGCGCCCGTCGACCGGCGCTGGTGCCTCATTCACGCAACTCACATGACGGAGCAGGAAGTCGCGGCACTCGCCGGCAGCGGAGCAGTTGCCGGCCTCTGCCCCGTCACCGAAGCAAGCCTCGGCGACGGCATCTTTTCCGCGCGCGAGTTCCTGGGAGCAGGCGGCCGGTTCGGCATCGGAACCGATTCCAACGTGCTGGTCGGCGTCGCCGACGAGCTCCGTCAACTCGAATACGGTCAGCGGCTCAAGCACCGCGAACGCAACGTGCTCTCGGGGCGCCCGGGTGCATCGACCGGCCGCGCCTTGTTCGATCATGCGTTGGCCGGCGGCGCGCAGGCTCTGGCACAAACCAAGGTTGGGCTGATGCCTGGCGCACGCGCCGACATCGTCACGCTCGACACCGCGCATCCATCCCTGGCGGGACGGTCGGGCGATGCGGTTCTCGACGGCTGGCTGTTTGCTACCGGCACCGACGCGATCGATTGCGTGTGGGCCGGCGGCGACAAACTGGTCGCGGGTGGACGGCACCGGCTGCGCGACAAGGCGCGGGAGCGGTTCAATGCCAGCGTCCGGAGGCTCGTCGCATGAGCCTCGCTTCCGATCGCGCCAAGCCGCGCGCAGCCGAAAAGCCGACGCTCTACAAGCGGATCAGGCTCGATATCGAGACGCGGATCCTGACCGGCGAATGGCCGCCGGGCCACCGCATCCCGTTCGAGCACCAGCTGATGTCACGCTATCGCTGCTCGCGCATGACCGTGAACAAGGCGCTGTCGGAACTGGCGCAGGCCGACCTGATCGAGCGGCGACGGCGGGCCGGCTCATTCGTGCGCCGTCCGCAGCATATGTCCGCGGTGCTCAAGATCGCCGACATCAGGGCCGAGATCACCGCGCTCGGCCGCGCTTACGGCTATCAGCTGATCGATTGCCGGCGGCGCACCGCGACATCGGCCGATCGCGCCCGGCTCGGCGTGAGCACGGCCGGCAAGGTGATCGCGATCGCCTGCCGCCACAGCGCGGACGATGTGCCGTTTGCCGTCGAGGACAGGCTGATCGATCTCTCGACCGTTCCGGAGGCCGCAACCGCGGATTTTGCGCGCGAACCGCCGGGATCATGGCTGCTGCATCACGTGCCATGGACCGAGGCTGAACATACGATCAGCGCCGTTGTCGCTGATGATCGCACGGCGAAGGCGCTCGACATCGCAATCGGCGCGCCCTGCCTCGTGATCGATCGCTACACCTGGCGCAGTGCGCGCACGGTG
This sequence comes from Bradyrhizobium sp. CER78, assembly GCF_029846235.1. Taxonomy (GTDB): domain Bacteria; phylum Pseudomonadota; class Alphaproteobacteria; order Rhizobiales; family Xanthobacteraceae; genus Bradyrhizobium. The sequence goes on from NZ_JARVWP010000001.1 coordinate 172,340, forward strand.
ACCGCGGTGCGGCTGCATTATCCGGGCGAGACGCACCGCCTGGTGGCGCGCTTCAAGGGAGGTTGAGGATGTCTTGCGCGGCATAATTCATGCAATGCATCATAGGCCAGCATCCACCAACGTTCTTGATGCGGCAATCCGCCGCGACTGACGTGAAAGCAATCAACAGGGTTCAATCCATCGTTCAAGGGGTCAACAATCATGCGTTCCTTCAAGCTATTGCCCGCAATGGTCGCGTTGCTCGCGTCCACCGCCGCGTTCGCGGATGACATCAAGGTCGGCGTCGGCATCTCCGGATGGACCGGCTTCGCGCCGCTGACGCTCGCGAAGGAGGCCGGCATCTTCAAGAAGAACGGCCTCGACGTGACCTTGAAGAAGATCCCGCAGAAGGACCGGCATCTCGCGATCGCCTCGGGCGATATTCAATGCGCGGCGACCACGGTCGAGACCTGGATCTCCTGGAACGCCAATGGCGTTGCGACCAAGCAGATCTTCCAGCTCGACAAGAGCTATGGCGCCGACGGCATGGCCGTGCGCAACGACGTCGCCGCGATCAAGGACCTCAAGGGCAAGACGGTCGCGGCGTCGGCGCCGGGCACTTCGCCCTATTTCGCGCTGGCCTGGATGCTGAAGAAGAACGGCCTCTCGGTGAAGGACGTCACCGTGGTCAATCTGGAGCCCGCCGCCGCGGCGCAGGCCTTCGTCTCCGGCCAGAACGATGCCGCGATGACCTACGAGCCCTATCTGTCGACGGTGCGCGCCGCCCCCGACAAGGGCAAGATCATCGCCACCACGCTCGACTATCCGATCGTGATGGACACGTTCGGCTGCACCCCTAAATTCCTCACCGACAATCCGACGGCGGCGCAGGCGTTGGCCAACAGCTATTTCGAGGCGCTCGACATGATCGCCAAGGATCAGGCCAAGGCCTACGAGATCATGGGCGCTGACGTGAAGCAGTCCGGCGAGCAGTTCGGCAATTCGGCCAAGTACCTGCGCTGGCAGGACAAGGCAGCCAACCAGAAATTCTTCGCCGGTGACTTCCTCAGCTTCAACAAGGATGCTGCGGAGCTGCTGCTCGAGGTCGGCATCATCAAGGCCGCGCCGAAGGTCGAGGACATCTACGACGCAAGCTTCATCAAGTAATGCGTCCTCTCGAGCCCACCACATCGAAGCAGCGCGTGGCCTATGGCCTCGTGTTCTTCGCGCTGTTCGTCGCCCTGTGGTCCTGGGCGACGTTCGGCGGCCATGTGTCGAAGACATTCCTCGCCAACCCTTTGACCATGGTGCAGGAAGGCTATGAGTTGCTCGCCAAGCAGGGATTCCTGTTCGACATCGGAATGACGATCTGGCGCGTCATCGGCGGCTTTGCTCTTGCCGCCGTCATCGCGGTGCCGATCGGCGTGCTGATGGGAGCCTACAAGCCGGTCGAAGCCTTTCTTGAACCCTTCGTGTCCTTTGCGCGCTATCTGCCGGCGTCCGCCTTCATCCCGCTGCTGATCCTGTGGGCGGGCATCGGCGAGCTGCAGAAGCTGCTGGTGATCTTCATCGGTGCGGTGTTCCAGATCATCCTGATGGTCGCCGTCACCGTCGGCGCCACGCGGCGGGACCTGGTCGAGGCCGCCTACACGCTCGGCGCCTGCGACAGCGGCATCATCCGCCGCGTGCTGCTGCCCTCCGCCGCGCCCGAGATCGCAGAGATCCTCCGCCTGGTGCTGGGCTGGGCCTGGACCTACGTCATCGTCGCCGAGCTGATCGGCTCATCGTCAGGCATCGGGCACATGATCACCGACAGCCAGGCGCTGCTCAACACCGGCCAGATCATCTTCGGCATCATCGTGATCGGGCTGATCGGCCTGATCTCCGATTTCCTGTTCAAGGCGTTCAACGCCTGGCTGTTCCCGTGGAAGCTCGCATGACCCTGCTTCGGATCGATCAGGTCTCGCGGACCTTCCCGGCCCGCGCCGGCAACGCGCCGACGAGAGCACTCGAGCCGACCACGCTCGACGTCGGCGACAACGACTTCGTCACCATCCTCGGCCCCTCCGGCTGCGGAAAGTCGACTTTGCTCCGGATCATCGCAGGACTCGACCGGCCGACCAGCGGACGGGTCACGCTCGACGGCCGCAAGGTCACCGGCCCCGGCGCCGACCGCGGCATGGTGTTTCAGTCCTACACCCTGTTTCCCTGGCTGACGGTGCGCGAGAACATCGCCTTCGGGCTGCGCGAGCGCGGCGTGCCGGAGAAGAAGCGCCACGAGATCGCCGATGCCTTCATTCGCCGTGTCGGCCTGTCGGGCTTCGAAAATCACTGGCCCAAGCAGCTGTCGGGCGGCATGCAGCAGCGCACTGCGATCGCCCGGGCGCTGGCCAACGATCCGAAGATCCTGCTGCTCGACGAGCCGTTCGGCGCGCTCGACAATCAGACCCGGGCCTTGATGCAGGAAATGCTGCTCGGGATCTGGGAGCGCGACCAGAAGACGGTGCTGTTCGTCACCCACGACATCGAGGAAGCGATCTTCCTCGGCAGCCGCGTCATCGTCATGAGCGCCCGTCCCGGCCGCATCAAGGCGGAGATCGCGGTCGACCTGCCGCATCCCCGCTCCTACAAGATCAAGACCACGCCTGAATTCGTCGCCCTGAAAGAGCGGCTGGTCGAGGAGATCCGCACCGAGGCCCTGAAGGTTGCCGAACAGGCCTGATGATCAGTGGCTGATCATCCAGGGGCGCGCAGTCGGAAAGCCCTTGGCGCCGCTCTTCGTCTTGGTCATCAGCCGCGCCGGCTTCTTCTTTCCAGAGGAGGAAGAGCAGCAACCGCAGCCCGGGCCGTGTGCGGCCTTGTATTGATCGAGCGTCTTCGGCGCGTGCCGGCTCTGCTCGTTGGTAGCGTGCGCCTTGCGCTTGTCCGAGGGCATGCAGAAGAACGCCGGGGCGGTCAGGATCACGCGCGGCGACGTCGTCTCGCATTGCGGACAGTCCTGCGGCAGGTCGCATTCCGCCATCGGCCGCATGTCGGTGAACGGGCCGCAGTCGTTGCAGAGATATTCGTAGATCGGCATTGTCTTGATCCTTGCGCAGTCGTGTAACATCCGGCGATGGATGCGGGGCGGCCAATACGCAGCCGTCCCGCACCCTTCGCGCAGGGATTACTTGTCTTGCGAGATCGGCATCTGGACGTCACCCTTGATGTGCTTGATCGGTCCTACCGACGACGGCATGATGTCGAAGTCGAAGATCTCCGTCGGCAGCCATAGCGTGGCGCAGGCGTTGGGCACATCGACAACGCCGGAGATGTGGCCCTGGCACGGCGCCGTGCCGAGGATCGAGTAGGCCTGGGCGCCGGAGTAGCCGAACTTCTTCAGATACTCGATCGCGTTCAAACAGGCCTGGCGATAGGCGATGTGGACGTCGAGATAGTGCTGCTTGCCGGCCTCGTCGACCGAGATACCCTCGAAGATCAGATAGTCCTTGTAGTTCGGCGTGATCGGCGACGGCTTGAACACGGGGTTCTTGATGCCGTATTTCGAGACGCCGTCCTTGATGACGTCGACCTTGATGTGCAGCCAACCGGCCATTTCGATGGCACCGCAGAAGGTGATCTCGCCGTCGCCCTGGCTGAAATGCAAATCGCCCATCGAGAGACCACCGCCAGGCACATAGACCGGGAAATAGATCTTCGAGCCGCGCGACAGATCCTTGATGTCGCAATTGCCGCCGTGCTCGCGCGGCGGCACGGTGCGGGCGCCTTCGAGGCCGATCTTGGCCTTGACGTCGCCCTTGGCCTGGCCGGCATGCGCGGTCGGCGCGAACGGCGGATTGGCGAGGCCCGGCACACGGGTCGGATTGGTCGCAATCAGCTCGGCCTCGCGCGCATTCCACGCCGCCAGCATCTTGGCATCGGGCAGACAGCCGATCAGGCCGGGATGGATCAGGCCGGCGAAGTTGACGCCGGGCACGTGGCGCGACGAGGTGTAGAGGCCCTTGATGTCCCAGATCGACTTCTGCGCCAGCGGGAAGTGATCGGTGAGGAAGCCGCCGCCATTCTGCTTGGAGAAGAAGCCGTTGAAGCCCCACAGGCTCTCCTTCAGCGGACCGACGTCGAGCAGGTCGACGACCAGGAGGTCACCCGGCTCGGCGCCCTTGACGCCGATCGGGCCGGACAGGAAGTGCACGATCGACAGATCGATGTCGCGCACGTCGTCGGCCGAGTCATTGTTCTTGATGAAGCCGCCGGTCCAGTCGACCGTCTCGATGATGAAGTCGTCGCCGGGACTGACCCACTCGACGATCGGAACTTCGGGATGCCAGCGGTTGTGGATCTTGTCGTTTTCATAAGCCGACTTGCTGAGATCGACCTTGATCAGTGTATCTGGCATCGCATTGCTCCCCTTGGTTTACTAGGTTGAAAGTTGAACGTGATCTTGTCGGAAAACCGCTTCACACTTTTCCGGATCACGCTCTGTAGTTACACAGACAGATATTTCGAGATCTGCGCGGCATCGACGCTGTCGCGCGGATCGTCGCGGACGATCTCGCCGTTCTCGATGACCAGCACGCGGTCGGCGATGTCGAGCGCGAAGCTCAGCACCTGCTCGGAGACGACGATCGACAGCCCCCGCTCGTCGCGGATCCGCTTCAAAGTGCGCGCCATGTCCTTGATGATCGACGGCTGGATGCCTTCGGTCGGCTCGTCCAGCAACAGCACCTTCGGCTTGGTCGCGAGCGCGCGGGCGATCGCGAGCTGCTGCTGCTGCCCGCCCGAGAGATTGCCGCCGCGGCGGCCCTTCATCTCGAGCAGCACCGGGAACAGCTCGTAGATATCGCCGGGCACCTCGGAGCCGCCTGAGACGACGAGCCCGGTCTCGATGTTCTCCTTGACCGTCATGGTGGAGAAGATCATGCGGCCCTGCGGCACATAGGCGAGGCCCTTTGCAACCCGCTCGTAGCTCTTCATTGCACCGAGCTCGGTGCCGTCCATGGTCACCTTGCCGCTCTTGGCCGGCAGGATACCCATCAGCGACTTCATCAGCGTGGTCTTGCCCATGCCGTTGCGGCCCATGATCGCGACGATCTCGTTGGGCGCGACCGAGACGTTGAGGCCGTGCAGCACCTCGCTCTGGCCATAGGCGACGTGAAGATCATTGATTGCCAGCATGTGCGTCCTCTATTGCCGAATCGTTTACTTCACCTCTCCCCAACGGGGAGAGGTCGAATTGCGCAGCAATTCGGGTGAGGGGGTTCGGTCCCACGAGAGAGCAGAACCCCTCACCCGGATCGCATCTGACGATGCGACATAGCCGAAGCGTTGCTTCGGCGTCGCTAAGTACGGCCGCCATAGGCGGCCTATGCCTCTCCCACAAGGGGAGAGGTGAACCGAGTGTGCGGCTGCCGCTCGCAGCGTTGCGATCATCGATCAGTGCCCCAGATAGACTTCGATCACCTTGGGATCGTTCTTGACGTGCTCCATCGTTCCCTCGGACAGGATCTGCCCCTGGTGCAGCACGGTGACCTTGTGCGCGATGTCTTCGACGAACTTCATGTCGTGCTCGATCACCAGCACCGAACGGTCCTTGATGATGCGGTTGAGCAGCTCGGCGGTCTTGGCGCGCTCGGAGACGCTCATGCCGGCGACCGGCTCGTCCAGCATCAAGAGGTCCGGATCCTGGATCAGCAGCATGCCGATCTCGAGCCACTGCTTCTGGCCATGGCTGAGCTGGTCGGCATAGGTGTTGAGCCGGTCCTTCAGGAAGATCATTTCGGCGACCTCCTCGACCCGCTGCTTGACGGTGTCGTCACGCTGGAAGGTCAGCGAGCCGAACACGGTGCGGCCGCGCGGAAAGGAAATCTCGAGGTTCTCGAACACGGTGAGGTCCTCGAACACCGACGGCGTCTGGAACTTGCGGCCAACACCGGCCTGTACGATCTCGTTCTCGCGCAGCTTGGTCAGCTCCTGGCCGCGGAACTGGATCGAGCCGGACGTGGCGCGGGTCTTGCCGCAGATCAGGTCAAGCACCGTGGTCTTGCCGGCGCCGTTCGGGCCGATGATGACGCGGATCTCGTTCTCCTCGACATAGAAGGAGAGATCATTGACCGCCTTGAAGCCGTCAAAGGACACGGTGAGGCCGGAAACCGCGAGCAGGAAGTCTTTTGGCTGATGGCCGACGAGCATGATGGTCCCTCCTTACTCGGCCGGTGCGCCGTCGGCGATCATGCCGGCCACCGATTTCGATTTGCGTGACGACAACAGGCGATCGATGCGGGGCTGGACGTGGTCCGCCCAGATGCCGGAGAGCCCGTTCGGGAACGCGAGCACCACCGCGATGAACAGCGCGCCGAGGCCGAACAGCCAGAGCTGCGGGAAGGATTCCGAGAGGCTGGTCTTGGCGAAGTTGACGAGGAGCGCGCCCCAGACTGCGCCGAAGATCGACATCCGGCCGCCGACCGCGGTGTAGATCACCATCTCGATCGACGGCACGATGCCGACGAAGGACGGCGACATGAAGCCGACTTCGAGCGTGAACATGGCGCCGCCGATCGCGGCGAACACCGCCGCGGCACAGAACGCGAAGATCTTGAAATTGGCGACGCTGTAACCGGAGAAGCGCACACGATCCTCCTGCTCCCGCATCGCCACCAGGATGCGCCCGAGTTTTGTCAGCCGGATGAATTGCGCGGCGACGATGCATCCGAACAGCAGCACAACCTCGACGAAATACAGAATGAACTTGGCGTGATCGGTGCGGATGTCCCAGCCGTGCAGCGTGCGCAAGTCGGTAATGCCGTTGATGCCGCCGGTGTAGCCCTGCTGCCCCACGATCAGGATGGTGAGGATCGCGGCGATCGCTTGCGTGATGATCGCAAAGTACACGCCGCCGACCCGGCGCTTGAACATCGCGGCGCCGATGATCAGCGCGAAGAACGCGGGAACCAGCAGGATCGCGAGCAGCGTGATCGGGAAACTGTGGAACGGTTTCCAGAAGAAGGGAAGCGCGGTGAGCTGGTTCCAGTCCATGAAGTCGGGGATTCCCGGCGTCGACTGGATCTTGGTGTTCGCGACCGATGACGCCTCGAGCTTGAGGTACATCGCCATGCAGTAGCCGCCGAGGCCGAAGAACACGCCCTGCCCCAGACTCAGGATGCCGCCATAGCCCCAGCACAGCACGAGGCCGATGCCGACGAAGGCGTAGGTCAGATATTTGGCGACCAGGTTGAGGCGGAAGATATCCAGCGACAGCGGCAGGATGACAATCAGCAGCACCGCGAGCGCAAGGAAGCCGAGCAGTTCGGAGCGATTGAAAAAGCGCGAGTTGATCATGACCAGCCTGCTTGTTCTTATTTGCGGACCTTGAGCGCGAAGAGCCCCTGCGGACGCACCATCAGGATCGCGACGATGGTGAGCAGCGTGATCACCTTGGCCATCGATCCCGACAGGAAGAACTCCAGCGTCGACTGGGTCTGCGAGATCGAGAAGGCGGAGGCGATGGTGCCGAACAGCGAGGCGGCGCCGCCGAACACGACGACCAGGAAGGTGTCGACAATATAGAGCTGGCCGGCGGTCGGCCCGGTCGAGCCGATCATGGTGAAGGCCGAGCCCGCAATGCCGGCGATGCCACAGCCGAGGCCGAAGGTGTAGCGGTCGACCTTCTCGGTGTTGATGCCGACGGCGCCCGCCATCACGCGGTTCTGCACCACGGCCCGCACCTGCTTGCCCCAGCTCGACCAGAACAGGATGTAGAACACGACGATCGTGATCAGGATCGTCAACCCCATCACGAACATGCCGTTGATCGGGATCTGGATCGAGTCGGTCGCCTGCCAGGAGCCCATCATCCATTCCGGCAGTTCGACGCCGACCTCGCGCGCGCCGAAGATCGAGCGATAGGCCTGCTGCAGGATCAGGCTGAGGCCCCAGGTCGCGAGCAGCGTGTCGAGCGGACGTTTGTAGAGATGGCGGATCAGCGCCCATTCGACCAGCATGCCGAGCGCGCCGGAGGCGATGAACGCCAGGATCATCGCGATGAAGAAGTAACCGGGGAACAGCCATGGCGCTGTGTGCTGCACGGCGTTCGACGTCATCCAGGTGACGTAGGCACCCAGGATCATGAACTCGCCATGGGCCATGTTGATGACGCCCATCTGGCCGAAGATGATGGCGAGCCCGAGCGCCATCAGCACGTAGACGGAGAACAGGATGAGCCCGGCAAATCCCTGCATCGCGAGGATGGCGCCGAGATCGCTGATCGAATAGTCGCCGAACATCTATCGTCCTCCAGTCTAAGGGCATGCACCGCGACGCGAGCGGCGCCCGATCGGCGGCGTGGGCGATGACGTCCACGCCGCGATGCATTGAGAGAGAGGTTGCGCGGGTTTACCCGCCCGGCCTCACTGGTAGCCCTTGGGGAACGGATCCGGCTCGACGAGATCGGCGGTCTCGTAGATCAGTTCATACTGACCGTCGGCCTTGGCGCGACCGACGCGGGTCTTCGACCACAAATGATGGTTCTCGTGGATGCGGACGTAGCCTTCCGGCGCGCCCTTGAACTCGACGCCCGGGGAAGCCGCCGCGATCTTGTCGATGTCGAAGCTCTGCGCCTTCTCGACCGTCAATTTCCACAGCCACGGGCCGAGATAGGCGGCCTGCGTGACGTCGCCGATCACGGTCTTCTCGCCCCACATCTTCTTGAACGCGGGCACGAAGGCCTTGTTGTTCGCATTGTCGAGCGACTGGAAGTACTTCATGCAGGCATAGGCGCCCGCGATGTTCTCACCGCCGATGCCGTCGATCTCGTCCTCGGTCACCGAGATCGTCAGCAGCGTCTGCTTCGACAGGTCGATGCCGGCCGCCTTCAGCTGCTTGTAGAACGCGACGTTCGAGCCGCCGACGATGATGGCGTAGATCACGTCCGGCTTGGTCAGCTTGATCTTGTTGATGACCGAGTTGAACTGGGTCGAGCCGAGCGGGAAGTATTCCTCGCCGACCACCTTGCAGCCCGGCAGGTGGTTCTCAATGTGCTTGCGCGCGATCTTGTTCGAGGTGCGCGGCCAGATGTAGTCCGAGCCGAGCAGATAGAAGCTCTTCGCGCCCTTGGTCTTGTTGACCCAGTCGAGGCCGGCGATGATCTGCTGCGTCGCCTCCTGACCGGTGTAGATCACGTTCTTCGACTGCTCGAGGCCTTCATAGAAGGTCGGGTAGTACAGCATGCCGTTGTACTGCTCGAACACCGGCAGCACCGCCTTGCGTGAAGCCGAGGTCCAGCAGCCCATCACGGCCGCGCATTTGTCGTTGACCAGGAGCTTCTTGGCCTTTTCCGCGAAGGTCGGCCAGTCGCTGGCGCCGTCCTCCTGGATGAACTTGATCTTGCGGCCGAGCACGCCGCCGGCGGCGTTGATCTGCTCGATCGCCAGCTTCTCGGCCTCGACCGATCCGGTCTCGGAGATCGCCATGGTGCCGGTCACGGAATGCAGGATGCCGACGGTGACTTCGCTATCGGTGACTGCAAGACCCGTGGTGTTAACCGCGGAGGTTGCAGGGACGTCAGCAAATGCCGGACGGCCCAGCATCGACATGGCCGGCAATGCGGCCATTCCCATCAAGAGCTTACGCCGGAGCGGAGACTTCAGGCCTGGTTTTGTTTCGTCTGACATGAGCACCCCATCTGGTTCGAGAACGCTGATTGATGAGGCGAGGATTGCTCACTTTTGTGCAGCGCACTGATACGTGAGATCGCGTATACTGCACCGCAAAATAGCGACGTAGGTTTTTGGTAGGGGCTTTGCCCGCGATCAACGCATCGTGGATCAGGAGTTTGAGCGAGTGGCAGGGCGGCAGCGGATAGACCGCGTCAGGCGCCAATACAATCAATGGGTCGCCAACCAGACGCTGGAAGACTACGCGCTGCGCTTCACCGCAAAGAGCGCGCGGCGCTGGTCCGCCGCCCGCGTCGCCAACACCGCGCTCGGCGCGATCTCCTTCCTGGCGCTGGAGGCGATCGGCGGCACCATCACGCTGAACTATGGCGCGATCAACGCCTCCGCGGCGATCCTGGTCGTCAGCGTCATCATCTTCCTGTGCGGACTGCCGATCGCCTACCATGCCGCAAAAAGCGGCATCGACATCGACCTGCTGACCCGCGGCGCCGGCTTCGGCTATATCGGCTCGACCATCACCTCGCTGATCTACGCCTCCTTCACCTTCATCTTCTTCGCGATCGAGGCGGTGATCCTGGCCAGCGCGCTCGACATGTGCTTCGGCATCCCGCGGCCGATCGGCTATCTGATCAGCGCGGTCGTGATCATTCCGCTGGTCATCTACGGCATCACGCTGATCAGCCGTTTCCAGCTCTGGACCCAGCCGCTGTGGGTGATCCTCCACATCATGCCGTTCGCGGCGATCGCCTGGGCCAATCCGCACTCGTTCACCGAATGGCGCAAATTCGCCGGCGATCACGGCGATCCCGCAGGAAATCTCGATCTTCTGCTGTTCGGCACCGCGGCCTCGGTCGTGTTCGCGCTGGTGGCGCAGATCGGCGAGCAGGTTGACTTCCTGCGCTTCCTGCCGCGCGACCGCCGCACCTCGCGCAAGGCCTGGTGGATCGCGCTGCTGGGGGCTGGCCCCGGCTGGATCGTGCTCGGCGCGCTCAAGCTGCTGGCCGGTTCGTTCCTGGCGTTCTTCGCGCTCAGCCACGGCGTCTCGGCCGAGCACGCGGCCGAGCCTGCCAACATGTATCTCGAAGCCTTCCGCTATGTGCTGTCGCAGCCCGACCTTGCCATGGCGCTGACCGGCACCTTCGTGATCCTGTCGCAGGTCAAGATCAACGTCACCAACGCCTATGCCGGCTCGATCGCCTGGTCGAACTTTTTCTCCCGCCTCACCCACTCGCATCCCGGCCGCGTGGTGTGGCTGGTGTTCAACGTCGTGGTCGCGCTGCTATTGATGGAGATCGGCGTCTACAAGGCGCTGGAGCAGACGCTGGCGCTCTACTCCAATGTCGCAATCGCCTGGGTCGGCGCGCTGGTGGCCGATCTCGTCATCAACAAGCCGCTGGGCCTGCGGCCGCAGCACATCGAGTTCAAGCGCGCCCATCTCTGCGACATCAATCCGGTCGGCGTCGGCGCGATGACGATCGCGACCGTGGTCTCGATCAGCGCGTTCTACGGCCTGTTCGGCCCGACCGCGAAGGCGCTGTCTGCCTTCGTTGCGCTTGCGGTCGCGTTCATCACCGCTCCCCTGATTGCCTGGGCGACCGACGGCAAGTACTACATCGCGCGCAAGCCGAAACGGAGCTGGCAGAACATTGAATCGATCCAGTGCTGTATCTGCGAGCACGCGTTCGAGCCCGAAGACATGGCCGCCTGCCCGGCCTATGCCGGCCCGATCTGTTCCTTATGCTGCTCGCTCGACGCCCGCTGCCACGATCTCTGCAAGCCGCATGGTAGGATCGGCGCACAGGTCTCGGATGCGCTCGGCAAGGTGATGCCGCAGCCGATCTACGCCCGCATCAACTCGCAGCTCGGCCATTACCTCGGCGTGTTCGCAGTCTCGGCCGGCCTCGTCGCACTGGTGCTCGGCCTGATCTATCTGCAGACCACGGCGGCCGTGCATGCCAACGAATTGTTGGCCGACGTGCTGTGGAAGGTGTTCTTTGCGCTGACCCTGATCATCGGCGTCGTCGCCTGGCTGTTCGTGCTGGCGCAGCAGAGCCGCCGCGCCGCAGAAGACGAGACCAAGCGTCAGACCACGCTGCTGATCCAGGAAATCGACGCCCACAAACGCACCGATGCCGAACTGCAGCGCGCGAAGGAGGTTGCCGAGTCCGCCAATCTCGCCAAGAGCCGCTATGTCGTGGGCCTCAGCCACGAACTCCGCTCGCCGCTGAATGCAATCTCCGGCTACGCGCAGCTGCTGGAGCAGGACGACAGCCTGCAGGTGCGGCCGCGCGAGCAGGTGCGCGTGGTCCGCCGCAGCGCCGATCATTTGTCGGGATTGATCGACGGCATCCTCGATATCTCCAAGATCGAGGCCGGCCGTCTCTATCTGTCGCGCGACGAGGTGCGGCTGAACGATTTCCTCGAGCAGTTGGTCGGCATGTTCCGCCTGCAAGCCGCAGCAAAAGGCATCGACTTCGTGTTCAGGCGGCCGGCCGTGCTGCCAGTCGTGGTCTATACCGACGAGAAGCGGCTGCGACAGATCCTGATCAACCTGCTCTCGAATGCGATCAAGTTCACCCAATCTGGCCAGGTGCAGTTCGTGGTGCACTACCGCAGCCCCGTCGCTGAGTTCGAGGTGATCGATACTGGACCGGGCATCCAGCCCGACGACCTCGAGCGGATCTTCGCGCCGTTCGAGCGCGGCGCGCTCGGCGTCACCCAGCCGCAGACCGGCACCGGGCTTGGCCTCACCATCAGCCGCCTGCTCGCGGGCGTGATGGGCGGCGACATCAAGGTGTTGAGCACGGTCGGCACCGGCAGCACGTTCAAGGTCAAGCTGCTGCTGTCCGAAGTCACCAACCCGCGCCGCGATGCGCCGGTCGACGCTCCCGTCTACGGCTATCACGGCCCGCGCAAGACCATCCTGATCACCGACGACGACCCGACCCAGCGCGACCTGCTGCGCGAGATTCTGGCGCCACTCGGCTTCATCCTGCTCAGCGCGCCGGACGGACCGGGCTGCCTTGCCCTCGCCCAGCATTGCCGGCCGGACATGTTCCTGCTCGACATCTCGATGGCTGGGATGGACGGCTGGACGGTCGCCGAAACCCTGCGCTCCGAAGGCCATCACCAGGCGCGAATCCTGATGATCTCCGCCAGCGCGCTGGAAGCCCATGGTGCTCCGCTGGCGCAACCGTTCCACGACGGCTATCTGATGAAGCCGATCGACATTCCGCGGCTGCTGGAGACCATCCGCCAGCTGCTCAAGATCGAGTGGCAGTATGAGGCCGAGCAGGCGCCGCCTCCACAATGGAAGCCGGACAGCGGCTCGCGTCCGCCGGTGAAGTATGTCGAAGAGCTGATCAGCCTCGGCCAGCTCGGTTATGTCAGGGCGATCCAGCTCAAGCTCGACGAAATCGGCAATGAGTGTCCCGAACATGCCGATTTCGTCGGCCAGATGCGCACGCTGATCGACAGGTTCGATCTCGATCAGTATATGGCGATGTTGAAAATATTGCACAGCTATGACCATTGAACAGAAGAAGCGCGACGTCGCGCTCGTCGTCGACGACTCGCCGGAGACGTTGCGCCTCCTCACCGACGCGCTCGACGGCGCCGGGATGACCGTGATGGTCGCGCTCGACGGCGCCTCCGCGATGCGTATCGTCGACCAGATCACGCCCGATATCGTGCTGCTCGACGCCGTGATGCCCGGCATGGACGGGTTCGAGACCTGCAAGCGACTGAAGCGCGATGCCGGGCTCGATGGCGTGCCGATCATCTTCATGACGGGGCTCGCCGAGACCGAGCACATCGTGCGCGGGCTGGAGGCCGGCGGCGTCGACTATGTCACCAAGCCGATCGTGGTCGAGGAAATGCTGGCGCGGATCCGGGTCCATCTCGCCAATGCGCGGATGACGCAGAGTGCCCGCGCGGCGCTTGACGTCTCCGGCCGCTACCTGCTCGCGGTCAACAGTTCAGGCGCGCTGCTGTGGGCGACCCCACAGGCGCAGCGGCTGCTGTCGGATACGCTCGCCGATGCCGCGGACAATTTCGTGCTGCCGGAGCCGATGCCGCAATGGCTCGAACAGGCGCAGAAAGGTGCGGCGGGAAAGAAGACCGCGACGGTCGCGTCATTCCCCGGCAACGAGCAGCTTCGGCTGCAATATATGGGCAAGCTCGGCCCCAACGAGTTCCTGCTGCGGCTCGCCAAGGACACCAGCGGCGACATGCCGGCCGAATTCTCCAGCGAGCTCGGCCTGACCACCCGCGAGGGCGAGGTGCTGTCCTGGCTCTCCAAAGGCAAGACCAACCGCGACATCGCGCAGATCCTGGGCCTCAGCCCGCGCACCGTCGACAAGCATCTCGAGCAGATCTACGCCAAGCTCGGCGTCGAGAACCGCACCGCCGCCGCCGCGATCGCGGTCAACGCAAGGCATCGCAAGTCTTGATGTAATGCCGCTAGCTTTTCGGATCGGCCGCTGCGGCGGAGCCGACCGGCTCGTCCGCTACAGAATGCTGCGCCTTTCGCCACTGCGCCGGGGTCACGCCCATATGGCTCTTGAAGGCGCGCTGAAAGGCGGCCTCCGACTGATAACCGACCATCTCGGCAACGGCGCCGGTCGAAAGCGATGCTCTCTTCAACTCGTTGGCCGCAAGCGTCATCCTGATATCGGTGAGCAGATCGCTGGCCGATCGCCCAAGCTTCTCCTGGAACTGCCGCGCTAGCGTGGCGCGCGACATGTTGCAAAGCCGTGCGAGCTCCGGCAGCGACCACGCGCGCGCAGGCGCGTTGAACATGGCGGCCACCGCCGGCGCGAGCCGAGGATCGCCGACCAGAGCGAGCAGTCCGTGTGACGTTGCATCGGTCTCGCTCGCAAGCCGCAGCACAAGCGCGAACATCGCCGTGGACAGCGCATTGAGCATGGCGTGGCCGCCCAGATGATCGTCGGCCGTTTCGCTGCGCATCAGGGACACGAGTCCGGCGAGCTGCGCGGCCGTCCCCTTTCCGGTCCGAGCGCCGGCATGCACGACAAGACGCGGCGGAAGATAGCTGCTCAACAGACGGTCGTGCGGAGGTGCAATCGCGAAGTGCCCGCACAGCAGGTCAAGCCGCTCATCCGACCCGAGGTTTTCGCTGATCGTGAAATTCTGCGCCGCCCGGTTGCGCGCCGGCAGCGGTGTCGCCCCGCTTCCGTCATGCATCACGTGTCGCGGGTTGCCGGGAAGCAGAAGGATGTCGCCGGGCTTCAGCAGCAATGACCGTCCGCCCGCGGGATCGTCCAGGATCGCCGAGCCGGCAAGCACCGCATGATAGGGGATTTCGTTGGTCAGACCCGGGCCCTGCTCGATACGCCAGGGGACGCTGTAACTGCAGCGAATATCGAGCCGCCCCCGCACCGGCATCATCTCGAATAGCCGGCTGAGCCAATCCATGGCCAATCCCCCGAAGCATCGCATGAGACGATTGAGCATATAATCGAGCTATATGAACATTCAATGTCTCAATTATCGATCCTATTGTCACTCCGCAATCGTTCACCAACCCCAACAAGGAGTGCCACCATGTCTCGTCTTTCAGTCCCCAATCTCGAAACCGACACCGGCCCGTCGGGCCAGATCTACGCCCAGATCAAGAAGGCGGCCGGCAGCGTCCCGAATGCCTATGCGGCGATCGCCGCCCACGGACCGGCCGCGCTCAAGGCGATGGTCGCCGCCGATGCGGTGCTCGCCGGCGGCAGCCTGTCCAAGCGTGATCGGGAGATCATCAAGATCGTGGTCAGCGCTGCCGGCGGTTGCGATTACTGTGTCGCCGCGCATTCTCACCTCGCCAAGCTCGCCGGCGTGAAGGCCGACGCGCTGAAGCAGATCCGCGACGGCGAGCCGACCGGCGATGCCAAGTACGATGTGCTGATCGATTTCGTTCGCAAGCTCGCGCAGTCGAGCGGCACCGTCAGCGACGAAGATTTCGCCGCGATCAAAGCCGCCGGCTACACCGATGCGCAGCTGGTCGAGATCAGCCTGGCGTTTGCGACCATCGTCTTCACCAACGTCTTCAACCGCATCAACGACACCGACATCGACTTCCCCGCCGTCGCATGACGCGGCAATAGGTGGCATGCGCCGATAATGATGGATCGCCGGCGAACCCTGCGTTCGCCGGCGATCCCGCGTTGCCGAACGACTGAGCAGACGCAACATCCGCCACGAGCGCTGCAACATGGCTGCCAATATCGCGGCGCAAATCCGTTTCCCTATCTCCCTTTAAGGCCGCGTCGTAACCCATTGCCGAATTTGCGGAATGCCTTGAAATCGACCACCCGTTCAGCGCGTTCGCTCGCGCGGCCTCCCGCTCGACGCGGACGCATCCGTTATTCCCATGCAGCAATGATCCGCAGTTCTCCGCCTGTGAACATAGTTCCGCCGCGCAGTCTGCGCTAAAGAAGGACCGCCGGTGTTGTTCTGGAGTGAGTTGATGAAGAAGAACGACGTCACGTGTCCGCGCTGCGGGGCCGGATTCCGACGCCTTGAGCTGGCAACCGGATCAGGAAGCGAGGGCGAGTATCGCTGCCCGGTCTGCGAGACGACACTCGAGCAGTTTGACGGTGACAAGCTCGTCGCCTACCGCCTGACCATCCAACCCTCGATTCGCGGGTTGAAGACCTAGCATCCTCGCCATCTCCGGATTACTGCCTGCGCTTCAGGACATAGCTGTCCATGATCCAGCCGTGCTGTTCACGCGCATCCCGGCGCACGGCGACGATGCGCGGGCCGACCTCCGCGAGCTCCCCCGCCATGATGATCTTATCGGGCATGCCAAGATAGGCGCCCCACCAGATCCTTAAGCCGGCAGGATCGAGCGTCTGGAAGGCGGCGCCGCCGTCGAGCATCACGACGACGGTATCGACACCAACAGGCCAGCCGCCCTCACGCAGCCGCCGGCCGGTCGTGACCAGGAACGGCTCGCCGATCTCGTTGAGCGGCAGCGCATGCGCGGCGCACAGCGCCTGGATCGACGTGATGCCCGGGATCATTGCGATCGACGGCAGCGGATCGAGCCGTTGCGCAATCCGCAGGCTTGAATCGTAGAGCGAGGGATCGCCCCAGATCAGCAGAGCGACGCGTCCCTCGCCGCCGAGATGCCGCGCGATTTGCTCCGACCAACTAGCAGCGACCGCATCGTGCCAATCGTCCACGCCCTTGCGATAGTCGTCCTCACCGGCGTCGCGCACCGGCAGGTCGAACTCGGCAATGCGCGTGCGGTCGTTGCTCAACGCCTCCGCGCAGATCGTTCGGCGCAATTCGGCGAGGTCCGACTTCGCGGTGCCCTTGCGCGGGATCATGATCAAATCGGCGGCGTTGATCGCGTCGATCGCAGCGAGGGTGAGCTGCTGCGGGTCGCCGCATCCGATACCGATCAGGGACAGCATCAGCATGGCCGCATCACTTTTCTTCCGGTGCCAGCGCGCCGAATAGAATAATGGAAGCTGCCGTGGCAGCGCCGGCATGCGCGAGCTGTTCGGCCAGCCCTGCGATCGTGGTCCGATGAAGCTGCTCGTCGGCATGGCCGAGGGACTCCGCCAGCAGCGCCGGCGTGTCGGGGGCGAGACCATGTGCGATCAGCCCTGCGGCCAGAGCCGGGAACGTGCGCCGCCCCATATAGACGACCGTGGTCGCTTCCGGATCGGCCAGCGCCGCCCAATTCAAATCCGCCGGCAATCCGCCGGTGACATCGGCGCCGGTCACGAACTGAACCCGGCGCGAGGTCAGCCGTCGCGTCAGCGGAATGCCGGCTTGCGCGGCGGCAACCGAGGCCGAGGTCACGCCGGGAATGATCTCGTAGCCGATGCCTGCATTGCGCAGCGCCTCGATCTCCTCCTCGAGGCGCCCAAAGATGCCGGCATCGCCGGATTTCAGCCGCACCACCCGCACGCCCGCCGCCGCGTAATCGACCAGCAGCCGGCTGACATGATGCTGCTTCGCCGAGAGGCGGCCGGCGCGTTTGCCGACCGCGACGAGGTTGGCGCCGGAGCGCGCGAGATCGAGGATCGCGCCCGAAGCGAGATCGTCGTACAGCACCACGTCGGCCTCGCGCAGCCGCGCCGCTCCCTTGATGGTCAGGAGATCGGGGTCGCCGGGACCGGCCGAGACGAAGGAGACGAAGGCGCTCATCGGTCCTCCGCAATCAGATGGAAGAATGTCCCCGTTGCGTTACCGCGCCGCGATCCGGTTTCCGCAACGATCGCGCCGGTCGCATCGCGTACCACCGCAAGCGGCGTATCGGGCTGCGCGATGATCGTCGAATAGTGAAATTCGTGGCCGCGCAGCCGCGCGCCTGGACCGTGTCCTGGCATCGGCGCGGCAAGCTCGGCGAGCCGGTAGCCGAGATGCATGCGACGCTTGGCATAGCTCGTCTCGAGGCCGAGCAGCCCCGCCATCTCATGGCGCACGCCTTCGGCATCGGTCAGCGCGGCGCCCAGCACCATGTAGCCCCCGCACTCGCCATGCACCGGCTTCATCTCGGCGAAGGCGCGCAGCCCAGCGAGAAATCGCCTGTTGGCGGCAAGACGGCCGGCATGCAGTTCAGGGTAGCCACCGGGCAGCCAGCACACATCGGCACCCGCGTCAGGGCCTTCGTCGGCAAGCGGCGAGAACGTCACGATGTCTGCGCCGGCCGCTCGCCAGGCTTCCAGCATATGCGGATAGACGAACGAGAATGCAGCGTCGCGCGCGAGCGCGATGCGCTGGCCGGGCGGTGTGATGCCCAGGCCGAGCGCAGCAGCTTGCGGCGGCGACACCCGGGCCGATCGCAGCACAGCGTCGAGATCGACATGCTCGATCACGAAACGGGCGGCTTCGTCGATCAGGCTGTCGATCTGAGCCTGCTCTTCGGCCTGCACCAGGCCGAGATGCCGCTTCGGCAAGGCGATCTCGGCGTGACGGGGCAGCGCACCCAACACCGGTATGCCTGCGCCAGTCATCGCATCGCGCACCAAGGCTTCGTGGCGCGCACTAGCGACACGGTTCAGAACGACACCAGCAAGCCGAACGTCGGCGCGGAAGTCGCGCAGCCCGGCGGCGATCGCCGCCGCCGTCTGGGCCTGGCCGGAGGGATCGATCACCAGCAGCACCGGCCATCCCATCATCGCGGCAATATCGGCCGTGGCCCCGGTGCCCGAGACGCCGCGCGCGGCGACGCCGTCGAACAAGCCCATCGAGCCTTCGGCCAGCACGAGATCGGCGTCCGCGCCGCGGCTGGCCAGAGATGCGATCGCATCCGATGCCATCGCCCAGCTATCGAGATTGACGGATGCGCGACCGGTCGCGACCGCATGGAACGCCGGATCGATGTAATCAGGGCCGCTCTTGAGGCATTGTATCTTGAGGCCGCGATTGCGCCAGGCGCGCGCCAGCGCCAGGGTCAGCGTCGTCTTGCCGACGCCGGAGGCCGGGGCCGAGATCACGAGGCCCGCGGTCATTGAGATGATCCCGGAAAGCGCGGCGCCGCACCGACCGGGCGGTAGCGGCGGTCATAGTCGGCGGCGTAGAGACGGCTTTCGGCGAAATCGCCGGCGCCGAGCGTCTTGCCGACCAGGATCAGCGCGGTCCGTTCCAGTTCGGGGCCGATTGCCGCATCGAGCGTCGCGAGCGTGGCGCGCACGATCCGCTGGTCCGGCCAGCTCGCGCGCCAGACGATCGCCACCGGGCAGTCCGCGCCGTAATGCGGCGTCAGCTCGGCGATGACCTTGTCGAGCAGATGGATCGAGAGGTGGATCGCGAGCACCGCACCGGTCGCAGCAAACGCCGCGAGTGTCTCACCATCAGGCATCGCGCTCGCCCGGCCCGGCGTGCGCGTCAGCACCACCGATTGCGCAAGGCCGGGCAGCGTGAGCTCGGCCTCCAGTGCCGCCGCGGCCGCGGAGAAGGCCGGCACGCCGGGCGTCACCGAATACGGAATCTGCAACGCGCGCAACCGGCGCAGCTGTTCGCCCATCGCCGACCAGATCGAGAGATCGCCCGAATGCAGCCGCGCGACGTCCTTGCCCTCGGCATGCGCCGCGGCGATCTCGGCGATGATCTCGTCGAGTGACAGCGGCGCGGTGTTGACGATACGCGCATCCTTCGGGCAATGCGCCAGCACGCCTGCAGGCACCAGCGATCCGGCATAGAGACAGACCGGGCAAGAGGCGATGAGATCGCGCCCGCGCAAGGTCAGAAGATCGGCGGCGCCTGGCCCTGCGCCGATGAAATGCACCGTCATTCGCCGTCTCCTTCCGCAATCGCCGCGGTCGCCATCCGATCCTGCGAGACGCGTCGAGCTGAGGTCAGGCGCGCACCTCGTCCCACTGCCGCGAGCGCCGCGGCTTCAGCAACAGAGCCCGTGCCGAACCTGACAGCGATTTGTTCTGACTGCGTCATCGTTTCGATCTCCGCCAACGTCTCGGCGGGAATCCCGCGAATCGGCAACCCCAATTCCAGTGCCAGCGCCTTCAATGCCACCGCATCGGCCTTGTCACTCACCGTGGCAACCGCCGCAAGGCCCTCGGAGCCGCCGGCGGCATTGAGCGCTTCGCGCAAGGATGCGACGCTGGCATCGCGCCTGAATCCCAGACCGGCGACCTTCATCTGATCACGCTCCATTGCACGATCGGCCGCGCGGCCTTCCAGGAACGATACCGGCCAAGCGGCTCGGCCTGCGCGATCTCGACGCGCATCAGTTCGCCGCCATGGCGCTGGTGCAGATCGGAGAGCAGCGCCTCGGTTTCCAGCGTCACCGCATGTGCGACCAGCCGCGTGCCCGGAGCGATCTGCGACCAGATCGCGGCGAACATATCAGCATCGAGGCCGCCCCCGATGAACACCGCATCGGGCGCCGCGAGGTCCGGCAGGATGCCGGGCGCCTCGCCTTCGACGATTGTGATCCGGTGGCTCAGGCCGAAGCTCGTCGCATTGCCGCGGATGTTGGCGGCGCGTTCGCCGCGCGCCTCGACCGCGACCGCCGTGCCGCCGCAGAGCGCCCATTCGATCGAGATCGAGCCGGAGCCGGCGCCGATATCCCACAGTCGCTCGCCGGGCCGCGGCGACAGCGCCGACAGCGCAAGCGCACGGACCGGCCGCTTTGTGAGCTGCCCGTCATGCACAAACAATGCGTCGGGAAGGCCCGAACTGCGCGCGAGTCCTTGCCCTCCCCTCGCCTCCAGCGCAACCGCGACCAGGCTGTCACCTGAATCACCGGCGTAGCTGTCGGCGCGATGCTGCGTGATCGATTCCCGCGGGCCGCCCAGCGCGGACAGCGTCCACATCGCCGACGGTCCCCAGCCACGCTCCGTGAGCCAGCGCGCGAGATCGGAAGCCGCTCTGCCGTCGCGCACCAGACAGATGATCCGTGCATCGCGCGAAAGATGCGGCAACAGCCGTTCGAACGGCGCGGCATGAAGGCCGAGGCAAACAGTATTCTCCAGCCGCCAGCCCAGACGTGCAACGGCCAGCGAGAACGTCGACGGCGCGGAATGCGCGACCCACTCGCCTGTCCGCAATGTCCCGACAAGGCTGCCGCCGGCGCCATGCCAGAACGGATCGCCGGAGGCGAGCACAACGGTCGGACGTCCCCGGCGTTCAAGCACGATGCCTGCATCGAACGGCACCGGCCAGGCGCGACCACGATCGGTGATCCCGGCCAGTGCAAGGTGGCGTTCGCCGCCGAAAACAGTTTCGGCGTCATCAAGCGCCTTTCGGCTTGCGTCTGACAGTCCCGCAAGGCCATCTTCGCCGATGCCAATGATGGTCAACCAGGGATTACCCATGATACGCGCCCTGATCCTGGGCGGAACGGCCGACGCCAATTCGCTTGCCGCTGCGGTTGCCCGCGCGGGGATCGACGCGGTCTATTCCTATGGCGGACGCACCGCTGCTCCGGCCGAACAACCTCTGCCGACGCGGATCGGCGGCTTCGGCGGCGTCAGCGGTCTTGCCGACTATCTTCGTCGGGAACGCATCACGCATGTGATCGATGCGACGCATCCGTTCGCGGCCGAGATGAGCCGCAATGCGATCGCCGCCTGCGCGCAGACCGCAACGCCGTTGCTCGCGCTTGAACGCGCGCCGTGGGATAAAACCTCCGGCGATCATTGGATCGAGGTGGCGGACGTCGTGGCCGCGGCCGCGGCGTTGCCGGACGGCCGCGCCAATGTGTTCCTCGCGATCGGCCGCCAGCATATCGCGCCCTTCGGCGCCCGGCCGCAGCATGCCTATACGTTGCGTTTCGTCGACCCGCCCGGGGAAGCGCTGCCATTGCCGGAGGCGGATGTCATCGTCTCGCGCGGACCGTTCACGCTCGAGGGTGAGCTCGAGATGATGCGCACACGTCGTATCGCGTGGATCGTCGCCCGTAACTCCGGGGGCGCCGGCGCGCGCGCCAAAATCGACGCCGCTCGCGCGCTTGGCCTTCCCGTCATCATGATCACGCGGCCGCTGCTGCCCGACAGGCCGCGGGTGGAAAGTGTCGGCGACGTGATGGAATGGCTTGGTCATCGGACCTGCCTCGGCGCATAGACCCAGCGGCCGACCCGCCGCGTCGCCGAATTGCCGACGATCACGAGCGTCCGCATGTCGGCCATCTCGGGCCGCGCGTCGCGCAGTTCGACCGTCTCGATTCGCTGGTCTGATGTAGAGACGGCGCGCGCGAAAATCACGATCCGCTCGCCACAGCCCGCCTCCTTCAATATCTCGAGTGTTCGCGCAAAGCCTTCCGGCCGGCTGGCCGAGCGCGGATTGTACATCGCGATCGCAAAGTCGGCTTCGGCGGCGAGCCGCAAGCGCTTCTCGATCAGCGACCACGGCTTGAGATTGTCGGACAGGTTGATCGCGCAGAAGTCATGGCCGAGCGGCGCGCCGGCGCTCGCCGCCGCCGCCAGCATCGCCGTCACGCCGGGCAGCACGCGAATCGGCAGGTCGTGCCATTGCGGCGCATCCTCAAGCGCCTCGAACACGGCGGATGCCATCGCGAATACGCCGGGATCGCCCGACGACACCACGACGACCTGTCGCCCCTCGGACGCGAGCCGCAGCGCCTCGCCGGCGCGCTGCAATTCCACGCGATTGTCGGACGGGTGCAGCGTCAGGCCGGCGCGCGGCGGCACACGCGAAACATAGGGGGCATAGCCGATGATATCGGTCGCCGCCGCGAGCGCAGCCGTGACTTCCGGCGTGATCAGCGCCTCGTCGCCCGGCCCCAATCCCGCAATGGTCACCGTGCCGGTCATTGCACCGCCTCCCTGCGCCGCCTCTGCCC
Organism: Bradyrhizobium sp. CER78; assembly: GCF_029846235.1. GTDB lineage: Bacteria > Pseudomonadota > Alphaproteobacteria > Rhizobiales > Xanthobacteraceae > Bradyrhizobium. The sequence goes on from NZ_JARVWP010000001.1 coordinate 195,278, forward strand.
GTGCACCAGCACGATCGCAAAATACGGACAGTCGGCCTCGGCGATATCAGCGAGCCGCGCGACCCGTTGATCCGGCATGGTGCCGCGCTCGACCAGCCACGCATCGTCGAGACGACCGGCGGACGCGAGCGCGCGGCGGATCTTCGGAAGATTGCGGCCGGTCTTCATCACGACCAGCGCGTCGGAGCTGCGCATCCGCTGCGCGAGTTCAGGCTCCGGCAGCGTGCCCATCAGGACGGTGGTGACATCGTCGGCAAGTGCAATCGGTTGGCCGACCGCATTCCAGCAGCCGACCATACCGGGAATGCCGGCGATCACCTCGATCTCGACCCGGCCCTGCAAGCGCGCATGCAGATGCATGAACGAGCCATAAAAATAGGGATCGCCCTCGCATAGCACGACGACGTCGCTTTCGCGCGCAAGCCGCGCCAGCCGCTCGGCCCATGCATCGTAGAAATCGGCCAGCAGCCGCGCGTATTCGGGATTGTCGAACGCGATCTCTGTGGTGACCGGGTATTCCATCGGATATTCGCTGACGTCATCCGCGAGCATGCCTTCGACGATGCGGCGCGCCTGCCCGAGTTGCCCCTTCTTGCGGAAGAAGGCGACGTGCTTCGCGGCACGCACCATGCGGTCGGCGCGCACACTCATCAGATCGGGATCGCCAGGGCCAAGCCCGCAGCAAATGATGCGCCCCATCGCTATTCGCTCCAGCTCGCCAGCGCATTGACGGCGGCAACCGTGATCGCCGAACCGCCGAGACGTCCCTCGACCGTCAGCGCCGGCACCGGCGGCTCGGCGATCAATGCCGCCTTGGACTCGGCTGCGCCGACGAAGCCGACCGGACAGCCGATGATCGCCGCCGGCCTCGGGCAGTCGGCATCCTCCAGCATGTTGAGAAGGTGAAACAGCGCCGTCGGCGCGTTGCCGATCGCGACGATCGCCCCGGCCAGATGCGGCCGCCACAGCTCCAGCGCAGCGGCCGAGCGCGTGTTGCGCATCGATTGCGCGAGCGCGGGAACCCTGGCGTCACCGAGCGTGCAGATGACTTCGTTGCGGGCCGGCAGCCGCGCGCGCGTAATTCCCTCCGACACCATGCGCGCGTCGCAGAGGATCGGCGCGCCCTCCTGCAAGGCTGCGCGTGCGCACGCGGCCATGCCGGGCGTGAAGCGAATATGGGCCTCCAGACCCACCATGCCCGCAGCATGGATCATGCGCACCACCACCGGCTCCTCGTCGCGCGTGAAGCGGGCAAGATCAGCCTCGGTCCGGATGGTGGCAAAGGATTGGCGGTAGATCGCCGCGCCGTCGGTCTCATAGACATGCGGCATCAATGACCTCCCGTCAGCACGGAGGGATTTGCGATGATGCCGGCACCGGTCAGCCCGCGCAGAACGAGCGCATCACGCACCGTGCCGTGACGGATCAGGTCAAAGCCTTCGTGCGTAGCCACGAGGGTGACATCAGCAGGACCGGAATGGGCGCAACCCTTGGCGCAGCCGGAGACGTGAAGCCGGGCATCGGCTGGGATATGCGGTGCGAGCGCCGTTGCCAGCTTGCGCGTATCGGCATGCGCCTCGCGACAGCGCGGCGCGCCGCTGCAGGCGATCACGCGGAGCGCCGGATCGTCGGCCTCGGTGACGAGGTCCGCCCCACGAGGCATCTCATGCATTCCCTCCACCAACACCATCCGCCAAGGCGTCATGCGAAGCGCCTGCGTGCTCGCAGCGAGATGGCTGAGCGTCTGGTGCGGCATTTGCCCGAAGGCCACGCCAACCATCGCGCCGGCCAGGTAGAGTCCGGGACCAGGGTCTGCCGATTGGGCCACCGGCTCGGCATCGCCGCGAAGCGATAGCGGCAGGCTCGCGCCGCCGGCCAGATGCGCCGCCATTCGTCGCTTCTCATTGGTGGCTCCGCCGGAGGCCATGAACCATTCGGCCATGGCCAACGCGACCGGCACGGCGTCGCTCCTCGTGACCGGACGCCCGAGCAGTGCGCCATCGGCACGCACCAGCAGCGCACCTTTGCGATCACGCTCGATCCTGATGTCCGCGGATGCGCCAGCCAACACCCGCTCGCTGCCGTCATCGATTGCGAAGCCGAACTTGGTCGGAAGATCGAGTGACGCGGTGGCGAGCGCCCGCTCAAGCTCGGCCGCGAGCGATTGCGTGTCGTCAGCGCCGGTCCAGAACGGCGTCACCAGCACGTTGCGCTGCGCCTCGGTATCGGAATCCGCGTCCAGCAACCCGAGCCCCGCAAGCCCTTCGATCAAGAACGGATAACCTTCTTCGCTAACGCCGCGGATCTGGAGATTGGCGCGGCTGGTCAGATCGATCAGGCCGTTGCCGTGTCGCGCGGATAGCTCGGCGATTCCTGCCGCCTGTATCGCGTCCAGCCGCCCGCCGCGCGGGCGAATGCGCACCACGAGGCCATCGCCCGACTGCATCGGCCGCAGCGCGCCGGGACACCAGCCCTTGATCGCAACTGCGCTCATGACGCCTCCTGCAACGCCGCCGCAATCGAATTGCGCCGCGTCTGCCAGAGCGAGGCCTCATGCAGCCGGGTGAAGCAGGTCTCGATCGCAGCCAGCGCCGCCGGATTCTCACGCAGCATGAAGCCACGAACCTCGTCATTGCCGAGCGTCGCGTCGTAATAGAGGTCGAACAGATGCGGCGGCACCGCACCGGCGAGATGCGCAAATGCTGCCATGTGCTCCAGCGTCGCGGTGATCTCGGCAGCTCCGCGGAAGCCATGCCGCATCATGCCGGCGATCCATGCCGGGTTGGCGGCGCGCGCCCGCACCACGCGCGAGATCTCCTCCGTCAGCGATCGCGCATGCGGCTGATCCGGCCGCGTCGCATCGAGGTGATAGAGCGCTGGGACTTTTGCGCCGAGGTGCTGGGCCGCCGCGGCAATGCCCGCTTCATGCGCGGCGTAGTCCGCCGCCAGCAGCAGATCAGTCTCCGGCAAATCCTGGGTATGAACAAAACTGTCGGCAGCAGTGAGCCTGGCTTCGACACCGGCGCGATCGGACCGGATCTCGCCGTCGGACGCAATGGCCCAGGATGACGCCGACAGCCAGGCTTCGCCGGCCGCCTCGCGCGCCTCCGCTGTGAAGACATCCGGAATCGATGCAATGCCGGCGCCATAATGCCCGGGGCGCGGACCGAACACGCGCGCGATGCGCAGCCGATAGGGATTCTCGTCCGCCTCGTCGCTGCGTTCGGACAGCGCCTCCGTCGCAGCTTCGAACAGCTGCGCCAGTCCCGAAAAGACGTCGCGGAACAATCCCGACACCCGCAGCGTCACGTCGATGCGGGGACGGCCGAGTTCCGCCGGCGCGATGATGTCGTAGCCCGACACCCGGCCCGACCCGTGATCCCAGCGCGGCGCGATACCGGCAAGATGCAGGGCCATCGCAAAGTCTTCGCCGGCGCTGCGCATCGTCGACGATCCCCAGAGATCGACGACGAGCCCTTTCGGCCAATCGCCGTGATCCTGCAAATGACGGCGCAGCAGCTCCTCGGCGAGCTTCACGCCCTGCGCATGCGCCGACGGCGTCGGCACCGCCCGCGGGTCGACTGCGAACAGGTTGCGCCCGGACGGCAGCACGTCGCGGCGCCCGCGATAGGGTGAGCCCGACGGCCCCGGTGCCACGCGCCGGCCGGCGAGTGCGTCTCGCAAGGCTGCCTTCTCCGCATCGCCGCAGTCGCCCTGCCCGAACACATGCAGGCCATCGCCGAACTGGCTTTCCTTGAGATCGCAGACGAAGCGATCAATCTGCGGAATGGCCTCGGCCGCGGAGACCGACGCGGCGAGACCGAGATCGTCCTCCAACCCGGCGACGCGCGCTTCCTCGCGGATCGCAGCAATCAGGCGCTGTCGCCGCGCCGGATCGAGACCATCGGCGGTCGAATACTCGTCGAGCAAGCGCTCGAGAGCGCGCAAGCTTTCCGGCACCGCAGACTGCGCCAGCGGCGGCGGCAGATGGCCGATCGTCACGGCGCCGATCCGGCGCTTGGCCTGCGCCGCCTCGCCGGGGTCATTGACGATGAAGGGATAGACAACAGGCAGGTCGCCGATCAGCGCTTCCGGCCAGCACGCCGATGACAGCGCAACCGATTTGCCGGGCAACCATTCCAGCGTGCCATGCGCTCCCATGTGGACGACGGCGTCGACGCCCTGATGCCGGAGCCACAGGTAGAACGCGACATAGGCATGGCGCGGCGTGCGCGACAGATCGTGATAATCAGCGTCGCGATGACCGGCCTCACCGCGCTCCGGCTGAACCGCGATGATCGATTTGCCGCACTGGATCGCCGCGAAATGAAATGCGCCGTCGCGGCAATCGGGATCATCCTCCGGCGCGCCCCATGCGCGCGCGAGATCGCCCTGAAGCTGCTGCGGGAGGCTGGCGAGCACCGCGCGATATTCGGCCACGTCCCATGTCAGTTTCCTGCGCAGGAGCACATCGCCCAGCGACGCCACCGGCTCAAGGTCAAATCCTGCGGCCGCAAGATCGGCCAGCAAAGCCTCGACCGAAGCAAGTGCATCGAGGCCGACGGCATGCGCGATCTGGTGCGGACGGCCCGGATAGTTCGAGAGCACGAGCACGAGCTGCTTCTCATGCGCGGGCTTGCCGGCAAGCCGATGCCAGGCCGCCACCCGCGCGGCAATCGCCGCGACGCGCTCGGCATCCGGCCGGTGCGCAAGATGCGCGAACTGCAGATCCGGATCGCGCTCGCCTGCCGACTTGAAGCTCACGACACCTGCGAACAGGCGGCCATCGACCTCCGGCAACACCACATGCATCGCGAGGTCGCCGGGCGACAGCCCGCGCAGCGACTCCGCCCAATCCTCACGGCGCGCCGTGGACAGCGCGACCTGGAAAACCGGACACGACACGGCATCGAAGGGTGTCGTGCCGTCGTCGCCGGCCGCAGAGAACGCGGTCGCGTTGACGATGGCGGCAGGCGGGCATTGCTCGAACTGAACGCGCAACCAGTCGGCAACGCCCGCCGCCTTCAACGAGGTGACGAAGACGCCGTGGGCATCAAACCCCTTCGCGCGCAACGCATCGATCAATGCATCGACTGGCGCGGTGTCGCCGGCCGCGAGATAGGAACGATAGAACGTCACCAGCGCCCGCGGCCGGCCATCCGGTGCCGGCAGCGATGCGACGGCACCGCGCCGGGAATCGTAGACGCCGATCTCGGGAAGATCGATCTCGCCGACCACAGGCCCGGCATAGAGCCCGGACGCCAGTGCCAATTGCGCGATCACGGCCTGCGCGGCAACCGGGCCGCCCTTGTCGCATAGCACTTTCAGACGGCGCAGCGTCGAGACCGGCAAGGTCGAGAACTCATCGAGCCGCAGATCGTCACGGCCATCAGCCGGCAGCACAACGAGAGCGATGCCGCGCTCCTTCGCCAGCCGATGCACCGCGGCAAGCCCGTATGACCAATAGGGTTCGCCGCCGATCAGCCGCACCAAAATGCCGCGCGCGTGCGACAGCGTCCGCTCGATATAGGTATCGACCGACAGCGGATGGCGCAGCTCCGCGAGATTGGCGAGCCGCAGCGACGGCAATGCGGCACGGCCGCGCCGCCAGCCGGCCGCGAAGGCCGCGAGATCGCTGTCGGAAAACGACAACACCACGAGATCGGCCGGATCCTGGCCGAGGTCCCTAGGTGTCGCGGTCTCCTCGAGGCCGCGGCTCTCGCGGAAAACGACGTGCATCAGACACCAAGCCGTGCCCTGATGGCGGCTTCATCGATATCGCCGTGTTCGCCGATCACGACGAGCTTCGACTGCCGCGGCCGCGCGCCCCAGGGCATGTCGAACTGGTGCCGGACCCGCTCGCCGACCGATTGCACCAGCAAGCGCATCGGCTTGCCTTCGACCGCAATATAGCCCTTGGCGCGCAGCACGTTCTGCTCGCGCGCCAGACCCTTGATCGAGGCGACCAGCGCATCGATGTCGACAATCTCGGGAAGATCGATCACCACCGAATTGAAATCGTCGTGCTCGTGCTCCTCTTCGCCGTCATGATGCGACGGCCGCGACGCGAGGTCATCCTCTGCCGCGGCGCCGAGCCCCAGGATCACGCGCGCGTCGATGGTGCCGTCGACGATGGGCAACATCGGCACCTCGCGCGGCATTTCGGCCGCGATCACTTCCTTGGCCGCCTTGATCCCCTCTGCCCCTGCGAGATCGGCCTTGGTCAGCAGCACGATGTCGGCGCATGCGATCTGGTCCTCGAACACTTCGGACAACGGCGTCTCGTGGTCGAGATTGTCGTCCGCGGCGCGCTGCGCATCGACTGCAACCGGATCAGGCGCGAAGCGCCCGGCAGCAACCGCCTCGGCATCAGCCAGCGCGATCACGCCGTCGACGGTGATCCGCGAGCGAATCTCCGGCCAGTCGAACGCCTTGAGCAGCGGCTTCGGCAGCGCGAGCCCCGAGGTCTCGATCACGATGTGATCGGGCTTCACCGGGCGCGCGAGCAACTGCTCCATCGCCGGGATGAAATCGTCGGCGACGGTGCAGCAGATGCAGCCATTGGCGAGCTCGACGATGTTCTCGGTCGGACAATTGGCGTCGGCGCAGGACTTCAAGATGTCGCCGTCGACGCCTTCGCTGCCGAATTCGTTCACCAACACCGCGAGCTTCTTGCCATTGGCATTGCGGATCAGGTGCTGAATCAGCGTCGTCTTGCCGGACCCGAGAAAGCCGGTCACGACGGTAACCGGAACCTTGGCGAGTGTAGTCATTCTGCGGCCTCCGGCACGACGGGAAGAGGTGGGATGCGGGCAAGCGATTGCTTGCGGAAGATTTCAGGACGGCTGCGCCACGGCACGATGCCGTCAGGTGCCGCCGCATAGGCGGAGGCGCCTGCGATCACATCCCCGGCATTGGCTTCGGACAGGCGTCCATAGACATAGGACCACCGGCCGGGCGCGCTGAGCGCGACCGAACACCCCTGGCTGCAAGCCGACAGGCATTCGACGGGAACCAGATCGACGCCATCGGGCACGCCGGCCTCGACAAGAGCGGCATGCAGGCGCGCACCGGGCGCAACTTCACCTTCCGCCAGCGTTTGGCCGGCGCGGCAGGTGATACAGACATGAAGGGTAACGCTCATCGGCCTTCCTGGATTGACAGCGGGAAGCGATGAGGCACACGAGCCGATGGTGGATCGGTTCGTTCCCCGTCGCGGAACACCCCGTCCGCCGGTCTCACAACATGCTGCGCTGGCAGGTCTCCCGGCTTGCGGAGTAGGATTTTTCCTTTGATGCCCACCTTCCCGGCTCCTTACGGAATCAGTGGCTTGGGCATCTCTCCGGTCACGGTCGCGGGGGCGGCTGCGTTTCGGGCCGACCTTGCGGTCTCAGCCCTATCGCATTCCCTGTTCGCCTGTCGTAGGACAGGAACCAACGCGGGCCCACCATTCGTCCAAGCCTCGCACTTGTCAAGCCGAAGGAACGTGATGATTTCTGATGGAAACGACGCTGAGGGCGGCGCTGTCGGCACCGACCCATCGCTGGACGCGCGCCATGCCGACAAGATGGCGAAAAAGAAGGCCGCCCGGGATCGCATCATGGCGACCAAGAGCGGCGAAAAGGGTCTGATCATCGTTCATACCGGCGCCGGCAAAGGAAAATCGTCCTCCGCCTTCGGCATGATCGTCCGCTGCGTGGCGCACGGCTTTCCGTGCGCTGTCGTGCAGTTCATCAAGGGGGCCTGGGATACCGGCGAGCGCCGCCTGCTCACCGGGCATTTCGGCGAGCTCTGTCAATTCCACGCAATGGGCGAAGGCTTTACCTGGGAAACCCAGGATCGCGCCCGCGATATCGCGGCAGCGCAAGCCGGCTGGGAAAAGGCCAAGCAGCTGATCGCCGACCCAAGCTTGCGCATGGTCGTGCTCGACGAGATCAACATCGCACTGCGCTACGACTATCTCGCAATCGCCGATGTGGTGGAATTCCTGACGACGTCGAAGCCGCCGATGACCCATGTCGTGCTCACCGGTCGCAACGCCAAGGAGGAGTTGATCGAGATCGCCGATCTCGTCACCGAGATGACATTGGTCAAGCATCCGTTCCGCTCCGGCATCAAGGCCCAGCCGGGCGTCGAATTCTGACAGACATCGCCATGGCGCGCGCATTGATGATCCAGGGTGCCGGCTCGGACGTGGGCAAGTCGCTCATCGTCGCGGGGCTGGCGCGCGCCGCCAGGCGGCGCGGCCTGCGCGTGCTGCCCTTCAAGCCGCAGAACATGTCGAACAATGCGGCGGTGACCGTCGACGGCGGCGAAATCGGGCGCGCGCAGGCGTTGCAGGCGCTCGCCGCCGGCGTCGAGCCGCACACCGACATGAACCCGGTGCTGCTCAAGCCCGAAACCGATGTCGGCGCGCAGATCATCGTGCACGGCAAGCGGATCGCGACCGCCCGCGCGCGGGAATATGCCGGCATGAAGCCACAGCTGATGGGCGCGGTGCTGGAGAGCTTTGCGCGCCTGAAAGCGCGCGCCGACCTGGTGCTGGTCGAAGGCGCCGGCAGCCCCGCCGAGGTCAACCTGCGCAAGTCCGATATCGCCAATATGGGCTTTGCGCGCCGGGCTGACGTGCCCGTGGTGCTGGTCGGCGACATCGACCGTGGCGGCGTGATCGCGCAGCTCGTCGGCATCAAGACGGTGATCGATCCCGACGATGCCGCGATGATCCAGGGCTTTGTCATCAACAAATTCCGCGGTGATCCCTCGCTGTTCGACGACGGCTACCGCCTGATCGAGGTCCGCACTGCGTGGCGCGGCTTCGGCGTGCTGCCCTGGTTCGGCCGCGCCGGCGAATTACCTGCCGAAGATGCGCTCGGGCTCGGCGACGCGCGCAAGCCCGGCCAGTGCAAGATCGCGTTTCTGGCACTGTCGCGGATCGCCAATTTCGACGACCTCGATCCGTTGAAGCTCGAGCCCGGCGTCGATCTCGTGATGGTCCGCCCAGGCGAAGCCGTCCCGGGTGATGCCAGGCTCGTCATCCTGCCCGGCTCGAAATCGACCCGTGGCGACCTCGCCTTCCTGCGCGCGCAAGGCTGGGACATCGATCTGCTGGCGCATCATCGCCGCGGCGGCCATGTCCTCGGCCTGTGCGGCGGATACCAAATGCTCGGACAGTCCGTCGCCGATCCCGATGGGATCGAAGGTCCTGCCGGCGAGACGCGCGGCCTCGGGCTGCTCGATGTCACCACCACCATGACCGAGCAGAAGACGCTGACCCGCGTCAGCGCCGTGCATGCTGCGACCGGCCAGCCGATCAGCGCCTACGAAATCCATATCGGGCGCACCGACGGCCCGGATCGCGTCCGGCCTTTCTCAATGCTTGACGGCTCGCCGGAAGGTGCCATGTCGAGCGATAGGCGCGTTCACGGCAGCTATCTCCACGGCCTGTTCACGTCGGACGAATTTCGCAAGGCCTTCTTTGCGCAGCTCGATATCCCTGCGGCGGATCAGCCTTATGGCGCGAGGGTCGAGAGCGCGCTCGACGCGCTTGCCGAGCACATCGAAGCCCATCTTGATGTCGACGGCCTGCTCGCGCTCGCGCGCTAAAGCGCTTTCGAGCGACGTGGACACCGGTTCGCGTGAAGAGAACGCGTCAAAAAATCAGCGCGACAACACGGCTGAAAGCCGGGACCATTCGGCCTCGTTGCCGGGCAGACCGAGGCGCAGCCATCCCGGCCTTTGCTCGAAGACGCGCGACCAGATCCGCGCGCGGGCAAGCGTCTCCTGCGCGGCGAGCGCATCGCCGGTCTCGTAGAGCCGGAACAGCGGCGTGCCGCCGACCAGCGTCCAGCCCCACGATTGCGCCGCTGCGTCGAGCTTAACGCAGTCGTCCGCCAGCCGTACGGTCGTTGTCCTCGCCCAGTCGTGGTCGAGCAAGGCCCGCCGCCCGATCGCGATCGCGGCCCCCGAAACCGGCCATGGCCCGGTCATTGCGGCAAGCGCGGCGATATCAGCTTCGCCGCCAACAACGAAACCAAGCCGCAAGCCGGCAAGCCCGTAAAACTTGCCGAATGAGCGCAGGATCAGGAGCCCCGCGCGTCCTGCTTCTGCTGCAAGCGAGATGCCGGGTACGGCGTCCGCAAAACTCTCATCGATCACGAGCCGGCCAACGCGTGGCAACAGCGCAAGCAGTTCGTCCCGATCATGGCGTCTTCCGTCGGGGTTGTTCGGATTGACGACGATGGCAACATCAGCTCCCGCAAGCGCCGCAAGCTCGGACACTTCGGCAACGTCCCAGCCTGCCGCCGACAACACGCCGGCATACTCGTTATATGTCGGCGCCAGGATGCGCGCCCGCCCGCGCGACGCCAGACTAGGCAGCAACTGAATGGCGGCTTGCGCACCGCCGATCGCCATGATCGGCGCAGTGGTAGCGTAGGCCTGCCGCGCAGCGTCGTGCAGGGATTCGATTTCGGATCGCGACGGCAACGCGCTCCATTGCCGCGGCTCCACGCCGACGTCAGGATAGGGCACGCGATTGATCCCGGTCGACAGGTCGATCCAGTCTTCCGCAGTGCCGCCGTAGCGTTGCTGGGCGACGTCGAGATTCCCGCCATGCTCACGCATGCGCCGCTCCTTCACACCAGCGCCAGGGCCACGAAGGCCGCGGCCAACAGCATCATGGCGTAACGATAGAGTTTCAGCCCGGTGAGGACATCAGCGGCGGCCGGATCGCGCGCGCCCTCGTTCAGCCAGGGCTCGTCCGCGATACTGCCGTGATAGATGCGCGGCCCGCTGAGGCGCACCCCGAGCGCGCCGGCAATCGCCGCTTCCGGCCATCCGGCATTCGGCGAGCGATGCCGTTGCGCATCGCGCAGCATGCATGACCACGCCTGCGAGCGGTTTGGCGCGAGCAGCACGAACAAAACACCGGTCAGCCGCGCCGGAATGAGATTGGCAACATCGTCGATCCGCGCCGCGGCCCAGCCGAAGGCTTCGTGCCGCTCGGTGCGATGACCGATCATGGAGTCCAGCGTGTTGATCGCCTTGTAGCCGAGGATTCCCGGCAGCCCGAACAGCGCGCCCCAGAACACCGGCGCCACGATGCCGTCGGATGCATTCTCGGCAAGGCTCTCGATGGTTGCGCGCGCGATGCCGGCATCGTCGAGCGTGGCCGGATCGCGTCCAACGATCTGCGCGACGGCTGAACGCGCGGCCGCGATGTCGCCGGAGACAAGCGGATGGGCCACCGCTGCGACATGGTCGTGCAGCGAACGCAGCGCCACCAGCGGCCACGCCAGCACACCGACAACAACGACATGCAGCCATCCGGACGCCAGCGCGGACTGAACGGCCCAGCCCAGCGCCGTCGCCGGCGCGATCACCAGCACGGCCGCCGCAACACCGGCGGCGCGACGCAGCACCGGCGGATCGGAGGCCCGGTTCCAGCTGGTATCGAGGAAATGGATCAAGCGGCCGAGCCAGGTCACGGGATGGCCGATGCGGGCAAACAGCCACGCCGGCCAGCCGATCAAGGCATCCACGGCCATCGCCACCGCCATCGCTCCCGCAAATCCCACTTAACCCTCTCCTCGCCGCGATCCCCCTGATGCGCAAGACATCGAGCGAGCGCAAGCCCTCCGCGGGCGGATTTCGGCTTTGTGTTTTACCGCGATTGGTGGTTAGAGCGTTTTCGAGCGAAGCGGGTCCCGGTTCGCAGCAGGAGACCATATGACCGTCATTCTGATCACCGGCGGAGCCCGGTCCGGAAAGAGCCGGCGCGCCGAACTTCGCGCGCGCAGCTTTCCAGGTCAGCCGGTCTATGTTGCGACCGCCGAGGCGCTGGATGCTGAAATGGACGAACGCATCGCCGGGCATCGCGCGCGGCGCGGCGGCGACTGGATCGAACGCGAGGTGCCGCTCGATCTGGTTGACGCGCTGTCCGAGACCGATCGCGCCGGCGCCAGGCTGGTCGATTGCCTGACGCTGTGGTTGTCCAACCTGCTGCATGCGGAGCGCGACTGGTCGCAGGAAGTGACGCGCCTTGCGCAGGCGTTGCCGCGCCAGCACAGCCCGGTCATCCTGGTCACCAACGAGGTCGGCCTCGGCATCGTGCCCGACAACGCACTGGCGCGGACCTTCCGCGACGCAGCAGGCCTGATGAACCAGACCATCGCCGCTGCAGCAGACGAGGTCGAGTTCGTCGTTGCAGGCCTGCCGATGAAGCTTAAATGAACTCCGAGATCGATGCTGCCAAAGGCCCTGCGATGATCTCATTCGACGATGCGTTTCGCCGGCAACTGCACGAGCTTTTCGTGTGGCGGCGCGACGTGCGGCGCTTCCGGACCGATCCGCTGCCGGATGGGTCAATCGAGCGGCTGATCGAGATCGCTTGCCTGTCGCCATCGGTGGGCCTAAGCCAGCCCTGGCGGTTCGTCATCGTCGACGATGCGGCACGACGCCGCGCCGTGATCGACGACTTCAAGGCCTGCAACGCCGATGCACTGCGCTCCTATTCCGGCGAGCGTGCCGCAAAATATGCAGCACTGAAACTATCGGGCCTCGAGGAAGCGCCGGGCCACCTCGCCGTGTTCGCCGAGAAGAGCGACCAGATCGGCTCCGGTCTCGGCCGCGCGACGATGCCGGAGACGTCTGAATATTCCGTGGTGGCCGCGATCTGCTCGATGTGGCTTGCTGCGCGTGCCGAAGGCATTGGGCTCGGCTGGGTATCGATCCTCAATCCGGGCCGCGTTCGTGAGATCCTGGAGATACCGGACGGCTGGAAATTTATCGGCTACCTCTGCATCGGCTACCCCCAGGCAGAATGCGACCGTCCCGAGCTCGAGCAGGCCAAGTGGGAAACGCGGCGAGGTCCCGGTGAATTCACCATCCGGCGCTGACGAATCTCCGACCGGCAGCGGCGCCGCCAACACCGCCGCCCACTGGCGCGCCGACATCGCCTCCCTGGCGTTTCCCGTCCCGGAGCACGGCGCGATCTGCGCGGTACATCGGGGCGCATTCCGGACTCTGCTCGGCGCGGAGCCGGTACCGGAGGCCTGCCTCGGCTATTTCGAGCGCCATACAGACGCATTCAGGGCCGCGGCCCGCGCCAAGATCTTGCGCAAGCGCATCCCTGTTGGAACAAATCTGCATCTTACCAGTCGCGACATCGCCCGAAAGCTGCTAGAAGCCGACCAAATCGAACGTGGAGAACGATCATGAGCCAGTCCCAGACCGCGCAAGCCCAGCATCTGCCGGTTGCCACCCGACAGGTCGGCCGGCTCGCCCAGTCCCTGATGGCGATGACGCTCGGCCTGTTCATCGTCGGCGTGGTCGGCTTCTCGCACATCGACGTGATCCACAACGCCGCGCACGATGTGCGCCACTCCAACGCATTCCCCTGCCACTGACCTCGTCGGCATGAGCACGTTTCGCTCGATCGTCTTCTCGTCGGTCATCGCGGGATTCATCGTCGGCCTGATCGTCACCGCGGCCCAGCAGTTCGGCACCGTTCCCCTGATCCTCAGGGCCGAGGTCTATGAGAAGGCCGCCGAGCACAGGCACGAAGCCTCAGCGCAGCCGCGGGCCATCCTCGTCCACGATCATGCCGACCATGATCACGGCGCCGAGGCCTGGGAGCCGAAGGACGGGCTGGAGCGCAATCTCTATACGGCCGGCGCCAACATCCTGACCGCGATCGGTTTTGCGCTTCTACTCTGCGGCTTCCTTGCGGTCCGCAGCGGCGCAACCGGCGAGCCGATCTCGTGGCACGAGGGCCTGATGTGGGGCCTCGCAGGCTTTGCCGTCTTCACAATTGCGCCGGGCCTTGGGCTGCCGCCTGAACTGCCGGGCGTGCCCGCCGCCCCGCTGCTGTCGCGCCAGATCTGGTGGACGATTGCGGTGCTGGCGACAGCAGCCGGCCTCGGGCTGATCGTGTTCCGCCGCTCGATGCCGGCCGCCGTCGCCGGCGTCGTCCTGATCATGCTGCCGCATCTGATCGGCGCGCCGGAGCTCGAGCATGTCAAGACCAACGTGCCGTCGTCATTATCGCATCAGTTCGTGGTCGCCGTCACGCTGACCAGCCTGGTGTTCTGGTCGCTGCTGGGCAGCCTGACCAGCGCCGCGTTCGCCTATTTCGACCGGCCCGCGTCGGCTTAAGCGCCCGCAACCGCAGCCACAGGAATCATTTGAGATTCGTGGCGGAGCCTGATTAGGTTCGGTCATGCCGTCCGCTCCGCGCCGCAAGTGGCGCACCTGACGACGGCAACGCCGAACCGACAGGACCCGACCACGAATGGCAAAGGCGCGACGGACACGACCGACGATTCGTGACGTCGCGGCCGAGGCCGGCGTGTCCGTCTCAAGCGTCAGCCGCACGCTCAACGGCGGCATCTACACCAGCGCGGAACTGCATGCTCGCATCATGCGCGCGGTGAAGCGTCTCGGCTTCGAGCCTGACTCTGCAGCGCAGGCGCTGCGCTCGCGGGCCTCCAACACGATCGGCTGCATGGTCGCCGACTTCTCCAATCCGCACTACACCGGCATGGTGAGCGCCGCGGAGGAGGAATTCCAGCGCGCCGGTTTCCTCCTGATGCTGGCCGCGACCAAGCACGAGGAGGCGCGCGAGGCGGCGTTCCTGTCGGCGGTGCGGCGGCGCCAGATGGACGGCTTGCTGCTGTTCGCCGGCGACAATTCGCACAAGGATTTCATGAAGGGGCTGGCGACGCTCGATCTGCCCTGCGTCACCGTCGACCGCGACGTACCTGATAGCATCCCGGTTCGCGTCGATCACCGCGGCGGTGCGCTGGAGGCGACGCGCTATCTGATCGGGCTCGGCCATCGCCGGATCGCCCTGCTGACCGGCAGCGCCGCGGTGCTGCCGAGCTCGGAGCGGCTCGCGGGCTACCGGCAGGCGCATCAGGAAGCCAAGATCGAGGTCGATCCCGGCCTGATCCGCCCGCACATGCAGGGCGCCAATACCGCGTTCAGCTCGGTGTGCCAGCTCTTGCAAATGACAAAACCGCCGACCGCGATCATCTCGCTCGGTACCAGCATGCTGGCCGAGGTGCTGGAGGCGATCACCAGCAACGGCCTGCGCTACCCGCAGGACGTCTCGATCGTGTGCAGCGGCGACACCGACCTCGCCCGCCATGCGACGCCCGCGATCTCGGCCTTGAGCTGGGACATGAACGAGGTCGGCCGCACCGCCGCGCGGCTGTTGCTGGAGCGGATCCGCGACAGCGACAAGGCCGCGGACAGCGCACCGGTATTCCTGCCGACGCGCCTGATCCTGCGCCACTCCTGCGCCGCGCCGGCGACGCGCGGGCGGAAGTAACGCCGGTCAATCGGCCTGCGGCGCCGCCGCGTATTGCGCGTCGGAGACATGCTCCATCCAGGTCGCATAGTCGCCGTCGAGCGCTTCGTGGATCGCGATGTGGCTCATGCCCGTGGTTGGCGCCGCACCGTGCCAGTGCTTCTCGCCCGGTGGAATCCATACCACATCGCCCGGACGGATCACGCGGATCGGGCCGTCCCAGCTCTGCACATATCCCGCGCCGGCGGTGACGTAGAGCGTCTGGCCGAGCGGGTGAGTGTGCCAAGCCGTGCGTGCACCCGGCTCGAACGTGACCCGGGCGGCCTGCACCCGCGCCGGTGCGGGTGCATTGACGATCGAGTCAGCCCATACGGTGCCGCTGAACCACTCGGCGTTACCGCGGCGGCTTGCGACCGATCCTGATCGCTTGATCTCCATCTGTGATCCTCCTGTTTGCTGGAATCTGGAAACGGTTCCATCTTTCGTCTTTGCGACCCAAGCGAAGCAATCCATTGTCCCGCATCTGCCTCCCGATGGATTGCTTCGTCGCTTCAGCGCAAAATTGCTTTGCAATTTTGTCGCGAGCTCCTCGCAATGACGGAGAGCAAGGCGCCAGCCTCAGCGCAACTCAAACCCCTCGTAGCCACGCTGCGCGATCTGCGCGATGCGGTGGCGATAGCCCTGGCCGACATAGGGCATGAACACTCGCGGCTTGCCCGCGATGTTGGCGCCCTGATACCAGGAATTGGCCTTCGGATAGAGCGTGCGGCTGGCAGCATCCGCGACATGTGCCATCCAGGCGCGCTCGGCATCGCGATCCGGCTCGATCCGCGTCTGCCCCTTGGCGCGCATGCTGCCGAGGCAGGCCGCGATCCACTCGACATGGTTCTCGCAGGCGTGGATCACGTTGCCGATGACGGACGGGCTACCCGGCCCGGTCACGACGAACAGGTTCGGAAAGCCCGACACCATCAGGCCGAGATAGGCGCTGGGTCCGTCGGCCCAGGCCTCGTTCAATGTCGTGCCGTCACGGCCGCGGATTTGCATCGCGGCGAGCGCGCCGGTCATCGCGTCATAGCCGGTCGCCAGCACCAGCGCATCGAGCACGAAGGACCGCGTCGCGGTCTCGAGGCCGGTCTCGGTGACCGCCGTCAGCGGTTCGGCGCGCAGGTCGACCAGTTCGACATGCGGCAGATTGTAGGTGGCAAAATAACCGGTATCGATGCAGATGCGTTTGACGCCGAGCGGATAATCCTTCGGCGACAGCGCCTCCGCCGTCGCCGCGTCGTTGACGATGCCGCGGATCTTGTCACGCACGAAGTCACAGGCGACGTCGTTGACAGCCTCGTCGGTCAGGATGTTCGGGAACGCGGTCAGGATGCCGCCGCCGCCCTGCTCCCACAGCTGTTCATAGCGCGCCCATTGCACGTCGCGGTCGGGCACCGCAGCGTCGAATGCGTTGGCGGGCACCCGCCCGAATTCCGGCGTCTCGAGGCTTTCGCGATATTTCGCGATCAACGGCTCGGCGGCCGCGATATCGGTGTCGGACAGCGGCGCGTTGCGTGCCGGCACCGAGTAGTTGGGCGTGCGCTGGAACACGGTCAGGCGGCTTGCCGCCTTGGCGACCATCGGGATCGTCTGCACGCCCGACGAGCCGGTGCCGATCACCGCGACACGCAAGCCCGAAAAATCGACCTGCTCATGCGGCCACTGCCCGGTGTGATAGATCCGCCCGCCGAAGCGCTCCAGCCCCGGCAGCTTCGGCTTGTTGGGCACCGAGAGATTGCCGGTCGCCATCACGCAAATGGATGCGACGATGCAATCGCCGCGATCGGTGCGCACGGTCCAGCTCTCGCCGGCTTCGTCCCAGTCGGCGCTGGTCACACGCGTATCGAAGCGGATCAAGGAGCGCAGATCGAAGCGGTCGGCGACGCGCTGCGCATAGCGCAGGATCTCCGGCTGCGCGGCATATTTCTCGCTCCAGCGCCATTCCTGCCGCAGTTCCTCCGACCAGGTGTAGGAATAGAACAGGCTCGGTATGTCGCAGCGCGCGCCGGGATAGCGATTCCAGTACCAGGTGCCGCCGACGTCGGACGCCGCCTCGATGCCGATCACCTTCAGCCCGAGCTCGCGCAGCCGATAGATCGCATACAGCCCGCCGAAGCCGGCACCGACCACGACGGCATCGCATTCGGCGACCAGCGGCGGCCTCGCGCCATGGTCCGGGCTTGTCTGCTCCAGTCTGCTCATTTGTCACATCTCTCCGGCCGCAGGGAATATTGCCATCGGTGGGAACACGCGCTATTCTGGAAACGTTTCCAGACCGGAAGCGCATACGATAATTGTCGCCGGGCGTCAACGCGCAGGCCCTCAGGCCCGCGCACGTCACAAGGCGATCGATGGATCATCAGGGAGTGAACGAGGGATGTTGGACGGTTTTTGTCTTCGCGGGTGGCTTGCGGTCGCGGCAACGATCGGTGCGCTGTCGCCGGCGCTCGCGCAGAAGAACTACGGCCCTGGGGTCTCGGACACCGAGATCAAGATCGGCAATATCATGCCCTATAGCGGTCCCGCTTCCGCCTACGGCGCGATCGGCCGGACCGAGGCGGCCTATTTCAGGATGATCAACGATCAGGGCGGCATCAACGGGCGCAAGATCAATTTCATCAGCTATGACGACGGCTTCTCGCCGCCGAAATCGGTCGAGCAGGCACGCAAGCTGGTCGAGGGCGACGAGGTGCTGCTGGTGTTCCAGCCGCTCGGCACCGCGCCCAATGTCGCGATCCAGAAATATCTGAACGGCAAGAAGGTCCCTCACCTCTTCATCGCATCAGGCGCGACGCGCTTCGGCGATCCCCAGGGCTTTCCGTGGACGATGGGCTGGCAACCCAACTACCAGAGCGAAGGGCGGATCTACGCCAAATACATCCTCGACAAATTCCCGAACGGCAAGATCGCCGTGCTCTGGCAGAACGACGATGCCGGCAAGGATGCGCTCAAGGGGCTGCGCGACGGCCTCGGCGACAAGGCCAGCAGCATGATCGTCGCCGACAAGTCCTACGAACTCACCGATCCGACGCTGGATTCGCAGATCGTGGCGCTGCGCGCCTCGGGCGCCGACATTCTGTTCACCTGGGCTGCCCCGAAGGGCGCGGCGCAGACCATCAAGAAGGTCGCCGAGCTCGGCTGGAAGCCGACCTTCTTCCTGACCTCGACCGCAACCTCGGTCGCTTCGGCGATGCGCGCCGCGGGCGTCGAAAACTCGCAAGGCATCATCTCGGTCGCCTACCTGAAGGACCCGACCGACAAGATCTGGAACGGTGATGCCGAGACCACCGAATGGCGGGCCTTCATGGACAAGTACCTGCCCGACGGCGACAAGACCAACGGCAACCACGTCTATGGCTACGCCGCCGCGCAGACGCTCGCGCAGGTGCTCAAGCAGTGCGGCGACGACCTGACGCGCGAGAACGTGATGAAGCAGGCCGCCAGCCTGAAGGACTTTGCGCCGAAGATGATCCTGCCCGGGATCAGGATCAACACCAGCGCGACCGACTTCCGTCCGATCGAGCAGTCGCAGCTGATGCGGTTCGAAGGCGAGAGCTGGACGCTGTTCGGCAACATCATCACCGGAGAGGTCGGCAGCGAGTAGCGCTTCCGTGCGTCATGCCCGGGCCTCCGGGCATGACGCACGCATCCCTCAGTCAGCCAGGCATGTCGCGAGAATGGAGAGCTGCGGCCCGCCGCTCCGCGCAACACACTCGGTGTACCGCGTGTTTGACATTTGAATCGAGAACCATCCTCATCGTCGTCCTGGCGAAAGACAGGACCCATTACCCCGATTGTTGCACGACGCTGGGGCGGCGACCTTCTCACAACTTGCTTCGGTGGTTATGGGTCCTGGCTTTCGCCAGGACGACACCGAGGAAGGTTCTCGCGCGATACCACGCGCCATCATTCCGTCCTGTCTCCGGTGTCATCGCCTTGCGCGGGTGATGACATCGAGCAAGCTGTTCGAGAGTTGCGACAAAACTACCCGGCCGGCGTCAGGATCGCCTGCTGCGCCGCATGCCAGCTCGCCTCGTCGGGCGCGCAGAGCAGGCCGCCGGTCAGATTGACCGGCTTGTAGGGTGATCCATCGAAATGCGCGCTGTAGCCGCCGGCCTCGCGATGCAGCAGCCAGCCCGCGGCATGATCCCACGGCATCAGCTTGTTGTAGAACAGGAGATGGCAATGGCCCGACGCCGCCATCCGATACTCATGCGCGGCGCAGCGGAGCCAGGCGCTGACGCCAAGCTTGGACAGATTGCCGGCGACGATCGGGCGCAGCGCCTCGGGCAGGAAATTGACGCCAATCACCGCATCCATCTGCTTGACCGGCACGGGCGCGGCGACCTTCAAATCGTGACGCTTGCCGTCCAGCAGCTCGAGCCAGGCGCCCTCACCGCGCAGCGCGAACGCGGTGTCGTTGCAGACGGGATCATGGATCGCACCGAACACGATCTCGCCGCGCATCGTGGCGGCCACCATGGTGCCGAACAGCGGCAGGCTCGAGGTGAAGTTCCGCGTGCCGTCGATCGGATCGATGATGAAGGCAAGCTCCGCGGTCCCGACCTGATCGAGCGCGGCCGGATCGCGCGATGTCGCTTCCTCGCCGATGACGGTCGCATTTGGAAACGCCCGGAGCAGTGCGGCCGAGATCGCCTGTTCGGCCAGCTCATCGGCTTCGGTGACGACGTCGAATGCCGACGTCTTGGTGCGGACCTCGATCTCGCGGACGCGGCGGAACCGCGGCATGATCTCGCTGCGGCCGACTTCAGCGAGGATGTTCCCGATGGTCAGCGCATCGGCATGGGACAGTTTCACGCGGCATTCTCCTGCGTTGCGCAGGCATCATATCGCGGAATCATGACCGCGCGGCAATCATCGGCGCTGGTTGTAGACATCGATGCAGACGGCGCCGAGCAGCACGAGGCCCTTGATCACCTGCTGATAGTCGATGCCGATGCCGAGGATCGACATGCCGTTGTTCATCACACCCATGATCATGGCGCCGACCACCGCGCCGCCGACCCGGCCGACGCCGCCATAGGCCGAGGCGCCGCCGATGAAGCAGGCGGCGATCACGTCGAGCTCGAAGCCGAGGCCCGCCTTCGGCGTTGCGGTGTTGAGCCGCGCGGCGAACACCAGCCCGGCGAGCGCGGCCAGCACGCCCATGTTGACGAAGGTGAAGAAGGTCAGCCGCTCGGTCTTGACGCCCGACAGCTTCGCGGCCTTGGCATTGCCGCCGACCGCGTAGATCTGCCGGCCGATCACGGTCCGCCGCGTGACAAAGCCATAGGCCGCGATCAGCACCGTCATGATGACGAGCACGTTCGGCAGGCCGCGATGCGAGGCGATCAGATAGGTGAAATAGAGCACCGCGCCCGCCAGCGCGATGCTCTTGGCGATGAAGAATGCGTAGGGCTCGACCTCGATGCCGTGCGACTGCTCGCGCGCCCGGCTCTTGGCGCTCGCCAGCACCAGCGCGAACGCAAGCACGACGCCGATCAGCAGCGAGGTCGGATAGAGCGTGCCGGCGCTCGGAAACAGTTCGGGAATGAAGCCCGACGAGAGCTTCTGGAAGGTCGGCGGAAACGGCCCCACCGACCGGCCCTGCAGCACCGCGAGCGCAAGGCCCTTGAACACCAGCATGCCCGCCAAGGTCACGATGAAGGACGGAATCTTGAAATAGGCGACCCAGTAGCCCTGCGCTGCGCCGATCGCGGCACCGATCAAGAGACAGGCGACGAACGCGATCGGGTAGCTGACGTGGTAGGTCACCATCAGCACCGCCGCGACCGCGCCGACGAACCCCGCGACCGAGCCGACCGACAGGTCGATATGCCCGGTGACGATCACCAGCAGCATGCCGAGCGCCATGATCACGATGTAGCTGTTCTGCAGCACGAGGTTGGTGAGATTGACCGGCTGCAACAGCGTGCCGTCGGTCACGATCTCGAAGAACAGCATGATCGCGAGCAGCGACAGCAGCATGCCGTAGTTGCGCAGATTGTTCTTGATGAAGCCGGAATGCTTGGGGGCCTCGGGAAGTGACACCGTCTTGTCGGTCATTGTGCTCCGCCTCCCGCTAACGCCTCACTGACAGGGGCGCCGCTTCCGGACATCCTGACATTGCGCATGATGGCGCGCATGATCTTCTCCTGCGTCGCGTCGTCCTTGGCGAACTCGCCGACGAAGGCGCCGTCATTCATCACGCAGATCCGGTCGCAGATCCCGAGCAATTCCGGCATCTCCGATGAGATCACCACGACGCCCTTGCCGGCCGCCGCGAGCTCGTTGATGATACAATAAATCTCGTATTTTGCCCCGACGTCGATGCCGCGGGTCGGTTCATCCAGCAGCAGCACCTGCGGATCGGTCATCAGCCATTTCGACAGCACCACCTTCTGCTGGTTGCCGCCCGAGAGCTGCCCGGCCTCCTGATAGACATCGGCACAGCGGATCCGCATCCGGTTGCGGTAGTCGCTCGCCGCCTTCAGCTCGACGACATCGTCGATCACACCGCGATCGGCGACCTGGCGAAGGCTCGCCAGTGTCACGTTCTTGCGGACGTCGTCGGCGAGCACGAGCCCGAGTTGCTTGCGGTCCTCGGTGACATAGGCAAGGCCTGCCTGGATCGCAGCCGGCACGCTGGTAAGGCTCGCCTCGCGTCCGTCAAGGCTGACCTTGCCGGTGATGTTGTAGCCCCATGCCCTGCCGAACAGACTCATGGCGAACTCGGTGCGGCCGGCGCCCATCAGGCCGGCGATGCCGACCACCTCGCCGCGGCGCACCTTGAAGTCGACGTTCTTGATCACCTGCCGGGCGGTGTGCAGCGGGTGATACACCGACCAGTTCTCCACATTCATCACGGGATCGCCGATCGCGACGTTGCGCTCCGGGAAGCGATGCGCGAGATCGCGGTTGACCATGCTGCGGATGATCCGGTCCTCGTCGACCGCTTCGGTCCGGCAATCGATGCTGTCGACGGTGCGGCCGTCGCGCAGCACCGTGATGCGGTCGGCGACGCGTGCGACTTCGTTCAGCTTGTGCGAGATCAGGATCGAGGCGATACCCTGCTCGCGGAAGGCCAGCAGCCGGTCGAGCAGCGCGGCGCTGTCGGCCTCGTTGAGGCTCGCGGTCGGCTCGTCCAGGATCAGGAGGCGCACCTGCTTCGACAGCGCCTTCGCGATCTCCACCAGTTGCTGCTTGCCGACGCCGAGGTCGGTGACCAGGGTGTCCGGCGATTCGCGCAGGCCGACTTGCGCCAGCAGCTCCGCGGTCCGCCGGTACACCGCATTACGGTCGATCACCCCATACCGCGACGGCGCGCGCGAGAGAAAAATATTCTCGGCGATCGACATCAACGGGATCAGCGCCAGTTCCTGGTGGATGATGATGATCCCCAGGTCCTCGGAGTCGTTGATGTCGCGGAACCGGCGCTCGTCGCCGTCGAACAGGATCGACCCCTCGTAGCTGCCGGCGGGGTAGACCCCGCTCAGCACCTTCATTAGGGTCGACTTGCCGGCGCCGTTCTCGCCGACCAGAGCGTGGATCTGGCCGGCTTCCACGGTGAAGCTGACGTCGCGCAGCGCCTGCACGCCGGCAAAGCTCTTGCTGACGCCGCGCATCTCAAGCATTGCCGTCATCGGATCATGTCTCGCAGCGTCGATCGGCTTCGGCGGGTGCGTCCAGCTCACCCGCCTTAGTCGAATTGCGAACGCTTATAGTAGCCGCTGTCAATCAGGACTTTCTCCCAATTGGTCTTGTCCACCACCACCGGCTTGAGCAGATAGGACGGAACCACCTTGACCCCGTTGTTGTAAGTCTTGGTGTCGTTGACGCTGACCTCCTTCTTGCTCAGCACCGCATCGACCATGTCGGCGGTGACCTTGGCGAGATCGCGGGTGTCCTTGAAGATGGTCGAGTATTGCTCGCCACGCAGCATCGCCTTGATCGACGGCACCTCGGCATCCTGGCCGCTGATATACGGCATCGGCTGGTCCTTGCTGCCGTAGCCGACACCCTTCAGGGAGGAGATGATGCCGATCGACAGACCGTCATAGGGCGACAGCACCGCATCGACCCGCTTCTTGCCATAGAAGGCGCTGAGCAGATTGTCCATCCGCGCCTGCGCAGTGGCGCCGTCCCAGCGCAGGGTCGCGACCTTGTCCATGCCCATCTGGCCGCTTGCGACCACCAGCTTGCCGCTGTCGATGTACGGCTTCAGCACCGACATCGCGCCGTCGTAGAAGAAATAGGCGTTGTTGTCGTCGGGCGAGCCGCCGAACAGCTCGATGTTGAAGGGACCCTTGCCGTCCTTCAGCCCGAGCGCGTTCACGAGCGAGCTCGCC
Organism: Bradyrhizobium sp. CER78; assembly: GCF_029846235.1. GTDB lineage: Bacteria > Pseudomonadota > Alphaproteobacteria > Rhizobiales > Xanthobacteraceae > Bradyrhizobium. Next base: position 218,984 of record NZ_JARVWP010000001.1, read on the forward strand.
TGCAGCACGCCGACCTGGAAATTGTCGAAGGTCGCGTAATAGTCCACGTTCGGCGTGTCGCGGATCAGGCGGTCATAGGCGATGACGGTGATGCCCTGAGCCTTGGCCTGCTTCAGCGCGTCGGACAGCGTGGTGCCGTCGATCGCCGCGATCACCAGCACCTTGGCGCCCTTGGTCACCATGTTCTCGACCTGGGACAGCTGGTTCGGGATATCGTCGTCGGCATATTGCAGGTCGGTGCCGTAGCCGCGCTCCTTCAGCACCTTGACCATGTTGTTGCCGTCATCGATCCAGCGTGCCGAGGATTTGGTCGGCATCGCGATGCCGATGGTCGGCTTGCTCTGGGCCAGCGCGTCCGGTGCGGCCGCGGTGAGACCTGCCAACGCCAGTGCAATCAACGAGACCTTCAATTTGAACATGCGTCACTCCCTTGGCTTTTTGAGTTGGGTACCGTTGCCTTGGACGGCATCAATCGACGGCTATCGTTCTTTGGCTGGTCGCAGCTCTAGGCGACCCCGGATCGGAGCCGGGGCCGGCACGAACCGAAATCGCGCAATGTCGGTTGGACCCGTCAACAGCGCCATGCTCGCTCCGCACGATCAACCATATCGATCCTGCTATGCCGGGGTCACCCGCAAGTCATGCCGTGGGACGAATGAGCCGTGGCAATGAAGCGGAGGATCATGAGGCGCTGTCTTCCGGAATTGCTGGCGAGCGCCAGCATCCTCCAGAACCTCTGGTGGCTCTGTACGGCCTCTGGCAACCTTTGGTGGATGGTGCCCTTGCCGTTCTCCGGATGCAAGCACCATTTATTCAACAAACCGAATAAATTGATTGAAGACACGGAGGGTCACGAGGCGCTTTCTCCCGAAATTATTGGCAGCCATCACCACCAGCCAGAATTTCCGGCGGTCCGGCGCTCGTTCCGGCCAAAGATGCCCCTACTGTGCTACGGAAGCAAGCGCGATTTATTTAACCTACCGAAGAAATTATTCGAAACGGCTGCCCGGCGGCTGCAGCGGCCTCTAGTCGTCGATCTCTGAGAGATCATCGACGACCAGAAGCGCCTCGGCGAAATCGTCATCGCTGAAATAGGTGCTGCGGGTGATGACCACGGGGATGCCGGCCCGCGCCGCGGCGGCGAGGCCGTTACCGGAATCCTCGACCGCAATGCAATCCGCCGGCCCGAGCCCGAGCCGCGCCAGGACCTCGAGATAGACGTCCGGAGCCGGCTTCTTCCGCGGCACGTCGTCGCCGGCGACGATCGCCTCGAACAGATCGGACCAGCCGAGGCCGAGCGCGACCGAAAGCAAGGCATCGATATTGCCATGCGAGGTCGTGGTGGCGATCGCCAGCCGCTGGCCGCGGCGGTGCGCACCGGCGAGCCAGACCCTGACGCCCGGCCGCAACGGACAGCCGCCCGCCGCGATCAGCGCTGCGTAGTGCGCGGTCTTGATCCTGTGCAGGTCGGCGATATCGGCGAATGTCAGCATAGGCACCGCGTTGCGCTCGTCGAAGGCGCGGATGCGCTCCTTGCCGCCGGCGACCCGAAGCAGCCGCCCGTAGGTGACCTGGTCCCAGAACCAGTCGAGGCCGGCCTCGGCGAACGCCTCGTTGAAGGCGCGGCGATGCACCTCCTCGGTTTCGGCGAGCGTGCCGTCAACATCGAAGATCAAGGCGCGCGCTCCCGCAATGATATCGCGCATCCCCGCGGTCCGGATCGCTGCGAGCGCCCGGTTCATCGCCCCTCGCCGACAGCGCCGGTGCCCTTCGCGAACACCCGGCTCGCCAGCACGTCGCCGGCCTCGATCGACATCACGTCGTCAGCCGTGAGCGTGCGGTCGAGCTTCGCCACGATCCGGTTGGCCTGGCGCAGCCGGATGCGGTCGAGCGCGTTGCGGATCGAGCGCGCATTGGAGAACAGCGGCTGTTCCTTGCGGATGCCGATGTACCGGGTGAAGGCCTCGCGGGCGTCCGGGGAGAAACGATAATTCTGCTGCTGCAACATCAGCTCGGCGATCCAGAGCAGCTCCCCGTCCGAATAGTCCGGGAAATCGATGTGATGCGCGATGCGGGAGCGGAAGCCCGGATTGCTCTGGAAGAACTTCTCCATCCGGTCGCCATAGCCGGCCAGGATCACCACCAGATCCTCACGCTGCGCTTCCATGATCTGCAGCAGGATCTCGATCGCTTCCTGACCGTAGTCGCGCTCGTTCTCGGGACGATACAGGTAATAGGCCTCGTCGATGAACAAGACGCCGCCCATCGCCTTCTTCAGGATCTCTTTCGTCTTCGGCGCGGTGTGGCCGATATATTGCCCGACGAGGTCATCGCGCGTGACGCTGATGACATGGCCGCGGCGCACGAAGCCGAGCTTGTGCAGGATGCCGGCCATCCGCAGCGCGACCGTGGTCTTGCCGGTGCCGGGATTGCCGGTGAACGACATGTGCAGCGTCGGAAATGTCGTCGCCAGCGCCATCTTCTGCCTGATGCGTTCGACCAGCAGGAGCGATGCGATCTCACGGATGCGGGTCTTCACCGGCTTCAGGCCGATCAATTCGGAATCGAGCTGGTCGAGCACGTCGCCGATGCCGAGGTCGGCGAATTCATGCCGAAGGTCGATGGTCTCGAGCGGCCTCTCGCGGATTTGTTGGCTGATTTGTTCTTGCGGTGGCGTCATCTTCCTCTCGCTTCGAAAAAAGCTCCGTCGCCGCGGCGGGCGACGACGGAGAAGTGCATCCGGACCAGGCGGTCGAGGGAGCAACCCGCCTGGTTTGCCAACCGGACGCGGTCACTGATCGGCGTAGCGTTCGCCCTCGGGGCGAACAGCCGCATAGGAATACGTCGCGTAGCGGACGTTGCGGCCGGCAGCCTCCTGGCGGTCGAGCCGGAAGCCGGGCTCCTCGCGCGGCCGGTTGACGATGAAGGAGATCCGAACCGACTCCCAGCCGTGGCTGGAATCGAAGCCGGAGATCCGGATGTAGCGGTCGCCATAGACTCGCCGGCAATCGGCGAGCTCCTTCATGATGCCGGCCGCATCGCGCAGGTCGAACATCGGCAGGCCCCACATGTCCCAATAGGTGTTGCGGGGGTGCGGATCGTCGGTGAACTCGATGTTCACCGCCCAGCCCTTGTCGAGGCAGTATTGCGCCTGCGCGGCGATCTGTTCATCGGTGAGATCGGGCAGGAACGAGAAGCAGCCTTGGGTCACGCGCATGAGAAACTCCTGTCAGACCGCCATGCTCGGCGTGGGAACGAAATCGGGGGCGTCAGTCGATTCGTAGTTGAAGGTGACGTCCTTCCAGACGTCGAGCGCCTCGCGCAGCGGCGTGCAGGTCTGCGCCGCCTTGGCTAGGATCTCCGGGCCTTCATGGACATAGTCGCGCCCCTCGTTGCGGGCGAGGATCATGGCCTCCAGCGCGACGCGGTTGGCGGTGGCGCCGGCCTGGATGCCGCGAGGATGGCCGATGGTGCCGCCGCCGAACTGCAGCACGACGTCCTCGCCGAGTAGGTCGAGCAGCTGATGCATCTGGCCGGCATGGATACCGCCGGAGGCCACCGGCATCAGCTTGTTGAGGCTTGCCCAGTTCTGGTCGAAGAACACGCCGTGCTCGAGCTTCATCGGGTTGAAGTCCTCGCGGCAGATGTCGTAGTAGCCGCGCGTGGTGTTCGGGTCGCCCTCGAGCTTGCCGACCACGGTGCCGGCGTGGATGTGATCGACGCCGGCGAGTCGCATCCACTTCGCGATCACGCGGAACGAGACGCCGTGGTTGCGCTGCCGCGTGTAGGTCGAATGACCGGCGCGGTGCAGATGCAGGATCATGTTGTTCCGGCGCGCCCACTTCGCCATCGACTGGATCGCGGTGTAGCCGATCACGAGGTCGATCATGACGATGTTGGAGCCGAGCTCATGGGCGAATTCGGCGCGCTCGTACATGTCCTCCATGGTCGCCGCGGTGACGTTAAGGTAGGTGCCCTTGATCTCGCCGGTCGCAGCCTGCGCGCGGTTGACCGCCTCCATGCAGTAAAGGAAGCGCTCGCGCCAGTGCATGAAGGGCTGCGAGTTGATGTTCTCGTCGTCCTTGGTGAAGTCGAGCCCGCCTTTCAGCGCCTCGTAGACGACGCGGCCATAGTTGCGGCCGGACAGGCCGAGCTTCGGCTTCACGGTGGCGCCGAGCAAGGGACGGCCGAACTTGTCGAGCCGCTCGCGCTCCACCACGATCCCGGTGGCCGGGCCCTGGAAGGTTTTCACATAGGCGGTCGGCAACCGCATGTCCTCGAGCCGCAACGCCTTCAGCGGCTTGAAACCGAACACGTTGCCGATGATCGACGCCGTCAGGTTTGAGATCGATCCCGGCTCGAACAGGTCGAGGTCATAGGCGATATAGGCGAAATAGCTGCCGGGCGAGTTCGGCACCGGATCGACGCGATAGCATTTCGCCCGGTACTTCTCCGCAGCCGTCAGCCGGTCGGTCCACACCACGGTCCAGGTCGCGGTCGAGGATTCGCCCGCCACCGCGGCGCAAGCCTCGGTCGGATCGACGCCGTCCTGCGGGGTGACGCGGAACAAGGCGATGACGTCGGTGTCCTTGGGCTCGTAGTTCGGCTCCCAATAGCCCATCCGCTTGTATTCCATCACGCCGGACTTGTAGCGTTCCTTCCCGCGCACGGTGATCGACTGCTGCACGTTCATCAGAATCTCCTGTGTTTCGCTGGCCATTTGCTCAGGCGGCCTGGGTCATTTTTCCAATCTGCGGATCGAGCGCACCGGCGCGATAGCGGCGGGCCATCTCGGGCAGCGCAACCACCTTGATCCGAGCGGCATTGCCGGCGGTGCCGAACTGCTCGAAGCGATCGCGGCAGAGTTCGCGCAGCGCATCCATCGCAGGCTTCAGGAATTTGCGCGGATCGAATTCGCTCTTCGACTGCATGGCGACCTTGCGGAAGGCCGCGGCCATCGCCAGGCGGCAATCGGTGTCGATGTTGACCTTGCGCACGCCATGCTTGATGCCGCGGACGATCTCCTCGACCGGTACGCCCCAGGTCTGCGGCATCTCGCCGCCGAACTGGTTGAACACGTCCTGCAGCGCCTGCGGCACCGAGGACGAGCCGTGCATCACCAGATGCGTATTGGGCAGGCGGGTGTGGATCTCCTCGACCACGCGCATCGCCAGGATCTCACCGTCAGGCTTGCGGGTGAATTTGTAGGCGCCGTGCGAGGTGCCCATTGCGATCGCGAGCGCATCGACCTTGGTGGCGCGGACGAAATCGACCGCCTGGTCGGGATCGGTGAGCAGCTGGTCGTGGCTGATCTGGCCTTCAACCCCGTGACCGTCCTCCTGCTCGCCGCCGCCATGCTCGAGCGAGCCGAGCACGCCGAGTTCGCCTTCGACCGAGGCGCCGACCCAGTGCGCCATCTCGACGACCCGGCGGGTGATGTCGACATTGTAGTCATAGTCGGCCGCGGTCTTGGCGTCCGCCTTGAGCGAACCGTCCATCATCACGGAGGTGAAACCGTAGCGGATCGCGGTGGCGCAGGTCGCCTCCTCGTTGCCGTGGTCGAGATGCAGGCAGAGCGGGATCTGCGGATGCATCTCCTCCAGCGCGTCGATCATCTTCGCCAACATGATGTCGTTGGCATAGGACCGCGCGCCGCGCGAAGCCTGAATGATGACCGGCGCGTCGCAGGCCGCCGCCGCCTCCATGATGGCGAGGCCCTGCTCCATATTGTTGATGTTGAAGGCCGGCACGCCGTAGCCGCGTTCGGCGGCGTGGTCCAGCAATTGCCTCAGTGTGATCCGCGCCATCGTGGCGTCCTCCTTTCAATTCGCTCGTTGCATGAGCTGTTGTGCTGCCCCGGCAACCGCCGCAGGTGTGATGCCGAACTCGCGGTACAGCACATCGGCCGGCGCCGACGCGCCGAAGCCGGTCATGCCGACGAAGGCTCCGTTGTCGCCGAGCCAGCGGGCCCAGTCGCCTTCGACTGCGGCTTCGACGCCGACGCGCGGCGCGCTGCCCAGAACCTTTGCGCGATAGTCGCTCGGCTGCTGGCGGAGCAGGTCGAAGCACGGGGCCGAAACGACCGCGGCCTGTACCCCTGCTTCCGCCAGCAGCTTTGCGGCTTCGAGCGCGATCGCCACCTCCGAACCCGTTGCAATCAGGGTGACGTCACGCCCGAAGGCCGGCTCGACGAGAACGTAGGCGCCGAGCGCGACCTGGTTGTCCTTGCTGTCGTCGCGCACCGTCGGCAGCGCCTGCCGCGACAGACAGAGGATCGACGGCGAGGTCTCCGCCTTCAGCGCGCAGTCCCAGGCTTCCGCGGTCTCGACCGCATCGGCCGGGCGGAACACCAGCAGGTTCGGGATCGCCCGCAGCGCGGCCAGATGCTCGACCGGCTGGTGCGTCGGCCCATCCTCACCAAGCCCGATCGAGTCGTGGGTCATCACGTGAATGACGCGGATGCCCATCAGCGCCGCGAGACGGATCGCCGGGCGGCTGTAATCCGCAAAGCTGAGGAAGGTGCCGCCATAGGGAATGAAGCCGCCATGCAAGGCGATGCCGTTCATCGCCGCAGCCATGCCGTGCTCACGGATGCCATAGTGGATATAGCTGCCGTCCAGCGTTTCCGGCCGCACCGAAACCTGCGACTTCGCCTGCGTCAGGTTGGAGTGCGTGAGGTCGGCCGAGCCGCCGAGCAGATTGGGCAACGCTTCCGCGATCACGTCGATGACCTGCTGCGACGCCTGCCGCGTGGCGAGTTTCGGCTGCTCAGTCGCAAAGCGCTCCACGAGCGCCGCCATAGCCTTGGTATAGGCACAGGGCAATTTCCGGTTCAGCGCGTCGTGGAACAGCGACCGTTCGCCCTTGTCCGTCTTGCACGCGGCACGCGAACGCTCGATCCAGGCGCGTCGTGCATCGCGGCCGCGGCCGCCGAGCTCACGCCATTCGGCCAGCACCGCATCGGGGATTTCGAAGGCCGGATACGGCCAGCGCAGCGCGCTACGGGTCTTCGCCACCTCGTCGGCGCCGAGCGGCGCGCCATGCACCTTCTCGCTACCCTGCCGGTTCGGCGCACCGAACCCGATCACCGTGCGGCAGGCGATCAGCGCCGGCCGATCGCTCGCGCGTGCCTGCCTGAGCGCCGCGGCGATCGCCTGCGGATCGTGGCCGTCGATGCGGCAGACGTTCCAGCCGCTAGCCGCAAACCGCGCCGTCTGGTCGTCCGAGCAGGACAGCGAGGTCGCGCCGTCGATCGAGATATGGTTGTCGTCGAACAGCACGATCAGCCGGTTCAGCCGCAAATGGCCGGCCAGCGAGATCGACTCATGGCTGAGGCCTTCCATCAGGCAGCCATCGCCGGCGATCACATAGGTGTAGTGGTCGACCAGGTCGTCGCCGAAGCGGGCGTTCATCAAGCGCTCGGCGAGCGCCATGCCGACCGCGGTCGCGATCCCCTGCCCGAGCGGCCCGGTCGTGGTCTCGACACCCGGCGTATGCCCGTATTCGGGATGTCCCGGGGTCTGCGATCCCCACTGCCGGAACGCCTTGAGCTGATCGAGCGTCATGCTCTCGTAGCCGGTCAGATAGAGCAGCGCGTAGAGCAGCATCGAGCCGTGCCCCGCCGACAGCACGAAACGGTCGCGGTCGGGCCAGGCCGGATCGGCAGGATCGAACTTCAGGAAGTCGGTGAACAGCACGGTAGCGACATCGGCCATGCCCATCGGCATGCCGGGATGACCGGACTTCGCCTGCTCAACGGCGTCGATGGCGAGGAAGCGGATGGCGTTCGCCATCTCGTCGTGGCTGACTTCGGGGCGGCTGGCAACGGACGCAAGTGCGGTCATATCGTTCGCCTCTTTCGTTCGATCAATTGCAGGATCAGCGGGGTCAGGATGAGCTGCATCGCGAGATCGAGCTTGGCGCCGTGCACCACGATCGAATTGGCGCGCGACATGAAGCTGTTCGGAATCATCGAGAGCAGATAGGGAAAATCGATGCCGCGCGGGTTCTTCAACCGGATCACGACCATCGATTCGTCAGGGGTCGGGATCCAGCGCGCGATGAACGGGTTCGACGTATCGACCGTCGGCACGCGCTGGAAGTTGATGTCGGTCTCGGTGAATTGCGGGCAGATGTAATTCACGTAGTCCGGCATGCGGCGCAAGATTGTGTCGGTCACCGCCTCGGTGGAATAGCCGCGATGGCTGCGGTCGCGGTGCAGCTTCTGTATCCATTCGAGGTTGATGACCGGCACGACCCCGATCTTGAGGTCGGCATGCTGCGCGACGTTCACCTTGTCGGTGACCACGGCGCCGTGCAGGCCCTCGTAGAACAAGAGGTCGGAATTCTCCGGCAGCGCTTCCCAGGCGGTGAAGGTGCCGGGCTTGGCACCATAGAGCCGCGATTCCTCCTCGTCGTGCACATAGTGCCGCGTCGTTCCGGTGCCGGTCTCGGCATAGTCGCGGAACAGCTTTTCCAGCTCCTCGAACAAATTGGTCTCGGGGCTGAAATGGCTGAAGTGCTTGTTGCCGTGCTCGGCCCGCTCCGCCATCAGGCTGCGCATCTCGGCGCGGTCGTAGCGGTGGAAGGCGTCGCCCTCGATATAGGCCGCGACCACATTCTCGCGGCGGAAGATGTTCTCGAACGTCTTCTTCACCGAGGTGGTGCCGGCGCCGGACGAGCCGGTGATCGAGATGATGGGATGTCTGCGAGACATACGGTCCCCCTTCAGCGGAACAGGCCGCGCCGCGCGAACAGCGGGGCATCGCTGCTCTCGAACAACGGCTCGACGGTCAGGTGGATCGCATCGACGTCGCGCACGGCGCGCGCCGATCCCATGATCAGCGGCACGCGCTGGTGCGGTGTGCGTGCCGAGAGTTCGAGGATCCGCGACCGGCCGCTGGATGCCGCGCCGCCCGCCCATTCCATGATCAGCGCGATGGGATGCGCTTCATACAGCAGCCGCAACCGGCCTTCGCGGTAGCCCTGGCGCGCATCCGCCGGATACAGGAACACACCGCCGCGCATCAGGATGCGGTAGGCTTCCGCCACCAGCGAGCCGATCCAGCGCATGTTGAAGTCCTGCCCACGCTCGCCGTTCACGCCGGCCAGGCACTCGTCGATATAGTTGCGCACCTGGCCGCTCCAGTGCCGCCGGTTCGAGGCATTGATGGCGAATTCTGGCGTATCCTGCGCCACCCGCAGGTCGCGCGCGGTCAGGACGAACTCCCCGGTTCGCGGATCCAGCGTAAAGCAGTCGACGCGCTGGTCGAGCGCCAGCACCAGCACGGTCTGCGGACCGTAGATGAAGCAACCTGCGGCGCATTGCGCCGTGCCGGGCTCGAAGAAGGTCGAGATGATGTCGTTGCCCTTCGGCCGGATCGAGAAGATCGTGCCGATCGAGATATTGTTTTCGAGATTGGCGGATCCATCGAGCGGATCGATCGCGACACAGAGCGGCGCATCCGGATCGAGCGTCTCGGGTAGCTCGACCTCCTCCGAGAGAACGGCGGCGACCGGCGCGGCGCGCAGTGCGTCGCGCATCAGGCGGTCGGCGACGATGTCGATGGTCTTCTGGCGATCGCCGTCGGGATTGACACCGCCGCTCTCGCCGACGATGCCGGCGAGCGGCCCGGCGGCAATGATGCGGGACAGCTCGATCGCGGCAACGGCAAGCGCTTCGATCACCGCAACGGTCGCGACGCGCAACGGGCTATGCTGCGTCGGCCACTCCAGATGGGCATGCAATGCAGGACGAATCTCCACCGGCCTCTCCCTTTGATCGCGCCCTCTGTGCCGAGGTGTCGAGAGGCGACCTCAGGGGAGTCGCCTTCGCCGTATCAACGCGCGAATTGCCCAATTAGGGAAATTTTATTATCTTTGGTCCGGGCAAAGTATTTCTTATGGAGCTCGGCATGGCCGGCAACTTCACGCGGGATCTCACCATTCGCCAGCTGCGCGCACTCTCCACCCTGCACGAGGCAGGCTCGATCACATCGGCAGCCAACCGGTTGAACCTGACGCAGCCCGCGGTGACACTGCAGCTCCGCAACCTGCAAACGCTCGCGGGACTGCCGCTGATCCAGCGCACCGGCGACGGCATGGCGCTGACGGATGCCGGCGCGCATGTGCTGACGCTGGTCGAGCGGATCGAGGCGGCGCTGAAGGATTGCGAGCAGTCGCTCGACATGATCGCAGGCCGCAGCGGCGGCCGCGTTGCGATGGGCGCGGTCTCGACCGCGAAATACTTCGTGCCGTTCGCGATCGCGGCGTTCTCGCGCCGCTTTCCCAAGATCGAGGTGACGCTGCGGATCGGCAACCGCGAGGAAATCCGCGACGCGCTGCGCGGCTACGATCTCGACATCGCTGTCATGGGCCGGCCGCCGGCCGATGTCGAGGTCGAGATGAAGCCGCTCGGCCGCCATCCGCACTTCATCATCGCCGCGCCCGATCATCGGCTGGCGCGGCGCCGGCACGTCTCCCCGCCTGAGCTCGCCAACGAAACCTTCATCACCCGCGAGCAGGGATCAGGCACGCGGATGCTGATGCAGCAATATTTCGAGCGCGTGGGACTTGAGCCGAAGCTCGGCATGGCAATGGACAGCAACGAGACCATCAAGCAGGCCGTCATGGCCGGGCTCGGCATCGCCTTCATTTCCCAGCACACCGTGTTCCACGAGCTGGAGGACGGCCGGCTGGTGGTGCTCAGGGTGAAGGGTCTGCCGATCGTCCGGCAGTGGCACGCGATCAGGCGGGCCGACAAGATCCTGCTGCCACCCGCGCAGGCGATGCTGGACTTCCTCGGCAAGGAGGGCTGGCGCTATCTGCCGAATTCGCACTAGCAAGAACGCGCGCACGATCGAGAAAATCGAGCCGGTACCGTATGTTAACCATTGAAGTTCCGGCGAACGCATGTCACATCTTCAGTACGGTCAGTGGCGGACCGTATCCCTGCGAGGGAGGATGAACTGCAAAATCAGTCCCCGCCGATGCCTGACTTCAAGGCGTTATTCGAGGCGGCGCCCGGCCTCTATCTGGTGCTGACCCAGCCCGACTTCCGTATCGTGGCAGCAAGCGACGCCTATCTGCGCGCCACCAAGACCGAGCGCGCCGCGATCCTTGGGCGCGTGCTATTCGAGATCTTTCCCGATAATCCGGACGATCCGGCCGCTGACGGGGTGCGGAACCTGCGCGCCTCGCTCGAGCGCGTGGTCCAGTTCCGCCGCCCCGACACCATGTCGGTGCAGAAATACGACATCCGCAAGCCCGAGTCGGAGGGCGGCGGATTCGAGGAAAAGTACTGGAGCCCGCGCAATACGCCGGTGTTCGGGCCGAGCGGTCAGTTCATCTACATCATCCACCGGGTGGAAGACGTCACCGGCTTCATCCAGCTGAAGCAGCGCGGCGCCGAGCAGGACAAGCTGACGGACCGGCTGCGCGAGCGCACTGAGCAGATGGAAGCCGAGATCTTCATGCGCGCCCGCGAGGTCGAGGCCGCGCGCGAGCAGCTCGAAGCCGAGCAGAAGCTGCGCCAGGTGCAGAAGATGGAGGCCGTCGGACACCTCACCGGCGGCATCGCGCACGACTTTAACAACATCCTGACCGTCATCACCGGCCTGATCGACATCCTCGCCGAGGCCGTCGAGCACGATGCCGCGCTGTCGTCGGTGACAAAAATGATCAGCGACGCCGCCTTTCGCGGCGCCGAGGTGACCAAGCATCTGCTGGCGTTCTCGCGGCAGCAGCCGCTGCAACCGCGTGAAGCGAACCTCAACACGCTGGTGCAGGACACCGCACGGCTGCTGCGGCCCTCGCTCGGCGAGCAGATCGAGATCGATACCGCGCTCGAGCCCGACGCCTGGCCGGCGTTCATCGATCCCAACCACATGGCGACCGCGCTGCTCAATCTCGCCGTCAATGCCCGCGATGCGATGCCCGACGGCGGCAAGCTGATGCTGGAGACCAGCAACGTCATCCTCGACGAGGTCTATGCCGCAGCCAACCCCGACGTGCGCGCGGGTGAGTATGTGATGGTCGCGGTCAGCGACACCGGCGGCGGCATCCCCGCGGCGATCCGCGACAAGGTGTTCGAGCCGTTCTTCACCACCAAGGACACCGGCAAGGGCACCGGCCTCGGGCTGAGCATGGTCTACGGCTTCATCAAGCAGTCCGACGGCCACCTCAAGATCTATTCCGAAGAAGGCCACGGCACGTCGATCAAGCTCTATCTGCCGCGCAGCATAGGCGACATGGTCGACGTCGAGCCGCCTGCCCCGGTCGACACGCGCGGCGGCCATGAATCCATCCTGGTCGTCGAGGACGATCCGCTGGTGCGCAACTACGTCAGCGCCCAGCTCGAGCAGCTTGGCTACCGCACCATGGTCACCGCCAACGGCCCGGAAGCACTGGCTGCCGTCGACAACGGGTTCGTCTGCGACGTGCTGTTCACCGACGTCATCATGTCCGGCGGCATGAACGGCCGGCAGGTGGCCGATGCCGTGACCGCCAGGCTGCCCTCGGTGCGCGTGCTCTTTACGTCGGGCTATACCGAGGACGCGATCATCCACCACGGCCGTCTCGATCCCGACGTGACGCTGTTGCCGAAACCCTATCGCAAGGCCGATCTGGCGCGGATGATCCGGCAGGTGCTGACGCAGCCTCCCGCATCGGCGGTGGCGGCCAAGTAACACCTAAGCGCGATAAGTTTTGGCTGAATCGGCCTAGCGCGGTCCCGCTTCACCTCTCCCCGTTGGGGAGAGGTGAACTATCGACGCCGTTCCAGCTCAGCGTAATCTCGTCAGGCTCTAGGGACCAAAGCTCGAGCGGCTCTGGATCTTCCAGGCGCCGTCGAGCAGGCTCAACACATAGAGCGAATCGTAGACCCCGATAACCGATCCGTCCTCGCGATAACGAGTGTAGCGGACGGCGTAGTGCGCCTTGGCTGGTGAGGACTGGACCAGCCTGGTCTCATTCCACGCGTTGTGGTGCCAGTCGTCCTGTTTGCGCAGCCGCTCGAACAGGTCCATCGGATTGTTGCCGCTCTGCTGATAGACGGTGACCGCCCCGCCCGCGATCCGCACATGCGGGAAGTGCATCAGCGCATCCATGGCCGCGGCGTCATAACGATTGAGCGCGGCCATCCAGCGCGTCAGCACATCGTCGCATCTGGCCTCGTCGTCGCGCGAGATCTGCGCCTCGACGGTGTAGGTCGCGGCCGGCTCCGGCATCACACGTCTCCGCTCTGTTTCTTGACCTGGTCGGCCGGCACGGCGCATCCCGACAGGAACAGCGCCGCGCACGCCTTGGCGCGCGCTTCGATCTCGCTGTGCGTCAGCACCGGCTTGTGCCCGAACATCACGTCGCGTTGCGGCTTGAACACGAGCATGCCGAGCAGCATGCCGGCGGCCGCTCCGGCATCATCGAGCACGATCCGCCCTCGCCGCTGCTGCACGCCGAGCCAGCTCGCCAACGCGGCGATGGTCCGCTGCATGGCCTTTTCGTAGAACGTCTCGGCAATGTCGGGGAACTTGTCGCTCTCGGCCAAGATGATCCGTTGCAGGGCGATCACCTCGGCGTCGAGGATGAGCTCGGCGCACGTCTGCAACGCGGCCTCCAGCGCCGCCGCAACATTGCGGCCGTCGCAGGCACCGAGATTCACGATGGACACGAAGCGGTCGACCCGGTCGGTCACCATGCCTTCGAACAGCGCCAGTTTGGTCGGGATCAAACGATAGAGCGTCTTGGTGGAGACGCCGGCACGGCAGGCCACGTCGGCGATGCTCGCCGCAGCGAAGCCGCGCTCGGAGAACTCGCGCCGCGCGGCCTCATAGATCAGCGCGCGCGTCTCGTCGTCGGAACGAAGCTGCGGCCGCCCGCGACCGCGCCGTTCGGCTGCCGGCGCAGTCTGCTCCGTCTGGGATTTGTCATTCCGGTTCATCGGCGAGCCATGCTTTTAGATGATGACTGTCATTCTATTGACAGTCCAAATATGGGCTCTATTTTGGAAAACATCAAGTTTCCTAATTATCCCGGGCGACCAAGGCCAGAATTCGCAAGGTTTCCCAGAGGGATAGAAAGCTTCCAGGAGCGCCTGCCATGAGCCAGCATGAAACCTCTTTCAAGGCCGAGAGCCAGGTTCCGGCCGAAACCGCCAAGCAATTGATCGCCAATTCGGAGGCCGCCACGCCGGCCCCGGCCGCTGCGAAGGGCAAGCTCCGCCGCCTGCTTCTCGCCACCGCCGCCGTCGCCGTCCTCGCGGGCGGTGCCTGGTACGGCTGGGACTACTGGACGGTCGGCCGTTTTCAGATCTCGACCGACGACGCCTATGTAAAGGCCGACAACACGACCATCGCACCGAAGGTCTCCGGCTATCTGAGCGCGGTGCTGGTGGGGGACAACGAGCATGTGCGTGCCGGCCAGGAGCTGGCGCGGATCGACGAGCGCGATTTCAAGGTCGCGCTTGATCAGTCGAAGGCTGACGTCGCCGCCGCCGAAGCCGCGATCACCAGCAAGCGCGCGCAACTCGACGTGCAGCACTCGGTAATCGAGGCGGCGCGCGCGACGCTCGCGGTGGATACTGCGACGCAGACCTTCGCCGAGCAAGAGAACAAGCGCTACACCGACCTCGCCGGCACCGGCTACGGCAGCGTGCAGAACGCGCAGCAGGCGCAGTCGCGCTACGCCAGCGCGCAGGCCGCCATCGCCCGCGACACTGCAAACCTCGCTTCCGCCGAGCGGCAGGTGGAACTGCTCAAGGCCGAGATCGCACAAGCGGTTGCGGCATTGGGACGAGCCACTGCCCTGCAAAACCAGGCCGAGCTCAATCTCAGCTACACCACGATCACCGCGCCGATCGACGGCGTCGTCGGCAACCGCACGCTGCGTACCGGGCAGTACGTCCAGGCCGGCACGCAGTTGATGTCGCTGGTGCCGGCCACCGGCGCCTATGTGATCGCGAATTACAAGGAGACTCAGCTCACCAACGTCCGCAAGGGCCAGCCGGTCGAGATCGAGGTCGACATGTTCCCCGGCCAGGTCGTACGCGGCCATGTCGACAGCCTGGCGCCGGCGAGCGGCCAGGAGTTCGCGCTGCTGCCGCCGGACAATGCCACCGGCAATTTCACCAAGGTCGTGCAGCGCATCCCGGTGAAGATCGTGCTCGACGCGACTTCCGTCGAGCTGCGACCCGGCATGTCCGTGATCCCGTCCATCGCGACCACTTCGTACACCGCTGAAGCCCCGCGCTCCAGCGCCTCTCCCAAGCTCGCTGTCGCCTCCTTCAAATAGGTGATGTCATGTCCGACCTCGCGCTCTCCTCGCCGGCTGCGGCGCCCCGCGCAGCAGCCGCAGCGGTCGATCCCAACCGCGCCAGCATGGCCGTCTGGATCTCCATCGTCGCCGCGATGATCGGCGCCTTCATGGCGATCCTCAACATCCAGATCACCAACGCCTCGCTGCTCAACATCGAGGGCGGTATCGGCACCGGCGTCGACAACGGCTCCTGGATCTCGACGTCCTATCTGATTGGCGAGATCGTGGTGATCCCGCTGACCGACTATCTCAGCCGGGTGTTCTCGTTCCGCAAGATCATCATCTCCTTCGCCACGTTGTTCGCGATCTTCTCGGTCGCCTGTGCCTTCACCCACGACCTGCCCTCGATGATCGCGATGCGCGGCCTGCAGGGCTTCTTCGGCGGCGTGCTGATCCCGATGGCGTTCACGCTCGTCTTCACCAAGCTGCCGAAGGCGCAGCAACCGATCGGACTTGCGATGTTCGCGCTTGCCGTGACGTTTGCGCCCGCGATCGGTCCGACCATCGGCGGCTACCTGACCGAGAATTACGGCTGGCAGACCATCTTCTTCGTCAACGTAGTCCCGACCGTGGTGATGGTCGGCACCCTCTATCTCACGCTTGAACGGCAGCCGATGCAGCTGCATCTGCTCCGCGAGGGCGACTGGCTCGGCATCGTCACGATGGCGATCGGCCTGTCGGCGCTGCAGGCCGTGCTCGAGGAAGGCAACAAAGATGACTGGTTCGGCTCGCCCTTCATCGTCAAGCTCGCGGTGATCGCAGCGGTCAGCCTCACTTTGTTCGTCTGGATCGAGCTGGTCGTCGAGAAGCCGCTGCTCCGGCTGCGCCTCTTGACCCAGCGCAGCTTCGGATTCGGCACGATCTCGGCGGTGTTCGTCGGCTTCGCGCTGTTCGGCTCGGTGTACCTGCTGCCGGCCTATCTCGGCCAGGTGCAGCGCTACAATGCCGAGCAGATCGGCCAGGTGCTGGCCTGGACCGGCCTGCCGCAGCTGATCCTGATCCCGCTGGTGCCGAAGCTGATGCAGCGCTTCGATGCCCGCTACATCGCGTTCACCGGCATGGCGCTGTTCGCAGTCTCCTCCTTCATGAATATCCAGATGTCGCTCGACTATTCCGGCGACCAGTTCTTCTATCCAAACATTGTTCGCGCCGTCGGTCAGGCGATCACGCTGGCGCCGCTGTCCGCCATCAGCCTCGGCAGCGTCGCACCGCAGGACGCGCCGGCAGCGTCCGGCATCTCCAACATGATGCGCAACCTCGGCGGCGCGATCGGAACGGCACTGCTGTCGACCATCGTCACCAAGCGCGAGCAGTTCCACTCCAACATCATCGGCCAGTCGGTTCACCTCGGGCGTGAAGAAGTGCGCACGCGGATCGCCGAGGTCACCAACTACTTCCTGAGCCACGGCATCTCCGACCCGGCCACCGCGCACAACCAGGCGATCGTGGCAATCGGCAACATCGTGAAGCGCCAGGCGCTGGTGCTGGGCTTCAGCGACGCCTTCGCCGTCATCGGCATGGTGCTGGTGCTCGCTGCAATTGCGATCGTGTTGACCGGCAAGCCGAAGAACACGGCCGGCGGCGGTGCGGCTCACTAATCCCCGGGGGCGACGGCCGTAAGCCGCCGTCCACTCAGAATGACAGAACTATCCTCGTCATTGCGAGCGAAGCGAAGCAATCCATCTCACCGCATACGCGGAAGTATGGATTGCTTCGTCGCTATCGCTCCTCGCAATGACGGGATGAATAGGCCCACCGCCTCTCAGCTAGCCTCGCGCAGCTTGAAGCGCTGGATCTTCCCGGTCTGGGTTTTCGGCAGCGCCTCGACGAAGGCGATCGCGCGAGGATATTTGTAGGGTGCGATCGTCGCCTTGACGTGATCTTGCAACAGCTTGACCTCGACATCGTCGCTGCGCGCGCCCTCCTTCAGCACGATGAACGCCGAGACGATCTGTCCCCGCTCCTCGTCAGGTGCACCGATCACGGCGCATTCCGCGACATCGGGATGTCCGAGCAGCGCCGCCTCGACCTCGGGACCGGCGATGTTGTAGCCCGCCGAGATGATCATGTCGTCGGCGCGCGCCACGAAGGACAGCCGGCCGTTCTCGTCGCTGACGAAGGCATCGCCGGTGATGTTCCAGCCATCGCGGACATACTTCGTCTGTCTGGAGTCCGCGAGATAGCGGCAACCGGTCGGGCCGCGAACCGCCAGCTTGCCGACCTGCCCCGGCGGCAACTCGTTCATGTCTTCGTCGACGATTTTTGCCTGGTAGCCGGTCACCGGCGTGCCGGTGGTGCCACCGACGGCGCTGCCGGTGCGGTTGGTGATGAAGATGTGCAGCAGCTCGGTGCTGCCGATGCCGTCGAGGATCGGCTTGCCGGTCTTCTTGGTCCAGCTCTCGAACACCGGCGCGGGCAGCGTCTCGCCGGCCGAGACCGCGAGCCGCAGCGACGACAGATCGGCGCCCTTGTCCATCGCGGCCATCATCGCCCGATAGGCGGTCGGCGCGGTGAAGCAGATCGTCGCCTTGTAGGTCTCGATGATCCGGATCATCTCGCTCGGCGCCGCATTCTCCAGCAATGTCGCGGTGGCGCCGAAGCGCAGCGGGAAGATCGCGAGCCCGCCGAGACCGAACGTGAACGCGAGCGGCGGCGAGCCGACGAACACATCGTCCGGCGTCACCTTGAGCACTTCCCTGGCATAGCCATCCGCGACGATCAGGAGATCGCGGTGGAAGTGCATCGTCGCCTTGGGCTCGCCTGTTGTGCCCGACGTGAAGCCGAGCAGCGCGATGTCGTCGCGGCCGGTCTTCACCGCATCGAACTTGACCGGCTTGTTCAATGCGATCCGGTCGAGCTCGGCATCGTGGTTTTGCGTGCCGTCGAAATTGACCACCTGCTTGAGGAATTTGCTGGTCTTGGCGCAGGCCACCAGTTCGTCGGCGATGCGGCTGTCGGTCAGCGCCAGCGCGATCTCGGCCTTGTCGACGATCTTGGCCAGCTCGCCCGCGCGCAGCATCGGCATGGTGTTGACGACGACGGCGCCCGCCTTGGTCGCCGCGAGCCAGGCCGCGACCAGCGCCGGGTTGTTGCCCGAGCGGATCAGGACGCGATTGCCGGGCTTGACGCCGTAATTCTCCACCAGCGCATGCGCCAGGCGGTTCGACCAGTCGGTCAACTCCTTGTAGGTGCGCTGGCGGCCGTTGCCGATCAGCGCGATGCGATCACCCATCCCCTGCTCGACGATCCGATCGGTCAATTCGACCGCGGCGTTGAGATAGTCGGGATATTTGAATTCCGGACGGTCGAGCAGCAGCTGCGGCCATTGCTCTGACGGCGGCAGGTTGCGCCGCGCGAAATCGTCGACATGCCCGGATGGGCCGAGCCCGGGAAATTCACCTGACATTCGATTGCCCTCGCTTTCCATCCAGAAAGGCCAAAGACCAACGTCGAGACGACTGATATCGAGGACGCCCGGCAGCGTTCCAATCATCAATCATTTTATACTTAAAATAATTTGGCGCAAGGGTAGATGTCGCATGGAAAGCGCCGGCACCCCTCCGAACTTAGATCTGTGTGAGCTGCTTCAGCCGCGCGACCATCGCCGAGCCCGGGTCGGCGAGCGGTGCGATCGCGGTGAAATGATTGGCGTCGGGCACGATGCCAAACCGCGTTGCAACGCCCGCGCCGCCCCAGACATCGACGATGGTCCGGCTCTGCCGGTGATATTCGGCGCTCTCGGCGCCACCAACCACCGCATCAAGCGTGGCGCCGATGGGTGCTTTCCAGAGCAGCGGGCTCGCCGCCCTTGCTGCGTCGCGGTCGAGGCCGAGCGCCTTGTTGATGGTGGTGCCGACCAGCGGCTCGAGCTCGAACAGGCCTGATATCGCGTAAGCAGCCCTGACCAGATTGTTAGGCAGCGACGCATCATAGGCCGGCCAATCGGTCGCCAGCATGCATGCGGCAAGATGCCCGCCGGCGGAGTGCCCCGACACGACCAGCGGCCGGCCGAGCTTCGCCAGCTCGCGGCACGCCGCGCGCATCTCGCCGATGATGTCAGCGACCGAGACGGTGGGGCACAAATCGTAGCTAGGCACCGCGACGCTGACGCCGTGGCCGTTGAGGCCGCGCGCACAATGGCTCGAGGACGAGCCGTCCAGCGCCTGCCAGTAACCGCCATGGATGAAGACCACGAGCTGCCCGTCGCTGTTACCCTCGAACAGATCGATGACGTTGCGGCTGCCCGGGCCATAGGTCAGGCGCCGTGGCGGATGCTGCTCGCGATAGGCCGCAGAGTCCCTCGCCCAGCCCGCCATGATCGCCGGGTTCTCCGGCACCCGCGCCCGGTTGTTGTACTCGACCTCGTAATCGATCCCGCTCACGGCTTAGGCGGTCCGCGCCTTGGCCGAGCGCTGGGCCGAGCCCTTCGCCTTGGCAAGCAGCCGCATCAGTTCGCGGATATCCTTCGGCGACAGGTCGCTGAAGACATCGGCGATCCATTTCTCGTGCTCGGCCGCCATCTTGCGGAACTCGGCGCGGCCGGTCTTTGTCAGCCGGATGAATTGCACGCGGCGGTCGGTTTCCGAGGTGCGGCGATCGAGATGGCCTGATTCAACCAGGCGCTCGACCAGCCCGGTGACATTGCCGTTCGACACCATCATCCGCTTCGACAGGTCCGACAGCGTCATGCCGTCGGACACCTTGTCGAGCTGGGCCATCAGGTCGAAGCGCGGTAGCGTGACGTCGAATTTCTCGCGCAGCCGGCTGCGGACCTCGCCTTCGATCAGCGTGGTGCAGGTCAACAGACGCAGCCACAGCCGGAGCTCGGTGCCGTGATCGTCGGGCAGTTCGACGGCTTTGGTTTCGGAATCGAGGATCATGCGGCGATCGTGCCTCCGCGGCGGGTTTCGGTTGGACCGATTGCTTTGAGCTTCAAGCAATTCGCGGCGTCCCGCAAGGACAATTGCGAATCTTGCGGGGAATGCCGGCGCGATCCTGCAATTTCTTTAAACTTCAAGCAATTGGCGCGGCGCTTGCATGGCGTGCGACGGCACTTGCAAATTGCGCAACCGGCGGCCTGACGCAATGCCACATCGCTTGCAGCGGTCGCGCGCGTCAGACTAAGCTGCGGCCAAGCTGGAAAGGCATCAAGACAATGCTTTGGGGGAGTGACATGAAGCAACTGACAAAACTCATGGGATTGGCGGCGCTGCTGGGGATCGCGGCGACCCCGGCGGCCGCGCAGGACAAGATCAAGATCGGCGTGCTGGTGACGACCTCGGGACCTGCCGCGGCGCTGGGCCAGCAGGTCCGCGACGGCTTTGCGCTCGCGGTCAAGGACCTCGGCGGCAAGATGGCCGGTCGCGACGTCGAGATCGTCAACGCCGACGACGAGCTGAAGCCCGACGCGGCCGTGGTCAAGGTGCGCGGCCTGCTCGAGCGCGACAAGGTCGATTTCGTAGTCGGCCCGATCTTCTCCAACATCCTGCTGGCGATCCATCGCCCGGTGACCGACAGCAAGACCTTCCTGATCAGCCCGAATGCCGGCCCCTCCAGCTATGCCGGCAAGGAGTGCAATCCGTTCTTCTATGTGACGTCGTACCAGAACGACCAGGTGCACGAGATCCTCGGCAAGGTGGCGCAGGACCGCGGCTACAAGCGCGTCTATCTCCTGGTGCCGAACTATCAGGCCGGCCGCGATTCCGTCGCCGGCTTCAAGCTCGACTACAAGGGCGAGATAACGGAGGAATCCTATACGCCGCTCAACACGCTGGATTTCCAGCCCGAGCTGTCCAAGATCGCCGCGCAGAAGCCGGACGCGCTGTTCACCTTCATGCCGGGCGGCATGGGCGTGAACCTCGTCAAGCAATACAAGCAGGCCGGCGCCACCGTGCCGGTTCTTTCCGCCTTCACCGTCGACGAATCCACGCTGCCCGCGCAGCAGGACGCCGCCGTCGGCATGTTCGGCGGCGCCAACTGGGCGCCGAACCTCGACAACCCCCAGAGCAAGAAATTCGTCGCGGCCTATGAGGCGGCCTATAACGGCGTGCCCGGCACCTATGCCATGCAGGCCTATGACGCGGCGCTGTTGATCGACAGCGCGGTGAAGGCCGTGAAGGGTGATCTCTCCAACAAGGACGCGGTCGCCGCGGCGCTGAAGAAGGCCGACTTCACCTCGCTGCGCGGTAACTTCAAGTTCAACAACAACGGCTATCCGATCCAGGATTTCTACCTCACCAAGGTCGCGAAGCGGCCGGACGGCAAATTCCAGACCGAGATCGTCGAAAAGGTGTTTTCGAACTACGGCGACCGCTACGCCAGGGACTGCGCCGCCAAGTAAGTCACAAAGCGTTTTCAAGCAAAGTGGACACCGGTTCGCGTGAAGCAAACGCGTCAAACAAAAGAGAGGGAAACATGACGATGAAAGACGAGATCGCCGGCATCACCCGCGCCAATGAAGGCATCCAGGGCATTTCCTGGGGCATCCTCGGCCAGACCTACGTGCCGAAGAGCCGCACCGAACACTCGTTCTCCTGGCACGCCACCTTCCCGCCCGGCACCTTCGTGCCGCCGCACATCCATCCCGACCAGGACGAGTATCTCTATATCCTCGAAGGCAAGCTCGACTTCATGCTCGACGGTGCCGACGAATCCGCGACGCCCGGCGACCTGGTGCGCCTGCCGATGGGCAAGCCGCACGGCATCTTCAACAAGTCGCAGCAGACGGCCAAGACGCTGTTCTGGGTGTCGCCGACGCGCCGGCTCTACGACCTGTTCTGGGCGATCCACAACATGAAGGAACAGAACCCGGATGACGTGGTGCGGCTCGCCGCCGAGCACAACATCCACTTCCTGCCGCCGCCTCCGGCGTAATCGCCTCCTTGGCTTTGCGGCGCCACCACACGCGCGCGCCGCAAAGCCGGCTTCTCTCCGTCATCCTGAGGAGCGCGCCCTTGCGCGCGTCTCGAAGGATGCACGGCCCCGCTGGTGGCCGTCGACCCTTCGAGACGCGCTTCGCGCTCCTCAGGGTGACGGATTGAACGTTGTCTCCTCATCATGAGGAGCAGTCATGTCGGCTCGACCTACTGCCGCGCCACCACGCGCGCGGCGAAGCCGGCCTTGGCGGCATAGCCGCGCACGATCGCTTCGCGCGCTTCGTAATTGAGGATGGTGTCGACGTCGGTAAAGCCCTGCGGCGCAAGCTGCTCGACGGCGTCGATCACGCCCTCCGGGCCGCCGCGGCGGTTGGAGGCGACAATGTCGGCGGTCATCGGCAGCCGCTGCCGCTCATAGGCCGCCAGCGCCTGGCGCGGATGCTCTGCGCGCGCCAGCATGTCGGCGAGGCAGCGCGCATCGAGAATCGCCTGCGAGGCGCCGTTCGAGCCGACCGGATACATCGGATGCGCGGCGTCGCCGAGCAGCGTGACGCGGCCGCTCGACCAATACGGCAGCGGATCGCGGTCGCAGCACGGATACTCCCAGAACTCCGGCGTCGCGTTGATCAGGCCGGTGAAGTCGACCTGCGGAATCGTGAAGCTCGTGACATAGGGCATCATCTCGTCGCGCCGGCCGAGATTGGACCAGCCCTCGCGGCGCGGCGGCGGCGAAGTGCCATCCCCGATCCGCACCAGCACCGCCCAATTGGTGAGCCGGCTTGCCGGGCTCGAACCCGGCGCGATCGGATAGATCACGGCCTTGGCGTTCAGCCCGCCGGCGATGATCATCGAGCGTCCGGTCAGGAAGGCCGGCCAGTCGGTGGCGCCGCGCCACAGCATCAGCCCGTTCCAGCACGGCCCGCCCTCGCCCGGAAACAGCGTCTCGCGCACCTTGGAGTGAATGCCGTCGGCGCCGATCAGGATGTCGCCGCGCGCGGTGTGCACGTGGGCTCCGCTGCGATCGAAGAAATACGCCGAGACGCCGCCCTCGTCCTGCGTGAAGGAGCCGAGCCGGCAGCCGGTGCGGATCGCATCCGCGCCGAGCCGGTCGATCACCGCCTGATGGATCACGCCTTGCAGGCGGCCGCGATGGATCGAGAATTGCGGCACGTCATGGCCGGCATCGAGCCCGCGCTTCTCGTGCCAGACCTGCTGGCCATGCCGCGTCAGGTAGAACAGCTCATAGGTGCGGATCGCGACGTCGTCGAGCCTGTCGAGCAGGCCAAGCCCCGCCAGCTCGCGGATCGCATGCGGCAATGTGTTGATGCCGACGCCGAGCTCGCGGATCGTCTCGGACTGTTCGTACAGCTCGCAGCTGATGCCGCGGGAGCGCAGCATCAGCGCAGTGGTGAGGCCTCCAATTCCGCCTCCGACGATAATCGCCTTCATCGTCCCTTACTCCACTCACAACAGGACGCGTTTACGCTTTCGCCTAGGGTCGCACGCCCGCTTGTCCGGCTGCAAGCGGGTTTGTCGGCCGCGGCTAGGACCGACCTGCCTTGCTTGGGCTTAGGATTAACGTTCTCACAGCGCTTTCCCATCTGTCCCCGTCACCCTGAGGAGCGCGGAACGCGCGTCTCGAAGGGTCGACGGCCACCAGCCGGGCCGTGCATCCTTCGAGACGCGCTACGCGCTCCTCAGGATGACGGGTTTGGCGGTACATCGTCGTTAATCCGGCACCACCGCGATGGCCTGGATTTCCACCTTGGCGCGGTCCTCGATCAGGCCGGCAACCTGGATCGCGGTCATTGCCGGAAAGCGCCGGCCGATCACGTCGCGATAGACGGCGCCGATCTCCTTCAGCCGCGCGGAATATTCCTTACGGTCGAGTAGGAACCAGGTCATCGACACGATGTGCTCCGGACCGGCCCCGCCCGCGGCGGCGACCGCGACGATATTGCGCAAGGTTTGCCCGATCTGCGCCACGAGATCGTCGGTCTCGAACACGCATTGCCCGTTCCAGCCGATCTGGCCCGCGATGAAGATCTGTTTGCCGCGCGCGGCCATGCCGTTGGCGTAGCCGACCGGCTTCGCCCATTCGTCCGGTTGCAGGATCTCGATCATCTCAATTGCCCTCGAAGGCGGGTTTCTGCTTGGCGGCGAAGGCCTCGAAGGCGCGGCGGAAATCGCCGGTCACCATGCAGATCGCCTGCGCCTGCGCTTCGGACTCGATCATCTCGTCGACGCCCATCGCCCATTCCTGGTTGAACATCGTCTTGGTCACTCCATGCGCGAACCACGGCCCATCCGCGAGCGAGCGCGCCATGTCGTGCGCGGCTCCAGCGAGCTCCGCCGCCGGCACCAGGCGGTTGTGGAAGCCCCACGCAAAGCCCTCGTCGGCGCTCATCGCGCGGCCGGTGTAGAGCAGATCGGCCGCATGGCCCTGCCCGATCACCCGCGGCAGCAATCCGCACGCGCCCATGTCGGCGCCGGCAAGGCCGACGCGGGTGAACAGGAAAGCGGTCTTGGCCTGCGGTGTTGCCAACCTGAGGTCGGACGCCAGCGCCAGCATCGCGCCGGCCCCGGCGCAGATGCCGTCGATCGCGGCGACGATGATCTGCGGGCACTTGCGCATCGCGCGCACCACCTCGCCGGTCATTCGGGTGAAGGCGAGCAGGTCCGGCATCGCCATCCGCGTCAACGGCTCGATGATCTCGAACACGTCGCCGCCGGAGCAGAAATTGCCCTCGGCACCGGTCAACACAATGGCGCGGACGTCGGAGGCGTATTTGAGGCTGGTGAAGAGGTCGCGCAGCTCCTCGTACGACTCGAAGGTCAGCGGGTTCTTCTTATCCGGCCGGTTCAGCGTGATCGTCGCGACGCGGCCGCTCGCGTCGACCTGCCAGCGGAAATGCTTTGCGGGATAATCCTTGAACGGCCGGAGCTTTGTTTTCATCTCGGACATGATTTTTCCTTCACCCGGTAAAGACTTCGCCGCCGGCGATCGCGACGGCTTGTCCGTTGATTGACGATGCGCCCTCGGAGGCAAGCCAGAGGATGCTGTCGGCGACCTCCTCAGGCGTGACCAGCCGCTGCATCGGATTGACCTTTGCCAGCGCCGCGCGCGCTTCTTGCTCGCTGCGTCCGGTCTTGGCGACGATGTTCGCGGCGGCATCCGCCACCAGCGGCGTATCGGTGTAGCCGGGGCAAACCGCATTCACCGTGACGCCACGCCGCGCGTATTCCAAGGCGAGCGAGCGCGTCAGCCCGACGACGCCGTGCTTGGCCGCGACATAGGCGGAAACATAAGCGTAGCCGGTGAGGCCCGCGGTCGACGCGACATTGATCACGCGCCCGCGGCCGCGCTGCGCCATCCCAGGCAGCACGGCTTGCGTCACCAGGAACACGCTCGAGAGATTGCTCGCCAGCATGTCGGCCCACAGCGCAGCATTCGTCTTGTCGAACGGCGCGCTGCCGGCCTTGCCGGCATTGTTGACGAGGATATCGATCGGCCCGGCCGCGGCCTCAATCTGCGCGACACCTTTGGTCACCGCGGCTTCGTCAGTCACGTCGATCGACACGACGGCGCCCGCCTGCTTGCCGAGCGACGCTGCCGTCGCCTTCAGCGCCTCGATCCGGCGCCCGGCGATGCTGACGCGCACGCCGGCATTCGCCAGCGCGATCGCCGTGGCAGCGCCGATACCGGAACCGGCGCCGGTCACCAGCGCATGTGCGTTGGGCCAGAAGCGTGTCATGCCTTCCCTCCCGCTGCGGCGCGTTCGAGATTGGCCTCATATTGCGACTTGCCTGACAGATACTGCTTCGGCCAGGCGATCTGCTTGACGCCGATCTTCGCCGCCTCGTGCAGTGTCCAGGCCGGATCGGCGAGATGCGGCCGGGCGATGGCGCAGAGATCGGCGCGGCCTGCGGCGATGATCGAATTGGCGTGATCAGCCTCCGAGATCGCGCCGACCGCAATGGTGGCGATGCCGACCTCGTTACGGATCTTGTCGGCGAACGGCGTCTGGTAGAGCCGGCCATAGATCGGAAGGTCGTCGGCCCAGACCTGACCGGACGAGCAATCGATCAGGTCCGCGCCGGACTGCTTGAACAGTTTCGCGAAAGCCAGCGCGTCCTCGGGCGTGTTGCCGCCCTCGGCCCAGTCGTGACAGGACAGGCGGACCGACATCGGCTTGTCCTCCGGCCACACCGCACGGATGGCGCGGAACACCTCCAGCGGATAACGCGCGCGGTTCTCGATCGATCCGCCATAGTCATCGGTGCGGCGGTTGGTCAGCGGCGACAGGAAGCTCGACAGCAGATAGCCGTGGGCGCAGTGCAACTCCAGAATATCGAAGCCTGCGCTTGCAGCGCGCCGTGCCGCGGCAACGAACTGGTCGCGCACCTCGTCCATCTCGGCGCGGCTCATCGGCTCCGGGATCTGGCCGTCGGGCAGATAAGGCACCGGAGAGGCCGACACCAGCGGCCAGTTATGGTCGGGCAACGGCTCGTCCATGCCCTCCCAGGCAACACGCGTCGAACCCTTGCGGCCGGCATGGCCGAGCTGGATGCCGATCTTCGCGTCCGAATTGCGATGCACGAAGTCGACGATCCGCTTATACGCCGCCGCCTGCGCGTCATTCCACAGTCCGCAGCAGCCGGGCGTGATCCGCGCCTCGGGCGAGACGCAGGTCATCTCGGTGAACAACAGGCCGGCGCCGCCGAGCGCGCGGGAGCCGAAATGCACCAAATGGAAGTCGTTCGGCACGCCCTCCTCCGCCGAATACATCGCCATCGGCGAGACGATGATCCGGTTGTGCAGCGACAGGCCACGGATACGGAACGGCGTCAGCATCGGCGGCGTGACCCGGTCATTGGTGGCGGGGACGCCGTTGCGCTCCGCGAACCAGCGCTCATAGCCTTCGAGCCAGGTCTTGTCGCGCAGCCTTAAGTTCTCGTGGCTGATGCGCTGCGAGCGGGTCAGCAGCGAATACATGAACTGCTCGGGCTCGAGCGTGTCGGCATAGCGCGAGCCGACCACCTCGAACCATTCCATCGCGTTGCGCGCGGCGTTCTGGATCCGCGCCACGTCGACGCGCCGCAGTTCCTCGTACGCCTTCAGCACGGCGGGAATGCTCTCGCGCGTTGCGCCGTGGATCTTGAACTGGTTGGTGAGCTCGATCGCATCTTCCAGCGCGAGCTTGGTGCCCGAGCCGATCGCGAAATGCGCGGTGTGGGCGGCATCGCCCATCAGCACGACATGGCTGTTGCCGTTGAACGCGGTCCATTTGCCGCAGATCAGCCGCGGGAACGACAGCCAGGCCGAGCCGCGCAGATGCCGCGCATTGGAGACCAGATGATGACCCTCGAGGATCTCACTGAACACGTTCTCGCAGAACGCGATGGAATCGCCCTGCCCCATCTTGTCGAGGCCGTGCGCGAGATACGCCTCTTCGGTGGTCTCGACGATAAAGGTCGCCGCGCCCTCCTCGAACTTGTAGATGTGCGCCTGGAACCAGCCGTGCTCCGTCTTGCGGAAGTCGAAGGTGAAGGCGTCGAAGGGCCTGACGGTACCCAGCCAGATGTAGCGGTTCGGCCGCATCAGCATGTCGGGCTGGAAGGTCTCGGCGAACTTGACGCGAACCTTCGAATTCACGCCGTCGCACGCCACGATCAAGTCGGCATCGGGGAACTCGAGGTCGGA
Organism: Bradyrhizobium sp. CER78; assembly: GCF_029846235.1. Taxonomy (GTDB): domain Bacteria; phylum Pseudomonadota; class Alphaproteobacteria; order Rhizobiales; family Xanthobacteraceae; genus Bradyrhizobium. The sequence goes on from NZ_JARVWP010000001.1 coordinate 246,872, forward strand.
ATTCACCTCGCGCTCGAAGATCAGCTCGACGCCGAGCTCCTCGGCCCGCGCCTGCAGGATGTTGAGCAGCCGTTTGCGGCCGATGCCGACGAAGCCGTGCCCGGTGGTGCGCATCCGGCGGCCCTTGATCAGGACCTCGATGTCGTCCCAGTGATTGAAGGCCTGCTCGATGGTGTCAGCGGTGGCCGGGTCCCATTTGCGCATGTTGTCCATGGTCGCATCCGAGAACACCACGCCGAAGCCGAACGTGTCATAGGGCCGGTTGCGCTCGACCACGGAGATCACGTGCGTGGGATCCAGCATCTTCATCAGGATGCCGAAGTAGAGCCCGGCCGGCCCGCCTCCAATGCAAACGATGCGCATGGCGTTCTCGCCTTTCGGTTTGAGCATGATCTTCTCGAAAAACCGGTTGCCACTTTTTCGGATCATGCTCTGGCTTCGGCGGCCGGGGTATGGACGCGGCCTGTTCCCAGGGGCCGACGCAGGGGATAATATTTTATACTTAAAATAATTGTCAAGGGCGGGTTCACCACCCTCCCCTGGAGGGGGAGGGTCGGATCGCGTTGAGCTAAGCGAGACACGATCCGGGGTGGGGTGACGGTCCTCTCCGCATCCAACGGTACTCGTGTTGAGAGATCACCCCACCTCGGTCCGCATTCCGCTTCGCTCCATGCGCACCGATCCTCCCCCTCCAGGGGAGGATGAGCGCGCTTGCGGAGCACTACCGATCCACTCCGTCATCGCCCGGCTTGACCGGACGATCCAGTATTCCAGAGGCAGTTGTGCTTGTACCGATAGGCCGCGGCGTACTGGATCGCCCGCTTTCGCGGGCGATCCAGCGTGGAGTACGGCTTGTTTCTGTCATTCCGGGGCGGCCCGAAGGGCCGAGCCCGGAATCCATCAGGCCGCATCATGCGCGGCCGAATGGATTCCGGGCTCTCGCTTCGCGAGCCCTCAGGTGCGCAATTGCGCACCGGGGAATGACGATGGGGAAGAGTTCGCGCCGGCCGCCCTCAATGCACCGCGGCATACAGGATCTTGTCCTGGGTCGCATCCGCGGCGTCGAACTCGGCGACGATGCGGCCGGTGCGGGCGACCAGGATGCGGTCGGAGACGGCGAGGATCTCCGGCAGGTAGGACGAGATCACCACCACCGCCTTGCCCTCGTCGGCGAGCCGGCGGATTTCGCCATGGATGTGCGGGATGGTGCCGACGTCGACGCCGCGCGTCGGCTCGTCGAAGAAGATGATCGACGGCTCCTGCACCAGGGTCTTGGCCAGCACCACCTTCTGCTGGTTGCCGCCGGACAGTTCGATGATCCGCGCCTTGCGCTGCAACGCGCTGATCTTCAACCGGTCGACCCAGTAGTTGGCGAGCTTGCTGCGCTTGGCGCGCGACAACAGGAAGCTCCATCCCTTCTTTGTAGCGAGGCTGCCGATATAGACGTTGTCGTCGACCACCATGGTTTCGAAGAAGCCGTTCGCCTTGCGGTCCTCGGTGATGTAGGCGATGCCGTCATTGATCGCCTGCCGCGGCACGCGGTAGCGGATCGGTTTGCCGCGCAGCCGGATCGTGCCGCCATTGACCAGGTTGCGCTTCAGCGCGCCGTAGATGATTTTTGCGATCTCGGTACGGCCGGAGCCGATCAGACCGGCGATGCCGACCACCTCGCCGGCATAGACCGAGAACGACATGTTCTTGACAGCCATGCCCATGGTGACGTTCTCGACCGTCAGCACCTTCTCGCGGCGCTGATGAGTCTTGGCCTTGCCGCCATAGACCGCCTGCGCCACCTCGCGCCCGACCATGTGCTGCACCAGCGCATCGCGGGTGAGCTGCTTGGCGGGCGCCGTGATCACCAGCTTGCCGTCGCGCAGCACGGTGATGCGGTCGGCGATCTGCAGCGATTCCTCCAGCGCATGCGAGATGTAGATGATCGAGACGCCGCGGGCGCGCAGGTCGCGCACCAGATGGAAGAAGTGGACGATCTCCTCCGGCGTCAGCGACGCAGTCGGCTCGTCGAAGATGATGATGCGCGCCTTGTTGTAGATCGCGCGCGCGATCTCCACCATCTGCTTCTTGGCGGTGCCGAGCAGCGCCACCGGGGTTGCCGGATCGACGTGGAAGTTGAGCGACTGCAACAGCTGCTGCGCCTGGATGTTCAGCGTGCGGAAGCGCGTCAGCAGCTTTTCGTTGCCGAGCTCGATGTTCTGCGCCGCGGTCATGGTCGGCACCAGGCTGGTCTCCTGATAGACCATGCAGATACCGGCATCGAGCGCATCGCGCGGCTGCTCGAAATTGGCAGGCTTGCCGTCGAGCAGGTAGTCGCCGGAGGTAAGATTGATCGCGCCCGCGATCGCCTTGCACAGCGTCGACTTGCCGGCACCGTTCTCGCCGACCAGGGCGTGCACCTCGCCGGGATAAAGGTCGAAATTGACGCCCTCGATGGCGTGGACGCCGCCATAAATCTTGGAGCCGTTGCTGATCCGCAGCACCGGCTCGCGGGTAGCGGAGGGTGTCGCGGTCGCAGCCTGCATCACGCCGTCATTCATCGCAGGTCTCCCGTATAGCGCAGCAATCGACCGGCGCCGCGCGCCGCGATGACGATCCCCGATGGCATGGCGCAAGCGGCGGTGATGCCGTGGAAACGGCCGCCGGCACGGCTGTGCAGGCTGTCGGTCGCATCGCCTTCGGCGTCGAGATGCACCAGCAGGCCATAGGAGCGCGGCGGCGCCCATGGCTTCTGGATGCCGAGCGCCTTGACGCTGCCGATCTGCATCGGCTCCAGGCAATCGCTGCCGCCGACCAGCGCCGGCGCCACCCAGTATTCGGGCGGCATCGTCGCCATCATCTCCTCGCGGAAATCGTCTTCCTTGAGCACGAACTCGATCAGATGGGTGCGGCGCGCGAACATGCCGAGCAGAAGGCCGCCATGGCCATCCGGATGCAGCCGCGCCGGATAACCCGGCATGTTGGCGGCGATGGTCTCCCGCGGGCCAAGCCCGTTGGCGGTGAGAGCAAACCGGCTCAGGCGATGCGCCCAGCTCTCGGTGAGCCACAGGCTGTTGCCGTCGGCCGAAACCATCACGCCATAGGGATATGGCAGGTCGCGCAGCAGCACCTGCGGATTGTCGAGGCCGGCACCGCAGCTGATCAAGCGGCCATTGGCGCGCTTTTCCATCAGATCGTGCCGCCACTCGCCGGGTCGGCGGCCGATGCTGCCTTCGACCGCATAGATGCGGCCATCGGGCGCTGCCGTGACCGACAACAATCCTGTGAGCGCGCTGCCGCCGACAGCGTCCAGCCAGCGCGGCGCAGGCCTTGCGGGATCGATCGCGGCAAGCCCCCTGCCCGCGACGCAGACCAGGAGGCGACCGTCCGGATGCAGCGCCAGCCCGCCGGCATCGTCCTCGAACTCGACGATGACGGTGCGGGTCGAGAAATCCGCACCGCTCAGCTTCAGCACCTGGCGGCCGGCGGAGACATAGATCGCGCCGTCGCCGGCGGCGATGACGTCGTCGACGCCGGGCAAGGGCTCGACGATCGGCACGGCGGTGTCGAGCCGGTCGTTCGGGCTCAGCGCACCGTCGAGCGGCGGGATCGCGTTCTGGCCGCCGTCGCGGTCGACGACGCTGCGGATGTCGCGCAGCAGATGATCGAAGAATCCCATTATTTCGTCACCCTGCTCTTTGCGCCCCAATAGGCATCGTAGCCTGTCCAGCTGTCGTCGACGCCGTCGAGCTTGATGCGGCCGATCCGGTTGTTCTCGAGCCCGCCGAGATAGAGATAGCCCTGATGCTCGCGCATCGAGGTCAGGGTCGAATGCGAGATTCCGGTCGGATCCCACCACGACTCCAGCGCCTCGCCCTTCTCGTTGAACTTGAGCACGCAGCCATGATTGAGCGCGGGCGCCAGCCATTCGTCGGTCGGCACCTGCTTGACCATGCGCAGCCGGAATCCGGGCTTTCGCGCGGCGAGGTCGAAGGTCGGGGTGCGGATCCCGACCAGGGCCAGCCAGTAGGTGCCGTCGGAAGCGCGGTTGATGTTGTCGGGATTGCCCGGCAACTCATCCATCAGCACCTCGGTCTTGCCCTTGTTCGGCCCGTCGATCCAGTGGCGGAACACCTTGCACAGCGAGGTCGACGCAATCAGGATCGACTTGCCGTCATGGGAGACGCAGATCCCGTTCGGGAAATAGAAGTGGTTGATCACCGTGCGGGTGGTCTTGGTCGCCGGGTCGTAGCAGACCACGCGGCCGTTCGGCCGGCCCTCGAGGATGTCGAGGGTGTTGGTGGTCATCTCGTAGCGCGTGGTGCAGTCGCTGAAATAGATCTTGCCGTCGGGCGCGATGTCGAGATCGTCGGCCATGCGCAGGCGGCTGTCGTCGTTCAGCTTGTACCAGGTGCGGTTGGTCTCGTCGGTGACCTTGAAGATGCGTCCGTCGGGCGCGACGCCGTAGACGCCCATGCCGGCGACCGCGACGATCAGGTTCTCGTCGCGATCGAACTGCATGCCGAGCGGCCGGCCGCCGATATGGGCGAACACCTCGCGGGTCTTGAAGTCAGGCCCGGAGAAGCGGATCACATTGCCGTCGCGGGTCGAGCCGTAGAGCCGGCCCTGGCGGTCGAGGATGACGTCCTCGGGACCCTCGACCTGATCGACGCCGATCGCCTGCGCCTTGATCAGCCGATCGTTCTGCGCGTAGGGCGATGCCGCGCCGGGCTGCACCGCGGGCGCCGAGGCCAACGGCACGAAGGCCGGATTGACATAGATCTTCTGGATCGCCTTGCCGCGGTTCTTCGACCATTTGACGTCGATGCCGACGGCCGCGAGCAGGATCATGCCCGTCACCGCCGAGGTGACGTAGCCCGGGATGCCCATGCGCACGAGGCCGTTGATCAAGAGGAAGATGATCAGCGCGCCGATCATCGCCCGCCACACCGTGCCCTTGCCGCCGGCCAGCGACACGCCGCCGAGCACCACGGCGGTGAGCGCCTGGAATTCCCAGCCGACACCGGTGGTGGAATCCGTCGAGGCCTGCCGTGCGGCGTAGAAGACGCCGCTCGCCGCGCACAGCGTGCCCGACAGCACATAGGTCATGAACAGCATCAGGCGGACGCGGATGCCGGCGTGGCGCGCCGCCTTGCGGCTGGCGCCGATCGCGGTGAGATGCCAGCCATAGCGCGAGCGCGACAGGAAGATGTGGCAGATCAACAGCACCACGAACAGCGTCGCCGCATTGACGGGAATGCCGAGCACGCTGCCGCCGCCGATGAAATCCCAGGCGTCGCTGTCGATCGAGTTGGTCGCGAACACCTGGGCATAGCTGGTGTTGAGCAGATTGACCGAGGCGCGCAGGATGATCAGCGTCACCAGCGTGGTCAGGAACGGCCGCGTCTTGAGGAAGCCGATCAGGAAGCCGTTGATGCTGCCGAGCAGCGCGCCGACCAAGAGCGTCGCCGGCACCGCGAGGCCGACCGGCCATTCGCGCACCAGCAGGAAATACAGCGCCGCGAAATTGCACAGCGCGAAGATCGCGCCGACCGAAAGATCGATGCCGCCGGTGACGAGGCAGAAGCCCATCGCGAGCGCAACGAAGCCGAATTCGGCGAACAGCCGCAGCAGCGACACCGAGTTCTGCACCGAAGCGTAGTCGGGAATGGTGAGCGCGAAATACGCCCACAGCCCGATCATCACGGTGAATGGAACGACCGGCTCGAACCACTGTTTCAGCAACAGCTCCGACAGCAGGAGCCGGGGTGAGAACCGCCGCACCGACGCGGCAAAGGAATCAACGGCCATCGACATCAAAGCACTCCCTCGATCCGGTTTCACGTGTCCGGATTCTGATCCTTGTCACAGCCGGCGCGGGAATGCCCCCCGCGCCGGCTGCCCCGCGCCTTGTTAGTTTTTCTTGGGTAGCGCGAAACAGGTGCCGCCGAGCGAAGCGTTCGACTTATCGATCCAGATCGGCCGCGTGTAGTAGGACAGGTTCTTGGTGCCGGGCTTATCGCCGGACATCAGCAGCGTCTCGGCCGCGAACATCAGATCGTGGCCCTGTTCTGTCGCCTTGTAGCTAAGGAACTTGCTGAAATTGCCCGACGTGACCTGGTCGCAATCGAGCTGCGAGCCCTCGCCCGAGGCGAACACCTTGACGTCGTCGATCTTGCCGGCATTGCGGATCGCTTGTGCCGCGCCCGACTCCATGATGCCCCAGAAGCCGATCGAGGCGCAGAGGTCGGGATGCTGCTGGATCACGGTCGCGGTGATGTTGAGCGCGGTGTTGGCGTCCCAGTTCGCCGCCTGGTTCGACACCACCTTGATGTTGGGATCCCTGTTCAGGACGTCCATGATGGCGCCGACCTGGTCAACGCTGGCGGCCGCGGTCAACTCGCCCTGCACGATCTGCACCTTGCCCGACTTGCCGGAGCCGGTGCCGCACGCCTTGACGGCTTCGTTGGCGAGCAACCTGCCGATCTCGCGCCAGTCGACGCCGACGAAGGCGCCGGACTTGTAGTTCGAGGCCATGTTGACCTGGATGACATGCGTGCCCTGGGCCTCGGCGCGCTTGAGGTCCTTCATCAGCAGCGTCACGCTCGGGTTCTGCACGATCAGCACATCAGGCTTCTGGTCGACGAGCGCGGTCAGTGCCTGCTGCATGGCGGATGGATTGTTGTTGGGATCGCGCACGACGTATTTCATGCCGCGCCACTCGGCCTCTTCCTGCACCACGCGGCCCCATTCATCGGACAATGGCACGCCGAGCGCGATCGGCAGATAGGCGATGGTCTTGCCTTGCAGCGACTTGTCGTAGGCGGCGCGCAACTCGCGCCCGGCCTTGGTGCCCTCCTCCTGCGCCGATGCCGCGAACGGCATTGCGGCAACCGCCACACCGGCGAGCAGGATCGTCCAGAACTTCGTCGTCTTCATCGTCTCCTCCACAAGAAATTCTTTTGATTGATTTGGGATTGTTTTGATTGATTGGCGCGAAAGACTAGTCCCCTTGCCGCGCGGTCTCCTCGTCGCGGGGATGCAGCCAATTGTCGAGCACGATCGCGGCCAGCAGCACCACGCCCTTGATGATGTTCTGCACCTCGCTGTTGACGTCCATGATGGTGAAGGCGTTGAGCAGCGTGCCGATCAGGACGCAGCCGACCACGACGCTGAACACGCTGCCGCGGCCACCGATCAGGCTGATGCCGCCGATCACGACGACCAGCACGACGTCGAAGATCATGGTGCCTTGCGTGATCGCCATCTGCATGCTGCCCGTGGTGCCGACCCAGACCAGGCCTGCAATCCAGGCGAGCAGCGCAACCAGCACGTGCTCCAGCACAATCAGCGGCCGCAGCGGAATGCCGGTCAGCCGCGCGGCCTCCGGATTGTCGCCTTGCGCGTAGATGAAGCGGCCGATCGAGGTGCGCGACAGGAACAGGTGCATCGCGATCGCACAGGCCGCGAACACCAGGATCGGAACCGGGACGCCGAACAGCCGTCCGGCGCCGAGATACATCAGGCCCGGCGCGTCCTTCGGCGCGTAGACCACCCAGGCCGGCGCGATCCAGAACGCGAGACCATAGATCACGAAGCCGGCGGCCAGCGTCACGAACAGCGCCGGCGCCTCGACGAAGGCGACCATCACGCCGTTGACGACGCCGATCAGGACCGCAATTGCCAGCGCGAGCAGCACTGCCGTGAAAACGGGCATGCCGTTCTGCATGTAGATCAGCGCGATGGCCCAGGAACCCGCCATGATCGCGACCTCGGAGAGGTCGATGCCGCGGCTGATCACGATCAGGCCCATGCCGAGGCCGAGCACGCCGAGGATGGATATACTGCGCAACAGATTGAGCAGGTTGGAGACGGTGGCAAAGCCGTTCAGCGTCAGGCCGAACACCACCAGAAGCGCGATCGTGATCAGGAGCACGATCTGCTCCTGGCTCGGCTTGGCGAACATTGAGCCCGAGCGAGATGATGCCGCAGGGACAGCAACGCCGCGCGATGGCGATTGCACGCTCATCGTTTCCTCCAGGTATTATTTTGCTTGAGACTTTAAGAGTGGCAACTCATATTCGTCAAATGCATTCGACGGATACGGATTGATTATTTCCATGCATGTGCGCGATATCGATCTGAACCTGTTCGTGGTGTTCGACGCGATCTATTCCGAGGGCGGCGTCAGCCGCGCCTGCTTCCGTCTCAACCTGACGCAGCCCGCAGTGAGCCACGCGCTGAGCCGGCTGCGCGCGATGTTCAACGATCCCCTGTTCGTGCGCCGCCATCACGTGATGACGCCGACGCCGCTGGCGCGTCAGATCATCACCACCGTGCGCCAGGCGCTCAATGGCCTCGAGACGACGCTGACCCACACCAACCGCTTCGATCCGGCCAAGACGCCGAAGCGGTTCGTGATCGGCCTGCGCAACAATCTCGAGGCGCCGATGCTGAGCGCGCTGATCAACCGGATCAGCAGCGTCGCACCGCTGGTCGAGATCGCCACGGTGCGCAGCGAGCGCAACAATCTGGAGCGTGAGCTGGCCGCCGGCACGCTCGACGTCGCGATCGATACGCTGCTGCCGCTCTCGACCGAGGTGCGGCGCGAGCAGATCCTGACCGAGCATATCGCGGTGTTCGCCCGGCGCAGCCATCCCGAGCTACGCGCGCGGCTCGACAAGAAGGCTTACTTGCGCATGGAGCATGTCTGCGTGACGTCGCGGCGCAGCGGCGTGTCGTTTGAGGATTTTCAGTTGCAGCGCCTCGGCCTGACGCGCACTGTCCGCCTGACCTGCCAGAATTTTGCAACCGCCTGCCATGTCGTGAGCCGCAGCAACATGCTGCTCACGGCATCCGAAAGCGCCGCCTCGGTGCTGGAGGATCCCGGGTTGCTGCAGTGCTTCCCCTGCCCGTTCCCGATCAGCCCGCACGTCAACTATCTCTACTGGCATGCCACCGCCGAGGGCGACACCACCAATCAATGGCTGCGCGAGCAGCTGCGCGCCGCCGCCGCGCTGCTGGCGGGCAGCCGTTTCAGCAAGAAGAGCCGCCGCGCCGCAAAGACGGGCCCGAAGGTGGCGCTTCCGATTCCGACCAGCATCGCCGCCGAATAGCGACGCGCTGGCGCGAGCCACCCGCATCGCATCTTCGATGCGATGCGACCTCCCCCGCAGGCGGGAGAGGTGCAGCAGTCCGCTACATCCCGCTCAGCCCGCTATCCACCGCCAGCGTCTGTGCGGTGACGTAGACGCTTTCATCCGACATGAAGAACAGCACGGCATAGGCAATCTCCCATGCTGTCGCCTGGCGGCCGAACGGGACCTGGCTCTTGCCGCGCGACGGCCGGCCGGCGCCGGCCTCGCGGCCGTTCGGCGTATCGACCAGCCCCGGATAGACCAAATTGGCGCGGATGCCGCGCCGTGCGCCGGTATGGGCGATGTTGCGCATCAGACCGCCGAGCGCGGCCTTGGAGGAATCATACACCGCCATCTGCGATCCCGCCTTCAGCGCCGCGATCGAGGAGATGAAGACGATCGAGCCGCCGTCCGCGAATTTCGGCAGAGCGGCGCGGCAGCACAGCATCGGGCCGCGGACATTGACGTCGTAGATCCTGTTCCATTCCTCGGCGCTGACATTGTCGAGCCCGGTCTTGCCGAAGGTGCCGATGTTCAGCACCATGCCGTCGAGCCCGCCCATCGCGTGATGAGCTTCATCGATCATCCTGATGACGTCGGCCTCTTTGGTGACATCGGCAGCGATCGCGAAACCACGGCCGCCCTCGGCCGCGATGCGCGCGACCGTGTCCTCCGCGGAGGCGCGGTTGAGGTCGGCGACCGCGACCTGCGCGCCCTCGCGCGCGAACAGCAGGCTCATGGCGCGGCCGTTGCCGATCGGATCGGTTGCGGCATTGAACACGCGCTGGCCGCCGCCGACCACCAGGATGCGGCGGCCGTTGAGGCGTCCCCTGCCCGGCGCCGTGCCGGACGATTCCGCGCTCAAGGGACGGACATGGCGCTCCGGCTTGGGGTCTTGCGAGATCTCCGGCATCCGATCACCCACGCTTCTTGCCGCTCTCGTAGACCACCATGCCGGCGGCCGGATCGAGATCGGTCTCGGTCGCCTCGGTCAGCCGCGCCATCATCATGTAGAAACCGAGCGCGACGATCGTCTCGACGATCTCCTGATCGCTGAAATGCTTACGCATGGCGGCGAAGGCCGCATCGCCGACCCGGACCTTCTCGACCACCTCGCGGCCGAAGCCGAGCAGCGCACGCTCGGCAGCGTTCAGCGAAGCATCGTCGTAATGGCCGCGCTCGACGGCATCGATCTGCGCTTGCGTCACGCCGACGCCGAGCGCGATCGGCACGTGCTGGCGCCACTCGTAGGCGCCGCCCTCGAGCTGCGCGGCCTGCAGGATCAGCAGTTCGCGATTGACCGCGGAGAGCTTCTGCTTGTGCAGGATCGAGTTGGCGAGCCGCATCAGGGGCATCGCATTGGTCTCGGCATGGGCCATCATGCGGAAGATGTTGAGCTTGACCGGCATGCGGTCGAACGCCATGCGGATGTCGCCGCTCGTGGTATCCGGATCAATCAAAGGCAGCCTTGCCACGCGCCTCTCCCAATCTTCGTTTGTTCGTTGTTGTTGCGGTCCGTGCGTCCACCTAATGCTGCGGGCGGACCGAGATCAAGCCGACCGTGCCGGATTGCCCGAATTGCGGGGTTCTGCCATGCGGTTCCGCGCTTGAATCCATATCCGCGGGCGGGCATAAGGGTCGCCATCTCCCCGAAAAAATGACCTTAGCCCAAGGATTTATGATGCCCGCCTATCGCTCCCGCACCACCACCCACGGCCGCAATATGGCGGGTGCTCGCGGCCTCTGGCGCGCCACCGGCATGAAGAACGAGGACTTCGGCAAGCCGATCATCGCGGTAGTCAATTCCTTCACCCAGTTCGTGCCCGGCCACGTCCATTTGCAGAATCTCGGCCAGCTCGTGGCGCGGGAAATCGAGAAGGCCGGCGGGGTGGCAAAAGAGTTCAACACCATCGCGGTCGATGACGGCATCGCGATGGGTCATGACGGCATGCTCTACAGCCTGCCGTCGCGCGAGCTGATCGCCGACAGCGTCGAATACATGGTCAACGCACATTGCGCCGACGCGATGGTCTGCATCTCCAACTGCGACAAGATCACCCCCGGCATGCTGATGGCGACGCTGCGCCTCAACATCCCGACCGTGTTCGTCTCGGGCGGCCCGATGGAATCGGGCAAGATCCTGCTCAAGGGCAAGAAGCGCGCGGTCGACCTGATCGACGCGATGGTCGCCGCCGCCGACTCCAACGTGTCAGACGACGAGGTCGAGGTGATCGAGCGCTCGGCCTGCCCGACCTGCGGCTCCTGCTCCGGCATGTTCACCGCGAACTCGATGAACTGCCTGACCGAGGCGCTCGGCCTCGCGCTGCCCGGCAACGGCTCGGTGCTGGCGACCCATGCCGACCGCAAGAGCCTGTTCGTCGAGGCCGGCCACCTGATCGTCGATCTCGCCCGCCGCTATTACGAGCAGGACGACGAAAAGGTGCTGCCGCGCAACATCGCGAACTTCAAGTCGTTCGAGAACGCGATGACGCTCGACATCGCGATGGGCGGCTCGACCAACACCGTGCTGCATCTGCTCGCCGCCGCCCGCGAGGGCGAGGTGCCGTTCACGATGGCCGACATCGACCGTCTTTCCCGAAAAGTGCCGGTGCTGTGCAAGGTCGCGCCCTCGGTGCAGGACGTCCACATGGAGGACGTGCATCACGCCGGCGGCATCATGGCGATTCTCGGCGAGCTCGACCGCGCCAAGCTGCTCACGACCGACGGCCCGACCGTGCACGCCGCGACGCTGGACGACGCGCTGAACCGCTGGGACGTGGTGCGGACCACAAGCGACAAGGTGCGCAACTTCTATCGCGCAGCTCCCGGCGGCGTGCCGACCCAGGAAGCCTTCAGCCAGGACCGCCGCTTCGACGAGGTCGACCTCGATCGCGAGAAGGGCGTCATCCGCGGCGCCGCGCATGCCTATTCCAAGGACGGCGGTCTCGCCGTGCTGTTCGGCAACCTTGCGGAGGACGGCTGCATCGTGAAGACCGCCGGCGTCGATCAGAGCATTCTGAAGTTCTCAGGTCCCGCCCGCATCTTCGAGAGCCAGGACGCCTCGGTCGAAGCCATCCTCACCAACAAGGTGAAGGCCGGCGATGTCGTGCTGATCCGCTATGAAGGTCCGCGCGGCGGCCCGGGCATGCAGGAAATGCTCTACCCGACCAGCTATCTGAAATCGAAGGGGCTCGGAAAGGCCTGTGCGCTGATCACCGACGGCCGCTTCTCCGGCGGATCGTCGGGCCTGTCGATCGGCCACGTCTCGCCGGAAGCCGCCGAAGGCGGCCTGATCGGCCTCGTCGAGGAAGGCGACATCATCGAGTTCGACATCCCGAACCGCAAGGTCAACCTCAAGGTCGACGATGCCGAGCTCAAGCGCCGGCGTGCGGCGATGGAAGCCAAGGGCAACGCGGCATGGAAGCCGGCGGCGCCGCGCAAGCGCGCGGTCTCGACCGCGCTGAAGGCCTATGCGGCGTTCGCCAGCAGCGCAGCGAAGGGCGCGGTTCGCATCCTACCGGAGTAATATGCGCGACCTGGGCCGCTTTTGGCTAGTCTCACGGCAGCTGCACCTCTCCCGCTTGCGGGAGAGGGAGCACATGGCGGATGTGGCTGCCACTCGACCTGACGTCAGCTCACGTGCAAATCGGCCGCCTCGATCCGGATGCGGTCGGCATGCAGTGACCAGTCGCACAGCGACTGTTCCTGACAAAATTTGAGCTTGGCCATCTCGGTGGCCTGGCCTTCGCTCGCGGCGTCGATCTCGAGCGCGCCCTGGCAAACCTCGCGCTCGCGGCCATTGCCGCCGAGCACGTCCTTCATGAAATGAACGACGAAACGTGACATGGAACCCTCCCTGCTGGACCGGCAGAGAGCCGGAGAGGTACCACGCTAGCACTAACGCGAAATGGGGTTGAGTTAATTCGGAGGGGTCGCGTGCGACCGTTCGCAGCGGGAAAACTACGCGCCGGCCTGCGGCAGGCTGGCGGCCGCGATCGCGACGATCTGCGCAATGCGGCGACCGATCTTGGCGGGCGCGTTGCGGAGCAATGACTGGACCTGTCGCATGACGCAGCTTCCTTCCGTGCCCGGAATGGTCCGGCACATCAGGAAAATGGCGATTTCGGGCTAAGTCGTCGATATCTCAGGGAAAATAACAACACAGGCACTGCGCGACGATCGTTTGGCAGTAGGTTTGTTGCCTCAATCGCAGCGGGGACGAAAGAGATTTTCTTCGGCGTTTTGACCTGCATTTCGCCGCACGGCCCACCCCGCCCTCCCCCGCAAGCGGAAGAGGGAGCCGACGGTCAGTGCAAGCCGCGCGATCGGTCTAACCCGCACCCCTACCCGGCATAAACCCGAACGCCTTCTCGAACCGCTTCGCATAGACCGGCCAGACCTCGGGGTTGATGATGCGCGGCGGGCGTTTGCCGTCGAGCGCGTCGAGGATCTGCTCGGCCGCGATCCGGCCCATGTTGATGCGCGCTTCGCGGGTGACGCCGGCGGTGTGCGGACTCGCCAGCACATTGTCGAACTGCAGTAGCGGGTGGTCCGGCGGCGGCGGTTCCTTGGCCCAGACGTCGAGGCCGGCACCGGCGATGCGTTTCTCCCGCAGTGCCTCCTCCAGCGCCTTCTCGTCATGGATGAAGCCGCGCGCGGTGGTGACGAAGTGGGCGTGCGGCTGCATCAGCGCGAATTCACGCGCGCCGATCATGCCCCGGCTCTTGCTGTCCAGCGGACAGGAGATCGAGACGAAGTCCGCCCGGCGCAGCAGATCGTCGAGCTCGACCTTCTCCCCGCCCCGCTTCGCCATCTCCTCTGCCGTCAGATACGGATCGTAGGCGATCACCTTCATGTGCAAGAGGCCCTTGCACAGCTCGGCGATGCGGCGGCCGACATTGCCGAGGCCGACGATGCCGACGGTCTTTTCGTTCAGCTCGTTGCCGATCAAATCGTTGCGGTTGACGTTGGCCTCGCGCCGCAGCCTGCGGTCGGACTGGATGATCCGCTTCGACAGCGTCAGCATCATGCCGAGCGCGTGCTCGGCGACCGAGTTGGCGTTGCCGCCCGATTGGTTGACGACCAGCACACCCGCGGCGGTGCAGGCCTCGACGTCGACGGGATCGAAGCCGGCGCCGTTCGAGGAGACGATCAGGAGGTTCGGCGCGCGCTGCAACAGCTCGGCATGGGCATGGAAATGCGGCGCCAGCTCATCGCGGGCCGCGCCGATCTGGTAGGCATGCGCGTCGGCGAGCACGGGCGCGAACACTGGCTCCGGGGTCTCGTTCTCAAGACGATCGAGCCGGACATCCGGCCGCTTCTTCAGGATATCGACGTAGATCTCGTGGGCGAGGTATTTGACGTAGAACACGCGCTTGTTGTTGACGGTCATGTCTTCGAGCAGCTTTCAGTTTGGGAAGCCATAGAGTCGTGCAGGATTGTCGACGAGGATGCGGTGCCGGGTCGCCGTATCCGGCGTCCAGTCCTGGAACAGCGTCAGCAGATGGCCGGCGTCGGGCATCTCGCCCTCGACCCGCGGATGGGGCCAGTCGCCGCCCCACACCAGCCGCTCTGGATTGGCGGATACCAGCGCCTCATGGAACGGCCGTGCATCCGGATAATCCGGCGCCCGCTGGCTCAGGCGATGGGCACCCGAGAGCTTGGCCCAGCACCAGCCTTCGCCGATCGCGCGCAGCAGACTCTGGAAGCCCGCGGTGTTGATGCCGGCGGCAGCATCGGTGCGGCCCATGTGATCGACCACGACCGGCAGACCCAACGCCTTCAGCGTCGGGATCGTGTCGGGCAGATCCTTGACGTCGATCCAAAGCTGCAGATGCCAGCCGAGCTCGGACATCACGGCCGCGTGCGTCTCAGCGACGCCGAGCGGAATGCCGCCGCGATAGTGCAATCGCCCGCCGCGGAAGAAATGGTTGAAGCGCAACGCGCGCACGCCGAGCACATGCCATTGCCGCAGCGTGCCGGCCGCGACCTCGGCATCGGCCACCGCGACGCCGCGCAGCCGCGCCGGCTCGCGCTGCAACGCATCCAGCATCGCCGAATTGTCGCGGCCATGCGCACTGCCCTGCACAAGCACGCCACGGGTGAAGCCGAGCGCATCGAGCATATCGAGGTATTTTTGCAGCGGCGCATCCGGCGGGGTGTAGCTGCGATCATTGGCATAGGGGAAGCGGTCGGCCGGGCCGAACACATGCGCATGCGTGTCGCAGGCCTTCGCCGGCAGCTTCTCGCGCGGCGGCGTGACGGGTCGCGGCGGCAGGCAGGCGGGAATCTCTGATGCGGCCATCGCTATTCCGCCTTCATGCCGGCGGCCTTGATGATCGGCCCCCATTTGTCATAGTCGGCCTTGATCTTGGCGGCGAATTGATCGGGTGTACTCCCGATCGGGATCGCGCCGAGCTTGCCGAGCCGCTGCTTCACGTCATCGGTATTCACCGCCGCGACGAAATCATGGGAGATTTTTGTAACGAGATCGGGCGACATGTTGCCGGGACCGAGCAGCCCCCACCACACCTCGGTGTCGTAGCCCGGCACGGTCTCCGACATGCTGGACACATCGGGCAGGAACGGCGCCCGCGAGGCGGTCGTCACCGCCAACGCGCGGACCGTGTCGGCTTGCAACTGCCCGACCGATTCCGGTCCGTTGTTGAACGGCATCGGAACTTGTCCGCCGAGCAGATCGTTGATCGCGGGCGCGCCGCCCTTGTAAGGGATCGCACTGATCTCGATTTTTGCGAGGTTGTTAAGCAGCTCACCGGCGAGATGGGTCGAGGTGCCGTTGCCGGCATGGGCGAAGGAGAGAGTACCCGGCTTCGCCTTTGCCACGGCGATGACGTCGCCGACCGACTTGAACGCGGAGTCCGCGCGCACCAGCAACACGTTGGGCGACGACGCGAGCAGCGAGATCGGCGAGAAATCCTTGAACGTGTCGTAGGGCAGCTTCGGATACAGGAATGGGTTGGTGGCGTGGCCGCTCGCCACCATGATCAAATTGTAGCCGTCGGGCGCGGAGCTTGCGATCGCCTGCGAGGCGATCACCCCGCCGGCGCCGGGCCGGTTCTCGACCACGATCGACTGCGTCCAGCTCTTCGATACCGTTTCGGCCAGCGTCCGCGTCAGCACGTCGACGCCGCCGCCGGGCGGATACGGAACGAGGATGTGAACGGCCTTGGCCGGGTATGGCTGCGCGGACGCAAGACCGGCCACAACCATGGCCGCTGCCGCAATGGCGGTCCGCCAGACCCATCCGGCCATCGACGCCTCCCGTCCCGTTCCGTCCCTTTGTCGTTACCGTCTGTATCGCACGCCGGTTCGGCACAGCGATGGCCGAATTCCGCAGGTCGCGTTGCGGCGGCGGCATGTTGACAATCACAGGCACCGCGTCAAGTTTCGATCCGCAAGCGGCTACTAGAGCGTTTTCGAGCGATGTGGATACCGGTTCGCGTCAAGAAAACGCGTCAGTAAGAAAGCTGGAGCTCCGTTCTGATCCAATCAGAACGGAAAGAGCTCCAGCGTCGCACGAGCAGGGAGAACAGGATGGCGGCCGCGGAACAAGCCTCGTCCCAGAAGACGGCGACCACCTGGCACGGCATCGTGCTGCAGACCCTGAAGCGGAACGAGATCAAGCTGGTGCCCTACGTGCCTGACCGAGTGCTGACCACGCTAATCAAGGACCTGCACGCCGATCCGTATTTCACGACATTTCCAACCGCGCGCGAGGAAGAGGCGGTCGGCATCATCTCGGGCGCCTGGATGGCTGGCATGCGCGGCGCGGTGCTGATGCAGACCTCAGGCTTTGCCACGCTCGCCAACGTGCTGGCCTCGCTCGCGGTGCCCTATCAGATTCCGCTGATCATGTTCGTCTCCGAGCGCGGCACGCTCGGTGAGTTCAATTACGGCCAGGCGCTGGTCTGCCGCACGATGCGCCCGGTGCTGGATTCGCTGGCGATGGAGCACCACACCATCACAAGACTCGACGAGCTCGAATTCATCGCCGACCGCTCGATCAAGCAGGCCGTCACCACCCAGGCGCCGGTGGCGCTGATCCTCTCGCCGCTATTGACCGGTGGCAAGACCTTCGACAAGTGAGATCAGCCATGACCAACATACCCGCGCGCAACACCAAGGTGATGAACCGCTTCGAGCTCACCCGGCGCCTCGTCGCCGGACTGAAGGATGAAGCCGTGATCGGCGGCATCGGCAACACCAATTTCGATCTCTGGGCCGCCGGCCACCGCCCCGAGAATTTCTACATGCTCGGCAGCATGGGCCTCGCCTTCCCGATCGCGCTAGGCGTTGCCCTCGCGCAGCCCAAGCGGCGCGTGTTCGCGCTCGAAGGCGACGGCTCGCTCCTGATGCAGCTCGGCTGCCTCTCGACCATCGCGACGCTGGCGCCGAAGAATCTCACCATGGTGGTGATGGACAACGGCATCTACCAGATCACCGGCAGCCAGCCGACCCCGGCCGCCGGCCATGCCGATCTCGTCGCAGTCGCGGTCGCCAGCGGCATCGCCAACAGCTCATGGGCCGCCGACGAGGACGATTTTGAGCGCCTGATCGCGCAGTCGAAGCAGGCCGCAGGCCCGACCCTGATCGGCGTCCGTATCGACGACAAGCCCGGCACCGGCACCACCCGCCGCGACCCCGCGCAGATCCGCGAGCGGTTCATGCATGGCATGGGGGTACGGCAGCCTTTGTAGGGCAAGGCGAGTACCAAAGTCGCAGCGCAATCGCGCGACCATTTAACTCGCTAAAGGATACTTGCACTCGCGCTCTGGTTGCGATTAGCTCGCTGTGTAGCTGGGGCTTTTTTATGATCGATTTGTTCAGCGCGGCATTCGCCGCGACCAATTTTTGCGGCATCACGCGGCAGCAATTACCACAGCTCGAACACAAGCCTCAGGGTTGGCTGTCGATCGCAGCTATTCACAATGGTGGCCGACATCATGGGTGAACTCGTCGAGGGAGACGATGGCCTCCACGTAGAGGAAGTCGGGCGATGGGCAAAAGACAAAATCGCTTCTCTATGTCGCTACATCGAGATTTCGCGCGCCGTGCGCAAGAAGTGGCTGGGCCCGGGAAAAGGTGGCGCCGCCTACGTCGAGCTTTTTTGCGGCCCCGGACGATCCAAGGTAAGGCGAACGAACGAATACATCGATGGCAGTTGCGTGGCCGCTTGGAAGGCGAGCGTCGCATCTAAAGCTCCATTCAGCACAGTCTATGTTGGCGACGCGGATGAGCACCGAAGGTCGATCGCCATCGAACGCTTGAGAAGAGCCGGCGCGCCTGTCGTAGAGTTGCACGGAAGTGCCGTCCAAGCTGCCCGCGAAGCTCGCTCCTTGCTCGGCCTGAATGGACTCAACTTTGTGTTCGTTGATCCCTACAATCTCGGCGCATTTGAATTCGATGTGATGAAGGCATTCGCGGGCCTTCGCTACATCGACATGCTTGTGCACATCAGCAAGATGGATCTTCAGCGCAACACCGGAATGAACGTCAAGGCTCAACAATCAGCCTTTGACAGTTTTGCTCCCGGCTGGCGGTCCGCTGTCAACCTAAATCAGCGTCATCCGGCGATCCGTCGTGAGGTGTTCGAATATTGGCGCAGAAAAGTCGCCGAACTCGGCATTTCCACTTCAGCAGACATGCAATTGATTACCGGAGAAGGTGGTCAGCACCTGTACTGGCTGACTCTCGTCGCCAAACATGTTTTGGCGCACAAATTCTGGAAGGACGCCTCTAACAGTTCAGGACAGCGCAGCCTCCTCTAGAACAGGCATCTCATCATAAGTTCTACCGTTCAATTCGCGCCCTGCCGCCTTCTTGTTTCTTCCGCCCCATTGCTTGAAGAAAAATGCAGTGCCATGTCTCCGACAAGCAGCCTCGATTTCGTCAACCCATGCAGGTTTCATCAGACGTGCGCCAGGCCCACTCTCGCCGCCGACAATTGCCCAGTGAATGCCTCTGAGATCTGCACGAGCAACCGAGCCTATCAACGGCTCAAACGAGATGAATCTCACAGCAGCACGCACACGGCGCAGATCATCAATGCGATTGAGATAGTCCGCACTTTCAACACTAGTGCCGAGCCAAACATTGCGCAGGACTGGCAGCGCCGCGGTTAACTCGGCCATTTGGTCAGGCCGTTTAGTCAAGATTTGGTAAGTGTGATGCGGCGTCTCCCGCATCGTCGACCAGACGTCGGCCACGAATGACGCGGGCACGTGCGTGTGGAACAGGTCCGACATCGAGTTGACGAAGATTTGGCGCGGCTTTCGCCAAGTCTTGGGTACTTCGAGGGACTTCCGGTCCAAGTATACCTTGCCGGTCCATTTGGCCCGGCCGCCGGTCTTTCGCGTGAGGTCGCGGTATTTTTCAACACCCATAGCCTCGAGACGGGCGGCCATCCGCATGGCGTAGCAATTGGTACACCCCGGTGAAAGGATCGTGCACCCGGCGACAGGATTCCAAGTCGCGTCGGTCCACTCAATTGTGGTCTCGGCCATGCGCTTCTCCTATGTGAAAAATATCCTGACATCGGATGGTAAATCAACCCTAAATGTTCTTTATTTGTTCTAACGCAATATGCTTATCTATTTGAATTTATTAGCGTCATGTTACGTCGCGGGGAACCTGAACTAATTCATCCGCAGCTCCGTGATATGCCTTTGATCCGGCTTCAGCTCGCCGCGTTCGACGCGCTTGACGATGTCGGTCAGCGCGGCGTTGGCGTTGCAGGCAAGGCCGAGCTTCTCGCCCTCGCGCACCACAAAGCCGTTGAGGAACTCGATCTCGGTGCGGCGGCCCTTCTGCATGTCCTGGCCCATCGAGGGACGCTGCGCAGATGAAGTGCGCTTGGCATCCTTGAAGCGCTGCTCGTCGCAAGTGCGTATCGCGGCCTCGTCGCCCTCGCCGGCGCGGGCGATCGTCTCGGGCGGAAGCTGCAGGATCTCCTCGAGCTGATAGCCCTGCGCCTGGCCGACCCGGATCGCCTCGCTGCCGAGCCGGGTCGAGAACCGGCGCAGCGGTTCGCTTTGCAGCACCTCGCCGCCCGCTAGACCAGTGCAGGCCGACAGCCCGTTGCCCATCACATTGGCGACGAGCTTGGACCAGCGCTCGCCCCAGAGATTGCCGGTCACCTTGGCGCTATCGGAATAGCCGACCAGCCGGCACACCTCCTCCGCCCGCGCGGTGATGCGGCCATGCACCTCGCCGGCGCGAAACACGGTATGCGCGGCGCCGCCCTTGCCGGCGCCGCGGTGGATATGGCCGGGCTCAGGCAGATTGACGGTGATGCCGCTGGCGATGCAGCCGAGCGTCTTGCCCCAGCCGACGATGCCGGCGATCGTCTCCTCGTTCATGCAGTTTTGCAGCGAGACGACGTAGCCGTCCGCCGCCAGATATTGCCGGATCAGCATGGTGGCCCAGGCCGTGTCGTAGGACTTCATGCAGACGAAGGCGATGTCGACCGGCTTTTCCTTGGCCAGCTGCTGCGCGTCTGTGATGTGCAGCGCACGCACCGGCACCGAGAACTCGGCAACATCCATCGCATGGGTGACACGCAGTCCGTGCTTGCGCATATGCTCGACATGCTCGGGCCAGGGATCGATGAAGGTGATGTCCTCACCCGCCTGCGCCATATGCGCACCGGCATAGCCGCCGACCGCACCCGCGCCGACGATCGCGATCTTCCGACCCATGTTTCCATCCCCTGCTTTTGTCCGAGGGCAGACGCTTGCTGCGTCCGTTGCCGAGCAGTCTAGGGGATCGGGCGGTCAGGCCAACCGGTGGCTTCATGAAAAAACCGAGCCTGTGCCATGCCGGTATTCATGGGACCGAAGAAAATCCCCGCGGGCGATGTGCCCGCGAGGATGTCCGCAGTCAGATGAAGCTAGGCGCGATCAGTCGATGATCCTGACGACCCGGTGGCTGCGGGCGTCCACGATCACGCGGCGATCATTGACGACCGCATAGCGATATTCGGTGTAGCGCGGCACCGGGCGCAGCACGACGGTGTCTGGCAGCGGCTCGCCGACCACCACGCGTTCACGCACCACGACCGACGGCTCGCCACGCGGGATCGAGGTAATCACCGCATTCGGAATCTCGAGGCCGGCGCCGACCGCAGCACCAACCGTGCCGCCGACGATCTCGCCAACCGGGCCCGCAATCTCGCCGCCGGCCCGCGCACCGTTGGCGGCGCCCGCAGCAGTCGTGGACTGCGCGAAGGCCGAACCGGACGCGAGCAGCGACGCAGCAACGACAAGGGAAACAGCAAAACGCTTGTTCATGATTCTCCTCCTCCGAGTTGATCGACGCACCTCAACATCGCAGCGAACGAGACGTTCCAGTTCCAGCGCCGCAACTTGCACGCAAATTCCAGTTCCCTCGCAACCCGCTTTGGTTCCAGCACAAATGAAATAGCCGCTCCGGATAGCGTCCGAAGCGGCATTCATCGTTGGTTCAGATTCAGAAGATGTTCAGAGCGGCCCAGCGCCGCGCGCTTTTCATTCCGGCGGATTCTGACCGGCTCGCCGTCTTGGCGCTCGCCGTCTCGGCTGCGGCGCAGCGGCCGGCTTGATGCGGATCCGCATCGCGCCGCCCTTCGGATGATCGATCTCGAAGGCGTTGGTCCTGCGCACCAACTCGCCCAGGGTGCGGAAGCCGTAAGTCCGTTGATCGAAATCCGATGCGACATTGGCGAGCTGGCGTCCGACCTCGCCAAGCGTCACCCAGCCGTCCTCACTGGCGATCTGGCCGAGCACCTTCTTGATGATCGGCGTCGCGGCCTCGGGCGGCTGCAACGGCTGGGCCCGCGCGGCCGAGTCCTGGTTGCTCACCGCGCCGCCGCGCAAATTCTCGGTGTAGACGAACCTGCGGCAGGCCTGCCGGAAACTTTCCGGCGTCTTCTGCTCGCCGAACCCGAATACGTCGATGCCGTGCTCGCGGATGCGGGCGGCAAGCCGGGTGAAATCGCTGTCCGACGACACCAGGCAGAAACCATCGAACCGGCCGCTGTGCAGCAGGTCCATCGCGTCGATCACCAGCGTGATGTCCGATGCATTCTTGCCCGTCGTATAGGCGAATTGCTGCTGCGGGATGATGGCGTGCTTGGACAGGATTTCGGCCCAGCCCTTGGACCTCGGATTGGAGAAGTCGCCATAGATGCGGCGCACGCTGGCCTCGCCGATCTTGGCGATCTCCTCGAACAATCCATCGGCGATCTTTGCGGATGCATTGTCGGCGTCGATCAGGACGGCGAGACGGGGCGAGCGAAGTTCGGACGGCATGGGATGTCTCAGCTGGGACGCGATGGATCAAGATTCGCACATCGCCCGTCCCAAGCATAGACGACAGGCATAGACCAAGTGGCCGCCGGACGGACGTTCGCCGCCACGGCAACTGCCCGCGGTGCGGGTCAGATCACCTCGCCGAGGTCGATTGCTCGCCTGGCGAACTCGATGGCCTTCTCGGCGGTGATCGCATCCGCTGTGGTCGTGGCCTCGTCGCGCACCGACGGCGGCGAGGCGATTCGGATCTTCTTGCCGTTCGAGCGGCGGATGGTCGCGCGCCAGCGATCGACATCGCGGCGGTAGGCATCGATGACAAAGTCCCGGTAGGCGACGCCGCTCATCAGCGGCTGAAGCGTTGCCATCTCGGCACCAGCCGGACGGCTCGCGATCTCGCGCACCATCTCGACAATCGTCTCGACGGCGTGCTCACGCGCGACGCCGGTCACGTCCCTGAGCAGATAGCTCACCGCCGCGCCGATCTGCGCCCTGGCGCGATCGTCGCTCGCAAAATCCGAATCGACCTGAATTGACATGATGGGGAAAACGCCTCCATGCAACCAAGAGACGTTTAGTCGGCTCCCCATTAAAGCCGGATTATCGGTTAGCCCCCGATTTCTCGGATGCCGTTAACCGGGTCTTGATGCCGCTTCGGAACCTGTCCGAAGCGGCATCAATTGTCGATCTCAGAGCAAGCCCGCGCCGCGCGCCCACTTGTACTTGGCGCCCAGCACCTCGACCGGCAATTCGGTCGAATAGGCGTAGGCCGGAATGCCGTTCTGATACAGGTACTCGGCAGCTTCCTCGACCTCGACGTCGCCGGCGAGCGAGGCCACTATCGGCTTGACGAAGCCCTTGGCCTCCATCTCCTTCTTCACCTCGACCATGTTGCGCGCGAACACCATCGGCGGCGTCACGATGGTGTGCCAGTAGCCGAGGATCAGCGCATGGATGCGCTCGTCCGACAGGCCGAGCTTCACGGTGTTGACGTAGGTGATCGGCGGCTCGCCGCCGGTGATATCCACAGGATTTCCGGCCGCGCCAAACGGCGGGATGAACTTGCGGAACGCCGCATCGAGGTCCGGCGGCATCTGCATCAGCGACAGGCCGTTGTCGACCACGGAGTCGGAGAGCAGCACGCCGGAGCCGCCGGCACCGGTGATGATTAGCACGTTCTCGCCCTTCGGCGTCGGCAACACCGGCACGCCGCGGGCGAATTCCAGCAGTTGCCGGAGCGAGCGGGCGCGGATCACGCCGGACTGCTTGAACACGTCCTCATAGATCTTGTCATTGCCGGCGAGCGCGCCGGTATGCGACGACGCCGCCTTCGCGCCCGCAGAGGTGCGGCCGGCCTTGAGCACGACCACCGGCTTCTTCTTGGAGACGCGCTTGGCGGCCTCCGCGAAGGCGCGGCCGTCCTTGAGGTCCTCGCAGTGCTGCGCGATCAGGTTGGTGTTTGGGTCCTGCTCGAAGAAGGCGAGCAGATCGTCCTCGTCGATATCGGACTTGTTGCCGAGGCCGACGATCGCCGACACGCCCATCTTGGCCGAGCGCGAGAAGCCGATGATCGCCATGCCGATGCCGCCCGACTGCGACGACAGCGCCGCGTGGCCCTTGACGTCATAGGCGGTGCAGAACGTCGCGCACAAATTGGCCGGCGTATAGTAGAACCCGTAGATGTTCGGCCCCATCAGGCGGATGTTGTACTTCTTGCCGACCTCGACGATCTCGGCCTGCAATTCCGGCGCGCCGGCTTCAGCAAAGCCCGAGGGAATCAGCACCGCACCCGGGATTTTCTTCTCGCCGCATTCGGCGAGCGCGCCGGCGACGAATTTCGCGGGGATCGCGAAAACAGCCGTGTCGATCACGCCGGGCACGTCCTTGACGCTCTTGTAGGCCTTGTAGCCCAAGATCTCTCCCGCCTTCGGGTGGATCGGATAGATCTCGCCCTTGTAGCCGCCGTTGATGAGGTTCTTCATCACCGAATTGCCGATCTTGCCGTCCTCGGCGGAGGCGCCGATCACCGCAACGCCCTTCGGCTGCATGATGCGGCTCATCGCGGCGACGATCTCTTCGGTCGGACGCGGCGCCGGGCGTGGCTTGTAGTTGAAGTCGACGACGATGCGGACGTCGGCGGCGATCGCGTTCTTGCTGGTAGCGAACACCGGGTTGAGGTCGAGCTCGACGATCTCCGGGAAATCGCTGACCAACTGCGACACCTTGACGATGACGTCGGCGAGCGCCTCGCGATTGACGGGGTCGCCGCCGCGCACGCCCTTCAGCATCTCATGGGCCTGGATGCCGTCGAGCATCGACAGCGCATCGTCCTTGGTCGCGGGCGCGAGGCGGAAGGTGATGTCCTTGAGGATTTCGACCAGCACGCCGCCGAGGCCGAAGGCGACCAGCTTGCCGAACGAGCCGTCGGTGATCGAACCGACGATCACTTCGGTGCCG
Organism: Bradyrhizobium sp. CER78; assembly: GCF_029846235.1. Taxonomy (GTDB): domain Bacteria; phylum Pseudomonadota; class Alphaproteobacteria; order Rhizobiales; family Xanthobacteraceae; genus Bradyrhizobium. The sequence goes on from NZ_JARVWP010000001.1 coordinate 271,761, forward strand.
CCGCCCAGCATCTGCTGGACCTGAATGCCCTCGATCTTGGCATCGGCCTTATATTTCTTGGCGTTAGCGAGGATGGTTTCGTAGCTCTTCTCGGCGTCCGCGGCGCTCTTGACGCCCACCACGACGCCGCCGGCCTCGGTCTTATGCAGAATATCGGGCGAGACGATCTTCATCACGACCGGGAAGCCCATGTCGGAGGCGATCCGGGCGGCCTCGGCCGCCGACTTGGCAACGCCCTCCTTCGGCACCGGAATGCCGTAGGCGTCGCAAACCACCTTGCCTTCGGGCGCGGTGAGGCTCGTACGTTTGTCGGCCCTGACCGCATCGAGAATCTTGCGGACCGCATCCTTAGAATTTGACATCGGCTTCCTCCTGGGACAAATTTTGTGGCATTTGGTATGCCAAAAACGTAATTGTCAAGGTCGGTCGACGATCAAAAAGTCCGAAAAATAAGGGCAGCTTGACATTCTGGTATTTGGCATGCCAAAAATCTAGGGTGATTTCTTCTGCTAAGAAGACGTCTCCAAGAGGAGGAGACGAGTCGTGCCAGAACCGAAACAGACCAAGGCGTCGCCCACCATGGCTGACACAGATATCGCCATCGTCCGGATCGCGCCGGAGACGAGCTTCAAGAACAAGGCCTATGAAGCCTTGAAGGAAGCCATTCTGAAGATGGACATCTACGCGACGCCGGAGCCCGTGATGCTCGACGAGCGCGCATTGTCCGAACGCCTCGGCGTCAGCCGCACGCCGATCCGCGAAGCGATCGCGATGCTCGAGCAGGACGGCTTCGTGAAGACCGTGCCGCGCCGCGGCATCGTCGTGGTCCGCCGCACCAAGGCGGAGATCGTCGACATGATCCGCGCCTGGGCGGCGCTGGAGAGCATGGCGGCGCGCCTGATCACGACCACCGCGCGCAAGAAGGACATCTCGGCGCTGCGCGACTTCTTCAAGGACTTCAGCGACGACCGGCTGCCGCAGGATCACGTCGAGGAATACTCCAAGGCCAACATCGCCTTCCACCAGGCGCTGATCTCGCTGTCGGAATCGCCTGTGCTGGTCGACCTCACCAACGACCTGCTGCTGCATGTGCGCGGCTATCGCCAGCTCACGATCGGCCGCAAGGACCGCACCGCAACCTCGCTGCCGGAGCATCTCGGGATCATCGAGGCGCTGGAAGCGCGCGACACCGAGCTCGCCGAGAAGCGCGCACGCGATCACACGCTCGGCCTTGCCGCCTATGTCGAGGCGCATGGCCAAGAGTTGTTCACGTAGAGAACCGTTCACGTAAGTTTGAGAATCCACACACCCTTCAGACGACAATCAGATCGTCCGAACAAAGAACGATCAGGGAGACGATGCCGATGCTGAATACCGCTACGAAGTCCGAGGCACCGGGCACCGAGCAGGAACTGACCCAAGAGCTCACTGATGGCTTCCACCTCGTCATCGATGCGCTCAAGCTCAACGGCATCGACACCGTCTATGGTGTGCCGGGTATCCCGATCACGGACCTGGGCCGCATGGCCCAGGCGGCGGGCATTCGCGTGCTCTCGTTCCGCCACGAGCAGAATGCCGGCTATGCGGCCTCGATCGCCGGCTTCCTGACCAAGCGTCCCGGCGTCTGCCTGACGGTGTCGGCGCCCGGCTTCCTCAACGGCCTCACCGCGCTGGCCCACGCCACCACCAACTGCTTCCCGATGATCCTGATCTCCGGCTCGTCCGAGCGCGAGATCGTCGACCTGCAGCAGGGCGACTATGAGGAGATGGATCAGCTCGCGATCGCCAAGCCGCTGTGCAAGGCGGCGTTCCGCGTGCTGCACGCCCAGGACATCGGCATCGGCCTTGCGCGCGCGATCCGCGCCGCGGTATCGGGCCGTCCAGGAGGCGTCTATCTCGACCTGCCGGCAAAGCTATTCGGCCAGGTGATGGACGCTGCGGCCGGCGAGAAGTCCCTGGTCAAGGTGATCGACGCGGCGCCCGAGCAGATCCCCTCCCCGTCTTCGGTGAAGCGCGCGCTCGACGTGTTGAAGAGCGCAAAGCGTCCGCTGATCATCCTCGGCAAGGGCGCGGCCTATGCGCAGGCCGACGAGGCAATCAAGAATTTCGTCGAGAAGAGCGGCGTGCCGTTCCTGCCGATGAGCATGGCGAAGGGCCTCTTGCCCGACCTGCATCCGCAATGCGCGGGTGCAGCGCGCTCGACGGTGCTGAAGGAAGCCGACGTCGTGATGCTGATCGGCGCCCGCCTCAACTGGCTGCTGTCGCACGGCAAGGGCAAGACCTGGGGCGAAGGCCCGAAGAAGTTCATCCAGGTCGACATCGAGCCGAAGGAAATGGATTCCAACGTCGAGATCGTCGCCCCCGTGGTCGGCGATATCGGCTCCTGCGTCTCCGCGTTCCTCGACGCGATGGGCGCGAACTGGTCGGCCGCACCGAGCGATTGGCTCGCAACTGTCGCAAAGAAGCGCGACGACAACGTCGCCAAGATGGCGCCGAAGCTGATGAGCAACGCTTCGCCGATGGATTATCACGGTGCGCTCGGCGCGCTGCGCGCGATCATCGCGGAACGCCCCGACACCATCTTCGTCAACGAAGGCGCCAACACGCTCGACCTCGCCCGCGGCGTGGTCGACATGCACAAGCCGCGCAAGCGGCTCGACGTCGGCACCTGGGGCGTGATGGGCATCGGCATGGGCTATTCGATCGCGGCTGCGGTCGAGACCGGCCTGCCCGTGCTCGCGGTCGAGGGCGACAGCGCGTTCGGTTTCTCGGGCATGGAGGTCGAGACCATCTGCCGCTACAAGCTGCCGATCTGCGTCGTGATCTTCAACAATGACGGCATCTATCGCGGCACCGACGTCAACAGCGCCGGCGACGATCCGGCGACCACCGTGTTCGTCAAGGGCTCGCGCTACGACAAGATGATGGAAGCCTTCGGCGGCGTCGGCGTCAACGCCACCTCGCCGGACGAGCTGAAGCGCGCGGTCAATGCGGCGCTGGATAGCGGCAAGCCGACCCTGATCAACGCGGTGATCGATCCGGCGGCGGGCTCGGAGAGCGGCCGCATCGGCAACCTCAATCCGCAGAGCGTTTTGAAGAAGAAGTAACCCCTCAAACCCACATCACTCCCTGCGGGTGCAGGGGCAGACAGAGTACGGAGCAATAGATATGACCAAGGCGCTCAAGGGCGTTCGCATTCTCGATTTCACCCACGTCCAGTCGGGTCCGACCTGCACGCAATTGCTGGCCTGGTTCGGCGCCGACGTGATCAAGGTCGAGCGTCCCGGCGTCGGCGACATCACACGTGGCCAGCTGCAGGACATCCCGAACGTGGACAGCCTGTATTTCACCATGCTGAACCACAACAAGCGCTCGATCACGCTCGACACCAAGAACCCGAAGGGCAAGGAAGTGTTGACCGCGCTGATCAAGCAGTGCGACGTGCTGGTCGAGAATTTCGGCCCCGGCGTGCTCGATCGCATGGGCTTCCCCTGGGAGAAGATCCACGCCATCAACCCGAAGATGATCGTCGCCTCGATCAAGGGTTTCGGCCCGGGCCCGTATGAGGATTGCAAGGTCTACGAGAACGTCGCGCAGTGCACCGGCGGCGCCGCCTCGACCACCGGCTTCCGCGACGGCCTGCCGCTGGTCACCGGCGCGCAGATCGGCGACTCGGGCACCGGCCTCCACCTCGCGCTGGGCATCGTCACCGCGCTCTATCAGCGCACCCATTCGGGCCAGGGCCAGCGCGTCACCGCGGCGATGCAGGACGGCGTGCTCAACCTCGCCCGCGTCAAGCTGCGCGACCAGCAGCGCCTCGCCCACGGCCCGCTCAAGGAATACAGCCAGTTCGGCGAAGGCATTCCGTTCGGCGATGCCGTGCCGCGCGCCGGCAACGATTCCGGCGGCGGCCAGCCCGGCCGCATCCTGAAGTGCAAGGGCTGGGAGACCGACCCGAACGCCTACATCTACTTCATCACCCAGGCCCCGGTCTGGGAGAAGATCTGCGACGTGATCGGCGAGCCGACCTGGAAGACCGATCCGAACTACGCCAAGCCGCCGGCCCGCCTGCCGCGCCTCAACGAGATCTTCGCCCGCATCGAAAAGTGGACGATGACGAAGACAAAATTCGAGGCGATGGAGATCCTCAACAAGGACGACATCCCCTGCGGCCCGATCCTGTCGATGAAGGAGATCGCGGAAGACCAGTCGCTGCGCGCGACCGGCACCGTGGTCGAGGTCGATCACCCGACCCGCGGCAAGTACATCTCGGTCGGCAACCCGATCAAGCTGTCGGATTCGCCGAGCGATGTGCAGCGCTCGCCGCTGCTCGGCGAGCACACCGACGAGATCCTGCGCGAGGTGCTCGGCTTCAGCGATCATCAGGTCGCCGAGATCCACGACTCCGGCGCGCTCGATCCGCCGCGCAAGCAGGCCGCCGAGTAAGCCGCACGCTCAAGCAACACGCCAAATGGCCGCGGGCAACCGCGGCCATTTTTGTTTGCATGAAGCACCGCGGCGCGCTCTGCACGGATTCAGCTACTGCCTTTTGATCGCTCAAGAGAATGAAATCTCTGCGATCGCACCACAAGCGATAGCGATCCTTCCCAAATCATGTCGAGAACAGCACCAACGCGCTGAGGAGCCCGGCGTAAGATGGCGGAACAAGAGGAAGGTGGGGCACCATGACTGTTCGCTCGGGTCTGTTGGATGCGATCGGCAACACGCCATTGATCAGGCTCCGAGGGCCATCGGAAGCCACCGGCTGCGACATCTACGGCAAGGCGGAATTCCTCAATCCGGGCGGCTCGATCAAGGATCGGGCGGCCCTCGCGATCATCAACGACGCCGAGCAGCGCGGCCTGCTCGAGCCGGGCGGCACCATCGTCGAAGGCACGGCCGGCAATGTCGGCATCGGCATTGCGCTCGTGGCCAATGCCCGCGGCTATCGTTCCGTGATCGTGATGCCCGACACGCAAAGTCAGGAGAAGCAGGACCTGCTGCGGCTCTACGGCGCCGATCTGCGCCTGATACCAGCGGTGCCCTATTCCGACCCGAGCCACTATGCGCGCTATTCCGCGCGCCTCGCCGCGGAGCTGGGAGCATTTTGGGCGAACCAGTTCGACAACGTCGCCAACAGTGAAGGCCACTATCGCACGACCGGCCGCGAGATCTGGCAGCAGACGGACGGCAAGATCGACGGCTTCACCTGTGCCGTCGGCAGCGGCGGCACCCTGGGCGGCGTGGCACGCGCCCTCAAGGAACGCAATCCGAACGTGAAGATTGCGCTCAGCGATCCGATGGGCGCCGCGCTCTACAACTGGTTCACCACGGGCAAGCTGACGACAGAAGGCGACTCGATCACGGAGGGCATCGGCCAGGTCCGCGTGACGAAGAACCTCGAAGGCGCGCCGATCGACATGGCCTACCAGATCACGGATGAGGAGGCGCTACCGGTCCTGTTCGACCTGATCGAACATGAGGGGTTGGTGCTGGGCGGCTCGAGCGCGATCAACATCGTCGGGGCAATGCGCCTTGCGCGCGACCTCGGCCCCGGCAAGACCATCGTCACCATCCTCGCCGACGGCGGCCAGCGCTACCAGTCTAAGCTGTTCAATCCGGATTTCCTGCGCAAGAAAAATCTGCCGCTGCCGCGCTGGATGAGTTGAGCCGGGCGCTCCTGGTCAAGAGCGGTTCGTCGCTGCTTGGCGAGCGCGCCGACGCTGCAACAAGCAACGCCGACGACGTCTCTCCTTCGCGCTTTCGCCCTCTCAGGAAGTTCTGATCGGAATGGCGGAGACGTGGAACACCTCGAGGTTGCCGGGCGTCCATTGCGGCAGGGATCCCGGGGCATAGTACTGGCAGTTGACGATGCCGCTTCCATTGCCCTGCCGCGACGTGACTCGGGCGGCATTCATCCGCAGATAGGCATTCGGATAGTTAAAGGATCGGATCGCAACGACGGGACTGTTGGGGATCGAGACGAACCGGAACACCTCATCGTTTCCAGGCACAGCTTGCGGCTGCGCGCCTTGGGGATAGTACTGACAGTTGACCGTTCCGCTTCCGTCGACGTTGAATTCAGTGACGCTCGAGCCGTCCATGCGCAGATACGCATTCGCGGAAACGATCGATCGGAGCGCGAAAGCCGTGTCGGAGACTGGAACGAAGAAGACCTCGTCATTGCCGGTCGCGGTGATCGGCTCGCTTCCCGGGCCGTAGAACTGACCATTGACGGTGCCGCTGCCGGCGCCGTTAGGGCTGGTCACCGCGGAGGTGTCCATGCGCAGGAATGCGAAGAAGTTGCTCGCGGAACGAATCCAGATGTCTGTCATCACGCTGTTCTCCTCGGAGAGAGTTTCTCCAGTTGGAAACTGGCGGGCCGCGAAGCTGTCGTGGCGCCAGCTGATATCGCAAGAGTTCGCCAGGCGATCCCGCTTGCTCTGGACCGTAATGCACGCCAAGGATGTATTGCCGTGATCCACGTCACAACGACGTGCGGAAGCAATCTTGCTTATTGCTTCCACCCCGCAGGATCACAATCGGCGTCCGCACACGCCCAAGCGAAAGGCGGATCGAGCCGACGCCGCCGGCATTGACCGGATTTCGCAGAGAGCCGCCAATGTCATTGCCGAGGTCGATCGGACTCATGCCGCCGGGCGACGGCAGCCGCTTCGTCGCCGCTCGATGCGCCGGCAACACGGTCTGGGCGCCATGGATTGCGTGTCAGCCCACGAAGCAAATGAGACGAAATGAAAACACGCGTGGAGTTATTGCTTTTGGCTGCGGCCGTTATCGCGCCGGTATGACGGCGGTACTTCGCGATCAATCTCGCGTCCGGTCAACCGCCCTCGCCGCTCTCGGCATCGCCACCCTCATCGCCCGGCACATACTCCAATATGTCCCCCGGCCGGCAGTCCAGCTCGCGGCAGATCGCCGACAGCGTCGAGAAGCGCATCGCCTTGGCCTTGCCGGTCTTCAGGATCGACAGGTTCTGAATCGAAATACCGATCGCGTCCGCGAGGTCTCCGAGGCGGCGCTTACGCTTTGCGAGCATGACATCGAGGTTCACCACGATGGGCACCGGCATCACCTCAGATCGTCAGCTCGTTTTCGGACTGCAACAGGATAGCGTGCTCGATCACGAACTTCAGCGCCATCAGGAAGACACCGCCGGCGACGGTGCTGACATCGACGCCGTAGCTCGGCAGGAAAAATTTGACGTCGCCGAGTTGATACAGGGCGTAGCTCACCGCAACAGTCGTGATCGTATCCACAAACGGCCAGACCACCAGGAAGATCCCCATCCACCAGACACCTTGCAGCGTTTCGGACACGAAGATCCGCCCGTTGGCGAATCGATTGACCATGCGATGAAGGATGCCGATCAACACGGCGTAAAACGATACCCCAAGCGCGAACAGCGACCAGAACAGCACCTGGCCCTTAGCCGACATGGTGAGCGGGTTGGCAACGATGGCGGCGCATTTGGCCTGCTCGCCGGTGAGGCTTTCGGCGATCGTGGCCGAGGCCGTGGTGGTGCGGTAGTAGGCGAGCCACAGCACCACCGGTAGCGCGGCCCAGATCACCCAGAACGCCCGATCGAGCCTTCGAAACCAAAGCTGGCGCTGCTCGCGAACCGATTTCCCCATCGCACCCACCCGAAAAAATTTTTGCCAAACAGGCCATTACGGTTGGGATGCATCATGCCTTGGTAATGTTGTTGACTCAACCTAAAACGTGATTTATTTCATGTTTATCATGAAATTTTTCATGAGGAAGGTGGATGATGACTTTACCCGCAGATAGTGACGGCCGGCTCAAGGCCTTAAAGCAGCTGCTCCACGCTCACCTTACCCGCCGCTTGATCGTGGCGGCGTTCCACATCCCGCTCCTCAGCGGTACCGCCGACGCCGCCAAAGCCACCGACAAGGCCAATGATCCGGCCGGCGTCTGGCTGACCCAGTCCGGCGACGCCAGGATCAAGGTCCACCGCTGCGGCGCCGCGCTGTGCGGCCGTGTCGTCTGGCTGAGGGAGCCGACCGACAAGTCGACCGGCAAGCCGCAGCTCGACGACAAGAATGCCGATCCCGCGCAGCGCACCCGGCCTGTGATGGGCATGTCGCTGTTCATCAACATGCAGCCCGCAGGCCCGAACAAATGGGCGGGCCGGATCTACAACGCCGATGACGGCAAGACCTATGAGAGCTCGGTGACGCTGGTGTCGTCGGGCACGCTGAACGTACGCGGCTGCATGGGAACGCTGTGCGCGGGCGAAGACTGGACGCGGTGAAGGGATCTGGCCCCGACCCTTCAACCGGCCAAGAAGAAAAGCAAACCCAGTCACTCAAGGCCGCCCACCGGGGCGGCCTTTCTTTATGACGGCCGCACCGCGCGGGCGCGATGGCCGCAGTTTCGCTTGGCCGGAAGCGGCTGCGCACCCCGGCTCGACGAGCCGCGGCCGAACATCCGGCCGCCGGGAACGCCTGATCCAAGGCTCTGGTTTCGCGCCACTTTCCCTCGGATCTGGGATGCCAGGTGGGCAATTATGTTGCAATGCACAGTGGCGAATGCTGCTATGCAAACAAGTCCGTTGTATCTGGTATCTGGTATACATAGTTTGGCTGCAGATGATGCCGGCCCATTGCTGGCCTCCAGTGAAAGGGGACACCAATGTCCAAGACGACTGCAACTGCCATCGCGCTCGCGCCCTCCTCCACCCTGCTCGGCCGCCTGCTGGCCTCGATCGACCGCCTGCTGATGAAGAGCGCGGAGATCTCCAACCGCAACGGCGATCTGCCGCGCTTCGGGCTCTGAGGCACGGCAATTTCCCGGCGCTCTTCGCCGCGCGTGTCTCGCTGCAAGATACGACCTGACATTGAACCTTCGACCAATGGCCCCGATTTCCGGGGCCATTTTTTTGCGCGCTGAACTAGTGTTCGCGCGCACCTGAGTCTTCTGCGGCATATGCGCACGCTGCCTCTGCGACAGCTTGAACCTTGGCATATCGGATACCAAGATGATCGCGCCGCGCCACAAGCAGAATGACAAAGCGCGCACTGGGAGGATGAATGTCGGACATGGTTCAGGCAACTGCGGCCCCCGCGGCCGCGCGTGTCAGCGACACCTATCGCTGGACGCAACTTGCGATCGGCGTCGCCGCAATGGTGATGATCGCAAACTATCAATACGGGTGGACGTTCTTCGTGCCCGACATCCAGAAGAAGTTTGGATGGGATCGCGCATCGATCCAGTGGGCCTTTACGCTGTTCGTGCTGTTCGAGACCTGGCTGGTGCCGGTCGAAGGCTGGTTCGTCGATAAATACGGTCCGCGCCTCGTCGTGCTGATCGGCGGCATCCTCTGCGCGATCGGCTGGGCGATCAACGCGCAGGCGACCTCGCTGAACGGCTACTATCTCGGCATGATCATTGCCGGCATCGGCGCCGGCGGCGTCTACGGCACCTGCGTCGGCAACGCGCTGAAATGGTTTCCCGACAAGCGCGGGCTTGCGGCGGGCATCACCGCAGCGGGCTTCGGCGCGGGCTCCGCGCTCACGGTCGCGCCGATCCAGGCGATGATCAAGGACTCCGGCTTCCAGACCACCTTCCTCTATTTCGGTCTCGGCCAGGGCATCATCATCGTGCTGCTCGCCTTCTTCCTGCTCGCGCCGAAGGCCGGACAGGTCCCGGCCGTCGTGCAGAACGCCAACATCATCCAGACCCGGCGCAACTATCAGCCGACCGAAGTGCTGCGGCAGCCGATCTTCTGGCTGATGTACTTCATGTTCGTGATCGTCGGCGCCGGCGGGTTGATGGTGACGGCGAACTTGAAGCCGATCGCCGTCGACTGGAAGGTCGACAGCGTGCCGGTGACGCTGATGGCGGTGACGATGACGGCCGTGACCTTCGCGGCCACAATCGACCGCGTCCTCAACGGTCTGACGCGTCCGTTCTTCGGCTGGATCTCCGACATGATCGGCCGCGAGAACACGATGTTCATCGCCTTCGGCATGGAAGGCTTCGGCATCTGGATGCTTTATCTCTGGGGCCACGATCCGGTGTGGTTCGTGCTGCTCTCGGGCTTCGTGTTCTTTGCCTGGGGAGAGATCTACTCGCTGTTCCCCTCGACCTGCACCGACACGTTCGGCGCCAAATTCGCGACGACGAATGCGGGCCTGCTGTACACCGCGAAAGGCACCGCCGCGCTGCTGGTGCCGATCGCCAACTACATGCAGCAATCGTCAGGCAATTGGGACAACGTGTTCATCATCGCAGCCGGCGCCAACATCCTGGCCTCGCTGCTCGCGATATCCGTGCTCAAGCCATGGCGGAAAATCGTGGTCGAGAAATCGACGGCGATGGCTTAGGCAACGCGCCACTTCTGCCGACGAAAACGCCCGGCCACCGCCGGGCGTTTTTCATTTTGCGGCACCGATCGCGAGTCCAAATCAGCCCAAAGTATGCCAGTTTTGCTGCGACGCAGCAGAAAGATGGGCTTGCTTTCTGGAATATAGTATACCAACCTCCAGCCAAGTGCTTGCGACGATACGCCACAATAATTGCGACACTGGGTCACAAGAACACCAGCGCGCTCGGGAGGATTTGATGGTTTCCAGCAATACTGCCGCAACACAAGCTCAACCTTCGTTCAGCGGCTTCCGCTGGCTGCAACTCGTCATGGGCATCATCTGCATGGCGATGATCGCCAACCTGCAATATGGCTGGACGCTGTTCGTCGATCCGATCGACGGCGCGCATCACTGGGGCCGCGCGTCAATCCAGTTCGCCTTCACGATCTTCGTGGTGACCGAGACCTGGCTGGTGCCGGTCGAGGCCTGGTTCGTCGACAAATACGGCCCGCGGATCGTCATCATGTTCGGCGGCGTGATGATCATGCTGTCCTGGGTGCTGAACTCCTACGCGGATTCACTCACCCTGCTCTACGCCGCGGCTGTGATCGGCGGCATCGGCGCCGGCTCGGTCTACGGCACCTGCGTCGGCAATGCCCTGAAATGGTTTCCCGATCGCCGCGGCCTCGCCGCCGGCGCAACGGCGGCGGGCTTCGGCGCAGGCGCTGCGCTGACCGTGGTGCCGATCGCCAACATGATCGCCTCGAGCGGTTACCAGACCGCGTTCTTCGATTTCGGCATCGGGCAAGGCCTGATCGTGTTCCTGCTCGCTTTCTTCATCCAGAAGCCCGCGGTCTCGATCCCGCCGAAGAAGAAGCAGCTCAACCTGCCGCAGACCAAGATCGACTTCACGCCGCCGCAGGTGCTGCGCAGCCCGATCTTCTGGGTGATGTATCTGGTATTCGTGATGGTCGCCTCCGGCGGCCTGATGGCGGCGGCGCAGATCGCGCCGATCGCGCACGACTACAAGATCGCCACGACGCCGGTCTCGCTCGCCGGCTTCCAGATGGCCGCGCTGACCTTCGCGATCTCGCTCGACCGCATCTTCGACGGCTTCGGACGGCCGTTCTTCGGCTGGGTCTCCGACAATATCGGACGCGAACACACCATGTTCATCGCGTTCGGCACCGGCGCGCTGATGCTGCTGACGCTGTCGACGTGGGGCCACAACCCGTTGGTGTTCGTGCTGGCCACCGCAGTCTATTTCGGCGTGTTCGGCGAGATCTACTCGCTGTTCCCGGCGACCTGCGGCGACACCTTCGGCTCGAAATTCGCGACCACCAACAACGGCATGCTCTACACCGCGAAGGGCACCGCAGCGCTGCTGGTGCCGGCTGCCAGCATCGTTGCTGCCAACTTTGGCTGGCAGGCGGTGTTCGTGATCGCGGTCGCCCTCAATGCCACCGCGGCGCTGATGGCGCTGTTCGTGATCAAGCCGCTGCGCCGCGCGTTCATCAACGGCAACGAGGCGGCTGCGGCCGCAGCCGAGACCGCGACCAACGCCAAAACGGCCTGAGATGCCGGCCTGAATTGACTGCCGGATTTCGGCACTGAACTGGTGAAAGGCGCACTTCGGTGCGCCTCTTTCGTTGGCAGGAACAGGGATGCCAGATACCAGAAGCGCTTAGAGCGGCCGACGGCCTGCCCGCTCACTCGCGGTCACAATCGTCTGAAACGTCAGCTATTCTGCCTATTTCGGCTGTTTCCAGGTGGTAGATTTCTGCGACGGCGGCGTTGACAATTGGTATTTTGTATACCAGAATCCTGTCAACGATAACCAAGGAGGTTGCCATGCAAGTCGGAGATATCCTGCGCAAGAAGACCCCTCGCGTCGCCACGGTCCGCATGAACGAGACGGTGGCGATCGCCGCGCAACTGATGCGCGCCAGCAATATCAGCGCGCTCGTGGTCAAGGATGTCGTTCGCACCGAGGGCAACACCGCCGTCGGCATGTTCACCGAGCGCGACGTGGTGCGCGCGATCGCCGAGCACGGTGCGGCCGGCGCCAGCATGAAGGTTTCGCAACTGGTCTCGGTGCAGCAGCTGGTGTCGTGCACCTCGAGCGACACACTCGAGCACATCCGTCATCTGATGACCAAGCACCACATTCGCCACGTGCCTGTGATCGACAATTACAGCCTGATCGGCGTCGTCAGCATGCGCGACATCGCCGCCGCGTTCGACGAGGAAACCGCCGCCTCGAAGAAGGACGCCGTGCCGGCGTAGCGCCAACCACCGTCATTGCGAGGAGCGACAGCGACGAAGCAATCCATCGCTCCGCAAGTGGCGAAATGGACTGCTTCGCTTCGCTCGCAATGACGCGGATGAAACAGTGCGCACCGGGTCCGCGCTCCTGAGCAGTTGACCAAAACTCTCTGACCCTCGCCTTACCTCCGCGCCCCGTCATTTCCGCATGGGCGCGCCGCAGGTCACCGGTAGACATTTGCCGGACAGGACTGCATCCTTCCCTCGACATCCAAAAACAACACCGTGCGCGGCCGTCCGCGTCGCGGAAAATTCCGATGGAAACGAGGGCAGAATGATCAAGACACGCTTCACCGAAATGTTCGGCGTCGACCACCCGATCGTGCAGGGCGGCATGCAATGGGTCGGCCGCGCGGAGCTGGTTGCCGCCGTCGCCAATGCCGGCGCGCTCGGCATGATCACCGCGCTGACGCAGCCGACGCCGGACGATTTGCGCAAGGAGATTGCGCGCTGCCGCGAGCTGACCGACAAGCCGTTCGGTGTGAACCTGACCATCCTGCCTGCGATCAAGCCGCCGCCTTACGCCGAGTATCGCCAAGCCATCATCGAAAGCGGCATCAAGATCGTCGAGACCGCCGGCAACAAGCCGCAGGAGCATGTCGACGAGTTCAAGAAGCACGGCGTCAAGGTGCTGCACAAATGCACCAGCGTGCGCCACGCGCTCTCCGCCGAGCGGATGGGCGCCGACGCGATCTCGATCGACGGCTTTGAATGCGCCGGCCATCCCGGCGAGGACGACACGCCCGGCCTGATCCTGATTCCCGCCGCCGCCGACAAGGTGAAGATTCCGATGATCGCCTCCGGCGGCTTCGGCGATGCCCGCGGCCTCGTCGCTGCGCTCGCGCTCGGCGCCGAGGGCATCAACATGGGCACGCGTTTCATGTGCACCAAGGAGAGCCCGATCCATCAGCTCGTCAAGGAACGCATCGTCGCCAATGACGAGCGCGAGACCGAGCTGATCTTCCGCACCATGCGCAACACCTCGCGCGTCGCCAAGAATGCGATCTCGACCAAGGTCGTTGCGATGGAGAAGGAAGGCGCCAAGTTCGAGGACGTCCGCGAGCTGGTCGCCGGCGCCCGCGGCAAGATGGTCTACGCCACCGGCGATGCCGACGAGGGCATCTGGTCGGCCGGCCAGGTGCAGGGCCTGATCCACGACATCCCGTCCTGCGCCGAGCTGATCTCGCGCATCGTCCACGAGGCGGAAGCGATCATCCGCGAACGGCTGGAAGCGATGATGTCTGGCGGCAAGCGCCAGGCCGCCGAATAGACATCCGCTAGTGATCCGTCACCCTGAGGAGCGCGAAGCGCGTCTCGAAGGGTCGACGGCCACCAGCCGGACCGCTCATCCTTCGAGGCTCGCCCAGCGGCGCAGTTGCGCCGCAAGGCTCGCACCTCCAGCGACAAGGGCGGAGCCTTTGCGCGGGGGTGACGATACTTCAGCGTCATCCCGCGTTAGACGACACAAAAGAGAACAAGCCCATGAAAGCCTATGTATACGGAGCCAACGGCCCTGAAATCACCGATGTCGCCAAGCCGACTCCGAAGGGGACGCAGGTGCTGGTCAAGGTTCACGCCTGCGGGCTGAACCGCGCCGATCTCGGCATGACCAAGGGCCACGCCCATGGCGCGGCCGGCGGCGTCGGCACTGTGCTCGGCATGGAATGGGCCGGCGAGGTTGCCGAGCTCGGCCCCGACGCCAAAGGCGTCAAGATCGGCGACAAGATCATGGGCTCCGGCGGCGCCGCGTTCGCCGAGTACACGCTCGCCGATCACGGCAGGCTGTTTCGCTCACCGTCGAACGTGAACTTCGACGAGGCCGCCACCCTGCCCGTCGCGCTCACCACCATGCACAATGCCGTCGTCACCAACGGCGCGTTGCAGCCCGGCCAGACCGTAATGATTCAGGGCGCGAGCTCCGGCGTCGGCCTGATGGCGATGCAGATCGCAAAGCTGAAGGGCGCGAAGCTCGTGGTGGGCTCCTCGACCGATCCGATGCGCCGCGGCCGCTTGACGGAATTCGGCGCCGATCTCGCGGTCGACTCCAAGGATCCCGCTTGGGTCGATCAGGTGCTGCAGGCAACCGGTGGCGAAGGCGTCGATCTGATCGTCGACCAGGTCTCCGGATCGGTCGCCAACCAGAATCTCAAGGCGACCAAGGTCAAGGGCCGCATCGTCAATGTCGGCCGGCTCGGCGGCACGCATGCCGACTTCAACTTCGACCTGCACGCGGCGCGCCGCATCCAGTATATCGGCGTCACCTTCCGCACCCGCTCGATCGAGGAGATCCGCGAGATCTTCGACGAGGTGCGCAAGGACATCTGGCCCGCCGTCGAAGCGCGCAAGCTGCAGCTGCCGATCGACCAGATCTACAAATTCGCCGACATCGGCAAGGCGTTCGAGCACATGGAAGCCAACAAGCACCTCGGCAAGATCGTGGTGACGCTGTAGCGGCAGGTGCGCAAGGCGGATCAGTTGGCGAAGCGCAGTCCGGCGGCGTTGCAGCCGCCGTTCAGCCCGGCTCTTCCGCGCGCGACGTTCAGCCGACCGGTCCGGGAACCCAATAGTCCCCTGCAAGCGGACTAACTTTTACGTCGCTGATGACTCCGAGCTCCAGGCTTGGATCGAAATAACGCATCGTCCGCTCATTGAGATCAATGATGCGGCCAGGCCTGAGCGGCCCCACATCATTTATCTTGACGATGACCTTCTTGCCTGCAGCCTCGACCAGGGCATATTTCGGCCTCGCGCCGAACTCAACCCCACCAAACTTCCGACGCAGACTTGTCTTGATGGCAGCCGCCCAGGCCGAGCGATCATAGCGCTCGCCGGAAGCAGTGCTCGGACCGCCTTCCTCCTTGCCGGGCTTGAACGGATTGTACATGGAGGCTGCGCCAACGATCGCATCCCCACAAGCAGCATCGACGACATCGCTTGAATGAACCGTACCGATTTCACTTCCAGCAGCTCGGCCAAAAATGGTGAGCGCAACTACGGCGCCGCAAACTGCGGCGCTCGAGCCGAACAGCATCATAACTCCTTGACTGATTTTTCTCGATCGTTCGGTTCCCGATTTCGCAAAACATGGCCGAGTGAACGTGGAGACGTTAACCCGGGGCCAGTTCTTTGCGGATTCGTGCCAATTCCGGCGACGGAACCATTGTGGGAACCGCAGCGGGTCCCACACAGTGTTTTTAGTTGTCGCCGACTAAGACAGAGAATGCGTCAGCAACATGACTGAACAGAACGTCTTCGACGGCGCGTGAACAGTGTATCGGCGCCCCCTTCCGCACCCGCTCGATCGCAGAGATCCGCGGGATCTTCGAGGAGGTGCGCAAGGACATCTGGCCTGCCGTCGAAGCGCGCAAGCCGCAGCCGAGCCGGCGTTAACGATGCTTAACGACTTCCGGCCTGAGCGAGATCGCTTCGCAGTTTGTTAGAATTTGCTCGCTACCTCGTCCAGGCACAGGGACCTGGGGAAAGACATGGCAAAGCGGGCAAAGCGTGCGAAGACGGAGACGCTCGCACTACCGGTGGCCGGAAGAGTTGCAATCGGCGCCATGGCCGCTGCCGCATTGGGCTACGGTTTGCTGTCTCGCCCGGCGAGCATTCAACCGACGAAAAAATCGACCGCGCATCAAGTCGTCGCGCTGTCAGTTCCAGCTCCAGTCCGCACGCCAACTCAAGTTCACGTACCAGTGCCAGTCCCGGCTCCTATCTCGACGCCGACGCCTCGGATCGAAACACCAAAAGCCGCTGTCGCACCTGCAAGACTTGATCGGCAGGTGGTTGACTATGTCAGCCACCAGACGCCGGGCACCGTCGTCATCGATACCGAAAACACGTTCCTCTATCTCGTTCTGAACGACGGGCAAGCGCTGCGCTACGGCATCGGTGTCGGCCGCGAAGGTTTCACGTGGTCCGGTGAACAGACCGTGGCCCGCAAGACAGCATGGCCGGATTGGCGTCCGCCTTCGGAGATGATTTCGCGTCAACCTTATCTGCCGCGGTTCATGGCAGGCGGTCCCGGAAATCCGCTCGGCGCTCGTGCGATGTATCTGGGCGAGACCGAATATCGAATTCACGGCACCAACAAACCCGACACGATCGGGAAGCGGGTCTCGTCCGGCTGCATCCGGCTGACCAATGACGACGTCATGGATCTTTACGAGCGGGTGAAGATCGGAGCGAAGGTGATCGTGCTGCCGGCAACATCAGCCCGTCGATCATCCCCGGGGACGCCGCCCGACGCCGCCTTCCAAACACCGGACCAGGCATCGCCGTCGCAACGCTCATGATGTGCCTGGTCTTCCCGATCATCACGGGCGCTGCGGTGGGATTCGATGATCATCGCATCGACGGCTACCAATCGTCGTAGAGCCACTCCCTTGGCGGCATCCGAGGCGGCCCTCTCGCGTAGGGCGGCTCATATGTCCGCTGCGGCTTGCGGGGGCTCGGAGCCGGGTGCGTCGGCGGCGGCTGCGCCGGCGGCGCTGACGCCTTCTGCTCGGAAACCTTCGCGAGCGTCCGTTTCAATTCCTCCTGGCTTGCCTTGAGCTCCTCGATGGCTTTGGAGCTCTCGCGGGCCGATTGCTGCTGCTCCGCCTTGAGCTGCTCGATGTTTCGCTGCGCGGTCGCGAGATCGCGCGCAATGGTTTGCAGCAGCTCGGTTTGATCCGGAAGCGCCGCAGGAGCCGGCGGCCCGGTGTCCGGCGTTGCTTTCGGCGCGGTGTCCTGCGTTGCGGCCGGCGGCGCGGGCGTCGGTTGCGGTGGCGCAGGCTCAGCCGCGGCAACTTGAACGGCATCTGGAGCGCGCTGCGCGGGAAGCGGCCGATCATCCGGCGGCGCTGATGGCGCTGACGCGAGCTGCGGCACCCAGCGGGCGACCGCCAGCTTGGCTTTCGCACCATAGGACGACTGCGAAGCCAGCACAGCGACAACGACGCACGCCGCCATCGACAAGGCAGCAAGGGCTCGGAAAACCGGCCTCCCGGACGATGATTGCGAGACCGGTCCGGACGAAGCAGGTCCGGCCGAAGCACCAGGACCGGACGAAGCTGCAGGTCCGACCGAGGGCGGGACAGGTGCAGCCGACGACGGCGACGGTGGCGGCGCAGCGTCGCGCTCCATCCTTGCAAGCTGCTCGCTCAGGCGCGTGAGCTCCTCATCAGCGCGGACGATCTGCTTGTGTGCTTCCGCCAGCCGTTCATCGGCGCTCGCGGCCGGGCCCTCACCAGGTTCACCTGCATTCGGAGTGGGTGTGGAGTTCATTGGCGTGTCCCTCTTCCGTCCAATGTCATCCAAGACTGCCGCCTCGGTTATCCGTCATGGTCGACCAACGCCCAGCACCCCGTTCAGTCTTGTCCAACAATCGGATGATAGCGTGCTTGATGTCTCATGATAAGCAGGATCGCACTCTTGCGGCGATGAGGTTTGTTGCCAATTCGACACGACGGGCAACTCAGAAAAATCCGTCAATCCCTCGCCCCCGCGAATACGGGTGATCCGGTACGCTGCGGCTTCTCGGTTCGGTAACGACTGCCTCTGGAATACTGGATCGCCCGCTTTCGCGGGCGATGACGCCGGAGACAGGACGTATGATGGCGCGCGGTATCGCGCGAGAACCATCCTCGGTGTCGTCCTGGCGAAAGCAAGGACCCATTGCCCCGAATGCGAATCATGACGCGATGCAGTTGCTACAGCTCACTCCAACAACACGACCCTGTGGTTATGGGTCGTGGCTTTCGCCAGGACGACGGCCTGATTTTTGGCGCAAGCACGTGCGGCCGATGAACTGCGGTGCCGTCTTGAGATTCGGAATAGTTCGCAACAACTCCACGACCGAGACGCGCTCTTGCAAGTGAGTTGCGATTGCGCATGACGAACGACGACTGACACTTGATGTTCACGGACTCCCTGCTACACCGCCGCCCATGACCTCTTCAAACACCAGCACATCCTCGACCAAGACATCCGTCGCCGCGATCTCGATCCTTGCCAGCGGCAGCATGGCCGTCGCGAAATTCGTCGTCGGCATCGCCATCGGATCGCTGGCCTTGATCTCGGAGGCGCTGCACTCCTCGATCGACCTAGTCGCCACCATCATCACCTGGGCGGTGGTGCGCGTATCGGATCAGCCGGCCGACGCCGAGCATCATTACGGCCATGGCAAGTTCGAGAGCGTCTCGGCGCTCGGCATCATCGCCATGCTCTATGTGCTGGCCGGCGGCATCCTGGTGCAGGCCTACAGCCATTTGCGCGAGGGCGCCCCGCCGCCGTCGATCTCGGCGATTCCCTTCATCGTTCTCCTCCTCGATATTGGCGTCAATCTGTGGCGCGCCCGCGCGCTGCATCGCGCCGCGCGCGACACCAAGAGCCAGGCGCTGGCCGCCGACGCGCTGCATTTCGCCTCCGACGTGATGGGCTCGGCCGCCGTCATCGTCGGCCTGGTGCTGGCGGGCTTCGGCTTCTGGTGGGGCGACGCCGCCGCGGCGATCGCGGTCGCCGTGATGATCGCCCTGCTCGGCCTGCGCATGGCGCGGGAGACGGTCGAGACCCTGCTCGACCGCGCGCCCGAAGGCGCGCTGGAAAAGGCCACCGCGGCCATCAAGGCCGTGCCTGGGGTCGTCGACGTCGATCGCCTGCGGGTCCGCATGGTCGGCGCGACGCATTTCATCGACGCCATCGCCAAGGTGCCGCGCACCTACCCGATCGACCGCGTCGAGGATATCAAGCGCCGGGCGCAGGAGGCCATGAGCAAGGCATTCGGCGATGCCGACCTCACCTTCACCGCGGTTCCGGTGGCGCGCGACAATGAGAGCGTGCGCGAACGCATCATGGTGATCGCGCGCAATTCAGGCCTTGCCATCCACCACGTCACCGTCCACGACATCGACGGCAAGCTGATCGTCGGCATCGACCTCGAGCTCGACAGCGACATGGCGCTGGACGCCGCACACGACATCGCCCACGAGCTCGAGCGCGCGATCCGCGAGGATTTCGGCGAGGACGTCGAAGTCGACACCCATATCGAGCCGCTGCAGCCGGAACTGCCATGGGGAACCGACGCCGCGCCCGACCGCGTCGAGGCCATCAAGGCCGCGCTGACCGGATTTGCCGATGGCGGCGCGATCCATGACATTCACAATGTGCGGGTCCGCAACACCGACGCCGGCGAGATCGTCAACTTCCATTGCCGCGCCGCGCCTTCGATGAGTGTGATCAAGGTGCACGAAAGCGTCGACGAGATTGAACGCAAACTGCGCCGCGCGTTCCCGACCGTGAAGCGTGTGATCAGTCACGCTGAACCGGCGCGCGCGTAATTCTACGGAGCCGTTCTCCTTTCGGACTCACTTTGCGACGACCGATTCTGTTTTTGACAAGAATTATTTCGCATTAACGAATCGTTGACTCTCGACAGTCCCGGAAATCTGGATTCAAATGATCATGATTCGGATGCATCGTGGGGAGCATCCGAGCCGGGTAAAAATCAGCTTAGAGCGGGGGTCTAAGGCATGGCGCGCGCGCATGCAGCGAACGCGTGCGTCCAATCCGATTCGATCAAAGGATTGGCGCAGTCGATCGCAAAACCGGCCTATCACAGGCTCTTGACGGCCGAGCCTGCACTGCGCCGCGCTGTCCCGATGCTCATCATCGCCTTCCTCATCACGATCTGCCTCGGCGCCTTCGTCCAGGTGATCGACCAGAACCGGCAGAAGCGCGGCGCGATGAAGCGCGACCTTGCCGCGCTCTCCGACATCCTCGCCGAGCGTCTCGACCGCCTGACCTCGGTGCGCCGCGAGCGGCTCGCCAACATCGAGAAGATGCAGGAGCTGCTGCCGGACCTGATCCCGTCCTGGGGCATCGCCTATGGCCGCCACGTCATCATCACCAGCGCCGATCACCGCGTGCTGGCGCGCGTGCCGATCGACGGCGCCGGCGAGAGCGACCGCGTCCTCGACATCGTCTCCACCGCGCAGCTGCTGATCGCACCAGGCCAGCAGGGCGCGGTCAGCGACATGACGCTGCCGAACGGCACCGGCGCGCTGGCGATCTCGCAACTCGTCAAGTCGCTGCCCGGCCAGGTCGTCGTCATCCAGGAGATGAACGAGCCGATCTGGGGATCGGACGCCGCGCTCTCGGTGACGCTGTCGGCGACCACGAGCTTCGTGGTGCTGATCCTCGGTTTCGCGTTCCACTGGCAATCGACCCGCGCCCGCGAGGGCGACCTGATCAACGACGCCGTGCGCGGCCGGATCGACACCGCGCTCAATCGCGGCCGCTGCGGATTGTGGGACTGGGACCTGTCGCGCGGCAGGATCTTCTGGTCGCAGTCGATGTTTACCCTGCTCGGGCTCGACAGCCGCAACGACCTCCTCACCTTCGGCGAAGTCAACGCGCTGGTGAATTCCGACGACATCAACCTGTTCGACATCGCCGACCAGCTGATCTCGAACAAGATCGATCACATCGACCAGAGCTTCCGCATGCGCCATGTCGGCGGTCACTGGATCTGGCTGCGCGTGCGCTGCGAGCTCAGCCACGCCGCAGCCGACGGCGGCCTGCACCTGATCGGCATCGCGGTCGACATTACCGAGCAGAAGAGCCTCGCCGAGAAGTCGGTGGAAGCCGACCTGCGGCTGCGCGACGCGATCGAGACCATCCCGGAGGCCTTCGTGCTCTGGGATGCCGACGACCGCCTCGTGCTCTGCAACTCGCACTTCCAGCGGCTGCACAAGCTGCCCGACACCGCCGTCAGCCCCGGCACCTCCTACGAGACCGTGATCGAGGTCGGCAGCATGCCCGAGGTGCGCACCCGCCTGCACGAGAGCGGCGTGCCGGCGCCGGGCGCCCGCACCTTCGAGGCCCAGCTCGACGACGGCAGCTGGCTGCACATCAGCGAGCGCCGCACCAAGGACGGCGGCTACGTCTCGGTCGGCACCGACATCACCCGCATCAAGGCGCACGAGCAGAAGCTGGTCGACAACGATCTGCGCCTGCGCGCCACCGTGATCGACCTCCAGCGCTCGCAATCCGAGCTGGAGCGGCAGGCGGTCGAGCTCGCCGACCTCGCCGAGAAATATTCGCAGGAAAAGACCCGCGCCGAGGACGCCAACGCCGCGAAGTCGAAATTCCTCGCCAATATGAGCCATGAGTTGCGCACGCCGCTCAACGCCATCATCGGCTTCTCCGAGATCATGGGCAGCGGCCTGTTCGGCACGCTCGGCTCGGACAAGTACGAGGAGTACTGCCACGACATCCTGACGTCGGGGAAATATCTGCTCGAGGTCATCAACGACATTCTCGACATGTCGAAGATCGAGGCCGGCCGCATGAAGTTCGACATGGAGCCGCTCGACCTCTCCGGCATCCTCGCCGAGTCGCTGCGGGTGGTCTCAGGCCGCGCCGAGCACAAGGGCCTGTCGCTGGAATCCGATATCGAAAGCACGATCTCGGTTGTCGCCGACCGCCGCTCGGTCAAGCAGATCATCGTCAACCTGCTCTCCAATGCCGTGAAGTTCACGCCCGACAACGGCCGCGTGCTGGTGCGCGGCCAGATGCTCGACGACTCGATTGTGCTGCTGATCGCCGACAGCGGCATCGGCATCGCGCCGGAATCGCTACGGCGGCTCGGCAAGCCGTTCGAGCAGGTCGAGAGCCAGCTCACCAAGAGCTACCAGGGCTCGGGCCTCGGACTTGCGATCGCGCGCTCGCTCACCAACCTGCACGGCGGCTCGATGAAGCTGCGCTCCAAGCTCGGCGTCGGCACCGTCGTCCGCGTCACCCTGCCCCGCGATCCCCGCTCGCTGCAGATCAGGCTGCCGGAAGCGGCCTGAGCCTCAACTACTTCGCGAGTGCCGCTTCCAGCAGCGCCGGATCGCCAAGGACGGCCAGCGTCTCGCGCGGCGTCAGATGATCGACTGCCTCGTCGAAGCTGGCGCTTGCCTCGATCCGCGCGCGGGCCACCGCGCGGTGAAGATCGATCTCGCCCGGACCGCCACGCCGCGCCGGCGGAAGCGACGACAGATGCCGATGCAGCAGGCCGGTATCCTGCCGCAAGGTCGCGAGCGCAGGGGCCGATGCGTGGGCAGGCTGCGACGCCAGTTCGTTGGCGCGGACCAGCACGCTCGGTGGCCCGCTCTCTTCCGGCGTCACGAACAGCGCCCGCATCGCGGGCTTGGCCGTCCAGGCTCCGATCGGGATCGCAAACAGGAGGCCAACAATCACCGGCGACATCCACAGCAGCAGCGGCAACGACACCGCATAGGCGCTCGCCGCCATCGCGACGCCGCAGGCGGTTGGGACGCCGTACTTGCGATAGAGTTCGCGCCGCTCGACCTCGCCGTCGTCGCGCCGCTGCGTCTGCCAGCCCGCGTCGCGGCCGAGCAGGATCTCGACGACCGCGATCGACTGGAACACCATCATCACGGGCGCGATCATCGCCGAGATCAGCACCTCGGCGATGACGCCGGTAAAGGTCCGAAAGCCGCCGCCGAATTGCCGGCGCATGTCCGAGCGCGTCAGCAACAGGATGAAGCCGAGCAGCTTCGGCACGATCAGCAGCGCCATGGTGAGACCGAACACCCAGGCGGCGAGCACGGGATCCTGCGCCGGCCAGTTCGGAAACAGCGAAAAGCCCTTCGGAAAATACTCCGGGCGAATGAAGCGCGCCTGCAACGAGATCAGGATTCCGAGCAGCAGGAACGACAGCCACATCGGCGCGGTGATGTAGGAGCCGATCCCGGTCATGAAATGCAGCCGCGAGATCCAGTGCAGGCGGCGCGTGGTCAGCACCGCGAGATGCTGCAGATTGCCCTGGCACCAGCGCCGGTCGCGCGCGGCGAAATCCAAGAGCGAGGGCGGCACCTCCTCGAAGCTGCCGCCAAGCGTCGGCGCCATGTAGATGCCCCAGCCGGCGCGCCGCATCAGCGCCGCCTCGACGAAATCGTGGCTCAGGATATGGCCGCCGAACGGCTTGCGTCCGGAGAGCTCGGGCAGACCCGCCTGCTCCGCGAACGCCTGGATCCTGATGATTGCATTGTGTCCCCAGTAATTGCCCTCGGAACCGTGCCACCACGCGACACCGGCCGCGACCATCGGCCCATACAGCCGGCCGGCAAACTGCTGCAAACGGCTGAACAGGCTGCGCGCATTGACGATGACCGGCAGCGTCTGCAGCAGCGCCGCCTGCGGGTTGGTCTCCATGGCGTGAACCATCCGCACCATGGTGTCGCCCGACATCAGGCTGTCGGCGTCGAGCACGATCATGAACTGGTAGGCGCCGCCGAACCGCGTGATCCACTCGCCGACATTGCCGGACTTCCGCGCGGTGTTATCGGCGCGATGCCGATAATAGAGCCGTCCGCCGCCGCAGGCATCACTGAGCGCGACGAACGCCCGTTCCTCGGCGATCCAGATATCGGGATCGCGCGTGTCGCTCAGCACGAACCAGTCGAAGCGCTCGGCCTGTCCGGTGGCCTCAATGGATTCATAGATGGCGCGCAGACGCGCCATCAATTGATGCGGATTCTCGTTATAGGTCGGGAGCAGCACCGCAGTCCGGCTCGCGAGCTGCGGCAACGGACCGTCGACGCGGATCGGCAAGGCGTTGCCCTCGCGTCGAAGCAGCACGAAGAAGCCGGCCAGCGCCGAAGCGAACGAAAACGCGATCCAGGCGAGCAGCGCCACGAACAGCACCAGCACCATCCATTCCATGATCGTCACGCCGCCGACCTGGACCACCATGTACATCTCGTAGGCGCCGGCGCCGGTCAGCGCCGCCGTCAGCACCAGAATGAACGCGCGGCGCATGAACATGCCCGCACCGACCGACACCGGCTTGCTCACCGCGCGCGGCGGCTCGCCGAGATCGGCCGCCGACATCGCAAGCGGGCTCTCTTGCGGCAGGAAGCCGTCGGCCGCTGGCGCGATGACGGCATGAGGCGACGTGACTATGGCGCCCATCGATAAACCCAGATCTCCGAAAGCGGCTTGTCATCCTGCGCCAGGTGAGCGCGCAGCTCGACCGGATCCTTCTTGACGGCACATTGGAAGCTGAGCCGCCATCCACCCGTATTCGGGTTCGGCTGCGTGACGATGTTGGTGATCTCGGCCTTCTCGGCCGACACGACGCCCTTGATGGCGCTCGGATCGATCCCTTTCAGATTATCACCGAACAGGTCGAGCACGAACAGCTTGCTGTTCTCGCCATGCGCGCCGATGCCGGTGCGTGTGACCCGCGCCAGCGAGTGCGGCTTCGGCGCGTCGGGCCCCCAATGCAGCCGATAGGTCAAATTGGTCTCGCTCTTGGCCTTGAGCGGCGCCTTCGGACGCCAGAACGCGGCGATGTTGTCGTGGATCTCCTCCTTGGTCGGAATCTCGAACAGGATCACCGCGCCCTCGCCCCAGTCGCCGATCGGCTCGACCCACAGGCTCGGACGCTTCTCGAAGCGCGACTCGATGTCCTGAT
Source organism: Bradyrhizobium sp. CER78 (assembly GCF_029846235.1). Classification (GTDB taxonomy): domain Bacteria; phylum Pseudomonadota; class Alphaproteobacteria; order Rhizobiales; family Xanthobacteraceae; genus Bradyrhizobium. The sequence continues at coordinate 296,904 of NZ_JARVWP010000001.1, forward strand.
AGGCGAAGAAGTTCTTCTCCCTCTGCATCAGGCCGAAGCCGTGCGGATTGATGTCCTGGAAGGTGCTGATCTGGAGATCGCGCGGATTGCTCAGCGAACGCCACAGGGCCTCGCCCTTGCCGTTGTAGATCGCAAGCCCGTCGGAATCATGCACCGACGGCCTGAAGTCATCGACCTCTTTGCGATCATTGGGCCCGAAGAAGAACATGCTCGTCATCGGCGCAACGCCGGCATGCTCGAGATCGGCACGCGGATAGAGCGATGCCTCGACATCGAACACCGTGGTCTTCCCAGGCCTGATCGTGAACCGATAGCTTGCCGCACAGCTCTTGCTGTCGAGCAAGGCATGAATAACCAGCGAGGTCGCGTTGGGTACGGGACGCTCGAGCCAGAACGCCTTGAAGAACGGAAACTCCTCACCCTTCGCCTCGCCGGTATCGATCGATAGGCCCCGCGCCGACAAGCCATAGGTCTCGTCCTTGGCGACGGCGCGGAAATAGCTTGCGCCGAGGAAGACGCAGACCTCGTCGTAATAATCCGGCTTGTTGATCGGCGCGTGGATGCGAAATCCGGCAAAACCGATGTCGGTCTCGGTGAACGGAGGGACGGTCTCACCGAACGAAAACATGTCCTTGCTGTATTTGACTTCGCTGACCTTGCCGTCCGCGACCTCGAAGATCTGGACCTTGTTCTTGTAGAAGAAGCCGCGATGGAAGAACTGCGCCTCGAACGGCAGCTTCTGGCCGCGCCACAGCGCGCGGTCGGGCACGAAGCGGATCGAGCGGTACTGGTCGTAATTCAGGTCGGTTAGGCCATTCGGCAGCTTCTCGTCCGGCGCCTCGAACGACTTGGCTGCGAGGTTGCGGGCGAGGTCCCTCACCATCGCCGGATCGAAAGGTGCGTCCGAATTGTTCCCAGCGGCTGCGGCTTCTCGCTGCGGCAACAGCAATAGTGTCGGCAACACGGCCGATCCGTGGAGTAACTGGCGGCGATTCAAAGCGGCTCCTGCTGGCTAATCGGGACGCCGCAATGAAACCGTTCAACCGTCCGTGAGTTCCACGATTGCTGCGTGAAGCAGAAGATTGCGTTCAGCGCCTGGCCCGGCGCGCCTGAAGCGGAACCGTCGTGAGAGAGCTCGGCTGATCGCCGGGCGCTACGCGCTCTCCAGCTTGGGAGCGACCTCGCGCGCGACCTGCACGAGGGCGGCGATCAGCGGCGTCATCGGATCGCGCTGCGGGATCACGAGGCCGATGCTGTAGTCCACCACCGGGTCGACGATCGGAATGCTGCGCACGGCATCGGCAAGCCCGAGCGTCTCGGCGAGCTTGGCCGGCATCACGCTGGCCCAGCGCCCCGTCTTCACATGGGTGTAGAGCACGAGCAGCGAGTTCGACGTCAGCGTCGGCGTCGCCTCCGCACCGACCGAGGTCAGCGCGCGATCGATGATGCGGCGGTTCTGCATGTCGGGCGTGAGCAGGCAGAGCGGCACGGTGCCGACTTCCTTCCACGTCACCTGCTTGCGGTCGCCGAACATCGCATCCGGCGCCGTCAGCAGACGATAGCTCTCATTGTAGAGCGGGATGGTACGGACCTTGCCGATCGGCTCGTTCTCGATATAGGTCAGCCCGGCATCGACCTCGAGATTTTCAAGCAGGCCGAGCACGTCGGCCGACGTGCAGGACTGGATGCGAAAACGCACATCGGGATGGCGCGCCCGGAACGGCGTGGTCAACGAGGCCACCATGCCGAGCGCGGTCGGGATCGCCGCGATCCGGATCTCGCCCGACAACTTGTCCTTGAGGCTGTTGATCTCCTGCTTCATCGCCCGCGCGTCGCCGACGATGCGCCGCGCCCAGTCGAGCGTCCTTTCGCCCTCCGGCGTGAAGCCCTGGAACCGCGATCCGCGCTGCACCAGCATGACGCCGAGGATCTCCTCGAGCTGCTTGAGGCTGGTCGACATGGTCGGCTGGGTGACGCCGCAGGCCTCCGCAGCCCGGCCAAAATGCCGCTCCTTGGCCAGCGCCAGCAGAAGTTCCAGCTTGTCGATCAAGGTTCAAATCCCCTCGGAAAAACGGTGCCCCAGATGGCTGCCCGATGCGGCCATAGGTAGCACGATCAGGGTGCGATCCCGAAATCCAAAGCGTCCCGGAAGTACGTGATTCCAGAACATTATTGCGATCCCGGATCGACCCATTCGGCAACGCTATTAATCGCGTTTCGCAATCGCCGCATGAGACAGCTTTATTGATGTTTCGAACGATTCCAACTCTGATGCGCGCAGCAAAAAATGGATCGTGAGAAGCGCGGATGACGGTGGGATACGAACCTTGGGAAGAGGCGCGCGGCGCTGAAATCATCGCCGAGCATGCCGGGCTTGAAGGCGCCACACTGGTGATCCTGCACGCGCTGCAGAAAGCCTTCGGCTACGTGCCGGAGCCGGCGATCCCGATGGTCGCGGAGGCGCTCAATCTGTCCCGCGCCGAGGTGCACGGCGTGTTCACCTTCTACCACGACTTCCGCAAGGCACCCGCCGGACGCCACGTCCTCAAGCTCTGCCGCGCCGAGGCCTGCCAGGCTGCCGGCGGCGACGCGCTGGCGGCCCGGGCGGAGGCCAAACTCGGCGTTTCCCTGGGCAATACCACGGCGGACGAGCGCGTGACCTTGGAGCCAATCTACTGCCTCGGGCTCTGCGCCACCGCGCCGTCGGCGATGCTGGACGGCCGCGTGGTCGGCCGGCTCGATGAAGCGCGGATCGACGCGCTGGTCGCGGAGGCACAGCGATGACGATGCGAATCTACGTTCCTCGCGATGCCGCGGCCGTCGCCGTCGGCGCCGACGATGTCGCCCTCGCCTTCGCGCAGGCCGCAGCGGCGCGTGGCGCAGCAATTGAGATTGTCAGGAACGGCTCGCGCGGGCTGTGCTGGCTGGAGCCAATGGTTGAGCTTTCGACCGCGCAGGGCCGCATCGCATTCGGCCCGGTGACGCCGGCCGACGTTCCCTCCCTGCTCGATGCGATGGCCGGCAACGGCCAGCATGCCCTGCGGCTTGGTGTCACGGACGAGATCCCCTGGCTGAAGCGCCAGACCCGGCTGACCTTCGCACGCTGCGGCGTGATCGATCCGCGCTCGGTCGACGACTACCGCGCCCATGGCGGCTACAAGGGGCTGGAGCGGGCGCTGACGCTGAGCTCCGATCAGATCCTTGCCTATGTCACGACGTCGGGCCTGCGCGGCCGCGGCGGCGCCGGCTTTCCCACCGGCATCAAATGGAAGACCGTGGCGCAGGCCAGCGCCGACCGCAAATACATCGTCTGCAACGCCGACGAAGGCGACAGCGGCACCTTCGCCGACCGCATGATCATGGAAGGCGACCCCTTCGTCGTGATCGAAGGCATGACGATCGCGGGTATCACGGTCGGAGCCGCCAAGGGCTACATCTATATCCGCTCGGAATATCCGCACGCGGTCGAGGCGATGAACGCGGCGATCGTGGCCGCGCGCCGCGCCGGCCTGCTTGGCAAGCGGATCGGCGGCTCCGCGCACGAGTTCGATCTCGAAGTGCGGGTCGGCGCCGGCGCCTATGTCTGCGGCGAAGAGACCTCGCTCTTGGAAAGCCTCGAGGGCCGCCGCGGCATCGTGCGGGCCAAGCCGCCGCTGCCGGCGCACAAGGGCCTGTTCGGCCGTCCGAGCGTGATCAACAACGTGCTGTCGTTCGCGGCGATCCCCTTCATCCTCGACAACGGCGCCAAGGCCTACGCCGATTTCGGCATGGGCCGTTCGCGCGGCACGATGCCGATCCAGCTCGCCGGCAACATAAAATACGGCGGGCTGTTCGAGACCGCGTTCGGCGTCACGCTCGGCGAGCTCGTCGACGAGATCGGCGGCGGCACCTTCACCGGACGCGAGGTTCGCGCGGTGCAGGTCGGCGGTCCGCTCGGGGCCTACTTCCCCCGCGCGCTGTTCGATACGCCGTTCGACTATGAGGCCTTCGCGGCGCGCGACGGCCTGATCGGCCATGGCGGCATCGTGGTGTTCGACGACACCGTCGACATGGTCAAGCAGGCGCGCTTTGCGATGGAGTTCTGCGCGATCGAATCCTGCGGCAAGTGCACGCCGTGCCGGATCGGCTCGACCCGCGGCGTCGAGACCATCAACAAGATCATCAACGGCGAGCGCGTCGCGGAAAACCTCGCCGTGATCGAAGACCTCTGCAACACCATGAAATTCGGCTCGCTCTGCGCGCTCGGCGGCTTCACGCCCTACCCCGTGATGAGCGCCCTGAAACACTTCCGGGAAGATTTCGGTCCCGCACCGGCCCGGCTGCAGGCCGCGGAATAACAGGAGATCACGATGTCGCTGATCCAGGAAACCGATTTCGGCACGCCCAAATCCAAATCCGAGGCGATGGTCACGCTGACCATCGACGGCAATCAGATCACCGTGCCCGAGGGCACCTCGATCATGCGCGCGGCGATGGAAGCCGGGACCCAGATTCCAAAGCTCTGCGCGACCGACATGGTCGACGCCTTCGGCTCCTGCCGGCTCTGCCTGGTCGAGATCGAGGGCCGCGCCGGCACGCCCGCCTCCTGCACCACGCCGGTCATGCCCGGCCTCGTGGTGCACACCCAGAGCGAGCGGCTGAAGAAGCTGCGCAAGGGCGTGATGGAGCTCTACATCTCCGACCATCCGCTGGACTGCCTGACCTGCGCCGCGAACGGCGACTGCGAATTGCAGGACATGGCGGGCGCCGTCGGCCTGCGCGACGTGCGCTACGGCTATGAGGGCGAGAACCACGTGTTCGCCAAATCGCACGGCTGCGAAAACGACAATTGGATGCCGAAGGACGAGTCCAATCCGTACTTCACCTACGATCCCTCGAAGTGCATCGTCTGCTCGCGCTGCGTGCGCGCCTGCGAGGAGGTGCAAGGCACCTTCGCGCTGACGATCTCCGGCCGCGGCTTCGACAGCCGCGTCTCGCCCGGCATGAACGAGAGCTTCCTCGGCTCCGAATGCGTGTCCTGCGGCGCTTGCGTACAGGCCTGCCCGACCGCGACGCTGACCGAGAAATCCGTGATCGAGATCGGCCAGCCCGAGCACTCGGTCGTCACCACCTGCGCCTATTGCGGCGTCGGCTGCGCCTTCAAGGCCGAGATGCGCGGCGAGGAAGTGGTGCGCATGGTGCCGTGGAAGGACGGCAAGGCCAATCGCGGCCATTCCTGCGTCAAGGGCCGCTTCGCCTGGGGCTACACCACCCACAAGGAGCGCATCCTGAAGCCGATGATCCGCGAGCGGATCGAGGATCCCTGGCAGGAAGTGTCGTGGGACGAGGCGCTGAATTTCGCCGCCGCGAAGTTCAAGGGCATTCAGCAGAAATACGGCCGCGACGCGGTCGGCGGCATCACCTCGTCGCGCTGCACCAATGAAGAGACCTACCTGGTCCAGAAGCTGATCCGCGCCGGCTTCGGCAACAACAATGTCGACACCTGCGCCCGCGTCTGCCATTCGCCGACCGGCTACGGCCTGTCGCAGACCTACGGCACCTCGGCCGGCACCCAGGACTTCGACTCGGTGGAAGACACCGACGTCGTGCTGGTCATCGGTGCCAATCCGGCCTCGGCCCATCCGGTGTTCGCCTCGCGGCTGAAGAAGCGGTTGCGCCAGGGCGCCAAGCTGATCGTGATCGATCCGCGCCGTACCGAGATGGTGGAATCGCCGCATGTGAAGGCGCTGCACCTGCCGCTGATGCCCGGCACCAACGTCGCCGTGCTGACCGCGCTTGCGCATGTCATCGTCACTGAAGGGCTCGCCGACGAGGCCTTCGTGAGCGAGCGCTGCGACTGGAGCGAGTTCGAGGACTGGGCCGCCTTCGTCGCCCAGGACAAGCACAGTCCGGAAGCCACCGCGATCATGACCGGCGTCGATCCGAAGGCGCTGCGCGAGGCGGCGCGGATCTATGCCACCGGCGGCAACGGCGCGATCTATTACGGGCTTGGCGTCACCGAGCACAGCCAGGGCTCGACCACGGTGATCGCGATCGCCAACCTCGCGATGGTGACCGGCAATATCGGCCGGCCCGGCGTCGGCGTGAACCCGCTGCGCGGCCAGAACAACGTGCAGGGCTCCTGCGACATGGGCTCGTTCCCGCACGAGCTGCCCGGCTACCGCCACATCGCCGGCGACGCGGTGCGCGAGCAGTTCGAGGCGATGTGGAACGTCAAGCTCAACAACGAGCCCGGCCTGCGCATCCCCAACATGTTCGATGCCGCGATCGAGGGCTCCTTCATGGGGCTCTACGTGCAGGGCGAGGACATCCTGCAGTCCGATCCGAACACCAAGCATGTGGTGGCAGCGCTGTCGGCGATGGAATGCGTCATCGTCCATGACCTCTTCCTGAACGAGACCGCGAACTACGCCCATGTCTTCCTGCCCGGCTCGACCTTCCTCGAGAAAGACGGTACCTTCACCAATGCCGAACGCCGCATCCAGCGCGTCCGCAAGGTGATGACGCCGCTCAACGGCTATGCCGACTGGGAAGTGACGATCATGCTTGGCAAGGCGATGGGCTTCGAAATGAAATACAGCCATCCGTCCGAGATCATGGACGAGATCGCCGCGTTGACGCCGACCTTCGCGGGCGTCTCCTATGCCAAGCTCGACGAGCTCGGCTCGGTGCAGTGGCCCTGCAACGAGAAGGCGCCGGAAGGCACCCCGGTGATGCATATCGGCGGCTTCGTGCGCGGCAAGGGCAAGTTCATCCTCACCGAATATATCGCGACCGACGAGCGCACCGGCCCGCGCTATCCGCTACTGCTCACGACGGGGCGCATCCTCAGCCAGTACAATGTCGGCGCGCAGACCCGCCGCACCGAGAACGTGGTGTGGCACGCCGAGGACCGCCTCGAGATCCATCCGCACGACGCCGAGCAGCGCGGCGTGCGCGATGGCGACTGGGTGCGGCTGGCAAGCCGTGCCGGCGAGACCACGCTGCGCGCGGAGATCACCGACCGCGTGGCGCCGGGTGTGGTCTACACCACGTTCCACCATCCGGACACCCAGGCCAACGTCATCACGACCGACTTCTCGGACTGGGCGACCAACTGTCCGGAGTACAAGGTCACTGCCGTGCAGATCTCGCCGTCGAACGGTCCGTCCGACTGGCAGAAGGCCTATGACGAACAGGCACGCAACTCCCGCCGCATCGCGCCTGTCGTGGAAGCCGCGGAGTAGCGATGCGCGAGCCCGTCCACAAGGCGATCCGAAAAGTCTGGCGCGACGGCGTCTTCAGCGACGGCGCGCGCCTGATCCCGGAGGAGACGCCGCTGGCGCTGACCTATAATGGCGGCACCTATGCGGTCATGATGGGCTCGCCCGAGGACCTCGGCGACTTCGCGGTTGGATTCAGCCTGAGCGAAGGCATCGTGCAATCCGCGGACGAAATCGAGACCCTCGACATCGTCGAGCTTGACGACGGCATCGAGCTTCGGATGTGGCTCAAGCCCGACAAGGCGGAGCGGATCGCCGAGCGGCGGCGCAACATCGCCGGCCCAACCGGCTGCGGCCTGTGCGGCCTCGATTCGATCAGCGAGGCGGTTCGTCCGGCCGCGGTGGTGTCGACGGGCCGCGTCTTCTCGCCGCGCGAGATCATGACTGCGATGGCGGCGGTCGCGCCGCTGCAGGAGATCAACCACCAGACCCGCGCCGTGCACGCCGCCGCGTTCTGGACCGCCACGCGCGACATCGTGGCGCTGCGCGAGGATGTCGGCCGCCACAATGCGCTGGACAAGCTCGCCGGCGCGCTGGCCCGCGACAAGGTCGTCGCGAGCGACGGCATCGTGTTGCTGACCAGCCGCGTCTCGGTCGAAATGGTGCAGAAGACCGCCGCAATCGGCGCGCCGCTGATATCAGCGGTGTCGGCGCCGACAGCGCTTGCGGTGCGGATGGCGGATGCCGCCGGCATCACGCTCGCTGCGATCGCCCGCGCCGATGGATTTGAGATCTTTACGCATCCGGAACGCGTTACAGGCGCGGTGCCCGGCAAGGAGTCCGCCTATGTCGTCGTCGCCTGACAAACTGGTCTATATGGCGAACCAGATCGGAAAGTTCTTCCAGAGCCAGGGGCGCGACCGCGCCGTGCAGGGCATTTCCGAGCACATCTGGAAGTTCTGGGACCCGCGGATGCGCAAGCAGATCTTCGCCCATCTCGACGCCGGCGGCGCTGGCCTCGAGCCCGACGTCCGCGACGCACTGCTCAAGCTGAAGCTGCAGGCGTAGCCGGCCATTGGAAGCTTGCTCCGCTCTTGCACCGTCACCCTGAAGAGCGCGCCCTTGCGCGCGTCTCGAAGGGTCGACGGCCCCGCTGGTGGCCGTGCATCCTTCGAGACGCGCTACGCGCTCCTCAGGATGACGGGATTCAGGCCGGAGATTGTCGCTAAGGCGGGATGAGTTTTGGTTGAATCGGTTTGGCGCGGTCTCGGTTCACCTCTCCCCGTTGGGGAGAGGTCGGATTGCGAAGCAATCCGGGTGAGGGCTCTTGCCCTCTCGATAGACCATAACCCCTCACCCGATTTGCTGCGCAAATCGACCTCTCCCAAAGGAGAGGTGAACCTTCGACGCCGTTCCAGCTCAACCTAATCTCATCAGGCTTTAGCCCACGATCGTATTGAAGACGCGGCGCACTTCGCTCTGCGTCTCGCGCAGGCGCGCCTCCAGCGCTGAGAAATCCGGCGTGTCGCCGGCCCGCGCCATCACGCGCAGCAGGTCTTCGCCCGCGGTCTCCGGATTGAACTTGCCGGTGACGCACAGCCGCAGGATCTGCGTCAGGTCATGATAGAGCCGCACCGCCGAGCGCAATATCTCGGCCTCGGACTGGCCGAGCAGGCCGAGCTTGGCGGCATTGTCAAGCACCTGAAGCGTCGAGACGCTGAGGATCTCCGGCTTCGCCGAAGCATGCGCGAGCTGGAGATATTGCGCGATGAAATCGATGTCGACGAGCCCGCCGGCGGCAAGCTTGAGGTCCCAGACATCATCCTCGCCCTTCTCCAGCGCGATCGCCCGCCGCATGTCGGCAACGTCGGCCGCGGTCGATGCGGCATCGCGCGGCCTCGTCAGCACGCTGCGGATGATCGCCTCGATCCTCTCGCGGAATTCCGCTGACGACGAGATCACGCGGGCGCGCGTCAGCGCCATGTGCTCCCAGGTCCAGGCCTCGCGCTCCTGATAGTCGGCGAACGAATCGATGCGCGAGGCGACCGGGCCGGCACGGCCGGACGGGCGCAGCCGCATGTCGACCTCATAAAGCACGCCGTAATTGGTCCGGGTCGTGAAGGCGCTGATCAGGCGTTGGGTGAAGCGGGCAAAATACTGCGCACCATGCAGCGAGCGCTCGCCGTCTGAATCCGGCGCCTCGCTGTCGAAATCGTAGAGCGTGATCAGATCGAGGTCGGAGGACGCCGTCATCTCGCGGCTGCCGAGCCGGCCCATCGCGATGATCGCGGTCTCCTGCCCCTTGATCCGGCCGTATTGCGCGGCGAACTGATCGGTGACGAGGCCGTGCACGGTGTGCACGATCCCCTCGGCGACGTCGGCAAAGGCCGTGCTGGCGTGCTGCGCCGACACCGTGCCGGACAGGATCCGCGTGCCGATCAGGAACAGGCTCTCCTGGCCGAACAACCTCAGACGATCGAGGAAGTCCTCGTACGACGAGGCATCCTGCAGGGTGGCGGCAAGCCGCTCCGACAGCTCTTTCTTGTCGGGCATCGCGCCGAAGAAGCGCGGATCGACCAGACCGTCCATGATCTGCGGCTGCCGCGCCAGCATGTCGCCGAGCCGCGGCGCAGCGCCGAGGATCAGCGCGACCAGCGCAACGAAATCGCGGTTCTGGCTGAGCAGCGAGATCAGCCTTCCGCCCCGCTGCAGCGCGCCGAGGAAACGGTCGAATGCCGCCACCGCGTCGTCCGGCTCCTCGGCATGCGCGAGGCCGTCGATCAGGCCGGGAATGAATTCGAGGAACGCCGCTCGCGTCGCCTCGACGCGCAGCGCGCGATAATCGCCCTCGATCCACTGCTGCACCGTGCCGGCCACCGCAACGGGCTTCTTGAAACCGAGTTGGGCGAGATGTTCGATCAGGCGGCCGTCTTCAGGCCCGGCGCCGTAATCGACATCCGGCAGCTTCGCAGTGCCGGTCGGATCGTCGCCCTCGAACAGCTTGCCGTAGTGGTTCTGCACGATCTTGAGCTGACCGAGCAGATCCCTGGCGAAGGCCTCGCGATTCTCGTAGCCGAAGAAATGCGCGAAGCGCTCGACGTCCTCGGGCGCTTCGGGCAGCGAATGGGTCTGCTCGTCGGCGATCATCTGCAGCCGGTGCTCGACCCGGCGCAGGAATTCGTAGGCCGTCGTCAGCTCGTCGCGCGCTTCAAAAGTGATCCAGTTGCTGTTGGCGAGCACGTTGAGCGCCTCCAGCGTCGGCCGCACCCGCAGCTCGGGATGACGGCCGCCGGCGATCAGCTGCTGGGTCTGGGCGAAGAACTCGATCTCGCGGATGCCGCCGCGGCCGACCTTGACGTTGTGCCCCTCGACCGAGATCTCGCTCTGGCCGCGATAGGTCTGCATCTGCCGCTTCATGTCGTGGACGTCGGCGAGCGCGGCAAAATCCAGGTGCTTGCGCCAGACGAAGGGCGCGAGCTCGGCGATCAGCGCCTCTCCCGCCCTGGGATCGCCGGCGCACGGCCGCGCCTTGATCATCGCGGCGCGCTCCCAGGTCCGCCCCTCGCGCTCGTAATAGTGCAAGGCCGCGTCGGTCGAGATCGCGACCTGAGTCGACGCCGGGTCCGGGCGCAGCCTGAGATCGACCCGAAACACATAGCCCTCGCCCGAGCGCTGCTGCAGCATCCGCGCCATCGCCTGGGTGACGCGGACGAAGAACGGCTGCGGCTCGATATCCTCGGCAAGCGAGGTCGCCGCGCGATCGAAGAACACGATCAGGTCGATGTCGCTGGAATAGTTCAGCTCGCCCGCGCCCATCTTGCCCATGGCAAGCACGATCAGGCCCGAGCCGACTTCCGGATGCTCGGCATCGACGGAGGTCATGCGGCCGCGGGCGACTTCCTGCCGGAACAAATAGCGCAGCGCCGACTGCACCGAATTCACCGCGATGTCGGTCAGCGCCGCCGTTACCCGCATCACCGGCCAGACGCCGCCGATGTCGCACAGCGCGATCATCAGCGCGGCCTCCGCCTTCATGCGGCGAAGCAGCACCATCACGTCGGCCTCGCTGCCGGCGGCGAGCACGTCGCGCGAGGTGGTCTCGATCAGGCCGGCCAGATGCTGTTCCGGGTCGCATGACAGAATCCGGATCAGCCGGCCGGCATCGGCGCGCGCGAGCTCGAACAGATAGGGCGAGAACTCGGCGATACCGCGCAGGATGTCGCGTGCGAACGGATGCTCCAGCAAGGCTGCGAGCGCGGCCGATTGCGCCGGCTCGAGCTCGGCGAACCAGTCAGTCAGGCGCTGATCGGCGGATTCGGGCGCGGCGACACGCGGTCCATCCGCGAACCGCGCGGCCAGACAGTGTCGATCCGCGTTTCCCGGCGCGGCGGCATTCATGCCGCCTTCTGTGGCACATCCTGCGTTTGAGCCGCAAGCCTGTCACTGCCGCCCGCCCGCGCGGGCAGCACCAGGGTGGCCACGAGCCCGGGATGGGCATCGCCGAGCCGCAGCTCGCCGCCATGGAGCGTGGCGACCGCCGAGGCCAGGCTGAGGCCGAGACCGGAACCGGGTAAGGTGCGGCTCGCCTCGAGCCGGACGAAGCGCTCCACCGCGTGCTTGCGATCGCCCTCCGGGATACCCGGACCGTGGTCGGAGACGCTGAGCAGGACCTGATCGCCCTCGCGCCGCGCCTCGATCAGGATCTCCCGTGCATCGGCCTTCATCGGCTCGACGCCGGCGTCGGGCTTGCCATATTTGATGGCGTTCTCGACCAGGTTGGCGACCGCCTGGCTGATCAATTCGCGGTTGCCGTGAATCGGCGCCGGCGCGGTCTTCACCTGCAGCGTCATGCCGTCGTCCTCGGCCAGCGGCTCGTACAATTCGTGGATGCCGTTGGCGACGTCGGCACCGTCGAAATCGTCCATGTTGCCGCGCGCCTGGCCGGACTCGGCGCGCGCGATCATCAGCAGCGCGTTGAAGGTGCGGATCAGCCCGTCGGATTCCTCGATCGTCCGCTCCAACGCCGCGCGATAGTCGGCCTCGCTGCCGGACCGCGCCAGTGCCTCCTCGGCGCGGTTGCGCAGCCGCGTCAGCGGCGTCTTGAGGTCGTGGGCGATGTTGTCGGAGACCTCCTTCAGCCCCGTCATCAGCGCCTCGATGCGCTCCAGCATGACGTTGAGATTTTCCGCGAGGCGGTCGAGCTCGTCGCCGCTGCGGCCGACCGGCAGCCGGCCGGACAGATCGCCCGCCATGATGCGCCTGGTGGTGCCGGTCATGGCGTCGATCCGGTGCAGCACGCGGCGGGCGACGAAGATGCCGCCGCCGATGCCGAGCACGACCACGACGAGGATCGACCATTGCGCGGCCTTGGCGACGATGCCGAACAGCCGCCGCCGCTCCTCGAGGTCGCGCCCGACCAGGAGGCGGAAGCCGTTGTCCATCTCGGCGACCCGCACCAGCGCGCGATGATCAGTCTTGTCCTGGTCGTCGATTCGGCGATAGGCGGTCTCGCTCCAGCCCTGCACGCTCATCACGCCCGGCGCGAGGGAGCCGACATTGCCGGCCAGCGCCTGGCCGTTCGGCGCGGTCAGGAGATAGAGGTTGGCGCCCGGCCGCAGCGCCCGATTGCCCATGGTGGTCAGCAGGCCGTGCAGGCCGCGGCGGTTATAGATGGAGGTGATCTCGCCGATCTCGACGTTGACGGTGGTCGTGATCTGCTCGGTGATCAGCCGCCGCGTGTTCCAGGCGAAGTAAGCCAGCAGCGAAGCGGCGAACAGCGCGAACAGGAACAGATAGACCAGCGTCAGCCGAAACGCCGTGGTCCGGATCAGTTTACCGAATGCCGTCACGGATCATATACCCCGCGCCGCGGATGGTATGCAGCAGCGGCCGCTCAAAACCCTTGTCGATCTTGGAGCGCAGCCGCGAGATGTGCACGTCGATGACGTTGGTCTGCGGATCGAAATGATAGTCCCAGACATTCTCGAGCAGCATCGTGCGCGTCACCACCTGCCCTGCATGCTTCATCAGATATTCGAGCAGGCGGAACTCGCGCGGCTGCAAGGTCAGCTCGTCCTTGCCGCGGGCGACGCGATGCGACAACCGATCGAGCTCGAGGTCGCCGACCTTGTAGGTGGTCTCCTCGGCCGGCCCGACATTGCGCCGCGACAGCACCTCGACGCGCGCGAGCAGCTCGGCGAAGGAATAGGGTTTCGGCAGATAGTCGTCGCCGCCGGCGCGCAGGCCCTTGATGCGGTCATCGACCTGGCCGAGCGCCGAGAGGATCAGCACCGGCGTCCGGTTGCCCTTGTCGCGCAGGCTGCCGATCAGCGACAGGCCGTCACGCTTCGGCAGCATGCGATCCACCACCAGCACGTCGTAGTCGCCGGTTTCGGCCATCGACAGGCCTTCCTCGCCGTCGGAGGCGAGATCGGCGATGTAGCCGACTTCACGGAATGCCTTGACCAGATAGTCGGCTGACTCGCGGTCGTCTTCGATGATCAGGATGCGCATTTGCGGAGCGGTGGCGGTCACGGGAATGGGCCCTCTGTCAGCATGGCGCGGCCGGCCTGCACATGCAAGACGACCGCGCATATTCTGTAATTTGAGCTGCCGCATGATCTGACCGGAAAACCGGTTTCCACTTTTCCGGATCATGCGGGTTGGGAAAAAGTGGGCGGTGAAGCTGGGGGACTCCACCGCCCTGAGACCTTCCGACGGAGGGGGGCATATTCCATCGAAAGGCAACATAGGGAGCGAGCAAGGGGCCCACCCCCCGGAAAGCGCCGTCGGCGGGGGCGACGAATGCCGGCGACGCTTTCCAACTCATAGATAGTTATCCCTTGGCCAACGGCACTGCCACAAAGCGCGACGAACCGCCGCTCTTCACGCGCATGAGAACGCTGTTTTTGTTGTCATTGCGCGCTGCGGTGATCGCATCACGCACCTCACCGGCGGTGCCGACGGACTTGCCGGCGACCTCGAGGATCACGTCGCCTTCCTTGAAGCCCCGCTCAGCGGCAGCACTCTTGGGATCGACTTCGGTCACGACCACGCCTTCCTTGCCGGCGCCGGCGACGCTGTTGGCGGGCGCCACCGTCAGACCCAGCTTCGGCACGTCGGTGCCGCGGGACGAATTGCCCTTGTCGCCGTCGTTGTTGGTGTCAGCCTTGGCTTCCAGGTTGTTCGGCAGCTGGCCGAGCGTGATGCTGACGGTCTTGTCCTGACCCTTGTGCAGCACGTTCAGCTTCACGGCATTGCCGGGCGCCAGCCCGCCGATGGTGCGGGCGAGTTCGCGCGCATCCTTCACCGGCTCGCCATTGACGGCGGTGATGACGTCACCGGACTCGATGCCCGCCTTGGCCGCGGGGCCGTTGGCCTGCGGTTCGGCGACCAGCGCGCCTTCGGCCTTCTTCATGCCAAGGCTGTCGGCGATGTCGGAGGTCACCGGCTGGATCTGGACGCCGATCCAGCCGCGGCTGACCGAGCCCTTGTCCTTCAGCTGGGCAACGACGCTCTTGACGGTCTGGGCCGGGATCGAGAACGCGATGCCGACGCTGCCGCCGGACGGCGAGTAGATCGCGGTGTTGACGCCCATCACCTCACCCGACACGTCGAACGCCGGGCCACCCGAATTGCCCTTGTTCACGGGCGCATCGATCTGGATGAAGTCGTCATACGGACCGTTGCCGATGTCGCGGCCGGAGGCGGAGACGATGCCCGCAGTCACGGTGCCGCCGAGACCGAAGGGATTGCCGACCGCCAGCACCCAGTCGCCGATGCGCGGCTTGCTATCGGAGAGCTTGGCGAACTGGAAGTTGGAGCCGCCCTCGACCTTGATCAGCGCGAGATCGGTGCGCGGATCGGTGCCGATCACCTTGGCGGAATAGGTCTTGCCGTCATCGGTCGTGACTTCGACCTTGTCGGCGCCGTCGACGACGTGATTGTTGGTGACGGCGTAGCCGTCAGCCGAGATGAAGAAGCCGGAGCCCTGGCCCGTCACCACGCCACCGCCACGCGGTCCACCGCGCAGGCCGGGGGGCAAGCCATCCGGACCGCCAAAGCGGCGGAAGAAGCGCTCCATCGGCGAACCCGGCTGGAACGGCGAATCGTCATTGTTGCTGTCATCCTTCGCGACCTTCTCGCGAATGTTGACCTTGACCGAGATCACCGACGGCTTCACGCGCTCGACTATGTCGGCAAATCCGACCGGCTGCTGGACCTTCTTGACCTCGTTATTGACCTGCGCATGCGCAGGCGTCGTGAACAGGTCAGCGGGGTTGTGGGTGGGGCTGAAGCCATAGGTGGCGGCGCCGAGGCCGGCCACGACCGAGGCCATCAGCGCAAGTTTGCGGGCAGAGAACAGCGAGCGCTTCGGCGCCTTATAGGACGGAAGGGACGAGAGGTCGGGACGTTCGGTCATGTGTTGAAATCTCCAAGGCCAGAATCACCGGTGCGGGGGCGGGCACCTGATGCAGCTGAACATGGGGTCATCAGCCTTACGGCGCGCTGGCTGCGGAATTAAACTTTTGTAATCGAGCAGATCAGCGCTGCGGCAGAATAGCGCAGCCGAATTAAGGGCTTAGAAAGGAACTAAAGCGGCTTGTCCGGCGCGGATTCGGCCGCCAGCAGCCGTTCGAGGCGCGCCTGCTCGTCGGACGTCAGTCCGGGGCCGGAATCGCCCCCGGCGGCGACCGGGTTGCCCTTGCGCCGGCCGAGGCGCCAGAGCGCAAGACCGCCCAGCAGAAGCGCCAGCGGCGGCGTCAGCCACAGCACCAGCGTATGCTCGTTGAGACGCGGCTTCAGCAGCACGAATTCGCCGTAGCGGGCGACCAGGAAATCGATCACCTGGCGGTCGCTGTCGCCAGCCGAGATGCGTTCGCGCACCAGCAGGCGGAGGTCGCGCGCCAGCGGCGCCTCCGAATCGTCGATCGACTGGTTCTGGCAGACCATGCAGCGCAGCTCTTTGGAGAGCTCGCGCGCCCTCGCCTCCTTGGCCGGATCCGCCATGATCTCGTCGGGCAGCACCGCCCGCGCGGGCATCGCGCCGAGCATCAGGCTCGCCGTAAGAAGAGCGGCTGCAAGCGCGCGCGACCGCATCACTCGGCCGCCTGCAATGCGCGCGCGGCTGCTTTGGCCGGCTTCGGCGCGCCGACCCGCAAGCGGCGGTCGGACAGCGACAGCAAGCCGCCGAACGCCATCAGCACCGGCCCCCACCAGATCATGAGCACCAGCGGCTTGTGATAGATGCGCACCGCGATCGCGCCGTCGGCCGAGGCATCACCGAGCGAGATGTAGAGCTGGCTTGCGCCGCGCGTCAGCAGCGCGGCCTCGGTCGTCGAGGCGCCACGGGTCGTGAAGTTGCGCTTCGACGGCGTCATCACGCTGATTTTCTCGCCGTCACGCGTCACGGTGAATTGCGCGACCATCTCGCGGTAGTTCGGCCCCTGCCGCGGATTCAGGCCGTCGAGCCGCAGCTGGTAGCCCGCGACGCGGGCGACGTCGTCCGGCTTCATGGAGCCGATATATTCGGTGTTCCAGGTGGTCTCGCAAACGATCCCGATCAGCGCGACGCCGAGGCCGGCATGCGCAAACGCCGTGCCCCAGGTCGCACGCGGCAGGCCACGCGCCCGGCGCAGCGAGAGCGAGAACGGAATCCGGAACAGCGCGATCCGTTCGGCGAGATCGCACAGCGCCCCCATGATGACGAAGGCCGCAAGCCCGATCGCGAGCGGCGCCAAGGTCGCGCCGCCATAGGTCCACGCAAACACCAGGGCCATTGCCACCAGCGCCACGATGCCGGCGACCATCAGCCGCTGCGCCGCGCCGAGCAGGTCGCCGCGCTTCCAGGCCAGCAGCGGCCCGAACGGCACCGCGAGCAGCAGCGGCACGAACAGCGGCGCGAAGGTGAAATTGAAGAACGGCGCGCCGACCGAGATCTTCTCGCCGGTCAGCACCTCGAGCGCCAGCGGATACAGCGTGCCGATGAACACCGTCGCGCATGCGGTGGTGAGCAGGAGATTGTTGAGCACCAGCGCGCCTTCGCGGGAGATCGGCGCGAACAGCCCGCCCTGCTTCAGCGCCGGTGCGCGCCAGGCATAGAGCGACAGGCTGCCGCCGATGAAGACGAACAGGATCAGCAGGATGAACACGCCGCGGGTCGGATCGGTGGCGAATGCGTGAACCGATGTGAGCACGCCGGAGCGCACCAGGAAGGTGCCGAGCAGCGACAGCGAGAAGGTCAGGATCGACAGCAGCACGGTCCAGACCTTGAGCGCGTTGCGCTTTTCCATCACCAGCGCCGAGTGCAGCAGCGCGGTGCCGGCAAGCCACGGCATCAGCGAGGCGTTCTCGACCGGATCCCAGAACCACCAGCCGCCCCAGCCGAGCTCGTAATAGGCCCAGTACGAGCCCATCGCGATGCCGAGCGTCAGGAAGATCCACGCCATCAGCGTCCACGGCCGCACCCAGCGTGCCCAGGCGGCGTCGATCCGCCCCTCGAGCAGCGCCGCCACCGCGAACGAGAACGAGATCGAGAAGCCGACATAGCCGAGATAGAGCATCGGCGGATGCACCGCGAGGCCGATGTCCTGCAGCACCGGATTGAGGTCGCGCCCCTCGATCGGCGGATTGGCGATGCGCAGGAACGGATTCGAGGTGATGAGGATGAACAGATAGAACGCGCTGGCGACCCAGGCCTGCACCGCCAGCACATGCGCGCGCAGCGACAGCGGCAGATTGTTGCCGAACGCCGCGACGAGGCCGCCGAACAGCGCCAGGATCGACACCCACAGCAGCATCGATCCTTCATGGTTTCCCCACACGCCGGTGATCTTGTAGAGCAGCGGCTTCAGCGAATGCGAATTCTCGTAGACATTGGCGACCGAGAAATCCGAGGTGACGTGCAGCGTCACCAGCGCCGCGAACGACGCCGCGACGAACAGCAACTGGGCGAGCGCGGTCGAGCGCGCGACGTTCATCAACGCGGCATCGCGCCAGCGCGCGCCGACGATCGGCACGATCGACTGGATCAGCGCGAGCGCGAGCGCAAGCACCAGGGCATAATGTCCGCTTTCGGCGATCACCGCATGGCTCCCTGGGTCGGCGCCGCGGAGGCGCTCGGCATGTTGCCTGGTTTGGCGTAATCGTCCTTCCAGTGTCCCTGCTTCTTCAGGGCGTCGGCGACGTCCTTCGGCATGTAGGTCTCGTCATGCTTGGCGAGCACGGTGTCGGCACGGAACACGCCATCAGCGTCGAGCGCGCCTTCGGCAACGACGCCCTGCCCCTCGCGGAACAGATCCGGCAGGATGCCTTTGTACGCAACCGGCAGCGTCGCGCCGCCATCGCCGACAGTAAAGGTCACAGCGAGGTTGTCGCCGCGCTTGAGCGAGCCCTGCTCAACGAGGCCGCCGAGGCGGAAGCGCTTGCCGGGGCCGAGATGCTTTTCGGCCACCATCGACGGCGTCGAGAAGAACACGATGGAATCGCGCAGCGCGTTCAGCACCAGGCCCGCGGCGATCGCGAGCACGACAAGCGCGCAGCCGATCAGTGTCAAACGCCGTTGCTTCCTGGTCATGGTCTATCCCTGCGCATGACGTTTCCCGAAAACCGCAGTGCACTTTTCGGCGTCATGCTCTATCCATCAAGCCCGAGAGTCTTCAGCCCTTCATTGAGCTGACGCAACCGATCCGCATCGTTGGCGACCGCCTGACGGGCATCCGCGCGCGCGCTCATCGCCTTGTCGCGCTCGCCCATCACGAGATAGGCACGGACCAGCCGCAGCCAGCCCTCGACATCGTCGCCGTTGGTCTTCAGCCGCGTCGCCAGCCGATCGACCATGCCCTTGATCATGGTGCCGCGATCGGCCTCGCTCATGTCCTGGGCCGCGGCCACCGCGCCATCCGGCAGCGCGGGTGCGCTGACGCCACCGGGCACACTGCCGCCGACCCGGACCAGCGCAGCCTGCACCAGCGGCCGCCACGGCGCGTCGGATGGCCCCTTCGCCAGCATCTTCTGCCAGAGCGCCGCGGCGTCGGCCTTGCGGCCGTCCTGCTCGGCGGCAAGACCGAGGAAATAGTTCGCCTTGGCGTCGTCGCCATTCAGCGCGACGGCGCGCTCGAACTCCGCCTTGGCGTCCGCGGTGACGACGCCGCCAGCGCTCCCCATGAGCGCCTCGCCGAGATCGGCGCGGCGATCGGCACTGTCGCCGGCATAGGTGATGGCATTGCGATAGGCGCGGACGGCGTCATCGTAGCGGCCAAGGCGCGACAACACCGGCGCCAGCACCGTCCAGCCGCGGCCGTCGGTCGGGTTCTTCTCCAGATGGGCCTCGACCTGCGCGACGAGATTGGCGAGCGGCTGGTTGGCATCGGCCACCCGGCTGCGCTCGGCGAGCGGAAAGTCGCCGAGGCGCGGCGAGCCAAGCGCGAGATAGAAGCTCGAAGCAATCACCGGCAATCCGACCAGGGCGACGATCGCAGCAGTGCGCCGCAGGCTGAGACTGCCCTGCACCGGTTCTTCGCGTCCGCTCTGATCGGCGGCGGCAAGCAGCCGGCGGCTGATCTCGATCCGCGCGGCATCGGCCTCGGCGGCGCCGATGATCCCTGCGGCCATGTCGCGGTCGATTTCGGCGAGCTGGTCGCGGTAGACCACGACCTCGCTGCCGCCACTGTCCGCCCGCCCGCGGCGGCTGAGCGGCCATAGCACGGCAAAGATCGCCGCGACCGTCATCAGCGCGAACACAAACCACAGCGTCATCAAGCGGTTCCCGGATGGAACGGCGGCTTCCGGCAAGCCGCCTTAGAATCGCTTTACACTACGTGCGGCGAGCCCGGCAATTGACAATTGCTGGATCGGCCGAAGGTCGGAATCGGGCGGCTTCCGGCGCCGTTGCAACGGCGTTACCGGGCGAAGGCGCGCACCACCAAAATATCGAAAACAACCCCATGCAAAGGCGCCGACGGCGCTCGAATGCCGACTTGACACGTCGGGCAAATCAGCGCCACACTTCCATTATTCCGAAATTGCGCAAATGCTCGTCGTCCCGCCTGGCGGGCTCATCGGTTTGCCGTCGAACAGGCTCGCGCATGACGGTGCCATGCTATTGAAGCAAGCGATGGCCGACAACACCGACAAAACTCTCTTTCCTTGCCCTTGCTGCGCTTCCGAAGTTCTGACGGAGGTAGGGGCGTATGAGATTTGCGACGGATGTGGCTGGGAAGACGACCCTGAGCAGCGGGACAACCCTGACTACTCAGGCGGCGCAAATCGGCTCAGCCTGAATCAATATCGCGAAGAACACCAGAAATTGAGGTGACGGCTACTCTATCCCGCGCGCGTCGACTTCCGCTCGCCGGTCACCGCGTTCTCCGCCGCCCGGTTCATCAGCGACGCGTAGTCGTGGCCGAACAGCACCTCGCAGAAGCGGATCGCGGCCTTGACTTGCTGCTGGCGGAAGGCGCGGACCCGGGCGTCGCCGCCGCGCAGCGACTGCACCAGCCCCTCGGTCGACTGCTCGACATAATGTTGCAGGTCGGAGAAGGTCCGCAGCGTCACCTCGTTGATGGCGAGTTCGCTGGCATAGGTGCGGCACACCGCGACGAAATCGATCAGGGCGGCGGCGTCCTCGACCTCGGACTGGTCGATCTTGGCGCCGGCGGTGATGTCCTTGTCGGCGCGCTGACGCAGGATGCGGCGGACCCGGCCCGGCACGCTGTCGATCTCCGATTGCAGCGCGTTGGAGGTGTCGGCGCGGACCGATGTCAGCTGACGCCCCCAGGTGGAATCGTTGCGCAGGTCGAGCTCGGTGCGCAGGCCGCGGACCCCGTCATGCAGGGTCTTGAGCTGCTCGCCGACATAATCGAAATGGCCGCGCCGGATGTCGGTGCGCAGGCAGGCGGCGACGAAGGACAGGTCATGCAGCGCGATGGTGACGGCGATGCCGTAGGGCGTTGCCGCAACCCGCAGCTCGTCGTCGGAGGCCGCCATCTTGATGGCGAGGCGGATGATCTGCCATGGCGCGGCGAGCCGCTGTGCAATCAATGACAGCGCGAAGGGCAACAGCTGCGGCGTCTGCAGCGACGGCAGTTTGAGCGCATCCATTGCGGAAGCGATCTGGGAATCGGCAAACACGCGGATCTGGCTCGGCAGCCGGCTGCCCAGGGTTTCCAGGGCCTCGCGGGCCTGCAGCACCAGGCCGATCGGCAGCAGATCCTCGACCACGCTCGGCGGGCCGACACGCGACAGCGCGCGCTGACGATCATCCTGTGCGGGACCGGCGATCTTGAGGATGGCTTCCGCCGCGGCGAGCTGGAACTTGCGCGCGGCGATCTCCATCGGACCGCTCTCGGTGGCCGTCGCCAGCGCCGCCTCGAATGCGCGGGCAGCCTCAGGCGCGCCCTCGCGGGCCAGCCACTGCCAGATCGGCAGCAGCGAGGCGCGCCGGAGCTGGCCGGGCCGGGTCGGGAAATTGGTCTCGGCGAGGAACGGCTCGAGCGGCCGGAACAGGAGCCGCGCCGGATCGTCGCTGCGCGGCTCGATCCGCTCGTCCTCCTCGGCCCCGCGCACGATCTTGCGCAGCTGCTCCAGCACCAGATTGGCGACGGCCACATCATCGCCACGTTCGACGGCGCGCTCCAGCTCCCGCATCAGCAGCGCCTGCGATTGCGGCGGAAGCTGCGCGAGATAATCCCTCAGCCGCTCTGTCGATTTCTGGCTCATGCGCCCGGTCGTGAAAGCTTGGTGCCCGGCAAACGCCGCAGCCCGTCCGCCCGCGATGATAGAGGGGCGCGCGTTAAGAAGCCGTTTAGGAATAATGCGGTCCCGAGGCCGGTCTCGCACGGGTCTCAAGCCTAATGGGATTGAGTTGAGCTGGATCGGCAGCGGAGGTTTACCTCTCCCTTGGGAGAGGTCGGCGCGTAGCGCCGGGTGAGGGATTACGGTCTCTCGTTAGCGCTGCGGCCCCTCACCCGCTTTGCTTCGACCTCTCCCGTTGGGGAGAGGTGAAGCAAGTCCGTGGCCGAACCGATTCGATCCAAACTCATCCTGTCCTACACCGCCGGCAACACCAGCTCGGCCCGCAGGCCGCCGATCGGCGCGTCGCTCAGGGTGAGCTTGCCGCCATAGAGGCCGGCAAGATCGGTCACGATCGACAGGCCGAGCCCCGAGCCGGGCTTCGATTCGTCGAGCCGCTGGCCGCGCCGGGCGACCTTGGCGCGTTCGTCCTCCGACAGGCCGCGTCCATCGTCGTCGACCACGATGCGCAGCCTGGGCCCGGCGCCCGACGCCTCCGGCGGGATCACGCTGACCTCGATGAACACCTGCGAGGCCGCCCATTTGCAGGCGTTGTCGACGAGATTGCCGACCATCTCCTCCAGATCCTGCCGCTCGCCGCGGAACCGCGCCGCCGGATCGGCCTTCGCCTCGATCGAGAGGTCGCGGTCGCGATGGATCTTCTCCATGGTCCGGCGCAGCGCCTCGATGGCAGGCGCGACGTCGGTGATGGTGCTGACGATGGTGGCGCGGGCGGCGATCCGCGCGCGCTCGAGATGGTGCGCGACCTGATCCCGCATCACATCGGCCTGCTCCAGCACCTTGCTGGCAAAGGGATCTGTGCCATGCGAAGCGGCCTCGTTCACGATCACCGATAGCGGTGTCTTGATCGCATGGGCGAGATTGCCGACATGGGTGCGCGAGCGCTCGACGATCTCCCGGTTGGCGTCGATCAGCGCGTTGGTCTCGCGCGCCAGCGGCGCGATCTCGACGGGGAAGCGGCCCTCCAGCCGCTCGGCACGGCCGGAGCGGATATCGGCGATCGCATCCGAAATCCGCTTGAGCGGCGCCAGGCCATAGCGCACCTGGAAGATCGTGGTCAGCAGCAGCACAATACCGAGGGCGGCGAAGGTGCCGCCGAGGTAATAGTCGAAGCTGCGCGTCTCATCGAAGATCTCGGTGGCGTCACCGGCGACGCTGACAAGGAACTTGCCGTCGACGCCGAGATCGACCGGCCGCTCCACCACGCGCAGGCTCTGGCCTTCGGGCCCGTCGACATAGCCGAGGCGGACACCGGCGGCGGTCAGCTCGGCGCCGTGCTCCTCGAGCTTGGGCAGCTTCTTGTCCCACAGCGAGCGCGAGGCGCGGGTCTCGCCCTTCTCGGTATCGGTGCGGGTGATCTGCCAGTACCAGCCCGACAGCGGCAGGTCGAACAGCGGTTCGCCGAGCGACTGGAACTGGCGGTCGGCCGGCTCGTCCGGCGTCGCCACCTCGGCGATTAGGGTGCGCAGATAGAGATTGAGCCTGCGGTCGAAGGCGCGCTCGGTCGCGTCGCGATAGACCGACGACAGGATGACGCCGGTGATCGCCAGGATCACCACCACCCAGGCGGTCGCCGAGACGAACAGGCGGGTCGCAAGTGAGCTGCCGCCCATCAGGGGACGAGCTCGAACGTCGTGTCAGCGGGCGGCGACATCAGCGAATCCAGTCCTCCCGGCGCGGATCATGACAATGCCCGTGTACGCCGATCAAGCGCTCTAAGAGCATGATCCTATGGAATAGGATCTGCTCTCATCCTTTTGTTTGGTCGCGTTTTCTTCACGCGAGCGAACCGGTACCCGCTTCGCTCGAAAACGCTTTAAGAGCATGATCTCCGCGCAAACGCTACGCGTTTGTCGCGAGGGAAAACCGCTGCGCACTTTGCGCTGACGCGGCCCTCCGGGTCCGGATCATGCCCTAGGTCGGCGGCGACAGCATGTAGCCCAAGCCGCGAACGGTCTGGATGATATCGACTTCCAGCTTCTTGCGGATGCGGCCGACGAACACCTCGATCGTGTTGGAGTCGCGGTCGAAGTCCTGGTCATAGAGATGTTCGACCAGCTCGGTGCGCGAGACCACGCGCCCGGTGTGATGCATCAGATAATCGAGCAGATTGTATTCGTGCGAGGTCAGCTTGATCGGGTTACCGTTGACGGTGACCCGCTTGGTACGGGTATTGAGCGCCACCGGCCCGCAGTTCAGCTCGACCTGGGCATGCCCGGTGGCGCGGCGCAGCAGCGCGCGGATCCGCGCCAGCACCTCCTCGAGATGGAAGGGTTTTGCGACGTAATCGTCGGCGCCGGCATCGAAGCCCTGAACCTTGTCGCTCCAGCGGTCGCGCGCGGTGAGAATCAGCACCGGCATCACCCGCTTGTTCCGCCGCCAGGCCTCGAGCACCGAGATACCGTCCATCTTCGGCAGGCCGATATCGAGCACGACGGCGTCATAGGGCTCGCTGTCGCCAAGGAAATGCCCCTCCTCACCGTCGAACGCGCGATCGACCACATAGCCGGCGTCCGTCAGCGCGGTGGTGAGCTGGCGGTTCAGATCCGGGTCATCCTCAACGACGAGCAGACGCACTTTGGCCTCCGAGAGTGAGCGTTGCGATAGTCCGGCATCAAATGAGGCTTCGCGCCGTGAACGGCCTATGAATGGATCCGCGACGCAAAGCTTATTTTTTCGTCAGGTGCACCATCCCGGGAACCCGCGCAAGCGCCGCAGGTTCCATCGATCAGATGCAGATGGAATGAGAGCGAGCTTCAGATCAAGGTATTTAAATACCTAAATTGGATGCGCGCCTGCTCGCCCATCATCACGGTCCCAACGCGCCGGCACCGTGAGCAATGTCACAGACGGCGGCGAGATTAACCTTCGGCGGGCATTTAATTATCGCGGGCACAGGCGATGCGCTAATTCCAGCGCGGGCGCGGCGTGGCACAGGGATCGGGAATAGTTTTTTGCTTGTTTCGAAGATCAAGACGTTTGCGGTGGTTGCCGGCTGGCTTGCGCTGGTCTTCATCGCGTTCGTCACCTTATCTCCAATCCAGGACCGTCCGTCGTTCTTGCATCCGCAGGCCGAGCGCTTCGCCGCCTATGCCGTGATGGGACTGGCCTTTGTGCTGGGGTACCCGCGGCGTACCGCGCTGATCGTGCTGTTTGTCGTGTTCAGCGCGTTCACGCTCGAGGCGATGCAGTTGCTGACACCGGACCGTCACGGCCGGCTGCTCGACGCGATCGTCAAGGTCGCGGGAGGTTTTGCCGGCATCGGCGCGGGTCACTTCATCCTGCTGGTGCTGCGCAGCCAGTTCGGCCGGCTGAAATCGCGCGCGGAGAACTCCGCAAGCTAAAGCGCGATGACGATTCAACCTGATCTCCTCGCGCTTTAACGCCGGCGCGGATGCGCCTTCTGGTGCCAGGCCCAGGCCGAGCGAATGATGTGGCCGAGATCGGACCGGCTCGCCTTGAAGCCGAGACCGCTTTCCGACTTGGAGGGGTCGGCCACCAGGATCGGCGGATCGCCGGCCCGGCGCTCGCGCACCACGCATGGCACCGCTTCGCCGGTCTCGGCGCGGATCGCGTCGAGCACCTCGCGCACCGAATAGCCGGTGCCGGTGCCGAGGTTGAACACGCCGCCGGCGTCGCCCCTCAGCAGCAGCTCGAGCGCTGCGATATGGGCGGCGGCGAGATCGTCGACATGGATATAGTCGCGCACCGCGGTGCCATCAGGCGTCTCGTAATCCTCGCCGAAGATCGCGAAGTCAGGCACGTGCCCGAGCAGCGCCATCAGCGCGCGCGGAATGAGATGCGTCTCGGGATCGCGCAGCTCGCCGATGGTGCCGGAGGCATCGGCGCCGCAGGCGTTGAAATAGCGCAGGCAGACCGAATTGAACTGATAGGCCGCGCGATAATCGGCCAACATCTGCTCGATCATGTATTTGGAGCGGCCGTAGGGATTGACGGTCGGCCCTGCGGCGCTCTCGGGAATGGGATCGCGCCCGGCGTTGCCATAGACGGCGCCGGTCGAGGAAAACACCAGGCGGTCGCAGCCCGCCTCCCGCATGCCGCGCAGCAGGCCAAGTGTGCCGGCAACGTTATTGCCGTAGTATTTCTGCGGATCCGCGACGGACTCGCCGACCGCGCTGAACGCGGCGAAATGCATCACCGCGAGCGCATTGTGCTCGCGGATGGTGGCGGCGATCTTGCCGTGATCGGCGACATCGCCGATGACGAGCGGGCCCCATTGCACGAAGTTGCGGTGGCCGGTGGACAGATTGTCATAGACGACCGGGAGAAACCCGGCCTCGGCAACGGCCTTGGCGCAATGGGACCCGATATATCCCGCGCCGCCCGTGATGAGGATCGAACCCCTGCTCGCCATTGAAGATGCCGTCCCTGCGCGGGCCAATCCCGCGCCTCAACACATGCAATGGTCGCATGGGTACGACATTCCATCCCGCGCGGCAAAATGCAGATGGGAATAGCGTTAAGACCGAACGGATTTGCTTCAACAGTGACGGTTAACGCGAGCCCAGCGGAACGTTGGTCCGCTGCCCGACCGGCGGCCTGTGGCGTGACGGCCTGCCGTAAGGGTAAACCGGTGTTGCCGGCGGGACCGGCCGGGTCGCCTGCGGCCGCGATGTCGGAACGCCGCCGCCCGGTCCATCGATCGAATAGCGCTGTCCGCCCTGCGTGGTCTGCCCGGTGCCTTGCGCGAGCACCGGACCGGCTGTGGCGACGACCAGCGTCGCAATCGTGACAAGGCCGGCCAGCTTCATATCGATGCCTCGATGGGTTGGATCGGGATCAACCGGTCACGCCTCCGATCGTTCCGCGCGCCGTCGCGGCCTTCGCGATCTTCCGCCTTCCTCACATGCAACGTGGCGCGGCGAAATGTCTCGCCGCGCCACGTTCAATCGATCGGGTCAACCCAGGAAATTCAGGCGCCGGCCTGCGCGATCGCGGCCCAGTGATCGGGGTTTGCCGGGGTCTGCATCCTGACCCAGCGATAGCGCACCTGCGACCAGGTGCGGATCTGCGCGTTCAGATTGTCGAGCACGACGTCGCCGCCCTCGACGCGGACCACCAGCACGAGATGATGCTCGCCCCAGGAGGTCACCACCTCGCTCAGCAGCAGATTGCGCATCGGCCAGCGGCGCGCCAGGAGTTCATGGCGCTTGCTGACGGCGTAATCGTTGCAATCGCCGCGCGCCGGATTGATCAGCCATTCCTCGCCGGCGAGGCCGCGTTCGTTGCGCTGTGGCACGATGCGACGGTTGACCGAGGCGTTGACCTCGATCAGGTCGGCGATGCGCTGCTTGGTCAGATGTGTGGCGCCGCCGCGGAACACCATGCGAGCGCGGGGTTTCGGCTTGCATTCGTCGGCATAGCGCATGCAGAACATGGTGTAGGCCATCGGCGCCAGCGTCGGCTCGCTGAAGCGGATTTTCTCGACCACGCCGCCGAGCGGCAGCGGGAATCCGATCATTCCGGCCTGGGTGTGCTGCGCGCTTGTCCCGAGCGCGACGATGGCCAGAAGCAAGGCCATCACTCTCTTGACGCTGTACACTCTTCACTCCCCAAAGTGACGGGAAGCAAGTACGGGAAATGTCTTGAGTTAAGGCTCAGGCGCGCGGCGGCATTTGCTTCAAATGCTCAGAAGCGCCAGAGCAGTCCATTAACCAAGCCGGGTTCCCGCGCCGGCAAGCCTTTCAGCTGCCGAATGATAACGCGCGTGAGACTCAACAGATCATGGCGTTTTTGTCTTTTGGGGCTCTTTTCCCGCGATTTCTGCGGCCGCCGCCGTCAGATGCAGGATTGGTTGCAGCGCAGGATTTCTTATTCCCATACAGGCATGGTCAGCCTGACGTGAAGCAGCCGGCGCGCTCTGTTAGACCGTCACGCGTTGCCGGGGCGCGATCCCGCACCAGCTCATGACGAGATCGGCGAGCATCTTGATCTCGAGATCCGCGGGCGTGCCGCCGGCGAAATCGGCCACCGATTGTCCGAGCGCCACGGCGCGAACATAGGCTGAGCGGCTTCCGATCATCGGTCCGATCTCTTCGTCGAGCGTATCCAGCTCCTCGATCAGCTGCTGGCCTTCGAGCGTGCGTTGGTCGACGCGGTTGGGCACGATCATGGCGCGGAGCGCCGTTCGCCGCGCTGCGCGCACCTCGCGCACGATGTCGATCGTCCGCGCGGTCGCCTCGATGTCGAGGCCCGACGGCGTGCACGGCATTAGCACGATGTTGGCGACGGCGAGCACGGCGCCGAGCACCCGGTCGTTGGGCGCGGAGTCCACCACGATGATCTGATGCGGAATCTGGCGCATCAGCTTGGCCCATTCGGCCACGGGGCGGGTTTCCGGATCAAGCTGGTAGACGGGAAACGTCAGATTGCCGGGCTCCGCCCAGTGGCAGGCCGACGCCTGGGAGTCGGCGTCGACCAGTCCCACCACGCCCGTGCGCCGGTCCAATTCTGCGGCCAGCAGAACCGCAAGAGTCGTCTTTCCGACCCCGCCCTTGCGCTGGGCAACCGAGATGACAAGCGGCATCGCTAGCTCCTGGCGTTATCCCCCGTGCGTGCGCGGGAGGACACCTTCATCAACGAGCGTCAGCATCCGGGGCAGACAGACCCGCTTTGCGTCGTAATTGTCCCTCACGAAGCTCCGCGCCTTCATCCGCATCTTCTTGAAGGCCTTGGGCCGTGACAGCACCGAGATTACCTGATCCGACAGCGCATCAATATCAAAAAACGGCGTCAGCAGGCCGTTGCCGTCCGAGATGATGTCGCGCAGCGGCGCCGTATCTGATGCCACCACCGCGCATCCCGCGCTCATGGCTTCCAGCAGCGACCATGACAGCACGAATGGATAGGTCAGGTAGACGTGCACCGATGAGATCTGCAGCAGTTCGAGATACGGTCCCCGGGGAATCCGGCCGAGGAAATGCACGCGGCGAAGATCAATGTCCGACCTGACTTCGCCCAGGAACATCGACTTCCAGCTCGAACCCTCCGGCGGATTCGCGCCATACGACGTGCCGGTGCCGCCGACGATCACCACCTGCGCATTGGGCCGCGCGGCCATGATCCTCGGCAGGGCTCGCATGAAGACATGGAATCCGCGCACCGGCTCGAGGTTCCGCGAGACGTAGGTGATCACTTCGTCGTCCGCGGAGAGTGTCGCGCCGTTCGGAAGCTGAAACCGCGCGACGGGGTTGGGCTTCACCTCGTCGGTGTCGACGCCCTCGTGGATCACTTCGATCTTGCCTTGAAACTCGCGGGGAAAGGTCGACCTCTGCCATGGCGTCGGCGAAACACCCGTGTCGCATTCGGTGAGCGCCAGCAGCGTGGTCGCATTCTTCAGATGGAGCGCGACATTGCCGTCGAGGCCCGTCATGGGAAATTCGGGATCGAAGCCGACGTCCCTGCCCTCGGCACCGTAGTAGAACTCGCAATAGAGGATGATCCGCGCCTTCGGAAACATCGTGCGCAGCGGCAGCGTCTCGCCCCAGCCGGGATGCGCGAAGATCAGGTCGGGGACGAAGCCCTGCCCCGACAGCGACGACAGCGCATACAGCACCTCTTCGGCACGCCGTGCTTCGACGTCGAAGCGGCGCGCAAACGGATGCACCATCGCGGAGTCCGACTTGGTCGTCGAATATTTGAGCAGCCGGATATCCCGCGTCGTGCTCGCGGTCGATGAGCCGACCGCGACGACCTTGTTTCCGGGCCGCTCGGCGAGCGCACGCGCAATGTGGCGGTACTGGGCTGGAAAGTTGTTGTGGACGAAGAGGACGTTCATTGGCGGGCGAGCGCGCCCCCCGGCCGCGCGGTCTTCGATTGGGGTCAGGGTCGATACCATGACCGGCAGGGTGTCTTCGATATGCACGTGCGAAACTATCTCACCGGATTAACATTAAGCCCCCTTCTATCACACAGATTTTTGGGGCACACTGTGTGAGAAACATATCGACCCATCCGTTAGGCTCGCAGGCGACCATGAACGAACAGATTCAGCAAAAAACCATTGACCTGGCACGAGGGCTTTTCCTTGTTCGCTACAATGGCGCGGAAGACAAGACATCACCTCCGGTGGTGCGGGTATATGCGGATCGCGCCAGCACTAACAATTGTAACATTATTACCGGGCCCGACGGGGCTAATGGAACCCTGTTCGCGCCCGAGACCGCGCTGGTCGTGTCGGTCGCCCGGCCAAGCCGCCTGATCGTCGAGGTCACGGCAGGGCGCGCCGGCGGGTCGACCGCCGCCAATATCAAGATCGAACCGCTGACCCAGGGACAGCCGGCCGCGCAGCCCGCCAGCCAGCCGTTCGATACGCACGAGCCCGACCCTGGCCTTGACCGTGGCGAGCCGAGCGATCTCAAGCTGTTGGCGCATGTCGCGGGTCTGGGCGACGTTACGGTCGGCCCGAATACCTGGATTGCCGGACCGGCTGCTCCGGCCCGGATCGAGGGAATTTCCCTCGATTGGCCGAACAAGCCCTACGATCTCAACCTGCAATATGCGGTCAAGTTCGCGAGACCGCAGCGGGGCGACAACCAGTTCGTTCCGCTTGGAACCTTTGCCGGAACCCGGGGACGCGCGCTGGCCATCACGGGGTTCTCGCTGGAAGCCACGGGCCCCGGCGCGGATCGCTACACCATCGCAGCCGAAACCATCTTCCTGGGCGCTCCGGCCCTGCGCGTGACCGGGAACCGGATCGTGGTGGCCGGGCCTTCAGGCCGGGAGCCGCTGGTGGGCCTCAAGCTCAGTGTCGAAGAGCACCGGGTGCAGGCAGCGCCGCTGGCGCCGCGGCAGCCGAGGCGCGCTGAACCCGTCGCCCCGATGCCCCGCCAGGAGGCGCCGCGCCTCGAGGGACGGGTGCGCGTGTTCCGGAGCCGGCAGAACGCCGTCAAGACGGCGGGCTGACCATGCGCGCAGACAAGGGCGACATTTGACCGCCGACGCGCGCAGGATCGCCTTTACGTCCAAAACGCTGCATCACGTCGATCTCGAGCGGGCCGCTGTCGGCGCGCTCGAGGCACGTGATTTCCGGCGCGCATTCGCGCTTGCCGACCGCCGCTGCCGGATCCTGCCGCATCCCGGCGCCCGCGCCCATCTGCTGCGCGCGGAGGCGCTGTTTCGCCTCGATCTCAGGGATGCGGCTGTCGCGAGCGTAGCCCGGGCGCTCGAGCTCGAACCGGACGATCTTGTCGCCGCTCGGCGGATGATGGCGTGGGGCGACGGCCTCCCGCAGCTCGAAGCCGCACGAAGCATCGCGCGGCGCGATGACGATGCGGATTCAGTCAGGAGCGCGCTGCTGCTGCTCGAGCAGAACGGCCAGGACAGCTGCGCCCGCGTCGACTTCCTCGACGAGGAGGTGAAGGGATGGGTGACGTGGCGAGGGTCGGACGATCCATATCTTTCACTGGCGCAGGCCGACCAATCCAGCACCATCCAGCTTCCCGCCGACCCCCGTCACAGATTCGCGCTCAACGGGCGACGCGCTGCGAGCTTCCGCCTGATGCGGCCGGCGTCCGCGAGCTCGCAACGCCTCGAGATCGCACAGGCGGACCACGTCATCGCAAGCATTCAACTCCCGGCCAACCGTGCACCGGATCGCCGCAATACACCCCAGCGCCCGCCTCGCGCGCGCAATGGCGAAACGCCCCCGCTCACCATCATCATCCCGGTCTACCGGGATCTGGACGCAACGCGTGCCTGCATCGAGAGCGCATTGTCGGCCGTCGCCTGCACGCCCGGCTCGACCATCGTCGTCGTCGATGATGCCTCGCCCGAACCCGCCATCAAGCATCTGCTCGGCGAACTGGCTGCGGAGTTGCGCATCCGGCTGCTGACCAACGCGCACAATCTCGGCTTTGTCGGCGCGATCAACCGGGCCCTCGGCGAGACGGGTGCGGGCGACGTCGTGCTGCTGAACTCGGACACGATCGTGCCGAAATATGCGCTGCAACGCTTGCGAAGCGCGGTGCGATCGACGCCGCGCGTGGGCACGGCGACCCCGCTCTCGAACAACGGCGAATATACCAGCTTTCCGGTCCCGAACCGGTCGAATCCCCTGCCCTCGCCCGGCGAGCTGGAATTGCTCGACGAATTAGCCGGCACGGCGAATTCCGGGATGGCCATCGACATCCCCAACGGCATCGGGTTCTGCCTCTACATCACCCGCGAATGCCTCGACGCCGTGCACGAGCTCTCCGACGACTTCTATCGCGGCTATCTCGAAGACGTCGACTTCTGTCTGCGCGCCACCGAGGCCGGTTTCCGCAACGTTTGCATCCCGTCAGTCTTTGTCGGACACGAGGGTTCTCGCTCGTTTCTCGGCGAGAAGCGTTCCCTGGTGCTGCGCAATCTTCGCGTCCTCGAGCACCGATACCAGCGCTATGCGACGGAATGCGCGGCGTTCCTGATTGCCGATCCGCTGCGCGATTGCCGCGCGGCGCTTGAGCTCAAGCTACTCTCGAACGAACGGCGCGCCGACGACCCGCACGTCATCCTCTGCGGCTCCTCGATCGGCCGCGAGATCGCCGTCAGGCGATGCAGGCAACTGGCGGCGGACGACAAGCGCGGCCTGGTCGTTCACTTCCGCACCGCCGGAGAACGCCGGATGGCCGCGATCTTCGATCCGGATGGCGGGGCCCCGCAGTCGATCACACTCGACGTTGCGACGCCCGAGGGCCGCGAGGCCTTGCTGAAGTGTCTCGTCGATCTCCGAATCGAATCGCTCGTGATCGCGGAACCAAACCGCATCCCCGGCGCCTGCCTGGCACAGCTCACGCAACATTTCGCCTACGACCTCCTGGTCACCGACACCGCATTTGCAACGCGCGCCGTGACTGGATCTGGCGTGCATCCGGACTGGACAGGTCTCGTCGAACGGGCCCGGCGCGTGATGGTGATCGGCGAAAACGGGGCCGAGTTCTCCGACGCGGTGCTCGGCCTGCAGGCGACCAGGCTGAGCGCCCCAGCGGCACAGCCGGTGCCACCGCGCGCCGTGAACGGCCCGGCGCGTCTCGGTCTGCTGGCCCTGCACGCTAGCGCAGCGGAATTTCGTTTCGTGAGAGCGTTGAGCGATCAAATGGCCGAAGCCGACGAAGACGCCGCGATCATCGTGCTGGGTACCACCCTCGACGATCTCAAGCTGATGCAGCGCGCGAACGTCACGGTCGCCGGCGCAATCGGCGTCGACGACGTCGCGACGCTGATCGATGGTCACGGCATCACGAAACTGGTTCTCGACATCGGCGAACCGGCATTCGGGCATCCGCTGGTGGACGCGCTGCTGGCAACCGGATTGCCCACTGCCGCGATCGAATGGAGTCCGGCACCACCGGGACGCAGCCGAAACACCGACCTGAAGCTGCAGCCAGGGCTTGATACCGACGACGCGATTGCCGCCGTCCTCGACTGGGTGGCCGAGGACGTGCCGCTACATCCCGATCGGAGGCATGGTCGGTTGAGGCGGGAGGTTGGCGCGCGGCTTCCATGACCGCGGCGGCCATGCGAGCGACGAGAACGGCGTCGAGTCCAGCCCCAGCAGCGGGCTGTAATAGGGATCGTCCAGCAGCACCGCGCCCCACTTCGCGCGCAGCATCGCCAGCTCGCGCCCGAAGCGTGCCTTGCGATCCGGCGCGGAATCGCGGCCCCGGCTGGCCGATTCCAGATGCACGAGTTTTGCGTCCGGCGTGAACACAATCCGCTTTCCGAGTTGGCGCAGCTTCAGGCACAGATCGATATCGTTGAAGCTGATCGGGAAGCGGATCTCGTCCATGCCGCCGACCGCCAGGAAATCGCGCTTGCGCATCAAGAGGCAGGCCGCCGTCAGCGCCGAGCATTCGTGCGCGACCTGGAGCAGATCGCCGTAACCGGGATCACCATCCATCCGATCGTTGAAGGCGTGCGCAGCCGAGAAATTGGCGCCAAGCACCACCCCACCATGCTGCACGACGCTGCTCGGCCACAGCAGCTTGGCGCCGACGGCTCCGACATCGGGAGCCGCGAGCCGCCACAGCATCTCCGCCAGCCAGCCGTCATCGAGCGCCTCGATGTCGTTGTTGAGAAAGCAGATGTTATCCGTATCGACGCAATCGACGGCAGCGTTGTTGATGGCTGCGAAGTTGAACGGCCCCTCGACCGAAATCACATCGATTTCGTCGTCGGACAGGCCCTCCAGATAATCCAGCGCGTCCGGCTCGCTCGAGCTGTTGTCGACGACGAGAATCCTGGCGTTGGTCTCATGTGCGGCGGGCAAGACCGTCTCGATGCATCGCTTGAGAAGCTCGGCGCGATTCCTGGTCGGGATGATGATCGTGGTGCGCTCATTCCAATCGACGACGCGCTTGACCCGCACGGCCGGAAGCAGACCCGCTGTCCGCGGCTCGACATGCGCCTTGACGCGAGCCCGCGCGAAATACGCCTCGCTTGCGGCGACAAGCTCGGTGGTTGCAGTGGGCGCATCAATCCCCGGCAACGCCGCAACCGCCCCCGGCAGATGATAGGTTCGCTCGGGTTCAGCGCAGGACAGGAAGATGTCGTAAAGCGACGCCGCCGATCGCAGCGCCTCCACGGCGCGCTCCCGGCGCACTGCAAAGCAATACGCGCCATAGCCCTGCTCGAGCGCACGTTCGAGATCGAATGCTGGAAACGCCAGCGGCCAGACCGCACCGGCACCCGCGGCGACCTCGACGTCGCCATAGGCGAGATCGCAGCCGGCTTCGGAAGCGAACACGTCGGCGAAGCGCTGCAAGGCATCCTCGGCGAGGATCGTCCCGCTCAGGCAGAAGACGAAGAACGCGCTGCTCGCGGCATCGCCGTCGATAAACTCGCGCGCAGCCGCCGGATCGAACCGGCTGAACCCGCGCGCCGGCAGGCACACCGCCGACCACGCCGCATGCCGTTGGGCCTCGAGGCTCTCGATGCTCTCGTCCACCCTGGCTTCGCCGATCAGGACGACCGCGGCCTCGGATGGAACGTCAGACTCGATCGCCGGCGCGAAACGCTCCTTCCAGCTGCGATAAGTGTGAAACGGCACCGAAGCGGGCAACAGCTGATCGAACAATTGTCCGCGCAACCGCTCGCTATCCCAGCGTCCGAGCTCCGCGATGGTCTGCTCCAGGCCGCGCTCGAAAGCGACGAATGCGATCGGCTCCGAGATCACGCTCCGTCCCGAAACTGTCCGTGCGGACAGCCCGCGCACGCGGCCGTCGGCAAAATGCTCGGGCAGATGAAAATCGATCCGGCGACCGACGCCGAACTCGCCGCCCCGCGCAACGTTGGTCCACCCGGTCGGCTTCACGGTCATCACCGGCCGCTGCGCGATCAGAATCTCGATGTCTTCGTCGACGTCCTGCGAAAGCCAGCCCTCGAAGCGCAGACCTCCGGCCCATTTGATTTCGCCGATCCGGTGCCACTGCGCGTCCGGAGCTGCGACATCGCAGCGAATCGGCACACCGACAGCACCTCCGATATTGGCCAGTCGCGCCTCGACGATCCCGGCGTTCGCGCCGACCTCATCCTGCACGTTGAAGGTAAAGCCAAATCGCCCGTCGCCGATTCCGGCATCGGCCAGCTCTGTTACAAACTCGTCACACAATGATGACATGTATGGCTCGCCATCGACGAGCAGCTCGACGGTGTAGCGCCGGCCGAGATCGGCGCGGTCGTAAACAAATCCAGAAAACGTCGTGCGATCGTATCTGGAGAATTGCGTTTGCAATGACGCGTGTTCAGCTCCTGAGGGCCTCTGCTTGCCAATCGTTTTCGTGCTCATGTCCAACCCTCAAACGGCGGCTCGATTGTCGGTCGATTTCAAGTTGAGAATATGTCCATGGCGCGTCAAAGGTGACTAGCGCGCACTCAACTGCACTGAGGCCATCACCGTTTGCACAAAAAGCCGCCGAGCTCCAACACAAACTATACGTATAAGACTTGGCGTTATCGGCGCCAATTGTGCTAGTGCTAACTCCTCCTCTCCACACTGATCGACGAGCGGATTCATGAAGATTGCAATGGTTGGAACGGGATATGTAGGTCTCGTATCCGGAGCTTGTTTTGCCGACTTCGGCCATCAGGTCGTTTGCGTCGACAAGGACGCCGGCAAGATCGAAGCCCTGAAGCGCGGCAAGATCCCGATCTACGAAACTGACCTCGATAAGCTCGTCGAGACCAACACCGCCGCCGGACGGCTGACCTTCACGACGGAGCTCGCGGGCGCCGTCGGCGACGCCGATGCAGTGTTCATCGCGGTCGGAACGCCCTCGCGGCGCGGCGATGGCCATGCAGATCTGAGCTACGTCTATGCAGCCGCCAAGGAGATCGGCGCCGCGCTCAAGAAGTTCACCGTGGTGGTCACGAAATCGACCGTGCCCGTGGGCACCGGCGACGAGGTCGAACGCCTGATCCGCGAGACCAGTCCCGACGCCGATTTCGCGGTGGCTTCGAACCCCGAATTCCTGCGCGAAGGCGCCGCGATCCAGGATTTCCGCCATCCCGACCGGATCGTCGTCGGCACCGAGGACGAGCGGGCCAAGAAGGTGATGGGCGAAGTCTATCGTCCGCTCTACTTGAACCAGGCGCCGATCCTCTATACCGCGCGGCGCACGGCGGAACTGATCAAATACGCCGCAAATGCCTTCCTCGCTACCAAGATCACCTTCATCAACGAGATCGCCGATCTCTCTGAAAGGGTCGGTGCGAACGTGCAGGAGGTCGCGCGCGGCATCGGGCTCGACAACCGGATTGGAACCAAGTTCCTGCATGCCGGCGCGGGCTATGGCGGCTCCTGCTTCCCGAAGGACACCCGCGCCTTGTTCAAGACGGCGCTCGATCACGACGTGCAGCTGAAAATCGTCGAAGCCACGCTGACCGCGAACGACAATCGCAAGCGCGCGATGGCGCGCAAGGTCGCCAACGTGCTCGGCGGCGAGCTGCGCGGCAAGACGATCGGCGTGCTTGGCCTGACCTTCAAGCCCGATACCGACGACATGCGCGAGGCGCCCTCGATCCCGCTGATCAACGGCCTGATTGATTTCGGTGCCAAGGTTCGCGCCTATGACCCGGTCGGCATGGAGCAGGCGCGCAAGGAATTGCCGGAGATCGAGTACTGCACGGACGCCTATGAATGCGCGCGCCAGGCCGATGCGCTGGTCATCGTGACCGAGTGGCGCCAGTTCCGCGCGCTCGATCTCAAGCGCATCAAGCAGGAGATGAAGCATCCTGTCGTCGTCGACCTGCGCAACATCTATCGCCCCGACGAGATGGCCGCGCACGGCTTCACTTACGAGAGCATCGGCCGGCCGCGCTGAGCGGCCGCAACGGACCGGCATCGATAGCCGCAGTTCGATCCTGAAGCCCCGCTCCGAGTAATCGGAGCGGGGCTCTGTTTTTGTGCTGACGCGTTTTCCTCACGCGTTCCGGTATCCACTTTGCTCTTAAGCGGACGAGTTTTGGTTGAATCGGCTGGGCGCGATCTCGGTTCACCTCTCCCCGTCGGGGAGAGGTCGGATTGCGCCTGGCGATGCGAAGCATCGTCCAGTGCAATCCGGGTGAGGGCTCTTGCTCTCTCGATAGACCGTAACTCCTCACCCGATTTGCTGCGCAAATCGACCTCTCCCAAGGGAGAGGTGAACCTTCGACGCCGTTCTAGCTCAACCGAATCTCATCAGGCTTAGGCGTGGGCGGGCACGCCGAGCTGGACGAACGCATCCAGCTCGCGTGCGAGCGCTTCCTGCCAGGTCGGCATCGTGACGCCGAACTGCGCCTTCAGCCGCGTCAGATCCAGCCGCGAATTGCCGGGTCGCACCGCCTTGGTCGGGAAATCGGCCGTCGCGATCGGAACGATATCGTCGACGGCGAGCGTGACGCCACGCGACCGCAGCCCGCCGACGATGGCGGTGGCAAAGCCATGCCAGCTGGTTTCGCCGGCGCAAACGAGATTGACGACGCCGCCCCTGCGCTCGAGTTGATCGTATAGCGTGGTCATGTTCGGCAGGACGATGCCGGCGACCGCACTGGCGATCGCTTGTGCGGTCGTCGGCGCGCCGATCTGATCGGCCACGATCCGCAGCTCCTTACGCTCGCCGGCAAGCCGCGCGATGGTGCGCAGGAAATTGGTGCCTTTTGCGGCATAGACCCATGAGGTGCGCGCGATCAGATGCGCTCCGCCCGCCGCCTGGATCGCGACGTCGCCGGCAAGCTTGCTCGCGCCGTAGGCCGACAACGGTTCGGTCGGGCTGTCCTCGCGCCATGACCGATCGCCTGAACCGTTGAAAACATAGTCGGTGGAGAAATGCACCAGCGGCACGCGGTTCGCAGCCGCCCATTTCGCGAGCGCTTCCGGTCCCCTGGCGTTGACCAGGAAGGCCAGCTCGCGCTCGTCCTCGGCGCGATCGACCGCCGTGTAGGCAGCCGGATTGATGATGAGATCCGGCTTCAGGCCCTCGAGCTGGGCCGTCACCATTTCCGGCTTCGACAGATCGAACTCCGCGGTCGGCGGCGAGATGATGGTGGCGTGGCTTTCCAGCAGAGGCTTCAGCGCACTGCCAACCTGGCCGCGCGTTCCCGTCAAAAGAATCCGCATCAGATTTGTCCATAGGTGGGAAGGTTGCTGGCGTCGGCGAGCAACGGCGCATCCGCATCCTTTGCCGACAGCTGTGGCTTATCGACGCCCCATTTGATCCCGATCGCGGGATCGTTCCAGCGGATCGAGAGCTCGTCCTTGGGGCTGTAGAAGTCGTCGCATTTGTAGAAGAAGTCGGCGGTTTCCGAGAGCACCACGAAGCCGTGGGCAAAGCCGCGCGGCACCCATAATTGCCGGCGGTTGTCCTCGCTCAATTCGACCGCGACATGCTTGCCGAAATTCGGACTGCCGACACGCACGTCGACGGCGACGTCCAGCACCTTGCCGCGCAGCACGGTCACGAGCTTGCCCTGGGTGATCGGGTTTTGCAGATGCAAGCCCCGCAGCACCCCATAGGCCGAGCGGGACATGTTGTCCTGCACGAAGGGGCGCGTGATGCCGTGCTCGACATAACGGGGCGCCTGGTAGGTCTCGAGGAAGAAGCCGCGCTGGTCGCCAAACAGCTTCGGTTCGACGATCAGGACTTCCGGAAGTTCGGTCTTGATGACGTTCATTTAACAAGGGTTCCAGTTTTGGGCAGGCCCGAAATGTTAATTTGCTACTCATAACAAACTTGTGCGGCGCACGCTATCTGTTATGTTTTGATAGTCAAACTGTGAGGGACCATGAAGGGCATCATCCTCGCCGGTGGAACCGGCTCGCGCCTCTACCCCGTGACTACCGTCGTCTCCAAGCAGCTGCTGCCTGTCTTCGACAAGCCGATGATCTATTATCCGCTGTCGACGCTGATGCTCGGCGGAATCCGCGATATTCTGATCATCTCGACGCCGCAGGACAAGCCGCTGTTCCAGCGGCTGCTCGGCGACGGCAGCGAGATGGGCGTCCGCTTCGTCTATGCCACGCAGGAGACCCCGCGGGGTCTTGCCGACGCCTTCATCGTCGGCCGCGAGTTCATCGGTGATGACTCCGTCGCCCTTGTGTTAGGCGATAACATTTTCTACGGCCACGGCCTGCCGAGCATGCTGTCGGCCGCCTCGGTCCGCAAGAAGGGCGCCACGGTGTTCGGCTACGTCGTGAACGCGCCGGAGCAGTATGGCGTGATCGAGCTCGACGGCATCGGCCGGGCGCTGTCGATCGAGGAGAAGCCGAAGCGGCCGAAGTCCAACGTCGCCGTCACCGGCCTCTATTTCTACGACAATGACGTGGTCGACATCGCGGCCGGCATCAAGCCGTCGCCGCGCGGCGAGATCGAGATCACCGACGTGAACAAGGCCTATCTCGAACGCGGCGACCTCTATGTCGAGGTGCTCGGCCGCGGCTTCGCCTGGCTCGACACCGGCACGCATTCCTCGCTGGTCGAGGCCAGTCACTTCGTCCAGATCCTCGAGCAGCGCCAGGGCCTGCGCATCGCCTGCCCCGAGGAGATCGCGCTGCGCCAGGGCTACATCTCGCTCGAAGCCTTCGCGCGGGTGGCGCAGAAGACCGCAAAGAGCAGCTACGGCGAGTATCTGCTGTCGGTCTACCGTTCGTTCCAGGGTCAGCCCCGCACAGCCGAGGTATTCAAACATGCGGTTTAAGGGATCGACGATTTTCGTCACCGGCGGCGCCGGCTTCATCGGCTCCGCCGTGGTCCGTCACCTGCTGCGCGACACCCACGCCCGCGTCGTCAACATCGACAAGCTGACCTATGCGGCGAACCTGGCCTCCCTGCCCGGCTCGAGCGAGAGCCTGAACTACACCTTCGAGAAGGCCTGCATCTGCGAGGGACCGGTGCTGCGCCGCCTGTTCGAGAAATATCAGCCCGATGCGGTGATGAATCTTGCCGCGGAAAGCCACGTCGACCGCTCGATCGACGGCCCCGGCGAATTCATCCAGACCAACATCGTCGGCACCTTCACGATCCTGCAAGAGGCGCTGCGTCACTGGCGTACGCTCTCGCCCGAGAAGCGCGATCAGTTCCGCTTCCTGCATATCTCGACCGACGAGGTGTTCGGCTCGCTCGGCGACGAAGGGCTGTTCACCGAGACCACGGCCTATGCGCCGAACTCGCCCTATTCGGCCAGCAAGGCATCGTCAGATCATCTGGTGCGTGCCTGGCGCGAGACCTATGACCTGCCGACCCTGGTGACCAACTGCTCCAACAATTACGGTCCCTATCACTTCCCGGAGAAGCTGATCCCGCACATGATCATCAAGGGGCTCGCCGGCGAGCCGCTGCCGGTCTATGGCGACGGCCAGAACGTCCGCGACTGGCTGTTCGTCGAGGATCACGCCAAGGCGCTGACCTTGGTGCTGGAGCGCGGCGAGATCGGCGAGACCTATAATGTCGGCGGCCGCAACGAGCGCACCAATCTCCACGTCGTGGAAAGCATCTGCGACCTGCTCGACGAGGTCGTGCCGGCTGCGGCAGGCCCGCGGCGCAAGCTGATCAACTTCGTCGCCGACCGTCCCGGCCACGACCGCCGCTATGCCATCGACGCCACCAAGCTCGAAACCGAGCTCGGCTGGCGTGCCGAGGAGAATTTCGAGACCGGCATCGCCAAGACAGTGCGCTGGTATGTCGACGAGCAACCCTGGTGGCGCGCGATCCTGGAGCGCGGCTACAAGGTGGAGCGCGTCGGCCTGAACCAGTAGCTGCCGTCTCGCCAAGCCACCGGCGTGGACAGCCAGCAGGAAACCGAGAAGCGCGATGATGATTCAACCGGATCACATCGCGACTTGGCCAGCCGCG
The DNA here is from genome assembly GCF_029846235.1 of Bradyrhizobium sp. CER78. Lineage (GTDB taxonomy): Bacteria > Pseudomonadota > Alphaproteobacteria > Rhizobiales > Xanthobacteraceae > Bradyrhizobium. The sequence goes on from NZ_JARVWP010000001.1 coordinate 338,242, forward strand.
ACCGCCTTCCGACGGTGGATTGGCAGCCATCCGACAGACAACAAATCGAGAAGCCACGGGGTCCCGCCATGAAAATCGCAATGGACGGCCAGGAACTGACACTGTTCAAAAGCTTCGTGGATCTCTCGAAGCGTTACCTGGAATTCGGCTCGGGCGGGAGCACCTGGCTCGCCTGTCAAACCAAGAAGGAATGGGTCATCTCGATCGATTCCTCCCTGGAATGGCTCAACAATGTCGGCGACGCCACGCGCGATGCGAGCACCAAGCCGCTGCTGCTGCACGTCGATATCGGCAAGCTGCGCGAATGGGGTTATCCGATCGAGAAGGAGAAGGAGAGCTCCTGGCCGGAATATCACGAGCGTGTCTGGGATCGTCCGGAAAGCAAGACGGCCGACCTCTATTTCATCGACGGCCGGTTTCGCGTGGCGAGCTTCGTGCAGTGCGTACTGCACGGCGCACCGGGAGCCTTCATCGCAATTCACGACTTCGAGAACCGCCCCCACTACCATTCGGTTCGGACGGTCGCACAGGAAATCGCGCGCGCCAACAACATGTCGATCTTCCAGAGGCCTGCCAGGATCGACGTCGATGCCGCGCAAGCCCTGCTTGCGAAATACCGGCTGGAGCCGCTGTAGCCTGCAGCCGTAGCCAGAAGCTTCTGCCGTCGATCGCTGCTGCGGTCAAAGATCACGCAAGCTGCATGATTGACCGGGCGCGCCGCCTGGCGCGCCCTTCTGCGGCGACGAAATCGCTGTCGGCTGGATCTAGCTTTGGACCAACTTCTTCAGCTCCGGAAGAAACCGCTGGATCGTGGCGTCTTCCACATCGTTGCGATCCCGCAATGTGAAGAACTCCATCGCGCGGATCTTCTCGGGATCTCCATCGGCGAGCGGCCGGCCGCGCTCGCGCTTCTTCAGCAATTGCTCGCGTGACTTCGTGTAGTAGTGATTGATCACGAGCTTGCTCCGCTTCGGAGCGGTCCAGCGGCCGTCGATCGGGAAAATCGGCGTGCCGTCTTCCGCGACGTAGCAGCCGAGAACGAGCGATTGATGCGGATGCAGGTAGGACACGATGGTGTCCGGCCGCACGATCGACTTCATGATGAAATGATCCGGGAAGTCGTCCGGGGCGCGGTGCGTGAAGGACTCGATGCACAGGCCGTCCGGCCTCGTGTCGTGACCGTTCGATCCGAAGTTCAACCAATGCACCGCGACCGCCGGCGCCGGGCCGAGTTCGGCCAGGACGTCCTTGATGTTGCCGGCCTGCGTCGGAAACAGATACTCGTCGGCATCAATGAAGGCGCACCATTCCGCACAATTGCGATAGGTGTCGATCGCATGCGAGAAGGCGCGCATCTGGCCGAATTCGCCCTCCACGAAATGATAGGTGATCATCTCGGGCCACGGGAAGGACTCGATCACGGCGCGCGTATTGTCGGTGCTGCCGTTGTCGTACAGGTAGAAGTGATCGACGCCGACCAGTCGGTGGAAGTGCAGCCATTCCAGGAGATCGTCGCCCTCATTCTTGATGGCGCACACCGCGGCGAGGCCGTGCTTCTTCCGATCGACCCCGACATAGAGCTTCTTCGCCTCCATCACGCGCAGGAGGCCGGCAAACTCGCGCCGCAGATTTTCACTTTGTGGAGCTGCTGCGAGCGCGGACAAATAGACATCCTGTGCTTCCTCACCAGCCCCCATGTTGAGATCCGCGATCGCAAGGCGATGCAACACCCGCGAGTCGGATGGCATCTGCTTGACGAGATCGAGAAGGATTCCACGCGCTCCGGCGAAATCACAGGCCTGCACAAGCGCTGCCGCCTTTGCAAACTGGAATTCCTTGTAATCGCCGAATTGCTGTTCCAACTGCTCGACCGACTGGATGAGCTCGTCGGGCTTCGGATTTGCGATCCGCCCGGAAAAGAAATCTCGAAGCCTTGTCTCGATCTCACTTGCTGGAAGCGTATCGAGATTCACGCCTGAGCTGAAACTAGACAATGCAGGAATTTCCATGTCCAACCTGAGCCGCTCCCCACGAGATCAACAAGCAATTACCATTGGTTCGCACCACGAATTCCGTATTAGCGCACTTATCCTACAAGAATAAGGCTATAACACGTAGCGCTCACATTTAACTGTTGTAAGGTTATTTCGATGAAAATCAATACAATGGAGTACAGGGCTCGCTGTCATTTGCACGAAACCGTCGCACAGGACGAGAACGACCGGAGATCGCCAATGGACAATGGGAACGAAGCAATCCGCAAGCCGTTTGCCCTTACGAGACGGATGTTTTTGACATCGTTATCCGCAAGCCTGCTGCCCGGCTCGCTCAGCGTCCTGGGTTCCAGTCACCCTGCTGCGGCCGCGGCAGCTTCACGGCCTCTCGTCGGCGCCATCCGATGGGACGCATGGTATTCGCCGGGCTCGCAGCCGACGGAAGCCATGAAGCAATCGCTCGGTCCGCAGAAATATCGTTGGCGGGCTCCCTTCTTCGGCGCCCAGATCAACCGCGATCCAAACGCGCTTGATTTTTCGAGCTCGGTCGAGGCCGAGATCGACAAGGAAATCGACCAAGCCATCTTTGCCGGACTGGACTATTGGGCATTCGCCGGCTACGGGGCCAACCACCCGATGTCGAAAGCGCTGTACGCATTCAGAACCCGTCCGAAGGCGGCCCAGCTGAAGTACTGCATGTTCACCGAGCTCGGTCGATGGGGATCGGCAGCGAAGCTGTCGCCGCTCCCCCACGAGCACATCGGCCTGATGGCGGACAAGAATTATCTGAGGGTGGAAGGCGATCGGCCGCTCTACTTCCTCGGCTTCATCAAGGGCGCCGACGTGCAGCGAAGCTGGGGAGGTGTGCAAGGTCTTCGCACCCAACTGAGCAAGTTCAAATCCGATGCGACCGCAACCGGCGTCGCGGAGCCGTACATCGTGCTGGCGGGCGATACGAAATTCCTGAGCCAGGAGGCCGCCAATCTGGGCGCCGATGCGGTCGGGTCGTATGCGATTACAACCGGCAACGGCCGCGGGAGCTTTGCAGATCTCGCGAAGTATGCCGAGAAAGGCTGGAATGCCTTGGCCGCCAGCCGGGTCCCTGTCGTGCCCACGGTGATGACAGGATGGGACAGGCGCCCTCGCATCGAGCATCCCGTGCCCTGGGAAACGTCGCAGCGTCCCGGCGACGGCATCACCAATTTCTACACGGCTCCGACGAAGCAGGAACTGGCGAGCCACCTCGCGCAATCGATCCGCTGGGTGAACAGCCAAGCACCTGATCGCCGCGCGCCCGCGGTGCTGATCTACGCCTGGAATGAGAATGACGAGGGTGGCTGGCTGGTGCCGACGCTGCCATGTCAAACGGAGCGCCTTGAAGCGCTACGCGAGGTTCTCAAGACGACGACACGCGCGGCGACGAAGAACCTTTGCTAGGCCGATTCAAGTAAGGTGCGGCGCGGCTTGCCTAAAGCCGCGCCGAACTCAAGATCGGCTCGACTCCCGATCAGCGCCAGCGAAGCGGCCTGGTCCGGTCGTTCGATTCCACCGTCCGGTGTTCGAGATGATAGGGCGCGTAGATCTGCTTCACCCAATAATTGAAGTTCGGGTGCAGCTTCACGAAGTCGTAGAATGAATCGCCGAAATTGGACGGGCTGAGGCAGGTCTTGTTCTGAGGCCGCGACGAGATGGCATTCAGGCAATACGACACCATGCAAGCCTTGGTCTCGCTCTCCGCCACCTTGCTCAGAGTTCGGAAGCTGTTGGTGGAGTGCAGCCGGTACAGATAGCGGTCGGCCTCCAGGTAAGTCGGCTCGACCTTGGTGACGGCGCGCAAGGCGAATTCCCAGTCGTGGCAGTATTTCAGGTCGGCAAGCCAGCCCACCTGCCGCAGCAGTTCGCGGCTGAACACGAAGTTTCCGGTCGACGCGGCAATCTGCGAATCCAGGAATGTCCATGACAACGGCGCGCCTGCAATCTGGGCTCGGTCGATCGCATAACGCAGGCGCGTCGGAAACTGGTAGTTGCTGATCGACTTGCCATGTTCGTCGATCGGCTCGACGGCCGAGAAGCCGAAGAACAGCCGCTCGTCGCCATGCTTGTCCGCGAACAGCTGGACCCGCTCCCTGGAAAAGGCATCGTCCGAATTCAGGAGGAAGATCGTGTCGCCTTTCGTCAGCGACAACGCCCTGTTCCAGGTGTAGTGGGCGCCAAGATTCTGGGGGTTCTTGAGCAGCTTGCAGGACACGAAGCGCTTTCCGAACGACCGCCTCTTGATGACCCGCTGCGCGACTTCAAAACTCCTGTCCGGCGAATTGTCGTCGACGATGACGAGCTCGATGTCGGCAAACGTCTGCTGATAGACGGTCTCGAGGCATTCCTCGAGATACTGCTCGTGCTTGTAGCACGCGATGACCACACTTGCGAGCATCGGCGGCGACCTCAACGTCTCACGATGATCGAATGGCGCGACCTCACCAGCGCACTGGCGCCGTCGCCGACCTCCAGGACCGCGAGTTGGTATTCACCATCCGGCAAGTCTCGAATCGAGAACGACAGCTGGAAGCCGAAATAGCAATCCTTGCTTTCGGCCTTCATGTATTCCTTCACGTCGACGCGCTCGTGCCAATCGACGATCAGGCAATAGCCGCCGTTGATTGCCCCTTCCGCGGCAAGCCCCGACAAGACCAGGAATCCCGTTCGCTGCCTGCTTGCTTCGAAGGCGCTGCCCGCGCAAATCCATCCCCGCACCAAGATCTCAAAGCGCGGATCAACGATCACCCGTTCGCCGGTCTGGGAATTGATGTTCTCGATGACCAGCAACGAACCTGCCGGATCGTCGGACGCGCCGTCCGCCTCAACCGGAGTACCGCTCCTCAAGCGCTGCACCCCCGAATGAGTGAGACCCGACCGGTGCAGATTTGCGAGCACTTCGACATGCGTCGAGGCTTCCTTCACCGCCCATTCAAGCTCCTGCCTGCTCAGGCAATCCAGCAGATCCGGACTATTCCTGATCTGCGCCGAAATAGGCTCAGCCGATGCAACCCTCCGCACAACCTCGAGGAAGGCGCGGCCATGACGCGAATCCGGCTCGAGATGAGCCCCTTCGGCCCATTCGTTCCAGGAATTGATAAACACCAGTGACTCGGAGAAGCTGTTGCCCTTGGCCCGCAGGGTGGCGTCGCGAAGCCAGACCTCGAACGCTTCCGGGCTGGACCTCGTGAAGACGTGACCGCGCGGTCCCTTACGCGGCGTATTGTCCCAACGCGGCATCACAGCAGGGAAGAACGGGAAGTCGTAGGTCTTGCCGATCGACGATCGCATGGCGTCGACATAATCGTACACCTTCCCGGCGAAGGTCGCCGGAGCATCGACTTCGGTCGGCGGCACTTCCCGCGTCGTGACCGTGTGCGGCGGAAACTCGATGGCCGCATCACAATTGACGTCGCGCGGATCGAACTCGCCGAAGGTCATCGCATTGCAGATGAGAATCTCGCCAATGCCGAGCTCCCGGGCTCGCTCGCGCCAGATCTCGAACAGACGCTGCTTGTCCGGCAACAATGACGGCCGGTAGATGACGATGACCTTTCGACCATCCACCGTGATGTAGCGCTCGTCGAGCAGCAGGTCGGCCATGTCGTCGATAAAGCGGACATCGTCGTCCAGCGAGTGATTTTGTCCGAGCAGCAGCTCGGCATCCGAGCCGTCCCACCGGCGCGACCAGTTCTCGTTGGCCCAGCAGATGCAGAAAGGTAGGTTCGGCTCGCCGTCCTCGAGCAAGAGCTGAAGCGGCTTTTCCAGCAACCTGCGACCCTGGAACCAATACACGTAGTAGCAGAATCCATCGATGCCGTACTTGCGCGCGAGGTCGCCCTGCTGGCGGCGCGTCTCCGGCAGCCGGACATCGTAGAATCCAAGATCGGCCGGCAGCCACGGTGATTCATGAGACGGAAACTGGGCGCGCATGCGCGCGACATTGGTCCACTCGGTGAACCCCGGTCCCCACCACCTGTCATTTTCTTCAAACGAATGGAATTGCGGCAGGTAGAAACAAATATAGCGCACCTCCTTGGTGGAGGCGTTCGCCGGTCCCGCAACGCTTCGGTTATCGACGCCGGGAAACAGCAGATCGTCGTAGTCTTCGAGCGAGAAGCCGAGCGCAACGACCACTTCGCTCGGCGCGAAGTTCTCGAACAGCGGGATCTCGTAATATTCCCCGTCGCTCAGGCTGATGCGCAGATAGATCTGCGCATGCTTGGGCTCCACCAGCGTGTTTCTCAGGGCACGCGCCAGACGGCGGCGTACGCCCGGCGTCGACAGATCGATCCGAAATCCGGGACGCCCGATCACGCTGCGCGGACCGATGCGGGCCGGCATGGATCGACCGGTGCGTCCCTCTTCGACACAGTGGGAGCCGACGAAGAGCGCTATCGAAACCGTTGCCGCGGGCGACTGGGCATCGACGATCCAGCCCGAGATTCCCCGCCCCGAATATTCGAGGATCGCGCCGCGCAACCGTGATCCTGACTGGAGATCGCTGATATCGGGATCCAGGAACAGGCTCTGCGGATGGTCGTCCTGCTGAACCGGACTGGCAACGGGCAACATATCCTTCGTATCCCTGACGCTCCGTTCGACCATCTTGTTCATTGCCACTCGATCTCCTGCCAACGTTTAACGCCGGCTCCAGTTTCTTTCCCGGTCACGCGGACGTTCGATGCCGACATCACGCCGCCTGACACGCCTCTGATCATGACCTCTTGGTTCTTATCGATCATCTTCACACAACCAGAGGTGCAATGAGCATTTATTCCGCGAACCCACATTAACGCAATCTCTCTATCGTCGATATGAAAGCCATTGTTAGTTCTGCCTAGATTGTCACGCAGAGGTGCGCGCTTCCGTGCCTTCGCGCCCAAAAACAAAGCCGTTCACCGTCTCTGCCATTGCGTGCGACGAGATGTCCGCCTCCAACAATCTCAGCCGACGCTCTCGCCCATCGCCTGCAAACGACGTAGCGCGCCTTCGTTGTTCTGCTGCGCCGCCTTTCGATACCAACGCAGCGCCTGGTCGCGATCCTGCGCGACGCCGTTGCCGGCACGCAGTGCGTCGCCGATGGCGAGCTGGGCCTCGACCATGCCTTGCTCCGCAGCTGCCGCGAACCACTCGGCCGCCTTCGCCGGATCAGCCTCGCGGCCCTGGCCGCGCCCGAGCATCACCGCAAGGTTGTATTGCGCCGTCGTATGGCCCTGGCGCGCCGCGGCCTCGTACCATGTCACGCCCTGCGCAAGGTCCTGCGCGACGCCCTGCCCGGTGCAATACATAACGGCAAGCTTGAATTGTGCTGCGGCATTGCCGCCATCGGCAGCCTTGACGATCCAGCTCGCGGCGGCCTGCGGATCCTTGAGGCCGCTCTTCGGATCCGAATACAGCAGCGCCAAGGTGTGCTGCGCCTCGACATGGCCGGCGCTTGCCGCGCGCTTGAACCATTGCGCCGCAGCCGGAAGATCGACGGTGCCACCGGACCTTCCCATGTGAAGCCCGCCGAGTTGAAATGCCGCCGCCGAATGACCGCCCTCGGCGGCATCGGTCAGCAACGTGCGTGCTTGCGCAAGGCGCGCTTCGGACGGCTCCTCCTGGATCAGAAACATGGCATAGGCGGTCTTGGCATCGGCGTCGCCGCCATTGGCCGCCTTGCTGAGCCATTCCGCTGCACGCACCTGATCGCGCGGCACGCCGTTGCCCGCCGAGTAGAGCCGGCCCAGCTGCACGCCTGCTGCGCTGATGCCTCCCTCGGATGCGCGCTCGAACCACTTGATGGCGGTCGCGACATCGCGCGTCACGCCGTTGCCGTTGAGATAGAACACCGCGATGTTGTGGGCCGCGGTCGCGTGACCGCTCTCGGCCGCACGCTCGAACCATTTCGCCGCCTGGCGGACGCTGGGCGGCACGCCGGTGCCGGTGGCATAGAAGCGTCCGGTAAAAAACTGCGCCTGCACGTCACCGCGCTCGGCTGCCTTCTCGTACCAATACGCCGCCTCGCGCAGATCCGGCTCGGCAGCCGTGCCGAGTGCATAGAACTCGGCCAGCGCCTGGATCGCCGGCAGGTAGTCCTTGCGTGCCGCCTTGCGCAAGGCGGTCTCGGCCTTGTCGAGATCCTTGGCAGCCCCTTTGCCGCTCAGCCGCAACAGGGCGATGTTGTACAGCGCGATGGCGTCGTCATGCGCCGCCGCGCTCTGGAATAGCCGCGCGGCTTCCGCGACATTTGCGGGAAGCCCGGTGCCCTTGAGGCACATGAATGCGAGCGCAACCTGCGCGCGGACATGGCCCTGCTCCGCTGCCTTGTGATACCAGATCGCGGCCTGCGCGAAGTCGACGGGAACGCCGCGTCCCTGATAATGCACGTCGCCGAGCGCGAATTCGCCGGCCGCCGCCTTCTGCTCGGCCGCGGCCTCGTACCAGCGCAGGGCAACGGCGTGATCCTTGGTGCAGCCTTGCCCGTTGGCGTACATGTCGCCCAGGATTGCCTGCGCGTCCGCCTTGCCGGCCTCCGCCGCCACCGACATCCAGAGGAAGGCGGCGTCGAGGTCTCTCGCCACGCCGATTCCGTTCGGGAAGACCAGGTCGTGGAGATTGGTCGCCTTGTCGCCGAGACGCGCAGCAGTGGATTGCCGCCACATCTCGGGCTTGTTCGGTCCGACAGACGCCTTGACCCCGTGCAAGTAGATCAAGCCGAGCTGGAATTGCGCTTCGATATGTCCATTCAGGGCGGCGCGTTCGTACCACGCGACCGCGTCCGGAATGTTGCCGATGACGCCCTCGTTCCTCGCATAGAGCAACCCGATCCGGTAATCCGCCTCCGGATTGCCGGCCCGCGACGCCAGCCTCCAGAGGCGCAACGCCTCCAGATACTGCCGGTTCTCGTAAGCCTCCAGTCCCCGTTCGAACTGCGTTGCTTCCGAACGGGACGACCCGGGCTTGAGCAGGTCGAGAAGGGATCGCGTCAACACCGTCATGGCTCGCGCATCGCTTCTTTTGCGCTGCGCAGCATGCCGCCGAGCAGATACATCGCCACCGAACGGGTGCCGACATTGACATCGCCCTGCAGCGTCATGCCGGGGATGAGGCGGAAGTTTTTCGGAACATCCTTGAAGTTGGTCTCGTCGACCGAACATCGCGCCTTGTAGTAAGCATCGACGGGCTTTCCGTCATCATCGGTGGTGAAGGCACCTTCGCTGATCCAGCGAATCCTGCCCTGCGCCGTGCCGTGCTCCGCCGCGTTGAACGCATCGATCTTCATCGTGCAGGGATCGTTCGGCCGGACGAAGCCGACGTCGCGGGACAGGATCTGGATCTCGGCCTCGAGCCGGGTCTTGAGCGGCATCAGCGTGATGAAGGGATCGCCCGGCTTCAGCACCGATCCGACCGAGAGCTTGGCGAGGGTCAGCACGACCGAAGGTTCGGCCGCCGTCCAGCGGACGAGGTCCTGGTGCTTGATCGCCTTGTCGTACTGCGAGCGGGCCGTATCCAAATTATTGCGCGTCGTCACCAGATCCTGGCTGAGCTGCGCGTTCCACTGCTCGGTGAAGGCGTTGCGATCCGCCTTCAGCGACTCCAGCTGGTGTTGCGCTTCCAGCAGGGTGTTGTGCGTGTTGTCGATCTGACGCAGCAGCTCCAGGCGATTGTCCTGCGACAGATACAGGTTCAGCTTGGATCCGCTGCCGCTTTCGGCCAGCGTCGAGCGCATGTCCTCGATCTTGCCGGCGATATCTGCACGCTGGCTGTAGCGCTCGTCGTCCTTCTTCGCCTTCTGGATCGTCGCTTCGGTCTGACTGATCTTGGAATCGTAGCTGTTCACCTGGGCGTGGTACTGCGCGACGCGCTGATCGTAGAGCGCCTTTTGCAAGGCGTTGTATCTGGTGACCTCGGGGTCCTTGGATTGCCCGAACGACAACTGCTTTCCGGACAATTCGGCCTCGTCCCGCGCGACCTGCGCCTCGAGGCTTGCAATCTGCAGCTTGTACTGCGTGACGTCGGCAGCGGTGAATGTCGAGTCGAGGGTCGCAAGCTGCTGCCCCGTCTCGACCTGCTCACCCTCCCGAACATCGATCGTCTTGATGATCGATGCGTCCAGCGCCTGCAGCACGTTGATCTGATCGACCGGGACGATCCTGCCGCCCACGCTCGTGATCACCCGATCGACGCGCGTGAAGCACATGATCGCCACGACGGCTACCATGAACGCCGACAGGACGAACAGCGTCGCGCGGGCCAGCAACGGCTCCGGCGCCTCGCGGATCGCATCGGTTTCGGACTGGAACTGGCGGACGGTCGCGAGCGAAGCTTGATTAGGAGACAAGGGTCGGGCTCCTGAAGTTCTTTTCGGTGCGGCCCGCCGGCACCAGATGCGTGTTCTGCTGGTACCAGAGCGAGCTATAGATGTCGTTGCGTTCCAGAAGCTCCTCGTGGCGACCGATATCGTTGACCACGCCACGATTGAGCACGAGGATCGCATCGGCCTTGGTCAGCGACGACAGGCGATGCGAAATGATGATCAGCGTGCGCCCCTGTGCGATCCGCGAAATGTTCGCGTTGACGATCGTCTCGCTCTCCGCATCGAGCGCGCTGGTCGCCTCGTCCAGGATCAGGATCGGCGGATTGACGATCAGTGCCCGCGCGATCGCGAGGCGCTGACGCTGGCCGCCGGAGAGATTGGTCGATCCCTCGTAGATATAGGTCTCGTAGCCTCGCGGCAGCTTGTCGATGAACTCCTCGGCGCCGGCCAGTCGCGCCGCCCTGACGACATCGTCGAAGGTCGCATCGGGCTTGGCGGCCGCAATATTCTCGCGGATCGTACCGCTGAACAGGAAGTTCTCCTGCAGCACCACGCCCACATTGCGCCGGAGATGGTCGACATCGTATTCGCGAACATCGACACCGTCGACCTTGATCAGACCACCGTAGTCGGAGTGCAGGCGCTGCAACAGCCGCGTGATCGTGGTCTTGCCGGAGCCGCTCTTGCCCATCACGCCCAGCGTCGTGCCGAGCGGAATCTCGAAGGAGATGCTGTTCAGCGCCGGCGACACCGCGCCCTTGTACTTGAACGTGACGCCGGAGAATTCGATATGCCCCTTCAGCGGGACCCGAACGCCATGGCCGGAACGTCCCTCCTCGGGCGGCTGATTGACCAGCCTGCCGACGATCGTGACCGCGGTGCGCGCCTCGTCATACTGGTTGATGAGCTGGGCCATCTGCATCAGCGGGCCGGCAACGCGTTGCGACAGCATCAGAAACGCGAACAGCGCGCCAACGTAGACTGGATCGCCGCTCGACACGGCGAGGTAGACACCGAACGCATAGGGAGCACTCACCGCCAGCCGTTCCAACGGCTTCACCACCGTCTGGATGGCGGTTCCGGTCAGGCCTTCCGCAAGGCGAGCCTTGGCGACGCGCGCCACAAGCACATCCCACATGTGGCGCTGCCGCGTGTCGAGCGCCAGCGACTTGATGGTCCGCATGCCGTTCAGGCTCTGGATCAGAAACGCTCCCTGCACGCCTTCAGCGGCCAGAGTCGCCGAGGATTTCTTCCGGTAGGCGGGCAGCATCAGGATCAGCCAGGTTACGATTATTCCGGCAAAGGCAAGAACCATCAGCGTCATGATCGGGCTGAAGAAGAACATGACGGGCAGGAAGAAGAACAACGTCGTCGAATCGAGGATGGTCCCGAACAGCTGTCCGGTCAGAAAGCCGCGAATTCGGAACACTTCGCGAATATCCCGCGAAATCAGGCCGACCGGATTCTGCTCGAAGTAATCGATCGGCAGATTGAGCACCTTCTCGAACACATAGGTCGACAGCTTGACGTCGAGCCGTGCCGTCAGACGCTGGACCAGATACTGCCGCAGGAACGTGAACGCCGACTCGAACATGATCAGCACGAACATCGCGATACACAGCACGTAGAACGTGTTGTAGGCCTTGTAGAAGATGACCTTGTCCGAGAGCAGCCGCCAGAACATGATCGGTCCGAGGCCCATGAGGCCCAGGATCAGCGCCGCGATCGCGACGTCACGCAGGATACGCCGTTCGCGGAACAACAATGCGGTGACGAAGCCGAAGCTGAACGGCTGGGTTTCGTCCGATATCTCGTAGTCGCGCTTGGCCATGACGACGTCGCCCGACCAGATGTCCTCGAAGCGCGGCTGATCGATCACGAGCAGCGCGTCCTCGCTTGCGTTCGGATCCTGCAGGACCACCCGGGTGCTGTCTTCATCGCCCTCGAGGCGCAGCAGCACCATGTGGCTGCCGTCGCGCAGGCGAACGATCACCGGCAGCGCCCGCTTGAGATGGCTCAGCCCCTTCCAGTCCAGCGTGACGGCCTTTGCCGTCATGCCCGAGGTATTCGCGCATTTCAGAAGCTCGGGGAGTGTGACCTCCTGGTCACCCAGGAGATTGTCCTGGATGAGCTGGGTCGGGGTCAGATGCAGACCATGCTGTCTTGCCACGATGACCAGACAGGCGAGGCCCGAGGGTGGCAGTCCCTCCACCGAAGGTGCGCCGACGAGCGAGAGGTGTTTGGTCATGGATGCCTCGAAGTTTCGACTGCGCAAGATCGGGTCGTTAGCGAGATATAACTTATCACTGTTAGTTCGCTAACGCAGCATTTTCAGCACACGGTTCCGAAAAGATATATGCGTCGGAACAGGCAACGAAGCCGGTTCCGGCACTTGCAGCCGTTGGTTTAACCACTGAACCTTGTAACATTATTTAACATCGACAATCACGGGGCGGCGGTCACCGTCTCCCGGAAGTCGAAGCCGCAGGCCTCGAGCTGCGGCTGGATCCGCCTGTCCTCGGCCTCCGGCATGAGCGCCAGCGCGCAGACCTCGAAATTCGCGCTGCGAACCGAGACGGTCGGAAACCCGGCGCTGAGCAGCAGGTTTCCCATCCGGTCGCACGAAAAGCCGGTCTTGTGCGCCATGTGATGGCGGCCCTGCTCGATCGCGCCGGAATGCCCGTAGATCATATCGAGCGGCCGTATCGGACCGGCCGGCGAGACATAGGCGACCGCGCCGAGGCCCTGGGTCAGCATGTGCTGGGCCACCGCCTCAAGGTCGGGCGACATGATCAACGCGAAGCCGTCCGGCTTGAGAACCTCGCGGAACTGGACGAATGTGGGATGTATCTCATGGGCATAGAGATGCTCCATCAGATGCGAACACCAGATCGCGTCGAACGAGGCCGGCCGGCACAATTTGGCGAGATCGGTGATCGAGCCGACGATGTCCGGTTTCACGCTTCCGTCGACATCGAGGCGAATCTCCTCCCAATCATGCGATGACAGCAGCGGCTGGATCCGCTTGGCAACCGTCGATCCAGCGCCGGCATTCAGCATTTTTTTCTTGGCCAATTCGAGAGCTCCGCGGTTCGCACATGATGCAGCTGGTTTCTGCAGCGATCGTTCGTCTTGTCCAAAGGTTGCCGAGGCTGCAGCAAGCCATCACAACGCGTTGTATCAAGCGAGTTACACGCCTTTACAAAAGCTACGTGGTCCGAATGTGACGAACTAACTTCTAACATTCTTCGATCGGAGTGGAACTTATCAGGAGACGGCCGCATGCGACGCGGAGCGGGCGACAAGTTCCGACCGTCACGTTCGCACCCAACACCGCCCAACGAGGGTCGAGGGGGATATCTTCGCCTGGCACGGACCTCAGGTCCTACAGCTTGGTCCAGTGGCTTCGATGATCGCCTTCAGCTTGGCGTCAAGCTTGATCGTATTGTTGGCGTTGGTTTCGATCGGAACATTGGCGCCGGGATCCGGGTTGCCGATCCCGGCCCCTTGCTGCACCGGGATCGTCGCGCCGTCATCCGGGCTGGTGTAACCGATCCCCGCGCTGATCAGATAGTCGAGAATCCGTTGCCGGCTTGCGTGATCGATCGTGGAGCTGATCACGACCTTAAGCTGCGTCTGGTTCAGGCCTTGCGCCACGCGCTACATAATCGCTAGGCAAATACTCAAACTATCTCGATGACTGGCAATTGGAGCAGGCTGCAACACTGCAAGATTATCAGACAATATTTCAGAGCACCATCTTCAATTGCAAAAAGCGCCGCCTCAACCTTGGTTGAGGCGGCGCCTTCGCTTAGTGAAGACCTAGTCGTGCAGACCTGGGATCTTACAGCTTGGTCGAGTGACCATCGTTGAAGATCAGGTATTCGATGTTGCTGATCTGGGTCGTCTGGCCGTTGCTGAAGTTGACGTCCAGAGAGCCATCCTTTCCGGCGGTGATGCCGGTCACGTCGGTCGAAGAGTGATCCAGGAAGGTCAGGGAGTCCTTGCTGCCGCCACCACCGTCAATGGTGTCGTTGCTGTGGAGGTTGGACAGGTAGAAGTAGTCCTGACCAGAGCCGCCCACCATCGAGGCCGTACCGGTGTCGGAGCCGACGAACGACGAACCGTCGTTGCCGCCGATCAGCGTCTGATGGCCCGAGCCGGCGATCATCGTGTCGTGGCCAGAGCCGCCATACAGCGTGTCGTTGCCGGCACCGCCATAGAGCGAGTCGTTGCCCGCGCCACCGGACAGGATCGAGGCGTGCGACGCATCCGAGTTCGAGTAGAGCGCGTCGTTGCCGGCGCCACCGTAAAGCTGGTTGTTGCCCGCGCCGCCGACCAGGACGTCATTGCCCTTGCCGCCTTCGAGGACCTGGTCGCCCGAGCCGCCATACAGCGTGTCATTGCCGTCGCCACCAAACAGACGATCGTTGCCCGCACCACCGTACAGCACATCGTTGCCGGTACCGCCATCGAGCGTGCTGGAATTGCCGGCCGTGCTGCCGGACACCAGCACGTCGTTGCCCTTGCCGCCTTCCAGGGTCGACGAGCTGCCGCCGTACAGCGTATCGTTGCCGGCGCCACCAATCAGGGTGTCGGCACCGGTACCGAACAGCAGATCGTTGCCCTTGCCGCCGTCCAGCGTGCTGTGACCGGAGACGTTGTCGATCAGCACGTCGTTGCCGTTGCCACCGCTGAGCGAGTCGTGACCCGCACCACCGAAGATGGTGTCGTTGCCGTTGCCAGCGAGAACCGTCGTGTCACCGGTGTTGTTGAGGAAGATCTGATCGTTGCCGTTGCCGGTCGCGACCAACACCGGGGTGCTGCCGTTCACCGTCAGCGTCACGTCCTTGTTGGTGGCTTCGATGATCGCCTTCAGGTTGGCGTCGGTGGTAACAGTGTTATTTGGGTTGGTTTCGATCAGAACATTGGTGTTCGGATCCGGGTTGCTGATCCCAGCCCCTTCCTGCACCGGAATCTTGGTGCCGTCATCCGGGCTGGTGTAGCCGATGCCCGCGTTGATGAGATAGTCGAGAATCTGTTGCTGGGTCGCGTGATCGATCGAGTGGATCGCATGCTTCAGGTCAGTCTGGTCGAGATTGTAAGTCGCCATCGATGTAGCCCCTGCTTTGGGATACGAGGATTCAAGCCGCTCGTCCGCACCTAAGCCGTTGAATCACAACTGGTTTGTTGCGACGCAGCTCAAATGTGGACACACGTTACGAACTTGTTAAGTCCATTGTTAAGTCCGCAATACCGGAGTGTCAATCAGCAATGCGCCATTAACGACTGGTTCCATGTGATTTATGTGAGACTTAGCACCACTTCGCATCCACGCTAACGTTCAGCGCAGGCGAATTCCAAATGTTAGCCGCGACGCAAAAAAGGGTAGTGATTATACGGGGTTTCATCGGCCCGCGGGATCGTGCAAAAGCCCGGAATTTCACGGATGTTGTGCGTGCTCCGAAGCGATTTTCTGCTCTGAAAAAATATTTCTGCGCCGCGTGAGAGTTTTTGCAAAAAAGCGTCAAACTTCACAACCGGCCGACTGCCTGACCGGTGTTATGGCTGGTTTCGGTTTCAAACCAGGGCTTCGGGCGAGCCAGAATCGGGGAATCGATCGCAGAATTGGAAGCAATCCGGCCGCCTCGTCGGCGCTCGCGGCGTCAGCGCAAGCGCTGATATAACAAATTAACATCAGATTTGCCGCAATCCGTTAGGGACCGCTACGCAGGAAACGCGCAGGACCGCGCACGATGCAGGCGGAGCAACCGCCTGCATCGGTCATTCCGCGGCGGCGCGCGCGTAGATGGCCTCGAGCAGCCGGAGATTCTCGTCCGGCGCATAGCGCGCGAGATAGACGGACCGTGCGGCCTGCCCCCATGCCGCGGCGCGATCGGGGACGGCCAGAAGCTCGGCAATCCGGTTGCTCAGCGCGGCCGCGTCGCCCGGCGGCGCCAGCGCGCCGGTCTTGCCGGCGCTCACCACCTCGGCAAGTCCGCCGATCTCGGATGCGATCACCGGTGTGCCCTGGGCGAAGGCCTCGACCACCACCATGGGAAAGCCCTCGTACCATAACGACGGCACGACCAATGCCTGGGCATTGGCCATTTCCCGAAGCACCTCCGCGCGCGAGCGCGCACCAAGGAACGTGACATTGCCTGATGCCCGCGCCTCGAGCGCAGCGCGTTCCGGCCCCAGGCCTACGATCCGCAACGGCACGCCGGTCGCCGCAACGGCGTCGAGCAGCACGCCGACGCCCTTCTCGCGGCTCAGCCGTCCGACATAGAGCAGCCCGGCGCGCGGCGCGGCTGAATCCGGCGCCCCCCGATCGGCCATAAAGTTCGGCTTCACATCGATCCGGCCGGCGTCGAAGCCTGCCTGCGCGAACAGGGTGCGGGCGAACTGCGTCAGCGCGATCAGGCGCAAGCCGGGACGCGTCCAGGTGCCGCGGCGCTGATGCTGCGCGATCATGTAGGCCGAGGCCAGCGAACCCGGCAGCGATCCGCGGTAGCAGCGATGGGCAACGCCCCAGAGATGGCCGCGGTCGAGACACTTGTGGCAGATATGGCCGTCGCGCAGCAGCATGCCGCCGGCGCAGATGGTGCGATAATTGTGCAGCGTCACCACCGCGGGCACGCGCTTGTGCCGGCAGACATCGAACACGGCGGGCGAAAGCAGCGGGAAGAAATTGTGGACGTGCACGATGTCGGGGCGGAAGCGCTCGATTGCCTCCGCCATGGCCTGTTTTCCCCGGATATTGTCGACGATCGACAGCGTCGTCGCGATCCGCGCGGCGAGCGAGTTGATCGCTTCGTTGCTGACCGTGAGCGTTTCAACGCTGTGTCCCGCGCCGCGCAACAGATCGACTTCCGCTTCGAACACGACGTCCTCGCCGCCGCGTCCCTGATACCTGTTGTGCGCGACCAGGATCTTCATGACCGGCGCGCCTGATCGGGAAACCAGCGCAACTCCGTCACCAGATCTTGGCCGGTAGCGAGCGGACCGGAGCCGATCAGCGTCGTCGCCGGCACCTTGAGATCGAAGGACGGCGAATACCAGCCGGCCGGCATGGCCTCGTCACCGCGATACGATGTCCAGTCGAGCGCCGCCGGAAGATCGAGTTCGCCGCGTCCGCCGGGCCATGCGAGCAGCGCCCTGCGTCCGTCGAGCTTGCATTCGACGTCTGGACCGAGATGCCAGCTAAGGCTCGCCGGCACCGCAAGCCCTTCATCGCCAAGCACAATATCTGACACGACGAGCCGCATCGCTTGACGCTGCAATCGCACCGAGCGCCGATGCACGAGACCGGCTTCGTCCTGATATCCCGAATGCTCCGCGACCCAGCTTGCGTCCGCATCACGATCATCCAGGCCGTTTAAGGCGATCAGCCGGCTCTGCGCATGCCGCGTCCAGAGAAACGGCCCACCCGATACCGACTGGTCGCGCGCGAACAGGCAGAGTGTGTTGTGCGCCCGCGTGGAGCGGAAATAGGCGCGCCAGCGCGGATCGCCGTGGTAGCAATAGGTGCCGGGGTCGGCGAGGATCTCGACCCCGCCGATCCTGCATTCGAGCGACAACGCGTCCGCATGGGCATGCGCCGCGATACGGCCGAAGCCGTGCGGACCATGATCGCAGCGGCACCACACCGCCCTGTCGGCATCGACCAGAAATGTCTGCCCCGCCGCATCGAGCAAATGCGGGCGGCGCGCGGGCCTCGTCGCGATCGCACGCGCCTTGATGGCGTCAGTCAGAAGGAACGTGCGCAGATCGGGCTCCGGCAATCCCGGCCACCACGGCAATTCGCCGAACAGGCGCGCGCCGGTGGCGAGCAGACCGAGCCAGCGATTGCCGGCGTGATCGTCGAGCAACAGGCCGATGCCATCGTCACCGTCGCCCTGACGCGGCGGATGGGCGCGCTCGTCCAGCATCGCGGCGATGACGTCGCTCATGCGGCACATCGTGGTCCAGACCGCATCGCCAAGCGGATATCCGGACGACTCGCCCTGCACTGCCGCGGCAAGCAGGAGTTCGAGGACAAAGCCGTGATAGTCGGTCGCAAGCTCGCTGTTGCTGCCGCAGGCGAGGGTTTGCGCAACGGCTTCGTGTGCGAGCGATCCGGCGGATTGCTCGCGCCATCGCGCGCTGTCGCGGAAGAAAGGAAACACACAGGCCGCCACGAACTGCCCGGCCGCCTCCGCGATGACGTGGTTGTTGGCGGAGGAGCCACGGCTCGGGAATTGCGACAGCCAGAATTGATGCGCATAGAGCTGCGTCAGGAACAGCTCGTTGTCCTCGAACAACGCGGGGGCGCCGGGCCAGCTCTGCAGCAACTGGCGCACCCAGGCCCACGAGATCAGCCGCACGCCAAGCTCGATGCCGCTGATCCAGTGCGGGCCGCGCGGGAACGGATTTTCACGCCACCAGCTTGTGAGATGCTCGGCCACGCGCCTGGCATAGCGCTCGTCCGCGGTCAGGTAATACGCTGATGCCAGCACCGTGAGATGGTGGTGACGCGACGGCTCCCAGATGTATTTGATGTTTCCGACCGCGGCTTCGTCGCGATAGGGAACCGCAAACGCGTACATATCCGCGGGCGCCCGCTTGCCGCTGCGGACATCGACGAACCAGTCGGGCCTTTCGCCGAGCGCAGCATGATCCCTGGCAAAGATCCGCCAGTGGCCGGCAAGAATCCGCTCCGCGCTCTGGATCAGCCGCTCGGCGGCTTGCCGCGGCGCGCCCGCCGGCAACGGCAACGGCTTCAACCGCGGCTGCCGCGGGCCAGGCGCGAGCCCAGTGCTGGCATGTCGCGCGATGTCGGGCGGCGTGATGCGCCAGAGCAGACGCAGCACCTGATCGTTCACCCGTCCGGCAAGCTCGGACGGCTCCATGCGCTGCAGCCGGCGCAAATACCAGGCCGGATTCATCTCAATGCAGTCGAGGCGCGCACGACGCCCTGCTCTGTCGCGCCGATCGTCAGGTCGACCGGCATCCCCGCGGCCGCGCTCTCCTGCACCGCGAGCGTCGCGCGGGTGGTCGCGAGCAGCGATTCCAGCGCGATCGGCATCGCGGCCCCCGATGCGACCGCCGTGACGAAGGCATCCAGCATCGGCCGCTGCCCCTTGTCGAGCCGCGCCGTCTTCGCCGTGCGCTGTCCGGCGTGCCAGACCTCGAAGGCGGAGAAATTGTCGAAGGCGGCAAAGCCGGTGCTTGCCGAGATTTCGAGCGCCTCCTTCGGCACCCGCGGATCACCGCCGGTGAGATAGCTGAGGCTCGCGACCGACCCGTCGGCAAAGTCGAAGGTGGCGACGAGATTGTCGACGTCCTTGGCCGCGGAACTCGCCGAAACACGCACCGGCCCGGCGCCGAGCCACCATGACAACACGTCGATGAAATGCCCGCCCTCACCGACGAAGCGGCTGCCTTCGCTCTCGGCCTGCAGATACCAGGATGATTTCTCCAGCGGGCCGGCGATGACGCGATATTGCAGCGTCTGCGGCCCGGCGGGCGCGAACGCCGCGCGCATGCCCAACAACAGCGGCGAGAAGCGGCGGTTGAAGCCGACCATAAGCCGGTTGTTGCCGGTCTCGCGGACCACCTGCTCCAATTGATCGAGCGCGTCTGCATCGATCGCCAGCGGCTTTTCGACGAACACCGCCTTGCCGGCACGCAGCGCTCGCACCGCGAGGTCGGCATGGGAGGCATGACGCGTTGCGATCAGCACGGCATCGATGTCGTCGGCCTCGAGCACCGAGGCCGCATCCGTCGAGGCGCGCGCAAAGCCGAACTTGCGCACCGCGGTGGCGCCGCTCAGGCCGGTATTGGTGGCGACCTCGACAAGATCGACGCGCGCGTGATTGGCAAGCTGCGGCAACAACATGCTGGAGGCATAACTGCCCGCGCCGATGACGCCGAGCCGCACCCGGCCGCTGCGCAGGGCAACGGCCGGACGATAAATCATCTGCATCGCGCGCGGAGCGGCGTCGGGATAGGCGAACACCATGCCGAGGCCGACCTCGCCCCGGCTCATGCGCTCGAACGCCGACGTCGCCTGCTCCAGCGGCACGGCTTCGGAAATCAGCGAAGAAAAGTCGAGCCGGCCGTCGGCGAGCAGCGCGACGATCGCCTCCATGTTGCGCTTCTCGGTCCAGCGCACATGGCCGATCGGATAGTCGATGCCGCCCTCCTCGTAGAGCGGGTCGTAGCGGCCGGGGCCGTAGGAGCGCGAGAAACGGACGTCGAGCTCCTTGTCGTAGAACTCGTTCCACGGCAGGTTCAGCGTGCATTTGCCGATATCGACGATGCGGCCGCGGTCGCGCAGCAGTGCTGCCGCGCGCGATGCGAGATCGGGATCATCGCTGCCAGCGGTGATGAACACGCAGTCGACACCGTTTCCTGCGGTCAGCTGATCGATCCGCGCGCGAAACCCGGCCGCGGCATCGTCCGATGCCACCGCGCAGACCGCAGCGCCCGCCGCCTCCGCCTGACGACAGCGCGCCTCCAGCCTGTCGAGCCCTGTAACCACCACACCCGCGCTGCGCAGCAGCCGCACCATGATCTGCCCGATCAGGCCGAGGCCGATCACGCAGGCGGTTTCACCGAAGCGGATTTCCGACTGGCGCATCGCCTGCAGCGCGATCGAGGCGATCGTGGCGAATGCGGCCTGGTCGAGCGCGGCACCGTCCGGCAGCGGCACGCAGAGGTTCACCGGCACCCAATTATATTCAGCATGGGTTGCATATTGATTGCCGCCGCAGCACACGCGCTGTCCGATCGAGAAGCCGCCGACGCCCTCGCCGACCTCCACGACGGTGCCCGACAGCGAGTAGCCGAGCGGCGTGTAGGAATCGAGCCGGTTCATCACCTTCTGATAGGTCGCAACCAGTCCCTGCTGGCGGACCGAGCGCATCACCTTGGCCACCTGGTCGGGTCGCGCACGCGCCTTGCCGAGCAGCGACAGCCGGCCTTCGGTGAACTTCATCATCTCGGTGCCGGTCGAGACCGCCGAGAACGCCGTGCGCACCAGGACCCCGCCAGGTCGGCAGCGCGGCGCCGGCACGTCGATCAGCTTGAGCTCGCCGCTCTTATAGTTCTGCGCGATCTGCTTCACAGTCGGTCAATCGCCTCGCGTTAACAGCGCCCTTGTATCGCGCCCGCCACCCGCAATGAAGCCGGGAATATCATCAAAACTGCCTCATGACCTGCGGCTTAACATTCTTATCATTCCAGCAGCAGGACCGGTTTGGGCGAGATTTCGACCTCGCCATTGGCGACGGCTCCTTCGCCACCGTCGAGGCCCTGGTAACGGCTGAAACGCGGATCGACCCGATAGGAGGACCGCCCCTTGGTGGTCCAGAGGATCAAGCCGTTGCGGCCATCCGGCATGCGAAGCTCGACGCGCCAGATCAACGCCGATGTTTTGCCTGCGGCCACGACGCTGGCGCCGACCAACCATTTCTGCACCGTGCGGTAGGCAATTCCGCTCGGGAGCAGCCCGCGCACCGGATCCCATAATTTACCGAAGTCGCTGCCCCCGCCGGCGAACTCGTACCAGTAGAACCGGTCGACGCCGCTGATCCATTTCAGGATGTAGGCGCGCGCCAGGCACCCGTCCGGATTGTCTTCATAGGACGACCAGCCGGCCTCGGTGTCCCAGATCGGCCGCGCGGACAGATCGTGCGCGGCAAGAATCTGCCTGAAGCGCGCGATGATTCCGAGCACGGCTTCGGGTTCGCTCGTATAACCATGGAACGCGAACACATCGGCATATTGTCCGCCGCCTTGCGCCATGAAAGCCTTTTGCCAGCGATAGCCGTCGGACGTGCCATTGGACGGCGGCGTCAGCACGGTCAGGCTGGGATCGCTGGCCTTGATGATCTGATAGGCCCGCTTCTGCATCTGGACCATGGTCGGGATATCGCCCGAGTAATATTTGGGATCCTCGGGCTCGTTCCAGATCTCCCAGTATTTGATGCGGCCGGCGGCGCGGGTGACCGCGGCGCGCACCCATTCATCCCATGACGCGAGATCGGCAGGCGGCGAGCTTGCGCCGGGCGTGAACGCCGGCGGCGCATCCTTCATCGACGCGGCCCATCGCGGCGTGTAGGCGAGATTGAGCACGATCTCGACATGCTCGCGCTCGGCCGCCGCCAGGATGGCGTCGAAGCGCGCCCAGTTGTAGATGCCGGGCGCCGGATTTATCTGCGCCCAATAGATCGCGCCCCACAGCCGAACGCCGTCGAATTTGAGCTCGGGCCATGGCTGCGACTGTCCGATCGCGTTGATCGTCATGCCGAAAAGCGACGGCGGGATCACGGCATTCACACGGCTCACATTGAGCGCATCGTTTGCGGCCGCGCCGCTCCACTGCAACGGCCATTTATGGGCAAGCGGCAGCGCCATGCTCAAAACCAGTGCAATCAACGCCCTTTGACCCCAATCCCTCACTCTGCCTGCCATGTCCCTGTCTCGTCGCTGTCACATCGGTGCCGGGATTGCATCATGCAAGCCGTGCATGTTAATGCCGATGTTAGTCGGATTGTGATGTTGTTAGGTCAATGGTATAGATCATCGCAGATGTCGAGAGCTGAACCATCACCGCGGCGGATCCTGATCATCGTCGAGAACCTTCCGGTTCCTTTCGATCGCAGAGTGTGGTGCGAGGCAACGTCGCTGCGCAAAGCAGGCTATGAAGTTTCGGTGATCTGCCCGATGGGGCGCGGTCATGACGAAGCTTACGAATGCCTCGAGGGCATTCACATCTACCGCCATCCGATGCCGGTGGAGGCGCGCGGGATCGCCGCCTATCTCGTCGAATATCCGGTCGCGCTGTTCTGGGAAACGTGGCTCGCGATCAAGGTGGCGTGGAAGCACGGCTTCGACGTGATCCAGGGCTGCAATCCGCCTGACCTGATCTTCCTGATCGGCCTGTTGTTCAAGCTCGGCGGCAAGCGCTTCGTGTTCGATCATCACGACGTCAATCCCGAGCTCTATGAGGCCAAATTCGGCCGCAGGGACTTCTTCTGGCAGCTGCTGCGGCTGGTCGAATTTCTCACCTTCAAGACCGCCAGCATCTCGATCGCGACCAACGAATCCTATCGCGAGATCGCGATCACGCGCGGCCGGATGCCGGCTAATCGAGTCTTCGTGGTGCGCTCCGGCCCCAATCTCGACCGCGTGCGCTCCCGCCCGCCCGATCCGGCCTGGCGCCGTGGCCGGCGCTACAGCGTCGGCTATGTCGGTGTGATCGGCCAATCCGAAGGTATCGATCTGCTGCTGCAGTCGATCGGCCATATCGTGCACGATCTTGGACGCACCGACATCCAGTTCAACATCGCCGGCACCGGGCCGGAGTGGAATGCGGTTGTCAAGCTCTGCGAAGAGATGCGGCTCTCCGACTATGTGAACTTCACCGGCGCCATCGCCGACGACGCGCTGTTCACGATGCTCTCGACCGCTGACGTCTGCGTCAATCCGGACCGCGTCACGCCGATGAACGACATCTCCACCATGAACAAGATCATGGAATACATGGCGCTCGGACGGCCGATCGTTCAGTTCGACGTCCGCGAAGGCCGACGCTCGGCGCTCGATGGCTCGCTCTACGCCGCGAAAAACGACCCGCAGGATTTCGCCGGCAAGATCATCACGCTGATCGATGATCCGTCGCTGCGGCAGTCGATGGGGACGTTTGGTCGCAGCCGCGTCGAGCGCGAATTGTCCTGGACCCATGAGGAGCCGAAGCTGCTCGCCGCCTATGAGGCGCTGTTCGCCAGGAAAATCCCCTGGCAGAGCCGCGCGCCACGCACGAGCGCGGTCGGTGAGCGGCCTCCGTCACAAGCCTCCGGTGTCAACGCCAATGCGGCCGCCGGACGGGTCTCGCGTTGAATGCCCTGCCGCCTCACTCACGTCAAACACGACGCGGCCACGGCCGCGCGCAAGTCCCTGCGTTGTTGCAAGTCCCTGCGTTATTGAAGGTCGAAGCATGAACGTCAGCATTTTCGGCCTTGGCTATGTCGGGACGGTCTGCGCCGCCTGCTTCACCGAGCTCGGCCACCAGATCATCGGCGTCGACAAGAGCGTCGCGAAGGTCGACCTGATCCGCGATGGCCGATCGCCGGTCGTCGAGCCCGGCATCTCGGACAAGGTGGCGCGCGCGGTGGCAACCGGTCAGTTAACCGCGACCACCGACGCCACCGAGGCGATCGTCAACAGCGACATATCGATGGTCTGCGTCGGCACGCCGTCATCCGGCAATGGCAACCTCGACCTGACCGCCATCCGGCAGGTCGCAATCGAGATCGGCCGCGGTTTGCGCGCGAAGAACGCGCCGCACACCGTGACGATCCGCTCCACCGTGCTGCCCGGCACCACCCGCGGCACCGTCGGGCCGTTGATCGAGGAAGCCTCCGGCAACAAGATCGGGCGCGACTTCGATCTCGCCTTCAATCCCGAGTTCCTGCGCGAAGGCAGCGCCATTGCGGATTTCAATGCGCCGTCCAAGACCGTGGTCGGCGCCTTCAACCAGGAAACCGCCGACCGCGTCATGGCGCTCTACAAGGACCTGCCCGGCGCCAAGATCACGCCGCCGGTCGAGGCCGCGGAACTCGCCAAATATGTCGACAACAGCTGGCATGCGCTGAAGGTCAGCTTCGCCAATGAGATCGGCACGATCGCAAAGACCCTCGGTATCGACGGCCGCGACGTCATGAACATCTTCCTGCAGGACACGCGGCTCAACATCTCACCGGCTTACCTACGACCTGGTTTTGCCTTCGGCGGCTCCTGCCTGCCCAAGGACGTCAAGGCGTTGAAGCATCTGGCGCACAGCCGCGGGCTGTCGACCCCGGTGCTCGAAAGCATCCTGCCGAGCAACGATATGATCATGTCGCGCGGCGCCGACTGGATCCTGTCGCATGAGGGCCGCCGCATCGCCTTCCTCGGCATCAGCTTCAAGGCCGGCACCGACGATGTGCGCGACAGCCCGTTCATCGAGCTGGTCAAAGGCTTGCGCGGCGAACAGCGCGAGATCCGGATCTACGACCCCAATGTGCAGCTGTCGCAGCTGATCGGCGCCAACCGGGACTTCATGATGCGCAACCCGGACCTGGTCGGCCTGCTGCATGACGATGTGGCGGAGACGATCGAATGGGCCGACATCATCGTGCTGACGACGGCCGATCCGCGCTTCGTCGCGGCGCTGAAGGCAAGCCGCCCCGACCAGACCGTGCTCGAACTGTCGGACATCGGACTGCCCGATGAAGTCAGCGCCAGAGTGAGCGGCTTCCACTGGTAGGGAACATCATGGCCACCATGGCCCGAGACCGTCCCGAAATCCGCTTCCACGACGAGATTTCGTCGGGATGGGAGACGCTGCATCAGAGCCGCACCTTCAGGGCGCGCACCGCCGCGATGTTCGATCTGCTCGGAAACGCGGACCTCGACGGGCAGCGCTGGCTGGATGCAGGTTGCGGCACCGGCACGCTGTCACGCCTGCTCGCCGCGCGCGGCTGCGACGTCACCGGCGTCGACGCCTCGCCGGAGATGATCGCGGCGGCACGCCGCGGCCCCGCCGACGGCACGCCGGCGGAACGGCTCACATTCCGGCAGATCCCGACCATCGCAAATCTGCCGTTTGCGGATCGATCCTTCGACGGCGTGCTGTGCGCGAGCGTGCTGGAATATGTCCCCGACGTGGCGCAGTGCCTCGCCCAGATCCATCGCGTGCTCAGGCCCGGCGGACTGCTGCTGGTCTCGGTTCCAAACCGCGGATCGATGCTGCGCCAGAGCTACAAGCTCGCGCATGAGGTCTCCTCGCGCGTGTCGGCGCGGCCGCTGTTCCGCTACCTCGCCTTCTCCAAATTCGAAGCCTCGCCGGCTGCGATGCAGGGCCTGCTGCGACAGCATCACCTCACGATGCTGGCGACCGGCTTTGCCGGCTCCCCGCTCCCGCCGGCGCTCGATCGCCGACCGACGGTGGGCACGCTGATCAATATCCTGGCCCGCCGCGACGGCTGATGCGGCGGGCAGACGCCGGCCTCAGGCCTTGATCGCCATCAGCGACTTGGTCATGCCGAGATATCGTTCGCGATAGATCTTCGCGTCCGGAAACGTTTCCGTCATCTCGCGCCAGTCGAACAGATGCCAGTCGGGCGCGGTCCGCTTGAACCAGAAGCGGTTGAACAATTCGATCAGTGCGATCTGCAGCCGCCTTGGCAACAGCACGATGACTCCGGGCAGCCAGGTATGGCTCTCGATCGGAAAGTAGCGATACGGCGTCTGCACGTAGAAGGATTTTGCTACCCGCGAGATCTCGCCGGCAAAGCGGTTCTGGTGTTCGCGCGCGACGTTCAGAAAGTCCGCGTCGCTCGCGATCGTCACGACGTCCTGCTTCGGCCCGGTGACATGTTCGATCACCGACGAGCAGAAGCAGAAATCGAACGCGTGATCGTCAAACGGCAGACGCTCGGTCTCCTGCAGCTGCACGGTCTTGAAGCCGAAGCGCTCGCGCGCGGCCTTCAGATCGTCGGTCGAGATGTCGCAGACCGTGATGTCGGTATGAAACGGCAGGATTGCGCGGATGTGCCGGCCGGTGCCGCCGCCGAGATCGAGAATCCTCGCATTGAGCGGCAGATTTACGGTGCGCACGAGGAACTCGCCGCGCCGCTGGCGCGCTGCGCTGGAAAATCGGGCCTGGATGGCGCCCAGCAATGTCCGTCTCCTGCTACTTGATGGCCTCGAAGAAGATCGACTCATCCGGCCGGTTGTCGAGCCGGTCGATATCGGGACACACGCCCTCGCGATACGCCCTTGTGTGGGTCTCCGAACACCCCACATCGCGGAACAATGCCGCCAGCGAAGCACGGGTATAGCCCCAGTGATGCGCGAAGGCGGCCTCGCTCCGCCGCTCGATCTCGAACACGCCCTTGAGAAAGGCTTGCGGCGCAGACGGATCATAAAGCGCGACGATCCGTTCCATGTCCGGGACGACGATGCGGCACACCCCGCCCGGCGCCAGCACCCGGGCAATCTCGCGCGCCAGCCGCTCGACCTCGTCGGGAAACAGATGCTCGAAGACATGCGCGCTGAACACAGCCGAGAGGCTGCCATCGGCGAACGGCAGCGGCTTGGTCAGGTCCATGTAGCGGAGCCCGGCAAACTTCCCCTGGCGATGCTCGGCGTAGCGGGCGTCGCTCAGCAGGCCGGCGAGATGCAGCGCTTTCGCCGCGAACGGCAGCCGCGCGATCCACAGATGCATCGTGATGTCGGTGTTGATCCAGCCTTCGATGCCGCAATTGAAGGCGCCGATATGCAGCCTCCGGAGCGCGCGGCCGGGTGCGTCGTCGGTCATGCCTGCTCCCGCGCCTGATTGGTCAGCACGACCGTGATCACCGACGCGGCGCTGGAGGCCACCATCGCCGCAACCGCGCCCGTCACTTGCCAAGCCACCGCCGCGAACGGCAGCACGCAGCACAGCGCGACGAGGCCGGCCAGGCGGCTCAGCATGAACCGCTGCGGCTTGCCGGTCGCAAACAACGGCAGCGCAAGCCCGAGCCACACCGCGTCGAGTCCCATCGCTATGCCCATCAAGGCAAGGCCGCCCCTGCCGATGTCATAGGTCTGGCCGTGGATGACAACGGCGAGAATGCGCTGGCCGAACAGCACGACCGCCGCGCCATAGACGGCCGCGATCGAGCCGAGCAGCAGGGCATTTTCACGCGCCGCAGCGGCGACCGCGCGGCGCCTTCCGGCGCGCAGCTCGGCCGCGATCTCCGGCAGGCGCACCGAGAACATCGTCGCGCAGAACTGGCTGAGCGGCGCGAACACCAACAGCAGGATCCGCAGCGATGCGCTCGCGTCCAATCCGATCAGAAGGCCGCAAACCGGGATCAGCCCGATGCTGCCGATCCAATAAGTGAGCGAGGTCCCGACGAACCAGCGGCCATTCCTGAACAGGCGCCGCAACGAGCCGCGGAAGATTCTGGCGTGCGGCCGGGCCAGCTCACTGGTGTGGACCAGGACCAGGCTGGCGGCCGCCAACGCCGAGATCGCGATGCAGGCCATCGCAGCGGCAGCGCCGGTGAGCTTGAGCGCGATCAGCAGCCCGGCCGAGGCGACCAGCGCCACGCAATAGGTCAGCGACGATGCCGCCGCGCGCGGCAATCGCCCGTCGAGATAGCAAATGCGGCGGAACATGCTTTGCAGACGAACGGCGGGGATCGCGAGCCCGGTTGCGATCACGAGCCCGCCTGCATCGCCGCCAAGCGCGACGATCACCGAACCCGCAATCACCAGCAGCAGGCCAAGCGCAGCCGAAACGGCGAGCGACGACAGATAGAGGCCGAGCCGCAGCTGCGGCCACAGCGATTTCGGAATGCGATGCGCCGTCGCCGGCAGGCCGTCGTCGAACAGGCCGCGCAAGAACACCGCCTCGATCAGGATCGAGAACGACCAGGCGATACTGAATTGGCCGAACGAATTGATATCAAGCACGTTGGCGAGCACGATCGTCAGCACAAAGGCGGAGCTGCTGAGCAGCGCCTGGTCGATCAGCCCGAGCGCAATATTGCCCCCGGCGCGGCGCAGCCGGCGGAGTGCTCCGCCAACGGCGCCGGCGACCCCTGTCTGGGCCGCGACGCGATCCAACCTTTCAGTCAACGCACTCACGCCTCACTCACACGCAGTCTGGTGAACGCCCGCCGCGGCGCCACTTGCAGCTTCGCTTCCGGGCCGAAATAACACCAGAACACCAGCACGCAGCCGAAGTAATTGTGCAGCAGCTGGCTCGAGTCGTTGGCCGACGCGATCACGACAAACAGCAGCATCGCGAACGGCGCCAGCCAGTACATTCCTTTCCGCTCGAACGTGAAGACGATGGTGTTCCACAACGCGCGCGCCAGCAGCAGCATATAAAGCGCACCGCCGAGCAGGCCGAACTGGAGAAAGGCGTCGAGATAGGAATTCTCGAACGAGCCGAACTCGGTATTCCACGGCGCCATGCTGGTCAGCTCGTTCGCCGGCGAATTCGGCAGCTCGTTGAAGAACCCGGAAAAGCCGTAGCCGAGCCAGGGATGTTGCCAGAAGAAGTAGGGCCAGACAGACCAGAGGAACGAGCGGCCGGTCAGGTTTCCGCTGCGGCCGACCAGCCCGTACAACTCGTCGCTCGGCACGGCGAACACCACGAGCGCAACGAAAGCAAGGCAAAGCCAGTAGATCGAAGCAGCGCCTCTGTGCCCGAGCACCACCAGCAGCAGCCCGAAGGTCACGGCGAGCGCCGTCAGCATGCTGATCAGCGGTCCGGCGGCACCGGCTGCGGCGAGCGCAAAAAGATGGCACCCCAGCAGCAGGAGCGACCAGCCGAACTGCTTGCGCGGCCCCGCCAGCATGCGCACGAAGCAGATCAGCACCATGAGGCCGAAGAAAGCGCCGGCGAGGTTCTTGTGGCCGAACACGCCAGCATAGGCCTGGGTCCCGAGCACCGTCGGCCGATGCAGCGGGTCATAGTCCCATTGCGAGCCGATCACCGGAAACAACAGGACGTGGACGATCAAGACCACGATCCCGATCCGGAACAAGGTGTCGATCAGGCGGTCGACCGGGCCGCTGACCACGACCCATGCCGAGAACATTGTGGTGAGCAGATACATCGCAAACTTGACCGACGCACCGGCAGGATCCGCACTCAATGCCAGCGACACGCCCGCGAAGGCCACGAATGTCAGATAGAGATGCGATTGCAGCATCAGCAGGCCGAAGCGCTTCCGATCAACCGCGATGTGCAGCATCAGGAGGATGTAGAGCAGCAGCCATGCGGCACGGAACAGCGAGGATTCGCCGGCCCGTTCCGCGAACGAGATGCCTTCGATGAAATTGAACAGGAAATAGATGCAGCCGAGCACCATCACCAGATAGGCGTGCAGAAAGACATCGGTTCGCCACCACCATCGGCCGATCATTGAACGGCCTCCTGCCGGGGGGGCGTCCTCGCGAGATGATCGACCGCGGCCATGAAACGCGCCGCGGCGTCGGCAAGCGCACCCTTTCGCACGCTGTGCCGGGCCTGCTGCGACATCGCCTCCCAACGCGCGGGATTCTCGAGCAGACCACGCGCCGCGTCGACCCACGCCAGCTCATCAAGTGCGCAAACATGGCCGTTCACACGGTCGCGCACCAACTCGCCGCCCGCTCCGACATGCGGCGACACCAGGCAGGGAACCCCGCATTGCAAAGCTTCGTTGCACACCAGACCCCACGGTTCCAGCAACGAGGGCAGCAACAGCAAGCGGGATTGCAGATAGACTTCCGATATCGCCTGCCACGGCACGTGGCTGTCGTGGTTGACATCGATGCCGGCGCCATCAAGCCGAGCCAGCATCCGCGCCTCCGCGGCGCCGGACCCGACCACGCGAACCCTGAGCCCGGGCAACGCCCGGCCGAGCGCGATGGCGACGTTCTCGAAGAAGATCGCATTCTTGGCGTCGTCGTTGATGCGGGCGCACCAGAGCAGGTGATAGGGACGATCGTGGAAACCCGGCACAGACGGCGGCGGATCCCAGGCCGGCACCAGCGGCACCACGAACAGATCGTCGTCGCCGACGCCCTCGCCACGGAAGTACGCCCTGCCCTTGTCGCTGCAGCACACGACCGCGGCGCATTGGCGCAACAGCCACGGCCGCGCCAGACGATGATACGCCGTGTTGGGCATCGTCTCGCGCCAGCCATCGATCGTCAGCGCAAGCGCCTTGCCGTTGGCGCGCGCCCACGCCGCGCCTGTCAGCATCGAGGGATAAAGCCCGTTGACAAACAGCAGGTCGGGCAAGAGCGCGTTCAACGCGCGGCCGATCCCGATGTTGAGATGGGTGTGACGCGACCGCGACAGCGAGATCGAAACGCCCGGCACCGTGCGCGTCGTGTAGCGCGGCGTGAACGATCCGGCCCAGGAGCGATCGGCTTCCTGCGCAGTGCAGGACAGCACCGCGAGATCCAGTCCACGATCGACCAGCTCGTTGTAGAGCCGGTTGGTGTAGGGGGTGATCATGTTGTTGAAGACGACCACGCGCGGCGTCATGGCTCAGCGGTCCCGCGGCGGCGTGTGCGCCTCGCTGCGCCGGCAAAGCGCCCCGCAATGATAGGTCGCAAGCCGGGTGGCGAACGCCGGGCTGACCGCCAGCAGCGACTTCCGCACAATGCTCTTTGCGAGCCCCTTCACCCGCGACGAATGGAATGCGTGCACCGGCAGGCTGTGGTCGTAGGTGCCGAAGCCGATGACATCGAGTCCGGCGGTCTCCAGCACCAGGCGGAAGGTGTCGGGCGTGTAGAAATTGATGTGGCCGATGTCGAGCGTCGATTGTAGTGCCCGGCGATTGGTCCGCGCGTGCAGCTCGCACGGCACTTCAACGTAGATGAAAGTCCGCGCAACGCGGGCAAGCTCGTACAGCAATGCGCGCGGTTCGGGCACATGCTCCAGCACATGGCTGGCATAGACGAGGTCGAACGATCCGTCAGCGAACGGGATTGTCGCACCGTCATAGCTCGACCAGCCAAACGGCGCCGCTGCGGCGCCGTCGATCTCCAGGTTGGTCGCGGGATCGATGACGTCGATGCCGGTGAAGTCGCGGCCGATGCCGATCGCAGACAGCCGCGCCAGCACGGCGCCGGTGCCGCAACCGACCTCGAGCACATTGCCGACGCTGGCCGCGGCAGCTCCGAGCAGGCCGGCGATATGATCGGCCTTGTCGACTGCGCAGACGCGGCGCCAGTCGCGCTCTTGCGCCGAATAGACGCCTTCATAGTGCGCGTTGTGCTGTCCGACGCTGAATTCCATGGTCATGGCCTGGCCCTCGCCTCCGGCGGAATTCGGGCAAGCTCGTCGAGGCGGTCGTTCGATTTGCGCTCCAGATCGCGCCGTTCCGCCGGCGAGCGGCGGTCGAGATCGTATCCGATGTCGGCCATGGTCTTGGTCAGAATGTCGACGTTCCGTTGCGGGACGGCTGCAAGGCCGGCCAGCAGCCTGTCCCGATGCATCCAGCCTGGTCCTTTCAGCAGATCGATCGCCTCGGTGTACAATTCGGTCTTCACGAGGCATGCGAACTCGGCGACCACCGCGTCCGACAGGTCGGGTGGCAGCGCATCGAGCATGGCGAGCGCCATGGCGCTGCGCTTGACCACGATCCAGCCCTCATTAGGTCCGAGCCGATACGACATCCGCAACACGTTGAAATTGGCATCGCTCAAGCCCTGTCTTGTGTTGCGAAGCTGGAACAGCACGACCCAGAGATAGGGATCGGCCGGTGCGCAGCCGAGCGATTTGCGGACCGCCGTGTCGAGCTCCCCCATCCGGGCATCCACCTGATCGCCCGATGCGAGTGCGTTCTCGGCGAGCCGCAGCCGGATCACCGCCGCGCTACGATCGATGGCCGGCATGCAGTCCGATCGCGCCGCGGCGCGCGACAGCAAGGGCGCGAGATCACCGAGCTCGGCGTCGCTGACCGGTACGTTGCGCAGGATCAGGTCCCTGGCACCATCCAGCCGGGTCTGCTCGACAAAGACCGGCAAGGTGACAGAGCCCCAGGCGACCGACGAGCACGCGACCGCAGCCAGGAAGCCGCGCGCCAGCCAGGCGGCGGCGCGCCGCGGCATCTCGCCTCGCGTCTCACTCGGTGTAGCCATATCGCCCATAGTGCGAGTTGCAATAGTAATTCTTGCCGCCGTAGCCGCTGTAGCGGCTCATCGCCGCAATATCGGCCTTGTTGAGCACGACGCCGAGCAGG
This sequence comes from Bradyrhizobium sp. CER78, assembly GCF_029846235.1. Lineage (GTDB taxonomy): Bacteria > Pseudomonadota > Alphaproteobacteria > Rhizobiales > Xanthobacteraceae > Bradyrhizobium. The sequence goes on from NZ_JARVWP010000001.1 coordinate 371,340, forward strand.
TTCTCGTTGACCGCGCGCGCACTGCGCAGCGCGCGCTCGACTACCTGCACCTGGGTCTTGCCCCACTCCACGATGAAGACGAAGGAATCGACGAAGTGCGCGGTGATGCGGACATCGACCACCGGCGTGAGCGGCGGGAAATCGACGATCACGTAGTCATAATGGCCGCGGGCCGCGTCGATGAAATCCTTCATCTGGTCGGAGGCCAGCACCTCGTGCGAATGCGCGATGCGCGACCGCGTGGCGCCGGGCAGGAAGGCAAGGCCGGTCTCCGGATCGCGCCACAGCACGTCGTGCAAGGTCGCATTGTTCGACAGCACGTCGAGGATGCCGCGCTCGGCGCTCGCGGCGACCTTGCGGCTGAGCGAGGGATTGCGCAGGTCGCAATCGACCAGCAGCACGCGCGCCCCGCTCTGAGCGACCAGTTGCGCGAACACGAAGGCCAGCGTCGACTTGCCCTCGTTGGGCAGCGCCGAGGTCAGGCCAAGGATCTTCGACGGCTTGGTGACGTTGAGGTCGGCATTGACCTTGATCGAGCGGATCGCTTCCGAGAAGCGCGAGAATGGCGCATCGATCGCCGCCCATAGCACCGGCTCGTCGCCACGCCGGATCGTGCGCGGCCCGACCGGCAGGTTGGGACGCCCGACCACCGGCGCCTTGAGCTGGCTTGGCGAGACGCGGGGAACGATGGCGACGCAATCGGCATCGAGGATGGTCTCGACCATTTCAGCGGTGCGGAACACCCGGTCATAGAGGTCGCGTAGCACGCCGAGCCCGAGCCCGGCGATCAGGCCACCGAGCGTCGAGAGCGCCAGCACGACCAGGGTCTGCGGATGGCTCTTGCTCAGGGGGCGCGAGGCACGGGTGATCACCCGCGCCTCGCTGACCGGGAACGACTGCTGCTGCACATTTTCCATGTAGCGCTGCAGGAAATTGTCGTAGAGCGAGCGATAGGTTTGTGCGGAGCTCTCGAGCTCGCGCAGCGTGACCTGCGCCTGGTTGGTGGACTGCGACTGCGACACCGAATCGTTCACGGCGCGCTCGATCTCGTTCTGGCGCTGCACGGCGATCGCATAGTCGCTCTTGTAGCTCTCGGCGAGCCGCTTCAATTCGTCGATGATCGACGACTGGATCTCGCGCATCTGGTTGCGCAGATTGACGGCGGCCAGGTGATTGTAGCCATAGCGCGACGACCAGTCGGCCTCGCGGTTGGCCAGCTCGAGATATTGCGAACGCAGCTTGGTGATGACCTGGTTGTTCAGGGTATCAGCCACCGTGGCATCGGGGACGCCGCCCTTCACGACAGCCTCGATGCGGTCGAGCTTGGCCTTGGCGTCGGTGACCTGCGACTTCACGTGAACCAGCTGCGTATTGAGCTCGCCGAGCTGCTGTTCGTTGAGCAGCTTGCCGCTGGAGGTGACGATGTTGTTGGTCTTCTTGTAGTCGAGCACCGCGCGTTCGGCATTGGATGCCTGCGTGCGTAGCTCCTTGATGCGGTCTTGCAGCCAGGCGCTGGCGCGGCGCGTCGCCTGGTACTTGGAATCGAGCTGGTCGACGATGTAGGCGTCCGCGACGGCGTTGGCGATCTGCGCCGCGCGCTCCGGATCGAGCGAGCGGAAGCTGACCTCGATCACATAGGTCATGCCGCGGCGGCGGACGTCGAGCTGCTTCTGGAAGGCGCGCACCGCACGCCGGGTCCGGTCGAATTCGTTGGACGGCGCGCTGCCGGCAAACAGGCCTGACACGAAATCCAGCACCGCGCCCGCCGCGCCGGCCCTGGAGCCGATGAATTCCGGATCTTCGTTGAGCTTGAGATCGCGGATCACCGCGAGCGCCACGTTCTCAGACTTGAGGATTTCGACCTGGCTCTCGACCGCGGAGGAATCCACCGGGACGTCATTTGCCGGCGATTGCTGCTGGAAGGCCTGGAATTTGCGCGTGTCGATGATCATCGTGGCAAGCGCGGTATAGCTCGGCGCCGCGGTCATCAAATAGCAGATGCCGCCGAACAAACAGAGCCCGGCTGTCCCGAGGATCACCCAGTACTGCCGGAGCAGATAGGTGACGAAGGCGTCGAAGGTTTCCGCCAGCGACGGCAGTTCGGTCGGACGATTTCTCAGATCGACAGACGGCGGAATCTGGTTGCGCTGAAGCATCTCGCCCTATCGCCGCGCCGGCAGGCTGATGCCTGCCCGCGCGCCCTCCAATGGCATCGGGTAGCGTCCCGCCGCCGACATCGAAGTGCATTGCTGCCGAGAGTTCTCCATTGGCGACCGGAAGCCCGCTCAGGGAGTCACTGTTGAAATCAGCGTGGTGCCGGTGCCCGTGATCGTCCCCGTCGTCGTGTTGCCCGAACTGCTGACCGACGAGGTGAAGCTGAATATGCCGGTGTTCACGCTGTTGCCGTCGATGGCCTCGAGCGCGCCGCCTCGGGCGCCGGTGGTGCCGATCGCGCTGGTCTGGCCGCCGGATGCGCCGGCGCTGCCCGCGCCGCCGGCGCCGGTCGCAGCGGTGCCGCTGTCACCTGACGCTGCGGCAAACGCCATTACGGTGTCGAGATCCTTGGTGTCGGCGATCGCCTGCTGGATGCGCGTCGCAAAGGGCTGGTTGCTGCGCACCACGATGCGCGCGGCCTGGGCGAGACCGGCGGCGATCGCCGTCTTCTGGCCCTTGCTCGCCCTGGCCAGCAACGCAATGAGTGGATCGAGCGATGTCGGATCGTTGAGGGCGAAGTCGCGCGCCCGCGAGGTCAATTCCACGCCCGCGTTCGGAAATTGGGTCAGCAACTGCTCCGGATTGGCTTTGAAATTCGTGACCGCCTGCGAGAGCTGGATCAGCCCGCCCTGCGTTTCCGCCACGGCGGCGCCACCGGGCGCCGCCGGCGCTAACATCACCACCACCGCCAGGGCGGAAAAATCGCCGGATCGCTCAAATGTGAACACTGCTATCTCCCTAACGAATACTAACAGTTCGTTAGCATAGTCGGAGTTATCGCGCCAATTAAAACCCCTGCCCGGCCGCGCGCCCGGGCTCGCCCGCGAAATCAACGTTAACCGGCGGACCCGATGTAACATCGGCGTCATCGCCGCCGCGGCCGGCGGCTCCGCTGGAGCGGAACGATTGTGACAGGCCTGCCCCAAGCAGGGCCGCGATAACGACGCCAGTTCGAGCCAGCTGTTGTGCGCCCGGTTCCAGGTCCCGCGCAACGAGATGTCGTCGGTGCGATAGGCCGGATAGACCCATTCGAAGGACCCGAAACCGTTGCCCAACCAGGGATGATCCCAGATCATCCGCAACGTCGCGCGATAGGTCGAGAACCGCCCCTCATCCGACAGGCCGATCGTGCTGAAGCGCGCGCCGACGCCGCCGCCGAGCAGTTGCAACAGCGCCAGCGCGACCAGGCCGCCGACACTGAGCGCCATGATCAGGCCGTAGCGGCGCGGCATCCGGTTGCGAAGGAAGATCGCGGCCGCGGCGACCGCGGCGAGCAGCGAGATCCCGACACCGCCGCGCGATCCGGTCAGGAACATCGCGAGCAGGCACGTGAGCCAGCCGGACCCAAGGCCCGCGAGCCGGCGCCGCGCCGGCATTTCGAGGCGCGCGAGCAGGCGTGGCAGGCTGGCCCGGCGCGACGGCCAATGCCGCTCGATCAGCTCGCAGCCGAACAACAGCCAGATCAGCGCACAGCAGCCATAATAGATGCCCGCCGTGTTGCGGTTGACGAAGGGAGGCGTCAGCCACTCCAGTGCGCCTGCTTCTCGTGAAGCAAATAGATCCGGGCGGGATCGATCGCGAAGGTGGCGATACCGGTGATCGCATAGGCAAGACCGGCCACCGCCACCACGCGCAACAATCCGCACGCCAAGGCGCGGTTGGCGCCGAGCACGACGCCGATCGCAAGGCTCAGCAGGCAGACGATCCCGACACCGGCGAAATAGAACGGCGGATTGGTTGCGATCGACACCGCCGGCGGAAGGTCGGCCGGCAGTAATTTGCCGGCCTCGGCCCACAGCGCATTCGGCGTCACCCCAAGCCAGGGCCGCTGTGCCGATTGCTCGTGCAGCACCAGCACGGCGAGCGCCGTCAGCAGCGCCGTCACCGCGAGAATTGCGAGCTGGCTGCCGCGCACGCGCATCGGCAGCACGCCGAGCAGCGCTATGCCGAGCAGGATCGACCAGATTGCGGACGCGACGTCGCCGACCGAGCCGAGCGGCAGCGGCGCCAGTGCAATGACGGCGCAGAACAGCCACGACGACCATCGCACCGGCCACGGCAATGCCGTGACCCCGCTTGAGCCGGTGGGTAATCGTAAGCGTGTCATGAAGCCGGCCGGGCCGGCTCACGCCCCGGTATCAGGGCGCAAGCTTGATCGAATTACGAAGTAATGTTGCGTTGTAGGCGGCCACGATCGGATCGTTCACCGTTGCCGTCACGAGGCGGATCTGCTGCATGAGCTTGGCGTCCTCGACGGATGCCGCGTTCGACGCATAGAGCACGTCCTTGTTGCGCAACTGGAAACGCGTGGCCAGGAAATAGCCGGCCGGATCGCGGAAATTGATGTTGTAGACAACCGGAATGATCGGCCCGGCATATTTGCTGACGTCGATCCCGAGCTTGGCCGCCACTTCCGGCAACTCGCCGCGATAGACGAATACCGAGGCCGGATCGGCCGAGGAATCGTTCAGGCCACCCGCTTTCGCGACCGCTTCGGCGAGCGAGATGCGCCAGGCCTCGAAATTGAACTGGCCCTGCGCGCCCGACGCGCCGAAGGCGACGAAGGTCTGCGGCTCGCGGTAGACATAGATGGTGTCGCCGGGATGCGCGTAGATGTTGCTCTTGGGCTCGTAGACCAGCTGGCCGAACGGCACCGTGGTGCGCTTGCCGTCGCGCTCCAGCATCACCCAGGTATCGAAGCCTTGCCCCTTCGGCCCGCCGGCGCGCGTGATCGAGTCGAGCACGCGCTCGCCCGCGGCGTTGGCGGGGAAACGGTTCGGCGAATTGACCTCGCCGAGCACGGAGATCAGCGAGGTGCGCTGCTCGATCAGCGCGACCACGGCCTGCGGCTCGATCGCACGGTTCTTCAGCGCGTCGACGATCGAGCGCTGCACCTCGGTCGGGGTGCGGTTCTTGGCACGGATCGCGCCGGCATAGGGCACCGAGATGTTGCCGTCGGTATCGACGTTCTGGTTCGGCAGCGTGATGTAGTTGCCGGGGCGCACGCCCGCCTCTACCGGAATGAACAGACCGCCGGCGGCGGCCTCGAAGATCGTGACGCTGACGACGTCGCCGATGCCGAAATGGATGTCCTTGGGCGGCGGGCCCTGGATTCCTCCGGCGAGCTGCGGCGCGAACGACGCCAGCACGTTCTCGACCTGCGGCGTGATCTTGACCATCGCATAGGGCAGGCTTTCCGGATCCCTCTGCCCGGCAACGACATCCGAACTGGTCGGACCGTTGGTCGGCATATAATGACAACCGCCGACCCAGCAGGCGGCCGCAAGCAATAACATCACTCGAATGAAATTCGCACGCGACATTGAAATACTCCGGCCGTGCCCTAACACGCCGACTATCACAATCACAAGATTCCGCGATATAGTGCGGTACAATTGATAAATAATGTTAGCAAGGTGAGGCAATTCGGCGACACCGGCGCGGTGCCGTGAGGCAAACGGCCCGCGCGACATCACTCCGGCTTTGATTTCGCGTGATGTTCCAGTTATCGGTGAATGAGATGGTTTGAGTTAAACGATTGAGGGTTCGATGGTTCGCATGAAGCCACTGGCGATCGCGTTGGGAACCGTCGCCTCGCTGCTCGGCATCGGCAATTCCGGGGTTTTTGCCGCGGAACTGAGCATTTCCCCCACCCCGCGCGCCGTGCAGCGCGTCGGCGGCAACTGCCAGCGGCTGCAATATTGCCACGGCGACGTTTGCCAGTGGAAACGGGTCTGCTGGCACGGCTGCCCCGATCGCTACTCCTGCGCGCCGCTCTACGGAGCCTATGGCCCCTATGGCGGCCGTGACTACTGGGCCGCCTATAGCTACGGCGATCTGCGCCCGTTCTGAATGTTAATCGACTAACACAGCCGCCGGCGTCTCGCATGCCGGAGCGTTTGTGACGATCGGCTTAACCCCGGCTTAGGACCCGGCCCGCTAGGATGCGGGCGCAGGGTTTGGTTATGTTATTTGTTTTCCTTGGCAATTTCATCGGCGGCGGCGTTCTCGGGCTGCGCCAGCAGTGTCTGGTGCTGGTGCCTGTTACGCTTGCGGAACTCACGCTGCTGGCCGCGGTCGGCGGCGCGCGCCTCGCGTGGTCTGAGACCGTGCTGCTCATGATCACCGCGATCGTCTCGCTGCAGGGCGGATATCTCGCGAGCGCATTCGCGCCGCGGTTCTGGTCCCGCTCCTCGACGCCGCTGCTCGTCCTGCGCCGCCCGCATTGATGCGGCACCACGCTGCCCCATCTGACGCGCCCGATTTTCCATTGACCTCGACGCGAGCGCGGGGCATCCCGCTACCTTGCGTTCTCATCTTCCGCAGGAACCCCTCCTCAGGACTTGTCCCTCTCGTGTGGAACGTCACGGCTTTCATCTGCATCCTGATCGGTGCGTCGATTCCGCTGGGTCTGTTCGACGCCTCGCTCGCCACCGGTCTCGTCGGCGCCGCAACTTCGCTTGGGCTGCTGGCGGGCTTGATGGTGATCCGTCCCGGTGAACTGTCGTTCCTGAAGTCGGTCGCCGGGCCCGCCGTTGCAGCGGCGCTGGTGCCGATGCTCTGGATCATCCTGCAGATCTTGCCACTGCCGTTCCTGGCGCATCCGGTGTGGAAATTCGCCGGCGAAACGCTGGGAACGCCGCTCAGCGGCAGCATCACGATCGACACCGGCGCAAGCCTCGGCACGCTGCTGCTCTGGCTCTCGCTCATCTCGGTCATGATATCGGCCGCAGCGATCGCGATCGATGCCCGCCGTGCCGACATCGTGGCCCGCAGCATTGCAGCGACGGCGGCCGTCGCTGCCCTGATCTTGCTGCTGTACAGCGGTCCGATCAAAACCTGGCTTGGTGCCGCCGACGCTGCGCACGATGAGACCGCAAACGGCTTCCTGGTCGTCGTTCTCGTTGGCGTTCCGCTCAGCCTGGCGCGCGCGCTCGATGGCGGCGGGCATGCCGATGGCCGCACGGCGGCGCAACTGGCGCGATTGCGCTGGCTGCTCGCCACAAGCGCGCTGTTCTGCGCCGCCAGCGCCTGCTGGTACGGGCGGCGCGGCGCCGCGATCGCAATCACTGCTGGCATCGCGCTCGTCGTGATGACCTTCGCCGCGCGAAAGCTTCATCTGCACCGCTGGAGCAGCGCCGGCGCTGCCGCGACGATCGCCCTGATCGCGCTGGCGACTGCGATCGCGAACCGTCATCCCGATGTGGCGCTTGCCGCAGCCTTCGCCGACGCGCCGGCCGACCTCGTGCAATCGACCCACAATCTGCTTGCCGACCTGCCCGCGCTCGGCAGCGGCGCCGGCACCACCGCAATGCTGGCATCGACCTACATGGACTGGCAAGGCGCAACCACGCGGCCTGTGGTGGCGACCAGTGCCGCCGCCTTGATCGCGCAGTTCGGTTCCGCCATGTTCTGGACTCTACTCGCGGTTACCATCGTAGGCATCGCGGCGTTCACGGCCGGTGCACGCAATCGCGGCCGTGACTGGTCCTATCCCGCGGCGGCAGCGGCCGTGCTGCTGACGCTGCTGCTCGCCGCCTTCACCTTGCCGGAATTGCCGGCGCTGCCCGGAGTGATCGTGTTGGGAGCCGTGATCGGAACAGGACTGGCACAGCGGATCAGCCGTTCACGGTTGCAGGCGGGCTAAACGGCAGATGCGCAAGCTCCTCCGGCGTATTGTCGGCCAGACCGGCGACCTCGAACATGACGAGGGCGACGAGACCTGCATCTATGCCGTCGGCGACATCCACGGCCACGCCGACCTGCTGCACGAGATCTGCGCGCGCATCGATGCCGATATCCGTGAATTCCGGCCGGCGCGGCCGCTACAGGTGTTCCTCGGCGACTACATCGATCGCGGACCGGATTCGCGCGACGTGATCGCGATGCTCGATCAGCGCCGCCGCACCCGAAGCATGGTCTGCCTGCTCGGCAATCACGAAGCCTGCCTGCTGGAGTTTCTCGTCAATCCCGACATGCTCGCGCAGTGGCGGCAGTTCGGCGGCCTGCAAACGCTGATGTCCTATGGACTGACGCCCTCGCCCAATCCCGATGCGGAGGAACGCAGGGCGCTCGCCCGGCAACTGGTCCGCCAGATGCCGCCGGCCCATCTTGCCTTCCTGCGCTCGCTGCCGATCTGTTACGTGCACAGCCGCTACTTCTTCGTGCATGCCGGCGTCCGGCCCGGCGTCGCGCTCAACCAGCAGCGCAGGGAAGACCTGCTCTGGATCCGCGACGACTTCCTGATGTCGGAAGATGATTTCGGCAAGGTCGTGGTCCACGGCCACACGCCGGTGCAAGAGCCCGAGCTGCTGCGCAACCGCATCAATGTCGACACCGGCGCGTATGCGACCGGCCGCTTGACCTGCGTCAAGCTGGAGGGCGCGCGGCGAACCCTGCTGATGACCGGCAACCGGGCCGCACGCCGTGGCTAGCACGATGGCTGACACGATCCGGCGATGCGCGCGACGGCTGTCGCCGGCCTTCACGCCGGCCGCGGCCGCGATCGGTGCCGCGACGTTAGCGTTGTCGGCTTGGTGGCTCGCGGCCGACGCATTGCGCTTCAAGCCTTCGCTCGCAGCCGGTCTCGGCGTGGTTAGAAGCGAGCTGTGGCTGCGTGACGGCTGGAACGAATTGCAGACCTCGCCCGAGACGGCCGAAGCCGCCTTCACGCGCGCGCTCCGGCTCTCGCCGATGGACGCCGGCGCCTGGTTCGGCCTCGCCTCGGCGACCGGGCGGTTCGACTGGCTGAACCCGACCGCATCGAAGGCGTTGAAGATGTCGTACTACACCGCCTTCAACCGCAGCGACCTGATCGCGCCGCGCCTGATCCTGCTGGCGCAGGTCGATACCACGCGCGATGTGGAGCTGGTCGATCTGCTGCAGCGGCAGATCCGCCTGATCCTGACCCGCGCGCCGGAGCTGAAGGGCGCGATCGGCCAGGCCTATCGCGTGGCGACCGACACCAACCGGCGCATCATCGAGGCGGAATTCAAGGACGCCAACCAAAGCCTTCCGGAATAAGGCGCGTCGGCCGCGGGCGGCCGCCGGATGCCAAGCCGTTACGACGTCCGGCCGTCAGACACCCTTGTGCCGCAGCACCGCGCCGACCGTGCGCAGCAGGATGCGCAGGTCGAGCGCGAAGCTCCAGCTCTTGATGTAGATCAGGTCGTGCGCGACGCGCAACTGCATGTCCTCGATCGCGGGCGTCGCACCGCGCAATCCCTGCACCTGCGCGAGACCGGTGATGCCCGGCTTGACGTGCTGACGCTGCGCGTAGCTCGCGATCAGTTTCGAATATTTGTCGTCATGGGCCAGCGCGTGCGGCCGCGGCCCGACCAGCGACATGTCGCCGCGCAGCACGTTCACCAGCTGCGGCAGCTCGTCGATGCTGCGGCGGCGCAGCGTCGCGCCGATCCCGGTCAGCCGTGAATCGTTCGGACGCGCCTGCACGATGACATCGCCATCCTCGAGCACGTGCATCGAGCGGAATTTGAGGATCGTGAATGGCTTGCCGTCGAACCCGTTACGGCGCTGCCGGAACAGCACCGGGCCCCTGGAATCGAGCTTGATCGCAATCGCCGTTCCGATCAGAAGCGGCGCGAACAGCACCAGCAGGCCGCTCGACGCCACGATGTCGAACAGCCGCTTGCCCGCACGCTCAACCGAGGTGAGCGGCGAGCGCTGCATTTCCAGCGTCGGTATCGGGCCGCTCGCCACCATCCGCAGCGCGAGGAACCGCTCCGCGGTCCGATCCGGCAGCAGTCGCACCGGCAGCGGTGACGCCCGCAACTGATCGCAGACGAACTGGATGCGCGGCTCCTGCTGCCAGGGCATGGCCAGGATGATCTCGTCGGCGCCGCACTCCCGTGCCGCACGAATGGCCGACGCGACGGCCGCGCGATCGCCTTCGTCGTCGGACTGGCCGGACAGCTGGATCCGCCGCACCTCGCTGAGGCCGAAATCGCGCAGCAGGCTCGATTGCCGTACCCGAGACAATTCGTCCGCCATCCCGACCACGACCGCGCGGCGGGTCGCCAGCATGCCGCGATCGATCGCGCGTTGCAGCGGCGCCTGCAACAGCATCCGCCCGGCCACCAGCCCGAGGCCACCGATCAGGCCGAATGAGATGACCGATCCGCGGGAGACGCCGGAGCCGACCTTCAGGAGGAAGATGATCAGGGTCATCAGCAGGACGACCAGCAGCCATCCGCCGAGCAGGCTGCTCCAGCGCCGGTCGAGGCCGGCCAGCACCTGCGCATTGTAGAGGCCCTGCGACTTCGCCACGAACATGTGAAGGATGGCGGCGAGGACCCCGATCCCTAGAAAACCCTCGAAGCTGTTGCTATAAACCGTGTGGTAGTAGAACAGATGATAGGCCGCGCCGCCGATGATGCTGGAGAGCACGACGATGATCATCTCGAAGGCGATGGCAAACGCTTCGAGCGAGGCAAACGCGAACGAGAGGGCGCCGAAGTTAACCGGTACCTTCGCTAATCGAGCGTCCGAAAGGTCGGTCATCGGGAATTAACATTAGTGTTAACAATTCATATGTTTAATATCAGGCAGGTCGTGAGCTCGCAAGACCTGCCGGCAATATCAGGCAGAGAGCGTCCATGAGTTCATCGGCTGGCGAAACCGAGGCCGCGCTGGTGGCCCTCCTCCACTTGATCCGCCTGATGGGCGCTGAGCTCGTCGCAGGCAAGCACCGCGACGACGTCGAGGTACTGGTCAAGGCGGTCGAAACAAAGCTGCGATCGGCCCGCTTTCCGGCCGAAATGCCGAATCAGGACGTTGTCAAAGGTCTGGACCTCGCCGAGGCGAGGCTACGTCCGATCCTCGAGGAGCTGCGCGCACGATCAGAGAAAGCGCATCTGAGCGACCAGCTGCTGCTGGCGCCCAGGCCCTCACGTATCCATTAACGGATCAGCTTTCGTCAGCTCTGGACTTCACCACGGCGGGGTAAACCATTCCCGCCGCCGGACCTGAGCGCAAGCTTCTCCTCGATCTTCATTTTCTCGAGCAGTAGATCGGTCACGATCCGGCGCAGCCGTTCATTTTCCAGCCGCAATTCGTCAATACGGTTATGGACGTGGGGGATCCCATCTCGATCATCGGTGCGAGCGGCGAGTTCGGTTACAGTACCATTCGCCTGGTGGCCGCGCGCGGCCTCCTGCTTGCGCCAACGGTGAAATGTCATCACGCTAACGCCCAGCACCTTGCACGCTTGGGCTTGTGACTGCCCCCGCGCCATGAGTTCCTCGGCCTGCTTGACCTTGGAACTGATCTCGTCAGTTGAATGACGCCTCATTGGTCATCTCATTGCCCCCTAGATTAGCAATCATCGCATGGCCTATAAGCTATGTAAATGCAACAGGAAATTCAAATTAAGGATTTCCCGGGGGTCTTTCGGGAGCCTCGAACTTGCCGTCGATAGTGCTGCATTTTGCGAAGAAATGCCGAAGCCGCAAGGTATTTACCGAAATAAATGAGCAATATCCCCGCGCCGGACCGACCTCACAGAAAAAGTTATACGACTTTCTGTGTATGAGAATTTGATCTGGATAACTGGCGCACCGTTTGCATTCCCGAATGAGAAGCAAACGAGAACATCCAATCGGTCCCTCGACAGATTGTGAGTGCGTCATGCCTCTCCGCGATAGTTACCCCACCGGTCAAGCGAGAGTTTCACAGAGTTATAACAAATTAATCCCGCGACCTTTGCGTCCGGTAGCTTGCGGGCGCGCTCGCCCAGCGGTAGTTGCTAAGACGTTAGGTGTCATGAGAGTTTCAACATATTTGAGGATTATTTTCACGAGACCTAACACTCATAGCTCGATCCGCAAATTATCAATTAAGCGCTTTCCCACCCGAGGCTATCAGGCGGAACCACGACCGCCGGATCATCTGCGAACTATTCTGTGCTGACGGCTTGTCAGAGCCAGCCTCTGATCAACACTTTTTACGAGGATCGACACTATGGCGCGTCTCAAGGTCTTCGAGGGGAAGCAATCCGCGTCGAGCGAGGCGACCGACGCCCTGGAACGGCTCGTCGCGGAGAATTCCGAGCTCCGGCATACCGCCGTCGAGCTGGTCCTGCAGACTTGGATCCTGCGCGAGCGCCTGTCCGATGTCGTGGCGCACAAACGGATGCGGCAAGAGCACTGACCCGCACACGAATCCCAACGCAGACGCGACGCGGAAGCCGACAGGCGGCCCGCAGCGCAATCGGCCGCCGATCCATACCTCAATCTTAAATTGAGCTAGCTATCCGCGAGCATGGGCGAGCCACCATCCTCGCCGCGCCGGCGCGGAAAGTGGTGGCAATTGCGCGATGAGAAATTCGCGGACGAACGTCAGCGATGAACCCGGCGCAACGCAGCGCGCGAGGTGGTCTGCTCGCGCGATACGCCGAACGAACGCGACGCAACGGGGCGCTCGTGAATTTCACGCAGCTCAGCGATATCCAACATCAGCGCAACGACCTCGTTGCGCAGCGATTGGTTGGTCGCGAGCAACGCCTCTTCGGTCGGCTGATGCAAATGTTGGATCTTGTGCTGCTTCATGGCGCGCCCTCGCTCTGCGGTTAAGGGTATGAGCGATGTGATTGAAGTTTCGATGACAGAGTTAGATGGCGCACATGGAAGGCGGTTAATGGGGCAGGTTTGCGACCAACGTTGCGCTGACTGAAATTTTTCCAATTTGGTTCCACAACCTGATCGCGAAAGGTTTAATCGATGGCCGTATTGTGTCGCTGCGATGGGACGTCGGCGGCAGCGATGCGACACGCGGCCAAACAGCGCAGGTCGTGCGGACCGCAGCGCGCGACCAAGAGCATGAAATCATTTGACGATCATTGATCGCAGCAATCGCGGGTGAAACCGGCGGAACATCTGCGGGCGATCACAATGTCGCCGCGTCAAAGACCTGCAGCTTCAAGCGATGTTCCCCGCTCGAACCAGATATTCCACCAGCGACGGCATGCACACACTAAATCTGCTGCTCGCGATCAATCGGATTCGCGCAGCGCATAACAGGGTGAACCGAACGGCATGGATGCAGCGACTGACTCGGCCATCTGCGCCGATCGCAAAATGTTTCGAACGGTTACTGACACCGAGACGCCACGGACATCGGCGCTCTGATCGGCCCTGACGGTGAGACGGAAAGCTTCAACGCTCCACGCTCGATCGTGCAAAAGATTCGCCTCGACCTCGGCCAAACACGACGATGCTATTCTAATTGAAAACGGACGACACCGACGCGTTTCGGCTTCAATAGAAGGAGCAAACCGCTTCGCGCTGCTCTCGCATGCGCTCTGCACGATCATCGCAGCGAACAGCCCGTCGTACCATCAATCGCCATAAGCATCGCTAATTGGCAACGCGCGTCGTGATCCCACGCTATTTCGATTTGGGAGGCGTGTCCTCGTCCATTTTGCCACCATTGGCGACGCACTTGTTGAAATAGTCGCGCTGATCCTTCGCGCCGCCCCTCGCGCTGCCGGAAGCGGGATTGCCGGGTTGTCGCGGTGGAAATGCCCGCGCGACCAGAGCATCGCAGGCGCGCGCGACCTGGACATCGATCGCGTGCGCCGGAGCGATCGCGCCTGACATGGTCACGGCGGAAGCAACGGCAAAACCACTGATAACTCTCATCGCCACACCCCGTTCCACGCCGCGCAAATTTTTCTCGAGCCTGGATCTGCGAGGAGCGTCTTATTTCCGATCGACGTCGTGATAGGCCTGATACCAGTCGACAAATCTGGCGATGCCGTCTTCGATCCGCGTCTGCGGCCGGAATCCGATGTCGCGCTCCAGATCGGAGACATCGGCCGATGTCTCAAGTACATCTCCAGGTTGCATCGGCAGCAACTGCTTTTCGGCCTGGCGGCCGAAGCCCTGCTCGAGCAGAGCCACCACGTGCATCAGTTCTTCGGGCCTGCTGTTGCCGATATTGTAGACGCGCCACGGCGCCTTGCTCGACCCCGGATCGGGATGCGCTCCTGACCAGTTGACGTCGCCCGCGGGCGCGCGGCCGATAAGCCGCACCATCGCCTCGACCACGTCATCGACATAGGTGAAGTCGCGCCGCATGTTGCCGTTGTTGAACAGCTGGATCGGCTTCCCCTTGGTGATCGCGTCCGCAAACGCGTAAAGTGCCATGTCCGGCCGATACCAGGTCCCGTATACGGTGAAGAACCGCAGCCCCGTCGTCGGGATACGATAGAGATGGCTATAGGAATGGGCGAGCAACTCGTTGGCCTTTTTCGTCGCGGCATACAGGCTGACCGGATGATCGACATTGTCGTGGATCGAGAACGGCAACTTGGTGTTGGCGCCGTAGACCGACGATGAGGACGCAAACAGCAGATGCTTGCACGCAGTGTGCCGGCAGCCCTCGAGGATATTGAGGAAGCCCTCCAGGTTGGAATCCACATAGGCATGCGGGTTCTGCAGGGAGTAGCGCACGCCGGCCTGGGCCGCGAGATGCACCACGACCTCGAAGCGATAGCGCTCGAACAGCGCCTTCATCCCGGCGCGGTCGGCAAGATCGAGCTCGAGGAAGGTGAAACCCCGGTGCTGCTTGAGCAGATCGAGCCGCGCGCGCTTGAGCGCCGGGTCGTAATACTGATTCAGGTTGTCGATGCCGATGACCGGCTGCCCTGCCCGCAGCAAATGCTCCGCCAGATGAAAGCCGATGAAGCCGGCGCAGCCCGTGACGAGTAGATTGCCTGCGATCACCACGTTCCGCCTGTGCCTTTCGCCTTGCGCCGGACCGGGCCGCACACGCCGTCAGGCGCGGGCCGCAGCTTCTGCCTTCGCGTTCCGGCCGCGGGGTGCGTCAGATGCTGGCGGCCGCAGGTTTGTAATCCGGAAAGCGGCTCAGTACCGCGGCCTTCATGAACTTGAAGTGCGCAATCTCGGTCGCCAGTTCCTTCAGCCGACGCTGGCCATTGGAGATCTCGGCGTCAAACAGGTCTTGATGATAATTGTCAAGCGCCTCGCGTTCCAGATATTCGTCGGTGCCATTGCCCAGTGTTACCGCGGCGCGGGCCAGAACATCGTCGACGCGGCGGCCAAGGCCGGATTGCTCGCTTTCGGCCGCCTGCAACGCGGCCTCGATCGCGGCCATGATCGATCCGATCCGGGCGCGATCGGTCTCGGCATCGCGCTCGGCCGAGCGTGCCTTGAAACCTTCCTCGCTACGCCGCGACCCGATCAGGTCATGCGCGCGAGCCCGCAAAAACAGCTGAAACATCTGTCAGTATCCGGTTCGGGCCATTCAGGCAGTATCGCTCAAAAATCGCCCGGTCTTAGTTAAAAAAGGGTGAATCGCGCTCTTGCCCGGCCCTCAGGTCGGCCTTCCACTTGATCCAGGCCTTATCGTGCTTGTGATAGAGTTCGAGCCACCGTCCCTCGACGGCCGACGGCATCGGCTCGGCGCCCGAGGCTTCCCGGTCTTGGGCTTCCCGGTCTTGGGCTTCCCGGTCTTGGGCTTCCCCGCCCCGGCCTTCCCCATCCAGCACCGGCAGGGAAGTGTCCAATCCCTCGAATTCCGACGTCTCTTCAAGCGTGAGACCGACCAGCACGCGCCGGCCACTGACGTCGACGACATACCGCCTCGGCGAATGCCCTCTGAAATCACTCATGTTGTGCAAGTTCCCTCGCGATCCGCACAGGCCGACGACAAGACCAGGCCGGACGCGAACACGGCCCGGCTGCCGCAACGAAGACAAAGATGACCGATTGCATATCGCCCGCCAACCCCAACTCACCACACTGTCGCGCTACCTCTGTGGAGCTAGCCCCGCTAGAACGCGCGGCGCATGTGGCCGAACGCGGAGACCGGCTGTTCCCGCCTCGACGATCGAGCGGCCAACGGCGCCACATAGGGCGCATAGATCCGATATTGCGCGCGGCGCTTGTGCGACCGCCACGAGCGGGCGGCGAAGCCGGAGAGGAAGCCGGCGACGAACGCCGCGGCAAGAATGAGAACAGGAGAAAGCATAACAATCGTCCACGTTAGCCCCGATGTTATTAACATTCGAAGTTGTGACGACATCATGATTGCGCGCGCCGAAAGAATGTTCGGCCGCTGGAATTTTTGTGCAATCAACCGGCGCAACAATGATCAGGCGCCAACACCGGTTGTTCTCGAGAGATCAACGTCTCAGGAGAACCACCACAGCATGAATTTCAGGAACATCGAGCTGAGGAGATAGATCCATCCCGCCATCGCCAGCACCGTCAGCCCGACAAAGACACCTGAAACGCTTTTCTCCTTGAAGCGCGCCAGCAACGAGTTTTTTTCTTCTTGCGGATAGAACATCTCAAGCTCAAGACGCATCTGATTCAAATCAGCTAGCAGCCAATTTCGATGATCTCGTGACGCGTCACGGCAGCGCGCATCACAGATCTCCCGTGCAAAATCTCGTGAAGGCGTGGGCCTTCGCTCAGAAAAATCCTGGCTCAAATTTTCCTGGCTCAATTCTCTGTGCGAGATGGTCACGTATGATTTGACTGCGGCGATTACGGCAACCCGCGTGCCGGAATTTGCGCTTGCATATTGTTGCGGTCTGCGGCGCGCCGCGTGTCAAGACGGTCGCGCAGCCTGACAGGAGCCATTGCTCAAGTGACCGAGGCCGGAAGCGAGCGTGATCTGCCGCACGCCTCCGCGCACACGCATGGCCCCCTGCTCCTACTGCATCTCAATTTAACAATCCTCGCACGCGGGAGACGATCGTCAGCAGCGCCTACACCCGGAAGAAGGCAAACCAGATGATGCCGAGGATCAGCACCGCCAGCCCGGTCGAGGCCGTGAGCAGCGCGAGAACCGAAGGTCCGGGCTCGGCCTGGCGCGCCTCGGTCGGGGTTTCGATGATCTGACCGTGTCGTTCCCTGGGCATCGCGACCTCTTTGCTTAAGTGCCTGTAATTCCGGCGATTGCCGCGCCCCCTCGAAAGGCCAACGCGGGATCCGGAGTGATGTTCCGAGCCGCTTGGCGGCGGTCCGGCAGCCGTTGCGGCGACCGCGTCAAACCGGCGCAGGCTGAAGCTACGGTTAACGCCGTTGCCAGATTCACCGGGCCGTGTTGTTTCAAACTGGGGTTGCCGGTGTTATCCTTGACCGTTCCGTCGGTTGCGTAATCGGAGTTTTCCCTATGGCCCCCCGTGCCAACTGGAAGGGCTTTTTGCGCCTTTCGCTCGTGACTTGCCCGGTTGCCCTGTACCCGGCGACGTCGGATACCGAGAAGGTTTCCTTCAACCAGATCAACCGCAAGACCGGCCACCGCATCAAATATGCCAAGGTCGACGCGGAGACCGGCGAGGAAGTCTCAACCGACGACATCATGAAGGGCTACAAGGTCGACACCGACACCTATATCGAGGTCACCAAGGAAGAACTCGACGACATCGCGCTGGATTCGACCCGCACCATCGAGATCGACGAGTTCGTGCCGCGCAGCGAGATCGACAGCCGCTATTTGATCCGCCCCTATTACCTCGTCCCCGACGGCAAGGTCGGCCACGACGCCTTTGCGGTGATCCGCGAGACCATCCGCAGCATGGACAAGGTCGCGATCGGCCGCGTCGTGCTGACCAACCGCGAGCACATCATCGCGCTCGAGCCGCTCGACAACGGGCTGATGGGCACGCTGCTGCGCTACCCCTATGAGGTGCGCAGCGAGAAGGAATATTTCGACGACATCCAGGATGTGAAGATCACCAAGGACATGCTCGATCTCGCCAAGCACATCGTCGAGCAGAAGTCCGCCGAGTTCGATCCGGAGGAGTTCGAGGATCGCTACGAGCAGGCGCTGATCGACCTGATCAACCAGAAGCGCAACGGCATCAAGATCGCCAAGCCCGCGGCGAAGGCCAGCGGCAACGTCATCAACCTGATGGACGCGCTGAAGAAGAGCCTCGCCAACGAGAAGCAGGCAGCCCCCGCCAAGGCCGAAGCAAAGGCTGCGAAGGGCAAGAAGCCGAAGAAGCGTATCGAAGGCCAGCGCGAGATGTTGCTGCCGATTTCGGGCAGCGGCAAGCGCGAGCCCAAGGAAGTCGCCAAGCCCGAGCCGAAGAAGGCCGAGAAGGCAACGCGTGCGCAAGGCACCACGGCGCGCAAGAAGGCGGGCTGACAGGCGTAGACGCGGCGGCACACTGGTGACGCCGCAGCAAGCCGCCGATTACATCATGAAGCTATCCGAAGATACCAGCAGGACACGCTGGCAGGTTGCGGTTGAGCATCTCATCAACGCTGCGCAACAAGGCGCCGGCTGGCTGATGTTCGCGCGCATCGCGATGCTGCGCGCGTTGATCGGAGACCGCGGAGGGCGGCTGAACAGGAAAGTGCGAAGCGTGTCCCGGCGGCGCTTACTTGAATGCCGCACCGACGGCGCTGAACTGGCCGCTCACGCTGGTGCCGATGCCTTTGACGCCGGCGACGATGACGATGCTGATGCCGCCGGCAATGATGGCGTATTCGATCGCCGTAGCGCCGACATCGTCACGCAGAAATCTTGCAAGCAACGCGCGCATGAAAAGCTCCTGTCCGACGCCCGCGGCTTTTTCTCCCGCGCCGTAGTAAAATTCCAGCAAAACTAGGCCACATTGGTTGACGGCCCATTGAAGGACAGGATGAACGATCGCTTAAGGGTTGCAGAGAAACTCGGCGCTAGTTTTGCCTGCATCCCGACCTCGCCCCGCGAGGCGGCCGGCCGCGATTGGGCGTAAACGCATATCAGGACTACCTGATCCGGCCCGCAGCTCGGCTTTACCGGCCAGCGGAATCCTGTTCCTTTATCGGACAGGACGACAACGAGGCCGGAGCGAACCGGCCGCATCCAAAGGGAGTGACCGTCATGAAGCTCGGCACCGCGATCGCGGAAATCATGAAGCGCGAGGGGATCGAGATCCTCACGGGCTACCCGGTCAACCATTTGATCGAATACGCCGCCGCCGCCGATATCCGCCCCGTGATGGTGCGCCAGGAGCGCATCGGCGTGCACATGGCGGATGCGATCTCCCGCGTCACCTCGGGCGAGAAGATCGGCGCATTCTGCATGCAGCACGGCCCGGGCGCCGAAAACGCGATGGGCGGCGTCGCGCAATGCTACGGCGAATCCGTGCCCGTGCTGGTGCTGCCGATGGGCTATGCGCGCCGCCTCGCCAACATCGACCCGAATTTCAATTCCAGCCAGGCGATGAAGGCGTTTTCCAAATCCTCGGAGCCGATCAATCTCGCTCCGGAGGTCTGTAACATTTTCCGCCGCGCGTTTACCAAGCTGAAGAACGGCCGCGGCGGGCCTGTGATCGTCGAGATCCCCGCCGACATGTGGAACGAGGAAGTGCCGGAGCCGCTGAACTACACGCCGGTGCTACGCACCCGCTACGGCGCCGATCCCGTTCACATCAAGGAAGCCGCCGCCCTGCTCGTCAACGCCAAGCGTCCGGTGATCTATGCCGGCCAGGGCGTGCATTACGCAAAAGCCTGGCCACAGCTGAAGCGCCTCGCCGAGCGGCTCGCGATCCCGGTCACCACCAGTCTCGGTGGCAAGTCGTCATTCCCGGAGGCGCATGCGCTGTCGCTCGGCTCCGGCGGCCTTGCGGTGCCACGCGCGGTGCCGAAATTCCTCGCCGAGGCCGACGTGATCTTCGGCATCGGCTGCTCCTTCACCGAAACCTCGTTCGGCATCGCGATGCCGAAGGGCAAGACCATCATCCATTCGACGCTCGATCCGAACCACATCAACAAGGATGTCGAGGCCAAGATCGGCCTCGTCGGCGACGCCGGCCTCGTGCTCGACGCGCTGCTGGAGGAGATCGGCAAGACCGTCACGTCCGACCGCAACGCGAGCGCGGTTGCCGAAGAGATCGCCGCGTCCCACAAGGAATGGCTCGCCAAGTGGATGCCGAAGCTGACGCACAACGACGCGCCGCTCAATCCCTACCGCGTGCTGTGGGACTTGCAGCACACCGTCGACATCCACAACACCATCATCACCCACGACGCCGGCAGCCCGCGCGACCAGCTGTCGCCGTTCTGGAAGTCGGTCGAGCCGTTGTCCTATATCGGTTGGGGCAAGACCACGCAGCTCGGCTATGGCCTCGGCCTTGCGATGGGCGCCAAACTGGCAAAGCCCGACAAACTCTGCATCAACGTCTGGGGCGACGCCGCGATCGGGTTCACAGGCATGGATTTCGAGACCGCGGTGCGCGAGCGGATTCCGATCATGTCGATCCTCTTGAACAATTTCTCGATGGCGATCGAACTGAAGGTGATGCCGATCTCGACCGAGAAGTATCGCTCGACCGACATCTCCGGCGATTACGCCGCGATGGCTCGCGCCTTCGGCGGCTATGGCGAGCGGGTGACCAAGCCCGAGGACATCATCCCCGCAATCAAGCGCGGCATCCAGAAGACGAGGGAAGGCGTGCCGGTGCTGCTGGAGTTCATCACCAGCAAGGAGACCGAGGTGTCGCGGCCGGGGACGTGACGGCGCCTCACACGCCCTCACTCACTTGATTTGACTACACCTGCGCGGGCAAGCTCCCTCCGGCCAAAAGTCGGAGGGAGAGATGGCGCGCATCCTGGTGCTGGGAGCCGGCTTTGCCGGCCTGTGGGCCGCGCTCGGGGCGGCGCGCAAGCGTGACGAGATCGGCGCGCGGGCGGCTGATGTCGAGATTCTCGTCGTCGATCGCAACGCCTATCACAACATCCGGGTGCGCAATTACGAGGTCGATCTCGGCGACGTCGCGCTGCCGTTCGACGAGCTGCTCGATCCGGTCGGCGTCAGGCACAGGGTGGCTGAAGTCGAGGCGATCGATCCGGCGAAGCGCGAGGTCGTGGTCAAGACAGGCTCCGGCGCGGAGACGTTGACTTACGACCGGCTGGTGCTGACCACCGGCAGCGAGCTGGTCCGCCCCGCCATTCCTGGCCTTGCCGCGCATGGCTTCGACGTCGACACCTATCAGGCGGCGATGCGGCTCGACGCGCATCTGGCGGCACTCGGCAAGCAGCCGCCGTCGCCGGCACGTTCGACGGTGGCGGTCGTCGGCGCCGGGTTCACCGGGATCGAAGTCGCAGCCGAGATGCCGGCCAAGCTGGCAGGCGCCGGCATCACCGGCGATCATCGCATCATCCTGATCGATCCCAATCCGGTGGTCGGCGCGACGTTTGGCGCGCATGGCCGCCCCGTCATCAACGAGGCGCTCGCCGCGCTCGGCGTCGAGACACGGCTGAACGTCAGAGTCAGTGCGGTCGGAGCCGACAGCATCACGTTAAGCTCGGGCGAAACCATTCCGGCCGCGACCGTGGTGTGGTGCGCCGGGATGCGCGCCAGCCCGCTCACCGCAACGCTTCCGGCCGAGCGCGACAAGCTCGGCCGCCTCGCGGTGGATCATTGCATGCGCGTCGAAGGTCTTCCCGGCGTGTTCGCCGCCGGCGACGTCGCCGCCTGCCTGATCGATGGCGAGCATCCGACCGTGATGTCCTGCCAATTCGCGCGGCCGATGGGGCGGTTTGCCGGCCACAATGTGGTGGCGGACCTGCTCGGCGAAAAACTGCGGCCTCTCAACATCGACTGGTATGTGACGGTGCTCGATCTCGGCGCCTGGGGCGCGCTCTACACCACCGGCTGGGACCGCGAGGTGCACACCACAGGCGCCGCCGCCAAGCTTACTAAACAGACCATCAACCGGCAGCGCATCTATCCGCCGCGCAACGGCGATCGCGCCGCGTTGCTTGCGGCCGCGGCGCCGACGATCCAGGCGGCCCCGCCGACGCGGAAGTAGCTCTCCTCACTACCGTCATTGCGAGCGAAGCGAAGCAATCCATCTCTCCACTCATTCGGATGGATGGATTGCTTCGTCGCTTCGCTCCTCGCAATGACGGCGAGTACGTCAGTTACTGCGACAGCTTCACGAAATCGGGAAATTTCAGCTTCCCTTCCGCGATCGCCTTCGGCCAGACCGTGATCTGCTTGCCGTTCTGCCACTGGAACACGAGGCCGGTGACGGCACCCGGGCCGGACTTGATGCCGTGGGTGAACTCGTCGTTCTTGCCGTAGAACTGGATCTTGCCGATCGTGCCCTCGAAGTCGGTCTTCTCGAGTTCGGTGACCATCTTGTCCGGATCGGTCGAGCCGGCGCGCTGGATCGCTTCCGCGATGATGTAGACCTCGTCATAGGCGGTGTAGCCGGTATAGGCCGGCGGCGTGCCGAACTTGCCCTTGAAGGCGGCTGCGAACGGTTTGGTCTTTGGCGTCACCGCGACATCGGGCGTCGCCACCGCGAGCGACGGCACGCCTTCGGCGGCGCCGTTGGTGTCGCCCCAGAACGTCGGGCTCAGCGCCTGCGCGCTGATGCCGAACATCGGGATCGGCACCTGCTGGTTCTTCCACTGCACCGTCGGCTGCACGCCGACATGGGAGATGCCGGTGACGATCACGTCGGGCTTGGCCGCTTCCATCTTGTTGAAGATCGGCGTGAAGTCGGTGGTGTCAGGCGAGAAGCGGATGTGCTCGACCACCTTCAGCCCGGCCTTCGGCAGGCAGGCCTCATAGCCGACGTCGAGCGGCTTGGTCCACGCCGCGTCCTCGCTCATGATCGCCACCGACTTGAACTTGAGCTGGTCGACCAAAAGCTCCTTGGCCGCGTCGCAGACCAGCTGCGCCTGCGCGGCCGAGGTCAGGTAGCCGTGGAAGGTGTACTTGTTCTTCTCATAGTCGTTGTGAACCGCCTTGGTGATCTCGTTCGAGGCGGCGCCGGGCGTGATCAGCGGCATCTTCAGCCGGGACGCCCACGGCTCGAGCGCCAGCACGACCTCGCTGATGTAGCTCGCGATCACGGCAGAGACCTTGTCCTCGCTCACCGCGCGCTGGAACGCGCGCACGGAATCGGCCGACGAGCTCTTGTTGTCGTAGGTGACGATCTCGATCTTGCGGCCCATCACGCCGCCCTTGGCGTTGATCTCGTCGGCCGCGATTTGCGCGCCGCCCGGGGTCGCGGCACCGGCGATCGACTGCACCTCGGCGATGATGCCGATCTTGATCGGATCCTTGGACTGCGCATAGGCGGGCGCCGCGAGGCACAGCGCCAGCGCGGAGGCCAGCGGCAACAGCGCTGCGCGTGCAGTGATCGAAGTGCGTGACATCATGATCTCCCTTGTTTTGTCTTTTTTTGATCTGCGAACGTCAGAGAAAGTCTTTGCCGGCCTCCGCGGCGAACCGGCCCGGATCACCCTCCCAGACGATCCGCGCGTGCTCCAGCACATAGACGCGATCGGCATGCGGAAGCGCGAAGGTCACGTTCTGCTCGCCGAGCAGCACGGTAATCTTGGTGGTCTGGCGCAGTTTCTCCAGCGCCTTCGACAACAATTCGAGGATGACGGGCGCCAATCCGAGCGTCGGCTCGTCCAGGATCAGGATCTGCGGCTGCATCATCAGCGCGCGGCCGATCGCCAGCATCTGCTGCTCGCCGCCGGACAGCGTCTGCGCCATCTGGCCCTGGCGCTCCTTCAGGATCGGAAACAGCTCGAACAGCCAGGCGAGCTGCTTGGCCCGCGCCGCGTCGTCGAGATGCTGGCCGCCGAGATCGAGGTTCTCGCGCACCGTCATCTCGCCGAACAGCTCGCGCGATTCCGGGCATTGCACGAGGCCCGAGCGGGCGATCTTCGCAGGTCCCGTACCGCGCAACTTCTCGCCGCCGCGCAGGATCTCGCCGCTATACGGCAGGAAGCCCGAGATGGTGTTGAACAGCGTGGTCTTGCCGGCGCCGTTGAGGCCGACGATGGAGACGAACTCGCCCTCATGGACGTGGATCGAGACGTTCTCGAGCGCCTGCGCCTTGCCGTAATGCACACTGACATTCTCGACCTGGAGCAGCGGCACCTTGTCCTTGAACGAGGTCTCGGGCCGCGCATGGGTCTCGATCGCGCCGCCGAGATAGACCCGTCGCACGGTCTCGTTCTTCATCACGTCCTCGGCGCGGCCGGTCGTGATCTCCTCGCCGAGATACATCGCGAGCACGCGGTCGACCAGCGCCGCGACGCTCTTGACGTTGTGGTCGACCAGCATCACCGCGCGCCCCTCGTCGCGGAAGCTGCGGATCAATGCGGAGAACGTGCCGACCTCTGCGCTGGTCAGGCCGGCAAACGGCTCGTCGACCAGCACCACCTTCGGATCGCGCGCGATCGCCTTCGCGAGCTCAAGCCGGCGCAGATCGGCGAATGGCAATGTCGGCGGGCGGCGGTCCATCACCGCCCCCAGGCCGACGCGCTCGGCGATCCATTTGGCGCGCTCGGTCAGCGCCTTGTCGGGAAACAGCATGAACAGGCTGTCGGGCAGCAGCGCGACCATGATGTTTTCCAGCACGGTCTGCCGGTTCAGCGGCCGCGAGTGCTGGAACACCATGCCAAAGCCCTTGCGCGCGATCTTGTGCGCCGGCAGGCCGGCGACGTTCTCGCCCTCGAACAGCACCTCGCCCGCGGTCGGGCGCTCGATGCCCATTACGCTCTTCATCGCGGTCGACTTGCCGGATCCGTTCGGCCCGATCAGGCCGAGGATCTCGCCGGGGCGCAGCTCGAAGTTCAGGTTCTTCACCGCGGTCAAGCCGCCGAACCGCTTGGTCAGGCCGCGGACGGCGAGCGTCGGAGTTTTGGTCAAAGTCTGGTCCATCAGGAGCGCGCCTCGCGTGACAGGGCCGCTCCGAGGAAACCGCCGGGAAAGAACAGGACGACGAGCAGCGCCACCGCCGAGACGATGAAGGTCGCAAGCTCGCCGGTCGGGCGCAGGAATTCGCCGGCCACGATCAGGAAGATCGCACCCAGCGCTGCGCCCAGCACGGTACGCCGGCCGCCGAGCACCGCGGACACGATCACGTTCACGCCGACCGCGACGTCGACCACGGTGCCGACCGAGGCGGTGCCGAAGTAGAACACCAGCAGCGCACCCGACAGGCCCGAGAAGAACGCGCTGACGATGAAGGCTGCTAGCTTGTGCTTGACGATGTTGAAGCCGAGCGCGCCGGCCTGCACCGGGTCCTGCCCGCTCGCCTGCAGCACGAGTCCAACAGGCGATTGCGACAGACCATACAGGATGGCCGCACTGATGGTCATGAAGCCGAGCGCGATCCAGTAGTTGGCGCCCGCATTGATGGTGATGACATCGGGGATCGTCAGCCCGATCTCGCCACCGGTCAGGTCAGCGAACACCACGACGAAGTTCTGCAGCATCAAGACCGCGACCAGCGTGGTGAGACCGAAATACGGTCCCCTCACCCGCAGCGCCGGCAGCGCCAGCACGAAGCCCGCAACGACAGACGCCACCGCGCCGAGCAGGATGCAGACATAGACCGACCAGCCGAACTGGTTGTTGAGGATGCCCGCCGTGTAGGCGCCGGTGCCGATCAGGAAGGTCGGCCCGAAATTGACCTCGCCGGCGAAGCCGAACAGGAGATCCCAGGCCATCGCGAACACGCCGAAATAGAACGCGACGGTGAGCAGCCCGAGGATGTAGCCCGAGACATAGAACGGCAGCGTCGCGGCAACCACCACGCAGACCAGCGAAATGAAGAACAGGCGCGACGTGAAGAAATTGGCCATCTCAGCGCCTCCCGAGCAGGCCTTGAGGCCGGATATACATCACGAAGACAAGCAGCAGCAGCGCCGGAATGGTGCGGTAGGCCGGCGAGATCATGTAGGCGGTGATGGTCTCGAGATAGCCGACGACGAAGGCGGCGATCAGCGAGCCCGAGACGCTGCCGAGGCCGCCAAGCACCACGATCGAGAACGCGCTCGCGGTCAGCGGCCCGACGCTGTAGGAGCTGACGCCGAGGAACATGCCGAGCAGCACGCCGGCGATGCCGGCCAGGATGCCGTAAATGCCCCACACCACGATGTAGATCTGGGTGAGCTCGAGCCCGAGCAGCGTGACGCCGCGCGGGTTCATCGAGGCCGCCAGCACAGCCTTGCCGGTCCGGGTGCGGTTCACCAGCAGCCATAGCAGGCCGATCACGAGGCAGCACACCAGCGCGGTGAAGATGTTGTTGCGCGGCGTGCGGTTGCCGAAGATGTCGACGACGCCCTCGACGATCGGCAGCACGGTCTTGGCGTTGTTGGTGAAGAAATAGGCGATCAGCTCCTGGATCATGATGCCCCACAGCAGGGTGCCGGTGAGGACGAAGATTTCCTTCTCCTCATTGGGGATCCGCGTCGAATTCTGGATCGGCTTCACGACCGCGAAATAGGTCGCGAACGACACGATCAGCGCCACGCCGACACCAAACAGCGCACCTGTGTAGATGTCGAGATGCAGCACGCTGGCCGCGGCCCAGGCCGCGACTGCTGCGGCCACCATGATGGCACCGTGGGAGAGGTTGAGAACGCCGGAGACACCGAAGATCAGGGTGAAGCCGGTGGCACCGAGCGCATAGAGCGCACTGATGGCAAAGCCATCGATCAGGATTTGTAGGGCAAGCATCTCATATCGGCCGCGGCAGCAGGGCTGCCTGTTGTGGAGGACGCGGAACTGAATAGGGATGCTCCCGGGAGCGACCCGGGAGCATGATCATCAGTCAGTTCGTGGTGAGCTTGATGAAGCTCGGGAACTTGAGGTCACTCTTGGCGACCTCCTTCGGCCAGACCGCGACCTGCTTGCCGCCCTGCCACTGCAGCATCAATCCGGTGATCAGGCCCTTGCCGTACTTGATCGAATGGGTGAAGGGATCGTCCTTGCCGTAGAACTGGACGCGTCCGATGGTGCCTTCCCAATCGGTCTTCTCCAGCGCATCGACCATCTTGTCGGCCTCGACCGAGCCGGCGCGCTTCACCGCATCCGCGATGTAGTAGACCTCATCATAGGCGGTGTAGCCCGCGTAGGACGGATAGTTGCCGTAGCGCTTCTTGAAGCCTTCCGCGAACGGCACCGACTTCGGCGTCACCGCGACGTTCGGGCCCGAGACACCCTGATACAGCACGCCTTCCGCCGCATCGTTGGTGTCCTTGCCGAAGGTCTCGTTGGTCGCCTGCGAGGAAATGCCGAACATCGGGATCGGCACCTGCTGGTTCTTCCACTGCACCGTCGGCTGCACGCCGACATGCGAGATGCCGGTGATGATCACGTCCGGCTTGGCTGCTTCGACCTTGTTGAAGATCGGCGTGAAGTCGGTGGTGTCAGGCGAGAAGCGGATATGGTCGACCACCTTGAGCCCGATCTTCGGCAGGCACTCCTCGTAGCCGACGTCGAGCGGCTTGGTCCAGGCGGCGTCCTCGCTCATGATGACCGCGGTCTTCATGTGCTTCTGATCGACCAAAAGCTCCTTGGCGGCATCGCAGACCGACAGCGCCAGCGCCGCCGAGGTCAGGTAGCCGTGGAAGGTGTACTTGTTCTTCTCGTAATCGGCGTGGACGCTCTTGCTGATTTCGTTGGAGGCAGCGCCGGGCGTGACGAACGGCGTCTTCAGGCGCGAGGCCCAGGGCTCGAGCGCCAGCACCACCTCGCTGATGTAGCTCGAGATAACGACGTTGACCTTGTCCTCGTTGACCGCGCGCTGGAACGCACGCACCGAATCCGCCGAGGATGAGTGATTGTCGTAGGAGACGACCTCGATCTTGCGGCCGTCGATGCCGCCCTTGGCGTTGATCTCGTCGGCGGCCAGCTGCGCCGCCTGCGGGATCGACGCACCGGCAATCGCCTGCGCTTCGGCAATCACGCCGATCTTGAGGGTGTCGGCGGCCTGCGCCCCACCGGGCGCGAGCGCGACAAGTCCCAAAGCGGCTGCTCCGGCGAATTGCTGCATCGCATGAAATGGCAGTCGCGATGTTCTTGTCACTCTGTTTCTCTCCTCTTGTTGTTTTTCGGCTGCTTCGAGCTCTTGGGGCCGGACTATAGCCGCGACAAAATGCGCAGCAAGTGAAACTGCGCGCAGATCGCCATGCGCGGACGGCAACTAAAGTAGTGGGTCGGCGCCGGCGGGCTGAATAAATTTGAGGCAGACGGGAATAAGTGCGCGGGGCCAATATCTCTCAACGCGTCATCCCGGGGCGCGCGAAGCGAGAGCCCGGAATCCATTGAGCCGCATA
The DNA here is from genome assembly GCF_029846235.1 of Bradyrhizobium sp. CER78. Taxonomy (GTDB): domain Bacteria; phylum Pseudomonadota; class Alphaproteobacteria; order Rhizobiales; family Xanthobacteraceae; genus Bradyrhizobium. The sequence continues at coordinate 399,635 of NZ_JARVWP010000001.1, forward strand.
ACTCGTGGATAAATGGATTCCGGGCTCGCGCTCCGCGCCCCTCAGGTGCGCAATTGCGCACCGGGGAATGACGGGTGGAGGGATGCGAAAATGCATCCCCATCCTCAGCTGTCATCGCCCGGCTCGACCGGGCGATCCAGTACGCCGCGGCTTCTCGGCTCAAGCACTGCTGTCTCTGGAATACCGGATCACCCGCGTCGCGCAACAATTCGCATTCGGGGTAATGGGTCCTGGCTTTCGCCAGGACAACGCTCGGGAGGACCCCGCCCCTACTCCGCCATCTCAGCCGGAGACCGTGCGGCGGGACCGGCGAGCGGGCGCTCTTCCATCGTGATCATACAGATCGAAGCGGTGGTCAGCAGCACGGCGGCGGCGCCGAACACGTAGCGGAACGCGGTGATCATGTCGGCCATCGGTATCGCGCTGACGGTGCTGGCCGCGGCAGCGTGATGCTCGCCGGCGAGCGAGATGTCGGTGCCGAGCGTCATCAGCAGGATCGTGGTGAAGGCGGCCACCGTGAAGGACGCCATCATCGCACGGAAGAAGTTCATCGCGCCGGTCACTGTGCCGACCTGCGGCCGCGCCACGGCGTTCTGCAGCGACACCACGCTGATCGGGAACGTGGTGCCGAGCCCGAGCGCGAACACGCTCATCAGCGTCAGCAAGCCCCACAGCGGCAGCGTCGTCACCGCCATGCCGACCGCACAGATCGCGGCCACCGAGGTGCCGACGATCGCGACACGCTTGTAGTGCTTGGCCTTCGCCATGGTCCGGCCGGCGATCGCCGCACCAAAGGTCGAGATCGCCGCGAGCGGGATCAGCGCAAGGCCGGCCTCGCTGGCAGTGAGGTGATAGACCACCTCGTAGTAGAGCGGCAGGTGCACGGTGAGCCCGACCATGGCGCCGAGCGCACAGCCGCCCGCCCCCATCGCGAACGGCACCACCGAGCCGCCGAGCAGCGACAGCGGCAGGAACGGCTCGTCGGCACGGCGCGCATGCCAGACGAAGGCGCCGGCGAGCGCAATCGAGGCGCCGATCATCGCGGTGATGGTCGGCGACAGCCAGGACAGACGGGTGCCGCCCCAGGTCAAGACCAGCATCAGCACGACGGCGGAGGCCATCAGCAGCACGCCGCCCAGCCAGTCGACCTTGCGCTTGCGATGGAACACCGGGATCTTGCTCATCTTCGGCAGCAGCAGCGCCAGCGCCGCAGCCGCGAGCGGCAAATTGATCCAGAAGATCATCGACCAATGCAGATGCTCGGCGAACACGCCGCCGACCACCGGGCCGAGAATGCCGCCGGCCATCCAGACACTGGAGAAATAGGCCTGATAGCGTCCACGCTCGCGCGGGGTGACGACGTCGGAGATCACGGTCTGGACCACCGGCATGATGCCGCCGCCGCCGAGCCCCTGCAGGCCGCGGGCAATGATCAGCATGGTCATGCTGGGCGCGACCGCGCACAGCACCGAGCCGACCACGAACAGGCTGAGCGAGGTGATGATCATGACGCGGCGGCCATAGATGTCGCTCAGCGTGCCGAACACCGGCGCCACCGCGGTCGAAGCGAGCAGATAGGCTGTGATCACCCAGGAGAGATTCGTGACGTCGTGAAACTGGCGTCCGATCGTCGGCAGCGCGGTCGCGACGATGGTCTGGTCGAGCGCGGCCAGGAACATCGTCAGCATCAGGCTGATCACGATGGTGCGGACTTCATCCGGATTGAGCGGTGCCGGCGGCGCCAGGGGCGGCGCGTCGCTGAGTTCGATCACCTCGCTCGGGAGGTGAGACAGCTCTTCGGCAATGTCTTCAGGCAATGTAGATTGGTCGGCAGGAAAACGGCTCTGCCGTTCATACTTGTTCATTTGGGGCGTAATGCTGCTGCGCGGGCGCGTCCCGCGATGGAATCATTCTCTGCTTCGCAATTTATGCAGCATTTCGCTGCTGAGGCAGGCACCTCAGCGCATGGGTGCATCCCGCAGCAGAGTTCTCGCGATGACGTGATCGCGGAAGCGCCGGCGCCGGCTCTCGCGACGTCGGCCTTACGTCTCGGAAATCTACTTGGAGACCTTCGGCCGCTTCTTCAATTGTGCCCGTTTCGGCAGCAAGGCCGGCCAGCGCACGATGTGATCCTCGAGATCGGCGTCGTTGACATCGATCTCGGTGCCCTCCACCCGCCCGCGCACCGAGACCCCGGCCTCATGAACGGTGTTGGGATCGCCTGAGATCAGGGGATGCCACCAGTAGAGGTCGCGCCCCTCGGCCACGAGCCGGTAGCCGCAGCTCGGCGGCAGCCAGTTCAGGGTGCGGACGTTTTCGGGCGTGAGCCGGACGCAGTCCGGAACCTGCTCGGAGCGGTTCGAATAGTCCTTGCAGGCGCACAGGCCGGCATCGAGCAGCTTGCAGGAGATATGGGTGAAGTAGATCTTCCCGGTGTCCTCGTCCTCGAGCTTCTCCAGGCAGCAGCGTGCGCAGCCGTCACACAGGCTCTCCCATTCGGCGTTGGACATCTCCTCCAACGTCTTGTTTTTCCAGAAGAATCCCTCCTGGCCCGACGGGCGCTTGGGCGGTGCGGTCATGATATCCCTGAAATGGCTATAGGCTCTTCTTGGGACGCCACCGGCCCCTCCGCAAGGGGGTGATATTGCGGGGTCGAAAAAGCCAGTGGGCAGCGTTAGGGCTTTCATTAAATTCACCAGCCGCGCCATTGGTTTATGGCAGCCGCTCGGATAGAACGTGGAACGAGTCCCCAACGACGCAAAAGCGCCTTGGGATTGCCGCAACATCGAAGCAAGACACTGGCCTGTGCCCGATTTGGGCGCCCGCAGCGCTGTCGAACTGATCAAGGGTCCGGTCCTTTCAGATCATGCCGTCGCATTGGAAACAGAAGGTCCGGAACTTCTTCCTGGACCTCGATGCGCGTATCGACTCGACGCTGTTTTCGTCGGGCAAGGGCCTGCGCGAGCTCTACGAGCGCTATTCCACCTTCATGGACCGCTTCTATGTCGGTCGCTGGAAGCGCTGGGTGTTCATCGAGCCGCTGTCGGAAGCCGCAACCCTTGGGCTCGGCGGCATGATCCTGCTGCTGACGCTCGCGATCCCGGCGTTCCGCGAGACCGCCGACGAGGACTGGCTGAAGAAATCCGACCTCGCTGTGACCTTCCTCGACCGCTACGGCAACCCGATCGGCAGCCGCGGCATCAAGCATAATGACTCGATCCCGCTGGAAGACTTTCCGGACAATCTGATCAAGGCGACGCTCGCGACCGAAGACCGCCGCTTCTACGACCATTTCGGCATCGACGTTCCGGGCCTTGCCCGCGCGCTCGTCACCAACGCGCAGGCCGGCGGCGTCCGCCAGGGCGGTTCGTCGATCACCCAGCAGCTCGCCAAGAACCTGTTCCTGAACAACGAGCGCACCATCGAGCGCAAGGTGAAGGAAGCCTTCCTTGCGATCTGGCTCGAGACGCGCCTCACCAAGAACGAGATCCTGAAGCTCTATCTCGACCGCGCCTATATGGGCGGTGGCACCTTCGGCGTCGACGGCGCGGCGCATTTCTACTTCAACAAGTCGGTGCGCGACGTGAACCTCGCGGAAGCCGCGATGCTCGCCGGCCTGTTCAAGGCGCCGACCAAATACGCCCCGCACATCAACCTGCCGGCGGCACGCGCCCGCGCCAACGTCGTGCTCGACAATTTGGTGGATGCCGGCTTCATGACCGAGGGCCAGGTGTTCGGCGCCCGGCGCAATCCGGCGGTCGCGGTCGATCGGCGCGACGAGAATTCGCCGAACTACTATCTCGACTACGCCTTCGACGAGATGCGCAAGCTGGTCGACACCTTCCCGAAATCCTACACCGAGCGCGTCTTCGTGGTCCGCACCGCGATCGACATGAACGTGCAGAAGGCGGCCGAGGAAGCGATCGAGAACCAGCTCCGGCAGTTCGGACGCGACTATCACGCGACGCAGGCCTCGACCGTGGTGTCCGATCTCGACGGCGGCATCCGCGCCATGGTCGGCGGCCGCGACTATGGCGCCAGCCAGTTCAACCGCGCCACCGACGCCTACCGGCAACCGGGCTCGTCGTTCAAGCCCTACGTCTACACCACGGCGCTGCTGAACGGCTTCACGCCGAACTCGAAGATCGTCGACGGCCCGGTCTGTATCGGCAATTGGTGCCCGCAGAACTATGGCCATTCCTATTCGGGTCAGGTGACGCTGACCCAGGCGATCACGCGCTCGATCAACGTCGTGCCGGTCAAGCTCTCGATCATGCTGGGCGGCAAGGAAGGCCCGAAGGCCGGCCGCGCCAAGATCGTCGAGGTGGCGCGCCGCTTCGGCCTCAAGGCGCCGCTGCCCGATACGCCGTCGCTGCCAATCGGCTCCGACGAAGTCACGGTGCTGGAGCACGCAGTTGCGTATGCGACCTTCCCGAACCGCGGCAAGTCGGTGACGCCGCATTCGGTGCTCGAGGTGCGCACCGGCGCCGGCGACCTGGTGTGGCGCTGGGACCGCGACGGGCCGAAACCGCGGCAGGCGATTCCGCCGAACATAGCCGCCGACATGGCCGGCATGATGAGCCACGTGGTCAGCGAAGGCACCGCGCGCCGCGCCGCACTGGACGGCATTCCGACCGCGGGCAAGACCGGCACCACCAATGCCTATCGCGACGCCTGGTTCGTCGGCTACACCGGCAACTTCACCTGTGCGGTGTGGTACGGCAATGACGACTATTCGCCGACCAACCGCATGACCGGCGGCTCGCTGCCGGCGCAGACCTGGCACGACATCATGGTCGCTGCGCATCAGGGCGTGGAAGTGAAGGAACTCGTCGGCGTCGGCATGGGCCAGAAGCTGCCGCCGCAGCCGGCACAGGCCAATGCCCAGGCCAACGCGGCGCCGCGCGTGCTGGAAACCAAGCCGGGTCCGCCACCGGTCTTGACCAAGCGCGGCGCGGATATTCTGGTGCGGGTCGAGAAGCTGCTCGACGATGCAGCCAAGACGACCGGCAAGACCACGCTGAACGAGCCCTCGAAGACCGGCAAGGCGGAGTCCTCGAGCGCGCTGGCGTTCCCCGAAAACTATGTTGCCGCGGCCGGGCCGGACGGCGCGACACCTGCAGTGCCACGCAAGAACTGACGTGCGGCTCCTCCTCACCACCCTGCTGGCTCTCGTCATCGCCACCGCCGTCGGCCTCGGCCTGACCTACGCGACGGCGACGCGCGGCACCGATCTCGGTACGCTGAAGATCGGCGCCTGGACCGCGCGGCCGAAGAACGGCACCTCCGACGTCGACCCCTATTCGCGCGCCACCATCGCGCGCAGCGGCGAGTTGCCGATCGGCACCGGCGACGGCATCGCGTTCTCGGCAACCACTGACGACAAGAACAAGCCGCTCGACGGCCGCTGCGACATCGTGGTCAGCGGCGTGACGCCGGCGGCGCGGTTCTGGACGCTGACGCTGTTCGACCGCAAGGGTCACCTCGTCGCCAACTCGCTGCAGCGCTACGGCTTCACCAGCCAGGAGATCATGCGCGCCTCCGACGGCACGTTCGAGATCCACATCGCCTCGCGCTCGCGCGCCGGCAACTGGCTGCCGACCGGCGGCATCGAGCGCTACGCGCTGATGCTGCGGCTCTACGACACGCCGGTCGGGGTCGCGACCCGCACCCAGCGCGATGCGCCGATGCCCTCGATCACGACGACGGGCTGCCCATGATCCGCGTGCTGTTCACCATCCTCGCAGGCGTGCTGCTCGGCGGCGTGGTGCACCTCGTCAGCGTGCTGGCGCTGCCGCGCATCGCCTCGCAGGACGCCTATTCGCGCCTCACGCCGATGACCAAGCTCAACGAGGTGACGCAGCTGCCGCTGGCCGACCCGAGCCACTCGCCGATGCCGCTGATGGATCCGGCCTTCGCGGTCGCGATCTGCCGCTACGATCTCTCGACCGGGCCGCTCAAGCTCACCGTGCCGGTCAGCCAGGCCTATACCTCGGTGTCGTTCTACACCCGCAACGAGGTCGCCTATTACGCGATCAACGACCGCTCCGCCGGCAAGAAGGTGATCGAGCTCGACCTGATGACGGAAGCGCAGCACAACGAGCTGCCGGAGGACGAGGAAGTCACCGCTGCCGACCGGCTGATCATCGACTCGCCGACCTCGACCGGCCTGATCCTCTTGAAGGCGCTGGCGCCGGAGCCCGGCCTGATGCCGCAGGCACAGGCCTCGCTCGCGGCTTCATCCTGCAAGCTGCAGACCGAGCCGGTCGCGGCCAAGCAGGAAGCGCCGCCGCCGCTGCCCGTTCCGGCCCCGCCGCCGGCGGCTCGCAAACGCTAGCCGGCGACCGTCAGTTTCGGGATAGCGCCGAGCAGCGCGACGACATCACGTTGGCTGTGCGTTCCCGTCTTGGCAAACACCGCCTTGACCTGGTTGCGGATCGTTTCGCGGCTTAGCCCGTGAAGCGCCGCGATATCACCGATCGTCTGTCCCTGCACGATGCCGCGGGCAACCCGCGCTTCGCTGGGAGAGAGGTCGAAGAGCCCGCGAATGAGCGCAAGGCTCGGCGCCTGAGGCGCCGTAACCGGCGTCACGATCAGGATGCCCACCGCCCCATCGAAAAGATCGCGCGCTTCGCCGGGCATCGACACCAGATGAACAACCACACGGTCCTGATTGTCGGCGCGGCACGCCGCAAACGAGCGCACGGCCTTCTCAAGCGGCGACCCGAGCTGGGACAAACCGGCACGCAGGAGGGTGTCAGCGGCCGCGTCCCTCATCGCGATACGGTCCCCGGGGAGCCAGCGCAGGACGTCCGTCATCCCTTCGATCAAGGCGTTCGCCACCAGGACACGTCCGGATCGTTCAATCGCCAACGCCGGCAGATCGACGAGCGCCAGAGCCTCGGTCGCCGCCTGCATCCGCGCCAGACGCCAGCGCGTCGCCAGCAGGCTCGCCCGCGCGAGATGGGGGCGAAACCGGTCGAGAAAATCGAGATCCTGCCGCGAAAAAGCCGGCTCGCCTGCGAGTCTTTCCATATGAAACACGACGAGCTCGCCGGAGGGACTATGGACGGCCGTGGCGCAGGCGTGCTCGAAACCCCACTTCTTGTTCCACTCCGTCCGATACGGATCGCGTTCCCATTCCTCCAGCGTGAAGACGTCTTGTTCGCTGACGAAACCAGGGTGATCCCGTGCCAGCAGCCTCGGGGTCGTCTCGGTACGACTGGCCAGGCCCTCGCTGATGAAGGCCGAGAATGCCTCCTGGATCGATGGTGACATCACCACGCCATTCCAGACGCCGCTCCACCGATCGCTGCCCGAGCTGATCATCACCATGCCGTGGGCGCCGCCGGCATGCGCGATGTCTTCCAGAACGTCCGGCCACAGGTCTGGAACGACAGCAGCCTCATGGATCCGATCCACGATGCGCTCGAAGTCAATGTCCGTCATTGCCACCCCTATTAGCCCCAAGACAATCGACGTCAAACAAGCAGCCGGCGCAACCCCGCGCAAATACTGGCATTTCCATTGCCCGAATTTCAAATGGTAAGGTGGATGCAACGACCGCGCCAGAATCGCTGGCAAACTCTGCGACGAAGGTCAAATGCGGACCGCGCGGTCAAATCAAAGAGCGAGCGCGTGTCGACCGCAACGGCAGCTCTCGTAGTCGATGGGATCGTGGCTGTTGACGATCGTGACATCGGAGCCATGCGCCGCCTTCAGCTGGCGCAAGCGCTCCTGGTTCTGGATCCGCGTCGCGCGATCCATATCCGCTCGGCGCTGGAACAGGCCGAGCACCAGCGGGATCCGCGGCCTCACATCGAGCTGCGCGTGATGGAAGTAGGCATCACCGGCATGCAGCAGCCATCTGCCCTTGTCGCGCACCGCGATGCCGCAATGGCCGAGCGTGTGGCCCGGCAGCGGGATCATCAGAATGTCCGGTTCGCGGTTACCAAGCGCGCGCACGCCTTTGAATCCGAACCAGTCCTCGCCATCAGCGCCATAGAACGTCCAGTCCGGCCCATGCTTCCATTGCGCCATGATGTAGCGTCCTTCCGGCGGTGTGACCTGATGCGTCACCGCCATATCGTATTCCTTGCGATGGACGTGCACCTTGGCTTTCGGAAAGTCCGGCACGCCGCCGGCGTGATCGCGATCGAGATGCGTCAGCAACAGATGGCGCACATCATCAGCCGAGAAGCCCAGTGCCTTCACCTGACGGACGGCGGTCTCGGCCGGATCGAGTCGCGGCGTGGTCTGCCGCACCCATTTGCGCCCGAGCCGCGGCGGGTCACCGATGTCGTCGAGCCCGATGCCTGTGTCGACCAGCACGAGGCCGTCATTGCTCTCGACGAGCAGGCAATGACAGACCATCCGCGCCCGCTGGAAGATGCTGCCGCTGCCGTTCACGAGCCGCTTTCCGATCGGGCACATCGTGCCAGTATTGAGATGATGGATGCGCATGACATATCCTCCGCTGACGCCGGCGTAGGCTTGCCACTCGCATTTCCATAGGTAAAATATTGTCTTTCTATCGATACGATAGGACAGGCCTATGGATATCCGCGAACTCCGTTATTTTGCCGCGGTCTACCGCGAGCGCAATCTGACCGCTGCGGCGAAGCGCTGCTTCATCTCGCAACCCTCGATCTCCGCGGCGATCACCAATCTCGAGGCCGAGCTCGGCACCACGCTGTTCATCCGGCACAAGAAGGGCATGGCGCCGACGGAATCTGCCGCGCAGTTTCACGGCATCGCCCGCAGGATCATCGACGAGGCGGACGCGGCGCGAAACCTGTTTCGCAAACCGGCGACAAGGCAGCCGCTGACGCTCGGTCTGTTGCGCACGCTCGATCAGGCGCGAACGATCGCCCTGCTGAAGCCGCTGACCGGCAACGCCGATCTCGCGCTTCGGTTGGTCGGCGCCAACCAGCAGGCCGACGCACGGATCGTCGCAAGAACGATGATCGGCCCCGACGAGCGCTTCATCCCGCTCTGGAGCGAGCGCTATGTCGCGGCACTGCCGCCGTCGCATCCCCTGACGCTGAAGGAGACGCTGCGGACCAGCGACTTCGCCGGCGTTCCGATGATCGATCGCTGCCATTGCGAGCAGCAGGAATTCTTCAAGCGCACCGCGCCGCCGCGCAAGCCGGTGGCGATCGCGGAATCGGAGGAGTGGGCGATGGCGCTGGTCGCGGCCGGGGTCGGCATCGCGATCGTCCCCGAAGGCGTGGCCTGCGGCAATCCGGACGTCGCGGTGCGTGCGATCGAGATCGACGTGACGCGCCAGGTCGGCCTCGCCTACCCCTCGGCCCATCCGCCCTCCGATGCGCTGAAGGAGTTCATTGCAAGCCTGCCGCGGCAAGCCAACAGCCGCCGCGTCAGGTCCGCAATCAAGAAGGTGAAATCGGCCTAGCCCTTCGTCACCACGGCCTGGCCCGTGACCGGCCCGGAGACCAGCGGCGCATTGGCGGAGAGCCGGGCGAGTTCGTTGATCTGACGTTCGGCATCCGCGGCCATGCCGTCTGGCGCCTGGATCACCAGCCGCTCCAGCGCCCAGCGATAGGACGAGATCCGCCGCTCCAGGGCCTGCTGGACCCACTGCACGATCAGCGTGTTCTCCTCCATCCGCGCGACCGCATCGGCCCGCTCGCGCGGCGACACGTCGGCAATCATGTTGAGGCTGGCACTGCGCTTGCGGTCGAGCTCGATCACCTGGATCGCCGTCGCGAAGAACGGCTCGAACCGCGTGATGTCGTCGCGTACCTGGTCGATCAGCAGCGAATAGCGCGAGGCGAACGAGCGATGCGGCTCGTCGATCAGGTTGCGGCCATACGCGGTGCGATCGAACACCGCCTTCTGCCGCCACGGCGAAGGCAGCGGCTGGTAATCGCCGAACACGCTCTTCCATGCCGGCCGCGACAACGGCGGCTCGACGAACTGATAGGCGAGATCGCGCAGCTGGCGTTCGTGTTCGGTGAGCTGGAATTGCGAGGCGTTCTTGCCGATGCTGCCGGTCGCCTCGGCGCCCATCCAGCGATGCATGTCGTCGTTGCGGAAATCAGCGCGGGTGCGGCCGAAATCGCCGCCGCTACAGCCCGCGAGCGCTGAGCCCGCCACCAGCAGGATCAGCGCCGGGAGTGACCGCCGAACGACAGTCCGCTGCACAGGCTCGAGCATTGCACGCTGTCCGCGATCAGGAGCGGCGTCGGCGCCGGCGGCCCTGCGCAGTGCCCTGCTCCGGTCCGCGACCACCGCCGGTCTCCTCCGTCGTTCGCTCGATCCGGACGACGGGAAGGATCAGCACGGTCCCCATGCCTTCGCCGGCAGCACCGGCCATGCTCGGCCGCCGTGCAGCCGCATCCGCCGGAAACTCAACGATGGTGCCCATGTTCCGTTCTCTCTGGCCCCGCACGGACATGATTTGCCCCGCGCACGCCGAGTTAAGAACGGGCATGGTTAATGACATCTTAAACTACCGATACGGACGGTTACGGATATGGCGCTGTGCCTTAATAGACACGCGCAAATCCGAGCGTTCGCCTTCACGGCTTGTTTTCCTTAACTGCGTCTTAAAACAGCCTGCGTAGGCTCGCTGTCACAGGGTTTTTCAAACCGAATCTTACTGGCAAGTCGCGTACGCCGAGATGAGCGCAGCTCCGCTATTTCCTGGTTTCGATGGGCTGATGACGCTCTCCCGTCGTGAGGGCGTCGACATCCGCCCCACTTTGCTGCGCGTCCTGACCGACCTCTATGTGCAGGCCAGCGCACACTCCGCCGATGAAGAGCGCCAATTCGTCGAGTTGACGTCGCGCCTGATCGACGAGGTCGACGACGCGACCCGCGCCGCGGTCCGCGCGCGGCTTGCAATCTATCCGGCAACGCCCGCCCGGATCATGGAGAAGCTCGGCCTGCGGCGCGCCGGTCCGGACCAGCCGATGCCGGCTGCTGCGCCGATTGCCCCGCCCGCAGCGTCAACGCCGCAGGCGAGGATTCCGACCGAGGCCGAGCAGCGGATGGCGGCGAGCCTTGCGATGCGGCCGAACGATGCCGCCGAAATCTCCGACATGTTCTTCGCCGCCACTGCCAAGGAACGCGCGCAAATCCTGCACAATCTGCAGGAAACGCCGCTCAAGGCCGCGGCACGGATTCCGGCAGCCCGCGCCGCGCGCGCGATCCATATCCTGGAGATGGCCGCGTTTGCCGAGGACCTCGACAACTTCACACTCGAACTCGGCGAAGCGCTGATCCTGCCGTCGCGGATCGCCGCCGACGTCGTCAACGATCCCGGCGGCGAGCCGCTCGCCTGCGCGATGCGAGCGCTCGACGTGTCGAGCGCCGCCTTCCAGCGCATCCTGATGTTCCTCAATCCGGAAGCCGGCTCGTCGGTCAACTATGTCTACCGGCTGTCGCGGCTCTACGATCGCCTGAGCGAACGCTCCGCGCTGGTGATGCTGGCGGCCTGGCGCGGCTCGACGATGGCGGTGGCCCGCGCCAAGTATCGCTCGTCGCTGTATGACGATGAGCGTCATCACGTGCGCGCCGCGTCGCCGCAAACGCGACCGGCAGTGCAGCCCGGCAGCGCGCCCGCCATTCGCAACCAGAAATCCGGAAGCTAAGGCGCGACCATCGCGTTCTAGCTTTATTCGGGGCATACGTGGACTCGTTGGCACGGCAAGCTCGTCGTGGCGCCCTGCCACCCGCCCCGCCGATTAACTCAGGGTGGCGAACGCAGCCGGCGTGAACTCGGCGATCTCGCGACCTTGCCGTACTTTCTCAAGCCAGGCGGCATCCTGCAGCAACGCGCGTCCGACCGCGACCAGGTCGAACTCGCCGCGCTCCAGCCGCCTGAGCAGTCCATCCAGCGGCGTGGATTGGGCGGTCTCGCCCGCCAAGGATGCGTAGACGTCGCCAGACAGGCCGACAGCGCCAACGGTTATCGCGGTGACCCCCGTGAGCTTCTTCGCCCAGCCGGCAAGATTCAGCTCCCGATCGATCTCAGGGAAAGCGGGCTGCCAGAACTTTGGCTGCGAGAGGTGGAAGGCATCCGCTCCAGCGTCGACAAGGACGGAAAGCCATTGTTCCAGCGCCTTCGGCGTCGCGGCCAGCCGTGCACTGAAGTCTTTCGGCTTCCATTGTGAAAGGCGGAGAATCACCGGGAAGCCCGAGGTCACCACCGACCGAATTGCGTTCAGAATCTCGACCACGAAGCGAGAACGCTCGACGAGCGTCGAGCCACCGTATTCGTCGTCGCGCAAGTTGAGATGGTCGTAGAAGAACTGATTGATGAGATAGCCGTGCGCCCCCATCACCTCTATGCCGTCGAAGCCGAGCCGCTCGGCATCCATTGCTGCCCTCGCGAACGCGTCGATGATGTCGGCCACATCGGCCTCGCTCATCGGCTGATTGACGCGCTCGCCTGTCACTGAAAGCCCCGAGGGACTTTCATAGGGCGCCGGCGGTGTCCAGTCCGGTACCGCGTTCGAGAGCTTATGCCCCACATGAACCAACTGCGGCGCGATGCGCCCACCTGCCGCGTGAACCTCGTCCACCACCTTCTTCCAGCCGGCGAGCGCCGTCTCGCCGTGGAAGCGGGGCATATTGGGCTCGTTGAGCGCGGCCGGGCGACCGACCCCTGTCGCCTCAGTGATGATGAGACCGACGCCGCTCTCTGCGCGGCGGCGATAATAGGCGGCGACCTCGGCGGTGGGTACGCCGCCCGGCGACATGGACCGCGTCATCGGAGCCATCACGACGCGGTTCGGCAGGTCGAGGGCGTTCAGGCGGTAGGATCTGAACAGGACGTCAAGACTGGACATGAGATGTTCCGGCGCGCGAGAGACAGTCGACCAGAGTGCATTGATGCAAGCCGTCGTCAGGCGTTTCGCTAGTTTGGTTATCAGGGATGCGCCGGCCGACTCACGCGGATGCGCTCACCAGCTCGGCCGTTGGCAGCGTACCTGGGGTCGCGGACTGCCGAACGGGACTGCGCAATGCGCGACAACGGCTGTGCATCGGCGCACCACTCCGACCGACCGCGCTTCGCCCGGCCACGCCGCGCCGTCTCGGGGAGCTCGGCGGTCGTGTCCGGATCTGGTCCGACCGCGAAGTCGTTGAATGTCGGGATCTGCGCGGCCGTTGTGGTGCAAGCGGACAAATGCGCTTGCTTCCCAAGCAGCCGAGGTTGCGCCCTAGCTCTTCGCCAGATCGAGGAAGTGCCGCCCAGCGCGATCCTCGGTCTCGACGATCCAGGCATCGGGATCGAAGCGCAGTTCCTTGGTCAATCGCTCCTCGACTGTCGGCTCGGTCACCGGCTGCGGCGCCGTTGGCACGAACAGCCGTTCGACCGGACGGCTGTCGTCATAGACCGTCTGCGGCGCCGGCGCGTACAGCATCGCGTTGCCGTCCATCAGCGCCACCTTGACGAACACGGCGCCGGCCTCTTCGGCGCCCTTCTTGCGGACCGCGCCGAACACGCCTTCGGTCTGGCAGCGGCGCAGATAGGCCGCAACCCAAATACTGGTTTTCAATCGCATGCGCCGACCTATAGGCCAGCAGCGCGGCCACGTCCAATTGTCACGGATGTCACGCGCCGACGGGTGCATGGCCGTGCCACCAATGCTCTGAATTTACTTCCGCTTTCGGCGGCATAGTGGACTTGGCCAGACTTGCGACTGGGTTGATCCGGTCGCGAATGACCCGTTGCGGAAGTTAGCTGCTTCGTCGACCGGCTTTCCGCGCAAAGAGTATCGTTAGGAGATATGCCAGCGCGAGAACAAAGATCGCGTCGAACAAGTAGATCTTGAAACCTCGACCGAACGACGCTCGGGTCGCCCCGAACGAAAATTCTCGCGCGTCAGAGAACTGTATCGGCAGGTTGAGAACGGTCGAGATGAGTTGACCGACCCAACCGTCTCCACAGGTGAAGCTTTGCTGTTCCTCGGTCAAACTGCATCCGATGGATTTCAGCATAGGATATGCGACAAGCTCCAACGGGACTATGACAACGGCAATTGCCACGATGCATAAGCAAAGCAGGCCCACGCCTCGAAAAACCTTGAGCACTATCGATCTCAACATTCACACCGATAGCCGGTTGAGCCTATCCTTGATCCGCTCACCGACAAGCGTCGAGGTGCTGGTAAACGAACCTTTGGGGCGGATGACCTTCTGCTCATGGCCCATCGCGTCATTTGGCTGCGCTGCAACTTTGGTTGCCACCCGCGCATAGTGGACTCCGTTAAGCCCTCCGAACGGCAGATTTATGGGCTCGCGGCCTAGTCGATCGAATGCCCGATCATGGTGCCGAGCTCGCGCACCAGACGATCGGACATCTGCCCGGTCACCGGCAGCTTGCGGGCGCGCTCGAACTTCGCGATCGCGTGCTGGGTGTCGGCGCCGATCGTGCCGGTCGGCTTGAGCTGGCCGTAGCCATATTCGGTCAGCGTGCGCTGGACCGCGGCGATGCGTTTGCCGGCCGGGCTCAGATGCTGGGTCGGGATCGGCGCCGGCGGACGAATGACGCTGGACGGCGCGGCGGCCGGGGACGGTGCGGCCGCCGGCGGCGCAGCGGTCGACTTCAGCACCAGGTTGGCCATCGGATCGACCGGCTTGGCTTCAACCGGCTTCGGTTCCGGCTTGGCTTCAACGGACCTGGTCTCGGCCGGCCTGGTCTCCACCGGCTTCACATCGACCGGTCTCGGCGGCTCCACGGCGGCCGGCTCGACCGATCGGGCGGCAGCCTCGGCAGGACGCGGGCGCGGCATCGGGCTGGCGGCAGCGACAGCCGGTGGCGGCGGCGGCAGCGTCACCACCGAGCCGCCGAACATCGGGGACGGATGACGGCCAGCCTGCAGGAACAGCGCGTTGATCAGGATAGCCACAATGGCAGACGTTGCCAGTACGCCGGCGACGAGATCCTTCGGACTGTGCAGCAGCAGGCGCAGGACGAGGCCACGCTCTTCCTCGGCCGCGATGGCCACTGCCTTGGCGCCGCGGCGACGGCGCGGCGTTTCGTCATCATCCAAAGTCTGTCTAGGCACTCTTCTTCACCTGATGGGTTTGCTCTTGGAGACCGGATCGCAATGCGGGCTTCAGCGTCGAGACATTGCTGGTCGGCTCGACGGCGGCGGGCGGGGTGAACGCCAGCGGCAGCGCGACCGACACGATGGTGCCCTCGCCCACCTTGCTCTCCACATTCATCTCGCCGTGATGCAGGCCGACCAGCCCCTTGACGATCGACAGGCCAAGGCCGGTGCCCTCGTGGCGGCGCTGATAGGTCTTGCCGGCCTGGAAGAACGGATCGCCGATCCGCTTGAGATCGTCGGCGGCGATGCCGACACCGGTGTCCGAGACCCGCAGCATGAGCCGCGATCCCTCGACGCCGGCCGACACGGTCACCTTGCCGCCGCGCTCGGTGAACTTGATGGCGTTGGAAACCAGATTGAGCACGATCTGCTTGAACGCGCGTGGATCGCCATTCACGACCGGCAGGTCGTCGCCCACGCGGGTGACGAGGTCGACGCCGCTCTCGCGCGCCTTCAACGCCACCAGGTTGCAGCAATTGAGCAGCGCCGGCCGCGGCGCGAACGGCTCCGGCGAAATCTCGAAATTGCCGGACTCCATCTTCGACATGTCGAGGATACCGTTGACGACCGAGAGCAGATGCTGCCCGGAGTCGTTGATGAGCTGGGCGTATTCCTTGCGGCGGGCCGCGTCGAGCCCGAGCACGTCTTCCTGCGCGATCATCTCGGAGAAGCCGATGATGGCGTTGAGCGGGGTGCGCAGCTCGTGGCTCATGGTGGCGAGGAAGCGCGTCTTCGACGCATCGGCCTGCTCGGCCGCGTTGCGCGCCTGTTCGAGCGCCTGCTCCTGCACCTTGCGATCGGTCACGTCGCGCATCACGGCGACAACTTCCGCGTCGGCCGAGGTCTGGTCGAGCGCGCGGCAGCGCATCTCGACCCAGATGAATTCGCCGGCAGCCTCGCCGCGCGCACCGTCGCGGCGCACCCGGAACTCGACGCTGCGGGACTCGCCGCGCGCGGCGTCCGACAGCGCGGTGAGATAGGCCGGCCGATCGGCGACATGAACGCGGTCGAACAGGCCGTGGCCCGACAGCCGCGACGCCGGCACACCGAGCATGATCTCGACCGCGGGTGAAATGAAGCGCACCGCGCCGTTGCGGCTGTGCCGCGACAAGACGTCGCTCATGTTATGCGCGAGCAGGCGGTAGCGCTCTTCCTCGACATAAAGCAGCGCCACGCTGGTGCGCGCCAGCGACTCCGCGCCGAAGGCGAGCCCGGCCGCATAGAAGATCGCCGACACGACGCCGAAACCGACCAGCGTGCCGTTCGACGCCACCGCGGGATCGGCCGCCGGCAGCACATGGTAATGTGCCAGCACGCTCAGCAGCGCCGCGCAGATCATCGCCAGCGCAAATGCAAACGCGACCACGCGCCGCGAGGCCGACAGCGCGGCCTCGATCGGAATCACGACGAGCCACACCGCGGCGAACGACGCGATGCCGCCGGTGGTCGCGGCGATCATCATCACGAGACCGGCCAGCGCAAGCGACGACAGCACATGGGCGCCCTCGTAGCGGCCGGTGCGCGACAGGAACCAGGACAGCAGGATCGGCGCGATCAGCCAGGCGAACGCCGCGACCTCGATCGCCGTCGGCGCGCCGCGCATCGCCAGAAAGGCAGGGAACGAAGCCAGCGCCGCCAGGCTGCCGAGCAGCCGAGGCGCCATGAAGGCACGGTGGCGCGCACGCGTCAGCGCATCATATTGCGCCGACGGATGCAGCAGCGCATCCAGGCAATCGCGGATCAGACTCAAACTACTCACAGCACTCGCGCTTCGGCTCAATCGTCAAGACAGACGCGCCGGAACGCCTCCTTCGTGATTGCAGGTCAACGTGTCAGAGCGAACTTAAGCGAACGCTAAGGCGCGGTGGCCCGCTGCCAAACACCGTGCATTGACGAGGCTGCGAGGCTGCCATTCACCGGTCATTTGTCGGGGATGGTGAACGGCTGGTTTCCGGATGCGACGATCTATGGTTTCGAAATGGTGGACACGGCGTAGCCGGCATCTCCGGCAGCCGAAAGCCGCTATCAATCGAAAATTTACGGCGAATCAATTCAGGCGAATTTTCCGCGATTTTTCGGCGGATTTACTTCAATGCAGATACTTCCGATTTATCGACCGATGCTAACCGTGAGGGCAATAGCGGCATCGACCGCGCAAGAAGCAAGACAAGATAGACGACCGGGATCGCGCCATGTTCTTCCTGCTGCGTTTGGCATTCTGGCTCGGGCTTGTGCTCGTGCTGCTGCCGAGAGACAAAACTCCTGAAGCGGACAAGACGCCGCAGATCAGCGCATCGGACGCGGTGTCGGCCGCGACCGCGACGATCAGCGACATGGGTCAGTTCTGCAAGCGTCAGCCATCGGCCTGCGAAGTCGGCGGCCAGGCCGCGACCGCGATCGGCCAGCGGGCGACCGACGGTGCGCGCAAGCTCTACCAGATGATCACCGACAAGAAGCCTCCCGATCACACCGGCTCGATCGGCAAGGACGATACCGATTCTGCCTCCGCGTCCCGCGACACGCTGACCGCGGACGACCAGACCATCGAATTCCGCCTGCCGCCGATGCCGTGAGCGCAAACCAGCGCGCTTTCGAACAAAGTGGGCGCCGGTTCGCGTGAAGAAAACACGTCAAAACCGCAGGGAACCGGTTCCATTTTCATCGCTTTCGCGGCGCGCCTTCCTATATAAGCCGTTAAGGACAGGACGTGGGCCACGATGACGACGATCGACGAAATCAGGGACAATTTTGCGCTGCTGGACGAGTGGGACGACCGTTACCGCTACGTCATCGAGCTCGGCCGCACCCTCGAACCGTTGTCGGAGGCGGAGCACTCGGCCGAGAACAAGGTGCAGGGCTGCGTCAGCCAGGTCTGGCTGTCGAAGCGGGTCGAGCGCGATGCCAATGGCGAACCGCGCCTGATCTATATCGGCGACAGCGACGCCCACATCGTGCGCGGCCTGGTCGCGATCGTGCTGACGCTGTTTTCCGGGCAGACGCCGAAGCATATCCTCGCCACCGACGCGCTGGCGCTGTTCGACGAATTCGGCTTCCGCGACCATCTGACGCCGCAGCGTTCCAACGGCCTGCGCTCGATGGTCGATCGCATCCGCAACGATGCGCGCGAGGCGCTGGCCTCCGCCGCGTAAGGTGCTATTTCCGCTTCCGCGCCTGCTGGCCGAGGCCCATCTTCTTGGCGAGCTGGGAGCGCGCCACTGCGTAGTTCGGCGCCACCATCGGATAGTCGGCCGGCAACCCCCATTTGTCGCGATACTGTTCCGGGGTCATGTTGTACTGGGTGCGCAGATGGCGCTTGAGCGACTTGAAGCGCTTGCCGTCCTCGAGACACACCAGATATTCCGGCGTGATCGACTTCTTCATCGACACCGCAGGCTTGGCCGGCTCGCTCGGCGTGTCGCTGCGCCCGCTCGACACGCGCAGCAGTGCGGCATGGACCTGGCCGATCAGGTTCGGAATATCCGAGGCCGGCGTCGGATTGTTGCTGAGATAGGCCGAAACGATGTTAGCGGTCAGTTCGACCGGCGTTTTGCCTGACGTATCGGACATGGCTCAACCTTCCCCGTGCTCTCGACGGCGCGGCGCCGCACGCCGTTCGGGCAGTATCCGCGCGCGACAATACATCAACAGAATCGCGCACTACTTCGCGAATATGAGCGGATTACAGGAAATCTGACAAGAACTGCCGTGTTTTAGACTTCGCGCCAGCCGTTCGCAAGTATTGCCGTAGATCTACGGCCTTTGCTCCAGATGCGAGCGGAGCTCGTCGATCGAGGCAAATCGCATCATGCCCTCGGGCATTTGCGCCTCGATCGATCCGTCCGAATAGAGCGAATAGGCCATGCCGTCGACGACGCCCGATTTGAGCACGGTCACCGGGGGCTGCTCCTGGGGCGGCGGCGGATGGCCTGACGACGGCGACGCGGCCGCTGACTGCGCCTCGCCGAAGGTCGACGGCGCCCGTGGGCCACGCCGCGGGGCGACATCGACCGACCTCGGCCGATCGGCCTTCGGCCACGCATCGTCGAATGTTGCCGGCGCGGGGTCGGCCGCCGCGGCCGGGCCCGGACGCAGCTCCGGCGACAGCAGATCCGGCGTCAGCGGCTCGGCAGCCCGTGTCTCGGACCGCTCACGCTCCTTGCGCGAAGAGGAGAACAGCAGGTTGCGCCGCTTCGGCGGCGCGCTCCCATCCGCGGGCGCTGCACCCGGCGTGGGCGGCGGGGCCTCGGCGGACGCGCCGCGCGGGGCAAGTTCGTCGTGCCAGGGCGGCGGGCTTGCAGCCGCTGGCGCGGCCGGCGGGACCGGCGGGGGTGCAGCGACCTTCGGCTCACGCGGCGGCGGGAATACCGCATCGTCAGGGGCATTGCGCGGGGAAGTTGCAGGCGGAACCTCCACCCTGGCGCCCGCGGCACCGGGCTCGAGCCGCGCGGCGATGATCTGGAGTTCCCCAACCACGGCGGCAAGCGCCAGCACGATCGCACCTGTGCACACGCCGGTCACGCCTGTCATGATCAAGGTGCCGCCGACGCTGAATTCCTTGTAGGGGATTCCCAAGCCGACCGCCGCCAAGCCCGCCACGACCAGGCCCGCGCCGACGACCAACAGACCAACCTTCATCGAACTAACCCCCGGGAGACCCGACCAAAAATGGGTGTGGGCCACCAACGCCACGATACCGTCATATTACCCACACCGCCAACCGCCAATTGTAGGCAGAGTTCCCTAAAATCCCGCTTAACCGCGCGGACGCGCGCGTCTTTCTCGCGGTCACACCAGACGGCGTCGGGCGCCTGCTCCCGTAGATTTACTGGCTACGAATTGCTGCCAATTTATTGCAACGCATCTGGGAAATTACGCCACAATTACCAATTACTCGGAAACGGAACTGCGCTATGGATGCCGGGGAATGAGGCCCTAAAGCGCCAAACTGGGCCACAGGCACGCCGGTACCACTAGCTATGTCATCGATTACGACGTCTGCCATCGAGGCGCCTGCGCGGCGCTCCGTGGAGAAGACCTGCGACGATCTCGCATTCCTCGTCCTCGGCGTGGTCGCCGTGGTCGCCGGCCTCACTTTCCGCGATTACGGCCTCGGCTGGGACGATTACACCCACGCTGAATATGCCGACCTCCTGCTGCGCATGTACGGGTCCGGGTTCAAGGACACCGGCGCGCTGTCATTTGCCAACCTCTATATGTATGGCGGCGGCTTCGATATGGCTGCGGCCCTGCTGCACAAGGTCATTCCTCTCGAATTGTTCGAGACGCGCCGCCTGCTCGGCGCGATCGTCGGCGTCATCGGCCTCGCCGTAACCTGGCGGCTGGCGCGCCGCGTCGGCGGCCCGCTGGCGGGACTGGCGGCGCTGCTGCTGCTGGCGCTGTGCCCGACCTTCTACGGCCACATGTTCATGAACCCGAAGGATGCGCCGTTCGCCGTGGCGATGATCTTCCTGATCCTGGGTCTCGTCCGCCTGATCGAGGAATATCCGGCGCCCTCGCCGCGCACGATCCTGATCGTGGGCCTCGGGGCTGGCCTGTCGATCGGCTGCCGCGTCCTTGGCGGGCTCGCTCTGATCTACGCCGTGGTCGGCTTCATCCCGCTCTTTATCGAGGAATTCCGCAAGCAGGGCGCGCGCGAGGCGACCCACCGCTTTGCCCACGTCGTCTATGTGCTGCTGCCGGGGCTTGTTCTCGGCTATCTCGTGATGGGCCTGATCTGGCCGTGGTCGATCATGGAGCCCGGGCATCCGCTGGAAGCGGTGACCTATTTCTCGCACTTCTTCGAGAAACCGTGGAAGGAGATGTTCGACGGCGCGCTGGTGTCGGTGCCGGACATGCCGTGGTCCTATCTGCCCACGCTGTTCGCGTTGCAGCTTCCCGAAGTGATGCTGGTGCTGCTGACCGCGGCGGTCATCACCACCTTCATGTCGCTGTCGCGCATCGATGTGACCGCGAAGCGCAAGTCGATCATGCTGATGCTGACGCTCGCGGCAACCTTGCCGCTGGTGATCGCAATGGTGAAGCGGCCGGCGCTCTACAACGGCATCCGCCACTTCATCTTCGTGATCCCGCCGATGGCGGTGCTCGCCGGCGTCGCGTTCGCCCGCGGCATGGACTGGCTCGGCGAAAACCGCCGCGCCTGGCAACCCGCGGCGCTCGCGGTGTTCGCGTTCGGCCTGCTGCTGCCGCTCAGCGAAATGATCCGCCTGCATCCGTACCAGTACACGCACTTCAACCACATCGCCGGCACGGTGCGGACCGCCGACAATTTCTTCATGCTGGACTATTGGGGCCTGGCGCTGAAGCAGGCCTCCGACGGGCTGCGCGAGCAGCTGGCGGAGCGGCAGGAAGTGCCGCCGCAGAACCGCAAGTGGAAGGTCGCCGTGTGCGGACCGCAGCGGCCCGCGCAGGTCGCGCTCGGGCCCGACTTCACGATCGGCTGGGACAGCAATGCCGCCGACTTCGCGATGACGCTCGGCGAATTCTACTGCAAGGGCCTGGCCGCGCCCGTGATGGTCGAGATCAAGCGCGACGACGTCGTGTTCGCCCGCGTCTACGACATCCGCGGCCGCAGCATCTCGAGCCTGCTGGCGATCCCGGCGCCGTAGCGCGCAGCACGTCCGTTACGCTGCTGCCCACTTCCGGAGCATGATCTCCCTGATCGTGGGCCAGCCGTCGCATGCTGACATGACTGTCACGCCGTTACGCTGCCTTGCCGCGATCCGGCGCCGACGCTAGGTTCGACGCAGGAAACAGCCATCAACGGAGCAATCGGCCATGTCGCCAGCGGAAGCACGCCTGAAGGAAGTGCCGTCGAACATGAGTGCGGCGGAATGGGAGCAGCGGATCAATCTTGCCGCCTGCTACCGCCTGGTCGCGCTCTATGGTTGGGACGATCTGGTCGATACCCACATCTCGGCCCGCGTGCCCGGCCCCGAGCATCACTTCCTGATCAACCCCTACGGGCTGATGTTCGACGAGATCACCGCGTCGAGCCTGGTCAAGGTCGACCTCGACGGCAACCAGCTCTCGGAGAGCCAGTACAGCATCAACCCGGCCGGCTTCACCATTCATTCGGCGATCCACGAAGTGCGCGAGGACGCCGGCTGCGTGCTCCACCTGCACACGATCGACGGCACCGCGGTGTCGAGCGGCCCCGACGGGCTGCTGCCGCTGAACCAGACCGCGCAGCTCGTCACCCACGATCTCGCCTATCACGACTATGAAGGCATCGCGCTCGATCATGACGAGCGCCCGCGCCTGCAGCGCGATCTCGGCACCAAGAACCACATGCTGCTACGCAATCACGGCACGCTGACGGTCGGCCGCTCGGTCGCCTCCGCGTTCGAGCGGATGT
The DNA here is from genome assembly GCF_029846235.1 of Bradyrhizobium sp. CER78. Lineage (GTDB taxonomy): Bacteria > Pseudomonadota > Alphaproteobacteria > Rhizobiales > Xanthobacteraceae > Bradyrhizobium. Next base: position 422,096 of record NZ_JARVWP010000001.1, read on the forward strand.
ACCATCTGGAGCGCGCCTGCTCGATGCAGGTGGCGACCCGCGCGCTCGGACCGATCGCCTATCCGGTCGACCAGCTCGCGATCGACAAGAACACCGAGCTGCTGTCCAACCCCGACCGCGCCGAGCTGCGCTCGACCCAGCTGGTCTGGCCGCCGCTGCTGCGCAAGCTCGACCGGGTCAATCCCGGCTACCGTGATTGAAATTTCACAATCTTCGGGTAGGCTAACCGCCAACACCCTCTGCACTACCTGAATCAAAACGCCGCCCAATTCCGGGCGGCGTTTTTACGTTCGGTGCCTCGCTTTACTTGGTGTCGGCGAAGGCCGCCAAAATCCGCGCCCAGGAGCGGATGCCCTTGTGGTAGCTCTTGAGGTCGTACTTCTCGTTCGGCGAATGGATATTGTCGTCGTCGAGCCCGAAGCCGACCAGCACACTGTCGAGGCCGAGCGTGCGCTTGAAGTCGGCGACGATCGGGATCGAGGCGCCGGAGCCGATCAAGAGCGCCTCCTTGCCCCATTCGTCGGTCAGCGCGCGGCGGGCGGCGGCCAGTGGCTTCATGTTCCAGTCGAGCGCGATCGCCGGCGCTGAGGAATGATCGGTGAACTCGGCCTTGCAGTCCGCAGGCACGCGCGCCTTCACATAATCGCGGAATGCGTTTCGGATCTTCTCCGGATCCTGTCCCTCGACCAGGCGGAACGAGACCTTCGCCGACGCCTCGGCCGCGATCACCGTCTTCGAGCCCTCGCCAGTGTAGCCGCCGATGATGCCGTTGATGTCGCAGGTCGGCCGCGAGGAGACCTGCTCGATCAGCAGACGATCCTTCTCGCCGGCGGGCACCGAGAGGCCGATCGGCTTGAGGAAGCTTTCCGGCGTCAGATTGAGCTGCTTCCACTGCGCCAGGATGTCCGGCGGCAGATCCTTCACGCCATCATAGAAACCGGGGATGGTGATGTGGCCGTTGTCGTCATGCAGGCCGCCGAGAATTCGCGTCAACACGCGGATCGGGTTCTGCGCGCCGCCGCCGAACACACCCGAATGCAGGTCGCGATTGGCAGCCTTGATCTTGACCTCGTCATAGACCAGGCCGCGCAGCGAGGTCGTGATCGCCGGCGTGTTGGGGTCCCACATGCCGGTGTCGCAGACCAGCGCGAAGTCGGCCTTGAGCTCGGCCTTGTTGGCCTCGAGGAACGGCACGAAGTTCTTCGAGCCGATCTCCTCCTCGCCCTCGATGATGATGGTGATGTCGACCGGCAGCGATCCCGTCACGTTCTTCCAGGCGCGGCAGGCCTCGATGAAGGTCATCAACTGTCCCTTGTCGTCTTCGGCCCCGCGCGCGACGATGATCTTGCGCCCGTCGGCATGATCGGTCACCACGGGCTCGAACGGCGGACGATGCCAGAGATTCAAGGGATCGACCGGCTGCACATCATAGTGCCCGTAGAACAGCACGTGCGGGCGTCCGTCAGTCGAATCGTTCAGCTTGCCGACCACGGCCGGATGGCCGGCGGTCGGACGCACCTCGGTCTTGAAACCGAGGGTTGCGATATCCTTGGCGAGATGATCGGCAGCCGCCTTGCAGTCATTAGCGAAGGCCGGATCGGCCGAGATCGATTTGATCTGCAGCAGCGTGAACAGCCGCTCGAGACTGTTGTCGAAATCGGCATCGATGCGATCGAGGACGGGCTGCAGCTTGGCGTTGGACATCGCGGATATCCTTTTTGTTTGGACATTGCCGACGTTGTAGCGCGCCGGCCGCCGGAGGCAAAGCCGGTTACCCGTCCAGCCGGATCGTCGCGATGCTACCTGCGCAGGATTCCGCCGAGCGCGCCGCGCACCAATGCGCGGCCGATCGAGCCGCCAACCGAACCGCCGACCGACTTGCCGAGATCTGCGACCACGCCGCCGACCACCTTGTCGGTCACCGAGCGCGTGACGTTGCGCGCGATCACCTGCCCGGTCGAGAGCCGGCCGCGTTTGACGTTGGTGCCGAAGATCGTGGCGGCGATCGCGCCGATCTGGCCGAGGATGCCGCCCCCCCCACCACCAGCGCCGCCATCGGCCTGCGCCGCCGCGCCCGACAGGCGCTTCTGGATGATCTCGTAGGCGGATTCGGCGTCGATCGCGGTATCGTATTTGCCCTTCACCGGGCTCGCATCCATGATCGCCTTGCGTTCTTCCGGTGTGATCGGCCCGATCCGCGCTGACGGCGGCCGCACCATGACGCGCTCGACCATCGACGGTGTGCCAGCCCCCTCGAGGAACGAGACCAGCGCCTCGCCCTTGCCGAGCTCCATGATCACCCGTGCGGTATCGAGCTTCGGATTAGGCCGGAAGGTCTGTGCGGCCGCGGCAACCGCCTTCTGGTCGCGCGGCGTGAAGGCGCGCAGCGCGTGCTGCACGCGGTTGCCGAGCTGCGCCAGCACCTTGTCCGGCACGTCGATGGGATTCTGCGTGACGAAATAGACGCCGACGCCCTTGGAGCGGATCAGCCGCACCACCTGCTCGATCTTGTCCATCAGCGCCTTCGGCGCATCGGTGAACAACAGATGCGCCTCGTCAAAGAAGAACACCAGCTTCGGCTTCGGCAGGTCGCCGGCCTCCGGCAATTCCTCGAACAGTTCCGACAGCATCCAGAGCAGGAACGTGGCGTAAAGCCGCGGGCTCTGCATCAGCTTGTCGGCGACGAGAATATTAACCATGCCGCGACCGTCACGGTCGGTCCGCATGAAATCCTTCAGCGTCAGCGCCGGCTCGCCGAAAAACTTTGCGCCGCCCTGGTTCTCGAGCACCAGCAGCTGGCGCTGGATCGTTCCGACCGTCGCCTTGGACACGTTGCCATAGCTCTGCGCGGCCTTGCGGATCGACGCCAGCGGATCTTCCCTGTCGTCAGCCCCTTTCTTGCTGCCGTCGGGCGCGATCGCATCAAGCAGGGCACGCAGATCCTTCATGTCGATCAGCGCGAGTCCATTCTCGTCGGCGACACGGAAGGCGACGTTGAGCACGCCCTCCTGCACGTCGTTCAGATCGAGCATCCGCGACAGCAGCAGCGGCCCCATCTCGGTGACGGTGGCGCGCACCGGATGGCCCTGCTCGCCGAACACGTCCCAGAACACGGTCGAGAATTGATCGGGCTGGAAGGTCAAGCCCATTTCCTGGGCGCGCTTCACAATAAAGTCCTTGGCCTCGCCGACTTCGGAGATACCAGAGAGATCGCCCTTGATGTCGGCTGCGAAAACCGGAACGCCGGCGCGCGCAAATCCCTCGGCCATCACCTGAAGCGAGACAGTCTTGCCGGTTCCGGTCGCGCCGGTAACAAGGCCATGCCGGTTGGCCAGCGCCAGCGTCAGCCAGGCAGTCTCTTCACCCTTGCCGATAAAAATCTTCTGGTCCGTATCGGCCAGCTTGTTGTCGGGGGTCGCCATCGCATCGCCTCTTCGCGCAGATTTAGATCGTTTCGATCATCGCACCCGGTTCGATGTCGCGCCCGGTCGGTACCGAACTGCTGCCATCCATCATATTGCATCTTGCGGGGCGATTGAAAACCGTCAGCCGATGCCGACGTCAATTGTCGCTGCACTAGTTCCTCATACTTTATTCCCGGCAAAGTGACGAAAGGCATTGCGCATTGCGACAAGATGGTGTGAATCCGCCGCTCACTCTTGCAGCGAGGCAACAGTCACAACGCGATCGAAAAAGAAAACGAACTGAAATGCGCGGATCGCTTGAATTTCGTGACACAGGCGCTCAAGATAAATCATCAAGAACGATCCGGTAAAGTCCGGTTGAGGCGGGGCAAGATGGACGAACTGGTTGGACAGCTGGCCGCGAAGGCCGGCATCGATAGCGCTGTCGCTGAGAAAACCATCGGCATCGTTCTGGGTTTCCTCCGTAACGAGGGACCTTCCGACAAAGTCCAGGCTCTGATCGACCAAATCCCCGGCGCCGAAGCGGCTATTGCCGCCTCCAACAACAGCGGCGGTCTGTCGCGGTTGATGGGTGGCGGGCTGATGGCTGTCGGCACCCGTCTCATGTCGCTTGGCTTGAGCATGGGTGAAATTCAGAACGTCGCACGTGAACTTTTCAAGTTCGGCCGCGACAAAATCGGAGCGGATCAAATGGGCGAGATCATCTCGGGGACGCCGGGCCTCAGCCAGTTTGCCTGAAGCACCTCCCCACGCCCTTTGCACGTGCGCTCCCTTCTACCTGCATACGAGTATCATGACATACCCCCTCTCCGAGATCGAAGGCCTGTCCGCCTATTGCGCCACCAAACTGAAATCACAGGGTATCCGCACGACCGACGCGCTGCTTGAAGCCGCCCGCACCGTCAAGGGACGCAAGGCGCTCGCCGCCAAGACCGGAATCAGCGAACAGCAATTGCTCGAATGGGCCAACATCTCCGACTACATGCGGATTCCCGGGATGGGCAAGGCGAAGGTCGGCCTGGTCCGCGCCGCCGGCGTCACCACGGTGCGCGAGCTCGCCCACCGCAACCCGTCGCGACTGGCGCAGAGCATGAAGGACGCCAACGTGCGGCGTAAGCTGGTCCGCGTGATGCCTTCCGAGAAGTCAGTCGAGCTGCTGATTGAAGAGGCACGCAAGCTGCCACCCAAAATCACCTATTAGCATCACCTATTAGCCTGTCTTGACGGCATTCGGCGCCGCCGGCGCCACGCGCGTCCGCGACACCTTGACTTGCCGCGGCGGTCAGCGCAAAGCCTGCGCATGATGGCGACCAAGCCCATAGCATCTGTCGTGACCGGCCAGGCCGTATCAGCGGTGCTGCCGGCGCTGCTGTCGCGGCCATATCCGGCTGTCATGGGCATCCTGAACGTGACGCCGGACTCGTTCTCCGATGGCGGCCAGTTCATCGCGCCCAAACAGGCGTTGGCGCAGGCCCGCAGGCTGGTTGCCGAGGGCGCCGACATCATCGACATCGGCGCTGAATCGACCCGCCCCTATGGCTCGCAGCCGGTCACCGCCGAGGCCGAACTGGCGCGGCTGCAGCCGGTCCTAGCCGAGGTGATCGCGCTCGGCGTGCCGGTCTCGATCGACAGCATGAAGTCCGAGGTGGTGGCCTGGGCGCTCGACCAGGGCGCTGTGATCGCCAACGATGTCTGGGGCCTGCAGCGCGACGCCGGCATGGCCGCCGTCGTCGCCGCGCGCGGCGCGCCCATGATCGTAATGCACAATCGCGAGAGTGCCGATCCTTCGATCGACATCATGCAGGACATCACGGCGTTCTTCGAACGCTCGCTCGATATCGCGGCGCGCGCCGGCATTGCCTCCGACCGGATCGTGCTCGATCCCGGCATCGGCTTCGGCAAGACGCCGGAGCAGAGCATGATCGCGCTGGCGCGGCTTTCCGAGCTCGACGCGTTCCGCCTGCCGGTGCTGGTCGGCGCCTCGCGCAAGCGCTTCATCAGCACGGTCGTGCCGTCAGAACCGCAACAGCGGATCGGCGGCTCGCTCGCCGCGCACCTGATCGCGGCACGAAACGGTGCCCGCATCATCCGCGCACATGACGTCGCGGAAACCGTTCAGGCGCTGCGGGTGGCCGCGGCAATCGAGGGACAGCAATGACCGACACGATCTTCATCACCGGGATCGTCATCCATGCCCGTCATGGCGTGATGGAACACGAGACCGAGGTCGGACAGCGCTTCGTCATCGACCTCGAGCTCTACACCGACCTCTCGGAATCCTCGCGCACCGACCGTCTCTCCGACACGGTGTCCTATTCCAACGTGGTGGCGACCGCGACGTCGGCATTCAAGAACACCAACTACAAGCTGCTCGAGCGCGCCGCCGGTGCGGTGGCCGAGGACATCCTGGCCACCTTCCCGCGCGTCAGGGCGGTCAAGGTCACGGTGCACAAGCCGCATGCACCGATCGCGGCGATCTTCGACGATGTCGGCGTGGTGCTGACCCGCTCGCGCCATCCGCCGGCGCACGGTTGACCTGATGGCCGATGTCCTGATCGCACTTGGCGGCAATGTCGGCGATGTCCGTACGACGTTTCGCAAGGCGATCGCCAATATCTGCGGCATGACGCAGGCGGCGCTCCTGGCACGCTCGTCGGATTATTCGACGCCGCCCTGGGGCGATCAGCAGCAGGACAGCTTTATCAATGCCTGCATCGAGATCGACACCAGCCTCGATCCGCATGCGCTGCTGTTCACGCTGCACAAGATCGAAACCAAGTTCGGCCGCGACCGCAAGAACGAGCAGCGCTGGGGGCCACGCACCCTCGACCTCGACCTGATCGCCTATGACGACGTCACACTCGACAAGCCGGAACTGACGCTGCCGCACCCGCGTCTGTTCGAGCGTGCCTTCGTGCTGGTGCCGCTGGCCGAGATCGTTCCGGACCGCGTCATCGCCGGGCGCCGCGTCGCGGATGCGCTGGCAAACGTCTCCACGGATGGTATTTTCCGTCTTGCGGACCCCGATTAAAAGTCGAATGGCCGCAAACAAAAGTTTGGCTTGGCCGCCCGCCCGTGGCAATTTCCGGCCAAATCAAGGGGCCCTCTCGCTGGGCCGGTGAAGGACGATTTGGGCGGATGACGACCTCGACTGACGACTTGCCTCTTGCTTCGGATTTTCCGGCTGCGACCTATGACGACTGGCGCAAGCTGGTCGACGGCGTGCTGAAGGGCGCCCCGTTCGAGAAGCTGGTCGGCAAGACCTATGATGGCCTCAAGATCGATCCGATCTACCGCCGCGCCACCAACGCCTGTCCGCTTCCGGGCCGCGCCGCCGCGATGCCCTGGCATATCCTGCAGCGGGTCGATCACCCCGATGCCGCGCAGGCCAATGCACAGGCGCTGCATGATCTCGATAACGGCGCGACCGGCCTCGAATTCGAATTCGCCGGCGGCCCTGGCACCCGCGGCTTCGGACTTGCCGATGCCAGCAAGAAGACGCTGGCGCGAGCCTGCGGCGGCATCCATCTCGATGCCGGAATCATGATCGCGCTCAACCCGGTGATCGGCCGCGAGAACGCCGGCGAGACGTTCGCCGACATGGTCGAGGCCCGCAAGCTCGATCCCGCCAAGCTCGACCTGCATTTCAATTACCAGGCGCTCAGCACCATGGCGGTGCGCGGTGCCGCGGCCATCGCTTGGCCGAATTACGAAAAGTCGTTCGGCCAGGTGGTCAACGGCCTGATCAAGCGCGGCTTCAAGGGGCCGTTCGTGCTGGCTGACGGCCGGCCGGTGCACGATGCCGGCGGCTCCGAGGTACAGGAGCTCGCCTTCACGCTCGCGCTCGGCCTTGCCTATCTGCGCATGCTGGAAGCTGCCGGCATCGACCTCGATGCGGCGCGTGCGGCGATCTCGTTCCGGCTCAGCGCCGATGCCGACCAGTTCCTGACCATGGCGAAATTCCGCGCGCTGCGGCTGTTGTGGGCGCGGGTCGAGCAGGGCTGCGGCCTTGCGCCGAAGCCGATCTTCGTCAACGCGCAGACCGCCTGGCGGATGCTGACCCAGCGCGACCCCAACGTGAACATGCTGCGTGCGACGATCGCGACCTTTGCCGCCGGGCTCGGCGGCGCCAATGCGATCACCGTGCTGCCGCATACGCTGGCGCTCGGCCTGCCGGATGATTTCGCGCGGCGCGTGGCCCGCAACACGCAGCTCGTGCTGCTCGACGAGTCCAATCTCGCCAAGGTGTCCGATCCCGCCGCAGGCGCCGGCGGCATCGAAACCTTGACCTCGCAGCTTTGCGAGGCGGCGTGGGCGCTGTTCCAGGAGATCGAGAAGGCCGGCGGCATCTTCTCCGCACTCGAGCAGGGGCTGGTACAGAAGAAAGTTGCCGCGACGCGGGCGCAGCGCGAAACCAATGTGGCGAAGCGCCGCGACGTGCTGACCGGAGCCAGCGAATTCCCGAACCTGCACGAAGACGTCCTCGCGGTGCTGGACGTCAAACCGGCCGCGCCGGTGTCAACAGCCGGTGCCAAGGTCACCTTCGATGCCCTCGCGCCGATGCGGCTCGCCGAGCCGTTCGAGGCGTTGCGCGACAAGTCCGACGCCGCGCTGAAGGCGCGCGGCGCGCGGCCGAAGATCTTCCTCGCCAATCTCGGCACGCCGGCGGATTTCACGGCCCGCGCCACTTTCGCAAAGAGCTTTTTCGAGACCGGCGGGATCGAGGCGATCGACAGCGAGGGCTTTGCCGACCCGGCGGCGCTGGCCGCGGCCTTCAAGGCCTCGGGCGCCGCGATGGCGTGCATTTGTTCCTCCGACAAGGTCTATGCCGCCAGCGCCGCGGAGGCCGCCAAGGCCCTTCACGGCGGCGGAGCAAGGCATATCTATCTGGCAGGGCGGCCCGGCGACCAGGAAGCGGCGCTGCGGGCAGCCGGCATCGGTGAGTTCGTCTTCGCCGGCGGTGATGCGCTGGCGACATTGCGCGACGCCTATCGGCGGATGGAGCAGGCATGACGGCAGAGGCACCAGCGAAACCCGTTCTGACCGGCGGCTGCCAGTGTGGCGCCGTGCGCTTTGCGGTGTCGGCGGCACCGAACCGGGTCAGCATCTGCCATTGCCGGATGTGCCAGAAGGCCTCCGGTGCGCCGTTCGCCTCCTTCGCCGACATCAACAAGGAGGATTTCGCCTGGACCCGGGGCAAGCCGGCGGCGTTCAAATCATCCTCGATCGCCGAGCGCGATTTCTGCGCTGCCTGCGGCACGCCGCTCAGCTTCCGGCGGATCGACGGCCCCCGCATCGAGATCATGACCGGCGCCTTCGACCGGCCCGACCGGGTGATCCCGACGCAGCAGTTCGGAACCGAGTCCCGCCACGGCTGGGTGGTCGGCATCGCCAACCTGCCGAGCCAGACCACGATGCAGAATTACGGACCGGACAAGATGGCGACCATCGTCAGCCATCAGCATCCGGACCATGACTAAGGAAGCCAAGGAATGACCCGCATTCCCAATTTCGCCGATGTCGCCTTCCAGCCCGTCGCCACCGCGATGCCGACCGCGAGCGCCGAGCCGTGGCTGACGCCCGAGGGCATTCCGGTGAAGTCCGTCTACGGCGAGGCCGATCTCGCAGGCATCGACTTCCTCGAGACCTGGCCGGGGATCGCGCCCTATCTGCGCGGCCCCTACCCGACCATGTATGTCAACCAGCCCTGGACCATCCGGCAATATGCCGGGTTCTCCACGGCGGAGGATTCCAACGCGTTCTATCGCCGCAACCTCGCGGCGGGCCAGAAGGGCCTGTCGGTGGCGTTCGACCTCGCCACTCACCGCGGCTATGACTCCGATCATCCGCGCGTCTCCGGCGACGTCGGCATGGCCGGTGTCGCGATCGATTCCATCTACGACATGCGCACGCTGTTCGCCGGCATCCCGCTCGACCAGATGAGCGTGTCGATGACCATGAACGGCGCGGTGCTGCCGATCCTCGCGCTGTTCGTCGCCGCCGCCGAGGAACAGGGCGTGCCGCCGGAGAAACTGTCGGGCACCATTCAGAATGACATTCTGAAAGAGTTCATGGTGCGCAACACCTACATCTATCCGCCGGCGCCATCGATGCGGATCATCTCCGACATCTTCGCCTACACCTCGCAGCGGATGCCGAAATACAATTCGATCTCGATCTCCGGCTATCACATGCAGGAGGCCGGCGCGACGCAGGACCTCGAGCTCGCCTATACGCTCGCCGATGGCGTCGAATATCTGCGCGCCGGCCTTGCCGCGGGCCTCGACGTCGACCGTTTTGCGCCCCGCCTCTCTTTCTTTTGGGCGATCGGCATGAACTTCTTCATGGAAGTCGCCAAGATGCGCGCGGCGCGGCTGCTATGGGCCAAGCTGCTGAAGCAGTTCAATCCGAAAGACCCGCGCTCGCTCAGTCTGCGCACGCATTGCCAGACCTCGGGCTGGTCGCTGACCGCGCAGGACGTGTTCAACAATGTGATGCGCACCACCATCGAGGCGATGGCGGCGACGCAAGGCCACACCCAGTCGCTGCACACCAATGCGCTCGACGAGGCGCTGGCGCTGCCGACCGATTTCTCGGCGCGCATCGCCCGCAACACGCAATTGTTCCTGCAGCAGGAGAGCGGCACCAACCGCATCATCGATCCCTGGGGCGGCTCCTACTATGTCGAGCGGCTGACGCAGGATCTTGCGGAAAAGGCCTGGGGTCACATCCAGGAGGTCGAGGCGCTCGGCGGCATGGCCAAGGCGATCGAGGCCGGCGTGCCGAAGCTGCGCATCGAGGAAGCCTCCGCCAAGACCCAGGCGCGGATCGATGCCGGCCGGCAGGCGGTGATCGGCGTCAACAAGTTCAAGCCCGAGAATGAGAGACCGATCGACGTGCTCAAGGTGGAGAACTCCACCGTGCGGCGGTTGCAGATCGACAAGCTGGCGCGGCTCAAGAAGGAGCGCAACCAGAAGGACGTCGATGCGGCGCTCGCCGCGCTCACCCGCTCGGCGGGCGAAGGCAACGGCAATCTGCTGGCGCTCGCCATCGATGCCGCGCGCGCCAAGGCAACCGTCGGCGAGATTTCGGACGCGATGGAAAAGGTGTTCGGCCGCCACCGTGCCGAGATCAAGTCCATCACCGGCGTCTACAAGCGAGAGGCAGCGGCGATGTCCAACAAGGTCGAGAAGGTGCAGGCGCTGATCGACGCCTTCGAGGAGGCCGAAGGCCGCCGTCCGCGCATCCTGGTCGCGAAGATCGGCCAGGACGGCCATGACCGCGGCCAGAAGGTGATCGCATCAGCGTTCGCCGATGTCGGCTTCGACGTCGATATCGGGCCGCTGTTCGCAACCGCCGACGAGGCTGCGCGCCAGGCGGTCGAGAACGACGTCCACATCCTCGGCGTCTCCTCGCTCGCCGCGGCGCATCTGACCGCGGTGCCCGAATTGAAGGCCGCGCTGAAGAAGCACGGCCGCGAGGACATCATGATCATCATCGGCGGCGTGGTGCCGCCGCAGGATTACGATGCGCTGTACAAGGCCGGCGCCGAGGCGATCTACCCGCCGGGCACCGTGATCTCGGATGCCGCCGAGGAGTTGATCCACAAGCTCAACGCCCGGCTCGGCCACAGCGAGGCGGCGGCGGAGTAACGCTGCCGTATCCCCTCTCCCATCTGGAGTTTCCCATGCGCGCCGCTCGCTTGATGACGCCTGTCCGCATCATGGGCCTCGCCGGCCTGATGGCCTGTCTCTGCCTTCCGGCGCGCGCCGCCGATCAGAAGCCCGACGCCAGCATCAAGAATGCGAGCATCGAGGCGAGCGTCTATCTCGACGACAAGATCAAGGCCGATAGTACGCTGGCGGCGGATTGCCTCGCCGAAGGCAAGAAGTGGATCGACAAGAACGCCGCCGAGGCTGCGACCGACCGCAAGCAGGAGCCAGATCTCTTCAAGGAACGCGGCGGCTATTCTTTCGAGCGCAAATATTCGGTGCGCTCCGTCGTCGATGGCCGCTATGTCAGCGTGCTGCGCGATGACTACATGAACACTCTGGGCGCGCATCCGAACTCCGACGTCAACACCATCCTGTGGGACACGGCCGAGAAGAAGCGCATCAGCATCCGTCCGTTCTTTGCCGAGACAGCAGACAACGGACCCACCCTGACGGCGATGCGCAAGGCCGTCGTCAGCGCCTTGAACGCCGAGAAGAAACGGCGCGGCGCCGGCGAGTCCGCGACCGCCGAGTGGTACAAGGAGCTCAGGCCGACCCTGCTCAAGATCGGCGCCGTGACGCTGGCGCCGTCGAGCGAGGCCGGCAAGAGCTCCGGCCTCACCTTCCACTACCCGCCTTACGCGGTCGGCCCCTACGCCGAAGGCCAGTATGTGATCTTCGTGCCGTGGCAGACGCTGAAGCCATACCTGACGCCGGAAGGTGCAAAAACCTTCGCCGGCGCGCGGCCGAAGGACGACGCGGACGATCAGCAATAGCGCCCTTCAGGGGATCGCGACCTCGCGGCGCGCCAGCGCCCGGATCAGCGAGTCTGTCCAGCCCGGAATCCAGGCTTGGAACTGGCTGTGCCAGCGATCGGCATCGCCGGGCGCCGTATCGAGCTTGACCGACCATTCGATGAAGGTGCGGTTGCCCTCGATGATCGGGAGCAGGTGCATTGTGCCCTCATAGCCGGTCGGTTTCGGTGCGTCCGCCCCGGTATCCTGCGGGAACGGCAGTGGCTCGATGCTGGCATAGGTCAGCGAATGCTGGGTGTCCGAGTGACCGGCAAGGCGTTGCCTGACCCACAGCCCGAGATAGCAGAAGCGCCTGATCGCACCGATCTCGTCACCGCTCCTGTCGTCCTCGATCACGCTTTCGCTGACGCCGTCGATATAGGCCGGATAGTTGTTGAAGTCGCGGATCAGCGACCACACCGTATCGAGCGGGTGATCGAGGACGGTGCTGTAATAGGCTCTGGTCATGGCAAGCTCCGGAAGCTTGATCCGCGGTCGTGGCGGAACATCAGCCTGATCTAGCGAACGAACGTCGGGTTCACCCACCCGATTTCCGATCCCAACAATCGATCCGGGATGACGGGGCACTCGGCTCTCGCCTGCAACAGGCGGCCGTTGTAAACCATGGCCATGACTGCGCCGAAGACTGCCTCCCCCGACATCCACGCCCTCGCCCAGCAGCTCCGCGCCGGCCACCGCGCCGCGCTGGCGCGGGCGATCACGCTGGTCGAGAGCCGGCGTGCCGACCACCAGGCCGCAGCGCGCGAGCTGGTGCAGGCGCTATTGCCCGACACCGGCAAGGCGGTGCGGGTCGGCATCACCGGCTCGCCCGGCGTCGGCAAATCGACCACCATCGATGCGCTCGGCATGTTCCTGATCGAGGGCGGCCACAAGGTCGCGGTGCTCGCGGTCGATCCCTCCTCCGCGCGCACCGGCGGCTCGATCCTCGGCGACAAGACCCGGATGGCGCGGCTCGCCATGTCCGACGCCGCGTTTATCCGCCCCTCGCCTTCGTCAGGCACGCTCGGCGGCGTCGCGGCGAAAACCCGCGAAGCGATGCTGTTGTGCGAAGCCGCCGGCTTCGACGTCGTGCTGGTCGAGACCGTCGGCATCGGCCAGTCCGAGACCGCAGTCTGCGACATGACCGATTTCTTCCTGGCGCTGATGCTGCCGGGCGCCGGCGACGAGTTGCAGGGCATCAAGAAGGGCCTCGTAGAGCTCGCCGACATGATCGCGATCAACAAGGCCGACGGCGACAACCTCAAGCGCGCCAATCTCGCCGCCGCCGACTATCGCAGCGCGCTGCACATCCTGGCGCCGCGCTCCGAGCACTGGCATCCGCCGGTCGAGACTTATTCCGCGCTGACCGGCGCCGGGCTCGACAAGCTCTGGCAGAAGATCCTCGACCACCGCACCGCGATGAACGCCTCGGGCGAGTTCGCAAGCCGCCGCCGGGAGCAGCAGGTTAAGTGGATGTGGTCGATGCTGGAGAGCCGGATGATGGCGCGGCTGCGCTCGGACACGGCGATCCGCGCCAAGGTGAAGAAGATGGAGGCCGAGGTCGCCGGCGGCCGCATCTCGCCCGCGGTCGCCGCCGAGCAAATCGCGGAGATGCTGCATTGAGCGGGAAGCTGCGCATCCTCGTCACCGGCTTCGGGCCGTTCCCGGGTGCGCCGTTCAATCCGACCATGCCGCTGGTAAAGCGGCTGATCGCTCTGCGCCGCCCGGCCTTCGACGACGTTACGCTGTCGAGCCACATCTTCGACGTCACCTACGCGGCCGTCGATCGCGAATTGCCGGAGCTGATCGCAAGCCATCGCCCGCAGGCGCTATTGATGTTCGGCCTCGCCGGTCGCAGCGCTCATCTGCGGATCGAAAGCCGCGCCCGCAACGCGGTGACGACGCGGTTTCCCGACGCCGGCCGCCAGCATGCGCGCAAGGGATCGATCGCAGGCGGTGCCGATGCGATGATGTTCGGGTCGCACAGCGAAAGGTTGCTGCGGGCGGCGCTGGCGACGGGCATCGATGCACGCGCATCGCGCGATGCCGGCAGCTATCTCTGCAACTACCTGAGCTGGCGCGCGATCGAGGCTGTGAACGGCGATAACGGCTTGCACCTTGCGCAATTCGTCCACGTTCCGCCGCTTGCCCACGACGGAACGGCTGCAGCGGGCAAATCGTCCATCACGCTGGAAGCGCTGGTCGATGCCGGCGAAGCCATGCTCCTGGAGTTCGTGAAACTGACGCGGCAGGCCGTGCGCGCGTGAGCTAGATGGATTGGACGATGTAAGTGTCGCGAGAATGCAGCGGATGATCCGCAGCTCGCGCAACATACTCGCTGTCGTCCTGGCGAAGCAATCCATTTTGCCACAAGCGGAGAAATCGATCGCTTCGTCGCTATCCCTCCCCGCAACGACGGCGGAGAGCCATCAGTTCCACCCGCGATTAACCCTACCGCCAACTATCGCCCGGCTGCGGCGGCGTGTTCACCATGCCGCTCCGCATTTCGCGCTACCACTCGACTCGCGAACGTCACCGCTCGCGAATGTTTGCGAGGGCCATGCCCATGGACGTCAACCGCCGCCATCTGATCGGAGCATCCGCCGCCGGCGCAGCCGGCGCGCTGGCGATGTCGCCGGATGCGGTGCGCGCCGCGCAATCTGCCGGCTCGCTCGGCCGCGACGTCACGCAGTATGGCGTCCGACCCGGCAGCCCCGACGATCAGACCCGCAACCTGCAACGCGCGATCGATGATGCCGCGCGCGCGCAGGTGCCGCTGGCGTTCCCGCCCGGCGTCTACCGCAGCGGGCTATTGCGGCTGGCGCCCGGCAGCCAGCTGATTGGCGTGCGCGGCGCGAGCCGGCTGGTGTTCAACGGCGGTGCCTCGCTGCTGGAGGCCGAAGGCGCCGGCGGCATTGTCCTCATGGGCCTCACCTTCGACGGCGGCAACGTCCCGCTGCCGGCGCGGCGCGGCCTTGTGCATTGCCTGGCCGGCCGCGACATCCGCATCACCGATTGCCAGGTCACCGGCAGCGGCGGCAGCGGCATCTGGTTCGAGCAGATGTCGGGCGACGTCAGCAACAACGTCTTCATCGGCATCGCATCGACGGCATTGGTGTCGTTCGACGCGCTCGGCCTGATCGTCTCGCGCAACACCATCAAGGGCACCAGCGACAACGGCATCGAGATCCTGCGCACCGCGATCGGCGACGACGGCTCGATCGTCGCCGACAACCGCATCGAGGACATCAAGGCCGGCCCCGGCGGCTCCGGTCAGTACGGCAACGCCATCAACGCCTTCCGCGCCGGCAACGTGATCGTGCGCGGCAACCGCATCAGCAATTGCGACTTCTCGGCGGTGCGCGGCAACTCCGCCTCCAACATCCACATCACCGACAACAGCGTCAGCAATGTCCGCGAGGTCGCGCTCTACTCGGAGTTCTCGTTCGAGGCCGCTGTGATCGCCAACAACACGGTCGACGGCGCCGCGATCGGCGTCTCGGTGTGCAATTTCAACGAAGGCGGCCGCATCGCAGTGGTCCAGGGCAACATCATCCGCAATCTGTTGCCGAAGCGCCCCGTTGGCACCGATCCGAACGACGGGGCCGGCATCGGCATCTATGTCGAGGCCGACAGCACCGTCACCGGCAATGTGATCGAGAACGCGCCGACCTTCGGCATCGTCGCCGGCTGGGGCAAGTACCTGCGCGACGTCGCGATATCGGGCAATGTCGTCCGCAACACGCCGATCGGAATCGGCGTCTCGGTGGTGCCGGGCGCAGGCTCCGCGCTGATCAACAACAACATGATCTCGGAAACCCCGCGCGGCGCAGTAGTCGGGCTCGACCACGCCCGCCCCGTTACGTCAGACCTGTCGGCGGCCGGCGCCCAGCAATATGCGCAGCTCGTGGTCGGCGCCAACGCGGTGCGGCGCTAGAGGTCGATCCGGAACAGTGCGTCCGCCTACAGCGCGTTGCGCAGCAGCGGATAGCGTCGCTGGATGGTGTCGAGGTCAAGCACCGGCGGCGGCATCACCGGAGGGGGCATCTCCAGCGGCGGCGCGTCGGCGACCACGGGCGGCTGCTCAAGCACCTCGGCCGCCGTCTCAAACGCGGCAGCAACCGCGGTCATCGCAGCCTCCGCCAGGGTCGCGGCCTCCGCGCGGCGCTCCGGCATCGGCGAGATATCGGGCGGCGGCAGCTTCGACTTGCCACGACCGAGCCAGGACAGGTCGATCGGCGAATTTTCGAGCGAGGCTTCGCGGGTCAGCAATTCCCGCCAGATGTCGACCGCCGCTCGCGCTTCCCTGATGTTCTCGAGAAAGGCCTGCTCGCTGTGATAGCGGCGCCAGCGTCCGGTCTCGAACAGCTCGTTGAGGTGCTCCAGCCTTTGCTCGGCGAGGTTGCACCAGCGCGCAACGATCTCCTGGCCTCTGGCCACGTCGGTCCGATGTGTCATTGAATTTGCCCGCAGGGAAAGAAACGGACGCAGACGCAACCGAACCGAATCAACTGGACGTGACACTGATATTCTGTGGAAAAGGTAAATAAAGTCTAACTAAATTCTTAATCGGCGGCGGGCGATCAAAGAAGTCCGCTCTACTACGGAGTTTCTTGAGCGAACCTTCGTCAAGTCATCGACTTGCATGATGGCGATGCGCGTCGCTTGCCGACGCGGCGCAGCCAGATGATCCACAGCAAATCGGTGCGGCCATCGCGCCCCGTGATGCCCTCGCGATCACGCCGTGCAGCGTCGGATGCGTTAGCCGCGTTCGGTCAGTCGGTCGTGCAAGGTACCCCCTAAAATGAAAGACCCGTCCGGGGGGACAACCGGACGGGTCAAAGCCATATGGGCGCTTGGGGTGGATGGGCGCTCGCGCCTGATATAGCCGGGGAGGGATAAACCGCTCCCACACACATAAGTCGTGAGAGGAAGGCGGACGTTCAAATCGTCGGCGATTTTTTTAACCTTTTCGCCGCCCGGTTCCATCGCACCGCTGCAGGCGTCCGGCGCCGAAAATCACTGCGCCGCCCGGTGATTTGCAGCGGAATCATCAGATGCGACCGACGGCGCGGCGTCATTCAACGCGCGGCTCACGGAAGTGTTATTGCCGTCCGGCGTCGGCGCGGGCTGCGGCGGTTTGTCCACCGCCGACGCGACCGGTGCGCTGGTCGCCGCGATCACCGCGGCAAGTGCGTCCGCCTCCCCGGCCCCGAACAGATCGTCGCGCCCAAGTGTCCCGAGATCGCGGGCTGTGCTGGTCAGGACCTTCCGCACGTCGGCGGGCTTCAACGCCGGACCGCGCTCCAGCACCAGCGCCGCGATACCGCTGACGAACGCGGCCGAAAACGAGGTGCCCGACATCAGCTGGTACTTGCCGTCCGGCACCGGCACGAGGAGGTCGGCGCCCGGTGCCGCCAGCGCGACATAGCTGCCGCGGTTCGATGCCGCCATCAGCCGGTCGCTGGCATCGATGCCGCTTACCGCGATCACGTCGGGATAGGCGGCCGGATACAGCGGCGGCGATTTCGCGCCGGCATTGCCGGCCGCGGCGACCAGCACGACGTCCCTCGCCGCAGTGGCGGCCACCGCGCGCTCGACAAGTGCGTCCTTCGGTCCGGCAAAGCTCATGTTCACGATCTGCGCGCCGTGCGCCACCGCGTAGTCGAAGCTCCTGAGGATGACATAGGAGGTGCTCTCGGCGCCGCCGGCAACTGCACCGAAGGCGCGGATCGCCAGGATCCGCACTTCCGGCGCGCTCCCCGTCAGCCTTATGCGCGCGGCGATTGCGCCGGCGATGGCGGTGCCGTGGGCATGCGGGCCATCCTTGCTGCCGAGCGCATCGAAGGTGTCCGCGACCGTGTTCGCCAGCTCCGGATGGGCGGCGTCAATTCCGGAATCGATGACGGCGATGGTGACATTCATTCCGCGCGCCAGCCTGTGCGCCTCGGGCAGATGCAGCTGCGTCTGCGCGTATTGCGCCGGATCATTGCCGCCCGATGGCTTCTGGTCCTGGAGCGCGTAACGGTAGTTCGGTTGCACCGAGCGGACGCTGCTATCGTTTGCGAATTCGCGGCTCACGGCATCGGCCGAGCGATCGCCGGCCATGCGGAACAGGCCGATGGTCGCCCCCAGCAACGGGATATTCTGCGAGGCGATCCGCCTTAGGCCATGGCGGCGCGCGAGCGCATCGGTCTGGGCCTCGGTCAAGGCGCCGTCGATCTCCGCCACGAGCTCGTTCGGCACGGTTCGCTTGCCCGCCACGTCCTGTGCGCGCGTGCCGCCACCGCCGGGCCTGCCCTTCCTCGCCGCGCCCTTGCCGCCACCGTTGCCGGCGACCGTCCGGTCGGAGCATTGGCCGCGGTCGCCGTCGTTGCAGCCGGCGGAGAAACGGGGTGTGTAGTGTGGCGACCGCATTCCCGATCGCGGCCCCTCGTCGGTCCAGGACCCAACCGGGCCGCGGTCGGCCGACAGCGGTGTGCGGCCGGCCATGCCGCCGAACCCGCCTATGGTGTTGCCCCCGGCCCTGCTGATGCCGGGATTGACCCGCGCGCCGAGCGACATTTGTGGCCCGCCGCCAACAGGCGATCGCATGAAATTCTGGGCGTAGGCCGAAGGGGACAGGCAAACCAGCAGCAACGCCGCGGCCGCGACGGCCGCTCTGTTCGTCGATCTGGTCCGGCCGTTGGCGGTCATCGTGACCTCAAGTCGGCGCAGAACCGTCAGCCGCAGTCTACGGCGTCTCCACCGCGAGGCTGACGATCTTCTCTTTCTGCAAACGGGCAATCAGCGACGCGACGCTGTCCTTGTCCATCGCGCGGAACTGCAGCCGGAACATGCCGCCCTTCCCGTCGACGATCGAGCCCTGGTAATTCTCCAGCAGCGACGTGATGTCGGCGATCCTGGCATCCGGCGTGAAGCGCACCAACAGCCGCGTCGGCGTGGCTGCCACGCTGGCAGCGAGGTCGCGGGTGATCGGCGCACTCGGGGCTGCGCTAGGCGCAATGGCCGCGCTCGGCGCGCTGCGCTGTTCGGCGACATCGAGCGAGGCGGTCTGGAACGAGGCCGGCTGGCTGCGCATCAGCACCGCGCCGATCACGGCGGCCTGCAACAGCACCACGAGCGCGCCGAGGCTCGACGACCACGCTAGCGTCCGCGGCGACAATTTCGAAAAGAACTCCGAGATCCCGGCCGACATGCGCGCGCCCGCCGACGGCTTGCGCTCCGGCTCGGCATCGATCGCGGCAAACAGCTTCTGCATGGCGCGCGCGGAGGGCGCACCGAGGCTCTCGTTGAGGCCGATGGTCTCGGCATATTCCTCGCGGATGACGGCGTACTGCCGGGCGAGCTCCGGGTCGGAGGCGAGCGCGTCCTCGACGCGGCGCGCGTCACGCGCATTCAGCGTGCCGGCCGCGTGCCAGGGCAGCAGCATCTCGACATCGTCAGGTTCTTGACCCCGCACCTTCTTGTTGCTCGCAGCCATCATGGCCAACCTCGCTCGACACCGGCTGCCTTCAGCAACTCGGCAAGTTTCTTGCGCGCATAGAACAGGCGCGTCTTCACGGTGTTCTCCGGAATCCCGACGATCTCAGCGACGTCTTCCACGGATTTCTCGTGATAGTAGACAAGATCGACGATCTCCCGGTGTTCCGCTGACAGTCCCGTCAGGCACTTACGCAGCGTCGCGCCGGTGTCCTTCTTCTGCACTACCGTTTCCGGATCGTCGGACGTATCCTCGATCGCGTTCGCGGCCTCATCGTCCAGTTCGGCGTCCTTCCTTCGCCGCAGCGAAGACAACGCCTTGAACCGGGTAATCGCCAGAAGCCAGGTTGAAACGGCGGATCGTCCCTCAAACTTGCCCGCCTGACGCCACACGTCCAGAAAGACCTCGCTGATGAGGTCCTCCGCCACCTGTTCGTCCCGCACGAGCCGAAGCCCGAAGCGGTACACCCTGACATGATGCCGTCCGTACAGCACCTGCATGGCGAGCCGGTCGCCTTGAGCGATCCGAGCGATCAGAACCTCGTCTGAAGCCGCCTGTGTCGCGCTCAATGGCCGTCTCGCAAAGTTGGTCTGAGGGGGGTGGCGCGTGGTTCGACGCGAGAGCCAAGATTCTTCACATTACGGCAATGTCCAGACCGCATGTGTGATCTATGACACAGTCGACGATCCGAATGAGGAAAAATCGCCAGAGACTCGACAAGCGGTATCATAACACCAAAAACTCTCGCGGACGCCCACCGTCCGGCCGGACCATATCAAGCCTAGGCCGGCAAGCCAGCGCCGTTGCGAAGGCTGCATCGGCGCGAGCTCGCGGCAGGCGCGCTCCCGATCCCTCCCGGTGAACGGATTCCCCTTATGAAACAAGGGTGATGACCGGGTTCCACCGGAGTAGATTCGGTTCCGAAAGATACCAAACCTAAAGGCTTTCCCACTTAGATTTTCGCCGGATTTCACCAATGGCGAGACCATGGGCAGCGCTGCGTCGTCACTTCCCAGCCCGATCGCGGGCGCATCGGAAAGCGGTCGTCCCAGGCTGACCATCGAGCGCCTGGCGCGGCGGGCCAGGCAGCGCCGCCAGATCCAATCGATGATCGCCGCCTGCTTCGTGCTCGATGCCGCCGTGCTGCTGATCTACGCGCATACCGGCACCACGTCGGTCCTGGTCGCGGCGAGCTATGCCCTGACCGGCCTCTTTCTCGTCGCGGTCTATGTGCTGCTCTCGGAGCGCGGCTTTCACGAGCGCTTCCGCGACCACTACCTGGTCGCGCCGCAATCGGCCGTCAACATGGTGAACCTGCTGGTGTTCACCTACATCGCGCCGGAAGTCGGCGTGCTGTTCCTGTGCAACCTGTTCGTGGTGTTCGGCTTCGGCGCGCTGCGGACCTCGGCGCGCCAGACCGCTGTTGTCTGGACCATCATGGTGCTGGGCCTCGCTGCGCTGTTTCTCGGAACCGACAAGGCGATCGGGATGCCGACCGGCACCCGGATCGACCGCCTCGCCACCATGCTGGTATTCGCGCTGACGATCGGGCGCTGCATGTATCTCGGCATCTTCTCGAGCTCGATGCAGCAATCGCTGTATCAGAGCGGAAAGAAGCTGAAGGAGGCCTACCGGCGCATCGAGGAGCTCGCCGAGCTCGACGAGTTGACCGGCACCTCCAATCGCCGCAGCATCATGCGGACGCTCGAGGACGAGATCGCGCGGTGCGCCCGCAACGGCAGCTCCTGCGCCGTGGCACTGATCGACCTCGACCATTTCAAGCGCATCAACGACGTCTACGGCCATCCCATCGGCGACGAGGCACTGCGCACCTTCGCGATCGGCATGTTCGCCAATCTCCGCAGCATCGACCGCTTCGGCCGCTACGGCGGCGAGGAATTCCTGCTGGTGCTGCCCGACCTGTCGCAGGATCAGGCGATGCGCGCGCTCGAGCGGCTGCGCGCCATCATCGCCGATCTCGACTGGGGCGCATTCTCGCCCGGCATGCGGGTAACGATCTCCGCAGGCGTCACGACGCTCAAGCCGAACGAAAACTCCGACACATTACTTGCCCGCGCCGACGGCGCGCTTTACGCAGCCAAGGCCAGGGGGCGCAACCGCATCGCCAGCGCCTGAAATCCTTTCATTTCCTATTCGGCGCCGGAGAATCCGTCGCCATCGCTCCAGGACAGAGTCATGAGTTTGAAGCCCGAGACCGCCCCCGAAAGTCTGCTCGACGAGCTGCAGACGACGCTTGCGCACGGCACCGTCGCACGCCGTGTCGAGACGCTGCGCCGCGTGACAGACCTCTTCATCAACGGCTCGGTCAACTATTCCAACGAGCAGATCGTGCTGTTCGACGACGTCTTCCAATGCCTGCTCGAGCACATCGAAAATTCGGCCAAGGCGCTGCTCGCCAACCGCCTCGCCCCGATCGACACCGCGCCGCCGCAGACCATCCGCACCCTCGCATTCGACGATCTGATCGAGGTCGCAGGCCCGGTGCTGACGCTGTCGCCGCGGCTCGACGACGACACCCTGATCGAGACGGCGCGCAGCAAGAGCCAGGCGCATCTGCTCGCGATCTCCAACCGCAAAACGCTGAGCGGCGCCGTCACCGACGTGCTGGTGCTGCGCGGCAATGACGAGGTGATCCAGAGCGCGGTCAACAATCCCGGCGCGGAGTTCACCGAGCGCGGCTTCACCCGCCTGGTCGGCCGCGCCGAGGGCGACGACAACCTGTCGACCTGTGTCGGCCTGCGCCCGAACATCCCGCGGCATCTCTATCTCAAGCTGGTCGCGAAGGCCTCCGACGCCGTCAGGCAGCGGCTCGAGGCTGCCAACCCGCAGCAAGCCAAGGAGATCCCGATCGCGGTGAAGGAAGCGACGCGACGCGCGCGCTCGGCACCCGCCGCCGTGACGCCGGACACCACGATCGCGCATGCGCTGGTCAAGTCGCTCTACCAGGACGGCCGGCTCGACGAATTCCAGCTTGCGGCCTTCGCCGAGGCCGGCAAGTTCGACGAGACCAATGCCTCGCTTGCCGCGCTCGCCAATGTCTCGGTCAGCGTCGCCGAGAACATGATGATCGAAACCCGCGCCGAGGGCGTGATGATACTGGCGAAGGTGTCGGGCCTGTCATGGTCGACGGTGAGATCGATCATCAATCTGCGCGACGACATCTCGGGCGGTGAGCCGACCGATTTGCAGGCCTGCAAGGACACCTATGAGCGGCTGCGGCCATCGACCGCGCAGCAGGTGCTGCGCTTCCATCGCATGCAGCAATCCGCGCCCGCGGCCTAATATCTCAGCGCCCGTTTCCCCATCAACGCGCCGACGCTCGCGACGATCGCGGTCGCCAGCGTGTACCAGGTGGCAACGAACAGCGGCGAGTCATCGGTGCAGTGCGACGCATAGACGGTGGCCGCGAGGCCTGCGCAGAGCAGGCCCGCCACCGCGCCGGCGACCGCCGGCCGCGCCGGCGCGCCCTGCCGCAGCCCATACAGCGCGCCGACCAGCAGCGGCAGCGACATCGCGGGGATCGCGGTCATGCACGCCATCGAGTTCTTGCCGATCAGCCGCGTCATCATCGGCGTGCGCTGCGGCATCATCATCTCGCCGCTGATCGCGGCAACGAGGATGCCGGCGGGAATCAACAGCCACCAGCCGAAGCTGCGCAGCGAGGCTTCCGGCCGTGACAGATGCAGGCTGACCGCGATGGCCGAAGCGGCGAGCGCCAGCGTCACCGCAAACTTCAGGTCGAAGAACGGATTATGCATCGCGGTCATCACGTCGGGCCGCACGCCGAGCTCGGCAAAGAAGATCAAGAGCGAGACCGGCGCCGCCGCCAGCAGCGCCAGCATCAGCGCAAGACCGATCGGGCGCGCACGATACGCATTGTCGGCGGCAAGGGTTCGAATGAGTTGATCGGTATCCATGCTCATCGGTCCCGTAATTTCGTAGTGAGACTCGCAAGCCCGCGATGCAGCGCGACCCGCACCGCGCCCTCGGTCATCGAGAATTTCGCCGCAGTATCCTTGATCGAGGCGCTGTCGACCGCAATCGATTGCAGCACGTCGCGCTGCCGCGCCGGCAAGGCCTGCAGCTGGGCGGTGACCTCGCTGGGCGATGCTGTCGGCTCCGGCGTTTCCCCCGGCAGCGTCTCGGCGAAGTCATCGATGTTGACGAAGATGCGCTTGCCGCGGCGGCGCAGCGCGTCGATCAGCTTGTTGCGTGCGATCGCGAACAGCCACGGCGCGAACGGGGCGTTCGCATCCCAGGTCTGTCGCTTCAAATGCACCGCCAACAAGATGTCCTGCACGATGTCCTCGGACTGATCGACCGGTTGTCCCGCGCGCGCCAGGCCACGTCGCGCCGCGGCACGGAGTACCGGCGTGATGGCCTTGAGCAGGCGATGATACGCCGCGTCATCGCCAGAAATGGCCGACCGCATCAGGTCGGTCCATTCATCCTCACGTTCGCGCACGCAGGCTCCTGAATTGCAATTCGGCCGATCTTTCAGTTCGTTACGCGGCCAGCCAAGAATATCACGAATTCGTGATCGCGATCCTCCGGTCAGGCCGCGCCGGAGATCGGGCGCAAAGAATCGCTCCGGCGGGTTTCCAGACACCACGGCTCATAACACCGATCGGTCCCACAAGCATCGGGGTGCCGTAGCCGATCACCCGCTGGGACGAAATTGCCCAGCTTTTGCCCCCTGAGGCCCGAAGATTCCCTTTTTTTGCCCCGGTGTGGACACGCAGCGGGGTCTCATTTCGGCTTTGGGACGGGCGAAATGGGGAGATCATCAGAATGAAGATCAAAGCCAATGGGCGCTTGGCCTTGATGGTCGCGACAGGGCTGACCGGGCTTGCCATGTGTCTCGCTGTTCCGTTGCCGGCGCATGCGGCCGGTTCGGACGCATCGGCAACGAAATCCGACAACGCAACGACCGATAAGTCCGCGCAACAGAGTTCGCGGCATGTCCGGCGCCATGCGCGCCACAGCTCCTCCAAGACCGCTGACAAGTCGGCCGACAAATCCGAGAGCAAGAAGACGGCCAGCAAGGATGCCGGAAGCGTGACGTCGGCCGGCATGCCGGCCACGGTCGCCAATGCCAATGCGGAGCTGACATCCGGAGACGGCAATGCGAGTACCCCACCCGCCAGCGTCAATCCGGTGCTGGCCGCCTCCGACAAGCCCACCGACACGCAACCCGACGGCAGCGTGGTCGCATCCGACCAGCTCAACGACCTCGACCGGGCCCTGCAGCAGGAGCAGCCGGCGGAACAAGCGCAACCGGTTCAGCCACAGACCGCCCAGCAGGAGGCGCCGGCTGTGCAGCCGCTACCTGCCGCTGCAGCGGCACCCAAGCCGGCGCCGGTTCTGGCCAGCAGCGACAGCGCGAGCTGGGACCAGACCTCGCTGATCGGCAAGATCTTCATCGGCTTCGGCGCCCTGCTCACGGTGGCCTCCGCCGCGCGGATGTTCATGGCCTAGCCGAGGCGCCTGCGGCTTGCGGCGCTGGGTAGCGCCGCACCGCGGCCCAAAGCCTCGCTTCAGCCACTTGAAGCGCATCCCGCCAGCAGGCACATTGCCCGCCAAATCAGGCACGGGGTTTGCGTCATGGCTACGTTCGAATTCATCATCGTCGAAAGCAAGGGACCGGTTGGCGTCATCACGCTGAACCGGCCGAAAATGCTGAATGCGCTGTCGTTCGGCGTGTTCCGCGAGATCGCCGCGGCGGTCGACGATCTCGAGGCCGACGACAAGATCGGCTGCATCCTGATCACCGGCAGCGAGAAGGCCTTCGCAGCCGGCGCCGACATCAAGGAGATGCAGCCGAAGGGCTTCATCGACATGTTCAACAGCGACTTCACCGCCATCGGCGGCGACCGCGTCGCCCGTTGCCGCAAGCCGACCATCGCGGCGGTCGCGGGTTACGCGCTCGGCGGCGGCTGCGAGCTCGCGATGATGTGCGACATCATCATCGCCGCCGACACCGCCAAGTTCGGCCAGCCGGAAATCACCCTCGGCACCATCCCGGGCATCGGCGGCACGCAGCGCCTGACCCGCGCGATCGGCAAGTCGAAGGCAATGGACCTCTGTCTCACCGGACGGATGATGGATGCGGCGGAAGCCGAGCGCTCGGGCCTGGTGTCGCGGATCGTTCCGGCCGACAAGTTGCAGGAAGAAGCACTCGCCGCCGCCGAGAAGATCGCCTCGATGTCGCGTCCGGCCGCCGCGATGGCCAAGGAAGCCATCAACCGCGCGTTCGAGACGCCGCTTTCGGAGGGCATGAATGTCGAGCGCAACCTGTTCCACTCGACCTTCGCGCTCGAGGATCGCTCCGAGGGCATGGCGGCCTTCATCGAGAAGCGCAAGCCGGTCAACAAGAACCGCTAAAGCGCGATGAGATCAGGTTGAAACGTCATCGCGCTTTAGCTTTTTGTTTGCGCATGACCTCATTGGAAAACCGCTTCGCACTTTTCCGGATCATGTGTTGCTCCCCGGCTCCGTTGCAGTGCCGCGGTGACGAGCGCGCGATAGGCGCGCTCGGCAAAATGCGTCGGCTTGTCGAGACCGAGCCGCGCCAGGCATTCGCCGTCGGCGGCATCGGGCGGATGCCGCATCCCCTGCCACAGCAGGCCGGCGAGTTGCAGCGGCGTGCGCTGCGCCTGCTGCAAGATCTGCAGCGCCGGAATCAGCCGTTGCTCGACGTCGGTGAAATCACTGCCGAACGGGAATGACGGCAGCAGGCCCGCTTCGCGCGCGGGCTTCAGCGCAGCGCTGATCCGCTCCGGATAGTTCTCGCGGTGAGCGGCCGGGATTTCGTGATCACGCGGCAGCTTGCCGGCATCCTTGGCCTGCCGCATCAGCTCGCTTTGGAAACGCGAGTCCGACACCTCCAGCATCGCGGCGATCACGCCCGCATCGGATTTTCCACGCGTATCCGCGACCCCATACTCGGTGACGAAGATATCGCGCAGGTGACGCGGGATGGTCTCGTGGCCATAGGACCAACGGATGTTCGACTGCGCCTGCCTGCCGGATTGATGGGTTGCCTCCAGTGCCAGCACCGAACGTGCGCCCTCGAGCGCGAACGCCTGCGCCACGAAATTGTACTGGCCGCCGACACCGCTCACGACCTGGCCGTTGTCGAGCCCGTCGGAGATTGCAGCGCCCAGCAGCGTCGCCATCATCGCATTGTTGACGAAGCGCGCATCGACACGGGCGCGGCGCTTGCCTTCCTCGTCGCCGAAGATCTCGTTGGTGAAGGACACAGGCATCATCTGGATTTGTGCCAGCTGCTCGGGCCCCATCTCGCGCAGCGCCCGATAGAACGATTGCGGTCCGAGGAAGAATGCGCCGTGCAGGACCACGCCGCCAATGTCGCGCGTGAGGATGCCGGCGTCGATCAGCCCGAGGAACGCCTCGAACAACATCTCGCTGACGCCATAGAGGCCCTTCTCGAACGGCCCGGTCTTGGCCGCCGCGGACTGTGCGGTGCCGGGCGCAAGGCGCTGCATGATGCCGTGGAATTGGGCGTTGTCGCGGTGGCGGACCACGAGGCCCTGTGCCAGCGCATCGCCGACCTGCCCGATGCCGATCTGCAGCGTGCCGCCATCGCGCACCAGACCGGCGGCATGCAATCCGATCGCATATTTGGTGTCGCTGATCGGCTCGGACGGCGGCGCGAACAGCGGGAAATCGGTGTCGGGACTATCGAGCACCGCGGCGAATTCATCCGCCGGCAGATCGCCGGGTCCGGGCATGAACGGAAGCTCGGAATTGACCTGGCCGACCAGCTTGAATGACGCCCGTCCCTGCGCACGAGCGCGCAGCACGTCGAGCGTCGTGTCGGTGTTGCAGCTCAGGCTATAGCGCGGCACGCCGTCGACGACGCGCTTGGCGACCAACTGGGGAACGACATTCAGTCCGCGCGACAGCAGGTACGACGCGGCGTGGGTGTAATTCGCGGAAATGTAGTGCTGCTGCGCAAAGGGCTGATACAGCCACTGCCCCGCGAGGAAGAAGAACTCGATCACCTTGATGTTGGGCGGAAGCGCGCCGCGATGCAGCGCATCGGCATAAGCGAGATCGGGGTAACCGCCGAACAGGCGATCGAT
Source organism: Bradyrhizobium sp. CER78 (assembly GCF_029846235.1). Taxonomy (GTDB): domain Bacteria; phylum Pseudomonadota; class Alphaproteobacteria; order Rhizobiales; family Xanthobacteraceae; genus Bradyrhizobium. Next base: position 449,639 of record NZ_JARVWP010000001.1, read on the forward strand.
CACCGGACCGATGAAGCGTTGTTCGAGCAGGCTCTTCGGCTTCGGCTTTTCCAGCGTCAACGCGGAGAACAGCGTCAAGTTGATGGAGCGGTCGGCCACCGCCCGCGCATACAGCGCGTTGACTATGTGGTTGGCCTTGCCGAGGCCGAGCGGCAGCCCGACCACCAGTTCGGTTCCGACGTCACGAATGATGTGCTCCGCGATCGCCTCGGGGTCGGAGAACAATATGGGCATCAGCAATGGACCCGGCGGAGACAGTGGATAACCGGCGCCGCGGAATCGGCGCCCGGCCAATCGAATCTATACTTCATATGACAGCTACGTTCGCCTGTGACGAACCGGCAACAGACAACAGCCGAAATGATGTGCAGATGTCGTGCGGCGGTTTGCCTGTGGCCGCGCCGCCCCGTAAACAGGTAGATGTGTCGGCGGCGTCGGCGGAGGCGGACTGCCGGGGTTTGGTGTGCGGGATCACATGGTTGAGCGTGCCGCTGATATTGGCGACGTAGCGAGGCGCGTGCTTTTGTCGGGCATCGGCCTTGGCGCCTTGGTATGCGCGCTGCTGGCTGACTCCCCTGCCCGCGCCGAGAGCCTGCCGGACGCGCTGGTCAAGGCCTATCAGACTAATCCGCAGCTCAACGCCGAGCGGGCGCGCCAGCGTGCGACCGACGAGAACGTGCCACAGGCGCTGGCCGGCTACCGTCCCCAGGTCGCGGCCAGCCTGTCGGCCGGCTTGCAGGCGGTGCGCGACCAATTGCCCGGAAACGTCCTCCAGACCGCGACGCTACGGCCCTGGCAGATCGGCTTGACCGTCACCCAGACTCTGTTCAACGGTTTTAAGACCGCCAACAGTGTCCGCGTCGCCGAGTTGCAGGTCCAGTCCGGCCGCGAGGCGCTGCGCAATGTCGGCCAGGGCGTGCTGCTCGACGCCGTCACCGCCTACACCAACGTGCTGGCCAACCAGACCCTGGTGGAGGCGCAGCGGTCCAACGTCGCCTTCCTGAAGGAGACCCAGGCGATCACGCAGCGCCGCCTCAATGCCGGCGATGTCACCCCGACCGATACCGCCCAGGCCGAGGCCCGGCTCAACCGCGGTCTCGCCGATCTCAACGCCGCCGAGGTCAACTACGCGGTCAGCCAGGCGACCTATGCGCAGGTGGTCGGCAACCCGCCGTCGCAATTGCGGCCAGCCGACACCACCGACCGGCTGTTGCCGCGCAGCCGCGAGGATGCGATCGCGCTTGCGCTGCGCGAGCACCCGGCTGTGACCGCGGCCGGCTTCGATGTCGACGTCGCCTCGACCTCGATCCGCGTCGCCGAGAGCAGCCTGATGCCGAACATCACCGTACAGGGCAGCGTCAGCAAAAATCGAGATTCCGACACGTCGCTCAGCACGTTCGGAACCGATCAGGCCTCGGTGATCGGACAGATCACGCAACCGATCTATGACGGCGGCACTGCAGCCTCGCAGACCCGGCAGGCCAAGGAAGTGGCGGCGCAGAGCCGCCTCGTGCTCGACCAGGTCCGCAATCAGGCCAAGACCGCCGTGGTCAGTGCATGGGTCGCCAATGAAGGCGCCAAGATCGCGGTGTCGGCCTCCGAGTCCGAGGTGAAGGCCGCCGAGGTCGCGCTAGCCGGCGTGCAGAAGGAAGCCGCCGGCGGCCAACGCACCACGGTCGACGTGCTCAACGCCCAGCAGGATTTGATCACGGCACGGGCCCGTCTGATCGGCGCGCAGCGCGACCGCGTAATCGCCTCCTACACATTGCTCAGCGCGATCGGACGCCTCGACGTCAAGACGCTCAATCTCAAGACGCCCGACTACCTGCCCGAGGTGCACTACCATCAGGTGCGCGACGCCTGGCACGGCCTGCGCACGCCGTCGGGACAATAGGCCTCGTGGAACCGGTCGCAGCGCGAACCGGCCCTTTCCGCCCGCTCTCACCGCCGATAGTCTCCGCGCCCGCCGGCAACCAATAATGCCGGTGCGCGGACTAAGCGCATAACAGCCGAGCACGCAGGGAGACGTCCAATGCTGACGCGACGCGATATGATGCTGGCTTCCATCGCAGCCGGAGTGACCATGACCAGCAGCAACGCATTTTCCAAGGCCGCCCAACCATCGACGCCGGTGAATTTCGACGTGCCTGCCGGTGCATGCGACTGCCACACCCACATCCATGGCGACCCCGAGAAATTCCCGTTCTTCGCCGGCCGCGTTTATACGCCGGAACCGGCCTCGCCGGAGGAGATGAGCGCGCTGCACAAGGCGCTGCATGTCGAGCGCGTGGTGATCGTGACGCCGAGCGTCTACGGCCCCGACAATTCGTCGACGCTGTTCGGCATGACGGCGCGCGGGCCGACGGCGCGCGGCGTCGCGGTGATCGACGACAAGACCAGCGAGAGCGATCTCGATGCCATGCAGAAGGTCGGCTTCCGCGGCATCCGCCTCAACCTTGCGACCGGCGGTGTCAACGATCCCAATGTCGGCCGGCAGCGCTTCTCGGCTGCGATCGAGCGGATGAAGGCGCGCGGCTGGCATGTCCAGTTGTTCACCAGCCTCGCGATGATCACTGCGATCAAGGACCTCGTCGCGGCAGCGCCGGTACCTGTGGTGTTCGACCATTTCGGCGGCGCCGAGGCCGCGCTGGGTACCGGTCAGCCGGGCTTTGACGACCTGCTGGCGCTGGTCAAATCCGGCAAAACCTACGTCAAGATCTCCGGCGCCTACCGCGCCTCCAAGCTTGCCCCCGACTATGCCGATGCCACGCCGCTGGCGCAGGCGCTGATCGCGGCCAATGCCGAGCGCATCGTCTGGGGCACCGACTGGCCGCACCCGGATTCGGTGACGCCGGCGGGCAAGAAGGTCACCGACGTGACGCCGCTGTACCAGATCGACGACGGCCGCCTCCTCAACCAGCTTCCGGTCTGGGCGCCGGACGCCGCGGTGCGCAAGACCATCCTGGTCGACAACCCGGCGCAGCTCTACGGCTTTACCTGACGCTATCTTTCGGCCGGCGCGAGAAATAGGAAATCAGCACCGGCAGCGTGATCAGGATCACCAGCGGCGCCAGCATCATGCCGGTGACGACGACGATGGCGAGCGGCTTCTGCACCTGCGAGCCGATGCCCTCCGACACCGCCGCCGGCAGCAGGCCGATGCCCGCGACCACGCAGGTCATCAGCACCGGACGAAGCTGCAATTCGCCGGTGCGGATCACCGCGCGCATCCGGTCGTAGCCTTCGTCGATCAGTTGGTTGAACTGCGACAGGATGATGATGCCGTCCATCACGGCGATGCCGAACAGCGCGATGAAGCCGATCGCCGCCGACACGCTGAACGGAATGCCGGAGATCAAAAGCCCGAGCACGCCGCCGAAGATCGCCATCGGGATCACGCTCATCGCGAGCATGGTGTCGACCATCGAGCCGAAATTGAAGAACAGCAGCACCGCGATCAGCACGAGGCTGATCGGCACCACGATCGACAGCCGCTTGATCGCGTCCTGCAGATTGCCGAACTCGCCGACCCATTCGAGACGCGAGCCGGGCGGCAGCTGGACCTGCTCGTTGACCTTTTGCTGCGCCTCCAGGATCGCGCTGCCGAGGTCACGGTCACGCACCGAGAACTTGATCGGCAGATAGCGCTCCTGCTGCTCGCGATAGATGTAGGCCGCGCCGGAGATCAGGTTGATCGAGGCGACTTCAGAGAGCGGGATCTGCGTGATGCCGCCATTCGTGCTCGCCACTCCGATCCTCAGATTATGGATCGCCTCCGCGCTCTTGCGATATTCGGGCGCGAGGCGAACGATGATCGGGAAGTGCCGGTCGCTGCCGGGTTCGTAGAGATCGCCCGCGGTGTCGCCGCCGACCGCGACCTTGATCGTGGCATTGATGTCGCCCGGGGACAGGCCGTAGCGCGCCGCCCGCGCACGGTCGACGTCGATCTGGATCGTCGGCTGGCCGAGCGAGGTGAACACTGCAAGGTCAGTGACGCCCTGCACGGTCGACAGCACAGACTTGATCTTGTTGGCAGTGTCGCTCAACGCCTGCAGATCGTTGCCGTAGAGCTTGATCGAGTTCTCGCCCTTCACGCCTGACACCGCCTCCGAGACGTTGTCCTGCAGGTATTGCGAGAAGTTGAATTCGACGCCCGGAAATTTCTCCTGCAACTGCGCCAGCAATTGCGCGGTGAGCACGTCCTTGTCGTGGGTATCAGGCCATTCGCCGGCCGGCTTCAGCGGTGCGAAGAATTCAGCGTTGAAGAATCCTGCGGCGTCAGTGCCGTCGTCGGGACGGCCGTGCTGCGACACCACCGACACCACCTCGGGACGGCTGCGGATCAGCTTCCGCATCTCGTTGACATAGGCATTGCCTTCCTGCAGCGAGATCGTCGGCGGCAGCGTGGCGCGGATCCACAGATTGCCCTCTTCCAGCTTGGGCAGGAATTCGAGGCCGAGGAAGCGCACGAAGATGATGGTCATGACCACGAGGCCGGCCGCGCCAGCCATCACGATCTTGCGGTTGCCGATCGCCCAGTTCAGCACCGGCAGGTAGATCCCGTCGAGCTTCTTGACGATCCAGGTCTCGGTTTCGTGGATATGTGCCGGCAGGATGATCGCGCTCAGTGCCGGCGTGATGGTGAAGGTCGCCAGCAATCCACCCGCCAATGCATAGGCATAGGTTCGCGCCATCGGCCCGAAGATGTTGCCCTCAACGCCGCCCAGCGTGAACAGCGGCAGGAACGCGGCGACGATGATGGTGGCGGCGAAGAAGATCGAACGCGACACGTCGGCGGCGGCAGAGAAGATGGCGTGGCTCTTCATCCCCATCACCGTGTCCTCGGAGATGTGGCTTCGCTCCTCGTCCGACAGTGCCGTGGTCTGTGACAGCCGGCGGAAGATCGCTTCCACCATGATCACGGTGGCGTCGACGATCAGGCCGAAATCGATCGCGCCGACCGAGAGCAGATTGGCGGATTCGCCGCGCAGCACGAGGATGATCACGGCGAAGAACAGCGCGAACGGGATCGTCGCGCCGACAATCAGCGCGCTGCGGAGATCGCCGAGGAAGATCCACTGCAACAGCACGATCAAGAGGATGCCGACCACCATGTTGTGCAGCACGGTGTGGGTGGTGAGTTCGATCAGGTCCTTGCGGTCGTAGATGCGTTCGATCTTCACGCCCGGCGGCAGGATCGAGGAACTGTTGATCTGGTTGACCAGTTGCTCGACGCGGGCAATCGTCGGCGAGCTCTGCTCGCCGCGGCGCATCAGCACGATGCCCTGCACGATGTCGTCGTCACTGTCGATGCCGGCGATGCCGAGCCGCGGCTTCTCGCCGATCGTGACGGCGCCGACGTCCCTGACCAGCACCGGATTGCCGCCGGATTGCGAGATCATGGTGTTGGCGAGATCGTCGACCGAGCGGATCAGGCCGACGCCGCGCACCACGGCCGATTGCGAGCCGATGTTCACGGTGTTGCCGCCGACATTGATGTTGGCGTTGGAGACCGCCTGCAGCACCTGCGGCAAGGTCAGGCCGTTGGCGACCAGCTTGTTGAAGTCGACCTGGATCTCATAGGTCTTGGTCTTGCCGCCCCAGCCGGTGACGTCGATCACGCCGGGCACCGCGCGGAAGCGGCGTTGCAGCACCCAGTCCTGCAACGTCTTGAGGTCGAGCACGCTGTAGTTCGGCGGCCCCTTGAGGCGATAGCGGAAGATTTCTCCGATCGGGCTTGTCGGCGAGATGCCGGGCTGCACGTTGCCCGGCAACGGCGCGAGCTGCGACAGGCGGTTGAGCACCTGCTGCAGCGCCTGGTCATAGGTATAGTCGAAGGAGAACTGCAGCTTGACGTCGGACAGGCCGTACAGGGAGATGGTGCGGATGGTCTTGAGGTTCTTGATGCCGGCGACCTGGGTCTCGATCGGGATCGTGATGTAGCGCTCGATCTCCTCGGCCGAGAGGCCCGGGCTCTGCGTCACAATGTCAACCATCGGCGGGGTCGGATCGGGATAGGCCTCGATATTGAGCTGCTGGAACGCAAGCAGGCCGCCGATGAAGACGGCGGCGAACATGGCCACCATCAAGTAGCGGCGATTGACGGCAAGGGCGACGAGGCGATCCATTCAGATCGGCGCTTTCAACTGGAAGGGATACTTGATGGGTTTAGGTGCCGGACGCGGCGCGGTCGATGAAGAGGCTTCCCTTCGTCACGATCTGCTCGCCCGGCTTGAGATTGCCGGCCACCTCGACGAGGTCGCCATTGATGAGGCCGGGCTTGATCTGGCGCAGCTCGATGGTCTTGTCATCGGCTCTCGCGACCCAGACGCGAACCTGATCGCCCTCGTAGATCAGCGCCTGCTTCGGCACGCCGACCGCCGGGTGATCGCCCTTCGAATACAGGGTCACATTGGCGAACATTTCCGGCTTCAACCGGTTGTCCGCGTTGTCGATGGTGGCGCGGACCAGCAGCCGGCGCGAGGTCGCATCGATCGCGGCGGCGACATAGTTGACCCGGGCGTTCAGCACCTTGCCGGGCAGCGCCATCACGCTGAAGCTGAGGTCCTGCCCAATCGCAACATTGTCGGCATCGGATTCGCGGACAAAGGCGATCAGCCAGACCGTCGAGAGATCGCCGATCACGTAGACCGGGTCGCTGGCGCCGGTCGAGACATATTGGCCGGGGCCGGCCTTGCGCTGGACCACGGTGCCGCCGATCGGCGCGAACACCGTCGTCTCCGGATTAAGGCGGCCCTTCTGCTGCAAGGTCGTGATGGCTTCGTCGCCGAAGCCGAGGATGTGCAGCTTGTTCTGCGCGGCTTCCAGCAGCGTCTGCGCCGAGCGCGCATCGTTCTGCGCCTGCACCAGCGCGGCCTGCGCAGTCTGGTAATCCTTCAGCGGGATCGCCTTGCCCTCGGACAGGTCCTTGGCGCGCTTTTCCTGGATCTCAGCGAGGTCGAGCGCCGACTGGGCCTTGTTGAGACCGGTCATCGCGGCGACGTAGTCGTTCTGCGCCTGCACGGTGTCGGCCGCTTCGATCACGAATAGCGGCTGCCCCTTCACCACGGCATCGCCCGGCCGCACCAGGAGGCGGGTCACCCGCCCGGTATAGGGCGAGTAGACCGGGGTGGAGCGGTCCTCATCGATCCCGATCTTGCCCTCGGTCACCAGCTCGGAGCGGAACGTATGTTCGGTGACGGTCTGGAAGGTCAGGCTGGCCCACTCGGCGGCCGACGGCGTATAGCGCGTGCCCCCCTTGCGGGACTGGCTGGAGACTTCCGAAGGCCTTGGCTTTTCTGCGCCGAGACGCGTGTAGCCATAGGCACCCGCGCAGGCGACCACCAGCAGCGCCGCGGTCACGACCAGGCGCGGGCGGCCAAAGCTCTTCATTTTGTTGGGGAACTCTTTCAGCATGCGGTCCGCAGGGTCGTTCGTTGCAGCTTCCGGCGGGACAACCCCAGCGGTGCGCTAATAGTGCCGAATTGGCGCTCTAAACAACCTATAAATCGCACTTCGATGACGCCTGTGGCTAAAGTTCGGGTAGCGTGAACAGCGGCTGAATGTCTCATCCGGGAAACTCCGGGGGATTGCTGCCGAGCGGCATGGCCGGGCGGAACCAATGGGCTGGGGTCCGCGACAGCACAGCCGCGTGCCGGACCGAACTCAGCATGCCAAAACCGGACGGCAACTGCTCGATGAAGGGCAGCACCGCTTCCGCCTTGAGGTCCTCGGTCGCGAGGCCCCCATCGAGGCGGCCGAGATTCCACAGCCAGCGCCCGGTTTGCGCCAGCGACACCCGGACATGCCAGCTGCCGCCCTCCCGCGCCTGGCGAGCCCTGGCCATCATGGCGCCGAAGGCCATGAAATATCCGGTGGCGTGGTCGAGCATCTGGGCCGGCAATTCCTTCGGCCCATCGACGCCGGCCGCCTGCCCCTCGGCGTGATTGAAGCCGGTCGTGGTCTGCACCAGCGAATCGAAGCCGCGCCGCTCCGCCCACGGACCAGCATGGCCATAGGCCGAGAGCGTCACATAGACGATCCCGGGATTGATGCGGGCCGCCTCCTCCGGCGAGAAGCCGAGCCGCGCAATCGCCTGCGGACGATAGCCCTGCGAGAGAATATCGGCCTGCGCCACGAGATCGCGCATCACGCCGCGCCCCTCCTCGCTGCGCAGCTCGAGGAACGCCGTCAGCTTGCCGCGGCCGGTATCGATGGTCAGCCAGGGAATCGCCGGCAGATCGGGACCGGAGATCAAGAGCACGTCGGCGCCATGCGCCGCGAGCGTGCGACCTGCGACGGGACCTGCGATCACGCGCGACAGATCGAGCACACGGATGCCGGCCAGCGGCCGGTCGCCGGCCGGCCATGGCTTTGGCGCGGCCTCTCCGATCTTCTCGATCGAGATCAGCGGCAGTTTTGCCAGTTCTTTGGCATGCGGCGTCGCGGACCATTCATCATAGGAGCGCATCAGGGCGACGACGCCGCCGGCGGCATAGGCCGCGGTCTCGAACGCTTCGCCGTCCCATTGCAACAGTGCGGCCTGGACGTCGTCGCGCTCGGCATTGCAGCCCAGCACCTTGCAGACGGCGTCGCGGTGACGCGGGAAATTGGTGTGGAGACGAACGAAGCGGCCGTCGCGGACACGGTAGACGCCGGCGATCTTGTCCCAGGCCGGCGGCGGCGGCTTGTCGTCGACCCGCAAATAACGCTCGCTGCGGCATTCGACCACGGCATGAAGCATGTCGACCGCGACGTCCTGCGCCTCGCCGCTACGAGCCTTCCATATCTCGGCCGCCGCAAGGCCGGCCGCCGCGATCGGCGCCTGCGCGGCCGCTGCGACACGAAACGACGACGGCAGTTGCGGCTCGCTGCCGGTCAGCCTGACCGCATGGAGCGCGGACGGCGCACCGCCGGCGCCGGTCCAGACATCGGCAAGGATTTCACGGATGTCCTGCATCGCATTCCTCTTTGCGATTAATCTATGCCCGAGCATGATGACAAAACGGCAATGCCCGATCCAAACCCTTATTTGGCATGATCTTTTCGGAAAACCGTTTTCACACTTTTGCGGATCATGCCTTGTTTGGGCATGACCTTCTCCGAAAACCGCTTCACACTTTTCCGGATCATGCCTTCTGGCCGACCCGAACAGGAGTTGCAATGGCTGCCATCGATCCCATCACCGCCGGCGGTGTCTTCCTCGCGACCGCAGCGACCGACGCGGTCTACGTCATGTTCACCTCGGCGGTCGTCGCGCGCAAGCGCGTGCCGGCGGCGACCTGGAGCAGCGTCTGGTACGTGCTCTCCTCCTATGCGGTGATCAGCTACACCGAGAACTGGCTCTATGTCGCCTTCGCGGCAGCCGGCTCGTGGGTCGGCGCCTATGCATCGATCACCTTCCTGCACCGCCCGCCGGGCGGACCGCCGGTGGGGGCTGCGGTGGAGTAGTTGCTTCGAGCTCGCTCCGCTGTCGTCCCTGCGAAAGCAGGGACCCATACTCCGCGGGCCCGTGTCGTGAACGGAACGCGTCGTTCCGCCATCGCACAGCAATAACCATCGGTGGTTATGGGTCCCTGCTTTCGCAGGGACGACAGCGAGGTCGCGCAATGCCGCGATGGACGCTACAATCCGCGCGCATCAGATCGTAGGGCGGATTAGCCGAAGGCGTAATCCGCCATTCCCTCGGGGATCATCGTCGTTCGCCGAAGTCGCCGCTCATCGCGACGTCACCACCCCAGTCGTCCGGGAACAATCCTGCGCGGACGTCGCGATGAAACGAGGAGTAGGGCCGATCGCGCACCCGTGCGGCATGCCCATGCTTTAGCGGATTGATGTAGCAATATTCGACGTGACGCGCGTAATCAGTTTCGCCGCGGATCAGATGTTCCCAGAACCGACGTTGCCAGATTCCACGTTCGTTGCGAGCGATACGAACGTCGCTGAGCTGTTCATGCTTTGGCAGCGCTCTTGCGAAACGGTTCTTGACCAGCCGCCAGCGCGTGGAGAAATCGGTATCGCCTGACGGCAAGGTCCAGACCGCATGCAGATGATCGGGCAGGACAACGAATGCGTCGATTGTAAAGGAATAGTCCCGATGCGTCGCCTCAACGGCGTTGCGCAATTCCGCAATATAGTCAACGAGCAGGGTTTGTCGTCGGTCCAGCAGGTTTACCGTGAAGAACCAACAGCCACCGGGGATGAATGCGCGACGATAATTCGGCATGAGCTTCACGTTGGTTGAACTGAGCGGCGGATTACGCCTTCGGCTAATCCGCCCTACGATTCGCGTATCCCCTCAATGAAAATCCCGTGACGGCGGCAGGATGCGGACGTTGCGGGGGTGGCGGATCCTTTGCGGCGAGTTGTCGCCGTGATCGCGGCGGTCGTCGTTGAGCGGCTCGATCAAGGCCGGGCCGGCCGGCACCGGATGCTTGCTGACAGGGGATTCGTTGGCGAGGCCGATCAGATCGTGGGAGCGGTCGGTCATGCGCTGCGCCACCAGATGCGTGACGCCCTCGGGGCTGCTCTGGATATAGCCCTCGACCAGGATCAGGCGCGCGCCCATCACTTCCTTGCGGTACTGCTCCATCACCTTCGGCCACACCACGATGTTGGCGATGCCGGTCTCGTCCTCCAGCGTCATGAACACGACGCCCTTGGCGCTGCCCGGCCGCTGCCGCACCAGCACCACGCCGGCGCAACGGACGCGGCGGCGGTCGTTGCTGCGATTGATGGTGTGGCAGGCGACGACGCGTTCCCTGGTGAACATCTCGCGCAGGAATTCCATCGGGTGGCCCTTCAGCGACAGGCGGATGGTCTGATAGTCGGCGACCACCTGCTCGGGACGAGGCATCTCCGGCAGCGGCTCTGCGCCCTCATCCGGCTGCTCGCGCGCAGTCGCGGCCTCGAACAGCGGCAGCGGCACATCGTCGGGCAGCCGCCGCACCGCCCACAGCGCCTCGCGGCGGTCGAGCCCGAGCGAGCGGAACGCATCGGCATCGGCGAGCAGGATCAGCGCGCGCTTGGGCAGAGCGGTATCGCGGGCGAAATCCTCCAGCGAGGTGAACGGCCGGCGGTTGCGCGCCGCGACGATGCGGTCGGCCCAGTCCAACTCTCCGTCCAAGGCCGCGCGGGAGGTGGGCGGGTTCCCTCCCCCCTTGCGGGAGAGGGTTAGGGAGAGGGGTAAGCCGCAAGGACGGTGGTCGTGGCTTACCCCTCTCTCCAACTCTCCCCCACAAGGGGGGAGAGAGCCCATCCGTTCGTGCCTTCCTGACTCATTAACATCTACGCTTCGCGTGCCTCCGATGCGCAATTGCGCATCGGAGAATGACGATTGGAGAGCTTTCAACCGCTCCTCATCCTCATCCAGCCAACGAAAGCCGTCGATCTGGCGGAAGCCGAGCCGCACCGCGCAGTGCTCGCCGACCTTCTCCTCCAGCGTGTTCTGCGCAAAGCTGAAGGAGACATCGACCTCGCGCACCGTGACGCTGTTCTTGCGGGCGTCGCCGACGATCTGCGCCGGAGCGTAGAAGCCCATCGGCTGCGAGTTGAGCAGGCCGCAGCAGAACGCATCGGGATGATAATGCTTCAGCCATGAGGAGATGTAGACGAGCTGTGCGAAGCTCGCGGCGTGGCTTTCCGGGAAGCCGTAGCTGCCAAAACCCTTGATCTGGTCGAAGCAGCTGCGGGCGAAATCCGGATCGTAGCCGCGCACCACCATGTTGCCGACCAGCTTCTCCTCATAGGTGCCGATGGTGCCGACGTTCCGGAAGGTCGCCATCGAGCGGCGCAGGCCGTTGGCCTCTTCGGAGGTGAACTTTGCCGCCTCGATCGCGATCCGCATCGCCTGCTCCTGGAACAGCGGCACGCCGAGCGTCTTGTGCAGGACATTATGGAGTTCGTCCGGCGGGCCGTGCTCGGGCGCCGGCGATGGATAGCTTTCCTTCTCGACGCCGTTCCGCCGCCGCAAATACGGATGCACCATGTCGCCCTGGATCGGCCCGGGGCGCACGATCGCGACCTCGATGACGAGATCGTAGAAGGTGCGCGGCTTCAAGCGCGGCAACATGTTCATTTGCGCCCGGCTCTCGACCTGGAACACGCCGAGCGACTCGCCACGGCACAGCATGTCGTAGACCTCTGGGTCGTCCTGCGGGACCGAGGCGAGCTCCCAGTGCTCGCCCTTGTGGTCTGAGATCAGGTCGAAGCATTTGCGGATGCAGGTCAGCATGCCCAGCGCGAGCACGTCGACCTTCATCATATGCAACGCGTCGACGTCGTCCTTGTCCCATTCGATGAAGGTGCGGTCGTCCATCGCGGCGTTGCCGATCGGCACATAGGTGTCGAGCCGGTCCTGGGTCAGCACATAGCCGCCGACATGCTGCGAGAGATGGCGTGGAAACTCGATCAGCTCGGTGGCGAGCTCGACCGCAAGATTGATCATCGCGTTCGCAGGATCCAGCCCGGCCTGCCGCACCTGCATGTCGTTGAGGCCCTTGCCCCAGCTGCCCCACACGGTGTCGGCGAGCGCCGCGGTGACGTCCTCGGTCAGCCCGAGCGCCTTGCCGACATCGCGGATCGCGCTGCGCGGACGATAATGGATGATGGTGGCGATGATCGCAGCGCGGTGGCGGCCGTAGCGGCGATAGACATATTGCATCACCTCCTCGCGCCGCGAATGCTCGAAATCGACGTCGATGTCGGGCGGCTCCAGCCGCTCCTTGGAGATGAAGCGCTCGAACAACAGATCGACCTTGGTCGGATCGACCGAGGTGACACCGAGCACGTAGCAGACCGCCGAATTCGCCGCCGAACCGCGCCCCTGGCACAGGATGTTCTGGCTGCGCGCATAGCGCACGATGTCGTGCACGGTGAGGAAGTAATGCGCGTATTTCAGCTCGGCGATCAGCGCGAGCTCCTTGTTCAGGGTGGCGCGAAGTTTTTCGTCGATCTCGCCGCCGAAATATTTGTCGACGCCGGCCCAGGTCAGGTCCTCCAGATGCTGCTGCGCGGTCTTGCCCGGCGGCACCGGCTCATCGGGATACTGGTATTTGAGCTGGTCGAGCGAGAACGAGATACGCCCGGCGAAGCGCATGGTTTCCGCGATCGCGTCCGGCAGATCGCGGAACAGCCTGATCATCTCATGCGCCGGCTTGAGATGCCGCTCGGCATTGGCCTCGAGCCTACGGCCGACAGCCTCGATCGTGGTCTTTTCGCGGATGCAGGTCAGCACGTCCTGCAACGGGCGGCGCGCGGGATGATGATAGAGCACCTCGTTGGTGGCGAGCAGCGGCACACCGGCATCGGTAGCGAGGCCATGCAGCCGCGCGAGACGGCGCTTGTCGTCGCCGCGATAGAGCAGGCTTGCGGCGAGCCAGACGCCGTCGGCGGCGCTGGCCTTCAATCGCGCGAGCACGTCGAGCGCGTCAGCCGTCTCGTATCGATGCGGCAGCGCCAGCACCAGCAGCTGGCCTTCCGCGAAATCGATCAGATCAGGCAAAGTGAGCCGGCAGTCGCCCTTCTCGACCCGCTCGACGCCAACACCGCGCTTGCCGCGGGTCAGCAATTGGCACAGCCGGCCATAGGCGGCGCGGTCGCGCGGATAGACCAGGATATCGGGCGTGCCGTCGATGAAGACGATGCGGGCGCCGACCAGGAACTTGGGCGGATGGGCGACCTTCTCGCTGTCGAGCTCCTTCCAGGCGCGCACCACGCCGGCCAGCGTGTTGTGATCGGCGATTCCGATCACGGGGATCCCGAGTTCGCTCGCCTGATGCACATAGGCGCGCGGATCGGAGCCGCCGCGCAGGAAGGAGAAGTTGCTGGTGATGCCGATCTCGGCATAGTCGAGCAGCGGTGTTGTCATGCGAACAGCCCGTGCACATACCAGTTGGCCGGAACGGGCTTGTCTTCCTCGTCGCGCAGTTCACTCTCGTAAAGACCGTCGCGAAAGATCCAGAAGCGCTGGCCCTCGGCATCTTCGACGCGGAAATAGTCGCGCGTCAGCGCCGCGCCGTCCTGCTTCCACCATTCCATCGCGATACGCTCGGGGCCTTCGACCCGCACCACCGCGTGCAGGGCGCGCCGCCAGGTGAATTGGTGCGGCGGACCGTCCGGCACGCTCGCGAACGGCACCTTGATCGGCTCGGGCCGCTCGAACAGCCTGAGCGGCCGCAGCGGCGGCTCGCCGGTGACGCGCTCCGGCCAGGCGGCGGCACTGGCGGCGGCCAGATGATGCTGCGCCGGCAGCGCGAGCGCCGCGCGCTCGGGGATATGGCTTTCCAGCGGCAGATGCACGACGACGCGTTTGCCGCCGATGCGGGCGGCGATGCGATCGATCAGCGCCGAGATCTCGTCATTGTCGTGCACAGTGGTGTCGAGATCGCGCTGCTGCTGCACTACGATCTCGGTACGCCCGGCGGCAAGGCGAATGAGATCGAAGCCGAAGCCGGGATCGAGCGGATCGTTGAGCGCATCGAGCCGCTCGCGGAACAGACGGTCGATCATCTCGGGCCGCGTCACCGGACGCCCGGTCTCGACCATGATCGTGCGCACCGCACCGTCAGTGCGGAAGAAGCTCGCTTCCAGTTGCCGCGCGCCCTTGCCCTGCTTGTCCATCGCCGCAACCAGCATCTTGGCGAGGCTCGACAGCGTCAGCGCGATCACGGTGTCGGTCGCAATCGGTTCGGGGAAACGCTTCTCGACGATGTAATCGGGCAGCGGCTTGCGCGGGCTGATCGGGGCATCGCCCTGCCCGAGCGCGTGGCTGAGCAAGGTGGTGAAGGCCGCGCCGAACCGCGCCGAGATCTCATGCGGTGCGCGCGCGGCGACATCGCCGATGGTCTTCAAGCCGGCGCGGCGCAGGCCGGTGGTCACAGAGCTATCTGCACCGAGCGCCGACACCGGCAGCGGGCTAACGGCCTGCGCTTCCTCGCCATCGGCGACAATCTTGCCCGAAATGGTGCGCGTCAGCGTGCGCGCCGCGATCGAGGTGCCGGCAATCGCCGCGCTGACCGCAAAGCCGCGACGGCTCAGCGCATTGGTCACGATCTGCAGCAGCGCACGCTCGCCGCCGAACAGGTGCGCGCAGCCGGTGATGTCGAGGAACAGGCCGTAAGGTGCGTCGAGCGCGACCAGCGGCGTGAAGCGGTCGCACCAGTCGGCGATGTCGTTCAACGTCTTCAGGTCGGCGGCGGGGTCGGCGTCGTAGACCGTAAGCTCGGGGCAGATCGCCCGCGCATTGGCGAGCGGCAACCCGATCGACAGCCCGGCCCGCACCGCGGCCTCGTCGATCGCGTGCAGCAGGATCGCGTTGTGGTCTTTTGCGACCACGACGCTGGGGAGGTCCGCTTGCTTCACTTCGTTCGTGAGGGACGCATGGGCGGACGGGTTCCCTCCCCCCTTGCGGGGGAGGGTTAGGGAGAGGGGTGAGCCACATACGCCGGCGTCCGTGGTACCCCTCTCTCCAACTCTCCCCCGCAAGGGGGGAGAGAGCCCTGCCGATGTGCTCACCTCACTTGAAAGCTCTGCCACCTCCCGTGTGTCGATTGGCACAACGTTGCGCCCATCAGCTTGCGAGGCGGTGTCCTGCGCGAGCTTGCGCTTGATGCGGTCGATGGGCAGGCGTGGCAGCCACAGGCTGAGGATACGCCGACGGTTCACTGAATTGGCACTCATCACATTTCCATTCCATGATCCATCGCCCGACCGGGCCATGACGATTGCGCACGAGCTCGGCCTCGACGCGCGGCGCGCCCCAAGGGCTCGCGGCATTGCCGGGCGGCGAATGTGCCGCGCGCACGATCCAGCGCGTCTCCGCGGTCGAGGGGATTGGCGTCGCCGCGATCCGCAGCACCAACGCGGTGACGCCGGAGGCTTGCGCGGCGAGCGTCAATTTGCGGCTGGCGACGAGATCGAGCTGGCGCGCCTGGCCCCAGATTTCGAGCACGACGGCGCCGAGCGCATCGCAGGCGAGCGCATCGGCCGCAGTGCGCAGGCCGCTGTCGACATCGGCGGCGCGCACCGTGACCAGGAGGCGCGGATCGAGACCGAGTTCGGCGAGCCCGCGCATCGACAGCGCGCCGTTCTCGCGATCGGAAAAATCCTGCCGCACCCAGACCAATGGCTTGCGCGCCGATATCAGCCCGGCGAGCCCCGCGATGAAGCCGGTCGCAGCGCCGCCTTGATGGCCGGCCGCGAACACCTCGTGCAGCGCGGCCGGGGCAAGTCCGCCGCGCAGCATCGCGTCCGCGCCGGCATGACCGAGCGCGATGCGGTTCGGCATCGCCGCATCCGACGGCGCCTCGATGCGCGCGATGCTGCCGCGCAGAGACGCAAGCGTACCCGTGCGTGCGCCGTTCATGATGCGCCGCTCCTTCTCGTCAAAATTTGAGGCCGTCACTGACCAGAACAGAGAACCAGGGACTGGCTCATTTGTTCATGTTATGTTCTAATATAAAGCTAACAGGGCCCACAGAGTCAATCGGATTGGTGAGCTCAGTGATTCATGAGTTGAATCAATGAGATTCAGCAGCCGCCGAACCGGGCAGGCCCGTGATCTTCCGCAGTGTCAGCACGCAGGCCCCGAAAATGGCGGCGTGACGGAAACGGAGCAATCGCATGCGTATCATCGTGCTCGACAACGACACCGATTTCGAAGGCTGGCGCAGGGCCGCGCGGCGATTGGCGATCAATGACGTGAAGCCCGCGGAGGTCACCTGGACCATCCGCCGCGATGACGAATTGTCGTCCGCATCCTGCATGAATGACTTGCCTGACGTGCCGCAGGCGCAGTTCAACGTCCCTGCCAAATTCGTCGAGCTCGCAAAGGCCGCGATCCTGCATCGCAGTGACGAGCGCTTCGCCCTGCTCTATCGCCTGCTGTGGCGGCTGCGCAGTCGTCACGATCTGCTCGGCGCAACTGATGACCCTGACGTCGCCGAGGTCCACGCGATGGCGCGCGCGGTCTATGTCGACATCGACAGGATGCACGCGCATCTGCGTTTCCGCGAAATCGGCCGCGAGCGGATGGCGCATTACGTCGCCTGGTTCGAGCCGGAGCATCGCATCGTCGAGCTCGCCGCACCTTTCTTCGCCGGCCGCTTCGCCGACATGCCGTGGTCGATCCTCACTCCCGATGTCTGCGCACATTGGGATGGGCACGCGATCTCGATCACGCCGGGCGTCGCCAAATCCGAGGTGCCGTCCGAGGACCGGCTCGAGGAGGCCTGGCGGCGTCATGACAACGGCCTCTTCAATCCCGCGCGGCTGAAGGTGATGGAGATGCCGCAGGCCTATTGGAGGAACCTGCCCGAGGACTCGATCATTAAGCCGCTGATCGAAGACGCCATGCGCATGACCAGCGGCCCCTTCATCGCCCGCAAGGCGGCGGAGCCGCAGCAGCCGCAGGATCCGCCGATGGCCCGCAAGCAAACTCAGGATGCACAGGTGCGCGACACGATCGCTGCCCTGCGCGACGAGGCCGCCAATTGCCGCGCCTGCCCGCTGTGGCAGGACGCAACCCAGACCGTGTTCGGCGAGGGACCGCAGAGCGCGACGCTGATGCTGGTCGGCGAGCAGCCCGGCGACAAGGAAGATCTCGCCGGCCATCCCTTCGTCGGACCGGCCGGGCAGATGCTCGATCGCGCGCTTGAGGACGCCGGCATCGATCGCGCCACGGTCTACATCACCAACGCAGTGAAGCACTTCAAATTCGTGCCGCGCGGCAAGGTCCGGCTGCACCAGAAGCCGGGCACGCCGGAAATCCGCGCCTGCCGGCAGTGGTACGAGCGCGAGCTCGCCGCCATCAAGCCGGAGCTCGTGGTGGCGCTCGGCGCCACCGCAGCGCAGAGCGTGCTCGGCAAGATCACCCCGATCAACAAGAACCGCGGCCACCTGATCGACCACGACGGAACCAAGGTGCTCGTCACCGTGCACCCATCCTATCTGTTGCGGCTGCCCGACGAAAAAGCCAAGGCGCTGGAATTTCAGCGCTTTATCGACGACCTGAAGATCGCTGCGGGCCACCTCCGCCGTTCGGATCACGCTGCTTGAGTTCCACAAACCGGCGGAACCGAAGCAACCACACGTCAACGTGAAATTGTTCTCAACGCTGATAAATACCTACAACCTTGAATTGATCCGTGGTACTGTGACGTGTTCCGCAGGTATCGGGCGTCATGTTCACGCCATGACGTACCCCGAGGCGGGCGCGCTGCGCGGTTTGCTAGCCCCGATCGTGCGGCGCGCCACCTCATCTTTCCATCCTGCCTTCTATCCCTCCCCTCACCCGCACCTCCTCACTGCACCTTCCTGACCCGCGACGCTCCTCACCCGCGACGCCGCCAGATTTCCGATTAACAGAAATATTGTCCAGGCCCTGCCGTCGTGGTCTCGCCGCCGCTGTGACCTCACCGGCCCGCGGTCAGTGTGATCTCGCTGCACTCAGTGTGACCTCACGGCGCAAAGTCTTGCCCTGCGAAACGAGTGCAAGGCATCTCCGTCGTCATCGCTGACCTTTTGTTGCTGGAGATTGCCACGAGGCCGTGAAGGCGCATGGGCCTTCAACGCGTTCCACAACAATTCGGCGCGATGTCCACCGTCACGGCCGGCCGCCTCATTTCGCGAGGCGGATTTCAATTGCCTGTCATATGCATCGATCAAAATCGGGGGCATTGGGACAGGAGTTTACCATGAGCGATATGGCGTTACCCGGCTCGATCGAGCCCGCCTTGAAAAAGGGTCCGGATCTCGACAAAGGCTTCCACCCCATGACGGGGATCATTTATTTGGGCGTGGTCGCGGCCGCGCTGCTGTTCGTTGCCTACAGCATCTATGCCGACGTCGACGCCACCGGCACGCGCGTCACGTCGTTCCTGCCCTACATCATGCTGTTCGTTGCGCTGCTGATCGCGCTCGGCTTCGAATTCGTCAACGGCTTCCACGACACCGCCAACGCGGTCGCCACCGTGATCTACACCCGCTCGCTGCCGGCGCATGTCGCCGTGGTCTGGTCGGGCATGTTCAACCTGTTCGGCGTGCTGCTCTCGAGCGGCGCCGTCGCGTTCGGCATCGTGTCGCTGCTTCCGGTCGAACTGATCCTGCAGGTCGGCTCCAGCGCCGGCTTTGCGATGGTGTTCGCGCTCCTGATCGCCGCCATCATCTGGAATCTCGGCACCTGGTGGCTCGGCCTGCCGGCCTCGAGCTCGCACACTTTGATCGGCTCGATCATGGGCGTCGGCATCATGAACGCGCTGCTGCGCGGCCGCGACGGCACCTCGGGCGTTGACTGGTCGCAGGCGGCCAACATCGCCAAGGCGCTGCTGCTGTCGCCGCTGTTCGGCTTCGTGCTCGCGGCCGGCCTGCTCTACATCCTCAAGGCCGTGCTCGTGCGCGCCACGCCCGCTTTGTTCGGCGAGCCGGTCGGCGACCAGCCGCCGCCGTGGTGGATCCGCGGCATCCTGATCCTGACCTGCACCTTGGTCAGCTTCTTCCACGGCTCCAATGACGGCCAGAAGGGCATGGGCTTGATCATGCTGATCCTGATCGGCACCGTGCCGACCGCCTATGCGCTGAACCGCGCGCTGCCCGCAAGCCAGATCGAGCAGTTCGCTGCGCATTCGACCGCCGCCAGCAAGGTCATCGAAGGCAAGGCCGCCGGTTACAACGTGATCGGCAACCCGCGCCCGGCGGTGACCAACTACGTCTCGCAGCACCAGATCAATGAAGGCACCTTCCCGTCACTGGCAGTGCTGGTCCGCGATATCGGCCAACAGGTCGCCCAGTACGGCACGCTGGCCAAGTTCCCGGCTGACGTGGTCGGCAACACCCGTAACGACATGTACCTCGCCTCGGAAGCGATCCGCCTCCTGATGAAGGACAAGGAAGCCGAACTGACCGCCGCCGACGTCGCCACGCTGAACCAGTACAAGGGCTCGCTCGATGCCGCGACGAAGTTCATCCCGAGCTGGGTGAAGTTCGCCGTCGCCATCGCGCTCGGCCTCGGCACCATGGTCGGCTGGAAGCGCATCGTCGTCACCGTCGGCGAGAAGATCGGCAAGACCCACCTGACCTACGCGCAGGGCGCCTGCGCCGAGATCACGGCAGCCGCGACGATCGCGGCGGCCGACGGCTACGGCCTGCCGGTCTCGACCACCCACGTGCTGTCGTCAGGCATTGCCGGCACCATGGCCGCCAACGGCTCCGGCCTGCAATGGGCGACGATCCGGAACATCGCGATGGCCTGGGTGCTGACCCTGCCGGCCGCGATGATCCTCTCGGGCGTGCTCTATTACGTGTTCTACCACGTGTTCTGATGCCCCCTGCTTTCGGCGCGACCGCGACGGACAGAAGGGCCCGCACCTCAGGTGCGGGCCTTTCGCGTTTCTGACCGTCGCGGCGCGAAGCGCGTGGCTCAAGCTGCATAAGCCCTGGCGACCTCGGCGAGCAGGCCGCGCGCCCATTTGTGCAGGCCCGACTTGGCCGTCCTTGCGCTCCAGTACATGTCGATCGAGATCGGCACGCGGAACGGCAGCGCAGCGACATGCAGGCCGCCGCGCATCGCCCGCGCCAGATGATGCGGGATGGTCGCGACCAGCCTCGTGCCGGCGACGATGCGCTCAAGGCTGTCGTGGTTGGGCAGGCTGACCGCCGGCTCGATCTCGATCTCCTTTGCCTTCAGCGCCTCCAGATAAAGCGGCTGCCACTCACCGCTATGGGTGATGAAGACATGCTCGGCCTTGGCATAGGCCGACAGCCCAATCCGGCCCCGCGCCAGCGGATTGGCGGGGTCCATCACGCAGACGTAGTGATCGGTGAGGATATGGCGCCTGAACACGCTTTCGCCGACGACCCCGACTGGACCCAGCACGATGTCGCACTGGTTCTGCTTGAGATGGACGTTGCCATGGCCCGCGGCATCGAGCAGCACGAGGCGGACCTGTGGCGCGCCGGCGCGCAGCCGCGCACTGAACTGCGGCATCAAGGTCTGGCGTTCGTGATAGTTGCAGGAGATCGTCACGCTGCCCTGCGCCGTCACTGGGTCGAATTCGACCGGCGAGGCGAGCCCGTCGATCTCGCCGATCATGTCCCGCGCCCAGCCGACCAGCGCCGCGCAGCGCTCGGTGGCCATCACGCCATTGCCGTTGCGGACGAACAGCGGATCCCCGAGCGCGCCGCGCAGCCGCTCGATCGCATAGCTGATGGTGGACTGGTTGACGTCGAGGCGCTTGGCGACGGCGGAGAACGACTGCAGGTCGTAGACCAGCACCATCGTCCGCAAGGTCCCGATGTCGATCGGATCGATGGTGGAATTGGCCGCCACGCTGCACCTCCCGCATTGCCGGTGCCCAGCCTAGCACAGGATCATCGAATATTTCGATGGCCTATATCGACCCCATCGAATTGAGCGATTACGCCCATTGGCGCTAGCTTTCGCAAAAAAGCGCTCCGGGAGGACCAATGACCAGCGCCGTGCCAGTCGTCACCGACATCGCGTATCAGGATCTGCTCGACGACCCCTATCCGATCTTCCGCCGCCTGCGAGAGCTGGCCCCTGCGGTCTATGTCGAGCCCGCGAAGCTGACGCTGGTGACGCGCTTCGACGACATCGTGCGAATCGAGCGCGATCCCGCGACCTACTCGGCCGACAATCCGGCCTCGCTGGTCAACAAGGTGATGGGACCGACCTTCATGCGCAAGGACGGCGCCGAACATGCGATCGGCCGCAAGGCGATCGAGCCGTCGTTCCGCCCGGCCACGATCAAGGACCATTGGGCGCCGAAATTCACCGCGATCGCGCAAGCGCTGATCGATGATTTGTCCGCGGCCGGTGAGGCCGACCTGTTCGCCAGGCTGGCCGCGCCGATGGCCTCGCTCAGCCTGATGGCGATGATCGGGTTTCGCGAGATGCCGTGGCAGACATTGGCCGACTGGTCGCAGGCACTGATCGACGGCGCCGGCAACTACGCCGCCGACGCCGAGATCGAGCGCAAGGCGATGCAGGCGAGTGCCGATGTCGATGCCGCGATCGACGCGGTGCTCGACGATCACCGCAGCAACCCGAACCCCTCGATCCTGTCCTCGATGGTCAACGCCGATCCGCCGATGCCGATCGAGGGCATCCGCGCCAACATCAAGGTGATCATCGGCGGCGGACTGAACGAGCCGCGCGACGCGATCCTGACCCTGGTGCTCGGCCTGCTGCAAAACCCGGCGCAGAAGCACAGCGTGCTGGCGAAGCCGGAGCTATGGCCGGCCGCGCTGGAGGAAGCGGTGCGCTGGATCTCGCCGATCGGCATGTATCCGCGCCGCGTCACCCGCGATGTCGATCTTTCCGGCACGACGCTGCCCGAGGGCCTTCAGATCGGCCTTTGCGTCGGTGCGGCGAACCGCGACGGCTATCGCTTCGCCGAGCCCGACCGTTTTGACGTGACGCGGCCGAAGCAATCGCATCTGGCGTTCGGCGCCGGGCCGCATTTCTGCGCCGGCACCTGGGTGTCGCGGCTCACCGTCGGCAAGATCGTGGTGCCGATGCTGTTCGATCGGCTGCGCAATCTGCGCCTCCGCGAGGAGGCGCCGCCCGTCGTTCGCGGCTGGGTGTTCCGCGGCCCTGTCACGCTGCCGGTGCGCTGGGATGCGTGAGGCTCACGCCGCCAGCGCGTCCTCCACAATCTTCACGAAGTACGAGGTGCCGAAAACGATCGCCTCGTCGTTGAAATTGTAGGCGGGGTGATGCAGGCCGGCGCTGTCGCCGTTGCCGCAGAAGATGAAGGCGCCCGGCCGCGCTTCCAGCATATACGAGAAATCCTCGCCACCCATCAGCGGCGGCATCGTATGCACGTTGCCGTCGCCGGCCACTTCCTTGGCGATACGAGTCGCGAATTCGGTCTGCGGCGCGTGGTTGACGGTGACCGGATAGCCGCGCTTGTAGTCGAGCTCGATCCGCGCGCCGGTCAGCTGGGCGACGCCCTTGACCACTTCGCCGATGCGCTTCTCGATCAATTGCCGGACCTCCGGGGTCAGCGTGCGCACGGTGCCGCGCAATACCGCGGTCTGCGGAATCACGTTGCGGGCATGGCCGGCGTGGAATTCGCAGATCGAGATCACGGCGGAATCCAGCGGATCGACGCTGCGCGACACGATCGACTGCAGCGCGGTGATCAGCTGCGCACCGACCATCACCGAATCGATGCATTTGTGCGGCCGCGCGGCGTGGCCGCCGAGCCCCTCGATGTTGATGTTGACCTCGTCGGTGGACGCCATGATCGGGCCGGAGCGGATCGCGAACGAGCCGATCGGAATCCCCGGACCGTTGTGCATGCCGTAGACCTGCTGGACGCCGAAGCGGTCCATCAAGCCGTCCTTGATCATGGCGGCAGCGCCAGCCCCACCCTCCTCGGCCGGCTGAAAGATCACGACCGCATCGCCGGCGAAATTGCGCGTCTCGGCGAGATAGCGCGCCGCGCCGAGCAGCATTGCGGTGTGGCCGTCATGGCCGCAGGCGTGCATCTTGCCCGGCGTCTTCGAGGCGTAAGGCAGGTTGGTTTCCTCGTGGATCGGCAGCGCATCCATGTCGGCGCGCAGGCCGATCACCTTGACGTCGCCCTTGGCCGCGCCCTTCTTGCCCTTGATGACCCCGACCACGCCGGTCTGGCCGAGCCCGGTCACGACCTCGTCGCAGCCGAATTCGCGCAGCCGGTCGGCCACGAATGATGCAGTGCGGTGCACATCATAGAGTAGCTCGGGGTTTTCATGGATGTTGCGGCGCCAGGCCTGGATATCGGGTTGCAGATCGGCGACGCGGTTGACGATGGGCATGAGAATTCTGGCCTCGGAGGTTGAACGTAAGTCACCTCTAGCATGCAAGAGGCGGTCCACCCAAACAGATGTGGCATGCTCCAGATTGGGTCCCGCGGCGCGGCAAATGCAGAGCCAACCGACCGAAAAGCGCCGGCCGTGTGGCCGAACATCACCCGCGTGATGACTTCCGGCTTGCCGCAGCGCGACCGGGCATTCATGCTCGCAGGATGGAACAGGACCGCTCAGACTTCCTTCCGGTTGAAATCACGCTCAGCGAACTCGCTGCCTGGTCGGACATTCTGCCTGCCGGGAGCCGCGTCTTGGGAGCCAGCCTGTTCGCAGACGTGTTCCTGGCGGACGCGACGGGAGCGGTTTACATGCTGGAGGTGTCGGCGGGCTCGATCGAGAGAATTGCTGCATCCGAGGGAGCGTTCCGCGAACGTTGCGTGGAAGATGCAGACGGTTGGCTGCTGCGCGCGTCGGTCGACCGGTGCCGCTCGGCAGGACTGATCCTTGGCCCCTCCCAGTGCTACGCCTTTACGACGCTGCCCCTATTCGGGGGCGAGTACACCGTCGACAATGTATGGATGTGCTCCTGTCGAGACTGGATCGCCTTTACGGCAATGATGTACTCAAAGACCAAGGATTTGCCGGACCGGTCCACCGTCAGGATCGTTGTCGCTGATTGACCCGACGGAAACGATCGCATCCGACCAAAGCCTAATGGTGTGGCAAATATCCTGTGCGGATACTACCGCAGGTTATCCGCACCGAAATCCTCTCGCCTGCCAACAAGGGGGCGGCTGCATGACGCCGGATCAGGCGGTCCTGTTTTCCACCATCATCCTGCTGGTGCCGATGGGCTACTTCCTGCTGGCGGCGCCGGCATTCCTGCTTGTGAAGCTCGATATCCCGCCGGTCACGCGCCTGCTGCGCGGCATGTTCAACGCCTACTTCCTGGTGCTCGCGACAGCCGGCGTGATCGGAACGCTCGCCTTTGCCGCCGCTGGCCGGCCGGCTACAGCGCTCGGCATCGCCTTGATCGCGGCATTCGCGGTGCTGGCACGCCGCTGGTTTCTGCGCCGGCTCGACGCCGAGGCGGATGCGAGAGATCTCGGTGATCCCACTGCCGTGCGGCGGCTGCGCCGGCTGCATTGGGGCGGCATGCTGTGCAATGCAATCCAGGTGTTCGCGCTGGTCGCCAGCATCCCCTACATGGCACCGCTGCCCTAATCGCTAGACCTCGCCTTTCCGATGCGGATCGTATTTCGAGAGCACGTCCTTGAGATAATCCCGGCTCTTCCATTCCGGCGCGGGCGGCTCGTATCCGGGCCGAGGAACGAACGGATTCGCCGGCACGTCAGCTGAAGCGCCCATCAGGTCCGGAATGTAGCGCGGGCAATTCGGAAAGATCTCGCATTTGACGCGGACGACGACCTTCGCGCCGTGATGCCGGCCAAGCGCTTCAGCGCTGTCGTCGATCGTTGCCTTACCTCTGATCCGCGTGCGAAACGTCTTGCCATCGAGACGGACGAACAGCAGGCCGACATTCGGGTTGCGGTGAATATTGCCGAGCGTGCGGTACATGTTGTTGCCGTCGTACTCGGGGTACTCGAGCGTGTCGGGCCCGGTGATCTTCACGAAACCGGGATCACCGGATCGCATCGAACAATCGACGTTGTCCTGATAGCTCGTCGCAACGAAAAAGAAGCGCGTCTCTTCGATGAGCTTGCGATCCTGCTCCCAGAAGTCGAAGTGGAGGCGATGCTTCTCGAGGCCGTCGGCGACGCGACGACCGTCGAAGCGGTCCTGCAACTCGCGCATTCCGTCGTGGTAAAAAGGGGCGCGGATCGGATCTTCCACGGGACTCCTCCAGCAAGGTTAGCAATTGATCTGCGAGTTCTGGCGCGATGTCCTGCGTGCGCCCGGCCGCCGCAGACCGCTATTTTTCCGGGGCCTGCCGGTCGAACGCGCTCAGCACCGCAAGCGTCATCGCCTCGACACCGGTCTTGATCGTCGGCTCCGGCACCGGCGCGAACAACGGCGAGTGGTTGGACGGCAATGATGGGCTGCGGCCTTCGCGGGCAGCGGCGACGCGCTCCGGCTCGTAGATACCGATATTGAAGAACATCGAGGGCACTCCGGCGCTGACGAATTCCGAATAATCCTCGCTGGGCGTGCCCGGCGGTGACGGTTCGAACTTGTCGCCAAACGCCGCCTTGAGCACCTTTTCCGCGGTGCCGACCACGTTGGGATCGTTGATCACGGCCTTGGTTCCCTCGGTGATCGAGATCTCCGGCTCCGGCGCGTTCGACATGGCCGCGACCGCCCTTGCCGTCCGCTCGATGCCGGCAAGCATCTTGGCGCGCACCTCAGGCTTGAAGGTACGAATGGTGCCGAACAGCACCACATCGTCGGGAATGATGTTCGACGCGGTGCCGCCGTGAATTGCACCGACGCTGACGACGCCGAATTCAGTCGGGTCCTTTTCGCGGCTGATCACGCTCTGGACATCGACGACAAAGCGCGCAGCCATCATCACGGGGTCGATCGTCGCCTGCGGCACCGCACCGTGTCCGCCGCGACCACGGAATTTGATGGAGAGGCCATCGGCGGCGGATGAGCCGATGCCGACGCGATAGCGCACCGTTCCATAGGCGAACGGGCCATCGTGCAAGGCAAAACCGACATTCGGCTTTGGAAATCGCGTGAACAGACCATCCGCCAGCATGGCCTTGGCGCCCGAGACGATTTCCTCAGCCGGCTGCGCGATGAACATCAGCGTGCCGTGCCATTGGTCTTTCAGGCCGACAAGCGTCTTCGCCGTCCCCACCCAGCTTGCCATGTGGACGTCGTGGCCGCAGCTGTGGGCCACGAAGGTCTCGCGTCCCTGCCAGGTCGTCTTGTCGTGACTGGCATAGGGAAGTCCGGTCTTTTCCTCCATCGGCAGCGCATCGAGCTCGGTGCGCACCATGATGGTGGGGCCCTCGCCATTCCTGTAGATCGCGACCAGCCCGGTCTTGCCGACATGCTCCGTCACGTCGAAGCCAAGCGCCCGCATTTCGGCAGCGAGCTTGGCCGCGGTCTTCTCCTCCTGAAAGGCGATTTCAGGATGGGCGTGAATATCCTTGTAGAGCGCGTCGAGCTTCGGATAGTCGGCCGCGACCGATCTCTCGATCGCGCTCTTCAGCCTTGCGACATCAAGCTCGGCATTCGCCCGGTGCGGCAGTGACGCGCAGAGCGCGGCGGACGCAAGCAGCGTGAGAACCATTTTGGTCATGGCAATCGCTCCAGCTGAAATCCGGACACGGCGTTCCGAATACCCCACTCCATCACCAGGCCGGGCTCGGCGGCCTGATCTAAACAGGCAACGCGATCGGAAACAACGGCCTGGCGAGTTAGCCCGACGTCAGCATCTGGCTGCGGATCTCCTGCGCGGTGCGGCGCAGCGGCAGCAGGAATTTCTTGCGCGCGCCGGCCTCACTGACCGTGCCCGAGATCGTGTTGACGCTGAGCGCCGCGACCACGGAGCCTGCGGGATCGCGCAGCGGCACCGCGATGCCGCAGATCGCGGGATCGAGCTCACCATCGACCCAGGCATAGCCGTCGCTCTCGACCCGCAGCAGCAGTTCACCGAGCCGCTCCGGATCGGTCACGGTGCGCGGCGTGACCTGCTTGAAGCCGCCGGTCGCAAGATAGGCCTCGCGGGTGCCGGGCGGCAGCGCCGCGAGCATGACGCGGCCGAGCGACACCAGATGCGCCGGCAACCGGCTGCCGACGCCGAGATTGGCGGAAAGAATCCGCCGCGCCGGCAGGCGTAGCGCATAGACGATCTCGTCCTCGTCGAGCACCGCCATCGCACAGGATTCGCCGATCTCGTTGCGCAGATTTTCCAGCGCGCGCTGCGCATGGCCCCAATAGGGCAGCGCATTGAGATAGGACAGGCCGAGCCCGAGCGCGCGCGGCCGCAGGCTGAAATAGCGTCCGTCGGAAGCGCAGTATTTCAGCGCCACCAGGGTCGCGAGAATGCGGCGCGCGGTGGCGCGGTTGAGGCCGGCGGTGTCGGCGGCCTCCGCCAGCGTGTGCCGGCCCGGCGGCTTGCCGAGCGCCTCGATGATCGAGAAGCCGCGCGCGATCGCGCGCACGAAGCCGTCACTCTCTTTGCTCATCGCGTTTTGCTCAAGGCTCTGCGGGAGATTTTGGTTCTGCTCACGACATCGCAGACCGCATGGCTGCCTGCACATGACGCGGCGCTGTCCGCTTGTCAGGGGCTCATGACCGCGCTAGCGTCAATTCATACAGCGAATGAAATGTTCGCCTGGCGAACTGAATAGCAGGAGGATACACGATGGCGCAAGCAGAAAGTTCTGCGGCCACCCCGTTCGAGACCGATTTCTGGAAGGACGCGAAGCTGCGCAAGATGTGGGACGACATCGTCCCCGGCGAGCCGCGCAAGACGCTGCCCTACAAGCTGACGCAGGAGGCAATCGCGCTGTACTGCCGTGCGGTCGGCGAGACCAATCCGCTCTATCTTGACGAAGCGGCCGCGAAGGCCGGGCCCTATGGCGGGCTGATCGCACCGCCCGCGATCCATATCCTTCTGATGTTCGCCTGCACGCCGGCCGACGACTGGATGCGCTCGCCGGGCACCGTCAATGCCGGGCAGTCCTGGAGCTACAACATCCCTGCCCGCCCCGGCGATACCATCACCCTGCAGGCCCGCGCGCTCGACAAATTCATCAAGCGCGAGCGGCTGTTCGTGGTGCACGACAACGTCTTCTTCAACCAGCATGGCGACGTGATCTGCTCGGGTCGCGGCCAGACCATCCGTCCGATGTAAGGGGATCACGATGACCTCAGCGAATTTCGATGCTCTCAAGGCCGGCGACACCATCGACGGCCCCGCCTTCGCGGTCTCACGCGAATCGATCCGCCTGTTCTGCGATGCTTCGCTCGACTACAACCCGCTGCATCTCGACGACGACTACATGAAGGGCGATTTCGGCAAGACCAATTTCGGCGGCATCATCATGCACGGCATGAACAATTTCGGCCTGATCTCGCGCATGCTGACCGACTGGGCTCTTCCTGCCGGCGCGATCCATCGCAGGCTCGAGACGCGCTGGCTGAAGCCGGTGAAGCCCGGCGACACCATCCGTCCCGCCGGCACCATCAAGGCCAAACAGACCACCGCGAAATCGCGCTGGGTGCTGGTCGACGTCGCCGTGCAGAACCAGCGCGGCGAAACGGTCGCCGCCGGTGAAGCCATGCTGGAATTTCCGGCGAGCGCCAAGGCGAGCTAGCGAAGGGCGCTCACATCGCGCAGCGAGCTCCGCTTCGCTTCGCCCCGCCTGCGGGGAGAGGCCGGAACGCATCGCCAGATGCGTTCCGGGTGAGGGGGAGCCTCCGCGGACCCAGTTCTCTCCGTCTATGCGGAAGCAGCCCCTCACCCCAACCCTCTCCCCGCAAGAGCGGGGCGAGGGATCGTAGCGCCGTCGCGGCGCCACCCCACTCAACAAATCAAAAGAAATACTTGGAGGTTTCGATGCAGGATGCGGCCCATTCGCGGCTCTATGGACGGATCGCCTGGCGCCTGATCCCGTTCCTGCTGGCGTGCTACACGGTTGCGATCATCGATCGCTTCAATATCGGCTTTGCCAAGCTGCAATTCCTGCACGATCTGAACATCGATGACGCGGTGTTCGGGCTCGCCGCCGGCATCTTCTCGGTCGGCTATGTCGCGCTCGAAGTGCCGAGCAATTTGCTGCTGGTCAAGATCGGCGTGCGCAAGACGCTGCTGCGGATCATGGTGCTGTGGGGCACCGTGACCGTGCTGCTGGCGCTGGTGCAGAACCAGTATCATCTCTATCTGCTGCGCTTCCTGCTCGGCGCCGCCGAGGGCGGATTCTTCCCCGGCATCCTGTATTACCTGACGCTGTGGTTTCCGGACCGCGTGCGCGGCCGCATGACGAGCCTGTTTGTGATGGCGGTGCCGCTCGGCGGCGTCATCGCAGGCCCGTTGTCGGGCGTGATCATGGACCACATGCAGGGCATCCACGGCCTGCACGGCTGGCAGTGGCTGTTCGTCCTCGAAGGCGTTCCCGCGGTGCTGCTCGGCATCGCCGCCTATCTCTATCTCGCCGATGGACCGCAGGCCGCAACATGGCTCAGCGCCGACGAGCGACGGCAGGTCGCAAGCGATCTCGCCCGCGATCGCGCCGCCACCCCTGGCACCACCCGCAGCTTCGCGGCGGCGCTGCGCGAGCCGCGCGTCTATTTGCTCTCCTTCATCTATTTCGCGTTCTTCTGCTCGCTCAACACCATCCTGCTGTGGACGCCGACGCTGCTGAAGCGCGTTGGCGTCGCGACCACCACCGAGATCGGCTGGCTGAGCGGCGCGATCTCGGTCGCGTCGGCGATCGGCATGGTCGCGATCGGCTACAGTTCCGATCGCACCCGCGAGCGGCGCTGGCACGTGGTCGGTTGCGGCCTCGTCGCAGCGGCCTGCTTCATCGCCTTGCAGGCTGCGCAGGGCAGCATCTTGCTCACCGTGACACTGCTCGCCATTGCCTCGGTCGGCATCTTCGCGATCCTGTCGCTGTTCTGGACCATTCCGAATGCGATGCTGGAGGGCAGCGCGGCGGCGGGCGGCATCGCGCTGATCAGCGCGATCGGCTCGTTCGGCGGCGCGGTCTGCCCTGCCCTGATCGGCTGGATGAATGTCGCGACCGGAAGCATCTATGCACCGCTCGCCCTCGTCGGCGCGCTGCTGGCGATCGGCATGCTGACGCTGATCGTCTGCGTTCCGCGAACGAGACATCAGGTCACATTGGCCGAGCCGAGCCGTCCCTGATCATCTAGCGTACGCCCGGCATCCATGGGTCGGGCTTGTCTCGACCGGCTGCGTCTGACTAATAGAGGTCAACAAGAGACGCTTGCCGGGAACGAGGACATGCCGCGAAGGCTCGAGGGTGATTTCGACTACATTATCGTCGGCGCGGGCACGGCGGGCTGCATCATGGCCAACCGCCTGTCGGCCGATCCGAACAAGCGCGTGCTGCTGCTGGAAGCCGGCGGCAAGGATAACTGGATCTGGTTTCACATCCCGGTCGGCTATCTCTTTGCGATCGGCAATCCGCGCTCGGACTGGATGTTCAAGACCGAGGCCGAGCCCGGTCTCAACGGCCGTGCGCTCGCCTATCCGCGCGGCAAGGTGATCGGTGGCTCGTCGGCGATCAACGCCATGATCTCGATGCGCGGCCAGGCTGCGGACTACGATCACTGGCGCCAGCTCGGCCTCACCGGCTGGAGCTACGAGGACGTGCTGCCGGCGTTCAAGAAGCTGGAGGATCATTTCCTCGGTGCAAGCGAGCGTCACGGCGTCGGCGGCGGCTGGCGCATCGAAGCGCCGCGGCTGTCGTGGCAGATCCTCGATGCGGTCGGCGATGCCGCCGAGGAGATGGGCATCAAGCGCATTCCGGATTTCAACACCGGCGACAACGAAGGCACCAGCTACTTCCACGTCAACCAGAAGCGCGGCCGGCGCTGGTCGTCGGCACGCGGCTTTTTGAAGCCGGTGCTGAATCGCAGCAATCTCAGGCTCGAGACCGAGGTGCTGGTCGACCGCCTGATCATCGAGAGCGGCCGCGCCGCTGGCGTGCTGTTCCGGCAAGGCAATGAGGTGGTCGAGGCGCGCGCCAAGGGCGAGGTGATCCTCTGCGCCGGCTCGATCGGAACCACGCAGGTGCTGCATCGCTCCGGCATCGGCCCGGCCGAATGGCTGTCGCCGCTCGGCGTCGACATCGTGGCTGACGTGCAGGGCATCGGCCATAATCTGCAGGACCATCTGCAGCAGCGCGCGATCTACAAGGTGTCGGGCGTGCGCACGCTGAACGAGACCTATTACAACCTCGTGCGCCGCGGCCTGATGGGCCTCGATTATGCGTTCCGCCGCCGCGGGCCACTGACCATGGCGCCGTCGCAGCTCGGCATCTTCACGCGCTCGGATACGACGCGCTCGCGCGCCAATATCCAGTTCCATGTACAGCCGCTGTCACTCGACAAATTCGGCGATCCCTTGCACCGCTTCCCCGCGATCACCGTGAGCGCCTGCAATCTGCAACCGACTTCGCGCGGCACCGTGCGCATCCGCTCGACCGCGCCCGACGACAAGCCGTCGATCGCGCCGAACTATCTCTCGACCGAGGACGATCGCCAGGTCGCAGCCGACGCGATCCGCACCACGCGCAGACTGATGAAGCAGAAGGCGCTGGAGAAATATCGTCCCGAGGAATTCCTGCCCGGTCCCTCGGTCGGCGACGACGACGCCTCGCTCGCCAAGGCCGCGGGCGACATCGGCACCACGATCTTCCACCCCGTCGGCACCGCGAAGATGGGAACGGCGAACGATCCGATGGCCGTGGTCGACGAGCGGCTGCGCTTCTACGGCCTGCATGGCCTCCGCATCGCGGATGCATCCGTGATGCCGACCATCACCTCCGGCAACACCAATACGCCGACCGCGATGATCGCCGAGAAGGCCGCGGCGATGATCTTGCAGGATGCAAGATAGCAACCCATGACGCAGCCGCAGCGAATTCTGGTTGGCGATGCCGGCACGCAGATCGCGGTGGCGCGATGGGGCGATCCCGCCTCGGGCAAACCTGTGGCGCTGCTGCTGCACGGCACCGGCTTTGTCGCCGAGGTCTGGACCGAGGTCGCGGAGGCGCTGGCCGCTGACTACACCGTCTATGCGCACGACCGCCGCGGCCACGGCCTGAGCCACAAGCCGGCCGCCGGCCGCTATCACTTCCAGGATTTCGCCGGTGACGTTTGCAAGGTGGTCGAATGCCTCGACCTGAAGAACATCTACGGCATCGGCCACAGCGCCGGCGCGACCGACCTGCTGCTTGCGGCGAAGCTGATGCCGGACCGCTTCGCGCGGCTGTTCGTGACGGAGCCGACCGCGATGGACCCGCACGCGCTGCGCGGCGACGACCTGAGCGACATCTCGAACGCGTCCGTGCAAGGCGTGCTGCGCCGCCGCGCCGAATTTGACAATGCCGACGATGTGTTCCGGCGATTGCGCGCCGCGCCGACCTTCGCGACGTGGACTGAGCCGTCGCTGTGGGCCTATGTGCATCACGGCTTTGCGCGGCTCGATGACGGCCGCATGCAACTGCGCTGCACGCCCGACATCGAACAGGCGATGCTCAAGCCGATCTTCCAGGCCATGGAGCAGATTTACACCGGCGACGCTCGTGGCAATCCGTTCCCGTGGTTCTCCGAGATCGCCTGCCCTGTCCGAATCGCCACCGCCGAACAGTCATGGCCGATTTACAAGGAGATGGCCAAGCGCGCCGCAGCCCTGATCCCGCACGCGAGCAGATGGACCTTCGATGGCGCCGGGCATTGCGTCGCGCAGGAAGCGCCGGAGTTGATGGTTGCCGCGCTCAGGACGTTCGCGGCCGGCGCGGACTAACGCAGTC
The DNA here is from genome assembly GCF_029846235.1 of Bradyrhizobium sp. CER78. Classification (GTDB taxonomy): domain Bacteria; phylum Pseudomonadota; class Alphaproteobacteria; order Rhizobiales; family Xanthobacteraceae; genus Bradyrhizobium. The sequence goes on from NZ_JARVWP010000001.1 coordinate 482,926, forward strand.
GTCACGCGCGGCACCGTAAGAAGAAATCGCCGTCCCCTTGCGGGGACGGCGGAAGCCACTCACGCAGTACTGGAACACATAGCGTTTTCGAGCGAAGTGGGTGCCGATTCGCGTGAAGAAAACGCGTCAAAGCAAGAGTTAGTGCTTGCCGTGGTGCTCGGCGTGATGCCGGCTCGCTTCGGTGTGGTGGTGCTGGGCATGGCTGGCGTGACCATGGGCGCTGTGGGCGTGATGCGCCGCCTTCTCGTGATTGCCCTCTTGGTGGTGCTTGGCGGCTTCGCGGTGATGACGCGCCGCGTGCTCGTGATGCTCGGCTGCCTTGTGATGATGCTCAACGCCTGCGTGGTCGCTCATGATGATCTCCCGGTGTGGCGAATGAAGTCTGCCATCTTTAAGCAGGAGCGCTGACATTATGCTGACGGCCGCAAGACAGCTGTGTTGCGGCCGTTCATCTACGTTGCGCGGCATCGTCATGATGCGGAGCGCATCATCGCCGGTCATTGCGTCGGCGGAAAGCGATCGAAGGCCGGCAGCTCGTGCGCCGTTTCCATCCAGCGCAGCCGCTCCGCGACCTGGATATGCATCGTGGCCGGCACCGCGCCGGGATCGACATAGGTGCCGTTCTGGATGTCGATGAACCCGGGCAACATGTTGCCGTTGATGTAGAAAAGTCCGCTGCCGCAATTCGCGCAGAAATGCCGCCGGCCGTGCTGCGAGGATCGGTAGGTCCTGGGCTCGCCCTTGGTCACCTTGAGGGCGTCCTCGGCAACCATCACCCAGCCGACCATCGGCGCGCCGGCATGCCGCCGGCAATCGGTGCAGTGGCACAGCGCGTGGACGACCGGTTCCCGGTCACCTCGTAACGAACCTCGCCGCAGTGACAGCCTCCGGTGACGTTGCCCATGTTTTCCTCCGACCAATCAGTGGTTTGGCCGGTCGATAGCGTTGCAGGCCCGGGGCCTTCAATGACGCATCCTGCCCTTGCGGCCAGCTTTCGCGCGGCCCGTATGGGCGCGCCGATCACGCGGCCGGCCGCCCGGTTCTCACGAAATCGTCATCCGTGCCCTCACCCCCCTCCAAAGCCGCGGGAATAAAGCCCCGGCCCCTCCGATCACCTCCCCGGAAACCCAATCCCTGGGCCCATGGGAGACTTGTCATGAGCGGACACGATCACAATCACCACGATGAGGAAAAAGGCGTCAGCCGACGCAAGGTGCTGGAATGCATGACCTGGGCCGGCACCGGCGTACTCTGGACCGTCACCGGCGGCGTGCCGCATTCGCTCGGCATCGTCGGCTCGGCCGCCGCGGCCGAAGCCACCACCGGCATGACCTTCATGCAGATCAGCGACAGCCATGTCGGCTTCGACAAGCCGGCCAACCCGAACGCCATCGGTACGCTGGAGGAGGCCATCAACAAGGTCAAGGCGATGCAGGTCAAGCCGTCCTTCATGATCCACACCGGCGACATCACCCATCTGTCGAAGGCGTCCGAATTCGATGACGCCGATCGCATCATCTCGCAGGCCAAGCTCGACGTGCATTACGTGCCGGGCGAGCACGACTTCATCGACGAGGAGGTCAAGCTCTACAAGGAACGCTACGGCAAGGGCACCAAGGGCCCGGGCTACTATTCCTTCGACGCCGGCGGCGTGCATTTCGTCGGCCTCGTCAACGTCGTCGACCTCAAGGGCGGCGGCCTCGGCAATCTCGGCAACGAGCAGCTGGAATGGCTCGAGAACGACCTCAAGGGCCGCTCCAAGTCGACGCCGATCGTGCTGTTCGCCCACATCCCGCTGTGGACGGTCTATCCGCAATGGGGCTGGGGCACCGAGGACGGCGCCCGCGCGCTGGAATACGTCAAGGGCTTCGGCTCGGTCACGGTGCTCAACGGCCACATCCACCAGGTGATGCAGAAGGTCGAGGGCAACGTCACCTTCCACACCGCGCGCTCGACTGCGTTCCCGCAGCCGGCGCCGGGTGCAGCCCCCTCGCCCGGCCCGATGAAGGTCGAGGATGCCAAGCTGCGCAGCATGCTCGGCGTCGCCAGCATCAACTTCAAGCAGAACAGCCAACCGCTGGCGATCATCGACACGCCGCTGCAGGGCTGACGGACAGGGCTGAGGAAAGAGACGATGAGTACGATCAATCGACGCGACTTCGGGATCGCCGTGGTCGCGGCCATGCTGCTGCCGGTCACGGCGGCCCGCGCCGAAGATATCGCGGTCCACATCGACAACTTCTCGTTCGCGCCGAACCCGCTCGACGTGAAGGTCGGCACGACAGTGACCTGGACCAACCGCGACGACATCCCGCACACCGTGGTGTGCGCGGGCAAATTCCGCTCCAAGACCATGGATACCGACGGCACCTTCTCGTTCACCTTCACGGAGCCCGGCGAATACAAGTATTTCTGCTCGCTGCATCCGCACATGACAGGCAGTATCAAGGTTGGGTAACGTGACCAGCCATACAATCACAACCATGCCCGGCCGGTGGCCCTCAGCCCCCGGCCGGGCACAAGCCGTCTCTCGACAAGCCGGGCAGGACACGATGGTTGTCAACGCGTCGCAAGACGATCCCGAAAAGGCACGGCGCTTCCGCGAAGCCGCGCTGCCCTACCTTGACGACGCCTATACCCTGGCGCGCTATTTGCTGCGCGATGCCGCCGACGCCGAGGACGCGGTGCAGGAATGCTATCTGCGCGCCTACAAGCATTTCGACAGCTACCGCGGACCTGCGATGAAGCCGTGGCTGTTCGCGATCCTGCGCAATGTCTGCCGCGCCGAATATGCTCGCCGCAAGACCGCCCCGACCGCGGTCGAGGAACTGCCCGAGGGCGGCGACCAGACCCCGATGTGGAACGAAGCCCCGGAGACACCGGAAAAACAGATGCTGCGCCGCTTCGACGGCGACACCGTGCGCAAGCTGGTCGCGGCGCTCGCCGAGCCGTTCCGCGAGACCTTTGTGCTCAGGGAAATCCAGAATCTTTCATACCGCGAGATCGCCGATGTCGCCGCCGTGCCGGTCGGCACCGTGATGTCCCGTCTCGCGCGCGCCCGCGCCATGCTGCGATCAGCCTGGCTCGCGGAACAGGAGCAAGCGAAATGACCTGCGAGGAAGCCGAAGTGCTGATCCACGCGCTGATCGACGGCGAACTCGACGCCGGCCATGCACGCGAAGTGGAAGCCCATATCAAGGGGTGCGCGCATTGCGCCGCCATGATGAAGGAATATCAGGAGATCCGCCAGGCGATCGCCGAGAGCGACCTGCGTTACAAGGCACCGCTCGAGCTGCGCCGCAAGATCGAGAAGGCCCTGCCGCAGCCGCAGGCGGCGCCGAGCCGGCGCTCGGTGCTGCGCGGCTTTGCTATGGGCTCGGCGGTATCGGCGATGGCGGCGACGGGCCTCGTCGCGATCGTGCTGCGCAACGACGACGAGCAGCGCATCGAGAACGAGGTGGTGTCGGCGCATCTGCGCTCGCTGCAGGCCGGCCATCTGATCGACGTGGTCTCGACCGATCAGCATACGGTCAAGCCCTGGTTCAACGGCAAGCTCGACGTCTCGCCGCCGGTGATCGACCTCACCGCGCAGGGCTTTACGCTGATCGGCGGCCGGCTCGACTATGTCAACGCCCGCGAGATCGGCGCCGTGGTCTACAAGCGGCGCCAGCACGTGATCAATCTGTTCGTGGCGCAGACGGCCAATACCGAACGCAAGACCGCGAAGGTCTCGACGTTGCAGGGCTTCAACATCCGGCGCTGGAGCGACCGTGGCCTGAACTATTGGGCCGTCAGCGATCTCGGCGCCGACGAGCTCAGCGAGTTCGGCGACAAGTTCGAGAGCGCGATGCACGCGAACAAGGAAGGGTGATTGTAGAGCCGTAGGGCGGATTAGCCGAAGGCGTAATCCGCCAATCTCACGCTGACCTGCGGCGGGTTGCGGCTTCGCCTAACCCGCCCTACAGAATCTTCAGGCTTAAGCCGACTTGCGCACCGCGTTGTCGACCAGCGTCTTGCCGAGCGACCAGATCGCACCGGGCACCTTGTGGCTGCCGGCGATCACGTCGTCGAACGACTTCTCGATCCAGCTGCAGTCTTCCTCGGTGATCATCAGCGGCGGCAGCAGCTTGATGGTGTGGAGGCCGTGGCCGGCGACTTGCGTGAGGATCTTGTGATCCTTGAACAGCGGTACCGTGATGAGCTGGCAGAACAGGCCCTTGTTGGCGGTCTCCAGCAGGTTCCACGATGCCTTCAGCCGCAGCGATTTGGGCGGGCCGAACTCGACGCCGATCATCAGGCCCTTGCCGCGGACTTCCTTCATCAACTCATAGCCCGGCACCATGCGCGTCAGCGCAAGACGGAGCTCGGCGCCGCGCTTGGCGGCGTTCTCGACCAGCTTCTCGGCCTTGATGACATCGAGCGTCGCGATGCCGGCGGCCATCGCCAGATCGTTCTTGGCGAAGGTCGAGCCGTGCACGACCGCGCGGTCCATCTGGTTGAAGATCTTGTCGAAGATGTGCTTGCGCGTCAGCAGCGCGCCGATCGGCACGTGACCGCCGGACAGCGCCTTCGCCAGCAGCACCATGTCGGGCTCGATGCCCCAATGCTCGATCGCGAGGAATTTTCCGGTGCGGCCGATGCCGGTCTGGATCTCGTCGGCGATGAACAGCGTGCCGTATTTGCGGCACAGCGCCAGCGCGCCGGGCAGGAACTCGTCGGTGGGCATGTTGACGCCCTTGCCCTGGATCGGCTCGACGATGAACGCACCGACCTGCCGCGACGACAGCGCCTTCTCCAGCGCCTCGAGATCGTTGTAGGGGATCGGGGTGCAACCCGGCAGCAGCGGCTCGAAGCCGCTGCGAAAATTCGTATCATCGGTCAGCGACAGGGCGCCGTAGGACAGGCCGTGGAACGAATGCCCGCAATAGACGATGCCCGGCCGGCCGGTCGCGCCGCGCGCGAACTTGATCGCAGCTTCGACGGTTTCGGCGCCGGAATTGGCGAAAAACACCTTGTCCAGATATGGAACATGTTCCAGAAGCCGTTCCGCGAGCACGCCGGCGAGGGTCGAGACGTCGAGCTGCACGAGATTGGGCAGATCGGCGTCGAGCACGCTCTTCAGCGCCTTGCGCAGGTCCGGATGATTGCGGCCAATCGCAAAAACGCCAAATCCGCTCAATAGATCGAGGTAACGAGCCCCCTGACGATCGAAGAGGTATTGGCCTTGCCCCTTCTGGAAGCCGACGTCGTAGCCGATGGTCTTGAGGACGCGAACGAGCTGCTCGTTGAGGTGACGCGTGTGCATGGCACCGCGCTGCCCCTCGCGCTCCACAAAAATCTCGGAAACGTCTAAATTGGAACTTACCATTCGTTACATACGTCGGTTGATGGCCATCTCGTCAACTTAAAACGCTCGCTAGCGGCGTTTTGACCCCCGCTCGGATCGTCTAGTTAAGCACAGGTTTGGACCATGTTGCACTGCCCAAGAACTTTCGCGCGTACAATAGCCTTTTCAGGTTTATTTTTGGCCACCGTATTATCACCGGCACTTGCAGCGGACCCGACCGGCGACTGGAAGGTCGCAGACGGTGTCGCCACCATCCGCGTCGCCCAGTGTAATGGCAACATGTGGGGTGCGGTGTCCTGGGAAAAAACCCCCGGCGGCAAGGATAAGAACAATCCCGATCCTGCTAAGCAGAGCAGGCCTACACTCGGCATGCCGATCCTGATCGACATGAAGAAGAAGGCCGGCGCCGACGCGTGGGAAGGCCAAGTCTACAACGCGAAGGACGGCCAGCTCTACAGCTCGACCATCAAGCCGGTCGGCACCGATCAGCTCGAGATCCAGGGCTGCGTGCTCGGCTTCCTGTGTGGCGGCGAGACCTGGACCCGCGTCGGTCCGCCGATCCCGGTGAGCGCCGCCGGCAACCCGGCTGCTGCGGGCAGCCCGGCTGCGAAGGGCGCCGCTCCCAAATCGGCTGCGCCGCAGAAGACCACCGGCGCCGTGGCGCCTGCCACCAAGCCAGGTCAGAAGCAGGCAGCCGGTGCTCCAGGCGCGGCGCCGGCGGACACCGTGGGCGATATCTGCCTGCTCCCGGACATCGCGCGACCGACGCACTGATACCGACGCACCAGTCCGGCTCGGCGGCGCCTGCCGCCAAGCCGGATCGCCTGCGCGTCAGGTGACGTCGTTGGCGATATCCTCGTCCTTGAGGGTTTCGCGCGGCTTGCCCATCAGCGCCGGCTGGAACAGCAGCACCGCCGCGAGCGTCGTGACGAGCGAGAGCGCAAGCAGCTTGCCCATGCTCGCGGTGCCGGGATGACTGGATAGCCACAGGCTGCCGAACGCCGTCGCCGTGGTCAGCGCGCTGAAAAAGATCGCGCGCGTCAGGCTCGATTGCAGCAGATTCGTTCTGCCCTGCCGCCATGCCGTGACATAGTAGATCTTGAACGCCACGCCGACGCCGAGCAGCAGCGGCAACGCGACGATGTTGGCGAAGTTGAGCGGCAGCCCGATCAAGACGCAGATCTCCAGCGTGACGATGCCGGCGACCAAGAGCGGCACCAGCGTCATCAGCACGTCGACGACGCGGCGCAGCGTCAGCCACAGCAACAGGCTGATCGTGACCAGCGCCAGAATGCCGGCATGGATGAACGCATTCACGATGACGTCGCCCGACTTCAGGATCGACACCGGTCCGCCGATCGCGGTCGGCTCGGCGGCGAGCACGGCGTCGGCAAAGCGGCGCAGATTGTCGTTGTCGTTCGGATCGCCCTTCGGCTCCGCCTCGACACGCATCAGGCCGTCCTTGGTCTTCCAGCTCGCGACCAGTTCGGGCGGCAGGTTCTGCAGAGTGACGGTCTGGGCCTGCAAAGTGTTGCGGAGCTGATCGAACACGATCTTCATCGGCGCCACGAACACGTCCTGCGCCTTGTCGCGGGTCGCCTGGGTCGAATCGGCAAGCTTCTGCAGGGCGTCGGCGAGCCGGCGCGCGGCAACTGCACCCGGCCCCTTGCCGTCGCCCGCGGTCTTGCGCAGGCTGTCGACCGAGCTCTTCAGCGACTCGACATTCTCCTGATCCGACGGTGCCGGATCGACCGAGTCCGGGTTGAGCGCAGGGCCGAGCGTCTTGGCCGCCTGCGCGATCAGCTTCAGCTTGGCCGGCTGGTCCGCGGGCACGAAGCTGTCGAGCGACATCACGCGCGACACTTCCGGCAGCTTCTCGAGCTTGGCCTCGATCTTCTTGGCGTCGGCCTCCGAGCGCGTCATCACGTCGATGGCGTTGGCGCCGGTGTTCGGATCCTTCCGCAGGTCGAGGAAGGTCGCGATCGATTCCGCCTGCTTGTTGCGCAGATTGATCGGGTTGAAGTCGAACTTCATGTAGTGCAGCAGCGGCAGGCCCGCAACCGTGACCAGCAGCGTACCGACGATGATCGGAACGCGGTGCTTCTCCAGGAAATGGTCGAGCGGCGCCAGGAAGGCGTAGCCGACCGGCTCCTTTTCGCCCGGCGGATTGAGCAGGTCGAGCAACGCCGGCAGCACCGTGATGCTGGTGATGAAGGCCACCAGCATGCCGGCGCCGGCAATCTTGCCGAGCTCGGAGATGCCCTTGTAGTCGGTCGGCAGGAAGCACAGGAAACCGGCGGCGGTCGCCATCGCCGCGAGCGACAGCGGCACCGCCGAGCGGCGTGCTGCGTTCTCGAGCGCGAGCGTCAGATTGTCGTTCTTGAAACGCTCGGAGCGGTAGCGCACGCTGAACTGGATGCCGAAGTCGACACCGAGGCCGACGAACAGCACCGCGAAGGCGATCGAAAGCAGGTTCAACGACCCGACCATCATCAGGCCGACCGCGGTGGTGAGCGCAAGGCCGATGAACAGGTTGACGAACACGGCGAAGATGATCTTGCCGGAGTGCAGCGCCAGCCAGAGGATGATCAGCACGATCATCACGGTGCCGATGCCGTTGGTGATCGCACCGTCCTGCACGGTGGCGTATTCCTCGTTGGCGATCGGCACCGGTCCGGTCAGGCGCACGCGCGCGTGATACTCGGTCGGGAATTTCAGGTCGGCGGCCGCCTGCCGGATCGCGTCGGTCGCAGCCTTGCCGGGCTCCAGCGCCGAATAGTCGATGATCGGCTTGATCTCGATGAAGGCGCGCTTGTCCGAATCGGTCAGCGGCTTGTCGCTGGTGAGCTCGCGCCACGAGAAGGTCGCGTTGCCCTTGGCGAGGACGGTCTCGACGGTCTCGGAGATCAGGTTGAAAGGCGGCGCGGCATTGTCGAGCTTGACCTGTCCGCGCTTGACGCCGGCAAGGCCGGTCTCGAGCGCACCGGTCAGGCCGCGGATCGAAGGGTCGCCGGCCATGATCTCGATCAGCGGCGCGGCTGATTCGAGCTGGCCCGTGACCTTGCCGACCTCTTCGGTCGGCAGGAACAGCAGACCATTCTTCTCGAAGAACTCACCGGAGCCGAGCGCGGTGATGGCCTCGAAGTTCTTCTTGTCGGCTTGCAGCTTCGCGGTGAGCGCCTTGGCGGCCGAGCTGGTCAGCTCCGGCGTTGCTCCCTCGACGACCGCCAGGATCAGCCGCTCGCGATCAAAGGCTTCCTCGAACTGATTGTCGCGCTTGCGCCAATCCAGATCCGGCGAGATCAGCTTGTTGATGTCGGTGTTGATCGAGAAGTTGCGGGCCGTGTAGAAGCCGGCGCCGATCGACAGCAGCACAGCGATAATGACAACCGGAAGGGCAAAACGCGTACAGGTCCTAACAACGGAGACGACAATATTTGTCAGCACTTCGTTTCTTTCTAATCTCGGGGAAGCATGGCCGAAAACGCCCGCTCTGTAGCGGAGTTCCCGGGACCGATCTAATGTTGTTTTGGTTATCTTCCTCGTCGAGATGGTGAGGAGGTTCCAAACCACAGGAACGGCCACGAGTGGCCGGTATAAACCGCATCAGTGGGCGATAAAGTGACGAACAAGTGAGGGAGACGGACGGTCGCAGGACCCGAAATCCACACTATATTACCTCAAATCCGACTCCCTGCCGGTCGCCCACCCACTCGAAGCGCTACCTTTTTGCCACAAATCCCTGTATTTCCATGCCCTTGAGGGCGCGGATCACGTGCAGGACCTGAGATGGTGCGGACCTTGCAACTGACGTTGCGAGGTCCGACCTGGCGGAGTGCGTTGCCGAAAAGGCCGCAGGGCCTGGAAGCAAGGCTTGGAATGAGGCTGGTGCAATTTGCGTAACGGACGACCGATGGAAGTGTTTCTTGCTCAGCCGCGCGGCTTCTGCGCGGGCGTCGTGCGCGCGATCGAAATCGTCGAACGCGCGCTCGCAAAGTATGGCCCGCCGGTCTACGTCCGCCACGAGATCGTTCACAACAAGCACGTGGTCGAAAGCCTGAAAAAGAAGGGCGCGATCTTCGTCGAGGACCTGTCGGAAGTGCCGGCCAAGGCGGTGACAGTCTTCAGTGCCCATGGCGTCGCCAGGAGCGTCGAGGAGGAGGCGGAAGCCCGCGACCTGCCCGTACTCAATGCCACCTGCCCGCTCGTCACCAAGGTCCACAACCAGGGCAAACGCTATATCTCGAAGGGCCGCGCCCTGATCCTGATCGGGCATGCCGGCCACCCCGAGGTCGAGGGAACCATGGGCCAGGTTCCGGGGCCGGTCCTGCTGGTCCAGAGCGTCCAGGATGTGGCGGAATTGCGGCTGCCGACCGACACCCCGGTCGCCTATATCACCCAGACCACCCTGTCCGTGGACGACACCAGGGACATCATCGCGGCCCTTCAGGCGAAATTTACAGATATTCAAGGCCCGGACATCAGGGATATCTGCTATGCGACACAGAACCGCCAATCTGCGGTAAGGGACCTAAGTAAGCTGGTGGACGTCATTTTGGTGGTGGGGGCCGCCAATAGTTCCAACTCGAACAGGCTTCGCGAAATCGGCACCGAGGTCGGCGTCGCGAGTTATCTCATTGCCGATGGGAGCGAGCTCAACCCAGACTGGCTGAAGGATGCCAAGGCTGTCGGCATCACGGCGGGTGCGTCGGCACCCGAAGTTTTGGTCGACGATGTGATCGAGGCCCTGCGGCGCATCGGACCTGTTTCGGTCTCGGTCGTTCCGGGCCGTGAAGAGAATATCGAATTCCGGCTGCCGGCCGAACTGACTGCGGGCTGATCTGAACCCACTTCCCTTTGATAAGTGCAGAAAGAAAATCGTCTAATGGCTATACCGTTCTTCAAGGAAATGCGTATCGGCGGTTATCTGATCAAGCAGAAGCTGCTTGGCCGCAAACGCTATCCGCTCGTGCTGATGCTCGAACCCTTGTTCCGCTGCAACCTCGCCTGCGTCGGCTGCGGCAAGATCGACTATCCCGATGCGATCCTCAATCGCCGCATGACCGCGCAGGAATGCTGGGACGCGGCCGATGAATGCGGCGCGCCGATGGTGGCGATCCCCGGCGGCGAGCCGCTGATCCACAAGGAGATCGGCGAGATCGTGCGCGGCCTCGTGGCGCGCAAGAAGTTCGTGTCGCTGTGCACCAATGCGCTGCTGCTCGAGAAGAAGCTCGATCTGTTCGAGCCGTCGCCGTACCTGTTCTTTTCGGTTCATCTCGACGGCCTGAAGGACCATCACGACAAGGCGGTGTCGCAGAAGGGCGTGTTCGATCGCGCCGTCTCCGCGATCAAGGCGGCGAAGGCGCGCGGCTTCACGGTCAACGTCAACGCCACCATCTTCGACGGCCATCCGGCCGAGGAGATCGCCAAGTTCCTCGACTTCACCACCGAGCTCGGCGTCGGCGTCTCGATGTCGCCGGGTTACGCCTATGAGCGTGCGCCGGACCAGGAGCACTTCCTCAACCGCACCAAGACCAAGAAGCTGTTCCGCGACGTCTTTGCGCTCGGCAAGGGCAAGAAGTGGAACTTCATGCATTCCGGGCTCTTTTTGGACTTCCTCGCCGGCAACCAGGAATACGAGTGCACGCCCTGGGGCATGCCGGCGCGCAACATCTTCGGCTGGCAGAAGCCCTGCTATCTGCTCGGTGAAGGCTACGCCAAGACCTTCAAGGAGCTGATGGACACCACCGATTGGGATACCTACGGCACCGGCAAGTACGAGAAGTGCGCCGACTGTATGGCCCATTGCGGCTACGAGCCGACCGCGGCCACCGCTGCGATCAACAATCCGCTGAAGGCGATGTGGGTCGCGCTGCGCGGTATCAAGACCACTGGCCCGATGGCGCCGGAGATCGACATGTCGAAGCAGCGCCCGGCGCAGTACATCTTCGCCGAGCAGGTGCAGAAGAAGCTCTCGGAGATCCGCCGCGACGAGGCGGCCGCCGCAGCCGCCAAGCAGCAAGCCAAGGCTTCCACGGCCGCGTAATCCGCGCCGCCAGGCACAGGCAAAGCAAAAGGCCCGATCGCGATGCGATCGGGCCTTTGTTTTTGAGCCAATTGAGCCAAGTGCTTTGCTTTGAGCCTGGCGCGGCGAGGGCCCCGTCCCCGCCCGGGACAGCGGATCAGGCCGCCTTCGCCGTGATCAGCACGTCTTCCGCCGCCGGCATCAGCACGTCGTTGCCGAGCAGGAAGCCGCGGCAGCTGCGCAGCGAGCGCAGCGCGCGGTTGAAGTCGATACCGGTCGACACCAGCGCCCGCAGCGTCCGCGGATTGCGCACGATGCCGCGCAGCACCTTGCGCAGGTCGATGTCGCCATTCGGCTTCACCGCGGATTTCGCAAGCTCCGGCAGCGCCCGGTGTGCGGGATCGCTGATCACGCGCAGCGCGGCGAACGGAACGCCTGCCTTGGCGGCGTAGGCTGCCGCGATATGGCTCTCCATGTCGACTGCGGCTGCGCCCGTCATCGAGCGCAGCGCGGCCTTGCAGGCCTTCGCCGCGATCACCTCTTCCACGCCTGCGAGCCCGCCGCGGACGATCCTGCGGCGCTTCAGCGCGGCGCTCGCGATCATCTCTTCGTTCAGGGCGGATGCCGCCAGGAAACGCGTATCGCCGGACATCACCTCGGTCGCGACCACGACGTCGCCCGACTTGAGTGACGGGTCGAGCCCGCCGGCCACGCCGAACGAAATCACGCCACGGAAGGTCGTCGGATCCAGCGTCGCCAGCAATGCACGCAGCTGCTGCGGATCGCTCGAACTGCAAATCACGATCATGCCGGGACCCGCTGCGATACGGGCCTCCTGCACCAATCCAGTCACGATTAATACCGGCCGAGGATCAATTCTACTGCCCACGGTCTCGGCGGCCCCCGCCTCAGCAATCACATCCCGACCCCTACCACCCTGCTATTGGTGCTTCTCAGATTCCGATACCGCGCCAGCGCCCAGAGCGGAAAGAACTTCGAGTAGCCATGATATCGCAAGTAAAATACCCGCGGAAACCCCGTTGCGGTGTATCGCTGCTCGTCCCACAGCCCTTTTTCCGTCTGTGTTGCCTTTAGGTACTCCACGCCCCGCGCAACGGCAGGGTTTTCGACCTCTCCGGCCGCCATCAATCCAAGCAAGGCCCATGCCGTTTGTGAGGAGGTCGACGGCGCAACTTCGTAACCCTTGTAGTCCAGCCGGTAGCTGACGGCGTCCTCGCCCCAGCCGCCGTCCTGATTCTGGACGGAGGCCAGCCAATCGACCGCCTTCCGGACCATCGGGTCGTTGCGATCGACCCCTGCGACATTTAGCGCCGAGAGCACCGACCAGGTGCCGTAGATGTAATTCAGGCCCCAGCGGCCGTACCAGGAGCCCTCGGCCAGCTGGGTGCGGCGCAGATAGGCAACGCCGTCCGCCATCGCCTTGCTGCTCTCGGCGGTCTCGCCGAGCTGGCCCAGCATCGAGATGCAGCGCGCGGTGACATCCTCGGTCGGCGGATCGAGCAATGCGCCGTGATCGGAAAACGGGATGTTGTTGAGGTAGTATTCGAGGTTGTTGACGTCGAACGCGGCCCAGCCGCCGTCGCGGCTCTGCAGCCCCTCGATCCATTCGCGGCCGCGCGCGATCGCCTCGTCATATTCCCGGGTTCCGGTATGACGCCGCACGCGATCCATCGCCATCACGACCACGGCGGTGTCGTCGAGATCGGGATAATGGTCGTTGTTGTACTGGAACGCCCAGCCGCCGGGACGGACGTCCGGCGCCTTGACCGCCCAGTCGCCCTTCAGCTCCAGCACCTGGCGCGGCTTCAGCCAGTCGAGACCCTGCTTGGCCTTGGCGAGGGTGTCGTCGCCGCCCGCTTCCTGCAGCGCGTGGCAGGTCAGCGCGGTGTCCCACACCGGCGAGACGCAGGGCTGGCAATAGGCCTCGTCGTCGCGGATCACGAGCAGCTTGTCGATGCCGCGGCGGGTGGTCGCGCGCGGCGGGAAATTCTCGTCCTTGCCGAGCGCCTCGTACATCATGACGATGTTGGCCATCGGCGGATAGATCGCGCCCATGCCGTCTTCGCCGTTGAGCCGCTCTTCGGTGAAGGCGAGCGCGGCATCTATCGCGCGTTGGCGCAGGCTTTTCGGAAACAGCGGCTCGATCACGCGCAGCACGGCATCGAGCGAGCGGAACAGGTAGAACCAGCTCGCGCTCTGATGCGGCGCCTTCGGCGCCATGCGGACCGATTTCGGATCCTCCAGGAACAACTCGTCGATGCCGACGCCCTTCGGATTCTTCGCGCGCGGCTTCAGCGCGGCGAGCACCATCAGCGGCACCATGGTGGTGCGCGCCCAGTAGGAAATCTTGTTGATGTGGAACGGCGACCACATCGGCAGCAGCATGATCTCGATCGGCAACACCGGCGTTGCACGCCAGGTCACGACGCCATAGAGCGCGAGCAGGAAGCGCGTGAACACGTTGCTGCCCGAAGCGCCGCCGCGCGAAAGGATCGCTTCGCGCGCCCGCACCATGTGCGGCGCGTCGACGGAATCGCCGATCATCTTCAGCGCGAAGTACGACTTCACGCTGGCGCTCATGTCGAACGGGCCGTCATGCACCAGCGGCCAGCCGCCATGCGCGCCCTGGACGCGGCGCAGATAGTTGCCGAGCTTGGCCTCGAGGGCGGCATCGATGGGCTCGGCCAGATAGTGACGCAGCAGGATGTACTCGGCCGGAATGGTGCTGTCGGCCTCGAGCTCGAACACCCAATGTCCGTCGGACTGGCGATAGCCGAGCAGCGCTTCGGTTGCCTTGGAGATGCTCTTCTCCAGCGCGACCGGATCGACTGCAATGCCGTGATCTCTCGAAAGCATTTCGTTCGATATCCTCTTCATCGCGGCCCGGCTGATCGAAAGCCGCGGCCGCTTCCGAACATGATCCGATCAAATCGGATCATGTTCTCATTCATTTGTCGGTCGCATTTTCTTGACGCGAACCGATGACCACTTCGCTCGAAAATGCTCCAGCAGGTCGAATCTAGCGCGTGGCCAGAACCAGATCGGCGGCGCGATCACCCGACCGCACCGATCCCTCGATGGTTGCCGGCAATCCGGTAGCAGTCCAATCGCCGGCAAGGAACAGGTTTTTTTGCGCCGTTGCGGCCCCTGGACGCAGGGCGTTCTGCTCAGGCGTCGCCTCAAATGTGGCACGGCGCTCGCGCACGATCTGCCACGGCGGCAAGTCGCCGGAAACGCCCGACGCCTTGCAGATATCCCGCCAGATCGCCTGCGCGAGCTCCTCGCGCGGCATGTCGACCAGGCGATCGCCGTTGCTGATCGTGATCGACAGCCGTTGCGGGAACGCGAACAGCCACTCCACGAGGCCGCCGACCACGCCGAGAATGGGCGCGGCGTCGCGCGGCGGATCGACGCGGAAATGCGCGTTCACGATGGCGCGGAATTTGGTCGGGGTTTTCACGCCGGGCAGCAGCGCGGCCGCAGCGCGCGGCGGCACCGCGAGCACGACCGCATCGCCGGCCGCCATCGTGATCTTGTCGCCGCCGCCAAAATCGAGCTCGGTGACGCGATCACCGGACATGCCAAGCGTACGCAATTCGTGACTGAACTGGACGCTGTGGCCACGCTCCTGCAGCAGCTTCACGGCGGGCTCGATCAGGACCGAGCTCAGGCCGTCGCGCGCAATCAGCGGGCGGCAGGCCTGCCCGCCCGCGAGCAGCGTCTCGCGCACGATGGCGCCGGCAAGCCCGGCCGAGCCCTCCGGCGGATCGACGTTCAGTGCGGCGAGCAGCAGCGGCTGCACCAGGCGGTCGTACAGCGTGCCCTTGCAGGGAATGGTGTTGCCGACCAGCGCCTCGGTGCCGGCCCAGGCCAGCGGCGCCAATGCGAGATAGTCGCGCAAGGTCGTGTCCGGGACGCGGCGCGCCTCGTCGAACACCCAGAGCGGCAGGCGGGAGTCGCCGAGGTCGAGCTGCCAACGCTGACCGGAGGCAAGATCGACAAACGGAAACTGCGCGCGCGCAGGCCCCACGAGGCCGGCCTCGGTACCGATCGAACGCGCGTAGCTCAGCGCATGACGGTTGCCCGACAGCAGGAGATGGTTGCCGTTGTCGATGGTGAGATTGGTGGCGGCGTCGAAATAGGAGCGGCAGCGGCCGCCGGCCTGCTGCGTCGCCTCGTGGACGGCGACCTTGTAGCCGCCATTGGCGAGCCGCACGGCGGCGGAGAGGCCGGAAATACCGGCACCGATGATATGAACGGTCTTTTGCATCAGATGATCGCGTAACGAAGAAGAATGCCGATCTTGGCCGCCTTGGACACACGCACCGGCTCACGCGGAGCCGCAAAACCGCGCGCGATCAACAGATCGAGGATCGCGCGGTAGTATTTCGACATGATCCGCGGCGCGCGCACGGCACGGCGCGAATTGCGCTTCATGATCTCGTCGGACTTCTGGAAATGCATCTTGGCGCGCTCGGCGAGCGGCGCGCACACCTTCGGCAGTGCGCGATCGGCGGTGACGCGGGCCGGGTCGTTGTTGGTGATGCCGGCATGCCAGAGCCATTCGCGCGGCAGATAGAGCCGGCCGAGACCGGCATCCTCGTCGATGTCGCGCAGGATGTTCGTCAGCTGCAGCGCACGGCCGAGGTGATGCGCGAGCTGGATACCATCGTCCTCGGGCAGGCCGAACACGCGCACCGACAGCCGGCCGACCGCGCTCGCGACGCGATCGCAATACAGATCGAGCGTCGCAAGATCCGGCGCGCGGATGTCCTGCGGCACGTCCATCTCCATGCCGTCGACGATCGCGACGAAATCCTCGCGCTTCAGGCCGAAGGTCTTCACCGACGCGACATAGTCCTTCAGCCGCTCCGGCGGATGGCCGGCATAGAGCGCGTCGATGTCGTCGCGCCACTGCTGCAGCGCGGCCAGGCGCTCCGGCCGCGGCCCGTCGGAATCGGCGATGTCGTCGACCTGACGGCAGAAGCTGTAGATCTGGAACATCGCCTCGCGCTGCGCGCGCGGCAGGATGCGCATCGCGGCATAGAACGAGCTGCCCGAAGCGGTGCTTCCGTAATTCGCGTTGGCCGCCGCCTCTGCACTCATGCGCCTGCCGCCGACTTGGAGACCGCACGCCGTCCGGTCGCGCGCTGCGCGGTCTCGCCGGCGACGCCGCCGAGGCTCTGCAGCAGCAGTTCGACCTTGCTCAAATGCACGCGCTCGCTGAGCGGATCCCGCACCTTCAGCATGTTGACGATCTTGTCGGCGAACGCCTGGATCACGGAGATCTCGAGCCCGAGCCGGAAGTCCTTCACCTCGGCGGCGAGCGACTTGCTCTGGTCGAGCAGCACGGCGGTGCGCACCGCCAGCGCCTGCAGGCATTTGAGCAGGGCCGGCTGCGACTTCGTCTCGCCGAGCATCTCGACGCTCGCCCCCGCGGCGGCGAGCGCATCGCGCGGCAGGTAGACGCGGTTCAGGTTCCGGTAGTCCTTGCCGCAGTCCTGCAGATGATTGTTGATCTGCAAGGCCGCACAGAGCGCATCCGACGCCGCCCAGGTCGAGGTATCCTCGCCATGGACGTCGAGCATGAACCGCCCGACCGGCATCGCCGAGTAGCGGCAATAGTCGATCACGTCGTCCCAGGTTTCGTAGCGCAGCTTGGTGACGTCGAGGCGGAACGCCACGAGCACGTCGAGCGCATGCCGCGGCGCCATGCCACGCTCGGCGAAGGCCCGGCGCAGATTCACCGCTTCCTTCTGGGTCTCGCCGTTGCCGAGCAGCTCGGCCTCCATGAGGTCGAGATAGCGCAGCTTCTCGTCGGCCGGCAGCGTGGCGTGATCGGCGATATCGTCGGCGGTGCGGACGAAATTATAGAAGGCCAGGATCAGGGCACGATGCCGCGGATGAATGATCCACGACGCGACCGGAAAATTCTCGTCGCGGTGGGTCTTTCCGGATCGCAGGTCGCTCGCGGTGGTCATGGGAAATTTGGGCTACACTGGTCATGGCACGACGCAGGCGCGAACCGTCAGGCGCATGCGGGGGATTTGCGAGCCCCATATAGGGGAATACGCCACCAAAACCAATGCTATCTGTGACCGCCAGCATATGCAGCCGCGGCCGGCATGGAGCCAGCCGCGGTGTCGATAGCGGTCCCTTGAGACCTGAATTCGGTCTTATTGGCCGTGGGTCTTCAGCACCTGATCGCAGGCGGCGCTGATCTTGCTGCGGTTCTGCTGCAGGCAGGCGAGAATGGTGAAGTCGCCCTGATCGATGACTGAGCGGCAGTGACGCTGCACGTCGCGCGTGCAGGCCTTCTGCTCATCGGGTGTACCGCGTCCCTGCTGCTGCTGGGCGACGGCGCTGGACGCGAGCGGGATCGACAACACGGCAAGGGCCAAGAGAAATTTACGCATCGTATTCCTTCATTTCCGACAGCAGAAAATCTGTTCCCGAAAGCGTTTCGGCAGGGCCGGGACGGATTTTGGGGATTGCAGACGCCACGTAACGCGGCAACGGATTGACGACAAGCACTGCTAAATGCGGCTAAATTTGCGGCGCTGTAAACCCCCACTTAAGCCATTGATTCACAACGTCGATTCACGCCATCACTTTGTCGCGCTTGGCTATTGCGGATGGTACTCGCGCAAAGCTAGATGCCATGATGAGGCCAACGGTTTCTGATTCTGTTCGATGACGATAAGGCGGCGCGCACGCCGCCTCTGTCGTTTGAACCTAACATTCTTGGGTGACACTAAACCTTCGATGCGGCGAGACGCTTTCTTGCGAAAGAGGCGTTGATTTTGATGGGAAATTCACAATGAAACTGTTTGGTTCCAGCCTTTATGGCCAGGCCCTCAGAGCTGTGGGCGTCGGCGCCGCACTGATGCTGTCTGCCTCCGCGGTCCATGCCCAGGCCAGCGGGCCGTTTGCCGGTTTTGCCGGTTCGTGGACCGGCACGGGCACGGTGGCGTTGTCCAACGGCACGACCGAACGCATTCGTTGCAAGGCGGATTACAAGGTCGCGCCATCGGGTCTGAACCTGAAGCAGACCCTGCACTGCGCCAGCGACAGCTACAAGTTCGACCTCTCCAGCGACGTCACCAGCCAGGGTGACCGGATCTCCGGCAACTGGAGCGAGGCGAGCCGCAACATTTTCGGCAATTTGCAGGGCACCGCAGGCGGCGGCCGGATCGACGTGTTCGTCGAGGCGTCCGGCTTTGCCGCCAACCTGAACCTGCAGACCAACGGCTCCAAGCAGGTGGTGCAGATCGACTCCAAGGGCGAGATCCGCGGCGTCACGATCACCATGACGAAGACCTGACGTCCCGATCGATTTCGCCGACAAACAAAAAGGCCCGGTTCCGAGCGCCTCGGAACCGGGCCTTTTTATTGTCGGCCGATCAGGCCTTTTCGATCGGCGCCGGCTGCCCGCCCCTGCCGCGGAGCTTCTGCGACAGGTTGATCAGGAACATCGAGGTCGGCCGCAGGATGAAGAGGTCCGCGACCAGCGCTGCGACCATCGAGAATGCGCTGAGCCAGCCGAACAGGCGCAGTGACGGCAGGTCGGAAAACACGGTGACGACGAGGCCGCAGGCCAGCACCACCGTGGTCAGGATCAGCGCAGGACCGACCAGGACGGTGGCGCGCTCCACCGCAAGTTCCGGCGTGACACCGGGCTTGGTCTCGAGCCGCAGGCGGTTGAGGAAGTGGATGGTGGCGCTCAGCCCGAGGCCGAACGACACGGTCAACGCCACGACGCTGGCGAATTGCAGCCCCTCCCCGAGCAGCCACAGCACGGTGCCTGACAGCACCACGGGGAAGATGCCGGGCAGGATGCAGGAGAACATCACCACGATCGAGCGGAACGCCAGCCCGATGAAGATCGCGACCAGCGCGAACTCGACCGTGAGGCCGCGGTTGAGCTTCTCGATCATGTTGGCGCTGTTGCGCGCGGCAATCACCGACAGGCCGGTGACGGCGATCTCATAGCCGGGATGCTCGGCGCGCACCTTGTCCAGCGAGTGGTCGAGCTTGTTCACCACCGGAAGCAGCTGGCTCGAATCGAGATCCGGAACCCGGCCCGACACCACGACCGCATCCTGATCCTTCGAGATGAAGCGGCGCACGAGATGTTCGGGAATCACGCCGACATATTCCTTCAGCGTCGCGATATCGTTGCTGCCGGCCTTTTCGGCGAGCCAGCGCCGCAAGGTCTCGAGCGACCAGACGTTGCCGACACCGGCACTGTCCTCGACCATCGCGTGAACGTCGGCGATCGTCTTCAGCGTCTCCGGCGAGTAGAGCGATTGCCCCTTGGGGAATTCGATCAGCACATCGACCGGATTGGCACCGGTCAGCTTGGCGTCGAGCCGGCTCGACGCCGCCACCGCCTGCCGCTTGTCGGGCACCTGGTCGGCAAGCCGGTAGCGCGGCTCGAGATTGGCGTAGATAATGCCGAGGCCGCCGACGACGATCAGCGCGAGCAGGCTGAACAGCCCGGGACGACCGACCATGCGCACCGCGATCCAGTAGCAGAAATTGCGCAGCGCCTGTACGCCGGCATCCGCGCTCTGGAACTTGACCGCAAAGACTTTCTCGTTGCGTACCAGCAGGATGCCGAACACCGGCACCAGCGAGAGCACCGCGACCAGCGCGATGATGGTCGCCGCAAGCCCGGCCTCGCCGAATTTGCGGATCAGGTCGGAGTCCGAGAACTGCAGCGCGATGAAGGAAATGCCCGCCGTGCCGTGCGTCAGCACGCAGGCCGGCCCGACCACCAGCACCGCGTTCTTGAACGCGGTGAACTTGTCCTGCCCCGCAATCAGCCGGTCGCGCGCCGCGAATGTCAGCTGCATCGAGTCCGAGAAGCTGATCACCATGATGAGCGGCGTCATCACGTTGAGGAACATGTTGAGATTGAAATTGGCCCAGCCGAGGCCGCCGAGCGCGAGCAGGATCGCGATCATCGGCGGGAATGCCGCCGCCACCATGAAGGATATCTTGCGGAAGAAGATGATGGCGATGACGCAGCCGGCGAGGATGCCGAGGATGTTGTAGGTCAGGCCGTCGCGCTCGACCGCGTTGCGGATCTCGAGCTGCATGACCGGCACGCCGGAGAGCTGGGCATTGAGCCCGCTGCCACCGAGATCGTCGGCCATGATCTTCCTGATGTCGCCGACCACCTTGCCGAGCTTGTTGCTGCCGACCACCTCCGGCTCGAGCGACAGCACGACCAGCGCGAGCGTGCCGTCCTCCGACAGCAGCTTGCCGCGGATGATCTCGTTGCTTTTGACGGTCTCGACGAACTTGTCGTAGGCCGCGCCCTCGGGGAGCTCGTTCGGGAACAGCGCCGCCGGCAGCTTGCCGGGCTCCGGCGCCTGGCGCGCGGAGAACAGCGACACCAGGCCGCGCACGCCCTCGACGAGTTGCAGGTCAGTGACCATGTCGCGGAGCTTGCCGAGATTGTCGCGCTCGAGCAGCGTCTTGCCTTCGACCACGACGAGGACGTCGAACTCGGTCGCCGGGAAGCGCTTGGTCACGGCCTCATACTGCTTGTAGTCCTTGGATTCGGAGCGGAACAATTGCGACAGCGAATCGTCGATCTTGATCCGATGCACGCCGAACACGGCGCCGACCAGCAGCAGAACGAGCACGATGCAGGACAGGATCGGCGCCCGCATCGGGATCAGGCCGAGACGCTCGATCCCGAACGCGATGCTGGGGCCCGACCGCGGCTCTTCGACCTTCTCGACGTGGACCTGACTTTCGGAGTTCTTTTCGAGCATGCCCTGTCCAGTTCTGAAAACGGCTCAATCTGTCTAGCTTGGGTCTAGGGGCGCGAATGAGGCGGGTGAGCGCGGCTTTTCGGCGCTAGTCCTTGAAAACACGCGAATATTGACCGGCGCCGGTTTTACCTGTCTGCCCTCTTGCTCGCAAGCGCGAGGGTCGAGCCAAATCAGCGGGGAACCGCTGATCCCCACCATTAAGTATCTGATTTGCCACACCCTGGGAGCGTATTCTGTGATGATCCACCGCCGCTTTCGTCCTTCAACGCGACCCCTGTGATCTGGCGCGCCAGCCCTTCGCGCACAAGCCACGCGATCCTGAAGGCGGCTTCCGCATAGCTCAGGCCGGCACGGTGGATGTTGGAGATGCAGTTGCGATCTGCATCGGTGAGGCCGATCCGCGGTGCAAAGGTGAGATAGGCGCCAAGGCTGTCGGGCGCGGACAGGCCGGGCCGTTCGCCGATCAGCATCACCAGCATGCGCGCGCCGAGGATGGCGCCGATCTCGTCACCGAGCGCGACGCGCGCGCCGGACGCGACGACCACCGCACCGGTGTCGATCCCGTCGGCCGCAAGCCGCGGCAGGAGATGCTTGATCAAGTCGACGGCGTGCACATTGACCGCCGTCGGCGACAGGCCGTCTCCGATCACGATGGCGCAGGAGCACGCGGCGATGCCGCTGCTTTCCAGCGACCGCCGCGATCCGGAATCCAGCATGCGACCGAGATCCGGCCGGCGCAGATAGTCGCGCCGGTCGTGCGCCTGGCTCGACACCTCGCGCGGCGTGATGCCGAGGCCGGCAAGTCCGGCCGTAATGTTGCTGATCTCGAATGTCGCGTGAACGGCGTCGCGCGCGCGGGCGTGGTCGAGCGTAAACGAGAGCAACGCATCGGTCGGCAGGCTGGCCCCCGACCGGCCGAGCCCGACGCGCGCCGGCGTCAGGTCACGCAAATCGGGCAGCGAAGGAGACGATGGCGCCGGCGGTGTCGTCATGCTGTCATTCGGCGGGAACGGAAGCCTCGCGCAGCCGGATCGAGTAGTTCGAGGCGTTCTGCCGGCCGCTGGAGGCTGCGCGCGCAAACGTGATCAGATGGTGCGCAACCAGCGTCGCCGAGATCAGCCCTTCGATATCGCCGCGCTTGAGCCGGCCAAGCGCAAACTTCCAGAACACGCGCCTGTAGTCGCCGAGCACGCCGACCTTCCAGAAGATGTTGCGCAGCATGATCAGGCCGCGCCGGATGTTCGCCCAGCTCTTCATCTCCGGGCTGACCGGCACCTTGATGCGGTTGGCATAGGTGTAGTTGCATTGATGCAGATAGCGATCGAACAGCTTCTTCGGCTCGTAGGCGATCTCCATGCATTTGCGCCAGGAACTCACCACGTCCTCATAGGGCAGCAGGAACTCGACATTGGAGTCGCGCCCCTCGTCATCGATCAGCCGCCCCGCCTTTTCGAGCCGGTCCCACAGCGGCGTCTTCGGCAACGCCTGCAGCAGATTGATCGTGAGCAGTGGAATCCGGGACTCCTCGACGAAGGAGATGAGCGCGTCACCGGTCTGGGGCTTGTCGGTGTCGAGCCCCATGATGATGCCGGAGACGACCTCCATGCCGAACGAGTTGATGGTGCGCACGCCCTCCAGGATCGGAACCATCATGTTCTGATCCTTGTGCATGGCCTTCAGCGCGTCGGGATCGGGCGTCTCGATGCCGACGAAGATCGTCACGAAGAAGGCCTCGCGCATCTTCTCCAGGATCTCGGGCCGCTTGGCGATGTTGAGCGTCGCCTCGCAGGCGAGCCGCGTGACATAACCGGTCCGCTTCTGCCATTCGATCAGATGCGGCAGCAGCTCGCTCGCCGCCTTGCGATTGCCGATGAAATTGTCATCGACGAAATAGACGGTGTCGGTCGCGCCACAGGCGCGCAGCTTGTCGAGCTCCGCGATGATCTGCTGCGGCGACTTCAGCCGCGGATTGCGGCCATAGAGTCCGGGGATGTCGCAGAACTCGCACTGATAGGGGCAGCCCGAGGAGAACTGGATGCTGCCGAGGAAGTACTTCTTGGTTTCGGCGAGCTCATAGGCCGGCAGCGGAAAATCCGTCATCGGCAGGCGGTCGATGGTCTTCAGCACCACCTGCTTGTCGGGGCGGCTGGTGTCATCGGCCAGGCGCCTGATCAGCTCGTTGGTCGCATCGCCGAGCTCGCCGACATGAAGGTAGTCGAATGAGGGATAGTAGTCCGGGCACGCACTGACCGACGGGCCACCGATCGCGACCACCAGGTCGTGGTCATGCGCGCGGCGACAGATGTCATTCATCTGCTGGCGCTGGATGTGCATACCGCTGACGAACACCGCGTCCGCCCACTCGAAATCCTCCACCGTCGCCGGACGCAGGTTCTCGTCGACGAAACGGACCGGCCAGTTCTCAGGGAGGTATGCAGCAATCAACAGCAGCCCCTGCGGCGGCATGAACGCCTTGACGCCGTCGGTGAGGGGGTAGGCGTGCTCGAAGGTCCCAAACGACGACGTATAGCGCGGAAAGACGCAGAGGATACGCCGTGCTGTCTTTATGCCCTCAGCTCTCATCAATCGACCCCGAAGCACCCGCAAATCTAACCATGGCGTGGAACGCTGGGCCAGAAATTCTTCAACATTGTGGCACTTACCAACGTCACAACGGCGAGATAGTTGCTCTGCAGAATTTTGCTATCCCGTCAGGTCAGGAGCCGGGCAGCGAGGTCGGGTAGCCGCCCTGCATCGCCGGCGAGGCGGAAATCCTGCCCGGCAAGGCCCGCGCGCACCAGCCAGTCGTCGAATTCGGGCGCCCGCTTCAGGCCGAACAGGTCGCGGACGTAGAGCGCATCGTGGAACGATGTCGACTGATAGTTCAGCATCACGTCATCGGCGCCCGGCACCCCCATGATGAAGTTCACGCCGGCGGCCGCAAGCAGGGTCAGGAGATTGTCCATGTCATCCTGATCGGCCTCGGCGTGGTTGGTGTAGCAGACGTCGATCCCGAGCGGCAGGCCGAGCAGCTTGCCGCAGAAATGATCCTCGAGCCCGGCGCGGATGATTTCCTTGCCGTCATAGAGGTATTCGGGACCGATGAAGCCGACCACGCTGTTGACCAGCAGCGGATCGAACGCGCGCGCCACCGCATAGGCCCGCGCCTCGCAGGTCTGCTGGTCGACCTGGTGATGGGCGTTGGCCGACAGTGCCGAGCCCTGCCCGGTCTCGAAATACATCACATTGTCACCGACCGTGCCGCGCCGGAGCGACAGCCCGGCTTCCCGCGCCTCCCGCAACAGCGAGAGGTCGACACCGAAACTGCGATTGGCCGCCTCGGTGCCGGCGATCGACTGGAACACGAGATCGACCGGCAACCCCTGCCCGATCAGTCCGAGCGTGGTCGTGACGTGGGTGAGCACACAGCCCTGGGTCGGAATCGCGAGCCGCGTGATGACATCGTCCAGCAGCCGCAGCAGGGTGCCGATGACTTTCGGATCGTCGCTTGCCGGATTGATGCCGATGCAGGCATCGCCCGATCCCAGCAGCAGCCCGTCAAGGATCGAGGCGGTGATGCCCTTGGCATCGTCGAAAGGATGGTTCGGCTGCAGCCGCGTGCTCATGCGCCCGCGCTGGCCGACGGTGTTGCGGAAGCGGGTGATCACCTCGCACTTCTTCGCGACCAGGATCAGATCCTGGTTGCGCATCAGCTTCGACACCGCGGCCACCATCTCCGGCGTGACGCCGCGCGAAATCTTCCTGATCGCATCCGTGGTGGCGGCATCCGACAGCAGCCAGTCGCGGAAACCGCCGACGGTGAGCGACGACACCGGCAGGAAGCCGGCGACGTCGTGGCTGTCGAGGATCAGGCGAGTGACCTCGTCGTCCTCGTAGGGAATGACCGGCTCTTCGAGGAATTGCTTGAGCGGAACGTTGGCCAGCGCGAGCCGCGCGGCGATCATCTCCGCGGCACTGTCGGCCGCGATGCCGGCCAGCCGGTCGCCCGACCGCGGCGGCGAGGCCTTGGCAAGCAGGATGCGCAGATCGTCGAATGCGTAATTGGTGGCGTCGATGGTGTGACGATAGAGCATGGGGGAGTCGCGTGAGGCTGGGGCAGCGCAACCTAGCACCTCTTTGCGAAAGTCGTGCCATCAGCTTCGCGCTGTGCGCCCGCGGATGTTGATGAGTGATGATGATGGCGGCGCGTCATTCAACACGGCGGCCTGCCGCTGGAACCCGGCGGACTCAGAGCCCCCGATAAGACATTGTGATTATTTAGGGATTTCGACGGTCGGAGCCGTGCGAGGCTCGCGCGTTAAGAAATTATCCATGAAGATTTTGCATAAGCTTTAATCGGCCGAAGGTGCTCCCCGGCCCCTTGGAGTGCCCTCAATGCCCGCCCCCACCACATCCCCCATCTCCATGTCCCGGGCTCCAATGGCATCCCGATTCTCGCTTGCTGCCAGGCTGTACTCGACGTTTGCGCTGATTGCGGCGCTGACCGCGGCCATCACCGTCCTGTCCGACTACAACGCCCGGCGCAACGCCGAGCTGACCGCGGCCGTCGACCTCGCGAGCCGTGCCGCGCTCAACGTCGAGCGGGTCAACTCGTTGGTCTATGCCGTGGTGATGGAATCCCGCGGCATTTACATGTCGACCGACCCGGCTGCGGTGAAGAAATACGGCGACGGGCTGCTGGCGTTCAACGAACGCATCCGCGGCGTGGTCAAGAACTGGGAAACCCTGGTGCAGGCCGACGACGCCACCGAGTTCGCGGTGTTCAAGAAGCGCATCGAGCAGTTCATCGAGTTCCGCAAGGAGCTGGTTCGGCGCGGCATCGAGATCGGCGCGGCGGCCGGCCGGGAGTGGGGCGACAACGACGCCAACCGCGACGTGCGCACCGCGCTGAACAAGGACCTCGAAGCGCTTTCCAAGGTCTATGCCGAGCGCAGCAAGAAGCTGGCGCAACAGACCGACACCAACCGTGAGCTGGCGCTATTGCTGACCGGGCTCGGCGCCGCGGCCCTCATCGTGGTGGTGCTCGGCGTGCTGATTATCGCCCGCTCGGTGGCGCGGCCGCTGTCGCAGATCACCACGACTATCAAGCACGTCGCCGAGGGCGCCGACCATGTCGACGTGCCGCATGTCGATCGCGGCGACGAGATCGGCGCGCTGGCGCGCGCCATCAAGGTGTTCCAGGAGGCGATGGATCGCAATCGCAGCCTGAACGCGCAAGTCGTGCAGGACTCCGAGGCTCGCGACGCCCGCGGCCGCCATATCGAAAGCTTTGTCGAGACGTTCCGCGGCACGATCGGTGATGTGCTCCGCGCAGTGCACGACAACGCTGCGACGATGCGTCAAACCGCGCAGACCATCGCGACCGTCGCGTCCGACGCCAATGGCCGGGCGGTTGCGGCGGCCGGCGCGACCGAACAGGCCTCGAGCAACGTCTCAGCGGTGGCGGGGGCGGCCGAACAGCTCTCCGCCTCGGTCGAGGAGATCGGCCGCCAGGTCAAGCAGTCCTCCGGCGCCGTCGATCAGGCCGGTGCGCGCACCGACCGGTCGATCACCGAGATCGAGAGCCTTGCCGCCACCACGCAGCGCATCGACGGCGTGTTGAGCCTGATCCAGGCGATCGCCGAGCAGACCAATTTGCTCGCGCTCAACGCCACCATCGAAGCCGCCCGCGCCGGCGATGCCGGCCGCGGCTTCGCGGTCGTTGCGCACGAGGTCAAGGCGCTGGCCGGGCAGACTGCAAAGGCAACCGCCGAGATCAGCGAGAATGTCGGCCTGATCCAGGCCTCGACCCGCAACTCGGTGGCCGCCGTGCGCGAGATCGGCCAGGCGGTGCGCGAGATCAGCAACGTCACCGCCAACATCGCCAGCGCGATCGGCCAGCAGGACGCCGCCACGCGCGAAATCTCCGCCAACGCGCAGATGGCTGCCCAGGGCAACGAAACCCTGGTGGCGAATGTCGGCTCGCTCCGCGACGACATGGACCAGACCAGCAAGGCGGCGGAATCGGTGCTCGCGGCATCGAACGATCTGACCGCAACCGCTGAGACGTTGTCGCGCGAGGTCGAACAGTTCTTCCGCAATCTGCGCAGCGATGTCGCCGACGGCCTGCGTCCGACCGGGACCTGAACGGATCGCACGCTGTGCCGGGGCCCACGACGCAATCCGGATGGTTAACAGTGCCCCAACGCACGCGTGCAAATTGCCTGCGCTTCAGGTCGCCTTTTTCAATTTGATACCCCCATAGAAAGCGTCAAAGCGCGGGGGCGCGGGGTAGTGGAAGCGAGCAATGAACGGGCTGTTGCCAAGGCCGAAGGCGGTGCCGACCAAACGGCTCCTTGCGCTCGGGATCAGCCTCGTCTTGTGCTTTTCGGCGATCTGCGCGTCCATTCTCTGGGAGATGGCCGGCAAGGACTATCAGCATGCAAAGGAAGGCGCGACCAACCTCGTCGCCTCCATCGCAAGCGAGATCGACCGCAACATCGAACTCTATGATCTCTCGCTGCAAGCCGTCGCCGACGGCGTCAAGCTGCCGGAGCTCGGCAAGATCAGCCCGGAGCTTCGCCAGGTCGTGCTGTTCGACCGCGCCGCCACCGCCAAGGATCTCGGCTCAATCCTCGTGCTGAATACGGCGGGAGATGTCACGCTCGATTCCCGGACGTTGACGCCCCGCACCGCAAACTACGCCGACCGCGACTTCTTCCAGGTGCATCGGACGCGAGCGAACAGCGGATTGTTCATCAGCGCGCCCTGGGTTACGCCAGACGGCGAATATCTGGTCAGCCTGAGCCGCCGCATCAGCAACGACGACGGATCGTTTGCCGGCGTGGTCGCGGGCAGCATGCGGCTCAGCTATTTCCACAATCTGTTTCGCAAGCTGAACTTCGGCTTCGGCGACAGCATGGCGCTGTTCGACACCAACGGCGTCATGCTGATGCGGGCGCCGTTCGACATCGGCAAGATCGGGCAGAGCATCAGGGACTCACAGGTCTTCAAGCAGTATCCGGCACGGCAATCCGGCTTCTACACGACGAAATCGATCGTCGACCATGTCAGCCGGCTTTATGTTTTCCAGGCGGTCGGACACCATCCCCTGATCATCGCCGAAGGTCTCGCGCTCGACGGCATCTATGCCGACTGGTGGCAACAGGTCTGGCTGATCGGCAGCGTGGTAGCCGCGCTCTGCGGCTTCTCGATCATCCTGATGTTCTACTTGCTCGCCGCCCTCAAACGGCGCGCCGCCGCCGAAGGCCGGCTCGCGCACCTTGCAAGCACGGATGCGCTGACCGGCCTCGCCAACCGCCGCCGTCTCGACGATACCCTTGAGGCGGAATGGCGTCGCGGCATGCGCGCCAAGGCGCCGGTGTCGCTGCTGATGATCGACGTCGATCATTTCAAGGCCTTCAACGATACCTACGGCCACCAGGCCGGTGACGCCGTGCTCGCCACTGTGGGACGGTGCATCGCAACCAGCACCAAGCGCGCAACGGATCTCGGCGCCCGCTATGGCGGCGAGGAATTTTCGGTGCTGCTGCCCGGCATCGGCAAGGCGGGCGCCTTGGAGGTTGCCGAACGCATTCGCGAGAAGCTGACGGCCGAGCGCGCGTCCCAAAATGAGTTGCCGACCGTCAGCATCGGATTGGCCTGCCTCGTCCCGGATCACGAGCGCACCTCGCGCGATCTGCTCAAGGCCGCGGACCTGGCGCTGTATCAAGCCAAGCATGAAGGCCGCGACCGCATCATCGTCAGCCCGATCGGATGGGACAAATCGGGCAAGCGGCACGCGGCCTGACCCGAGGTCTTGCCTCTTTCCACTCACTCCACCGGCAGCACGTCGACCGCGACGGCAAGCTTCTGCTTGCGCGCGCCGACGATGACACCGTCGACCGGCGAGACGTCGGCGAAGTCGCGGCCGACGGCGAGAATGATGTGATCATTGGCGACCATCAGATCATTGGTCGGATCGAATCCGACCCAGCCGAGCTCGCCGCCGCACCAGACCGAAACCCAGGCGTGGGTTGCGTCGGCGCCCTGCAGCCGCGGCTGACCCGGCGGCGGGATGGTGCGCAGATAGCCGCTGACATAGGCGGCGGGCAAACCGAGCCCACGAAGCCCGGCGATCATCACATGGGCAAAATCCTGGCAGACGCCATGGCGCTTCTCGAACACGTCGCGAAGCGGCGTCGAGATCACGGTCGCCTTGGGATCGTATTTGAAGTCGCTGCGGATGCGGCGCATCAGATCGGCCGCACCGGCAAGGACACCACCGTCAGGCGAGAAGCTCGCAGAAGCGTAGGCCGTCACCGGCCGCAGCACCGGCACCAGCGCACTGGCAAAGACATAGCCGACCGGCGAGGCCGCATCGAGGCTCAGCGCCTCGAACGCATGGTCGCGTACGCTCTCCCAGGGCGGGCTGACGGCGTCACGCGCCGGCGGCTGCCGCGCCACGGAGACCCGCGAGCGGGAATCGATCCGAAGGCTGCGATGCGCGCTCTCGATCAGGACACTTTCGGTCAGCGTGCCGAAGAAATCGCGCCGCGCGGTGCGCTCCGAGGGCCTCGGGCGGATCTCGACCGAATGGGAGATCAGCTCCTGCCCGTCGCCGCTGATCGGCTCCAGCCGCAGCGAGCAGCGGGCGAAGCTGACCTGGGTCTCGTAGCTGTAGGTTGTGACGTGACGGATGTCGTAGATCACGCCAGCCCCGTGAGCTTCTCCGGCCGGCTGGCATTCGGTCCGTGCGGGAAATAATGCAGCCCGACCGCGTCGGCGAGGTTGAGCAGATCTTGCTCAAGCGCGAACAGCGTCTTGACGTCGAGGCTCGATGCTTCGGCCGTCGTCAACATCGCCTCGACCGAGACCGCGAGCCGCTGTGGCCGCTCGATCAGGCCGTGTTCCTTCAGGCTCGGCAGCGCGGCGATATGCTCATTCAGCGCCGCAACCTGGAATGCAACCGAGCGCGGATTGTAGGGATCGAGCACCGCGAGATCGCGCACCGGCGTCAACAGCGGTTGCACCAGATAGCGCGAGCGATAGGTGATCTGACAGTCGACCAGCGTGAGCAGGACATCGAGATCCTCGTCGCCGGCTTCGTCATAGGCGAACTGGCGGGCAAAGCGCGTGGTGTTGATGGCACGCTCGGCGCGGCGGCCCATCTCGAGGAAGCGCCAGCCGGCGGCGCGGTTCATGTTCTCCTGCGCGAGGCCGGCGAAGCTTGCGAGCTCCTGCAAGGTCAGCTCGGCGGCGCTGACGACGCCGTCATCGTCGTGAACCTCGATCGCGAGGCGGTCGGCCATCTCGGTGATGACCTGCCAGGCGTCCGGCGACAGCCGCTCGCGCAGCGACGTCGCGGTACGCTGCGCCGATCGCACCAGCGACAGCGCCGAGCCGAACTTCTCCTCGCTCTGCAACGCTTCGAGGGCGACCTTGGCAGGATTGGCGCGCGCCGTCTGCGAGGCCGCGCCCCATGTGACCAGCAAGCGCTGGATGCGCTCGGCCGAATGCATCGCCGGCGCGTTGCCGTTCGCATTCGCCCGCGCGGGATCGCGCAGCGGCGTGCACAGCGCGCGGATCAGGCGAATGGTGGCCTCGGCGCGCTCGAGATAGCGGCCGAGCCAGAACAGATTATCGGCCGCACGACTCGGCAGCACGCCGGCGATGCGGCGGATGCGGACCGTGTCGACCGCCGGCAGCAAGGTCGAGGTCGCGACCGCCTTGTCGGACACCACCCAGACGTCGGCGGACACCGCGCCATCGCCCATCGACACCGCGCGCGCATCGGCCCGATCGGCGATCCGGCAGAAGCCGCCGGGCAGCACGGTCCAGCCGTTCGGCGTCGCCGCCGCGAACACGCGCAGCACGAACGGACGCGGCGCGATGCGGCCGTTCTCCCACACCGGCGTGGTCGACAGCCGCACCAGTTCCTGTCCGACATAATCGATGCCGCGATGGCTGATCGCATCCTTCAGACGGTCGCGCTCCGCCGCCGAGAGCTCGCCCGGTAGCACCGGCCCGTTGCCCGGAAAATCCGCAACGCCGCGGCCATAGGCGCCTTCGATCGCGAACTCGTCGAGCCGCGACAGCACCTGCTCGCGGGCGGATTTCTGGCCGCACCACCAGGTCGCGATATGCGGCATCATCAGGTCTTCGGAGAGCAGGCGCCGGCAGAGATTGGGCAGGAAGCCGAGCAGCGCCCTCGCCTCCATGACGCCCGAGCCCGGCATGTTGGCGACCACGACGCCGCTCTTGCGCAGCACCTCGACGAGACCGGGCACGCCTAGATAGGACGACGCATCGAGCTCGAGCGGATCGAGCATGTTGGAATCAACCCGGCGCAGCAGCACGTCGAGCCGCTTCAATCCGGCGACGGTGCGGATGTGGATGCGGTCGCCGGAGACCGCGAGATCGTCGCCCTCGACCAGGAGGAAGCCGAGATAGCGCGCCAGCGTGGCGTGCTCGAAATAGGTCTCGCTGAATGCGCCGGGCGTCAGCAGACCGATCCGCGGCTCGTCGCGGTCGGCGCTGGCGCGCAGTGAATCGCGGAACGCTTCGAAGAACGGTGCGACGCGCTCGACGTTCATCGATTTGTAGAGATTGGAAAAGGCGCGCGACAGCACGAGGCGGTTTTCCAGCGCATAGCCCGCGCCCGACGGCGCCTGCGTGCGATCGCCGAGCACCCACCAGCGGCCGTCAGGCCCGCGGCCGATATCGGCGGCATAGAGATGCAGATAACGCCCGCCCGGCGGCTTGATGCCGCTGACCGCGCGCAGATATTCGCTGCTGCCGGCGATCGCCGCGGCCGGGATGGCACCGTCGGCAACGAGACGGCCGTCGCCGTAGAGATCGGCCAGCACCATTTCGAGAAGCTGCGCCCGCTGCGCGACACCGGCGGCGAGCTGGCGCCAGTCGGCGGCGTCGATGATCAGCGGCAGATGGCTGAGCGGCCAGATCCGGTCCGATGTATCGCCCGGCGCACGATAGGTGACGCCGGCCTCGCGCAGATGACGATCCGCGTTGGCGAAGCGGCGCTCGATGTCGGCCGGTGACAGCCCGGCAAAGGCATCGAAGAAACGAGCCCAGACCGGTCGTGGCGCGCCGTTCTCGGCGATATATTCATCGGGAATGCCCGGAAGGCGGACATAGTCGCGGGTCCATTGCGCCATCCGGCGCTGACCGGGACGGGCCCGGCTCTCCTGACTACTGCCTTGACTGTTGCCCCGGCCACCCGACACGGTCATTGCACTTCCCCTGCACCCCAGTTCGCTGGAGAACGCTCCAATTAGTGCAGGAGCGGCGTCCGCAAGTCGAGGGTCAAGGGAAACTCAATTGTGCGTTCCTCCGGCGGCGTTTCGATCTTGCCGGGGGTGTGGCCGTGTTCCTGGAAGCGCGCTAGCCGCCGCGCCTCGGCCTCGTAGGAATTGACCGGTTTGGTCTCGTAGTTGCGGCCGCCAGGATGGGCGACGTGATAGACGCAGCCGCCGAGCGAGCGGCCGTTCCAGGTGTCGATCAGGTCGAACGTCAGCGGCGCATGCACGGGAATGGTCGGATGCAGGCCGGAGGCCGGCTGCCAGGCCTTGAAACGGACGCCGGCGACTGCCTCGCCCGAGCGGCCGGTCTCGGTCATCGGCATCCGCCTGCCGTTGCAGGTGACGACATGGCGGCCCTCGACGAAGCCGGTCGCCTTCACCTGCAGCCGCTCGACCGAGGAATCGACGTAACGCACGGTGCCGCCCGAGGTGCCCTCCTCGCCCAGCACATGCCAAGGCTCGAGCGCCTGGCGCAGCTCGAGGCCGACGCCGCCGTGATGGACCCGGCCGAAGGCGGGGAAACGAAATTCAAGCTGGGCCTGATACCATTCCGGCTCGACGTCGTAGCCGAACTGCTTGAGCTCGGCGAGCACACCCAGAAAATCCTCCCAGAGGAAATGCGGCAGCATGAAGCGGTCATGCAGCGCGGTGCCCCAGCGCACGAACTTGCCCTGCTGCGGCTCGCGCCACAGCTTTGCGATCAGTGCACGGATCAAGAGCTGTTGCGCCAGCGACATCCTGGGATCAGGCGGCATTTCGAGCGCGCGGAATTCGACCAGGCCGAGCCGGCCGGTCGGGCCATCGGGTGAATAGAGCTTATCAATGCAGATCTCGGCGCGATGGGTGTTGCCGGTGATGTCGACCAGGATGTGCCGGAACAGCCGGTCGACCAGCCATAGCGGCGCGTCCATGCCCGGCGGCGGCACGTGCGACAGCGCGATCTCGAGCTCATAGAGCCCGTCATGCCGTGCCTCATCGATGCGCGGCGCCTGGCTGGTCGGGCCGATGAACATGCCGGAGAACAGATACGACAGCGACGGATGCCGCTGCCAGTACAGCACGAGGCTCTTCAGCAGATCAGGCCGGCGCAGGAACGGTGAATCCTCCGGCTTGCTGCCGCCGACAACGATATGGTTGCCGCCGCCGGTGCCGGTGTGGCGGCCGTCGATCAGGAAGCGGTTGGCCCCTAACCGCGTCTTCGCGGAGTCCTCATAGAGGCCAAGGGTGATGTCGACGGCTTCACGCCAGCTCTGCGCAGGCTGCACGTTGATCTCGATCACGCCGGGATCGGGCGTCACCTTGATCACCTCGACGCGCGGGTCGAACGGCGGCGAATAGCCTTCGACATGCACCGCGAGCTGCGTTTCCTCGGCGGTCGCCTCGATTGCCGTGATCAGTTCGAGATAGTCGTCGACCTTCTCGACCGGCGGCATGAAGACGCAAAGCACGCCGTCGCGGACTTCGATCGCCATTGCGGTGCGCACCGGCAGCGGCTCGGGGATGTCCTTCAGCGCCTGCTTCAGCTCCGCGTCGGCAAGCGCCTCGCGCGGCGCCATCGGATCCTGCTCGACGATGTAAGGATAGTCCTCCGGCGCGACATGTTCGAGCGAGCCGATCGGCAGCCGCAGGCCGAGCGGCGAATCGCCGGGTGATGCGAACAGATGGCTGCGGCGGATCTTCCAGCGCTCGCTGCGCCAGCGCGCAGGGATTTTATCGGCAAGCGGCGTCCAACGCTGGATCGGCAGCACAAAGCCTTTCGGCGTCGTCAATCCCTCGTCGAACACCCGCGCCAGGCGCGCGCGCTCTTCGGCATCCGTCAGCTTGGAGTTATCGGGCGTGACATTGGCCGGCAGCCCGGCTTCACGCTGCAGCCAGAACGCCGGGTCTTCATAGGCCGGCATGACATAGTCGGCGCCGAGTCCGAGCTTCTCGGCGGTGCCGACGGCAAAGCGCTCAGCATCGGCAACCTCGGCCTTGCGCGGATTCCCGATCGACGCGATCAGATCGGCATTCTTCCAGATCGGCTTGCCGTCCTTGCGCCAATAGAGGCCGAACGCCCAGCGCGGCAGGCTCTCGCCCGGATACCATTTACCCTGGCCGTAATGCAGCAGGCCGCCCGGCGCGAACCGTGTGCGCAGCTTGCGGATCAATTCGTCGGCCAGCGCGCGCTTGGTCGGGCCGACCGCGGCGACATTCCACTCCGGCGATTCCAGATCGTCGACCGAAACGAAGGTCGGCTCGCCGCCCATGGTGAGCCGCACGTCGCCCTTCACCAAGTCGGCATCGATCTGCTCGCCGAGCCGGTCGAGCCGCGCCCAGGATGCATCCGAAAACGGTCTCGTGATCCGCGGTGCCTCGCGGATCCGCTTGACGCTCATCTCGAAGCCGAACTCGACATTGGCGGCACCTGCGGTCCCGGTCACCGGCGCGGCGGAGCGGTAGTGAGGCGTGGCGCAGACCGGAATGTGCCCCTCGCCGCTCAGCATGCCGGAGGTGACGTCGAAGCCGATCCAGCCCGCGCCCGGCAGATAGACCTCGGCCCAGGCGTGCAGATCGGTGAAATCGCTCTCGACCTCGCGCGGCCCCTCGAGCGGATCGATATCGGGCCGCAACTGAATGAGATATCCGGAGACGAAACGCGCGGCGAGCCCGAGATGCCGCAGCGTCTGGATCAAGAGCCATGCCGAGTCGCGGCACGAGCCGGAGCACGCGGCGAGCGTCTCCTCCGGCGTCTGGATGCCGGCCTCCATGCGGATCACGTAGCTGATCTTCTTTTGCAGCTGCGCGTTCAGCTCGACCAGGAAATTGACGGTGCTGTCGGCCTGGCGCGGAATGTCCTTCAGGTAGGCCGCGAGCAACGGCCCGGGCTCCTCGGTCTCGAGATACGGCGCGAGCTCGGTCTTGAGATCGCCGGGATATGCGAATGGAAAACTGTTGGCATAGGGCTCGACGAAGAAGTCGAACGGGTTGACCACCGTCATCTCAGCGGTGAAGTCGACCTCGACCTTGAGCTCGGTCGCCTTCTCCGGAAACACATAGCGCGCCAGCCAGTTGCCCTGCGGGTCCTGCTGCCAGTTCACGAAATGATTTGATGGCGTGACCTTGAGCGAATAGCTCAGGATCGGCGTGCGGGTGTGCGGCGCGGGCCGGAGCCGAATGGTCTGGGGCCCGAGATCGATCGGCCGGTCGTATTTGTAGTGCGTGACGTGATGCAGTGCGACGAAGATCGACACGGACGGGGGACTCCAGCAGCTTTTTTGAGCAGAACACCGGTTCCGGCCGACATCAAGCACTAACAACGGGCAGTAAGTGCCTATCCGGAGAGCGGATTTCGCCGATTGGCGGCCGGGCTGAACCCAAACTTAACCAAGTCCGTTCACCATAACGGCACTGACGCATGTTGAGTATGGAGTAGCGCCGTGCAGAAATTCACCATCCTGCTGACCACCGCAATGCTGCTGCTCGGGCTGAATCGAGCCGCACGCGCAGACGAGGTCGAGGGAATCTGGCTGACCGCGGCCGGCGACGCCAAGATCCGCATCAGCGCCTGCGGCAAGGCGTTGTGCGGCATCATCGTCTGGCTGAAGGCGCCGATCGATCCCGCGACCGGCAAGCCGCAGATCGACGACAAGAACACCAACAAGGCACTGGCGCAGCGGCCGATCGTCGGCATCAACATCTTCAACGCTATGCGATCGGTCGCCGACAAGAAATGGTCGGGTACGATCTACAATGCCGACGACGGCAAGACCTATTCCAGCGATCTGCAACTCGCCGGCACGAAGAAGCTCGAGGTGCGCGGCTGCGTACTGGCGGTGCTGTGCGGCGGCGAGACCTGGACCAAGGTCGGCGAGATCACGGTGGCGTCGGCCAATCAGTGATCAAGCCGATTTAGCAGCCGTCATTGCGACGGGCGACAGCGACGAGGCAATCCATCGCTCCGCAGGCTGTGATGCGGACTGCTTCGCAATGACCGCGCCAAGGCTGCCGCCCCCGAGTGCTACATCGTCGCGCCCAAGACCCACGGCGCGAACTCGGCGCCGCCGAAGTCAAAGCTCTCGCTCTTGGTCGGCTGGCCCGAGGCGGTCTTGAGGATGAGGTCGAAGATGCGCTGGCCGCATTCCTGCACGCTCTCCTCGCCGTCGAGGATGGTGCCGCAATTGACGTCCATGTCGTCTTCCATCCGCTTGTACATCGGCGTGTTGGTGGCGAGCTTGATCGACGGCGCCGGCTTGCAGCCGAACACGCTGCCGCGGCCGGTGGTGAAGCAGACGAGGTTGGCGCCGCCAGCGACCTGCCCGGTGGCGGCGACCGGGTCGTAGCCGGGCGTGTCCATGAACACGAAGCCCTTCTTGGTGACGGGCTCGGCGTAGCGCAGCACGTCGACGAGATTGGTGCTGCCGGCCTTGGCCATCGCGCCGAGCGACTTCTCAAGGATCGTGGTGAGACCGCCGGCCTTGTTGCCGGGGCTCGGATTGGCGTTCATTTCGGCGCCTTCGCGCTGAGTGTATTCCTCCCACCAGCGCATCAGACCGACCAGCTTCTCGCCGACCTCGCGGCTGACGGCGCGGCGGGTCAACAGATGCTCGGCGCCGTAGGTCTCCGGCGTCTCCGACAGGATCACCGTGCCGCCGTGACGGACCAAGAGATCGCTCGCCGCGCCGAGCGCAGGGTTGGCCGACACGCCGGAGTAACCGTCCGAGCCGCCGCATTGCAGCGCCACGGTGAGTTCGCTCGCCGGCACCGCCTCGCGCTTGACCTTGTTGGCGTCAGCGAGCGCTTCCTTCACAAAGGCAACGCCGGCCTCCACGGTCTTGCGCGTGCCGCCGACCTCCTGGATGTCCATCGCGCGCAAACGGCCGGCGAGCTTCTGCTCCTGCATCAGACCGCCGATCTGGTTCACCTCGCAGCCGAGGCCAAGCACGATCACGTTGGAGAAATTGACGTGCCGCGCATAGCCGCCGAGCGTGCGGCGAAGCAGCGCCAGCGGCTCGTCCTGGGTCATGCCGCAGCCGGTCTTGTGGGTCAGCGCGACGACACCATCGACATTCGGGAAATCGGCGAGCGGATTGTCGCCGGTGAACGGGTTCTTCTTGAACATGTCGGCGACAATGCCCGCAACATGGGCGCTGCAATTCACCGAGGTGAGGATGCCGATATAGTTGCGCGTGGCGACGCGGCCGTCGGCGCGGCGGATGCCCTCGAAGGTCGCCGGCAAATCGAAGTTCGGCACCGGCTTGACGTCGACGCCATAGGCATAGTCCTTGGCGAAATCGCCCATGCCGCAGTTCTGGGTATGCACGTGCTGGCCCGGCGCGATCGGCTGCGTCGCAAAGCCGATGATCTGGCCGTACCGCCGGATCGGCTCGCCCTGCGCAATCGGCCTGATCGCGACCTTGTGGCCGGCCGGAATGCGATCGACCGTGGTGACACCGTCGCTCACTTCCAACCCCGGCGGCAGGCTCGCGCGCGCGATCAAAACGCTGTCGTCGGCGTGCAGGCGGATCACTTGTGCCGAGGCCATGAGAGTTCTCCTTGGTGTTTTCTTCACCTCTCCCCGTCCTTCACGGGGAGAGGTCGAACTCTCGCACAGCGAGAATTCGGGTGAGGGGCGAGGCACAGTGCCAACTTCGACAAAGGTGCTCGCCGGATAGAGGCCCCTCACCCCAACCCTCTCCCCGCAAAAGAACGGGGAGAGGGCGAGGATCATGCTTACGCCTTGCCGCCGGACTTCTCGCGGGTCTGGTTGACCTGCATCCTGGCGTAGACCTGCATCAGGCCGACTTCGTTCGACAGTGTCACGAGCTTGAAGCCCATGTTGATCGCGCGCACCGCGCCTTCAGCGCCCGAGCAGTGGATGCCCGGGTTGAGGCCGCGCTTGCCGCATTCCTTGATGATCTTCTCGTAGATCTTGAGGATCTCCGGCTCGTCGCGATCGAGCTTTGGCACGAGGCCGTAGGAGAAGCCGAGATCGGACGGACCGATATAGACGCCGTCGATGCCCTCGACGTCGAGGATCGCTTCCATGTTCTCGACCGCGGTCTTGGTCTCCATCATCGGCAGCAGCACGATCTCGTCGTTGGCGGTCTGCTGATAGGTGCCGGCCGAGCCGTACATGCCGGAGCGGATCGGACCGTTGGAGCGCACGCCCTTCGGCGGATACTTCGCGTAGGAGACGAGGTTCTTGGCTTCCTGCGGCGTGTTGACCATCGGGCAGATCACGCCATAGGCGCCGCCATCGAGCACCTTGCCGATGATGCCGGGCTCATTCCAGGGCACGCGGACCATCGGCGTGACCGGATGGGCATGCATCGACTGGAAGCATTGCACCATCGACTGATAATCCTGCACGCCGTGCTGCATGTCGACGGTGACGCTGTCGAAGCCGCATTGCGCGATCACTTCGGCCGAAAACCCGGAGGGGATCGCGAGCCATGCGTTCACCACCGCCTTGCCCGATGCCCAGACTTGCTTGACCTTGTTTGCCATTGATCGCGTTTCCTTTTGTGTTTTTGGGGGGCTGACCTCAGCTGGTCGCCCGCTGGATCGAGACTTCGCTGACGCCGACTTCGCGCGCGGTATTCACTATCGCCGCCCAGGTGTCGTCAGGCAAGGGGATGCCGTTCTTGGTGCGATCGGCGCGGGTTTTGCGCTCGGGATCGCCCGGAACCAGCACGGAATCCATGCCCGCGATCGGCTTGGTGGCGCGGATGAAATCGGTGTAGCGGGTGATTTCGCCGTCGAAGAAGTTGCTGGTGTCGATCACCTTGGGATCGATGTAGAACGCCATCATGCCGTTGGCGAAGCGACGGTCCGACGACGTCGCACCGGTGCCCGTCAGCGCGCCGCCGAGCAGCTCGCAGATGAAGGCAAGGCCCGAGCCCTTGTGATCGCCGAAGGCGCGGATCGCGCCGGTTCCCTTGGTGTGGTCGCGCGGTCCGTCGGGCGTGTACGGGCCATACAGCACGTGCGGATCCTCGCTCAGCGTGCCGTCGGCATCGACCAGCGCGCCGATCGGCAGCTTCTTGCCGCCGCGGCTCGCGACCAGGCACTTGCCTTCGGCCACAACCGAGGTCGCGAAATCGAGCACGATCGGATCTTGGCCCTGACGCGGAATGCCAACGCAGTATGGTGCGGTCGACAGCCGCTTCTCGACGCCGCCATAAGGCGCGACCAGCAGCGAGCCCGCCGCGGTCACGAAATGAATCGAAACAAGACCTTCGGCGGCGGCCATTTCGGCCCAGTCGCCGACGCGGCCGAGATGGCCGGAGTTGCGCAGCGCGACCGCGGCAAGCCCCGCCTTCTTGCACTTCTCGATGCCGAGCTTGACCGCAACCGGGGTGACGGTCTGGCCATAGCCGAACTTGCCGTCGACCACCGCGAGCGACGGCGTGTCGACCACGACCTCGGGGGTCTGGTTCGGCACGATCGAGCCCATCTTCTTCCACCTGACATAAACCGGCACGCGGATCACGCCGTGGCTGTCATGCCCGGTGAGGTTCGCCGTCGTCAGATAGGTCGCGATGCGGCTCGCCTCTTCCGGAGACGACTCCGAATGGGAAAACACCTCGGACACGAAGTTGATGAGGTTATCGACCTTGATGGTGACCATGAACTACTAGCTCGCTCGATAAACACAGTGCGTTGTCAGGCGTGGGTCTTGGCGTGGCCGCCGAGATAGGCCGCGGCGATGGCTTCATTGCCCCACAATTCGTCGGGCTTGCCTCCGAGCACGATCCGCCCGGTTTCGAGGACGAAACCGTGATCGGCGACCGAGAGTCCCATGCGCGCATTTTGCTCGACGAGCAAGACCGTGGTGTCCTTCCTGATCTGCGAAATGATGCGGAACACCGCCTGCACGATCACAGGTGCGAGACCGAGCGACGGCTCGTCGAGCAGCAACAGCCGCGGCTTGGCCATCAGGCCGCGCGCCACCGCGACCATCTGCAGCTGTCCGCCGGACAGCGTCCAGCCGAGCGCATTGGAGAAGGCGCGAATATCCGGAAACAAATCGAACATCGCGTCGGCCTCGCGCGAGATCTGCGACGCCGAAACCTTCCGGTTCGACGCGCCGAGCATGATGTTCTCTTTCACGGTGAGGCCCGGAAACACGCGGCGGCCTTCCGGCACATGCGAGATGCCGAGCCGGACGATCGCTTCCGGGCCGAGGCCCGCGATCGAGTGACCGTCGAACAGGATGTCGCCGGAGGCCGGCTTGGCGAGGCCGGAGATCGCGCGCAGCGTGGTCGACTTGCCGGCGCCGTTGGCACCGAGCAGCGTGACCACCTGCCCCTGCTCCACGGCGATGGTGACGCCGCGCAGCGCTTCGATCTCGCCGTAGCGGACCACGAGATTGCGGATTTCGAGCAGCGGCATCATTCGCTCCCGAGATAGGCGGAGACGACGTCGGGATGGCGCAGCACCGCCATCGACTCGCCGTCCGCGATGCGGCGTCCGAAGTTCAGCACGGTGATGTGCTGGGCGGCTTCCGAGACCAGCGTCATGTCGTGATCGATGATCAGGATGGTGAGGCCCTGGGCCGCGATGCGCTTGAGCAGCTCATGCAGCTCGAGCTTCTCGGTCGAGTTGAGGCCGGCGGCCGGCTCGTCGAGCAGCAGCAGCGTCGGGTTCGACGCCAGCGCCCGCGCGATCTCGATCAGGCGCTGATGGCCGTAGGAGAAGCTCGAGATCAGCTCATTGGCGCGGCTGCCGAGGCCGACGAAGGTCAGCGCCTCCATCGCCCGCTCGGTCAGCGCGTCGTCGCCCTTCCCGATCATGGTGTTGCCGGGACGCTCGGCGCCGATCTCGACATTCTCCAGCGCCGTCATCGAGCGGAACAGACGGATGTTCTGGAAGGTACGTCCAAGGCCCGCGGCGGTGCGCTGATGCGGCGCCATGTTGGTGATGTCGGTGCCGTCGAGCACGATCTTGCCTGATGTGGCCTTGTAGAGGCCGGACAGCACGTTCAGCGTCGTGGTCTTGCCGGAGCCGTTCGGTCCGATCAGCGCATGCACGCCGCCGCGCTTCACCGCGATGTCGACGCCGTCGACCGCCTTGAGGCCGCCGAAATGCTTCGAGAGCCCGGTGACTTCGAGCACGATGTCGCCGCCAGTCGTCGCGGGCCTGAGCTGCAGCGCTCCGGCGACAGGCGGCGCCTTGGTGTGCGCACGCCAACGCGTGAACGCATCGGACACGAAGCCCCAGATGCCATCCGGCATGAAGCGGATGATCAGGATCACCGACAGGCCGTAGATCGCAAGGTAGAGACCCGGCACGCTCTTCAGGAAGCGCAGCCATTCCGGGATCAGGATCAGCAGACCAGTGCCGATCACCGAGCCGATCGGCGAGGCCACGCCGCCGAGCAGCGACATGGTCAGGAACTGGATCGATTCCGCGAACGAGAACTGGTCCGGGCTGACATAGGCGAAGCCGCCGGCGAACAGGCCGCCGGCGAGACCGCCGAGCACCGCGCACACCGCAAAGGCGTAGACCTTGGTGCGGAACACGTCGATGCCGTTGACACCCGCCGCGAGCTCGTTGTCGCGCACTGCGCGCATGGCACGGCCGAGCTTGGTGTCAGGCAGATGCCAGACCAGGTAGCCGACGATCGCAAGCATCGCGACGCAGAAGGCCAGATAGCTCTGCGAGGACTGGAACAGCTCGGGGCGGCGAATGTTCGCGACGCCGTCCGGTCCGTGAGTCACGCCGACCGCGTTGATCATCACCAGGGTCACGATCTGCTGGAACGAGATCGTCACCATCGCAAGGTAATGCCCGCCGAGACGCAGCGTCGACATGCCGAGGAATGCGCCGGCAACCAACGTGATCGCGCAGGCGCCAACCAGGCAGAGCCAGAAGTTCAGATGCAGGTCGGCGGTCCCGAGGCCGACGGCGTAGGCGCCGAAGCCGAAGAACGCGGCCTGCGCCAGGTTGATCTGGCCGCACAGGCCGAGCACGACCGAGAGCCCGAACACCGCGATCGAGAAGGTCGTGGCCTGCAGCAGGATGTTGAGGATGTAGCCGTCGAACTGCATGCCGGCGGCGAGCGCCACCAGCACCGCAGCGCCGATGAAATACGGCAGATGACGGATGATCAGCGGCTTCGAGCGCACGGCGGGCGCCGGAATCATGTTGTCGCTGGCGCTCATGCTTTCTCCGCGACACGTTCACCGAAGATGCCCTGCGGCCGGAACACCAGGAAGGCGATCAGCACCAGAAAGGCGAAGCCGTCCTTGTACGGCACCGAGATGTAGGCGGCACCGAACGTCTCGATGACGCCGAGCGCGAGGCCGCCGACGATCGCGCCGGCGACATCGCCGAAGCCGCCGATGATGGTCGCGGCAAACGCCTTCAGCGCGATGGTCGACCCCATCTGGATCGAGACGAACAGCACCGGCGCCACCAGGATGCCGGCAAGACCGCCGAGCACGGCTGAATAGATGAAGGTGATCATGATCATGGTGGAGACGGAAATGCCGAGCAGCGAGGCCATTTCCTTGTCCTGCGAGGTCGCCTGCAGCTTCTTGCCAAGCAGCGTCTTCTCGAAGAACCAGAAGTTGAACAGCACCAAGAAGATCGTGACGCCGATGATCAACAGATACTGGCTGTCGAGATAGACCGGGCCGAGCTGGATGCCGGGCGTATCGAACCAACCCTGCAGCACCTGCGGCTGCGGACCGTAGATCGCGAGCACCGAGTTCGACAGCAGGATCGAGGCGCCGATGGTGGCGATGATCACGGGCAGATAGGTGCGGTGGCGCAGCGGATAGTAGACGCCGAGATTGAAGATGACGCCGAGCAGCGCCATGCCGGCCAGCGCGATCACAAAGGACAGCCAGTAAGGCAGGCCGAGCTCGACGCAGACCACCATCAGATAGGCGGCGACCATCGAGAACTCGCCTTGCGCGAAGTTCACCACATTGGTGGCGCGGAAGATCAGCACGAAACCGAGCGCGACCAGCGCGTAGACCGCGCCGATGCCGATGCCGGTGAACAGCAGTTGTAGAACCAGATCCATGACAGCGCTCGATCGGAACAGTGTGCGCAGAAGACCGGCCTCGCCGCGTCGGGCGGCGAGGCCGAGCCGCGATCAATCGTTGAAGTCGATGTGCTTGTCGTAGACGATCTTGCCCTTGTCGTTCTTCACGACATTGTAGCCGTGCAGACCGTCACCGTTCTTGTCGAAGTTATACTCGCCTTCCGCGCCGGCGAATTTCTGCGTCGCCAGGATGGCGTCGCGGATCTTGTTCGGATCGGTCGAGCCGGCCTTGTTGATCGCCGCCGACAGAATGGTGATCGCGTCATACGGCCAGGCGCTCTGGTTGTCGGGCGCGGTCTTGTAGGCATCGCGATAGGCCTTGCCGAACGCCTTCGCAGCATCGCTCGAATCTTCGGCGAAGTCGGCGACCCCGTAGGTGCCGAACAGCGCCGGGCCGGCGAGCTTGGTCGAGGAGACCGCCACCACTGAGGGCGAGCCGACCCAGGGGATGTTGACGCCGAGCTGGCGGAGCTGCCGGGCAAAGATGCCGAGATCGTTCTCGAAGGTGAAGTAGGTGCCGAGCACGTCGGCCCCGGACTGCTTCACGGCCAGCACGACCGGGGTGAAGTCCTGGCTCTGGTTGGCGTAGCCCTGGTCGAGCACCGGCGGCGCGCCGAGCTTGGTCAGCGCCTCGGTGAGCGCCTTGCCGCCCGCGGTGCCGAAGGCATCGGTGGAATGCACGATCGCCCATTTCTTCTTGCCGAGCGTATTGACGCCGAAATCGGCGATCACGCGGCCGGAATAATTGTCGTTCGGGCGGAAGCGGAACAGCCACGGATTGCCGGAATGGGTGAGATCGGGATTGGTGCCGCCGATCATGACAGGCTTGCCGACCTTGATCACGTCGGGCGCCATCGCCTGCACCTGGGTCGAGCGGATCGAGCCGAGGAAGGCGACGATGTCGGATTGCGCGGCAAGCTTGGAGAACGCCAGCACGATGCCCGGATTGGTGGTCTGGTCG
Source organism: Bradyrhizobium sp. CER78 (assembly GCF_029846235.1). Lineage (GTDB taxonomy): Bacteria > Pseudomonadota > Alphaproteobacteria > Rhizobiales > Xanthobacteraceae > Bradyrhizobium. The sequence goes on from NZ_JARVWP010000001.1 coordinate 527,427, forward strand.
TCCTCGATGACGAGCTCGACCTGCTTGCCCAGCACGCCGCCGGCCTTGTTGACCGCGGCCAGCGCCAGCTTGGCGCCGTTCTGGGCCCACAGGCCCTGCTCCGCGGCCGGCCCGGTCACCGGCACGCACATGCCGATCTTGATGGTCGCTCCCTGCGCCCAGGCGCTGCGCACCAGCGCAGGAGCAGCGAGACCTGCCGCCAAGCCGGCGGAAAACTCACGCCTCGTCAGTTTCATTCAATCCTCCCTGTCATCCGCCGAACTTGATGTCGGCTGCGTTGCGACGAGCTGACGCGTCGATCTGTTGCCCAATCCGCAGCCATCGAGCGGCGCGACGAACAAACGTGAGCGCCGCTGCAGGGCACAAGACGCGCAACAGCGGCCGGCGTTTGCCGTAGCTAAACATGATTGCACATTGCACGCAATAGCCAAAAGTTCGCTGGTAACGGTGCGTAAATGCCTGCTACGAGCGACCATGACGCGATCACGTGATAATGTGACCGGCGGGCAGCCATCGATGTCGATTCCAAGAGCGAAATCGCAGACCAGACGGAAACAACCGGCCTACGCGCTGATCAAGAGCGCATTGGCAAAGCACATCCGGGCGGGTGACGTGCCTCCGGGCACGGTGCTTTCCGAATCGGCGATCGCGACCTTGTTCGGCTCCAGCCGCTCCCCGGTGCGGCAGGCCTTCGAACAGCTGGAGCACGTCGGCCTGGTGCGCCGGTTCGACGGCCGCGGCGTCATCGCCGGCAAGCGCAAGGTCGAACCACGACGCGTTCCGATCACACCGGAAATGTTCGGACTGACCGACGGCCCCGTCGATGCGGTGCGCAGCGATGCCTGGGACGCGCTCTATTACAAGCTCGAACGCGAGATCATCTACCGCTCGCTGTTCGGACGCTTCCGCGTCAGCGAGCTGGCACTGGCGCGGCATTTCCGGGTCGGACGCACGGTGGCGCGCAATCTGCTGCTGCGCGCGCAGGCGATCGGAATCCTGGAGAAAGGCGCCAAGGCGCATTGGTACGTGGTGCCGCTGGATGAGGATCGCCTGCGCGACATCTTCGAGGTGCGCGCAACGCTCGAGCCGCTGCTGCTCAAATCCGCGACGGCGAAGATTCCCACCGCACTGCTCGACCAGATGGCGGAGCGGCTGCGCGAGGGGATTCAATTCCGCAGCCGCGTCGGCGTCGGCGAGCTCGACGAGATCGAGGGCGACCTGCACATCCGCTGCCTGGGCTACGGCGTCAATCGCGAGATGATCGAAGCGCTCAAGCGCACCCATTGCGCATTCGTGATCGGCAAGCACATTCAGGTGGCGCTGACCGCGCCGCAGATCGATTCCTTCATGGACGAGCATCTGGTGATCATCGAAGCCTTGCGTGCCCGCGACGGCGATGCGGCGGCCGAGATCCTACGCCGGCATATCGAGTGGTCGCACTCGAAGGTCGCGGGCTGGATCACCGAATTCCGCGCCATCAACGTGATTTCGCGCGTGCCCTACATGGCCTGACGCTACTCGTCAGCCTCGACTTCTGCGTCCTCGGCCGAGCCCATTCCGGCGAGGCTTGCCTCCAGCACACCCAACATTTCGTGCAGCTCGGCAAGCTTGCGCGCGCCATATCGTCGTGTGATCTCGGCGTAGATCGCCTCCGACGTCGGGGCCACCGCCTCGATCAGCTTCAAGCCCTTGGCGGAGATCGAAACCACCGCACGGCGCGCGTCGTTCTCCGCCGCCTTGCGCTCGATCAACGCACGCCCCTCGAGATCGCGCAGGATGCGCGACAGGCTCGGGCCGAGCAGGAACGCGACGCGGGCAAGCTCGGTGACCTCGATCTCGTCGACTGCGGTGAGCGCACGCAGGATTCGCCACTGTTGCTCGGTCAGCCCGTGATTGCGCAGCGACGGACGGAATTGCCGCATCACCGCTTCGCGCGCACGGAGCAGCGACATCGGCAGCGAGCGCGAGAATTCGCGCATCGGGGTGCGCCGCGCCGCCGCGTCGTCACCCTGCTCCGGTCGGATCTCGTCCAGCTTCTTGCGCGCCATCACTTAATCCCGATCGTGATGGTGGCTCTTCGAGCCGCCATCACGATCTATCTCCCTGTTCGAGCATGATCCTGATCGGAAAACCGGTGCCCACTTTTCCGGATCATGCATCATGGCAAAAAAACTTTTGCATTGCAGCATGCCCTGATTCAGTTTGCGGGAAAGAACTTAACATGTTAATCATCTCCCGACATCCACTTTTTGTGTAGCACGCATGGCCCTCTCCAAGGACGATATCCGCGCTGCCGCCGAGCGGCTCGACAATGCGGAAAAGACCCGCAAACAAATCCGCCAGCTCTCGCTGGAATACCCCCGCATCACCCTCGAAGACGCCTACGCGATTCAGAAGGCCTGGGTCGAGATGAAGGTGGCGCAGGGGCGCGTCGTCAAGGGCCACAAGATCGGCCTGACCTCGAAGGCGATGCAGAGCGCGCTCAATATCGACGAGCCTGACTCCGGCATCCTGCTCGACGACATGTTCTTTGCCGATGGCGGCCTGGTCCCGACCGACCGCTTCATTGCAACCCGCGTCGAGGCCGAGCTCGCCTTCGTGATGAAGCATCGCCTTGCGGGGCCGAACTGCACGCTGTTCGACGTGCTCAACGCCACCGACTTCGTGGTGCCGGCGCTGGAGATTCTGGATACGCGGGTCGAGCGCGTCGATCCCGAGACCAAGGCGACGCGCAAGATCTTCGACACCATCGCCGACAACGCCGCCAATGCCGGCATCGTGCTCGGCGGCCGGCCGATCCGTCCACTGGAGGCCGATCTGCGCTGGATCGGCGCGCTGTGCTTCCGCAACGGCCAGCTCGAGGAAACCGGTCTCGCCGCCGGCGTGTTGAATCATCCGGCGACGGCGGTGGCGTGGCTCGCCAACAAGATCGCGCCGAACGGGCTTGCGCTGGAGGCCGGTCAGGTGGTGCTGGCGGGCTCCTTCATCCGTCCGATCGAGACCCGCAAAGGCGACACCATCCAGGCCGACTACGGACCGTACGGTTCCGTGAGCTGCTACTTCGCCTGACGCACTCAGCAGGAGCGCTGCATGCCGCATTTCACGATTGAATATTCCGCCAATCTCGACGATCTCGTCGACATGGGCGCGACGGTCGAGCTGGTCCGCAAGGCCGCGGTCGAGACCGGCATCTTCCCGCTCGGCGGCATCCGCGTCCGCGCCGTCAGGTGCGAGCATTACGCGATCGCCGACGGCCGCAAGACTTACGGGTTCCTCGACATGGTGCTGCGGCTCGGCGAGGGCCGCGACCTCGCCACCCGCAAGAAGGCCGGGGAGCATATCTTCAAGGCGCTATCGGCCCATCTCGATCCGGTATTCGCCAACAGCAAGTTCGCTCTGTCGTTCGACATGCAGATCAACGACAAAGAAACCAGCTGGAAACGCAACAACATCCACGACGCACTGAAGGTGGAGACGGTCAATGGATAAAGCGACAGCGAAATCATCAGCCGACGTATTCCAGGCCAACCGCGATCGCGCCGGTCCCCTGCTCGCGAAGTTGAAGGCCGAAGGCATCGGCAATGTGATCGACGGCAAGGTCGTGCCGGCAGCCTCCGGCCAGACCTTCGAGACCAAATCGCCGGTCGACGGCACGGTGCTGGCGACGGTGGCGCGCGGCAATGCCGAGGATATCGACCGCGCCGCAACGGCCGCGGCGAAGGCCTTCAAGGCCTGGCGCGACATGCCGGCGGCGCAGCGCCGCAAGCTCTTGCATCGTGTCGCCGATGCGATCGAGGAGCGCGCCGACGACATCGCCGTGCTCGAATGCATCGACACCGGCCAGGCGCACCGCTTCATGGCCAAGGCCGCGATCCGCGCCGCGGAGAATTTCCGCTTCTTCGCCGACAAATGCGGCGAAGCCCGCGACGGTCTCAACACGCCTTCGGACGAGCATTGGAACATCTCGACCCGCGTGCCGATCGGGCCGGTCGGCGTGATCACGCCGTGGAACACGCCGTTCATGCTCTCGACCTGGAAGATCGCGCCGGCGCTGGCCGCCGGCTGCACCGTCGTGCACAAGCCGGCGGAATGGTCGCCGGTGACCGCCGACATGCTGGTCAAGCTCGCCAAGCAGGCCGGGCTTCCCGACGGCGTGCTCAACACCGTGCACGGCTTCGGCGAAGAGGCCGGCAAGGCGCTGACCGAGCACCCCGCCATCAAGGCGATCGGCTTCGTCGGTGAGAGTTCGACCGGATCGGCGATCATGGCGCAGGGCGCACCGACCCTGAAGCGGGTGCATTTCGAGCTCGGCGGCAAGAACCCGGTGATCGTGTTCGACGACGCCGATCTCGACCGCGCGCTCGATGCCGTCGTGTTCATGATCTACTCGCTCAATGGCGAGCGCTGCACGTCGTCGAGCCGGCTGCTGGTTCAGGAGAGCATTGCCGGCACGTTCATCGATAAGCTGACCGCGCGCGTCAGGGCGCTTAAGGTCGGTCACCCGCTCGATCCCGCAACCGAGATCGGGCCGCTGATCCATGAGCGGCACCTCGCCAAGGTCTGCAGCTATTTCGACGTCGCAAAAAAGGACGGCGCCACGATCGCAGTCGGCGGCAAGCCGCATGACGGTCCCGGCGGCGGCCACTATGTGCAGCCGACGCTGGTCACCGGCGCCAACGCAAACATGCGCGTCGCGCAGGAAGAGGTGTTCGGCCCGTTCCTGACTGTGATCCCGTTCAGGGACGAAGCTGACGCCATCGAGATCGCCAATGGCGTGCAATATGGCCTGACCGGCTATGTCTGGACCGGCGAGATGGGCCGCGCGCTGCGCGTCGCGGATGCGCTGGAAGCCGGCATGATCTGGCTCAACTCGGAAAACGTCCGCCATCTGCCGACCCCGTTCGGCGGCATGAAGTCGTCAGGCATCGGCCGGGACGGCGGCGACTACTCATTCGACTTCTACATGGAAACCAAGCACGTCTCGCTCGCGCGCGGGACGCACAAGATTCAGAAACTGGGAATTTGAAGCCGTCGTTCCGGGGCGCGCAGCGAACCCGGAACCTCGAGATTCCGGGTTCGATGCTGCGCATCGACCCGGAATGACGGATAACAAATCTGAGGAAACACCGATGCCCGTTCCGACGCACGTTTTCGATCCGCCGTTCAACATCATCCGCTGCAGCCACGCCGTGCTCGATGTCACGGATCTCGACAAGAGCGCCACCTTCTACGAGAAGACGGTCGGCCTCCACATCGAGGACCGCGACGACAAGTCGGTGTATCTGCGCGCCAGCGAGGAGCACCAGCATCACTCGGTGGTGCTGCGCAAGGCGGCGAAGGCCGCCTGCAACCGGCTCGGCTTCAAGGTCGGCAATGACGGCGACCTCGACAAGGCCGCCGCCTTCTGTTCCGAGAACGGCATCACCTATGCCTTCGTCGACCAGCCGTTCCAGGGCCGCACGCTGCAATTCACCGATCCGTTCGGCTTCCAGATCGAGCTCTACGCCACGATGGAGAAGCGTCCGCATCTGTTGCGGCGCTACGATCTCTACAAGGGCTGCCATCCGCAGCGGCTCGACCATTTCAACGTGTTCGCCGCCGAGGTGCAGGACACCGTCGATTTCTACGCGCGGCTCGGCTTCCGCCTCACCGAATATGCCGAGGAGGATGGCGACAACGGCCGCATCGCGGCCGCCTGGATGCACCGCAAGGGCAATGTCCACGACTTCGCCATCACCAACGGCCGTGGCCCGCGCCTGCACCACATCGCCTATTGGGTGCCGACCGCGATGAACATCGTGCATCTCTGCGACGTGATGGCCTCCTCCGGCTATCTCAAGAATATCGAGCGCGGCCCGGGCCGGCACGGCATCTCCAACGCCTTCTTCCTCTACATCCGCGATCCCGACGGACATCGCATCGAGCTCTACACCAGCGACTATTTCACCGGGGATCACGACCACGAGCCGCTGCGCTGGTCGTTGCGCGATCCGCGCCGCCAGACGCTGTGGGGCGCGCCGGCGCCGCGCTCCTGGTTCGAGGAAGGCTCGACCTTCGCAGGCCAAGCGGTGCGCGAGCCGCGCTTCGTCGCCGACGTGCTGGTTGCGGACTAAGGGATTTCCGATGTCAGCCCCTCGCCTCGCCACCTATTCCGTCAACGGCGCCACCAGCTATGGCGCGGTCACCGACACCGGCATCGTCGACCTCTCGTCGCGCTTCGCCAAGGACTATCCGACCCTGCGCGAAGCGATCGCCGCCGGTGCGCTGACCAGGCTTGTCGAGGACGCTGCCAAGCGATCGCCCGACCACGCGCTCGACGCGGTCACCTGGCAGCCGCCGATCCCGGCGCCGGACAAGATCATCTGCATCGGCGTCAACTATCCGGACCGCAATGCCGAGTACAAGGACGGCTCGGACGCGCCGAAGTACCCCAGCATGTTCCTGCGGGTGCCGCGCTCCTTCGTCGGCCACAACACGCCGGTGGTGCGACCGCGCATCTCGCCGCAGCTCGATTATGAGGGCGAGCTGGTGCTGGTGATCGGCAAGGCCGGCCGGCACATTGCCGAGAGCGCCGCGCTCGATCACATCGCCGCGATCACGCTCTGCAATGAAGGCACCATCCGCGACTGGGTGCGCCACGCCAAGTTCAACGTCACCCAGGGCAAGAACTTCGATTCCACCGGCAGTCTCGGCCCGTGGATCGTGCCCTACACCAGCGAGGCGCAGATCGCCGACATCCGCCTAACCACGCGGGTCAACGGCGAGGTCAGGCAGGACGACCGCACCTCGCGCTTGATCTTCGGCTTCCGCTACCTCATCAACTACATCTCGACCTTCACGACGCTGGTTCCCGGCGACATCATCGTCACGGGCACCCCGACCGGCGCAGGTGCGCGGTTCGATCCGCCGCGCTATCTGAAGCCCGGCGATGTCGTCGAGGTCGAGGCCGAAGGCGTCGGCATCCTGCGCAACGGCGTCGTCGACGAAGCTAACTAACCCCGCAAGCAAGTGGACAGTGCCATGACCTCAACATCCGGCGGCGAAGCGATCGTCAACGGCCTCGTCGCCCACGGCGTCGACACCGTGTTCGGCCTGCCCGGCGCGCAGATCTACGGCCTGTTCGACGCGTTCCACCAGGCGCAGCTCAAGGTGATCGGTGCCCGGCATGAGCAGGCCTGCGGCTACATGGCGTTCGGCTACGCCCGCTCCTCTGGCAGGCCCGGCGTGTTCAGCGTGGTGCCCGGCCCCGGCGTGCTCAACGCCTCGGCCGCGCTGCTGACCGCATTCGGCTGCAACGAGCCGGTGCTGTGCCTGACCGGCCAGGTGCCGACGCAATTTCTGGGCAAGGGTCGCGGCCATCTGCACGAGATGCCGGATCAGCTCGCGACGCTGCGCACTTTCGTGAAATGGGCGGAGCGGATCGAATACCCTGACAATGCGCCCGCGATGGTGTCGCGCGCATTCCAGGAGATGATGTCGGGCCGCCGCGGCCCCGCCTCGCTGGAAATGCCGTGGGACGTGTTCACCCAGCGCACCCAGGTCGCTTCCGTCAAGCCGTTCGATCCGTTGCCGGCGCCGCGGCCCGATCCTGACCGCATCAAGGCGGCGGCCGATCTGATCGCCGGCAGCAAGGCGCCGATGATCTTCGTCGGCAGCGGCGCCATCGAGGCGCGCGAGGAGATCCTCGAACTGGCCGAGATGATCGACGCGCCGGTCGTCGCATTCCGCAGCGGCCGCGGCATCGTCTCCAATGCGCATGAGCTCGGCCTCACCATGGCGTCCGCCTACAAGCTCTGGCCGAAAACCGACCTGATGATCGGCATCGGCACCCGCATGGAGCTGCCGACGATGTCGCGCTGGCCCTATCAGCCGACCGGGCTCAAATGCGTGCGTATCGACATCGATCCGGTCGAGCTGCGCCGCTGGCCGGCCGACGCCGGCGTGATCGCCGACGCCAAGGCCGGCACCGCCGACCTCGTCGCAGCCGTCCGCAAGGCCGGCTACAGCAAGACCTCAGGCCGCCGCGCCGCGATCCGCGAGGCGACCGCGGCCACCGAGCAGGAGATCCAGCGCATCCAGCCGCAAATGGCCTATCTGAAGATCCTGCGCGAGGTGCTGCCGGCCAACGCCATCGTCACCGACGAACTGTCGCAGGTCGGCTTCGCGTCCTGGTACGGTTTTCCGATCTACGAGCCGCGCACCTTCGTCACCTCGGGCTATCAGGGCACGCTCGGCTCGGGCTTCCCGACCGCGCTCGGCGCCAAGGTCGCCAACCCGAACAAGCCGGTGGTCGCAATCACGGGCGACGGCGGCTTCATGTTCGGCGTACAGGAGCTCGCCACCGCGGTACAGTTCAAGATCGGCGTCGTGACGCTGGTGTTCAACAACAATGCCTATGGCAATGTGCGCCGCGACCAGCGCGAACGCTTCGACGGCCGCGTCGTCGCCTCCGATCTGGTTAATCCCGACTTCGTCAAGCTCGCGGAATCCTTCGCCGTCGGCGCCGCGCGCGTCACCTCGCCAGATCACTTCCGCCCGGTGCTGGAGAAGGCGCTGGCCGATGGCGGGCCGTATGTGATCTCGGTGGAAGTGCCGACCGATTCGGAAGTCTCGCCCTGGGCGTTCATTCACCCGGCGCGAAACAACTAGGCTGCTCTCACGCCGCGTTGCAGCCGCGACGCGGCGATCACGAGCAGGCCGGCGCCGGCGACCGACCAGCAGGCAACCGGCGCCCAGTGCACCAGCGGCGCATAGTCCGGCAGCTTCTGCAGGCCGCCCGCGACCGCCGCCATCCGCGCAAAGGTCGCAAGCGCCAGCGCCGAGAACACGAGGCCGGTGACCTTGCCCTCGGCGCCGGTCTCGCCGATCGCGAGCGCGGCCGACACCGCGCTCATCAACATGCAGCCCCAGGCGGCGCCCGCCATGAACTGCGCCACGATCAGCACGTTGAGACTGCCGGCGATCTCCGCCGCAACAATCGCGAAGGCGCCGAGCAGCCCTGCCGCGCCCATCACGATCAGGCCGCCGCGATGCTTGACGACGATGCTCGCCGGAAACATCGCAATGTTGAAGCCGATCCAGAACACCGGCATCAGCCATTGCAGATCGCTTGACTTGGCGAAGCGAAGATAGAACGGGGCGCTGTTGATGTTGAAGTGTAGCTGATAGCCGAGCGAGAGCAGCACCATCGACGCGATCAGGAACATCGGCACCGTTCCGAGCCGCCTTGCCGGCGGCGCAAGCCGCTCGGGCTGCACCTCCTCGGCGACGCGGCGCTCGATCCCTGAGAAGGCCAGCGCAGTCAGCAGCAGCACGGCGCCGGACAGCACGAACGGCAGCCGCGCATCATGATCGCGCAGCACGACGGCGAGATAGGGCGAGAGCGCGCCGGCGATGCCGTAGCCCAGCAGCGCCAGCGCGGCGAGGAACGGGACCGACGGTTGCGCGCGATACTTGCCGAGCAGCGTCAGCGGCGGCGCGCGCAAAGCCGACGACGTCACGGCCCAGATCACGATCAACACGATCAGCCAGACCCTTGCGCCCGGCCCGGTGCCGGCGACGTAAGGCAGTGCGACAAAGGCGGCGCAAGACATCGCGGCGAGAATGCCGACGAACACGCCGAGACGACCGACCAGGATCGAGATCCGATCAGCTGCCATGCCCATCGCCGTATCCGTGACGGTGAAGATGGCCTGGTCCATCATCAGGATCAGGATAACAGTTGATGGCGCGATGCCGACTTCAGCGCACAGCTTCGGCAGGTAGATCAGGTAGGTGGTCCAGCCCAGCGTGAAGACAAGCTGCAGCACGGCGAGATAGACGCCGGTGCGGTTGACCGCGCGGTCGGCCTTGGTGGTCATCCGCGAAGTCTAGACCAGCTGTGCCATTTGCGGGAGGCCTTTAGCCTGACTGACGCGACGAAGCAAAGGTACGAGCTGCCAAAAATATCGAAAACAACCCCATGCAAAGCAGCAGGCGTTCCGCCGGCACTCAAAAAAGCGCTTGACGCATCGGGCAACTCAGTAGCATATTTCCATTATTCCGAAATGGCGCAACCGGCCCGCGGCCGCGCAATAGCTAGCGCACCTTGCGGAAGGTCAGATTGATGCGCTGCCGGCCGAGCACGCTGTGCTCGCCATCGGCTAGCGGCGCCACGCCGTGATAAAATAACCGTGACGGCCCGCCCCACACCGCAACATCGCCATGTTCGAGCCGATAGCGGCGCGGCGTGTCGCTGCGCTTCAAGCCGCCGAACAGGAAGATCGCCGGCAGCCCGAGCGAAATCGAGACGATCGGCGCACTGTAATCGAGCTCGTCCTTGTCCTGATGCAACGACAGTTTTGCGCCGGGGACATAGCGATTGATCAGGCAGGCTTCTGGCGCAAAGCCGTGGAAGCCCGCTTCATCTGCGGCATCGGCGGCGAGCCTGCGCAACACCTCCGGCATGACAGGCCAGTTCCGTCCCGAGTCAGGATCGATCGGATCATAGCGATAGCCGCTGGGATCGGAGACCCAGCCGACGTTGCCGCAATTGGTCATCGCGACCGACATGCGGTGGCCGCCCGGCGTGATCAGATGCCGGAACGGCGCCTGCTTGACGATCACGCGCAAAGCCGGGATCAGCTCGGCCTCGAACGGCCGGACAAAGCCGCGCAGCAGCACCGCACCATCCGCGATTATCTCGCGCGGCGGCCGTGCATCGCCAATTGTCTCGAAAAGGTCAGCGGCCACGCCTCTCTCGCACTCACTTCGCGTCGTGGAAGATCACACCAACGGTGTGGCGATGACCGGTATGAATCCGGCTGACGCCGTGGCGCAGATTGACACGATACGGCCCGCGCGTCCCCTGCACCGGACGATGATGCACGGCAAAGGCCACCGCATCGCCCTTGGTCAGCGGCACCACCTCGGGCCGCGACTGCATCCGCGGCCGCTGCTCGGTCAGCACGAACTCGCCGCCGGTGAAATCACGCCCCGGCTGCGACAGCAGGATCGCGACCTGGATCGGGAACACGTGCTCGCCATAGAGATCCTGGTGCAGGCAGTTGTAGTCGCCCTCGCCGTATTGCAGCAGCAACGGCGTCGGTCGCGTCTGCCCGGCATCGTGGCAGCGCTTCAGGAATGCCGCGTGCGACGAGGGATAGCTGATCTCGATTCCCATCGTCTGGTTCCAGCGATTGGCCGTGGCAGTGAGCCGCGCATACAGCGCCGGCCGCAGCTCCGCGATCAAATCCGGCAGCGGATAGGAAAAGTACTTGTACTCGCCGCGGCCGAAGCCGTGGCGGCCCATCACGACCTTGCTGCGAAACCGGCTGTCGTCGGGATAGAGCGCGGCGATGGCGTCGCATTCCTCGGGAGTCAGCAGGCCGCCCAGGACGGCGCAACCCTGCCCGTCGAGGTCGGCCGTGATCTGGTCCCAGGCGAGGGCGTCGACGCGGGCCGGGATGTCGGAGGTGGGGCGAATGAGGGTCTTGGCTGTTGCTGTCATGGGGCGGAATCTCGCCCATGATCGCGGCCCGCGCCACCCGATTTCTGGCGGCGAGCATCCGCGACCAGCGCCCCAATCTCGCTGTCGTCCTGCGAAAGCAGGGACCCATAGCCACCGTCGGCAATTGTTTGAGAAGGCTGCGGCCACAGCGTGCCAACCACAAAATCCTGTGGTTATGGGTCGCTGCTTTCGCAGGGACGACAGGTGGAGAAAGTGTCGGCCGATCCCCGACAGGATCACGCGCGGAAGGAAATCAGCCCCGCACCGGCAGCGTGATCACATCATATCCATGGCTGATCTTGCGCTTCAGCACCGGGTCTTCCAGCTCGAACTCGAACCGGCTGGCGGGGCGGATGCCGCCTTTGGCGGCGAAGGTGCCGCCGAACATGGCGCAGCCGTCAGGCAGTTTGCCGCCATCGAAGCCGCGGGCGATCAGGTCCTTGACCGGCAGCATGTGATCGAGCGTGCCTTCCTGGTAGAGCACGCGCTGGCCGCCGATTGTGGCCCAGGAGCGCAGGATCAGCTGGTCCCAGTGGCCGATGACGTCCTCGAGCTCCCAAAGCTCGGAGGCGACCGGCTTGTCGCACATCTGCTTCGAGACGGTGACGCTGTAGCTCTCGACCTTGCGGTCGGTATGGTCGGAGCCGCAACCGACGAAGATGCGGCCCTGCCAGCCGATCAGCACGAACTCGACCTCGCCGCTCGAATCCTCGCCGCAGACCTCGATCGTGTCGGCAAAGGTCAGCCGGCGCGCCGAGCAGCGGTAATAGATCGGCGTCGTCGCGGGCCGCGCGATGCCGAGCGCCTCGAGCTCGGCGATGTGCTTGTCGCGCGCCACCGGGTCGCGGCCGGTCCAGCCGGCGATCACGGCCTGGCGGATTTCGAGCGTCAGCGGCGTCGCGACGCCCTTGTCGTCGACATTGAAGGTGAGATCAAACACGGATGACGGCCTCCATTCCGGCCGCGAGCTCGAAGATGCGGCGATCCGAGCCGCCTGCGGCTGCGAGCATCAGCCCGACGGGCGCCTCGCCCTCGCGATGCGCGGGCAGCGAGATGGCGCAGCCATCGAGCACGTTGATCAGCGAAGGGTTGCGCAGCGCGCGCAGGTTCTCAGTCGCGAACGCCTTGTCGTCGGCGAGGCTGGCGATGGTCGGCGGCAGGTTCGCGGTGGTCGGCAGCACCAGCGCGTCGTAGGGCGCGATGCGCGCCTCGGTGCGGGCGATGAACGACCGCCGCGCGTTGATGAGGTCGATATAGTCGGCCGCGAGAAAGCCCTCGCCGCGCTGGATGCGCACGGCGACGCGCGGGTCGTAGATATCGCCCTTGCTCGCGAGCAGGAAGCGGTGCCAGGCATAGCTCTCGGCTGCGGAAAAACCGCCCTTGGTGTTCATCACGCCGACATCGAGCAATTCAGGCACCTCGATCCGCTCGATCAAGGCGCCGGCGCGCGACAGCGAAGCCAGCGCGCGCTCGAAGGTCTTTGCGACGGCATCATCGAGATCATCGAGCGCGACCGTGGTCGGCACCGCCAGCCGCATGCCCTTGACCGGGCGCGGCGCGATCGGCGTCACCGGTTCGTCAGCCAGCACCGCATCGAGCGCGGCGCAGCAGGCCACCGAATTCGCGAGCGGACCGTAGCTGTCGAGCGTGAACGACAGCGGCACGCCGCCGTCGAGCGGAATCCGGCGCTGCGTCGGCTTGTAGCCGACGATGCCGTTGAAGGCGGCCGGGATCCGGCAGGAGCCGCCGGTGTCGGTGCCGAGCGCGCCGAACGCCATGCCGTCGGCGATCGAGACCGCTGCGCCCGAGGACGAGCCGCCGGGCACATGGCCGACGCTCCGGTTCCAGGCGCTCTTCGGCGTGCCGAAATGCGGATTGATGCCGATGCCGGAATAGGCGAACTCGGTCATATTGGTACGGCCGATCACGATGAATCCGGCGCGCTTGAGCCGCGCCACGACCGGCGCATCGGCCTCCGCCGGCGCGGAATCCTCCAGCGCCCGGGAGCCCGCGCGGGTCACCTGCCCCTTGATGTCGAACAGATCCTTGATCGAGACCGGAATGCCGGCAAACGGCGACGGCGCGGCGTTGGCCTTGCGCAGCCGGTCCATCGCGTCGGCGGCTTCGAGCGCGGCGTCGCGGTCGACATGGATGAAGGTGCGCTGGCCCTCGCCTGCGGGATCGGCGATCCTGGCGATGCATTGCTCAACGAGCTTGCGGGCAGAGGTCTTGCCGCTGGCGAGATCGGCGGCAAGGGAGGCGAGTGTCGGATTGTTCGGCATGGTTTTCACTTCACGGCTTGCACTTGATGGCTTCAGCTGATTGTCGCGCGAACCGGGGCCGATTTCCAGTGCGCCGGCCCCAAGCCTCGCATCACTATCACTTCAGCCCGAAATAGGCGCGGTGCAGCTCTTCATTGCCGCTCATCTCGGCAACCGTGCCGGAGAAGCGGATCCGTCCGCCTTCCAGCACGAACACGCGGGTGGCAATCTCGAGGAAGCCGATATTCTGCTCGGCGATCAGGAGCGCCAGTCCGCGGCCCTGCAGGCTCGACAGCGCGCGCAGCACCTCCTTGACGAACAGCGGCGACAGCCCGGCCGAGGGCTCGTCCATGACAAGCAGCTTCGGCTCGGCCGACAGCGCCTTGGCGATGCCGAGCATCTTGCGCTGGCCGCCGGACAGGCTGGAGGCCGGATCGCGGCGCTTGTCGCGCAGCACCGGAAACAGGCCGTAGAGCTCGTCGACCCGCCCGCCCGGATTGGCATGGCCCAGCGCCTGCGCGCCGACCCGGATGTTCTCCTCGATCGACAGGTCGGGAAACACCGCAAGCTCCGACATGTAGGTCATGCCGCGCTTCATGCGGTCCGAAGACCGCATTTTGGTGATGTCCTCGCCGCCGAGCCTGATGTGGCCGCTGCGGGCTTCGATCAGGCCGACCAGCGATTTCAGGAAGGTGGTCTTGCCCGCGCCGTTGGCGCCGAGCAGCAGCACGGTCTCGCCGGGGCGAACGTCGAGATCGACGCCCCACAACACCTGCATAGTGCCGTAGCCGGCATCGACGCCCCTGGCGTCGAGAAGCGAAGCTGCATCAGTGGGCATGCTCGCCTCCCAGGAACACCTCGATCACCTGCGGCTCGCGCACCGCGGTGGCAAGCGTGCCTTCAAAGATCTCCTTGCCCGCATTGAGCACGATGACGCGGTCGGTGATCTGCTCGATGAAGCCCATCAAATGCTCCACCACGATGATCGCCATGCCGGTCGCGGCCAGCGCCTTGATGCGGCCGGCGATCCAATCGAGCTCCGCCGGGTTGAGACCGGCCGCGAGTTCGTCGAGCAATAGCAGTCGCGGCCGCGTCGCGAGCGCGCGGGTGAGATCGAGCATCTTCTGCTGCGCGCTGTTGAGGTCGGCGGCGGGACGGTCGGCGACCTCCTTCAGCCGGTACTCTGCAAGCAATTCAGCAATCGACGGCGCGCCGGTGGCACCGCCATAGGCCAGCGCCACCTGGATGTTCTCGCGCACCGTGAGCGACAGGAATGGTTTCGGCACCTGGAAGGTGCGGTTGATACCGCGGTGAACGAGCTTGTGTGAGGCGACGCCGCCGGATGACGCGCCGTCGAACACGACCTCGCCGCCATCGGGCGCATAGAGGCCCGAGATCACGTTGATCGCGGTGGTCTTGCCGGAGCCGTTCGGACCGACGAGGCCGAGGATCTCGCCCGGCACGACGTGGAAGCTCAAGCCGTCGAGCGCGTGGAAGCCGCCGAAGCGCTTGACCAGCTTCGAGACCTCGAGGATGGGGGTTTTCTCAGGGGACATGCCACCCCCTGCGGGTTGCCAGCGACACCAGGCCTGCGGGCAGGAACAGTACGAGGCCCATGATCAGCAGGCCATAGATCAGCTGGAAATATTGCGGCGTGGTGAAGCCGATCAGATTGTAGATGCCGTAGAGGATGAGCACGCCGACGATCGGTCCGGTGATGGTGGCGACGCCGCCGAACAGCGCGAACACGATCGCGAAGATGCTAAACTCGCCGGAGAACACGTTGTCAGGATAGAACACCGAGACATACCAGGCGTAGATGCCGCCCGCGAGGCCTGCGACCAAAGCCGACGCCAGCCAGGCGATCACGCGCATCTTGATGATGTTGACGCCGGCCATCGAGGCCGACACCGCATCCTCGCGCACGGCCTGCAAAGCAAGGCCGAATGGCGAGTTCTTCAGATACACCACCGCGCCGACGGTCAGCGCCATCACCACGACCGCGGCGTAGTAAGCATGAGTCGGGTTGAAGGTGCCGGTGAGCGAGACGCCGTAGGGCCCCTTGGTGATCCCCTCCAGCGCCGGGTTGGCGACGAAGTGCAGCACCGCGAGCGAGGCCGCGAGGTTAGCGATCGCGAAATACGCGCCCGACAGCCGCAGCAGCGGCGTCAGCAACAGGCCAAGCAAAATCGCGACCACGCCGCCGACCAGCACCGCCAACGGCGCCGGGGTCTGCAGATGCATCACCATGATGGCAAAGCCATAGGCGCCGGCGCCGAAGAAGCCGACATAGCCGAACGGCAGATAGCCGGTGAAGCCATAGATGATGTTCACGCCTTGCGCGAGGATCAGGAAGATCACGAAGTTGAACAGCAGCAGATGGTTTTGATAGACGCCGGGCAGCAGTGCGAACACCACCACCAGCGGCGCCAGGATGAACAGCAGGTGTTTCGAGGCGTTATGCAACGCGCACCCGCCTTCCGAGCAGACCGCTCGGGCGCAGCAACAGGATCACGATCAACAACACATAGGGCAAAAGATCGGCCCAGGAACTGAGATAGGTCTGCACCAGCATGTAGCAGAGACCATAGACGACACCGCCGAGCGCGGTGCCGAGGGGATTGCCGAGCGAGCCCAGCACGACGATGGCAAACGACGTCACCGTCGCATCGGCGCCGAACGCCGGCGTCACCGAGCCGAACATGAAGGGCGCGAACACGCCGGCGACCGCCGCAATTCCGAGCCCGATGCCGAACGCCGCCGCCGAGACGCGGTCGACATCGATGCCGGTCGCCAGCGCCTCGTCACGGCGTGACATCACTGCGCGGGTCAGGGTGCCGAGCCGCGTATGGTAGAGATAGAGGTAGACCAGCCCGATCGCGATCAGGCTGGTGATCGCTGCGATCACCCAGGGCGCGGGAAAGCCCTGCCCGAAGATCTGGATCGGCCCTGCCCCACCGGCCTTGCCGCCGAACCATTTGACCTTGATGGTCGTGAACACGGTGCCGAGCAGCCGGCTCTGGATGGAGCGTTCGCTGGTGCCGGCGAAGATCGTGGTGACAGCTTCGATCACCTGCGACAGGCCGAAGAACAGGATGATCGACAGCATTTCCGGATTGGCCGAGCCCTGCAGCCGCGGCACCAGCACCCAGTACAGCAGCACGCCCGCCAGCACGAACACCACGAAGGCCAGCGGCACCGCGAACAGCGGGTCGATGCCGGCGATGCCGACCACGCCCAGCGCAATGAATGCGCCCAGCATCAGGATGTCGCCATGCGCAAGGTTGACGATGCGCATGACGCCGAACACGAGATTGAGGCCGATGCCGACCAGGCTGAAATACAGCCCGAACAGCACGCCGGCAACGAGCGCATAGGTCATGCTATCGCTCGCCGCCGAAGGTTACGCCTGCCACCCTCACCTGCATCACGGCGCCGGATAGATCGGCTTGCCGGTGGCGGTCTCATGCGGATAGATCGAGACGAACTTGATGTGATCGTGCTCGTCGACCGCGAGCTGGCCAAGCGGCGTCAGTTCGCCGATCTGGCCGCCGGTCTCGTCCAGCGCGAAGGTGCCGTCCAGCGTCTTGAGCTGGCCGCTGAGCGAGAACACCGCGCGGCGCAGCTCCATCTGGTCGAGGCTGGTCGCAACCGACAGCGTCTTCTCGATCACCAGCGCTGTGGTGTATCCGGCCACCGCGTTGAAGCCGAACTCCATCTTGCCGTCGTTGTACTTCTTGGTCCAGGCGGCGCGGAAATCCTTCATGTTCATCCCGAAATTGACGGGATAGTCCAGCTCGGACGGCGGCACGTAGGTCCAGATGTGCTCGAGGCCCTTGGCGCCGACGTTCTTCTCGAGCAGCTCGGTCTCGAGGCCGGCATAGATCGCGAACAGCATCTTGAACTTGGTGCCGACGTCCTGGACGTTGCGCAGGAAGGCGATGTCGTTCGGCGCGTAGCCGAAATGGATCACCGCGTCGGGATTGGCGTTGCTGATGTTGTTGATGATGACGTTGTAGTTGGTGGTCTCGGTCGGAACGCCCTGGTCATAGACGATCTCGATCGGCGCCCCGGACTCCTTGACGAATTTGCGGAACGCGTTGGCCTGGGTGCCGGTGAACTCGTTGGTCGCATAGAGGATCGCAACCTTCTTGATGCCGAGGCCGGGTCCGTCATGGCTGATGAAGTCGGCGACCGGCTTCGGCCACACCGTCGACACCGGGTCGGCCATCAGCGCGATGTAGGGATTGTCCTTGGAGAAGAAGCTCGCGCCGGTGCCGGTCTGGTCGAACAGGAACATCTTGTGATCGCGCGCGATCGCGACCGCGGGCGCCGTCAGCACCGATCCGGAATCGGCGACCAGCAGGTCGACCTTATCCTG
Source organism: Bradyrhizobium sp. CER78 (assembly GCF_029846235.1). Classification (GTDB taxonomy): domain Bacteria; phylum Pseudomonadota; class Alphaproteobacteria; order Rhizobiales; family Xanthobacteraceae; genus Bradyrhizobium. The sequence continues at coordinate 545,557 of NZ_JARVWP010000001.1, forward strand.
GGTGATGAGCTGGTTATAAAGCGTCGAGGCGGTCGCGGTGTTGCTCTGGTCGTCATAGGAGACGAGCTTGATCGGGATCTTCTTGTCGAACGCCTTCACGAAGACGCCGCCCTCGGCGTTCTTCTGCTCGACCCACAATTTCAATGAGCTGTAGACCGGCATCGAGATCGAGGCATAGCGCCCCGAGGACGCATAGAGCGTGCCGATCTTGATCTCCGACGGTGCGTCGGCGGCCACAGCCTTCGTAACGCTGGCCTGCGTGGCCAATGCGAGGCTGGCAGCGAGTGCCGCGCCGATGATCCTCAGCATGATATTATCCTCCCGGGTATTTCTGACGTGTCTGGGCGTGTCTTGAGCCTGTCTTGGACGCGGCCCTTCTACGCGCCGGATCGAAGCGACACAAGCATCGCGGCCTTAGCAATTGTGCGAGGGGCGGAATATGCGGCATGCGCCGGACACAGGCCGCTGCGCGCGGTGTGGATGGACCGTTGACGGCCGTTGGTCCGATGGCGCATCAAGACTGTAATGATTTCGGGAGGAGACATCAGCCATGGCCGAGCCCGCGCGCGCGAAACCAAAACCGACACCTGAGACCCAGCATTTCTGGGACGGCACCAAGGCCGGCGAGCTGCGCCTGCAGCGCTGCGACGCCTGCGCCAATGTCTACTTTCCGCCGCGGCCGTTCTGCCCCTCCTGCGCCTCGCGCAAGGTCTCGGTGTTCAAGGCGAGCGGCAAGGGCAAGCTCTACAGCTACGTCATCAACCACCGTCCCGCCGCGCCCGGCTTCACCCCGCCTTATGCGATCGCGGTGGTCGAGCTCGACGAAGGTCCGCGCATGATGAGCAACATCATCGATTGTCCGCAGACGCCGGAAGCGCTCGAGCTCGACATGCCGCTCGAGGTCGCCTTCGAGGCACTCGACGACAAGATCACCCTTCCTCTGTTCCGTCCGGCGAAGGGGTAACGCGATGCGCAGGAACCAGGTTGCCGTCGTCGGTGCGGCCGAAACCACCGAACTCGGCGTGATCCCGAACATGTCGCAGATCCAGCTGCACGCGGACGCGGCGCTGAACGCGATCGCGGATGCCGGTCTGAAGCTGTCCGACATCGACGGCTTCGCCACCGCGGTCGAGACCCCGCAGCAGATGGCGCACTATCTCGGCATCACGCCGACCTGGGTCGACGGCACCTCGGTCGGCGGCTGCTCCTTCATGCTGCATGTCCGCCACGCCGCCGCCGCGATCGAGGCCGGGCTTTGCAAGACCGTGCTGATCACGCACGCCGAGAGCGGCAAGTCGATGATCGGCAAGCAGCCGCGCTTCACCGCGCCCGACAGCCTCAACGGCCAGTTCGAATCGCCGTTCGGCGTCTACGGGCCGCCGAGCATGTTCCCGATTCCGGTGCTGCGCTTCATGAAGACGCACGGCATCACGCACGAACAACTGGCAATGGTCGCGGTGGTGCAGCGCGAATGGGCGGCGAAGAATCCGCGCGCGACCATGAAGGATCCGATCACGGTCGCCGACGTCCTGAACTCGCGGATGATCGCCTATCCGTTCCGGCTGCTGCAATGCTGCCTCGTCACCGACGGCGGCGGCGCGCTGATCCTGACCTCGGCCGACCGCGCCAAGGATTTTCCGCGCAAGCCGGTCTACATCCTCGGCACCGGCGAGAGCGTGGAAACGCCGATGGTCAGCCAGATGAAGACGTTCGATTCATCACGCGCCTTCAAGGTGGCGGGCCCCCTGGCGTTCAAGGAAGCCGGCATCACCCACAAGGACGTCGATCACCTGATGATCTACGACGCCTTCGCGCATCTGCCGCTGTACGGCCTCGGCGACCTCGGCTTCATGCCCTATGAGGAAACCGGCAAGTTCATCGCCGACGGCAACACCCGCCCCGGCGGCAAGCTGCCGCTCAACACCAATGGCGGCGGCCTGAGCTACATGCACTCCGGCATGTACGGAATGTATGCGTTGCAGGAGAGCGTGCGGCAGATGCGCGGCATCGCGCCGGCGCAGGTGCCGAACGCCAAGATCTCGGTCTGCCACGGCGTCGGCGGCATGTTCGCCGCTAGTGGCACGATCATCTTTACGAACGAGAAGTAGCAACCTCCGTCATTCCGGGATGGTCCGAAGGACCAGACCCGGAATCTCGAGATTCTCAGGTGCGCAATTGCGCACCATAGTTCGCACTTCGTGCGCCCCGACGGACAGAACCAAGGAGAACCCACATGGCAAAATCACTGCAGGACAAAGTCATCATCGTCACCGGCGCGGGCCGCGGCATCGGCCGCGAGATCGCGCTGCTTTGCGCGGCGGAAGGCGCCAAGGTCGTGGTCAACGATCCCGGCGGCGCGGCCGACGGTGGCGGCTCGAGCGCGGCGCCCGCCGAGGAGGTGGTCGAGGAGATCAAGAAGCGCGGCGGAACGGCGGTTGCCAATTTCGAGTCGGTCGCCGAAGCCATCCCTGCCAGCAAGATCGTGAAGACCGCGACCGATCATTTCGGCCGGCTCGACGGTGTCGTCAACAATGCCGGCATCCTGCGCGACATGATCTTCCACAAGATGAGCGTGGAAGCCTTCGAGGCCGTCATCAAGGTGCATCTGATGGGCTCGTTCTATGTCAGCCACGCCGCGGCGCGGATCTACCGTGAGCAGGAGTCGGGCTCGTTCGTGCACTTCACCTCGACCTCCGGCCTGATCGGCAATTACGGCCAGGCCAACTACGCCGCCGCCAAGCTCGGCATCGTCGGCCTGTCGAAGTCGATCGCGCTCGACATGGGCCGCTTCAACGTGCGCTCGAACTGCGTGTCGCCGTTCGCCTGGACCCGCATGATCGGCACCATCCCGACCGAGACCGATGCCGAGAAGGCGCGCGTCGAGAAGATCAAGCAGATGGGCCCCGAGAAGATCGCGCCGGTCTGCGCCTATCTGCTCTCGGACGCCGCCAAGGACGTCACCGGCCAGATCTTCGGCGTACGCATGAACGAGATCTTCCTGTTCGGCCAACACCGTCCGGTGCGCTCGGTGCATCGCGGCGAAGGCTGGACGCCCGAGACCATTGCCGAGCACGGCATGCCGGCGTTGAAGGGATCGTTCGCCAAGCTCGACCGCTCGGCCGATGTCTTCACCTGGGATCCGATCTGAACTTCGATCTGACAGTTTTATGAAAAAGTCGCCTCCGCGAAGCCGCGGGGGCGACACACTCTTTGGTTGTTTCTTCATAGCGTGCCCGCATTGTGCCAGAATTGCGGGGGTATGATCCTCCTCCCGATAACAAAAAGACTGGGAGGACTTTCGTGACAAATCCAAGCAACACAGAGCAACACGAGAGCGACGGAACGAAGGCGTTCGACCGTCGGACCATCTTGCGCGGCGCAACCGCGCTTGCTGCAACCGCGATGGCCACGTCCGATGCATCCGCTCGCGATTACGGCCGCAACGCGGAACCGCAGCGTTATCCCGATCCAGACATCGTCGTGATCGACGACAAGCGCTTCAAGGCCAAGGTCGGCAACACCGCGATCAAGCGGCTGTACACCGGCTGCCTGTGGGCGGAAGGCCCGGCCTGGAATGCGCAGGGTCAGTATCTGGTGTGGAGCGACATCCCGGCCAACCGGCAGTTGCGCTATCTCGACGATGACGGCCACATCTCCGAGCAGTTCCACAAGCCGTCGAACGAAGCCAACGGCTCGACCTTCGATTTCGAGGGACGACAGATCACCGCCGAGCGCACGCGGCTGGTGCGCTACGAGCACGACGGAACCGTCACCTCATTGGCGGAGCAGGCCAACGGCAAGCAGCTCAACGGGCCCAACGACATGGTCGTGCATCCGAACGACAAGTCGATCTGGTTCACCGATCCCGGCTACGGCGCGGTCTCGATCTATGAAGGTCAGCGCGCCAACACCGGCTCGAACCAGCCCTACCAGAAAGAAGCCGTCTATCGGATCGACGCCACCACCGGACAGATCACCAAGGTCTGCGACGAACCGTTCAAGCCGAACGGCATCGCCTTCAGCCACGACTACAAGAAGGTCTATGTCTGCGATACCGGCATCACGCATTATCCGAACGCCAAGAACATCGTCTGGCAGTACGACCTCAACGGCGACAAGCTCTCCAACCCACGCACGCTGATCGACATGACGCTGGACGGCAAGTCGGGCTTCCCGGACGGCATGCGTGTCGACATCGACGGCAATATCTGGGTCGGCGCCGGCTGGGTCGGACCGGGCTATGACGGCGTCCAGGTGTTCGCACCCGACGGCCAGCGCATCGGCCAGATCCTGCTGCCGGAGACCTGTGCCAACCTCACCTTCGGCGGCAAGAAGCGCAACCGCCTGTTCATGACCGCAAGCCAGTCGCTGTATGCGGTGTATGTGGAGACGCGGGGCGCGCACAACTGCTGAAGGACTTGCCTTCCGTTCGTCATTGCGAGGAGCGAAGCGACGAAGCAATCCATCTCACCGCTTGCGGCCCAATGGATTGCTTCGCTGCGCTCGCAATGACAGCGTTAGCATCACCACCTTAGCCGCTGTTTCGCAGCCCCGCCGAAATCCCGTTGATCGTGATCTGAATTCCGCGCAGCACCTGCTCGTCCGGGTTCTGCGCGCGATGTTCCTTCAACAGCTCGACCTGCACATGGTTGAGCGGATCCATGTAAGGGAAGCGGTTGCGGATGCCGCGCTCCAGCAGCGGGTTGCCCTGCAACAGCCGGTCGTGCCCCATGATGTCGAGCAGCGTCTCGATCGACAGATGCCACTCGCGGCGGATCTCGCCGAAGATCTTCTCGCGCAGCGCGACGTCGGGCACCAGTTCGGCATAGCGTGACGCGATCGCGATCGAGCTCTTCGCCAGCACCATGTCCATGTTGGACAGCAGCGTGCGGAAGAACGGCCATTCCCGGTAGAGCTCCTGCAGGAACGGCATGCCCTGCTCCGGATGCTCAGCGATCCAGCTCTCGACCGCAGCGCCGAAGCCATACCAGCCCGGCAACATCAGCCGGCATTGCGCCCAGGAGAACACCCAGGGAATCGCGCGCAGGTCCTCGATCTCGCGGGTCTTCTTGCGCGAGGCCGGACGACTGCCGATGTTCAACGTCGCGATCTCGTTGATGACGGTCGAGCCCCAGAAGTAGTCGGCGAAACCCGGTGTCTCGTAGACGAGCCCGCGATAGGCCTTGAAAGCGAGCGCGGAGATCTCCTCCATCGCCTTGAGATATTCGGGGCGCGGTGCGCTCTGCCGCGGCTGCAGCAGGCTGGTTTCCAGCGTCGCCGCAGCGAGGATCTCCAGATTGCTGCGGCCGACCTCGGCATTGGAATATTTCGACGAGATGATCTCGCCCTGCTCGGTGATGCGGATCTGGCCGTTCACCGCGCCGCCGGGCTGCGCGATGATCGCATCATAGCTCGGGCCGCCGCCGCGGCCGACCGAGCCGCCGCGGCCGTGGAACAGGCGCAGCCGCACGCCGTGGCGCTCGAACACGTCGACGAGCCCGATCTCGGCCTTGTAGAGCTCCCAGCCCGAGGTGACGAAGCCGCCATCCTTGTTGCTGTCGGAATAGCCGAGCATCACCTCCTGCACGCTGCCGAGACTGTCGACCAGCTTGCGATAGTCGTGCAGCACCAGCATGCGGTCCATGATGCTGCTCGAGGCCTGCAGGTCCTCGATGGTCTCGAACAGCGGCACGATGTTGACGGCGCTGCGGCCGGACGGATTGACCAGCCCGACCTCCTTGAGCAGCACCGCGACCTCGAGCATGTCGGACATGCCCTTGCACATCGAGATGATGCATTGGGAGATCACCTCGGGCCCGAATTTGGCGTGCGCCTCGGCCGCGGCGCGGAACACCGCGAGCTCGCTTTGGGTCTCCTCGGAATATTTGACGAAGGGCGAGGCCAGTGGCCGCGCATTGCGCAGCTCGCCGAGCAGCAGGCTGACGCGCGCATCCTCGCCGAGCGCCAGATAGGACATGCCGGGATTGGCGGTGTCGAGCAGCTCGGCGACGGTGCGCTCGTGCACCGCCGAGTTCTGGCGGATGTCGAGCCGCGCCAGATGGAACCCGAAGCAATCCACGGCGCGCCGCAATTGGCGCAGCCGGCCGCGCGCGATGACGCCGGAATTGTTCGCGATCAGCGAGCGGTTGAGCACATCGAGATCGGCCTGGAATTCCCTGACGGTCGCATAGGGCTCGGCCTTGCCGACCGGCGGCCGGGTGGTCTCGACCTCGAGCCGCGTCGCGGTGGCTGCGAGCCGCGCATAGATGCCGGAGACCGCCAGGCGATACGGCTCGCCGCTCCGATGCGGCGAGGTGTCGGGCGAACGCTCGGCAAGGATCCGCAGCTCCTCTGAGACGTCAGCGAGGTGCGCTGCCAGCGACAGCTCGGCGCCGAGCGTGTGCAGTTCCTCGAGATAGAAGCTGAGCACCCGGCTTGACTGCAGCCGCAGCGTGCCGCGCATCACCTCTGCGGTGACGAACGGATTGCCGTCGCGATCACCGCCGATCCAGCTTCCCATCGTCAGGAACGAGGCGAGATCGCCGGCCTCGCCGCCCTCCTTGTTCAGCCGGTCCTCCAGCGCGCAATGCAGCCGCGGCACCTCCTGCAGGAAGGTGTAGTCGTAGAACGACAGGCCGTTGGCGACCTCGTCGAGCACGGTCAGCTTGGTCCGGCGCAGCAGATTGGTCTGCCACAGCGTCACGACCGCGCGACGAAGCTGCTCGTCGCTGGCTTCGCTCTCGTCCGGCGTCATCTGCAACCGCTCGCGGCGGTCGAGCAGGTGCGCGATCTCCATCTCGCGGTCCATCGTGCTCTTGCGGCGGACCTCGGTCGGATGTGCGGTCAATACCGGGCTGACCAGCGCGCTCTTGAAGAAGCTGCGCAAATCGGCCGGGCTGATGCCGGCCTGCCGGGCGTGCACCAGCGTCTGCTCCAGCGTGCTCGGCCGCGGCGCCCCGCTCGGGCCGCAGCTGCGCATCTGGCGGATGTTGTTCTGGTCCTCGGCAATGTTGGCGAGGTGGGAGAAATAGCTGAACGCGCGGACGATCCGCAGCGTCTCGGCGATCGACATGCCGTCGAGGATGCCCTCCAGCTCCCGCCGCGCCAGCTTGTCCTCGTCACGATGGAACCGGACCGAGGTCTGGCGAATGCGCTCGACCAGGTCGAACACGCCGGCCCCTTCCTGGTCGCGCACGGTGTCGCCGAGGACGCGCCCCAGGAGGCGGATGTCGTTCCGGAGCCGTGCATCCTCCTCCTGTGCTTGCGCCTCCGCAGCGCGCTTGGCACGGATTTCGGTCTCGGAGGGCATGGTTTGGGGAGGCAAAGTCTGGGGAGACATGGCGTGGCTACTCCAGAGGCTGCCCGGCTCCTCCCGAGTGTGCGCTTTTTTTGCCGCAGCGCAAGATGATCTTGGGGGCGGTGCACCACCGCCGTCGTCCCGCGAAAGCAGGGACCCATGACCACAGACGGCTGCGGTTGAAGCGAACTGGGGCCACAGCCGTGGGCAGCTCGGAGATTTGTGGTTATGGGTTCCGGGTCGCGCTTCGCTTGCCCGGGACGACGGGTTTCTTTGTGGCCCCTAAATCCGCCTTCCCGCCCGCTCCCAATAGGGATCGCGGAGCCGGCGCTTGAAGATTTTTCCGGAATCCTCGCGCGGCAGGTTGGTCTGGATCTCGATGTGCTTGGGCACCTTGTAGTCGGCGAGCGCAGTCTTGAGCTGGGCGCGGACCGAGGCGATGTCGAGCGTGACGCCCGGTTGCGGCTCGACCACCGCCATCAGCGCCTCGCCGAACTCCGCATCGGGGATGCCGAACACCGCGCAATCATGCACGCCGGGCACCGCATGCAGCACTGCCTCAATCTCGGCCGGATAGATGTTGACGCCGCCCGAGATCACCATGTCGCGCTTGCGGTCGCAGATGAAGACGTAGCCGTCGGCGTCGATATAGCCGACATCGCCCGAGGTGATGAATCCCTGCCGGTCGATCTCGGCGCGCTTCTCGGACTTGTTGTGATAGGTGAAATCGGGATTGCCCGCGATCCGCGAATAGATCTCGCCGATCTGGCCTTGCGCCACCTCCTTGCCGTCGTCGCCGATGAAGCGAAGCTCGGCGCCGGGCGAGATTTTCCCGACCGTACCCGGCTTCTTCAGCGCATCTTCCGACGTCGCAAACGTCACCGCACCCGACTCGGTCGAGCCATAGAATTCGTAGATCACCGGCCCCCACCATTCGATCATGGCGCGTTTGACATCGGCCGGGCACGGCGCAGCAGCGTGGATGATGTGGCGCAACGACGACATGTCGTACTTCCTGCGCACGTCCTCGGGCAGTTTCATCAGGCGGATGAACATCGTCGGCACCATGAAGATGGTGTCGATCCTCTCGCGCTCGATCAGCGCCAAAAACTCCTCCGCGTCGAACCGCGGCATCAGCACCAGCGCGCCGCCGAGCTTGCCCGAGCGCAGCCCGAAGGAATTCGGCGCCGAATGGTAGAGCGGTCCGGGCAGGATCGCGCGCGCTCCCGGCTTCAGGCCGTAGATCATCGCGCGCATCGCTTCCGCATTCGCGGTCTGCTCCGGCGTCGGCGCGAAGCGGCGCACGCCCTTCGGATGACCCGTGGTGCCCGAAGTGTAGATCATGTTCTGCGGCTGCGGCACGACAGGGCCGTCATAGCGCGGGAATTGCGCCAGCCAGGATTCGAAATCGATTGCGAAATCGGGTGTCGCGAGATGATCGGGATTGATCTTGTAGCTCGCGAGGATTTCCGGCGGCGTCGGCACGCTGAGCACGGTGACGTCGGCGGGGATCGCGCCGCGCAGCGGATGCAGCATGTCGGCGTGGCCGATCAGGACGCGCGTGCCGGAATCCGTCAGCACGTAATTGATCTCCTCCGGCTTGAAATGCCAATTGATCGGCACGCCATAAGCACCGAGCCGCATCGCGGCGTAGGCGGCCTCGATGAAGGCGATGTCGTTGCGCATCAGCATGCAGACACTGTCGCCCGGCCTGACGCCGAGCTTGTTCAGGCCGCTGGCGATACGCTCGGTGCGCTCAGCGACGGCAGCGTGATCGCGCCGGCGCTCGCCGGAGATGATGCCGAGAAAGGGTTTGGACGTTTCCATTGTCGTTGTCCGATCTTTTGTCGGTTCGGAGTTAGATCGTCATTCCGGGGCGATGCGCAGCATCGAACCCGGAATCTCGAGATTCCGGGTCTGGTCCTTCGGACCATCCCGGAATGACGGCAAGCCGCTCACACATCCGCAAACTTCGGCGCGCGCTTCTCCAGATTGGCGCGCACAGACTCAGTCTGGTTTGGGCTGCCGAGCAACTTCTGCTGCTCGACGGATTCCGCGAGCAGCGCGGCCGCCGGATCGACCGACAGATTGTTCAGCATCCGCTTCGCGGCACGGATCGCATCCGGGCTCTTGCCGGCGATCTCGCGCGCGACTTCGAGCGCGGCGGCGCGCGGGTCGTCACAGACGCGGGTGGCAAGGCCATAGCTCTGGGCTTCCTGCGCCGAGAAGATGCGGCCGGTGTAGGTGAGCTCGCGCAGGATGTCGTCGCGCACCAGGCTCGCGAGGATCGGCGTGCCCGCCATGTCGGGGATGAGACCCCACTTGATCTCCATGATCGACATCCGCGCATCGGCCGAGAGGAAGCGCATGTCGGCGCCGAGCGCGAGCTGGAAGCCGCCGCCGAACGCGACACCATGGACCGCGGCGATGACAGGCACCGGGAGCTGGCGCCAGCCCCACACCGCCTGCTGCGGAAAATTGGCCTTGCCGTGGGTGCGGATCGTGAGATCGCGCTTCGCGCCGCCCGGCACCCCGTTACCGCCGTCCTTCATGGCGGCGAACCGGCCCATGTCGAGGCCGGCGCAAAACGCCCGACCCTCGCCGGACAGCACGACCACCCGAATGGATTTTTCCTTGGAAAGACGGTCGGTTGCGGCGACCAATGCCTCGAACATCGCGGCATCGAGCGCGTTCATCTTGTCGGCCCGCACCAGTCGGACATCGGCGATACCGTCTGAAATCGATATCGAAACGCGATCTTCCATCATTCCCTCCGCTTTGTTCCTTGAGTTGGCGCTTTACAGAAAGGCCGTTGTCCGCTTTTAGTCAATCGACCAATTAACTGACAACCCCCGTGGAGGAAACGATGTTCTCTGATCAGCTTCTTGCCGGGCGGCGCATCCTGGTAACCGGTGGTGGCACCGGCCTTGGCAAGGCCATGGCCTCGCGGTTCCTCCAGCTCGGCGCCGAGGTGCACATCTGCGGCCGCCGCAAGAGCGTCTGCGACGAAACCGCCACCGAGTTGATGGCCGAGCATGGCGGACGCGTGGTCAGCCATGGCGTCGACATCCGCAATGCCATGGCGGTCGACGAGATGATCGACGCGATCTGGACCACCAGCGGTCCCCTCACCGATCTGATCAACAACGCAGCCGGCAATTTCATCTCGCGCTCGGAAGAGCTGTCCGCGCGAGGCTTTGACGCGGTGGCCAACATCGTGATGCACGGCACCTTCTACGTGACGCACGCGGTCGGCCGACGCTGGATTGCCGGTGGGCATCGTGGCAACGTGGTGTCGATCACGGTGACCTGGGTGCGCAACGGCTCGCCCTACGTGGTGCCGTCGGCGATGAGCAAGTCGGCGATCCACGCCATGACCATGTCGCTTGCGATCGAATGGGGCCGCCACGGCATCCGCCTCAACACCATCGCGCCCGGCGAGATTCCGACCGAGGGCATGAGCAAGCGGATCAAGCCCGGCGACGAGGCCGGTGCGCGCACCAAGGCGATGAACCCGATGGGCCGTGTCGGCACCATGGAAGAGTTGCAGAACCTCGCGGTGTTCCTGATCTCCGGCGGCTGCGACTGGATCAACGGCGAGACCATCGCCATGGACGGCGCGCAGGCGCTCGCAATGGGCGGTAATTTCTACCAGCTCCGCGACTGGAGCGACGACGACTGGAGCAAGGCGCGCGAGTCGATCAAGGCCCAGAACGAAAAGGATCGCGCGGCGCGGGGCTGAAGCCCGCGCAGGCGCCTCAACCACTGCCGTCGTCATGGCGAAAGCCAGGACCCATAACCACCGCTGTGCGCGATTGCGCACGCTGTGGCCGCAACGTCGCGCCTCACTTGCATTCGTGGCAATGGGTCCTGGCTTTCGCCAGGACGACGTTGAACCATCGTGCCCGTCAACCCCGTATTGTTTTTCGCGCGCGATGCCGTCACACTCCGCGCCAACAAAAAACATCACGGGGGAAACATGTCCGACGCGCCGAAACTGAACAACCTTGCCGACATGGTGCGCGACCGCGCGAAGAGCCGCGGCGCTGCGCTGGCCTATGAGTTCGAGGGCCGCCAAACCAGCTTCGCCGAGTTCGACATCAAGACCAACCGCGTCGCCAACGCGCTGATCGCGATGGGCATCAAGAAGGGCGAGCGCATCGCCTATCTCGGCAAGAACAGCGATTTCTATTTCGAATTATTGATGGGCGCGATGAAGGCCGGCGTGGTGATGGCGCCGGTGAACTGGCGCCTCGCAGGCCCCGAGGTCGCCTTCATCGTCGACGACTGCAAGGCACCCGTCCTGTTCGTCGGCCCCGAATTCATCACCCAGGCGCGCAACATCGCTGACAAACTGCCCAGCGTCCGCACCATCATCACGACCGAGGGCGGCGCGCCGGAATGGCCTGATTTTCTCGCCTGGCGCGACGCGCAGAGCGGCGACGACCCGCGGGTTGCGATCGAGCCGAAGGACATCGCGATCCAGCTCTACACCTCGGGCACCACAGGCAAGCCGAAGGGCGCGATGCTGTCGCACGCCAACTTCCTCAATCTGGTGCAGAGCGGCAATGAGGCCGAGAAGCCGGAATGGAACCGGTGGACCACCGACGACGTCTCGCTGGTCGCAATGCCGATCTTCCATATCGGCGGCTCCGGCTGGGGCGTGATGGGGCTCTATCACGGCGCCCGCGGCGTGATCGCCCGCGAGTTCGATCCGACCAAGGTGCTCGACTTCTTCGAGCAGTCCGGCATCACCAAACTGTTCATGGTGCCGGCCGCGATGCAGTTCGTGGTGCGGCAGCCGCGCGCGCGGCAGGTCGACTTCTCCCGCCTGAAATACATGCTCTATGGCGCCTCCCCGATCCCGGCGGCGCTGCTGAAGGAGTGCATCGAGGTCTTCAAATGCGGCTTCGTGCAGATGTACGGCATGACCGAGACCACCGGCACCATCGTCGCGCTGCCGCCGGAAGATCACGTCGAGGGCCTCGAGCGGATGCGCTCGGCCGGCAAGGCGCTGCCCGGCGTCGAGCTCGCCATCCTCGACGAGAACGGCAAGCCGTTGCCACCGGGCGAGGTCGGAGAGATCGCCACCCGCTCCGGCTCCAACATGGCGGGCTACTGGAATCTGCCTGAGGCCACCGCGAAGACGATCGACGCCGACGGCTGGCTGCGCACCGGCGATGCCGGTTACATGGACAAGGATGGCTATCTCTACATTCACGACCGTATCAAGGACATGATCATCTCCGGCGGCGAGAACATCTATCCGGCCGAGGTCGAGAGCGCGCTGTGCGACCACCCTGACGTAGCGGAGGCCGCCGTGATCGGCATCCCCGACGACAAATGGGGCGAGGCGGTGAAGGCCGTCGTCGTGATGAAGCCCGGCAAGACGGCTAGCGCGACCGACATCATCAACTTCACCCGCGAACGCATCGCGGGCTACAAGACGCCGAAGTCGGTCGACTTCATCCCCGCGCTGCCGCGCAACCCGTCGGGCAAGATCCTGCGGCGAAGCTTGCGTGAACCGTATTGGGTCGGCAAGGACCGACAGGTGAATTAACCCTCTCAGTCGTCCCGGCCAAGCCAACGGGTCGGCGCAAAGCGCCGCCCGATGACAGGCTCCGCGCGAGCCGGGACCCATAACCACCGCTGTTCGTTGCGGCACAATGCCGGGGCCACAGCTCGCTCCACCAATATCCGACTGTGGTTATGGGTCCCGGCCTTCGCCGGGACGACGGTGGAGAGAGTTATCACCCCTTCTTCATCTTCTCCCGCAGTACCCGCCAGCGCTCCTGCGCCTCCTGCGGCCAGACCGCTCTCCGGTCGTAATACTCCGCGAACACCTTGGCGCCCGGCGGGAATGTCACCCAGGGCTGCTTCGACGACGTGAAGATGTGGACATCAGGCGGGCACCGGCTCGGATCATCCAGCGTGCCGACGCGGACGAAGCGCACCGCGGGGCCCGAGCCCGGATAGTTGCTCCAGACCGCGACCTTGCAGACTGGGCAGCGGGCGATCTTCTGGCCCTTGCCGCTCGCCGACGGCGTTTCCACGATCTCCGGCTCGGCCGCGACGTGCTCGACCCGCTCGGCCTCGTACATCGCGTTGAGCGCGTGCACGGTGCCGGTCTCGCGCTGGCACCAGGTGCAGTGGCAGGCATGCACGATCATCGGCCTGCCGGTGAGGCGGTAGCGGACGTTTCTGCAAGTGCATCCACCTTCCATGTCGTACCGCCTCCTCTTGCAGATAAGTCAGTGCTTGCCGGCTCCCATGTAGCCGAACAGGAAGCCCGCCACCTTGCGCTTCTGGATCTCCTCGCTGCCCTCGGTGATGCGATAGCGGCGGTGATGGCGGTAGATGTGCTCGAACGGCTTGTGGCGCGAATAACCCATGCCGCCATGGACCTGCATGGCGCGGTCGGCGGCTTCGCAGCACAGCCGGTTTGCCCAGTAATTGCACATCGAGACCCGGTCCGACAGCGTGTGCTCGACCTGCGCCTGGGTCAGCTGGTCCATCTCCCAAGCGGTCTTGCGGATCAGCAGCCGCAGCATCTCGGCCTGGGTCGCGAGCTCGACCAGCGGCCACTGGATCGCCTGGTTCTCCGCCAGCGCCTTGCCGAACGGCTTGCGCTCGCGGGCATATTTCACGCTCTCATTGATGCAGTAGACCGCGGCACCAAGCGAGCTCGCCGCCTGGCGGATGCGGTTCTCGTGCACGAAGCATTGCGCCAGCGACAGGCCGCGGCCGACTTCGCCGAACTGAGCATCCTCAGGCACGAACACGTCGGTGAAGCTGACCCGTGGATGATCGGTCGGCATGTTGAAGGTCCACATATATTCCTCGACCTTCACGCCCGGCGACTTCGCCGGCACGAGGAAGCAGCTGATGCCGCGCGCGTCGCCGTCATTGCCCGAGGTACGGGCGAACAGCGCGCAGTGCGTGGCGACATGCATGCCTGTCGTCCACATCTTCTCGCCGTTGATGATCCAGCCCTTGACGTTGTCGCGGGTGGCCGGGACGGCCCGGGTTTCCATATGCGTGGCGTCGGAGCCATGTTCCGGCTCCGTGAGGCCAAACGTGATGCGGTACTTTCCGGTGATCGAGCCGTCGATCATCGCCTTCTGCTCGTCGGTGCCATAGCGGTCGAGCATGGTCACGATCGGCAGATTGCCGACGATCGAATGCTCGTTCTGCAGATCGTTGTGGAGGCCGAGCCCCTTCGAGGCAAAATGCTCGCGGATCACCGCCATCCAGAGGTTGGAGCCGTCCTTGCCGCCGTAGCGCTTCGGGATCGCGAAGCGCAGATGACCGGCGGCGTCGGCCAGGTTCTTGGCCTTGCGCAGCAACAGCTCCCACTCATGACGCGGCAGGCCGCCCTTGTCGAAATCGGTGCGCGCCCATTCGCGGCGATGATCGAAGAAGCGGATGTTGTCGTCAGCCGCTTCCAGCGGCTTGATCGCGCGTTCGATAAATTGGTCGAGCTCGGCGAGATAGGCTGTCAGGTCAGCCGGCAGATTGAAATCCAAGGCGGTCTCTCCCGAAGATCTTGTTGATTCTGGTTTTGCGTTTAGACGCTATCGCGCATCCGCGTTCGGATCGATTAAGGTGAGAAGCGCGCCGCCAAGTCAAGCAGGCCAGTGAGGCTTGCGCGCGCGGTCGCGTTGCGTAATTGGATGGCACGGAACGGCGCGCAGGCGCTAGGATATCGGCAATATTCTTCGCCGCAGAAAATCGACGGGAGCAAACATGGATCTGAAATTCTCCAAGGTGACCCGCAAGGGTCCCATCACCATCGTGACGCTGTCGCGGCCCGAGGTTTACAATGCGCTGCACATCGACGCGCATTTCGAGCTCAACAAGGTGTTCGACGATTTCTCCGCCGATCCCGAGCAGTGGGTGGCGATCGTCACCGGCGCCGGCGACAAGGCGTTCTGCGCCGGCAACGACCTGAAGTGGCAGGCGGCAGGCGGCAAGCGTGGCTGGGACAAGGGCGGCTTCGCCGGCCTGACCACCCGCTTCGATTGCGACAAGCCGATCATCGCCGCCGTCAACGGCGTCGCGATGGGCGGCGGGTTCGAGGTCGCGCTGGCCTGCGACCTGATCATCGCCGCGGAGAATGCGACCTTCGCCCTGCCCGAGCCGCGCGTCGGCCTCGCCGCGCTCGCCGGCGGCCTGCAGCGGCTGCCGCGCCAGATTGGGCTGAAGCGCGCGATGGGCATGATCCTGACCGCGCGCCATGTCAGCGCCAAGGAAGGCCTCGAGCTCGGCTTCGTCAACGAGGTGGTGCCGCAGGGCGAGGCGCTGGCGGCCGCCGAGCGCTGGGCCGAGACCATCACCAAGAACTCGCCGATGTCGATCCGCGCCTCCAAGCAGGCGATCCAGAAGGGCCTCGAAGTCTCGCTCGAGCAGGCGATGACCGAGCAGCGCGAATATCCGGCGGTGAAGGCGATGGCCGCCTCGCAGGATTACATCGAGGGCCCGAAGGCTTTTTCGGAGAAGCGGCCGCCGAAGTGGCTGGGGCGGTAAAGCCTCATTCGTCATTGCGAGCGAAACGAAGCAATCCATCTCACGGCTTGTGGAGATATGGATTGCTTCGTCGCGGAGTTTGTCATCCGGCCCGCCGAAGGCGGGACCGGGTGGCTCCTCGCAATGACGGTGTAGGATGGGTGGAGCGCAGCGATACCCATCTTACTTTCCGAGTTCCCTCTTGTAGGACGCGTAGTTCGGCTGATCGACGGCGAGCTTGTCCATCGTGGTCTGCCAGAGATGCTCCGGCAGGCCAGGCGTTCTCAGATCGACCTCGCCATTGGCGATCTTCTCCGACAGCGCACGGTTCAGCTCCATCAGCGTGCCGTCCGCACCGAGCAGCGCCTTCAGCCGCGCGGCCTCGGTGGCATCACCGGCCTCGGCCAGCGCGAGCTGCCGCGTCACCAGGTCGAGCGCGTTGATGCCGACGCGCAGCTTGAAGCCGTTGTGGCCCTTGATCGCGGGCGCGATCTCGGTGCGCAGGAAATCGGCGACGGCCTTGATCAGTTCGGTGGGCGTTGGTTCGTCCTGCATCTCATTTGCTCTCTTCTTGCGCGTGATCGATTCCGAAAACCGGACACCACTTTTCGGGATCACGCGCGCGGTGCCAGCAGCCTCAACAGATCGATCTCGGTTTCGGACGCACGGCGCCCGATCATCGCACGCTCCATCGAATGATCCGGGCCGGCGCGGAAGCGCTGCATCATGCCGCAGCACATCACGCCCCAGCGCAGCGTGCCCATCACTTCCCAGAACATCACGCGGTCCGGATCGGCCTTGCGGCCGGCTTCCGCATAGCCCGCGAACAGATCTTCGCGTGTGCCGAAGCCGCCGACCGGCTTGTCGATCTCGCCGAAGCGCCAGGAGTTGACGCAGATCCAGCCGAGGTCTTCCATCGGATCGCCGAAATGCGCGAGCTCCCAGTCGAGCACCGCACGCACCCCGTCGGGGCCGATGATCAGATTGCCGTGGCGGAAATCGCCATGCACGAGCGTCACCTCGGACGACGGCCCGGGATCGTGATCGCGCAGCCAGCGCAGCGCCAGCTCGAACACCGGTCGCGGCCAGTTGAAGCTGTGATACTCGCGGGAGAGATCTTCGATCTCCTTGGTCGCCGTCAGACCACGCAGCTTCGGCAGCTTGGCCTGCGGCAGACCATGAATGCCGGCGATGACGCGGCCGAGCTGACGAGCGAGGATCGGCCGCGCCTTGGCAAATTCCTCGTCGCGCAAAATTTTCCGCGCGATGGTCTCGCCCTCGACCCGCGCCATGATGAAGCCGCGGCCAAGCCCGTCCTCCGGCCTCAAGACGTGCATCACCTTCGGCGACGGCAGGCCCGCATCATGCGCGAGCTGCATCAGCGTCGCCTCGGCATCGAGGCCGGCGGCGCGGCCGGGCGCGGCACCGTAGCCCGGCGGCGCGCGGCGCAGGATCGCGCCGATATTGCCGTTCGGGTGCACGATGTCGAACGTCCAGGTCTCCTGGCTGGCGCCGCCGGAGAGCTTGGCGGCGCCGGTGACGCCCGTCGCACCTGGATGAAACGCCGCGACGCAGCGGGAGAGTTCGGTCTCGATCATTTGCCCTTGAACTTCGCCGGCCGCTTCTCGAGGAACGCGGTAACGCCCTCCTTGAAATCCTCCGCGCGGCCCGCGATCCGCTGCGACTCGAATTCCAGATTGAGCTGATCCTCGAGCGTATTCTCCGGGCTGTCCCAATAGAGCTTGCGGATCAGCGACAGCGCGACCGTCGGGCCGTTGGCGAGATCGTGCGCCATCTTCATCGTCTCCTCCATCAGCGCACCGTCGTCATAGACGCGGTTGACGAGGCCCCATTCCAGCGCCTTCTCGGCCGGCAGCCGCTCGCCGAGCAGCGACAGCTCGACCGAGCGCGCCTTGCCGATCAGCCGCGGCAACAGCCAGGTCGAGCCGCAATCCGGCACCAGACCGATGCGGCGGAACGCCTGCAGGAAATAGGACGAGCGCGCGCACAGGATCAGGTCGCCCATCAATGCAAAACTCATCCCGGCACCCGCAGCCGGACCGTTCACCGCCGTGACGATCGGACAGTGCAGCTTACGCAATCGGCGCAGGAACGGATGGAACGCAGTCTCCAGCGCCGCGCCGGCATTGCTCCTGCCGGGCTTCTGCTGCTGGTTGCGGCCCTGCAGATTGGCACCGGTGCAGAAGGCGCGGCCCGCGCCCGTGATGACCAGGCAGCGCACCTCGTCGCGCTTGTCGTCGATCGCATCGAGCGCCTCGGCAAGGCCGCCCAGCATGTCGATCGAGACCGCGTTCATGACTTCCTGGTGGTCGAGTTTGAGGATCGCGACCGATCCGTCGAAGTCGAGCGTGACGTGTTTGAACTGCATGGTTTCCTCTTTACGTTGTTGCGGCATTTGGTACCGCGGTAGGTCGATGGGTCGACCTATGTTTGGACCCATATTTGATTTTTGTGCCGGGCTTGTCCATGGTCGGCGGCAAGCCCATCCGTGAACGCGTGATTAGCGCGCACCAAACCAAATGGAAACCCCAATGAGTGCCATCTTCGATCTCACCGGCCGCGTCGCTGTCATCACCGGCGGCAATGGCGGCATCGGCCTCGGCATCGCGCAGGCGCTCAACGCTGCCGGCTGCAACGTCGCGATCTGGGGCCGCAACGCGGAAAAAAACGCCAACGCCGCCGCCTCGATGAAGGCCGGCCCCGGCAAGGTCGCAACCCAATTCTGCGACGTCAGCGATCCCGGCTCGGTCAAGACCGCGATGAAGGCGACGCTCGACACCTTCGGCCGCGTTGACGGCTGCTTCGCCAATGCCGGCATCGGCGGCGGCGGACGCCGCTCCTTCATCGACCGCACCGAGGAGGAATGGCGCAAGATGTTCGCCACCAATCTCGACGGCGTGTTTCACGTATTCCAGGCTGCGGCACGCCACATGACCGAACGCTCCGAAGCCGGCGACAAGTTCGGCCGGCTGGTCGCGACCTCGAGCCTCGCCTCGCTGTTCGGCACCGCCCGCAACGAGCACTATGCCGGCACCAAGGCCGCGCTGAACGCGCTGTGCCGCGCGCTCGGCGTCGAGCTCGCCCGCCACGGCGTCACCGCGAATGCGATCCTGCCCGGCTGGATCAAGAGCGACATGACCGCCGGCATCATGGCCAACGACAAGTTCGTCGCCAACGTGATGCCGCGCATCCCGGTGCGCCGCTTCGGCGAGCCGAGCGATTTCGGCGGCATCGCCGTCTACCTCATGAGCAAGGCGTCGTCCTATCATACGGCGGATTGTTTTGTGATCGACGGCGGGTACACGGCGTTCTGAGCACTGGCCCGCAGGCCGACCCGTCATCCTGAGGAGCGCGTAGCGCGTCTCGAAGGATGAACGGCCCGGCCGGTGGCCGTGCATCCTTCGAGGCTCGCTCCGCTCGCACCTCAGGATGACGGTGTTGGCTTCTGAGAGCGCGTCATCGACGCGCGACGCAGCGTCGCTTCCGTCGCGACAAAACTGCTGCTAAGCGTTCCGGCTGCAAGGGCGCAACAAGGCGGCTTTCGTAACCAAGAGGGAGGATATTTCAGATGTTTTCACACGTGATGGTTGGCACCAACGATCTGGACAAGGCCAAGGCGTTCTATGATGCGCTGCTCGGCACGCTCGACGTCCGGCCGGCCCGGGTCGACGGTCACCGCATTATGTACCTCACCAAGGCCGGCATTTTCATGGTTTCCAAGCCGATCGACGGTGAACCGGCGACGCACGCCAATGGCGGCACGATCGGCTTTGCCTGCTCCTCGCCGGAGCAGGTCGAGGCCTGGCACGCCGCCGGCGTCGCCAATGGCGGCAAGCCTATCGAGGATCCGCCGGGCGTGCGCGAAGGAGGCGGCATCAAGCTCTACCTCGCTTACTTACGCGATCTCGACGGCAACAAGATCTGCGCAATGCATCGGATGACCTAACGATCGGGCACGCATCGTGCGCGGCGGCGTTCAAACAACGTTTGAAACGCCGTCGCTAAATTCCGCGATGCGGTAGAGATCCTGCGAAAATCGGTGCTCGCGCTTCGCGCCGCACGCGTCTATTGTCCGCCGCGAAACGCGCCTTCGCGAGGGAGAAAAGACAATGAAACATGCCTATGTGCCGCGCACCACGAACTACACACTCAATCCGGGCGACGACCTCAACGACCTCCGCATGTCGGACAAGGTCCGCCCGCTCTACGACCATGTGAAGCAGTTCATCCGCGACACCGTCGACCCGATGTCGGTCGAGTTCTATCGCGCCGGCGAGAAGAAGACCAACCGCTGGAGCTTCACCGACGAGCAGCTCGCGATCCTGCAGAAGGCCAAGGACAAGGCCAAGGAAGTCGGCCTCTGGAACTTCTTCCTGCCCGACGCCGAGACCGGCGAAGGCCTCAACAACCTCGACTACGCCTATATCGCCGCCGAGCTCGGCAAGAGCCCGCTAGCCTCCGAGACCATGAACTGCTCGGCGCCCGACACCGGCAACATGGAAGTGCTGGAGCGGGTCGGCACCAAGGCGCAGAAGGAGAAGTGGCTGAAGCCGCTGCTCAACGGCGAGATCCGCTCGGCCTACGCGATGACCGAGCCGAACGTCGCCTCCTCCGACGCCAAGAACATCTCGACCACCGCAAAGCTGGTCGGCGACGAGTGGGTGATCAACGGCGAGAAGTATTACATCTCCGGCGCCGGCGATCCGCGCTGCAAGATCATGATCGTGATGGTGAAGACCAATCCGGACGCTGCGCCGAGCAAGCAGCAGTCGCAGATCCTGGTTCCCATCGACACTCCCGGCGTCGAGATCCTTGGGCCCATGCACGTGTTCGGCCATGACCACGCGCCGCGCGGCCACATGCATCTGCGCTTCAACAATTGCAAGGTGCCGAAGGAGAACATGCTGCTCGGCGAAGGCCGCGGCTTCGAGATCTCCCAGGTGCGCCTCGGACCGGGTCGCATCCATCACTGCATGCGCACCATCGGCAAGGCCGAGAAGGCGCTCGACATGATGGTGCAGCGTGGTCTGACCCGCGAAGCGTTCGGCAAGAAGATCGCCCATCTCGGCGGCAACATGCAGATCATCGCCCAAGCGCGCTGCGAGATCGAGGCAATGCGTCTGATGGTGCTGAAGGCCGCCAAGGCGATGGACGTGCTCGGCAACAAGGAAGCCCGCGTCTGGGTTTCGATGGTCAAGGCCATGGTGCCCGAGCGCGCCTGCAAGGTGATCGACCAGGCGATCCAGATGCACGGTGCCACCGGCATCTCGCAATGGTCGCCGCTCGGCGAAATGTACCAGGACGTCCGCCACCTCCGCTTCGCCGACGGTCCGGACGAGGTGCACTGGATGGTCGTCGGCCGTCACGAGCTGAGCATGCCGTAACCTATCTTCCCCTTCTCCTCGCTTGCGGGGAGAAGGTCGGGATGAGGGGGAGTCTCCACAAGGACGGTAAAAAACGCACTCGCGGAAACTCCCCCTCACCCATATCGCATCCAACGATGCGATATGACCTCTCCCCGCAAGCGGGGCGAGGTAAGAAAGCAAGAGCAGGTCTGCAAGGCGGGTTCGCGCAAGCGTAACCCGCCTTTTGCTTTTCGAACCGCCGGCGGCGGGTTACGCTTCGTTCACCCGCACACCGAAATTCCGGACAGCCCCATGGAATACGCCCCAAGCGACCTCAGCCAGCGCGAACGCTACAAGGTGCTGACCTCCTTCGTGCTGCCGCGGCCGATCGCCTGGGTGACGAGCACGAGTGCGGACGGCGTGGTCAATGCGGCGCCGTTCTCCTTCTTCAACGTGTTCTGCGAGGACCCGCCGCTCTGCATGTTCGCGGTCAACCGACGGCCCGACGGCCGCGAAAAGGATACGCTGGCCAACATCCAGCGCCTCGGTGAATTCGTGGTCAATCTCACCGACGAGCCGCTGGCGCGCGCGATGCACGAGAGCTCGGGCGACTTCCCGCCCGAGATCGGCGAGCCCGATTATCTCGGTTTGAAGCTTGCGCCCTCACGCAAGATCGCGGTACCCAGGCTCGCGGATGCGCCATTCGCGATGGAGTGCCGGACCTGGAAGCTGATCGACGTCAACGGCGACCGGCAGCTGATCATGGGCGAAGGCATCCATTTCCACATCCGCGACGAATTGTGGGACCGCGAGGCGATGCGCGTTCATATGGAGCGCTATCACCCGATCGGCCGCATGTTCGCCGATCGCTATTGCCGCACCGACGACCGCGTGGTGTTTCCCGCGGCTGAAGGCGCGAAGCAAAAATAACCGAGGACCAGACAATGAGTGAAGCATTCCGCGACAACGCCGCGCAGAGCCGGTTCGAGCTCACCGTCGACGGCCACACCGCCTTCGTGGTCTACCGCAAGACGCCGGACACGATCACGCTGGTCCACACCGAGGTGCCGCCGGAGCTTGGCGGCCGCGGCATCGGCTGCAAGCTCGCCCGCGCCACGCTCGACGCGGTGCGCGCACAGAAGATCAAGCTCGTCGTGACATGCGAGTTCATTCAGGGCTTCATGAAGAAGCACCCGGAGTATGATGATTTGCTGGGCTAGGCTTGGTCCGTAGGGCGGGTTAGCCGAAGGCGTAACCCGCCAATTTCTCCCGCGTACGACGGCGGATTACGCTTCGCTAATCCGCCCTACGCAATCACGACGCCGCCGCTTCCCCGATCTTGTCCTGCGTCCTGGTCTCGAAATCGCTGGCCTCGTGCCGCTCGTGGAGCTGGCTCGACGGCTCGCCCCAGGTGCGGTTGACCATGCGGCCGCGCTTCACCGCGGGCCGGGCCGCGATCGCATCGGTCCAGCGCTGCACGTTCTTGTAGTCCTGCACCGAGAGGAATTCGCCGCCACCGTAAAGCAGGCCCTTGGCCAAGCTGCCGTACCAGGGCCACACCGCCATGTCGGCGATGGTATAGACGTCGCCCGCGAGATATTCGTTGTCGGCGAGCCGGCGGTCGAGCACGTCGAGCTGGCGCTTCACCTCCATCGCAAAGCGGTCGATGGCGTATTCGATCTTGGTCGGCGCATAGGCATAGAAGTGCCCGAAGCCGCCGCCGAGATACGGCGCCGAGCCCATCTGCCAGAACAGCCAGGAGAAGGTCTCGGCACGGGTCTTGACGTCGGTCGGCAGGAACGCGCCGAATTTTTCCGCCAGGTAAACCAGGATCGAGCCCGACTCGAACACCCGGATCGGCTCCTTCCCGCTACGGTCCATCAGCGCCGGGATCTTGGAGTTCGGATTGACCGCGACAAAGCCGCTGCCGAACTGGTTGCCGTCGATCTTGATCAGCCAGGCGTCGTACTCGGCGCCCTTGTGGCCCGCCGCGAGCAGCTCTTCCAGCATCACGGTGACCTTCACGCCGTTTGGCGTCGCCAGCGAATAGAGTTGCAGCGGATGACGGCCGACGGGCAATTCCTTGTCATGGGTGGGACCCGCGATCGGCCGGTTGATGCTGGCGAAGCGCCCGCCGCTCTCCTTGTTCCAGGTCCAGACTTTCGGCGGCTCGTAGGCAGAGGTGTCGTCAGTCACGTCGTTGGCTCCCGGTTTTACGTTTTTCCGTGGCGCGGCAACCGCCGTGCCGATCCGCATATCCGCACTAGATGGTGGGCACACTATGCTTTGCCCACCCCGCTGGATCGCATTTTCTATCCAGCGGAATGCACTGCGAGCGATGCTGCCAAGCAGCGTCTGCACGCAAGATCGCCGCGGCCGAAACCCGCTTGGCTTCGCTGACCGTGATGCGCTAGCGTTGCAGGGGCTGATGCCAACAAGCACAAGAAGCGGCCGCCGGGAGAAAACCAACCCATGAAATCACCGATCTGCGACATGCTGGGGATCGAATTCCCCCTGCTCGCCTTCAGCCATTGCCGCGACGTGGTGGCGGCGGTCAGCCGCGCCGGAGGCTTCGGCGTGTTCGGCGCCACCCGGTATCTGCCGGAAACGCTGGAGCAGGAGCTGAAATGGATCGACGCGCATGTCGACGGCAAGCCCTACGGCATCGACGTGCTGATCCCCGAAAACATCTCGACAGCAGGTGAGAAGAACGTCACCTGGAAGAGCCTCGAGAAACGCGTCTCGCAAGAGCATCGCGATTTCACCCGCGACCTGCTGAAGAAATACAACATCGAGCTCACGGCACAGAGCGTCGCCGACAACCAGCCACAGCCATTCGATGCCGAGACCGCGCTGCAATTGCTGGAAGTCTCCTTCCGCCATCCGATCCGGCTGATCGCCAACGCGCTCGGCGTGCCGCCGAAGGCGATGATCGAGATGGGCCGCCAGCACGGCGTGCCGGTGGCGGCGCTGGTCGGCTCCAAGGAACACGCGCTGCGCCAGGTCGCGGCCGGCGTCGACATCCTGGTCGCGCAAGGCACCGAGGCCGGCGGCCATTGCGGCGAGGTCTCGACCATGGTGCTGGTGCCCGAGGTGATCAAGGCGGTCAAAAAAATCCGCGACGTGCCGGTGCTCGCCGCCGGCGGCATCATGACCGGAAGCCAGATGGCGGCGTGCATGGCGATGGGCGCGGCCGGCGCCTGGACCGGCTCGGTGTGGCTTGCCACGGTGGAGTCGGAGACCTCGGAGATCTTCCGCGAGAAGATGATCGCGGCCTCCTCGCGCGATGCGATCCGCTCCAAGGGCCGCACCGGCAAGCCCGCGCGGCAATTGCGCTCAGTATGGACCGACGCCTGGGACCGCTCGCCGGACAGCCCCGGCGCGCTGCCGATGCCGCTGCAAAGCATCATCAGCCGCGACGCCTTCAACGCCATCGACCGCGCCGCCGCGGCCGGCAACGAAAAGGCGCGCGATCTCGTCAGCTACTTCGTCGGCCAGGGTGTCGGCCTGGTCGACAGCGTGAAGTCTGCGGGCGCCGTGGTGCAGGAGTTCAAGGAAGACTTTGTCGAAGCCGTCGAGCACATGAACGCGCTGGTGGCGGAGTGACGAGCCGTTCCCGCCGTCATTGCGAGCGAAGCGAAGCAATCCATCTCGCCTCGGCGGAGGCATGGATTGCTTCGTCGCTTCGCTCCTCGCAATGACGACCAAATAGCCATCGAGTCCAATACCCCAGAGTGAAGCAGCAAGAATGTCGAACAGTATCCCCGAAGACCGCATTCCCGTCATCGTCGGCGTCGGCGAAATCGTCGATCGTCCGAAGGACATCGCCGCCGGCCTCGAGCCGCTCACTTTGCTCGAGGAGGCGCTGAAGCGCGCCGAGGCCGACAGCGGCGCAAAGCTGCTCGCCGATGTGCAGTCGCTCGACGTCGTCAACTTCCTGAGCTGGCGTTACCGCGACCCCGAGAAGCAACTGGCGCAGCGGCTCCGCATTGCGCCGGCGCATCTCTATTACGGCCCGGTCGGCGGCGAGAGCCCGATCCGCTATCTGCACGAGGCGGCGCAGCGCATCGCGCGCGGCGAATGCAGCGTGGCGGCGGTGTGCGGTGCGGAGGCGCAGTCGACCGCGACCAAGGCACAGCGCGCCGGCGTCGAGTTGCCGTGGACGCCGTTCGCGCATGACGTGGAGGAGCCGAAGCGCGGCGCCGCATTCCAGAAGCCGATGGCGGTGACGCTCGGCGTATTCAGGCCGATCACGGTCTATCCGCTCTATGAGTCCGCAACCTCGGCGCATTGGGGCCAGACACCGCGCGAGGCGCTGGAGGAATCCGGCGACCTGTGGTCGACCTATGCGCAGATTGCGGCCGACAATCCGAACTCCTGGCTGAAGAAGAAGTTCACCGGCAACGAGATCACGACGGCAACACCCGACAACCGGATGATCGCCTGGCCGTATACAAAGCTGATGGTGGCGAACCCGACGGTGAACATGGGCGGCGCGCTGATCCTGACCAGCCTCGCCAAAGCGCGCGCGGCCGGCGTGCCGGAGGACAAGCTGATCTATCCGCTCGGCGGCGCCTCGGCGGAAGAGCCGCGCGACTATCTGACCCGCGACCAGTTCGTCGAGAGCCACGCGCAGACCGCGGTGCTGAAGGCCGTGATGGATCTCGTCGGCGGTGACGGCCGGAAGTTCGACGCGATCGAGCTCTATAGCTGCTTCCCCTGCGTGCCGAAGATGGCGCGCCGGACGCTCGGCCTGGGCGCCGACGTGCAGCCGACCGTGACCGGTGGCCTGACGTTCTTCGGCGCGCCGCTCAACACCTACATGACGCATTCGGCTTGCGCGATGGTGCGCAAGCTGCGCAGCGGCGGCACGCTCGGCCTGCTCTACGGCCAGGGCGGCTTCGTCACCAAGCATCACGGCCTCGTGCTGTCGCGCGCCGCGCCGACGACGGCGCTCAAGCAGGACACATCCGTACAGGCGGAAGCTGATCGCAACCGGCGCGATGTGCCCGAGTTCACCGACAAGGCCGGTGGCAAGGGCAAGGTCGAGGCCTTCACCGTGATCTATCGCGCCAATGGCGAGGTCGAGCACGGCGTCACCATGCTGCGTACCGAGGACGGCCGCCGCACGCTCGGCCGCATCCCGGCAAGCGACGCGGCGACACTGGCGTATCTGCAGAATCTCGACCGTACGCCGGTCGGCAGCACGGGCAACATCGTCACCGCCGCTGACGGCATGCTGGAATGGCGGGTGGGCTAGCTCTCTAAGCTCCCTCGCCCCGCTCTCTTGTCCGCCGAAGCCCGCCTTCGGGCCAAGGCGGATGCGGGGAGAGGGTTGGGGTGAGGGGCTCTCACCGCGAGCCGTGACCGCTGTGGGACCTGTACCCCCTCACCCGGATCGCATTGTCATGCGACGCAGCTGAAGCCTAGCTTCAGCGTTCTTAAAGACACGGCCGCCGAAGGCGGCCTATGCCTCTCCCCGCAAGCGGGGCGAGGTAAGAGAAGGACGCCGCGCGCCCTACCCCTTCACGTCCTGCTTTTCGGACGCCGTGGTCGGCTTGCCCTTGGTGGCGCCGGCGCCGGTGACGCGGACATGATCGCCGTCGGCTAGACCGTCCGGCGGGGCGGTGATGATGCGGTCATCAGGCGCGAGGCCCGAGGCGAGCTCGATCTCCTTGCCGAGGTCGCGGCCGATCTTCACGGTCTTGAACAGCACCTTGTCGTCCGGGGTCACGGTTGCGACCCGCAGGCCGTTGCCGTTGAAGATCAGCGCGCTGGCGGGAATGCTGAGCGGCGTTGCGTCGCGCTGCAGGTTCAGCTTCACGCTGGCGTAGCTGCCCGGCATCAATTCGCCGGAGGAATTGTCGAGCCCGAGCTGCATCCGCGTCGTGCCGGAGGCGACATCGACTGCCTGCGAGGAGGCTTCCACGGTCGCCTGGAAGCTGCGGTTCGGGTAATCCGGCAGCGACAGCGTGGCCTTGGCGCCGATCTTGATCGCCGGCACGTAGTTCTGCGGCACGTTGACATAGACGCGCAGCTTGGTGATGTCGGAGACCGTGAACATCGCCGGACCCGAGTTGCCGCCCGCATTGATCAGCGCGCCGACGTCGGTATCGCGCGAGGTCACCACGCCGTCGAACGGCGCCGTGATCTTCTTGTAACCGGCGAGCGCTTCCAGCCGCTCGACATTGGCTTGGCCGGCCTTGACCGCACCGTTCTTGTTGGAGAGGTCGGCGGTGCGCTCGTCGATCTCCTGCGCCGAGACGAAGTTCGAGGCCACCAGCGTCTTGCGCCGGGCGAGCGTCGCCTCGGAGAGCTTGGCCGAGGCCTGGGCGCTGGCGAGATCGGCGCGCGCCTGCAGCAATTGCTGATCGAGGTCGGGCGCCTCGATCTCGGCGATCACCTGGCCGGCCTTGACGCGGGCGCCGATGTCGGCGTCCCAGTTCTTCAGATAGCCGGACACCCGGGCATAGATCGGCGCGCGGGAATAGGCCTCGAGCCGGCCCGGCAGGTCGATCGTGGGGCTCAGCGCCTTGGCGTTGGGCAGCGCTACCGCGACGGTCGGAATGGCCTGGTCGTCGGTCCATTCCTTCAGCCGGTTGTCCTGCTCCTCGCGGGCGCGGATGCCGGTGCCGACGATCAGCCCCGCGCCGACCAGTGCAACCACGCCGAATATGCCCAACCTCCGGCCGGACACCGGTGGGCGCTGTTCAGTGGGCTGCATGCGGAATCTCCGATGAGGCGGCGGCTTTGGCGCCTTGCTTCTTGTGTACCATACTGAATACCACGGGAACAAACATCAGGGTCGCGAAGGTGGCGAAGATCAGGCCGCCGATCACGGCCCGGCCAAGCGGCGCGTTCTGCTCGCCGCCCTCGCCCAGCCCAAGCGCCATCGGCGCCATGCCGATGATCATGGCGAGCGCGGTCATCAGCACCGGGCGGAACCGGACGAAGCCGGCCTCCAGCGCCGCCGCGACGGGGTCGCCGAGCTCCTCATAGCGCTCGCGCGCGAAGCTGATCACCAGCACGCTATTCGCGGTCGCGACGCCCATGCACATGATGGCGCCGGTCAGCGCCGGAACCGACAGCGTGGTCTGGGTCGTGAACAACATCCAGACGATGCCGGCAAGCGCTGCCGGCAGCGCCGTGATGATCACGAACGGGTCCGACCAGGACTGGAAGTTCACCACGATCAGGAAATAGATCAAGACGACCGCGCCGAGCAGGCCGAACAGCAGGCCGGTGAAGGCCGAGTTCATGGTCTGCACCTGGCCGAGCAGCACCACGGACGAGCCCTTCGGCACTTCCTTCGCGGTGTCTGCGATCAGCTGGCGCACGTCGGTGGCGACGCCGCCAAGATCGCGGCCTTGCGTCGTGGCATAGATCTGCACCAGCGACTGGATGTCGTATTGCGAGACCACTGCGCTGGAGGTCGCGCGCTTGATGTCGGCGATGCCGCCGAGGATCGGCGCCTGGGTGTTGCCGGTCGCGGTGATCGGCAAGGTCTGCAACGCGCTCAGCGAGTCGATCTGATATTGCGGCGTCTGCATCACGATCGAATAGGACACGCCGTTATCGGGATTGAGAAAATACGTCGGCGCCACCTGCGAGGAGCCGGCGAGGTTGACGACCAGCGAATTGGTGACGTCGCGCTCGGTCAGGCCGACATATTGCGCGCGGGTGCGGTCGACATCGATGTTGAAGGTCGGATTGTTCGGCGACTGCTGGATCCGCGCATCGGCGATGCCGGGAATGCGCTTGATCTTCGCCAGCAGCTTGTTGGCATAGGCGTAGTTGGCCTCGAGATTGGCGCCGCGGATCTGCAAATCGATCGGCGCGGGCGCGCCGAAGTTCAGGATCTGGCTGACGATGTCGGCCGGCAGGAAGGAGAAGCTGGTGCCCGGGAACAGCCGCGGCAACTGCTCACGCAGCGCGCGCACATGCTCCTCGGTCGGCTTGTGACCTTCCCTCAGTTTGATCTGGATGTCGGCATCCTGCGGGCCGATCACGCCGGTGTTGTTGTAGGTCAAATTGATGCTGGAGATCGGCATGCCGATGTTGTCGGTCATGGTCTCGATCTCGCCCGGGATCAGCTTGCGGATCGCCTTCTGGACATCCGCCATCTGGTTGGCGGTCTCCTCGACGCGGGTGCCGACCTGGGTGCGGACATGCATCAGGATGTTGCCGGCGTCGACCGCCGGGAAGAAGTTGCGGCCGAGGAACGGCACCAGCAGGAACGACGCGGCCACCACCGCGAGGAAGCCGCCGACGAACACCTTGCGATGGCCGAGCGCCATCGCAAGCAGGCCATGGTAGCCGCCGCGGATGCGTTCGAACCGCGCTTCGAAGCCGCGCTGGAACAAGACGAAGGGATTGCGCGACTTCGGCGGCGCACCTTCGTGATGCACGTGCGGCTGCAACAGATAGTTCGCCATCGTCGGCACCAAAGTGCGCGACAGGATGAACGACCAAATCATCGCGAACATGACAGCTTCGGC
This sequence comes from Bradyrhizobium sp. CER78, assembly GCF_029846235.1. Lineage (GTDB taxonomy): Bacteria > Pseudomonadota > Alphaproteobacteria > Rhizobiales > Xanthobacteraceae > Bradyrhizobium. Next base: position 575,223 of record NZ_JARVWP010000001.1, read on the forward strand.
CATCGGCACGAACAGGAAGCGCGCGACGCCGGTGAGCAAGAACATCGGCACGAACACGATGCAGATACAGAGCAGCGAGACGAAGGCCGGCGTCACGATCTGGTTGGCGCCGTCGAGGATCGACTGCTCGACCGGCTTGCCCTGCTCGAGATGGTAGTTGATGTTCTCGATCGTCACCGTGGCGTCGTCGACCAGGATGCCGACCGCGAGCGCAAGGCCGCCGAGCGTCATGATGTTGAGCGTCTCGCCGATCAGGGACAGCATGATGATGGCCCCGAGCACCGACAGCGGGATCGACACCGCGATGATCACGGTCGAACGCCAGCTGCCGAGGAACAGCAGGATCATCACGCTGGTCAGCAGCGCCGCGATCACGCCCTCGAAGGCGACGCCGGTGATCGCGCCGCGGACGAACACCGACTGGTCGCCGACGAAGCCGATCTTCAGCGCGTCCGGCATCTGGTCCTTGACGTCGATCACCTTCTGCTTGATGCCGGCGATGATATCGAGCGTCGAGACCGCGCCGGCCTTCAGCACCATCATCAGCACCGAGCGATTGCCGTCGACATGGACGATGTTGGTTTGCGGCGGGTTGCCGTCGCGGACGGTGGCGACATCGCGCACATAGACCATCGCGCCGTTGACGGTCTTGATCGGCAGGTCGCCGAGCTCCTCGATCTTGAGCGGCGAGTTGTTCAGATTGATGGTGTATTCGAAGTTGCCGATTTTCTGGGTACCGACCGGCGTGATCAGGTTCTGCGCGGCGAGCGCATTGGCGACGTCCTGCCCCGACAGGCCGCGCGCCTGCAGCGCGGTCGAATTGAGGTCGATCTGGACCTGGCGCTGCTTGCCGCCATACGGATAGGGGATCGCGGCGCCGGGCACCGTGACCAGCGGCGTGCGCAATTGGTTGATGCCGATGTCGGCGAGGTTCTGCTCCGTGAGGCCGTCACCCGACAGCGCGACCTGGACGATCGGAACCGTCGAGGCGCTGTAGTTGAGGATCAGCGGCGGCGTCGCGCCCGGCGGCAACTGCTTGAGCAGGGTCTGCGCGATCGCCGTGACCTGGGCGTTGGCGGTGCGGATGTCGACGTTCGGCTGGAAGAAGATCTTGACGATGCCGATGCCGTTGTAGGAGTTCGCAACGATGTGCTCGATGTCGTTGACCGTCGTGGTCAGCGTACGCTCGAACGGCGTCGTGATACGCCCCGACATCTGGTCGGGAGGCAAACCGGTGTACGACCAGGCCACGCCGATCACGGGGATGCGGATTTCGGGAAAGATGTCGGTCGGCGTGCGCAGCGCCGCCAGCGGTCCGATAATCAGGAGCAGGATCGCGAGCACGACGAAAGTATACGGCCGGCTCAGCGCGATACGGACCAGTGCGATCATAAAACCAGCATTCCCGAAATGAAGCCCGCCCAGGCAGAGGAATCGACATTGCAAAAGCCATTCCGCAGCGGCCGATTTACCCGATGCCGTGCGAAACGCCAACCCGCGGAGCCGCGTCGGCCTTCACTTCCTTGGCATCCTTCGTGAGGCTGCGTGCGCGGGCCGGGCGCGCCGGGATGCCGTGCGGCCAATCGCGATCACATCGTCATCAAAAAGAGACAGCCCTGCTGCAAAAGCGAGCCGGTTGAGGATGCGGTTTCGGCCGCCGCAAGGCTAACGCATCGCTGCCCTGCAAAAATGCAAAACGTGGTGAGCCGGTCAGCCCACCACGCTTGGATCAGTCAGCCCGTGCGGACGGGGCGATCCCCGACCGCCGCGGGTCAGGCCGCGCGGACAGCGTCGAGGAACTTGCCGACCTCGAGCTTGAGACGGTTGCTGTCACCCGAGAGCGATTGTGCCGCCGACAACACCTGGCTCGAGGCCGAGCCGGTTTCGTTGGCACCGTGCTGCACGTCGGTGATGTTGGCCGAGACCTGCTGGGTGCCCTGTGCCGCCTGCTGAACGTTACGGGATATTTCCTGCGTCGCCGCGCCCTGCTCCTCGACCGCGGCGGCGATGGTGGACGAGATCTCCGACAGCCGCTCGATGGTCGACGAGATTTCCTTGATTGCGCCGACCGACTCCTGGGTCGCGGTCTGGATGCCGGCGATCTGCTGGCCGATCTCGCCGGTCGCCTTGGCGGTCTGCTCGGCCAGCGCCTTCACCTCGGACGCGACGACCGCAAAGCCGCGGCCGGCCTCGCCGGCGCGCGCCGCCTCGATCGTCGCGTTCAGCGCCAGGAGATTGGTCTGCCCGGCGATGGTGTTGATCAGCTCGACGACGTCGCCGATGCGCGCGGCGGCCTTCGACAGCTCGCTGACGCGATCGTTGGTGGTGCGCGCCTGGCCGACGGCGTCGCCCGCCATCCGTGCCGATTCCTGCACCTGGCGGCTGATCTCGGTGACCGACGACGACAGCTCTTCGGTCGCCGATGCCACCGACTGCACGTTGGTCGAAGCCTCCTCGGACGCCGCGGCAACCGAGGTGGTCAGTTCCTGCGAACGCCGCGCCGTCGACGACAGCGTAGAGGCGGAAGCTTCGAGCTGGGTCGAGGCCGACGACACCGTCTGCACGATCTCGCCGATCATCTGTTCGAAATTGCGGGTGATGGTGTCGACCCGGCGGCCGCGCTCGATCTTGGCTTCGGCATCGGCAGCCGCGGCTTCATCGGCCGCCTTCTTGGCGACCAGGGCTTCCTTGAACACCTGCAGCGTATCGGCCATCGCGCCGATCTCGGTCTTCTCGCCCTGATGCGGCACGACGGCGGTCAGATCGCCACGGCCCAGCGCCTGCATCGGGCTCACGATCGAGGCGATGCCGGCCGAGATGTCGCGAACGGTGTAGAAGCTGACGCCGACACTGATCAGGATCGCGAGGCCGAGGATCACCGCCACCATCATCAGGGCCGAGCTGTAATTGCTGGCGGAATCCTGGCCGGCCTTTTCAGCACCGACGTTGTTGAGCTCGATGTCCTTGTTCAGGATCTCGTCCGCTTCGAGACCGATCTTGTTGACAACCTTGGTGTTGAGCTCGTGCGCCTCATGCGGAAGCTTGCCCGCTTCCTTGCGCGAGATGGCCATCACCTCCTCGGTGCCCTTCCTGTACTTGTCCCAGGTCTCGGACCACTGCCGGTAGAGCGCCCGCTCCTCCGCGGAGGCGATCATCGGCTCATACTTGGCGCGGGCCTTTGTGTTCATCTCGACGACACTTGCGAGTGTCTTTTCCGCCGCCAGCTTCTCTTCGAGCGTCTCCGAAAGCATGTGCTCGCGGATCACGTTGCGATAGGTGATGACCCCGGCGCGCAGCTCACCCAGCACGCGCACGCTCGGCAACCAGTTGGTCGTGATGTCGACTGTGCTGGCGTTGATCGCCCGCATATTCCACACGGCAAGCAGGCCCATGCCCGTCAGCGCGACGAGCAGGAACGCAACCGCGGCAATGATCTTGGCGCGGATCGAGAATTTGGCGAACATCGTGGGGTCTCTTGAGTATCGGGCTCGCGAAGCCCAATCGAATGGCTGGGGGCGCGGCGGTGCGCCACAGACATCAAAGCCAGCCCCCCTCCTTAAGTAGGGTTAATTTGCGTACCCGTTGAACTACGGAGACTCCCGTCATTCCCGCGACATGATGCGCAAGAGGCGCATCAGGGCATCAATGCCAGCGCATCCGAGAAGAACTCCGGCCCGCCGAAATTGCCCGATTTCAGGGCAAGCACCATCTCGCCAGTCCTGGCACCGACCGCGCGCAGAACCGGCACGCCTGCGGCGATTTCCGCACCGACCAGGAATCCGGGGATGCCCAGGCGATCGACCACGGCGCCTGACGTTTCACCACCGGCGACCACCAGCCGGTGCACGCCCGACTGCACCAGCCCCTCCGCGATGTCGGCCATGGCCTGCTCGATGGCATGTCCAGCCGCATCGCGGCCATGACGCGATTGCAGAGCCGCGACCTGGTCCGGGGTCGAGCTGCTCGCGATCAGGACTGGCCCCTTCCCAAGCCGCTCCCTGGTCCAGGCGAGCGCGCGCTGCGCCTCGTCCTTGCCCGCGATCGCCCGCTCGGGGTCGAGGTGCAGCACCGGCATCACCTTCTCGGCGTTGGCGATCTGGCGCAGGGTCGCTTGCGAGCAACTGCCGGCGAGGCAGGCGGCCGGGCCGCCGACCGCAGCCTTGGACGTTGCATTTTCAGCCGCCGATCTGGCCTTGCCAGCGGCGACCAGCGCCCGTGCCAATCCAAGCCCGATACCGGAGGCGCCGACCGACAGACGGTGATCCAGCGCCACCTGCCCGATGGTCTCGAGGTCACGGTCGAACACCGCGTCGACGATCGCAGCGCCGATGCCGCTACCCGCGAGGTCGGCGAGCTTCGCCCGCACGGCTTCGGTGCCGCGCGCGAGCGTCGCCAGATCGACCAGGCCGACCTTGGTCTTGCTCTGGCGCGCCAGCACGCGGACCAAGTTGGAATCATGCATCGGGTTGAGCGGATGGTCCTTCAGCGGACTCTCGTTCAGCGGCACGGAGCCTACGAACAGATTGCCCTGATAGACGGTGCGGCCGGTTTCCGGGAAAGCCGGCGTCACCAGCACGATGCTGTCCGCGGAGTCGGCGCGCAACGCGTCCATCACCGGACCGATATTGCCGGCGTCGGTGGAATCGAAGGTCGAGCAGATCTTGAACAGGATGTGAGAGGCGCCGCGGCCACGCAGCCAGGTCTCCGCGGCGCGCGAGCGCGAGACCGCAAGCCCCGCCTCGATCGAGCGGCTCTTCAGCGACACCACGACCGCGTCGACCTCAGGCAGCGCGAGATCATCAGCAGGGACGCCGATGGTCTGCACCGTGCGCAGACCGGCGCGAGTCAGTGTGTTGGCGAGGTCCGAGGCGCCGGTATAGTCGTCGGCGATGCAACCTAGTGCGAGCGTCACGATTTTGCTCCGGCATAGGGCTTGAACCAGGCAAGACCGTCGGTGGTCTTGCCGCGCGGATTGTATTCGCAGCCGACGAAGCCGCCATAGCCGAGCCGGTCGAGCTCGCCGAACAGGAACGGATAATTCAGCTCCTCGCCGTCAGGCTCGTTGCGCGACGGGATCGAGGCGATCTGGATGTGGCCGATGATCGGCATCATCTCGCGCAACCGCATGGTGACGTCGCCATGGATGATCTGGCAGTGATAGATGTCGAATTGCAGCTTGAGGTTCGGGATGCCAAGCTCATTGATGACATCGCGCGCGAAGATGAAGTCGTTGAGGAAGTAGCCCGGCACGTTGCGCGGATTGATCGGCTCGATCACGACGTCGAGGCCGTGCGGCGCGAAGAACTCGGCGGCATGGGCGACCGATTTGCGAAACGCCGCGACCGCTTTGGCGTCGCTGCGGTCGGCAATCCCGGCCATCAGGTGCACCCGCTTGACGCCGGTCGCCTGCGCATAGGGCAGCGCGGTGTTCAGGCTCGCTTGCAAATCGGCGAAGCGATCCGGCAGCGCGGCAAAGCCCTTCTCGCCGGCGTTCCAGTCGCCCGGCGGCAGGTTGAACAGCGCCTGCGTCAGCCCGGCAGCCTTCAGCCGCTTGCCGACCTCCTCGGCCGGATGGTCGTAGGGAAACAGGAATTCGACCGCGGTGAAGCCCGCCTTCGCCGCCGCATCGAAGCGGTCGAGGAACGGGACCTCGTTGAACATCATGGTGAGGTTGGCGGCAAAGCGGGGCATTGCAAAATCCTCTTATTTCGCGCCGGGAAGCTTGGTGCCGGTGACTTGCGCATACATCCGCGCCACCGACGCATCGTCGTCGCGGCCCATGCCGGCCGCCGCGGTCATCAGGAACATCTGCAACGCCGCGGCCGACACCGGCACGGGAAAACGCGCATTGCGCGCCATGTCCTGGATGATGCCGAGGTCTTTCACGAAGATCTCCACCGCGCTGCGCGGCGCGTAGTCGCCGTCGAGCACGTGCGGCATGCGGTTCTCGAACATCCAGGAATTGCCGGCGGAGGCCGTGATCACCTCATAGACCTTGCGGATGTCGAGGCCCTGCTTGGCCGCGAAGGCGATCGCCTCCGAGGCGGCCGCAATATGTACGCCGGCCAGCAGCTGGTTGATCATCTTGAACGCGGCGCCCTGCCCGGCGGCATCGCCGAGCTCGTAGAGTTTTGCCGCCATCGCATCCAGCGCCGGCCGTGCCTTCGCGAACGCCGCAGCGCTGCCGGAGGCGAGGATCGTCAATTCACCCTGCGCCGCGCGCTGGGCACCGCCGGAGATCGGGGCATCGAGATAGTGCCGGCCGGTCGCCTCAAGCTGCTTTGCGAGACGCCGCGCGATATCGGGATCCATCGTCGCCGAGGAGATGAAGACCGCGTCCTTGGCGAGGGTCTCGGCGGCGCCGTCCTTGCCGAACAGGATGGCCTCGGTCTGCGCCGCATTGACGACGACGCTGACGACGATGTCGGCATCCTTGGCGGCCTCGGCCGGCGTTTTCGCGCCCTTGCCGCCGTCGGCCACGAAGCGCGCGACGGCATCGGCCGAGACGTCGCAGCCGGTCACTGTGAGGCCGGCGCGCTTGAGCGAGGTCGCCATGCCATATCCCATCGAGCCCAGCCCGATGACGGCGACGTGCGGTGTTGCGGAACTGGACATAAGGCGATCCCTGAAGATTTTTGGTTGTTTGAGCATTTTCGGAAAACCGGCTTTCACCCTTCCCGATCATGCGCGTTGCTGCCTGCCTATCACGGCTTGGCCGCGCTGCCAAAGCATGAGACAAAGCTGGAAACGGATGGCGGCAAAGTTGGCGCCAAGAGCGACCGGAAGAGCGAACCGGATGAGCGAAACAAAGCTTCGTGAAGACATCTGCCGCTTCGGCCGCTCGCTGTTCGAGCGCGGGCTGACGCCGGGCTCCTCGGGCAACATCAGCGTCCGGCTCGACGACGGCGGCTGGCTGGTGACGCCGACCAATGCGTCGCTCGGCTTCCTCGATCCGGCGAAAATGTCGCGGCTCGACGGCAACGGCCGTCTGGTCTCCGGCGATGCCCCGACCAAGGAAGTGCCGTTGCACACCGCGCTCTACCAGACGCGCACAAGTGCCGGCGCCGTGGTGCATCTGCACTCGACCCATTCGGTCGCGCTGTCGATGCTGCCCGAGATCGACCCGCGCGCGGTGCTGCCGGCGATGACGGCTTACTATGTGATGAAATGCGGCCAGACCGCGCTGGTACCCTACTATCGCCCCGGCGATCCCGCCGTCGCCGATGCGATCAGGGGGCTGGCCGGGAAATATTCATCGGTGCTGCTCGCCAATCACGGCCCCGTTGTCTCCGGCGACACGCTGGAGGCGGCCGTGTTCGCGACCGAGGAGCTTGAAGAGACCGCCAAACTCTATCTGCTGCTGCGCGGGCTCAACCCGCGTTATCTCTCGCCCGAACAGGTGGCGGATTTGACCAGGACATTCGGGCTCGTACTGCCGAATCACCGTCACTAGATCAAGGAAAGGTGAGATATGCGGAAGACAGTCATGATGAGGTTCACGAGTTTGGCGCTCGCTGTTCTGTTCGCCGGCCAGCTTGCCGGCTCAACCGCACGGGCCGAGCAGACTTTGCAGGACCTGCTGGCGGTGCAACTGCGCGCGCAGGGTTATGCCTGCGACAAGCCGCTCAAGGCCGAACGGGACGACAAGCTCTCGAAGCCCGACAATGAGGCCTGGACGCTGACCTGCAGCAACGCGACCTACCGCGTCAGCCGCGTGCCGGATCTTGCGGCGAAGGTCGAGAAGGTGGAAGACGGCAAGGAACAGGGCAAGTAGGCAGTGGAGGCTGGACTCGTAGCCCGCATGGGCGCAGCGATATGCGGGATCACCGCTCCCGGATGTCGCTTCCGCTCATCCGGGCTACAAGCTGGTCGCCGCAAGCACCGCCGTCATCCTGAGGTGCGAGCGAAGCGAGCCTCGAAGGATGGGCCACAAGCGCTCGCGTCCCATCCTTCGAGGCGCGCCGAAGAGGCGCGCACCTCAGGATGACGTCGGAGTTCGTGGAGATTGCCGCTAAAGCCCCAGATACGCCTTGCGCACGTCGGGATTGCCGCTGATCTCGGCCGCGGTGCCCTGCATCAGCACGCGGCCGGTTTGCAGGATGTAGGCGCGGTCGGCGATCTCGAGGCACTCGGCCATGCGCTGCTCGACGATCAGGACCGTCATGCCGGCGTCGCGGATGCGCTTCACGGCCTGGAAGATCTCATCGACGAGTTTAGGCATGATGCCCTGCGACGGCTCGTCGAGCATCAGGAGCCGCGGCCGCGTCATCAGCGCGCGGCCGATCGCAAGCATCTGCTGCTCGCCGCCGGACAGGGTCTCGGCGCGCTGCTCGAGCCGTTCGCCAAGTCGCGGGAACAGATTGAACACCAGATCGAGCGGCGCATCGCGGTCAGCCTTGCTGCGATAAAGATAGCTGCCGAGCCGCAGATTGTCGCTCACCGACAGCCGCGGAAACAGCCGCCGGTTCTCCGGCACGAAGGCGATGCCTTCAGCCGTGATAACGTGCTGCGGCTGGCCGTCGATGCGCTTGCCGTCGAAGGTGACGGTGCCGGCGCGCGGACGCTCGGCGCCGGCGATCGATTTCAAAAGCGTCGATTTGCCGGCGCCGTTGGCGCCGGCGACGCAGACGATCTCGCCCTTGGTGACGTCGATTGACACCGAGGAGATCGCAACCAGGCCCTGATAGGCGGTGGTGACTTCACGCACCGACAGCATGACGATCCCCGAGATAGGCGGAAATGACTTCCGGATTGCGGACGACCTCGGCGGGCTTGCCCTCGACCAGCACCTTGCCGAGATTGAGCACGATGGCGCGGTCGACCAGCGGCATCACGATCTCCATCACGTGCTCGACCATCAGCACGGTGACGCCGGTGGCGCGCACCTTGCGCACCAACTCGACGCCGGTCTGCGCCTCGACTGGCGTGAGGCCGGTGAGGACTTCGTCGAGCAGCAGCAATTTCGGCTCGGTCGCCAGCGCACGCGCGACTTCGAGCCGGCGCTTCTCCGACGGCACGAGGTCGGCGGCAAGCTTGTCGGCGCGCGCCGCAAGGCCGCAGAACTCCAGCACCTCATAGGCCTTCTGCCGCGCGATCCGCATCTTGGTGTTGCGGATCAGCGCGCCGACGATGACGTTGTCGATCACGGTCATGGTCTCGAAGCTCTTGACCACCTGGAACGTGCGCCCGACGCCGCGCTGACAGCGTTCCGCCGCCGGCAGCCTTGTGACGTCCTCGCCATCGAAGATGATCGAGCCCTGGGTCGGCGGCAGCACGCCCGCGATCAGGTTGAACAGCGTCGACTTGCCGGCGCCGTTCGGGCCGATCAGGCCGACGATCTCGCCGCGCCCGACCGAGATCGAGACGTCGCTGTTGGCGACGAGGCCGCCGAAGCGCTGCCAGACGCCACGCGTTTCAAGAAGCGCCGTCATCGTGCGGCCTCCTTGCGCCCGGTGAGCATGCTGAACACGCTGACCAGACCGCGCGGCAGCGCCAGCGAGATCGCGACGATCAGCGCGCCATAGACGATCAGGTCGACGCCGCGGCCGGACCCGCCGATGAACGAGCGCGTCAGCTCGGTGAGCGGGATCAGGATCACCGCACCCAGGACCGGGCCCCACAAGGTGCCGATGCCCCCGAGCACGGCAGGCAGCGCCATCAACAGCGAGAACTGGAAGCCCATCACGCTCTCAGGATCGATATAGGACACGAACTGGGCGTAGAAGCTGCCGCCTACCGCGACCAGGAAGGCCGAGACCGCGGCCGCGCCCATTTTGGAGTTGAACACGACCACCCCGAGGCTTTCGGCGGCGTCCGGATTGTCCTTCACCGCGCGCCACCAATAGCCCCATTTGGAATCCTCCAGCCACCAGGTGACGAACCAGGCGATGCAGGCCAGCGCCAGCGCAAAATAGAAGTACGGCAGCTTCGAGCGGGTGAACTGGAATTTCAGCCAGCTGTCGCCGCGCACCGGGATGTCGATGCCGAGCGCTGCGCCCGCCCAATCCCAGTTCTGGATCAAAACCAGCGCAATCTCGGCGATCACGATGGTCGCGATCACGAAGTAATGCCCGCGCAGGCGGAAGCAGGGATAGCCGAGCGCCATCGCGATCACGGCCGAGATCGCCCCGCCCGCCAGCATGCCGAACCACGGCAGCACGCCGAACTTGGTGAACAGCAGCGCGGTGGTGTAGGCACCGAGCCCGAAATACAGCGCATGGCCGAGCGAGATCTGCCCGCAATAGCCGGACAGGATGTTCCAGCTCTGCGACAGCGCCGCATACATCAGGGTCAGCACCATGATGTTCTGGACGTAGACGTCCTTGACGAACAGCGGCACCAGCGCAGCGATCACCGCGAGGCAGGCCGCCACGATCAGGTCACGCCTGCGGCGTTGGGCGAAATGGGTGTCCATCACATCGATCCGAACAGGCCGCGCGGGCGGATGAAGACGACCAGCAGATAGACGGCGTAGATGCCGACCGATTTCAGCGACGGCGGCAGGATCAGCGCGGTGGTCGCCTCCACCAGGCCGACGATGATGCCGCCGGCAAAGGCGCCGAACACGCTGCCGAAGCCGCCGAGCGCCACCGTGACATAGGCGATCAGCGCAAAGGAGGCGCCGACGTCGGGATAGATATAGAAGAAGATCGCCATGATGGCGCCGGCAAGTCCGACCAAAGCCGCGCCGAGCCCCCAGCCCAGTGCGAACACCCGGTTCTTGTCGATGCCGACGAGGGCCACCGCGCCGGCGTCCTCGCGGGTCGCTTCGAGCGCACGGCCGAAATCGGTGCGGTTGATGAAGAAGTAGAGTGCGACGAAGGCCGCGATCGACAGCATCGCGCCGATCAGCTGCGGCTCCGGCAGATAGATGCCGGCGATCGACACCGTCTTGCCGCCGAGCCAGGAGTTGGTGACGCTGCGGTAGTCGGGCGTGAAGAAGAACTGGGCGAGGCCCCGCATCACGATCGCAAGGCCGAAGGTGGAGAAGATCTGCACCATGCCGGCATTGGCCTTGGCGCGCATCGCGAAGCGGACCACCAACAGATAGACCACCGCGCCGAACACGAACAAGGCCGCGGCGACCAGTGGCGCCGCCAGCAAGGGATCGATCGCGAAGAACGCGAACAGGAAGAAGGTCGCATACATCGCGATCATCAGGAACTCGCCGTGCGCGAAATTCACAACGTCCATCAATCCGAAGATCAATGCGAGGCCCGCGGCGATCAGCCCGTAGAGCAGCCCCATCAGCAGGCCGCTCGCCAAACTCTGGATAATGGTCTCGGCTGTCACCGTTGACGCTCCATGTTCCAGGCGTTGTCGTTAGCCCCCGTCATTGCGAGGAGCGAAGCGACGAAGCAATTCATGCTTCCTTTTTGCGGAGAGATGGATTGCTTCGCTTCGCTCGCAATGACGGAACATGCGAGACTCCGTGTGATGTCTTCGGCTCTCACCGCCCTCTGCCCCCCCTCTAGCGTCCGACCGATCAGCTGTTCATCGGCCAGATCGCCTCGGAGACGGCGGCCTGTTCCGGGAAGATCGTCACGAAGTTCTTCGCGGAATATTGCAGCAGCACCGGATCGGCGAAATTGTTCTGCCCCATCTCGTCGAACTTGACGCGCCGCCACGGCATGATGGTGACGTCGCCCGGCATGTCGGTGGCGACCAGCGCCTCGCGGATCTTTTCGCCGTCGGTCGACTTGGCGCGGTTGATGGCATCAGCCATGATGATGAGGCCCATGAACTGGCGCGACGTATAGTCGTTGAAGTCCTTGCCGGACTTGGCGCGGTACATCTCGTTGATGAGACCGACCATCGGCCGCTTCTGCGCCAGGTCGAGCGAGAAGCTGCCGCGCGAGATCACGCCCTCGAGCTTGTCGCCGACCGCGTCATAGGTCGCCTTCTCCGAGAAGCCGGCGTCCTGCGCCATGATGTTCTTCGGCTTGTAGCCGAGCTCGGCCATGGTCTTGACCAAGAGGATCGCGTCCGTGGTGTAGCTCGACGGCATCAGCACGTCGGCATTAGCCGCCTTGAGCTGCTGCACCTCGGCGGTGAGCGACGGCGAGTTGGCGCGATACTTGATGTCGGCCACGATCTTGTAGCCCCGCTCGGCGGCGAGCTTGGTTTGCGCGTTCGCCGAATCGGTACCGAAGATGGTGTCCTCGTGGAACAGCGCCAGCGTCTCGATCTTCTGGCCCTTCTTCTTCATCGCATCGAAGAAGTCGAACATCGCGGCCGAGAACATCTCGTCATGCGGCGAGGCGCGGAAATAGTATTTCAGGCCGCGGCGATGCAGGCTCGGCGAGGAATTGTCGGCCGAGATGAACGGAACGCCGTAGCGCTCGCAGGTCTGGCTGACGGTGACGGCGACCGCGCTCTGATAGGTGCCGACGACGGCGCAGACCTTCTCCTGGGTGATCAGGCGCTCGGTCTCGGCGCGGCCCTTCTGCGGATCGGCCTGGTGGTCGGCGAACACCAGCTTGACCTTGGCGCCGCCGAGGCCGGACAGGCCTTCGCCCTTGGCGAGCGGCAGCGCGAAATCGTAGTTCTTGTTGATGATGTCGGCCGCGGTGTTGAAGGCATGCTGCGCGTCGACGCCGATCGCGGCACTGGAGCCGGACAGCGGATAGATCACGCCGATGGCCACTTCGCTTGTCTGTGCGCGTGCGGCCATCGGACCGAGCGCAGCGGCGGCAGTGGCACCCAGCAATACGTTACGGCGAGAGATCGTCATCGAAATTTCCCCTTCAGCTTTGTTCTTATCGATGTGACGCTTGTAGCGCGCAGTAAAGCCTCAATGAATTGCACGAATTGCCTATTCAGAGCACAGCGAGCTGCTTGTTCCTGAGATCGGTCACCAGCATCAGCCCCGGCGCATGCGTGATGGCGAACGGCAGCTTCGCAGCTGCGATCACCGATTGCGGCGTCACGCCACAGGCCCAGAACACCGGGATCTCGTCATCGGCCACCGGCACCGCATCGCCATAATCGGGCTTGGCGATATCCTTGATGCCGATCGCATGCGGATGGCCGAGATGCACCGGTGCGCCGTGCACCGACGGGAAGCGCGAGGTGATCTGCACCGCGCGGATCGCATCCGCCGGCTTGAACGGGCGCATCGACACCACCATCGGTCCCGCAAACGGCCCCGACGGCTGGCAGGCGATATTGGTCCGGTACATTGGCACACGCAGATTGCGCTCAATGTGACGGATCGGCAGCCCCTCTTCCAGCAGCGCCTCCTCGAACGAATAGGAGCAGCCGAGCACGAAGGTGACGAGATCGTCGCGCCAGTACTTTGTGATATCGGTCGGCTCGTCCGCCACCTCGCCGTCGCGCCAGACCCGGTAGCGCGGCACGTCGGTGCGGACGTCGAGGTCGGGACCGAGCGCCGGGATGCGGAAATCGCCGACCTCGGACATGCCGATGATCGGGCACGGCTTCGGATTGAGCTGGCAGAACCGGTGGAAGGCGCCGGCGAGCTGCTCCGGCAGGATCGCCAGATTGCCCTGGACGAAGCCGTTGGCGAGACCCGCGGTCGTCGCCGACGCCTCGCCGTCACGGCAGGCGCGCCGCGCTTCAGCGCTCGCCAGCACCGGTTCCCCGTGAGATCGCTGCACTGCCGCAAAAACAGTCATGGGATTCTCCTGCCCATAATCTCGACAAGGACAAGCCAACACCAAGCGTGATATAATGTCTAATCGTCCTTTCTAATCAAAATCGATAAAGCAAATTTATCGATCGGGAAAATGCTTCCATGACGGACTTCCGCTCGATCGAAACATTTCTCTGGGTCGTCAAGCTCGGCAGCTTCCGCGGTGCCGCCCAGCGGCTCAACACCACCCAGCCGGCGATCTCTCAGCGCATTGCCCAGCTCGAGCGCGAGATGGGCGTCAAGCTGCTCAACCGCGACCACCGGGTAGCCTCGCCGACGCCGAGCGGGCGGCTGATGCTGATCTATGCCGAGAAGCTGATCGGCCTGCGCTCGGAGATGATGGCCGAGGTCGGCGACCGCTCGGCGATGCGCGGCGCGCTGCGGCTCGGTGTCGCGGAGACCATCGTGCACACCTGGCTGCCGCGGCTGGTGAAGAGCGTCAACGAGATCTACCCGAACCTGTCGCTCGAGATCGAGGTCGACATCACACCCAATCTGACGCCGCGGCTGCTGGCGCAGGAGATCGAACTCGCCTTCGTGCTCGGACCGGTCTCCGCGTCCGGCGCGCACAACCATGTGCTGTGCGATTACCCGATCGGTTTCCTGGCGAGCCCGTCGCTCGGCCTCGGCTCTGGCCCGGTGGCGCGGCAGGATCTGGCGCGGTTTCCGATCATCACCTTTCCGCGCAAGACCCAGCCCTACGAGACCGTACGCGCCTTGTTCAATGCCCCCGATCTGCCGCCAATCCGGCTGCACGCCTCGACCTCGCTCGCGACCGTGATCCACATGGCCAATGAAGGGCTTGGCATCGCGGTGATCCCGTCGGCGATCGTCGAGAACGAGCTTGCTGACGGGCGCTTGCAACTGCTCGATACCGACCTCAAGCTGCCGCCCCTCACCTTCACTGCGAGCTGGCTCGCCTCCCCCGATGCGGTCGCCATCGAGCGCGTCGCCAATCTCGCCAGGCAGATCGCGCAGACCAGCGTGGCGGTTGACGGCGCGAGAGTGGCGCGTCATTGACGATTGCCGGACAATCAACCGTCATTCCGGGGCGGCTCGAAGAGCCGAACCCGGAATCTCGAGATTCTCAGATGCGCAATTGCGCATCATAGTTCGATGCTCACGCATCGCCCCCGAATGACAGCTGGAATGGACTGACGACATGAGCCGAGCCGCAACCAACCTGCAGATCGATTCCGCCCGCCTCTGGGGTACCATCCATGAAACCGCGCAGTTCGGTGCGACGCCAAAGGGCGGCGTGCGGCGGCTGACCCTCAGTGCCGAGGACAAGCAGGTGCGCGACTGGTTCCGCAAGGCCTGCGAGGACGCCGGCCTGGACGTGCATGTCGATGCGCTCGGCTCGATGTTCGGCCTGCGCAAGGGCCGGGACATGTCGAAACCGCCGATCGGCGTCGGCTCGCATCTCGACACCCAGCCGACCGGCGGCAAGTATGACGGCATCCTCGGCACCCTCGCCGGGCTCGAGCTGGTGCGCACCTTGAACGATGCGGGGATCGAGACCGAGCTGCCGATCTGCATCTGCAACTGGACCAATGAGGAAGGCTCGCGCTTTGCGCCGGCGATGATGGCCTCGGCCGCCTATGTCGGCGATTTCACCACCGACGACATCCTGTCGCGCAAGGACGCCGAAGGCGTCACGGTGGCGCAGGCGCTGGACTCGATCGGCTATCGCGGCGACGCCCCGGTCGGCCGGCAGAAATTCTCGGGCTTCGTCGAGCTGCATATCGAGCAGGGCCCGATCCTGGAGGCCGAGGGCAAGACCATCGGCGTGGTCGATTCCGGCCAGGGCGTGCTTTGGTACGACGGCAAGATCGTGGGCTTCGAGAGCCACGCAGGCTCGACCCCGATGCCGCTGCGCCGCGACGCGCTGGCGACGCTGTCGGAAATCGTGCTGGCGATGGAAAGCATCGCCAGGAAGCATGGCCCGAAGGCGGTCGGCACCATCGGCGAGGCCGTCATCGCAAGCCCCTCGCGCAACGTGATCCCCGGCGAGATCGCCTTCACGGTGGATTGCCGCAGCGCCGATGCCGCGATCATGGATGCGCTGGACCGTGACCTGCGTGCAGCCATCGTTGAGATCGCAGCAAAGCGCAAGGTCGAGGTTCAGCTTGATCTCGTCTGGCGCAAGGCGCCGACGCATTTCGATCCGAAGCTGGTCGACGCGGTCGAGAACGCGGCCGATCAGCTCGGCTATTCGCACCGCCGCATCACCTCCGGCGCCGGCCACGACGCCTGCAACCTCAACACGGTGATGCCGGCGGCGATGGTGTTCGTGCCCTGCAAGGACGGCATCAGCCATAACGAGCTGGAAGATGCCACGCAGACCGATTGCGCCGCCGGCGCCAACGTCCTGCTGCATACGGTGCTGGCGCTCGCCGGCGTCGCATCCTGATCTTCATATCTCCCCTTCGATGGAGGCTTTCGTGCGCGCAGTGTTTGTCGACGCCAATGAATCGCTCGCTGTCATCACCGAGCGCCTGGAGAAACCCGGCGATCCCAAGATGCGGATCAACCGCAACCCGGACATCAAGCCCGAGGACTATCCGGCGGTGCTCGACGGCGCCGAGATCGCGGTGGTCGATCACACCGCGTTGCCGACCGACATCGCAAAGAAGTGCGCCGGCCTGAAGCACGTCGTGTTCCTCGGCACCGGCGCGCGCAGCTACATGAACCCGGAGGAGCTCGCCGAACTCGGCATCGCCGTGCATCTGATCAAGGGCTATGGCGACACCGCGGTGGCGGAGTCCGCGATCGCGCTGATGTGGTCGTCGGCGCGGGTGATCGCGCAGATGGACCGCGAGATGCGCGCCGGCAACTGGCTGCGCGAGGACGGCATGCAGCTCACCGGCAAGACGCTTGGCCTCGTCGGCTTTGGCGGCATCGCGGCCGAGGTCGCCCGCATCGCGCTCGGCAGCGGCATGAAGGTGATCGCCTGGAACCGGTCGGCCAAGAGCCATCCGGGCGTCGAATTCGTCGATCTCGACACCGTGCTGGCGAACAGCGACGTGGTCTCGCTCCATCTGCTGCTCAACGACGAGACCCGCGGGATGATCACCCGCGAGAAGATCGCGAAGATGAAAAAGGGCGTCGTGCTGATCAACACCGCGCGCGGCGCGATCGTCGACGAGCAGGCGATGATCGATGCGCTCAATTCCGGCCACATCCGCCACGCCGGCCTCGACGTCTACAACATCGAGCCGCTGCCGAAGGATCATCCACTGACCAGGATCCCGAACGTGACGCTGTCGGCGCATTCGGCGTTCCGCACGCCGGAAGCGAGCGAGAATTTGATCCACGCAGCATGGGAGCATTGCCGACGGATCGTGAAGGGATAGTTTTCGACGTCGTCCTGGACAAGCGAGCGTAGCGAGCGCGATCCAGGACCCATTACCACCGCTCCACATTGTAGCGATGGCTGGGGCCACAGCGAGCTATGACAACAAGCCCCTGTGGTTATGGGTCCCTGCTTTCGCAGGGACGACAGGGATCGTAGGGTGGGTTAGCCGAAGGCGTAACCCACCGCTTCTGTGACCGCGGAGGCAATGGTGGGTTACGCTTCGCTAACCCACCCTACGCAGGCGACTTTAATCCACCATCTCCGCGACAGCCTTGCCGCACGCCGTGGTGTCGGCATTGCCGCCGAGATCGCGGGTGCGCAGCGTGCGTTCGCCGAGCGTGCGCTCGATCGCGCCGACGATCGCATCCGCAGCCTGCTTCTCGCCGAGATGCTCCAGCATCATCGCGCCCGACCAGATCATGCCGATCGGGTTGGCGATGCCCTGCCCTGCAATGTCGGGCGCCGAGCCGTGCACCGGCTCGAACACCGAGGGGAAATCGCCTTCCGGATTGATATTGCCCGACGGCGCGATGCCGATGGTGCCGGTGCAGGCCGGGCCGAGATCAGAGAGGATGTCCCCGAACAGGTTGGAGCCCACCACGACGTCGAACCAGTCCGGATGCAGCACGAAGTTCGCGGTGAGGATATCGATGTGGTACTTGTCCCACTTCACGCCGGGATACTTCTTGGCCATCGCCTCCACCCGCTCGTCCCAATAGGGCATGGTGATGGAGATGCCGTTCGACTTGGTCGCCGAGGTCAAATGCTTCTTCGGCCGCGACTGCGCGAGATCAAAGGCGAACTTCAGGATGCGGTCGACGCCGGTGCGGGTCATCACCGTCTGCTGGGTGACGAATTCGCGGTCAGTGTCCGGGAACATGCGGCCGCCGACCGAGGAATACTCACCCTCGGTGTTCTCGCGCACCACCCAGAAATCGATGTCGCCGGGCTTGCGGTTCGCGAGTGGCGACGGCACGCCGGGCATCAGCCGCACCGGGCGGAGGTTGACGTACTGGTCGAACTCGCGGCGGAACTTGATCAGCGAGCCCCACAGCGAGACGTGATCCGGGATCTTGGCCGGCCAGCCGACCGCGCCGAAATAGATCGCGTCATGCTTGCCGATCTTGTCCTTCCAGTCGGCCGGCATCATCTCGCCGTGCTTCTCGTAATAGTCGTAGGAGGCGAAGTCGAAATGGTCGAACTTGACGTCGACGCCGTGCTTCTTCGCCGCCGCCTCGATGACGCGCAGGCCCTCCGGCATCACTTCCTTGCCGATGCCGTCGCCGGGAATGACCGCAATCCGATATTGCTTCTTGCTCATCGAGAACACCCTTGTGATTTGCCCGGCCGGCAATGCCGCCTATCCTGATCGCCCTGCAATGGACCAAACTTCGCGCCAGCGCAACGCTGCAGTGCAGTGTTGACCGCCGCGCGGCCCTGCCCCACCAAATTCGCCGACATTCTTTCCTCTCAACCAGCGAGACATCCCATGGATCTACATCTGCGCGGCAAGCGTGTCCTGATCACCGGCGCCTCCAAGGGCATTGGCGCGGCCGCCGCCGAAGCCTTTGCCGAGGAAGGCGCCAATCTGCTGCTCGCCGCCCGCAACGGCGACCAGCTCAAGGCGCTCGCCGAGCGGCTGCGCTCCGCGCACCAGATCGATGCCGCGATCAGCGTGGTGGACCTGCGCAAATCCGAGGACCTCGCGCGTCTGGCCAGAGAGGCCGCCGACATCGACATCCTCGTCAACAATGCCGGCGACATCCCGGGCGGCTCGATCGACAAGATCGACGAGGCGACCTGGCGGCATGCCTGGGAGCTCAAGGTGTTCGGTTATGTCAATCTGACGCGCGCAATCTATGCCCAGATGAAGGCGCGCGGCGGCGGGGTGATCGTCAACGACATCGGCGCGGCCGGCGAGAAGTTCGACGCCAACTACATCTGCGGCAGCGCCGGCAATGCGGCGTTGATGTCGTTCACCCGCGCGCTCGGGGGAAAAAGCCTCGCCGACAATATCCGCGTCGTCGGAATCAATCCGGGCCCTGTTGGTACCGACCGCCACGTCACGCTGCTCAAGACCCGTGCCAAGAACCAGTTCGGCGACGAGAACCGCTACAAGGAATTCCAGAAAGGCCTGCCGCTCGGCCGCCCCGCGCATGCGCGCGAGATCGGTGACCTGATGGCGTTCCTGGCGTCCGATCGCGCGGGGTACACGTCGGGTGTGATCTACACAGTGGACGGCGGGCTGACGTCAGGGTGGGGTTAGACCCTCTCCTAGTCATTGCGAGCCACCCGGTCGGCGCGAAGCGCCGCCGGATGACAGGCTCCGCGAAGCAATCCATCTAGCCGCTTGTGGAGAGATGGATTGCTTCGTCGCTTCGCTCCTCGCAATGACGGCTTAGGTGGCCGTCCGCTCGAACAACTGCCGGATCAGCGTCGTGATCCGCCCTTGCGGCGCCAGCATCTCGTGCATGATCGAGAAATGATCGGCCCCGGCGATCTCCTCATAGGTCACCGGCAAGCCGTAGCGGGCGCGGTGGCCGGCGAAATCGGCGGTCTGCTTGCGCAGCAGCGGCAGTTCGGCGCTGCCGACCACCAGCGACAGCGGTTTTGCCGTGCCGCCCTGCTGCATCATGGGTGAATTGCGCCGCGAGGCGGCTTCGTCGAGCCGGAGCTTCTCGTTGAGGTAGGAATGCCTGATGGGCTCGAGGTCATAGATGCCCGAGATCGCCATGCCAGCCCGGACATGGGCATTCGACAGCGCCATCGATGTCAGATGGCCGCCGGCCGACCAGCCGGACACGACGACGCCGTCAGTAGCGGCACCGAGCGTGGGCAACTGGCCGGCAAGAAAATCGATGCCGGCATGAATCTCCGCGACGATGTCGTCGAGCGTCGCATCGGGCGCCAGCGTGTAGCCGATCAACGCGACATTGATGCCATGCGCCATCGGCCCCTCGGCAAAGATCGTGAACACTTCCTTGGCGCGGGTCTGCCAATAGCCGCCGTGAATGAACAGCAGCGTCGGCGCGCCGTCGCGGACTTTGAGGAAATCGATCCGGTTGCGCTCGCGCGAGCCATACCGGAGGTCGAGATAATCGGGATGCTTCTGCCGCAATGCCGCCGAGCGCTGCTCCCAGCCGGCAGCGATCTCGGCGCTGCCCTTGACGGCAACGCCGTTGTTCAAGCCGAGGTCGCGCTCCTGCTGGCTCATCGCGCGCCAGTCCAGCGCGGAAAACAACGCTGCCATCCCTGCCCCTTCGGTTCTCGTCGCATTGCCACGACGGCAGGAAATGTTCTACAGCACAAGGAAACAGCAGACATAGGAGCAACGGCGCATGGCTGATCAGGGCTTGGTGAAGGAAACGGCGTGTGCCGTCGTCGAGAAACTGAAAGCCGGCGACGTCACGCCGCTTGATCTGCTCGACGTGCTGGAACAGCGCATCGCCGAGGTCGACGGCAAGGTCAACGCGCTGCCAATCCTCTGCTTCGACCGCGCCCGCACCCACGCCAAGGCCCTGATGCAGAAACCGGCCGGCGAGCGCGGCCTGCTCGCGGGCCTTCCCGTTCCGATCAAGGACCTCACCGCCGTCTCCGGCGTGCTGACCACGCTGGGCTCGCCGATCTTCAAGGACAACGTCCCGGCGAAGTCCGACATCCTGGTCGAGCGCATCGAGCAGAACGGCGGCGTGATCTACGCCAAATCCAACACGCCGGAATTCGGCGCCGGCGCCAACACCTTCAATGAAGTGTTCGGCCCGACCCGCAATCCCTGGGACACCTCCCGCTCGGCGGCAGGCTCCTCCGGCGGCGCAGCAGCAGCATTGGCGAGCGGCACCGCGTGGCTCGCCCATGGCTCCGACATGGGCGGCAGCTTGCGCAACCCGGCGAGCTTTTGCGGCATCGTCGGCCTGCGGCCGTCGATCGGCCGCGTCGCGCAGACGCCGAAATTCGGCGTCGACCGCACGCTCGGCCAGCAGGGACCGATGGCGCGCAATGTCGAGGACCTCGCGCTGCTGCTCGACGCGATGAGCGGCGAGCACGCCGCTGATCCGCTCTCGCTGCCCGCGCTGCCGACCTCGTTCCTGTCGGCGGCGCGCGCGGGCGGTAAGCCGAAGCGCATCGCCTATTCGCCCGATTTCGGCATCACGCCTGTCGATCCCGAGGTCAAGGCCGTGACCCGCAAGGCGGCCGAGCGTTTCGCGGAAGCCGGCGCGATCGTCGAAGAGGCATCTCCCGATTTCAGCGAAGCCCATGAATGCTTCCACGTGCTGCGCGCCTTCGACTTCGCGATCACCAAGGCCGAACTGCTGCGCACCAAGCGCGATCTGCTGAAGCCCGAGGTGATCTGGAACATCGAGGAAGGATTGAAGCTCACGGTCGAGAAGCTCGAACGCGCCGAGGCGCAGCGCGTCGCTATAACGCAGCGCGCGCTCGAATTCTTCGACAAATATGACCTGCTGCTGGCACCCGCGACCATCGTGCCGCCGTTCCCGGTCGAGCACCGCTATGTCGCCGAATGCGACGGCAAGACATTCGACAACTACGTCGAATGGCTCGGCATCGTCTATGCGATCACGCTGGCCTGCTGCCCGGCGCTGTCGCTGCCCTGCGGCTTCACCGCGTCGGGCCTGCCGGTCGGCCTGCAGATGGTGGCGAGGCCCCGCGCCGAGGCGCAGCTGCTGGCCGGCGCGAAAGTGCTGGAGGATATTCTCGGCGTGCGCGGCACCACCCCGATCGATCCGCGGCCGCCGCGATAAGGCGGCCTACGCCTGGTCTTCCGTCGCCTGCAGCGCGACTGACAGTGCGAGCTTGGTCTGCTCGACGATCTCGTCCATCAGCTCCTCGCGGCTGATCTGGGCGACCTCGCCGGTGAGCAGGCCCTGCTCGGCGAGCATCACGATGCCGTGTAGTCCGGCCCAGATCTTCAGCGCCTGCCGTTCGCGCAGCAGCCCGACCGCCGGTGCCTCGAACGACTCGATCAAAAGCGCCAGCGTTTCCATCGCCGCAACGTGCAGTTCGCTGCCGACAGGCGCGCAGGCCATCGTTCGGGACGCGAACATCAGCCGGTAGATGCCGTGGCGCTCGAGCCCGAAGGCGAGCGCAGCCTGGGCAAAGCGCGACAGTTTCGAGCCCTTGCCGGGCAGCTCGATCGCCTCGCGCATGATCACGTTGAACTGCCGGAATGCTTCCGCGGTCACCGCCTCCAGCAGCGCCTCGCGGTCGGCGAAATGCCGGTACGGCGCCGGCTGCGAGACGCCGAGCTGCTTGGCCAGCGCCTTGATGCTGATCGCCTCGGGACCGCCGAGCTCGACCTCGCGCAACGCGGCCTGAATCAGGGCTTCGCGGAGGTCGCCATGGTGGTAGGTCTTGAACGGCTTACGTACGATTTGTCCCATCGAGATGCTGATCACCGGTCGGTCAGGCCATGGCGGAGACCGCCACAATAGCGACATCGGCCGCTTCGGTCACTTTCCGAACACGACATCCGCTGGGCTATTAACCGCGAAACCGGCAAGCGCGTCCATTGGAAAGTCTAGCAAATCAGTCGCGGATTCTGATTTGCTTAACGGGTTCCCTGCCTTGGCCCGGGCTGGCCAAAGGCAGGGAATGCCGCGCCACGCTGTGGCGAGCCACGTCGTCAGGCGTTGGCGCCGCCGTCGACGGTGAGACCGGCGCCATTAATCGAGCCGGCTTCGGGACCGGCAACAAACGCGACCAGGGCAGCGACGTCATCGGCCTTGCCGTAGCGTTTGATGGCCATGCGCGCGCGCTGCGCCTCGGCCTGCTCGCCATCGGCCGGGTTCATGTCGGTGTTGGTGGAGCCGGGATGGACGATATTGACCGTGATGCCGCGGCCGCCGAGGTCGCGGGCGAGGCCCTGGGTCCAGGCGATCAACGCCGACTTGCTCATCGAATAGAGGCTCATGCCGGCATCGGGCACCCGGCTGGAAAGATTGCTGCCGATGTTGATGATGCGGCCGCCCTCGCCCATATGGGCGACCGCGGCTTGCGATGCGACCACCACCGCCCGCACATTCACGGCCAGCGTGGTGTCGATATCCTCCAGCGTGACGGCGTCGATCGGGCCGCCGCCACGGAAGATGCCGGCATTGTTGACGAGGATATCTAGGCCGCCAAACGCCTTGGCGGCTGCGTTCACCGCGCCGCGCACGGCGCTCGCGTCCGCGCTATCCGCCTGCAGCGCCAGCGCGCGGCGGCCCTGTTTCCTGATCTCTGCTCCGATGGTTTCGGCGCGATCGGCCGAATGTTCATAGGTGATGGCGACGTCGGCGCCTTCGGCGGCAAGACGCCTGGCGATGGCTGCACCGATGCCGCGGCTGCCGCCGGTGACGAGGGCGCGTTTTCCTTGCAGGGACTGGGTCATGTTCAACTCATTCGTTGGGACGATATATGTAACGATCGACACAAAATTAGGAAGCTTGCACCGGAGCGTCAAGCCAATTATTTAGTGATCGACACAGAAATGGACGCACTGATGGCTGAGCGTGGCCGCCCCCGGAACTTCGACAAGGACGCCGCGCTGGCGCGCGCGATGGAGGTGTTCTGGCTGAAGGGTTACGAGGGCGCCTCGATGGCCGACCTCACCTCGGCGATGGGTATTGCCTCGCCCAGCCTGTACGCCGCCTTCGGCAGCAAGGAGGATCTGTTCCGCAAGGCGCTCGACTATTACGTTGCGAGCGAGGGTGGTCTGATCTGGGGTGCCGTGACCGAGACGCACACGGCCCATCAGGCCGTGGAAACCTTCCTCATGCAGACCGCGCGTGTCTTCACCCGCCGCTCACGCCCGCCGGGCTGCCTCGTGGTATTGTCGGCGCTGCATCCGAACGAGCATTCCGAAACCGTACGGCGCGAACTCGTGCAGCGGCGCGCGCAGGCGGTGACGGAGCTGCGCGAACGGTTGCGCCGGGGCGTCGAGCGCGGCGAGATCTCGCCCGCGGCCGATCTCGACGCGATCGCCAAATATTACATCACCGTGCAGCAGGGCATGTCGATCCAGGCGCGTGACGGTGCCACCCGCAAGCAGCTCGAACAGATCGCCGCAGCCGCCCTCGCCGCCTGGGGCCCGCTCACTGCGCCAACGCCGACGGCGCATTAGCATTAGAGGAACCGCCTCTCCCTGGAGGCATCGGCGATCGCGTCGCGCGGCCGTCGCCGGATACCCGTGACCTACCCCGAATTTTCGCTTGACGGGAAAGCGAGACAATAATGTAATATGCTATAACTTGGTGAGCCGGCCATTCAGGCCGGCCGCCCAAGCAAGCTAGAACTTGCATCGTGAAAAACGAGGAACCCGGCGCGCTTCAGCGCGCCTGAGCCGAGGGAGAGTGCTTGCATGTCCAAGCTCAAGATCCGCGTCGACCAGGACAAATGCCAGGGTCACGCCCGTTGCAAATCGCTCGCCCCCGAACTGTTCGAGCTCGACGAATACGGCAACGCCCATGAGGTCGGCGACGGGACCGTCCCGGCCGGACTCGAGGACAAGGCCTGGCTCGCGCAGACCAATTGCCCGGAAATCGCGATCGAAGTCACCGAGGAATAGCGGCCGGCAGGGGATGGCCGCGCGCCTCCCGCTCCGCCACCAACGTCTGATCGAACGAGAAGGAAACGAGCCGATGTCCGATTCCCCGTCCGCAAGCTATCTGCCCGAACATCCCCCGGTGACCGACTGGGTCCATGATTTCGACCATACCGATCCGGTCTGGACCGACGACCCGTTCCCGATCTGGGAGACGCTGCGCGCGGCCTCGCCCATCGTGCATACCGAGCGTTTCCTCGGCTGCTACATGCCGACCACCTATCAGGCGGTGAAGGAGATCGCCTACGACACCGAGCATTTTTCCTCGCGCCGCGTCATCGTACGCGACGTCCGCCCCGAGATCTCCGCCCGCGCACCACCGATCACCTCCGACCCGCCGGAGCACAAGGCCGCCAAGCAGGTGCTGCTGCCGCCGTTCACACCCGACGCGATGAAGCGGCTGGAGCCGCGGGTGCGCGCGATCTGCAACGAGCTGATCGACGAGTTCATCGCCGACGGCCATTGCGACGCCGCGGCGCGCTACACCAAGCACATCCCGGTGCGCGCTATCGCGCATATGCTGGGCATTCCGGAGAAGGACGGCGACCTCTTCATCAAGTGGATCCATCAGATCCTCGAGCTCGGCATCAAGGACGAGAACGAGATGATGAGCGGCGTGCGCGAGATGACCGGCTATTTCATGACCCATCTCGAACAGCGCAAGCTCGAGCCGGGCGATGATCTGATCTCGCAACTGCTGCGCGCCAAAGGCCCCGGCGGCCAGCCGCTCACCGACGAGCACGTGCTCGGCTCGCTGCGGCTGCTTTTGATTGCCGGCATCGATACCACCTGGAGCGCGATCGGCTCCTCGCTCTGGCACCTCGCCAGGACACCGGCCGATCGCCAGCGCCTGATTGCGGAGCCGGCGCTGATCCCGACCGCGATCGAGGAATTCCTCCGCGCCTATTCGCCGGTGACGATGGCGCGCGAGGTGATGAAGGAGACCACGATCTCCGGCTGCCCGGTCAAGGCGGGCAACATGGTGCTGTTGTCCTTCCCCGCGGCCAACCGCGATCCCGCCATGTTCCCCGATGCGGACAAGGTGGTGATCGACCGCAAGGAGAACCGCCACGCCGCCTTCGGCCTCGGCATCCACCGCTGCGTCGGTTCCAATTTGGCGCGGATGGAGATGCAGGTGGCGATCGAGGAATGGCTGAAGCGGATCCCGGATTTCCGCCTCGACCCGGCCGGCAAGGTCACCTGGTCCGAAGGCACGGTGCGCGGCCCGCGTCAACTGCCGGTCCTGTTCGGCAAGAACGCCTGAAGAACAGGACAGCAGTTACATCGCACCACGCAAATGAGTTAGGTTGCCCCGGAATCGTGCCAGAGAATCCGGGGAGGCCTGCCAATGTCCGAACAAACCGCTCAACCCGCGAGCGATCATCTCGACATCCATGACGTCGAGCGGCGGGTGAAGGCGATCTTCATCGGCTCGGTCGGAAATCTCGTCGAGTGGTACGATTTCTACGCCTACACCGCATTCGCGCTGTATTTCGCGCCGGCGTTCTTCCCGCACAGCGATCCGGTGGTGCAGCAGCTCAATGCCGCGGTGCTGTTCGCCGCGACCTTCCTGATGCGCCCGCTCGGCGGCTGGCTGTTCGGCTTCATCGCCGACCGCTACGGCCGGCGGCTGTCGTTGACCTTGTCGGTGGTCTGCATGTGCTTCGGCTCGCTGATCATCGCGGTGACGCCGACCTATGCCACGATCGGCTTTGCGGCCCCGGCGATCCTGGCGCTGGCCCGCATCATCGAGGGCCTCAGCCTCGGTGGCGAATATGGGGCAAGCGCCACCTATCTCAGCGAGGTCGCCGATCCCAAGCACCGCGGCTTCTACTCCAGCTTCCAATACGTCACGCTGATCGGCGGCCAGCTCACCGCGATCATCGTGCTGCTGTTGCTGCAGAAGGTGTTCCTGACGCCCGATGAGCTGAAGGCCTGGGGCTGGCGGATTCCGTTCGTGATCGGCGCAATGCTCGCGATCTTCGCCGCGGTGATGCGGCGCGGCCTGCACGAGACCGAGGCGTTCGAGGAGGCCAAGAAGGTCTCCAAGCCGACCGGCTCGATCGTCGGCCTCCTGAACTATCCCCGCGAATTGCTGCTGGTGGTCGGCCTCACCGCCGGCGGCACCGCGGCGTTCTACACCTTCACCACCTACATGCAGACCTTCGTGAAGCTGTCGGTCGGCCTCACCGAAGACCAGACCACCTTCGTGATCTTCGGCTCGCTGATCTTCGCGACCTTCCTGCAGCCGATCTATGGCGCGCTGTCCGACCGCATCGGCCGCAAGCCGCTCTTGATCTTCTTCGGCGTCGTTGGCACGCTGGCGACGATCCCGATCCTGACCGCACTGAAGGAGACCAAGTCGCCCTTCATCGCCTTCCTTTTGATCTGCGGCGCCTGGATCTTCGTCGCCGGCTACACCTCGATCAATGCGATCGTGAAGGCCGAGCTGTTCCCGACCAATGTCCGCGCACTCGGCGTCGGCCTGCCCTACGCCATCACGGTGTCGATCTTCGGCGGCACCGCGCCCGCGGTCGCGCTCTATTTCAAGAGCATCGGGCACGAGGACTGGTTCTATTATTATCTCAGCGGCATGATTTTCCTGTCGCTCTTGATCTACTCGACCATGCGCGACACCAAGCACGACTCCGCGATGCATCGCCACGAATGATAGTGCAACGCCGATGACCGACGACCAGGAGCCGCCCCAGAGCAAGCTGACGCGCAGCAAGCAGCGCTGGGCGCGCGAAGGCAAATTCCTGACCGGCAAGATCACCCGGCCGGAGGAGCAGCGCCTGCCGCCCGGCCAGCACCTGACCGCGGACTGGCCTGTGCTCGATCTCGGGATGCTGCCGAACGTGACGCGGGAGCGCTGGCGGCTCGACGTCTACGGCGCGGTCGAGCAGACGATCTACTGGGACTGGCCGCAATTCACGGCGCAGCCGCAGACCCAATTCGTCTCCGACATTCACTGCGTCACCACATGGTCGCGCTACGACAATCAGTGGGAGGGGCTCGCGACGCGCGACCTGCTCGCCGCCTGCCAGCCGCGCGAGGACGCGCGGTTCGTCGTGCTGCATTCGTATGACGGCTATACGACGAACCTGCCGCTCGAGGATTTTGCCGCCGAGGACGCGCTGCTCGCCCACAGCTGGTCGGGCACGCCGCTCGAGCAGGAGCACGGCGGCCCGGTGCGGCTGGTGGTGCCGCATCTGTATTTCTGGAAGAGCGCAAAATGGCTGCAGCGCATCGAATTCCTCACCGACGATGCGCCGGGCTTCTGGGAGGTGCGCGGCTATCACAATCGCGGTGATCCCTGGACCGAACAGCGCTATTCTGGCGACTGATAAACCAACGCAATGATGGAGCCCGCCCGTGCCGCACGAACGTTTTCAATTCACCGGTGTGGGCGGCCATCAGCTTGCCGCCGCCCTTGATACGCCCGACGGACCGATGAAGGCCTATGCGCTGTTTGCGCACTGCTTCACCTGCGGCAAGGATGTGCTGGCGGCAAAGCGCATCGCGGTCGCGCTCGCGGCCAAAGGCATCGCCACGCTGCGCTTCGACTTCACCGGCCTCGGCTCCAGCGAAGGCGACTTCGCCAACTCGACCTTCTCCTCGAACGTCGCCGACCTGGTGCGCGCCGCGGACCATCTGCGCGAGACGCGCAAGGCGCCGGCAATCCTGATCGGCCATAGCCTCGGCGGTGCCGCGATCCTCGCGGCAGCGGGCCGGATCCCCGAGGCAAAGGCGGTCGTCACCATCGCCGCACCGTCCGATCCCGTTCATGTGACGCATTTCTTCAAGGACCGGATCGAGGACATCCGCGCGCAGGGCGAAGGCGAGGTATCGCTCGCCGGTCGCCCGTTCCGCATCAAGCGCGAATTCCTCGACGACGTCGCCGAGCAGAACTTGATGGCGCAGGTCAAGCAGCTGCACAAGGCGCTGCTGATCATGCACTCGCCGACCGACGACACCGTCGGCATCGACAACGCCACCAACATCTTCATCGCGGCCAAGCACCCCAAGAGCTTCGTTTCGCTCGCCGGCGCCGATCATCTTCTGAGCGGCAAGCAGGATGCCGCCTATGTCGCCGATGTGATCGGCGCCTGGGCCGAGCGCTACGTCGATCTCACGCCGCAGCCGGCTGCCGACACCGGCGGCGCCCCGCGCAACGTCGTGGTGCAGGAGACCCGCAATGGCAAGTTCCAGCAGATCGTCACCACCGGTCAGCACCGGCTGATCGCCGACGAACCGGTCGCCGTCGGCGGCGATGACACCGGCCCCGGACCGTACGATTTCCTGCTCACCGGCCTCGGCGCCTGCACCTCGATGACGATGCGGATGTATGCCGACCGCAAGTCGCTGCCGGTCGATCGCATCACCGTGACGCTCCAGCACAACAAGATCTACGCCAGGGATTGCGAGGAGTGCGAGACGCGCGAGGGCATGCTCGACCAGATCGAGCGCGTCATCAGGATCGAGGGCGAGCTCGATGCCGACCAGCGCAAACGGCTGATGGAGATCGCCGACAAATGTCCGGTGCACAAGACGCTGACATCGGAGGTCCGCATCGTCACCAAGGCGGCGGAGTAGCTATTGGCGTAGTGGAACTTGGTCGACTGGTACCGGCATCGGAGCTGCGTTCCTTTCCCGCTTGCGGCCCTCCGCAGGCGGGCGCCGCCAAAATATCGAAAACAACCCCATGCAAAGGAGTCGGCGGCTGCCGGCGTTCGACCAAGCAACTTGACACGTCGGGCAACTCAGGGATATATTTCTAATATTCCGAAATCATGCGAGCCCCCTCACCGTCTACCCGCGCGCGGCGCGCTTGCCGGTCAGGCAGTTCGCCATGGTCCGCACCGCGGCGCCGATCTCGTTCTCGCGCCAGGCGGCGAAGCCGAGCAACAGGCCGTGGTCGCGTGGCCGCTGCAGCGCGAGGCTCGACAGCGCGCGCACCTCGACACCGGCCGCCACCAGCCGCGCGACCGCATTCTGGTCCGCAGCGCCATCCTTGAAGCGGGCGATCAGCTGCATGCCGCCGGGCGGGACCTCGGCGGTGAGCACCGGCGCAAGGTGCCGCGCCAGCGCCGCGGCGAGATGGTCGCGGCGCACGCGGTAGACGCGCCGCATCCGCCGGACATGCGCCAGGAAGTGCCCGTCGGCCATGAAGTCGGTCAGTGCCTCCTGGACGTGGACGGACGCGATCAGTCCGAGGTGACGCTGCGCGATCTCCATCGTCTGCGCCAGTGATGGCGGCACAACCAGATAGCCGATCCGGATGTCGGCGGTCATCGCTTTTGCAAACGTGCCGAGATAGAGCACGCGCCCCTCGCGATCGAGCCCCTGCAGCGCCGGCATCGGACGGCTGTCATAGTGAAACTCGCCGTCGTAATCGTCCTCGACGATCCAGGTCTTGCCAGGCGTGGCCGCCGCCAGCAGCTCGGTGCGGCGCGCAACCGGCATCACCCGTCCGGTCGGATGTTGATGCGAGGGCGTCGTGAACATGAGCCTGGGCGCGCGCACCGCGCGCATCCGCATCATGCCCCATTGATCGAGCCTGACGCCGACGACGTCGGCACCGGCCGCGCGAAACGCCGCCGCGGCGCCGGGATAACCGGGATCCTCGGTCCACACCGCGTCGCCGGGCGCGATGACGGTCGCGGCGATCAGCGTCAGCGCCGCCTGCGCGGCCGGCAGGATCAGGATCTGATCGGCCTCGGCATGCACGCCACGGCTGACCTCGAGGTAATCGCGCAAGGCCTCGCGCAGGCTCGGCCGGTTGACCACGGTTTGGTCGTTGAAGCGGCGGCGCAGCGCGCTGCGGCGCAGGCAGCGCGCCCAGATCTCGTGCGGAAACTCGCGCGCATCCGCCAGCCCGGAGCGCAGCGGCCGGAACTTCGCCTGGTAGGACAGCGGCCAATCCGTATCGGAGAGCTGCAAAGCCCAGGGCGACAACAGCGGTTTGCGGGGCGCCTCCCGCCTTGGCGCCGGCGCCGGTTTGGCGAAGCGCGCCTCGATGTCGTCGGTGACCACCGGCCGCCGCCGCGCAACGACGCGCAGATAGCCTTCGGCCGCGAGTTGCTCATAGGCATGCGTCACCGTGTTGCGCGACACGTCGAGCTCGGCCGACAGCGTGCGGCTCGACGGCAGCACAGTCCCGCTCCTGATCCGGCCGCTCGCCATCAGCGCGCGCAGCTGCTGGGTCAGTTGCGCGGTCAACGCGGCATCGTCAGCCCGCTTCAGCGTGAGCAATTCGGCGAGGATCAATCTGGCTCCTTTGTTCTGTACAATCTGGCTCTTTCGAGAGAGCCAGTCTGATCCTATTCACAGGGGGTATCGCCCGCAAGGATTCTGTCGTGAACCAGTCACTCTCGCCCGCCAAGGCCGCTGCCCTGTTCATCGTCGTGGTGCTGGCCTGGGGCATCAACTGGTCGGTGACGAAAACGCTGGTCGAAGCGGTGCCGCCGCTATGGACCGCGTCGATCCGCAGCTGGGTGGCCCTGATCGCGCTGCTGGTGATCCTGCGCGCCAGCGGCAATCTGATCATTCCGCGGCTCGCCGATGTCCCGGTCGTGCTCAGCGTGGCGCTGCTGCATATGACGTTCTTCTCGACACTGGTCGCCGCCGGCTTGCGCTATCTGCCAGCCAGCAAGGGCATCGTGCTGGGCTACACCACGCCATTGTGGGTCGCGCTCGCCGCGGGCGCCGCGCGGACTGAACGGCTCGGCGCGCTGAAACTCGTCGGCGTCGCGTCGGGGCTCGCCGGCCTCTGCGTGATCCTCAACCCGGCATCGCTGGACTGGAGCAATTTGCACGTGATCGCCGGTGCCGGCATGATCATCCTCGCCGCGATCTGTTGGGCTGGCAACATCATCTATATCCGCTCGCACCGCTGGATCGCAACGCCGCTGCAACTCCTGCTGTGGCAGGTGCTGGTCGCGACGCTGGTGTTGACCATGAGCGCGCTGGTCACCGAGGGCGTGCCCACAGTGACATGGTCATCACACCTCGTGCTGCTGTTCCTCTATTCCGGCTTCATTGGCACGGCGCTGGCCTATTGGGCGATGTCTGTTGTCAACAAGAGCCTGCCGGCGCTGACCACCTCGCTCGGCACGACGGGGACGCCGATCGTCGGCATCCTGAGCGCTGCGCTGCTGCTCGGCGAGCCGATCGATCTCTCGCTGGCGATTGCCGCCGCCCTGATCGTCGGCGGCATCGCGCTGAGCTCGCTCGCGGATGCGCCGGCGCGGGCCTAGAGCAGGATGAAGTTAAGTTGAAATGGTTTGACCACGGATTCGGTCCAACGCGGACCTCCGGACGTTTCGTACCCACCAGCGCCAGCCGCCTGCTCTTCGTCAGCGCCAGCCTGCTCGCGGATCGCCTCAGGCACGCCTGACCTACTCGACGCCCCACAATTGCGGCGAAAGCAGCTCGGGAGCCAGTTTTATCTCGTCAATCGCGATGGGACGTCGCACAACCCGGATCGCGGTCCACGCGCGATGGGAGCTCCTCGATAAGTATTGCTCCTTGAGCGAGATCCCATCTTCCGTAAGGCATGATTGGGTATTGTTATCGAATATTTCCGGCGTCATGTTGAACCAGCTACAGGTCTCACCGAGCACCGTGTCGGTCCCACCATCTCGTTTTGGTTGAGGACGTAGAGCACGAACCTGTGCCTGCTCTTCGGGGGGAGGCGTGTATCTATTGATAATCAGACGTTTGGGCGCGCCCGAAGCATCGCTCGCATACTCGAACCATGTTCGTGCGTGATCGCTAATGACCCGGATCGTCCTAAGTTTGCCCGCGGTTTCCTCCGTAAACTGCCAAGGGCCATGCCGGCGCACGATGCGGATTGCTCCGAGCTTCTCAGGCGGAAGCGCCTCCTGCATGACAACCTCGTGGTCCGGCTTCTCCGGCGGGATTGGCGGTAGTGTATCGCGGCCCGGCCAATCCAACGCAAAGGCAGAGGCCGGCGGCTGCACTTCTTCCGGCGACACAGGTCGGCGCTCGATCCGCGTTGCCTCGGCCGAAAAGATGACGTCTTTTGAGGGGCCTAACAGCTTCTGCGAAAGCTCGATGCCGTCGTCGGTGACACAGCTCAAAGCGATAGTGCCCGAATCGCGCGATATGCTCGACGGCCTACTCCGCGACACTTCCCACACCGTGCAGCTTTCGCCAAGGTGGATCTGTCGTTCGCCGATGTTGCGCGGCGCATATTCGATGAGTTCCTCGAACTCCGGGCCGCGTATGACCACTAGGGAGCTACCGTTCACCGATATTCTTGCGTCCTCGTGGTAGTACGTCACGTTCGGTGAGTCCGCATTAATGGCAACCTTGGTCCAGTCGCCATGATGGACCACAATCTGACTGCCGGATTTGTAGAAGGATCCTCCGGTAGCCATTGTTATGGCATAGTCGGGCGGTTTCGCGCCGGGCGGTATGAACGTGCCTTTAGCAGCCGCGGCGGTGGCGACAAGGCAGAAGAGCGAAGGCAACAATAACCGCAAGGCGTACTCCATCGTACATCGGTATTGAGCTTTGCTCTCCTTGATAGTGGATGCGAATTAACACAATCTGAAATGAACCAGGAGAAGGCGCTCAGGTCGAGTGAAGCCATCCGTGGGCGGTCGACTTCCGTGGCCCTTAGCGGACATTCACTTGGGCATCTTCAATGTCAGCTTTTTGACGGCAATCCGGTATCTCGCAATCCCCGCATGCGGGTACCCGATGCGTACACGTCCTAATCTCATCATGCTCCGAAGCATGATCCGGAAAAGTCGAAGCGGTTTTCCCTCGCGACAAACGCGAACGCGTTTGCGCGGAGATCATCGCTCTTTTGGCTTCATGCCGTCGCGAGCGGCCTGACCCGGAGCGCGCCGCGCAGGCCGGCGCCGGTGCCGAGCATGATGCCGGCAATCGCGATGAAGGACGACAGCGAGAGCGTCGACAATCCGGTCAGCCCCTGCCCGACCGAGCAGCCGAATGCCATCACGCCGCCCGCGCCCATCAGCGCGGCGCCGCTGGCCGAGCGCAGCATGTGCTGCGGCGAGCGGTAGCCTTCGAGCTTGAAACGCCCGGTGGCGATCGCGGTGACCAGGCTGCCGGCAAACACGCCGAACACGGTGACGATGCCGAAATTGAGCGTCGAGCCGGTCGACAGCATGACGTATTGCAGCGCATCGGCGATCGGCGCGATGAAGGTCAGCGAGGTCACCGGCACCGGATTGAAATCATCGGCGCCGAGATAACCGGTCGCGTACCAGCCGCCGGCCACCAGCAGCCCGACGATCAGGCCGGCCGCGATCTGGCCGGGCGACTTGCGGAACGGGGCATGGGCAAAGGCGAAGATGATCAGAATGGCCGCGAGCATCGCGGCCGCAACCATCCGCGCCGGCACCGCGCCGAGGCCGCTGCCTGCCAGCAGCGCCGGCACCGAATTGGCCGATACCGTGGCCTGCGAAGCCTGCACCATCGCGATCCGGGCCGGGGCGATCAGGCCCTTCAGCGTCATCTCAGCGAAGATGCCGAGCACGATCACGACCACGAAGGAACGTAGGTTGCCGCGCCCGAGCAGCACCAGCGCCCGCGAACCGCAGCCGTTCGACAGCACCATGCCGTAGCCGAACAAGAGCCCGCCGAGGAACATCACCGGCGCCGAGAAGGAAGGTTGCAGATAGATCGACTTGCCGAGATCGACGAGGCCGGCGGCTGCCAGCAGTTGGGAGGCCGCGATCGCAACCCCCATCGCCAGCGCGTAGGTGCGCACCAGGCGGCCATCGCCCTCCGCCCACCAGCCGCGCAGCCCGCTCATCATGCAGAAGCCGCTGAGCAGCCCGACCGAGCCGTAGATCAAGCCGATGATGAGGGCGGCGAGGATGACTGTTGTGGCTGGGTCCATGCTAGATCCTCAAGAGTTCTCGTCATTGCGAGGAGCCAACGGGTCCGGCCTTCGGCCGGCCCGATGATAAACTCCGCGACGAAGCAATCCATTCCATAGCATCCGCGCCCGAGGAACGATGGATTGCTTCGCTTCGCTCGCAATGACGGCATGTCATGGTCGTAGGATCACGCGGTCGCGCGACGAGCCTGCCACGGCAACAAACGCCGCCTTGGCCTGTTCCAGCGGATAGATCGCGCCCGGCTGGATCGGAAACGGCTTCAGATGCCCGCTGGCAAAGCCCGGCGCGAGCTCGCGCAACACCTCGCCGGTCGCAACCGACGAGAATGCGAGCGTGTCGATGCCGACATAGGTGTGCTGGCCCCGATAGAATTCGAGGATGTTGAACTGCACGATGCGGTCGACCGCCGCGATCAGGATCTGGCGGCCGCGCAACGCCAGCGACTTGTGCGCGGCCTGGAAATAGGGATCGCCGACCGTGTTGTAGACGACGTCCGCGCCCCTGCCGCCGGTCAGCTCGCGCACCCGGCTTGCGACATCGACGGCGGAAGCATCGATCACCTCGACCGGCGCATTGCTGTGGCCCTCGTACGGCTCGCTCTTGCGCACCACGCCGATCACGCGCGCGCCGTGCCAGCTCGCGATCTGCACCGCGGCTTGCCCGACCTTGCCGTTGACGCCCATCACGAGCACGGTCTCGCCCGCCTTCGGAATGCCTGCGCGGCGCAGCCCCTCCATCGCGGTGACGAACGGCACGCCGATTCCGGCGGCTTCGTCCCAGGAGATGCCGGCGGGCTTTTCCACTACGGCGTCACGCTCGACCACCAGATGCGTGGCGTGCGTGCCGTCGCGACGGATGCCGAGATCGCCGGACGAGCCGAACACCTCGCGCCCGATCATGTCCGACGGACCGTCGATCACGACACCCGCATAGTCGCGGCCGGAGGTGCGCGGGAAGACGGCATATGGCATCAGCCCGGTCGCCGCCTTGACGTCGGACGGATTGACCGCCGCCGCCTTCACCGAGATCAGGACATCATTGTCGCCGCGCAAGAGTGCATGGGTCTCGACCACCGGCGCCACCGCGGCGGCATTCTCCGCCTTCGTCAGCAGGCGGACGCAGCGGGCGTCGACGGGTTGACGGTTTGCTTGCGGGGCCGACGGCATGAGGAGTCCAGTGTTGATCATGAAGTGGCGGCCTGACGGCCTCAGGCCATGACTAATGGACTGACCGATCAATTCAAGGGGCTTGTTGCGACAGGCGGCCTCAGAGTTTCGGCGGCGGGGCCGTGCCCAGGATCGCCTCGATCGACAGGCCAAGCCCAAGCAGTCTGGCATCGCTGCCGACCGGACCGTCGAGCTCGAGCCCGACCGGCAGGCCATCAGGCGTCATGCCGGCATAAAGCGACAGCCCGGGCAAGCCGGCATTGCTGCCGGGATCGGTGTTGCGGATCATGGTGCCGAAGGTCGGCACCGGCTCGCCGCCATTGACCGACATCTCGCCGGACCCGGTCTTCTCGTCGATGAGCGGTGCCGGCGCGATCGTGGTCGGAAACAGGATGGCGTCCAGCCTGTTGTCCCTAATGTACGCGGCATAGATCGCCTGCAGCGCCGGCCGCTGCACCTTGATGGCATCGTCATAGGCGGCACCGAAGGCGTCCGCGGTGATGGCGCCGAAGGCGCCGACGACATCGGGACTGGCGACACCGGCCGCGATGTCGGACAGCGTGATCCCCTCGATCCCGGATGCGGTGAGCCAGGCCGGGATGTCGGCGATCGGTTCATGCAGCGCGACCACGAACGACACCTTGCCGTTCTGCTCGAACAGGTCGGGCATATCGACATCGACCAGCACCGCGCCGGCAGCGGTGAGCCGTGCGCAGGCCGCGCGGGCGACGGCCTCGACATCGCGATCGAGGCCGCTCCAGAAACAGGCGGGAATGCCGAGGCGCACGCCGCGTAACGGAATCGCGGTGGCTAGTGGCGTGCCTAATATCACGGCATCGAGCAACGCGACGTCGGCGACGGTGCGGCCCATCGGGCCGACGGTGTCGCGGGTGTGGCTGATCGGAACGACCTGGTTGTCGTCGTGATAGCGCCGCTCGGCGCCGCCATTGCCGACCGAAGGCCGGAGCCCGACCGTCCCGGTCAGCGCGGCGGGCACGCGGGTCGAGCCGCCGGTGTCCGATCCGAGGCCGCAGGTGGCGATCCGCGCGGCGATCGCCGCCGACGTTCCGCCGGACGACCCGCCCGGGATCCTGTTCGTGTCATAGGGATTCCGCACAGGTCCCGCGAACGGCGCAAGATTGGTGCTGGTGATGCCGAAGGCGAACTCATGCAGATTGGTCTTGCCGATGACAACGGCGCCGGCGTCGAGCAGCTTTTGCAGCGACGGCGCATTGCGCGCGGGCCGGGCGTGTTGCAGCGCCGGCGTGCCGCCCGATGTCGGCAGATCCGACGTGTTGATGTTGTCCTTGACGACGATCGGAAGCCCGGCCAGCGCGCCGGTCCGCTTTCCGGCATCGACCTCACGCGCCGTGGCCAGCGCACCGTCGCGGTTCATGAGGATGAAGGCGTTGAGGTGCTTGAGCCGCTCGGCACGATCGAGCGCCGCTTCGACGACGCTGACTGCCGTCACCTTGCCGTTGCGGATATCGGCCACGATCTCCGCAGCGGTTATCTCACTGGTATCGGCCATGCCTGCGCCCTCTTGGATTCCGGGCGAAAGGCTATTCTTTCGGCCGCTTGTCGTAAACCCGTTTCGCCTTGCCGAGCGAACGCTCCAGCGTCTCGGGCGCGACGACGCGGACGCGGGTGGAGATGCCGATCGTGTTCTTGATGAAGGCTGCGACCTTCTCGGCGTGCGCGGTCAACCCTGCACCGTCCCAGCTCTCGGGACGGGCTTCGGCGAGCACCGTCATCTCGTCCATGCGGCCTTCGCGGGTGAGCTCGATGACGAAGTGGCCGCCGCACCAGTCGGTCGCCAGCAGCGCTTCCTCGATCTGGGTCGGGAACACGTTGACGCCGCGCAGGATGATCATGTCGTCGGAGCGGCCGGTCACCTTCTCCATCCGCCGCATGCCCGGCCGCGCCGTGCCGGGCAACAGCCGCGTCAGGTCGCGGGTGCGGTAGCGGATGATCGGGAAACCTTCCTTGGTCAGCGAGGTGAACACCAGCTCACCCTTCTCGCCATCACCGAGCACCTTGCCGGTCAGGGGATCGATCACCTCGGGATAGAAATGATCCTCCCAGATGTGCAGGCCGTCCTTGGTCTCCACGCATTCCTGCGCGACGCCGGGGCCGATCACCTCCGACAGGCCGTAGATGTCGGTCGCGTCCATATCGAAGGCCTGCTCGATCTCGACGCGCATCGCGTTGGTCCAGGGCTCGGCGCCGAAGATGCCGAACTTAAGCGACGATTTGCGCGGGTCGAGGCCCTGCCGCTTGAACTCGTCGAGGATCGCCAGCATGTAGCTCGGCGTCACCGTGATGATGTCGGGCCGGAAGTCGTTGATGATCTGCACCTGCCGCTCGGTCATGCCGCCGGAGATCGGGATCACCGTGCAGCCGAGCCGCTCGGCGCCGTAATGCGCGCCGAGACCGCCGGTGAACAGGCCATAGCCATAGGCATTGTGCATCAGCATGCCCTTGCGGCCGCCGGCGGCACGGATCGAGCGCGCCATCACATCAGCCCAGGTGTCGATGTCGGCCCTGGTGTAGCCCACCACGATCGGCTTGCCTGTGGTGCCCGAGGAGGCATGGACCCGCACCAGCTGCTCGCGCGGCACCGCGAACATGTTGAAGGGATAATTGTCGCGCAGGTCGGTCTTCACCGTGAAGGGAAATTTGGCGAGATCAGAGAGCTGCTTGAAGTCCGTGGGGTGCACGCCCGCGGCGTCGAAGCTTTTCTTGTAGTGCGCGACATTGTCGTAGGCATGCTTGAGCGACCAGGCGAGCCGCCTGGTCTGCAACGCCATGATCTCGTCGCGCGAGGCGCGTTCAGCCGCATCGAGCTCGGCGCGATAGCCGCTGTCACTAACCCTAAGCTTTGCCGTTGCCATCGACGTTTCCTCTGAAGCCTTATGCCTTGATGTCCGTGTCCGGCAGCCAGGTGCCCGGTATCACCCGCGAATGCCCGCGGAATTCGGCGATCACGCTGTCGCCGGCGGTGACGCGCACGTCGTAAATTCCCGAGCGACCGCTGCGCGAGACCTCGCGCGCGGTCGCCACCAGGCGATCGCCGAGCTTGCCGGGCCGAATGAACGTGACGCTGCCCTGCGCCGCCACCGCGCGATCGTTGTGGCTGTTGCAGGCAAAGGCGAAGGCGGAATCGGCAAGCGTGAAGATGTAGCCGCCATGGCAGATGCGCTGGCCGTTGACCATGTGCGGCTGCACGGTCATCGCCATCGTCGCGTGCCCCGGCTTGATCTCGACGAGCTCCATGCCGAGACCCTTGCTGGCGTCGTCTTCCTTCCACATCGCATCCGCGCAGGCGCGGGCGACATCCTCAGGCGATAGCGTGGCCTTCACGTTCACATCGAACTTCCTGTGCACGGGCCCATTGCGACGGGCCTCTTGGTGTCAAGTCTTCAGTGCGGCGATTACAACGTCAACACTGCTTCCGTCATTCCGGGATGGTGCGCCAGCACCAGACCCGGAATCTCGAGATTCTCGGTGCGCAATTGCGCACCTGAGGGTTCGCTTCGCGCCCCGGAATGACGATCAATCCTAGACGTGGTCATAATCGACCACGACCTTTTCCGAGCACGGCTTGGCCTGGCAGGTGAGGATGAACCCCGCCTTCAGCTCCCACGGCTCCAGCGAATAATTCAGATCCATCGGCGCCTCGCCTTCGACGAGCTTGGCGCGGCAGGTCGAGCACATGCCGCCCTTGCAGGCGAAGGGCAAGTCCATGCCGGCGCGGAGCGCGGCGTCGAGGATCGACTCGCCGTCGGCCACCGGCACCTCACGGCGCTTGCCGTCGATGATCAGCCCGGCGATCGCCTTCGGCGGCGCGCCGGCGGGAACGACGACTTTCGGACGCGGCTTGCCGCCGAATTCCGAGACGAAGCGTTCGACATGGATGCGCTCATCGGCAATGCCGATCTCGCGGCAGGTGGCCTCGATGGTCTCGCTCATCGCGGCCGGGCCGCAGACGAACACATGATCGACGGTTGCGGCCGGCACCAGCGAACGCAGCAGCACCCGCACCTTCTCGCCGTCGAGCCGGCCGTGCAGGATCGGAATGTCCTGCTCCTCGCCGGAGATGACGTGGAACACCGACAGCCGCTGCATGAAGCGGTCCTTCAGCTCCTCCAGCGCCTCGCGGAACATGACGCCTTCGGTCGAGCGGTTGCCGTAGAACAGGAAGAAGCGGCTGTCCGGCTCGCGCGCCAGCACGCCCTTGATGATCGAGAGGATCGGCGTGATGCCGCTGCCGGCGGCGAAGCCGACATAGGTCCGCGCTTCGCCGGGCGCATGCGCGACGCCGAAGCGGCCGGTCGGCGTCATCACGTCGAGCTCATCGCCGGCCTTCAACTCGTCGGCAGCCCAGTTCGAGAATGCGCCACCATCGACCTTCTTCACCGCGATGCGCAGCTCGCCGTCGTCGGGACCCGAGCAGATCGAATAGGAGCGGCGGACTTCCTCGCCGTCCATCGTGGTGCGCAGCGTCAGGTACTGGCCGGGCGTGAAACGATAGTCGCCTTGCAGATCGTCGGGGATCGCAAAGGTCATCGAGACGGCGTCCGACGCCTCGCGGCGCAGATCGCTGACGGACAGACGGTGGAATCGTGGTGTCGACATGGTCAATGACACTTGAAGTAATCGAAGGGTTCACGGCAGCTCTTGCAACGCCACAGCGCCTTGCAGGAGGTCGAGCCGAATTCGGACAGCAGCTCGGTATCGCCTGACCCGCATTGCGGGCACGTGATCTGTTGCTCGCCGAACAGCGCGCGGCGCGAGGAGCCCGGCAGCGGCGGCGCGATGCCGTACTCTTTTAATTTGCGGCGGCCGTCCTCGCTCATCCAGTCGGTGGTCCAGGCCGGCGACAGCACGGTGCGGACCTTCGGCCGGCGAATGCCTTCGCGCTCCAGCGCGAGCTCGATCTCGAGCGCGATCATGTTCATAGCGGGACAGCCGGAATAGGTCGGCGTGATCGCGACCTCGACATGGCCGTCATGGACCGCAACATCGCGCAGCACGCCGAGGTCGGCGATGGTCAGCACGGGAATTTCAGGATCGACCACCTGCGCAGCGGCGCTCCAGGCGCGGCGGCGCAGGTCGGCATCGCTGAGCGCAACCGTCACCATGTCGCCCCCGGGAAGGTTCGCTGCAGGGACTGCAATTCGCTGAGCAGATGGCCGAGATGCTCGCTGTGGCTGCCGACGCGGCCGCCCTGCTGCATCCAATCGCTCTTCGGCAACGCCAGCGTCGCCTCGTCGACGATGCCGGTGATGGTCTTCAGCCAGCGCGACTTGAGCGTCGCCGGATCGATCGCGATGCCGGCGTCGATCAGGCCGCGCTCGCCGTCGTCGACCGCGAACATCTCGCCGGTATAGGCCCAGAGGTCGTCGATCGCATTCTGCGCGCGGCGATGGCTCTCCTCGGTGCCGTCGCCGAGACGGACGATCCATTCCGACGAATGCCGCAGATGATAGGCGCTCTCCTTCTCCGATTTCGCCGCGATCGCAGCAAACGTCGGGTCGGAGGATGCCATCATCGCGCGCCAATAGAGATCGGCGAATGCCGCGTAGAAGAACTGCCGCACCATGGTGCGGGCAAAGTCGCCGTTCGGCTGCTCGACCAGCAGCAGATTGCGATACTGGCGGACGTCGCGCAGATAGGCGAACTTGTCCTCGTCGTTGCCTCGGCCCTCGACTTTCGCCGCATAGGTATAGAGCTCGCGGGCCTGGCCGAGCAGGTCGAGCCCCATATTGGCGAGCGCCATGTCCTCTTCCATCGCCGGCGCATGGCCACACCATTCGGACAGCCGGTGGCCGAGGATCAACGCATCGTCGGCGCGGCGCAGTGCGTAGAGTACCAGCGGCGTTTCGGAGACTTCGATATTGGCAACTGCCATTTGATCCACCTGCATCCACTTGCTCGACGTCATCCTGAGGAGCCTGCGCAGCAGGCGCCTCGAAGGATGGCCGCGGTTACGATCAAGGCGTCATGGTTCGAGACGGCGCTGCGCGCCTCCTCACCATGACGGGTGAAATTCACATATGCCCGACTTCGTCGGGGACGTCGTAGAAGGTCGGGTGACGGTAGATCTTGGATTCCGCCGGCTCGAACATCATGCCCTTCTCTGTGGGATCGGACGCGGTGATCGCATTCGACGGCACGACCCAGATCGACAGTCCCTCGCCGCGACGGGTGTAGATGTCGCGCGCGGCCTGCAGCGCCAGTGTCGCGTCCGCCGCGTGCAGCGAGCCGACATGCTTGTGCGCGAGGCCATTGCGGCTGCGGATGAAGACTTCCCAGAGCGGAACGTTCGGCGTGGCCATCTTGAGCGCTCCCTTATTCTGCGGCTTGCGCGAGCTGGCGGCTCTTGCGCTTCTCGGCATAGGCCATCGCGGCCTCGCGCACCCAGGCGCCTTCCTCATGCGCCTTGCGGCGCGCGGCGAGACGATCGCGGTTGCAGGGACCGTTGCCGGCTAGCACCTGCTTGAACTCGTCCCAGTCGATCGGGCTGTGTACCCAATTGCCGTTCTCGTTCTGCTTCATGCCGGGATCGGGAATCGTCAGCCCGAGAAACTCGGCCTGCGGCACCGTGGCGTCGATGAATTTCTGCCGCAGCTCGTCGTTGGAGAAGCGCTTGATCTTCCACTTGGTCGAGGTGTCGCTGTGCTGGCTGACCTGGTCGGGCGGGCCGAACATCATCAGCACCGGCCACCACCAGCGATCGAGCGCGTTCTGCGCCATCGCCTTTTGCTCCGCGGTGCCGCGGCACAGCGTCACCATGATCTCGAAACCCTGGCGCTGGTGGAACGACTCTTCCTTGCAGACGCGGATCATCGCGCGCGCATACGGGCCGTAGGAGCAGCGGCACAGCGGGATCTGGTTCATGATCGCCGCGCCGTCGACCAGCCAGCCGATGGTGCCGATGTCGGCCCAGGTCAGCGTCGGGTAGTTGAAGATCGAGGAATATTTCGCCTTGCCCGAGAGCATCGCGTCGACGAGCTCTTCGCGCGAGGTGCCGAGCGTCTCGGCGGCGGCATAGAGATAGAGCCCGTGGCCGCATTCGTCCTGCACCTTTGCGAGCAGCGCGGCCTTGCGGCGCAGCGACGGCGCGCGGGTGATCCAGTTGCCCTCGGGCAGCATGCCGACGATTTCGGAATGGGCGTGCTGGGAAATCTGCCGGGTCAGCGTCTTGCGGTAGGCGGCCGGCATCCAGTCGTTGGGCTCGATACGCTCATCGGCATCGATGCGGGCCTGGAACTGACTGGCACGGGCAACATCCTCGACGCCGCGATCGTCGCCGTCGGATGAATTGAGCGCCTGCGTATACATGGCCGACCTCCCGGTGTGTTGTTAGGCAGGAATATATAACATAATTTTCCAAATGCAAGATGTTTTTGTAATATGTTCAGATACCCTCGAAACGACGCGCCACCGCCCCGTTGGGCTTCGGCAGCGGCCCGTCCTCATTGGTTGCGTGGTCGTCAAGCCATTGTTCCGACGGCGAAAGCAGCCCGCGATAGATCTCGCCGCAGAGTTTGCGCGCGGCCCTGCCCGGCCAATCCTTCGGCAGCAGCTGATACGGCAGCAGCGGATCGCGCAGCACGACCCGGCGGTAATGGTGGATCAAGAGGATGCGCGCGGTGAAGGCGTCGGCGTCGCTCAGCTTCTCGCCGCGCACGATCCAGCCGTGCAGCGGCTCGAACGTCTTCATGAACTTCAGATAGGCGTCCGCGGTGCGATCGAGCGGCCAGCTTTCGCTGAGCAGCCGGCGCCCGCTGTCGTCCTCCGCCGACACTTCCAGACGGATCGCGCGCGACGCTTCATCGGGGATCGGCACGCCTGACGGTGCGAGCCACACGCCGGGCAGCGGGCTGCCGAAGCCGGCGTTCTTCAGCGCCTCGCGCGCGGCGTCTCGGTCCTCGGCATTGCCGATCAAGAGCAGCTCGAAGCGGCCGGTCCAGTCCGACGGCGGCGGATCGTAGATGTGCCGGGTCGCGGTATCGAAGGTCTGCCGGCCCTTGGCGTTCAGCCGATAGAAGCTGTTGCGGCCGACCTTGCTGCGCTCCAGCCAACCGTCGGCGGCGAGCCGCGACATCGCGGTGCGCACCACATTGCCGTCGATGTCGAGCGACTTGAAGAATTCGAGCAGCGTGCCGAGCCACACCGCGCCGCCGCGCGGCACGATGGAATCGCCGAACACGGTGATGATGATCGAGCCGGTGCGTGACGGCTCGCGCTTCAGCTGATCGACGATGCGGGCTAGCGGCTGCGGCATGCCTCAACGCATAGCGCGTTTTGTCGATTCACGACAATGTCGCCGCAAACGTAGACCGGATGGAGCGCAGCGAAATCCGGGTGTTTCGCGGCTGGATCCGTCCCGGATTGCGCGGAGCCTGTCATCGGGCGCGCGTTCGCGCGACCCGTTGGCTCTATCCGGGCTATGCACTCTGCCGTGAGAGACAACTCGCGGTGACTCCCCCTCACCCGGATCGCATCTCACGATGCGATCCGACCTCTCCCCGCAAGCGGGGCGAGGTGAAGAGAGAGCTCGCAAGACTCAGCGATTGGGATTCGGATAGACGAGGCTGCGCCAGCCGCTGCGATCGAACGGCGCCCATTCGCCGTCCTTCTGGGCGAGGCGATCAGCCACCGCATAGACCACGGCCGGGTGATGACCCATGCCGCAATGGCTGCTCTCGACCTCGATGCTGTCGGTCATCGACGAGCTCTCTTCGCGGCAACCCTGCCAGGCGCAGACGCCGTCGGTGCGGCTGAAGATCGCGGTGGTCGGCACCGGCGGCGCGCTGGCGAGCGAGCCGCCGAAACGCGAATCCTCTTCGTCAGCGCGGCGGCCGCTGGCCATCTCGTAGACGCGCCAGGCGTTGGTCGATTTCGGGCCGGCGGCGAACGGGCTGCCGAGCGTGATCACCTGGCGCACGCGCTCCGGCATCATCTTGGCGAGCTGGCGCGCATAGAGACCGCCGAGGCTCCAGCCGACCAGCGAGACCTTGCGGCCGCTGGTCTCGTTCATCTCCTGCAGCAGATCGACCATCCCGTCCTGCACGCCTGAGCGCAGCCCGAGGTTGCGGCCCTGGCG
The DNA here is from genome assembly GCF_029846235.1 of Bradyrhizobium sp. CER78. Classification (GTDB taxonomy): domain Bacteria; phylum Pseudomonadota; class Alphaproteobacteria; order Rhizobiales; family Xanthobacteraceae; genus Bradyrhizobium. The sequence continues at coordinate 620,018 of NZ_JARVWP010000001.1, forward strand.
CCAGCCGCTGACGGCGTAACCCTTGCTCTTGAGGAAGTCGCGCAGTGGACGCGTGGACATATCGGAGGCAATCAGCCCGGGCAGCACCAGCACCGGATGCCCGTCGCCGCGCGGCGCGAGGCTCAGCAGCGGCAATGCACCAAGGAAGGCACCGAGCTCATGAATGGCGCGGCCTTCCAGGAACATCAGCGTCCTGGACGGCGGGCGTAGCGTCTGCGCAGCAACGGACATTTCAACTCCTCTTCGGACGGCCCCTGACGTCTCGGCGGCCGGCAATGGAATCAACAGGAATAGGTCAACGGAGTTGACTCAAACCCGGCGGAATCGTTCCGCAACGCAACAATCAATCCTGAAAAGCTAGGGAACCGGATACTTTGGTGCAAGCGGTCCAGGTCACACTTGCCACAACTATTGTGATGTCCGTGCCCAATCGGTCACAGCAGCCGCAGCACGTATTCCAGCGTGTAAAGCGCGAGCCCGGCAAGTCCGCCGATCAGCGAGCCGTTGAAGCGGATGTATTGCAGGTCCTTGCCGACATTGACCTCGATCAGCGAGATCAATTGCTCCATGTCCCAGCTCTTCATCTGATCGGCGATGAAGCTCGAGACGCCGCTCTTCTGCTCGGCGACGACGGTGCGCAGGATCGCGACCAGGCCCTGGTTGATTTCACCGCGCAGCTCGGCGTCGCCGTGGAGCGCCTCGCCGGCCTCGACGAACATTCTCGCCAGTTGATGCTGCAGCACCTGCGACTCGCCCGAGGCGCTGCGCTCGATGAAGTCCTTGACGTTGGCCCAGATCGTGCGCCCGAGATTGGCAAGCTCCGGCCGCGCCATCAGATCGCGCTTCAGACCGTCGATGCGATCGGCGAACGCCTTGTCGCTGCCGAGCCGGTCGACGAACGACAGCAGCATGCGGTCGAACTCGCCGCGGAACGGATGCTGCGGATCGTTGCGCACCTCCTCGAAGAACTTCGTGGCCGAGGCGATGATCCGGTTCACCACGAACTTGTCGGCGCGATAAAGTCTCAACAGCGTCGGCATCTCCGCGCGAACCTTGTCGCGGATCACGGTCATGGTCTCCTGCTGCGTCAGCGTCTGGTGCAGCACGCGCAGGATGTCGTCGAGCAGGCCGCCATGCTTGCCCTCCTGCACGAAGCCGCGCAGCGCGCCGGCCGCGAGCGGCGCGAGATCGATCGCGAGCACCTGCGTCGTGATGCGGCGGCTGATGAACTGCATCAACCCCGAGCTCTCGGTCGCCGCGAACGCTTCAGGCAGCATCCGCAGCACGAAGCGGGCGAGATCCTCCGAACGCTTGCGGTCGCGCAGCCAGTCGGCGATGAACGAACCGAAATCGATCTCGCGCAGCTTGGCCTCGACCGGTCCGGATTCCAGAAAATTGTTCTCGATGAATTCGCCGAGCTTCTCGGCGATGCGTTCCTGATTGCTCTGGATGATCGCGGTGTGCGGGATCGGCAAGCCCAGCGGCCGCTTGAACAGCGCGACGACGGCATACCAGTCGGCCAGCCCGCCGATGGTCGCGGCTTCGGCAAATGCCGCGACGAAGCCGAAAGCGGGGTGCACCGGCAGCAGCGCCTTCGCTGCAATGAAGATGATCAGGGTTGCCGCCAGCACCCCGGTCGCCAGCCACTTCACGCGCCGCAATTCGGCGGCGCGTTCGGCATCAACGGGGGTTGCGATGAGGGCGGCGGGAAGGGTCATGGGACTTTCGCGGGAGTGACGAACAAACCATAGCACGTCCCCATCGCTGTCATTCTGGGGCGTGCGAAGCACGAACCCGGAATCTCGAGATTCCGGATCGCCGTTTCGCGTCGTCCGGAATGACGGTGGGATACGAAGACGTATGAGAAGCACCGCCAAAAAAGAAGGCCCGCGAAATGGCGGGCCTTCGAAAAGGGCAGTCGGTCAATGCAAGCGCGATCAGGCGGTCTTGCCGTAGACCTTGGCGAAGTTGTCCTGCGCGGTCTTCGCACCGTCGGTGACGAGCTTGCCGAGATACTCGGTGGTGGCCTTCGCCCGCGAGACGAGCAGTTCGCCACGCGCACGGACCAGGTCCGACTGGATCTGGGCAGCTTCGCTCAGCGACTTGGCGGAAGCGAGCTTGTCGATGCCGGCGAAGAACGCCTCGGCGTCCTGGTAGATCGCCTGCTGGATGTTGCGGCTGATCTTGGCGGCTTCGGTCACCGAACCGGCAACAGCGGTCTCGATCACGTTGGTCACCTTCTCGGAGCCGGCATACGCATCGGCAGCGCGGGTCTTGGCGGCCTCGGCCTGCTTCTTCACGAACTCACGGGCGGCTTCCGGAACTTCCAGGTTCTGGAGCTTGGTGAACGCCTCGGTGACGGGCGCGAAGGCTTCCTTGACGCTGTTCAGCACGGAATTGGTTTCGGTGGTCATTGGGGTCTCTCCATCCTCAGGTTTGAGCTATGGGCTCACCCCGTCCGGATTGGCCCGGGGCAAAAGTGTTATGTCACAATCCATGGTGCGCCGCAACATCTATGTTGCAGCGCGATATCACGAACTCGTGAATAGCATGAATAACCGGCAGATTGCCTGCGGGACCAGCAACTAGAGGTATTTAACCACCGCCAACCGCCCCGGGTAGCCCGTAGGCCTCCATCTGCGCCCGGACCTGCGCCACATTGTGCCCGAGCACGACGATGTCGTGGGTCTTGCCCTCGACGTCGCGGACATGGTCGCGCAGCAGGGCCTCCGCCTTGAAGCCGAGGCTTTCGAACAGCGCGATCGCCGCCCGCTGGTCGACCGTCATCTGCACCGAGAACTTCTCCAGCCCGGCGCCTAGGGCAATAGCGAACGTCTCCTGCGACAGCGCCCGGCCGACGCCCTGCCCGCGCACGTCGAGCGACACCACCATCCGGATCTCGCCGACATGCGGCGACCAGGAATGCGGATCGCGCACCAGGGTGCCGCAACCGACCACCGTGCCGTCCTTGACCGCGAGCAGGCTCGTGATGTCGCCGCGCTCGATCTCGTTGATCCAGGCCGACAGCACCTTCGGCTGGCTGATGTTGCGCGGCAGGAACAGCAGATCATGCGTCGGCAGTTTCTGTGCGAAGGCCAGCACCGCGGCCTCGTCGGCCCGCTTCATCAGCCGGAATTCGATGTCGCCGGCCTCGGTCTTGACGTGGCGCGGATAGGAACGTTGTTCGGTCATGTCGATCTCTTGCCCAACCAGGAGTCCAGTTTCGGCCACAGCCGCTTGATTGCATTGGCGCCGGCGACCAGCGAGACGTGACCGCCTTTCAGCATCACCTCCTCCTTGTCCTCGGAGCCGATCTTGGTGATGAGGTGCTTTGCCGCGTCATACGGCACGATGTGGTCGTGCTCGGCGACCGCATGCAGGATCGGCACCTTGATGTTCGCAAGCTTGGCCTCGCGGCCGCCCACCGTCATGGTGTCGTTGTAGAGCTTGTTGTCCCACATCAGGTCCTTGGTGATGGCGCGGAAATACTCGCCGGCGAGCGGCAGCGTGTCGGTCGCCCAGCGGTCGAACATCCGGTACGATTTGACGAACTCGTCGTTCCAGATGTTGTCCCAGAGCTGGATCTGGCCGACGACGCGGGCGGCCGGCCGCAGCATGTCGAACGACTGCAGGATCAGCTCGGGCGGCATGTTGCCGGTGCTGTCGATCAGGCGATCGACATCGAAGTAGCGGCGGTCGGCGAAATTCGAGAACAGCTTCATCTCGCGGAAATCGATCGGCGTGGTGAAGCAGATCAAATTCTTCATCGGCCCGTCGTTGAAGATCGAGCCATAGAGCAGCGACAATACGCCGCCGAAGCAATAGCCGATCACCGAGACGTCCTTCTCGCCGGAATCCTGCTGCACTCGGCGAACCGATTCCGGAATGAAGTCGAGGACGTAGTCCTCCATGCGCAGCGATTTCTCCTCGGGCTTCGGCGCGGTCCAGTCCAGCATGTAGACGTCGAAGCCGCGCTTGAGCAGGAATTCGATGAAGCTCTGCCCCGGCACCAGATCGAGGATGTAGCCCCGGTTGGTGGTCGCCATCACGATCAGCACCGGCACGCGATAGACTTCATCGGACAGCGGGCGGTAGTGATAGAGGTTCATGGTGCCGCGCGAGTACAGCACGTCCTTCGGTGTCTCGCCGAGCGTGGGGCCCGAGCTCGAGAAATACTCGACGCCCTTGATGCTGCGCTGGATCGCGCGCTGCACCTCGGACTGGACCCGCTCGGAGATCGAGGCGAAATCAAACGGGGTGGGAGCATTCATTTGCTGTCTCCCTCCGATGGCGGACGCCTGGTGCGCGGCGGCCGTGGCGACGCGCCATGGCCGTCGTCCGGCGCCAGCGAATTGTGATGCACCTGCTGCAGCAGCGTCTTGATCTCGTTGAGCTGGTTCTCCATCGACTGCAGGCGTTCAGCCATGCCGACCAGCTGCGCGCGGCTCGGCAGGTTCATCGCCAGCAGATATTTCTCCATCAGCTCGCCGAGCTGCTTCTGCGCACCCGCCGCAGCGCCGCCGGCTTGATTCATCACCTTCGAGAATTCAGGCGAGCTCATCAACTGGTTGCCGAAGGAGTTGAACCCCTTCTCCATCTCGCCAATCATCGCCTGCCAGATCACGGCAGGGTCGTTGCCCTTGTCGGCCATGTGGCCCTCCTCCACAGCAATCTCGAGCGCTTGTCGCGCTTCGATTTGTTTGTGCCATACGACACTGTTGCCATTGATCGGTCAACTGCGCGGCGCGCCCAGCGACGTCGAAGCTCTTCTGCGCTGCGTCAATCCATGGCAGCATGCAGGTTCCTGACCGCGAATCCCGGAGAGCACGCCCGTGACCACGCTCGCCCATCAGTTGCCGCAAATAACCCGCGCGAACGGCATCGACATCTGCTACGAGATCTTTGGCGATGCCAATGCGGAGCCGCTGCTGCTGATCATGGGCCTCGGCGCCCAGATGATCCATTGGGACGACGAGTTCTGCCGCCGGCTCGCCGCGCGCGGTTTTCGCGTGATCCGATTCGACAACAGGGATATCGGCAAGTCGTCCCGACTGAGCGGCGGCAAGCGGCTGACTGCGCTCGAGCTCATCAAGCTGCGCTTCCTGAAGATCCCGGTCGCGGCGCCCTACAGACTGGCCGACATGGCACGGGACACGATCGGGCTGATGGACGCGCTCGGCATCCGCAAAGCACATCTGGTCGGCGCCTCGATGGGCGGCATGATCGCGCAGGAGGTTGCGATCACCTTCCCCGAGCGCGTCCGTTCGCTGACCTCGATCATGTCGACCACGGGCAATCCGAAGATCCCGGGACCGACCCGCGAGGCGACCGCGGTGCTGATGGCGCCGCCGCCGAAGAGCAAGGAAGAGTATTTCGTCCGCTACGGCCAGACCTGGAAGGTGTTGCGCAACGGCTCGTTCCCGGAGGATGAGGCGCTCGATCCTGAACGCGCGCGGCGCACCTTTGAGCGTGGCCTCAATCCGGAGGGCGTCGGCCGCCAGCTGCGCGCCATCCTCGCCTCCGGCAGCCGGAAGGAGCGCCTGCGCAGCGTCAAGGCGCCGACGCTGGTGATCCACGGCACCATCGATCCGCTGGTGCATCCCGAAGGCGGCAAAGACACCGCGGCCTCGATCCCGGGCGCGAAGCTTCTGATGATCGAGGGCATGGGCCACGCGCTGCCGATCCCGATGTGGCCGCAGATTATCGACGCCATCGACAAGCACGCGCATGGCGCCGCGGCGAAGGCGGCATAAAGCCGGTATCTGCGGGTAACCATGTGAGCCAGGAGTGCGTTCTTCCGGGCGCGGCATGGACACTGTAGAGAGCGCGATGCACCGCGCACATCGCGCGGCATCAGCCTCGGGAGCCACCAGATGAAGACCCTTCTCCGGCCACGGACAGCCGTCGCCGCTCTCTTCCTCGCGCTTGCGTCTTCCACCGCGATGGCCGCCACCAGCGAAGCGCAGCAGGAAGCCAACCGGAAAGCCGTGCTGGCGTTCTACGACAAGGGGCTGAACCAGAAGGACGCCGATGCTGCGCTCGCCTATGTCGGCAACCGCTATGTGCAGCACAATCCCGGTGCGGCCGACGGCCCCGAAGGTTTCCGCAAGTTCATCGGCTTCCTGCGCGAGAAGTTTCCGAACTCGCACAGCGAGATCAAGCGCTCGTTCGTCGACGGCGACTACGTGATCCTGCACGTCCACGCCGTGCGCGAGCCCGGCACCCGCGGCAACGCGATCGTCGACATCTTCAAGCTCGAGGACGGCAAGATCGTCGAGCATTGGGACGTGGTGCAGCCGATTCCGGAAAATCCGGCGAACAACAACACGATGTTCTGAGCACCAAAGCGCGATGCGATCAGGTTGAACCGGTCGGGCCGCAGAGCGGCTCACCTCTCCCGCTTGCGGGGGAGGTCGCATCGCATCGAAGATGCGATGCGGGTGGGGGCTCTCTCAACGATGTGACTCGTGGAGAAAGCCCCCACCCCGACCCTCCCCCGCAAGCGGGAGAGGGAGCACAACTCCTTCGCAGCACCGTTCAAGCCTAACGCATCATGCTCTAGCGCTGCGGCCGAGCCAGCGCTGCGTCGGAAACAGCTGCACCTGCCAGCGCCGCGCCGCCGCGCCCCACACCCCTCGCGGCATGAACAGCATGATCAGGATGGCGAGCGTGCCGAGCACGACGAGATAGAGGCTGCCATACTGGGCGAGCCAGGTGACGAGCCCCCAGAGCAGGAGCACGCCGACCATCGGGCCTTCGATGGTGCGCACGCCGCCGATCACGACGATGAAGATCACATAGGCGGTCCAGTCGGTGACGCTGAAGGCGGCGTCGGGCGAGATGCGCGCCTTCTGCAGATAGACCACCGCGCCGACCATGCCGGTGGCGAAGGCAACCGCGATCCACAGCAGATGGCGGATCCGCCCGGTGCGGACGCCGACGCTGCGCGCCGCCGCCGCATTGTCACGGCTCGCTGCCAGCGCAAGGCCGTGGCGCGAGCGGATGAAGGCGTAGATGCCGAGCGTGACCAGCACGGCGAGCAGCAGCGCCAGCCAGTAGACCAGGACGTCGCGCGCCGCCGCCGGGCGCAGCCCGAGCAGCGTCTGCACCGCCTTCAGCCCGAACATCTGCGACAATTCGCCGGGCGAGATCGACATCCCGGTGCCGCCGCCGAGCGACTTGAACTGGGCGCAGATCAGCCGCAGCGCTTCGGCGGCGACCCAGCTGCCGATCGCGAAATACGGCCCCTCCAGCCGGAACAGCAGCGGCCCGAGCAGCGCCGCGATCAGCGCCGCGAACAGGCCGGCCAGCGGGATCGCCGCAACGGGATCGAGCCCGGCCATCACGATGCCGGCAAACAGCGCATAGGCGCCGAGCCCGACAAACGCCTGCTGCCCCACCGACACCAGCCCGCCCCACCCGGCCAGCACGTTCCAGAGCTGCGCCAGCGTCAACATGGTGAGGACGAAGATCAGGTCCTGAATCAGGTTGCGCGATGCGATCGCGGGCAGCGCGGCAAGCGCAACCACCAGCACGATGCCGGCCACGGCGGCGATGCGCGACAGGCGCGTGCCGACCCGGATTTGCCACACCGGCAGATCTGTCGCGCACTCCTCCCGGCCAGCCGGCATATCGATGCTCTCGACGCTCATGTCCGCCTCGCCGGGAAGAGACCGCGCGGCCGCACCATCAGCACGGCAAGGAAGGTGAGATGACCGGCGAGAATCTGCCACTCCGGATTGATCCGCCCGCCGATCGCCTGCGCCAGCCCGAGCACGATGCCGCCCGCCAGCGTGCCCCACAGGCTGCCGAGGCCGCCGATGATCACGGCCTCGAACGCATAGAGCAGCCGCGCCGGGCCGATCGACGGATCGAAACTGGCGCGGATGCCGAACACAACAGCGGCGATCACCGAGACCGCGAGCGAGAGCCCGACCGCGATCGCATAGACATTGCGCTCGTTGACGCCCATCAATTGCGCGATCGCGGGATTATCGGCGGTGGCGCGGAAGGCGCGGCCGAGCGAGGTGCGATAGAAGATGAGCTGGAGCAGCGCGACGGCGGCGATCGCCGTCACCAGCGCCGTCAGCGGCGCGAGGCCAACGCTGAGGCCGGATGCCAGCGTCACCGACGAGGATTCGAAGGCGCCGGCCTGCAGGCGGCGGCTGTCCGCGCCATAACCGAGCAGCAGCCCGTTCTGGATCACGATCGACAGGCCGAAGGTGACGAGCAGCGGCGGCAGGATGTCGTCGCCGAGCACCCGCTCCAGCACCAGCCGCTGCAGCACGAAGCCGAGCACGAACATTGCCGCGACGACCAGCAAGGATGCCGCCGCCAGCGGCAGGCCGAGCGCGGTGGTGGCGCTGAGCACCAGATAGGCGGCGAGCAGGATCAGATCGCCGTGCGCCAGATTGACCAGGCGCATGATGCCGAAGATCAGCGACAGGCCGAGCGCGAACAGCGCATAGACGCCGCCGAGCAGCACGCCTTCGATGATGGTGTCGAATCCGCTCATCGCTCCCTCATGCTCCGAAATAGGCCGCGCGGATCGTGCCCTGATCCACATCCTTTGGCCGTCCGCTCAGCGTCACCCGTCCCTCCTGCAAACAGTAGAAGCGATCCGCGGCGCGCAGCGCGCGGGCGATGTCCTGCTCGACCAGCACGACCGCGGTGCCGCCGGCGCGGATCTGCGGCAGCATGCGGTAGATGTCCTCGACCACGATCGGCGCGAGGCCGAGGCTGATCTCGTCGCACAGCAGCACCGAGGGATTCGACATCAGCGCGCGGCCGATCGCCACCATCTGCTGCTGACCGCCGGACAGCGCCGTGACTGCGCCGCGCCGGCGCTCTTTCAGCACCGGAAACATCCGGTAGACCGCGGCGAGATCCCACGGCGCGCTGCGCTCGCCGCCATAGGCGCCGATCAAGAGATTCTCCTCGACGCTGAGCGAGGGAAACAGCTGGCGGCCTTCCGGCACCAGCGCAAGCCCAAGCCGCACGATGCTGGCGGCTGACGCATCGCCGATCGCCCGGCCAGCGAGGCGGATGGCATCCGGGCGGTTCTTCACGAGACCCGCGAGCGACTTCAGCATGGTCGACTTGCCGGCGCCATTGGCGCCGATCACCGCGACCGCCTCGCCCTCGGCCAATTCGAAATCGATGCCGAACAGCGCCTGGAAGTCGCCATAGAACGCATCGAGCGCTGTGACGTTCAGCAGCGCGGTCATGCCGGCACTCCCATGTAGATGGTCTCGACCTCGCGCGAGCGCATCACCTCGGCGGGTAGCCCCTGCGCGACCACCTTGCCGAAATTCAGCACGACCAGCCGCTGCACCACCGCGAGCAGCGCGTGCACCACATGCTCGATCCAGATGATGCCGACACCTTCGGCGTGGATGGTGCGGATGGTTTCGACCAGCTGATGGCATTCGGCGTCGGTGAGGCCGCCTGCGATCTCGTCAAGCAGCAGCGTGCGCGGCTTGGTGGCGAGCGCCCGCGCCAGCTCGAGCCGCTTGCGATCGAGCAGCGGCAGACTGCCCGCAAGCCGGTTGGCCTTGGCTTCGAGGCCAGTGAGATCAAGCATGCGGCCGCAATGCTGGACCGCGTCGGCCTCCGACAGTCCGCCGCCGAACTGGGCAGCGACGGCTAGATTCTCGAACACCGAGAGGTGGTCGAACGGCTGCGGAATCTGGAATGAACGCCCGATGCCGGCGCGGCAGCGTGCCTCGGGAGACAGCCCTGTGATGTCGACGCCATCGAGGACGATGCGGCCGGCATCCGGCCGGAGCAGCCCCGTGATCAGGTTGAACAGCGTCGACTTGCCGGCGCCGTTCGGACCGATCACGCCGAGCGCCTCGCCGGACGTAAGGGTCAGGTCGATGGCATCGGCGACGACGATGGCACCGAACCTTTTCGAGACGGAATGGAGTTCGAGCATGTTTCGCTCACCACATGAATTTGCTTCGAGGAGATGCGCTGACGATGCGCGTCTCCGATCAACAACCTCCAGCGGTTCGCTAGCTCAACGCCTGCATGTCGCCGCCGAGCGGGATCTGCGGCGCCAGTCTGTTGTCGGTGATCACCATGTCGTATGTGTCGCCGTTGAGCCGCCATTGGCCGCCGACCAGCGGCGTCTTGGCGATGTTCTTCGCCGCGAATGGCGGCACCGCGCTGGAGCCGAACGCGACCTGGCCCACGATGGTGTCGAGCTTGGTGGCGCCGATCGCCTTCGCCAGCGCCGCGCCGTCGCTCGGATCGCCGGAGCGCTTGATCGCGTCGATCGCGACCTCGAACAGCGAATGCACGAAGCCGATCGGCTGGGTCCATTGCTTGCCGGAGGCCTGCGCATAGCCCTTGGCGAGATCGGCGGCGCTGACGCCGCTCAGGCTCGACTTGTAGGGATGCGTCGGCGTCCACCACACCTCGGTCGAGATGTTGTTGCCGCCCTTGCCGAGCGCCTGCACCGACGCCGGAAACAGCAGCGCCTTGGCGACCGAGACTACTTTCGGCTTCAGCCCCTTCTGCCGCGACTGATTCCAGAACGTGGTGAAGTCGGGCGGGATGATCACGCCGGTGATGATCTCGGCATCGGCGCCGCGGAACGCGGCGATCTGCGAAGAGAAATCGTCGGTGAGATTCTGGAAGCGGCCGGGATCGGTGAGCTTGAAGCCCTGCTTGGCCATCACGGGCGGGAAGCCGATCGTGGTGTCACCCCAGGCATTGCCGTCGGCATCGTTCGGGAACAGCGCGCCGACCGATTTGTTGGTCGCGACCTGGCTCCACATGCTGGTGAAGACGCCGATCACGTCCTCCAGGCCCCAGAAGTAGTGGAAGGTGTAGTCGAACGGCTTCCAGCTCTTGGGATCGCCGGGATTGGCCTGGCGGCCGATGAAATTGGTCTGCCACGGCGCCACGGAGGAGATGCACGGCACCTGCTCGAGCTCGCACTGCGTCGCCACTGGATTGTTGGTCTCGGGAGTCGCGCCGACCACGATCAAGCTGACATTGTCGCGGGTGATCAACTCCTTGGCGACTTCGGCGGCGCGGTTCGGATTCGACTGGCTATCCTTGGTGACGACTTCGACCGGATAGGTCTGCGATCCGGCCTTGACGCCGTCCTTGATGAATTTGCGGAATTCGCCGAGCACGAAATCATCGGCTTCGGCGAAGGCCGCGAGCGGGCCGCTTTTCGGCGAGATATAGCCGATCTTGATCGGCTTGTTGGCCGCGCGCACGGTCGGTGCGAACAACGTCGTGCTACCTGCGGCCGCGAAACCACCGGCGATGCCCTGCAGCACGCGGCGGCGATCGAAAGACATGACGTTCAAATGGTCCTTGGTCATTTTCCCCTCCTTGTGGCGAGCCGAATGCACGCCGGCTGCCGTTCATTTCGTTCTGAAAACAATTGCCGGCGTTGTGCCGCAATCACGCGGCGGCGACGGACTTCGCTTGCGCGCTGCGGCCGAGGATCTGGCCGAACACGTCCAGCAGCACATCGGTGGCATTGGCCGCCGCCTCCTTGGCGCGCCAGGCGACGTACATGTCGGGACGCACCAGCACGCAGCCGTCCTCGTCCACCTCGCTCTGGCGATACCAGTCGGCATAGATGTCGAGCGCATCGCAGCCTTGCGGTCCGATCGTCACCACATCGACCGGCAGACCGTAAGCCTTCTCGACTGCGGCTGCGGCCGTCTTCCAGCCCTCGCCGCCGATCCCGGTGAGCAGCGTGAAGCGGCCCTTGCCGGTGAGATCGAGCGTCGATTTGCGCTGGCCGTGATGCTCGACCCAGACATGCGGCAAATGCGCGCCGGGCCAGGTGGTCGCCTGATAATACAGCTCGTGATCCCTGGTGAACGCCGGCATCGGCGTGCCATCGGAGACCACCGCGGTCGAGCCGTAGCGCTGGTTCAGCTCGACGCCGTGGCAGTTGAACTCGTAGCTCTTGTTGGCGATCGCGTCATAGAGCTTCTTGCGGCGCGCCTTGCCTTCCGCAGTCGGCGCCTTGCGCGCGGCGATCGCCTTGCGCGCCTCGGCCGGATCGGTCGAGGCGACGAGCCCGACCGCCTCGAAGATCGGCGGGAAGTCGCCGATGCTCTTGTTGGCGCGGGTCACGATCTGCTTGCCGACCGGCTGCCGCTCGGCCGAATAGGTCTCGAGCAGCGACGGCGCCGCGTGGCCCTCGAGCACCAGCTTGAGCTTCCAGCAGAGATTGTAGGCATCCTGGATTGAGGTGTTGGAGCCGAGGCCGTTGGTCGGCGGGTGGCGATGCACGGCATCGCCGACGCAGAACACGCGGCCGGACGAGTAATGGCCGGCATACATCTCGTTCACGGTCCAGGTCGAGGTCGAGCGAACCTTGACCTCGAGCGTCTCGTCGCCGACCAGGTTGCGGACGATCGAGATCGCCTCATCGTTGGAGAGCTTGCGCTCGCCCTGCTCGATGTCGTAGCCCCAGATGATCAGCCATTCGTTCCACGGCCGTACCATGCGGATCAGGCCGGCGCCGATGCCGCCGATCTCGGCGCCGGGCTGCAGCACCCAATACAGCACGCTCGGACGGTGCGCGACGTATTTGCTCAAATCCGCCTGCACGATGATGTTCATGCTGCCGGCGCGGCCCATCTGGCCTTCCATCGGCAGCCCGATCACTTCGGCGACCCGGCTGCGGCCGCCGTCGGCGCCGATCAGATATTTGGCGCGGATCTGATAGGTCTCGCCGGACAGGCGGTCCTTCACCGTCGCGGTGACGCCGTCGGCATCCTGCACCAGATCGACGAACTCGGTGTTGAAGCACAGCGAGGTGCCGCGCTGGCCGGCGGCCTCGATCAGGATCGGCTCGAGGAAATTCTGCGGCAGGTCGCAGATCCGCGCCGGACTGGCGAGGTCGTAATCCGCCTTGCGCGAGGGATGGTTGCCCCAGGAATACAGCCGGCCGAACTCCTCGCCGGCGAGGCTCTCGCAGAACACGTTGTTGGCCATCAGATGCTGCGGCACCGCCTGCGCCACTGCCTTCTCCTCGAGGCCGAGATCGCGCAGCACCTCCATGGCACGCTGGTTGGTGATGTGGGCGCGCGGCGTGTCGGCGAGCCAGCCATATTTGGTCACCAGGATATGCTTGACGCCATACATGCCGAGCAGTGCCGCCGCCGTCGCGCCGGCCGGGCCACTGCCGACGACAAGCACGTCGGTCTCAACAGTTTTGCTGGTCATGGTCCTCTCCTTGGTCGTGTCGTTGGTTGTGATCGTCATTCGGCGGCCATCATCGGCTGCGGCACCAAGCCCGCGCCCGGCCGCATCTGGAAGTCGTAGGTCATCAGGTGCCACGGGCCGGAAACCCGCTCGCCGTTCGGCAGCACCGGCTCGCTCTTCGGCTCGACGCGGGCGATGAGTTCGTCCTTGACGCCGAACACCACGTCGCTGCGCAGATATTCGTCGCCATCGAGGAACACGTGGGTGATCAGCGGCTCAAAGCCTTCGGCTTTGACCAGGAAGTGCACATGCGCCGGCCGCATCGGATGACGTTTCGTCGCGGTGATCAGACCGCCGACCGGGCCATCGGTCGGGATCGGATAGCTGCACGGCAGGATGGTTCGGAACGAAAAGCGGCCGTCGGCATCGGTAACGAAGCGCGCGCGCAGCGACGGACCGTGCGCCGCGTAGTTCGCCTTCTGCGAATCGTAGAAACCGTCATCATCGGCATGCCAGACATCGATCTCGGCACCGGCGAGCGGCTTGCCGGCAAGGTCGGTGACGCGGCTCTGCACGAACATCACTTCACCGTCGATGCCCTCGGAGATGTTGGCGCCGTGCGGCGTGACGCGGTGCTCGCCGACATAGAACGGGCCGAGCACCGTGGTCTCGGTCGCGCCCTCACGCTCGCGGTGATTGACGGCGTCGACTAGCATCGAGACGCCGAGCACGTCAGAGAGCAGGATGAACTCCTGGCGCAGCGGCGTGCAGGTCTGCCCGGTGCGGGTCAGGAATTTGATCGCCTGACTCCATTCCTCGAAGGTGAGCTCGGTGCGGCGCACCAGATCGTGCAGCGACTTGACCGTCTCCTCGATGAGGAATTTCAGCCGCTTGTTCGGCGTGTTGGCGAAGCTGCGGATCACCTCATCGGTGAGATCGTGCTCGTTGAAATTGGCCATCATGTTGTCCCTTGATCTCGAGATGTCAGTGCTGCGCGGGTGCATCGCCGCGCCAGGCCGCCGCGATCAGGTCCTGGATCGCGACGCGCTCCACAGGTCTTGGATTGGCATAGGGGCTGCGCACCGCCATCTCGGCAGCGCGCGCGATGCCGTCCTCGGGCATGCCGATGTCGGCCAGCCGGCGCGGCAGCGCGAGCCGGCGCGCGAGGTCGAACAGCCCTTGCGGCGCGTCACTCGCGCGCAATGCGCGCGCAATCCGGGTCATCGCGTCAGGCGCGGCGGCGGCGTTGTAGGCGGCCGCATGCGGCAGCACGATCGCGTGGGTTTCGGCGTGCGGCAGGTTGAACATGCCGCCCAGCACGTGGCAGAGCTTGTGGTGCAGCGACATCCCGACCGCGCCGAGACAGACACCGCAGAGCCAGGCACCGTAGAGCGCATCGCGCCGCGCTTCGGCATCGGCCGGCGCTGTCATAATGCGTGGCAGTGCGCGGGCGAGCGCGGCGATGCCGTCCTCCGCCATCAGCGAGGTCAATGGATTGGCGTCGGGCGCATACAGCGCCTCGACGGCGTGAGCGATCGCGTTGAGGCCGCTGGCGGCGGAGACATGCGGCGGCAGGCTGACGGTGAGATCGACGTCGTAGATGACGGCGTCCGGCACCAGATCGTGGGAGTGCTGCGTGGTCTTGATGCCGTTGCTGGTTTCGCCCAAGATCGGCGTCATCTCCGAGCCGGCATAGGTGGTCGGCATCGCGATATGCGGCAGCCCGGTGCGCAGCGACAGCGCCTTGCCGAGCCCGACCGTCGAGCCGCCGCCGATCGCGACCAGCCCGTCGATGTCGCGGGATTCAACGATGCGAAGCGCTTCGTTGGTGACCTCGACCGGCGTATGCATGCGCGCGCCGGCAAACGTTCCTGCGAGCCGGTCACCGAGGCCTGCGCCGAGCCTTTGTCCAAGATCCTGCTGCTCGGGCGTGGTCAGCACCAGCGCCCGCTTGATGCCGAGGCGCTCGGTCTCCTCGCCAAGCCGCGCCGTGGTGCCGGCGCCGAACACCACGCGATATTGCTGCGAGCAATAGGCAAAGGCGCCCTGACCGGCATCTCCAGCCGCCGCGATCGGCGGACGTACGGCATCGGACGCTGCGATGCTCATGGCATTTCTCCCAGCCGGCGGACCGGCAAATTTCACTTTGTTGGGAGAAAGCTAGCGGCGGGCGGCGGTCGCGGGCCTGCACGAAACCGGAGAGAATCTGCACAAAACCGGAAAAATCGTCAGCCCGGATGCGGCGCGCAGCGCCCCTCGCCTGACCCCGCCAGCTGCACGCTAATGGCTGCGCCGGTAGCGCCCCGGCGTCACGCCGGTGAAGCGGCGGAACATCCGCGTAAAATGCTCCTGATGCGAGAAGCCGCAGGCCAGCGCGATGTCGGCGAGACTCTGCGTCTCGTCGGCGAGCATCGCCCTGGCCCGCTCGATGCGGAGGTTTAGCACGTATTGGTAGGGCGAGACACCGCTGGTCGCCTTGAACAGGCGCACGAAATATTCGGTGCTGCGGCCGCACAGCTCGGCCAGCTGGTCGAGCCGGATATCGGTATCGAGATTGGCGTCGACGAATTCGCGGATCCGCGCCATCTGCCTGTTGCTGAGCAGGTTCGGATGCTTGCCGGCCTCCACGCTCGGCTTGTGGAAATTGATCGCGACAAAGCGGTTGGCGATCGCCTGCGCGATCGGATCGACGAACAGCGACGAGGCCGGCAGGCCGCCGGTGATGGTCTCGCCGATCGCCGCGGCGAGATGCTCCAGCACGGCATCCTGATCGCCGAGCATCGGCGCCAGCCCGCCGATCAGGCTGGACGCCCCGTCCCGGCCCGCAAACAGGTCGGACCGCAGATAGATGTGGGTGGATTCCAGCGCCTCACGCAAGACCACGTTGCAGGTGTGCCCGGCCGGCAGGAAGAACACGCCGCCGCGCGGGATCTGCCGGGCCACCGACTTGCCGTCCATCACATAGGTGATGTCGACCGGACCGCCCCGGTGCAGCACCATCAGATTGTCCGACAGCGCGTGGAAATGCCCGTCAAACGGCCGTTCGCGCTGAACCGAGGCAAACGCCGACGACCAGCCGAGCCCTTCGCTCGAGCCGCGGAAATCGGCCTGGAAGCGGTTCAGGATCCCGTGCGTCTCCTGCACCCCAAAATTCGACGTCGCCTGCATCCGGCAGTCCAAGGGCTCGAGGCCTCACGTGCCGGTCGAGTGAAACCCAACGGCCATGGATTTTCAACACAATCGAACCGACGGCTCCCCGCGGCGACCTTGCTGCGTCGCAATAGCCGGGGCCTCTATTCCTTGACCGCAAGCCAGATCACGTGGCGGACACCGCGGCCACGACCCGTGGCACGGACCGCAATCTCGTTGACGGCGAACCCGGCCCGGGACAGGGATTTCGGGAACCTGGCATTCGGGCCCGATGACCAGACGGCGAGCACGCCGCCGCGGCGCAACGCGGTGTGCGCGGCTTTGAGCCCGGAGACGTCATACAGCGCGTCGTTGGCCTTGCGGGTCAGGCCCTCCGGCCCGTTATCGACATCGAGGAGAATGGCATCGAAGCTGTGCGGGTGGCGCTCGATGACGTCGGCAACGTCCACCTCGTGGATGCTGACGCGCGGATCGTTCAGGCTGTCGCCGAAAATCTCGGCCATCGGGCCTCGCGCCCAGGCGACCACGGCCGGGACCAGCTCGGCCACCGTGATCTGCGCATCGGATCCGAGCACGGCGAGCGCCGCCCGCAGCGTAAAGCCCATGCCGAGGCCGCCGATGAGGAAATGCGGCCGTGCGACCTTCTCGATCCTCTTCGCAGCGAGCGTCGCCAGCGCCTCTTCCGAGCCCGACAGGCGGCTGTTCATCAGCTCGTTGGTGCCGAGCATGATCGAGAATTCGGAGCCGCGCCGCATCAGACGCAATTCACCCTCAGTGCCGGGAATGCGCGCGGTATCGATCTTTTCCCATGGAATCATGCGGCGGCTTGTAGCATGGCCGGCACCGTGGCCGTAGCCCGGATGGAGCCAACGGGTCGCGCAAACGCGCGCCCGATGACAGGCTCCGCGCAATCCGGGAAATCTCCCGCCACTCGCAAGGCCCCGGATTTCGCTCCGCTCCATCCGGGCTACGAAGGCGCAAGGCTAGCCGCCGGCCCAGACGTCGAGCACGTAGCGGTTCCTGGTGCCCATCTCTTCGATCCAGCGAGCGGCGGCATCGGCATCAGTGCCGGTGCGCTCGCGATAGATCGACATCAACACCGCCTTGACGTCGGGCTCCATCTTGCTGCCGTCGCCGCAGACATAGACGATCGCGCCCTTCTGGATCAGCTCCCAGACCCGGTCCTTCTGCGCGGCGACGAGATGCTGCACATAGGTCTTCGGACCATCGGCGCGCGAGAACGCGGTGAAGAGCTCACTGACGCCGTCGGCGGCGAATGCCTTCAGCTCGTCCGCATAGATGAAGTCCTGCTCCGGATGGCGGCAGCCGAAGAACAGCATCGCGGGGCCGAGCGTCGCGCCCTGCGCCTTGCGCGCGGCGCGCTCCTGCAGGAAGCCGCGGAACGGTGCTAAGCCCGTGCCCGGCCCGATCATGATGATCGGCACGGCATTGTCGTCCGGCAGGCGGAAGCCGGCCTTGGTTTCCTTGATGGTGGCGTGGACGGTGTCGCCGGCTCTGCGGCGCGCCAGATAGTTTGAGCAGATGCCCTTGTAGATGCCGCGGCCCGAACTGGCGGGCGCCTCCACGACGCCGACGGTGACGCTGCAGCGCTGCGCCTCGCCGGCCGGAGACGACGAGATCGAGTAGTAGCGCGGCGCCAGCAGCGACAGCATTTCGAGATAGAGATGGAACGGCAGTTCGCAGGCCGGATATTCCTCAAGCAGGTCGAACACCGATTTGCGCTTGGCCAACACCTCGGTGCGATAGCGCCCGGCCGAGGCGTCGTCGTCGCCGACATAGGCCATCAGCTTCGGCTTGGTCACCGGGCAGCGCGTGTGCTCGGCCATGATCTGTATCTGCTTGCGGGTCGCGACCTGCTGCAGTTCGACGAACTCGGTGAGCAGCCGGCCGACCGACACGGCGTTGCCGACCGGCAGTTGCGCGCGGCGGCCTTCCGAGACCTGCAGGCGGATCTGGTCGGCCGGCAGGAAGCCGAACCGGCGCGCAACGGAATCGACCAGGGTCGGATCGTTGCGCGGCACCACGCTGAGATGATCGCCGACGCGATACTTCAGGCTGGCGGGCAGCTCGACCTCGATATGCCGGGTCGAGCGCTCAGACGGATGGGCGCCGTCCTTGGTCTGCAGCTCGTTGTTGGCGAGCACCTTCATCGGCACCGCGCCGCCCTGCGTCACGATGGTGTTGACCGCGCCCTGCGCCACCGGCTCGATCGCATAAAGCGGCTCGTCCTCGGCGGTACGGGTGAAATTCCAGTCGATGCCGAATTCCTTGGTCGCGACCTTGGCCGCCTCCGGGAACCATTTCTGGAACTGGCCGTCGAGATCGCTGCGCGCATCGCCCTCGCCGCGCGGATAGACCGCGCGCGCGCCATGCTTGGTCAACTGCTCGTCGATGAAGCGCGGCACCGACTGGTAGGTCGCCGCCCAATCGCTGTTGCCGCAGCCGAACACGGCGTAGCGCACCTTGGCGAAGGCGTCCTTCGGCAGGTCGCTCTCCAGCCATCTGACGAACTGCGTCGCATTGTCGGGCGCTGCGCCATTGTAGGAGGCGCAGATGATCAGGACGCCGCCCTCCTCCGGCAGCTTGCCGACATAATCGTCCAGCGGGCCAAGCCGGGTGGCGAAGCCATTGATCTCCGACAAATCGGCCATGCGGGTCGCCAGCTCCTCGGCCGAGCCGAGATTGGAGCCGTAGAGCACCAGCATCGGCGTGTTGTGGCCGGGCCGCGTGGTCGGCGCGCGCTGCGGCTTCGGCGCAGCCGCAACGGCGCCCGTAGCACCGGCGAACGCGCCGCGATCTTTGTCGTCGCGCGGCCGCACCTTGATCCTGAAGCCGTCGGGCTTGACCGTCAACGTCTCCTTCAGATGCATCTGGTAGCGATGCACGTCGAGCAGCTTGAAGCGCTGCAGGATCATCCCGATCGCAAGCGCGGCCTCGTGCATGGCAAAGCCGCGGCCGATGCAGGCGCGCTGGCCGTTGCCGAACGGCTTCCAGGCATTGATCGGGCGCTTGGCCTCGGCCTCGCGGCTGAAATTCTCGGGATCGAACACATCGGGGTTCGGCCCCCAGACGCTCGGGTCACGATGCAGCGCCATCACCAGGATGGTGATGAAGGTGTTCTTCTTCAGCTTGTACTTGCCGCCGATCGTCTCGTCGTTGAGCGGCGCGATGCCGTAAGCCGGTGCCGGCGGCCACAGCCGCAGCGCCTCCTTCAGGCATTGGGTGATGTAGGTGAGTTGCGTCACCTGCTGATAGGTCGGCCGCGCGTTGACGTCCGGACCGAGGACGCGATCGACCTCCTCGTAGGCTTTCTTCAGCACCTCGGGATGCTTCAGCAGCGCATAGATCGTGCACGACAACAGGCCAGAGGTGGTCTCGTGTCCCGCGATCAAAAACGTGTTGATCTGGTAGCGGATGTTGACGTCGTCGAGCTGCTCGCCGGTGGCGCGGTCGACGCCGGTCATCATCGCGGCCAGCATGTCCTTCTTGTCGTCGGTCACGTCGGTGTTGCCGCGGCGTTCGGCGATGATCTCGTCGACCATCTTGTTCATGAAGGCGACGTCGTCGGCGAGCGTCTTGCGCCGCTTCTGCATCCACAGACCCTCGAGCGGCAGGCCGCGGGTCATCATGATGGTTTCGAGCGAGCGCACCAGCGATTCCACGAAGGGGTGGTAGTCGCGGCGGTAGAACGAATTGAAGCGATAGTCGAAGCCGCACAGCCCGATGGTGTCGAGGGTCAGCGCCGTCATGTCGTGGACGACCTCGATCTCCTCGTCAGCGTTGAGGCGCTCCCATTTCTTGACCAGCTGCTCGGCGATATCGACCATGCTCGGGTGGTACGACTGCATGGCGCGGTTGCCGAACGGCTGCATCAGGATGTTGTGCGCCTTGCTCCAGTTCGGCTCCCTGGTGTCGGCGGTGAACAGCCCGTCGCCGCCGACCGCGCGCACCCGGCGCAGCGAGCCGCGCACCGCCTTGTCGAAGCGCTTCTCGTCGGACAATTCGTCGACCAGGTCATGGCCGGACACGATCACGAGCGGCGCGCCCATCATGTCGAGCCAGAAGATCGGCCCGAGCTCCTTGGAGAGCTTGACCAGATGCTGCACCGGCGCGGTCGAATCCAGCGACAGCATGTTGCCGACCACCGGCTTCGTCGGCGGATGCGGGATCGGACTCAGTCTGTTGCCGGACGCCATGTTGAGATTGCCCCCTGTGTAGAACCCCCGTCATTCCGGGATGGTCCGAAGGACCAGACCCGGAATCTCGAGATTCCGGGTTCGATGCTGCGCATCGCCCCGGAATGACGACTTGGTCGTCAGCCAAACCGTTTCCTGCGCCATTCGATCAGCTTTGCGCTGACCTCGTCAGGCTTTTCCTGCTGCGTCCAATGGCCGCTGTCCTTGACCAGATATTTTTCGAGATCCGGCACCAGTCTCTCCATGCCGTCGGCGGCCGAGGGCGGCAGCACCGCGTCGTTCTCGGCCATGATCATCAGCGACGGCACCCGCACATTGTGGTCCAGCCCCGCCGAGCGTTCCCAGTTGCGGGTGAAATTGCGATACCAGTTGATGCCGCCGGTGAAGCCGGTTTTGGTGAAGGTGTCGACGAACACCTTCTTCTCCTCGGCGGACAGGATCGGGGTGCGCGGATCGTGCTTGGCGTCGTAATTCGCGATCATCTGCGGGAACGCCAGATTGAGCCGGGCCGACGCCCCGACGCCCGCGATCGGCTGTTCGGGCGGCGCATCCGCGGGACGCGGCGCCGGCTTGCGCATGAAGGCATCGAAGGTCTGCTCGACCCGGCTGCCAAAAATCCGGTCCGGCTCGCGCGCCGGATCCTGGAACTGGACGATGTACATGTGGTCGCCGAAGCGCTGGCGGAACAGCGCGATCGGATCCATTGGCGCACGGTCCCAATGCGGCGTGTTGACGCCGACGACGCCGGCGACCCGCGACGAGTGCCTGAGCGGCATCTGCCAGACGACAAAGCCGCCCCAGTCGTGACCGACGAAGATCGCCTTGTCGATCTTGAGGTGATCGAGCAAGCCGACCAGATCGCCGGTCAGCTGCTCCATGTCGTAGGCCTCGACCGGCTCGGGCCGGTCGGTCGCGCCATAGCCGCGCTGATCCGGTGCAATCACCCGGATGCCGGCCTCGCCCAGCGCCTTGATTTGATGACGCCAAGAGAACGCCAGTTCGGGCCATCCGTGGCACAGCACCACGGGCGGCGTGTCGGTCTTGGGGCCAGCTTCGTAGAACCCCATGCGGATGCCGTTCGTCTCGGCGAACTGCAGCGGTGGCATTTCTATCATCGACGGAATTCCTATTCGGCCGCGCCCTTGATGTCGGCAGGCGGGGGAGCGAACGCCGCCTCGAGTGCATCGAATTCGAGCGGCAGCATGTCACACATCACCTGCACGTGGGGAATGATGTTGGCACCCACGATGAAACCGAAATCGAGCTGATCGCGGTAGCTCTGCACGGTGATGTTGAGCGCAACGCCGTGGGTCGAGATCGAAACCGGGAAGATGTGCAGCAGCTCGGCGCCGGCCGCATACAGCGTCTGCCGCGGCCCCGGCACGTTCGAGACCGTGATGTTCGTCGCCGGCGGCAGCACGTTGGAGAGATCGGAGCGGCTGTACAGCAGCGCCAGGATCTGCACCAGGATCGGCGCGCCCAGCAGCGAGATGTTGGAGACCTGCGGCACCAAAGCGCGCAGCGGATGCGACATCTCCTTGGACTTGGTGGACTGCGCGATGATCGTCTCGAGCCGCTTCTTGGGATCTTCGACATCGGTCGCGATCGAGCAGATCATGCCGAACACCTGGTTGTTGGATTCGGCGTTGCCCTCCTCGCGCAGCGAGATCGGCACGCCGGCGGTCAGCGACTTGTTCGGCAGCGCGCCCTGGCTGATCAGATAGCGCCGCACGACGCCGGAGGCGAGCGCCAGCACGACGTCGTTGAGCTTGCCGCCGGAAGCTTTCGCCAGCGCCTTGGCGCGCGACAGCGAGATCGAGGTGCCGGCAAAGCTGCGCTCCGACGAGATCGCCTTGTTGAGGATGGTCGGCGGCGAGGCCATCGCCTGCAGGCTCTCGCGCGACCGGGGATCGGCGACCTTGGCGACGACGTCGGACAGGCTCTTCATGACGGTCGGCATCGAGCCCGCGAACTTCACGGCGCTCTCGATCTGGAACATGGCGTTGTCGAACAGGATCGAGCCGAGGTCGCTCTTGCCGGAACGCGGCAGTTCGAGGCTCTTCTGTGCCGCGGCGGCCGCCTCGAACGGCTGGGTCCACAGCTGTTGGTAGGCGTCGATCAAATTGGCCGCGATGTCGCGCGGCTCCTGCGCGACCTTTTTCGCGCCCGGCGGCTCGATCTCGCGCGGCACCGGCGTCAGGTCGTAGATCATGCTGGTCAGCGCAGCGCCGGCGCCGCCGTCGATGCAGGCGTGGTGCATCTTGGAATAGAGCCCGATCTCGTTGTCCTTCATGCCCTCGAAGACGTAGAACTCCCAGAGCGGACGGGCGCGGTTCAACAGCTTGGCGTGCATCCAGCCGACGATACGCTCCAGCGTGGCGCGATCGCGCGGCGCAGGCAGGCTGGCGCGGAAGATGTGACGGTCGATGTCGAACTGGTCGTCCTCGACCCAGGACGGATGGTCGATGTCGAGCGGCGCCTTCTGCAGCCGCGCCTTGAGGATCGGCGCGATGTGCAGCCGCGAGGCGATCATCGCCTTGAACTCCTCGAAGAAGTCGCCCTTGTAGCCGTCGGGCAGCCGGAAGATCGCCATGCTGCCGACATGCATCGGCATTTCCGGCGTTTCCAGATACAGAAACGATGCGTCCAGCGAGGACAGCTTCTTGGCGTCGCTCATGATCTCCTCCCGAGAGCCAACTCACGCGGGCGCCTTGGCGGCGCTTCTCGTCGTTAGGATAGTGCCTGTTCTGCCGGCCCGTAGGCAATGGCAAAGGGGCCCGACCGGTTAAAATGCCGGAACTCGCCTTCCGGCTGTGCCAGCCGGTCCGCGATCGCCCACAAAGCTGCGGGGTTGACGCCGAGGCCGAGATGGCTCGCGAGATGCACCTCGATGTTCTCGGCGCTCTCCGACGGGCGCACCCGCGAGGTCCGCCAGTTCACGATGCCGTCGGTGCGGGAATAGATCGAGGTGGCCGGCACCGGCATGTCGCCGGCAATCGCGGCGCGGATTTCGGGAATGTCGTCCACCGCCTCGCCGGACAGCAGCTCATAGAGCCGCGTCGCGTTGGTCGCCCGGATGTCGTCGGCGAACGGACTGCCCAGCGTGATGATCGAGCGCACCAGCTCGGGCATCTGCGACGCCAGGTCGCGCGCATAGACGCCGCCGAGGCTCCAGCCGATGATCGAGACCTTGCGCCCCGACGCCTCATGGACCCGCTTCAGCAGGTCGCGCAGCGCACTCCTCCTGCCGGAGATCCCGCCGAAATTGCGGCCCATGTTCCAGGCATAGGCGTCGTAGCCGAGCTCCTTCAGATAGCGCCGCATCGGCGCCATCGAAAGGTCGCTGGCGAGGAAGCCCGGCAGCGCCAGCACCGGATGACCGTCGCCCTTCGGCGCCTGCATCAGCAACGGCGACAGCAAGAGGCTCGAATTGAGCTCCAGCACGCCGCGCGCTTCCGCCAGCATCAGGAACAGGCTGGGTGGGCGCAACCGGCGTTCGGTCCCGTCAATGCTCCTGTCCATACCGGCCACTATTTCTTCTTGCTCGCGCCGCCGAAGCCGGCCATCGCGACGAACATGTCCTGGAAGCGCTCGGCGAGCTTGGGATCGAAGGTGAACCAGCTCTGCATCAGCGATTCCGGCGAGATCTTCTCGATGTTGGACAGCATCTGCTGCTGCAGCTTGTCCATCACAGCGGTCTGCATCGGCTGAACATCGGGCAGGCCGAAGAACTGCCGCGCTTCGAGGGGCGTGCAATCTATCTCGACGTTGACTTTCATATCCGCCTCCTCAAATGCGCCATGACCCAGCTCTGCCTGGCCGAGCTCAGTATCGCCGGGACGGGGTCCGTCGCGCAAGCGAGCCATTCCCGCCATAGTGGACAGTCGGCCTCAATCATCCGTTATGGTCAACCGAACCGTTTCGAGCGACCGGCGCGAACGGGGCTCGCCGGCGGTCATTCCGGGACCAGCAAGCGGCACTCCGAAAGTCGAATGTCACGCGCCCTCGCCGACCGCCTACTCTCATATCGCATTCATTGCGCTGCACCTGCGCGAGGCGATTAACCCTTTGGGAAATCGCGCTTGCGCGGCCGGTAAACTCTGGCAACATGCATCAATAATACCAGCCGGACAAAGCAACCGGCGGACAAAAACGGGGACGCGGGATCACATGTCGGTACGTTGGAGTTTGTTTGCGGCGACTGCCGTCGCGCTTGTTGCCCTTGCCTTGCCGGCATCGGCCCAGACGCTGAAATATGCCAACCAGGGCGAGCTGAAGTCGCTGGATCCCTACACGCTGAAGGAAACCACGACGATCGCGCACCACGCCCATGTCTATGAAGGCCTCACCGCGCGCGACAAGGACCTCAAGATCATTCCGGCACTCGCGGAAAGCTGGGAGACGCTGAGCCCGACCAAATGGCGCTTCCATCTGCGCAAGGGCGTGAAATTCCACAATGGCGATCCCTTCACCGCCGACGACGTGCTGTTCTCCGCCGACCGCGTCCGCGCCAAGGGCTCCAATTTCCTCAGCAACGTCCCGGCCGACGCCAAGTTCACCAAGGTCGACGACTACACCGTCGACGTGACGCTGGACTCGCCCAATCCCATCCTGACCTCGCAATGGGATAGCTGGTACATCATGGACAAGAAGTGGTGCGAGGAGAACAACTCGGTCGCACCGACGCCGGCCTCCGCAACCACACCGAGCTACGCTGCGCTGCACGAGAACGGCACCGGTCCGTTCACGATCGAGAGCCATCAGCCCGGCGTGAAGACCGTGTTCAAGGCGTTTCCAGGCTATTGGCGCAAGCCCGAGCATAATCTCAAGGAGATCATCTTTACCCCGATCGGCTCCGACGCCACCCGCGTTGCCGCGCTGCTCTCAGGCGAGGTCGATGTCATCGAACCGGTTCCGCTGCAGGACATCCAGCGCGTCAATTCCAGCGGCATCGCCACCGTCATGACCGCGCCGGAGATCCGCACCATCTTCATCGGCATGGATATGGCGCGCGACGAGCTTTTGTACTCCAACGTCAAGGGCAAGAATCCCTTCAAGGACATCCGCGTCCGCGAAGCCTTCTACAAGACGATCGACGTCGATCTGATCAAGACCCGCGTGATGCGCGGCATGTCGACGCCCTCGACGCTGATGATCGCGCCCGAGCTCTATCCGCTGTCGAAGGAATTCACCCGGCCGAAACTCGATCCTGATGGTGCCAAGAAGCTGCTGGCCGATGCCGGCTATCCGAACGGCTTCGAAGTCACGATGGATTGCCCGAACGACCGCTACGTCAACGACGCCGCGATCTGCCAGGCCGTGGTCGGCATGCTGGCCCGTATCGGCGTCAAGGTGAACCTGCTGGCGCAGCCGAAGGCGCAGTATTTCGCCAAGGTGCTGAAGCCCGGCGGCTACCAGACCTCGTTCTTCATGCTGGGCTGGACGCCCGCGACATCAGACTCGCACAACGTGCTGCACGACATCCTCGGCTGCCGCGACGATCCGACGGATGCAACACGGGGCGAGGCCAATCTCGGCGGCTATTGCAACAAGGAAGTCGACGCGCTCACCGACAAGGTCCTGGTCGAGAGCGACACGGCCAAGCGCGACCAGTTGATCAAGCAGGCCTACGAGATCGTCATCAAGGATTACGGCTACATTCCGCTGCATCAGCAACCGCTGGTGTGGGGCGTGTCGAAAAAGGTCAAATTGACCCAGCGTGCGGACAACCAGGTGCTGCTCTACTGGGCGACCAAGCAGGGTGAATAATGGTTTCGGCGAATTGGGTCCCGGAAGCGCAGGCTTCCGGGACCTCGCGGTTTCCGGCCGCGCAAAGCTGCGCGCCAAATGTCAAAGCAGTGAAAGGTAGAGATGCTCGCTTTCACTCTTCGCCGCCTCCTGCAGGCGATCGGCGTGATGCTCGCCGTAGGCGTCATTGCGTTCGCGATGTTCCGCTTCGCCGGCGATCCGGTGAACCAGATGGTCTCGATCGACACCTCGGCCGCGCAGCGCGCTGAGATCCGGCACTCGCTCGGCCTCGACGATCCCGTGCTGGTGCAGTTCGGCCGCTACTTCATCAATGCGCTGCAATTCAAGTTCGGCGTGTCCTACCAGTTCCGTCTGCCGGTCTCCTCGCTGCTGGCGGAGCGCCTGCCGGCGACGCTGGAGCTTTCGATCTGCGCGACGGTGCTCGCGATGGTCGCCGGCATCCTGATGGGGGTCTATTCGGCGCTGCGCCGCGACACCATCCTCGCCAGATTATTCCAGGCGATATCGCTGATCGGCATTTCGCTGCCGACCTTCCTGATCGGCATCCTGCTGATCTATCTGTTCGCGGTGACCCTAGGCTGGCTGCCCTCCTTCGGCCGTGGCGAGGTGGTGAAGCTCGGCTGGTGGTCGACGGGGCTGCTCACCGTCTCCGGCTGGAAGGCGATCATCATGCCGGCGATCACGCTCGGACTGTTCCAGATGACCCTGATCATGCGGCTGGTGCGCGCCGAAATGCTGGAAGTGCTGCGGACCGATTATATCCGCTTCGCCCGCGCCCGCGGCCTGACCACGCGCGCGATCCATTTCGGCCATGCGCTGAAGAACACCCTGGTTCCGGTGATCACGGTGGCCGGCCTGCAGTTTGGCTCGGTTATTGCTTTCTCGATCATCACCGAAACCGTGTTCCAGTGGCCGGGCATGGGGCTTCTGTTCGTGCAGGCCGTGCAGAACGTCGATATCCCGATCATGGCCGCGTATCTCCTGATGGTCTCGCTGATCTTCGTCACCATCAATCTGGTGGTCGACATTCTCTACACCGTGGTCGATCCGCGCTTGCGCTCGACCGTCAGCCGCGCGGCGTGAGGGAGCAACCGATGTCCGACGCCGTCGTCCCCCATCGCTCCGAAGATCACCCGCAGGCACCTGCCGGCTGGTTCAAACGCGCGCTCGACAGCGACATCTTCTATTCGTTCCGCCGATCCCGCCTGACGATGGTCGCCGCCGTGATCACGCTGCTGTTCTTCCTGCTGGCAATCTTCGCCTCATGGCTTGCGGTGCAGAATCCGTTCGATCCGGCGCAGCTGCAGCTGATGAACTCGCGGATCGCGCCGCTGTGGACCGCCGACGGCCAGAGCCCGTTCCTGCTCGGCACCGACGAGCAGGGCCGCGACGTGCTCTCGGCGATCCTTTTCGGGCTGCGCATCTCGCTTGCGGTCGGCCTGGCGGGCGTCGTCTTCGCCGGCGCGCTCGGCATCGCGCTCGGGCTGGTCGCCGGCTATTTCGGCGGCGCGGTGGACAGCGTGATCATGCGGATCGCCGACGTGCAGCTCACCTTCCCCGCGATCCTGATCGCGCTTTTGGTCAACGGCGTCGCCAAATCGCTGCTCGGCAACCGGCTCGACGAGATGAGCACGCTCGGCGTGCTGATCATCGCGATCGGCCTCAGTTTCTGGGTGCAATATGCCCGCACCGTGCGCGGCTCGGTGATGGTCGAGAAGAACAAGGATTACGTGGCGGCGGCGCAGCTGATCGGCCTGCCGGCGCCGAAGATCCTGCTGCGGCACGTGCTGCCGAACACGATGGGCCCGATCCTCGTCATCGCCACCATCAACCTCGCGCTCGCGATCATCACCGAGGCGACGCTGTCGTTCCTCGGCGCCGGCATGCCCGACACCATGCCTTCGCTCGGCACCCTGATCCGGATCGGCAACAACTATCTGTTTGCCGGCGAATGGTGGATCGTCGCCTTCCCGGGCATCGCCCTGGCCGGCCTGATCCTGTCCATCAACCTGCTCGGCGACTGGCTGCGCGACGCACTTAACCCAAAGCTCCGATGACCCAGCCCGTTCTCTCCGTGCGTAATCTCGAGGTGGAATTCGTCACCCGCCGCGCGACGTTGCGTGCCATCAACGGCGTGTCGTTCGACATTGCCAAGGGCGAGGTGCTCGGCGTGGTCGGCGAGTCCGGCGCCGGCAAGTCGGTCACCGGCCTTGCCGTGATCAGGCTGATCGATCCGCCCGGCCGCATCTCGGCCGGCGAGATCGAGCTGTCGGGCACGCGGATCGACCATCTTCCGCTGGAGGAGATCCGCCGCGTCAGGGGCAAGCGGATCGGCATGATCTTCCAGGATCCGCTGACCAGCCTCAATCCGCTGTACCGGATCGGCGACCAGATCATCGAGACCATCCGCACCCACACCAGCTTAAGCGAAAGTGCCGCGCGCAGGCGCGCCATCGATCTATTGGCCGAGGTCGGCATCCCGGCACCCGAGAAGCGCATCGACGGCTACCCGCACGAATTCTCCGGCGGCATGCGCCAGCGCGTCGTGATCGCGCTCGCGATCTGCGCCGAGCCCGAGTTGATCATCGCCGACGAACCGACCACCGCGCTCGACGTCTCTGTGCAGGCGCAGATCATCGCGCTGATCAAGCGGCTCGGCCGCGACCACGGCACGGCGGTGATGCTGGTGACCCACGACATGGGCGTGATCGCCGAGACCTGCGACCGCGTCGCGGTGATGTATTCGGGCCGCATCGCCGAGATCGGCCCGGTGCAGGAGGTGGTGCGCAACCCGCTGCATCCCTACGCCCGCGGCCTGATGGGCGCGATCCCGACCCTCGCGGGCGAGGACAAGCGCCTGGTGCAGATCCCGGGCTCGATGCCGCGGCTGTCGGCGATCCCGCCGGGCTGCCCGTTCAACCCGCGCTGCGCATTCGCGTTCGATCGCTGCCGCGTCGAACGCCCCGAGCCGATCCGGCAGGGCACGCAATCCGTCGCCTGCCACCTGTTCGAGCCGGCGAAGGAGACCGCGGCATGAGCGGGACATTGATCGAAGTCAGGAATTTGCGCCGCGTCTTCGACGTCTCGAAGCCGTGGCTCAACCGCGTGATCGAGGGCGGTCATCCCGAACTCCTCAAAGCCGTCGACGGCGTCTCTTTCGACATCAAGCGCGGCGAGACCTTTGCGCTGGTCGGCGAATCCGGCTCGGGCAAGACCACGGTTGCGCGCATGGTCGTCGGCCTGCTGCCGCCGAGCTCGGGCGAAGTCGTCATCGACGGCGTCTCGATGACCGATCCGCGGCAGGGCCAGGCGCGCCGCCGGCTGCGCCGGCGCATCCAGATGGTTTTCCAGGACCCCTATGCGAGCCTCAACCCGCGCTACCGGGTCGCCGCCATCGTCGCCGAGCCGATCCGCGCCTTCGACCTGATCCAGGGCGAACGCGACATCAAGGCCCGGGTCGGCGAATTGCTCTCGCTGGTCGGCCTGCACCCCGACGACGGCCAGAAATTCCCGCACGAATTTTCCGGCGGCCAGCGCCAGCGCATCGCGATCGCCCGCGCACTGGCCTCCGAGGCCGAGTTCATCGTCTGCGACGAGCCGACCTCGGCGCTCGACGTCTCGGTGCAGGCGCAGATCCTCAATCTGATGCGCGACCTGCAGGACAAGTTCGGCCTGACCTATCTGTTCATCAGCCACAATCTCGCGGTGGTCCGCCACATGGCGAGCCGGATCGGCGTGATGTATCTCGGCCGCATCGTCGAGATCGCCGAGGGCCGAAAACTGTTCGAGAACCCGCGGATGCCCTACACCAAGATGCTGCTCGGCGCGGTTCCGGATCTTGCGATGTCCGGCCGCCAGCGCATCCCGGTCAAGGGCGAGATTCCCAATCCGATCGATCCGCCGCGGGGCTGCGCGTTCAATCCGCGCTGTCCTCTCGCCTTCGATCTCTGCCGCGAGAAGACGCCGGAACTGATCGACGGCGTCGCCTGCCACGCCGTCAACAGCCCTGCCGCCGCCGTCCCGGCATGATCACGCGGATGGGAGCGGCCATGTCCACCAAGCGGTTGGCATACCAGCCCGGCTGTGATCAAGTGCGCGCGCAAAAAGCCCAACAAGCCGCCGAACGGTGAATAGCCATGAGCAACGTCAACCCCGATCCATTCACCACAAGACCGGAGATCGAAGGTACCTTCGGCGTCGTCACCTCGACGCACTGGATCGCCACCGCGGTCGGCATGGCGACGCTGGAAAAAGGCGGCAACGCCTTTGATGCGGGAGTGGCGGCCGCCTTCACCCTGCAGGTGGTCGAGCCGCATCTGAACGGCCCCGGCGGCGACGTCCCGATCATCGTGCACGACGTCAAGCGCGGCAAAAGCGAAGTGATCTGCGGCCAGGGCCCGGCGCCGGCGAAGGCGACGATTGCGCATTACCGCAGCGAAGGCCTCGAAATGGTGCCCGGCACCGGCCTGCTCGCCGCCTGCGTGCCCGGCACATTCGAAACCTGGATGCTGCTGCTGCGCGACTACGGCACATTGAAGCTGCGCGACGTGCTGGAGCCCGCGATCGGCTATGCCCGCGACGGCCATCCGCTGGTCGAGCGCGCCTCCGCCACCATCAAGACCGTCGAGCAGCTGTTCCGGAAATACTGGACCACGTCGGCCGACGTCTATCTGCCGAACGGCGAGGTGCCGAAGCCCGGCACGCTCTTCACCAACAAGAAGCTCGCGGAGACCTACGCGCGTATCCTGACCGAGGCGGAGAGCGCAGGCGGCGACCGCGTGGCGCAGATCGAGCGCGCCCGGCAGGCCTGGTCGAAGGGTTTCGTCGCCGAGGCGATCGACAAATTCTGCCGCACCCAGGAGGTGATGGACGTCTCCGGCTCGCCGCATCGCGGCGTGCTCTCGGCCGACGACATGGCGCGCTGGCAGCCGACCATTGAGGCGCCGCTCACTTACGATTACGGCCGCTACACCGTGCAGAAGGCCGGGGTCTGGAGCCAGGGTCCGGTGATGCTGCAGCAGCTCGCGCTGCTCAAGGGTTTCGAGCTCGACGGGCTCGATCCCGCCGGCCCCGACTTCATCCATCTGCAGATCGAAGCCGCCAAGCTCGCCTATGCCGATCGCGAGACGTTCTATGGCGACCCCAAGTTCACCGATATCCCGATCGAAACGCTATTATCCGACGCCTACAACAACGAGCGGCGTAAGCTGATCTCGAAGGACAAAGCCTCGCTCGACTTCCGCCCCGGCTCGGTCGCAGGATTCGGCGGTGTCGTGAAGCTGCGCCACGCCGAAGGGCATCGCGAAGCGGTCGGCGCCATGGGCGCGGGCGAGCCGACCGTCGGCCGGTTCGGCGAGGTGCGCGGCGATACCGTGCATTTCGACATCATCGACAAGGCCGGCAACATGATCTCGGCGACGCCGTCCGGCGGCTGGCTGCAATCCTCGCCTGTCATTCCCGAGATCGGCTTCTGCCTCGGCAGCCGCGCCCAGATGTTCTGGCTGGAAGAAAACCACCCGGCCTCGCTGGCGCCCGGCAAGCGGCCGCGCACCACGCTGTCGCCGACCATGGCCCTGCGCGACGGCGAGCCGTATCTCTCCTGGGGCTCGCCGGGCGGCGACCAGCAGGATCAGTGGATCACGCAATTCTTCCTGCGCCACGTCCACGCGAAACTGAATTTGCAGGAGGCGATCGACGCGCCGGCCTGGCACTCCGAGCACTTCCCGATCTCGTTCTGGCCGCGCACCTCGCGCCCCGGCGTGCTGGTGCTGGAAAATCGTGTGCCGAAATCGACCATCGACGAATTGAAGCGCCGCGGCCATGTGGTGGAGATTGGCCCCGATTGGTCGGAAGGCCGTCTCACCGCGGCCTCGAAGGTCGGCCCCCGCCGCCGCGCCGCCGCCAACCCGCGCGGCATGCAGGGTTACGCCGCAGGCCGTTAAGACAAGGTGATCGCCGCAGCATGATGACGTCGGGCCGGATCGCAGAGCGAGCTCCCAACTCCACCTCGCCCCGCTTGCGGGGAGAGGTCGGAATTCAAGCACAGCTTGAATTCCGGGTGAGGGGGAATCTCCGCGTACTCGACTTGCACCGTCTTCGCGGAACCAGCCCCTCACCCCAATCCTCTCCCCGCGAAGAGCGGGGAGAGGGAGAAGAGACATGAGATGACCTGGTCGATCATCGCCCGCGACAGCGCCACCGGCCAGCTCGGCATCGCCGTCGCGACGCGGTTCTTTGCGGTCGGCGCGCTGGTACCGCACATCGCACTCGGGATCGGCGCCATCGCGACGCAGGCGCTGGTCAATCCCTACTACGGCATCGACGGTCTTGCGCTGTTGCGCGGCGGCAAGAGCCCGCATGACGTGATCGCGGCGCTCATCGCGCCCGACGGCGGCCGCGAAAGCCGGCAGGTGCATGTCATCGACGCCAACGGCCGCATCGCCGCGCATTCCGGCAAGGATTGCATCGATTGGTTCGGCCATATCGCGGGCGACGGCTTCTCGGTCGCCGGCAACATGCTGGCCGGGCCTGCGGTGCTCGATGAGACTGCGCGCGTCTATGCCGCGAATGAAGGGCTTCCGTTCGCGGAGCGGCTGATCAAGGCGATGTTCGCCGGCGAGGCAGCCGGCGGCGACAAGCGCGGCAAGCAGTCGGCGGCGCTTCTGATCCACGGCACTGAAGAATGGCCGTTGCTCGACCTGCGGGTCGACGACCACGCCGATCCCCTGCGCGAGCTGGAGCGGCTGGAAGCGGTCAGCCGCGAGCACTGGGTGCCGTTCCGGAGCTTCATGCCGACCCGCGCCAACCCGGCCGGAACCAGCGACCGCGCCACGATCGACGCCGGCATCGCAGCGGCATCCAAGTGCCGCGAATGACCGCCGGCCCGCTGATCGAGATCGAGGGCCTGCGCGTCACCTTCCAGGGTGACGACGGCCGCATCACGCATGCCGTCGACAGTGTCGATCTCTCGGTCGCCAACGGCGCCACGCTCGGCCTGGTCGGCGAGTCCGGTTGCGGCAAGAGCGTGACGTCGCTCGCGATCATGGGGCTGCTGCCGAAGCAATCCGCCGCGGTGTCCGGCGCGATCCGCTTCGACGGCTTCGACCTGCTCGACGTGCCTGATGCGACGCTGCGCGACCTGCGCGGCAATCGCCTCGCCATGATCTTCCAGGAGCCGATGACCTCGCTCAACCCGAGCTTCACCATCGGCGACCAGATCACCGAGACGATTTTGCGCCACCGCGGCGGATCCCGGCGCGCGGCGCGCGAGCGCACCATCGAGCTGCTGCGCCGCGTGCATATCCCCTCGCCCGAGAAGCGCATCGACGAGTTTCCGCACAAGCTGTCCGGCGGCATGCGCCAGCGCGTGATGATCGCGATGGCGCTGGCCTGCGATCCGCAGCTTCTGATCGCCGACGAGCCGACCACCGCGCTCGACGTCACGCTGCAGGCGCAGATCCTCGACCTGATGCGCGAGCTGAAGGCCGCGAGTGGCGCGGCGATCATCCTGATCACCCACGATCTCGGCGTCGTCGCCGAGGTCTGCGACGAGGTCGCGGTGATGTATGCCGGCGAGATCGTCGAGCGGGCGCCCGTGGACGAGCTATTTGCCAATCCGCAGCATCCCTACACGGTCGGCCTGCTCGGCTCGATCCCGCGGCTCGACCGTCGCACCAGCCACCTCGCCACCATCGAGGGCATGGTGCCGAACATGGCGAACCCGCCCGTGGGCTGCCGCTTCGCCGCGCGCTGCCCGTTCGTGGAGGACGCTTGCGTAAAATCCCCTCCGCCGCTCGCGATGCTGAGCGCGACCCACGCCTCGCGCTGCATCCGCGCGCCGCTGGAACGGCTGGTGTCATGACCGCGCTGCTCGAGGTCGACGGGCTGGTGAAGCATTTCGTCGCCGAGCGCTCGGTGTTCGGCCGGCCGACCGCCCATGTGAAGGCGGTCGATGGCGTCAGTTTCACCGTCGAGGCCGGCAAGACGCTGGCGCTGGTCGGCGAATCCGGCTGCGGCAAATCGACCGTCAGCCGGCTGGTACTGCGGCTGATCGAGCCGGACGCCGGCCGCATCCGCTTCGAGGGCCGCGACCTCGGCACCCTCGATGCCGGGCAGTTGCGCGCGTTCCGCCGCGACGCGCAACTGATCTTCCAGGACCCTTACGCCTCGCTCAACCCGCGCATGACGGTGAGCCAGATCCTGACCGAGCCGCTGGCGCTGCACAATCTCGTTCCGGCGGCGCGACGCCGCGAGCGGGTCGATGAGTTGCTGCGGCTGGTCGGGCTCGAGCCGCGTTTCGCGCGCCGCTATCCGCACGAATTCTCCGGCGGCCAGCGCCAGCGCATCGCGATCGCCCGCGCGCTCGCGGTCGAGCCGAAGCTGATCATCTGCGACGAGCCGGTGTCGGCGCTCGACGTCTCGATCCGCTCGCAAATCCTGAATCTGCTGCGCGACCTGCAAGATCGGCTGAAGCTCGCCTACATCTTCGTCTCGCACGACCTGGCCGTGGTGAAGCACATCGCCGACCGCGTCGCCGTGATGAATCTCGGCACCGTCGTCGAGACGGCCGAGGTGCATGCGCTGTTCGCCGCTCCGCGCCATCCCTACAGCCGCGCATTGCTATCGGCGATCCCGGTGCCGAAGCCGCGCGCCAAGCGCAGCCGAATCGTGCTGGAGGGCGAGCTGCCGAGCGCGCTCAATCCACCCTCCGGCTGCCGCTTCCACACCCGTTGCCCCTATGTGATCGCGCGCTGCCGCAGCGAAGTGCCGCAGTTGCGCGAAGATGGCACCGGATATGCAACGGCCTGTCACCGGACAAGCGAGCTGCCCGGCGCGGAGGCGATCGTGCCGTCCGATGGCGGGTTCTCGCCGACACTGGAAAAGCTGGTGGCGGCGTTCAATGCGGCGGAAGCCTCGGGGCGGCCCGGGGTTAGTTCGTAGGAACAAAGGCGCAAGGGTTAAAGGCGCAAGAGATAAGGGGTTGACGATGAGATTTTGGCGCTTGGCGGTCCTGATGGCAGCCCTCGTGACCTGGTGCGGAACGAGCGCGCGTGCCGAGACGACGCTTCGCATCGGGCTCGCCGAAGACCCCGACATCCTCGATCCTTCAGTCGGACGCACCTATGTCGGCCGCATCGTCTTTTCGGCCTTTTGCGACAAGCTGTTCGACATTGACGAGAAGCTGAACATCGTTCCGCAGCTCGCGCTGTCCTACGAGAATTCGGCCGACGGCAAGGAGATGACGATCAAGCTCCGGCCGGGCGTCAAGTTCCACGACGGTGAGCCGTTCGGCGCCGAAGCCGCCAAATTCTCGCTGGAGCGCCATCTCACGCTGCCGACCTCGTTTCGCAAACCGGAATTGGCCGCGCTCGACCATGTCGACGTCGTCGATCCCCTGACCATCAAGCTGGTGCTCAAGACGCCCTACTCGCCGCTGATCGCCCAGTTGACCGACCGCGCCGGCATGATGGTCTCGCCGAAGGCCGTGAAGGAAGCAGGCGACAAATTCGGCCTGCATCCAGTCTGCGCCGGCCCCTACAAGTTCGTCGAACGCGTGCAGCAGGATCGCATGGTGTTCGAGAAATTTCAGGATTACTGGAACAAGGACAACGTCTTCATCGATCGCATCGTGTTCCTTCCGATCGTCGATGCCACGGTGCGGCTCGCCAACCTGAAATCCGGCGGCCTAGATCTGATCGAGCGCGTGCTCGCCACCGATATCAAGGACGTCCGCGCCGACAAGCGGCTCGTGCTGTCGACCGCACCTGAACTCGGCTATCTCGGCCTCACCATCAACATCGGCAACGACAAGAACAAAGGGCCGCTCAGCCAATCGGAAAAGGTGCGCCAGGCGCTCGATCTGTCGATCGACCGCGAGGCGCTCAACCAGGTCGTCTTCAACGGCGAGTTCACGCCGGGCAATCAGTGGGTCTCTCCGACGCATCCTTACTATCAAAAGGCGTTTCCGGTTCGGGGACGCGACGTTGCCAAGGCCAAGGCACTACTGAAGGAGGCCGGTGTCACGCTGCCCGTCGCCATCGACTACATGGTCCCCAAGGGGGCCGAGAACGAAGCCGTGGCCCAGGTCGTGCAGTCGATGGCGGCCGAGGCAGGCTTTGACATCAAGATCCGCGTGGTCGAATTCGCGACGACGTTCAAGCAGGCCCAGGCCGGCGAATTTCAGGTGTTTCAGATCAACTGGAGCGGCCGGATCGATCCTGACGGCAATTCCTATGTCTTCCTGCACACCAAGGCGCCGCAGAACGACGGTGGCTATTCCAATGCGGAAGCCGACAAGCTGATGGAAGATGCGCGGCTGATCAACGATCCCGCTCAGCGCAAGGCGATCTACGAGAAGATGACCAGGATCGTGCTCAATGACGAGCCGATCATCTATCTCTATCACCGCACGCTGCTGATCGCGCACTCCACCAAGGTCGAGGGTTACCGGCAGATGCCGGATGGATTGGTGCGCGTGGTCGGGCTGAAGTTGAAATGATCGCCACGGCGCAGGACACGCGGGGCCGACAATGCTGAACTTCCTCGCCAAGCGGCTGGCTCAGCTGGTCCCGACGCTGTTCTTCGTCTCGCTGCTGATCTTCTCGCTGCAACACCTGCTGCCCGGCGATCCGGCCCTCGTGATGGCCGGCGAGGAGCGCGATCCGGCCGTCATCGAGCAGATTCGCCAGCAATACCACCTGGATCAACCGATTCCGGTGCAGTACGCCTATTGGGTCAAGGGAGTGCTGATGGGCGACCTGGGCGAGTCGCTGCGCAACAAGATGCCGGTGTCGAGCCTGATCGCGCAGAAGCTGCCGGTGACGATGCAAATCGCCGGCATGGCGATCGTGGTCGCCTTCCTGATCGGCATTCCCGCCGGCATCGTCTCGGCGGTGAAGAGGGGCACGGCGTGGGACTATGGCGCCAATCTGTTCGCGCTGTGGGGGATCTCGACGCCGAACTTCTGGCTCGGCATCATGCTGATCTTCCTGTTCTCGGTCGAACTGGGCTGGCTGCCGGCCTCCGGCTACGTACCGCTCAGCGAAAACTGGCGCGCCAGCCTCGCCGCATCCGTCATGCCCGCCTTCGTGCTCGGCAATGCGATCGCCGCGATCCTGATGCGGCATACGCGAAGCGCGATGTTGCAAGTGCTGGAGAGCGACTATGTCCGCACCGCGCGCGCCAAGGGCCTGTCCGAGCGCACCGTGATCCTCAAGCACGCGATGCGCAACGCGCTGACGCCGATCATCACGCTCGGCGCGCTCGAGCTCGGCACGCTGCTATCGGGCGCGGTGCTCACCGAGCAGATTTTCTCGATCCCGGGCTTCGGCAAGCTGATCGTCGATGCCGTGTTCAACCGCGACTATGCCGTCGTGCAGGGCGTGGTGCTGACGACCGCAACGATCTACATCACGCTGAACCTGATCGCCGACATCGCCAATATCCTGGTCAACCCGCGGCTGAGGGGCTGACCGGATGACGGACACTGCACTCGGGACATCAGCCTCGCTTGCCGTGGCCGAGACGCTGGAGAGCCCGGCGCGGCGCGCCTGGCGGCGGCTGATCCGGCGCAAGGGCGCGGTGCTCGGCCTCGTCGTGATCGCGCTGTTCATCCTGCTCGCCGTCTTCGCTCCGCTGATCGTGCCCTATGATCCGATCGCGACCAGCTGGTCGCTGGTGCGCAAGGCGCCGTCGCTGCAGCACTGGTTCGGCACCGATGAGCTCGGCCGCGACGTGCTCGCCCGCGTTGTGTTCGGCGCCCGCGCCTCGCTGCTCGCCGGCGTCATCTCGGTCGGTATCGCGCTTGCGATCGGCGTGCCGCTCGGCCTACTCGCCGGCTATCGCGGCGGCTTCATCGACGCGCTGATCAGCCGCATCACCGATGCGATGCTGGCCTGCCCGTTCCTGATCCTGGCGATCGCGCTCGCCGCCTTCCTCGGCCCGAGCCTCGGCAATGCGATGATCGCGATCGGCGTCTCGGCCACCCCGATCTTCATCCGCCTGACCCGCGGCCAGGTGATGAGCGTCAAGGTCGAGGACTATGTCGAGGCGGCGCGCGCGATGGGCAATCCGCGCTGGCGCATCGCGCTGGTCCACATCCTGCCGAACATCCTGCCGGCGCTGCTGGTGCAGGCCACGCTGTCGATCGCGGCCGCGATCATCGCCGAGGCTGCTTTGTCCTTCCTCGGCCTCGGCCAGCAGCCGCCCGCACCATCCTGGGGCAGCATGCTCAACGCCGCGCAACGCTTCCTGACCACCGCGCCTTGGATGGCGGTCTGGCCGGGGCTTGCAATCTTCCTGGTCGTGTTGTCCTTCAATTTGGTCGGCGACGGCCTGCGCGACGCGCTCGATCCGAAGGCGCGGTGACACGGCGCCGTCGCTGCCGCAGCGAGCGCCCATCCCTACCCGTCATCCTGAGGAGCCGCGAAGCGGCGTCTCGAAGGATCGACGGCCACCGGCCGGGCCGTGCATCCTTCGAGACGCGCTACGCGCTCCTCAGGATGACGGGGAACTGGTAGTGTGCGTACCCTAACCTGCTCCGCTAAATCACCACCTCTCGCAACACGCGCCGGCAGTCCATCTCGTATTCGAGATCGACCACCGGCGGGCGGCAGAAGTGCCAGGTCAGGCCGGAGCGCGTGGCGCCGCGGCGGACCAGCTCGTCGACGACCACGGGATGGATGTCGTGCACGGTGTACGCCTGCACCGCGGTCGTGTCCTGCCAGCCAAAGCTGAACTCCGCGAGGCGCCGCTCCATCTCGCCGGCGGTGAAGCGGACCTTCTCGCGCCACGCGCCGGGGCTGAGATCGCGATAGCAGACGATGCGGTCGGGATAGCTGGCCGTGCCGCCCCGGGCCTCGGCGCCGCCCGCGATCACGAAGGACGGCGACGTGCTCGTGCTCGGCTGCGTGAACGAGAACGCATAGAACGACGGCTCCGCCGGCGGATCGATCTCGGGACAGACATTGCTGCGCGCTACCGGATTGATGGTGCCGTCGAACAGCCCCCATTCGGCAAGCGTCTTGACGTAGTGCTGGTTGAAGGCACGGAAACCGTCCTCGGTGAAGGCAGCCGGCGAGCGCAGTTCGCAGGCACAGAACGAAGTCAGCGGCCGGCCGGCGTCCTTGATGTAGGCCGCGATCCGCGCAAAGCCTTCCGCAAGCGGCAGCAGCCGATCGAAACGTACCCGCTCGATTTCATAGCCGGCGTTCGCCTGCGCGCCGCTCGAATATTGGAACACGGCCGGGATGAACCGGTAATTGCCAGTCGCAAACTCACTCGCCATGCCCTGTTCCTCCAGATGGCGAGGACATTCGGCCCCGCCCACCGGCAGAGGCTATCACGAGACAAAGAAAAAGGCGGCAGTGGCTTTCGCCAGTGCCGCCTTCTCCGTGAGCATGAGCCTGGAGGGCTCAGGTCGGTTTCAGCACGCCGCCGCGGCCTTCGAGTTCGTAATCGGCGATCTGCTTGGCGCGGTCCGAACGCGCCGCGGCCTGGTGGTCGGTCGCGATCACCGTGTAGACCATCGGCAGCACGAACAGCGTGAACAGCGTGCCGATCGTCATGCCGGTGACGACCACGAGCCCGATCGAGAAGCGGCTGGCGGCGCCGGCGCCGGTGGCGGTGAGCAGCGGCAGCAGGCCGGTGACCATAGCCGCCGTCGTCATCAGGATCGGCCGCAGACGAATCCGGGCCGACATCTCGATCGCCGAGCGGCGGTCCAGTCCCTCGTTGAGCTGCAATTCGTTGGCGAACTCCACCATCAGGATGCCGTGCTTGGTGATCAGTCCCACCAGCGTCAGCAGGCCCACCTGGGTGTAGATGTTCATGGTGGCGACGCCGAAGAACAGCGGGATCAGGGCGCCGACGATCGCCATCGGCACCGAGATCATGATCACGAACGGATCGCGCAGGCTCTCGAACTGCGCCGCCAGCACCAAGAAGATGATGATGATGGCGAACGCGAAGGTAACCAGCAGCTGATTGCCTTCGTGGACGTACTGCCGGGAGTCGGCCAGGAAGTCGTAGCTGAAGCCGGACGGCAGCTTCTTGGCTTCACCCTGCAGGAACTCGACCGCCTGGCCCATCGAGACGCCCGGCATCGGCACGGCCTGGAAGGTCGACGAGTTGAGCTGGTTGTAGTGGGTCAGCGCGTTCGGATCGACGCCGGTCTCGACCGACACCACCGTCGACAGCCGCACCAGCTGCCCGGTCGCGGTCGGGACGTAGTAGTTGTCGAACGACTCAGGCGCGAGCCGGCTGGCGCGCGGCACCTGCGGGATGACCTGATAGGAGCGCCCTTCGAGGTTGAAGCGGTTGACGTAGTTGCCGCCGAGCAGCGTCGCCAGCGCGCCGCCGATCGACTGCATGGTGATGCCGAGGTCGCTCGCCTTGGAGCGATCGACCTTCACGCGCACCACCGGCTGGTTGAAGTCGAGGTCGCTGTCGGTGACGATGAACAGGCCGCTCTTGCGCGCGGCATCCTTCAGCTTGTTCATCTGCTCGAACACCTGCTGGAAGCCGGCCGTCGACGAGATCACCATTTGCACCGGCAGGCCGCCGGGGCCGCCGGGCAGCGGCGGCAAGCTGAACGCGAACGCGCTGATGCCTTCGAGCTTCGACAGTTCCGCCTGCATCAGCGGCTGCAACTGCTGCGCGGTACGCTTGCGCTCGTCCCACGGCTTCAACAGCGCCCCGGCGAAGCCGCCCTGCGGACCGGTGATGCCGTTCAGGATGAACCGCAGGTCGGTCTCGGGAAACTTCTGGAACTCCTTGTCCATCTTGTCGCCGTAGAAATCGATGTAGTCGATGTTGGCGTATTTCGGTGCCTTGGTCACCGCGAACACGATGCCCTGGTCCTCCTGCGGCGCCAGCTCCTTCTGGATGTGCATGTAGAGGAAGCCGACCAGGCCGAGGATGGTCAGGGCGAACAGCGCCGTGATCGGCCGGTAGTCGAGCGAACGGTCGAGCATGCGGCCGTAGCCGCGGGTCATTGCGCCAAACACGCGATTGACCAGCTTGGCAAATCGCCCCTCCTCCGTACTCTTGAGGAACACGGAGCACATCATCGGCGACAGCGTCAGCGCGATCACGCCCGACACGATCACCGAGCCGGCGAGCGTGAAGGCGAATTCGCGGAATAGCGTGCCGGTCACGCCGCCGAGGAAGCCGATCGGTGCGTATACCGCCGCCAGCGTGATCGTCATCGAGATCACGGGGCCGACGATTTCGCGCGCACCCTTCAGCGATGCTTGCACGGGTGGCATCCCCTCCTCGAGATGCCGATGGATGTTCTCCACCACCACGATGGCGTCGTCGACGACAAGGCCGATCGCCAGCACCATCGCCAGCAGCGTCAGCAGGTTGAAGCTGAAGCCTGCGGCGAGCATCAGGATGCAGACACCGACCAGCGACAGCGGAATGGTGACGACCGGGATGATCACCGACCGGAACGAGGCCAGGAACAGGAAGATCACGACAACGACGATCAGGACCGCTTCACCGAGCGTCTTCTCCACTTCGTCGATCGACGATTGGATGAACTTGGTGGAATCGTAGGCCACCTTCATCTTCATCGACGGCGGGAGATTGCGCTCGAGGTCGGGGAATAGCGCGCGCACGCCCTTCACAAGACTCAGCGGGTTGCCTTGCGGCGTCGCCTTGATGCCGATGAAGATCGCGTGCTCGCCGTTGAAGGCGACGCTGGCGTCGGTCGACTGCGCCGCGAGCTCCACCGTTGCGATGTCCTCGATGCGCACGAAGCCGCCGTCCTTCGCCTTCACGATCATCCGCTTGAACTGATCGATGTTCTGAAGGTCGGTATTGGCCGAGACGTTGGAGACGATGAAGAAGCCCTTGGTCTGGCCGGCGGCCGCCTGGAAGTTGTTGGCGGCGATCGCGGCGGCGACGTCGTTGGGCGACACGCCGCGTCCGGCCATCCGGGTCGGATCGAGCCAGACGCGCATCGCAAAGGTCTGGCCACCCAAGATGTCGGCCGAAGCGACGCCGTCGACCGTCGACAGCACCGGCTGCACGACGCGGGTCAGGTAGTCGGAGATCGCCGATCCGGTCAGCTCTTCGCTGGAGAAGCCGAGATACATCACGGCGATGGTGTCACCGGTCGCCTTGGTTACGACCGGATCGAAGGCTTCCTTCGGGATCAAATATTTGACCGAGTTGACCTTGGCGAGCACTTCGGTGAGCGCCTGGTTCGGATCGTGATTGAGCTTGACGTAGACCTGGATCGTCGAGGTGCCGAGCACCGAGTTCGACGTCATGTAGTCGACGCCTTCGGCCGAGGCGACCGCCTGTTCGATCGGCGTGGTGATGAAGCCGTTGATCAGCTCGGGCGACGCGCCGGGATAGGACGTCGTGATCGTCACGACGGTGTTCGACAGGTTCGGATATTGCCGGATCGGCAGCACCATCGCCGCGCGCAAGCCGATCAGGAGGATCAGCAGGCTGACGACGACCGACAGCACCGGGCGCTTGATGAAAATATCAGTGAAGGCCATCGCCAACTCGATTCGTGTTGTCTGCCGTTTGCGGCAACATGTGGCGGAGGGCCAGTCGGCCCTCCGAGTTCAGATAGCGGAGATCAGTAGCGCGGCGGCTCGGCCGGAACCGGCGGCGGCGGATCGTTCGAGATCGCGACAGCCATGCCAGATTGCAGCTTGATCTGGCCGACGGCCACGACCTTGTCGCCGGCCTTCAGGCCCTTGAGGATCTCGACGCGGCCTTCGACGCGCTTGCCGGTCTTCACGAAGGTGCGGTCGGCAGTCAGGGTGGTCTTGCCGTCGTCACCCTTCTTCTCGGTGATCAGGAACACGGAGTCGCCGTACAGCGTGTAGTCGACCGCGGTCTCCGGAATGGTCACGACCGGCGACGTCTCAGGCAGCACGATCGTGGCGGTCGCGAACATGCCGGGCTTGAGGATGCTGTCCGGATTCTGGATCGTCGCCTGGACCCGGATGTTGCGGGTATCGGTCGCGATCTGCGGCTCGATGGTCGTGATCTTGCCGTCGAAGGTGCGACCTGGATAGGCGTCGACCGCGATCCGCACGGTCTGGCCGACCTTGATCTGCGAGCTCTGCTTCTCGGTCACCGTCATGTTGGCGTACAGCACCGACAGATCGGTCAGCGACACGATCTGCGTGCCGGCCGTCAGATACTGGCCGACTTCGACCTGGCGAACGCCGAGATCGCCTTCGAACGGCG
The DNA here is from genome assembly GCF_029846235.1 of Bradyrhizobium sp. CER78. Classification (GTDB taxonomy): domain Bacteria; phylum Pseudomonadota; class Alphaproteobacteria; order Rhizobiales; family Xanthobacteraceae; genus Bradyrhizobium. The sequence continues at coordinate 663,559 of NZ_JARVWP010000001.1, forward strand.
CACGCACCAGCTTCTGCGAGATCAGCGCTTCGGTCTTGGCGATGCCTGCCTTGGCCTGGTCGTAGGTCGCCTGCGCCGTATCGACGGTCGACTGCGGTCCGAACTGGCGCGACGCGAGCTGCTTGGCACGATCGAGCTGCTGCTCGCCCACGGTCGCCTGCGCCTTGAAGCTGGCGAGGTCGCCCTGCTCCGGTGCGTCGAACAGCTGCACCAGCGGCGTGCCCGCCTTCACATGGCTGCCTGCGGTGAACATGATCTCGGTGATGCGGCCCGGCACGTCGGTCGTGACGTTGACCTGGTGCACTGCGACGAGATCGCCGACAGCGGTCAGTAGGTTCGGAATCACTTCCGTCTTCGCCTCGGCGGCCGAGACGTTCGACGGCGGCGGCTTATTGTTGGCGAAGAACTGCGCGATCATGTGGCTGCGGAAGGCGTTGAAGCCGACCAGCGCGCCGACCAGCAGGGCCAGCAACAGGCCTACGATGATGAACCAGCGCACCAAACGGACGGGACGCTTGGCTTGCTTCTCCTTGATCGGTTGCCCCGAGATGTGGCTTTCGGTCTGAATATTCATGTCATGCACTTTCTGCAGTTACCGACGGTCCTGCGCTCGGCGACGGCTGGCGGCCCAAATGAGTTGAAATTGCGGCTTCGGTAAGTCCGATGCCGCGAAGAATGAACTGGCAAAGCTGCTGCTCTGCCGCGGCGGCATCGCCATAGGGGAGACATGGTGTCGCAGGCAGCTGCGTCAGCGCGCCCATAAGCACGGTATGATGCGCAAACCAGAACAGGTTGAGCGGCTCGTCGCCGATCCGCGTCGCTTCGCCGGCGGCGATCGCCCGCTCGAGCGAAGCGGCGAAGGTCGGACCGATCAGCTTGCCGACCTTGTCGTAGAGCAGGCGCGCGAACTCGCCGTCGTCGAGATGGCTCGTCACCATCAGCCGCATCCGCTGCGCCTCTTCCTGGTCCGGCGCATCGCGCAGCTGCATGAAGTGGCCGACCATACCCTGCACCAGCTCGACCAGCGTCGCGGTCGACGGCTCCTGGCCGAGCAGATGCGCGAGATCGGGATCCGCCTCGCACTCTTCGGCAAGGATCTCGGCGTAGAGCGCGGCCTTCGACGGGAAGTGCTTGAACAAAAGCCCTTCCGAAATGGCAGCCGCGGCCGCCACGCTCTTTGTCGTGGTGCCGGCAAAGCCGTTGCGGGCGAAACACCGCTTTGCGGCGCTCAGGATCAACTGACGCCGCAAGTCACTCGTCATGCGTAAGGTAGACATTTGGGTCGTGAGTAATCACTCACCTTACCGAAAGTCAAGGTTCTATTGCACCGCGAAAGTCACTTTATATCGGAGTGTGTCCGATCGACCCGCGGATGCGGTTGACGATGTAGGTGCCGTCGCGGCTCGACAGCACGCGTTCCAGATTGGCCCCGTCGATCTTCGCGCTGGCGAACCTCGGCCCTGCCGTAACGTCTTGCAAAGACGAAGCAAAAGCCTCGACCTCGGCCATCGTGCTGATCGAGCGGCTATCGGCGATTCCGCAGGCCTTGGCAACACCGACGAGGTCGGCGGTTCCACCGGTATGGCTGGCCTGGCCGCCGGTCTCGCCATAGGCCTCATTGTCCAGCACGATGATCGAGAGGTTCCTGGGCTGCTGCAGCGCGACGGTCGCGAGACTCCCGATTCCCATCAGCATCTCGCCATCGCCGGTGATCACGACGACCGGCAAGCTCGGCTGGGCCAGCGCGAGGCCGAGCCCGATCATCACCGCGCCGCCCATGCCGCCCCAGAGATAGAAGTTGCGGTCGTGGTCGCCGGCCGCGGCGATGTCGTAGGTCGAGGCGCCGAGGCCGCCGACGGCGAAGGCGCCCTTGCGATCCCTCAGCAGTTCGGCAACCACGGCGCGGCGGTCGAGAAGATTGGCTTTGCTCATTTGGTGAAGACCTTTGCCCCGATCAGGCGCTGCGACAGCAGGACGGCGGTTGGCGTGCAGGCGTTGTAGGCTTGCGCCGCGCCGGCCTCGACGACCTCGCGCACCTCATCAGGATGCGCAGCGCGCAACACCTTGATCCCCGACAATTCGAGAATGCCTTGCGTGTTCGAGCCCATCGGCACCTGCCAAGGATTGAACTCGCCCCATTCGCCGCGCATCGTCACCAGCGTGAGGAACGGCAGGCGGAAGATCTGCACCAGCGACAGCATGTTGATGCAATTGCCGACCCCGCTCGACTGCATCAGCAACACGCCGCGCTGGCCGCCGGCCCAGGCGCCCGCGAGCAGCGCTACGCCCTCCTCCTCCGTCGTCAGCGCAATACCGCGCATCGATGACGAACCCAGCACCCGCTCGATCAGCTCGGAATGCCCGGCGTCCGGCACGTAGGGCACCTGGCGCACCTCGAAGCGCTGCAATATCGAAAAAATCTCCTCGGGCCAGGAGGCCGCGGTGTCGGCACGGGCATGCATTGGCGTTTCCGGCTCTCTCTTTGTTTGGCTGCAACTGTAGAGGGCCGCGCGCGCTTCATCAAAGCGCAATACCGCATATGGCTCTGCGATTTACTCGCACCGCGCAGCGCGCCCGTGCCGGTCCCAACTCCCCGCAAATTGTGTTGCGCGACCGCCGCCCGCGGCCTACGATAGTTGCAAATGAAACTAATTGGGTTGGAATCGCCATGGACGGGCACGCGCGAGAGCTGGCTGACGGGTTCGACCTGGAAAAGCTGACGGCTGAGTTCTACGCCAACCCCTACCCGACCTATCGCGCGCTGCGCGAGCATGCGCCGGTCAAGCGGCTGCCGAACGGCTGCTATTTTCTCACCCGCTACGACGACCTGATCGCCGCCTACAAGAACACCAAGGCGTTCTCCTCCGACAAGAAGAAGGAGTTCCTGCCGAAATACGGCAACTCGCTGCTCTACGAGCACCACACCACCAGCCTCGTCTTCAACGATCCGCCGGCGCACACCCGCGTGCGTCGGCTGATCATGGGCGCCTTGTCGCCGCGCGCGATCGCCGGCATGGAGCCGGACCTGATCGCGCTGGTCGACAGCCTGCTCGACCGGATCGAGAGCAAAGACCGCTTCGAGCTGATCGGCGACTTCGCTTCTGCGATCCCCGTCGAGGTGATCGGCAATCTGCTCGACGTGCCGCACGACGAACGCGAGCCGCTGCGCGACTGGTCGCTGGCGATTTTGGGTGCACTGGAGCCGGTGATCGGCAAGGACGCGTTCGATCGCGGCAACGACGCGGTGAAGGATTTCCTCGCCTATCTCGAAACCCTGGTCGAACGGCGTCGCGCCAAGCCCGGCAATCCCGAACGCGATGTGCTGACCCGGCTAATCCAGGGTGAGGACAATGGCGAGCGGCTGACCGCGAAGGAATTGCTGCACAACTGCATCTTCCTGCTCAACGCCGGCCACGAGACCACGACCAATCTGATCGGCAACGGGCTGGTGACGCTCACCCAATATCCCGACGAGAAGCAGCGGCTGCTCGCGCAACCCGAGCTGATCAAGACCGGGGTCGAGGAGATGCTGCGCTACGAGAGCTCGAACCAGCTCGGCAACCGCATGATCGTGGAGGAGACCGAGCTCGGCGGCATCACGCTGCCGGCCGGCACGCTGGTCACGCTGTGCATCGGTGCCGCCAACCGCGACGGCGCGCAATTCCCCAACCCCGAAGGCTTCGACGTTGCGCGCACGCCGAACCGTCACCTCGCCTTCGGCACCGGCGCGCATCAATGCGCCGGGATGGCGCTGGCGCGCCTCGAAGGCGCGATCGCGATCTCGCGCTTCCTCAAACGCTTCCCGAACTATGTGCTCGACGGCGAGCCCGTGCGCGGCGGCCGAGTCCGCTTCCGCGGCTTCCTCAGCGTGCCATGCAGCATCAACGCATAGAGCGCATTGTCCCCCGCGAATTTGGCCGGTGACCCCACTTCCCTGTGGAGGAACTGATGCCCAAATCAGCTGCAGGCGCGCATTGATGTAATCTGGTGCGCGACAGCGGGAGTGACACAGGATGAGTCCATCGGTCACTGATCTCCTCGCAACCGAAGCGCAGTTCGGCACCTACAATTACGAGCCGATCGGGGTCGTGCTGTCCCGCGGCGAAGGCGTCTGGGTCTGGGACACCGATGGCAACCGGTATCTCGACTGTCTCTCCGCCTATTCGGCGGTGAGCCAGGGCCACTGTCATCCGAAGATCCTGGCAGCAATGATCGAGCAGGCGCACCGGCTGACGCTGACCTCGCGTGCCTTCCACAACGACCAGCTCGCTCCGTTCTACCGCGAGCTCGCGGAGCTGACCGGCTCGCACAAGGTGCTACCGATGAACAGCGGCGCCGAGGCGGTGGAGAGCGCGATCAAGTCGGTGCGCAAATGGGCCTATGAGGTCAAGGGCGTGCCGGACGGGCAGGCCGAGATCATCGTCTGCGCCAATAATTTTCATGGACGCACGCTCGGCATCGTCGGGTTTTCGACCGACGCCGGGTCGCGCGACCATTTCGGCCCGTTCGCGCCGGGCTTCAAGATCATCCCGTTCGGCGATGCCGCGGCACTCGAGCAGGCGATCACGCCGAACACTGCGGCCTTCCTGGTCGAGCCGGTGCAGGGTGAAGCCGGCGTCATCATTCCCCCGCCCGGCTATTTCGCGCGCGTACGCGAGCTGTGCACCGCGCGCAACGTGATGCTGGTGCTCGACGAGATCCAGACCGGGCTCGGCCGCACCGGCAAGCTGCTCGCCGAGCAGCACGAGGGCATCGAGGCCGACGTGACGCTGCTCGGCAAGGCGCTCTCGGGCGGCTTCTATCCGGTGTCGGCGGTGCTCTCCAACAACGCCGTGCTCGGTACGCTGCGGCCGGGCCAGCACGGCTCGACCTTCGGCGGCAACCCGCTGGCCTGCGCGGTGGCGCGCGCCGCGCTGCGGGTGCTGGTCGAGGAAGGGATGATCGAGAACGCAGCGCAACAGGGGGCGCGCTTTCTCGCCGGACTGCATGACATCCGCGCCAACGTCATCCGCGAGGTGCGCGGGCGCGGCCTGATGCTGGCGATCGAACTGCACCCGGAAGCCGGCGGCGCCCGCCGCTACTGCCTCGCGCTGCAGGCCCGTGGCATCCTCGCCAAGGACACCCACGAGCACGCCATCCGCATCGCCCCACCGCTGGTGATCACCGCCGACCAGGTCGACTGGGCTCTGGAGCGGATCGCTGCCGCTCTGACGCAGGATGTCTCCTGACGGTTCCCTGCGTCGGAAGACCGCACGGCCGGCCACAGCGAACAAGAACGATTTCAACATCCGCGCGTTGAAGCTCTGCGGGCGGGTATGGACGGAGAGCTACGTCATGCCTTCCCGTCGCGCTGGATTTATTGTCTTCTTGATGAGTGCCTCAATGCTCGTGGCGAGCGGCGGCGCGTCCGCCCAGCCGCACGAAAAGGGTGGACCAGCGGCACGTCCAGCCGCGCCACCGGCGATGGCGCGTCCTGCCGCGCCGATGGTTCACGCCGCCCCGCCCGCAATGGCGCGACCGCCTGCAATGGCTCGGCCACCCGCGATGGCTCGGCCGGCCGCACCTGCGTTCCATGCCCCGCAGCGACCGGCGATGGCGCCGCGCCCGGCGCCGCATTTCGCCGCCCCATCAGTGCGCCAGGCTCCGCGGATCACCGCGCCGCGCGTCGCAACGCATCGGCCCGAATTCCGTCGTGGGGCACCGCAGCGCCCTGCTCCTCATGTGGCCACGCCATCGCGCCCGAGCCCACCGTCGCGCTTGAGCGCACGGCCGTCGCCGACGGAGCGAATTCAACAGCGTGCGCAGCAGCGGCAGCAGCTCGTCCAGCAACGCCAGCAGGCCACGCAGCAGCGGCAGCGTGACACGCTCTCGCGTCAGACCGCGGAGCGGCAGACCCGGATCGATCGCCTGCAGCAACGTGTGCAGCAATTGCAGTCGCAGAAGGTTCAAGGCGCACGCGCGCAACGCGTCCACGACCGCGCGCTGCAGGCGCAGAACCGCCTGCTGCAGCGCGAGCAGCGCTCACAGCAAGCCGACCTTGCCCGCCAGCAGCGATTGGCGCCGACAGCGACCGTTGGTGCCGCCACAGCGGCTGCAGCCGCGACGACGGCCGCGACGCAGGCCGCCCAACGCGAGCGATTTGCCGCGCGCTTCCGCGAGCAGGCGGGCGCGCAAAGCCAGGCGGCGCTTGCGATGCGCCAAGGTGGCTGGGCGCCCCGCAATGCCTGGCGGCGCGGCCACCGCGCGGCGTTCGTGGCGTGGCTTGGCCCGGTGTTCCTGCCTTACGCCTATTCGGACATCTTTGATTACACGTTCTGGTCCTATGCCTACGAACCGGGCTATTGGGCCTACGCCTATGACGACTTCGTCGACACCGTGTTCTGGGACACCAACAGTCCCTACTCCGCCTATGCCAGCATCGAACCTGGCGATTATCCGGCGACCGCAGGCCGCACGCGATCCCGTCAACGGGCCGATACGAGCCCGCAGGCCATCAAGCAGCTGTGCGGTGAACCCGACAAGGGCGTCACGGCCTGGCCGCTTGCCGACATCGCGCGAGTAGTGCGGCCGAGCCAGCAGCAGCGCGTCCTGCTCGACGATCTGAAGACTGCCGCAACGGAGGCCGCCAACGTCTTCAAGGACACTTGCAGCGACAGCTATGCCATGACGCCGACCGGCCGCTTGCGGTCGATGCAAAACCGCATCGCCGCGACGCTCGAGGCGATCAAGATCGTGCGGCCTGCGCTCGAGAATTTCTACAGCTCGCTCAGCGACGAGCAGCAGGCCCGCTTCAATGCGCTCGGTCCGCATGTCGGCGAGCGTTCGCCGCAACAGCAGGAAACGACCGCGCAATCCGGCAATTGCGGCGATTCGAAATCCGACCTGGCGCAACTGCCGATCAACCGGATAGAGGCCTCGCTGCATCCGGCGGGCAAGCAGAAGGAAGCGCTCGATCGCCTGAGCGATGCGACCACAAAGGCCATCGCGGACCTGCAGGCGGCCTGCCCGAACGATGTGCCGCTGACCCCGGTCGGCCGGCTGGAAGCGATGCAGCGCCGGCTCGAGGCCATGCAGAAGGCGGCGACGCTGATCGAGCCTGCGCTGGACAAGTTCTATGCGTTGCTGAGCAGCGAGCAGAAGGCGCGCTTCAACACGCTGCAGCAGGTCGCGAGCCCTTGAGGCCTCCGGCCTGCAATCCTCACCGCACGGCGCGCGCGACGCCGGTCCCCCGTCTTGCCTTTGCGGCCGCCGCACAGCAATGTTCGGCACCGGCATCCTGATGCGGTGTCGAATGACGGGGCAGGAATGAAACGCAGTTGGACGAGCATCGGTGAGCTGCGCGAGCGCTGGGGCGATTCCCTGCTGACCGTGCTCACGGCCCTGATCATGGTCATGATGTTCGTGATAGCGCCGCTCCAGGCCCTCGGCCTGTTCGAATTCCAGATCTTCGAACTGCTGCTCGCGCTGTTCCTGGTCGGCGGCGTGTTCCTGATGTCGGGGAGCGCAATCGCGGTTGCCGCGATGCTGGTTGCGCTTGCCATGATCGTCACGGGCGGAGTCCTGAGGCTGCGTTCGCCCTCGATCATCGACCTCAATCTGTTCGCCGGCTCGTGGCTGATCGTCGGCATCACCCTGGCCGTGACGGTGGCACGCGCGACATTTGCGCCGGGCCGCGTCACCTATCACCGCGTGATCGGCGCCGTCCTGCTCTATCTATCCGTTGCCGTGATCTTCTCGGCACTCTACACCTTCATCGGCACGCTGCTGCCGAACGCCTTTTCCGGGATGAAGATGGAGGACAGTCCGGCGCTGGCGAACCAGCTGATCTATTTCAGCTTCATGACGCTGACGACCACCGGCTATGGCGACGTCGCCCCGCTGCATCCGATCGCGCGCAGCCTGTGCAATCTCGAGGCGATCTTCGGCCAGCTTTATCCCGCAACGCTGCTGGCGCGGCTCGTGACGCTCGAGATCACGCACAGCGATCAGGATTCGTGAGCGCGATGCGGGACTAAAGCGCGATGAGATGAGCTTGAATCGCCATCGCGCTTTAGATTCTTGTTTTCGCATGATCTTTTCGGAAAACCGCTTCGCACTTTTTCGGATCATGCTCTATTCGGGCGGCTATCTGAACCGCAGGTTTGTGCGAGAGAGCTGGCTGATCGAGGAATACCCCATCAGCCGCATGTCCCGCACCAGCTCGGTCTGCAGCAAACCAAGCGCCCGCTCGACTCCGGCCTGACCGGCCGCCGCCAGCGGATAGAGATAGAAACGTCCGAGACCGACGGCCTTGGCGCCCAGCGACAGCGCCTTCAGCACATGGGTGCCGCGCTTGATGCCGCCGTCCATCATCACATCGATCCGGTCGCCCACGGCATCGACGATCTCGGCCAGCTGATCGAAAGCCGCCCGCGAGCCATCGAGCTGCCGGCCGCCGTGATTGGACAGAATGATGCCGGTGCAGCCGATCTCGACCGCACGCTTGGCATCATCGACCGACATGACGCCCTTCAGGCAGAACTGGCCATTCCACTGCCGGACCATTTGCGCGACGTCGTCCCAAGTCATGGCGGGATCGAGCATCTCGGTGAAATAACGCCCGATCGACATCGCGCCGCCGCTCATGTCGACGTGCTCGTCGAGTTGCGGCAGCTTGAAGCTCTCATGCGTGACATAGTTGATGGCCCATGCCGGCTTGATGGCGAATTGCAGCATGCCGCCGAGCGTGAGCCTGAACGGGATCGAGAATCCTGTCCTCAGGTCGCGCTCGCGGTTGCCGCCGGTGATGCTGTCGACCGTCAACATCATCACGTCGACGCCGGCCTGCTTGGCGCGCTGCATCATCGCCGTGTTCAGGCCGCGGTCGCGGTGAAAATAGAACTGATAGACCTGCGGCGTCGCGTAGGCCTTGCGCAATTCCTCCAGGCTCACGGTGCCGAGCGAGGACACGCCGAACATCGTACCGTATTTCGCCGCGGCGGCAGCGACGGCCCGTTCGCCCTGATGGTGAAACAGACGCTGCAGCGCGGTCGGCGAACAATAGAACGGCGTTGCCAGCTTCTGGCCCATCACGGTCACCGAGAGGTCGACGTTCTCGACCCCGCGCAAGATATTCGGCACCAGATCGCACCGCTCGAAGCTCGCGGTGTTCTGCCGAAGCGTCGCCTCGTCGTCCGCCCCACCGTCGATATAATCGAAAATTGGCCCCGGAAGCCGCCGCCGCGCCAGCTCGCGGAAGTCATGGAAATTGTGGCAATCGCTCAAGCGCATGTCGTGCTCCGAAGGTCCGGGCCGCGGATTTCAACGGCCCTCACTGCCGTTCAAACCCACAGCCTCCGGAATAACGGGCACGCCTCGCCTTGTCCACCGGACCAGGCTGGCGGGTCAAACCACCGTCCGGTGGCGCTCGATACAGGTCCGCAGCACCTCGTCGAGCGGCCGGCCCCACCAATCATTGGAGAAGATCTCGATCTCCGAATAGCCGGCGAAGCCCTGCGCCTCGACCATCGCGCGCACCGACTTGATGTCGATCACGCCGTCGCCCATCATGCCGCGGTCGTTGAGAATGTCCTTGGTCGGCACCAGCCAGTCGCAGACATGGAATGCGAGCAGGCGATCCCTGGCGGCGCGCGCGATTTGGCTCTTCAGCTCCGGATCCCACCAGATGTGATAGACGTCGAGCGCAACGCCGATCGCGCCGCTGCGGCCGGGATCGAGGGCCTCGCAGATGTCGAGCGCGTGCTTCGTGGTGTTCACGCAGGCGCGGTCGGCGGCATAGGCCGGATGCAGCGGCTCGATCGCGAGCGGCAGCTTTGCCTGCTTTGCATAGTCCAGCATCTCGGCGATGCCGTCATGGACCTGGTTGCGCGCCGCGGCGATGTCCTTCGAGGCCGCGCTGCCCGGCCGCGAATATTGCGGCAACCCGCCGACCACGAGCACGATGCAGGAGGCGCCGAGCGCCACGGCCTCGTCGACCGCGCGGCGATTGTCGTCCCGCGCCTCGCCGCGATGCGCGTCATCAGCCGAGAACATACCGCCACGGCAATAGCCGGAGAGATCGAGTCCGGCATCCTTGACCGCGCGCACGGCACGGTCGAGCCCGACGGCTGCGACCTGGTCGCGCCAGGGATCGATGGCGCGGATGCTGTGACGCGCGCAGGCCTCGATGATGGCGAGGAGATCGCCCTGCTTGCGGACCGTCGCCGTGTTCAGCGACAGCCAGCGGTGATCGTTGGAAAAGTCGCGCATCAGGCGTCGATACCGCGTGTTGTCAGGATGGCCTGCATCCGTCGTGTCGCAAGTTCTGGATCGGCGAGCAGCCCCGCCTGGTCGGCAAGCCGGAACAACTCGGCGAGATGCAGGGTCGAGCGCGCGCTCTCCTGTCCGCCGACCATCGTGAAGTGATCCTGGTGACCGTTCAGATAAGCCATGAACACGATGCCGGTCTTGTAGAAGCGGGTCGGCGCCTTGAAGATGTGGCGCGACAGCGGCACTGTCGGGCCGAGCACGTCGTGGAAGCCGGCCTCGTCGCCCGTCGCCAGAAGCGACAGCGCGTAGGACGCCGCGGGCGCGATCGCGTCGAAGATGCCGAGCAGCGCGTGGGAGAATCCCTTGTCGTCGCCGGCGATCAACTCCGCATAATTGAAGTCGTCGCCGGTGTACATTTTCACCCGCGGATCGAGCCGCCGCCGCATGTCGATCTCGCGCTGCTTGTCGAGCAGCGACACCTTGACGCCATCGACCTTGGCCGCGTTGGCGTTGATGATCGCAACCGCCGTGTCCATCGCTCTGTCGAGATCGGCCGTGCCCCAGTAGCCTGCCAGCGCCGGATCGAACATGTCGCCGAGCCAGTGGATGATCACGGGCTCCCGGACCTGCGATAGCACGCGGTCGTAAACCCCAGCGTAATCCTCCGCATTCCTGCCGAGCCTTGCCAGCGCTCGCGAGGCCATCAGGATGATCCGCCCGCCGGCCTTCTCCACCGCCGCGAGCTGCACCTCATAGGCGCGGATGACGTCGTCGATGGATTTCGCATCTTCGACCGCGAGGTGATCGGTGCCGGCGCCCGAGAAGACCAGCGCGTTGCCCCTCGCCTTCGCCGCCCTCACCGAGCGCTGGATCAACTCCAGCGAGGTCGCCCAATCCAGCCCCATGCCGCGCTGCGCGGTGTCCATCGCCTCGGCGACGCCGAGGCCGAGATCCCAGATGTGCTCGCGGAATGCGATCGTCTTGTCCCAATCGATCGCAGCCGTCAGCCAGGGATCGACGTCGGCGCGGGGATCGGCGACCACATGGGCGGCAGAGAACGCCACGCGATTGAGCGTGCCCTCGAGCTTCGCCGGAAAGGTCCGCGACGCCGCCAGGCGATAGATTTCAAGGCCACCGTCGGTGGTTGGCAGCCACAAGGACAGCGACGACTTTGTCAGGTTAGGCTTGGGCAGGACTGGCTTGTTCATGACGAAAGCCCTCTCTCAGACCACGATCGGAGCGACGTCGATCCAGCGCCGCTCCTTCCAGCTCTGCAGCGCGCATTCGGCGAGCTGCACGCCCTTGGCGCCTTCGAGCAGGGTGTATTTGTACGGCGCATCCTCGCAGACATGGCGGATGAACATCTCCCACTGCTCCTTGAATCCGTTGTCGTAGACGACGTTCTCCGGCAGCTTCTGCCAATCGGCATAGAAATCGTGCATGCGCTTCTCGTCCGGATTCCACACCGGCCGCGGCGTCGCCTGGCGCGCCTGGATCACGCAGTCGGTCAGGCCCGCGACCGCGGAGCCATGGGTGCCGTCGACCTGGAAGGTGACGAGATCGTCGCGGTAGACCCGCGTCACCCAGCTCATGTTGATATGCACGATCACACCACCCTTCAGCTTGAACGTGGCGTAAGCGGAATCGTCGGCGGTCGCCTGGTACTTCCCGCCCTTCTCGTCATAGCGCTCGGGGATATCGGTCGTACCGATACAGACCACGCTCTCGACCTCGCCGAAGAGATTGTCGAGCACATAGCGCCAGTGGCAGACCATATCCAGGATGATGCCGCCGCCATCCTCGGCGCGGTAGTTCCACGACGGCCGCTGCGCCTCCTGCCAGCCGCCCTCGAATACCCAATAGCCGAACTCGCCCCGCACCGAGAGCATGCGGCCGAAGAATCCGGAATCGCGCAGGAAGGCGAGCTTCTTCAGGCCGGGCAGGAACAGCTTGTCCTGCACCGTGCCGTGCTTCAACCCCTTGGCATTGGCGAGCTTCACGACCGCGACGGCTTCCTCCAGATTGGTCGCGATCGGCTTCTCGCAATAGACGTGCTTGCCGGCGTTGATCGCCTTGGTCAGCAGCGAGGGCCGCGCCTGCGTGGTGGCGGCATCGAAGAACACGGTGTCGCCCTTGTCGGCCAGCGCCCGATCGAGATCGGTGGTGTGGCGGTCGATGTTGTAGCGCTTGGCGAGGCCAGCGACCTTCTCCGCGTCGCGGCCGACCAGGATCGGATCGGGCATGATGCGGTCACCGTTCGCCAGCTGCACGCCGCCCTGCTCGCGGATCGCAACGATCGAGCGGATCAGATGCTGGTTGAGCCCCATCCGGCCGGTGACGCCGTTCATGATCAGGCCGAGGCGTTTGGTCGTCATACTGTCTGCTCCTGCGAAACGCGTGGTGTGGGCCGCTTGAGCGGCTGCATGGTGGACCAGTCCGGATGGATCGAACTGGCAAAGCCCGGTGTGGCGGCGATCGATCCGGTCAGCAGATCGCCGTCATGGATGGCGAGGCGGATCTTGCCGCCGGCGCGCGTGTAGAGATCGGGATGCGCGGTGAGGAAGGCGTCGGCCTCGTCGGCCGGGGTGTCGGCAAAGCCGTCGACGTAATGGTGCCCATTGCGCTCGGCATGGGTGACGCCGATCAACGCGCCGAGCGCGAGGTCCTGCTGCACGCCGAGCCCGGCCTGGCAGGTCAGATCCTCGCCACCGATGAAGTACCGATCGCGATCCGAACTCCATGCCGCTGCGCGCGTCGCATTGATAATCGACTTGTAGATGCCCTTGCACGATTTCGAGGAAATGCCGCGATAGCCGAGCGCCCGCGCCTGCGGGAAGGCATCATATGAATCGTCGGCCTCGTCGATGATGAAGTTCCGCGCGGCGAGCGTGCCAAGCGGCAAAGCCTTGGTGATATCGCGCGGCATCGGCTGCTCGATGTAGAGCAGGTTGGCCGCGATCGGCCGCAACGCGGCGTCATGGTCGAGCCGGTCCGCCAGCGCATTCAGCGCGGCAAGATCGGCATACTGCTCGTTGGCATCGAGCGTGACCTTGACCGCGTAAGACAGCTTGGCGAGCTCGTTGCCGATCCGCGCCAGCCGCGCCGCATCATGCGCCGGGTCGCCGTTCAGCTTGAGCTTGAAATAGCGTGCTGCCGCGTTCTCGTTCGCGTCGGCGACGCCGCCCTCGCCTTCAACCTTGTCGTCCATCCCGACCGTATGCCTGACGGCGACACGATCGAGCCGCTTGCGTGTCGAAAGGAAGCGCACAACAGCTGCATCATCGATATCCTGCGTCAGCCGCGCGTCGATGCCGGCGATATTGCCGGCCATGCCGTCGAAGAAATTCGCGCTGGCGGCGCGCAGCAACGCGTCCAGGATCGCCTTGTCGATCTCGGCCGGGCCAAAGCCGGCGGCGAGTGGCGGAATGTCCTCCGCAGCGCAGGCCGCGACCTGCGAACCGATACACCGGGCATGCAGGCCGAACGCGGTCTCAAAGCCCTTGTTCGCCAGATAGAGCTCGCGTGCGATCGCAAGCGAGCGGCGCAGGCCGTCGAGCGACTGCGCTTCGGTCAGATGCGGTCGCTTGTCGAACCATTTCGGCGCCAGCATTTCGGCGCTGGCGCCGGTCGCCCGGCCCTTGCCCTCCACCTCGATCTCGACCCGCACGAACAGCTGCGTCGACGCGGTGATCGTCACCGCACCGAAGCGGAACGGCCGTGCGAAGGCCAGCGGCCGTTCGAAGAAGGCGATATCGTTGACTTTGAGGCGAAGCGTCATCGAAGGCTCGGTTCAGTCCAGCGACCCCTGCGTGAAGAAATGCTTGCGGATCCGCTGCACCAGCTCGGTGAAGACCGGATCGGACATCGTCTCGAGCGAGCGCGGCCGTGGCATCGGCACATCGTAGATCGCCGCAATCGCGCCGGGCCGCTCGGTCATCACGAGGACGCGGTCGGCAAGGAATACGGCCTCGGGGATCGAGTGCGTGATCAGGAGCACCGTCTTGCCGGTTTCGCGCTGGATCCGCATCAGCTCGACATTCATGCGCTCCCGCGTCATGGCGTCAAGCGCGCCGAACGGCTCGTCCATCAGCATGATCTTGGGATCATGCACCAGCGCGCGGCAGATCGAGGCGCGCTGCTGCATGCCGCCGGACAATTGCCAGGGCAGCTTCTTCTCGAAACCCTCGAGCCCGACCAGCTTCAGCAGCGCCTTGGCGCGGGCGAGATATTTGTCGCGGGCGAGCCGCTTCATGTCGATCGGCAGCATCACATTGGAGAGGATGTTGCGCCATGGCAGCAGCAGCGCGTTCTGGAACACGATGCCGACATTGCCGTGCGGCTTGGTCACCACCTCGCCGTCCACCAGCACCTCGCCGGTCGTCGGCGGCAGCAGGCCCGAGATCATCTTCAGCAGTGTGGACTTGCCGCAGCCGGACGGCCCGACCACGACAAAGAACTCGCCCTCATTGATGGTAAAGTCGAGCGGCCTCAGCGACGGCACATCGCCGTCGCGCGAGCGGTAGGTCTTCGACACGCCTGATAGTTTGATGCCGGGCGCGGCACCGGCCGCGCGGTCCGACACCAGGCGCAGGTGCGCGGCGGGCTGCTCGGCAACTGTCTTCATCGCTGATTTCATGGTGTCTGGTCCAACGAAAGGCGCCCAATCCTCACTGTCATTCCGGGATGGTCCGAAGGACCAGGCCCGGAATCTCGAGATTCCGGGTTCGATGCTTCGCATCGCCCCGGAATGACGGCGGCAATTGCCCTCACGAATTGCCCTTTGGCAGATAGTCGTTGGTGTAGAACGCCTTCGGATTGGCCTTGGCCTTGGCGTCGAGGCCGCCATACTCGACCATCAGATTGACCGACTCGGTCATGTTCTGGTCGGTGACCTGGAACGGCCGCTTGGTCTTGGTCTCCGGCGTGCGGTAGAGCGGGATCGTCAGCTCAAAACCCTGGGTCAGCGTGTCGATCTTGCCGCCCTTCGGATTGGCGTCGAGGATCGACTGCGCGGCCGCCTTGGGGTCCTTCTCCGCGGCCTCGACCGCCTTGGTCGTTGCCGACATGAAGCGGCGGACCAGGTCGGCGTTAGCCTTCACATAGTCGGAGTTCGCGATGATGCCCGACGACACCATGTTGATACCGTAGTCGGCGAACTTGATCGGATAGACGTCCTTGCCGGTGGCGTCCTTGATCTTCATCGACTGGTCCATGACGTAGCCGAGCAAGAGATCGGCCTGGCCGTTGATGACGGCGTTGAGCTTGGTCTGGCCGTCGCCGGCAACGGTCTGGAAATCGCTTTCCTTCAGGCCGGTCTTCTTCAGGAACAGCGGCCAGATCTGCGTCATCGAATCCGCCGGCGTGATCGCAACCGTCTTGCCCTTGATGTCCTCCGGCTTCCTGATGTTCTTGTCGGCAAGGCTCATCGCCGACATCGGGCTGGTCTGCAGCAGCACGCCGGTGGCGATCACGGGCGCGCCCTTCACCGCCGCGCGCATCATCGTCGGCACGTCGACATAGCCGAAATCCGCGGTCTTGGCCGCCACCGCCTGCGTGGTTGCGGCCGAGCCGCGGCCTTCCTGGATCTCGAGGTCGATGCCTTCGGCGGCATAGATGCCCTTGGCCTTGCCGTAGTAGAACGGCGCGTGCTCGCCATAGACATACCAGTTCAGCATCAGCACAACCTTGTCGGCGGCGGATGCCGGGGCTACCGCGAGCGCGGTCCAGGCCAATGCGGCGCCGGCGACCGCAATCAAACGCTTCATGGTTGTTCTCCCTTTATTGTCCGCGGCCCTTGTGTGGGCCGCTTGTTCGGTCGCTGCGTTAGGAAGCGAAACTGATGTCGTCGCGCTGGCTGACGTGCCAGGGGATCACCAGCCGCTCGATGCGGTCGACGATCCAGAACAGGATGACGCCGAGCAGCGCCAGGATCACCAGCGCCGCGAACATCGTCGGCAGGTCGAAAGTGCCGATCGAGCGCTGCATCACGTAGCCGATGCCGGAATTGGAGCCGACGAATTCGCCGACGACGGCGCCGACCACGGCGAGCGTCACCGACACCTTGAGGCCCGAGAAGATCGCGGGCATCGCATGCGGCAGGTTGACCGCGCAGAACACCTTGAAGCGGCTGCCCTGCATCGCGCGCGCGAGGTCGACCATGTCGGGATCGACGGATTTGAAGCCCTGCACCGCCGAGACCACCACAGGAAAGAAGCCGAGCAAAAACGCGGAGATCACCTTGGGGATGATGCCGAAGCCGAACCACACCACGAACAGCGGCGCGATCGCGATCTTCGGCACGGACTGGGAGAACACCAGCAGCGGATAGACGTAGCTCTCGACCGTCTTCGAGCCCGCGATCAGCATCGCGACGGGAATGCCGAACAGCGCCGAGAGCAGGAAGCCGCAGATCGTCGCGTACGTGGTCGGCCAGGACTGCCGCAGCAGCTCCGGCCAGTCGCTCCACAGCACCGCGACGACGTCGCCGGGCGACGGGATCTGATAGGCCGGGATGTGGAACAGGCGGATCGAGAGGTCCCACGCCACCACGATGACCACCAGGAACAGGAACGGGCGGACCCACGCCGCATTCAGCACCTTCGATAGGCTTGAGGGGCTCTTTGCCTCCGCCACGTCACGCTCCCTTGCAGTTTCTCTGTTTTCGGTTAGAAATTAACCCGTTGGATAAATACTGTCCAGCCCCTCGCACGCGGCAAAATCGCGCTGAAATGTGCAACTTTCGTCAGACGAGAATTATCGCTGAGTACTGTAGCCCGGATGAGCGAAGCGATATCCGGGGGAAATCTGTCCGCGGATGGTCTGGTCCCGGATGTCGCTTCGCTCATCCGGGCTACGAGCTATGTGCCTGGCAATGACTACAGACGAACCGCGAGCCCTCACACCACCCGGTGTTCGCTGGTGCGCAGCAGCGGCATCGCGCTACCGACTTCGGCCGTGGACTTGCCGGTCAGCGCCGCCAGCACCAGCGCCGTCATGTGCTCTAGGCGCTCGTCACGGGCGTCCTTCTTGAGCAGGTCGCGGCCGAAGATCACGCTCAAGGTGGCGCTATTGGAGAGATAGAAGAACGCGAGCCCCGCGATCGAGATATAGAGTTGCACCGGATCGACCGTGACACGGAAGTCACCGCTCTCGACCCCGCGCGTCACCACGGTGCGGATCATCTCGACAAAGGGCGAGTGCATCGACTTGACCTTGGTCGAGCGCTTCAGGTGCTTTGCCTTGGCGAGGTTTTCCGTGTTCAGCAGCGCCAGGAACTCGGGGTTGCGCAGAAAATAGTTCCACGTGAAGTCGATCAGGCGCCCGATCGCCTCGGGCGGATCGAGATGCTCGAGGTCGAGCGTGCGCTCCTCGGCGCGGATCTTCTCATAGGCGCCTTCCAGCACCTCGAGATAGAGATCCTCCTTGTTGCCGACATGGTAGTACAGCATGCGCTTGTTGGCGCCGGCATTGGCCGCGATGCGGTCGACCCGCGCGCCGGCGAGGCCATGGGCGGCGAATTCCTGCTTGGCCGCCTCGAGAATCCGCAGCCGCATCCCCTGGGGGTCGCGCTGCCATCTCTGTATCCGCTTTGCCTTCGCCAATTCGATCGCCCGGTGATGCTGAGCTGATGAATGTAGCATGACGCGCGACGTTTGAGAACGAATGTTGTCGTGACGGCCATGCGGGAATATTTCTCACAGTGCCCCTTCGTCATTCCGGGGCTCGCGAAGCGAGAGCCCGGAATCCATCGGACTGCGTGCTCCTTGGATGAATGGATTCCGGGCTCGCGCCAAGAGGCGCGCCCTCAGGTGCGCAATTGCGCACCGGGGAATGACGATGAGGCTTATTATCCGCCGCGCACGCTGTCGGGACGACGCGCGGATTGAACGCGGCCTAGTCTGGCTTTCCCTGTGAGGGCTGCACCAGGAGCGTCGGCACGCCGCAGGTACCGTTGCGCACCGTCATCACGCGCGTGCCGGGCTTGCGGCCGGTGCGAATCTCCGAGACGTCGACGCCGGCGGCAACCAGCCGCGCATGCGTAGCATCGGCATCAACGACGCGCCAGCAGATGCCGCGCAGCCGGTCCGGCGCGTCGGTCGCCGCCTTGTCGTTCCCTTTGGCCGGCCGGTGCGTGACCTCGACGACGAGGTCACCGCAGCGGAAGAACATCAGCCGGCCCCACTCAGGATGCGACCGGTCGAGTGCCATGTCGAGCCCGAGTCGCGCGCCATAGAGCGCTGCGGCGCGTTCCGGGTCGGCCGTCGAAACCACGACGTGATCCATCGCGGTGATCGAGGCCGGCGTGGTGCGGACCGACAGCGGCCGCTCCTGCTCCCGTTCCAGGAAGAACATGCGTACGCCGCGCGTCGCATCGGTCGCCGCACGCGTGCGTTTCCACGACAGCGTGGCGCCGCTGGTCTCGTCGCGGCTTTCGACCTCGGCGACAGGTTCGGGCTTCAGCGTCAACCGGTCGAGCCTGCGGTGCGTCCTGGCGATATCGCTGGTGCGGAAGCAGAGGCTCGCGAGCCCCTCGCCCTGGGTCGCGAGCGCAGTACGAACTCGCTGGGCAGCATCGTCATCGCCGCGCGGCGCCATCAATTCCAGCGTCGTGTTGTCGAGCGTGAACAGCACGCGGTCGGCGCCGTCGCCGCTGTTGCGCCAGGCCGGCGCCCGCGCGAACAGCGTCTCATAGGCGGCGCTGGCGGCGGCGATGTCCCCGGTCAGGACGACGACGTGGTCAAGACCGGTAATCATGGCGTTGGCCTCCCCAAATCTGCCGTCATGGTGCTTCTCCTTGCGCGTATCGGAACCACGACCTGCTGCCGGCCGTTATGCCGCATACCAGAACGGGCGACACATTCATCATCTCTACCTGTAAACCAAGCAGGGTTGCGAATAATTTCAGCGATATCGGCCGATCAGCGGTGCTAGTCTAGTCCGTGGCCGGGACCACACCAAGCGACGACGGGAAGCGAATGCAGGCTCTCTTCATTGGACAGACCTATATCGACGTCACCTTCATCACAGATCACATGCCGGTCGGCGACGAGAAACACGTCGCCGACGCCTATGCCGTCTCCTTCGGCGGCAACGCGGTGACCGCTGCGTTCTGCTGCGCCAAGCTCGGCGTCGAGCCGGACCTGATCGCCACCATGGCCAATGACTGGCTGGGGCGGATGTTCTGGGACATGGCCGACCGGTATGGCCTCTCGTTCCACCCGCGCAAGGTCAACTCCTCCTCGTTGTCCTTCATCATGCCCAACGACGGCAAGCGCGCCATCGTCCGCTGCCGCGACGACCAGCACATCCATCCCTTTCCGCTGCTGAACATCAAGGGCTGCCGCGCGCTGCACATCGACGGCCACCAGCCGGACGCCGCGATCCATTATGCGAAGCTCTGCCGTGAGGACGGCATCATGACCTCGCTCGACGGCGGTGGCCTGCGCACCAACACCCATGAGCTGCTCGCCTTCATCGACGTTGCGATCGTCGCCGAACGGCTGTGCGAGCAGATGGACAAGACGCCGGAGCAGATGCTCGACTATCTCAAGAGCCGCGGCTGCAAGATCGGCGGCGTCACCATGGGCGAGCGCGGCCTGCTCTGGTATGACGAGACGGGTACGGTGCAGACGCTGCCGGCGTTTCCGATCCCGCGCAAGCGCGTGATCGACACCAACGGCGCCGGCGACGTCTTCCACGGCGCCTACATCTATTCCTATCTCGCCAATCCCGGCAAAGCCTGGCATGAGCATTTCGAGTTCGCGCGCGCGGCGTCGACCTACAAGATCCAGAAGCTCGGTAACGAGGCCGGCCTGCCGACGCTCGACGATATCGCCGCGGTGAAGCAGGAGTTCGGCGCCGCGGTTTGACAGGGCTGAATGGGGTTGGGCATGGGGCGCATCTTCGTCGCCGGCAGCATCAATATGGACGTGGTGGCGACTGCCGAGCGCCACCCGAAGGTTGGCGAGACCGTGGCCGGCGAGGCCGTGCTGTATTTTCCCGGCGGCAAGGGCGCCAACCAGGCGGTGGCATCGGCCAAGCAGGGCGTACCGACCACGCTGGTCGGCCGGCTCGGCACTGACGCGTTCGGCAAGGAGCTGAGAGCCTTTCTCGCCGCGCAGGGCGTCGATCTCAGCTTCGTCAAAGACACCGACGGCGTGCATTCGGGCACCGCGATCATCACGCTTGCCAATGCCGACAACACGATTGTGGTCGTACCGGGCGCCAACGGGCTGGTCGATGCCGATGATGTCGCAGCACCCGTGCTCGCGAAAGGCGACGTCGCGGTCAGCCAGTTCGAGATCCCGCTGCCGACGATCGCCGCATTCTTCCGCCGCGCCCGCGCCGCCGGCGTCACCACGATCCTCAACCCGGCACCGGCGAAACCGGCCGACAAGGCGCTCCTCGACCTCGTCGATATCCTGATCCTCAACGAGACCGAGCTCAGCCTCCTTACGGGAACCGAGCTGCGCGACAGCGATGACCCGTCGCGCTTCGCCGAGGCGGCGCGCACCTTGGGGCGAGGCAAGATCGTCTGCGTCACGCTCGGCAAGCGCGGCGTGCTGGCACTGGTCGAGGACCAGCCGCTGCTGGTGCCCGGGCGCGAGGTCAAGGCCGTCGACACCACAGGCGCCGGCGACTGCTTCGTCGGCGCCCTCGCCTCACAGCTTGCCATCGGCAAGCCGCTCGGCGACGCGCTGGCCTACGCCAACACCGCGGCCTCGATTTGCGCACAACGGATGGGCGCTGCGCCGTCGATGCCGACGACGCAGGAGGTGGCCGCGATTCTTTCCACGAGTCGTCCCGGCGAAAGCCGGGACCCATAACCACTGGCCGCAATTGTCTTGAATTGACATCAACCCGCACCGCCTCAAATCGAGAGGCCGCGGCGTATGGGTCCCGGCCTTTGCCGGGACGACGAGTGGTTAGGCCAGCGCACTCTTCAAATCAAAACTCGCATCCGCCGCCTGCTCCGGCGTGATCGAACCACCGGCGCCGAGCAGCCGGCGGCCGAACATGTGATCGCCGGCGCGATTGACCGACTCGATGCCGAGTAGTCTGTCGCCGCGATAGCAGAACGCCGAGAATGCGCCCTGCGCGCGGTCGCCGCGCACCACGACGCGATCGTAGCCGGTGGTGAGGCCTGCCATCTGCAGCTTGTCGGGGCCCTGGTCGCTCCAGAACCACGGCAGGCCGTCATAGACCTCGGTCTTGCCGGTCAGCCGTGACGCGACGCAGCGCGCATGGTCCGTCGCATTCTGCACCGACTCCAGCCGCAGCGATCCGCCGAAGCGCTTGCTGGTGTAGAGCGCGCAATCACCGATCGCGGAGACATTCGGATCGGCGGTCAGAAGATGCTCGTCGACGATGATGCCGGATGCGACCGGCAGCCCGGCTTCCGCGGCGAGCTCGACATTCGGCAGCACGCCGACGCCGACCACGACGAGATCGGCCGGGATATGCGTGCCGTTGCTCAGGCTGACGCCGGTGACCTTCGCACCATCGGCTTCGATCGCCGTGACCTGCACGCCGAGGTGAATCCGGATGCCGGCGGCTGCGTGGCGCGACTGCGAGAACTCGGAAATCTCCGCGGTCACCGCGCGCGCCATCACGCGGGAGGCGAGTTCGACCACGTCGACCTCAAGGCCCTTGGCCCGCGCCGTCGCCGCGAATTCAAGCCCGATGAAGCCCGCGCCGATCACGACGACGCGCATGCCGGGTGCGATCAAGTCGCGCAGCGCCTGGCTCTCATCGAGGATGCGCAAATAGCGGACCCCGTCGAGCTTGGCGTTGGGAATATCGAGCAGCCGGTTCCGTGCGCCGGTCGCGAGCACCAGATGGCCGTAGTCGAGCGAGGTGCCGGAGGCGAGCGCCACTTTCCGCACATTGCGGTCGACCGCATGGGCGCGATCGGTGATCAGGTCGATCTTGTTGTCGTGGTAGAACTTGTCGGGCCGGAACATCAGGGTCTCGGGCCCGCCGGTCCCCTTCAGATAGGCCTTCGACAATGGCGGCCGCTGATAAGGCAGATGGCCTTCGTCATTGAGCAGGATGATGCGGTCGGCGAAGCCCGCCTGGCGCAGCGACGCCGCGAGCTGGAAGCCGGCATGTCCGGCACCGACGATGATGACCGAGCCTGTCATCGGAACAACCCAAATACGCGCGCGCAGGAGCGACCCATGCCGTTTCCTCTTGTCGATGTTAGCTTGCTTGCCCCGTCCCCACAGCGCTCGTGTCTGCGTACCGAAGGCTGACGGCCATTTGGCCTCATGGCTCGCGCCGATGCAAGGGGGTCTCTGGCAAATCTGGGCGCTCGAACACCGCCTCTGGGCGCCGGGCCGCATTGCCACGGCTCCCGCCAAGGCTTTAAATGTCCGGAACCAACAAGCCCAAGGTCCCTAGAGATGCCCGATCCCACCTCCCCCAACGATCCCGCTTTGCTCCGCATCGACGGCGCTATCGCGACCATCACGCTGAACCGGCCGGCCGCGTTCAATGCGATCGACCTGACGATCGCCAGGAAGCTCGAGCAGCTCAGCGCCGAGGTCGAAGCCAACAAGAACGTCCGCGTGCTGGTCATCGAGGGCGAAGGCCGCGCCTTCTGCGCCGGCGGCGATCTGCAGACCATCGGCGCCGCCGCCGAAGCCAACAATGTCACCCCGGTGGTCAGCGAGATGCTGCACCACTACCACGCCTTCATCGAGACCGTACGGCGGATGCCGAAGATGGTGCTGTCCAGCGTGCACGGTTCGGCGGCCGGCGCAGGCATGGGCCTCGCCTTCGTGACCGACCTGTGCATCGCCGCGGAGGATGCCCGCTTCACGCCCGCCTATGCCAAGATCGGCGTGTCGCCGGATGGCGGCAGCACGGTCGGCATCGTCGGCACGGTCGGGACACGTCGCGCGCTGCAGATTTTCCTTGCCGAGGACGGCTTCACCGCGCAGCAGGCCTATGAATGGGGACTGGTGGTCAAGACCGTCCCCGCGACCGAGCTGAAGGCGGCCACCCGGCAGCTCGCCGAACGCCTGGCAAAGAATCCGCCAGCCGCGATCGCGGCGACCAAATCACTGGTCTACCAGGCGGCCACCACGCCGACCAAGCAGCAGCTCGATGCCGAGGAGCACAAGATCATCACGTCGATGCACACCGACGATTTCCGTGTCGCGGTGAAGAAATTCACCAGCAAATCGAAGTAGCGGTCTGGCTAATTCGGACAGATGTATCCCGTGCCGCCGGGTGCCTTGAAGCAGCCGACCGATTCCGGGATCACCTGCTTCGGCAGCCACAGCACGACCTTCGGAAAGTAGATCGTGAAGCAGATCGTGACCAGGAACACGACATAGATCGGCAGCGCCGCCCGCAGCGCTTTTGCAAAGCTGATGCCGACGAATTTCGACGCCATCAACAGCACGAGGCCGTAGGGCGGCGTGATCAGGCCGAAGGCGAGTGTCGCGATCAGCACCACGCCCATATGGACACCGTTAATGTCGCCGGCCTGGGTCAGCGCGTTGACCAGCGGCATGAAGATGATGATGGTCGGCACCGGCTCGATGAAATCGCCGACCACGGTGAACAGCAGCACCATCAAGAGCATGATGAGATGCGGATCATTGCCGGCGATCGAGGTGATCCAGTCCGCGATGTAGAGGGCGCCGCGCAGATAGGCCAGCATCCAGCCAAATGCGTTCGCCGCTCCGATCGTGATCAGCGGCAGCGAAAAGATCAGGCCGGCGAGGCAGAAGTCGTACGGGATCTTCTTCAGGTGCCCGCGGTTCAGCGCCGGGATCACCACGATGATGATGTAGGCGACCGCAACCACGCCAGCCTCGGTCGGCGTGAACCAGCCGGTCAGGATGCCGCCGAGCAGGATCACCGGGATCATCAGCGGCAGCGCGGCGTCACCGGCGGCGAACACGACCTGGCGCAGCGGCGCGCGCGGCTTGCGCAGGCCTGACGGGCCGAAGAAATAGCAATAGATCATCAGCCCGAAGCCGATCATCAGGCCGGGGACCACGCCGGCCATGAACAGGCCGGCGATCGAGACATTGCCGACCGCGCCATAGACCACCGCCGTGATGCTCGGCGGCACCAGCGCCGCGATGGTCGAGGCCGAGGCGATGATCGCGGCGATGAACGCCGGCTCATAGCCTTCCCGCCGCATCGGCCCGCCAAGCGCCCGGCTCATGACCGCGACGTCGGCGGTGGTCGAACCCGACATTTCCGAGAAGAACATGCTGAACACGACGACGACCTGCGACAGTCCGCCCCTGATGTGGCCGACCAGCGAGACCGACAGATTGGCGATTCGGACCACGACATTCGCCGAGCTCATCAGCTCGCCGACCAGCAGGAAGAACGGGATCGCAAGCAGCGCCTCGGAATCGACGCCGTCGAAGATCTTCTGGATGATCGCCGCCAGCGAAACATCCGACAGCACCGCGCCGACGAACACGCCGGCCATCAGCGAGAACGGCACGGGCACGCCGAGATAGCCGAAGAACAGGAAGCAGAACGACATCAGCACAAGCACGACCGGTGCGCTCACGGCTGCACCCCCGCGGTCGCGCTGGTGCTGACGGCTGGTATCGCAAGATCGTCGTCCGGCGGCTCCGGATGGTCAAAGCCGTTGTGGATGCCGTTGACGAGCTGCTCTGTCGTGAACAGGCCGATCAGGATTCCCGACAGCGGGATCACCGCATAGAGCGATGCGATCGGTGTGCCGGACGGCAGGCGGAAACTGCCGAAGCCGCGCAGGTAATTCTGATAGCCATACCAGACCAGGCAGAAGGCGACGCCCAGCACGACCAACCGAATGACGATCTCGACGAATGTCCGCGACCTGCCATGCATCGCCTCCGAGAGTGCGGTGAGATAGAGGTGATCGTTGCGCCTGGTCGCGACCGCGGCACCGATGAAGATCGCGTAGATGAACAGCGTCGAGGTCACCTCCTGCAGCCACAGCCAGGGGTGACCGATGGTTCGGGTGACGATGTCGGCAGTGACCGAGAGCGAGAAGCCGAAGCACAGCAGGCCGCACAGCATCATCAGGATCAGCTCGAGCCGGTCGAGCGCCCGCCATTTCAGATGCCGCTGCCGTTGCAGCACCAGTCTGTCGGCGATGGCCATGGCGCGCTCCCCGTCGACCCGGGCTTCAGTTGATCGCGCGGATCAGGTTCTTGATCTTCTCCGCATGCGGGCCGAGCTCCTTGGCGAGCTTGTCGAGATAGGGATCGGCGACCGCCGTAAAGCTCTTCTTGTCCACGTTCTCGATCACCTTGACGCCGAACGATTTCAGCTTGGTCAGCGCGTTGCGCTCCAGCTCGAACGCCTTCTGCGGCTCCTTGGCGCTGACCTCGTTGGCGGCGGCCTGCACCCACTGCTTCTGCTCGGCGGAGAGGCTCTGCCAGAGCTTGTCGGAGACGAACAGCAGCGCATTGTTGGCCTCGTGCTCTGTGATCGAGAGCACCGGCGCGACCTCGTAGTGCTTGTTGACGAGATAGACGTTGATGCTGTTCTCGGCGGCGTCGACCACGCCGGTCTGCAGCGAGGTGTAGACACTGCCGAACGGCATGTGCACCGTCTGCGCGCCGTAGGCCGGGAACATGGTGTCCTCGGTCGCGGTCGCCTGCACCCGCACCTTGACGCCCTTGAGGTCGCCGACGTTATGAATTTCCCTCTTGCTGTAGATGTGGCGCACGCCCTGCGAGCCGGTGCCGATCACATGCAGGCCCTGGGCGGTGTCGTCGATCATCGTCTTGATGGCGTCGAACACCTGCGGATCCGCCAGCGCCTTGATCACATGGGCGTCGTTACGGAACAGGAAGTGCAGCGACATCACGCCGGCCTGCGGCGAGATCGTTGCGGTGTTGGCGGAGGAGATGATTGCGAACTCGATATCGCCCGACTTCACGAGCTGCAGCAGTTGCGGCTCCTGGCCGAGCTGCGCGCCGGGATATTGGTCGACGATCATCGTCCCCTTACTCAATTCCTTGAGCTTGTCGGCGAACAGATCGCCGGCAACCGAATAGCCGGTGTTGCGCGGCTGGTCGTAGGCGAAGCGGAAGTGCTTGACCTCCTGCGCGCCGGCGCCAGCGGACAGCAGCAGCGCTGCCGCGGCCATGGCGATCCCGACGATCCTGGCTGAAGTGCCCATCGCGACGTTCCCCCTGTTTTTGATTGACGCGATCATCCCACCAGTCCCGCGGGATTGTCAATAAAACAGAGGTAATCAGGTCGTCGTAGGCGCGAACGAGCGCTACATCGCAGAAATTATCGACAATTCGGCTAGTGCGCCGAACTTTGCGCGCTACTTCCCCTTGGCGCGCATGAAGTCGAAATCGCAGCCCTCGTCGGCCTGCAGGATGGTCTCGTTGAAGAGATGCGCGTAGCCGCGCCTGGCCCAATCAGGCGTGCCGGCCGGAACGAGCGCGGCGCGCCGCTTCTGCAATTCGGCCTCGTCGACCAGCAGATCGATGCTGCGCCTGGCGACATCGAGCCGGATCATGTCGCCGTTCCGCACCAGGCCGAGCGGACCGCCGACGGCGGACTCCGGCGTGATGTGCAGCACGATGGTGCCGAACGCGGTGCCGCTCATCCGCGCATCGGAGATGCGGACCATGTCCTTCACGCCGGCGCGCGCGAGCTTCTTCGGGATCGGCAGGTAGCCCGCCTCGGGCATGCCCGGCGCGCCCTTCGGGCCGGCGTTGCGCAGCACCAGCACGTCGTCGGCGGTCACATCGAGCGTGGGATCATCGACCCGCAGCGTCATGTCCTCGACCGACTCGAACACCACGGCGCGGCCGGTGTGCTGCAAGAGCTTCGGGCTCGCCGCCGACTGCTTGATCACGGCGCCGCGCGGCGCGAGATTGCCGTGCAGGATCGCCATCGCGCCTTCGGACTTGATCGGGTTCGCCTTGGAGCGGATCGCATCCTGTCCCGGCACATCCTCGGCGTTGGCGACGACATCACGCAAGGTCTGGCCGGTGATGGTCTTGGCGTCGAGGTCGATGAGGTCGCCGAGCTGCGCCATCAGCTTCGGCACGCCGCCGGCATGATGGAAATGCTCCATGTAGTGCTCGCCCGACGGCTTGAGATCGACCAGCACGGGCACCTCACGGCCCAATTTGTCGAACGCCTCGAGGTCGATCTTGTGCGGCGAGCGGTTAGCGATCGCAGTGAGGTGAATGAGCCCGTTGGTCGAGCCGCCGATCGCCTGCATGACAACCTGGGCGTTGCGGAACGAGGACGGCGTCAGTATCTCGCTCGGCTTCGGTCCCTTGGTCTTCGCCATCTCGGCGGCGACTCGGCCGCTGGCCTCGGCGGAGCGGAAGCGCTCGGCATGCGGTGCCGGAATCGTCGCGCTCATCGGCAGCGACAGGCCGAGCGCCTCGGTGATGCAGGCCATGGTGGAGGCCGTGCCCATCACCATGCAAGTGCCCACGGAAGGCGCAAGGCGCCCGTTCACCGCCTCGATCTCGTTGTCGTCGATCTCGCCGGCGCGATATTTGCCCCACAGCCGGCGGCAGTCGGTGCAGGCGCCGAGCACCTCGCCCTTGTGATGGCCGACCACCATCGGGCCGACCGGAATCACCACCGTCGGCAGATCGGCGCTGATCGCGGCCATGATCTGCGCCGGCAGGGTCTTGTCGCAGCCGCCGATCACGATCACCGCATCCATCGGCTGGGCGCGGATCATCTCCTCGGTATCCATCGCCATCAGGTTGCGCAGATACATCGAGGTCGGATGCGCAAAGCTCTCGGCGATCGAGATGGTCGGGAACACGAACGGCATCGCGCCCGACAGCATCACGCCGCGCTTCACCGCCTCGATGATCTGCGGAACGTTGCCGTGGCACGGGTTGTAGTCGCTGTAGGTGTTGGTGATGCCGACGATCGGGCGATTGAGCGCGTCGTCGGAATAGCCCATCGCCTTGATGAAGGCCTTGCGCAGGAACAGCGAGAAGCCGGCGTCACCATAGCTGGTCAGTCCCTTGCGAAGTCCGTCGGCCATTTTCTTCTCGTCCCGTTGGTTGTTCGGCCGCACTTAAGGAGCGGCCGGAATTATTGTCAATATGAGATAATCCGGAGGTAGAGCGTGGCTGACCTGCGGCAAAATCACCCCTATTATTGACAATAACCATGGCGCCGTGCTGACCTCCGGCATCGACCCGAAGCCGAGAGCGCATGAAAGCCGAGCCCACCTTGCCCGAACTCCAGGCCCCCTCGCGCGAGGAGGAGCAGGCGGAGGTGATCCGCCGGCTGGAGGAGGACATCATCTTCGGGCGCTTGGCGCCCGGCCTGCGGCTGGTCGAGGATACCCTGATGCAGCGCTACGGCGCGAGCCGGCATTTCGTCCGCCAGGCACTGTTCCAGCTCGAGCGTCAGGGCATCGTGCTGCGTGAGAAGAATGTCGGCGCCACTGTGCGGTTCTATTCGGCCGAGGAAGTCCGGCAGATTTACGAGGTGCGCGAGATGCTGACGCGGCAGGCCGCGCTGATGATCGCGCTGCCCGCGCCGGACAGCCTGATCGACGAGTTGAACGAGCTGCAACGGCATTACTGCATCAAGGCCGACGCGCAGGACATGCGCGGCATTCACGAGACCAACGATGCGTTCCACCTCGCGCTGTTTTCCGCCTGCGGCAACCCCTATCTGGTCCGCTCGCTGCAGGACTACATGAACCTGACGCTGCCGATGCGCGCCAAGAATCTCGCCGACAGCGAGGGCCTTGCATTGTCGCGCCGTCAGCATGAGTTGATGATCGAGCTCCTGAAAGGCCGCGACAGCTGGGCGCTGGCACAGCTCTGCGTCGACCACATGCAGTACAGCAAGGCGGATTATCTCGTTCGCATCTCCAACGACAAAAAGCCGCAATAGCACGATACGCGGCCTCCTCGTGAAGGAGACGACGATGCGTTATGTGGCTTTGTTGATCGGATCATGCGCCGTGCAGCTTGCACTTGGCAGCCTTGCTCAGGCGGCGGATCCGCGCGCGACCGAGCTCGCCTATGAGCCCTGGAGCAAGACTTGCCTCACCGAGGCGAGCTGCTTCGTCGCCGCTGCCGCGCGCGGCCAGTGCGCGCCATCCGGCGGCACCATCAGCATCTCGCCGCAGAGCTCTACGCGCGCGCTGCTCACCGCCAATGTCGGAACGCGGACCATGCTGGAAGGCACGATCAGCCTGCGGATCGACCAGGACGAACCGATGCAGATCGCCCGGACGCACTGCTACACGCTCGGCTGCGGCGGCACGCTGGAGGCCAATGCCGAGCTGATCCAACGGCTGAAGCACGCGCAGACGATGGTGGTGGAAGCCAAGAACCTGACCGGGCAGAAGATCAGCCTCACCTTCCCGCTTGCGCATTTCTCCCAGACCTATGACGGGCCCGGAAGCGTGCCCAAGGCATCCGGGAAAAGCGCGAACGAGCCGCAGCGCGAGCACACCGAGGCCGTGAAGCAGCTGCCGCAGTGCGACGACTGATCACTTCTTCCAGTCGATCACCCTCGTCCGGTCGCCGTCGAACTCCATGCTGCAGAACGTGCCGCCTTGGTAGTAGTCGCCGACGGGATCCGCCGGCAGCTTGGCCTGCTCGGCCATCGCGTGCTCGCGGAAGTCTTCGCCGCGGCCGGTCGGGCGATAGCCGAGATCGTAGGCGCGGTGATTGTCCCACCACGAACGCTCATTGTAGGACGCGCCGTACAGCACCTCGAAATGAATGTCGGGATGTTCGAGCCCGATCCGGCAGAGCTGCACCAGGTCTTCCGGCTTGAGCCAGATCGAGAGCCTGCGGTGATCGAGCGGCGCCTCGCCGAAATTGCCGATCCGGATGCAGGTCACCTTGATGCCGTGCTTGTCGGCATAGAGCGCACCGATGCCTTCGCCGAACACCTTGCTCACCCCATAACGACTGTCCGGCCGCGCGGTGACGTCGGTGCCGATGCGGTGATGACGTGGATAGAAGCCGACGGCGTGGTTGGATGAGGCGAAGATCACGCGCTTGACACCCTGCTTGCGCGCAGCCTCGAACAAATTGTAGCCGCCGATGATGTTGGCCTGCAGGATCGCGTCCCAGGAACCTTCGACCGAATAGCCGCCGAAATGCAGGATGCCGTCGACGCCCTCGCAGATCGCCTCGACTTGCGCGAGGTCGGCGAGATCGGCCGCCTTGAATTTCTCGTCGCTGCGAAGATCGGAGGGCTGCTTGATATCGCTCAGCAAGAGATCCGGATAGATCGGCGGCAGCAGCTTGCGCAGGCTCGTGCCGATTCCCCCCGATGCGCCGGTCATCAATATGCGTGGCATGCCGTCCCTCGTCTTTCCTGTTTGCTCAGCGCAATCCCTGGATCGAATTGCGGTCGCAGGCCGACAATGATAGCAAACCAGGCGCTCAAGGAAACACCATCGAAACACAACAACGAGAACAGCAAATGTCCGATGTTCATTCCGCCGGCTGGCGTCCCGCGACCTGTTATCCCGATCCCGCGATCCACGCGCTCGACCCGCGCTTCGAGAAATACTGGCTAAAGCTCTCCGCGGTTGAGCGCATCGCCACCGGCCTGCGCTGGGCCGAAGGTCCGGTGTGGTTCGGCGACGGCCGCTATCTGTTGTGCAGCGACATCCCGAACCAGCGCATCCTCAAATGGGAGGAAGAGACCGGCGCGGTCAGCATCTTCCGCAAGCCGTCGAACTTCGCCAACGGCAACACCCGTGACCGCCAGGGCCGGCTGATCACCTGCGAGCACGGCGGCCGCCGCGTGGTGCGCACCGAATATGACGGATCGATCACGGTGCTGATCGACTCGTTCGGCGGCAAGCGACTGAACTCGCCGAACGATGTGGTGGTGAAGTCCGACGGTTCGATCTGGTTCACCGATCCGATCTTCGGCCTGCTCGGCAATTACGAGGGCTACAAGGCCGATCCGGAGATCGAGCCCAATGTCTACCGGCTCGATCCCGAAACCGGCAAGGCGACCATCGTCGCCGAGGGCGTGCTCGGCCCGAACGGGCTGTGCTTCTCGCCGGACGAGAAGATCCTCTACGTCGTGGAATCCCGCGGCGAGCCGAACCGCAAGATCCTGGCCTATGACGTGTCCGCCGACGGCAGGACGATCTCCAACAAGCGCGTGTTCATCGATGCCGGTCGCGGCACGCCGGACGGCATGCGCTGCGACATCGACGGCAATCTGTGGTGCGGCTGGGGCATGGGCGATCCCGAGCTCGACGGCGTCGTCGTGTTCGCGCCCGACGGCGTCATGATCGGCCGCATCGCGCTGCCGGAGCGCTGCGCCAACCTCTGCTTCGGCGGCGTGAAGCGCAACCGCCTGTTCATGGCGGCGAGCCAGTCGATCTATGCGCTCTACGTCAACACCCAGGGTGCGCCCGGCGGTTGACCCGACGGTCATTGCGAGGAGCGAAGCGACGAAGCAATCCATCCCTCCCCACGTGAGGAGAGATGGATTGCTTCGCTTCGCTCGCAATGACGAACCTAACCTCCAAACGACCCAAGATCTTTCAAACTTGCATCCCAAAACGTCTGACGCCGGAGCGGTGATCCGCTCCGGCGCCAGAATGTCGTCTCTGCAAGCTTCGGCTTACGCGGCGTTGTAGCCGGCGACCGCCTTGGCCTCTAGATATTCTTCCAGACCGTAGCGGCCCCACTCGCGGCCGTTGCCGGACTGCTTGTAACCACCGAACGGGGCGGTGCGCTCGTTCGGCACGCCCTGCAGGTTGACGTTGCCGGCGCGGATCTGGCGGCCGACGCGGCGCGCGGTCTCCACGGTGTCGGCCGAGACGTAACCGGCAAGACCGTACGGCGTGTCGTTCGCGATCTTCACGGCTTCCGCTTCGTCCTTGGCGCCGATGATCGTCAGCACCGGTCCGAAGATTTCCTCGCGGGCGATCGTCATGTCGTTGGTGACGTCGGCGAAGATGGTCGGACGGACATAGAAGCCCTTGTTGACGCCCTCGGGCAGGCCCGGGCCACCGGCGACGAGCGTTGCGCCCTCGTCGATGCCCTTCTGGATCAACGCCTGGATCTTGTCCCACTGGCCGCGGTTGACCACGGGGCCGATCGTGGTGCCGTCGGCACGCGGATCGCCGGCCTTGGTCTTGTCGGCGACGCCCTTCGCGATCGCAGCCACTTCCTTCATCTTGGAGAGCGGCACGATCATGCGCGACGGCGCGTTGCAGGACTGGCCAGAGTTGTTGAACATGTGCATCACGCCGCCGGTCACCGCCTTGGTCAGGTCGGCGCCTTCGAGGATCACGTTCGGCGACTTGCCACCGAGCTCCTGGCTGACACGCTTGACGGTCGGCGCCGCGCGCTTGGCGACGTCGACGCCGGCGCGGGTCGAGCCGGTGAACGAGATCATGTCGATGTCCGGATGCTCGCTCATCGCGGCACCCACCTCGGGGCCGAGGCCATTGAGCAGATTGAACACGCCCTTCGGCACGCCGGCTTCATGGAGGATTTCCGCGAAGATCAGCGCCGAGGTCGGGGTGAACTCCGACGGCTTCAGGATCATGGTGCAGCCGGCGGCGAGCGCGGGCGCGACCTTGCAGGCGATCTGGTTGAGCGGCCAGTTCCAGGGCGTGATCATGCCGACGACGCCGACCGGCTCGCGCACGATCACGGCGGTGCCCATGGTCTCCTCGAACTCGTACTTCTTGAGCACTTCGAGGGTGTTCATGAGATGGCCGAGGCCGGCGCCGGCCTGCAGCTTCTCGGCCATCGGCAGCGGCGCGCCCATCTCGTCGGAGACGGCGGCACCGATCTCCTTCATGCGGCCCTTGTAGACCTCGACGATCTTGGTGAGCAGCGCGATGCGCTCCTCGCGGCTGGTCTTGGAATAGGTCTCGAACGCGCGCTTGGCGGCGGCGACTGCCTTGTCGACATCGGCTTTCGAGCCGAGCGCAATCTCGTACATCGCTTCTTCGGTCGCCGGATTGACGACGGGGGTGGACTTGCCTTTGACGACGGGATCGACCCAGGCGCCATCGATGTAGAATTGCATACGATTGACCATCGGAAACCTCTTGTAGGGGGCGTATGGATAAGGGGAACGGAAAGCGTTCGGCAGGCATCCTTGCACGAAAGCAGGGCGAATTGAACCCGCCATATGCGGGGCGCGGCTCGTGCACGCCCAACGCATATAAGATGCGAGGCGAGCGGGTGGCAAGGCATGCCACCCTCCCCTGGAG
>NZ_JARVWP010000010.1 GCF_029846235.1 Bradyrhizobium sp. CER78
GCTGTGATGAAATCGAGCGGTTCGTGTGTATCCGCCATCGCGAAATGACGTCAGCGTGACGACCGCATCCGTACAAGGGGCACCATGACCAGCACCATCGAGGCTTCCGACGGCGGCTACCGCTTCATGCCCGGCGTCAGTCAATATTCCTGCGGCGTCAGTGCGCTGCCCGGTTATGCCATCGAGCGGGTCAGGTTCGCCGAACCGGTGCCCTTGAGCGCAGGTTTTGAACGGATTGCCGATATCATCAAGGCCGCCGGCCGCCCGCTGACCGCGTTCGGCGCCTGCGAACTGCGCTCACCGGCGCCGTTCACCGAGGACGGGTTCAGGGCCTTCAACGAGATCTACATCAAGACGTTGATCGCCTGGGGCGTGATGCGTGACGGCGTCAATCCGGTGGCGCGCAGCAATGTCTGTCCAAAGCTCGATCCGCCCGCCGAGCCGAGCTTCCACGCCTTCTGCTACACGGTGCCGGCTGCGAAGGATGCGCCTCGCAGCTTCGTGGTTGCCGGCAGCGGCGAGTCGGTCGAGGGCAAGGCCAATTACCGCGATCATACCATCGCGCCCGGCGATACCAGTCCGTCCGGCATTCTGGCGAAAGCAATATTCGTGCTGGGCGAGATCGAACGCCGGATGAGCGCGTTCGGCAGCGCCTGGAAGGACACCACCGCGGCGCAACTTTACACCGTCCACAACCCCTATCCGGTGCTCGAAAGCGAGCTCGGCCGCCGCGGCGTGCTGCGCAACGGCCTGACCTGGCATTTCGATCGGCCGCCGGTGGTCGGGCTCGACTTTGAAATGGATTGCCGGCGCGTGCATCGCGAGCGCGTGGTGTGATGTATCGGTTGCGTGACGCATCAAAAGCGCGTGTGGCTGCATGTGGAAGCGTGCGCCCTTTCTTGACACGGGTCGCGTCAACCGTTTCCCTTCGGCATCGACGTCAGTGGCTGGGTGAACGCGGGTGCAGAACCAATCTGTGATCAGGCGGCGGGATTTGCTGGCGCTGATCGGGACTATCGCCGGCAGTTCGGCGATGTATCACGCGATGACGAGCCTCGGCTTCGCATCCGAGTCCGCCTATAAGGGGCCGCTCAAGCTCACGGGCGACGTGAAGGGCGCTTCGGTGCTGATTCTCGGCGCCGGGCTCGCCGGCATGACGGCGGCGCTGGAACTGCGCAAGGCCGGCTACAAGGTCCAGATCCTCGAATTCAACAACCGCGCCGGCGGCCGCAACTGGTCGATCCGCGGCGGCGACAGCTTTACCGAGCTCGGCGGCTTCAAGCAGACCTGCCAGTTCGAGCAGGGGCTCTATCTCAATCCCGGCCCGTGGCGGATTCCCTATCACCATCGCGCGCTGCTCGATTACTGCCGGCGGCTCAACGTGACGCTGGAACCCTTCATCCAGCTCAACCATAACGCTTATCTGCACGCGACGCGTGCATTCGACGGCAAGCCGCAACGCTTTCGCAGCATCAAGGCGGATTTCCAGGGCGGGGTGGCCGAGCTGCTGGCGAAGGTCAGCCAGCAGGGCAGGCTCGACGAGTTCGTCAGCAAGGAAGATCAGGAGATCCTGCTGCAGGCGCTGCGCGACTGGGGCGCGCTGGATCGCGACTACAAGTACAATGCCAATCTGCGCTCCGCCGACGTCCGCGGCTATGCGCGCGATCCCGGCGGCGGCTTGATGGGCGATCCGTTGCCCAGCGATCCGATCTCGCTCCAGGAGCTGCTGCGCTCGCGGATGTGGCGCTACGTCCAAAGCTTTGCGCACTATGATTTCCAGCCCTCCATGTTCCAGCCGGTCGGCGGCATGGACATGATCGGCAAGGCGTTCACGCGCGAGGTCGGCGATCTCATCCGCTACAACGCCAAGGTCACGCAGATCCAGCAGAACGGCTCGGGCGTCACTGTGAGCTGTGTCGACACCGCCAGTCCCTCCGCGGTGCAGCAGGCGACCGCCGACTGGTGCATCTGCACCATCCCGCTGCCGATCCTGAGCCAGCTGCCTCTGGATGTCGGCGGGCCGATGAAGAACGCGATCGATTCCTTGCCCTACGCCGCCTCGGTGAAGGTCGGGCTGCAGTTCAAGCGGCGGTTCTGGGAGGAGGACGAGGCGATCTATGGCGGCATCAGCTACACCGACCTGCCGATCCGGAATATCGGCTATCCGAACTATGGCTTCAACCGCGGTGGCCGCGGCGTGCTGCTCGGCGCCTATCTGTATGAAGGCGCCAATTCCTTCGAGTTCACGGCGATGACGCCGGCTGAGCGGGTCGCCAGTGCGGTTGAATTCGGCGCCAAGATCCACCCGCAGTACAAGAGCGAGTTCGAGAACGGCGTCGCGGTGGCCTGGCATCGGGTGCCGTTCACGCTCGGCTGCGCCGGGGAATGGACCGAAGCCGGGCGGGCGCAGCATTACCGCAATCTCTGCCAGATCGACGGCCGCATCGCGCTGGCGGGCGAGCACGCGTCGCAGCTGCCGGCCTGGCAGGAGGGCGCGATCCTGTCCGCGCTCGATGCCATTACCCGATTGCACGAACGCGTGGTGAAGTCGTGATGAAGCAGACAGGAACATCTATTGTCGCGGCGCTGCTGCTGCTGTCGGCGACCGCGGCGCCTGGCCAGGACAGCGGGCTGGGCAAGCGCACCTTCTCCTCGGGCTATCGCTTCGTGGAGATGACCGGCGAAGAGCTGTTCGCCAATGTCTGCCAGGGTTGCCACATGCCGGATGCGACAGGCGCGAGTGGTGCCGGTACCTATCCCGCGCTTGCCGGCAACAAGAATCTCGAATCCGGCAGCTATCCGATCTATCTCGTCATTAATGGCCGCCGCGGCATGCCGGCATTCGGCGACATGATGACCGATGGTCAGGTCGCCGCCGTTGTGAATTATCTGCGGACGCACTTCGGCAACAACTATCAGGACGCGGTGACGACCAAGGACGTTCAGGACGCCCGCCGCTGACCACGCAACTCACGGGGAGAGTTTGATGAAATTGATCGGTATTGTGTTGGGCGCCGCGCTGTCGGCGATGGCGACCACGGCCTTCGCTGACGTGGTCAGGCATCCGATTCCCAACTCGACGTTCCCGATCGCGCAGGCCGTGACCGTCACCGGCAACACCACGACGGTCTATGTCAGCGGCCAGGTGCCGCCGGTCGTCAACAAGGATGCCGATGCGTCGAGCCCGCAGGCCTATGGTGACACCAAGACCCAGACCGTCGGTGTGCTCAATCGCATCAAGGCCATCCTGGAAGGCCAGGGGCTTGGCATGGGCGACGTAGTCAAGATGCAGGTGTTCCTGGTCCACAACGCGTCCGCGCCGATGGACTTCAAGGCCTTCATGGAGGGCTATACCCAGTTCTTCGGCGGCAGCCAGCCGAACCTGCCGGCGCGCTCAGTGCTCGGCGTCGCCGCACTCGCCAATCCCGGTTTCCTGGTCGAGATCGAGGTGATCGCGGCCAAGGAAGCCAAATAAGGACTCCAAATAGCGTGCACGAAAGTGCGGAGCCTACGCGCGGAAATTGAAGGACTCGCCGTCTTGCCAAAGCGCGTGTCGCCTGTCTGAATTCATCTCCGATCAGGTGGTGGAATTCTGGGAGAGCACGATGTCGCACAAGGCCCGAAACATGGTTCGATCGCTGCAGTTCGCGGCAGCGCTCGCTCCGATGCTGCTCGCGTCCGGCGCCGGCGCGGAAGGACTGACCGAGCAGCAGCAATTTGCCCGCGGCATCTACCAGGAGCTGGTCGAGATCAACACGACCACCGCGACCGGCGACACCCAGAAGGCGGCGGAGGCGATGGGCGCACGGCTCCGCGCCGCCGGTTTCCCCGAGGCCGACGTGCAGGTGTTCTCGCCGGCGCCGCACAAGGGCAATCTGGTGGCGCGGCTGCACGGCTCCGGCGCGCGCAAGCCGATCCTCCTGGTCGCCCATATCGACGTCGTCCCTGCGCTTCGCGAGGACTGGTCGGTCGATCCGTTCAAGCTCACCGAGCAGGACGGCTATTTCTACGGCCGCGGCTCGAGCGACGACAAATACATGGCCTCCGCCTTCATCACCAATCTGATCCGCTACAAGAAGGAGGGCTACAAGCCCGACCGCGACATCATCGTCGCGCTGGAGACCGACGAGGAGATCCTCGATGCCAACGGTCTCGGCATGCAGTGGCTGATCAAGAACCACCGCGACCTGATCGACGCCGAGTTCGCGCTCAACGAAGGCGGCGGCGTCGGCCTCAAGAACGGCAAGGCGATCCGCAACAGCGTGCAGACCAGCGAGAAGGTCTCGATCGGCTATCAGCTCACCGTCAAGGATAGCGGCGGGCACTCGTCGCTGCCGCGCAAGGACAATGCGATCTATCGCCTCGCGGAGGGCCTGGTGCGGCTCTCCAAATACGACTTCCCGATGAATCTCAACGAGACGACGCGGATCTATTTCACGAAGACCGCCGAGGTCGACAAGTCGCATGCCGACGATATCAAGGCAATCCTGGCGCCGCAGCCCGACCCGGCAGCGCTGGCGCGATTGTCGGAGAATCCCGGCTACAACGCGCAGCTCCGCACCACCTGCGTCGCGACCATGCTGGAGGGCGGCCACGCCATCAACGCGCTGCCGCAGCTGGCAACCGCCAAGGTGAACTGCCGGATCCTGCCCGGCGAGCCGGTCGAAGGTGTTCAGGCGACGATCGAGCGCGTACTCGCCGACAAGAAGATTGCGGTGACCCCGACCGGCAAGGCCGTGCTGAGCCCGCCGTCGCCCTTGAACGAAGAGATCATGGGATCGATCGAGAAGCTGTCGAAGGAGTTCTGGCCGGATGCCGCGATCGTTCCTGTGATGAGCACCGGCGCCACCGACGGCAGCTACCTGCGCAATGCCGGCATTCCGACCTATGGTCATTCCGGGCTCGGCTCCGATGTCGACGACAACCGGAATCATGGCAAGGACGAGCGCGTGCTCGTCAAGTCGTTCTACGAAGGCGAGGAGTATCTCTATCGTCTGGTCAAGATGCTCGCCGGTGGGAAGTGATGGCTGACAACAAGACAAAGTTGCGGGTTGCGGTCGCCGGTCTCGGCGCGATCGGCACCGACGTCGTCAAGGCGCTCGATCAGGGCATCGAGGGCCTGACGCTGGTTGCCGTCTCGGCGAACAGCCCGGACAAGCACCGCGGCTGGGTCGCGGAGCTGAAGTCTGCACCGAAGCTGGTGCCGATCGATGAGCTTGCCGAGGTCGCCGACATCGTCGTCGAGTGCGCGCCGAGCAAGGTGGTGCGCTCGATCGTGGCGCCGGTGGTCGAGCGTGGCAAGACCGCCGTGGTGCTCAGTGTCGGCGCGCTGTTGCAGAACGAGGACCTCGTCGATCTCGCCAGGTCTCATGGCGGCCAGATCATCGTGCCGACCGGCGCGCTGATCGGGCTCGACGCCGTGACCGCGGCTGCGATCGGGACCATTCATTCGGCGAAGCTGGTGACACGGAAGCCGGTCGCGGGTCTCGTCGGAGCGCCGCATCTGGTCGAGAACAACATCCGGATCGAAGGCATCACCGAGCCGCTGCGGATCTTCGAAGGGAGTGCGCGCGAGGCCGCAAAAGGCTTTCCGGCTAATCTCAACGTCGCGGTGGCGCTGTCGCTCGCCGGCATCGGCCCCGACCGCACGAGGGTCGAGATCTGGGCGGATCCGACGGTGACGCGCAACACCCACCGCATCGAGGTCGATTCCGATTCCGCGCGGTTCTCGATGATGATCGAGAATATCCCCTCGGAAAACCCGAAGACCGGCCGCATCACCGCGCTGTCGGTGATCGCCTGCCTGCGCAAGCTGCGCGCGTCGCTGCGGATCGGTACCTGATGAAGATTGCGCCCGACGATCTCTTGCTGATCATCGACGTGCAGAACGATTTCTGCCCCGGCGGCGCGCTGGCGGTTGCCGACGGCGATGCCGTCGTGCCTGTGGTCAACCAGCTTGCCGCGCGCTTCGATCATGTCGTGTTGACGCAGGACTGGCATCCGGCGGGCCACAGCTCGTTTGCGACCTCGCATCCGGGCGTAGCACCATTCTCCTCGATCACCATGCCCTATGGGCCGCAGACGCTTTGGCCGGATCATTGCATCCAGAGAACGGCGGGAGCGGCGTTTCATCCCGGTCTTGCGACCGACCGGGCCGAGCTCGTGATCCGCAAGGGCTTCCGCGCCGCGATCGATTCCTATTCGGCGTTCTTCGAGAACGACCGGACGACGCCGACCGGGCTCGCCGGTTATCTGCGCGAGCGCGGCCTCAAGCGCGTCGTGATGGCCGGCCTCGCGACGGATTTCTGCGTGCAATATTCGGCGCTGGATGCGCGGCGGCTGGGGTTCGAGACCACGGTCGTGCTGCCGGGCTGCCGCGCCATCGACCTCGGCGGTTCGCTTGCGGCCGCCACCGCGGCGATGCGCGAGGCTGGCGTGTCGCTGGTCGAGGAGATCGCCTGAGTCTGGTCCGGCAGGGGCAAAAACCATTGTTTTAACTGACCTTTTGTTCTAATCCCCAGCCGTTGATGACCACTCAGCGGAGCTTTCGTGTCGGGACAGGTTTTGCGGATAGGGACGCGCAAGAGCGCGATGGCGCTCGCGCAGACGGACGAGGTCGCGCGGCTGCTGCGCGCCTCGGCGGGCGACCTTGCCGTCGAGATCGTCAAGTTCGAGACCCGCGGCGACCAGGACCAGACCAGCAAGCTGCTGCGCCACGGGGGCAAGGGCGGCGCCTTCGTCGCCGAGATCCGCGAGGCCATGCGTGCCGGCACGTTGCAGGCCGCGATGCATTCGCTGAAGGATGTGCCGGGCAATGAGGAGACGCCGGGACTCGTCCTCGCGGCTATGCTGAAGCGCGATGCCGCCAATGACAGCCTCGTGCTGCGGCCGGGCCTGTCGCTGGACACGCTCCGCGGCGCACGCGGCAAGGGCTTCATGATCGGAACCAACGCGGTGCGCCGCGCCGCCTATCTGCGCCGGCTGTTTCCGGAAGCGACCGTGATCCATTATCGCGGCGCCGCCGACACGCGCGTTGCAAAACTCGATCGCGGCGACAAGCAGCGGCTGCCCGAGGGCGGCGAGGTGGGGCCGGCGGATGCGCTGGTGATGGCGCGCTCCGGCCTCGAGCGCATCGGCATGACTGCGCGCATCGCCCATGATTTCTCCGTCAACGAAATGCTGCCGGCGGTGGGCCAGGGCATCGTCGCCGTCGAATGCGTCGAGACCGACTGGGCGACGCGGGCGCGGCTTGCCGCGATCGACAACGCGCCGTCGCGGCTGGCTGCCGAGGCCGAGCGCGAGGTGCTTTGGGTGCTCAACGGCCATTGCAATTCGCCGATCGCCGGCCACGCCACGCTCGCGGCAAGCGAGTTGACGCTGCGCGCTTCCGTGCTCGACGAGGCCGGAGCCGGCTTCATCGAGGTGACGCGGAGCGGCCCCGCCGACCGGCCGCGCGAACTCGGCCGCGCCGTCGGCATGGAGCTGCTCGCGAAGGGCGCCGCCGAGGTCATCGCGCGCACCCGGGTCGACGAGTAGCGCCGCGCTCGCGATCGACTTCTCAGGCGATGTCGGCGAAATCGCCGTGCCGGCCCTTGCCGCCTGCGAAGCGGCGGGCGCCGGCCTCGGTCTCGCCAGTCGCAACCGTCGCAAGCCCGAGGCGAAACTCGTTCAGCGTGGCCTGCTCCCAGCTGAGCTCCCATTGCTCGATGGCGGAGAGCCGGTCGCTGCGCAGCGCCGCCTGCGGCAGCCGGCAGAGATCCAGGGCGAGGCTGCGCGCCTCGGTGAGCGCGGTGCCAGGCGCGACCACGCGGTTGGCGAGCCCGATCTGCCTGGCCTCTTCGCCGGAGACGCCACGCCCGGTCAGGATCATGTCCATCGCGCGGCTGTGCCCGATCAGCCGCGGCAGGCGTATGGTGCCGAGATCCATCAACGGCACGCCGAAGCGCCGGCAATAGACCCCGAACGTGGCATCGGATGCCGCGACCCGCAGATCGCACCAGATCGCAAGCTCAAGGCCGCCCGCTACCGCCGGCCCCTCGATTGCGGCGATCACCGGCTTCGACAGCTTCATCCGCGTCGGGCCCACCGGGCCGTCGCCGTTCTCGACGCGGTGGCCGCGATGGCCGGCCGCGGTACGCTTGAGGTCGAAGCCGGCGCAGAACGCGCCGCCTGCGCCGGTCAGGATCGCGACCGATAGCGATGGGTCGCGATCGAACGCGCGGAACGCCTGAGCCAGCCCCTGCGCGGTCTCCGGATTGACCGCGTTGCGCGCCTCGTCATAGCGATCGATGGTCACGATCGCGATTGCCTGCTCGGTTCGGTATTTGACGGTCGGATGGTCCAGCATGGTCAGTCCTCGCTACGCAATGTTGGATTGGGTCAGCGTGCGCCGGTGCGGCTCTCGATGATCTCAGCCAGATTGCGGTGAAAATGTCTGATCGCCCCTTCGAACAGGCCGAAGGTGAAGTGATCATTCGCTCGCGTTGCGAGTCCGCGCTGCGCGGCGCTGGCCATCTCGCGATCTTCGGCCGCGCCCGCGGTAACGAAGTCGCGTCCCTGGGCGACCGCGGCGCGGCCATCCTCCGCGGCGATCTGGTTCGACAGCGTGTAGGTGACGAGACGGGTGCGGTCCACGGCGAGCGGCTCAAGCACCGTCATCAACCGGTTGGTCGGGAAGGTCGACAGCATCACGTTCGGAAACAGGTGATAGACATGCGTCAGCATGCCGGCGGTCCTGCGTTCGCCCGGCGGCACGTTGCGCAGCTTCTCGATGCGCCGATAGGGGAAGCTGATCCGGCTGTTGCGGCCGAAGGCTTCGATCACGTTGAGATTGTCGTACTGCAGCGGATAGAACGTATCCTGGTGCGTCGACCGGATGTGATAGCCTTCGAGGAACCCCTCGGCGACGATCTTCCAGTTGGCCTCGACCTCCTGCGAGACGGTCGAGTACAGCGTCCAGTCGTCGCCGAACAACGCCGGCATGCTGCTCGCGTCGGAGGTTGCGGCGGGATCGTCCTGTGCGATGAACACCAGGCCATCGCGTTCGATGCAGGTGACGGGCACGAGGCCGTGCGTGGTCTTGTCGAGCCCGGGAAAGCCGTATTCGTCGGGAATGCCGCGCAACCGGCCATCGAGGCCGTAGGTCCAGCCGTGATAGCGGCAGGTCAGCGCCTTCTTGCAACCGGCACCGTCGACCAACTGCACGCCGCGATGCCGGCACGCATTGCGGAAGGCGCGCGCAACGCCGTCCGCGCCGCGGATCGCGAGAACAGGCGTCAGCGCCGCATCGCGCGCGACATAGCCGCCGATCTCGGCGAGCACGGCCGACGGACAGAACGGCGTCAGCGTGCGGCGGAACACGTGGTCGATCTCGGCCGCGAAGCGATCCTGCGACAGATAATGCGCGACTGGCTCGTGCCAGACGCCGTCGCTGAGATCGGTCGATTTGGCGTCGATATGCCTGAGGATGCGGTCGACGATCGAGGCTTCGTCCGCGAGCTGTGCCGTCATCGCCGTTCTCCCGCTCGATTGGCCGGGCTTGCCGCCGGTCTGGTCTGGTTCAGGGACAGGCTCGCGCATTGCGCTGCATGCGACAAGCGAAACGAGCTGGGTTCGGATGAATGTCATTCATCCAAAGCCATTTTCCGCGCGACATCGACGGCGGCCGCCCGCTAGGATCGGTCCCATGAGCAGGAACAACCCACGGCCGGGGCGCCGGTCACCGTCGCAGCGGAGGGACGATCTCGCTGCAGCGAGTCTTCGGCCGGCGCATCTGCTGGCGCTGCAGGCGTTCGATGTCGCGGTCAGGCTCGGCAGCTTCAAGGCGGCCGCGGGCGTGTTGAACGTCAGCGCCTCGGCAGTCAGCCATCGCATCCGCAATCTCGAAGTCCATCTCGGCGTCGCGCTGTTTCACCGCGCCCATCGCGTTATCAGGCCGACCCATGCCGGCGAGAAGCTGGCCGCCGCGACCGGCCGCGCCTTTGCATTGCTGGCGCAGGCGGAGTCGGCGGTCGAGGCGGCCGGCCAACGCCGGCTGCGGCTCAAGGTGCTGCCGCAATTCGCCTCGGCCTGGCTGATCCCGCGGCTGTCCGCGTTCCTCACCCGGCATTCCGAGCTTGATCTCGCGATCGAGACCTCGAACCGCAATGTCGATTTCGACACCGAGACGTTCGATGCCGGCATCAGCTTCGGG
Organism: Bradyrhizobium sp. CER78; assembly: GCF_029846235.1. Classification (GTDB taxonomy): domain Bacteria; phylum Pseudomonadota; class Alphaproteobacteria; order Rhizobiales; family Xanthobacteraceae; genus Bradyrhizobium. The sequence goes on from NZ_JARVWP010000010.1 coordinate 10,193, forward strand.
TCCGACAAGCCGGAAGGCGTCGTGGCGCATCGCCTGATGGAGGTGAGGACCGTTCCGGTCGGTGCGCCGGCACTGGCGCGGCGATTGAAACTGCGCGCGGCGGCAGACCTCGGCCGCGCCGTGCTGATCCATGTCACGACGTTCCCGGCGGCCTGGCCGCTGTGGTTCAAGCACGCCGGCGAGCCGGCGCCGCCCGCAACGCGCGCGATCTCGGTCGACAGCTTTGTGGCCGCGTTGCAGGCCGCAGAACGCGGCGCGGGTGTTGCGCTGGCGCTCGAACCCTTCATCGGCGAAAGCGAGCGGAGCGGTACGATCCGCCGGCTCCTGCCGGTCGGCCACGTCACCGGCAGCTATTGGCTGGTTCATCCGCCCGGCGCGCAACGCAACCGCGCGCTGCAGACGTTCAAGAAGTGGCTGCTGGCTGAACTCGCGAAACCGGACTAGGTGGCTCGCAGCGGCCAGCTACTGATGATCCGGAAGCGAGACGCTGGATCCGCCTGCTTGAACAACGCGATGCGGTCGATCGCGAGCCTCGTGAGATCGATCGCCGCGAACCGCTCGCGCAGCTGCGCCACGATCGGGCCGCGCCGCTCGTTGCTTAGCCGCCCGGTCAGCGTCATGTGGAAGCGGAATTCCTCCATGACGTAAGGGTAGCCCCAGCGGTCGAGATAATCGCGCTGCCGCTCCGTGAGACGTTCGGGTTTGCGCCGCGCGCGATCTTCCGGCGTCAGCGGCGCACGGAAGCTGTCGAATTCGGTGACGCAATCGGCGGCAAGCTGCTGGAGTTCGTCGGAGCGCTTCGCCGGAATCACGGCGATGAAGCCGCTGATCGCATCGACCACAGGCTCGATCACGGGAATGCGCCGCGCGCGGCCGGCGAAGGCAGCACAGGCATCGAGGAGCTCGGACTCGCTCTTGTCGTCGGCGAGCGCGGTCGGCGCCTTCAGCGTGGCATGGAAGCCGTATTTGCGCGGGTCTTCCGTTATCTCGCGCCAGTCGGGCGTAACGCCATCGGGAAACGGCAGGTCGCCGCCATCAACTGCATCGTAGCCGAGCAGCGTTGAGCCGAACCGGTGCAGAGCGCTGTCGGGTGACGGCGCATAGTAGATCGCGTAGCGCGGAGTGTTGGCCATGGCAGGAGACATCGAACCGGGCTACGCCGCCGCAACCGTCTTGCGCGGAGCGAGCGAATGAACGAGGCAGCTCGCATCCGCCAGATGCACCAGCCGGCCCGCCGCGATCACGGCGACGATGCGCGGGCGCAGCGGTACCTTGTCGTCGACGACGATAATGTCGGCGCGGCGGCCGGTGGCAAGCACGCCGCGATCGGCGAGCCCTGCGGCGCGCGCCGGCGCCGAGGAGATCAGGTCCCAGGCTCTGGCAAGCGGCAGGATGCCATCGGCGGCGAGGCGGAACGCTGCGAGCAGCTGCGCCGGATAATAGTAGTCCGACGCCAGCACCGAGCAGAGACCCTGCGCGATCATGTCGGACGCCTTGGTCCAGCCGGTGTGGCTGCCGCCGCGCACCACGTTGGGCGCGCCGAACACGATGAAGTCGCCCGCGGCCGCGGCATCGCGCGCGGTCTCCACGTTGACGGGGAATTCGGCGAGCGTGGCGCCCAGCGCACGAAACTCCTGACGCATCTCCGGGCTGTTGTCGTCATGGGAGAGCATGCGGACATCTGCCGCGCGCGCAGCGGCAGCCAGCCGCGCGATCGAAGCCGGAACCTCGGGACGGCGCGCGACGATCCGGTCGAGCATCTCGTTGACGGCCTCGAGGGAGAGTCCGGCGCGTTCGGCCAGCTGGTTGCGCTTCTTCGGCTTGACGTTGCTGTGGTCGTTGAAGGCGAACAGGTCGATGCGGCCTTCGGTGAGCCACTGAATGATCTCGGCCTCGGCCTCGAGATTGTGGGTCTCGTGGCGCAGGTGGAAGCGCGTGTCGGCGGCGAGCTGCGGCCGCAGCGCCTCGATCGCATCGAGCAGCTTGCGTGCATTCTCCGCGCTGCGCAGGCCGGGCTCCCACGACCAGGTCGTGCCATGAAAGACGGTGGTGATGCCGTTGGCGATCGCCTGCCGATCGCTATCGATCAGTGCCACATCGGTCGGGAAGTCGACGCCCGGGCGCGGCATCATCTGCCGCTCGAACGCATCGCCGTGCAGATCGATGATGCCGGGCAGCACGAGGAGGCCGGAGGCATCGATGTGAAGCGCAGCGCGGCCTTGCTCGGCGTCGAGCGCTCCGATGTCGCGGCCTGAGGTGCGCAGCGAGGTCTCGACCAAGCCACCGTCAACCAGCGTGCGTCCGCCTTCGATGAAAATGTCCGTCACGATGCGGCGCTCCGTTGCTTGTCCAGTGATTGAGATACGGCCTCGGCCTCGTACTTGTCGAGGAATTCCTCGACCGCGAGCTTGCGAAAGTCGGGCAGGACACGACGAAGTGTCTCGTGATCCCAGTCCCACCACGCGAGTGCTGTGAGGCGATCAGCTGTTGTCTCGGAGAAGCGCCGCTTCACCGGGCGTGCCGGATTACCGGCAACGATGGTGTAAGCGGGGACATCCTTGGTCACGATCGCGCCGGCGGCGATGACCGCGCCGGTTCCGATGTTCCGTCCAGCGAGCAGAATCGCGCCGTGACCGATCCATACGTCATGGCCGATATGCACGTGATGCGCACGTCGCCAGTTGAAGAAGTCGGCGTCGTCGCTCTCTCCGGGAAAATAAGCGCTGGCGCGGTAAGTGAAATGCGCCTGAGTCGCGCGATGCATCGGGTGGTTGCCGGGATTGATCCGCGTCATCGCCGCAATCGAGCAGAACTTGCCGATCGAGGTGTAGGTGATCTGGCTGTCGTTCACGACGTAGGAATAGTCATCCATGCTGACTTCAAGCAGGATCGTGCGCGCGCCGACCTCGGTGTATTTGCCGAGCTTGCTCTCGCGAACCGACGCAGTCGGGTCGACGGTCGGCACAACCGAGAGTGTTTTTCCGGCCATCAGGGCCTCCGCAAATCTTTGGCTTTCGGGGGATGCGCGCTCGTCTTCGGGATGCTTGATGACAACATCATGACGTTGCGATGACGGCAAGAGACGGTGAGGAGCGGGTGTGGACGATCGCCGCACCGCGGCGCGGTCGTCACATAATTGTAAAACGCCGGGGATAGCGATGGCCCAACGCGACGCGGTTGGAGCATTACATGCTGGTGGTGGAAGGTTTGACGTGCCGGTTCGGCACAAAAGCCGCAGTCGACAACGCATCGTTTTCGATCGCGCCGGGTAGCTTTGTCGGCGTGATCGGCCGCTCCGGTGCCGGAAAGTCGACCTTGCTGCGGATGATCAACCGCCTCGCCGATCCGACCTCCGGCCGTATCCTGTTCGAAGGCACCGACGTGACCGCGCTGCGCGGCAAGGCGCTGCGGCAGTGGCGGGCGCGTTCGGCGATGATCTTCCAGCAATTCAATCTGGTCGGCCGTCTCGACGTCTTGACCAACGTGCTGATGGGCCGGCTCGCCCAGATCCCGTCATGGCGCTCGCTGGCGCAGGTCTGGCCGGAGCAGGACAGGGCGCTCGCGCTGTCGGCGCTCGAGCAATTCGATATCGCCCAGCTCGCGGCGCAGCGCGCCGACCAGCTCTCCGGCGGCCAGCAGCAGCGCGTCGCGATCGCCCGCGCGCTGGTGCAGGAGCCCGACATCATCCTCGCCGACGAGCCGATCGCCTCGCTCGATCCCCGCAACACCAAGATCGTGATGGATGCGCTGCTGCGCATCAACAAGCATTTCGGCATCACGGTGCTCTGCAATTTGCACTCGCTCGACCTCGCACGGACCTATTGCGACCGCCTGGTCGGGATGGCGGCAGGTCGCGTGGTGTTCGATGGCGCCCCCGTGGCGCTCACCGACCATATCGCCCGCGAGCTCTACGACCTCGAGGCCAATGATGTCATCGGCGCGGCGCCGCTGCCTGCGCCCGAAGGCGCAACTGCTCCGGCGCTCGGCACCGCTGCCGCGGCCTGAGCGTCGCATTACCGAAAATCTGGGTAACCGGGCATTTCGCCCGGCCAACAGGCGTAGCTACCAAAGAGGGGTAACCATGATCACTCGTCGCATCATTCTGGCCGGCGCCGCCGCGCTGGCATTCGCAGGATCGGCTTCGGCCGAGGACTGGAAGGCCAAGTATCCGGAGATCACTTTCGCGGTGATCCCGGCCGAAAACGGCTCCGGCGTCACCGAGCGCTACGGTCCGCTCACCGAGTATCTGTCGAAGGAGCTCGGCATCAAGGTGAACCTGCGCGTCGCCAACGACTACGCGGCGGTCATCGAAGGCCAGCGCGCCGGCAACATCCACATCGGCTATTACGGCCCGGCGTCGTTCGCCCGCGCCCGCCTCACCGGCGTCAAGACCGACGCGTTCGTGATCGACGTCAACGCCGACGGCTCGAAGGGCTACTATTCGGTGTTCTACGTGCTCGCCAAGAGCCCGTACCAGAAGGTCGAGGACCTCAAGGGCAAGAACCTCGGTCTGGTTGATCCGAACTCGACCTCCGGCAACAACATGCCGCGTTTCAAGCTGAACGCGATGGGTATCGATCCGGAGACCTATTTCTCCAAGGTGGTGTTCACCGGCAGCCACGAGAACGCCGTGCTGGCGCTGGCGCAGGGCACCGTCGACGTCGCCGCCAACTGGTGGAATGCCGACGACGATTCCAACCTGACCCGCATGCTCGCCAAGAACATGGTGAAGTCGAGCGACGGCACGCCGCTGAAGAAGGAAGACTTCCGCATCATCGTGAAGTCCGACCTGATCATTAACTCGCCCTACGCCTATCTCGAGAGCCTTCCCGACGACATGAAGGCGAAGATCAAGCAGGCCTTCCTCGACATGCCGAAGAAGGATCCGGAAGCTTTCAAGAAGCTGTCCGACGGCAAGAACCAGCCGTGGCAGCCGGTCACCAACGCCGACTACGACAAGACCATCGAGCTGATCAAGTTCGTCGACGCCCTGCGCAAGAAGGCGTCCTGATCGCACATCGCCGCTGAATTGGGCCGGGTTGAAGAGACCCGGCCCTTTTCGTTCATTCCTCGAGCAGACTGGCCCGCATCGATGGCGACCGCCATTTCCATCCTTCCAGCGCAGCAACTGGCGACGCTGAATGATGCCTATCGCAAGGCGGTCGCGCGCAAGCGGCTGAAGGCGACGGTCGCGGCCGCGGTGTTCTGTGCGGCGCTGTTCATCGCAGCGCTCGGCGCCGATGTGAATCTGCACACGTTCTTCACCTATTTCGGCAACTTCCTCAGCTATTTCGATCGCATCCTGACGCTGGATTCCGGTGCGCGGGTCTGGACCGATCCGCTGGAGTGGTTCTGGGGCCTGAAGAAATGGCTCCGCCTGCTCGGCGAGACCCTGCTGATCAGCTATGTCGGCACCCTGACCGGTGCGGTATTTGCATTTGCGTTGAATTTCTTCGCCGCCCAGAACACCGCGCCGGGTCCGTGGGTGCGCTTCATCATCCGCCGCCTGCTGGAATTCGCCCGCACCGTGCCCGGCATCGTGTTCGCGCTGATCTTCGTGATCGCGTTCGGCCTCGGCCCGATGGCCGGCGTGCTGGCGATCGCGATCCACACCACCGGTGCGCTCGGCAAGCTATTCGCCGAGATCGTCGAGAATGCCGACATGAAGCCGGTCGAGGGCATCCGCTCCACCGGCGCGAGCTGGCTGTCCTGCATGCGCTTTGCCATCCTGCCGCAGGTCTCGGCGGGCTATGCCAGCTACGCGCTGCTGCGCTTCGAGATCAATGTCCGTGAGGCGTCGGTGATGGGCTTCGTCGGCGCCGGCGGCATCGGCCAGGAGCTCGTGGTCGCGATCCGCAAGTTCTACTATTCCGACGTCAGCGCCATCCTCGTCACCATCATCGTCACCGTCTTCATCATCGACATTTCGACCGGCTGGCTGCGCGGCCGGCTGTTCGGCAAGGAGACCCGCCGATGAGCCAGATGCCGCGACCGGACACTGCGGAGCTGCGGGCCAAGTACCCGGGCGTGTTCGAACGTCCCGCATCGGCGCGGCTGGCGATGCCGGCCATGATCGTGGCGGCGCTCGCGATCTTCGTCTACGGCCTGGTCGATCTCGACTTCTCGCCGACCAAGCTGATCACCGGGATGAGCCAGCTCGGCTGGATCACCATGATGATGATCCCGCCGAACCCGGGCTCGTCGTTCCCGCTCTACATGCAGGCGCTCGGCGAGACGCTGTCGATCGCGCTGCTCGGCACTACGCTTGCCGCGCTGCTGGCGTTGCCGGTCAGCCTGTTGGCGGCGCGCAACGTCATCCCCTCCAATCTGATCCGCTTTCCGGTGCGCCGCTTCCTGGATTCGATCCGCGGCGTCGACACGCTGATCTGGGCGCTGGTCTGGATCAACGTCGTCGGCCTCGGACCGTTCGCCGGCGTGCTGGCGATCATGGTCTCCGACTTCGGCGCGTTCGGAAAACTGTTCTCCGAGGCGATCGAGGCCGCGGACCGCAAGCAGGTCGAGGGTATCCGCGCCTCCGGCGGCAACGCGCTGCACGAGATCCGCTTCGGCCTGCTGCCGCAGGTGCTGCCTGTGATTGCCGGGCAGGTGCTCTACTTCATCGAGTCGAACACCCGTTCGGCCACCATCATCGGCATCGTCGGCGCCGGCGGCATCGGCCTTCAACTCGCCGAGCAGATCCGCGTGCTGGAATGGCAGAAGGTGTCGTTCCTGATCCTGATGATCCTGATCGCGGTTGCCGCGATCGACTTCATCTCCAGCAAGCTCCGCTTTGCCATCATCGGTCGGCGTGCGGTGGTCTAGCCTACGCGATTCGCGGCGCGCCTCGATTTCTGCGCCGCGCTATGCGCTGCGACCGTGAAGATGCGCGACGGAGCGCCAGGCGTGATGCGTGAGCGTTTCAAGGCGTCGTACGGCATCGACGCGAGCGATTGCGTCGTCCGCGTTCGTCGTTCCACTGGCCACTGAGCCGAGCGTAGCTTTGCGGTGGTCTCTCCGCACTTCGCCGAGCGCTTTCGCACAGTGTTCCAGATGCGCAAGGGCCTGCTCGGTCGATGTCCCGGCTGTAGCGAGTTCCTTCTCTGGGTTGAGCGACCGCGTCGGCGCAGTTCTCAGCTTGATTTCCGTGGCGCAATCGGAAGCGCCAGGCACGACGGCGACTTCGGCAGCGAGCGATGCCGTGCTACGCATGGCGTCCACGCAGATTTCCACCGCGCGCATGTCCTGGGAGCCGCCGGGGAGCCTGCCGAGTTCGATTTCCTCGCCGAGGGTTTCGGCCAGGCGAGACGCGTGGTCAAGTGCATGCAGTGCGCTGGTGAGGCGCTGCTCCTCATCCTGCGATTCAGGAGGTCCACTTACTTCCGACATGAACTCCTGTGCCTGGCGCAGGGCAGAGGCAGCTTCCGCCGCTGGCGCGGTGTTCCGTCTCGCCGGGACGGAGACGTCTTGAATCGCGGCTGACAGTGTTGTCGCCAATGATCCGCACATCGCTTCAAGCACGCGCGCGACCGTGCGTCGCACGGCCTCCACGGTCGCGATCGGAGTCTCGAGCGCTGCTGGATCCAGGCACCTGGTCAGCGGTGAACCTCGTTCGGGCAGCAGGCGCTCGACGAACCGGGTAAAGCCATTGATTACAGGCAGCAGCACCAGGACGCCGACGACGTTGTAGGCGGTGTGATAGGCTGCAAGCAGCGTTACGCCACCAATGCTGTCTGAGGCGCGGACCAGAAGGGGAATACTCACGGGCAAGAGCGCCAGCGCAATAGCTGCCGCAATCAGCTTGAACAAGATGTACGCGAAGGCCAATCGCTTGGCGGTGCTGCTCGCACCGATTGCCGCCATGGCGGAACTCGTCGCAGTTCCGATGTTCTGCCCAATGATCAGTGCGCATGCCTGGTCCAGGCCGATGGCTCCCGCATAGTGTGCCGAGAGTGTCACCGCAATAGCCGCGGTCGATGATTGCATCACGGCGGTCATCACCAGTCCGACGACGGCCAGCGCCAGCACCCCGTACAAGCCCGCCCACCAGGTGGTGCCGAGAACGGCCGGCAAGTCCGCCGGGTGCAACCGTTCGGCTAGACCTCCCATGCCCTGCTGCAGGGTCGTCAGTGCGAACAGCACCAGCGCGAACCCCGCAAGGGCTGCTCCCGCTGCGGATACACGGCCACCGCCCAGCAGTTTGATCAATGCGCCGACGAAAATCATCGGGAGCGCCGCGGACGTGAGGGAGACGCGAACGCCGATCAGCGCAACAAGCCAGCCGGTTCCCGTGGTTCCGACGTTCGCGCCGAACACGAGGGCCAGCCCTTGCGGAAAGGTCAGCACACCCGCGCTTACCAGACCGATGGTGGTCATGGTCGTTGCGCTGGACGATTGCACGATCGAGGTCACGATGGCGCCCCACAGTGCACCGGATAGCGGGGTCGCCGCTGCCTTGCCGAGGACCGTCCGCAACTTCGATCCGGCGAGTGCCTTAAGGCCGGCGGTCATGACACTCATGCCAAGCAGGAACAGACCAACTCCACCTAAGACCGAAATCGCCGTCGACATGCGCGCTCTCTTCGCAGTGCACCGACAATTGGACCAATCAACCTAAAGCAGCGGCGCCTTGAAGTCAGCAGTAGACGACGGGTCGTCGTCCGCGGATCAAACGGTGGCTTTCAGTCGCGACTGCCCCGTCTGAGTTCTGGCGACGCTGACCGCTGAGCGTTGGAACTGGCAATCGTGGGGCCGCTTGCGTACGGCAGCAGCACCGGCGCGAACTGGATGCCGCCGGACAAAGTTTGCCGCGAGTCCTTGTTCGAGACACATGCGACAATGCCGCTTACTCAATTGCACCGAGCACTTGAAGCATCTCGGGATTGTGAACCTGCGTGTCTGATTAGCCGACAAGAGACTTTCGGTCCGTGCTAAATTTCGGTCGCGCATCAAAAGCGCAATAGGGGCAGCACTTCGATTCAACAGGGAGTGTTCAATGTCAGATCTCGTTGCGATCGTGTACCCATCCGAAGTCAAAGCAGAGGAAGTTCGGCAAAAAATACTCAAGCTTCAGAGCGAGTATCTGATCACGATCAGCGATGCCGTGATCGCAGTTAAAACGGGGGACTCCGTAAAGCTCAATCAGCTCGTAAACACCACCATGACCGGCGCAGCGAGTGGCAGCTTCTGGGGGCTGCTCTTGGGGATGGTCTTCCTGAATCCTCTTCTCGGCGTGGCTCTCGGAGCCGGCGCAGGCGCCTTGAGCGGTGCACTGACCGATTTCGGAATCAGAGACCAGTTCATGAAGGATCTCGCGTCGAAGGTAAAATCGGGAGATGCCGTTCTGTTCCTGCTGATCCAATCCATGACCTCAGACAAGGTTCTCAATGCGATCAAGGACGCAGGAGGGATCGTCCTGACGACCTCGCTCGATGAAAAGAAAGAGCAGCACCTACGCGACACTCTCGCAGCCGCAACTCAGGCCAAGGCTGCCTAGCGAGTGAGCCAAGGCCTGGCGCCAGCGCCATAGCTTGGTCGGGTGCCCGCGAAGGAGGCCGGCTGCAGCCATGCGGGTTCGCGGCCGCTCAGCCGGTTGCCTTCCGCGCTGTCAAAAGCCGGGAGAAATTCATGCGCAAATTGCTTCTATGGGGGCTCGCACTTGGGATTGCTTCGGTGGCGATTACGGCGACCAGCGGTCGTTCGCAATCCGGCCTTATTGCGCCGCTGGGCCTGCGCCAGGCCGCCGACGAGCTTCGTCTCGTGGAAACTGTCCAATTCACCTGGAGGGGCCAGCGCTACTGTTGGTACAGTAGGGGATGGCGCGGTGGTGGCTGGTATCGGTGTGGTTTTGGTTCAAGGCGCGGCATGGGCTGGGGTGGTCCGGCGGGATGGCACGGATGGCGACGGCCGGGCCACCGCCCGGTCACACGGCCTCCAAGACCTGGTCGGCCAGGGATCCAGCGTCCGCAACCACTCCCGCAACCACTCCCTGGCAGGAGCTGATGGCTGCTTTGTCTGAGTCAAGGTGAGACCGCAACGGCAGATGCCGAGGTGCCCGTCCCCAAAACAAGACATCGGGCCTTGCAGGCTCGACCGTCCAGCAAGAGGGTAACGTCAGCCGTTCTCGACCAGGAATTCCACGCGTTCGGCGGCGAAGCGCGAGCGCTTGGTCACCAGCGGCCGGTCCAGCATATCGACGTCGGTGGCGTCGACCACCAGCACCGGCCGTCCCAGCGGCAGATCGAGCCGTGCGGCGTCGGTCGCATCGACGATCGCCGCGGTGATCCGGGTCGAGGCGCGGTGGTAATCCTTCACGCCGTAATGCCCGAGCAGCTTCGTCATCGAGCGAACGTCGGCGAACACGCTGCCGGCATCGGGAAACCGCTCGGCCGACAGCCAGGTGGTGGAGACGCAGATCGGCGTCCGGTCGGCGAGCCGCACCGCTTCGATTCGGATCAGCGGCGCGCCGATCTTCAGGCCGAGCTCGCGCGCGATCTCGCGATTGGCGACATCGCTGCCGGCATCGATCAACTGGCCGCGCGGCTCGTGGCCGCCGGCGCCGACGATCTCCGAAAATCGCGTGCGTGAGCGCAAGGGATAGGCGAGGCGCTGGGCTTCGACATAGGTGCCGCTGCCGCGCTCGGCGCGCACCAGGCCGCGCTCCGCCAATGCGGCGAGCGCGCGCCGCACGGTGTGGCGGTTGACCCGGTAAGTCTCGGCGATCTCCATCTCGCCCGGCAGCTTTTCGCCGGCGGCAAAGCGGCCGTCAGCGATGCCGCGCTCAATGCCGTCGGCGACTTGCCGCCACAAGGCGACGCCGGAACTTTCCTGCATGCTCATCGCGCGGTGATACCAGAAATCTTCGGTTTGTCACGAAACAGTCATGGCGCTCGGTTATCAAGTTGTCTATTATCATAGACAACTTGATACAGGCAAGGTTGCCCAAAGGTTGCACATGAATCCGACCATGAGTTCGACCGGACCAGACAGCAAGCAGGCCCAGCGCAAGGCCGCGATGACCGTGCTGGCGCACTCTGCCGCCGCCGACATCGCAGGCAGGCTGGCGGCGATCGCGATACCGAAGCATGAGAACCTGCGCGAGCCGGAGAACGGCCTCGTGATGATGCGCGGACGGGTCGGCGGCGACGGCGCGCCGTTCAATCTCGGCGAGGCGACGGTGTCGCGCGCGGCGGTGCGGCTTGCGAGCGGCGAGGTCGGCTTCGGCTACACGCTCGGCCGCGATGCGCAGAAGGCGCAGATGATCGCGCTGTGCGACGCCATGGTGCAGTCGGTGGAATTGTCCGGCGAGGTGGAGGCCAAGGTGATCGCGCCGCTGCGCGCGGCTGTGAATGCCGAGCGCAGCCGCAAGGCCGCCGAGACCGCGGCGACGCGGGTTGATTTCTACACGATGGTGCGCGGTGAGGGGTGATGCAATGACGACGATTGCCGAAATGCCCGCAGGCTTTGCCGACAAGGTGCTGTCGGCGCAATCAACGTTCCGTTCCGTGATGGATGCGATGGCACGCCCGGGCAGCGTGCAGCGCGTCGCCGCCAGCGTCGGAACGCCGGCCGGCATGATGCGCGGCGCGGCCGCGATCGCGCTGACGCTGTTCGATCACGACACGCCGATCTGGCTCGACGCCGCGATGTCGGCGACGCCTGACGTCGCCCGCTGGCTCAAGTTTCACGCCAGCGCGCCGGTAGTCGGGGATTCCTCGATCGCGAGCTTTGCCCTGATCGGCGATGCCGTGAACCTGCCGGCGCTGGAGCGCTTCGCGTTCGGCAGCAGCGAATATCCTGATCGCTCGACCACGCTGATCCTGCAGGTCGACAGCCTGACGCAGGGCCCGGCCTTCGAGCTGAAGGGGCCCGGCATCGACGGCAGTGCGGTGTTGCAGGCGATGATCAAGCCGCGCGATTTGTTCCAGCGGCTGTCGATCAATGAAGTCCTGTTCCCGCGCGGCATCGATGTCGTGCTGGTTCATGACGACAATATTGTCGCGATCCCGCGCACCACGCGGCTGATCGCAAGCGGAGTGTGAGCGATGTATGTAGCCGTCAAGGGAGGCGAGCGCGCCATCGAGAATGCTCATCGGCTGCTGGCGCATGAGCGGCGCGGCGATCGCGATGTGCCCGAGGTGACGCTGGCGCAGATCTCCGAACAGCTCGCGCTCGGCGTCGACCGCGTGATGACCGAGGGTTCGCTGTATGACCGCGAGCTTGCGGCGCTCGCGATCAAGCAGGCGCGCGGCGACATGATCGAGGCGATCTTCCTGGTTCGCGCCTTCCGCGCCACGCTGCCGCGGTTCGGCGCGACCGAGCCGGTCAACACCGGCGAGATGCTGGTGCGGCGGCGCATCTCCTCGACCTTCAAGGACGTTCCTGGCGGCCAGATCCTCGGGCCGACCTTCGACTACACCCATCGCCTGCTCGACCCGCAGCTCGCGGAGGGCTTTGTGCCGGAGCAGCCGGCGACCGCCGAGGCGTCGCAGGCGGCAACGCCGCGGGTCACCGACATTCTCGGCCGCGACGGCCTGATCGAGACGTCGCCGCAGGCAGATAGCAATGCACCGGTCGGCGACCTCACCCGTGAGCCGCTGAGCTTCCCGGCCGATCGCGACCTGCGGCTGCAGAATCTGGCGCGCGGTGACGAGGGCTTCCTGCTCGCGCTCGGCTATTCGACGCAGCGCGGTTATGGGCGCAACCACCCGTTCGCCGGCGAGATCCGCTTCGGCGAGGTCGAGGTCGAATTCTTCGCCGAGGATGTCGGCTTCGCGGTGCCGCTCGGCTCCGTCGAGCTGACCGAATGCCAGATGGTCAACCAGTTCAAGGGCTCGACGACCGAGGCGCCGTGCTTCACCCGCGGCTATGGCCTCGCCTTCGGCCAGAGCGAACGCAAGACCATGTCGATGGCGCTGGTCGACCGTGCGCTCCGCGCGCGCGAGCTCGGCGAAGAGGCCGGGGCGCCGGCGCAGGACGAGGAGTTCGTGATGTCGCACTCCGACAATGTCCAGTCGACCGGCTTCGTCGAACATCTCAAGCTGCCACATTACGTCGACTTCCAGTCCGAGCTCGGCCTGCTGCGCAAGCTGCGACAGGAATTCGCCGAGGCCAATCAGGCGGTCGAACTGCAGGAGGCCGCGGAATGAACGCGCCGACATACAACTTCGCCTATCTCGACGAGCAGACCAAGCGGATGATCCGCCGCGCGATCCTCAAGGCGATCGCGATTCCCGGCTATCAGGTGCCGTTCGCGAGCCGCGAGATGCCGATGCCCTATGGCTGGGGCACCGGCGGCGTGCAGGTGACGGCGGCGATCCTCGGCCCCGACGACGTGCTGAAGGTGATCGACCAGGGCTCGGACGACACCACCAACGCGATCTCGATCCGCAAGTTCTTCGGCAAGACCACGGGCGTTGCGACCACGACCTCGACCACGGATGCGACCGTGATCCAGACCCGGCACCGGATTCCCGAGGCGTCGCTGCATGCGGGACAGGTGCTGGTCTATCAGGTGCCGATCCCCGAGCCGCTGCGCTTCCTCGAGCCGCGCGAGACCGAGACGCGGCGCATGCACGCGCTCGCCGAATACGGGCTGATGCATGTCAAGCTTTACGAGGACATCGCGCGCTTCGGCCACATCGCGACCGCCTACGCCTATCCGGTGAAGGTCAACGCGCGCTACGTGATGGACCCGTCGCCGACGCCGAAATTCGACAATCCGAAGATGGACAATTGCGCGGCGCTGCAGCTGTTCGGCGCCGGCCGCGAGAAGCGCATCTACGCGATCCCGCCCTACACCACGGTGGTGTCGCTGGATTTCGAGGATCATCCGTTCACGCGCTATCGCTTCAACGCGCCCTGCGCGCTGTGCGGCGCCGACAATTCCTATCTCGACGAGATCGTCACCGACGACAAGGGCGGGCGGATGTTCGTCTGCTCCGATACCGACTTCTGCGAGCAACGCCAGGCCGCCGGTCATCACGGCACCGAGAGCGCGGCGCCGCACAAGGAGAAGGCGCATGTCTGAGCTTTCGAGCCTCGACAACGACCAGCCGCTGCTGGTGGCGGAGGGGCTTGCCAAGAATTACGGCCGGCTGCCGGCCTGCCGCGACGTCTCGTTCGCGCTCTATCCCGGCGAGGTGCTGGCGATCGTCGGCGAATCCGGTTCGGGCAAGTCGACGCTGCTGCAACTGCTCTCGGCGCAGCTCGCGCCGAGCGCGGGCCGGGTGTCCTACCGGATGCGCGACGGCGTGCTGCGCGATCTCGCCGAGCTCGGCGAAGCGGAGCGGCGCTTCCTGTTCCGCACGGACTGGGGCTTCGTGCACCAGGACCCGGCGCAGGGACTGCGCATGGGCGTCTCGGCCGGCGCCAATGTCGGCGAGCGGCTAATGGCGGTCGGCTGGAATCACTATGGCCGAATCCGCGACACTGCGTCGACCTGGCTCGATCGGGTCGAGATCGATGTCGGCCGCATCGACGATGCGCCGAAGACCTATTCCGGCGGCATGCGGCAGCGCTTGCAGATCGCGCGCAACCTTGTCACCGAGCCGCGGCTGGTGTTCATGGACGAGCCGACCGGAGGTCTCGACGTATCGGTGCAGGCGCGCCTGCTCGACCTGATGCGCAATCTGGTGAGCGAGCTCGGCCTTGCCGCTATCGTCGTCACCCACGATCTCGCGGTGGCGCGCCTGCTGTCGCATCGCGTGATGGTGATGAAGGGCGGCCGCGTCATCGAGACCGGCCTCACCGACCAGGTGCTCGACGATCCCCGCGAGCCCTATACCCAGCTGCTCGTTTCCTCGATTCTGCCGCCATGAGCTTGCCAATGACCGCGATGATCGAACTTGCCAACGCCGAGAAGACCTTCACCATGCATCTGCAAGGTGGCGTCGAACTGCCCGTGGTGCGCGGCGTGTCATTCCACGTCATAGCCGGCGAATGCGTCGTGCTGTCGGGCCCGTCGGGCGCCGGCAAATCCTCGATCCTGAAGATGATCTTCGGCAACTATCGCTGCGACAGCGGCCGGATCGGCATCCGCCACCACGGCAAGGTGATCGACCTCGCCATCGCCGAGCCGCGCCAGGTGCTGAGCATCCGCCGCTCCACCATCGGCTATGTCAGCCAGTTCCTGCGTGCGGTGCCGCGGGTGGCGACCATCGACGTCGTCGCCGAGCCCTTGATCGTCAACGGCGCGGCGCGCGAGGAAGCCCGCGAGCGCGCCGGCAAACTGCTGCGCCGGCTCAACATTCCGGAGCGGCTGTGGACCTTGCCGCCCTCCACCTTCTCCGGCGGCGAGCAGCAGCGCGTCAACATCGCGCGCGGCTTCATCTCGGACCTGCCGATCCTGTTGCTGGACGAGCCGACCGCTTCGCTTGATGCGGCGAATCGCGCAGTGGTGGTCGAGCTGATTGCGGAGAAAAAGACCAAGGGCGTCGCGATGGTCGCGATTGTCCATGACGACGAAATCCGGCATCTGATTGCCGATCGCATCGTCGATGTGACCTCGTTCGCTGCCGCTGCCTGAAGGACCGTTTGAAATGACCGCCAAGCAAGACACCATCATCGGCAACGCCCGGCTGGTCCTCGCCGATCGCGTGATCGAGCAGGGCTGGGTCGCGATTTCTGACGGCAAGATCGCCGAGTTCGGCGAGGGCAGGGCGCCCGGGGCTGCCGAGGACGCCGGTGGCGATCTCCTGATGCCCGGCCTGATCGAGCTGCACACCGACCATCTCGAGATGCACTACGTGCCGCGGCCGAAGGTGTTCTGGAACCCGGTCGCCGCCGTGATCTCCTATGACGGGCAGCTCGCGACCTCAGGCATCACCACGGTGCTGGATTCGCTGCGGGTCTGGCGCGAGGACGGCGCCGAGGACGTCGACGGCCGCGCCGGCGTGCTGGCGGCGGCGATCACAGCCGCGCGCGAAGAGGACCTGCTGCGCGCCGATCACTTCCTGCATCTGCGCTGCGAGGTGCCGATGCCTGACGTCGTCGCCGAGGCCAAGGAGCTGATCGACCGGCCGGACGTGCGGCTGATGTCGCTGATGGACCATACGCCGGGCCAGCGCCAGTTCCGCGATGAGGTCAAGCTGCGCGACTACTACCGCGGCAAGGGCGGCGGCATGACCGACGCCCAGCTCGACGTGCTGTTCGCGCGGCGCTTCGCCTATCAGAAGGAATATGCTGTCGCGAACACCCGCGCGATCGTCGCGCTGGCGCATGAATACAAGATCCCGCTGGCGAGCCACGACGACACCACGGATGAGAACGTGGTCGACGCCGTCAACGACAAGGTCGCGGTGGCGGAATTCCCGACCACGATGGAAGCCGCGCGGGGCTTGCACGCCGCCGGCATCGACATCCTGATGGGTGCGCCGAACGTGGTGCGCGGCGGTTCGCATTCCGGCAACATCGCAGCGGTCGATCTCGCCAATGAGGGTATGCTCGATATCCTGTCGTCGGACTACATCCCGTCCAGCCTCTTGATGGCGGCGCTGCAACTGCCGCGGCATGTGCCTGCGATCGATCTCGCCTCCGCTGTCCGCACCGTGACCAAGACACCGGCCGAAGCGGTTGGCCTCTCCGATCGCGGCGAGATCGCGGTCGGCCGGCGCGCCGACCTGATCCGCGTGCACGTCGCGCGCGATCTGCCTGTCGTGCGCAGCGTCTGGCGCGAAGGGGGGAGGGTCGCGTGACCGATGCGTCCGTGATCGCCGAGCAGCGCACTGCGATCGGGCCGGGCCGGTTGATCCTGGTGGTCGGCCCGAGCGGCGCCGGCAAGGATACGCTGCTTGGGCTCGCGAAAGCGGCCTGCGCCGATGATCGCGGGATCGTGTTTCCCCGCCGGCTGATCACCCGCCAGGCCTCGGCGTCGGAAGACAATGAGGAGATCGGCGCGGAGGCCTTCCAGCGCGCGGCCGCTAGCGACGACTACGCCATGCATTGGGAAGCGCATGGCCATCGCTATGCGCTGTCGCGGGCCATCAACGACGATATCCGCGCCGGGCGCACCGTGGTCGCAAACGTCTCGCGCACGGTGATCGCGGCGGCGCGCCGCAACTACGCCAGTGCCGTTGTCGTGCTGGTCACGGCGCCGCCGGACGTGCTGGCCGCCCGGCTCTCGATGCGGGCCCGCAGCAGCGACGGCCTGCTCGCGCAGCGGCTGGCCCGCACCGTCGACGAAAGCACCTCGACGCCCGATTTCACCATCGTCAATTCCGGCACCGCCGAATATCACGCGCGACAGCTTGTCCGCATCATCAAGGGCGAACGCTGGGACGAATAAAGCGTTTTCGAGCGAAGTGGATGCCGGTTCGCGTGAAGAAAACGCGTCGAAACAAGAACCTAGCCACAAAGGAGAACAGCACTGATGTCGGTGATCTCTACGATCGAGCAGCTTGAGGCGATCTACGGTTTCCCGAACGATGCGTCGACCGTGAAGGTCGCCGATCACGTGACGCCGCTCTATCGTGTGCTCATCGAGAAATCGCCGTTCGTGTCGCTCGCGACCTCGGGCCCCGAGGGGCTCGATTGCTCGCCGCGCGGCGACCTGCCGGGCTTCGTGCGCATTCATGATGCGAAGACGCTGATGATGCCGGATCGCCGCGGCAACAATCGCTGCGATTCGCTGCGCAACATCGTGCGCGATCCCCGCGTCGGGCTGCTGTTCCTGATCCCGGGCTCCGGCAGCACGCTGCGCGTCAATGGCCGCGCCTATGTCACGGCCGAGCCGGAGCTGCTGGCTTCCTTCAAGATGGAAGGCAAGGCGCCGCGCACTGTCATTGTGATGAACGTGGAGGAGATCTACTTCCAGTGCGCCCGCGCGATCGTGCGCTCCGACCTCTGGAATCCGGACAAGCGAATCGATCCGGCAACCCTGCCGACGCCGGGCCAGATCCTTGCCGAGATGAGCGAGCACAGGGTCGGCGGCGAGAAGTACGATCGGGAATGGCCGGAGCGCGCGCGGCAGACGATGTGGTGATCGCCCGGACGGCTGGGATTGAACCTAGGCTTCGGCCCGGTCTTCCCAATCCTCCCAGGTCACGTCGGCATTGATCTCGAGGTAGCGCGACACGGCGACGCCGATGGTCGGGAAGAAGCTGGTCTCGCCGAGCCGCGCCAACAGGCCGAATTTCTTCAGCTTGTCCTTCACGGGATCCTTGAGCTCGGCAAAGCACAGCTCGATCTTCTGTGCGTGCAATGCCTCGTCCAGCTCGGCGAGAACGTCGCCGGCGGTCACGTCGACGCTGGTGACCGGCTCGGCCGCGACCACCAGCCAGCGCACCGGCGTCGGAGATTTCGCCACGGCGTCCAGTGCGCGTTCCCTAAAGAACTCGGCATTGGCAAAGAACAGCGGCGCATCCCACCGGAACAGCACCAGCCCCGGGACCTGACGCGCGCTCGGATATCGTGTGATGTCGTGATAACCCTTCACGCCGGAGGCGCGACCGAGCACGGCGGAATGCGGCCGCCAGCCGTCCCACAGGAACTCGATGATGGCGAGCGCGATGGCGAGGCCTATTCCCGGAATCACGCCCAGCACGGCCACGCCGACAAAACAGACCACCGATAACCAGAACTCCCACTGCTGAATGCGGTAGATTCGCTTGAGGTCG
Organism: Bradyrhizobium sp. CER78; assembly: GCF_029846235.1. Lineage (GTDB taxonomy): Bacteria > Pseudomonadota > Alphaproteobacteria > Rhizobiales > Xanthobacteraceae > Bradyrhizobium. The sequence goes on from NZ_JARVWP010000010.1 coordinate 28,804, forward strand.
CTGATCTCAAACAGGCTGATCGCGGCGGCGATGACGACGGCCGCCAATGCGGCGTTGGGCAGGTGCTGGAGCAGATTCGGCGCCACTAGCAGCAGAAGGGCGATGGCAAGTGCGCCGATGACGTTGGTCACTTGGGTGCGCGCTCCGGCAGCTTCAGCGACGGGCGTGCGCGAGCTGCTGCTGCTGATCGGAAAGCCCTGAAAAAATCCGGCCGCCAGATTGGCTGCGCCGAGCCCCACCATCTCCTGGTTGGCATCGACGCGATCTCCCAATCTTGCCGCATAGGACCGCGAGAGCACGCTGGTGTCGGCGAATGACACCAGCGCGACCGCGCAACCGCCGATCAGCACCTGCACGATATCGCCGTGGCCGATCCAGGGGATGGCGAATCCCGGCAGGCCCTCGGGAAGCTGCCCTAGAACCTTCACGCCATAGCTTGCCCCGAGACCGAGCACGCCGGTGACGACCGTCGCCGCAACGACGGCAATCAGAATGCTCGGCAACCGCTTGTTCCGCGCGAGCAGCAGGATCGCCGCCAACGTCGCAAGGCCGATCGCGAGAGCAACCCAATTTGTCTTTCCGTCGACGATCGCGCCGACGATCGCCCAAAGGCTGCGCAGCGGTCCGTCGCCGTCGATGGAGAAGCCGAACAGCTTCGGCAGCTGGCTGATCAGCACCGTCAGCGCGATTCCGTTCATGTAGCCATAGCGGATCGGCTTGGAGAGAAGCTCAGTGAGGAAGCCCAACTGCGCGAAGCCCGCCACGATGCATATCGTTCCGGAGACGATCGCCATCATGGCGGCCAAGGTTACCGCGCGCATGGGATCGCCGCCCGACAGCGGAGCGACGACGCCCAGGATGATGGCCGCAAGCGCCGAGTCCGGTCCGAGGACGAGGATACGGCTCGGCCCGAACAGGGCATAGGCGAGGAGCGGGATGATCGTCGCGTAAAGTCCGTAGATGCCGGGCAAGCCCGACGCTTCCGCATAGGCGATGCCGACCGGGACCAGCATGGTCGCGAGCACAAGCCCGGCGAAGATGTCGTGTGGAAGCCAAGCCCCTTGATATCGACGGAGCGTGTCGAGACCTGGCAGCCGGCCGGTCCAATGGTTCATCGCCGGTCACTCCCAACCCCGTTGGAGCTCGCATGCGCTTGACGTGAACTTACTCTATCCTTTCGTCTGCTCCTCGAATGCCTTCAGCGACACCGCCGCGATCTCGCGCAGGGTCTCGCGATTCGCGCCCGATGAGGCCATCACGCACATGCCCGAAGTCACCGCGGAGAGATAGCGCGCAAGCGTGGCTGGATCGACGCTCTCGCCGAGGTCATGTTCGGCCTTGGCGCGGACAAAGCGTTCGCGCAACTGGTCCTCGGTGCGGGTGCGGCGCGCCGCCAGTTCGAACGGAACGTTCGCCGAGCCGGTGCCGCAGGCAAGGCCGCCCTGGACCAGCAGACAGCCGGGCGGGTTGGCGGGGTCGGTCTGGGCGTCCGCATGCTCCATCAGAAATCGTTCGGCGACCTCGTGCGCGGTCGCGGCGTTGAGCACCCTGTCCATCCAGGCGTCGCGCTTTTCGGTGTAGCGGTCGAGCGCAGCCTTCAGCAGGCCTTCCTTGCTGCCGAAGGCGGCATACAGGCTCGGCGGATTGATGCTCATCGCCTCGGTGAGCTGCGCGATCGTCGCGCCCTCGTATCCGTGGCGCCAGAACACGTCCATGGCCCGGTCCAAAGCGGCGTCCGCGTCAAAGGCGCGGGGGCGTCCCATTCCCATTTGTCGTTACTCCGTAAGCCAGGTGCCGCTTCTGTGACGGATTGTCCCTGGCTTATCCTCTTGTTGCACGTGATGTTTTTCCCGCGACTTCCCATTTCCCCATGAATGAGATAATTATTCGTAGTGCTCGATACATAAGTATCTTGCGAACCGGCGTCCAGCTCCACATTTGTAGCGAACACTACAGATATCTGGAGCGCGTGAATGCCCTCGTCAACCCAAAATCCCCGTTCCGGCCGGTTCCGACGCGTCGTCGGCGGTGTCGTAATCGTTGGCGCCCTGGCCGTCGCCGGTTCGATCGCGACCGGCCATTATTTCCATGCCGCGCAGGCGACGGCTGCCGCCGCGGCCCCCGAACCCGCGGTGCCGGTGACCGTCGCCGTGATCCAGCCCCGCCCGACTACCCTGTTCGATGACTTCTCGGGCCGGCTCGAGGCCGTCGACCGCGTCCAGCTTCGGCCGCGGGTGGCCGGCGCAATCCTCTCGACCAACTTCACCGAGGGCGCGCTGGTGAAGTCCGGCGACATCCTGTTCAAGATCGACCCCGCGCCTTACGCGGCCGAGGTCGACCGGGCCCAGGCGCAGCTCGAGGCCGCCAAGGCCCGCGTCGTGTTCACCACGAGCGAGGTCGAGCGCGGCGCACAGCTGGTCGGCAACAACATCGTGACCAAGCGCGACTTCGATCAGCGCGACAACGCCAATCGCGAGGCGATCGCCAACGTCAAGGCCGCCGAAGCCGCGCTGCAGACTGCAAAGCTCAATCTCGATTACACCGAGGTCCGCGCGCCGGTCGACGGCCGGGTCGGCCGGATCGAGGTGACGGTCGGCAATCTCGTCGCGGCAGGGACGTCTTCGCCGGTGCTGACCTCGCTGGTCTCGGTCAATCCGATCTATGCGAGCTTCGATGCGGACGAGGAAGTCGTGCTGCGCGCGCTGAACTCGATCGCGGATGCCTCCGGCAAGCGCGGCAATCTCGATCAGATCCCGGTCGACATGGTGACCTCGGGCGGCCTCAGCGCCAAGGGGCATATCCAGCTGATCGACAACCAGGTCAACGGGCAGAGCGGCACGATCCGCGTCCGCGCCGTGTTCAAGAACGACGACGGCCGCCTGATCCCCGGACAGTTCGCGCGCGTGCGCATGGGCCAGCCCAAGCAGCAGACCCTGGTGCTGATCGACGAGCGCGCCATCGGCACCGACCAGGACAAGAAGTTCGTCATGCTTGTCGGCGACGACAGCCGCGCCGTCTATCGCTCCGTCACGCTCGGCGGCGCGGTCGATGGCCTGCGGATCGTCACCGCCGGCCTGAAATCCGGCGACCGCATCGTCGTCAACGGCTTGCAGCGCGTGCGCCCCGGCGCCCTCCTGAAGATGGAAGTCGCCGAGATGGGCGCGCGCGGTATGCAGCAGGCATCCACTGAAACCAACCAGCACGTCGTGCAGCGCTAGGCGCTGCATGCGGGGGCGGAGCCATGAATCTCTCAAAATTCTTCATCGACCGGCCGATCTTTGCCGGCGTGCTATCGATCCTGATCTTCCTGGCCGGCCTGATCTCGCTGGTGGCGATGCCGATCTCGGAATATCCCGACGTGGTGCCGCCGTCGGTCGTGGTGCGCGCGACCTATCCCGGCGCCAATCCGAAGGTGATCGCCGAGACGGTGGCAACCCCGATCGAGGAGCAGATCAACGGCGTCGAAGGCATGCTCTATATGTCGAGCCAGGCGACCACCGACGGCGCGATGACGTTGACGGTGACGTTCCGGCTCGGCACCGACCCCGACAAGGCGACCCAATTGGTGCAGAACCGCGTGCAGCAGGCCGAGCCGCGCCTGCCGGCCGTGGTGCGCCAGCTCGGCATCATCACCAAGAAGAGCTCGCCCGACCTCACCATGGTCGTGCATCTGCTCTCGCCGAACAACCGCTACGACATGACGTATCTGCGTAACTACGCGGTGCTCAACGTCAAGGATCGGTTGGCGCGGATCGACGGCGTCGGCGATGTCCAGCTCTATGGCGCCGGCGATTATTCGATGCGGGTCTGGGTCGATCCGCAGAAGGCCGCCGAACATAGCCTGACCGCGAGCGACGTCGTGCGCGCGATCCAGGCCCAGAACGTCGAGGCTGCCGCCGGCGTGGTCGGCTCCTCGCCCAGCGTCAAGGGCATCGACCTCCAGCTCTCCGTCAACGCCGAGGGACGGCTGTCGACCGAGGAACAGTTCGGCGACATCGTGGTCAAGACCGGTTCGGCCGGCGAGGTGGTGCGGCTGCGCGACGTCGCGCGGATTGAGCTCGGTGCCTCCGAATACGGCCTGCGCTCGCTGCTCGACAACAAGCAGGCGGTCGCGATCCCGATCTTCCAGGCGCCCGGATCGAACGCGCTGGAGATCTCCGACCATGTCCGCGCGACGATGGCCGAGATCAAGAAGAACATGCCGGAAGGCGTGTCGTACCAGATCGTCTACGATCCGACGCAGTTCGTGCGCTCCTCGATCGAGGCCGTCATCCACACCCTCCTCGAGGCGATCGCGCTCGTCGTGCTGGTCGTGATCCTGTTCCTGCAGACCTGGCGTGCCTCGATCATTCCGCTGATCGCGGTGCCGGTGTCGATCGTCGGCACCTTCGCGGTGATGCATGTGTTCGGCTTCTCGATCAACGCGCTCAGCCTGTTCGGCCTGGTGCTCGCGATCGGCATCGTGGTCGACGACGCCATCGTCGTGGTCGAGAACGTCGAGCGCAACATCGAATCCGGTCTGTCGCCGCGCGACGCCACCAACCAGGCGATGCGCGAAGTGTCGGGCCCGATCATCGCGATCGCGCTGGTCTTGATCGCGGTGTTCGTGCCGCTCGCGTTCATCTCCGGCCTCACCGGGCAGTTCTACAAGCAGTTCGCGCTGACGATTGCGATCTCGACCGTGATCTCGGCGATCAACTCGCTGACGCTGTCGCCGGCGCTGTCGGCGCTGCTGCTGAAGGGGCATCACGAGCCGAAGGACTGGCTGACCCGGGTCATGGAAAAGTCGCTGGGCTGGTTCTTCCGCGGCTTCAACAAGGTCTTCACCAAGTCCTCCGAAAACTACGGCCGTACCGTCACCAAGGTGATCTATGGCAAGGCCGTGGTGATCGGCCTCTACGTGCTATTGATCGGCCTCACCGGCGTGCTGTTCAAGCAGGTGCCGAGTGGATTCGTGCCGGGCCAGGACAAGCAATACCTGGTCGGTTTTGCCCGTCTGCCCGATGGCGCCACGCTCGATCGCACCGAGGAAGTGATCCGCAAGATGAGCGACATCGCGCTGACCCAGCCGGGTGTCGAAAGCTCGGTGGCGTTCCCCGGCCTGTCGATCTCCGGCTTCACCAACTCCTCGAATGCCGGCATCGTGTTCTCGACCCTGAAGCCGTTCGACGAGCGCAAGGATCCCTCGCTCTCGGGTCCGGCGATCGCGGCGGCGCTCAACAAGAAATATGCCGGCATCCAGGATGCCTTCATCGCCATGTTCCCGCCGCCGCCGGTCAACGGCCTCGGCACCATCGGCGGCTTCAAGCTGCAGATCGAGGACCGCGCCGGCCTCGGCTATGAGGCGCTGAACGACGCCACCAAGGCGTTCATGACGGCGATGCAGAAGGCGCCGGAGATCGCCGGTGTGTTCTCGAGCTTCCAGGTCAACGTGCCGCAGCTGTTCGCCGACATCGATCGCACCAAGGCGTTGCAGCTCGGCGTGCCCGTCACCGAGGTCTTCAATACGCTGCAGATCTATCTCGGCTCCTACTACGTCAACGACTTCAACAAATTCGGCCGCACCTATTCGGTCTATGTGCAGGCGGACGCGCCATTCCGCGCGCGCGCCGACGACATCAGGCAGTTGAAGGTGCGCTCGTCGTCCGGCGACATGGTGCCGCTGTCGGCCTTGCTGAAGGTCCGCCAGAGCGCGGGTCCGGAGCGTGCGATCCGCTACAACGGCTTCCTGTCGTCTGACATCAATGCCGCAGCCGCACCGGGCTATTCCTCCGGTCAGGCGCAGGAGGCGGCGACGCGGATCGCGGCCGAGGTGCTGCCGCCCGGCTTCGCCTTCGAATGGACCGACCTGACCTATCAGGAGTTCATCGCCGGCAATTCTGGGATCTGGGTGTTCCCGCTCGCGATCCTCTTGGTGTTCCTGGTGCTCGCCGCGCTCTATGAGAGCCTGGCGCTGCCGCTCTCGATCATCATGATCGTGCCGATGGGGCTCTTGGCCGCGATGTTCGGCGTCTGGCTGTCGAAGGGCGACAACAACGTGTTCACCCAGATCGGCCTGATCGTGCTGGTCGGATTGTCGGCCAAGAACGCGATCCTGATCGTCGAATTCGCGCGCGAGCTCGAATTCGCCGGGCGTTCACCGATCCGCGCCGCGATCGAGGCGAGCCGGCTGCGGCTGCGGCCGATCCTGATGACGTCGATGGCGTTCATCATGGGCGTGTTGCCGCTGGTGCTGTCGACCGGCGCGGGCTCGGAGATGCGGCGCGCGATGGGTGTCGCGGTGTTCTCCGGCATGATCGGCGTCACGGTGTTCGGCCTGTTCCTGACGCCGGTGTTCTATGTGCTGCTGCGCACCGTCACCGGCATGAAGCCGCTGACGCAGCACGGCGAGGCGACCATCCCTGGAAAAGCACACGCGGCATGATGCCGCGTGTGCAGAGCATTTTCGAGCGAAGTGGATACCGGTTCGCGTGAAGAAAACGCGTAAAAAAACGAGAAACGAGAGCTTCGGTTTTGATCGAATCAAAACTGGAGCTCTCGTTCGTGTCAGCTTCGAAAGAATCAGGCTGCGATATCGAGCAGCAGAAGTGAGGAGCCGCGGACCAGGACCTTGCGGCCCGCGGGCGTCAGCTCAAACGCGTCGCCTCGTACTGCGACATAACCGAGCGTGATCAGGCTCTCGACGGCAAACCGGTTCAGCCGTGACGGGTTTGCTGCGGGAGCCCGCAACGCTTTCAGCGCATCCCACTGATCGGGTCTGAGTTCGAATTCTTCGCTCATTGGTCCAGGCACTCCAGAAGTTCTTGGCGTGCGAGATACAGAGCGCAGATGAATTTCGTGCGACCACAACGAGTCAGGATTTCGATTTATGTGGACGCGCCGTCACATCGCCGTGTCATTGGAATATTTCAATTTTTTCGAATCATTGCGGTGCAATAGCGCGTGATTGCGTCACATAGATTAACCGCGCGTGGTCACATAGGTTAATCCGCCAGGATTAACCGGGTTAAAGCGGCTGATTAACCACGCCGCACGCTTGCACCGCCGTCGACCGGCAACGTGACACCGGTCACGAAGTTCGCTTCATCGGAGGCGAGAAACAGCGCCGCATTGGCGACATCCCAGCCGGTGCCCATCTTGTGACGCAGCGGCACCTTGCTGTCACGCTCGGCCTCGACCTCGGCGCGGCTCTTCTTGAACTCGCGTGCGCGCGTGTCCACGGCCATCGGCGTGTTCATCAATCCCGGCAGGATCACGTTTGCGCGAATGCCATATGGCGCATTCTGGTAGGCGAGCTGTTCGGTGAAGGCGATCATCGCCGACTTGGTCGCCTTGTAGGCGACGTAGGGATAGGTCGTGATCGCGGCCATCGACGAGATGTTGATGATCGAGCCGCGCTGCTGCTGGCGCATGATCGGGATCACATGCTTGGCGGCGAGGATGCAGCTCTTCAGGTTGATCGCCACGCAGCGGTCGAACGCCTCCTCGGTGATGTCGAGCAGCTCGGCATCGCCGCCGGAGAGGCTGACGCCGACATTGTTGTGCAGGATATCGACGCTGCCCCAGCGGCCATGCGCATCCGCCACCATCGCCTTGATGTCGGCATTTTTGGTGACATCGGCCTTGAAGGCGACTGACGTGCCGCCCTTGGCTGCGATCAGGTCGACGGTCTCCTGCGCCGAATCCAGATTGTGATCGACGCACAGCACCTTGGCGCCTTCGCGCGCGAAGGTCAGTGCGGTGGCGCGGCCGTTGCCGATGCCCTCGCCGGGGCTCTGGCCGGCGCCGACGACGATGGCGACGCGATCTTGCAGGCGCATGTCACTTCACTCCCGGGATCGGGTACTGCTGCAGTACCTCTTTGTAGGTGGGCTCGTTGTCGATCTGCATGGTGGCGAGCACGCGCACCACGGCGCAATAGAACGCGATGGTCAGAACGAGGTCGGTCATGTGCTCGTCGGACAGCTGCTGCTTGATCTCGGCGAAGGTCGCCTCCGACATCGCGAGCTCGCGCACCATCTCGCGGGCGCCCCTGAGGATCGCTTTCGCCAAGGGGTCGAGCTGCGACGGCTTGCCGTCGGTCTCTGCCATCAGACCTTTGATATCCTCGTCGGTGACGCCGAACTCCTTGCCGATCTTCACATGGTGGGTGAACTCGTACTCGGACTTCTCCAGCCAGCCGACCTGCAGGATCGCGAGCTCGCGCAGCCGCGGGTCGAGCTTGCTCTTGAATCGGATGTAGCCGCCGATGCCGTTGAAGGCGCGTGCCATGTCCGGCGAGTTTACCAGCAGCTTGTGCAGGTTGGTGTTGCGCTTGAGCATGTCGCGATACTCAGGTGCGACCTGATCGGCTTCGAGATAGGGCAGGCGGGCCATTGTTGTTGTCCTTGTTTCGGCGGCTTGCAAGATAAGCGTTGTCGGGAGGCGGCTGTCGCTTCAGCCGTAGAGGGCTTTGTGCTCGCTCTCATAGTTGGCGTAGGAGTCCTTCATGCTGGCGCCGTTCAGCAGCATGGTCGCGACCACGGCGTTGTCGGCGTCGAATACGGTCGAGCGCACCCACATGCTCTCGGTGCGCTTGCTGCCCGAAAGGGCGACGACCTCGCGCTCGACCCAATAGGTCTCGCCGGGGAAGAGCGGCCCGCGCAGCAGCCGGATCTCCTGATCGGCGAACAGCCCGACGGCGGGGCCACGAACGGGCAGCCGGTCCTCGCGCGCGCGGTACTGGAACAGCACGCTCAGCATCTCCATCGGGATGATGGCGCGGCCCCAGGGATTGTACTCCAGCGAATAATAGTCCGAAGGTTCGGTAATCGCCTTGAGCTTGTCGGTCAGCGAGAACGGGTAGAGATCGCCCATGTTCTGGTCGAAATCCATCTTGATCGCCTGCCGCGGCGTCTTCATGCCGACCTTGATGTCGGCGAGGATGACCGGATCGGTCAGCGGCTTCAGTTCGCCGAGCCGGTGGCTGAGCGCGGTCTCGGTGCCATCGCCGTCGATCGAGGCGGTACCACGCAGGATCTCGGTGCCGTCGCGCTTGATCATGCCGATCGTGCAAACGGTCTGGCCCGGTTTCGGCTTCTCGATCTGGGCCTGCACCTCTTCGCCCTCGAACACCGGGTTACGGTAATGCGCGGACAGGCACCCGGTCATGAACCAGGCGCGGCCCCAGATTCGCTCGCCGAGCGGCGCGAACTGGCTGAAATGGGTCGGTCCCTCGATTGTGCCGCCGCGGAAGCCGAGCTTCTGGGCGGTTGCATCGTCGTGAATCGAAGCGTGGGAGTCGTAGGTCTGGGCCTGCAGCATCTGCTTCGGGCTGCGCCAGGGACCCACTAGCAGATTGTCCTTCTCCACGATTTCCGTGGTGAACGCGGATTCGACTTTAATCATCCTTGGTCTCCCTTTGCGCGCCACCGTTTCAAAGATGTCGGGGTTCGGCAAGGCCTCGCAGAGCAACAAGGCCTCGCAGAGCACCAAGGCCTCGCAGAGCGACCAGCCTCACTCGCAACATGAGATATGTTCTGCGGCCATGGAACGGGGCTGTTCATGCATAACAAAATCAGTGCATGCTGATGCATGATCATGCGCACGATAATGAGACCGGTTCGGGCCGGCGCGACGGATCTAAGGGGAGCGCGAGACTGATGGCGTTGATGGAAGTTGGACTGGACGACAAGTACCGATTGGACACAAAGCGAATTTTTCTCTCCGGTACCCAGGCTCTGGTCCGATTGCCCATGTTGCAGCGCGAACGCGACCGCGCGCACGGGCTGAACACCGCCGGTTTCATCTCCGGATACCGCGGCTCGCCGCTCGGCATGTACGACCACGCGCTGTGGCGGGCGAAATCCTTCCTCAAAGAGCACGACATCGCCTTCGTTCCCGGCCTCAATGAGGATCTGGCGGCGACGGCGGTATGGGGCAGCCAGCAGGTCGGCATGTTCCCCGGCGCCAAGGTCGATGGCGTGTTCGGCATCTGGTACGGCAAGGGACCCGGCGTCGACCGTTCGCTCGATGCGCTCAAGCACGCCAATTCCGCCGGCACCTCGCCGAATGGCGGCGTGATCGCGCTGGCCGGTGACGACCATGGCTGCCAGTCCTCCACCCTGGCGCATCAGAGCGAGCAGGTGTTCGCCTCGGCGCTGATGCCGGTGGTCAATCCGGCGACGCTGCAGGACTATCTCGATCTCGGCATCCTCGGTTTCGCGCTGTCGCGCTATTCCGGCTGCTGGGTCGGCTTCAAGGCGATCTCCGAGACGGTGGAAAGCTCGGCCTCGATCGTCAGCGATCCCGATCGCATCAAGATCATCATGCCCGACGATTTCGAGATGCCACCGGGCGGGCTTTCAATCCGCTGGCCGGACCCGCCGCTCGAGGCCGAGCGCAGGCTGCACGGGCCCAAGATGGAGGCGGTCGCCGCCTTCGCCCGCGCCAACCGGTTCGACCGCATCGTGCTGGATTCGAAGCCGGCGCGGCTCGGCATCATGGCGACCGGCAAGGCCTATCTCGATCTGCGCCAGGCGCTCGCCGATCTCGGCATCACCGATGCCGAGGCGCAGGCGCTGGGCTTGCGCATCTACAAGGTGGCGCTGACCTGGCCGCTGGAAGCCAACGGCGCGCGCGCCTTCGCCGAGGGCCTGCAGGACGTGCTGGTCGTCGAGGAGAAGCGTGGCTTCATCGAGGACCAGCTGGTCCGCATCCTCTACAACATGGACGCATCGAAGCGTCCCTCGGTGGTCGGCAAGCGCGACGAGAGCGGTGCGCCGCTGCTGCCCAGCGAGGGCGAGCTGACGCCGACCATGGTCGCGGCCGCCGTCGTGGCGCGGCTGCGCAAGCTCGGCCATCGCAGTCCGCTGCTGGAGCAGCGTTTGGCAAAACTCGAGGCGTTCGATCGTCCGGCCGAGGGCACGGGCGCCGCGAAGCTGTCGCGCACGCCGTATTTCTGCTCGGGCTGCCCGCACAATTCGTCGACCAAGATTCCCGAGGGCAGCCGCGCCATGGCCGGCATCGGCTGTCACGGCATGGCGCTGTCGGTGCCGAACCGCAACACCCAGACCATCTCGCATATGGGCGCGGAGGGCGTGAGCTGGATCGGGCAGGCGCCGTTCACCAGCGAACAGCACGTGTTCCAGAACCTCGGCGACGGCACCTACACCCATTCAGGTCTGCTGGCGCTGCGCGCGGCCGCCGCGGCCGGCGTCAACATCACCTACAAGATCCTCTATAACGACGCGGTCGCGATGACCGGCGGCCAGCCGGCCGAAGGTGGCTTCACGGTGTCGCAGATCGCGCACCAGGTCTGGGCGGAGGGCACCAAGAAACTCGCGATCGTCTCCGACGATCCCGACAAATATCCCGCTAATTATTTCCCGTCCGGCGCCACCATCCATCATCGCCGCGAGCTCGACGCCGTGCAGCGCACCTTGCGCGAGATCGAGGGCCTCACCGTCCTGATCTACGACCAGACCTGTGCGGCCGAGAAGCGCCGCCGCCGCAAGCGCGGGATGTTTCCCGATCCGGCCAAGCGCGTCTTCATCAACGAGCGCGTCTGCGAAGGCTGCGGCGACTGCTCGGTGGCGTCGAACTGCGTCTCGGTGCAGCCGCTGGAAACCGAGCTCGGCCGCAAGCGCCGCATCGATCAGTCGAACTGCAACAAGGATTTCTCCTGCATCGAGGGCTTCTGCCCGAGCTTCGTGATGGTGCAGGATCCCAAGCTGCGCAAGGCTGACCGCACCGCCGCCGATCCCAAGGCGTTGTTCGCCGACCTCCCGGCGCCGCCCGCGGCCGCGCTGGCTGGCCCCTACAACATCCTGATCACCGGCATCGGCGGCACGGGTGTGATCACCATCGGCGCGCTGCTCGGCATGGCCGCGCATGTCGAAGGGCTCGCCTGCTCGACGCTCGACTTCACCGGCCTGTCGCAGAAGAACGGCGCGGTCATGAGCCATGTCCGGTTGGCGCCCGCCTCCGACATGCTGACCACGGTCCGCATCGCGCCCGGCAATGCCAATCTGATCCTCGGCTGCGACCTCGTCGTCGCCACCAGCGTGCCGGCGCTGAGCCGCGCCGAGCGCGGCGTCACCCGCGCCGTCGTCAACGCCGATTTGCTGCCGACCGCGAGCTTCGTGATCGATCCCGATATCGATTTCGAGGCCAGCTCGATGCGCGATGCGCTGAACGGCGCGGTGACGCCTGGCGATCTCGACATCCTCGATGCCACCGGGCTTGCGACCGCGCTGATGGGCGACAGCATCGCCACCAACGCCTTCATGCTCGGCTTCGCGTTCCAGCGCGGCGCGATCCCGCTGTCGCTGGAGGCGATCCTGAAGGCAATCGAGCTCAACGGCGCCGCCATCGAGATGAACAAGACCGCGTTCTCGTGGGGCCGGCTTGCCGCGCACGATCTGCCGCGCGTGGTCAGCGCCGCGCGCTTCAAGAATGCAGGCACAGCGCCGGCAAAGAAGACGCTCGACGAGGCGATCGCGTTCCGCGCCAAGTTCCTCGCCGACTATCAGGATGCGGCCTACGCCAAGCGCTATGTCGACGACGTCGCGCGCGTCCGCTCGGCCGAAGCTGCGGCAGCGCCGGGCTCGCAGGACCTGACCGAGGCTTTTGCAAAAGGCCTGTTCAAGCTGATGGCCTACAAGGACGAATATGAGGTCGCGCGGCTCTATTCAGACGGCGAGTTCAGCAAAGCATTGCGGGAGCAGTTCGAGGGCAATTCCGGTCTGAAGGTCCTGCTGGCGCCGCCGCTGCTGGCGCAGCGCGATCCGGTCACCGGGCGTTTGCAGAAGCGCGAGTTCGGTCCCTGGATATTCAAGGCGTTCGGCCTGCTGGCGGGGCTGAAGGGCCTGCGCGGCACCGCGTTCGACATCTTCGGCTACACCGCCGAGCGCAAGATGGAGCGCGCATTGCCTCTCGAGTATTCGGCGATGATCCTGCGTCATCTCGACGGCAAGAAGCCGCTCGATCTGCCGCGCCTCGTGGCGCTGGCGAAGACTGCAGACCTCGTGCGCGGCTATGGCCACATCAAGGAAGGCAACGTCGCCCGCTATCGCACCGAATGCGCGCGGCTGGAGCGCGCGATCGGCCAGCCGTTGGCGCAGGCGGCGGAATAGGCCAAAGCGTCTTCGGGCGAAGTGGCTACTGGCGTGAAGAAAACGTGTCAGAACAGCATCCAGAGCCCGGTTCCGATTGCATCGGAACGGGGCCCTCCTAAAGCCTGATGAGATTAGGTTGAGCTGGAACGGCGTCGAAGGTTCACCTCTCCCTTGGGAGAGGTCGATTTGCGCAGCAAATCGGGTGAGGGGTTATGGTCTATCGAGAGGGCAAGAGCCTCACCCGGATTGCTTCGCAATCCGACCTCTCCCCAACGGGGAGAGGTGAACCGAGACCGCGCCAAACCGATTCAACCAAAACTTATCCCGCCTTAGGCAGGCCGGGGAACTTTCCGCGGCCGCCTTGGTTGACCCGTAACCCTGCCCGCAACCTGCGGCTGGATTCGCGCGGCCGGGTCCCTACATGATGGCTGTTCTGTTCGAGTGATTTCAGGAGGCCCTTTTGACGGTCCTGAAAAGCGTTTTCGTTGCAACCGTTTGTACCGCGTGCCTGGCTCTGGGCGGCGTGGCGTTGGCCGACGACTACCGCCCGAGCGAGTTCTTTAGCCTTGACCTCTCCCGCGCCGTGCTGTCGCCGAAGCCGCTCGGCCCGCCGGCGCAGTTCGAGCCGGTTCCCGTGGAGGCGAAGACCGATCACGGTTCGGATCAGCATGCGGCCGTTGAACCGAAGGTCGAGGAGCCGAAGGTCGAGCGACAGAAGCCCGTGCGGACGACGAGAGTGACGGAGCCTCGTGAGACGGCGCCGCATGAGCGGAAGCGCCCGGTCGCGCACGTTCCGGCTCGCGCCAAGCTCGCGCGCCGGCATTCCAACCCGCTCAATGCGGAAGCTCGCGACACCAGGATCCAAACCTGGCCGTGCCGCACCGGCGGCATCTGCAACTGGCAGCGGTAAGCCGCGGCGACGTTCTCACTCGGATTTGCTCGCCAACACCCGAACCCGTCATCCTGAGGAGGCGCGTCAGCGCCGTCTCGAAGGATGGACGGCCCGGCTGTGAGACCGGGGCCGTGCATCCTTCGAGACGCGCGCAAGAGCGCGCTCCTCAGGATGACGGGTCTAGCTTTCCGAGCGCCGCGGCGGCTCCAATCCCATCCCCCGAGAGTCATCCCGCCGTCGCAAAACCGTCGGCGGAGAGTCAAGAAACTGTAAGTCCGGAGTCAAACGGCGCAGGCAAAACCCTCGTCAGGATATGGCGAAGGTTACCGAATGCCGACTGCGATCTCCGCGACGCGGCGAGGCCTCACAAGGCGTCAGCTTCTGGTGCGCTCGGCGTCGACGGCCGCGCTGGCGGGATTGGGCGCGCTGGCAAGACCCTATCTGAGCCGTGCGGCGGATCGGCCTTCGATCGCGGGCATCCAGTCCGGCGACGTCGCAAGCGATTCCGCTGTGATCTGGGCCCGCGCCGATCGTACCGCGCGCATGCGCATCGAATGCGCTGCGGTCGAGAGCTTCGCCACCATCCTGCGCACCGCGTCCGCCGACGCGCTGCCCGAGCGCGACTTCACCGCAAAGCTGCTGCTCGATGGCCTGCCGCCGGGCCAGGACCTGTTCTACCGCATCAGCTTCGAGGACCGCGACGGCCTCGTCGGCGAAAGCCGCGTCGGGCATTTCCGCACCGCGCCGGTCGACCGCCGCTCGGTCTCGTTCGTCTGGTCCGGTGACGTCGTGGGGCAGGGCTGGGGCATCGACCCTACGCGCGGCGGCTTGCGCAGCTACCGCACCATGCTGAATGAGCGCCCTGACTTCTTCATTCATTCCGGCGATCACATCTATGCGGATTGCACGGTGCCGCCGCAGCAGGCACTGCCGAACGGCGAGATCTGGCGCAACATCGTCACCGAGGAGAAATCCGTCGTTGCGCACAGCCTCGATGAGTTTCGCGGCAACTACAAATACAACTGGCTCGACGAGAATTTTCGCGCCTTCCACGCCGAAGTGCCTGTCTTTGCGCAATGGGACGACCATGAGGTGGCCGACGACTGGTCGCCCATCGGCACGTCCGATGCGACTGGCTACGACGCGGACGGCAGCTCGCGCCTGGTGGCGCGGGCGCGCCGCGCCTTCCACGAGTTCATGCCGATGCGGCTGATGCCGGAGCGCGACGGCCGGGTCTATCGCAAGATCGCCTACGGGCCGCTGCTCGACGTCTTCATCATCGACATGCGCTCCTACCGCGATTCCAGCTGGAACAAGCAGGGCGATCCGGATCAGGCCTTCATCCTCGGCGACAGCCAGCTCGCCTGGCTGAAGCGTGAGCTGGTGGCGTCGGATGCTGCCTGGAAGGTGATCGCAGCCGATCTGCCGATCGGCCTGGTCAGCCTCGATGCGGTCGCGCTCGGCGATGGTCCACCCGAGCGGCGCGAGCACGAGATCGCCGATCTCCTGTCCTTCATGAAACGCGCCGGCATCCGCAACACGGTGTGGCTCACCGCCGACATGCACTACACCGCCGCGCATCACTATGATCCGAACCGCGCGGTGTTCCAGGAGTTCGAGCCATTCTGGGAGTTCGTCTCCGGTCCGCTGCACGCCGGCACCTGGTCGCCGGGCCAGCTCGACAACACCTTCGGCCCGAAGGCGATGTACCAGAAGGGCTGTTCGGCCGAGCAGGGCGACAACCTCGCGCCGTGCTTCGGGCTGCAATTCTTCGGCCGCGTCGACATCGACGGCAGGACCGGCGTGATGACGGTGACGCTGAAGGACGTCGACAACCACGATCTCTGGTCGGTCGACATCGAGCCGCGGCCGGACGCGCGGCCCGGCCAGATCATGGCGCAGCATATCTAGGTCAGCCTTCAACCCCGTCGCGACATCTTGATTGCCGGGCGCCTTGCCCGAAGGGCCGGTTTGCGGGCAGACTGTCGCTTGGCAGTTCTGCCAATTTCATTCCTTACAGCCGATTTGCTGGCGTGACGTCGTCGATTTCATCGGCGTCCCACGCGTCAGGAGCTATCCATGGAAAATCTGCAAACACAGGGCATCAGCCTGCCGCAGCTCGGTCTCGGCACCTTCCGCATGCAGGGTGATGCCTGCCGTGCGGCGGTCGAGAGCGCGCTCGGGCTCGGTTACCGGCACATCGACACCGCCGAGATGTACGGCAACGAAGAGGCGATCGGAGAGGCGATCGCGGCGGCGAAGGTCGCGCGCAAGGATCTGCATGTCACCACCAAGGTCTGGCACGAGAACCTGGCGCCAGATGCGATCCGCAAGGCGTTTGACGCGAGCCTGAACAAGCTGCGGCTCGATCACGTCGATCTCTACCTGGTGCACTGGCCGTCGAAGACCATGAAGCTGCCGGCCGTGTTCGAGACGCTGATGCGGCTGAAGGAAGAAGGCCGCACTCGCGCGATCGGCGTTGCCAATTTCACCACCGCGCTGCTCAAGACCGTGGTCGAGGACATCAAGGCGCCGATCGCCTGCAACCAGATCGAATATCACGCCATGCTGGACCAGACGCCGGTGCGAAAATATCTCGCGGCGAAATCGATCCCGCTGGTGGCCTATTGTCCGCTCGCGCAGGGCCGTTTCGCGACCGACGAGACGCTGGCGAAGATCGGCCGCAAGCATGATGCGACCGCAGCCCAGGTGGCGCTGAAATGGCTGCTCGATCAGCGCGGCGTTGCGGCGATCCCGAAGGCCTCGCGCGCAGAAAGCCAACAGGCCAATCTCGACGCGCTGAAGCTCAGACTCGACGACGACGATCGCAAGGCAATCGCCGCGCTGCGCAAGGACATGCGCTGCGTCAATCCGGGTTTTGCGCCGGCGTGGGATTGAGCCGTCGACCATCCGATACGAATGTTGAAAAGAAAATGGCTCCGCGAGGAGCCATCTTCCGTTGTGTCGGTCTTTTCGTGTTTGCAGGTCTTCGGTCTCGATTCCTTAGTAGCGATCGCGCCGGATCACGACCGTGCGGTCATGGTCGTGATGCCAGCCGCGATGCCAACCACGGTCATGGCGCATCTCGGCGCGCGCGCCCCAACCACGATCCCAGTGGTGGTGATGGCCGCGCTTGATCACGACGGTCTCGGCGCTCGCGATCGACGGAATGGCCACTGCAAGCGTACCGATCGCCGCAAGAACAAAACCAATCTTTTTCATTTCATCCTCCTCAAATGATGCGAGGAGGAAACCGTGCAGGCATCGAAACGTTCCTCAGGAACCGGCGGAGTTTTCTGAACGGTTGTTCAGGTGGCCTTGCGTAACCACCGCGTCCGACGCATCATCGCGCTATAAAAATCAATGTTCGGGGGGACGTTGCCGTGAGCGGATTTTCACGCCGGGATTTTTTGAAGGCTACGGGATCGGCGGCCGCTAGCGCCATCGCAGGGCCGGCCGCTGCGGCGATGGGGCCGGACGACAAGTTCGACCTCGTGATCAAGAGCGGCGACGTGATCGATCCCAGCCAGTCGCTGCGCGGCAAGCGCGACATCGGCATCCGCTGGGGCTTTATCGAATCGATCGAGGACGAGATTCCGGCTGCGCGCGCCAGCAAAACCATCGACGCGTCGGGCAAGCTGGTGATGCCGGGCCTCGTCGATCTGCACTGCCATGTCTACCCCTATGGATCGGCGATCGGCATTCCCGCCGACGAGCTGGTGCAATTCCAGGGCACCACGACGGTGGTTTCGGCCGGCGATGCCGGCGTCAACAATCTCGCGGCGCTGCGGCGCTTCATCGTGGCGCAGTCGCGGGCGCGGATCTACGCCTTCGTCCACATCGCCAATAACGGCCTGTCGGCTTTCCCGGTGGCCGAGCTCTACAACATCGACAACGCCCAGGTCGAAGCCTGCGCGATGGCGCTCGCCGAGAACCCGGACTTCCTGATCGGGGTCAAGGTGCGGATGTCTGAGAATGTCATCTTCAAGCATGGCATCGAGCCGCTGAAGCGCGGCATCCAGGCCTGCGAGATGTGCGGCTGGCCGGCGCGGATGATGGTGCATATCGGCGGCGTCGAGACCAAGGAGTTGATGTCCGACATCCTCAATCTGCTCCGCCCGGGCGATATCCTGACCCACGCCTATTCGGGCGCGGCGAACATGTCCGGCGCCTTCACCAACATCGTGCAGGACGGCAAGCTGCTGCCGGCGGCGCTCGAGGCCAAGCAGCGCGGCGTGCTGTTCGATGTCGGCCATGGCGGCGGCAGCTTCGATTTCACGGTGGCTGAGATCGCAATTCCGGCGGGCTGCACGCCCGACACGATCTCCTCCGACATCCACGTCTTCTCGGGCAACTCGCCGAGCATCCCGTTCCTGCCGAACGTGATGAGCAAGTTCCTGGCGATGGGCTCCTCGCTGGATCAGGTCGTCGCGATGGCGACCTCGGTGCCGGCGCGGATCATCAACCGGACCCCGAAGATCGGTACGTTGCAGCGCGGCGCGCCGGCCGACGTCGCGATCATGGATCTCGTCGAGGGTCCGGTCACCTTCGTCGACACCCGCAACAACAAGCGCGACGGCAATCTGCAGCTGAAGCCGGTGCAGACCGTGGTCAACGGCGTGCCGTTCGGCCGGCCCTATCAGGCGCCGTTCTCGGTGAGGTAGGCGCGTGGATCGCTAGCCGCGCTTCTCCACATTGCTGCTGCGCGCGGGCACGCCGAACTCCTTGCGACACACCTCGGCGAGCACGGCGACGCCTTCGCGGATCTGGTCGTGCGAAGGGCTGGCGAAGCAGAGGCGGAGCCGGCTGCCGGAATGCGCCTTGCTGGTCGACCATTCCGGGCCTGGATTGATCGAGACGCCGGCGGCCAGCGCCGCCTGGTAGAGCTTCAACGTGTCGACATTGTCGGGCAGCTTGACCCAGAGGAAGATGCCGCCCTTCGGCGCCTCGAATTCCGCCGAGGTGCCGAACTGCTCGTTCAGCGCCTCCATCAGCGTGTCGAGTTTTGCGCGCAGGCCCTTGGTCAGCCGCGGCACATGGGTCGAAAAATGCGGCGCGCAATATTCCGCCAGCACCATCTGCTCCAGCGCGCCCGAGCCGGCGTCGGTCTTCAGCGGCAGCATCCGCGACATGATCTCCCAGGGCGCGACGATGAAGCCGACCCGCAGCGCCGGCGCGATCGACTTCGAGAACGAGCCGATGTGGATCACGCCGCCATGCTTGCTCATGGCATAGATCGCAGGCGGCCGTTCGCCGTTCCAGATCAGGTCGGCGTAGCAATCATCCTCGAAGATCGGCACGCCGTATTCCTTGGACAGCTTCAGCATCTCGGCGCGGCGGCCCTCGGGGAGGATCGAGCCGGTCGGGTTCTGCACGGTCGGGATGGTGTAGATGTATTTCGGCGTGATGCCGCGCCGCTTGTGATCGGCGAGCGCTGCGGCCAGCGCATCGATCCTGATGCCCTCGCCGTCGAGGGGAATGCCGACCGCGTTGACGCCGAGCCGCGTCAGCCGGTTCAGCGAGCCCTGATAGGTCTCCTGCTCGATCAGCACGGTGTCGCCCTTGGCAAGCAGCGTCTGATTGACCAGATCGAGCGCCTGCAGCGAGCCGGAGACGATCATGATCTCGTCCGGCGTGCAGGCTATCCCGGCATCGCGCTTCAGCTTCTCGGTTAGGAATTGGCGCAGCGGCAGATAGCCCTGCGGCCCGTGCGCGAGATTGTAGGTCGCCAGATTCCTGCCCTCGCGCTTCAGCACGGCGTTGACCGCTTCCAGCAGCCCGTCGACCGGGACCTGGTCGGGATCGTTGTTGCCGCCGACGAAGCTGTATTTGGCGAGCCCGGTCCAGCGCGCAGCCGGCGCGGGCAGGCCGGCCGGAAGCAGTGGTGCAAAGTCGAACTGGGCTGAGGTGGACATGGACGTTTCGCTCCGTGTTGTTGTCGTTGAGAAGGCCTCTGAGGGCCTTCCGTGAATCAGTTCTTGCCGGTCAGCCGGATCGGGCGGCCCTGGCTGATGAAGGCATAGTGCCCGGCGCCGACGCTGCCGACCATCAACGCCTCGACCGCCGGTTCCGCGATTTCGCCCGTGGCCGCCCAATCGACCACGAAATTCGCGCCGGTGCCGCCGCGGGTATCGGTCGTGGCGATCGCGACCTCGACAGTCGCAAACGGTTTTAGCGCGATCGGCGATTTGAGGTAGCTCTCCACCATCTTGCCTGATGTGTCGAAATAGGCGATCCGCTTCAGCACCAGGGGCCTGGTCTCGGAGGTGTTGTGCACGCTGAGCGTCACCGAGAAATCGGCCCTGAGCTTGCCCTGGCTCATCGACACGCTGGAATACACCGGCACGTAGAATGCGCCTGTTGCGGTGAGGGCTTCCGAGGGCACTGCGGTCAGCGAGTTCGCAAAATTTTGTTCAATACTTGCCGGGGATTGTGCTAGCGCCTCGGTCATGCGCCCGGTGAGCAGGCAGAGCAGAACTGCCAGAAAAATGCCACCTGCGCGGATGTGACACATTGCTCGGTTGATCCTCACGCCCGGCCCTCTAGGTTGCGGCAACAGGAAGTCTTTGACGCATGCATGAACTGATTCCCGATATCACGCTCTGTATCCTGTTTGCCTGGGGGATTGGGCTGCTCGCCCATTTCTCCCGGCAACCGCTGATACTGGCCTACCTTATCGCCGGCTTTTTCATTGGTCCATTCGGCATGGGCTGGGTCAAGTCCCAGGAATCGATCAGCGTCATCTCCGAGCTCGGCCTGATCTTCATGCTGTTCATGATCGGCCTGGAAATCGACCTCAAGAAGATCATCCGCGCCGGCAAGGTCATCCTGTTCGCCGGCGCCAGCGAGCTGATCGGCGGCTGCCTGATCGGCGTGGCGTTCTTTGCCGGAATCGGGCTTGCGATCGGCGGCGGCAAGTTCGATGCGATCTATCTCTGCGTCGCCTGCGCGCTGTCCTCGACCGTCATCATCGTCAAGGTGCTGTACGAGAAGCGCGAGCTGGATACACTGCCGGGCCGCATCACGCTCGGTGTGCTGGTGCTGCAGGACATCTTTGCGATCCTGTTCCTGGCGGTGCAGCCGAGTCTCGACAATCTGCAGATTAGCGTCGTGCTGCTGTCGATCGCCCGCGTCGCGGTGCTGGTCGCGACCGCGCTGGTGCTGAGCCGCTACGTGCTGCCACGGCTGTTCCACCAGATCGCGCGGCGGCCCGAGCTCGTGCTGCTCGGCGCGCTCGCCTGGTGCTTCCTGATCGGCGAGATCGCCGAACGGCTGCACCTGTCGCGCGAGATGGGCTCATTGGTCGCCGGCGTCTCGATCTCGACCTTTCCCTACGCGCTCGACGTCACCGCCAAGGTCACGACGCTCAGGGATTTCTTCATTACGCTGTTCTTCGTCGCGCTCGGCATGACGATCCCGATCCCGGGGCTACAGGTGATCTGGCTGGCGCTGGTCATCGCGGCGTTCACAGTGGTGAGCCGGCTGGTCACCACGTTCACGCCGCTCTATCTGATGAAGCAGGGCCTGCGCGCCAGCCTGCTGCCGGCGATCAATCTGGCGCAGATTTCCGAGTTCTCGCTGGTGGTGATCCAGACCGGCGTCGCCGCCAACCATATCGGGATCGAAACCGCGAGCGCGGCCTCGTTCGCCTTCGTGGTGCTCGCGGTGCTCTCGACCTTCGCGATAGGCCGCAGCGACCAGATCGTGCGCGGCCTGATCGGTCCCTTGAAGCGCATCGGGCTGCGCGATCTCGACCACGTCGGCGAGGGCCGCGGTGAGGCCGGCCAGGAGGGGGGCCACGGCGAGATCCGGCGCATTGTCATCCTCGGCTTTTTCCGTGCGGCGAGCGCACTGATCAGTCAGATCGAACGGCAGAACCAGTCGCTGCTCGAGCAGATCAGCGTCATCGACTTCAACCCGCTGGTGTTCCGCACCCTGTCCGACCGCGGCATGCACGTGATCTATGGCGACATCAGCAATGTCGATACGCTGGTGCACGCCGGCATCGGCAAGGCCGAGATCATCATCCTGAGCGTGCCGGACTTCCTCCTGGTCGGCGCCGACAATGAGAAGCTGGTGCGCCACGTCCGCGCCCTGAATCCGACCGCGCGGATCGTCGCCACCGCGGACCTGTTGACCGGCGTCGACGACCTCTACGCGGCCGGCGCCGACTATGTGACGGTGACCCGGCTCAGCGACGCCGGCGAGCTCTATTCGGTGATCGAGGCTGCCGACGCCGGCCTGCTCGACGACAAGCGGGCCGAGCTGGACGCCCAGCTCAGCGACCGGCGCGAGGTGCTGCCTTAAGGGGTGCGGCCACTTGCGCAACTGCGCCGTCGGGCGCGCCTTCGCTTTCCGGCGGGTTCAAGTTCAAACAAGATATCAAACAGGAAACGGGTGCCGTCCCTGTGCCTGGTATGCCTGCCGGACGCATGGCGGGTTGCATAATGATACTGGCGCTGACATCGGAACCCGGCTAATCCACTGCCTGCATAAAGCGAGATGTCAGGACAATGGCCGATACGATCCAGGAAGTGCTGCAAGCCTTTGCGAAGGGCGAACTCGTCGTCGTCACCGACGATGACGATCGGGAAGGCGAGGGCGATTTGATCGTCGCGGCGTCGTTCTGCACGGCGGAGAAGATGGCCTTCATCATCCGCCATACCTCCGGCATCGTCTGCGCGCCGATCACCACCGAGGATGCCCGCCGGCTGCGGCTCGACCCGATGGTGGCGCACAACGAATCCAACCACACCACGGCCTTCACCGTCTCGATCGACTACAAGCCCGACGGCGGCACCGGCATCTCGGCCGAGGAGCGCGCCTCCTGCTGCCGCGCGCTCGCCAATCCGAACGCCGGCTCCAATGATTTTGCGCGCCCGGGCCACATCTTCCCGCTGATCGCGCGCGACGGCGGCGTGCTCTTGCGCTCCGGCCATACCGAGGCCGCGGTCGATCTGTGCCGGCTCTCCGGCCTGCCGCCGGTCGGCGTCATCAGCGAGCTGATGAACGACGATGGAACCGTGATGAAGGGCGAGCAGGTCGCGAAGTTCGCCGCCGCCCACAAGCTCAAGCATGTCACGATCGCCGATATGATCGCCTATCGCCAGGCGCGCGAGAAGCTGATCGAGCGGGTCGCGACCTTCACCACCGAAAGCCCGATCGGCCCCCTGCAGGGCTATGCCTATCGCTCGCCGTTCGACGAGATCATGCATGCCGCCTTCGTCTACAACGGCATCGGCGATGGCCGGGACGTGCTGACCCGGTTGCACAAGCCCAACATCGTGAAAGACCTCTTCACCGGGCCGGCGCGGATGGAAGCCGTGCTGCGGCACTTCAAGGATGCCGGCCGCGGCGTCCTGGTATATCTGCGCGACGGTGCCGCCGGTGTTCCGGTCCAGCCGGTGAGCGAGCAGAAGACGGCAGAGGCCGATCGCAACAAGCAATGGCGCGAAGTCGGCGTCGGCGCCCAGATCCTGCGCGATCTCGGCATCACCTCGATCCGGCATCTGACGTCGTCGGTGCACGACTACAAGGGCTTGTCCGGTTTCGGTATCGAGATCGTGTCGAACGAGAAGTTCGACGGCTAATATCCAGTGTCATTCCGGGATGGTGCGCAAGCACCAGACCGCAGGGGCGCAGTTGCGCCCCGGGGAATCTCGAGATTCCGGGTTCACGCTGTCGCGTGCCCCGGAATGACGACAACCCAATTCAATTGCGCTTCGCAGCATAGCGCTTTAATTTATCCGCCAATTTCCGAGTGACGATGCGAAAGGATGTTTCATGAGCGTGCGCCCCCAGGCCAAGGACAAGCCGGCTGCCGCCAGCTTCCAGTGGGATGATCCGTTCCTGCTCGACGACCAGCTCACCGAAGACGAACGCCTGATCCGCGACACTGCGCGGGCCTATGCGCAGGACAAGCTGCTGCCGCGGGTCACCAAGGCCTATCTGGAAGAGAAGACCGATCGCGAGATCTTCAACGAGATGGGCGAGCTCGGCCTGATCGGCGTGACGCTGCCCGAGGAATATGGCTGCGCCAATGCGAGCTACGTGGCCTATGGCCTGGTCGCGCGCGAGATCGAGCGCGTCGATTCCGGCTATCGCTCGATGAACTCGGTGCAGTCGTCGCTGGTGATGTATCCGATCTACGCCTATGGCGACGAAGACCAGCGCAAGAAGTATCTGCCCAAGCTCGCGACCGGAGAATGGGTCGGCTGCTTCGGCCTGACCGAGCCGGATGCCGGTTCCGATCCCGGCGGCATGAAGACCCGCGCCGAGAAGGTCGCCGACGGCTAC
Organism: Bradyrhizobium sp. CER78; assembly: GCF_029846235.1. Lineage (GTDB taxonomy): Bacteria > Pseudomonadota > Alphaproteobacteria > Rhizobiales > Xanthobacteraceae > Bradyrhizobium. Next base: position 53,089 of record NZ_JARVWP010000010.1, read on the forward strand.
AAGCTCAACGGCGCCAAGATGTGGATCTCGAACGCGCCGATCGCCGACGTGTTCGTGGTGTGGGCGAAGTCATCAGCGCATGACAATCAGATCCGCGGCTTCATCCTCGAGAAGGGCATGAAGGGCCTGTCGGCGCCGAAGGTCGGCGGCAAGCTCAGCTTGCGCGCATCGATCACCGGCGAGATCGTACTCGACAACGTCGTGGTGCCGGAAAGCGCGTTGCTGCCGAACGTCTCCGGCCTCAAGGGCCCGTTCGGCTGCCTCAACCGCGCCCGCTACGGCATCTCCTGGGGGGCGCTCGGCGCCGCCGAGGACTGCATGCACCGCGCCCGCCAGTACACGCTCGACCGCAAGCAGTTCAACCGGCCGCTCGCCGCCACCCAGCTGGTGCAAAAGAAGCTCGCCGACATGGAGACCGAGATCGCACTCGGCCTGCAGGCGAGCTTGCGCGTTGGCCGTCTGATGGACGAGGGCAAGATGGCGCCCGAGATGATCTCGATCGTCAAGCGCAACAATTGCGGCAAGTCGCTCGACATCGCCCGCATGGCGCGCGACATGCACGGCGGCAACGGCATCCAGATCGAGTATCATGTGATGCGTCATGCCGCGAACCTCGAGACTGTCAACACCTATGAGGGCACGCACGACGTCCACGCGTTGATCCTCGGCCGCGCCATCACCGGCATCCAGGCGTTCTCGTAAGGCGCTTGCTCGTCATTCCGGGGCGCGCCAACGGCGCGAACCCGGAATCTCGCGCCGCGTTCTTTTCCCCCATATCGAGATTCCGGGCCTGGCCCTGTGGGCCATCCCGGAATGACGGTGCAGAGAAAATCCCATGGCCGACAACGACGACATCCCGTTCAACCGCGACTTTCCGCTGAAGCCCGGCGTGGTCGAGCAGGTCCGCCCCGGCGTCCGCCGCGTGCTCTGCAACAATCCGAGTCCGTTCACCTTCACCGGCACGGTCAGCTACATCGTGGGCGAGGGCAAGGTCGCGATCATCGATCCCGGCCCCGACGACGAGGCGCATGCGCAAGCGCTGCTCGACGCGGTCAAGGGCGAGACCGTGACCCACATCCTGGTCACTCATACCCATCGCGACCATTCGCCGAACACGCCGCGGATCAAGGCCGCGACCGGCGCGCCTGTCTATGCCGAGGGGCCGCACCGCGCCTCGCGGCCGCGCTTCGAGAGCGAGAAGCACAATCCGGAATCCGGCGCCGACCGCGATTTCCGGCCCGACGTCGAGGTCAAGCACGGCGACGTCATCGAGGGCGCAGGCTTCGCGCTGGAGGCGGTCGCCACCCCCGGTCACACCGCCAATCACCTGGCGTTCGCGTGGGCCGAGCGCAGCATCAATTTCGTCGGCGACCATGTGATGGGTTGGTCGACCTCGATCGTGGCGCCGCCCGACGGTTCGATGATCGACTACATGGCCTCGCTGGAGCGGCTGGAGCAGCGCCCCGAGCAGCTCTATTTCTCAGGCCATGGCCCGGAGATTCCGGAAGGCCCGCGCTTCGTCCGCTTCCTGGCGCGGCATCGCCGGGCGCGCGAGGCGTCGATCCTGCACCGCCTCGGCAAGGGCGAGGCGGACATCCCGACCATGGTGCGGGCGATCTATATCGGGCTCGATCCGCGCCTCGCCAACGCGGCCGGTTATTCCGTGCTGGCGCATCTGGAAGACCTGGTCGCGCGCGGTGTCGTGGCGACCGATGGCGATCCGGTGATCGGCGGCACTTACCGCATGGTGTAAGGACGCCATCCATTCGTCATTCCGGGGCTCGCGAAGCGAGAGCCCGGAATCCATTTCACGATGGAGCTTGCGGCCCAATGGATTCCGGGCTCGCGCTGACGCGCGCCCTCAGGTGCGCAATTGCGCACCGGGGAATGACGACAATGGTGCTATTTCTTCACCGACTTCGCCGGCGGCGCCTTCGGCGCGACCGGGGCCGCTTTCTTCGCCGGCTTGGAATTGTCGTTTTCGGCGGCGGTGTTGAGATCCTCGATCAGCTTCTTGACCCGTGCGGCGTTGCTGCCGAGATCGGTGTCGAAATAGCGCGACGCGGAGCGGATATCGACGCGCGAATCCTCGTCGTCGGGCGTGACCCGGATCGAGACGTCCTCGCGGAAGCCCATGATCGGCGTGCGCGCCACCGCCTCGATGCGACCGATGCGGCGCGGCGGCTGCGGCGCGCGGGCGTCGATGACCAGCCATTTGCGCCGGTTCACCAGCCGCAGCGTCATCTCATAGGCACGGTCGACCGGGGTTTCCAGTTCGACGGTCTCGATATCGGGATAGGCCGCGCGCTGCTTCTCGGCCGAATAGAGGCCGGCATAGGCAGCGGGATTGGTGCCTTCGCCGGTGCGCAGCCGTGCCAGCGCCTCGAACTTCGGCGGGTCGATCGCGTCGGTGGTGACGTCGTAGATCCGCGGCAGCTTGCGATACTGATAGGTCAGGTAGGCCGGGTAGGCGAGGATCGCGGCGTCGATCAGGAACGCGAGCAGGATCCGGCCCATGCCGCGGGTGCCGTTCTGCCAGATCGCGGCGAAGGCGGCGAGGCCGAGCAGGATCGACAGGCCGGCGAGGCCCAGCGCGCCGAAGAAGGTCGCCAGCGCCGGTTTGACCTCCAGGAACCCGAACCGGACGATCAGGATCGAGACCACCACCGCGACGACGGAAAAGATGGCGAGGTTGCGCGACCAGGTGGCGAGACCGGACACGGGCTCCTGCTGGTAGGGAGCGGAAAACCTGCGCGCCATCGTCGAAAAATCTGCCGGTTGATGTCCCCGGCGACCTCAGCCGCCGCCAATGACCGTGTGAGACCACGGACCTGCGGCGAATTCAAGGGATTTGGGTGGTGCTATTCACCCCCCCCTGGAGGGGGAAGGTCGACGCGAATGAAATGAGCGGCGGGGTGGGGTGATCTCAGCACGGGCACCTGTCCCAACGGAGGGACTGTCACCCCACCTCGGTTCGCATTCCGCTGCGCTTCATGCGAACCGATCCTCCCCCTCCAGGGGAGGATGATAGCTCGCCTACGCCGCGGCGGTCGGGAAGGTGTAGTCCTTGAACTGGTCGCGCAGCGCCGTCTTCAGGATCTTGCCGGTCGCGGTGTGGGGAATGCCGTCGACGAAAGCGACGTCGTCGGGCATCCACCATTTGGCGATCTTGCCGTCCATGAACTTCAGGATGTCCTCGCGCGTGGCGCTCTGGCCCTGCTTGAGCTGCACGATCAGCAGCGGCCGCTCATCCCATTTGGGATGATGGACGCCGATCACGGCGGCTTCCGCGACCGCCGGATGGCCGACCGCGAGGTTTTCCAGATCGATCGAGGAGATCCATTCGCCGCCGGACTTGATCACGTCCTTGGAGCGGTCGGTGATCCGCATGTAGCCGTGCTCGTCCATCGTCGAGACGTCGCCGGTGTCGAAGAAGCCGGCATCATCGAGGATGCTGGCATCGACCCGGAAATAGGCCTTGGCGATCGCGGGACCCGAGACCTTGAGGCGGCCGAAGGTCTTGCCGTCCCACGGCAGCTCCTTGCCGGCATCGTCGGTGATCTTCATCTCGACGCCGAACGGCGGATAACCTTGGGTCTGCAGGATGTCGAGCCGCTCCTCGCCGCTGCGATCGGTGAACGGCGGCTTCAGCGTCGCCAGCGTGCCGAGCGGACTCATCTCGGTCATGCCCCAGGCGTGGCGCACCTGGCTGCCCATGTCGAGGAACGCCTTGATCATCGAGCGCGGCATCGCCGAGCCGCCGCAGATCACCATCTGCAGGTCAGGCAGCTTGAGATTGTTGGCGGCCATGTATTGCAGCAGCATCAGCCACACCGTCGGCACGCCGGCGGTGTGGGTGACCTTCTCGGTCGACAGCAGCTCGTAGACGGAGGCGCCGTCGAGCTTCGGGCCCGGCATCACCAGCTTGGTGCCCATCGACGGGGCGGAGAAGGCGATGCCCCAGCTGTTGGCATGGAACAAGGGCACCACCGGAAGCATTGTGTCCGAGGCGGAGGTGCCGAGCGCGTCCTTCGAATTGGCCATCAGCGCGTGCAACACGTTGGACCGGTGCGAATACAGGACACCCTTGGGATCGCCCGTCGTGCCGGAGGTGTAGCACATCGCAGCTGCGGTGTTCTCGTCGAAGGTCTTCCACTCGAACTTGCCGTCGGATGCCGCGATCCAGTCCTCATAGGCGACCGCGTTCTTCAGCGTGGTCTGCGGCATGTGCGCCTTGTCGGTCAGCACCACGTAGCGCTCGACGCTCGGCAACTGGCTCGCGATCTTCTCCAGCACCGGAACGAAGGTGAGGTCGGTGATGACGATGCGGTCCTGGGCGTGGTTGACGATCCAGGCGATCTGTTCCGGGAACAGGCGTGGATTGACCGTATGGCAGATCGCGCCGATCCCCATGATGCCGTACCAGACTTCCAGGTGGCGCCAGGTGTTCCAGGCGATGGTGGCGACACGGTCGCCGAGCTTGATGCCATCGCGCTCGAGGCTCTGCGAGACCTTCAGCGCGCGGGCATGGATCTGGGCGTAGGTGGTGCGATGAATCGGGCCTTCGACCGACCGAGTCACGACTTCCTGCGTGCCGTGATATTTGGCGGCGTGCTCAATAATCTTGTGGCACAGCAAGGGCCAATCTTGCATCAAACCAAGCATACGCAAATCCCTCCTCGATCCTCACGCATGATCTGCCTGCATCTTGGACGGCCGGCAGTAAAATCATGGAACTGACATGAACTGTAGCGCGGAGAAAGCAAGCCGAAAATGGCCTGATGGCGCGTTTCGCCGCGGGGGTGCGGCAATGGTTACCGCCGTCGCTGCGCTGCTTTGCCTTTTGCTTTCCCTTGGTATGCAAGCGGGGCCCGCGCAGGCTGCCCGCGGCGCGCCCACCTTTCCGTGGGACGATCTGTTCGGCACCCGGCTGCAACGGTCGCACAAGGCGGTCCGCCGTTCCGCGGTGCCGCTGCCGAAGCCACGCCCTGCTGACGCGCCTGCTGCAGCCGAGCCCGAGCCGCCGGCGGCCGAGACGCAGCCTCCGGCCGCGCCTGCCGAGGCTGCCAAGCCCAGCGAGGCGGCGAAACCTGCCGAAGCAGCCAACCCGGCCGAGCCTCCCAAGCCGCGGCTTTCGGCCTGCCGGCAGGCGCTCACCGAGGAGATCGCGATCGCGCCGAGCATTCCGGATATCCACGGCGCCGGCGGCTGCGGCGGCGAGGATCTGGTGCGGCTCGAGGCCATCGTGCTGCCGGACAAGCGCAAGGTCGCGGTCAAGCCGGCGGCGATCCTCCGCTGCAAGATGGCAAGTGCGGTCGCCGACTGGGTCCGCACCGACATCGCGCCGCTGGCGCTGCGCGTCGGGGGCGGGATCAGCAATCTCGACAATTTCGACTCGTTCGAGTGCCGCGGCCGCAACCGTGTTGTCGGCGCGCAGCTCTCCGAGCATGGCCGCGCCAATGCGCTCGACGTGCGCGCGTTCGGTCTTGCCAACGGCAAGTCGATCTCGCTGACCGACCGCAGCGTGCCGCGTGATCTGCGCGAGACCGTGCTGCATTCGGTCTGCGCCCGCTTCTCCACGGTGCTCGGTCCGGGCTCGGACTGGTACCACGAGGACCACATCCATCTCGACCTCGCCGAGCGCCGCAACAACTTCCGGATCTGCCAGTGGAACGTGTACGACCCGCTGCCCCAGGTCGCGCCGCTGCTGCCGGCCGAGCGCCCCGAAGAGGCGCCGCCGCGCGAGGTCGCCGCCAAATCGGAGGCATCCAGGCCGGACGCCGCCAAGGCCGACCACGGCAAGGCCGATGAGCCGGATGCGGCGCAATCAGATGATGCGGCGGCCGCACCCAAGGGCGCGCCGGAGACCAAGCCGCCGCCAACAAAAAAGCGCCGGCAAAGCCGGCGCCTTTGATCGCGGTTGCGATGTGATTGAGATCAGTAGGGGACGTTGCCGCCGCCCTGCAGCGCCATCTGCGGCTTGTAGGGCGAGTCGCCGTGCTTCGGCTCCAGCACCACGACGATGGTGCCGAGCTTGACGCGGTTGTAGAGGTCGATGACGTCCTCGTTGGTCATGCGGATGCAGCCCGAGGAGATCGACGAGCCGATATATTCCGGCTGGTTGGTGCCGTGGATGCGGAACAGCGTGTCCTTGCCGCCCGAGTAGAGATACATCGCGCGCGAGCCCATCGGATTGTCCGGACCGGGCGCCACGAAGGTCGGAACGCCGAGGCGCGAGATCTCGCCGGGGGTCGGGTGCCATGCCGGCCATTCGGTCATGCTGCCGACCTTGGCAATGCCGGACCAGGCCATGGCTTCTTCGCCGACGGTGATGCCGTAGCGGATCGCCTTGCCGTCGTTCAGCACGTAATAGAGGTAATGGTTGTCGGAATCGACCACGATCGAGCCGGGGGCTTCCTTGCGGTGATACTCGACGATGGCGCGGCGGAACGGTTCAGCCACCGGCGTCTTGACGTAGGTGGTCTTGGCCAGGAGTTCCTTGTCACGCGGCTTGAAGGCAGCAGTATTGGTTGCCTCGTAGGTCGTGGCCTGCATGCAGCCCGACAACATCAGACCCGCGGCCAGGATCCCGAAGGTAACTTTGAGCGACGACATGATTACATTCCAATCGAAAATCCGCGCTCAAAAGCGCCAACATTACGCCCCAAACGCCACGATTCCATGAGGGGCATTATTGCCTGAAAGCCGCCATTCTTCCCAGACTTTAGATGGCTTTCCCGCATCGCGGGACGTGATCTGTGGCTTTTTTGCCGCAACTGTTCTGGCGTGGGTCGATTTTTTGTGCAAACAGGCAACGGTCGTCGAGTTGGATCTCCTTCACTGCCACCCGGCTGCCACAAATATGGACGCCCGGTAAATGCCCCGGTCATGAAGCGCCAGCCAGAATCGCGCTAAGTCGGCGGGTCCTGCCAGCCCTGTTTTGTGGAGTTCCTGATGCTGTCGGTGTTCGTTCCCTCCGATTCTTCGCTGAAGAAGGCCGCCGCCAGCGACCTCGGCGCGCTGCCGGAGGGCGCGGTCTGGGTCGATCTGGTGAACCCGACCGTCGAGGAGGACCGGGCCGTCGAGAGGCTCGCGGGGATCGCGGTTCCGACCCGGGAGGACATGCAGGAGATCGAAATCTCGAGCCGCCTCTACATCGAGAACAGCGCCCGCTACATGACCGCGACGCTGATGTGCCAGTCTGACACCGACATGCCGCGCACCACGGCGGTCACCTTCATCCTGACCAGCCATCGGCTGGTGACGGTGCGCTACGACCTGCCGAAGCCGTTTGCGCTGGTCGAGAACAAGCTGGCCCGCGCCTGCTCCCCCGGCATCACCGGCGAGCAGGTGCTGATGGAACTGCTGGATGCCGTGATCGACCGTTGCGCGGACCTCCTGGAGCGCTGCGGGGCCGACATCGACCAGGTCTCCCACGACATCTTCGAGCCGGAGAGCGAGCGTCACGGCCACGCCAAGCAATATTCGCAGATCCTGATCGCGATCGGCCGCAAGGGCGACCTGACCTCGAAGGTGCGCGAAAGCCTGGTCTCGATCGGCCGCCTCGTCACCTTCCTCTCGGCGATCGTGGAAGGCGTGAAATGGTCCAAGGACATGCGCGAGCAGCTCAAGACCATGCAGCGTGACGTCGCCTCCCTGACCGATCACGCCTCCTATCTCTCCAACAAGATCACCTTCGTGCTCGACGCCATGCTCGGCGTGGTCAATCTGGAACAGAACAACATCATCAAGCTGTTCTCGGTGATGGCGGTGGTCCTGATGCCACCGACGCTGATTGCCTCGATCTACGGCATGAATTTCAAGGTGATGCCGGAACTCGAATGGGTGAACGGCTATCCGTTGGCGCTGGTCGGCATGCTCGCGGCAGCGATCGTGCCGTACTGGATCTTCAAGTGGAAAAAGTGGCTGTAGAGCAGTTCCATACGTCGCGTTTTGGGACGCGCTTTTCTGCCTTATTTCCTCTCCTAAAATTTGAGCGTTGCGCTGAACGTTTGGGCGAAACTTGTCTGCGATAACGCCTGCCTCGAAGCCGGAGGACAGCAATGGTTGAGAAGATCATAACGCCACGGCGTAACGTCATCGACTTTGCGCGCTATCAACAGGACCGCGCAGCAGGCAAGGTGCAGGCGATCTCGCCGAGACTTTGCCGTTACTGTGACGCTGCGCTGCTTGATGGCGAGGACGAAGACGACTGCTCCAGCGCGCTGAATGACGTCGCGCTGCGGCGGACTGAGAAGAAGTCGCGTCGATTCTATGCGGACTAAAGGCTGAGGCCTTCTGGAGGCAGAAGCCTCGTCTGCGTCGTTACGCCTGCCATCGAAGCAATCCCTGCACTACGGCCGCGGCGGCGGCCGGGATCGCCTCGAACCTCTTCCCCCGAACATCCAAGCCAAAGCTCAGACGTGCTGGCCACCATTGATGTGGATCTCGGCGCCGTTCACGTACGAGCTGGTTTCCGTGCACAGCACGTAGATGATCTTGGCGACCTCGTCCGGGGTGCCGAGGCGATGCATCGGGATTTGCTGATCGACGATCTTCTCGGTGCCGGGCGACAGGATCGAGGTATCGATCTCACCCGGGGCGATCGCGTTGACGCGAACGCCGACGCGGCCGAAGTCCGACGCCATCTCGCGCGTCAGTGCCGCGAGCGCCGCCTTCGACGTCGCGTAGGCCGCGCCGGCAAACGGATGCACGCGCGAGCCGGCGATCGAGGTGACGTTCACCACCGCGCCCTTGGCATGCTTCAATTCCTCGATCAGCCCGCGCGCGATCATGATCGGCGCGAAGAAGTTGACGTGGAAAACATGGGTCCAGGTCTCGATGTCGGTGTCCATGGTGCCGAGCCGGCCGCCGCCCACGGCCTTCGGCGAGATCGCGGCATTGTTGACCAGCGCATGCAACTCATCATTGTCCAGCCGCTGCCGGATCTCCGAGATCGCGCGCACGGTGTCGTCATGGCTGCCGAGGTCGACCTCGATGTGATCTTCCGGCCCGGCGCCCCAGGGGCAGACCTCCGGAAACGCATGCCGCGAGAGGGTGATGACGCGCCAGCCGGCGGATGAGAACCGGATCGCGGTGGCATGGCCGATGCCGCGGCTCGCGCCGGTCAGGAGCAGCGTGCGCCGCGGTGCATTGGAGGGGCGGGTCATCGATGGTTTCTTTCGTTTTCGCCATGCGCGGCACCGTGCCGGGCATCGACGTCTTCGAACGAAGAGGGATCAGGACGTCGATGGCCGGGTCATCTTACACGAAGACGCGCTTCGCGCTTTCGCCCTTCCATGACAGTCGCGGGTTTTCAGGGATAGAGCCGCAGCTTCGACCATGCGCGACCTTCGTCATCGCGGCGGAATTCGATGCGGTCGTGCAGGCGGAACGGGCGGTCGTGCCAGAACTCGAAGCGCTGCGGCGTGATCCGCCAGCCGCTCCAGCCCGGCGGCCGCGGCACCTCGCCGATGACATACTTCGCGCCGACCTTGGCGATCGCCTGCTCGAAGGCGAAGCGGCTCTCGAGCGGCTGCGATTGCTTGCTGGCCCAGGCGCCGATCTGCGCCTGCTTCGGCCGCGTGGCGAAATAGGCGTCGGCCTCGGCATCGGCGACCTGCGTCACCGGCCCGCGGATGCGCACCTGGCGGCGCAGCGATTTCCAGTGAAACAGTAAAGCGGCCTTAGGATTTGCGGCCAATTCGCGGCCCTTGGCGCTCGCAATGTGGCTGTAGAACACGAAGCCGTCGGCATCGAAGCCCTTCATCAGCACCATCCGCACGTCGGGCAGCCCGTCGGCATCGACGGTCGCGAGCGCCATCGCGTTCGGATCGTTCGGCTCGGACTTGACCGCTTCCGCAAACCATTCAGCGAACAGGGCGAACGGCTCCTCCGCCGCGGTGAAATCACCCGATGTTAACGGTGTCGGGTGTTTGATGGAGGTCGTGTCGGTCATGTCAGGAGTCCCGATTTGCGTTCGCCCGCGTCCGAGAGCGCGTTACTAGCCCTATATAGGGCATGGGGGCGCGTTGGCCTATCGGCGATCCACCCCGCGGGCGCGGTGGTGACATTGATCCTGATCGGCGTCGGCGCCAGCGGCTGCAGCCTGTCGCGCACCGATGCCTTCGCCAAGATGGACGACAAGGATGTGACCGGTTCGATCAGCCCGACCCAAGTCAATTCGACCCAGGTCAGTGCCGTGATGCCGACCGACAGCGATCTCGCCTTTGCCCGCAACGCGGCCTCCGACGTGCTGACCAAGGGCGACAAGGATTCCAGCCAGCCCTGGGAAAATCCCGAGACCGGCGCGCGCGGCTCGGTGACGCCGCTCGCCCAGGCCTATTCGGGCGAGGACGGCAGGACATGCCGGGATTTCCTCGCCAGCTATGTCAATGGAGCCACCGAGAGCTGGCTGCAGGGAGCCGCCTGCAAGGCTGGACAGGGACGGTGGGAAATCCATAGTTTGAAGCCTTGGAGAAAGTCCTGAGAGTTCCGGCAGAAGCCGGTACTGGCCTAGTTGCAAAAATGCCACTGAGCCCCCACATGAAGGTAAAGTGGGCCCGGATGGGTTCCCGGCCAGGACTGATTTTCCCGTGAAGGAGACGTGACGGATGCGCGACCCCTATGAGGTCTTGGGGGTGCAGCGGAGCGCCAGCGCTGCGACGATCAAGAGCGCTTATCGCAAGCTCGCCAAGAAGCATCACCCTGACAACAACAAGAACGACCCGAAGGCGGCGGCCCGCTTTGCGGAGATCAACACGGCCAACGAGATCATCGGCGACGAGGACAAGCGCAAGCAGTTCGACCGCGGCGAGATCGATGCCGAGGGCAAGCCGCGCTTCCAGGGTTTCCCCGGCGGTGGCGCCGGCGGCCGTGCCGGTCCGGGCGGCGGCTTCGAGTACAGCTTCCGCGGCGGCCCCGGCGGGGGCATGGGCGGCGGCAGCTTCGAGGACATCCTCAACAGCATGTTCGGCAACGCCGCGCGTGGTGGCGCTGGTGGCCGCACGGGGCGGGCCAGCCCGTTCGAATTTGACGGCGGCGGGGTCGGCGTCGACCTCGATCTGTCGGTCGCGATGACAGTGTCGCTGGAGGAATCGGTCAGGGGCGGCGACAAGCGCGTCCGCCTGCCGACCGGCCGTGAGCTCAACGTCAAGATTCCGCCCGGCGTCACCGCAGGCCAGCAGATCCGGCTGAAGGGGCAGGGCGACACCGCGCAAGGCCACCCGCCCGGCGATCTCCTGATCACGATCTCGATCACGCCGCATCCTTTCTTCAAGGTCGACGGCAACGATCTGCGGATCGACCTGCCGGTGACCCTCTACGAGGCGGTGCTGGGCGGCAAGGTCCGCGTGCCGACGCTCGGCAGCGCGGTCGAGCTGTCGATCCCGAAGAACACCTCCAGCGGCCGTACCTTCCGCCTCAAGGGCAAGGGGTTGCCGAAGGCGGGCGCTGTCGGCGATCTCTATGTCACGACCCGCATCATCCTTCCCGACGGGAACGATGCCGAGCTTGAGGCATTGATGCAGACGTGGCGGGAGCGAAATCCCTACAATCCGCGCAGCGATCTCGGCTGACCGCCGGGAGCGCGCTCCAGAGACGCGAAGACGCGAAACTGCAACTACCCCGGACTCTATCGGGGTAGACGCGGCGCCGTGAGCGCGTCAAAGGATGACCGGCCGTCCGAACTTCTGGCCTGCGGCGTGCAGACCGGATGGCGGAAAAAGAGTGCGGCCTCGAGAGGGGGACCAGCGCGGTACACAAAACCCCAATCGAGGCCGCGTGCGCCGATCGGCGGATCGGGCGCAGATCATCTTCGCGTGAGCATCCGGTGCGATAATGAGACGCGGCAATGACGCGAATCGAAATTTTCAATGTCGGAATTGGGACGCCGGCTGAGGCTGGATTCACTTGCTCGAAACGGCACATTTTCCCGACGTGATCTCCCGTAAAATTACGGGAGATCAGCCGCCGCTCTTTTCCATCTGATCGTAGACCGCCTGCGCGACCTGGGTCAGACGGTTGCGGTCGGTGCCGCCGCTGACGACATAGGCGACGCCGCGATCGGCCCAGAACAGCGCGCCGTCGCTGCCCTGCGCGGCGTAGCGCATCTGGGTCGCCTCGGTCTTCGCCTTGGCGGTGTAGACCGTGAAGCGCTCACCGGACGTGCTCTCATACATCAGGAACGACGCCGGCCCGCTCGGCCCCGGCAACAGGCGGCCGCCGACCAGCTTGAGCCCGCTGAGGTCGGGGGCGCGGACATCCCAGCCGCAGCGCTTGGTCAGCCATTGCTGCAGATGGTCGCGCTCGCTGCCGGGCACCTCGACCGGATGGCGGACCTCGACCACGTAGAGCCGATGCGCATCCAGCGCATCGAGCGTGAAGCTCTGGAAGGTCGACGGCGCAGCGGTAGCGCCGCGCGCGACCCAGCCGACGCCGCCGCCGGCGATGAAGGCGGCAAGCGTTGCCGCCACCGCGCCATAGACCCAGCGGCGCGGCTGACGCACTAACCGCTCGAGCTCGAGCCGCTTCGGCACCGCCTCGTCCAGCACGCCGTCGTAGCGCGCATGCAGCGTCTCGGCCATCGCGCGCCATGATTGCACCCGTGCCGCGTCGTCGGGATGGGTGGCGAGCCACGCCTCGACATCGCTGCGGCGTTCGGCCGGCAGCTCATTGTCGACGTAGGCGTGCAGCTCGTCTTCGGTGACGGGAATGTTCGGGTCGGTCATATCAGTCGTCTCTGCCAAATCTTGTTCGAAAATCGCTCATCATAACGTCTGCCAATGCGCACATTATCATTTCACCCGCCTCAGCGCCGGACGCTGGCCTTCGATCGAGGCCCGCACATGGGCGCGCGCACGGGCGAGGCGGGACATCACCGTGCCGATCGGCACGCCCTGGATGTCGGCGACCTCGCGGTAGCTCATGCCCTCCAGCATCACGAGCAGCAGCACCGAACGTTGCTCCTCGACCAGCGTCGACAGCGCGCGCTCGATGTCGCGTCCCTCGGCCTCGGTGCCGCTGGCGTCGGCGTTGTTGTCGAGCAGCGGCATGAAGGCCGGTCGCCGCGCCAGCGAACGGCGCCGGTTCTTGTTCAGATTGGTCAGGATCGTATAGAGCCAGCTCCTGATGTCGCCGCCGAGAAACAGCCGCTCCGAGCGCAGCGCGCGCACCAGCGTGTCCTGCACCAGGTCGTCGGCGATATCCGTGTCACGCACCAGCGCGCGCGCATAGCGGCGGAGCGCTGGAATCATGGCTTCGACACTTTGACGAAACGCGGTCATGCATCCCAGTCTTCGATGGTCCCGGCGACAGCCGCCTTGTCAAACATAACACCCTAACGGCGTGGCTATTCCGGTTGCATCCACCTGCATGCATACCGCCTCAGCTGCGGCCGATTTGGGCTTGTCGCCAGCCGAAGTGCTGGTGTACCTCCGAGCCGAAAAAATTCGAAGCGTGCAAGCCTCAGGTCAGGCGCCCGACAGCTCGCTCAACAGGGACCAGCGGTTACGGGAATGCCGGTGCCAACGATCTACTACATCCGCCACGGCGAGACCTCGTGGAACGCCGAAGGCCGGCTTCAGGGCGTGCAGGACATCGCCCTCAACGAGCGCGGCCGCGCCCAGGCGGTGCATGCCGGCCGCATCCTTGCCGATCTCCTGGCGCGCGCCGGCCGTGACAAGACGACGCTGCCATTCGTCGCAAGCCCGCTGATCCGGGCACGCGCGACCATGGAGCTGGTGCGCAACGAGCTTGGCCTGCCGGTGGGCGATTACGCGCTCGACGCGCGGCTGCGCGAGATCGCCTACGGGACCTGGGAGGGCTCGACCTTGGCGCAGGCGCAGGCCGCGGACCCCGTCGTCTATGCGCGCCGCCTGGCTGAGAAGTGGCAGGTCGCGCCGGAGGGCGGCGAGAGCTATGTCGATGTACAGGCGCGGATGACCGAATGGTACGGTTCGGTGACGTCGGACACGGTCGCCGTCGCCCATGGCGGCACGGCGCGGGCACTGATGGTCGCGCTCGGCTTCGAGACGGCGGCCTCGGCCGCCGACCTCACGATCGAGCAGGGCGCGGTCTACGTGTTCGGCGCGGCGGGCCTGCGGAAATATAGTTAACTTGCACTGTCATTCCGGGGCGGTCCGCAGGACCGAACCTCAGGGGCGCAATTGCGGCCCGGGGAATCTCGAGATTCCGGGCGCGATGCTTCGCATCGCCCCGGAATGACGGACTCGAAGTTTGACCCCGCTGCCTGCGCGCGTTACGACACGCCATGTCCTTCAATACTTTCGGCCATATGTTCCGCGTCACGACCTTCGGCGAGAGCCATGGGGTTGCGATCGGCTGCGTGGTGGATGGCTGCCCGCCGATGATCCCTCTGACGGTTGAGGAGATCCAGCACGACCTCGATCGTCGCCGGCCAGGCCAGTCGCGCTTCACCACCCAGCGCCAGGAGCCGGATGCGGTGAAGATCCTGTCCGGCGTGATGGCGCATCCGGAAAGCGGCGTGCAGGTCACGACCGGCACGCCGATCGCGCTGCTGATCGAGAACACCGACCAGCGCTCGAAGGATTATTCCGAGATCAAGGACAAGTTCCGTCCCGGCCATGCCGACTTCACCTATGAAGCGAAATACGGCCTGCGCGACTATCGCGGCGGCGGACGCTCCTCCGCACGCGAGACCGCGACCCGCGTCGCGGCCGGCGCGATCGCGCGCAAGGTGCTGCCCGAGGTCAAGGTGCGCGGCGCGCTGGTGCAGATGGGGCCGCACAAGATCGACCGCGAGAAGTGGGACTGGGACGAGATCGCAAGGAATCCGTTCTTCTGTCCCGACAGGGACAAGGCGGCGTTCTTCGAGAGCTATCTCGACGGCATCAGGAAGAGCGGCTCCTCGATCGGCGCCGTCATCGAGGTCGTTGCCGAAGGCGTGCCGGCCGGTCTCGGCGCGCCGATCTACGCCAAGCTCGATAGCGATCTGGCTTCGGCGATGATGAGCATCAACGCGGTCAAGGGCGTCGAGATCGGCGCGGGCTTCGGCGCTGCCGAACTGACCGGCGAAGAGAATGCCGACGAGATGCGGACCGGCAACAACGGAACGCGCTTCTTGTCCAACCATGCCGGCGGCGTGTTGGGCGGCATCTCGACCGGCCAGCCGGTGGTGGTGCGCTTTGCGGTGAAGCCCACCTCGTCGATCCTGACCACACGCCGGACCGTGGACCGCAAGGGCGCCGATACCGACATCCTGACCAAGGGCCGCCACGATCCCTGCGTCGGGATCCGGGCCGTGCCGGTGGGCGAGGCCATGATGGCCTGCGTGCTGGCCGATCACTTTCTGCGCGACCGCGGGCAGATCGGGCGCTAAGGCGCGATGATCGCGCCTTAGCTTCTTGTTTGGGCATGATCTTTTCGGAAAACCGCTTCACACTTTTCCGGATCATGCCTTGGTCCCTATATAGTGGTGGTCGCCAGACCGCCTGGGGGACTGCCATGAACGCGTCGGAGCTTCGGGATATCATCGCATGGATGATCGGCGGCGCGCGGTCGGCGCCGACCCCGCAGCAGATGATGGCGGAATGCTGCGAACGGCTGGTGCGGGCCGGCCTGCCATTGTGGCGCGTCGGCGTGTTCGTGCGCACGCTGCATCCTGAGATCTACGGCCGGCATTTCTTCTGGAAGCCCGGCTCCGAGGTCGAAACCGGCACCGTCGATCATAACATCGAGGACACCCCGGAATTTGCCGCCAGCCCGCTGCGGGTCGTCTTCAAGCAGGGAATTGAAGTGCGCGCGCGGCTCGACGACCCTGCCAGCAAACGCTTTCCCGTCGTCGTGGACCTGCAGGCCGAGGGCGTCACCGACTATATCGCGGTGCCGCTGATCAATACCGACGGCCGGCCGAACGCCTCGAGTTGGACCACCCGGCAGCCCGGTGGCTTCACCGACGAGCAGCTCGATGCGATCCGCTCGATCACCGTGCCGCTGTCGCGCTACATCGAGATCGTGACGCTGCGCCGTACCGCCTCGCTGCTGCTCGACACCTATGTCGGCAACCGTGCCGGCGAGCGCATCATGGGCGGCCAGATCCGGCGCGGCCATGCCGACACGATGGATGCCGCGATCTGGCTATCCGACCTGCGCGGCTTCACCGCGCTGTCGGACCGTTTGCCGCCCGAGACCGTGGTGGAGATCCTCAACCTCTATTTCGACTGCCAGGTCACCGCGATCCGCGAGCATGGCGGCGAGGTGCTCAAATTCATGGGCGACGGCCTGCTCGCGGTGTTCCCGGTCGACGAATATCTCGGCGACGAGGTGCAGGTCTGCGCACGTGTGCTGGATGCCGCGCGCGCATCCCGCGCCGGCGTCGAGGCGCTACAATTTGCCAATGGCGACGCCGTCGAGCGCTTCCGCTTCGGGGTCGCGCTGCATCTCGGGCGGGTGCTCTACGGCAATATCGGCGGCGGCAACCGGCTCGACTTCACCTGCATCGGCCCGGCGGTCAATCTCGCGGCGCGGCTGGAGAAGATCGCCGGCCGGCTCGGCCGCACCGTCGTCGCGTCCGAGCGCTTCGCCGGCCTCCATGACGGCGGCTGGAGCGATCTCGGCGAGTTTCCGATCGCGGGGTTCTCGAAGGCGGAACGGGTCTACGGCCTGTTCGACGAAGCGCCGATTGCTGCGGCAAGCTAGCATCGGTGCGACGTGACTGACGCGGACGCGCAGCATCGCACCGGGATTGCGCTGGTCGTGGCGGCCGCGGCGGCGTGGAGCACCGCGCCGTTCTTTACCCGGCTGCTGCATTTCGATTCCTGGACCATCCTGTTCTGGCGCGGGCTGTTCGGTGGCGGCGCGATTGTGCTGTTCCTGGTCGCGACGCAAGGCCGGCGCGGCGTGCGCGATCTCGTCGCGATGCCGTTGAGCGGATGGCTGGTGGCCGGTCTCTCGACCCTCGGCATGGTGACGTTCATTCCGGCGCTGCAACTGACCAGCGTCGCCAATGTCGCAATCCTGATCGCGATGCAGCCGTTTGCGGCCGCTGCGATCGCCTGGCTTTGGCTGCGCGAGCGGGCGCGCCCGGGCACGTTGCTGGCGAGTCTCGTCGCGCTCGCGGGCGTCGCCATCACCGTCAGCGGCGCCGGGGGCATCACGGACTACAGGGGCATCGGGCTTGCCTGCGTGATGGTGCTCGCGATCTCGCTGATGACGGTGGTGATCCGGCGGCACAGGGGCACGCCGATGATACCCGCTGCGGCGCTCTCCAACTTCCTCGGCAGCGCCGTTAGCCTGCCGTTGGGGCTCGGCATCGGCGCGGCCGGCGGTGCCGATCTCGGCGTGCTCGCGATGTTCGGCGCATGCCAGGTCGGGCTCGGCCTCACTTTGTTTACGGTCGGCTCGAGATTCCTCCCGTCCGGTCAGGCATCGCTGATCGCAACCCTCGAAACGCCGCTGATGCCGTTCTGGGTGTGGCTGGCGTTTGCCGAAGTGCCGTCACTCCGCGCCCTCATTGGCGGCGCGCTGGTGATGGGGGCGGTCATTGCTGACATCCTAGTCAGCCAGCGGACGCAGCTCGCGCAACCTACGGAGTTTTGAGGGCCGCTATTCTTCCGGCTCTGTCGTGAACAGCAAGGGATAGCCCTTGGCGCGGCCGGCGTCGGTGGCGCGCGTCGCCTTGGTCTCGGCGACGTCCCGGGTGAAGACCGCGACCACGCAGACGCCGCGCTGATGCGCGGTCAGCATCACCTTGTAGGCCTGGTCGTCGGTCATGCGGAATTCACCCTTCAGCACGGTGACGACGAATTCGCGCGGCGTGTAGTCGTCGTTGACCAGGATCACCTTGTGCAGGCGCGGCCGCTCGACCTTGGTCTTCGTCCTGGTTTTCGGCTTGACGACAGTATCGGGCATCGCACTCCCTCGCGATTGCTCCGTAAGAATACCGTCTTCCGGCGCGTCTTGGAACCGTTCGATTTGCACGGCGTCATTGCGGCAACGGCACGGCGCGTGTTGCCGCATTCGCGGCAAACAATGTCCAGCTTGCAAAAGCGACTGAACTGCGGACCTCTAACCTGAATGTGAAGGACTGATGCTGTTCGCGCTTGCGTCGCCGGATTTGCGTGTCACGATGACAGCTACACGACGGGAGGTCCGCCATGCGCTGGTATGTCTCGATCGGAGCGGTGCTTGTCGCCGGCATGCTCGCCGGCGGCGATGTGGCCGCTGTTGCCGCGCCCGGCGTGGGTAGAGAGCCCGACCGACGGGTCGAGAAGGAGTCTTCGCCGAGCGTGGATGTCGAGCTGATCCTCGCAACGGACGTCTCCTATTCGATGGACATGGACGAGCTCGCGATCCAGCGCGAGGGCTACGCGCAGGCGATCGTTTCCAAGGAATTTCTGCAGGCGCTGAAGGCCGGCCCGAACGGCAAGATCTCGATCACCTATTTCGAATGGGCCGCTTCCAACGACCAGAAGGTGATCATCCCCTGGCGGGTGATCGACGGCCCCGAATCCGCCGATGCCGTCTCCGCCGAGATCATGAAGACGCCGGTGCGCCGCGCCTCGCGCACCTCGATCTCGGGTGCGATCTATTTTGCGATCCCGATGTTCGACGAGAATCCGCATCGCGGCCTGCGCCGCGTGATCGATATTTCCGGCGACGGCCCCAACAACAACGGCGCGCCGATCACGCCCGCGCGCGAGGCGGCGCTGGAGAAGGGCATCGTCATCAACGGCCTGCCGATCATGGTGAAGGAGCCGTCCTACTCCACGATGGATATCGAGAATCTCGATTGGTACTACGAGGACTGCGTGATCGGTGGTCCGGGCTCCTTCGTGGTGTCGATCAAGGATCGCGAGAAGTTCAAGGAAGCGATCCGCACCAAGCTGTTGCTCGAAGTCGCCGGCCGCACCCCCGAGCGCCCGATCGTGCGGACCGCCGAGAAGGAGCCGCGGGTCAGCTGCACGATCGGCGAGAAGATCTGGCAAGATCGCTGGGGGCGATGATCTTGTAGGGTGGGTTAGCCGAAGGCGTAACCCACCATTCGTTCCGCGGAGGTGCGGTGGGTTACGCTAACCCACCCCACAAATCTCTCCTACGTCGCTCTCCAGCACGCGCAGTGTCTGCAACACAGCCGCGTACTCCGCGGCCCCGATCCGCCGCCAGACTTCGGCGACACGCGCGGCGTGGTCACGAACCGTCATGGGAAAATCCGCGGCCTGCGCCAGCGCGCCCTTCTCATTGATCAGATACTGCCCGTTCAGCGCAAACAGCACCTGCGCGATGCAGGCCAGCGCGCGACAGGCGCAGCCGGCGATTTGCGTAGTGTCGCCGCGCGGCACGGCAAGTTCGGCATTCTCGATGCTGAACAGGATTTCCCATTGAAAGCGCCGGACCAGTGCGTCGCGCAGGGCGGGTGGATAAGGCGTGGTCCTTTCCTTCATCGCGGCGACGAGGCGGCAGGGATCATGCAGCACACGGCACAGCGCGATCTCACCCATCCAGATCGCCGAGCAGAAGCCGTGCGGATGGCCCGGCTGGTAGTGCATGCTGATCTCGCCGTTGCGGCAGGCGTCGATAACAGCCGCGACCTGCTCGATGCTGCGGTAGAGCAGGTCGACCTTGCGGCCGTCGATCACAAGCCAGGCGCCGCCCACGATCCACGGTCCCCATTCGTCGACTGTTGTCACATGCGCAGCAGCGGGATCGTCGACCAGGCCCGCGACTGCCACGCGCAACCGATCGATATCGAGAGCTGAGCCATCCCGGTAGTAGAGGCCGAGATCGTAATCAGAGGCGTCATGCGCCGTGCCACGCGCCCGCGAGCCGCCGAGCACGATGGCGGCGACGCCCGGCACGGCGGCGAGGACGGGAATGATGCGCGCGAGCAGCGGATCTTGGGACATGCGAGGCGGATTATAGCGAGACCACCGCACGCTGCGATAGGCGCAACAATACCTCAGCGTGCGAAGCGCGCCACCAGCTCGACATGCGGCGTATGGCGGAACTGATCGACCGGTGTGACACCGGCGATCCTGTAGCCGCCGTCGATCAGGATCCTGGCGTCGCGCGCAAATGTCGCGGCGTTGCAGGACACCGCGACGATCACCGGCACCTTGCTCGCCGCGAGCTGGGTGACCTGCGCCTGCGCGCCTTGCCGCGGCGGATCGAACACGACGGCGTCATAGTCGCGCAACTCCTGCGGCATCAGTGGGCGGCGGAACAGATCGCGCGCCTCGGCCTTCAGCGGCTTCAGCCCCGGCGTCGTCTGCGCCGCCTTCTGCAGTGCCGCGATGGCACCCGCATCGCTGTCGAAGGCTGCGATCCGCGCCTTCTCGGCGAGGCGCAGCGCGAACGGGCCGACGCCGCAGAACAGATCGGCGATGTGCTTGGCGCGGCCGCAATGCTCGCGAACCAGCGCCGCGAGCGTCTCCTCGCCCTTGACCGTCGCCTGCAGGAACGAACCCGGCGGCAGCACCACCTTCGTCTTGCCGATCGCAACCTCAGGAGAGCCGCGCTGCAGCACCAGCTCGCCGTGCCGCGTCAGCCGCGCCAGCCGGTGTTTCTCCGCAACCCGCGACAAAGTGGTGATCAGGTCGGTCGGCAGCGCGCCGGAGCCGCGCACATCGATGTCGAGGCCGTTCGCGGTCGCCGTCACCTGGATGTCGAGCGGCTTGCCGATCGCAATCAGCGGCTCGGCCATGGCCCAGGCCGCCTCGAGCGCGCCGTCGAGCACGGGGTCGAGGATCGGACAGCGGTCGACCGGGATGATGTCGTGCGAACCAGCGGCGGCGAAGCCGACCTTGAGGACTTCATGGGTACCCATGCGTCCGTGCAGCGTGATGCGGCGTCGGCCGGCGCCATGGGCGTCGCGCAGCGGCGCGACCTCAGTCGCGATCTTCGCCTGCGCCAGCGTCTCCACCACGATGTTGCGTTTCCAGGTGTGGTAGGGCGCCTCGTTCCAGTGTTGGATCGCGCAGCCGCCGCACACGCCGAAATGCGGACAGAACGGCGCGATGCGCTCGGGGCTTTCGTGCATGACGCGCAGCAGCCGCCGCCGGTCGCGATGATTGCCGGGGACGTCCTCGACCTCGACCGTTTCACCGGCTAGCGTATAGGGCACGAAGATCGACTGCGATCGGTCGATCGCGACGCCGTCGCCGCGGTGGCCGACATGGTCGATGGTGAGCAGTTCAGCCACGGCGCGCGCCGAGGAAGAATTCGATATTGCCGTCGCCGCCCGGTATCGATGACGGAAACACCTCGATATCGGTGCAGCCGAGCGAGGCGGCAAAGGCTGTCATATCGTCGCAGATCTCCTGGTGCACCATCGCATTGCGGATCACGCCGCGCTTGGAGTGTTTTCGGGCCGCCTCGAACTGCGGCTTGATCAGCGCGAGCAGGTGCATCGGGGCTGCCGCCAGCGACAGCGCCACCGGCAGCACCAGCTTGAGCGAGATGAAGCTGACATCGATCACGACGATATCGGGCCGTGCCGGCAGCCGCTTGCCCTCGTAGTTCCTGATGTCGGTCTCCTCCATGGAGACGATCTTCGGATGGCCTTGCAGCGAGGGATGCAACTGGCCGTGGCCGACATCGATGGCGAACACGAGGCTCGCGCCATTGGCGAGCAGCACTTCGGTGAAGCCGCCGGTCGAGGCGCCGACATCGAGGCAGACATGGCCCTCGACGTCGATCGGATAATGCTCGAGTGCGCCGGCGAGCTTGACGCCGCCGCGCGAGACATAGGGATGCGCCGGCTCGGCCGTGAGCGTGGCGCCGGGGGCGACGATCTCGGATGCCTTCGCAATCTGTGTGCCGTTGGCGGTGACGAGACCGGCGTCGATTGCGGCGCGCGCCCGCGCCCGGCTCTCGAACAGGCCGCGCTCGACCAGCAGCACGTCGATGCGCTTGCCGGCGGATGCGCTATTGTCGTTGTCGCCCGCCTTGGTCACTTGCTTGCTCACTTACTTGCTCACTCACTTACTCATTTGGCGCTCTGCCGGCGCTGCGCGGCGGCGAGCCGCACGCAGGCCTCGAAGGAGGTGAGGTCGTGCCAGAGGTCGGTCGCCGGCTCCCGCGGTGTCACCAGCGGGCTGCCGTGCAGATCGAGCGCGTGCATCATCATCAGATTGTCCGGCAATCCAAACTCTTCCACCGTCAGCCCCTCCGCGTCGATCAGGCGTCCGTCGGATGCCGGCACGACCTGGCTCAGCCGCGCCACGCGATTGGCGTAGGACGTGGGATCGTTCGAATAGGCGAGGCACAGTTTGCTGCGTCCTGCCATGTAGCCGAGTTCGTAGACCGTGCCTGCGTCGGCACTGGGGCCGCGAAAGGGCGTCAAATTGGCGATGATGGCGTCGGCAGATTCCATCATCGCCTCGTTGCTCTTGAAGATGGTGAGCGAGGCGCCGGCGACGGTGGGATTGATGCTGTTGTCGAGCGGATACAGCCCGGTCAGCCCGTGATAGGCGCAAACCTCCGCCTTGCGGCGGCCGATCTCCACGGCATCCGGCAGGAACACGTCAGGACCTGCCAGATAGATTCTCATGGACTTGCCCGGAACAAGATCGACTCGAAACCTCTCCCATCGGGAGAGGTCGCGCTGCAGGCGCGGGTGAGGGGTAATGCACTTTCATGGGACCTCACCCCCTCACCCGGATCGCTCGCGCGATCCACCTCTCCCCGGTGAGGAGAGGTGGAAGGCGATTACGCGAGCTTGACGGTTTCGGTCTTGTAGTCCTTGCCGAGGGTTTCGAACACCTTGGCAACGATGCTCTTGGCGTCGAGACCGGCGCGGGCATACATCGCCGCCGGCGAGTCGTGATCGAGGAACACGTCGGGCAGGATCATCGAGCGGAACTTGAGCATGCCGCTGTCGAGCATCGCATTGTCGGACAGGAACTGCATGACATGCGAGCCGAAGCCGCCGATCGAGCCTTCCTCGATCGTGATCAGGATCTCGTGGTCGCGGGCGAGCTTCATGATCATCTCTTCGTCGAGCGGCTTCATGAAGCGCGCGTCGGCGATGGTGGCGGAGAGGCCGTGGGCGGCGAGCTCGTCGGCCGCCTTCTCGCACTCGGCGAGACGGGTGCCGAACGACAGCAGCGCGACCTTCTTGCCTTCGCGGATGATGCGGCCCTTGCCGATCGGCAGGGGAACGCCGACTTCCGGCATCTCGACGCCGCGGCCCTCGCCGCGCGGATAGCGCAGCGCGCTCGGGCGATCGTTGATCGCGACCTGAGTCGCGACCATGTGCACCATCTCGGCCTCATCGGAGGCCGCCATGATCACGAAGTTCGGCAGACAGCCGAGATAGGCGTTGTCGAACGAACCGGCATGGGTCGCACCGTCGGCGCCGACCAGGCCGGCGCGGTCGATCGCGAAACGAACCGGCAGGCTCTGGATCGCGACGTCGTGGACCACCTGGTCATAGCCGCGCTGCAGGAAGGTCGAGTAGATCGCGCAGAACGGCTTGTAGCCTTCGGTGGCAAGGCCCGCGGCGAAGGTCACCGCATGCTGCTCGGCAATGCCGACGTCGAAGGTGCGGTCCGGGAACGCCTTGTTGAAGATGTCGACGCCGGTACCCGACGGCATCGCCGCGGTGATGGCGACGATCTTGTCGTCCTTCTGTGCTTCCTTGACGAGGCTCTGGCCGAACACGTTCTGGTAGGCCGGCGCATTCGGCTTGGCCTTGGCCTGGGTGCCGGTCGCGACGTCGAACTTGACGACGGCGTGGTACTTGTCGGCGGAGGCCTCGGCCGGGCCGTAGCCCTTGCCCTTCTGGGTCACGACGTGAACCAGGATCGGGCCGGTCTCCATGTCGCGGACGTTCTTCAGCACCGGCAGCAGATGGTCGAGATTGTGACCGTCGATCGGGCCGACATAGTAGAAGCCGAGTTCCTCGAACAGCGTGCCGCCGTCCATCATGAAGCCGCGGGAATATTCCTCGACGCGGTTGGCGCGGTTGGCGAGGATCTTCGGCAGGCGCTTGTTGATCTGCTTGGCCGCCTCGCGCAGCGAGCGGTAGGTCTTGCCGGAGTAGAGCCGCGACAGATAGGCGCTCATCGCGCCGACCGGCGGCGCGATCGACATGTCGTTGTCGTTGAGGATCACGATCAGGCGCGAGTTCATCGCGCCGGCGTTGTTCATCGCCTCATAGGCCATGCCCGCCGACATCGCGCCGTCACCGATCACGGCGATAACGTTGTTCTTGCCGCCGGAGAGGTCGCGCGCCACGGCCATGCCGAGGCCGGCCGAAATCGAGGTCGAGGAGTGCGCGGCGCCGAACGGATCGTAGTCGCTCTCGGTGCGCTTGGTGAAGCCGGAGAGGCCGCCGCCGGTGCGCAGGGTGCGGATGCGGTCGCGGCGACCGGTCAGGATCTTGTGCGGATAGGCCTGGTGGCCGACGTCCCAGATCAGGCGGTCGCGCGGGGTGTCGAAGATGTAGTGGATGGCGGTGGTCAGTTCGACCACGCCGAGGCCGGCGCCGAAATGGCCGCCGGTCACCGACACGGCGTCGATGGTTTCCTGGCGGAGCTCGTCGGCAACTTGCCGCACCTGCTCGACCTTCAGCTTGCGCAGGTCATCGGGCGTGTGAATAGTGTCAAGAAGCGGCGTTTTACTAAATGTGGTCACAGCGAATTTCCAATTTTTGCCTGTCGGAACGAACCGCCCGACGCGAGATGGGTTGGCGCGCACATCGCGCAGCGAAAGCCAGACACTGGGTGCCGCCCCGGCAGACCGTGCCTGGTTGTAAGCCTAGATTCACTCCGGATTGGACCACGTGATACGCATCACCTTGGTCGCTCTTCACCCGTCCCGGTTCAGTTTTGTCGAACCATTTGAGATGCATGCCGCCCGAAAATCGGGCCGCCGGCCACCCTCAAATGCCCATAGAACTGGAAGCATTACACCAAAGCCGTAACCAAAGCCAACCCGATAGGCGGCGCAGGGTTCCTATGCGCCGTCTTGAAAAACCTATATTTTTCAATGGCTGGGGCCCGGAGCGGGTTCCAATTTGGCCATTTTAGCGGCAACCGGCCGGTCCGGAACGGCCCGATTCGTGGCCGCGCCGGTCGCCGCGGTCCCCCCGCGGCGCGATCAATCAATGGAAATACCCAGCAACAATTGCCCGCTGTGGCGGACATCCTGTCGCATGGGGCGCGGCGGTCGGCGGCGCTACTGCACGTCCAGCGGCTCGGTCCCGTTCGCCTGGCCCGAGGCGTCGGTAGTGATCTTGTCGACGCGGGCTTCGGCCTGGCGCAGCAATTCCTCGCAGCGCCGCTTCAATGCCTCGCCGCGCTCGTAGATCGCGACCGATTCCTCAAGCGGGACCTTGCCGTCCTCGAGCCGCTTGACGATCGATTCGAGTTCCTCGATCGCGCGTTCAAAGGAGAGCTTCTTGACGTCGGCTTGAGTATTTTCGGCCATTCTTTGCGTTCCCGATTGCGTGGATCAGATCGCAACCTGATCTTGTCGTCCAAACATGACCTGTCGCAGGCCATGCTTGCCCCGGCGCAGAATCAATCGAATTTTTGCGGGGGTATTGTGGCGGGGATTTACCGGCCCATCAATGCGGTGACGTGAGATGCCACCGACTCTTTCAGGCCCTCGAGGTCGTAGCCGCCCTCCAGCACGGAGACGACGCGGCCGCCGGCGCTCTTGTCGGCGAGGTCCATCAGCTTGCGCGTGACCCAGCCGAAATCCTCGCCCGTCAGGTTGATCGAGGCCAGGGGATCGCGGTGATGGGCGTCGAAGCCGGCCGAGATGACGACGAGTTCGGGAGAAAACTTCTCGAGCTGCGGCAGGATCAGGTTCTCGAAGGCGGAGCGGAATTTGGCGCCGCCGTCGCCGGGCGCAAGCGGCGCGTTGACGACGGTGTCGTGTTCGCCGCGTTCGCCGGCAGCCCCGGTGCCGGGGAACAGCGGCATCTGATGCGTCGAGCAGTACATCACGGTCGGATCGGCCCAGAAGATGTCCTGCGTGCCGTTGCCGTGATGGACGTCGAAATCGATGATCGCGGCGCGCTTGATGCCGTATTTGCGTTGTGCGTGGCGCGCGGCGATCGCGACATTGTCGAAGAAGCAGAAGCCCATCGGCGTCGATTTCTCGGCGTGATGCCCGGGCGGGCGCACCGCGACGAAGGCGTTGTGGTGCTTGCCCTCCATCACCGCATCGGTCGCCGCCACCGCGCCGCCGACGCCGCGCATCACGGCTTCCCACGTGCCCGGCGACATCGAGGTGTCGCCGTCGATATAGATCATGCCCGAGGTCGGCGCGATGTGGCGCAGCTCGCCGACATAGTGCTCGCCATGGCAGAGCAGCACGGTGTCGAGGTCGCCCTCCGGCGCGAGGTCGCGCACCAGCGCCTTGAAGCGGTCTTCGCCGAGCACCTCGGCCACCGCGCGCAGCCGGTCGGGGCGTTCGGGATGTCCGGGTGGGGTCAGGTGATCGAGGCAGGCGGAGTGCGTCAGAAGCAGTGTCATGCAAATTCCCGGCGCAATGGAGGCGCGTACGAGGCCGCTCTAATGTAGGCGGTTACCGGCCCAGCGGAAAGGGCCCGCTCTGACCCGGTCCTCACCTTTTCGGGACAGCATGGAAGGCAAAAAAGCGCGACCCTTTGGCCGTCATTGCGAGGAGCGAAGCGACGAAGCAATCCATGTAACCGCGTACGCGGACAAATGGATTGCTTCGCTTCGCTCGCAATGACGGAGATAGGCGGGTGTTCCAACGCCCGCACTTCACTCAATTGATCCGCTCGATCCGCTTGCCGGCCGCCGGGCCGACCGGGCTGTTGGCCTTGAAGTAGGCATAGAGCGCATCGACGTCGTAGATGCCGAACTGCTGCGCTGTCCCTTCCTTGAACACCGTGAAGCCGTCGCCGCCTTCGGCGAGATAATTGTTCACGGTGACGCGATAGCTCGCGGCCGGGTCGATCGGCTTGCCGTCGAGCGACATCCGCGCCGCGATGATGCGCGCGCCGTCACCCTTGCTCGCATCCCACGCATAGGCAAAACCCTTCGAGACCTGCAGGGCGCGCGGCCGCTTCGGGTCGGCCCATTGCTGCTCCAGCACGTCCTTGAGCTGCTTGCCGGTCAGCGTCATCGTCACCAGCTGGTTGCGGAACGGCTGGCTTGCGAAGATGTCGGCATAGGTGACCGCACCGTCGTCGCGCTTGACGATGTCGGTGCGCACGCCGCCGGGATTGGTGAAGGCGATTGCCGCGCCGCCATTCGGCTCCGAAGCGGTCGCAGCGAGCTGCGCGTCGGCGACGATATCGCCGAGCACGCTTTCGCCGGTCTCGCCGGGCGTGCGCGACAGCGTTTCCGTGACCGAGCCCGCCGCGCGGTTGGCGATCGGCGCGGCCAGCCGGTCATAGGATTCCAGGAGCGCGCTCTGCTCGGGATCCTTGGCGGTGCCGCCGATCTTCACGATGGTGTTGTTGGCCTTGGCGCTGATCATGTCGTGGGTCTTCGGATCGAGCTGCAGATCGATCGCGGTGACCAGCGTGCCGTATTTGTCGCCTGACGTGACGAGCCGTCCGTCGATCTCGCAGACATAGGCCTGGTGGGTGTGGCCGGAGATCACGACATCGACCGCGCGATCGAACTTCTTGACGATGTCGACGATCGGCCCGGAGATCCCGGGGCATTCATTATAGTCGCCGGTTGGAAAACCGCCTTCATGGATCAAGACCACGATCGCCTCGACGCCCTTCGCCTTCAACTCGGGAACCAACGCATTGACGGTGTCGGCCTCGTCGCGGAATTCGAGGCTGGCGACGCCGGCCGGCGACACCAGGTTCGGCGTGTTCTTCAGCGTCAGACCGATGAAGGCGACCGGAACGCCGTCGAATTCCTTGATCTCATAGGGCGGAAACACCGGCTTGCCGGTGGCCTTGTCGATCGTGGAGGCGGCGAGATAGCGGAATTTGGCGCCCGTGAAGGGACGCGGCCCCTGGCACTTGTCGACCGGGTGGCAGCCGCCATTCTGCATCCGCAGCAGCTCGTCCTTGCCCTCGTCGAATTCGTGATTGCCGACCGAGGAGATCGCAAGCCCCATCATCGAGAGCGACTCGATGGTCGGCTCGTCGTGAAACATCGCCGACAAAAACGGGCTCGCGCCGATCAGGTCGCCGGCCGCGACGAAGATGTTGTTCCTGTGTCCTTCGCGCAGCTGCTTGACGACGGTTGCCACGCGCTCGGAACCACCGGCGGGCACCATGATCTTCTTGGTCGCATCCGCAGGATCGGTGATGCGGATGCCGCCGGGCGGCGGCCGCAGATAGCCGTGGAAGTCGTTGATCGCGAGAATGCGCAAGTCGACCGGTGCGGCGCTCTGCGCCAGGCAAGGGCCAGTTGCGGCGAGGCCAAGCGCGAAGAGCGCGGCGAGGGGCGTGAGGCGGGGCTGTCTCATGACCTGTCCAAGGCTTTACACAATCATGGAACACACGATCATGGCGCGACGCCACTACAATTTTGCGACGCTTCGTTTCAATCCCGACGCTTCGTTCAATCCTTGGGGCGCGCCATGAACGCCTTGAAAGCGGCGATCGCTTCCTTGGAGCGCATCCGTTCGCTGAACAAATGGTTCTCCTGCTCGATGCGGCGGGTGACGTCCTCCGGCGGCAGCCGGATCAGCCGCCGCGAGGTCGCCACCGCCTCGGCCGGCAGCGCGCAGATCTCGCGCGCCACCTTGTGCGCCTCGACCTCGGCATGTCCCGGCGCCACCACGGTGTTGACGAAACCGGCGACGCGGGCGTCGTCGGCCGACATGGTGCGGCCCATCACCAGCATCGCGAAGGCGCGCTGGTGGCCCATCATGCGCGGCATCAACAGGCTGGAGGCGCCTTCCGGCACCAGGCCGAAATTGGAGAAGGGCGTCGAGAACAGCGCGGTCTTGCTGGCCAGCACATAGTCGCAGTGAAACAGCATCGTGGTGCCGATGCCCATCGCGACGCCGTCGACGGCGGCGATGATCGGCTTCACATTGTGGGCCAATGAATACAGGAATTTGACGAGGTCGGAGGCGGGCGGCGTTTCTCCGGTCGAGGTGCCCTCTGCGAGCAAATCCTCGATGTCGTTGCCGGCGGTGAACACGCCGGAGCCGCCGGTGATGATCAGGCAGCGGATCTTCGGATTGTTCTGCGTCTTGTCGATCGCGTCGCTGATCGCGCGAAACATCTCCTGGGTGATCGCGTTCTTCTTCTCGGGCCTGCGCAGCCGGATCACGCGCGTGGCGGCTTCGTCGGTGACTATGACATGCGCGGTCATCAAGCCGTCCCAGGGTCGGCCGGCATCGTCGCCGGTGGAGGTCGTGACCGCTATCCTACATCATCCCGTGCAGGCCCCAAGGGTTCAGACGCGTTCTGGATCGCTTTTCCCCCTGCGCGCGCATGAGAACAGCGCAGGGCAGTTAACCGGATTTTGCCATGCCTGGCCGGGCACTGCGCAAGTCCGACCCGCGCCACGATCGGCAGCGCTCGCGAGGAGTTCAGGCGACCGCGAGAAACAATCCGCAGGCCGGGGCATTCCCTCGATGGACCGGCAGGTGCGCGCGGAGTCGCCGGTTCCGCCCGCCAAGGTGCGGCTCGGCGTGACACGTAGAAGGAGAGCGGCATGCAAATCTCAGGACGTTTGGAACTATCCCGGCGCCATCTGTTGATTGTGGGAGCCGCCTCGCTTGCGGCGTCGTCGGTCGCAACGCCGCCGGCTGCGGCCGCCCAACCTGCTGCGATCGGAGCGCCCGTGATGACGCGAGTATCCTTTGATGTGAACGGCGAAACCCATCAGCTCGAGCTCGATACCAGGACCACCCTGCTCGATGCGTTGCGTGAGCACCTGCACCTGACTGGCACCAAGAAGGGCTGCGACCACGGCCAATGCGGCGCCTGCACGGTGATCGTCGATGGACGGCGGATCAATTCCTGCCTGACGCTCGCCGTGATGCATCACGGCGACGAGATTACGACGATCGAGGGTCTCGGCACGCCGGACGGGCTGCATCCGCTGCAGGCGGCGTTCGTCGAGCATGACGGCTATCAATGCGGCTATTGCACGCCCGGCCAGATCTGCTCTGCGGTCGGCGTGCTGGCCGAAGTCAAGGCCGGCATCCCGAGCCATGTCACGGCCGATTTGAATGCGCCGCTGCGATTGACCAATGCCGAGCTTCGCGAGCGCATGAGCGGCAACATCTGCCGCTGCGGCGCCTATTCCAACATCGCCGAGGCGATCAGCGAGGTCGCCGGGAGGAGCGCATGAGATCGTTCAGCTATGAGCGTGCCACCTCGCCGGGCGCAGCCGCCGCTGCCGCCGCCGGTACCGCGAACGCCAAGTTCATTGCGGGTGGTACCAACCTGCTCGACCTGATGAAACTCGAGATCGAGACGCCGGCGCATCTGATCGACGTCAACGGCCTCGCGCTCGACCGTATAGATGAAACGGCGGACGGCGGCTTGCGGATCGGCGCGCTGGTGCGCAACACCGATCTCGCTGCGGATCGGCGCGTGCGCCGCGACTATGCAGTCCTGTCACGCGCGCTGCTTGCGGGCGCGTCGGGCCAGCTGCGCAACAAGGCGACGACCGCGGGCAACCTGTTGCAGCGGACGCGCTGTCCATATTTCTACGACGCCAATCTGCCCTGCAACAAGCGCAAGCCCGGCAGCGGCTGTGCCGCGATCGGCGGCTTCAGCCGCCAGCATGCGGTGATCGGTGCCAGCGAGGCCTGCATCGCGACCCATCCGAGCGACATGGCGGTGGCGATGCGCGTGCTCGACGTCGTGGTCGAGACCGTACGGCCGGACGGCGCCACGCGCAGCATCCCGATCGCCGATTTGCATCGCCTGCCCGGCGACAGTCCGGAGATCGAAACCACCCTGCAACCCGGTGAATTGATCACTGCGGTGGCGCTGCCGAAACCTGTCGGCGGCACGCAAGCCTATCGCAAGGTGCGCGATCGCGCCTCTTATGCGTTCGCGCTGGTCTCGGTTGCTGCGATCGTGCAGGGCGACGGCACCGGCCGCGTCGCGCTCGGCGGCGTCGCGCACAAGCCGTGGCGGGTCGAGGCGGCGGAATCCGAATTGCCCCGTGGCGCCAAGGCCGTCACGGCGCGGCTGCTCGCCGATGCAAAGCCGACCAAGGACAATGCGTACAAGCTGCCACTCGCCGAGCGAACGCTGGCAGCGGTGCTGCGCGAGGCCAGGGGCTAAGATCAAGGGCTTAGATCATGCGTTTTGAACATCCCGCGACGTTCAATCCGATCGACCAACTCAAGGTGATCGGCCATCCGACCAGCCGGATCGAAGGACCGCTGAAGACCACCGGCACCGCGCCTTACGCCTATGAACGCCACGACGTCGTGCCCAACCAGGCCTATGGCTACGTGATCGGATCCGCCATCGGCAAAGGCCGGATCGCGGCGATCGATCTTGAGGCGGCAAAGGGGGCGCCCGGCGTGCTCGCGATCGTCACGGCCGAGAACGCCGGCAAGCTCGGCAAGGGCGAACGCAATGCGGCGCCGCTGCTCGGCGGGCCCGAGATCGCGCATTACCATCAGGCCGTTGCCATCGTCGTCGCCGGAACCTTCGAGCAGGCTCGCGCCGCAGCGCAACTGGTCCGCATCGATTACGCGAAGGGCGACGGCCGGTTCGATCTTGCCGCCGGACGCGACGAGGCCATCGCACCGCATCCGTCGTTCGGCGGCCCCGCGGACACCGCGGTCGGCGATTTTGCCGCCGCCTTCGCGGCGGCGCCGGTGCAGCTCGATGCCACCTACGCCACGCCCGATCAGAGCCACGCGATGATGGAGCCGCACGCGTCGATCGCGGCCTGGGATGGCGACAAGCTCACGGTCTGGACCTCCAACCAGATGATCGCCTGGGGCGCGGAGGACATGGCCAAGACGTTAGGCATCCCCAGGGACAACGTTCGTCTGGTTTCGCCCTATATCGGCGGCGGCTTTGGCGGCAAGCTGTTCCTGCGCGCCGACGTGCTGCTCGCCGCGCTCGGCGCGCGCGCGGCACGCCGCCCGGTCAAGGTGGCGCTGCAACGCCCGCTGATGTTCAACAACACGACGCATCGTCCAGCTACGATCCAGCGTATCCGCATCGGCGCCGAGCGTGACGGCAGGATCACCGCGATCGGTCACGAGAGCTGGTCCGGCAATGTCAGCGGTGGCGAGCCGGAGACGGCGGTGAGCCAGACGCGGCTGCTCTATGCCGGCGCCAACCGGATGACGGCAACGCGGCTCGCGGCGCTCGATCTGCCCGAGGGCAACGCGATGCGCGCGCCCGGCGAGGCCTCCGGCATGATGGCGCTCGAGATCGCGATCGACGAGCTCGCCGACAAGCTCGGCATTGATCCAGTCGCGCTGCGTATCGCCAACGACACCCAGGTCGATCCGGAGCATCCACAGCGGAAGTTCTCGCAGCGTCAGCTCGTGCAGTGTCTGAACGAGGGCGCCGCGCGGTTCGGTTGGAGCAAGCGCAATCCGAAACCGAGCCAAGTCCGCGACGGCCGCTGGCTGATCGGCATGGGCGTTGCCGCGGCTTTCCGCAACAATCTCGTGACCAAATCGGCCGCGCGCGTTCGTCTCGACCGGCAGGGGAGGGTGACGGTCGAAACCGACATGACCGATATCGGCACCGGGTCCTACACCATCATCGCGCAGACCGCCGCTGAGATGATGGGTGTGCCGCTCGAGGAGGTCTCGGTTCGGCTCGGCGATTCCGACTTTCCGGTGTCCTGCGGCTCGGGCGGGCAATGGGGCGGCAACAACTCCACCGCCGGTGTTTATGCGGCCTGCGTCAAGCTGCGCGAGGCCATTGCGCAGAAGCTCGGCTTCAATTCCGCGGAGGCGGTATTCGCCGACGGCGTGGTTCGGTCCGGCAACCGCAGCGTGTCACTGGCCCAGGCGGCAGCCGGAGGCGATCTCGTGGCGGAGGACGCTATCGAGTATGGCGATCTCGCCAAGACCTACCAGCAATCGACCTTTGGCGCTCACTTCGTCGAGGTCGGCGTGGATGCGGACACCGCGGAGATCCGCGTGCGGCGGATGCTGGCGGTGTGCGCGGCGGGCCGCATCCTCAATCCGAAGGCGGCCCGCAGCCAGGTGATCGGTGCAATGACCATGGGTGTCGGCGCCGCTCTGATGGAGGATCTGGTGGTCGACAAGCGTCATGGCCTGTTCATCAATCACGATCTTGCCGCCTACGAGGTGCCGGTCCATGCCGACATTCCGCACCAGGACATGATATTTCTCGACGAGACTGATCCGATCTCGTCGCCGATGAAGGCCAAGGGCGTCGCCGAGCTCGGCATCTGCGGCGTCGCCGCCGCGGTCGCCAATGCGGTCCATAACGCCACCGGCGTGCGCGTGCGCGACTATCCGATCACGCTCGACAAGCTGATTGCAGCGATGCCGGTCTAGCCGCGCCCGACGAACGAGCCGATGCCGCGGCCGATCGCTGCGCCGTGCTGCAAGAGCGCGCCGAGATGATCGCCGGGGACCGACATCTCGTAAAGGCCGTTCTCCGCGGCAAAACGTTGCATCGGCGCATGCGGTCCGTCGTCCTGTCCGTTCCACAGCAGCACCGGCACGCGCGAGGACAGCACGGCATCCTTGGCGCCGTCGACCTGGCCGAGCGCATCGAAGCAGGCACGCACGCCGCCTTCGAGATCGGGCGTCACCCATTCGGCAAGCTCCGGCACGGTGCGGCGGGCGAAGGTGATGAAGGCGCCATAGGTCAGCGGGCCGGCATTGCCGCGCGGCAGTCCGGTGAGAAAGTCCCAGCCGCCGATCGCAAGCGAAGCCAGCCGCGCCGGGAAAAACCGGGCGACGCCGACCGCGACCCAGCCGCCCATCGAATGTCCGACCACATGGGCACGCTCGTCGCCGAGATCGTCGATCACGGCAACGATGTCGCCGGCGCGCTGTGCCTGATCGTAGAACCCGGGATCGGCGGGCTTGTCGCTCAAGCCGTGTCCGAGCGAATCGACACAGGCCACGCGGAAGCGATCGGCAAGCGCGTCGACCACGCCGCATTGCTTCCAGCTCGCGGCGTCGAGCAGCAGGCCGTGCTGCAGCACGATCAGCGGCCCGGATCCTTCGACGGTGTAATGGATGCGCTGGCCCCGATGATTGGCAAAAGGCATGTACTGAGTTCCCCACGTTACACCGTCAGGTGAGCGTGCAGACGGGCCGTTTCAAGACCTCGTTCCGAATTGGGAACCATTCCGCATGGCGTTGTCGCGAACGGAACCTCGTCCTCAGCCACCCCACACGGCCGTCTCGCTCCAGCCGAGCTCCTTGAACTCGGCCTCCCGGAGCGGGGCTTCGCCGGCGGCAAAGAATTCGTCGAGCTGCGGCGGCTTGACCGTGGTTTCGGACAGCATCGCGTGAGCCTGGCCGCGATGATGGATCTGATGCTGGAACAGATGCATCAGCAGGCGGTCGCGCCGCTCGGTTTGTACCGATGTGTCGCGATTGACCTTGACGACGTCATCGAGCTGCCCGGCCGTCAGCGCCTCGCAGTGCGCGATCAAGCGCCGGTCGACCGCAGCCTGCGCCGCTTGCACCTCCGCGACCAACGGGTAGGGCACCTCGTTGGCCCATGCCGCCGGCCCGAGCCAGCCACCCTCGAGCGCGTCGACATAGAAGAGATCGATGACATGGATGTGGTTCAGCGTCGCCTGCAGGCTCGGGAAGAACCCGGTCCGCGCCGCCGCGAACTCCGCCTGGCTGAGACCGGCGCATGCCGTGAGCAGGCGATGATTGGCCCAGGCATTATTGTAGGCAAAAGCTCGAAAAGTCTGAACGAGGCTCGCAGGCATTTCGGTCCTCACTGCATCGCGTGATCTTAGAGCGCTTTCGAGGCAAGTGGACACCCGTTCACGTGAAGAGAACGCGTCAAATGCGCCAATACAAGAATCTCTAGACGGGCGCCTCGGCCAGCCGGCCGACGCGCGACAGCATCAGCTTCAGGACCGGGGATTGTTGGCGCTTGCACAATGAGGTGATCCTCGCATAGCTAGTCGGGTCCGGAGACTATGTGTGAGGGCGGCAGGCAAATGCAACTCGCGAAGAATGTGATCGACATCGGCCTCTCGACGAACAATCTCGAGCCGATGCTGCATTTCTGGCAGCAGGATGCCGGGCTTCGCTTCGATCATGTGCTGCCGATCCGGCGCGGGCAGAAGCAGTATCGGCACGACGCGCACGGCTTGGTCATCAAGCTCAACCATCATGTCGAGCCGCTGCCCGACGCGGCACCGAGCGGCTATCGCGAGCTGATCGTTGCGCGCGAGGGCGTTACCGCGCCGCAGCGCATGGCCGATCCCGACGGCAACAGCGTTTGTCTGGTCGCACCCGGACATGACGGCATCACCCAGATCGCCATCGCGATGGCGGTGCGCGACCTCGCCGCGCACCGCAGGTTCTACGGCAACATCCTCGGCTTCGTCGAGCAATCATGGTCGGGCGGCCCGGCCTTCCGCCTCGGCGAAAGCCTGATCCTGCTCAGGGAAGATCGCGCCGCGAGCGTCGATCAAACTCGGCAGGCGCGCGGCTGGCGCTATATCACGTTGCAGGTCGCCGACATCGACGCCGTGCATGAGGAACTGCGCGCGAAGGGCGTACGCGAAGGCCTCGCGCCGGTGACGCTCGGCGAGGTCGCGCGGATTTCCATGATCCTCGATCCCGACGGCAACTGGATCGAGCTGTCCCGCCGCGCGTCGATCGTCGGTAGCCTGTCCGACGATTAGACGGACGCATCCGCACGACCGAGGTGCGGATCCCATCCAAATTCTCTGCCCGTCGAGCGGCGCCGATGGTATGATCCGGGCGGACACAGTCTCCGTTTTGATGATCGCTTCATGCAGTCGAGTTCCGGGCCGCGGCGGATTCATCGATTTCCACGAACGGCCATCGCCTCGGCCTGTCTTCTGCTGCTCGTCCGCGTCGCAGGCGCCGAACCGGTCGGCAATCCGGCGGTGACGCCGGCCGCGCAACACGCCGAGCCGGCGCAAGCGGAAGCACCTCATCCGAAGCCGAATATCGGAGAGAACAACGCGGAGACCGATCGATCGGCATCAGACCGCCAATCCGCATCCTCTCCATCTCCGCCGCCAACGCAACCGGACCCGAAGCTCGATGGGCCGCAACAATATTGCAAGGCGTTGGAGGAGACAGCTTTAAGGAACGGCCTGCCGCCGGATTTCTTCGTCCGGCTGATCTGGCAGGAGAGCAATTTCGATCCCGGCTCAGTCAGCCGGGCTGGTGCCCAGGGCATCGCCCAATTCATGCCCGGCACCGCACGCTGGCGCGGTCTGGCTGACCCGTTCGAGCCGTTACCCGCGTTGCAGGTATCCGCGCGCTGGCTCCGCGAGCTGCGCGCGCAGTTCGGCAATCTTGGCCTCGCGGCGGCCGCCTACAATGGCGGCCCGCGGCGCGTCCAGGATTGGTTGGCCGGACGCGGCAACCTGCCGGGCGAAACGCGCGCCTATGTCAGGATCATTACCGGCAAGTCGGCCGAGGAATGGGCGCGGAATTCGGTCGAGGATCGAGTCCATACGGACGCTGCAATGGCCTGCGGCGACATCGTGCGCGGCATGCTCATCAGGGCGCTTCCTGCGGCTCCGAGGGAGTCCGTGACGTCTGCACAGCAAGCTGCGTGGGGACCCTGGGGGCTTCAATTGGCCGGCGGTCCGTCGCAATCCCGGGTCCTTGCCGACTACCAGCAATTGCAGAAGCGGTTTGCATCCGTGCTCGGCGATCGCGCGCCGCTTGTTCTGAGATCGCATATGGCCGGGCCTGGCTCGGCCACCTGGTATCTGCTCCGGGTCGCCGAGACCTCCCGCGAGCGAGCCGACCAGCTCTGCGCGCGACTTGAGGCAATCGGCGGGCGCTGCCTCGTGTTTCGAAACTAGCGAGAACGCCGCGTGGGATCGGAGTCGAGCGACAGCACCGGCAGTCCCAATAGGAACATTTGCTATCCTTGAAGGGTTCTCGAAACGCCGCATGGAGCGGCGAGGAGGACACCATGAAGAAGCTGCTGCTGATTTCCGCCGTCGCTCTGGCGGCGTCGACGAGCGCATTCGCTCAAGACAGGGTTACCACAACGGGAGCCGGGCACACCGCGGTCATTCAGATCGAGCCGGAATATCGCACGCGGATCCACAGCTACGTCACTGAGCACAAGATCCGACCCGTCGAGACGCGGGAGAAGATTGTCGTTGGATCGCCCGTGCCGCGCGATGTTGAACTCGAAGCTGTGCCAGCCGATTGGGGGCCGTCGCTGACCAAGTATCGTTACGTATATTCCGGCGAACGCGTGATGCTGGTCGATCCCGAGACCCGTACGGTCGTCCAGGAAGTGGAGTGACGCCCGCGCAGCAGGGCCTTCGATAGATGGCCCGCTGCAGTCTGCGGCCAGCACTCTCGGTTTTCCACGGCTCCGAGACCGGCCGGCGCTCCAAGGGAGCCTTCCCGTATCGTGATGACGGTAAGCGGCCCACTGAGTTGCCCGACATGGCAAGCCCCGGCAGGAAAAACATTTCGGTTTACCGGAAGGGCAACTCAATGTATGGTTCGCCCGTCTCACCCGATCGAGGGGCGCTGCGCATCGTCAGGAGTGTTGCGGTGAGATGCGGTGGACGCCGAGGTCACGACAGACGACGCGTGATTGAGGCGGACGGTGAAGTCGTGTGGTCCTGACGCCCTAGCGGCAGGTGTCCGTCGCAAGGTGCGAAAGCATTTTGCGAAGGCGGTGACAAGCAAGCCCAGTCTCGCCGGGGAGAGCACGAAGTAAGCCGGTAAAACCATCGCGCAGGGAAAGCCGGGTTGTTCCCGGTTACACCTGTGGTCCTACCTCCCGCGTTTTTCATTACGCGGGACCCATGGGTGCGATCGGCACCCGGCTTTCCCTGCGCCCTCTGCTTTCGGAGCGGCGAAACGAGATGCAAGACTCGGACAAATCATGTCGCGAGAATGCGAGCGCTTGCCTCACCGGCCGCGCAACATACTCACTGTCGTCCCTGCGAAAGCAGGGACCCATAACCACGAATGGTTGTTGGTGCGCGATGTTGGAACGACGAGTCCCATTCACCACATCCGCCGCGGCGTATGGGTCCCTGCTTGCGCAGGGACGACGGGTGTGAATGTGGCGCGACGTGCGTGCCAAACTAGCGTGCGAACGATACAGCCGATGATGGCGGAAGGTGTATTACCCCGCCAGCACCGCATCCGCGCCGGTCACCGCCTCGGCGCTTTCGGTCACCGTCTTCTCCAGCGACGGCGCCTGCACGGAGATGTTCTCGGCGAAGAAGCGCGCCAATGCGACGTAGCGCTGCGGCTCGGCCTCGCCGTTGGCCTTGGCGGCGAGCGCCTCGCCGGCGAGCATGCAGCCGCCGAGCGTGGCGCCGAACAGCCGCAGATAGGGCGTCGCGCCGGCCAGCGCATCGTTCGGCGCGGAGGCCAGCCGCTCGAGCAGCCATTTGCTGCTGCGCTCGAGTGCGGCGTGGGCATCGCGCAGCTTGACGCCGGTGGTGCCGAACGCCGGATCGTTGGAGGTCTCGACCTGCTTGATGGTCGAGGCGAGCTCGTCGAGCAGCGCCCACACCGAAGCGCCGCCATTGGCGCCGAGCTTGCGGGTGACGAGGTCGATCGACTGGATGCCGTTGGTGCCCTCATAGATCGAGGTGATGCGGGCATCGCGGTAATGCTGCGCGGCGCCGGTCTCCTCGATGAAGCCCATGCCGCCATGGACCTGCACGCCGAGATAGGCGACCTCGTTGCCGACATCGGTGGAGAACGCTTTCGCGATCGGGGTCAGCAGCGCGCCGCGTGCCGCCGCGTCAGCGCGCACCTTGGCGTCCTTGGCGCGCACCGAGACGTCGAGCGCGACCGCGGTGGCGTAGCAGATCGTGCGCGCCGCCGCCGTCATGCTGCGCATCTGCATCAGCATGCGCTTGACGTCGGGATGCACGATGATCGGATCCATCCCGTCGCCCCTGTGGCCGACCGCCTTGCCCTGCTTGCGCTCCTGCGCATAGGCCAGCGCCTGCTGATAGGCGCGGTCGGCAATGCCGACGCCTTCGAGGCCGACGCCGAGCCGGGCCTGGTTCATCATCGTGAACATGCAGCGCATGCCCGCGTTTTCCTCGCCGATCAGAAAGCCGATCGCGCCGCCCTTGTCGCCCATGGTCATGGTGCAGGTCGGCGAGGCGTGCATGCCCAGCTTGTGCTCGACGCCGCTCGCGTGGATGTCGTTGCGCTCGCCGAGCGAGCCGTCGGCATTGACCATGAACTTCGGAACGAGAAACAGCGAAATTCCCTTGGTGCCGGCAGGGGCATCGGGCAATCGCGCGAGCACGAAATGCACGATGTTGTCGGTCATGTCGTGTTCGCCATAGGTGATGAAGATTTTGGTGCCCTTGATGCGATAGGTGCCGTCGGAGGCGCGTTCGGCGCGGGTGCGCAGTGCGCCGACGTCGGAGCCGGCATTGGGCTCGGTGAGCTGCATCGTGCCGGTCCATTCGCCGGTGACGAGCTTCTCGAGGTAGACCTTCTTCAACTCGGCGCTGCCATGGGCATCGAGCGCCTCGATTGCGGACAGCGTCAGCAGCGGGCAGAGGCC
The DNA here is from genome assembly GCF_029846235.1 of Bradyrhizobium sp. CER78. Classification (GTDB taxonomy): domain Bacteria; phylum Pseudomonadota; class Alphaproteobacteria; order Rhizobiales; family Xanthobacteraceae; genus Bradyrhizobium. The sequence continues at coordinate 92,699 of NZ_JARVWP010000010.1, forward strand.
GAAGGCGACATTCGATGCGCTCCAGATCTCGGTGCAGGCGGCGTTGATTGCGAGCGGCAGGCCCTGGCCACCGAAAGCTTCCGGTCCGGACACCGCGTTCCATCCCGCGGCGGTCCAGCGCTGATAGGCGTCGGGCCAGCCGGGCGCGGTGGTCACCTTGCCGGTGTCGAGCTTGATGCCGTGCTCGTCGCCGACCTTGTTCAGCGGCGCCAGCACGTCGGAGGCGAACTTGCCGGCTTCTTCCAGCACCGCGGCGGTGATGTCGCCATCGAAATCGCCGTAGTGGCCGGCCTCGACGGCGGCAGCAAGCCCCGCACCATGATTGAGGGACAAGAGAATATCGTTGATCGGCGCACGGTAGGTCATGGCGTTACTCCCGACGAGGCGTTTGCGAATTGTCATCCCATGAAACCGGCGGGCTCTCAACTGTCCGAACGGACATCGCACGGTCTGTTTCGGTCACCGCGGCGGCGCTCTATAATGGGAGTGCCGTCATCATCCCTCGGCTTTCGTGCCTTTTCGATCGCCGCCCTGTTGAAATGGCGGGACTCACCCTATAGACCGGCGTGGCCTTCAATCGGCGCGTTGGGGCGTAGCCAAGCGGTAAGGCAGCGGATTTTGATTCCGCCATTCGGAGGTTCGATCCCTCCCGCCCCAGCCACAATCAACGTATTGATTTTGTTATTATAATCGTTGCGACCCAAGCCGCAATTTCGGGGCATTTGGAAACGGATTTGCCCCGTCATTTGGAAATCTGTGCGCATTTTGTTTCGGCATCCACGCGCACCGCGAGTCGAGCCGCGATCCGTGAGCGATGTTCAAATTTCGGCTGTGACGAGATGAGCGTCAGTCTCGTTATGACGCATTCCGTTGCATCTCGCCGTCGCCGCTCGTCGTGCCCGGCTCACCCGCGTTGGCATCTGCTTGTTCGAGCTGCTTCTGCGCCAACAGGTGCGCGTGACGTTTGCGTGTTGCCGCCAGCGCCCGCCGCATCGTTTCTTTGGCGTAGCCACGATAGGCCTGCGCCGTCTTGTGTCCGGAGAGGGCACGGCCCTGACCGTCGGTCAGTTCGGCTTCCTCGAGTTCGGTCATGCCGCCATGCCGGCAGGCATCAAGCGTAAACAGCTCCGATACGCCATCGATCTTCTTGCGCATCTGCTGCACGACTTTTTCCATGCCAGGATAGGACCACACCTTGGCATCGCCCTTGCGCTCACCTCTTTCGATCTTGCGCATGATCATGGGAATGCCGAGCCTCGGCAGATGGCCCAGGATCTCCTCGGCCTCGGCGTAGAACTTGATGGCTTCGCCGTCGACAATCTCCTCGAGGGGATGCCAGACCAACGACTTGTTCTTATGGTGTTCAATCCTCACCGCGTGCGGCCAGTTCTTGCTACGATAATCCGGCCAGCTCAGAAATCCGGCCACGACGTTCTCGGGCCGTTGCAGCCACTCAAAGCAGATGACCGCAACGGCGGCTGGTTCCGGCCGGTTCTCCTTGATGCAGCCCCAGGCGAATTTGTAAACCTCTTCGCGGGTGACCGCGTGCTTCTTGGTTTTGGTGCGGCTCCTGAGCGTAAAGTCGTCCCAGGGGTTCGGATGCTTCTTGTCGAACAGGTCCGGGTGCAGGCGCCGCATGATGCGCCAGACCTTGCGGCAGAGGGCCACAACCTTCTCGCCCTGCCGCAGCCGCAGCCCGTTCGGGCCGTGAATGATCCTCTCATATATTTTGTCGGCAGCTCGCGGTGTAACCTCTCTGATCTGCCGTTCTCCGATACGGCGCCCGCTCTTGCCGACCGTATCGCAGATCAGTTGCATGATGCGCTCGTAGTCTGGACGCGAACGGGGTGACACCTTCTCGGTGTAGGCCTTCTCGGTTTTGTATTGCCGAAACAGCCAATCGATGCTGCCGTAGCGCGCAATCTTGCCTTGCTCGATGGGTTCGCCCCTGCGCTGGCCGTTCCATTCATCGAACAATGCATTGAGAGTGGCGGCGCGTCCGCCTTTGCTGTCATCGCCGCACGCCGCCTCATAGTTCGTACCCAATGGCTCATTCGCCATCTCGCAGCCGAGCTTGCGGTAATGCGTCGGGATGCGGAAGTAGAAGCCGGTCGAGCCACTAGCCAACCGGCGCACTTCGACGAACCGCGGAAGCCGGCGCTCCAAAATCACAAATCCTCGGCGAGGTCGCCTGGCACGAGATCCGGGGCTATGGCCCGGTCCAGATCGTCTCTCAACCACAGCTGACGCCTTCCTTCCTTGATCCGTGGTTGAGGATACTCGATGCCGACTCGTTTGAGAAATGCTTCGACGGAAGATTCTCCGCAATATCCTGCTGCGATTGCAGCTGGCATACGCCGAGGCCAAGAGCCGCTTGGAATGATGGCAGAGCGTCGCATTGCCGAAACCAGAACGCTGAGTCTATCCGCGGTTGTTCCGCGGCTGAGCTGTCGATCACAATCAAACATGGCGCGCAGGAATCGCTCAACTGCAGGCAAAGCAAAGTTGCTGCATCTTCCGCCCGAGTCGGGCCGCTTGCGTTATCCCGATATGGCTGGCCGCCGTTAGATCAAGCTGATCATATTCGTGTTATCTCAAGGCTCGCGGCGGCCTATCTGTATAGGCGCGTGCGGCTGCCGCCGCAGTGAGCTCTTGTCAACCGAGCCGCGCGGCGTCTCGGCCATTCGGCTTCGATCTCTCGCGCAAGTACATATAATGTGTCGCTCGCCGGAGGCACTCGCTCGCGGGCCCCGCCGTCATTGCATGCCGGCGTCGCTATCACTGCCCTCTCGTCGGCTGCTTCTTTGATTTTCTCACTCCTGGCTTGATTTCACTTCGTTTGCGCTGCTCAGCATTCCCGCGCTTGCGAGCATCACTATTGCGATCATCCCAACCACCGCACGTCCGGTGTGGCGACGGACGCTTCGCGTCTTTTTCCTGGCAAAAGGACATTGAAGGGGCTCCGCCCCTCGCGCGCACCAGGGTAAAGCGCCGGCTTTTGCCGGCGCCGCCCCGAGCGGTCTCCCCGGTCTTCCGCGCTGTTTTCACTCTGCCGACTTCGGGCTGCATGGCTCACGCTTGTGCAGACCCGCTTCTTGCGAAGCGGCCCTGATCGGGCGGGTGATCCCCCTCCGCTCGGGTCGCCCTGGCACTTGCTACCCCCGGTCTCGCCGACGGGCAGGGGCGCAGGCGCGTGGTGCGCCTTGCACCCATGGAAGCAAAAGGAAGATTGATCATGTCGGCAAAGCACGTTGAAATCATTCCGGCGAGCGGGACGGAGGTTTTCATTCCGCTCAACAAGTTGAAGAAGTCACCGAACAATGCGCGCAAGACGCCGCATAGTGAGGCGATGATCGAGGCCTATGCGGCGAGCATCGCCGCGAAAGGCATCCTGCAGAATCTGGTGGTCGAGCCGGAGTTCGATGGAGAAGGAACCGCTACGGGGTTCTATCTCGTGACCATCGGCGAGGGCAGGCGGCTCGCCCAGCTCTTGCGGGTGAAGCGAAAGGAGATCAAAAAGACCGAGCCGATCCGCTGCGTCGTCGACACTGCCAACGATCCGCATGAGATCAGCCTGGACGAGAATGTCACCCGGGAAAACATGCATCCGGCCGACCAGTTCGAGGCGTTCAGGAGGCAAGCGGACGAGCGTGGGCTCAGTGCGGAGGAGATCGCCGCCCGCTTCGGCGTCACGCCCAATGTGGTCCGGCAGCGCCTGCGGCTGGGCGCGGTTTCCCCGCGATTGATGCAGCTCTATCGCGATGGCGAGCTCATCCTTGAGCAGGTGATGGCCTTTGCGATCACCGACGATCAGGCCCGGCAGGAGGCCGTGTATGAACGTCTCTCCTACGACCGTGATGCCTCTACCATCCGCCGTCTCCTCACCGAAACCCATGTCGCAGCAACCGATCGCCGGGCGCGGTTTGTCGGGCTCGAGGCGTACACGGAGGCGGGCGGGACGATCCTGCGCGACCTCTTCACCGAGGATCGCGGTGGCTATCTTGAGGACGTCGCGCTGCTCGATCTGTTGGTGACGGGACGGCTTGGCCGCGAGGCGGATAGCCTGCGTGCGGTTGAGGGATGGAAGTGGACCGAGCCCCATCTCGACTTCCCGCATGCTCACGGCATGCGCCGGGTCTACCCGCATCCGGTCGAGCTTTCGGCGGAGGATCGGGCGGCCCTTGAGGCGGTCCAGAGCGAGTTCGACCGGTTGACCGAGCTGCATCAATCAGCCGTGGAACTGGCTGACGAGGTGGACGCGCGGTTCGGTGAATTGGAGACCGAGATCGACCGATTGGAAGCAAAACGGCAGGCCTATGATCCCGACGACATCGTGCGCGGTGGCGCGTTCGTGATCCTCAATCATGACGGCACTGTCCGGATCGAACGGGGATTCATCCGCCGCGAGGATGAGAAACCCGACGCTGAGACCGGGCAGGGCGGCGATAATCAGGCATCGCATGAGGAGGGCGCAGGCGACGATCAAGCCCCGCGCGATGGTGAGGAAGAGGAGGGAGCCGGTGACGATGAGGACGAGGAGCAGCCGCTCTCCGACATGCTGGTTCGGGACCTCACCGCGCATCGCACCTTGGGGCTGCGGCTCAATCTGAGTGAGCAGCCGGAGGTCGCAATCGTTGCGGTGACCCATGCGCTGGCGGCTCAAATCTTCTATTTCGGGGCCAATGCAAATGTGGTCGGTATTCAACCGGTGAAGACGGATTTGGCCGCGCATGCGGTCGGAATCGAGGACACGGCGGCGGGCAAGGCGTGGTCGGATCGCCATGCCAATTGGGCCAGACAGATGCCCAAAGACGTTGCCGGGCTATGGGAGTTCGTGGCTGGACTCGATCACGACAGCCGCATGGCCTTGTTCGCGCATTGCACGGCGTTGACCGTCAATGCGGTCCGATTGCCGTTTGACCGCAGGCCGCGCGCCATCGCGGCAGCCGGGCGTTTGGCGGCGGCCGTGGCCCTCGACATGGCCGGATACTGGCGGCCGACGGTCGGCAGTTATCTCGGCCGGGTCACCAAGGCGTGCATCATTGAGGCGGTCCGCGAAGGCGTCAGTGACGAGGCCGCCGAGCGGCTGTCGGGACTGAAAAAGGCCGAGATGGCCGCAGCCGCCGAGCAGCTGCTCGCCGCAACTGACTGGCTGCCGCCGTTGCTGCGGACGGCCAAGTCGGAGGATCAAGCCGATGCGCTCAGCGAGGCGCAAGGCGACGATTCCCATTTGCAAGCCGCGGAGTGAATGGTGAGCCGGGGCCGCAAGGACGGCCCCGGCGTGCCTCAAATTTGCGGCCGCGCACCTGACGGCGCGCGGCCGGCTTAGGCTACGGGAAGCGGCGATTGTCCGCGCTGGCCCCTCCTCAAATGCGGGCTAAGATCCACCCCAACTCCGCGCTGTTTGCTGCAACCGGGACGGCTGTGTCGCGCCTCCTTTGCCGTGACGTGGCGATCTGGCTGTGGGCTTTGACCGTGGCCGGACCTCCTGGTCGAGCGCGCGATCCGGCGGACAATTCTGGTGCCGACGTCGTTTTCCTGCACCGAATGCGGAGAGTTCGCGTTCATTTGTCCGGTGCGTCGTCCTTGCGATTGATGCACTGACGCTCGCTTGTCTCCGATCGATCCCGCCGCTTTTCTGACGCTGCGGGGGGCGCCGGCAGTCATGATAATCTCCGTCAGTCCGGGCACAGGCTCGCGTCCAACGCACCCTCGAATGGGCTGATCAGGCCCGGGGGACGGCAAGAGCCTCGATCGCCTTCCCGCAACGGCTCACGCCTGCTTTTTTCCCCTGCCGGCCTGGCGGCGGCATTCCTCGCGCAAGACAAAAAAGCAGGCTTTCGCCGTCCTCCGCTGGCGCTGCGGGCCTTGCGGCTGCGGGCCGATCGCTCCCCCGGGCCAAGGACAGCCATCGAGGCTGCGATGGACGCGGCCCGAGCAACAGACGGAGATCACCATGGCGACCATCGGCACCTTCACCGCTTCGGACAACGGCTACACCGGCTCGATCAAGACGCTGACGCTGAACATCAAGGCCAAGTTCACGGCGTCCGAGAAAGACAATGACAAAGCTCCCGACTACCGCATTTTCGCAGGCGCAACCGAGTTCGGCGCCGCCTGGAAGAAGACCGTGCGCGACAGCGACCGCGAATATCTCTCGGTCAAGCTCGACGATCCGAGCTTCCCCGCTCCGATCTACGCCTCGCTGGTCAAGGTCGAAGGCGAGGAGGGTTTCACGCTGATCTGGTCGCGCCGCAGCGGCGACTGATCGCATCGGATCAAAGGCCCCGCCTCCCTCGGAGGCGGGGCTTCTTTGCGTTTCTTGCACCGCTTCGAGAAGGGAAGCCGAGGACTTTTGCGTTCAGAAGAGGCGCTTCGCCTCTCGCAAGAATGCGATCAATCGGACTGTATTGGAGCGGTGTCTTGGACCGAGCGATCAGAGTTTTGCGTCGGATTGGGTGCTGACTTTCGATCTTTGGAGATGATATTTCGTCAGCTTCCAGGAGCGACGGTGCCCCCTTGCTGCAGCAAAATTATGCCGTTGGATGAGCGTGGAACCTGCACGGCGCACCGAGATTTTCGCGGTCGGCGACGCTGCGCGGCGTCGATGAAAGGATCTTGTCACGGCAGAGAGAGGAAGCTTGAGCGAGGAGAGCCTGAAGAGGGGGGGATCGCAAGATAAAAGCACTGTCGCCGAAGGGCGGCTAAGTGGTTGTCTGCACATCCAAGACTTATCGCTAGCGGTAAGCATGGTGTCGCTACAAATTGCTAAGCGCCGTGTCTCGCTGAAGAATAACGTCTGCATCGGATTGCGGCATGTTTTAAGCGTTGCGAGCGCCTCGGAAAGGGCGTCGATATCTTGCCGAGAAATTTCGTGCTGCTCGCAGGCATCGCCGCCGGTTCAAAAGCAGACCATGGTTTCCTGTCGAACACGTTGATGGCTGGAAACCCAAGTTGCTCCGCCCGTCCCCGAACCGTTCGTTTGGCCGAGAGAAGTCGCACGTTGTCGTTGTTGCGCGTTGATGCGCAGGATGAATCTCCCGAGCCTTCGAAGACGCGGTGGGCACATGCATCGCGGAAGGGCCAAGACTGAGGCTCACGCTAAGGTCCAATCGCGTCCACGTCGTCGGTACAGAGACTGCCCTTCGTTTCACCGAGGTGGAACTTTCGTAGATTACGGTTGCGCCTTGGCCAAGGGAGCACCGCCACCGCTTATCCAAACCGAGGGTCTTTGCAGTTGTTTGAAGGTGAGAACTCGGCTGGCTCCCGTTCCTTGCCCCAGAGCTTGCCGCCCGCGCGCCGTGGATTGCCCTTGAAGTGAGCATTGCGTTCGCAAAAGTATCGGTCGATGGCCGCCTTAGCCTCGTCAATCGATCCATAGTTGCTGTTGTGAATGATAGCCCGAGCCATACCGCTGAAAACCGACTCGATCACATTGAGAAACTGCGCGCGGGCTGGAAGCGGCGCCGTGTCAATCTGTGGGCCGTCGCGCCCAATAGTGGCGTTATGGGCATCAATATGTTCGAACAGCCTTTTAGAGACGTGCCAGGAGGCGGCATCCCAAGAAAGATAAAGCTTGGTGCGATTGCGGTACTTGGCGACGAGTGCCTCCAGCATGCTGATCATTTCGTCGGTGTTCTTCTTCAGGCTGTAGAGATGGGTCACCTGGTTGGATGACAACTCAACGGCGGCCGTGACGATGAGTGAGCCCTTCGATTGCTGGAATTGCGGTACAAAATGTTGTTCGCCAGGACCGATCAGCATGCGTCCCGGCTGGGCCTTAACAGCAAAAGGTCCGAATTCGTCGACTGAGAAGAAGGCTTCTTCGGCCTTGAGATCGGCTAGAATGGAACGGATGCGTTGCAGCTTGTCCGAGAATTCGGGATCGTTGGAGGTCAGCACCATCCGCGCCTTCCGCCAGCGGTAACCGGCATCTTTCACGATTGTGCGGATTACATCTTCGCAGGCCGGCTGTCCTGTCTTATGCATCGCACGCACGAGATCAGCCATTTTCCAAGTTGTACGGTTAATGCCGAAATTGGCGGGCGGCTGGTGTAGGATGCTGAACAAAGCCTGTTTGACTTGCTCGCTGTCGAACTTGCGATGGGGGTTAATGCGAGGGGCGAACAGCCGTTCGGCTCCACCCTCATCGAACACGCGAACCGAACGTACATAGCTTGACCGGCTCTGTCTGAGGATGCGGCAAGCCACGCTTGTCCGCAGCCCACTGCGTGAAGCCACTACTGCGAGCGCGCGACGCCGCTCAAAGGGACTGCCCATTTCGAGCTTCTCGAGTAGGATCTTGAGGCCGGGATGACTTTCGAGGGAAGCCGGCAGATCCCGTTCACTTAGCGGGTTGTGCAGCTGCCCGAGCAGACCAAAAAACCTGTCCAGGTCGGGAGTGCCCTTCAATTGGTTATGGCGGGCCAAGATCGCTGTGATGGTTGATGCCGCGGGCACTCCGGCGCAGCCCACTGATCGAAGATGGAATGCTATTTTTCGCCCACCCCAGGTCGGGTGGTCGGCGCGCACGGCTAGAACCGCCGCTTCGATAGGGCCCGGACAGCGATGGGGCGTGTGGTGCGGCCGGCGTGACTGGCTCTCCAGGCCTCTCGCGCCGGCTGTCCGATATCGTTCCAGCGTTCGATAGCCCGTCTGCCGGCTGATATTGAAGCGCCGACAGAGGCTCTGAATGTTGGCATTCGGGGCGAGCGCCAGTTTCACGAATTCGCTGCGGGCCTCGAGAAGCGTATTTGATTTCCAGGGCACGTTGCACCTCCCTGTTCAAAACCACGGGTCACGCGGGTCGGCGTGTACGCCTCGGACGAACCCGGCTCGCGAGCGTCTCGGCCTTGCGCTGCTGCCGGACCCGCCATCGCCGCTCCGGCTGCCACCGTTGCTCCCCAACGAGGAGTAGGACGGTCGGGAATACGAGGACCGCAGCTGCGGTAGCGGCGGCCACAGCTGCCATGGCGTGCAGGGCAGGCTGCTACAGCGCTATCTGAGCGATCGCCCTTTACTGGCGCTATGTATCTAACCATGTCGCCGATGATACTGGGTACCATCGCCGCTTCCAGGCGCTGGCACAAAGCGACTTCGTCCTCCCAGGGCTGTGGCTCGGCTTCCACCATTCTCGGGCATTCGGTTTATGACTTAATCCGACCGATGCTTAATGACCTCGTGCAGGAGAGCTACGGAACGCTCAAGCCGTTCTAACAGCGAACCCAAATCCGCCGCGCTAATCCCCTCTAGCCTCAGATTCTCGCCTGAAAATGACTGGGCAATGAGTTGGTCTATTGGCTCGGCTTTAGACGCGAGGTCCGAGACCCCGCTAAGGGTACATCGAACGTATCCGGCCGGCGTAATCGTTGTCGCAAGCGCGAAATTGGCCGCGATCGCCGCCTCAGCGATCGCTGCAGGAAATTCCACATTGCAAAGAATGCTTCCCGTTGCGCGCACGCGGTAGCCCGCGCGGTAAGACGTGGGGCCCAAGGGGCCCACCTCGCCGGTCTCCCAAAACGCTTCCACCGTATCAGTGGTTGGACACTCCGGAGCCGAACCGTCATGGTGGAACGCAGTATCGCAGGTCGCCAAGTTTCTATCCCTCGGAACGCGCATTTCGATAACGCTATCGATGTAGACGATAGTCAACATTTGCGGCCAAAAATGGGACTCAGAGTCCGTGGATCGATAGTCTGCTGCGACGTTCTTTGGGCCGATGACGGCCGGGAAGAACGATTTAGGAATAATTGGGGTAGTGGCCGACAACGTCAGGGCGCTTAGGAAGGCGGCTGAGCTCTCGCAGGAGGAGTTAGCCCATGAGGCGGGGGTGGATCGGACCTACATTAGCCAGGTCGAACGCCGCCAAAGAAACGTGACAATCGTGGTCCTGGCGAAAATCGCAAAAGCTCTGAACGTGACACCGGACAAGCTACTATTGGTGCCCTCATCTCGGAGAAAGGGCCCCTGAGCGTGGCGCCGAGGATTGTGACTCTACTTATCAGGCGGCTTTACTAAAGCGATCAATATCTCGGGTAGCCGCCTCCCACCGCCGAAGGGGACTTTCCGCGCCAGCGAGACTATTCCTGCTGCCTAGCAGTTTCGCAGTCACCTACGATTGCTGCGCCATTTGTTTATCGCGAACGTTGGCGGGGTACCCGGTGACCGCTTCCGCATTTGCTCGTTAGCCTCACGAGCTGAAGGTCCGAGGTTCAAATCCTATCCCCGCAACCAGCCCCCCAGACTCCTGGGGGCAGCTGGCGGTGCCGTTTGTATGCGGGGAAACGCGTTGCCCAAAGATGCCGGACTGGCCGAGGATCATCGAATTGAAGTTTCCATCGAGGAGATAGCCATGCCGAGTCTCAGTTTCGAGCTGAGAGACTTGCCGTTTCTGGTGATGTCGACGTTTGAATCAATCAAGGAATTGGAAGCTCTGGACAGCCAGGAAAAGACGGCCGCTCTGCAACGGCAGTTTCTCTAAATGGCCGACGTACTGAGAAATGCGGGATACCCACCGACAACCTGATAGCCGCGTTGTTGGGGGCGGCGGTCCAGGACTACACCGAGAACGCCATGCTCCAGCTGATCGACGAGGAGCGGCGAAGGGACCCGGCTTATCCAGCGACGCTGACAGTGCTCGCTCAGGTCATGAAAGCGCAGGGCACGATGATGGTGAACTAGGGCATTCCGGCTCGCCTGCTTGGGGATGCGATGATGAACGCAGGTATCGCCGTGGCGCAGAAAGAGATGACCAAAGCCAATGTGGCTGAGGCTGTCGAGGTTAGCCTCGAAGCTTTGAAAGGAAAAAAACGGACGTTGTTCAGCAGATTTTGAGAGCAGCCGGTCACCATCTGCAGGATCTTAGACTTTCGTCAACTTCAGGGAAGTTGTTGAGCAGGTAACTGCCCGGCTTTATTTACGCTTGGGTACAACCTAAAGTCACGGGCATTCAAGGGGGCATGAATGCTGACGAAGTTTATTTCCATCAAGAATATCGGACGGTTTCGCAATTCCGCGGGTTCCCCGAACCCGCAATTGTTCAAGCATACGTTCATTTCGGGCGCCAACGGGTTTGGCAAAAGCACGCTGTGTGCTGTCCTGCGCTCCCTTCACACCGGACAGCCCGATCAACTCATCGGCCGAAAATCGCTCGGGACCACGGAGGCCAGCAAGGTCGATCTTCTGTTTGATACCGGGGTCATCCGGTTCAATGAGGGGCGCTGGAGCGAAGCCAAACCCTCCTTCAGCATCTTTGATGGCGTCTTTGTCGCAGAGAACGTTCACGCCGGTGAAGTCGTTGATGTTGCCCAGAAGCGCAACCTCTACCGGATCATCGTAGGAAGCGCCGGGGTCGGGCTGGCCGAACGCGACTCCGAGCTTGCCGCGGACAGTCGCGCCAGGACCACCGAGATTTCTGCTTCAACGAGGAGCTTACAGCCTCATCTCGGCACGGGAATGTCGCTTGAGACGTTCCTGAACCTGGAGCCTCAAGCGGACATCGACGCTGAGATTGACAGGCAAGAAGTCGAAGTGGCAGCCCTCACCCATATCGACACGATCCTTGAGCGCCCGGAACTGTCGACGTTCGACCTTCACACGATCCCGTCGGGAATACCGGAGACGCTGCGCCGAACGCTTGATGGAATTGCCGATGATGCGGAGCGGATCATCGAAAAGCACTTCGCGTCTCACAACATGAAGAACGGTGGCGGCAATTGGGTGTCGACCGGCTTGAACTTCGCCAATGATGACTGTCCCTTTTGCGGGCAGGAGATCGCGCGGCTCCCACTTGTAAAAGCTTTCCGCGCCGTTTTCAGTGACGCCTACGCTCAGCTGCACAACGACGTATCGGCTCTGCGCGAGCGTACTGCGTCGGACTTTGGGGAAGGCTTCATCGCGGCCCAGGCCGCAAAGGCGGATCGTAATAGTTCCGGTGGCGAATTCTGGAAGGAATACGTTTCGTTTGAGTGGGATGGCCTCAAGCTGCCGCCGGCATTCGAGGACGCGGTCCGAAACCTTCGCCAAGAGCTGCTTGACCTGCTTGATCGGAAGGCGCGCGCTCCCTTGGAGGTGGTTGACATTCCTCCCACTTGCGAAGCTGCCGTTGAAGCCTATCGCAAGGTTTTTGAAAACCTGGCCGAACTTAATGCAAGAGTCGCGCGGGCAAACGCTGCGATCGTCGCCAAGAAACAGGAGCTTGGCACGGCTGATCCCGAAGGGGCGAAGCGCCGTTTAAGCCACCTTGAGGCTGTGAAGGCCCGCCATACGCCGACCGTTTCGACACTGTGCGACGAACACAACAGGTTGGTGGCAGAAAAGACGGCCATTGATGAAGAACGAGGTGCGATCCGGGCTGAACTCAACGAACATACAAGAACTGTGGTTGCGCCTTACCAGAACCGCATCAATGAGCTTCTCGACCTGTTCAACGCCGGATTCAGAATCGCGCAAACCACCCATAGCTATCCAAGCGGGATAGCGAGCACGTCATATCAGCTCGTCATCGACGGTACTCCCGTTGATGTTGGTGGCAGCCGCACCCCAGAAACGCAGCCGAGCTTCAAGAATACCCTGAGTGCCGGCGACAAGATGACCCTGGCTCTATCGTTCTTCCTGGCCGGTCTGGAGCAGGATGCCGACCTAGCTAACAAGATCGTCGTCTTCGATGATCCCTTCACCAGCCAGGATGTATACCGGCGCCGGCAGACAGGCCATGAAATCATGCGGGTGGCGCGCGCCTGCAAGCAGCTGATTGTCCTTTCGCACGATCCCACCTTTCTCAAGCAGCTCTGGGCGAAGGCGCCCTCGTCCGAACGCATCTGCTTCATGCTGTCGGATCACCGGGCGCTCGGAACGAAGCTGGCGGAGGTCGACATAGAGAGGGCATGCCAAGGCCGAACTCTCACCGATACCGACGACCTGCGCAGCTTCGTGTCGAACGGATCGGGCAATCTACTGGATATAGTGCGCAAGATGCGGGTGGTGCTGGAGGCCTATTGCCGGACCACGTTCCCCAGCTCTTTTCAGGATAATGACTGGCTGGGTGACATGGTGCGCAAGATACGGGAGGGCGGCGCAACCCACCCGGCTGCGGCACTTTATGACGAGCTCGATCAAATCAATGGTTATTCAGCGGAGTATCATCATGGCGAAGATAACAACGACACCACGCCGGATCAGATCGACGACACGGAACTCAAGGGCTATGTGCGCCGGACGCTGAGGGTCATCAATGCGCTTGAAGCGTAGACGTGCCCTCGTTGGGAGGAGAGAAGGGGCCTTCCATCGTGTCCGAAAACATGACGAGTGAAGTCGACTACGATGCACTGCTCGTACTAATTGAGTGCATGGAGCAGACGCCTCCGCTGTCCCGTCAAGAGATCGCTGATTTGTCCGCCAACCAGCATGCTGTGGTCGAGCGAATGGTTGCAACCGGCGAAACCTGGAATCAAGCGTCGTCCGGACCAGCCTTCCTTTCACTGGATGAAGGCGAATTCCGAAATCATCTAAAGGGATTTGATAACGATCTTGGAGAGCAGACGGCCATCGTTGCCGAGTCCATCGCCAGGTATCTGAAGGTGGGTGAAGTGCCGGCGCCGTACTATCCCTGGCGCATTGCCATCATTCTGCGGCATGAAAAGAGGCCGGAATTGGAGAAGCGCTTCCTTGCCGCGTGGTGTCAGCATTTTCCCGACGGGTACGGTGCACCTTGCCCGATGCCTAGAGAGGGGCTCAAGACGCCCCCTCAGGCGCACCGTCGGACTCGAGAGCCGCGATAACACACTGTATGAGGCGGTCCTCGTCGACCGGCTTGTGCAGGTAGCAGACGACCCCATCGTTCAGTGCGCGAACCCGGTCAGCATCGTCGGGAAGGGCAGTCACGAGAATTGTCGGTATTGTCCGGCCCGAACTGATGAGCTGTCCGTGGAGTTCCAGGCCGGTCATCGCTGGCATATGGATATCGGCGATCAGGCAGGCCATCTCGGCAAGGCGCGGGGAGGCAGATGCAAACGCCCAGATCGCGGATGTAAAAGCCGCAATGCATTGCCAAAGAAAGAACTACGCGCCACCCGACAACAACCTGTCGTACCGTGTGGATTCCAACTCTTCGCAGCAAATACTCCAAGCAAAATGGCGCCTAGGGCTCCACCGGCACCATGTACTTCCCCCAGAATGCCGACTACGAAGCGGACAATAGGCGTTCGCCGCGTTTGAGGGTATTCCTTTCGGTCGACTGGAAAGAAAGGCCGCTTGCGTTGCCACAAGCGGCCCAAGTCTAGGGAGGAAACGCCCAAGGGGGGCAGCGATAGCGGAACGCCACCGCTCGCCTACCTAAGACAATCACGCTCAGCGGCGCAATTAAACGGAAGTAAAGGTCTGACATCGAAAGGTGGTACGCACCGATACGTAGGTCTATGATACTCGGCCCAGCTGGCGCGCAGCTGCTGCGAGTACACGCGCAGAGCGGTTGGCGCTGCCTCGTCGTCGTGCTCCTATACGGCGGTCGCGCCGGCGAGGTCTCTGTTTCGTGAGGGTGCGGACTCTGCTGCCGCGACGGCGTTCGAAATGGCATCGAGCATCGACCAATCTCGTCCTTGAGCTCAGCATCATCATGATTTTGTTCCTTGGATGGCAGTTCACTGTCGCCGAATTCGTGGGCGCTCCGATCATGGTGGCGTTTCTCGCCTTTCTGTTCCGTTGGTTTCTTCGCGCGAGATGCTAGATGACGCTAGGTAGCAGGCGGATAAGGGAATCGCCGGCCGCATGGAGGGGCATGCCGCGATGGACATGTCCGTCCGCGGTGGCGGCTCGTTGGTATCGCGGTTGACGTCGCGGGAGGGATTGTCCGCCGTCAGCCATGGTGATCTTCGTGATCTAGTCGCTCGACACAACTGGGTGAGGTTTCTTTCGCAGCAACAAGCAGGATCGGCACTAGCCCGTTGCCAGAGAGTGTAGTGGCTACGCCGTAGGCAGCCTTCGGCAGGACGAGAGAGCCGGCTTCCAATTAGCAGTCCGGACGATTATCGCCTGATCACCTCGCCGCGCCCGCAGCGCTTCGACGGCGAGCGCTGGGTTCCGATGTCCGGGGCCATGGCCGCGCAGTGAGGTGGGAAACGGCGGTCGGGCGTCAGCGACCGCGCCTGAGCTCCTCGGTGGCGCGCCGGAGCACCTCGTGAAGCCATTCGTGCGACGGCTCGTCCTCGACGCGTTCGTGCCAGAGCAGCCTGACCTCCACGGGCGTCGTGGTGTAGGGCAGTTCATGGGTCGTGATCGCATGCGCTTGTTCGAGCCCACGCGCCAGCGGCCGCGGAACAATCGCGGCCAGCTCGGAATCGATCAGCAGCGCGGGCAGCGCGAGGAAATGCGGCAGCGAGACCGCGATCCGGGGCGGGTGATCGCTGTCGGCCAGTGCCCGCTCGAGTGCGGGGCGGTCATACATCTCCGAACGCCGCGCCAGCCCGCGCTCGGAGATGAAGCCACCGATCGCGCCCTCCTGCTCGCCTCCGAAGGAGACGACGACCAGCGGCAAGGTCGCGAGCTTCGCCTTGTCGAGGCGGCCGAGCTTGCGCTTTTTGCCGACGATCAGCACATCGTCATATTCGAACAGCAGCGCGGTGCGGAAGCGGCTCGGCGGCGACGAGAACACGCCGATCGCGACGTCGATGCGGCCGAGGTCGATCTGCTCGGCAAGATCGATCCGCGTCACCGGCTTGATGGTGAGGTCGATCAACGGCGCTTCGCGGCCGAGGATTTTCAGTAGCGGTGGCGCCAGCACCATCGTGGTAAAATCATTGGCGGCGAGCGTGAACGGCTTGGTGGATTTCGCCGGCGCGAAGGTCGGCAGCTCGACCGCGGCCTCCAGCGATCGCAGCGCCTGGCGTACCTGCGGCGCCATCGTCAACGCGCGCGCCGTCGGCTGCATGCCGGTCGCGGTGCGGACAAACAGCTCGTCATCCAGCATCTCGCGCAGCCGTGCCAGCGAGTGGCTCACCGCAGACTGGCTCAGCGCGACTTTCTGGCTGGCGCGCAGCACGCTGCGCTCCTCCATCACGGCGTCGAACACCTTGAGCAGGTTCAGGTCCAATGTCTTGAACGAAACGGACACGATGAGAGTCCCGTCGGTAGCGGATCGCGCGCCTGTGCGAAAATTTGCGATCGCACGCAGTTAAGGCCAGGCGCCCGGCTGATGCAACCGACCGGATTGTCCGGGGCAGGTTGCCGCATTGCCGCCGTCGGCGTTCTGAAGCCGGTTCAGGATCACCCTGCAAGACTTTCACTTCCGCAATCCCGCGTTCTGGCCAAGATTGCGGCCGCCGGGTCGGGAGGAAACAACATGATCAATGCCTCGGTGAAATCGAACCAAGGTGGTGCGTGCAGGTCGCTCGGATTGGCGCTGGCGCTCGCGATGCTCGCAGCGCCCGCGATTGCCCAGAACGGGCCGGTCAGGCTCGGTGTGCTGACCGACATGTCGTCGCTCTACGCCGACAATGGCGGTCAGGGATCGGTCGTGGCGGCGCAGATGGCGGTGGACGATTTCAAAGGCAGGGTGCTCGGGCGCCCGATCGAGATCATCGCGGGGGATCATCAGAACAAGGCCGACATCGGCGCAACGATCGCACGGCGGTGGCTGGAGAACGACAACGTCGAGGCGATCCTGGACGTCCCGAATTCCGCCGTCGCGCTGGCGGTGCAGGGCATCACCCGCGACAAGAAGAAGCTCTTCCTCGCTACCGGCGCGGCGACGTCCCGGCTGACCGGCGACGAGTGCTCGCCGACCGGCATCCATTGGACCTACGACACCTACGCGCTGTCGCAGGGCACGACCAAGGCGATTTCGCGGCTCGGCGCCAAGTCCTGGTTCATCCTTTCGGCTGACTACTCGCTCGGCGCGCAGCTCGAGGCCGACAGCCGCAAGGTGATCGATGCCACCGGCGGCAAGGTGCTCGGCGCGGTGAAGCATCCGATCAACACGCCCGATTTCTCGTCGTTCCTGTTGCAGGCGCAAGCCTCCAAGGCGGACGTGATCGCGCTGGCCGATGCCGGCGGTGATTTCATCAACGCCGTCAAGCAGGCGGGCGAATTCGGCGTGACGCGCACCCAGAAGCTTGCCGGCCTGATCGTCTTCATCGCCGACATTCACAGCCTCGGGCTGCAAAGCGCGCAAGGCCTGATGCTCAGCTCGGCGTTCTATTGGGACTATAACGACGAGACGCGGGCGTGGTCGAGGCGCTTCATCGAGAAGACCAAGAAGGTGCCGACCATGATCCAGGCCGGGACCTATGGCGCCGTCATGCACTATCTCAAGGCAGTCGAAGCCGCAGGCACGCTCGATGGGCCGACCGTGGCCGCCAAGATGCGGGAACTGCCGGTCAACGATTTCATGACCCGCGACGGCAAGATCCGTCAGGACGGCCGGCTGGTCCGCGACATGTATCTGTTCCGGGTCAAGTCTCCGGAGGAGTCGAAGTACCAGTTCGACTACTACCAGCTGCTGGCGACGATCCCTGGCGACGAGGCCTTCAGGCCGATGGAGGACGGCGGATGCTCGCTCGTGAAGAAGTCGTGATCGAGCCCGATGCAGGGTATGAGGTTGAGCGCAACCCGATCGACGAGGTGATCGCAGGCCGGCTTTCGTGCCGGGAGTTCTCCGGCAGTCCGGTCTCACGATCGACCGTCGAGCAGATCCTGCGCGTGGCGCGGTTCGCGCCGAGCGGCGCAAACATCCAGCCCTGGCACGTCTATGTACTCGCAGGCACAGCCAAGGCCGAGGTGTCGGCTGCGCTGCTGCACGCGTTCGAGACGGAGCCGAGCGAGCACGTCTCCGAGTATCAGTACTACGCCAGCGAGTTTCCCGAGCCGTATCTCGGCCGCCGCCAGCAATTCGGGCGATTGTTCTATGACTCGCTCGGCATCGCGCAGAGCGACACTGCGGCGCGGAGCAGGCAGACCGCAAAGAACTTCGCCTTCTTCGGCGCGCCGGTCGGGCTGATCGTCACCATCGATCGGCGCCTGGCGATGGGAAGCTGGCTCGATCTCGGCATGTTCATCCAGAACGTGATGCTGGCGGCGGTCGGCCGCGGGCTGCAATCCTGCCCGCAGGAAACCTTCGCCAAGTACCACCGGATCTTGCGGTCTCGCCTGTCGATCCCGGTGGAGCAGATGGTGGCCTGCGGGATCTCGATGGGTCACCCCCGGGAGCGGGGCAGAGCGCGGCTGATGCCGCGCGCGGATCTGGAGGCATTCGCCTCCTTCAAGGGCTTTGAGAACTAGCACAGGAGAATGTCATGGGAAGCCGTGAACAGCTTATCGAACGCAGCATTCCGTTTCTGCGTGAAGTCAAGGACATGACACCGAGCGCGGCGATGGAGCGCTGGCTCAACGAGACCTATGGAGAGACGAGCGCGCTCTATCAGGATCTCGCCCGTCTCATCAAAATGGGCGTCGAGGAGGGCTGGGCGGCGAACCAGGAGGTGGAAGGCCCGAACTACCGGCGCAGCCGCATCCTTGAGCCGGTCCCCGAGACGTTCCAGTTCAGCATCACCGCGGTCTACATGAACAGCACCGACCCGCGCCGCTTCAAGGACGAGGACGATCATGACGTGCTGCGCGGGCAGTACCACGGGCATCCCTATGGAGAGCTCAACCTCGTCGTTCCCCTGGACAAGGGCGCCCAGTTGAAGGGGTTGCAGGGCTGGCAGGGCCCGGGCTGGACCGCTCCGGATCCCGGCAGCCGGCACTATCCGGAGGTGAGGGGCGGCGCGGTCATCGCGCTGTTTTATCTACCGGCCGGCCGCATCTCCTACGATTTCAAGGCGCCGGCGTGATGTAGGTCCCGCGCCGACTGGCGCTCGGTTTGTCTGGAGCAAGCACATGACGTTGATCTATCCGGTCGCTTCGAACGGCATCCATCCCGCGCGCCTGTCTCCCGCGTATCGCAGCGCGCTTCTGCGTTCGCCGCAAAAGCCGTTGATCCCGATGCGGCACACGCTCTCGGAGCTGACCGGTCCGGTCTATGGTCATGAGACGGTGCGTGCACACGACAACGATCTCACCATCCAGGCCAAGGGCGAGCCGCTCGGCGAGCGCATCATCGTGCACGGTCACGTGCGCGACGAGGACGGCCGTGGCGTTCCCAACACGCTGGTCGAAATCTGGCAGGCCAATGCCTGCGGCCGCTACATCCATGTCGTCGACCAGCACCCGGCGCCGCTCGATCCGAATTTCACCGGCGCGGGGCGGACGCAGAGTGATGACAAGGGCTGTTACAAGTTCATCACCATCAAGCCCGGCGCGTACCCCTGGGGCAATCACCACAATGCGTGGCGGCCCGCGCATATCCACTTCTCGGTGTTCGGGCACTCCTTCGTCTCGCGCCTCGTCACGCAGATGTATTTCCCGGGTGATCCGCTGTTCCCGTTCGACCCGATCTTCAACTCGGTCACCGATGAGAAGGCGCGGGCGCGGATGATCTCGTCCTTCGATCTCGACAACACCAAGCCGGAATGGGCGCTGTGCTACCGCTTCGATATCGTGCTGCGCGGCCGCAACGCCACGCCGATGGAGACCAAGTAACGTGTCACGTCCTGATGGAATCACACCCTCGCAGACCGTCGGCCCGTATTTCAAATACGGCCTGACGCCGAATGGCGAGTATGAGTGGAACGACGCCTTCACCAACAATCTGCTGACATCTGATACATCCGGCGAACGCATTCGCGTCGAGGGCAAGGTCTATGACGGCGACGGCGCTGTCATCCCGGATTGCATGCTGGAGATCTGGCAGGCCGACGCCCAGGGCCGTTTCTCCGATCCGCAGGACAAGCGCGCGCTGCCGAACTCCTCGTTCAAGGGCTTCGGCCGCTGCGGCACCGACAAGAGCGGCGGTTATTCCTTCGACACCATCAAGCCGGGCGCTGTGCCGGATGCCGACGGCAAGCCGCAGGCGCCGCACATCGTGCTTGCGGTGTTCGCGCGCGGCATGTTGCTGCACCTCTGCACCCGGATCTATTTCGACGATGAGGCGGGCAACGCAAACGATCCCGTGCTGGCGCTGGTGCCGGCCGATCGCCGTGCGACCCTGATCGCCAAGAAGACGGGTGGCAACGCCTACACCTTTGATGTCCACCTGCAGGGTGACAGCGAGACGGTGTTCTTCGAGGTGTAGCGAGAAGACTTGATCATGATTGTGGCCGCTCCCGCGCGCAGCGTCTTAGGCGCGTAAGGTTCTGAACGCACGCCGCATTTTCTGTGCGAATAGCTAAGGCGCCGGTATACTGTCTGATGCCTTAGATGATTGGGGTGGGCGAATGGAAAGTGGACGTATCTGGTGCGGCCGTCGCGTTGCGGACGACGAGAACGGAGTAAGCTATTGATCTCGTTGGTGGGCCCGGCAGGACTCGAACCTGCAACCAGACCGTTATGAGCGGCAAGCCAACCTAACCCCGTATAGGGCAGGGCGCCTATTCGTCGGTTGGGCTAAAAGGCATTTTTTGCCGACGAAATGCACCTCAACTCGTTCTTGGCCACTATGACCCATTGAAATCGTATCAAATGCGAACGCCTCCGAGCGCGCCATAAACCCACATTTGAATGCTGATCGAAAGTTGCCCCTCGATCACCGACGCGCTTGAGCAAAGCCTCGATTGCATTAGCGATAGAATAGGGCGCCGGCGCCAGTCGGCGCCGGACCTCCATGCTGCCTGATCGCCGGTGCCGCTGGGTGTAAACCGAGAATTTTCAAGAGACAGTATTTCAAGCGCTTTCACGGATCAGGTCACTATAGTCGGTGTCGGTAAATCCTGATTGCTGCCCGGCGATCGCGCCCGCCGCAGGCGGTCACACATGCGAACCTGATCACGGCGAGCTTCTTCACTAATAATTCACGACCGAGGCCTCCCGCGATGCGGCGGATGTGGCTAATATTATCAGTATATAGCCTTATATTGCGCTGCAATCGTCGCTCAACTTGCTAAACCTGGAGTTCGAACGATGCACGTTATGCGCAATTTTTCAGCCATTTTGTTGCCGCGGTCCAGTGAGGTCTCTTCGGCTTGCATTGTCTAAAATAGGATGTATACTGATCAAAATTCAGGGTGGCTCCGAGGGTTTGGATGGCGTGGCGAAAAGCAATTGCTTTGGACGAACTGAAGCCTAACGGCGTCAGGAGTGTCGAGATCGACGGCAAGCCTGTGGCGCTCTATCTCCTTGGTGGAGAAGTCTTTGCCACGCATGGCATATGCACGCATGCGCTAGCCTTTCTTGCCGATGGTTTCGTTGACGGCGACACGATCGAGTGCCCGCTGCACCAAGGCATCTTCGATATCAGGTCAGGAAAGGCGCTGTGCTCCCCGGTCACGAAGGACCTTGAGACCTACGCGGTCAAGGTTGCGGATGGCGAGGTGTTTGTCGATCTCGATGAGGGCAAGAAGGCTGCGACCGAAGATCGGGCGCCGGTCGGCCCACCGAGGGAACCGCCTGCCAGTAGGGCTGTAGTCATCGTGGGAGCCGGGCAAGCCGCTTCAGCCGCAATTCGAAGCATGCGTGCCAGTGGATTCACCGGCACGATAGATCTCGTTGGACGGGAGGAGCATCTGCCGTACGAGCGTCCGCCACTCTCAAAGGATGTTCTCCTCGGAAAGGCGTCGATCGAATCGTGTCGGCGTTTGCCTGAAGCCGACGTGGTCTCCCTCGACGTCAGGATGCACCTCGGCCGCTCCGTCACTCGCATCGATCCCGCCGCCAGGATTGCGCTCTTGAGTGACGGGACTGCGCTTCAATACGATGCGCTCTTGCTGGCGACCGGTGGAGTCCCGCGGCGACTTTCCATTGCGGGTGCCGATCTACCCGGTGTGCATTATCTGCGCACAATCGAGGATGCCAATTCCATCAGGCGGTCTCTCGAAAAGGCGAAGCGTCTAGTCATCGTTGGCGGCGGCTTCATTGGCCTTGAGCTTGCATCGGCCGTCGCGACGCTCGGGGTCGCCACCGTCGTCCTCGAGCGCGAGGGCGAGCTGATGGCCCGCGTGCTGCCCGCACCACTTGGGCACACCTTTCGCTCTCTCGCCGAACGCCACAACGTCTCCGTTCTGCGCGAAGTGGAGGTTCAGGACATTCGGCTCGATGGTCAGCACCTTGTGGTCACTACATCCGCCGGCCCTTTCGCTGCGGACGCCGTTTGCATTGGTGTCGGGTTGGCCGTCGAGACCGAATTGGCAGCCGCGGCCGGGTGCTCCGTGGATGGGGGGATCGTTGTCGACGCAGAGCAAAGGACGAGCGTCGCAGGCATATGGGCAGCTGGCGATTGCGCGTTGCACCATAGTCCCGTCAGGGGACGCTCGCGCCGTTTAGAGAGTTGGCACAATGCCGAGCTGCAAGGTGCGGCCGCAGGTCAATCGATTGCCGGGGTGCCTCGGAGTGAGGACATCCAGGCCCCCTGGTTCTGGACCGATCAGTTTGGTCTGAACATCCAGATACTCGGTGTCTCGTCACCAGGCGACAAGGTCGCGCTCACTGGGCGCGACGGCGAGCGTGGCGCCGTGTACCGCACGATTGATCCGGAAACCGGGCGGCTTACCAGCGTGGTCGCGTTTTCCGATCCTGCCGCGATACGGCACGCGCGCAAGGAGCTCGAAGGCCCGGGAGTTTTTGATATCGCCAAGGCTTCCGCCGCTTGGCTCACGAGCGACGGCAAAGAGGAGAACGGTCAGGTGGTGAACGAGAAGTCAGTGGCGACGATGACGAGCCAATACGTCTGGCCATCCGAAGGGCTCACCAGGGTGCCCGATTGGGTCTACACGGACGACTACATCTACCGGCGCGAAGTCGAGAAGATCTTTCACGGGCGAACATGGAACTACGTTGCGCTCGAGAGCGAGATTCCTGATGTCGGCGACTTCATCCGTTCCAATGTGGGGCCAACGCCTGTCGTCGTATCGCGCGCCGAAGATGGCTCGATCAACGTCTTCGAGAATCGTTGTGCGCATCGCGCGGCTGAGTTCTGCCGCGAACTAAGCGGTAACGCCAAGGAATTCGTCTGCCCCTATCATCAATGGTCTTACGACTTGAAGGGCAATCTGGCGGGGGTGCCGTTCCGCCGCGGTGTGGACGGCAAGGGCGGAATGCCTCGCGATTTCAAGAATGCAGACCACGGGCTCAGGCAGCTAAAAGTCACGACCCATCGCGGTGTCGTGTTCGCGTCCTACTGCAACGACATGGAGCCGCTGGCCGAGTATCTCGGACCGGAAATTCTCCGCGAGTTCGAGGCTACCTTTGACGGGCGGAAGCCCAAGGTGCTCGGTCACTATCGCCACAGCCTGCCGGGAAACTGGAAGCTTTATCACGAGAACCTCAAGGATCCTTATCACGCAACGTTGCTGCACACGTTTCTGGTGACCTTCGGTCTCCTGGTGGCCGGTAATAAATCGTCCATGATCGCCGATGCCTCCGGTCGGCATGGCGTGATGGCATCGGCAAAGTCGGACGTCAGCAAACTCGACAACAGCACCAAGAAGGAGATGCGTGCTTACAAGGAAGGCATGAAGCTCGAGGAGCCGCGCTTCATGGATTTCATCAATGAGTTCGATAGTCCCTGGTCAGTGACCATGACGACGATCTGGCCCAATCTCATTGTGCAGCGGGAGATGAATACACTCGGTGTTCGTCAGATCGTCCCGACGGGGCCCAACGAGTTCATCATGAAGTGGACCATGTTCGGTTTTGAGGGCGACGATGAGGAAATGACGCGGCATCGGTTGCGGCAAGGCAACCTGATGGGACCCGCAGGCTTCCTTGGCCTCGAAGACAACGAGGCCATCAAGTTCGTGCAGGATGGCATGCTTGCGGTCCCCGATGGTGAACATGTGGTCGAGTTGGATCCTGGTGTCATCGGCACCGCGGATACCTTGATCTCCGAGGCGTCGATACGGGCGATGTATCAGCACTGGCGCAGCGCGATGGAACTCTAACGCGAGAGATACGGACTAATCAGATGTCGGCCACCGATCCCACCTACACCGCGGAAATCCGCCAGCTATTGCTCCGCAACGCAATTGAGCAGTTCAATTGCCAATACGCAGCCGCCCTCGACGAGCAGCGGCTCTCCGACTGGAGCGAGATGTTCACGGCGGACGCAAGCTATGTCGTTTTGTCGCGTGAGAACGAAGATCGCGGCCACCCGGTTGGTCTCATCTACTGCGAGAATAGGGGCATGATTCGCGATCGGGCTTTCGCATTGGAGAAGACCGCCATGTTTGCACCGCGGTACCTTCGTCATCTGATCAGCAATTTGCAGTTGCTCGGCGAAGATGAGGACGGAAACATAAAGGCTCGAGCGAACTACGTCGTCTTGCAAGTCTTGTTTGATCGCCCTGACGCGACCATTCACCAGGTCGGGACTTATCACGATGTGTTTCGGCGTTCCGACGAGGGCCTCAGGCTCAGGCAGCGCCGCTGCGTCTACGATAACCTGCTCGTTCCGAATGCGCTTTGCATTCCGGTGTGAAGCCCTTGGCGAGGAGAGGGTAGGTACTGTGACCTTGGTAGCGGCGAGGTCGGTTTGGCGGAGCGCATGAAGGGATCATGATGAGCAGGGTCAGCCCGGCCGGTGAAGGTATTGGGGCGCGAGCCCCGCGCAAAGAGGATGCCCGACACTTGCGTGGTCGAGGCCGGTTCGTCGGCGATATCCATATGCCCGGGCTACGGGAAGTAGCATTCCTGCGCAGTCCAGCGGCGCATGCGAAGATATCGTCGAAGGCAAAATCACCGGATCACGCCGTCGATACCTTCTTCTCCGAAGATCTCATCGGGGTCTCGCCGATCGTTACGCGATCTTCCATTCCGGGATACAAGGTATCGCAGTATCCGATCCTGGCCACCGACAGGGTGCGCTTCGTCGGCGAGCCGGTCGCCATGTGCGTGGCAAAGAGCCGTGCGATCGCGGAAGATCTGATCGAGCAGGTCGAGATCGGCTATGACGACCTGCCGGTGATCGCATCTTGTGCGGGCGGTCGCCGCGAGAACGCGGAACTCTTGCATCCGGAGTGGGGTGATAATCTGTTCCTGGAGACGTTCTTCGACAGTGGCGTCGACGAAGTCATCGCCAAGGCCCCGATCTCGGTCGAGCTCGAGATGACATGTGCTCGTCAGACGATGCATCCCATGGAAGGCAAGGGAGTGTTGGCTTGGTGGGATGATCGTGCTGATCAGCTTGTCGTTCACACCTCCACCCAGGTGCCGCATATGATACGGGCCGGGCTGGCCGAGTGCCTCGGGATCGCGCAGGCTCAGATCAGGGTCGCCCCGCCGGACGTCGGAGGCGGGTTCGGCTATAAGTGCCTGTTGCAGCCCGAGGAGGTTGCCGTCGCCTGGCTGGCTGCAACCTTCAAAAAGCCCTTCCGCTGGACCGAAGATCGCAGAGAGCATCTTGTCGCCGGCGCAAATGCGCGGCAGCACGAATACCACGTCAAAGCCTATGCGGACGCGCAGGGACGGCTTCTCGCGCTCGACGCCGAAGTGTCCGTCGACACGGGGGCGTACTCCGTTTGGCCATTCACCGCCTGCCTGGAGGCTGCGCAGGCCGGAGGCAACCTCCCCGGGCCGTATCACCTACCGGCCTATCGATGTCGGACCTATTCGGTTGCGACCAACAAGCCGCCTTTCGCGCCCTATCGTGGCGTTGCGCGGCCGGGCGTCTGCTTTGCAATGGAGCAGGTTATCGACGCGATCGCACAGAAGGTCGGTCGCGAAGCATGGGAAGTACGCCGTGACAATTTGGTCCCGGCTTCGGCCATGCCATACACCAACATCACGAACAAGCACTACGATTCCGGGGACTATCCGGAGGCGCTCGTTGCCGCAAAGGACATGATCGGACTCGAGGCGTTCCGCGCTGGGGCCAAGCGCGACGACCGGGGGCGTTACCTCGGCATCGGGTTTGCCAGTTTCACCGAACAGTCTGCGCATGGCACCAAGGTATTTGCATCCTGGGGATTGCCGCTGGTGCCGGGCTTCGATCAGGCACACGTGAAGCTGACGCCTGACGGCGCGCTGGAGGTTGCCGCAGGCATCCACACGATCGGGCAGGGCTTGGAAACAACGCTGGCGCAGATTGCTCACGAACAGACGGGTGTTCCGCTCAAGCACATCAGGGTCACCCTGGGGGACACCGCGACGACCCCATTCTCGACCGGCGCTTATGCTTCGCGCGGGATCGTCATGTCGGGCGGCGCGGTCTCACGGGCCGCGGAGGTCGTTGCCGGTCGGATCAAGTCAATTGCCGCCCATTTGCTGCAAGTCGAACCTGCCGCCGTCGGATTTGCCGAAGGGCGCATCTTTGCGGCAAATGCCAGCGTCACTTACGAGGATGTTGGGCGTGCCTGGTATCTTCGACCGGACCAACTTCCGGAGACCGTGAACACGGCGGGTCTGGAGGCGACCGAAGGATACAAGCCGGAAGTCGATACGGGAGTGTTCTCCTACGCCACGCACGCCGTTCGGCTCGCGGTTGACCCCGAAACCGGGCTTGTCGAGATCCTCGACTATGCGATCGTCGAGGACTGCGGACGCATGGTTAATCCGATGATTGTCGAAGGGCAGACCTATGGAGGTGCAGCGCAGGGTATCGGCACTGCGCTGTTCGAAGAGAGCCCGTATGACGATAACGCCCAACCGCTCGCATCGACGCTGCTCGATTATATTCTTCCTGGTCCGACGGAACTGCCCACATTTCGCATCGACCATCGCGAGACGCTATCGCCATACTCGGCGCACGGGATCAAGGGGGTCGGCGAGGGCGGAGCGATCGCGCCGCCTGCTGCGATCGTCAACGCGATAAACGACGCCTTGTCGCCCTTGAACGCTACGATACGGCAGGTGCCGGCGAGCCCGCAGCGAATACGGGAGGCAATCCGGCGCGCGCGTCCATCGCAGGCGACAGAATCTCGAAGGGACGTGGCCCGATGAAATCATCGGCTTTCGAGCTCAAGCATGCGCGGACCCTCGGGGAAGCAACCGAGCTCCTCGCAGGGGCAGACGGCAATGCCAAGGTGTTGGCTGGGGGCCAATCGTTGGTCCCGATGCTGAACCTGAGACTGGCACGGCCCAAACTGCTGGTCGATATCAAGCGCGCATCCGGCTTTCGGGAGCTTGCAGCCGACGACAAGGTATTCTCGATCGGGGCTGGATGGACGCATGCCGAGATCGAGGATGGTGTCCTGGAGGACCCGACGCGCGGACTGCTGCGATCGGTGGCGCATGGAATAGCCTACAGGGCAGTGCGCAATCGCGGAACGATGGGCGGGAGCCTGGCGCATGCGGACCCTGCCGCAGACTGGGTTTCGACGCTGGCGGCGCTCGGAGCCGTGATCGTCGCCCAGGGGGGCGAGGAGCAGCCGAAGCGCTACGCTGCCGAGAGCTTCGTCGACGGAGCGTTTTCGACGAAGCTCGGTGAGAGCGAAGTGATCGCCGCGATCGAGGTTCCACGGTTGTCGGCGGACGCATCGTGGGCCTATCAGAAGATTTGCCGCAAGACCGGCGAATTCGCCAACGCGATCGGCGTTGCCGTTCTCGATCAGAAGGCAGGCATAAAGCGGGTGCTTGCCGGTGCGACCAGCGGTTCGCCGGCGCTTCTGCCCGAGACCGCCGCACGTCTTGCCGAGGCGGGGCCGGGTGCGGCATGCGAGATCGCGGCGGAGGAAATCCGCCGCGTTCTGCCGAACCTCGATATCGACACGCAGGAATTGCATGCGGTCGCGGTTCGCCGGGCCCTGGCGACTTTGGGTGGGAGGCAGGGCCGATGACGCAGGTGTCAATGACGGTCAACGGAGGGGGTGTCGCGGCGGATGTTGAGCCGCGCACGCTGTTGGCGGACTTCTTGCGCAGCGAGCTTCACCTTACCGGAACGCATCTCGGATGCGAGCAGGGTGTTTGCGGTGCCTGCACGGTTGTGCTCGATGGCAGAATCCAACGCTCGTGCATCACATTTGCTGCTGACTGCAACGGCGCCGACGTTACCACGATCGAAGGTTTTGATGACGATCCGACCATGCAGGAATTGCGCGAGGCGTTTTCCGAGTGCCATGCCCTGCAATGCGGCTTCTGCACGCCCGGAATGCTGACGACAGCGCGAGATATCGTGCTTCGGCTGGGCGATATCGATGAGCGGGCTCTGCGCGAAGAACTGTCCGGCAATCTCTGCCGCTGCACCGGTTATGTCGGGATTGTCGCCGCGGTCAAAAAAGTCGCTGCGGGCAGAAAGCCCAACGTGGCGGCGGCCGTGGCTCCGGTTACCGTGAGCAGGTTCGAGGGCTCGAGGTCGCGGCCCGCGTCCCTTTTAGCGACAAACGGGCCCGTGACGCGTTCGTCGGCTGCAGCTAAAGCGGCACCGATTGGCGGATCGGCCGGCGGCACATCGATCGAGGAACGGGTACGAGTCGCGGCGCCCCCGGAGCAGGTTTGGAGCATTCTTTCGGACCTGAAACGGGTCGTCCCCTGCGTGCCTGGCGCTGAGATCACGTCGCTCGACGGAGAGGATCTCGTCGGAAAGGTTCGAATATCGCTCGGTCCGATCAAGGTCGCTTTCAACGGCCAGGCGAAAGTCGGCATGGATTCCTCGAAGCGAGAGGGATGGCTGACTGGCCGGGGGCGTGATTCCGGACAAGGGTCGTCCGCAGCGGGCAGCGCGCGCTGGAGCGTCATTGCGGACGGGCCAAGCGCATCACTGATTGCGGTCACGCTGACCTGGAAGCTGAGCGGACCGCTCGCTCAGTTCAACCGAGCCGGGTTGGTGCAGGACGTCGTGCGTCGATTGGCTACGGCATTCGCCGAAAACCTCGAAGCCAGTATCACGGGGGCGGCTCCGCCTCGGAGAAAGACGACGCTCGGCGGCCTTGGACTGATTTGGTCGGTTATCAAGGCGCGCTTGTTTTCGCGGCAGTAGGGCCGCAGCAGCGGCCCTACCCTTAGGAGAACTCCCGTACACGCTCTATATTAACGTGGTATACTGAGTATATTCAGCTATCCCGGCCTATTCTTTCTGACCTGCGGTCGACTTCCGCCGCCCGGATGCCGCGGCGGTGTCGGGCAGGCTGTACTTGCTGTTGCCTTCGATCAACTCCGTTACCATCGCGAGGAACGCGGCCCTGAATTCGGGGCGCAGCGGCGCGAGAAAGCGATCCTGCGCGCGCCGCATACTGTCGTACATCTTCTCGACAACCGCTTCGCCATCCTTGGTCAGGAAGGCCACCATCGAGCGTCGGTCCGTTTGGCTTCGTTCGCGCCGCACCAGGCCGCGTTCTGACAGGCGGTTCAGGACGTCTGCAACATTAGTGCGATCGATGCCGACCTCACCGCCTAGCGTCACCTGATCGATACCCGGGTTGTTGAGCAGGGTTGTGATCAGACCGTACTGCACCGGTGTGATGCCAAACTCCTGGCACTCTTCAAGAAAGATCGCCGAGTGGATCTGATGCAGACGGCGGATCAGGTAGCCAGGGCGCGATGCTAGGGGCATCCGTGCCATCTCCACCCTGACTTCGGGCTTCGTGGAATTGGCGGATGATTGCTTCTTCAACGTGCATTCCTTCCATTCTTTAGGCGGGCGCGGCGAGCGATTGCGCCAGAGGCCTCTTGACGAGCCGTCAAATTACTCAGTATACATCGCTTTATCGCGTACGATACCGCCGGTTTCAGGATTGACCTGAGAATAACAACAAGAAGATGGCGGCGGCGCGTGAGGCAAACGGAGGATGGCTCATGAACAGGCTCATATCATCGACTTTCGCGCTCATCTTAGTATCGGGTCTGGGTCCGGCCAAGGCAGGCCCCGACGCGATTACGGTCGGCGTCCTGAACGACTTGAGTGGTGTCTACGCGGATCTCGGCGGGCCCGGCTCCGTTGCGGCCGCGGAAATTGCGGTGGAGGAGTTCGGGCCAACCGTGATCGGCAAGCCGATCAAAGTGCTCTCGGGGGATCACCAGAACAAGGCCGATGTCGGTTCGCAATTGGCGCGTCGATGGTTCGATGTCGATCACGTCGACATGGTGATCGACTTCCCCAACTCGGGCGTGGCACTAGCCGTCCAGGAGGTCGCGAGAGCCAAGAAGAAGATCGCGATCTACTCCACGGCAGCAACGATGGATCTCACCGGGAAGGCGTGCTCGCCGACCGGATTTCAGTGGACCTATGACAACTATTCGAATGCTGCGGGGGTCGCCTCTGCCCTCGTGAAGAAGGGGTTTGACACTTGGTACTTCCTGACGGTCGACTACGCGTTCGGTCTTTCGCTCGAGGCGGAGGCGTCGAAGGCAGTCAAGGCAGCCGGCGGCAAGGTGGTGGGAGCCGCACGCCATCCGCTGAACACACCGGATTTCTCATCCTTTCTGCTTCAGGCGCAATCCTCGAAAGCGAAGGTCATCGCGTTCGCCAACGCCGGTGGCGACACGGTCAATGCCGTGAAGCAAGCCAATGAATTCCAAATAGTGCAGGGCGGGCAGACAATCGTTACCCCGGTCACGTTCATCACTGATGTGCACAGTCTCGGTCTTCAGGTCGCCCAGGGTCTCACTTTTGTGACCGGCTACTACTGGGATCTGAACGACCAGAGCCGCGCTTTCGCGGAGAAATTCTACGAGAAGCGCAAAGCCATGCCGACCATGGCGCAGGCCGGCGTCTATTCCGGCGTGCTTCACTACCTGAAGGCAGTGAAGGAGGCGGGTACCGACGACGGGATTGCCGTCGCGGAAAAGATGCGAGAGCTGCCTGTGCGGGATTCCTTCACGCAGACCGGTTCAGTGCGAGCCGACGGACGAATGGTCCACGACATGTACCTGGTCGAAGTGAAGAAGCCATCTGAATCGAAGGCGCCGTGGGGCTACTACAAGGTCCTGGCGACCATTCCCGCGGCCGAGGCGTTCAAGCCCCTGGCTGAAAGCGAATGTCCCCTCGTGAAATGACCAAGAGGGTCACCCCGGTCAGGTCCGTCTTAGCCGTGACCGGGGTCCGCGCACGTTCGAGATCCGTAAGGAGCAAGCCATGTCGTCCAGAATTCGCAAGATCGCGCTTGAAGAGCACTTCATGGTGCCAGGCTTCGAGGAGTACTCGAAGGTCTTCACCAAGCACATGGACTCCGCTGCGCAATCCAGGCTGTCGTCCCAACTGAAGGATTTCGACGACTTGCGGCTCGACGAGATGGATCGAGCCGGAATCGACAAGGTCGTCTTGTCGCAGACCGGCCCGAGCGTTCAGGCTGAGCCCAACGTAGACATCGCGATCCGGCGCGCCGCCGAGGGCAATGACTATCTTGCACGGCAGGTCAAGCGGCGTCCGGCGCGTTATGCCGGCTTTGCGTCGTTGGCGATGCATTCCCCGAAGGCGGCTGCGGACGAACTGACCCGAGCCGTTGAGGACCTTGGTTTCAAAGGGGCCCTGGTCAACGGTCATACAGGCGGGATCTACTACGACCACCCGTCCTACGACGCGTTCTGGGAGCGGATGCAACATCTGGACGTTCCGCTCTATTTGCATCCGACGGACCCGAGTCTGATTCCGAAGGCCTATGACGGCCATCCAGAGCTCACCGGTGCAGTGTGGGGGTGGGGCGTCGAGACCGCGACCCATGCGCTCAGGCTGCTGTTCGGCGGTGTCTTCGATCGCTTTCCCCGGCTGAAGATAATCCTCGGCCACATGGGAGAGGGACTCCCGATGCTGCTGTGGCGGTTCGACAGCCGCTTCGCCGTCTACCCGCACGGTGTTCAGCTGGCGCGCAAGCCTTCCGAGTATTTCGGACGCAACATCTTCATCACGACGTCCGGAGTCTGTTCGCCTGCGGCGCTGACCTGCGCGCTTGCCGAGATGGGCAACGACGCGGTCATGTTTTCGGTCGACTACCCCTACGAGTCGACGGCAATAGCCGCGGATTTCATCGAATCCACTTCGATACCCGAAGAGGTCCGTGCGCAAGTCTGCTCGCGCAACGCTGAACGCATTCTGAAATTGGCCTGATCGGCCGGGGAGACACCAAATGCAAAAGGTTTATCGCGTCGGTCAGATCGTTCCGAGCTCGAACACGACCATGGAGACTGAAATCCCCGCGATGCTTGGCGCGCATTCGCTCGCACACGGCACACGCTTCACGTTTCATTCCAGCCGGATGCGAATGAAGACGGTCAAGAAGGAGGAACTCGCTGCCATGGACAGCGAGTCCGATCGCTGCGCTCTCGAGCTTTCGGATGCGCGTGTCGACGTGCTCGGTTACGCCTGTCTCGTGGCGATCATGAGCATGGGCAAGTCATATCACCGGGTCTCACAGGAGCGGCTCCACGGTCGCACGGCCGAGAACGGTGCACCGGCGCCCGTTGTGACCAGCGCCGGTGCCCTCGTTGACGCCCTTCATGTGATCGGTGCCAAGCGTATTGCCGTGGTTGCGCCATACATGAAGCCACTTACGCAGCTTGTGATCGACTACATCGAGCATGAAGGGATCAGCGTCTCCGATTCTCGCGCGCTGGAGATCCCGGACAACATCATGGTCGGTCGGCACGACCCCGCGAACCTGCCGAAGATCGTGGCGAGCATGGATCTGAAGGATGCCGATGCGATCGTCTTGTCGGCATGCGTGCAGATGCCATCGTTGCCCTCGATTGCGGAGGTCGAGGCCAGAACCGGCAAGCCCGTCGTCACTGCCGCCGTCGCGACGACATACGCGATGTTGACGGCCCTCGAACTGGACACACGGGTGCCCGGCGCCGGTGCGTTGCTTTCGGGCGCCTTCAACAAGGATGCATCGTCCGCTCGTATCGCAAAGTTGCAGGCCGCAAGATGAGTGCGTTCCGGAGCGGCGGCAACGTTCATGTGAACGGGATCAGGCTCCACTACCTGCTCTACGGGCAGCCGCGGGCGGGGCGTGATCCAATCATCATTCTGCCCGGCATTACCAGTCCGGCCGTGACTTGGGGGTTCGTCGGCGAACGGTTTGGCCGCGAGTTCGAGACCTACGTTCTTGACATTCGGGGCAGGGGACTGTCCGAGAGCGGATCTTCGCTCGACTACAGCCTGGATGCGCAGGCTGCCGATCTGGCCGGGTTGGCCGCAGCGTTGAAGTTGTCACGATACTCCGTCGTAGGCCACTCGATGGGCGCTCGTATCGCAGTCCGTGCGGCGCGCATGGGGCTGCCCGGACTAGCGAGGCTCGTCCTGGTGGATCCCCCTGTCTCAGGACCCGGCCGACGGAGCTATCCGGCAAAACTCGATTGGTATGTGGATTCCATTCGGCTTGCGAGCCGCGGTTGCGACGCCGAAGCGATGCGCGCGTTTTGTCCGACCTGGACCAATGATCAGTTGCGGCTTCGAGCAGAATGGTTGCACACCTGCGACGAGCGTGCGGTGCGAGAGAGTTTCGACGGGTTTCACACCGACGACGTTCACGCCGATCTCGGAGGAATCTGCGTACCCGTGAGGCTGATCGCGGCCGGACGCGGTGACGTCGTTCGCGACGATGACATTTCCGAAATCCAACGACTTGTGCCGGGCACTTCGACCACCCGGGTGACCGACGCGGGGCACATGATCCCTTGGGATGATGAAGAAGGTTTCTACGCTGCCTTCGAGGCATTTCTCGGCGCTCGTCTGGACGCCGCAACCAGCAAGGAGAAAGAACATGTCAGTCAGCGATCATGATCTGATACAGGCCTGGAAGCAGGTTCTCGCGCTTTCCAAGCTGGGGCCGGGTCAACTTGTCACGGTGCTCACCAGTTCGTCGACGCATCCGCAGACCCTGTCCACGGCAATCCTCGCGGCTGCATCGATGGGCGCAATCGTCAACCGGCTCGATCTGCTTCCGGTCAATGGCGAGAAGGCGTTGAGCCGAGATTCGCTTGCCTATCTGGGGACGACGCCCTTGACCGGAAATCGGGCCGCAATCGCGGCATTGAAGGAGAGCGATCTTGTCCTTGATCTCATGACCCTTCTGTTCTCTCCCGAGCAGCACGAGATACTGAAAGCGGGGACCAAAATTCTGCTCGCTGTCGAACCTCCGGAAGTCCTGGTGCGCATGGTGCCGACGCTGGCCGAGCGGTCCCGCGTCATGGCCGCCAGCGCCAAGCTCAGCAAAGCGAAGGAGATGCATGTCACGTCGCCGGCCGGGACGGATGTGCGTTTCAAGCTGGGCCAGTTCCCGGCGATCAGCGAGTACGGCTTCGTTGACGAGCCGGGAAGATGGGATCATTGGCCCAGCGGGTTTGCCTTGACCTGGGCGAACGAAGGTGAGGCCGACGGAACGATCGTGATGGAGCGGGGCGACATCCTGCTCCCGATGAAGTCCTACATTCAGGATCGTATCCACTTCAAGATCGAGAAGGGTTTCGTCACGTCGATCGAGGGCGGCGTCGATGCCGAGATCCTGAGCGAATACATGGCCTCGTACAATGATCGTGACGCATACGCGATGTCGCACATCGGCTGGGGACTGCAGCCGAGGGCGAAGTGGTCGACGCTCGGTCTCTATGACCGGGAAGCCACGATCGGCATGGACGCACGGGCCTTCGAGGGCAATTTCTTGTTCTCGTTCGGGCCGAACAACGAGGCTGGCGGTAGCCGGACGACCGCGTGTCACATCGATATTCCGATGCGTAACTGCACGATTGCGCTCGACGGGGAGGAAGTCGTCCGGAACGGAAAGGTGCTCGATGATGGTCCGGTTCGCGAGGCGGCCGAATGACCGACGACAAGTTGACATATCGCCGCCAGGGCTTCGGCCAGGACCTAGATATTGTTGCTCCGTTCGGGCTGCTAATCGTCGATTTCGTCAATGGCTTCCTCGATCCTGTCGTTTTCGGCGGCGGCAACATTGCCGCCGCCATGGAGAAAACGGTTGGTCTGGTGGGCGAAGCTCGTCGGCGAGGGTGGCCGGTTGCGCACTCCAGGATCGTATTCGCGGACGACGACGCTGACCGCAACGTCTTTGCGATGAAGGTGCCGGGGCTGCTCGCGCTGAAGGAGGGCTCCTCGAACAGCGCGATTGTTTCGCAGCTCGCGCCGGAGACGGATGAGCTGGTCGTGCGCAAGACCGTGCCGTCGGCATTTTTCGCAACAGGACTGGCACCTTGGCTGACGCAGCGCGGCGTCCGGACACTTGTGGTCGCAGGCTGCGTCACCAGCGGCTGTGTCAGAGCCAGCGTCGTTGATGCGATGTCGTTAGGCTTCCTTCCGCTTGTGGTCCGCGATTGCGTCGGAGACCGCGCGATCGGGCCGCATGAAGCGAACCTGTTCGACATGTCGGAGAAGTACGCGGTCGTGATGGATCTCTCCGATACATTGGAGCTGGTGGAAGCGAAGACGCCCGGATCTGCCGCTGTGATCGGCGGCTCGGGCAGGCGCTAGTGGCCCGCTTCGTGATGTCAGCACGGGGGGTGGCGATAGCGGCGGATTGCGCACATGTCGCCGACCTTGCCCGTATCCTTCGATAATCAGGTTGCCGTACCGTCCGGCGTTCTGCGGGACCTTTTGTTTGCGCGAACGAGTTTGGTCTGCCCGGCGACAACTCGTTCAAAAATAATTTGTATACTGATGAATAAACGAGACGCTTAAGATCACTTTTCGAATAGCCGATGGCAATTTTCTTTCAAAACAGCGCGTACTGGCCCGAATCGATTCTGAGTTGTTAACCGTCGCGAAAGTGATATGCTCAGTATACATCTCAATTAAACAAGATAAGAGGTGAGGGGACGATGACGGACACGCTGCATTCTGTAAGCGCTACGCGTGCGACTTCCGCAATGACCGCCGAGGAGAAGAAGGTCGTATTGGCGTCTTCATTCGGTGCGCTGCTTGAGTGGTACGACTTCTACATCTACGCGGCTCTGGCGGTTCAGCTCGGGCATCTCTTCTTCCCGAAAGGCAACGAGACGGCGGCATTCCTCGCAAGCCTCGCAACGTTTGGTGCCGGTTTCCTCGTTCGTCCGATCGGCGCGCTGTTCTTCGGTCGCCTGGGAGACATGGTTGGACGCAAGAAGACGTTTCTTGTGACCATCATTCTCATGGGCGTTGCCACGGTGGGGGTGGGACTGCTTCCAACCTACGATCAAATCGGGATCGCGGCGACGTGCGGACTCGTGCTTTGTCGCTTGCTGCAGGGCCTGGCGCTGGGCGGCGAAGTCGGTGGAGCCGTGACCTATGTTGCGGAACACTCGCCGGTGCACCGGCGTGGGGCCTACACTAGTTCACTTCAGACCACGGCGACGCTCGGGCTCCTGAGCTCTATCATCGTGGTATTCGGGTTGAAGCTCATACTCTCCGATAAGCAGTTCCACGATTGGGGCTGGCGCTTGCCGTTCGTGTTGTCGCTGCTGCTGCTGATCGTGTCCGTCTACTTTCGTGCGAAGCTACACGAGTCGCCTACGTTCCAGCGGATGAAGGCTGCCGGCGCAACGTCGAGGGCGCCGGTCACCGAGAGCTTTACGCAGGCCTCGAACCTCAAATGCATCGTTCTGTTGTTCGTTGTCGCTGCAGGCCTCGGAGCGATCTTCGGCACCGGACATTTCTACTCGATGTTCTTTCTCAACAAGACACTAAAGGTGCCTATGGAGGAGGTGCAATTGCTGATCGGCCCCGCTTTGGTCGTGGTAACGCCTCTCTATGTTTTCTTCGGCTGGTTGTCCGATCGCATCGGCCGCAAGCCCATCATGGCGCTGGCTTGCCTGTTGGCGGCTGTCACCACCCAGCCGATCTTCAAGGGCTTGACCCACTATGCAAACCCGGGCCTGGAGCGCTTTCTCGAGAACGCCGATATAGTCGTCACGGCTCGCGACTGCAATTTCCGCTTGTTTGCTGAGGCTGCCACGGAATGCGATAAAGTGACGGGCCTTCTAGCTGACCTTGGTGTCCAGTATCGGTCGGAGCAGCCGGCCCCCGGCGCGCCGACCACGGTCAAAATCGCAGGACGTCTCGTAGAGGACTTTAACCCCGACACGCTTAAGCAGGCGTTGGTCTCGGCGGGATGGCCATCATCCGCCGATCCTTCGAAGATCAATCGCCCTGCGGCATTTGGGCTCCTGTTCGTACTCGTGCTTTATCTGGCGATGGTGTACGGCCCAATGGCAGCTTTCATGGTCGAGTTGTTTCCGGCGCGCATTCGATATACGTCCCTCTCGTTTCCGTTTCATGTGGGCGCGGGTTGGGTTGGCGGAATGCTATCCTTTGTTGTCACAGCAATGAATGTGTATTCCGGAAATCCCTATTTTGGATTGTGGTATCCGGTGATCGTGTCGGGGTTCGCGTTCGTTGTCGCTATTTGCTTCGTGCCGGAGACTCGCGGTCGTCCGTTGGATTGATGACAACGGAGCATCATGGCGGCGACCCTTCGATGGCAGATTGGGCTCGGCAGGGTTCGATCGTCTTGCTTTGGTGTTGAAGGAATTCGCCGACCGGCTACTCGTCGCCGGTCAAGAAGAAATTGGCCAAGGCCGTCTTCAGATTGGCTCTCAGGCCAGCTTCAGTCGACGATTGGCAGATCGGTGAACGGCCGGTGAACTAGGGCGCCAGGTTTTCCGACTATACGGCCCAAGACTGCAAATCTTTGACGTCGTCGGAACAGATTTGCGCGAAGCCCAGGTAGCTAGTCAACGTCCCCGCATGAATCCGCGCCGCTGAGCCAGTACACGAACGAAAAGAGCTCGTATCTGGTGCGGACGTCGTGCTACGGGCAACGATCGCGCAGTAAGATATTGATCCTCTTGCTGGGCCCGGCAGGACTCGAACCTGCAACCAGACCGTTATGAGTAGCCGGCGGATCTCACGAGAATAGGGCGGGGTTGCATCCGGGCGACTAGCTCTTGTCTGAACCAGGGCCGAAAAAGCACCTTTGACGGCGAAGTGCACTTAGCAACTTCGACCATCCAGATAAGCTGTTGAAATCGCAACAAACGCGAACGCCCTCCGAGCGCACCATAAACCCACGCTTAGCATCGAAGTCGCCGGCTATCGCAGCCGTCACAGGTTCAAATCCCGTCCCCGCAACCAACTTGGTCGAAAGCCCCAGCAATCTCAAAGGTTTGCTGGGGCTTCGTTTTCCGGTAAGATCGAGCGTAACAGTCTCAATGACTTAGCTCGTAGGTTCAAATCACCCCGCAAACATCCGATGACGAGCTATGGCGCCGAGCCCTCTCACCTCGACTTTTTCGTCGAGGGCGCTGCGTCCTGAACCAACCTGAGTCCGCAGCCGTGTCGATGACGCACGCCGTTGCATGTGAGGTGCGATGCGTCGTCTCGCCGATCAGCAATTCTCATCCAGTGCGCATTGCTCGGCCGACATCAACACGACCGTGCGCAGGCGATAGCTTTTGCAGTCACCTGCTGCGGGGTCTGCGGTCGAAAATCTGCTGAATTTCCGCCAGGCCGTCAAAACTTGCGCGTGCCCTTCGCCGATTCAATGCTCCTTGAAATCTCTGGCCGCGAGAACCGCATTTGCAGCTTCGACGAAGCCGTCGCCGCCTGGTCCCGCGGCACCTGCGGGACAACGCGGTCGCTTATGTGGAGACAAGCGTACGCTCGTCGGCCTTAGCTTGCGCAAGTTGCTCGGGTGGCTTGAACCTCGCCAGGACGGTCTCGGCTGCCTCTCCCGCCAAATCCGAGATAAACTTGCCGATCTGCTCTCGCGTCTGGATACCAAGCAGCGGCTGTGGCTCCGAGAGAAAATCGAAGAACGCGCTTCCAATCCTTGCGTTGACGGCTGCGGCCGGGAATAGCAGCTCGGCATGCGTTGCATACTTTTTGTCACCGAGGAACAGTCGGGTAACTTCCGTAGCGGCCTCGGCGCGATGCTCCCAATGCGAATTGAACTGGTCCTGCAGCCATTCGTAGGTGATCTTGCCCGTATGCTCCCTGAGGGCCCTTATCAGCAGCACGGATTGAACGACCGCATTCTGCGCTCCCTGACCGCCGATCGGATCGAAGGAAACTGCGGTATCGCCGATCGCGGCAACAGAGTGTCCATTTTTCGTGCGGGCAACGGCACGCCGAACGGTCGGAGTGACTGCGCCGAGGAACCATGAGTGCGGGTCCTCATGCAGGGGCTCGAGTTGCTCGACCAACGCCAGATCTTCCGGGAAGTATGTCGCGAACAGCTTCACCACGGCGTCGCGCGCGCTCTGGGTATCGGTCGCGGATTTGAACAGGTCGATCCACGGACTGCCTGGCTTAGCGAACCCGATAAAGGCTCGTGTTGCGCCGGCATCCTTGTGCAGGTAGGGGCCAAAAAAAGTCTCACCAAAATCGGCATGGATGGTGAACCAGTTGTGCCTGGCGCCGTCCGAACTGCGATAGGCAAACTGATGATCGGCGCGATCCGGCCCCCTGAACGTCGCAAGCAGTAGATGCCGCTGCGGCTCCGCGTAGACAGTGCGATCCGGGTCAGGCGGGAACAGCGAGGACAGGCCGCCTCTTCCAGTCGCAACGAGGGTGAGATCGACCTCCGCGGCAATTGCATCGAGATCCTCTGCCGTGACCGTACGCACGACGAATTTGCCGCCTCGCGCGAGGAAGCGATCCAGCCGATCGTCGGCGCGCAGCCGCGTATCGACAGCTTGCGCCCGATAGTTGAACGGACGATCGAACTCGATGATCGGAGTTCGGGCTTCGCCGGTGCCGGAGAATATCCGAACGCTCATCCCGGTGCTGGTTCCGACATCGTAGAGGTCCTCGATAATCTCGGCATCGTATTCCAGGGATTTGCCGAAGTAGACGGCAGTCCCGGTCGGAGGCACATCGTTGCGTAGCGACGCGCGGTCTCGATCGCTGTATATGGTGACGTCAAACCCGGCGTTGACGAGGCCAAGCCCGGCCGTCGTCCCGGCGAGACCTGCTCCGACAATGGCAACTTTTCGTTTGGTATTGGACACGTGGCTCTCCTGAAGAAATTGCTTATGCCAAGAAGCGAGGCCCGGGCATGCACCGTCTCAACGGGCTAAACTGCAGAGCGCGCAATCTTCTAACGGGTGTGCTGCCCGGCCCGACGAACGCCGGCACTCCATGCATATGGAAGGGCCTCGCCATTCAATTCATGTGCGCCGATTGCGCGAAGCTTGAAGATTGCGGGATTGTGGGAGGCGATGGTGCGTGCGTTGCGCCAGTGCCGATCAATCGCGAGCTTATCGGAACTGAGAGAGGCTCCGCCGACCTCGAAAAGAGCGGTCACGGCGTCGAGAACCAGCTTGATGACGACCACCTGGGCCTCGGCTGCCGCGAGCTCGGAGGCATCGAGCTGCTCAGGGTCCTGGTGGCGACCGTCAAGGGTCCGCGCGAGCTCGTCGACCGCGACGAGGACGGTCGCTCGCGCGCCGAATGCCGCGCTGAACAGCTGCCCGATGACCTGCTGCACAAGGGGATCATTCCGTGGCAGGTCGGCGACAGCGTGGGAAAAGGTGCGGGTTCGCGCCTTGATCCATTCGGTCGTATCGATGGCCGCGCGTTTTGCGATTCCTGCGAGGGTCGCGAGCAGGATCAACTGAACGTGGGCGGTTCCGAAGACGCGTCCTTCCGATCCATAACCCGGGCCCACAACGCGGTCTGGACCGACGGTTACATCCTTGAACTCGGCCGTGCCGCTCGCCGTTAGTCTCTGGCCGAAGCCGTCCCAGTCGTCCTGAACGTCGACGCCGGGCTGGTTGGCATCGACAAGAACCGTGACCCGTTTGCCGTCCTGGTCAGCCGCCACGATCAGATGATCGGCATAGAGGGTGCCGGTCGTATAGTATTTTGTGCCATTGAGCCGGAGCGCGGCCCCCTCCGACGTCACGGCGGTTTGATAGCGATCGACCGCGCCAATGCCAGGTTCAGTCACCGCGACGCCGAACAGTGCGCCGTTTGCGATTGTCGTGAGCCACCGCGCTTTGACGGTCTGATCCGTGTTGAGCCGCAAGTCCTCGACCAGGTTGAAGTGAGCTCTCAACGCCTGAGGCAGGTTGGAATCCGCGGCTGCAAGCCCGATCAGCAGGTCGAAGGTCTGACGAAGCGTTGCGCCAAGTCCCCCGAACTCAACCGGTACGCGCAAGGCCCCGAAGCCTGCCTCCTTCAACAGTCTGATTTCGTCGAATGGCAGTGTGCGGTTTCGTTCGCGCGCGACCGCCCCCGCCGCGATCTTCGCGAAGATCGGTGCAAACCGTGTTTCCAGCTCGTTGTCGCTCGTCGTGGGGTTCGCAACGTGAATGGTCATCGTTCCGCTTCAGCTCGTTCTGACATCAATCTTGATGACTTGAAGAATAGTCTGCTCCCGGCCGAGAGCCAGACTGTATTTGCGCTGGATCGAAGACGAACGTTCGGAGCAGTGCGTCGTACGAAGAAAATTCTGCCGTACATCATGATGTCTGATTCTGTGGCGGCGCTATTCGCGCTTCGTTGAAGCGCGGCCGAGATGAACGCGACGATGTTCAGTTCGAGAGAAGTGTTCTCCGAAGCGAGGCGCGACGCGGCGGATCGTATCGAGATTCAAATGCGTCGGGGCGATTTATTGTCGTGGTCCGTATGAGTGCGCCGCCTAACGTCGCGCGACGATCACGGATTGGAATTCGTCGAGAGAGATTTTCTCATCCGGCAAATGGCTGCGACGAAAGATGCGCATCGAAAAATACCGATAAACGCGATGGACCATCGATCGCTTGTTGTGGCGAGATACCGTCGAAGGAAGCGAGAGCATCGCAAATGAGCGATGCAACGGAGAGATGTGCATGGCGCGACAGATTCGGTTCAACGCGTTCGACATGAATTGTGTCGGCCATCAATCTCCCGGTGTCTGGGCGCACCCGCGAGATCGTTCCTACAAGTACAAGGACCTCGACTATTGGCAGGACCTTGGGCGAACGCTGGAACGCGGGATTTTCGACGGCATCTTCATCGCCGATGTCATCGGCTATTATGATGTGTACAAGAATTCCCTGTTCCATGCGCTCGAGCAGGCGGCGCAAATCCCCGTCAACGATCCCTTGCAGTTGGTGGCGCCGATTGCGCTGGCAACCGAGCATCTCGGCATCGGCATCACAGCATCGACCTCATTCGAGCATCCCTACAGCTTCGCCCGCAGGCTTTCCACCGCGGATCACCACAGCAAGGGCCGTGTCGGCTGGAACATCGTGACCTCGTATCTGGAGAGCGGGGCGAAGAACATCGGTCAGGGCGGGCTGCGCCGCCACGACAATCGATACGAGGTGGCGACTGAATATGTCGAGGTTCTCTACAAGTTGCTCGAGGGAAGCTGGGAGGAGGGGGCGGTCCTGCGCGATGCCGCGAAGCGGATCTTTACTGATCCGTCGAAAGTTCACGAGATCGGGCACAAGGGAAAATACTTCGACGTGCCGGGCTATCATCTTTGCGAGCCGTCGCCGCAGCGAACGCCGCTGCTCTACCAGGCGGGTGCGTCGGGCCCGGGCAAGGCCTTCGCGGCTCAGCACGCGGAATGTGTGTTTGTCGCCGCGCCGATCAAGCCGGTTCTGAAATCCTACGTCGCCGAGGTGCGGCGGCAGGCGGCTGAAGCCGGCCGCGATCCACGCAAGATCCTGACCTACAATCTGGTCACGGTGATCGTCGACGAAACCGACGCCAAGGCGGAAGCGAAGTTCAGGGAATACCAGCAATATGCTTCCTATGACGGCGCGCTGGTGTTCATGTCGGGCTGGAGCGGCATCGATTTCGGACAGTATGCGCCGACCGATCTGGTCAAGAAGGTCGAGACCAATGCGATCGTGTCCGTCGTCGATCATCTCGCCAGCGGCAGCAAGTCCTGGACCATCGAGGAACTGGCGCGCTGGGGCGGCATTGGCGGCCTCGGTCCGGTGTTCGTCGGCTCGCCGTCGACAATTGCCGACATCCTGCAGGAGTGGGTCGAGGAGACCGACGTCGACGGCTTCAACCTCGCTTATGCGGTGACGCCGGAGACCTTCGAGGACGTGGTCAATCTGCTGGTGCCGGAGCTACAGAAGCGCGGCGTCTATCCGACGGGCTATCGTCCGGGGACGCTGCGCGAGAAGCTGTTCGGCGAGGGGCCATATCTGCCGTCGAGCCATCCTGCCGCGGCCTATCGTGACATCGAGGCGGTCAAGCGTAGCGCCACCCAGGCGGCCGGTGTGGCCGGGCGACAGCCGGTCGAGGTCTGAGGCGCGATGTCCGGACCGATCCTGCAACTCCGCGACGTGTCCCTGTCCTTTCAGGGCATCAAGGCGCTCAACGCGCTGAGCTTCGAGGTCGCGCGTGGCGAGATCTGCGCGCTGATCGGTCCGAACGGAGCCGGCAAGAGCTCGCTGCTCAACATCATCAACGGGGTGTATCGGGCCGACAGCGGCAGCGTCACGTTCAATGGCGAGCAGTTCATCCGGATCCGCCCGGCGCATGCGGCGCATCTGGGCGTGGGCCGGACCTTCCAGCACAACGCGCTGTTCCGGCATCTCAGCGTTCTCGACAATGTGCTGGCCGGACTGATCAGGCATTCCCGAACGACGCTCCTCGAGCACGCCTTTGGCGTTGGCCGGGATCGGCGCGAGACCCGCGAGTTCAAGCGCCGGGCGGACGAGATCATCGCGTTCCTGGACCTGACCAGGCATCGCGACACAGTGGTGGCGACGCTTCCCTATGGTGTTCAGAAGCGGGTGGATCTTGCGCGCGCACTGGTCGGCCGGCCGAGCCTGCTGCTGCTCGACGAGCCGATGGCCGGAATGAACCAGGATGAGAAGCACGAGATGAGCCGCCTGATCCTGGAGACCAATGCAAGCCTCGGCACCACCATCGTGCTGATCGAGCACGACATGAGTGTCGTGATGGGGCTCTCGCATCACGTGGTCGTGCTCGACTATGGCCGCAAGGTCGGTGACGGCTCCCCCGAGGAGGTGCGCAAGAATCCGGACGTGATCGCGGCCTATCTCGGCACGGCGCATTGAGGTTGAGATGAGCTTCTTCATCGAAACGCTGGTCGGCGGCCTGCTCGCGGGCGTCATGTACTCGCTGGTTGCGATCGGCTTCGTGCTGGTCTTCAAGGCCTCCGGCGTTTTCAACTTCGCGCAAGGGTCGATGGTATTGTGCGCGGCACTCACTTTCGTGACGCTGCGCGACAAGGGAATTGACTTCTGGCTGGCGGCGCTGATCACGCTGGCGGTGATGGTTCTGATCGCGATCGCGGTCGAGCGCGTCGTCTTGCGGCCGCTGGTCAATCGCCCGCAGATCACCCTGTTCATGGCGACGCTCGGGGTGTCCTTCGTGATCGAGGGGCTCGCACAGATCGTGATGGGTGCGAGCGTGCACGAGCTCGATCTCGGCATCGTCGATACGCCGATCGAGATCGGCGGGGTTCAGGTCAGCCAGTTCGACCTCATCGCGGCAGGCACCG
Organism: Bradyrhizobium sp. CER78; assembly: GCF_029846235.1. Classification (GTDB taxonomy): domain Bacteria; phylum Pseudomonadota; class Alphaproteobacteria; order Rhizobiales; family Xanthobacteraceae; genus Bradyrhizobium. The sequence continues at coordinate 137,053 of NZ_JARVWP010000010.1, forward strand.
CCGGGATTCTCGTGGTCGCGCTCTCGATCTTCTTCAACAAGACCCGCGTCGGGATCGCGCTGCGAGCGATCGCCGATGATCCGCAGGCTGCGCTCTCGATCGGGATCCGGTTGCAGACGCTGTGGCAGATCGTTTGGGGTGTCGCCGGCTTCGTGTCGCTGGTTGCGGGTCTCTTGTGGGGCGCGCGCCAGGGGGTTCAGTTCGCGCTCACACTCGTGGTGCTGAAGGCGCTGCCGGTGCTCATCATCGGCGGGTTTACCTCGATCACGGGCGCGATCGTCGGCGGCCTGATCGTCGGTGCGGGCGACAGCCTGGCGGAAATCTATCTCGGAAGCCTGTTGGGCGGCAGTGTCTCGACCTGGTTTTCGTATGTGTTGGCGGTCGCCTTTCTGCTGATCCGGCCGGCTGGTCTGTTCGGCGAAGCGCCGATCGAAAGGATTTGACGCATGTCGACGATCGGCACAGAAGCCATCGAAGGGTTCAACCCGTCGCACGAGACCGTGCAGAGCACGCGCGACCGGCTGCGCGCAGGCTCGGTCGTGGTGTTGCTCGCCGCACTCGCGGGCATTCCGTTGGTGGCGAACGATTACTGGCTCAACGCCGTCCTGATCCCGTTCCTGATCATGTCGCTCACGGCGCTGGGCCTGAACCTGCTGATGGGCTATGCGGGACAGGCCTCGCTCGGCAGTGGCGGGTTCATGTCGGTCGGCGCGTATGCGACCTACAATCTGCTGCTGCGACTGCCGGAGCTGCCGCTGCCGGTCAGCCTGCTGCTCGGGGGCATCATTTCCGGGCTGGTGGGGGTCATCGCGGGACTGCCGAGCCTGCGGATCAAGGGCTTCTATCTCGTCGCATCGACGCTGGCGACCCAGTTCCTGCTCGAATGGCTGTTCAATCAATATGGCTGGTTCTCGAACTACTCGACCTCGAGCTCGATCTCGGCGCCCCGGCTCGCGTTCCTCGGCCATGATCTCTCGAGCCCGACCGGTCGCTATCTCCTGACCCTCACCACCGTCGTGGTCGTGACGGCCGTTGCGGCGCGGCTGGCTCGCAGCCAGACCGGCCGGGCCTGGATGGCGATCCGCGACATGGACACCGCTGCCTCGGTGATCGGCGTTCCCGTATCCGCTGGAAAGCTGAAGGCGTTCTTCGTGAGCTCGCTGGTGATCGGGATTGCCGGAGCGCTCTGGGCCTTTGCCTATCTTGGCACGGTCGATGCGCGCAGCTTCAATCTGGATCGGTCGTTCCAGGTGATGTTTGCGATCATCATCGGTGGCATGGGCAGCATCAGCGGCAATTTTCTCGGTGCCGCCTTCATGATCTTCGTGCCTATTCTGCTCGATCATTTCGGGGGCGGGGTGTTCGGCGGCGCGGTCGATCCCGGGCAGCTCGAAAACTTTCAGAAGGCGCTGTTCGGCGCGCTGATCGTCTGGTTCCTGATCAAGGAGCCGCGTGGCCTTGCGGCCTTGCTGTCGCGGGCGTGGACGCGGCTCGCATCGCGGATCAATCGTTAGCAAACGACGAAACTTGTCGTGCGCGGGTGTAAACCGCGCGCACGATCGAACGTGAATTCTGCAGTCATATGGAGGGTAGGCAGATGTCTTTGTGGAAACAGAAGCGGATCGTGAGTAGGGCGGTCGGGCTAGCGGCGCTCGCTTTGTCGGCGGCCGTCGGAACGAGCGCCTCGGCGGAAGAGGCAAAAACGCAATACTTCCCGCTCGCGACCTTCCGGGTCGGGGCCTATGCGTCGAGCGGCATTCCGGTCTGGGCGGGCGAGATCGACTATTTCCGCTACATCAACGAGGTCGAAGGCGGCATCAACGGCATCAAGCTCGTCTGGGATGAGTGCGAGACCAATTGGGAAGTCGAGAAGGGCGTCGAATGCTATGAACGCGTGAAGGCGGGCAAGAATGGATCACCGGTTCCGATCTTCCTGCCGCACGGTGATCCGATCTCGAAGGCGTTGACCGAGAAATCGGTGGCCGACAAGATTCCGCTGGTCACGATCGCATATGGCCGGACGGAGGCTATCGACGGGCGCGTCTTCCCCTACAGCTTCCCTGTCGTCTTCAGCTTCTGGAGCGAAGCCTCGTCGGCGGTCAATTTCATCGCGGAGAAGGCCGGCGGCAAGGACAAGCTGAAGGGTCTCAAGATCGCGACCGTCTATCATGATTCACCTTACGGCAAGGAAACCCAGGTCCCGCTCGCCCATCTCGCGAAGACCTATGGCTTCGAGGACATCCAGATTCCGGTGCCGCATCCCGGCAATGAGCAGTCGGCGCAATGGGCCAAGATCCGCCAGCTCAAGCCCGACTGGGTGTTCTTGCGCGGCTGGGGCGTGATGACGCCGGTCGCAATCAAGACCGCCGCCAAAGTCGGCTTCCCGGTCGATCATATCATCGGCGGCATTTGGTCGGGCTCGGAGGAGGACGTCCGTCCCGCCGGCGCGGTCGGCAAGGGCTATCTGGCGATCACGCCATTCCCTGCGGGCGCCAATTTCGAGATCCATCAGAAGCTGAAGAAGTACATCCTCGACAAGGGGCTGAGCGATCTCAAGGATCCCAAGAGCTTCGGCTCGGTCTACTACAATTCCGGCGTCGACGAAGCGATCATCGCGGTCGAGGCGATCCGGACTGCGCAGGCTCATTTTGGCGTGCGGCCGATCAACGGCGAGGAGGCGCAGTGGGGCCTCGAGCATCTCGACCTCTCCGAGAAGCGCCTCGCGGAAATCGGCGCCACGGGCCTGCAGCAGCCGCTGAAGCTTTCGGCCAAGGACCACGAGGGCGGCGGTGCCGGCAAGGTGCTGCAATGGGACGGCGAGAAGTGGAACGTGGTGTCGAACGGCTGGGTGAAGTCCGACCGGGACCTGTTGCTGCCGCTGATCTACGAGCGCGCCGCCGCCTATGCCCGGGAAAAGGGCATCACGCCGCGCGACGCGACCAACTGACGTCGCCTGAGGGATCGTTATGACCACGTCTTCGTTTCTCGAAGTCGACAATATCGAGGTCCTCTACGGTCAGGCGATTCTGGCCCTGCGCGGCGTGTCGCTCAGGGTCGAGCAGGGATCGATCGTTGCTCTTCTCGGCGCCAATGGCGCCGGGAAGACCACGACCCTGAAGGCAATCTCCAACCTGCTAGGGTCCGAACGCGGTCACTTGAGCCGGGGCGCAATCACGTGGCGCGGCGAGGTGACGAGCCGGCTTGATCCGGCCGATCTCGTTGCCCGGGGCGTGGTCCAGGTGCTCGAAGGCCGTCATGTCTTTCCCCAGCTTACGGTCGAGGAGAATCTGCTCAGCGGCGGCTTCGTGCGTCGGCCGAGCCGTCGCGCGCTCGCCGACGATCTTGAGCGCGTCTACACCTGGTTTCCGCGGCTCAAGCAGCGCCGCAGCGCGCGTTGCGGCCTGACCTCGGGCGGCGAGCAGCAGATGGTCGCGATCGGGCGTGCGCTGATGACGCACCCGACCCTCGTGCTGCTCGACGAACCCTCGATGGGACTTGCCCCGATCATCGTGGAGGAGATCTTCCACATCATCCGCGATCTCAACAGGAACGAGGGGGTCAGCTTTCTGCTGGCCGAGCAGAACGCGCATCTCGTGCTTCAGTTTGCCGATCACGGCTACATTCTCGAGAACGGCAGGGTCGCCGCGTCGGGCACGGCGGCCGAGCTCGCCGAACGCGACGACGTTGCAGAATTTTATCTCGGCGCCGCGACGGCCGGAGCGGCAGCACCGTCCCCTCAAACCTCGGTCATCTGAGCAGGAGCACCGCGCCATGGCCATTCGTTTCGGATATTGGATGCCGCTCGGCAGCGGCGGCTTCGTCATCAGCAACGTTCCGCAGCGTACCGATTGGACACTTGACTACAATGCCTCCCTCGCGCGCGAGGCCGAAGAGCTCGGCTTCGAATATGGCCTGGCGCCGGCACGCTTCATCGCAAGTCATGGCTGGGAGCTGCAGCAGGAAGCGATCACCTGCACGGCGGTGCTCTCGGCTCAGACCAAGCGGCTGAAACTCATCAGCGCGATCCACACCGGCTTCTGGCATCCTGCGATGATCGCGAAGGTGGGCGCTACGATCGATGTCTATTCCAAGGGGCGGTTTGCCATCAATATCCTGACCGGCTGGTTCAAGGACGAGTTTCGCGCCTTCGGTGAGCCCTGGCTGGAACATGATGAGCGCTACCGCCGCTCGGAAGAATTCATCCAGGTGCTCAAGGGGCTCTGGACGCAGGACCGTTTCACCTTCAAGGGTGATTTCTACAGCATCAATGATGCCTGGTTGAAGCCGCGCCCGATCTCGCAGCCCTATCCGGAGATTTTCCAGGGCGGCAATTCCAAGGCCGCGCGGCGGATGGCTGCGAAATATTCGGATTGGTACTTCCTCAACGGCACGACGGTCGAAGGCGCTAAGCAGCAGATCGACGAGGTCCGCGCGCTCGCCAAGGCAGAAGGGCGCACCGTCAAGTTCGGGCTCAACGGCTTCATCATCCAGCGGCCGACCGAGCGGGAAGCGCTCGAGCAGCTCGAGGCGATCGCCGCAGGCGCCGACCCCGAGATCGTTCAGGCCTTCGCCGAACAGGTGAAGCAGGCCGGCGCATCGACTGCGGACAAGATCGGGATGTGGGCGGACTCGAGCCACGCCAATCTGGTGCAGCCCAATGACGGCTTCAAGACTCGCTTGTTTGGTCCTCCCGAGCTGATCGCCGAGCGCATCCGCGCTTACGAGGCCATCGGCGTCGACATGATCCTTTGCGCCTTCCTGAATTTCACCGACGAACTGCCGGCGTTCGGCCGCGAGGTGATTCCGCTCTTGAACTCGGCCAAAGCCAGCAGAGCCCATGAGCCTGAACCGGCTTGAGGCGGCCGTAGCGGAATGTGGAAAAGGAATGAGCTGCGGACGTATGCGAATACAAAACAAAGCGCGCGCAAAGTGAACGATCAGCAACGCGCGCGTCACTATTTTCGCAGCTTGCTCGACACGTCGGAACCGACGACGCATCATCATCACGCATCGACGGACACCGCGCCGGTCGTTGTAACGGTTCTCGTTGATCAACTTTGAATCATCAGATTGGGACTGGAGCTTCGAAATGAGCAAATCGGAACGACGTCACAAGGTCAGCCGGCGTACTTTCCTGCGGGCGACGGGTGCTGCGGGGCTCGTGGCATCCGGCGGCATCGCGGCGAGCAACGTCTATTCGCCGGCGATCGCCGGTCCGGCGCCGAAAATCAGGTTGGCCTGGACCGAGGTGGCCGCCTGCCACTCGCCGCTTGGCTTCGGCCTGGCGAAGGGGATCTATGCCAAGCATAACATCGACGTTGAGCTGTTTTACCAGGGAGCGAGCGGCCAGACGTTGATTCAAGCACTGGCGACGGGCAAGGCCGACGCCGGCGCCGGCCTGATCGGCGACTGGCTGAAGCCGCTGGAGCAGGGATTCGATGTCAAGCTATTCGTCGGCTCGCACGGCGGATGCCAGCGCCTGCTGGCCTCGCAGGCGTCGGGGATCAAGGATGTTGCGGGTCTCAAAGGCAAGACGATTGCGAGCTATGATGTTGTTTCGCCGCCGAAAGTGGCTTTCCAGGTGACGCTCGCGAAGGCGGGCATCGATCCGGAGACCGACGTCACGTGGAAGGTCGTGCCGTTCGATCTGGTCGGCGAAGCCGTCAATCGCGGCGAGGCTGACGTCGCGGCCCATCTCGATCCCTGGGCCTACTCGATCGAGAAGAAGTTCAACTTCGTCAAGATCGCCGATACTCAGACCGGCGTTTATCAAGGCCATACCTGCTGTGTGCTCGGCGCCAACGGCCCCTTTCTGAACGCCAACAAGGACGCGCTGCGGCGGCTTGCCGAGGCCAATATCGAGGTCCACGAATACACTGCGAACCATCCCGACGAGGTTGCGGCCTGGTATCTCGAAACACTGAAGCCTGCGGGTTTGACGCTAGCCGAGCTCACCGAAATTCTCGGAACTCTGGTCTATCACGATCATCCGATCGGGCAGCCACTGGTCGATCAGATCAGGGTGACGGCGGAGGACCTCAAGCTCGTCAAGGTGCTGGACTCCTCGACGGATCCGAAGGCCTTCGCCGAGCGGGTTACCGTGAACCTGCTCGGCTGAGATTGGCACAATGAGCGAGGCGCAAGCGCTCGATGGCGCAGCCCAGGCGCAGCTGACATCGTTTCGACGGCTGTGGCGCGACGGCTTCTTCGCAGCGTTCTCCTGGGGGGCGGCTGCACTGGTGACGATCGGGCTGCCCGACGTCGTTCCCTGGGGAAGTGCCGGTCTGTTCGCCGCGATCACCGGCGCACTTGCTGTGCTCTTCGTCCTACTGTCACCGGTCGTCTACCGGCTCGGGCGCGCTGGCGAGGTCATGATCCATTACGGCCCATGGCTCGTCGCAATCGGCGTCTGGCTCGCCCTTTGGGAGCTCTCCACCGCAAAATCCGGTTGGCTGCCGAAGCCGTTCTTCTCTCCGCCACACGGGCTGCTCAACGTCTATGTGGCGGACGGAACGCGCCTGTTGATCTGCATCGGCTATACGCTGAGATTGTGGTCGCTCGGTTTCCTGTCGGGCGTGGCCGTCGGCTATGCCACCGGCGTGGCGCTAGGTTGGTCGAAACGATTCAGCTATTGGGGCATGCCCTTCCTCAAACTGATCGGGCCTGTGCCCGCGACGGCATGGATTCCCTGCACATTCTACTTCTTCCCGACCACGTTTGGAGCAAGCGTCTTCATCGTTGCTCTGGCGTCCGGCATTCCGGTTGCGATCTTGACCGCGTCGGGCGTCGGTTCGGTCAACCGTTCTTTCTACGACGTGGGGAGAATTCTGGGTGCTGACAATCGCTATTTGATCCGTCGGGTCGCAATACCCGCGTCGCTGCCCCACGTCTTCGTCGGCCTTTTCATGGCGCTCTATTACTCCTTTGCGGTGCTGGTCGTAGCGGAAATGCTCGGCGCGAAATACGGTCTCGGCTGGTACATCCAGTTCCAGACGGCCTATTCCGGCTACGCCAACGTCTATGCCGCCTTGATCATCATGGCCGCGCTCTGCGCCGGCATCGTCCGCCTGCTGTTCGTCGTTCGCGACCGCCTGCTGCGCTGGCAGGAGGGATTCATCTGATGCCGAGCGTCCCGCTTGCCTCCAGGAGTCCCGAACTCGTGAGCTCCGCGATCGATATTCGAGCGGTAAGCCATCAGTTCAGCCTGTCCGGTTCGAAGCTGCCGGTCATCGATGCGATCGATTTCAGCGTCGTGCCCGGAGAATTTGTCGCGTTGTTGGGGCCGTCGGGCTGTGGCAAGTCGACCTTGCTTCGCCTGATCGCCGGTCTCGAGTTGCCGAGCAACGGCTCGATCCTCGCCGACGGCCTGCCCGTGATACGCCCCGATCCGTCGCGCATTCTGGTCTTCCAGGACCCGACCCTGTTTCCCTGGACAACGGTCTGGAAGAATGTGGCGACCGGCCTGGAGGCACGAGGGGTGCTCAAGCAGTCCCACGCGCGGGTGGACGCTGCCCTGTCGCTCGTCGGTCTCAGCGAATTCGCCGCGGCCTATCCGCATCAACTCTCGGGCGGCATGGCCCAGCGCGCATCGCTGGCTCGGGCGCTCGTGAACGATCCGAAACTGCTGCTGCTCGACGAGCCGTTGGGCAAGCTCGACTCGCTCACGCGGCTGACGCTGCAGGCCGAACTGGTTCGCCTATGGCAGCGTAACGGCTTTACCGCGATTCTCGTCACGCATGATGTCGAGGAGGCGCTGCTGCTGTCGTCGCGCATCGTCGTCCTGAGCGAGCGGCCCGCCCGCGTCAAGGCCGAGTTCCAGTTCGGCAAGCCTTATCCGCGGCATCGTGACGATCCTGAGCTCGTCGCGCTACGGCGGAGAATTCTCGACACACTCGGCCTTGCGACCTGAGGTGAGGTCGATGCGGCATGCACGAACTTGTCTGGTGCTGGGCATCGGCGTTCTCGTGCTCGCAGTGCTCTGGTGGTGGATCACATATCGTGATGTGGTCGGCTATGCCTATTTGTCGACGCGCGAAGCGGGCTTTTGTCTGGTCGGCCGCTCGGATCTTTGCGATTTGGCGCGGGCGCTCTGCCGCGGGACGCATCCCGCGATTGCGCTGGGCTACTGGTGGGGTACGTTCTGGATCGGTGTTGCAATCGCTTCGCTGAGCCTGGCATTGCCAGCACAGCGGCAGTCGTGATGGCCTCTACCTACCTCGCTTGTTGGACCCGATCGATTCATGAACGATGTGGGTCGCGCCTCCCAGCTGCGCGCGAACGAGGGGATGACGCGTTCGCGCATGCGTACGTGGACTACTGCAAGATATTGTCACAGCAAAATCGCGCAGGCGTTTTTCGGAGTGCGGGACGAGCGCGACCATGACACCGGCCGGCCGGCTCTCCGCGCAGTTGCCCTTCGTCAAACTCCCATCATTGCGCCGAGTGTCTGCAGCCGCCTGCGAACGCCACCGTCATCCTCGCGCGGGAAGAAACTTCCGGCGCGAATTTGGCTTGGCGTTGAACCGGTCGCGTTCTTCAGAAACCGGCGCAGGCTCCTCGCGTCGGAATAGCCGAGCTCCGCCGCGATCGCCTCGACGCTGTCATCGGAATCTCGCAATCGGCGAACCGCGGACTGCGCCAGGGTGCGCTCGCGCGCGTGACGAAATCCGCCGCCGATCCCCAACCGCCGCCGTAGTGTTGACGTGCTGACGCCGGCATCTTTGGCAAGATCCTTCAACCGCGGCCGGCCGCCGTCGCGTAGACCCCCGCAGCCATTGAGCGACAGGTCTTCCGGCTCGACAAAGTCGAGCCACAATCGAAAGCACTCCCAGTGCGGGTTGGCCCCGGCCCGACCCGTGCCGCGCCTGCCGAGCAGGGCGCGAGCAAACCGCATGCCGGTGACGGCCCCGTGACGGACAGGAGCACCGAAGGCGAAGTGACGTTGGCCGAGATTGAAGTGAAAGGCATCGCGGGTCGTCACATCGACGACCGGCATCGCCGTTCCGAGAAAGTACATGCAATGCATGAACACCCAACTGAGGTAGATATCCTCGAGCAGAACCGCATCCGCGTCTCGTGCCGAGTCAGCGCGGACATTCAGGATCGCAAGGTCGCTTGTGGTTTTGAGCTCGATCTGAACGGCGCTGGACGCAGTTTTGTAGAGCCGCCCGACTGACAGGATCGCGTCCTCCAGCGTGGCGCAACCAAGGGCTACTCTCAGCCCGAGAGCCGTATAGACGGGATCGATGCGGGCGCGGGTCAAGCCATGGGCCGCATCGCTGATCCCCAGCGCGGTGTTCAGACACAGCAACAGATATTGCGCCGGACCGACTACGTCGCGGTTGTCCCCGTAACGCAAGTCGATCAGCGATGCCGCCATCATCTGCTCGAACGGCAGGCCTTGGCGAACCACGCCGCTGACGTGCCGGGTGATCCAATCGAAGGGCATGCGCTGATGCATGAAGCCTCGCAACCGTCGAGCGGTGGCGCCGATCCTAAGCGGAAACGGGGAGGGTCGCAATTCGCTCAAGCCAGGATCAACCGGCTGCTCTCATGTCTCTGATCGCTTTTGTCCCTCCAATCTGCATGTCTCGGTCAGCGCGGGACATCGGGCTACCGGCTACGCTCGGAATTAACTTGGTAGCATGGAGCATCCGATGGATCAGATCACCCCGCAGCGCCAGCGTCGGCCGGAACTTGAGCAAGCCTTCGCGCATCTCGCCGGGCTTGCCGCCTCGGCTGACCTCAGCGGGATATCCGATCCGCTCCTGCAATTCGTTGCCGTCATCAGAGCTCTGATGCCGCGCTATGGCGACGTCGGTGCGGCACCGGCCCTCGACGGCGTCGAGGTTGTGCCGGTGGACGCCGGTGGAGTGCCGGCGGAGTGGGTGATGGCGCCGGGGGCCGATCTTGCACATCGCCTGGTCTACATCCATGGGGGCGGGTGGGTTGGTGGCTGTCCTCGCGACTACCGAGCCATGGCGGGTACGCTGGCCAGGCTCTCCGGCGCGGCCGTTCTAATGGTTGATTATCGTCTGGCTCCGGAGCATCGCTTTCCCGCCGGCCTGGACGATTGCGTCACTGCCTTCGGCTGGGCTTCGCTCCGTGGGCCTGACGCGCACCGGCAGAGCCGAAAGAAGCCGCAGGGGCATCTAAGCTTGATCGGCGACTCAGCAGGCGGAAATCTGGCGGCGGCGACCTGTCTGGAACTGGTGGCCAAGGGCGCGCGCGTGCCCGACCGCCTAGTGCTGATCGCGGGCACGCTCGACAACCAGTCGCCAGTCGACCGGGCTGGAATAGACGACCAGGTTGCGACGGTGGAATCTCTTGCCACCGCCACCGCCGCGTATCTCGGTCCGGGCGGAGATCCGTCGGATTATCGCGTCTCGCCGGTTCGTGGGCCGCAAGCGCTGCTTGCTGGATTTCCACCCACCTTGTTGCAGGTGAGTGCGATCGAGACGCTCGCCTATGACAGCCGAAATTTCGCAGCGCGGCTCGCGGACGCGGGCGTGCGGGTCAATCTGAGCATCTGGCCGGAGCTTCCCCACGTCTGGCACGCTTTTCTTGGCTTGTTTCCCGAGGCGATCCAGGCGTTGCAGGAGATTGCGGCGTTCGTGAACGGGGGCATCGATCGCTAAACGGCAAATCACGCTGAAGTCTTCGGTCCCTTTGCGGGCTCGCGCGAGAGCGATTTTCTCATCAACTATCGAGCCACGCGTCGGAAAAGTCCCCCGCGGTCAGGTCGACGCTGTTGTAAAGATTGCGCACGCGTGCATTGCTGACGAGGGTTGTCTCCAGCGCCACCAGGGGCAAGGCTGGCAGGTCATCACTGGCGATCTTTTGGATCTGCCGGAATTGATCCGCGCGCCGCGCTTCGTCGCGTTCCGTGGCCGCTTGCCGGAACAGCTCATCAACCGTCGGGTTATTGTAGTGGGCCGCATTGACATAGGGCAGTGGGTGCTTGATTCCGTCGGACCAGTAGATCCGCTGCATGCCGACCGTCGGGTCGAACAGCAGGCCGAGCCCGTTGAGGTTGATGTCGAAATCACGGTCGTAATAGACCCGCTTGATAAAGGTGCCGAGATCGCCGTCGAGGATGTCGACGCGGATGCCGGCACGACCGAGGGCGGATCGCAGGTAGCCGGCAGTCGCCTTGAATGCGGCCCCGGGAATGAAGGTCAGCTTCAGCGCAAACCGGATGCCGCCGCTTCCGCGTTTTAATCCCGCCTCATCGAGAAGGCGATTGGCCTCGTCGAGATTGAAGGGATGGTCGAAGCTCGTCGGGTCGAAATAGGATGAAAGCACTTCGGGAATCGGCGAGCGAATCCGGCTGGCATATCCGTAATAAATCCACTGCCGGATGAAATCGCGATCGATCGTGCGCGCGATGGCATGCCGCACGGCGCGTTGCGCGAGGTATTGGTTGTCGAGGCTGAATTCCAGCACGGCGGCGTTGTTGAGATAGGCATCTCGCTGCGACGAGACGACAAGCTTCCCGCCCTCTGCCAGCCGCTTCACATCGCCGAGCGAAATGCTGCCGCTGGTGTCGGCTTCTCCCGTTTCAAGCGCCGTGGAAGCTGCGGCCGGATCACCAACGAACTTGACCACCACCCGATCCAGAAAGGGCCGCTCGGGCCGCCAATATTGCGGGTTCCGGCGCAGGCTGACGTGGCTGCCGCGCTTCCATTCCTCGAAGACGAATGGTCCGGTCCCGATCGGTGCGTTGTTGTTGGGGCTGCCGTCGAGATTATCGGGTTGATAGGCGTGACGCGGAACGATCGGCGATTCCGCAGCCGCGAGCGCCTTCAGGAAGTAGGGTGTCGGCTTCGACAGCTTCACCACGGCGGTCAGCGCATCAGGCGTTTCGACACGATCGAGATTGGCGAAGCTGATCCGGCCGCGCGGCCCGACCTTCTGCAGCGCTTGCAGCGAAAACTGGACGTCGGCGGACGTGAAGCCGGCGCCATCGTGCCATTTCACGCCGGGACGCAAGGTGAAGGCATATTCGAGTCCGTCTCCACTCGACTTCCAGGCCGTCGCCAGAAGCGGACGCGGTGTGAAGTCTGCATCGTAAGCCAGCAGACCTTCGGTAATTTTGGTGCTGATATTGCGGGTCTGTGTGTTGGTGTCGAGCAAGGGAACGAGCGTTCGCGGTTCTCCCTGCGTGACGACGGTCAGCGTCCCGCCGCGCCGCGCTTCGGCCGCGAGCGCAGGCGAGCCGGCGAGCGGCAGCGCGAGCGCGCCGGCCCCCGCCTTAAGGACACTTCGCCGATCAATGAGACCGTGGATACGATCGTAAGTCGTCACCATGTGGCAAGCTTCCCGTTGTTGCGTGTTGAGGACGTGCGGCCTGTTCGCGCAACGTCGCCAGGATCGACCGTTTCAACTCGCCGAACGAGGGCATCGCGACGATCTCCTGATAGGCGCGCGGCCGCGGATAGGGGACGATAATCTCTTCGACGATGCGGCCAGGGCGGCCGCTCATGACGGCGATGCGGTCCGACAGGAACAGCGCTTCCTCGATGTCGTGCGTGACAAACAGGACCGTGGAGCGGCGTTGCTCGCGTGCGGCGAGCAGCAGCTCTTGCATCGCGAGCCGGGTCTGAGCATCCAGCGCCCCGAATGGCTCGTCCATCAGGAGGAGCAGCGGCTGCGATATCCAGGCGCGGGCGATTGCGGCGCGCTGGCGCATTCCACCCGATAGCTCATAGACGGCATAATGCTCGAAGCCGCGCAGGCCCATCATTTCGATCAGCTCCTGCGCCCGGGGTCGATATTCGGACGCCGGGCGTCCGGCCAGACGCGATGCGAAGGTGATGTTGTCGATGACGGACAACCACGGGAACAGCGTCGCTTCCTGAAACACGATGCCGCGATCAGGGGACGGGCGACCGACCGGCTTGCCGTCGATCGTCACGCGGCCGCGCGTGGGGTGCTCGAAACCAGCCAGTAGGTCGAGCACGGTTGATTTGCCGCAGCCGCTGGGTCCCAGCAGGCATACGAATTCGCCTTCGCCTACGCCAAGCGATAGTCCGTCGAGTGCGATGGTCTCGCGTCGGGCGCGCCGGTCTTCGAAGCGCTTCTCGACGTTTTCAAGCACGATCAATGGAGAGGTCGTCATCTCAGGCGCGCCCCGACCAGGGGGCCGCCCAGCGCTGCAGCCCCACGAGCGCCAGGTCCAGCGCGTAGCCTGTGCCGCCGAGGATGACGATGCCGAGCATGACGACGTCAGTGCGCAGATAGGAGCCGGCGTTGACGACCATCCAGCCGATCCCGGCGTCGGAGGCGATCATCTCGGCCGCGATCAGGGTCGTCCAGCCGATCCCGAAGGACAGGCGCAGCGTCACGAACAACTCGGGCAGGATGTGGGGCAGGATCACGTAGCGAAACAACGCCAGGCCGTGAGCGCCAAGCGCCCGGCCGGCGCGGATCCGTTGTCTCTGTACGGTGCTGACCGCAGCTGCCGTTCCGACAATGATGCTGAGCGCGGCCGAGATGAAGATCAAAAGAACCTTCGAGGTTTCGCCGATGCCGAACCAGAGGATCACGAGGGGGATCAGTGCGAGCTTCGGGAGCGGCCGCAGGAATTGGACGAAAGGATCGAGCACGGCGCCAAAGCCCGGCGCTGCTCCCATGGCGAGGCCGAGCGGCACACCGACCAGCGTCGCCGCCGCAAACGCGCCCAGAGCGCGGGCGAGACTGAGCGCCAGATGCTGCCAGAGCGCGGTACCACGATAGCCGTCCCGCGCCAGATCGATCGCGGTCGTCACGATCTCGGATGGCGGCGGAAGCAACAGTGGTTCGACCAGATGAGTCCGCCCGGCGATTTCCCACGCCAGCGTGACGCCGGCGACCGCGGCAAGGCCGATCAGGAAACGACGGCTGGCGTTCAAGACGGGAACGCGCGCCGCAGCAATGCGTAGTTCACCGCCGGGACGAACGAGGCGGGGACGTCGTCGCGTTTGATCTCGCCCGTCTCAGCCAGGAAGGCGGCGGCATCACCGAGCGCCTTGATGAGCGGTGCATCCTTTGCTGCGACCGGTCCATCGCCCCAATATTTCGGACCAAGCTGATCCTGGAAGGTGGGATAGCGCAGCCCGGACAGGGTGTTGCGTACGGCTTCGAACGGTGCGCCGAAATCCTTTGCCAGAATCCGCGACACGCCCTCCGGATCGGACCGGTATCGGTCGAACTGCGCCTGAACGGTCTGCAGCCAGGCCACCACTGTCTCGGGGAATTGCTCGGCGAATTCGCTCCGCACCACGGCGCTGTTCCAGACAAAAACCCCTGAGGGCTGCAATTGTTCGGAGACCAGCAATTGCTGGCCGCCGTCGGCCAGAAGCTCTGCCCAGAACGGGCCGTTGATATAGGTCGCGTCGATGTCGCCGCGTTTCCAGGCTGCGATCGTGTCCGGTTGGCTCAGGGGCAGGCGTTTGATCTTGCTGGCGTCGAGCTTGTTTATACGGATCAAGGCTTCAAGCGCGAACGCCATCGTGGAGGAGGGGGCAACCGCGATGCGCTTGCCCTCGAGATCCCTGAGTGTGGTGATGCCCGCCTTGGCGACGAGCCGCTCGCTGGTGGCGACGATCTCCGGCGAGCCCAGAATTTGAATGGGCAGTTTGCGCGAAAGCCCGGCCACGATCGGCGTATTACCGAAGATCGCGAAATCGATCTGCTTGGCGGCAAGCAGCGACAGCGCCGGTCCACCCGATGGGAACGGTACCCACTCGACCTTGACACCAAGCGCCTTGTCGAAACTGCCGTCGCTCTTGCCGACCACCCAGGCCCGCGCCGCCGTCAGATAGCCGATGCGGACGACATCGGGCTTCGTCGTGGTCTGCGCGCGGCTGCGTGCTGCCGTCAGTGACAGCAGGCCCGCGCCGAGGCCCAGTCGCAGCACGTCGCGTCGTCCCGGCCTGCCCGCGCGGATATATGTCGTCATGGTACACCTTCATGGATGAGGCGTGCAGATCGTCATCGCAGCGGCGTCGAGTCAATCGCGGTTGAAAAATAAGATATTCGTTTCAGCGTGTCGCGGACGAACGCAATGAATTGCGCTTCCATCGCGCGTGATAAATGAGATTCATTCTTCGGGAAGACGCTGAAGGCAGCGTTGATGAAGTTCGCCGTCTGCGGGCCGAGCAGATCTGAATCATCCTCAGTTCGCGGACCTATTTGGAATTGACGGCGATAAGCGCGAACGCCCAAATGCGCAAACGCCCGGCGTCACAAAAATCCAGATGAAATCCGTCGCGTCTCGAAGGAAGTTCACATGAAGCGCTTGTTGTCGTCGCTGCTGGTATCGCTTTCGGCTGCGTGGTTGCCGGCTTCGGCGAAAGAACCGCAGATTCGGCGCGCCACGCATTTCGTCGAGGTCGAGACGGGACGCGATGTGCTGTTCCGTGAAGTGCAGAGCTTTCTTGACCGCAATTGACGGGTCTTGGGTGACTGATGGCACCGGCTGCATTCACCGCGTGGAACGTGGTCGGTGCGGATGAAAGAATGCCGCCACGGCGTAATGCGCGGAGCATGGTTCTTCCATTCCGGCAACCATCTTTGGTTTAGAGTTTCATTGAGCGCGCGCGGAGTTTTTTGCACTATGCGCTACCCCATTCAACACAGCTGCAAGATCGCACGACAATGAAACATCGCCTGCTCGCACTTATTGCCGTAGTCGCGCTCCTTGCCGCGCCTGCTTTTGCGGATCAGAAGATCAAGGTTGGAATATCCGGAGGTGATTCCGAGATCGTCTGGGGAAAGGTGAAGGAGATCGCAGCCAAGGACGGGCTCGACGTCCAAGTGGTGGTATTCAGCGACTACCTGCTGCCGAATGCCGCACTCGACGCCGGTGATCTCGACGCCAATGCGTTCCAGCACAAGCCGTTCCTTGACAATCAGATCAAGACAAGAGGCTACAAGATCACTCCGGTGGGAGAGACCATCGTTGCGCCGATCGGTCTCTACTCCAAAAAGGCAAAATCGGTCTCCGAGATCAAGGATGGATCATCGATCGGAATTCCGAACGATCCCTCCAACGGTGGCCGCGCGCTGCTGCTGTTGCAGGCTCAGGGCCTGATCAAGCTCAAGGATGGGGTTGGCATCTTGCCGGCTGTGCTGGATATTATCGACAATCCGAGGAAGCTCAAGATCCGCGAGATCGATGCGGCGCAGCTCCCGCGCAGCCTTGACGACGTCGACGCGGCGGTGATCAACACCAACTATGCCGTACCGGCCGGGCTGATCCCAGGCAAGGATTCCATCGCGATCGAATCCTCCGTCAACAATCCGTATAGCAATTTCATCGCCGTCCGCGAGCGCGACAAGAATGCCCCCTGGGTCGCCAAGCTGGTACAGGCCTATCAGAACGACACCATCCGACAACTCATCAAGGATAAGTTGCCCGGACAGATCCCCGCGTTTTGAGGCATGAGACGGGCGGATGGATTCATCAATTTGGCGGTTGGCACTGGCCGCAGGCATAGTGCCCGCCAAGCGGAAGCCCTAAGGCACTGGGGTTTCGCGCTCTTGCCGCTGATGGGAAATGTGATGTCGGTTGTCGGCCCCCTCGATGGAGGGGAAGACAACATGTGACGCGAGTGTCGCGTCGACGCTCGCTGCGATACCTGATGGCCCTTCTTTCGTAACTTCGAAGGTCCTTCTTGGCCCCGAGGCCGGCGGACTGAGGGCCTAGTCCATTCATCATGGTAAATTTGGCATGCAAACGAGCGCCTCTTTGCAACACTCTTTCATT
Organism: Bradyrhizobium sp. CER78; assembly: GCF_029846235.1. Taxonomy (GTDB): domain Bacteria; phylum Pseudomonadota; class Alphaproteobacteria; order Rhizobiales; family Xanthobacteraceae; genus Bradyrhizobium. Next base: position 153,803 of record NZ_JARVWP010000010.1, read on the forward strand.
GCGAGATTGAAGGACGAAAGCCTTTTTTCGATGCGGCTGATTAAAAAGAAGCTCTGTCCGCGCACGGTCGGATATCGAGTGCGCTTCCCGTAGCGACCACCCGCGAGCCGAGGAACGACAATGTCCACTTCCCGACGTCAGATCATCACCGCCGGCCTCGGTCTCCTTGGTACGGCCTTGCTTTCGCCACGCGTCAGTATCGCCGCGCCGGGCGGCGTCGTGCCGAAGGAGTTCAAGGTCGGCTTCCAGAAGGGCGCAGCCATTTTGGTTCTGGGGCGAGAGCAGCAAGTGATTGAAAGGCGGCTGAAGCCATTGGGTGTGGACGCCGTCCAGTGGGTGGAATTTCAGTTCGGTCCCCCCATGCTGGAAGCTCTTGGCGCGGGGGCTATCGACATCGGCTCGGTAGGCGATACACCACCTATCTTCGCGCAAGCCGCCGGCTCCCCGTTGGTATATGTGGCGTCCACGCCGTCCGCCGAGCACGCCGTGCTGGTGCAGCACGATTCGCCTATCAAGACCCTGGCAGAACTCAAGGGCAAGCGCGTCGCCTTCTCCCGGGGTTCCAGCGCCCATAACGTAGCGGTCAAGGCACTGGCGCTGGCCGGCCTGGGCCTCAAGGATATCGTGCCGACCTATTTGGCGCCTGCGGACGCCACTGCCGCCTTTAACGGCGGTACCATTGATGCCTGGGTGGTGTGGGATCCGTTCTACGCGATCGCTCAGGAGCGCTACAGTGCGCGCATTATTGCCGACACCTCCGACAAGCGGCTGGCCAGCTCGTCGTACTACCTGTCGAGCCGTGACTTCGCCGACAAATATCCCACTGTGCTGTCTGCTGCGCTGGACGAGATCGGCAAGCTGACGGAGTGGTCCGGCCAACATCGTGATGAACTGGCCAAGCTGGCTGCTGCCGCCACCAGCATCGACGAGAAGTCATGGCGCGCTGCCTTCGCGCGGGCAAGCTTTACCTTCGGTGAGGTGACTTCAGCGCAGGTCGCTCAGCAGCAGCAATTGGCTGACACCTTTTATGAACTTGGCATCGTGCCCAAGAAGGTCACGGTTGCCGATATCGTTTGGCATCAACCCAAGAGCTGACGTCGTCGCGGCATATCGGCGATGAAATCGGGCGCGTCTCTCAGGTATCCTTCAGGAAAATGGGATCGATCTCCATGGATGGAGGTGGAGCGGCACTCATGAATACCGGCTGGATTGTGTGTGATTTGAACTGCCACGAATTGTTGTTGTTCAGCACGCACTCATTGATCAAATCCGCCACCATCATTGGAGGATTTGACTGTCGCGTGGACGGATAGGTCAGACCACCGTAGAACACGATGATGCCTACCACTGTCGCGGAGCGTTCGCTGCTCGACGCGACGTGCAGATTGGTGATCAGGTGGCGCACGGCCTTCACGCCACTGATCGCCAGTCGGTCCGCTGCGTTCTCGCCGATTTGACGCGCGCGCCACTCATAAAATGCGCGGATCGCTTCACGTCCCTCAAAGCGGTTGTGACCCACGATCTTTACGCCGTCCGGCATGAAGAACTCATGGGCCGTGCGCCCGTCGTTGAAGTCGACGTCATACCAATATGTCACCTCGAGACGATGAAGGGCATGCCAGAGAAGCAGGTCGTCGTGGGGTGTCATCGGCATCCAGACTACTCCGGAGAGCTGGCGGCTCCGCCGCCGACCTACATCCGCGAGCGGAACCGATGGAACGCTAGTGCACGGTTGCGAAGGTCGCGAGATCCGTCTCGCCATCGCCCTATGCTCCGACGATAGCATCATGCAGTTGTTTTGCCGGACGTGTCAAACGGCTTGGTCCGACGCGTTGCCGCGCACATCGCTGTTCGTGCAAGCCCTTGATCTGACACGGCGCGGCTACTGTGCATGGGGTTGTTTTCGCCGTTTTGGCGAGAAGTCGGCTTACGCCGAGCGCTGTTGCTGCACCTGGCGGTCGAAACGGCTCGGCAGTGGACCCAAGGCCGAGCCCGTCGCGCAGCGTGCCGTCGCGATACTCACTTCGGAACAGGCCGCGTTTGCGCAGCAGCGGCAGGATCCGGCCCGCGAAGACGGCGAACTGTTCCGTCTAGGTAATATTGGATGAGTGGTCGCGGGTTCGGTTGGCAAAGGAAAGGGCGATAGCTCAGCGACTGTCTGCCCCGGCCTGCGAGCGGGCGGACGCCTGAAAGACAGCGCGATAGCGCACTGGACTCGTGCCGAGCCGCTGTCTGAAATGATGCCTCAGCGCTTCGACCGAGCCGAACCCCGTGGCCGTTGCGATGCCTTCGATTGGAAGCTGCGTCGCCTCGAGAAGCTCCCGGGCCCGCGACACCCGTGCCTGCACCACCCATTCGCCAGGTGTCATGCCGGTTGCTTCTTCGAACCGTCGGATGAAGGTACGGCGGCTCATTCTTGCCCGCGAAGCGAGACTGTTGATTGCCAGGTCTTGATCGAGGTGGCGTTGCGCCCACGCAAACACCGAGGCCAGCGCATCGCCCTCAGCCTTGCGAACGGGTTGCGGAATATACTGCGCTTGCCCGCCTTCGCGATGAGGTGGCACGACAAGCCGCTGCGCTACCTGATTGGCGATCTGCGCGCCATAGTCTCGTCTGACGATGTGGAGGCACAGATCGAGACCTGCGGCCCGCCCGGCTGAACTCATGATGTCGCCATCGTCGACGTAGAGTACGTTTGGATCGACTTCTATCGTTGGATATTTGCTTGAGAGCAGATCGACTTGCGCCCAATGTCCTGTGGCACGGCGTCCATCGAGCAATCCGGCCGCAGCGAGGACGAACACGCCGGCGCAGATAGATGCGATCCTCGCACCCCGTCGATGTGCACGGCGGAGCGCGTCGAGCAGCGCTGCGGATGGCGCGTCTTCGATATTTTCCCATCCTGGAACGATGATTGTGGTGGCTCGCCCCAGTGTCTTCAGGCTCGCATCGGCGACAATTCTGATGCCGTTGTTCGCAACAAGCGGCCGTCCTGGATGCTCGGTGCAAACGACGACGCGATACCAGCCAGCTCCCATATCGGTCAGGCCGAACACTTCGACGGCCATCCCAAGCTCAAAAGCGTTCACGCCATCATAGGCGAGCACGGCGACAAGTTGGTCCCGTCGCGACGGAGTTGGTTTCGGGGCGGCGCGGGTGCGGAATGGCATTATCTTAACGCTATACGGCATTCGTGCCACTGGTCAATCCGCCTCGCTCGTCACAATATCTTGGCGAGATGGAGAACACTGTGAGCTTTCGAGTAGCGACCTGGGAATTTCCCGATCGTGCTTATGAAGCAGGGGCGATGTGGCGCAGGCTCGAAAGTGAGCTTGCCAAAGCGCCCGTCGATCTCCTGGTCCTTCCCGAGCTCGCAGGCGTTGACAGCTTTTGGGAAAGTCCTGTGTTCAGTGAGGCGGTCTGGCGTCAAGCCGTTGCCACGCATGCCAGGATCTCGGACGAGCTGAAGCACCTCGCGGCGAAGCGTATCGTCGGGACGCGGGCGGTCGAGGTGGATACACGGCGGTGGAACGAGACGTTTCTTTGGAAACCGGAGATCGGTCTCGTCCGAGGCAGACCCAAGGCGTGGCTTCCCCAGCAAGAAGGTGGCTGGGAAGCCACCTGGTTCGAGCGCGGGCCACAAAGCGTGCTGCCGGTGTGGGACGGCAGACTCTGTTTCGCCGAGCTGGTGTGCACGGAGATCATGGTGAGCACCGCGGCGCGGTGCCTCGGACAGGCCGGGGTTCAGTTGATTGCGGCGCCGCGAGCGACCGGCAGCCATGCGCGCTGGGAAGTGGCGACGCGGATGGCGGCGATTGCGGCCGGCGCCTTCGTGGTCACGGCAAACCGCCGCGGCGGCAACCTCGCCGGCGGGAGCTGGATCGTAGCACCTGACGGAGATATTCTTGCGCGCACGAGCGAGGCCAATCCAATCATCAGCCTTGACATTGACCTGTCCGCGGCCGACGCGGCCAAACAGACCTATCCGCGCAACGTCAGGGATTGACTGGATTGAGGAGCCCCCTCCGATGCTCGAGGAGTTGACCTATCTTACGTCTGCCGAGGAGCTGCGGCCCCCGTATCTGGCGCCATCGGCGCTGATGCGCGCCAAGCAGCTCGACCGGCTGGATCGCCATTGCTGCAACTTCATTGCGCATGCGCCGCTTGTCATCATCGGCTCTTCGCATCCCGAGCGCGGCCACGACGTCAGCCCCAGGGGTGATGCTCCGGGGTTCGTGCATATCTTCGATCCCTATCACCTGGCGATCCCGGACCGGCCCGGCAACAACCGCCTCGATACGATGGAGAATCTCTTCGCCGATCCCGCAATCGGGCTGCTGTTCATCATTCCCGGCATCGAGGAACTGCTACGGGTCAACGGCACGGCGCGTCTCACGCGTTCGCAGAAGCTCCTCGAATCCATGTCCGTCGGCGGCAAGATGCCGAAGCTCGCCATCATCGTGAGTGTCACGGAGGCATTCCTTCATTGCACGAAGGCGCTCAAGCGCAGCCGTCTCTGGCAAGATGACCATCGGCTGGATCGGGCCAAGCTGCCGTCGCTCGGACAGATGATTTCCGATCAGGCCGCGCCTGCGGGTCTTCCTGTAAAGGACATCGAGGCGCGAATTGACGCCGACGCGCAAAAAAATCTCTATTAGCAACGGGAATGACGGATGAAGCTGCAGCTCTTGCGAAACGCAACATTGAAGCTGAATCTCGGCGTGCGGACGATCCTCATCGATCCGTTCTTCGCTCCGAAGCACAGCCGCCCTTCCATTGCGGGACGCTCACCAAATCCGCTGGTCGACCTCCCCGTGAACATCGATCAGGTCCTGGACGGCGTCGAGCTCGTTATCGTTTCTCATCTCCATTCGGATCATTTCGATCCCGTCGCGCAAAGTCTGGTCCCCAAAAGTCTGCCGATCGTCTGCCAACCCGGAGATGACACCAAGATCCGCTCTTTTGGCTTCGAAACGGTCACGCCGCTTCACGACAACCTTGTTTGGCGCGGCGTTAAGCTCACCCGACGCGAAGGTCGTCACGTCTTCGGCCCCGTCGTCGAGAAGATGGGGCCGGTCATGGGGGTCAGCGTTGAGCTGGAGGGCGAGCCGAGCCTCTATTGGGCAGGCGACACGGTCCTTTACCCGCCGGTCGAGGAGACGATTCGAAGTACCCACCCAGACATCATCGTGATTCATCCGTCCGGTGCGCTCTGGGAGAGGCAATCGATAGCTATGGATGCAGAGCAAGCCGTGACCCTCGGCAGGATCTATTCGCGCCCGATTATCGTCGCGACCCATTTGGAGGCTCTTGATCACGCGACCGTCAGCCGAGATGATCTGCGGCGCAAATTGCTCTCCCAGAACATCGCTGCCGAACGATTTCTGATCCCCTATGACGGCGAGGTGCTGACCCTCGGCGTTCCAGCTTGAGCCTTGGGCGAGAGTCTGCGCGAGCGTCAAATGCTGCCTGGAATATCAGGCTGTGAAATGGCCACTCACCAAATCGAATGTTGGTGGCGTAGAGCAGAATGGTGGAGCAAAAAGGACGACGATGTGCGATCGCCGTTCCAGCAAGTTGGGCGGACAAGAGACAGACGACATGTTGGCGCGCGCACCATTCGCGGCATTTCCTGCCCTCAAGCTGATGGAGCAGTTGGATGACGAGATGGGTTGTAATCTTTGAGGACCATCCTGAAGCCGAAAGGGGCTGGATACGGCAACGGCACTCGCAAGATCATTTTGCTTACCTTGCGCAAAATCGTGGAAGGATCCTTCTCGCCGGCGGACTACGGACATCTCCGGACGAATGGTACGGTGGCGGATTGTGGGTATTGGAAGTGAAAGATCGGAACGAAGCCGTCTCGCTCTGCGAACAGGACCCATATTTTCGCCTCGGCCTGCGACGAGGATATCAACTCTACTTATGGGGCAAGGCACCGTGCTACGGCGATGTCCAACTATAGCTCCGAAGGCTGTGCGGTCGGGCACGACTCGGATTGTTAGCAAGTCATGGCGTGGTGCGCACGTTTCAGAAGCGTGCTCATCGCACAATGCGACGGGCCACTTGGCCGTCCGCGGAAAAGAACAGTCATTTCTCGGAAAGATAGACCTCGCGTGGCCGGTGGAGAGACGTTCTCATCCCCAAGTTCGAGGCGTCATCCTGTAGCAATGCACGTTTTAATCTCAACTCCTGGACGTGAATGCACATCGATGAATGTCGTAGCCCCGCTGCTTTTTCTGGTTATGTGGAGCAGCGGTGCCATTTTCGTGAAGCTTGGCCTCATGAGTTCGTCCGTCTGGACGTTCCTCGCCATCCGCTCCACCGGCGCGATGCTCGTTCTCGCGGTCGTCCTGGCTATCGGCTTCCGATCTGATCTTCGCGCCGCGTTAATGCTGCCTCGTCGGGTCATTCTCTGGGCGGTCTTTGTCGGCGTCTTGCTGCAGGCAGGCTACCAAGGCGCGTATTTTCTGGCGATCGCTCACAAACTGTCGCCCGGCACTCACGATCATCCTTGACGCGCAGCCCTTGACGCCATTTGTCGCCCGGGAACGGACGTCATGGCCGGCCAAGGCGCTCCTGCTTACAGGATTCTTCGGATTGGTATTGGCGGTTGCCGGTACACGAGAGTTGGGCGATGGTTCGGTGCTGGGGCTTACTTTCGGGGGAGTTGCGCTTGCGGCCATTACGGTAGGGACCGCCTTGCAGAAACGGATCGGGGTCGCTGTAGCCCGCTCGATCCTGTGGCAATATATCGGCTCGGTATTGATCTTTGGCGCGATCGTAACGGTAACCGGCTGGTCCGCCACGCCAAATATCAGTTTCCTAATCTCTGCGACATGGATGATCCTGGTCGTGTCCGTTGGTGCGAACGTATTGCTCCTATACATGTTGTCGCGACATCCGGCCTCGAAAGTCGGTGTCGTATTTTACTTTGTACCGATCGTTACCTTGATCGGGGAGCATTACATCTACGGTACGTCTCACAGTGCAGAAGCGGTGATCGGGGCTGCGATCGTCGTCCTGTCCTCACTGATCTTTGCCAAGCTCGACGTCCTGCTGCCGCATCAAAGCACTCGCATGGCGGACAAATCGTAGCCGACCGAGAGGTTGTCGTGTTCCTTTGATGGCGCGGCGTCCTGTTGGCGCATTGCGACAGCAATAGTCTATCTGAGTCACATTGCGGCACTGCTTCAACCTCAATGTCCCCGGCGTCAAGGGGCACTACCGCGAGGTCTCCGAATTCACCCGTCGCTCCGGTCTCAACCTCGCCGACCGCATGCAGGAGTGGTTCGAGGCCGGAGCCTGCGACGGGTTCATGCTGCAGATCCCTTCTTCCGGGCGGCGTCGAGGACGTGGTGCACCGGCTGGTACCCGAACTGCGACACCGCAGCTTGTTCCGCAGAGAATATGACGGCTCGACTTTGCGGGATTCGCTCGGGCTGGCCCGGCCGGTGAGTTGATTGATACGGCGATGTTGGCTGATCCTGCAGAGTGCACCCGGAACATCGGTGCAGGCTTTTACTGTTGGACCAATTGGGTGAGACGGGGGTGACAGCGTCCCCGCATCACTCCCCGATCACCAGGGTATGTTCGGAGAACCGCCGTTTCGTGTCACGTCGGGGCAGCATCGGATTGTCGGCTTCGCATCGGGCTGGATCGATTTCATCCATCAACGATGCGGGATTGCGAATTATTTTTCAAACTTCGCCTGCGGACAATGTGTCAATCGTTTGCTTGTTGCGCTCACGCGCAGCCACGACTTAGATCGCACTGCAACAGAAGCGATGTCTGCAGAAAATGGCTGATGCGCCGACGTCTCCATCGTCCTGACGGGGAATGTTCGATGCGCCGGCGACGCGGGCATTGAAAAAATATGTGCAGGTGATGCGAATGAAGAACAATAGTTTGCTCGTAAACGGGATTGCCGTTGCGTTGCTGGGGATAGGCGCGGCGCAGGCCGCAGATCAGCCGATCTCCGGCGGGGCGTTGACATGGGGTGTCACGACCGAGCCATCCTGCTTCGATCCCCATCGGTCATCGCAGCAGGCTGCGTTCTTCGTCGCACGCAACTATATCGACTCGCTGATCGCGAAGAAGACCGACGGCACTTTCGCGCCATGGCTCGCCACGGAGTGGTCGATTTCAGCGGACGGCAAGGAATATACCTACAAGCTCCGCGAGGACGTCGTTTTCCATGACGGCGAGAAATTCGATGCCGTGGCGGTCAAGGCGAATTTCGACTTCATCTTCAAGCCGGAGAACGCGGCGACCGCGGTCTCTCTTTTGCAGACTTTCGATCACGCCGAGGTGGTCTCGCCCTACGTCGTGAAACTCGTTCTGTCCAAGCCGGATTCGAGCTTCCTGGAATCGACATCGAACGTGAAGCTGGGTCTGATTTCGCCGAAGGCGCTGGAGAAGGGTGATTTGTGCGGCGGGGGGCGCGCGTTGGCGGGCACTGGGCCGTTCATCTTCGAGGGCTACACGCGCGGTCAATCCGCGGTGTTCGTTCGCAATCCCGCCTACAAATGGGGACCGGGCAACGCGGCACATGAGGGGCCGGCTTATCTTGATCGCGTGACCTTTCGGTTCCTGCCCGAATATGCCGTGCGCACCGGCGCTTTGACGTCTGGACAGGTTGACCTGATCGAGGGCGTGCAGCCGACCGATGCACCGTTGTTTGCCGAGCAACCGGACTTCAAGCTGCTGACCGGGCCATCCGGCGCCAGCACCTCCTTTACGTTCAACATCAATTATACGCGTCCGCCGGCCGACGATGTCCGCGTGCGTCGCGCATTGCGCGACGGCTTCGATCTCGAGCCGATCGTCAAGCAGGTCTACCTGGGAACGGTGCCGCGTGCCTGGTCGATCATTGGGCCTGCCAATCCTGCATACAACAAGGCGCTCGTCGGCTCCTGGGGCAACGACATCGCGGGAGCTAACAAGCTGCTCGATGAAGCGGGCTGGACCGGCCGCGACTCCGAAGGGTTTCGAACCAAGGACGGCAAGCGGCTCTCGATCGAGGTCGGCTATCCCCAACCTTATGTGCGGGACAATCGTGACATCCTGATTCAGGGTGTTCAGGCGTCGCTCCGCAAGAATGTCGGCCTGGATCTGAATTTGCGGCTCATCACGGCCGGGGAGTATGCCAAGAACAACGCCAACGGCACCTGGACGATCTACCCGAACACGGACAATCCCTCTGATCCGGCGCGCGAACTCTGGGACATGCTCGGCTCGAAGGGATTCCTGTATGCCAACATCTCCAATCCGGATCCCGAGATCACCCGCCAGATCGATGAAGCGCTTGCGTCGACCGATCCCGTTCGCAAGCGGGAACTGACGGACGCGGTCCAGAAGCGTGGCGTCGATCAGGCCTTTATCGTGCCGCTGTTTGCGCCAAGCTGGTTCCTGGCGGCAAAGAGCACCGTCAACGGTTTGAGCTTCGAGGCTGGCCTCGACTCGCCGTCCAGTGCTTACGACTTCTGGATCGCAAAGAAGTAGGCCAGCTGGATGTGGTCCCGTATCATATCCAGGCTGTTCACCAGCCTGGTGGTCGCCTGGGCAAGCGTGACCGCGACATTCGTCGCGCTGCACGCTCTGCCGGGGCGCATCCAGGACATTCTTGCCGGAGACCTCGAATATCCCGGCCTGCGCGAAGCGATCGCCGCCGAATGGGGGCTGAACCGTACGCTGCCTGAGCAATATCTCGATTTCCTGTTCCGTATCTTTCGCGGCGATTTCGGCACCTCCTACGTGCTACGGCAGCCCGTGATCGAGGTGGTTGGTTCGCAACTGCTGCCGACGGTCGAGCTAGCTCTGACCGCAGGCGTGCTCGCGGTCGTGATTGCAGGCGGCATCGCGCTCCTGACCGCCGGCCGCAGCAATTTCTCGCGAGAGGTTGCATCAGTCCTCGAACTGGTGTTCGCCTCGACGCCTGTATTCTGGCTCGGCATTCTGCTGCTGATGGCATTCTCCTTCAACCTGCGCTGGTTCCCGGTGTCCGGCGCCGAGGGATGGAAGTCGATCGTCCTGCCGTCGATCACCCTGGCGCTGCCGACGGCGGGTCTGCTGACGCAGGTCCTGCGCGAGGCCATGGAGAAGACGCTCGACCAGCCGTTTGTGACGACGGTGCGGGCACGCGGCGTCGGTGAGTTCATCATCCGGTGGCGACATGTGCTGCGGCACGCTTTGCTGCCGGCAGTGACGTTGGGTGGCTGGTTGATCGGTGGCCTGCTCGGCGGCGCGGTGATCACGGAAAAGGTATTCGGCCGGCCGGGTCTCGGCACGGTGACGCTCGGCGCTGTGCTTACCCATGACGTGCCTGTGGTGCTCACAGTCGTGCTGCTTGCCGCCTTCATTCACGTCGCGGCTTCGACCCTGCTCGATATCCTCTATGTCCTGATCGACCCGAGATTGAGGGCTCAATGACCGCGCCGTCGCACCGCTCATTCGAGCAAGCCGTCCCTCTCGATCGGCCCGAAGACCTCGCCGGGTTCGAAACCTCGCTTCCAGTGATAGCGGTTCAGCGTCGTCCGCCGCTCGCGTTCATCGTCTCCGTCGCATTCGTGGTGCTCCTGATCGCTGCGGCGGCCGTGCCGTGGCTGTTCACCCACTTCGATCCGCTCGTCGGTGATTTCACCGAGGGGCTGAAGCCGCCCGGTTGGGCGCATTTGTTCGGTACGGACCGCCTCGGCCGCGATGTGTTTGCACGAACCATCTACGGCACCCGGTACTCGCTTCTGATCGGCTTCGGCGGCGTTGCCGTCGGGCTCGGTCTGGGTGTGATTCTCGGAATCATCGCCGGCCAGCGCAATCGGATCCTCGACGAATGCGTGTCGCGTCTGTTCGACATGCTGTCGTCCTTTCCTGGCGTGTTGCTCGCGATGCTGATCGTCACCTTTCTCGGCCAGGGCATGCTCAATATCGCGATCGCGGTCGGGATCGCCGGCATTCCCAAGTTCGGCCGGGTGGTCCGGGCGCAGACTCAATTGGTGCGTGACGCGGATTACGTGACACAGGCGACAGTCTATGGGCTGAGCCAGTGGCAGGTGTTTCTGCGGCACGTGTTGCCCAATGTGCTGGTCGCCATCCCGATCATTGCGACCGTCTATATCGGCAGCACGATCCTGATCGTATCGGGTCTCAGTTTTCTGGGCCTGGGCCCGCAACCACCGACGCCGGAATGGGGCGTCATGCTGGCGGAAAGCCGGGACGTCTTGCGTGTGGCGTGGTGGCCGGGCGTCTTTCCGGGCCTTGCGATCACGGCCACGGTGATTGCCTTCAGTGTGGTCGGCAACTTCCTGCAGAAGAAATTCGAGGGGCGGATGGCATGAGCACCGGTCAATCCGTGCCCGCGCAACAGGCTCCGCTGGTCGAGATTCTGGGTCTGAATGTGGGCTTTGCCGGTGCAAATGCCGATAGGTCGATCGTGATCGACGTCGATCTAACGATCCGGCCCGGCGAGTGCGTCGCATTGGTCGGTGAGTCCGGCTCAGGCAAGAGCGTGACCGCGCGAAGCCTGTTGAGCCTCGCTGGAGAGGGGGCCAGGACGACCGCCCGTCGCTTCGAGATTAAGGGACGCGATGTGCGCGGCTATCGGGAGGCCGACTGGCGCAAGCTGCGTGGAACGGTCACCGGTCTCGTCATGCAGGATGCGCTGGTCTCGCTCGACCCGTTGCGCACGATCGGACAGGAGGTCGCCGAAGTGATCTCCAGTCACAGGATTCTGACCGACCCCGGATCGATCCGGGAACGAACGCTGGACACGCTGCGCAGGGTCGGCATTCCCAATGCTGCGGATCGCGCCTTGCAGTATGCGCATCAACTCTCGGGCGGATTACGCCAGCGTGCGCTGATCGCATCGGCAATCGCCGCCAATCCCGATCTGATCATCGCGGACGAGCCGACCACGTCTCTCGACGTCACCGTGCAAGCGCAAGTCCTGCAGGTGCTCGCGGAACGAATCCGCGAAGGTGCGGGCGTATTGCTGATCAGTCACGATCTCGCCGTCGTCGCCGGAATTGCGGACCGCGTGATGGTGATGCGTGACGGCAGGGTCGTCGACAGCGGACCGACCCGCGACGTGCTGACCCGGCCACGACACTCCTATACGCGGCAGTTGATCGCGGCCGTTCCGTCGGTCCGCTCGCGCGGAGCGCGGCTCGCGTCGGCGCGAATTGGGCCCGCGGCAGTGAACGCCGCAAACGGAGATGCCGTCACGATTACGCGTGAGCCGTTGCCGGCCCGCCGCGAGGCCGGCGAGGTGGTTCTGGAGGTCGAGATGATTTCCAAGAGCTACATTTCGCCCAAGGCGACAGGGCGCGTCCGTTCGACTGTGTTGCAGGACGTCAGCTTCGACGTCAGGGCGGGCGAGGTTGTCGGCATCGTAGGCGAGTCGGGGTCGGGCAAATCGACCTGCGCCAAGATCGTTCTCGGCCTGCTTTCACCCGATCAGGGAGAGGTGCGGTTGCTCGGCGGCCCCTGGTCGGCGCTATCAGAAGCGGCGCGGCGGCCGCTCAGGCGTAAGCTGCAATATATTCCGCAGGATGCGCTCAGCAGTTTCGATCCCCGCTATCGCGTTCAGGACATGATCGCTGAAAATCTCGCGGGCCTGCCCGAGCGCAAGCAACAGCGTGAACGCATCGTTTCGCTGCTTGAGCTCGTCGGCTTGAGTGCCGAATACCTCGAACGCCGGCCGAGGTCGCTGTCCGGCGGCCAGCGTCAGCGGGTCTCGATCGCGAGGGCATTGGCGGCCGAACCCGCCCTGATCGTCTGCGACGAGCCGGTATCGGCGCTCGATATCTGCATCCAGGCTCAGGTGCTGGACTTGCTCGCGGAGTTGCAGTCGAAGCTCGGCACCGCGTTATTGTTCATCTCGCATGATCTGGGTGTGATCGAACATCTGGCCGATCGGGTGCTCGTTTTCCACAACGGTCGCGTGGTTGAGCAGGGGGCCGTCGAGGCGGTGCTCGGACATCCGCAACAACCCTACACCCAGGCGCTGCTCGCCGCAGTCCCGGATATCCAGCGTGGATTGACCGCCAGGACGCTAGCGGCCGGCGCACTCGTCGCCGGCCCTGCTAAGGGGGCAGAGGCCGCAACAGGAGGATAGCGATGACGCAGATCGATCAAGCCTGGGGCAGTGGCCCGTCGACACGATATGAAGACCTTGCGGAACCCTTTCGGCCGTTGTTCCGCTCGATCAAGGACACCACCGTCGCGCGTGATCTTGAGCGGCGCCTGCCCTATGACGAGATCAAGGCGTTGCGCGCGGCTGGCTTCACGACCGTGCGGGTGCCGGACGAGTTTGGCGGCGCCGGCGCGACGCTGCCGGAGCTGTTCAACCTGCTGATCGAACTGTCGGAGGCCGACTCGAACGTCACCAATTCGCTCCGCTCGCATTTTGGCTTTACCGAGGATGTGCTCAACTCGGCCGATCCGACGCACCGCGAATTGTGGCTGCGCCGCATCGGCGAGAAGACCCTGTTCGGTAATGGGCACAGCGAGGTCGGCGACAACAAGCTGCAGGCGTTCTCGACCACTGTTTCCAGCAGGGACGGCCGGCTGGTGCTCAACGGCAGGAAATACTACACGACCGGCACGCTGTTCGCTGACTGGATCAACATCGCGGCCCAGCATGAGAATGGCGAACCGGTCGGTGTCGTCGTTTCCCGCCATTCGCCCGGGGTCGAGGTGCTCGACGATTGGGACGGCTTTGGCCAGGCGCTCACGGCGAGCGGCACGACGATATTCAAGGATGTTCCCGTCGAGGGTAACCAGGTCATTCCGGTGACCGCACGGTTCAAATATTCCAATCCGTTCTACCAGCTGGTCCACCTTGCAACACTCGCGGGCATTGGGCGCGCCGCGGCCAATGACGTTGCGCGCCTGGTCAAGCAGCGGACGCGGGTTTTCAGCCACGGCAACGCCGATCGCGTAGCGGCGGACCCCCAGATACTTCAGGTGGTAGGCAGGGTACGCGGCAACGCTTATGCGGCCGGGGCAATCGTGCTCAAGGTCGCCGAGGCCTTGCAGCGCGCCCATGAATCGCAGCTCTCTCGTGATGAGGAACGAATTGCCGCCGCCGTCGCCATCGCCGAGCTCGAACTCGATCAGGCCGTCACGGTTGTCTCAAGCCTGATCCTGGAGGCGACCACGATCTTCTTCGATGCCTTGGGTGCATCATCGGCAGCGCGCGATCTGGCGCTTGATCGCTACTGGCGCAATGCGCGGACAATCACCAACCATAACCCTCGCGTTTATCGGGATCGCATCGTCGGTGATTTCGCGGTCAACGGAACGCCTCCGCCGGGCCAATACCGGATCGGCACGGCGTAAGACGGCGGCATGCTGCGTCGCTTGCCGAGCGACGCGCCTGTGACTGCGACGGTTTTCCTTCACACTGGTTAAGCCGTGGAACGAATGTGTTGTCGGTCCAACCTGCGAGGCTCTGTTCATCGCTTTTGTTGTAGCTCGATTGATAAGCAGGCCGTGCGGCCTCACAATTTGGCCGTCGCGGCTTACTCAGGCGGAGGGACTTACGATGAGCTTCAAGTTCAAGGACGTGTTCACCGGAACCCAGGCTGCATTGGGCGTAGACCCGGCGCAGGCTCAGGCCGCGTTCCATGCGCAGTCGCGCCTCGGTGACGGTGTCAATAGCGCTGTTTCAATCCGCCAGTTTCATGTCGCCGTGGACGAGCCTCCGGGCCTTAGCGGGAATGACACCGCGCCGAACCCGGTCGAATACGTCCTGGCTGCATTGGGCTCCTGCCAGGAGATCACCTACCGGCTCTATGCGGACGCGCTCGGTATTCCGCTTGATGGTGTCTCGGTTCGTCTCACCGGGACAATTGATCTGCGCGGCTTCTTCAACGTGCAACCAGACATCAGAGCGGGCTTTCAGGGGATCGAAGCCGAGGTGATCCTCGACAGCTCAGCCTCGCAGGCGGAGCTGGAGCGTCTCAAGCAGGTCGTCGACGCCCATTGTCCGGTGCTCGATATCCTTCGCAATCCGACGCCTGTGCAGCTTTCGTTGCGGCGGGGATCGTTGAGCGCGGCGGCCGAGTGATTGGACCGCGAGGTTTCGAGCATGACGTTACCCTTGCGATTTGGCGTATGGGCACTCACCCATGGCAGCTGGGCCTCCCGACATCATCCCACCGATCCGCCCGATGCGTCATGGAAACGCGTTCGTGCCCAGATTTTGCAGGCCGAAGCGCTCGGGTATGAATCCACGCTGCTTGCGCAGCACATCATCCATCCGAGCGGTGACGACCAGGATCTGCTCGAAACCTGGACCGGCGCGGCCGCGCTTGCCGCCCTGACCGGCCGGATCGAGCTGATTGCCGCGATCAAGCCCTTGCTGGTGCACCCGGTCGTGCTCGCGAAGATGGCGCTCCAGATCGAGAATATCAGCGAGGGGCGGTTCGGCATCAATCTGGTCAATGCGTGGTATCGACCGGAGCTGGAGCGCTCGGGAATTGGCTTTCCCGATCATGACGATCGCTACGCCTATGGGCGGGAGTGGGTCGAGATTTTCGAGCGGCTGACATCTGGCCACCGGGTGGACTTTCACGGCCAGCACTTCAATGTCGACGCCTACCAACTCCGTCCGCGCGACCAGTTTCGGCCACGGCCGGCGATCTATCTTGGCGGCGAGTCGGAGGCGGCGCGGATGCTCGCAGCCCACGCGGCGGACGTCTATTTCATGAATGGACAGCCGCTCGAGGACATCCGAGTCCTTGTCCAGGATGTCGCCCGCAGGCCACGTGTCGGACCGCCCATCCGCTTCGGGATGTCCGCCTTCGTCATCGCACGCGACACGGATGCCGAAGCGGAGGCCGAGCTGACGAAGTTGTTTTCCATCGCGGAGCAGGACAAGCCGACGCGCGCCCGGCTCGTGGCGAATGCGGATCCCGAAGCGCAGATGTTCAAGACCGCGGCCAAGGAGGCGAGAGTCGGGACCAATGGCGGCACGTCGGCACGGCTGGTCGGAAGCTACGACACCGTTGCCAGGCGCATCGTTGAATTCAACGCAATTGGTGTCGAACTCTTCATGCTGCAATTCCAGCCGGTCGACGAGAACATGACGCGCTTCGCCGAGCACGTGATCCCGCGCGTACGACGCTTGCAGGCCAAGGCCGCAGCCTAGACGATGCGACACGCGGCTGATCTCGTTCGCGTGCGTCCTTGCATCTTACCGATCCAAACGTTTTTCCGCCCCGCACTGCGTTGGCAGCAATCATCTATTTTGTCGACGCAATTTGACATGGACACGACACGATCGCGACCATAACGTTTTGAAGGCGTCAAAAGCGATATTGCACCGTTGATGCGCGAACCTGAACGCAAATATTATCAAAGGTAGGCCCGATGAGCTTCCGTCCGTTGCATGATCGTGTAGTGATCCGCCGCATCGAGGAGACCAACAAGACCAAGGGTGGAATCATCATTCCCGACACCGCGAAGGAGAAACCTCAGGAAGGAGAAGTCGTCGCCGTCGGCGGCGGGGCGCGGGATGAAACCGGCAAGCTGCATCCACTCGACGTGAAGAAAGGCGATCGGGTCCTGTTCGGAAAATGGTCCGGAACAGAGGTCAAGATCAATGGCGAAGATCTGCTGATCGCCAAGGAATCCGACATTCTCGGCGTGATCGCCTAGACCTCGTCATCAACAACACCTCAACGATGTCCAACCGCGCAGTCTTGTGCGCGGCAGGGACAGTCTTGCTCGAAGGACAGTGCATATGGCTGCAAAGGATGTGAAATTCTCGACCGATGCCCGCGATCGCCTCTTGCGCGGCGTGGACACGCTTGCGAACGCCGTCAAGGTGACTTTGGGCCCCAAAGGGCGCAATGTCGTCATCGAAAAGGCATTCGGGGCTCCGCGGATCACCAAGGACGGCGTGACGGTCGCCAAGGAGATCGAACTCGCGGATAAATACGAGAACATCGGTGCGCAGCTTCTGCGCGAGGTGGCTTCCAAGACCAACGATCTCGCCGGCGATGGCACCACGACCGCGACCGTACTGGCGCAAGCCATCGTCCGGGAGGGCGCGAAGGCCGTCGCTGCAAGCCTCAATCCTCTCGACCTCAAGCGCGGTATTGACCTGGCGGTCGCCGAGGCGATCAAGGATATCGAAAAGCGGGCGCGAAAGGTGCAGTCCTCCGAAGAAGTCGCCCAGGTCGGCACGATCTCGGCGAACGGCGATGTCGCGGTCGGAAAGATCATCGCTAACGCCGTCAAGAAGGTCGGCAACGATGGCGTCATCACCGTCGAGGAAGCAAAGAGCCTCGACACCGAGCTCGATGTCGTGGAAGGCCTCCAGTTCGACCGTGGCTATCTGTCACCCTATTTCGTCACGAACGCGGAGAAATTGCTGGTCGAGTTCGAAGATCCCTATCTCCTGATCCATGAAGCCAAGCTGAATTCGCTGCATCCCTTGCTGCCGGTACTTGAGGCGGTCGCGCAGTCCGGCAAGCCGCTGCTGATTGTCGCCGAGGATGTCGAAGGCGAGGCGCTTGCGACCCTGGTCGTCAACAGGCTTCGCGGCGGCCTCAAGGTGGCCGCCGTGAAGGCGCCAGGGTTCGGCGATCGGCGAAAAGCGCAGCTCGAGGATATTGCGGTCCTGACGGGGGGGCAGACGATCTCGGATGAACTTGGAATCAAGCTCGAAAACGTGACGCTGTCGCAGCTTGGCCGTGCCAAGCGGGTCCGGATCGACAAGGAGAGCACGACGATCGTCGGCGGGGCCGGCAAGCGCAAGGATATCGACAGCCGGATTGCCCAGATCAGGGCGCAGATCGAAGAGACCACTTCGGAGTATGACCGCGAGAAGCTGCAGGAACGCCTTGCCAAGCTCTCGGGCGGGGTTGCCGTGATCCGCGTCGGTGGCGCGACCGAGGTCGAGGTCAAGGAAAAGAAGGATCGTGTCGACGACGCGCTCAATGCCACGCGAGCGGCAATCGCGGAAGGCATCGTGCCCGGCGGCGGTGTTGCGTTGTTGCGGGCGAAGGCCGCCATCGGTCGGCTGAGCCATGCCAATTCCGATGTGCAGGCCGGAATCAATATCGTGCTCAAGGCGCTGGAAAGTCCGATCCGGCAGATCGCTGAGAATGCGGGCGTTGAGGGATCCATCGTAGTCGGGAAGATCCTGGAGCAGCGATCGCCGACCTACGGCTTCAATGCGCAGACTGAGGAGTATGTCGACCTGATCGAGGCTGGGATCGTCGACCCGGCGAAGGTGGTGCGAACTGCATTGCAGGATGCGGCCTCGGTCGCGTCATTGATCGTGACCACGGAAGCGCTGGTCGCCGAACTGCCAAAGGACAAGCCAGCAATCGCAGCTCCCGGGGCGGGGGGAGAGTTCTGAGCAACCGGCCGGCGGTCTCGCCGGTCGATTGATCAGAACGGGACTGTCGCGCGGAGAAACGGCCAAACGGCGGCGTTGGTCGGGTCTCCCGCGACAGTCGGCTCCGTCGCGATTGGATGGCCGCAGCAAGTATCGGGAAAAGAAGACAGTGTTCCAGGGAAGCCTGCATCATCTCTCCAAAGCGAGTCGGCCGAGACTACGCTTCGCGATTGGCCTGGCGCTCGTCGGGTTGCGTGCCAGCGTATCGCCGGTTTCGGCCGATGAAAGACCGCTCAGAATCGGGCTCGCGACCAGCATATCGAACCAGGCCGCCGAGATTGCGGCGAGCGAAGCCAAGGCACAGGGCCTGAACGTCGAACTGATCGAGTTCAACGACTGGAATACGCCAAATCGCGCGGTCGCCGAAAAGGAGATCGACGCGAATCTGTTCCAGCATGTCCCATTCCTTGAATTCAGCGTCAAAAATGCGGGCTACAAGCTCGTTCCCGTCGCGCCGGCTTTCAGCACTCCGTTCGGACTTTATTCCAAGAAGTACAAATCGATCCCGGATCTCCCGGACAATGCCCGGGTCGCGATCTCAAGTGATGCCGTGAACACCGGTCGAGCGCTGCTGCTTCTGCAGCGAGCCGGCCTCATCGAGCTCAAGCCGGGAGCCGATCATCGTGCAAAGATCGAGGACATCGTCACATACCGCAAGCCATTGAAGCTGGTCCAACTCGAAGGGCCGCAGATTGCGCGTTCCCTTGATGACGTTGACGCCGCGGCAACCTATCCGACGTTTGCGAGGCTTGCGGGGCTCGATCCGTCCTCGGGTCTGATCTTTGAGAATGCCCCGATTTATGCCTTTCAGTTCGTGACGCGGCCGGAATTGAAGGACGACGCGCGCCTGAGCCGCTTCATCTCCGTCTATCGTGACTCCGAGGCTGTGCATGCCAAGTTGCGCGAGCTTTACAGATCGCTCGTGACCTTCCCGGGGTCGTAGGGAGGCACAATGGTCTCGATCTCCCGACGAACCTTCGTCAAGGCAACTCTGGCTGGACTCGCGGCGCCGGCCGCTGGCGCGCGGGCGCAGGAGGACAGCCCCCGTTCCGGCGGGAGACTGACCTTCGTGATCCAGCCCGAACCGACCACGCTGGTGTGCTTCAACACGACGGAGGGGCCGGCTATCCAGGCCAGCACCAAGGTGGTTGAGGGGCTGCTGACCTACGACTTCGAGCTCAATCCCAGACCGCAGCTCGCAACGGCCTGGAGCGTCAGCGAAGACGGGTTGCAATATCGTTTCGAGTTGCGGCGGAACGTGAAATGGCATGACGGCCAGCTGTTTACGGCAGCGGACGTCGTCTATTCCATCGGTCTTCTCAAATCCGCGCATCCACGTGGTCGTACGACGTTTGCCAGCCTGCTCGAAGCCCGTGCGGTCGACGAGCATACGGTCGTGCTTAAACTGTCGAAGCCGGCGCCGTATCTGCTCTACGCGCTGGCGGCGGGCGAGTCTCCGATCGTCCCGCGTCACATTTACGACGGCAAGGGCGATCCGCTGCAGAATCCCAACAATCGTGCGCCAATTGGGACCGGGCCCTTCGTCTTCAAGGAATGGGTGCTCGGCAATTATGTCGGCTATGTCCGCAATCCGAACTACTGGGACAGCCCGAAGCCATATCTTGACGCCTTGCTGGTTCGCGTAATCCCTGACGGGGCTGCGCGCGCCGTCGCATTTGAAACCGGTGAGCTCGACCTCGGCGGATCGACGCCCGT
The DNA here is from genome assembly GCF_029846235.1 of Bradyrhizobium sp. CER78. Lineage (GTDB taxonomy): Bacteria > Pseudomonadota > Alphaproteobacteria > Rhizobiales > Xanthobacteraceae > Bradyrhizobium. Next base: position 173,931 of record NZ_JARVWP010000010.1, read on the forward strand.
TTCGCCGCTGGATCTCGAGCGCTTCCGCTCCCTTCCGCACCTGGGCCAGGAGACGCGTGGCTACGAATATTCTCCGACGCTGTACGGCCTGGAGTTCAATCTGGATCATCCGATCCTGAAGAGCCCGCAAGTTCGGAAGGCGATCGCGCATGCGGTCGACCCCGCCGTGGTGCTGAACGTGGCATGGTACGGACTGGGAGAACGGACGGTCAGCATTGTCAGTCCAACCTTGAAGCGGTTCTACAACGACAAGGTCCCGACATACCCTTATGATCCGAAGGCAGCGGCCAGGCTCCTGGACGAAGCCGGCTTCCCCTTGAGAGGCCGTTGGCGGTTTGCGCTGACGCACGACTTCCAGCCCTTTGGCGAGAACTTCAAGCGCAGCGGCGAAGCCCTGAAGAGCGCGTTGGCCGCCGTTGGCATCGACGTAACCGTTCGCGGGCAGGATTTTCCAAGCTATCTGAAGCGCGTCTATACCGACCGCGACTACGACTTCACCTTTCACCCCTTCACCAACATGTTCGATCCGACGGTCGGCTTGCAGAGGTTCTTCACCAGCGACAACTATCGCAAGGGCGTGGCCTTCACCAATGCGAGCCATTACTCCAATGCGGAGGTCGATCAGCTCTTTGCCCAGATTGCCGTCGAATCCGACACGACCAGGCGCAGGGCGCTGATTGATCGCTTTCAGGAGGTTGTCGCCGATGAGCTTCCGGTGCTTCCCTTGATGCTGAGCAAGCCCGTGACGGTCTACAACCGGCGCGTGGTCGGGCACACCATCGATAGTGCCGGTGTGCAGGGCAATTTTGCGGAAGTCTGGCTGCGCGGTTAGGTCGGGTCCGATACTGCAATTATCTCGGCGTGATGGCATGCCACCCGCTGGCCGGAGCGGGCGCTGCGCAGCTCAGGAGACTGCTGTTTGCAGAGCTCCGTTGCGAGCGGACAGCGTGGTTGGAAGCGACAGCCCTTGGTCGCGTTGCGCGGGTCCGGCAGGTCGCCTGGCAGGGGTGCTGCGTAGCGCCGCCGGGCGGGGTCCGGGACAGCGTCGATCAGCGCGCGGGTGTAGGGATGCAGCGGCCTCTTCCAGATTTGCTCATGGCTGCCGGCTTCGACGATGCGCCCGAGATACATCACCAGCACCCGATCCGACAGATAACGCACGACCGAGAGATCGTGGGATATGAAGAGCAGCGACAGCTTCAAGTCGCGCTTGATGTCGGCGAGCAGATTGAGGATTTGAGCTTGCACGGATAGATCCAGCGCGGACACCGGCTCGTCGCAGATGATCAGGTCCGGTCCCAGGACCAGCGCTCGTGCGATTCCGATGCGCTGACGCTGGCCGCCCGAAAATTCATGCGGATAGCGTGCAACCGCGTCCTCCGGCAAGCCGACCTGGGACAGGATTGCGCTGACCCGCTGGCGTCGGTCGGCGCGTGAGCCTACGCGATGGACGTCGAGCGGTGCCAATAGAATATCGCCGATGGTCTGGCGCGGATTGAGCGAGGCGAACGGATCCTGGAACACCATCTGCAGCCTGCGCCGGTAGGCCCGCAGTCGCTGCTGTGGCAGCGTGGTGAGATCCACGCCGTCGAACGCGATACGGCCGGCCGACGGTTCAACGAGCCGCAGGATCGTCTTGCCGAGGGTCGACTTTCCGCAGCCGGACTCTCCAACGAGACCGACAGTCTCGCCCGGCGCGATGTCGAGCGATACGCCATCCACCGCGTGGACCGGGGCGGTACCGACCCGATAGGTGGTCTTGAGATCAGTAACTGACAGCAGCGTCATGAGGCAGACCGCGAGATGGTTCGGTGAGATCGACGTGGCAGGCAACGCGCCGTCCAATTGCCGCGTCGCGTTCGTGCGGGACATTGGTCCGGCACAGCGCCAATCGGTTCGGACACCGCGGTGCAAAGGGACAACCTGCCTGGGTGGTGGCAGAAGCGATGTTGCCGGGGATTTCCGACAGCCTGGCGCTTCGGTAGTGCAAGTTCTCGTGCAATCGGGGGGAGGCCGCGAGAAGGCCGTGCGTGTAGGGATGCAAGGGGCGCTCGAACAGGATGCCTGGCGGCGCCTCCTCGACCTTTCGTCCGGCATACATCACCACGACACGGTCGGCCCATTGGCCGACAAGGCCGAGATCATGGGTGATCAACAGCAGTGATAGCGACAGCTCGCGGCGCAGGCGGTCGAGCAGTTCGAGCACCTGGGCCTGGATGGTCACATCGAGCGCTGTGGTCGGCTCGTCCGCGATCAGGATCTTCGGACGGCACGCCGCCGCGATCGCGATCATGACGCGCTGGCGCATGCCACCCGACAGTCGGTGCGGATGGTCGTCCAGGCACCGCTCAGGGTTGGGAATGCGCACCAGATCGAGCAGTTCAGCGGCTTCACGGCGCGCCTGCGCCTTTGAGAGGCCGCGATGCACTTGCAGAACCTCGGTGACCTGCCGGCCGATGGTCAGCACCGGGTTGAGCGACGTCATCGGTTCCTGGAAGATCATTGCGATATCGCGGCCCCGCCGGCGACGCATCTCGATCTCCGGGAGCGCGAGCAACTCGTCGTCCCGGAGGCGGACCCGACCGGAGACAATACGCGCGGTGCCGGGGAGCAGGCGCATCAGCGCCAATGCCGTCAGCGATTTCCCTGAGCCGGATTCGCCGACGATGGCAAGCGTTTCCGCTGGAGCGAGGCTGAAGCTGAGGTTCCGCACTGGCGTTGCGCTTGGAAAGGCGATGGTGAGGTCGCGGACGTCGAGCAGGGATGCCATCCTATCGTTCCCTGCTGAGGCGAGGATTAAGCACATCCGTCAGGCCATCACCGATCAAGTTCAGTGAAAGCACGGTCAGAACGATGACCAGGCCAGGCAACGCGGTGAGATACCATGCCGTTCTGATCAATTCGCGCCCGGAGCCGATCATGCTGCCCCAGCTCACGACATTCGGGTCCCCCAGTCCGAGGAATGACAGTGCCGCTTCCATCAGGATTGCGGTTGCGACCATCACCGATGTGGTGACGATAATGGCCGGGAGCGCATTCGGCAGGATCTCGCGAACGACGATGCGGGTGTCGCTGAAGCCGAGCGAGCGCGCCGCCATGACGAATTCCTTCTCACGCAGCACCCGAAACTCGGCGCGGACCAGCCGTGCGATGGTGGGCCATGTGACGAGCCCGATTGCCCAGGTTACCGTTGCTATCGAGGGCTGCGCGATCGCGACCAGTACGACGAGCAGGATAAAGCTCGGAACGGTCTGGAACAGCTCGATGACCCGGACCAGGATGTCGTCGATGAGGCCGCCTCGATAACCAGCGACGGCGCCCACCGCGATGCCGATCGTGACACCAATCGTCGTGGCGACAAATCCGATCAGGAGCGAGATTCGCGCGCCATGCATGAGGCCGGCGGCGACGTCGCGGCCCAGAGAGTCGGTTCCAAGAGGGTATGCAAGATCCTGTCCGGGCCATAGCAGCGGTCGAGCCACCATCGAGAGGGGATCGCCAGGATAAAGAAGCGGCGCGAACACAGCCGCGGCGATGATCACCAGCAACAGCGTCGCGCCGGCGACGAGAGACGGATTTCGCCTGAGGCGACTGAACAATTGCGATCGCGATTGGCTCGCGTCGGTAGCGATCACATGCGTGTCCGGTGCGTGAACGTTCGGCCATTCGGGGCGCTCTGGCGCGGTTAGTGGCCGATCATCAGCGGCCCGTTCGGCCGAATGTGTGGAGTCGAGGGCGGCGTCGGTCATGGTCAGCGAGTCTCGATGCGAGGGTCGAGCCAGGCCTGCACGAGATCAACCGTCATGTTTGCGATGATCACGAGCAGGGAGGAGAGCAGGAGGATTCCGAGGAGCACGCTGAAGTCGCGGCTCATCACGGCCTCGAAGGCGAGGCGGCCGAGGCCGGGCCAGCTGTACACGGTCTCGACCACCACTGCGCCGCCTAGCAGGCCTCCGAAGTGCATGCCGGCGACCGTGGTGACCGGCAATAAGGCGTTGCGTAGTACATGGCGCACCGTGATCGTGAGCGGAGAGAGCCCTTTCGCGGCGGCCGTGCGCACATAGTCCTGCGCCTGAGCCTCCAGCATGGCGGCGCGGGCAAGCCGGGAATAGATCGCGATGTAGAACAGCGAGAGCGAGAGGGCGGGAAGAACCATGTAGCGGGCGCGGTCGATCAGCAGATCGAAGCCGCTGAGGTTCGCGCCGATCGTGGCGGCACCGCCGCTCGGCAACCAGCCCAGCTTGACGGAAAATAGCAGGATCAGCATCAGGCCGATCCAGAAGCGGGGTATCGAGTAGAGCAGCGTGACCACGATTGAGATCAGGCGATCCGGCCAACGGCCGGCGAACGTCGCCATCACGATGCCAAGCGCAATGCCGCCGGCGAGGGCGATGACGAGCGCGGTTGCCATCAGGGCCACCGTGCCGGGCAGTCGCTGACCGATGATGTCGGCGACCGGAAGATTGTAGCGCGGTGAGTAGCCAAGGCTCAAATGGGCAAGGTTATCGAGATAAGCTGCAAGCTGCAGCAGGATCGGCTGATCGAGGCCGAAACGGCTGCGCAGCGCCGCCACCGTTTCCATCGTCGCCGATCCGGACTCGCCGGCAAGGACATCGGCGGCATCTCCCGGCGCGAGCTGCAGCAGAAAAAAATTGATGACGACGATTCCGATCACCGTCGGGATCGCCTGCCAGATCGTCCGGCGAAAAGTCTTTCCGATGCGCTGGATGCTCGACATGTTTCTTCTAACTTCCGTGTCGTGTCGAAAAGATGTGTTTGCTCAAGCCGTCGTTCTTCGCGCGGTAAGCGCGCGGAGACACTCCACGAGGAGAGAGGAGACGCCGTTGACAATGCCGATGCGCGTCGCCAACGTCGACGCATTCGCGTGCGATCGTATCGATGTTGCGGATGCTCCACGGACGGCACGTATCACCACGACGGACATGAATATGACCATAGTGCACAAGCCGGGTGACATCGTTAGCTGGCCGGTCTTTTCCAGCCCCAGCCAGTTTCCGGAAAGTCCTTTGTCGAGGGCGCTGCAACAGCCGCTGCTGCTTGGCTTGTTCCTGCCGATCCAGGCGGGTGGCTGGAGCGCGTCGACCCTGTCGCGCTCGACGACGTGGACGTTCGACTACAATCGCGATCTCACGCTCAGCGCGGAGTCCTTCGGCTTCGATCTCGTGTTCGCGCTGTCGCAATGGCTGCCGAAGGGCGGCTACGGTGGTGTCTTTACGGGCGAAGCGCTCGATTCGTTCATCACTACCGCTTCGCTTGCCGCTGTCACGTCGCGGATCATGCTGATCTCGACTATCCACGTGCTCTACGGGCCGATCCATCCCCTGCATCTCGCCAAATACGGTGCCACGCTGGATCATATTTCGGGAGGGCGCTGGGGGATCAATGTCGTGACCGGCCATCGCGCAATCGAGCACGAAGCATTCGGCTGGAACCAGATCGAGCATGACAGGCGCTACGAACTGGCGGCCGAGTTTATCGAGGTGGTGCAGCGGCTGTGGGGCGACAAGGAGAACTTCTCTTTCGAGGGAGAATCTCCCTGGCGCCTGAGCAATGCGTTCGTGACACCCAAGCCGCGGTTCGGACGACCAATCCTGGTCAATGCGACGGGATCGGACGCCGGCATCGCGTTCGCGGGCCGCTATTCCGACATCGTGTTCGTTACCAGCCCGGCGGGCTCGTCCTTTGCGAGTGCGATCGAAGCCCTGCCGGCACATGTCCAGCGCGTGAAGCAGTCGGCCATCGACGTCGGTCGCGAGGTGCGGACGCTGCTCAATCCGATGGTTGTCTGCCGGGAGACCGAGCGCGAGACCTGGCAGTATCACGACGCGATCGTCGATCACATCGATGCCGTCGCCAGCATGCAGAACTTTGCGAGCGATGCGCATGCCTGGAAGGGACGTGTCGGTGTCGATGCGCCGAAGCGCCGCGCTATCGGTGGCAATATCGAGGTGATCGGCACGCCCGAGCAGGTGGTGGAGCAGTTCATGCAACTCAAGAAGGCCGGGATCGACGGTCTCCAGCTCAGCTTCTTCGATTTCAAGCCTGATCTCGATTTCTTCGGACGCCGTGTGTTGCCATTGATGGAGCAGGCCGGGCTGCGCCATGCCGTGCCGAAGCTCGAGATTGGTTGACCGGGTTTCCATGCGGGTCAGGCGGAGGCTGCTTTAGGCGTTCGCCCCGCCGCGGACGGCCGGAAGCTCGCGGCAGGATGCGACAAGGGCAGGCGTGCCCGACCGGTGCCGAACACCTTCTCCCGCAACGTGCCCGGAGCGTATTCGGTCTTGTAGACACCGCGCCGCTGCAATTCCGGGACGACGAGTTCGGCGAAATCCTGATATCCGCCGGGCGTCACGGCATAGCTGAGGTTGAAGCCGTCGATACCGGTCTCGCCGACCCAGGCCTGCAGTTCGTCGGCGACTTCGGCGGGTGAGCCAACGATGACCGGACCGCGGCCGCCGATGCCGTTGTGTTCGATGATCTCGCGGATGGTCCAGGGGCGCTCGCTCCTGGAGAAGGAATCGATCATCGAAGTGACCGCGTTGTCCTTCTTCACGGTCGGAAACGGGTCGTCCAGGCTATAGCGGGACAGGTCGATCCCGGTCCAGCCCGACAGCAATGCGAGCGAGCCTTTGGGGTCAATATAGCGCTGATAGTCGCGGTATTTGGCTTCCGCGGCGACACGGGTCTCGGCGACAATCGCGGTCGTCAGGGCATAGAAGCGGATATCGTGCTCGTCGCGGCCGAACGCCCGCGCGCGTGCCCGCGTCTCGGCGACATTGGCCGCGGTGCGCGCCTTGGAGTGCTCCCCAAGGAATACCGCTTCGGCATGCCGGGCGGCGAAATCCTTGCCGCGATTGGAGGCGCCTGCCTGGAATAGGAACGGCGTCCGTTGCGGAGAGGGATGGGCGAGGTGGATGGCGTCGACCTTGAAATGCGCGCCGTGGTGATGAACTTTGCGGATGTGGTGCGGATCCGCGATCACGCCCTTGATGGGGTCGACGACAATGGCCTCGTCGTCCCAGCTACCCTCCCAAAGTGCATAAACCGCATCGAGGAATTCGTCGGCAAGATCGTAGCGGGGGTCGTGCGGCATGATGTTGTCGCGGCCGACCGCACGTGATGCCGCGTTGGAATAGCCGGTCACGATGTTCCAGGCGACGCGCCCCTTGGTCAGATGATCGAGGGTCGAGAAGCGGCGCGCGAGCGTGAAGGGCGGCTCATACGATACGGGTGCCGTGACGCCGATGCCGAGATGCTCCGTGACATGCGCCATGGCCGAGACCAGCAGCATAGGATCGAGCTTCGGAATCTGCGCGCCGCTGCGCAGCGCCGCATCGGCCGTTCCGGCATAAACGTCGTGAATGCCGATGCCGTCGGCGATGAAGATCGAGTCGAACTTGCCGGCTTCGAGAATGCGCGCCACGTCCGTCCAGTAATCAAGCGTATCGAAGTCCAGCGAGCGGTCGTCCGGATGGCGCCATAGCCCGGGAGAAAGGTGAACCGGGCTGAAGATGGCGAAGCCGTTGACCTGGATTTGCTTGGGCACGAGGGGCTTTCTCAGCTACTGGAATGTGGACGGCTCGGGATGGACGCCAGTCAGAAACCAGTTCCCAACGTTGCGCGTCTTGTATTCGGCGGGATTGTGCAGCGTGTGGATGCGGACATTGCGCCAGAAGCGGTCATAGCCATTGGCAATGGTAGCGGAGCGTGCACCCATCACCTCGAAGATGCGGCTGGTCACATCAAGCGCGACCTCACCGGCATGGGCATTGGCGCCGGCAATCACGACCGCGGCCTCGCCGCGCTCCTGGGGCGTCAGATCGCGGCCGCGCGACCAGACCCGATCGAGCGTCGCGGCCGCCTCATCCGCGAGCAGCGTGGCGGCCCTCACGCGCGTATAAAGCTCGCCATAGACCCGTCTGACCCAGGGATCATCGGTGTGCTTTTCAACGCCCGAATGAAGCCAGGGGCGGGACGTTTCCCGCGTATAGTCGCGCGCGGTGATCAGCGCGCCCTGCGCGCTGCCGATGAAGACGTTCAGCAGGGTGCTCTGCTGCAGGAAGGGCGTTACGGTCTGATAGGGACGGCCGCCGTCAGGCTTGTGGTCGAACACCTCGTTTCGATGAATCCGGACCCCGGTGTAGGTGACGCGCCCGCTTCCGGTTTGGCGCTGGCCGAAGCCGTCCCAATCGTTCTCGATCCGGATGCCGTCCCGGTTTGCCGGAATGGCCGCAAAGCTCCGTGCATTGGTGTCGCGGTCTTCCCAGGCGACCTGCAGATAGTCCGCGATATGCGATCCTGATGTGAACGGACGAAACCCGTCCAATATGTAGCCATCGGCATCGCGGCGACCGAACAGGCTCTTCGAGAAGCTGTTTGCGGTATTGCCCCAGAACCAGTTGCCGGCAGCAGACCGCCGGAAGATATCGGCAGCCTGCTCGGCCGTGCCGCGCAGATGGGCGGCATGCTGGGAGCCGAAGTGGTAGCCGTAGAGGTGTCCCAGGGCACCGTCCACTTTGGCAAACTCACGGGCGATCTTCAGCGCGGTCGACCAGCGTTCGCCGGCGCCGCCGAATTGCGTCGGTATCAACAGGTTGAGAAGACCGCTCTCCTTCAGCAAGGCCAACTGCTCGAGCGGTTTGCCGCCGGCACGATCGCGCTCGGCGGCGTCGCGCGCGAAGATCTCGCGCAACCGCGCTGCCTTGGCGAAATGGGGATTTGATGTATCGAGATCGAAGCTCATGAGGATATCCCGTGCGAGATCAGCTTTGCAGCCAGACGTCGGCAAAGTTGGCGGACGGTCCGTCGATCGTCGTGGTGTGATCGCGGACCTTGCGGTTGACGATGGTCAGGTTTGGTCCCGTCACCAGATTGATGTCGGGCAGGTCGGTCGCGACGATGACCTGGAAGGCGTAGAACAGCTCACGGCGCTTTGCCGGATCGCTTTCGACGGCAGCCGCTTCCAGCAGCCGGTCGACCTCAGGGTTGCTGTAGCCCGATCCGTTTGAGAAGGGCACGCCGGGTTTGAAGTTCTTCGACCAGTACAGCCGCTGCACGCCGACCGTAGGATCGAACGAATGGCTCATGCCGTTGCTCATGAAGTCGAAGTCGCGGTTTGTGTAGGTGCGCTTGAACCAGGTCGGAACGTCCTGTGCGCGCAGCGTCACGCCGATGCCAATCGTGGAAAGCGCCTGGCGCGTGTAGGCGCCAAGTTGCTGATAGGTCTCGCCATAGGGCATGTAATCATGGAAAACCTTGAAGCGCGTACCGTCCGGACCGCGTGGCAAGCCTGCGGCATCGAGCAACGCTTCGGCCTTCTTGGGCGCGAATTCGTAGCGCGGAATCCCGGGATTGTGGAATTGCTTCAGCGCCGGGCTGATTGCAGCCGGTGCGCTCTGTGTCCATCCGTAGAAAACGATGCGGTTGATCGCGTCGCGGTCTACCGCGTGCGCGACGGCACGCCGGACCTCCGGCTTGGCAAAGTAGGGATTGGCGAGGTTGAACTCGAGCCGGTACACGATGGGCTGATAGTCATAGCCGCGTGTTTCGGTCAGGAGGTTCGGGTTGGCCTTGAGCGTCTCGATCTGCCCGAGCGGCACCGGCGTATCAGGCGCGTAGTGGATCTCCCCGGTCTCGAGTGCAGCCGCGCGGGCGTTGGCGTCGGCGATGAAGCGGATGACGATGCGGTCGAGATAGGGCTTGCCCGGATCCCAATAATTGGGATTGCGCTCCAGCACGATGTGGCTGCCTTGTTTCCATTCCTTGAAAACGAAGGGACCAGTGCCAATCGGCGCGCGTCCGTTGGGATTGGCCAGGGGATCGGTGCCCTCATAGATGTGTCGCGGTACGATCGGTGATTCTGAGGCCGTGAGGGCAGCGAGCAGGTATGGCGCGGGCTTGTCGAGCACGATTTCCGCAACGTGCGGATCGGGCGTGCGCACCTCGCGTACCGAGGACAGCGTACCGCGGCCGCGCGGATGATGCTGCTTGAGAAGCTCGATGGAGTGCGCGACGTCTGCCGACGTGAAGTCGCGGCCATCGTGCCACTTTACACCGCGCCGGAGCTCGAACCGATAGCTGAGCCCGTCTTCGCTCTTCTGCCAGCTGGTCGCGAGCTGCGGGCGGGGATTGAAGTCCAGATCGAAGGTGACGAGCCCCTCGGTGACTTTTCCGCTCACGCGGGTGGTCGGGCCCGCGGTGTGCGTCAGGCTGACGAGGATGGGAGGCTCGGGCTGGATCACGACGTTCAGCGTTCCGCCATGCTTGCCTTCATCGGCCGCACGCGCCGAAGCCACCATTGGTCCGCCGACAAAGGCGCCGGAGGTCAACAGCAGAGCCTTTGTGATTTGCCGGCGCGTAAGCCAGTCCATTGCCGATCGCACGTCAGTTGTGAACAACGCGTCGCAATAATCCACCTCGAGGTCCGACAATCAATCCTGCGGAGCAGTTCTCCGCATAATGAAAATTTTGCTGCTGCATGCGGGGCACGTCGCGCTCATGAACGTGCGCCGGTGCTGCGAACAACAAAAGCAAATTCTCTGCGAAACATGATCAAGATTGAGGCGATACAACTTGCGTGGCGGATCCGGCGAGATGCTCTCTCCGTGCGCCGCGGTCTGACGCGGAGGCGCGATGTCGCTGGATCGACGGACCTTTAATCGCGGGCTTCTGGCCTCCGGCGCCGCCAGCCTGCTCGGTCCATCACAAGCGATGGCTGGTGACGCGAAACCCGTACCCGGCGGCACCTTGAATTGGGTGTACTACCCCGACCCTTCCGCGATCATCGCGATCAATACGTCGTCGGGAACCGGGCAGACGATCGGCACCAAGATCAACGAAGGGCTCCTTGCGTACGACTACGACCTCAATCCGAGGCCGGTGCTGGCGACAGCCTGGACCATCAGCGGCGATGGCAGGCGCTACACTTTCCGGCTGAGACCGAACGTGAAATGGTCTGATGGAAGGGAGTTCACGTCGGCCGACGTCGCATTTTCCATTGAGCGGCTGAAGATCGCTCATCCGCGCGGGCGCATCACGTTCGCGAATGTCGAGGCGGTCGAAACACCGGACCGTCTGACGGCCGTGATCGTGCTGTCAAAACCGGCCCCTTTCCTGATTTCGGCGCTGGCCGGTGCCGAATCTCCCATTGTGCCCAAGCACATTTACGAGGCTCTCAAGCCCGAGGAACAGCCCCGGCTCGAGCAGACGATCGGGACCGGTCCGTTCCTTCTGCGGGAATGGGTTCCCGGCAGTCATCTTCTGTTCGTTCGCAATCCGAACTATTGGGATGCGCCGAAGCCTTATGTCGACCGTCTGGTGCTAAAGGTCGTGCTGGATTCGGCCGCGCGTGCGGCGGCGCTTGAAGCGGGCGAGGTCGATATCGGGGCGACGCCGGTGCCATATGGCGATATCGAGCGTTTCAAGGTCGACAAGCGGTTCGTGGTCGATACCACGACCTACGCCTATTCGGGCCCACAGCAGCAGCTGTTCTTCAATTTCGATACGCAGATCCTGCAGGATCGCCGTGTCCGCAAGGCGATCGCCCATGCGATTGATCATCGGGCTTTGGTCAACGTCGTGTTCTTCGGCTACGGCCTGATCTCTCCGTCGCCGGTCAGCACGGCCCTGCCCAAGTTCTACGATCCGAAGATCCAGGCGTGGCCATTCGATCCCAAGGCGGGAGATCAATTGCTGGATGAGGCCGGCCTCAAGCGAGGCGCGGGCGGCATCAGGGCCAAGCTCAGGCTCACGCAAAATCCATTCCTGCCCGCGAGCTTCGCCGATTTCCTGCGCAATTCCCTGCGCCGAATTGGCCTGGACATCGAGATTCTGCGGTACGATCTCGCAACCTACCTGAATGTCGTCTATCGGGATCGAGCATTTGACCTGACGATCGAAAGCCTCTCCAACACGTTCGATCCGACGCTCGGCGTGCAACGCGCTTACTGGTCGAAGAATTTCCGCATCGGCCTGCCGTTCTCGAACGCGGCGCATTACAGCAATCCCGAGGTCGACCAGCTGCTGGAGGCAGCTGCGATCGAGCCGGATGCCGAGAAGCGGCGCGCGATCTGGTCCAAGTTCCAATCGATCGTCCACGAGGAAGTGGCGTCCGTCGACATCGTCGCGGCGGGCGGCGTGATCATTGCCAACAAGAAGGTTCGAAACTTCGCTCCCGGCGCTGAAGGATTGAACGGTAGCTTCGCCGATCTCTGGATCGACCCGTCGGTCTAGGCCATGACATCACATTCTTTTCCTTTCGCCTGTCTGGGCAGAAGAGAAATGGCGCATTAAGCGTCAAGAATGAAAATCTGTGAGATTGCGCAGGGCGATGATGGATCGTCATACTCTGACGATAACGCCGGGCGGGTGATGGCGCGGCGAGGAATGTGTTGATGATCGCAAAACGCAAACTCTTCTGTCTCCTGCTTGCGGGGGCCGGTTTATTGTTCGATTTGAGGTTGGGGCTTGCCGCCGATACGCTCACGGTGCGGATCGGATTTGCTTCCGTCGGTGCCGACAATCGCCAGTTCTCCGGCGGCTCGTCCGCGGCGGTTGCCCATTCCGAGCATTATCTCGATCGGGAATTGCATGACCGGCCGGACGTGAAGGTCGAATGGTATTTCTTCAAGGGAGCGGGCCCCGCCGTTAATGAGGCCTTCGCCAACAACCAGCTCGACTTCGCAATCCAGGGCGATCTGCCTGAGATCATCGGCCGTGCAAACGGTCTGAAAACCAGGATATTGCTCGCATCCGGTGCCCATGCGCCGATCTATCTTGCGGTTCCATTCGGCTCGGCGATCCGAAAGGTCGCCGATCTCCGTGGCCGCAAGGTCTCTATTTTCCGCGGAACCAACAATCATCTCGCCGCCGTCAAGGTGTTGGCCGGCAACGGTCTCCAGGAACGGGATGTTCAGATCATCAACATGGATACGGCCACCACGAATGCAGCGCTGACGTCAAAGGATATCGATGCTGCGTTCGGCAACTTTCCGCTGGCCAGCCTTGCCGAGAGGAATATCGCGGAGATCATCTACACCACCAAGGGCGACAATCCGGCCTATGAACGGCATTCGACGCTGATCGGGCAGGACGCTTTCATCAAGGCGCATCCCGATATTACGCAGAAGATCGTCTCGGCGATCGTTCGTGCTGCGCGCTGGGCGTCGGACGAAGCCAACCGGGAGGCGTTCTTTGAGATATCGGCCCGAACAGGCTTCCCGGCGTCAGGATATCGCTATGACTTCTCCAACCAGGAACTGAAGTATCGCAATACCCCGATCATCGATGCATCGATCATCGAGAGCTATCGCGTGCAGGCCAAGCAGGCGAAGGAGTTCGGTCTGCTTCGCCGCGACGTCGACCTCAATGGCTGGTTCGACCGTTCATTCCTGGATGTTGCGCTCAAGGAGCAGGGTCTCGTCGGCTACTGGCAGGAATATGACGCGAGCGGAAGGCCGCAGGCGGCGGGACAATGAACGTCGCCGCGCAACTGCGGACAAGGGCATTCCCTGACCAGGGGCAGGGGCGGCTGGAGGTGCGCAACGTCTCCAAGTCGTTTGTCGTGAATGGCGCGCCCGTCGAGGCGCTGCGGGACGTGTCGCTCGACGTCGCGGCCGGCGAGTTCGTCGTCCTCCTGGGGCCGAGCGGCTGCGGGAAGTCGACGCTGTTGCGGCTGATCGCCGGGCTCGAGCCGGAATTCCGTGGCAGCATCAGCCAGGATGGCGATGCGATCGCGGGGACGAGCCTGGATCGCGGCATCGTCTTCCAGGAGCCGCGACTGTTCCCGTGGGCGACGGTTTCCCAAAACGTCGCCCTCGGCCTCAAGAATGCACCGCTCAGCGAGCGGGCCAAGCGGGAGGCCGTTGCCGCGCATATCGCGTTGGTCGGACTAGATGGATTCGCGCAAGCATATCCGCACCAGCTCTCGGGTGGCATGGCCCAGCGCGCGGCGATTGCACGCGGCCTCGTCAATCGCCCCCGGCTCCTGCTGCTCGATGAACCCTTTGGTGCGCTCGACGCGCTGACGCGGGCGCGGCTCCAGGTCGAGCTACAGCGAATCTGGGCGCACGAGAGGATCACGATGGTCCTGGTCACTCACGATGTCGACGAAGCTGTGCTTCTCGGTGACCGTGTCATCGTGCTCGCACCTCGGCCCGGTCGCGTGTCGCGAATCTTCGCGATTTCCGCGCCAAGGCCGAGGTCGCGAACCGATGATGATCTGGTCCGAATTCGCAATGATATACTGCGCGCGCTCGGCGATGGTGAAGAGGACGGCTCCGGGGGTACGCCGATCGGCGGTCCGGCATGAGTGATGCAGCTCTTCACACCACACTTGAGCCTCGGACCACCGCGGTGGCGGGTTTTCGACGTATCTCCGGTCGCGTCATTGTAGCGGTGCTTCGTCAGCTCACGAAGCTTGGCTGGTTGCTCATCCTACCGGCCATCACCCTCCCGATCTGGATCGTCGGCACCGACCGTGGCTGGCTTCCGGAGCAGATCCTGCCGTGCCCCGGCGATGTGTTGCACACGTTGCGGGACATGATCGCAAGCGGCGAGCTTGCCCAGCATGCGGGCTATAGTTTACGGCGCGTCGCGTTGGGCTTCGCGATCGGTGCGGCTGCTGGCCTGGTCGTCGGCTCCGCCATGGGGCTGTCGCGGCGCGTAGACGATTATGTCCGTCCGCTGTTCACGGCGATCGCCCAGGTGCCGGCGCTGGCCTGGATTCCACTCGCGATGCTGCTGCTCGGCATCGGGGAGGGGCTCAAGATCGTCGTGATCGCGAAGGCGGCATTTGTGCCAGTGGTCATGAACACCAGCGCGGGCATTGCGAACGTGCCGAGGGCGTTCGTCGAGGTGGGAGAAACATTCCGCTTCACGCCCCTGCAGATGCTGCGCCACGTCGTCCTCCCGGGAGCGATACCGCCGATCTTCACCGGCCTGCGCTACGGGTTGACCCACGCCTGGATCGCGCTGGTCAGCGTCGAACTGCTGGCCTCGTCGGAGGGGCTCGGCTACCTCCTGGTCTGGGGCCGTCAGATGTTCTGGCTCGATACCGTGCTGGTCGCCATGATCGTGATCGGCGTGATCGGTTTTTTGAGCGACAGGGTCCTCGCCGTTGTCGAAACCCGTCTGCAACGTTGGCGGATTGACGGTGTCCGGTAGCGCCGCTCTCGGATCACTCGGCCGCGGGCTGGTCTTGCCGGTCGGCCTTCTGCTGACCTGGGAGGTCGCCAGCCATTCGGGCCTGGTCAACCGCCAATTCCTGCCCCCGCTCGAGCATGTGGGCGCCACCGCCTGGCGGGAGTTGGCGAGCGGCGAGCTCCTTGAAGCGCTTGCCGCCAGCCTGCGCCGTGATCTCCTCGGATTTGTGTTCGGCTCCGGCGCCGGGGTGTTGATCGGGCTGTTGCTCGGCCTCTCCACAATCGCGGACCGCGTCGTCATGACCTGGTTCAATGGGCTGAAGCAGATCGCGCTCCTGGCGTGGATTCCCCTGATCTCGCTCTGGTTCGGATTCGACGAGATGGCGAAGATCGTCTTCATCGGGCTCGCGGCGGCGATCCCCGTCATTCTCAACCTGGTCGAGGGTATTCACGCGACATCCCGCAAGCTCGTCGAAGTGGGTGATGTGTTTCGCTTCAACCGCGTGCAATTCATCCTTTTCGTTTATCTTCCAGCGGCGATGCCGTCGCTGCTGACCGGGCTGCATCTTGCGTTGATCTATGCGTGGCTCGCGACGATCGGTGCCGAATACTTCATGGCTGCGGGCCCCGGCATCGGCGGCCTCATTATTGCCGGCCGCGAACGCTTCGAGATGGATCTCGTGATGCTCGGAATTCTCGTCGTTGGCTCGGTTGGATTTCTGGTCGACCGTGGCGCGAGTTGGCTGGAGCAGCGGTTGATACCTTGGCGAGCTGCGTCGGCACAGGTCTAAACGACACAAGCCACATCTGCCCACTTCAGGAGAGCTATTCCGCAGCTTGCCGCGCCGCGACAAGAACTCTCTATCTTTGTCGCCAACTTTGCGATCGACGCATCCGGTCGCCCGACCTAGCATTTTGAACAACGCATCGCGCCGTATGGGCACTTCGTCGATTGGGGCGGTTGCTTGTCCCGGCTACCAGCCGGAAATGTGTCGAACGTGAAGCAGCGGAAGATGTCCATGACGACAAACCAACAAGAACCGTTCTTACCGTCGCGGCGGACTCTTCTCGGACTGGCCGGTCTCGTAGGGCTTGCAGCGCCACTCGGTGCCATGCAGGCCGCGCGTGCCCTTCCGGCGTTGAGTCTCGGCCCGGCTGCTGATCCCCTGAGCAAAGCGCCGATCTGTCGGGTAGCGAATTCCGACGAGGCCCCGAAGGGGTCGGCTCGTCACATCCGCTTTGCTTATAACGGCACGGGTATCTGCACGGCGGCGGTGCCCGTCGCCCTGCACCGAGGCTATTTCGCGCGCCACAATCTCGATGTGGAATTCTTGCAGCTCGCAGGCAGCACCGACCAGATGTTGCAGTCGCTGGCGACCGACAAGGCGGATGCCGGCTCGAGCATGCTGCTCAACTGGCTGAAGCCGCTGGAGCAAGGCATCGACGTCAAGCTGACCACCGGCCTGCACGGCGGTTGCACCCGGCTGTTCGTGCGCAACGAGTCCGGATTCAAGGATATCACCGATCTCAAGGGCAAGACGATCGGCGTCTCCAGCATTTCCGGGCCTCCGCGAAACTTCTTCGCCATCCTGCTGTCGGACAACGGGCTCGATCCGCAGAGCGATGTACAGTGGCGTGAATTTCCGGCCGATCTGCAGCTCACAGCCCTGCAACGCGGCGAGATACAGGCGATCGCCGACTCCGACCCGAATGCATGGTTGACGGAGCGGCGCGCCAATGGCGATCTCGTCGAGATCGCATCAAATCTGAGCGGGGATTACGCCAACCTGTCGTGCTGCACGCTCGGCGTGCGGAGTTCGCTCTGGGCGTCGGATCCCGCCGCGGTGAAGGCGCTGACCCTCGCCGTTCGCGAAGCTGCGCACCACGTTGCCGAACATCCCGATGACGCTGCCGA
This sequence comes from Bradyrhizobium sp. CER78, assembly GCF_029846235.1. Taxonomy (GTDB): domain Bacteria; phylum Pseudomonadota; class Alphaproteobacteria; order Rhizobiales; family Xanthobacteraceae; genus Bradyrhizobium. The sequence continues at coordinate 191,007 of NZ_JARVWP010000010.1, forward strand.
GATATTTTCCAAATACACCCCGAAGGTGGCAGTCGCCGACCTGGCGACGATGCTGCGCAGCCACACGCACGGCCATCATCCGGCAGGTGCAGACCTGCGTCGCGAGGTCGTGAAGATCACGAGCGATCTGAAACGTGCCACGATCATCAAGTCGAGTACGGACCCGGCCAAGCTTGCCAATCGCGTCGTGGTCGACGTTGACGCCTAGGCAATTTCCCGGAGGATCGCGTTGATGAGCAACACGAGTAGCAAGGCCGCCCCGACTGTCGTGACTGGCCCGCCAGAGATCGATGGTATTGCTTCGGCGGCGTTGCAATCGCGCTACGGCAAGGATTTGCCTCTGATCGGCGAGGCCTGGAACGGGGTGCTGGGCAATCTTCTTGCACACTGCTCGGTGCGAGCCTACCGGCCGGACCCCGTGCCGCGAGGTACGGTAGAGACGCTCGTGGCAGCCGCGCAGTCGGCTGCGTCGTCCTCCAACTTGCAAACCTGGAGTGTCGTGGCGGTCGAGGATGCGGCGCGCAAGGCGCGCCTCGCCGAGTTAGCCGGCGGGCAGAAGCACATCGTCGAGGCACCGCTCTTCCTGGTTTGGCTGGCGGATTTGTCGCGGGCCGAGCGTCTGGCAAGGAGTGCGAACCATCCCAAGGATGGACTGCCCTTCCTCGAGACGTTCGTCGTGGCAGTGGTCGACGCGGCATTGGCCGCCCAGAACGCGGTCGTTGCCGCGGAGGCGCTTGGTCTCGGATCGGTCTATATCGGCGCGCTCCGCAACAAGCCGCAGGCCGTGGCCGACGAACTGCGACTGCCGCCGCAGGCCGCGGCGGTGTTCGGCCTTTGTATTGGCTATCCTGATCCGACGCGGCCCGCCCGGGTCAAGCCGCGCCTGCGCCAGGACGTCGTCATCCATCGCGAGCGCTACACGACGGCTGACGATGATGCCGGAATCGCCGCCTATGACGCCACCTTGCGCGATTTCCAGAACGCCGAGGGATTGCCCGCGACCGGGTGGACCCAAACCGTGCTCAACCGGCTTGGATCGGTCCGGTCGCTGAATGGGCGGGACCGCCTCGTCGAGGAACTGCGAGGGTTAGGCTTTCCACTCAAATAGGGTGCAAGTGGCGCTTGCGACCTCGAGCGCGATGAGGGGCGTGCTCTAGGTTCGCTCCTGTCCCCAGCGTTGGACCGTAATCCGGGTGAGGCTTCGAAACACCACGCTCTCCACGAGGAGGCCGATCAGGATGACCGTGAGCAGTCCGGCGAAGACGCTGGCAGTCTCCAGTTGAGCGCGGCTGGTGTAGATGAACCAGCCAATTCCGCCGGACCGCGCGCTGACGCCAAACACCAGCTCGGCTGCAATCAACGTGCGCCACGCGAACGCCCAGCCGATCCGCAAGCCCGACAAGATCTGGGGAAATGCCGCCGGTACCAAAATCTCGGCAACGAAACGGCCGCCCGACAAGCCGAGGTTACGGCCAGCCATCAGCAGCGTTGGTGGGATGGCGCGAAAGCCCGCATGGCAGGCCAGCGCAACCGGCCACAGGACCGAGTGGACAATCACGAAAACGAGGCTCGGCGTTCCAACGCCGAACCACAGCAGCGCAATTGGAAGCAGCGCGATCGCCGGCAGCGGATTGAACATCGAAGTCAGCAGGCCAAGAGCTTCATTGCCCCAGCGCGACAAGGTCGCCAGTGCCGTAAACACCGCGGCGACGCCGACGCCCAGCGCATAGCCTGTGACCAGAACGCGCAAAGAGGTCAGCGTCCGATTTGGCAACTCGCCCGACAGGATCGCCGACCACAGCGCTGACAGCGTCGCCCCCAGGGTCGGGAGCAGCAGCGCATTGTCGAGCCAGCGCGCATAGAGCTCCCAGGCGAGCGCAAAAGCAGCAAGAATCACAAGACGCCGCCAGGGCGTTTGCTCGAACACACGGCGCAGCGCCGGTGCCTCAGAAAGTTTCGGAGCTGTAATGTCAGCCATGATCAAGTTCCGGATCGGCAAAGACGGCTTGTTGGATCTTTTGCTCCAACTCAGCGAAAGCCGTCGTGCCGCGCGTGCGGCTTCCCGGCGGGACGTCAAATGTCGCGGCCAGTCGCCCCGGATGAGGCGTCAGTGCGAGGATGCTGGTCCCGACCCGGATCGCCTCGTCGATGCCATGTGTCACAAACAATGCCGTACTGCCGGTCTCTTCGCATAGCTTGAGCAACTCGTCCTGCATCTGACGTCGCGTCAGGGCATCCAGCGCGGCGAAAGGTTCGTCCATCAGCAGCAGCGCCGGCTCCAGTGCGAAGGCGCGCGCGATTGCGACGCGCTGCTTCATTCCGCCCGACAAGGTGTGAGGAAAGGCATCGACGAAGTTCTTCAGCCCGACCCGCTCGAGCCAACCGCGAGCCACAGCTTCCGCCTCCCGGCGGGAAAGTGATCTGCCCCGCTCCAAAGCATAACGCACATTACCCAGCACGGTGCGCCAAGGCAGCAACTGGTCGAATTCCTGGAACACCGTCATCCGGTCTGGGCCGGGGGCTCCGATCGGTTGCTCATTCATCCGAATCTCTCCAGTGCTCGGCTTGAGAAAGCCGCCGACCGCTCGGAGCAGCGTGGACTTGCCGCAGCCGGACGGACCCAGCAGAACAAGCCGCTCGCCTGCCGAAAGAGCGAGGCTGACATCCTCGACCGCAGTCAAGATGCCGTCGCGCGTCGGATAGCTGATGCTGACGCGGTCCAGTGTGAGCAGCGACGGAGACGCGGCATCGCCGGCGAGGTCGACCAGTCGGGGAGCGACGTTCATGTCAGCTTCCCGATTTGTCCCCGAGCCCGGACCAGAACAAGTCCCGCCACGACGCCGGCGCCTGCTTGATCAGGCCGACTTTGGCCTCGAAATCCGCGAACTTCTGGGCGCCTTCCGGGGCGGTTGTAAAGTTGACGTTCTTGTCGCGGATGATGCTCTCGACGAAGTCGGGAGCGAGCTTCGAGCCCTCGGCCTTGATGTAGAGCGCGGCCGCGTCCTTCGGATTGGCCCTGATCCATTCGTTGGCGCGATCGAGACCGCGGACGAAAGCCTGGATCGTCTTCGGATTGTCGTTGACGAACTTCGTGGTCGAGTAAACCACGTTGAAGGTGTGCGGACCGCCGAGAACATCGTAGCTGTTGAGAACTTGATGCACCTTGCCGCTCGCCAGTTGCTGCTGCGAGAACGGCGGTGAAGTGAAGTGCGCCGTGATTTCGGAATGTCCCGACAGGATTTGGGCGGTGGCGTCCGGATGCGGCATGCTCACGGTGAGTTCGTCGAGCTTGTCGTATTTGCCGAAAGCCTTGTCGGCCGCCATCTGGAGGACGATCGGCTGGAAGCCGACCTTGACCGATGGAAGGGCGATCCGATCCTTCTCGGTGAAATCCGCAATCGTCTTGATGCCCGGATTGTTGCTCGTCAGGATATTGGCCATCGACCCCAGCGCCGCCACGCCGATAATCTTGGCGGTTGTCCGCGTCTTGTCCCAGGTCAGGATCATCGGCGTGATACCCGCCGTCGCGAAATCAAGCCCACCCGAAATAAGCGCCTCGTTCATCGCCGCCGCCCCGGACAGCCGAAGCCATTCGATCTTCGGCGGCGCGATGCCGAGCGCTTTCGCCTCCTGCTCGATCAGTCCCTTCTCGCTGGCGACAATGAGCGGAAGGTAGGCAATCCCGAATTGCTGCGCGATGCGAAGTTGATCGGTTTCCGCGCGGACGCCGTTGGCGCCGCTTGCGAGCGCGATCAACGCGAGGGCGGCAGCACGTAAAAGCATCGATGTATTCATTCTGTTGTCTTCTGAGTTTCCGTTGGCCCAAGCGGCACGTCGCGCTTTTGCAGGCCCTTTTGGCCACACTTCAGGAAATGCTGCAATTGGTCCAATGGATTGGACCAATTGCAGCACCTCCAGGATTTTTTCGTTGAGATGCCAACTGGCGAGATTGTTGTTCTCCAATTCGTCTGCGATGGAGAAATCGGTTCTTTGTGTGGGATGGCGCCCTTTGATGATGGTGTCCAAGTCGCGGGCGGGGTGGTGGGAGCGTCGCAATCAAAGCTCTTCTACCCAATCGACGTTCGCTGGCACAGTTGCCAGTCCGCGGGTTGCCGCGCGTTTCGAGCCGAAAGGAGCGACTGCTATTGGAAGCACAGACGTGAGAAGTCTTTGCTACCTGACCGAACTTTACAGAGCGCGTGTTGTTTTGTTCGACAGCCGCTTGTCGGGAGCCGGGGTCCAACTAGGATATCAAGGACGGCAATCGAACGCGGGCACAGCAGGTGACAGAAGCCTTGAATTCAGCGCGGATCATTGATCTGAACGCCTATCGATCAATGCGGCGGAGGCAGCAGCCAGCGACATCCGCCGGACAGTGGCAAAACGCCACCTTCAGTCCCTCCTTTGGCGCGATGCAGCTTTTCTGGCTCTGGCCGGCCTGGGTGTGGGTACCGATGGCGGTACCGGCGACATCCGCCGTGCACTGGGATGCTTTATGAGCGACGGTAACGTCGCTTCCTCATTAGACGCCAACCCGTCACCCGGCGCGGAACAGGATTTGCCTGCGGTCCTCGGACGCAATCTGCGACGGCTGCGAACGAGCCGCGGCCACTCGCTGGAGCGGTTGGCGAAGCAGTCCGGCGTCAGCCGTGCGATGCTTGGACAGATCGAGACCGGAAAGAGCGTTCCGACCATTGCGCTGCTGTGGAAGGTTGCGAACGCACTGCATGTTCCGTTCGCCAATCTGTTGCAGGCAGATGTTGCGCGAGGCCCGGTCGTGCTCCGCCAAAGTGATGCCAAGCTGCTCTCATCGAGCCAGGGACAGTTCACGTCTCGCGCATTGTTTCCGTTCGATGGCAGCCATCAGGTCGAATTCTACGAACTCAGAATAGGTCCGCTGCATCGTGAGAGCGCCGAAGCGCATGCGCCGGGCACCCGTGAAAACCTGTTCGTGGCGAAGGGCGTCGTGGAGATCGCCGCCGGCTCCGACAAGCCGCAGACATTGACGGAAGGCGACGCGATCGTCTTCGAGGCCGATGTTCCGCATGTCTACAAGAATCTGGTAGCCAGCGAGGCAGTGCTCTACCTCGTCATGACCTATGCCGACGACGCGATCTGAAACGAAAAGAGGGCCGGCAGTGCCGGCCCCCCGGGGAAGGCAGCGCGAGCCGGTCGATGTCTCAGGCCTTCATCGGCATGCACATCATCATCATGCCGCCGCAGCCCATCATCATGGGCATGCCCATCTGCATCATGTTCATCATGCTCTCGCAGCACTTCATGAACATGTCCTTCATTGCCGGATCCATTGGCATCATCTCGCAGGTCATGCCGGTGGGGGTCATGGTGCACTTCATCTGACAGGCCATCATCGGCATGCCCATCATGGGCATGTTCATCATCGGCATCATGCCGCCGGCCATTGAGGGGTTCATCATGCCACCCATCATCATCGGCATGGGCATCATCTGCATCGCGGTGTTCATCGTCGTTCTCCAAGGGTAGAGCAGGGCGTGCTCGATTTCGTCGCCGTCGTAGATAGAGTGCGGTGCGATATTGGAGAATAGGGAAAGTTTCATCTCATTCGCTTTCGTCTGAGAAAATGGAAGCGGAGCGAGATGCTGCGGCGAGACGTCCAATATAGCGGATTTCCATCCGACAAATTGGAGGTGCTCGGACTGAGCCGGATGCCGCGACGTGGTTGAAGCCATCCATGACTACGGCCTGATCTCTTCGAGAATGCTGTCGATTCGCCGCGAGGCTGCAGATGACGGCATGTGATGCTCTATCTCATCCCGGCGTGGTCGCCGAGCAGACGCCGTCCACGTTGCGTGCGATTGCTGACGAAACTCGGAGAGGCGATTTCATTTGCATCGTCTCGGCGCGTTACCCGGTTGTTGCAGAGCCTTAGGTATCTTTGAAAAGACTATCTTGCCGCCGGCGCCTAGCATGTCACGAGTTTGCAATCGTGAGTGCATGCCATGAACACGCCTCGTATCGACCGCGGTCGCGCGTCCACCGGCGTGCGATCGCCGATCATCATCAACCAGCTTGGAGCCGAAGTTCGCGCGTCGCTGATCGACCACTGGTCCCGCCCGCTGATCATTGACCATCCCGCCGAGCGTCCAGCCTGGGACATCGCACTGGAAGCCGACGTGTTGCTGACCCGTCCGGCCGCAGGCTGGAGCAAGGCGCCGGCGGAGAAACCGAGGGGGTGGCCATACGGCCTGCGCTGGATCCAGACCGCGTCGACGGGCGTCGACTTCTTTCCGGAATGGCTGCTCGATGGCCCGGTGGTTACGGTTGGGCGCGGCATCTCCGCCGACGCCATTTCTGAATATGTCCTGGCGGCAATCCTCGGCTTCGCCAAGCGGCTTCATGACGTGCGTCCACGCAGCCGCGAGGCGTGGAAGATCACTCCGCTCGGTTCGCTTGCCGGCAAGACGGTTGGGATCGCTGGATTTGGTGCGATCGGCCATGCCGTCGCCGAGCGGTTGAAGCCGTTCGGTGTTCAGATCAAGGTGTTGCGGCGCTCATCGTGGCAATATGCCGTTCCAGGTATCCTCCCGGTCGACAGTATCGAAGCGCTGGTGGCGGCCTCCGACCATCTCGTGATCGCACTGCCGGCAACGCCGAAGACGGTGCATTTGATCAACGCCGAGGTCCTGGCGCATGCGAAGGAATCGTTGCATCTGATCAACGTGGCGCGCGGCCGGATCATCGATCAGCAGGCCCTGCTGCGTGCGCTCGACAACGGGCAACTGGCGGGCGCCACGCTCGATGTCACGGATCCAGAGCCGCCGCCGGAGGGGGATCCGATCTACCTTCACCCGAAGGTCGTCCTGACCCCGCACGTGTCCTGGACCGGAGCAGACGATATCAAGCGGCTGACCGACAAAACGCTGGTCAACCTCGATGCCTACGCGCATGGCGCGCCGTTGGCCGACGTCTTTGACAAGAAACTCGGATACTAAGCAAGGAGCCCCGAGAATGAACCAGATCGTCGAGAAACCGAAGAAGTACTCCCTGGTCGAGCGCGTGCCGGCAGCTTCGTTCGAAGAGGAAAGGCTGCATCGCAAGCAGCGTCTCGCGGCAACCTTCCGGTTGTTTTCCCGCTATGGGTTCCATCAGGGTCTCGCCGGGCACGTGACTGTGCGTGACCCCGAGTTTTCGGACCGCTTCTGGATCAATCCGCTGTCAAAGCATTTCGGTCAGATCAAGGTCTCGGACCTCCAACTAGTGGATCATGAAGGAAATATCCTAATTGGCGACAAGCCGATCAACCAGGCGGGTTTCGTGATTCATTCGGCGATCCATGCCGCACATCCGGAGGTCATCGCGGCCGCTCATACGCACTCGACTTACGGCAAGGCATGGTCGGCGCTCGGCCGGTTGCTCGATCCGCTTACCCAGGACTCCTGCGCCTTCTACGAAGATCATGCGCTGTTCGATCCGTTCTCCGGCGTCGTATTGGAGGTGGAGGAAGGCCGGAAGATCGCGGAGGCGCTGGGATCCAGGAAGGCAGTGATCCTGCAGAACCACGGTCTGTTGACGGTCGGCCCCACGATCGAGGCGACGGCGTGGTGGTACATCGCGATGGATAACGCCGCTCGCGCGCAATTGCTCGCCGAAGCGGCCGGCACGCCGAAGCCAATCCCCCATGAAGTAGCGAAGCTGACGGCCGGTCAGGTCGGCACCCATAAGGGAGGCTATTTCAGCTTCCAGCCCCTATGGGACTGGATCACCGAGGCCGAGCCGGATCTCTTCAACTAGGGCGTACGGTTCACGCCGGGGGCGCCTGCGGCGAATTCGTCGTGGCGCCGGTCGGCGCGGAGGTTCTGATCGTCAAGGCGAGGGAGCAGCATTGGGCTCGCGACCGGAAATAGCCGCCAGAGAACAATCCCGGCTCGGCAGTGATCGACCGTGGACGGCAGCCGAAAAATACAAGCTTAGAGGCTTGGCAAAGGCGAATATGCCCGTCGAGAAGATCGCGCGAAGCTTGAACCGAAATGTCGCGTCGACAGTTGCGGCTGCAGCGAGGCTTGGCGCCACGTTGAGCGATTGACGCATGGGTTTCATCCCACGACCCAGCAATCGGCCCGACCTTGTTGGCCCGGTGGCTTCCACCAGCAGGCATGAGCTGCGCGATGACCGTATGGTTCTGACTTAAAGCGCTTCCATTCGCGACATGACTTCGTCGTGGCCCACAAGAACTTCGAAATTCCATTTCCTTGACGGGCAAGCCTCGCGCTGATTCCATCTGGCAGGTGACCGTGCTTTCATAACCGAAAGATGTCGCGCCATGTCGACGCCCAGCGCTACGTTTGAGGAAGTCATTTCGGCTAACGGCAAATACGCTGCCGAATTCGGTGACAAGGAAAGGCTCGCACTGCCGCCCGCGCGACGCTTTGCGATCCTGACCTGCATGGATGCGCGGCTTGATCCGGCAAAGTATGCTGGACTTGCCGAGGGCGATGCTCACGTGATCCGGAACGCGGGAGGACGCGCATCCGATGACGCGATCCGCTCGCTGGTGATCTCGCACAAGCTGCTCGGAATGAATGAATGGTTCGTCATCCATCATAGCGATTGCGGGATGCAATTGTTCACCAACGAGGTCATCAGCGACCTCCTGGCGGATGATCTGGGCACCGCGCAGTTCGATGGCAAGAAATGGTCGAATCCAAAACACGAAGGCGGTTCGGTCGCGGGCAAGTTCGTTCACTGGCATGCGTTCGAGGACAACTCCAGGAGTGTGATCGAGGATGTGCAGCGGATCAGAAGCCATCGCCTGGTGCCGAAGCAAATTCCGATCTACGGGCTTATCTACGACGTGAAGAACGGCCGCCTCAACGAGGTGGTCGAGGCGACGGCAGCCGGTCGGCCTGCCGTTTAGGCGCAGCGAATATCTGGTGCAATGCCTGTCACCCAACGCATTTTTGTCAGCGGTTTTCCGCGACATCTCGCGCCCGACCTCGGCGTGTTCGTCCTCGAGACGGAGGGGGCGCGAAGGCTGGCATTCGAGGCGGGGAGCCGTGAGGACGCGGAAGCAATGACGCGGGCAAACTGGTTCGCCTTGGCGCTTGGCAGCTTTTGCTCACGGCGACGTCGTGTGGAGAATGCCGAAAGCCGTTTGCGGGTCGCGACGGATCCGGAGATTACGATCTTTCGGCAGTGGGCCGCAGAGTTTGCCGGCGAGGCGGCCGACGTCTTCGTTGCCTGTCTTGATTGAGAGCGGCGAGATTTGCTTCGCGGGACGTCAAGCGCGCTCCGGCTGCAAAGAGAAGCAATTGCCCTCTGCGTGTCGAGTTTTGGTGCTTCACATGCGCGGACGAGAAATCTTTGGTGAATGGCGACGCTGACGTTCGTGCGCCGGGGCGATAGTATCGCAACCAGAAAGCTGTCGCGGTATCTCCCGCGAGCCAACGTGGAGTAGCGATCATGGCGCTCGACGGACCCATCTTTCCTCGCAATCTCACCGCGAAACTGCACTACCTCAAGCGCGGCGGTGAGAAGCCGACCTTTTACCGTATCGAGCCACCCCCTGGCGTACCGCAATGGAATGGTATCGACGATGAGCGTGAGGTGACGATCGAGGACGCGCGCGGACGCGAGTCGGAATTCTCGCTCGACCGCAATGGTTTCTCGCTGGTCAACGCGCCTACCGCCGTTGCCAATTTTTACGACTCGGAAGAAATCAAGCGCGTCTATTACCCGGAAGTTGAGCAATTGCTGCGCGACGCCGTCGGCGCCAGCCGCGTATACATCTTCGATCACAACGTGCGCAATGCGAGCGTTCCTGGTCTTGCGCCGCCATCGCGGCAGGTCCACAACGATCATACCGTCAACTCTGCGCCCCGGCGGGTCCGCGATCACCTCGGAGCTGAGGCGGACGAATTGCTGAAGCATCGATTTGGGATCGTCAATGTATGGCGTCCGCTGCGCGGTCCGGTATTGGATTCACCGCTGGCGCTGTGCGACGCGCGATCATTCACGGATGATGATCTGATTCCCAGCGATCTCGTTTACGCTCATGTTCGTGGCGAAACGTCTCGAGTGGAATACAAACCGAACCATCGCTGGTACTATTTTTCCGAGATGCAGACCGACGAGGCGCTATTGATCCGGATTCATGACAGCGCCAATGATGGTCGTGCGCGGCTATCGTTCCACACCTCGTTCGAAAATCCGCTCGCACCCGGCGCGCCGCCGCGTGAGAGCATAGAGGTTCGCGCCTTGGTCTTTTTTGGATAGCAGTCCGAGAAGGGATCTCGGCGGCGCAGGAAGCCGGCGTTACCTTCAAACGTAGGTTCGCGTCCATCGCCGAAATCCCTTCGAGCAAAGGCGAGTGGTATCCCGCCGGCACCGTACCTCTGACGCCCGAGCTCTGCGGGAATCGGTGTTCGTGTCAATGTCATACACTTTCAGTTTTCAATGAGAGCCCGGTTACGGACGGGCGGTGTGGACGAGTCCCGCAACGACCGAGGCAGACTTCGTCGTGGGAGCTGCGATTCGGAGATTTTCATTCCGACGCAGTATTGGTGGACGTTTGAGATGTTGCGATCTTCTCGCGCTACTCGCAGTTCCGCAATTAATTGCTGATGTTCGCGGACGTGAGCGCCTAGCCATCATTCGTCCGGCAAATGGTGCCCTGATGGATAAATGAGGTAGCGCGCATGTCCGCTCAAAATGCTCCCTTGCCAGCTTCGCGGCCGCGCGGGTCGGATGACATCGCCCTTCTTTCTGCAACCGATCTGGTCGAGCACTATTGGGCAGGAACGCTCTCGCCGGTGGAAGCAACGCAGGCGGTACTCGATCGCATTGGGCGTCTCGATCGCCATGTCAACGCCTTCGCGCTGCTGGATGCTGATGCCGCCCGTGTGTCGGCGCGCCAATCCGAAATCCGCTGGCGGCGTGGCGAGCCACTCGGTCCGGTCGATGGCGTGCCGGTCGCCCTCAAGGACCTCATTCTCGCCAAGGACTGGCCGACGCTGCGGGGCAGCCGGGCGATCGATCCGGCGCAAGACTGGAACGAGGATTCGCCTGCCACGGCCCGGTTGCGGGAGCAGGGCGCGGTGCTGCTCGGCAAGACGACAACATCGGAATTCGGTTGGAAGGGGCTCGGCGACAGTCCGTTGACCGGCGTCACGCGCAATCCCTGGAACATCGCCCACACGCCGGGCGGCAGTAGCGGCGGATCCGCGGCGGGCGCGGCGCTGGGTTTCGGGCCGCTGCATGTTGCCACGGATGGCGGCGGTTCGACCCGGCTTCCAGCCGCACATAGCGGCGTGTTCGGGTTCAAGCCGACCTTTGGTCGCGTTCCCGTCTATCCGCCGTCGCAGAATGGAACGCTCTTCCACGTCACGCCGATGACACGCTCGGTGCGGGACGCGGCCTTGCTGCTCGACGTGATCGGGCAGCCAGACCTGCGCGACTGGACCGCGTTGCCGCCAGCCGACTTCTCCTGGAGAAGCGGGCTCGATCAAGGTGTCCGAGGCCTGCGCATCGCATTCAGTCCGAAGCTCGGCTACGCGCACATCGACCCGCAGATTGAGAAGATCATCAGCGAGGCGGCCAACACGCTTGCCGGGCTCGGGGCGATCGTCGAACAGGTCGACCCTGGTATCGAAGATCCCATCGATCTCTTCCAGACCTTCTGGTTCGCGGGTGCAGCCAAGCTCCTGGCCTCGTTCGATCCGGCTCATCGCGCCCTGGTCGAGCAGGGCTTGCAGGCTGTTGCCGAGAAGGGCCGGGCGATCGATGCCGTCACCTATCTGCAGGCAGTCGATCGCCGAGAGGCGCTCGGTCGACATTTCAATCGGTTCCATCAGGATTGGGATCTGCTGATCACACCCACCACGGCATATCCCGCTTCGGCGATCGACGCATCGGAGGCCGACCTTGTGGTTCGGCCGATCCGCTCCCCCTTCACCTATCCATTCAACCTGACGCAGCAGCCGGCAGCCTCGGTGCCGGCGGGCCTTACCGAGGCAGGATTGCCGGTGGGTCTGCAGATCATCGGAGCAAAATTCGCTGATACGACCGTTCTGCGCGCAGCACGTGCCTTCGAGCAGGCAAGGCCATTCCCGCGCCCACTGGATCCGTCATGACCGAGCACCCCCAAAGCCTTGACCTCGAACTGCCGCAACTGACGATCGCCTACGCCAGCGGCGCGTTAACGCCGTCGACCGTGGTCGAGCATATCCTGGACGACATCGCCCGGCGCGGCGCGGACGGCGTCTGGATCAGTGTCGTGGCGCGCGAGGATGCTCTCGCGCGAGCTGCACTTCTTGAGTCGTTGCCGAGCCGCGAGCGGCAGGTATTGCCACTCTGGGGCGTTCCGTTCAGCGTGAAGGACTGTATCGATACGGTCGGCCTGCGGACCACGTCGGCCTGTCCGGAATTTTCCTATCAGCCGGCGAAGAATAATCCGGCAGTCGGACGGCTGCTGGCGGCGGGAGCCATCTTGATTGGAAAGACCAATATGGACCAGTTCGCGACCGGGCTGGTCGGGGTACGCTCGCCCTATGGCGTTGCGCGCAATCCGTTCGATCCCGCCTATATTCCCGGTGGATCCAGCTCGGGCGCGGCGGTCTCGGTCTCGGCAGGACTGGTCAGCTTTGCGCTCGCGACTGATGCCGGTGGATCGGGACGGGTGCCGGCGGCCTTTAATAATGTCGTGGGACTGAAGCCGACGCGAGGATTGATCAGTGGTGTCGGATCGGTCGCGGCCTGCCGCTCAATCGAGACGCTCTCAATCTTCGCGCTAACGGTTGGGGATGCGCAGGCGGCATTTGATGTCGCGCGCGGGTACGACGAGGAGGATCCGTTCTCGCGGACGGGATCGCCAGCGGCAGTCCGTGCGTTGCCGGCCGAATTCCGCTTCGGTGTTCCCGCGTCGCCGTGGTTGGACTTCTTCGGCAATGTAGATGCGGCTGCGCTGTTCGGCGAGGCGGTCGCACGACTGGAGCGCCTCGGAGGCCGCAAGGTCGAGGTCGATTACGCCCCATTCGCGGAGATCAACGATCTTCTGTTCAACGGGCCGTGGCTGGCCGATCGCTACGGCGCTCTGAGCCGGTTCGTCGACAGCCAGCCCGAAGCCCTGTTTCCGGTCACCCGCGACATCCTGCTTGGAGGGCGTGGCGTTTCCGGCGGAGAAGTCTTCGCAGCGCAGCAGCGGCTGAATATTCTGAAGCGCCAGATTGAGAAGCTCTGGAACGAGATTGACGTTATCGTCGTGCCGACCACCGGCACAATCTACCGCATTGATGAGGTCGCGGCCGATCCCGTCACGCTCAACGCGCGGCTCGGGACGTATACGAACTTCGTCAATCTGGCCGATCTTTCGGCGGTTGCCGTTCCCTCCGGGTTTCTGCCCAACGGCTTACCACAAGGCATCACGGTGATCGCCCCGGCTTTCGCCGACCATCATGCGGCTGCCCTGGCGCAGCGCTTTCACGGCGCCGGCCTGCCGCTCGGTGCACGCCACGTGCACCGGGCCGCGAGTCCGGTTCATGCCCGCCGAGACAGGGAGACCATATCGTGACGTCTATTGCCGCCTTATTTGCCGGATCGAGCAGGCTCGCACGAGCCGCGGCCGTCGCGCTTGCGGCCGTGATGTCGCTGGCGAGCGCGCCTTCACGCGCTCAGGACATCACGATTGGTGAAGGGATTGCGCTCGGCTGGGGCCAGTTCTTCGTCGCCGATCATGACAAGACCTGGCAGAAGCAGGGGCTGGCGCCGAAGGTTTCGACCTTTGCCAGTGGCCGCCTGGTGCTGGATGCGCTGGTCGGCGGCGGCGTCGTGATCGGCACCGCGGCGGAAACGCCCGTGGTGTTCGCTACCCTGAACGGGCTGCCGGTACGCATTATCGGCACGTTGAACCGGCATGAACCCTTCGATCTCGTCGCCATCAAGGACATCAAGACCACCAAGGATATCAAGGGTCGGCGTATCGGCTATTCGCAGGGGACGAACGCGCATTATTACCTGTCGAAGCTGCTCAGGCAGGAAGGTCTGGCGTGGTCGGACATCACGGCGGTCAGCTTAAATCCGGGCGATTTCGTCAGCAGCCTGGCGGGCGGTGCGATCGATGGGTTCATCTGGACGGAGCCGCATCTGTCGCAAGCCATCGCGCAAAGCCCGGACAGGTTCCACATCATTCGCTCGGAAGGCCTCTACAACACCTATTCAACAATCATCACGTTGCAATCGACAATCGACAGCAAGCCGGACCTGCTCGCCAAGGCAGTGAAGGCGCTGCTCGAGGCAGACGACAATATAAGAAAGGACCCTGATGCCGCGGCCACGCTGACCGCCGAGCGCATCAAGCTCGATCCCACAATCGCAAAGGCGTTTTGGAAGCGGGCAAATTTCAAGCTCGAGCTCGACAAGACGTCGCTGGTGTCCCTGATGGAAGAGCAAGCGAAGTGGGCCGTCGACAGCAAGTTGGTCCGACCTGATGCCAAAATTCCGGACTTCAACACGGTGGTGGTGACGTCCGTGCTGGATCGGGCGAGCCGGGAATAGGGTGGTCGGCGGGAATGAATGCAAGAGTGGAGATCTCCTCGCAGACCGCCGTGCGTGAGCCGCTGATCACCTGCGTCGAGCTGGGGCATGTCTACGATTCCGGCCGCGGCCGTGCCACTGCGCTGGGGAGCATCTCGCTCACCGTCGATCGAGGCGAGTTCGTTTGCGTTCTCGGGCCGAGCGGGTGCGGCAAGACCACGCTCCTCAACATCCTGGCCGGCTTTGTCATTCCAGCGCAGGGCGTCGTTCGCGTCGGTGGCCAAGCGATCAAGGGGCCGAGTTCCGAACGCGGCGTCGTGTTTCAGGACTATTCCTTGTTCCCATGGCTGACGGCGCAGGCCAATGTCGAGTTCGGGCTCCGGATGGCGGGGCGCGCCGCGCGCGAGCGAGCGAAGATTGCGCATGATCTGCTCGGGCTCGTTGGCTTGCCCGATGCAGGTGCGAAGTATCCTTTCGAACTGTCCGGCGGAATGAAACAGCGCATCGCCATCGCACGCGCGCTTGCGACCCGTCCGTCGCTTCTGCTGATGGACGAGCCATTCGCGGCGTTGGATGCGATGACGCGCAGCTCCCTGCAAGCCAAGCTGGTCGAGATTCACTGCCAGGAGCAGCCAACTATCCTGTTCGTCACCCACAACATCGCCGAAGCGCTCGTGCTTGCGAGCCGGCTGATCGTCATGTCGCCGAACCCGGGACGGATCGTGGAGGACATCAGGATCGATCTGCCGCGTCCGCGCCGCCGTACCGCGCCGCGCTTCAATGAGCTTTACGAGCGCGTCGCGCGGGCGATCGGCCTGGAAACGGCGGAGTAAGAGCATGGCTTTCGGCGTCAGCCGCCACAGCGTCGCCGGCATCATCGGCACGCTCGCCTTCTTTGGCGCGTGGGAGGCGCTCAGCCGGAGCGGCCTCGTCAACAATGTGATGCTGCCCGCGCCGACTACGATCGTCCAGTCCGCATGGGAGTTGCTCGTAACGGGCGAATTGCCGCGCCATCTCGGTGCCAGCTTGCTGCGGGCCGCGATCGGCTTCCTCGGCGGATCGGTGCTTGGCGTGGCACTTGGTGTCGCGATGGCGCAGTCGCCGCTGTTACACGGTACGATTAATCCCCTCGTGCAGATGTTTCGCGCCGTTCCGTCGCTTGCCTTCGTTCCGCTGGCGATTTTCTGGTTCGGCATTGGTGAGACGTCCAAGATATTCTTGATCGCGTGGGGCGTCTTTTTCCCGGTCTGGGTCAACACCTATATCGGTGTGCGCGACGTGAGCCCGCTGCTCGGACGGGCGGCAGCGAGTCTCGGCGCAGGCGGCTGGCGCAACTTCGCTTACGTCGTCATACCCGGCGCGCTGCCCTTCATCATCGCCGGGCTTCGCATCAGCCTGTCGGTTGCGCTGGTCGTTCTGGTGGCGGCGGAATTGGCTGGAGCAGCGTTCGGCGTCGGCTATCTGATCCAGATGTCGCAACAGGTATTTCGAGTCGATCAGATGTTCGTCGGGCTGATCGTGCTCGGCGGGATGGGATTTGCGGCCGACCTCCTGTTTGAACGCGCGGTCCACAGGTTGCTGCCCTGGTACGGCGCCGAGCAAGCAGGACAGAAGGGCTCGCAAATCGAGCGGGCCTCTGGTCGTCCAATCACCAGATAGCGAAAGCAATTTATTGCGCGCCAGAGGCGACGGCTTGGCCTACAAGCCGTGCCAAGAAGGAGAGGCGAGGTGCAACCATCCCAGGTCGAGTTATGCGAGGACGCAACGGCATTGGCGCTGACCTGGCCGGATTGCGGGATCCGGCAGGTTGATGCGGTGGTCCTGCGCCGAGCCAGCCGTGCGGCGAGCGAAATCCGTCGGCAGATCGAGGGCATCGAGCTGGCGCTCCCGCCGGATCTCCACATCGCGGCGATCGAACCGATCGGGAATTACGCGCTGCGGCTCCATTTTTCGGATGGCCATGATCGTGGAATCTACCCGTGGTCCTATTTGCGCGAACTCGCCGGACAGCAGCCAGCCTGAGGGTAAAGTATGGATGAGATCAAAAATGGCCTGTCGGAGGTCGTCTGCGACATCCTGGTGATCGGCGGAGGGACCGCCGGACCGATGGCGGCCTACAAGGCAAAGCGCCATAGTCCGGGAGCGCGCGTCGTTCTGCTCGAGAAGGCCAACGTCAAGCGCTCGGGTGCGATCGCGATGGGCATGGACGGACTGAATAACGCGGTCATCCCAGGCTACGCGACGCCGGAGCAGTACACCAAGGAGATTACGATCGCCAATGACGGCATCTGCGATCAGGCGCCGGTGTACAAATATGCGTCACGCTGCTTTGAAATCATCCAGGAACTCGACGGCTTTGGCATCAAGTTCCAGAAGAACGAGAACGGCGATTTCGACGTCAAGAAGGTTCATCATCTCGGCTCTTACGTGCTGCCGATGCCGAACGGCGATACCGTCAAGAAGGCGCTTTATCGCCAATTGCGCCGCGAGAAGGTCCTGATTTCGAACCGCTACATGGCGACGCGGCTGTTGACCGGACGCGACGGACGGATCGCCGGTGCAATCGCCGTCAACACCCGCAGTGCCGAGTTTCTGGTGTTGCGCGCGAAGACCGTCATCCTTTGTGCCGGCGCCGCGGGCCGGTTGGGCTTGCCACAATCGGGCTATCTCTGGGGCACTTACGAGAATGCCACCAATTCCGGCGACGGCTATGCCATGGCCTACCATGCTGGCGCCGCTCTCGCGAACCTTGAATGCTATCAGATCAATCCGTTGATCAAGGATTACAACGGTCCCGCCTGTGCATACGTGGCCGGTCCATTCGGAGCCTACACCACCAACAGCGAAGGCAACCGCTTCATCGAGTGCGACTACTGGTCGGGACAGATGATGCAGGAGTTCTATAACGAGCTGCAGTCCGGCAAGGGACCTGTATTCCTGAAACTCAATCACCTGCACAGCGATACGATCGGCAAGATCGAGGCGGTCTTGCATCAGGTCGAGCGGCCGTCACGGGGACGGTTCCACGAGAATCGCGGGACAAATTACCGCGAACGCATGATCGAGATGCATATTTCCGAGATCGGCTTCTGCTCTGGGCATAGTGCTTCGGGGGTCTATGTCGACGAATTTGCGCGTACCACGGTGCCGGGTCTCTATGCCGCCGGCGACATGGCAAGCGTCCCGCATAATTACATGCTCGGCGCCTTCACCAACGGGGCGGTGGCGGGCGAGCACGCGGCGGAAGTTGCAGCCAACATCGATCTCGCTGACTATGATGCCGCCGATGTCATTCGCGAGCAGCAACGCGTGCTGGCCGTGACACGACGGGAGGATGGCATCCCGCCAAACCAGCTCGAATACAAGACGCGACGCTTCGTGAATGACTATCTTCAGCCGCCGAAGGTGACCGCGAAGATGAAACTGGGCCAGGCGCGTTTCGCCGAAATCCGCGAGGATATGGAGAGCGCGATGGTGGTGCGTGACGCGCACGAACTGATGCGTTCACTGGAAGCCGCGTCGATCCTGGATTGTGCCGAAATGGCGGCGTTTGCTTCGCTGTTTCGTACCGAGAGCCGTTGGGGGCTCTATCATCACCGCGTCGAATATCCCGAGAAGAATGATGACGACTGGTTCTGCCACAGCATCCTGCGCAAACGGGACGGACGGATGACCGCGGAGAAGCGGCCGGTCGCGCCCTATATTGTGCCAATCGACGAATCCGAGCGCTCGGCCTACGACCGCCAGCGCATCCGGCAGCACGCCTAGAGAGAAGCGGACGTCTCATGCCAATTGCTCATACGCCAACCGCTGTTCCAGTTGTCGTCGACGAGGCCAAATGCATTGCGGACAAGGGGTGCACGGTCTGCGTCGACGTCTGCCCGCTGGACGTGCTCAGGAT
This sequence comes from Bradyrhizobium sp. CER78, assembly GCF_029846235.1. GTDB lineage: Bacteria > Pseudomonadota > Alphaproteobacteria > Rhizobiales > Xanthobacteraceae > Bradyrhizobium. The sequence goes on from NZ_JARVWP010000010.1 coordinate 209,416, forward strand.
CAGCGATCTCACCGGCAAGGCCTACATGAAATACGACGAGTGCTGGTACTGCATGCCCTGCGAGACTGATTGCCCGACCGGCGCCGTGACGGTCAACATTCCCTATCTGTTGCGCTGACATGACCGTGTTCGAGCCGTTTGAGGCGTTCGGCGATCTCGAAGAGATTGCTGAGCGGCTAGCGAGTGAAGATCCATCGGTGCGCCGACTGGCGGTGCTTGACCTCGTGGAGACGTCGAGTGGTGAGGCGGTCCCGTTGCTGGCGGGTGCCATCCTCGACGTTGAACCGGTGGTGCGCCAGCAGGCCGCGCAAGCACTTGGCGAGTTTGACGGCATCGATGTTGCCAAGGCCCTGATCGGCGCCGTAGCCGACCCCGTCGCGGAGGTCGCCCGGGCGGCCGCTGACAGTCTTGCCGAACTCCGCGATCCAGAGGCGAGTGGCGTCCTCTTGCCGTTAGTCACTCACCCGGCCGCCTTTGTGCGTGCGGCAGTTTTTCGGGCATTGAAGGCACTCCAGGTCGATGCATCGCTCGGTCCCGCGATTACAGGGCTTGGTGACGACGACCCCGGCGTCCGTGTGCAGGCCGTGGGAGTGATCGGCTATCTCAAGAAGACCGAAACGCTGCCATCCTTGATCAGCGCAACGCGAGACAAATCTGCGGATGTCCGGCTTGCGGCCGTCAACGCGCTGTCGTTCGCTCGGAACGAGGTCGCCGCTCAGGCCGCAGCCGCCGCGCTCTCGGATCCGGAGTGGCAGGTCCGGGCTGCTGCGGCGGAAGCGATTGGGCGGATCGGTCAGGCGTCAGCCGCTGTCGCGCTGATTGCTTCGCTCGCCGACGGCTACTGGCAGGTTCGTCAAAAGGCATTGCAAAATCTTGGCCGGTTGCGCGTTCGGGACGGGGTCGAAGCTATTGTTGCCTTCCTTGACGACGAGTTGCCTTCGTTGCGCAAGGATGCCGCCGCGGCGCTCGGCGATATCGCCGATCAACGCTCGCGCGACGCCCTCACGCGGCATACTGGCGATGCAGATCCCGACGTTCGAAAGACCGTGATCTGGGCGCTTGGGCAGATTGGCGGCGGCTGATTATTCCTTGAACAGGATGTTCTCGAGGAGATCGAGCCGCCTGATCCTTATGACGCCGTCCTCGATCGCGATGATACGCTTGGTCTGGAACCGCTTCAGCATCATGGTGATCCACTGGCGGGTCGAGCCAACCATTGCGGCGATCTGGTCATGTGTCAGTTTTCGGTTGATGATGACTGTATCGCCGTCGGCGATTCCATAAAGCTCGGCGAGATTCAAGAGATACTGGGCGAGCCGCTCGATCACCGAGCGAGTTCCGAGCATCTGCGCCATCGACGAATAGCACTTGCCTTTGGCGATGAGCCCATCGATCAATGCCAGTGCGAAAGCCGGCACCCGGACCAGCAATCTTTGCAGCGCGGGGCTGGACAAAGCCGTGATCTCGCAGTCCTCCATTGCGACGCCAGACCACATGTGGGGTCCTCCGCCGGAGATCTCGGGGCCGCCAATGAAGTGGCCAGGCGTCCAGTAGGCGAGGGTGATCTCCCGGCCGGATGGGGCCGTGTAGTAGACGCGGACCTGCCCTCTCCTGATGATGTAAATGCCGCTGTGATGCTCCCCCTGGCTGAACACCACTTCGCCCTGCGCGGTGAAAACGGCACGTCCGGCGGCCAGGACCTGGGCCTTTTGTTCGGCGGACAAGCGATCCAGGAACTGCGCGCCGACGTTGAGGCCGTCGATGCTCTCGCTCATGAAGAAAGCGGAGTCGCTGGCCATTGCGCGCGGTCCGCTGGAGACAGGAAGACCATCCCTTGTTCGACAGCTACCGTCCAAGGAGAGGCCCGTCTGCACCATTGCAGAACGGGAGTAACCTTCGGAAGCTTCCTTGATTGTGGTCATTGCGGTCCGGGTGTCCTGCGCTGTCGTCCCCTAGCTAAGTGTGAGGAGATGGCGAAGTCCACTTCTTTGAATGTCCGGCAACGCACTTAGCAAAGCTGACGCGAGAATGACATTCCGCTGGAATGGATTTGCTGCCGATCCGCCTGGCATGAGAAAATCATTTGAAGCGCTTGCAGCGTACCGCGATCGGAATCCGCCAGCGAATGACTCCTCCGACGCGATGCAAGTAATTGCTTCTGTTGCCGTGGTGTCGGCTCGATAGTCCGCTCCTGCGTTTTGCGGCGGCTGCCGGCCGCCGATCGATCGTTGGAGATAGGCCGATGCGTTCGCTTTCCTTTATGAAGACAGCAGCCACCGCCGCGCTTGCTCTATTTGGCCTAGCTGCGATAGCGCAGGCCGAAACCATCCGGGTCGCAGTCGGGACGCAGGACACCACCATCAATTGTGCGACGGGCGGCTTATTGATTCGCGAGCTCAAGCTGCTGGAGAAGTTCCTGCCGCATGACGGCAAGTACAAGGATGTGACCTACGACATCCAATGGAAGAACTTCACCAGCGGCGCGCCGCTGACCAATGAAATGGTGGCCGGCAAGCTGGACTTTGGCGCGATGGCGGATTTTCCGGGTTCGCTCAACGGAGTGGCGTTCCAGAAGGCGGGCCGCCGGAGCCTCTTCATCAGTGTCCTGTCCGGCAGCACGAAGGGCAGCGGCAACGGCATCGTAGTGCCCTCGAACTCTCCGGTTCAGTCGATCAAGGATCTCAAGGGCAAGACGATCTCCGTGCCCTTCGCATCGACGTCGCATGGCATGCTTCTGCGCGCCATCGAGGCCGAGGGCTGGAACCCGGAGACCGACGTCCACATCATTACCCAGGCGCCTGAAGTCGCCGGTCCTGCGCTTCAGGCCAACAAGATCGAGGCGCACGCCGATTTCGTGCCGTTTGCGGAACTGTTCCCCTGGCGCGGATTTGCCCGCAAGATCTTTGATGGTTCGCAAGCCAATGCGCCGACGTTTCACGGCGCATTGGTCGATGCCGACTACGCGGAAAAGTATCCGGAGATCGTCGTTGCCTACCTGCGCGCCGCACTCGAGGCGGATCGCTTGATCGCGAACGAGCCGGAGAAATACAGCGACCTGATCGCCAAGGTGACGGGCATCGAGGCGGAAGTCGTCTATCTGTTCCATGGACCGCTCGGCCTGCAAACCCGCGACGTGACCTGGAAGCCCGAATATCGTCAGGCGGTGGCCACCTCGATCAAGACACTGAAGCTGTTGAAGCGCGCCGATAGCGACCTCGACATCAATCAGTTCGTGACCGACAAATACATCCGGGCGGCTGTTGCGGAAGCTGGCGGTGACTACGAAGCGCGGCTGAAGAGCTACGACCAGCTTGGGCTGAAGGCCCAAGATGCGACGACCGGCGCCAAGATCGCGGATTTCAGTCGGTTCGCCCAGATTTGGGTCAAGGATGAGCCGCTCGTTCAGCACTTTAGTTCATCGGAAGGCGCTTTGACGGCTCTTGCAGCCTTGGAGAAGCAAGGCAAGGCGATTCGCGTCATCTATGCCCAGGATCGCGAGACCGGCATCAAGCTGTTCGCAAATCAGGCATGGTTTGTACGGTCGCCAAAGGGGGAGCTCAGTGCGTTCCTGCTGAAGGATGGGGCGGAAAGGTGGTCGAAGGCGCATGGTGGCGTAGTGGTGGACTATGCCGGCGCGCGGGAATCGCTCGTCGCGAGCCGGGGAGAATGACAGCCACACGCACCGCCGGCCAGGTGCCGTGGGCACGCTGGCTGGTTCGGGGTCTCTCGATCGTTGCTTGCATCGTGCTGTGGCAGCTCGCCTCAGCTGCGCACCTGAGCCTCGGCTTCGTCACATTCCGCAATGTGCCACCACCGACCGAAGTCTTGCAGTCCGCGATCGTGCTGCTCAAGTCGCCCAAGTTACTGGCGCATGTCGGCAGCAGCCTCTGGAGGGTATTTGCGGGATACGGAGCAGCGGTCCTGTTGGGAATTGGCTTCGGCTTTGCGATCGGCCGCTCGCGCGCCGCGAGTGACCTGTTGCTGCCGCCGCTCGAGCTGTTGCGGCCGATCCCCGCGGTGGCCTGGATACCTCTCTCGATCCTGATCTTTCCGTCGTCGGAAATGTCGATGATCTTCATCACCTTCATCGGTGCGTTGTTTCCTATTATTCTCAACACCGTGCATGGCGTTGCGAATATCGACCGCCGGCTGGTTGCCTCCGCGCGCAGTCTTGGCGGTACGCCTGCCGCCATTCTCCGTGAGATCGTGCTGCCCGGCGCTGCGCCGAGCATCGTTACCGGGCTCGCCATCGGCATGGGCACATCGTGGTTCTGCCTCGTTACCGCGGAGATGATTTCCGGCCAATTTGGCATCGGCTACTATACGTGGGAGGCTTACACGCTTCAGAATTATGCCGATATCATCGTCGGCATGCTCGTGATCGGCCTGCTTGGCATGGGCAGCAGCTGGCTCCTGACGACGTTGGGACATTACCTGATGCCGTGGCGACAGCCGGCGGCCGCACGATGAATATTCGGATATCTGATGTTTCGACGAGATCTGTCGGGCGCATCGGCATCGAGCGCATATCGATCTCGCTCGGGGATGGTGCCGACGCCTTTGAGGCTGTCCGTGATCTCGATTTTGCAATCGCGCCAGGTGAACTGGTTTGCGTGCTCGGCCCATCCGGTTGCGGCAAGTCCACCCTGCTCGGTGCCTTGGCAGGCCACCTGCCGGTAACGCGCGGGCGCTTGACGGTGGATGACCAGGCGGTGCTCGGTCCGAGTCCGGATCGCGGAATCGTATTTCAGCAACATACGCTGTTCCCGTGGAAGCGTGTTCGCGACAATGTCGCGTTCGGTCCGAAGATGCGTGGTGTTGGCAGGAGCGCGCGGTACCAGGCCGCTGACGAGATGCTGCGGTTGGTCGGCCTCGACGGCTTCGAGCACTTCTATCCTTCGCAACTCTCCGGCGGGATGCAGCAGCGTGTCGAGATCGCGCGCGTTCTGATCAACCGACCACGCGTGCTCTTGATGGACGAGCCGTTCGGTGCGTTGGACGCGCAAACTCGCAGCATGATGCAGGAGGTTCTGCTCGACATCTGGACGAGAATCCCAACAACGACCATCTTCGTGACGCATGATATCGAGGAGGCACTGTTTCTTGCGGACCGCGTCATTGTCATGAGCGCCAGACCGGGTCGGGTCATCGAGGATATCCGCCTCCCGTTCGGACGGCCGCGCCGGGCCGAGCTTGTCACCGAGCCGGATTTTGTGCGTCTGAAGCGCCGGATCCTCGATCTTCTCAGACCGCCGGATAGCCCGGAGCCGCTGGCCAGGTTGAGCCCGCTTTGGATCAGGTAGGGATGAGTGAGAGATTCCCTTAGCGTCGCTAGCAGGCTCGCGTGGCCGCCGTTCGTTCTGGCGGGCGCCAGCAGCTAGAGCCGGACCCGCTCGAGCTCTGCTCGACGAGAGCCGGTCGGTTCGGCGAGCCGGGCGGCGAGAGCGGCACACTGGTTGCGGATATCGGGAATCGCGATGATCTCCCAGAACGCCGCCCGCGTCAGCGGGCCCACAGCAAAGAGTCGTTGCGAGACCTCGCCATCGCGGTCGATAATGGCACAGTTGCGATCCGTCTCAATGCCGATGCAGAGCGGGTCGACGCGCGCCAGGCCGCGGTCGAACAGGCCGCGTACCGCCGGATTTGGCGTGGCGCGCGGATCCTTGACGATGCCGGTGCAATCGACGACCGCGCCCGCGTGCATGTTGAGGATCCTGGTATCGCCGCGCCGGCGATAGTGGATGCGGGCTCCATCGTCGGTTGGCGCGACGCTGATGACCTTGGCTGCCAACAGGCTAAGCTGCCCTGCATAGATTGCTTGAGAGATGCGGGCCTCGACCTCCGGCGCCATCCGGTGCCGATGCACATCCCACCAGGCGCGGGCGTGTTCGAGGAAGCGGCGTTTGGACGCCTCCGGAAGCTCGTGCCACAGCCGCTGAGTGTAGGGCCGCAAGCCGTCGATCACGCCACGCCAGTCACCCCCCTCGGCCGCATTCCGCGCGATGCGGCTACGGAGCCAGTGGAGCAGCTTGCTGATGCTGGCGCCAAACGGCACATCGGCTTCGTCAATGCGCTGGGCATCGACGCGCCGATGCGGCTTTGCAAGCAGGCCGCGCCGCGACATCGCGATGATCGGCCCTCGATGCCCGTCGCGCAACAGCGACAGCACGTAGTCGATCATGGTCAGTCCCGTGCCAAGGAGCAGGACTGTCGCATCGGCATCAACCGGCGCGGCCGACGGCGGCGCCCACGGATCCGAATAACCCGCGCGGCTGGCGCGCATGTCATGTCCGGTCGCAAGAACGGCGGCATCGCCGGCCAGCGATTGACCATCGTCAAGCGTGACCGTCACCCCGGCTTGGCCTTCGTTGATATCGACACAAGTCCCACGAACGATGGAAAGGCGCTCCACGTCTGCCGGATCGGACGTGTGCTGTTCGAGCAAGCTCGCGATGTAGTCGCCATAGATGCGTCGCGGCACGAAACAATAGGGATCCGGACAATGGGGAACATCGCGCTCGCGCGAGCTAAGCCAGCCCCAGAAATGATCAGGCTGGTCCGGCAGCGCACTCATGTTGGCGACGCGCACATTGAGCAGATGATCGGGATTGCCGGTGTGATAGGCGATGCCACGGCCGATATCCGGGCGCTGCTCGATCAGGGTGATGCGGAGATCGCGGGGAGGTTGATGCAACAGCTGATAGGCCAGCAGCACGCCGCTGGCGCCACCACCGATGATGATCATGTGCCGCCTACGGAGGCCCGCCATGCCGCCACTCCACTGATCGGCAGACCACACCAGGCGTGCGACGCCGGCAATTCATGCCCTTGAATACATGTCGATACGCGACGTCAGGGGCAGGGATGGAGCGCTGACGCCAAAACCTCAGGAAAGCCGTCCGCTTTACTCAGCGGGATCGATACGGCGAGAAGGTCGCTAGCCGTGAGGGCCGAAAAAGAAGAACTCGTACGGGTCTTCGCTCTCATCGGTTCGATCATGTCGCGCAAGCTTGCGACATTTTGCCTGGAACCGTTGAACCGTTCCACTGAGGGAATGAAGCCAGGAAGATATCCGACGCATAGACCCTCCTTCGCACCTAGAGCTCGCTGCTAACGATATCATGCTTTCGCGCCGCTTGCGTTTGAATGTCGACGGTGAGCGCAAGTTTGAAAACGATGAGCTGTTCTGCGCCGCTTCTGAAGAGAGTAATTGTCTTGATGAAGTCACGGCTGAAATCTCATTCCCCATGCATCGGCCGCAATCGCCGCGAACGCTGGGGTTCCTCCGCTTCGCGGCGATGAAGCGTTGCCTGGTGGCTTCGGCGGTGCATCTGAGTTGCACGCGCTCACGGCAAGATGACCGAGCGGTCGATTGCCGGGGCGTGTCACGCTGATATGGTCAGCGCGGGCGGATGCTTCGCCGCAACTCGTTGTCCGCAGGAGCCGGTTCATGACCCATGCCTTTCGCTTCCATCAACCCGGTGGTCCCGAAGTTCTGAAATGGGAAGAGGTCAAGCTCGGCAAGCCCGGCCCTGGCGAGGCGCGGATCCGCCACACCGCCGTTGGCCTCAACTTTGTGGATATCTATAATCGCGCCGGCGTCTACAATGTGCCGCTTCCAAGTGGTCTTGGGAGCGAAGCAGCGGGAATTGTCGAAGAGGTCGGTCAAGGGGTGACGGATCTGAAGCCGGGCGATCGCGTCGCCTATGGCAGTTCACCGCTCGGTGCCTATGCCGAGGAGCGCCTGATACCCGCGGATCGCTTGCTCAAGCTCCCGGACGGCATCGACGACAGGACTGCGGCCGCCATGATGCTCAAGGGCCTCACCGTGCAGTACCTCATCCGCCAGACCTACCGTGTCAAGAGCGGGGACACTATTCTGCTGCATGCGGCGGCCGGCGGAGTTGGCTTGATCCTGGGCCAATGGGCGAAGCATCTTGGCGCGACCGTGATCGGCACTGTCAGCACCGACGAGAAAGCTGCGCTCGCCAGGCAACACGGGACCACACATGCTATCGTCTATACCCGCGAGGACTTCGTCGCGCGAGTGAAGGAACTCACCGCGGGCCAGCTGGTGCCGGTTGTCTACGATTCGGTCGGCAAGGACACGTTCCTGAAATCGCTGGACTGCCTGGCGCCGCTCGGCTTTGCAGTGCTGTTCGGGCAATCCTCGGGAGCCATCGAGCCACTCAATCTTGGTCTGCTGGCCCAGAAAGGCTCGCTCTATGTAACCCGGCCGACGCTCAACACCTATGGCGCGAAACGCGCGAATTTGGTCGCCATGGCGAACGAATTGTTTGAGGTCGTAAGGTCGGGCGCAGTCAAGATCGAGATCAATCAGGCACACCCGCTCAAGGACGCTGCCAAGGCCCACGCCGATCTCGCCGCGCGCAAGACGACGGGATCGACGGTGCTGCTCGTTTAGTCGATTTCGGCGTCCAGCTCGATTGCCCGCTAAACTCTCGTTTCAGTGGCCGATCGAGTTGGGATGGCGTGCGGCTTCGGGAGCTCGAGTGATGGTACGGGCAGGGCAGTGACGGACTTGATTTTTTCCATTGCGAACCGCGACGTTACGTTCTTGAGCGCGATCGCCCCGATCAACCTCTTGTAGAACAGATCGTAGCTTTGCATATCGGCGACGACCACGCGCAGCACGTAGTCGACGTCGCCTGCCATGCGATAGAATTCGATGACTTCGGGCATCGCGCTGACGACGGTGGCAAACTGTCTGAGCCATGCGTCCGAGTGATCATCGCTCTCCACCGAAACAAATACTGACAAACCCAGGCCAATCTTGTTCTGGTCGACCAGCGCGACCTTGCCGGTGATGATGCCCTCGGTCTCCAGGCGCTGAACGCGTTTCCAGCAAGGTGTCGACGACAGCCCGACACGTTCGCCGATTTCTGCGACCGACAACGATGCATCTTCCTGGAGCACTCTCAAGATCTTGCGATCAATAGCGTCGAGGCGGCGGGGGAGCGCCACCGAAATCGGATTGGCTTCGGTCATGCGTAGAACATTCGTTCAAGGGGATCGTTGCCCTACAATGCTAAACGAAAGGATACTCTACGCAAGCGCGTGATTTTACGAAAACGAAGATTGCCTTGGGATGACTTTCTCCGGCTGCGGCATTTCATAGTGGATCATCCGTCCCCGGGGTCGGGGAGCGCGCGGAAGGTTGCGGTCGCTCGGGGATGCTGACGCGGTTGCAGGTGGTGGCGCTGCGTTCTCGTCGTCATGCTCATTCTGGAACGAGCGGAGCTTTGCGACGCAATTGGACAACCTCGAGTGAGGAAAGCGGGCTGTGTTACCGGCTGGGATGCTGCAAGCGATGCGCCAGCTCGGCTGCCAGCGCGCGTCGCTGCACGCCGGACTGTTTGGTTAAGCGCCAAGGGGCGTAAGCGCGCACATGGCGACAGGCATTTCTCCGCGGAGTTACCTGGCGCATCTACAATTCCCTTCCGGTGTGCGTTGTTGGGATTTAATTGCTTTCTGACTGCCGCCAGTTGACTCGACGATCGCTCTCGCGGACACCGACGACTGCTTACGAGGAGTCGACGGAGATGAAGGCGGTTCGCGCAGTAGCCCTGACGCTTGTGCTGGCACTTGCGACGTTGTCACAAACAAATGCGCAGGAGACGCTCCGCATCGGCGCGCCACTTCCGATCACGGGAGCCCTTGCACCGGAAGGTAGCAAGCTCAAGCAGGGCTATGAACTCTGGCTGGACACGGTCAACCAGGCTGGGGGCGTCAAGCTCGGTGACAAACGGCTTAAGGTCGAGCTGGTCTACTATGACTATCAATCAACCACCCCGAAGGCCGTCCAGCTTGCGGAGAAGCTTATCAGCGGAGACAAGGTCGACTTCCTGTTTTCGCCATTCGGTTCAGGCGCGGCCAAGGCGGTCAGCGCAATTGCTGAAAAATACGGCGTTCCGATGCTCGCCTCCAGCGCGTCATCGAACGAGGTGTTTGACCAGGGGTACAAGAACCTATTTGGGCTCTACACCGACAACAGCTCGCTCAGCGAACCGATCGCCGATGTCGTGAAGGAAAAACTCCCAGCGCTGAAGCGCGTCGCAATCCTCGGCCGTAATGACCTCTATCCGCTTTCGCTCGGCAACGAGTTTGAAAAGAGCGCCAAGAAGCGGGGGCTTGACGTGGTCTACTACGAAAAGTACCCGATCGGCACGCTGGATCACTCCTCCGCGTTGACCCAGCTCCGCGCGGCGAATCCGGACTGGGTGATCGTCACCGGCTACATCAACGACCTCATTCTGATCCGCAAGCAGGCAGCCGAGCTCAAGGTCGGCGGCCAAATCTACACGTTGATCAACGGGCCGGCCTATCAGGAGTGGATTGACGCGGTCGGCCCGCTCGCAGAAGGCGTAACGACGGCGAGCTGGTTTCATCCAGTGCTCGACTACAAGAGCGAAGATATATTCGGGTCGACGCGGAAGTTCGTGTCGCTATTCAAGGCCAAGTACGGATCTGAACCAGACTTCACGCAAGCATCAGGTGCGGCCGTTGGCGTCATCCTTCAGCTTGCGATCGAGCGCGCGGGATCGAAGGACCGCAGTGCTGTTCGCGAACAGCTGGTGAGGGGCAAATTCAATACGTTCTTTGCACCGGTTTCGTTTGGTCCGACCGGCATGGCGAATTCCTATCTCCCGCCGGTCTTCCAGATTCAGGAAGGCAAGGTTCAGGTTGTTTACCCGCCTGAAGTCGCCACCGGCAGTTTTCGGACCGGTTTGACACACTAGCGGCTTGGCGACGCTACGAGTCGCTGGATCAGCCGCGTTCTTTGTTGTCGTGGGGGTCGCGATGCTTTGGTTGCAGGTGCTGGTGAACGGGCTTGCGCTTGGCGGATTGTACGCCTGCATTGCCGCCGGCTTCTCGCTGGTTTGGGGTGTACTTAACATCATCAACATCCTACATGGTTCGCTGATCGTGCTTGGCGGCTATTTGGCGTTCTTTGCTCACCTGCAGCTCGGCATCAGTCCATTCCTGTTTGCGCCGATTGCCGGCATGCTCCTGTTTCTGCCAGGCTTCGCGATCCAACGGGTGATCATTAGCCCCGTGATGGCTCGGCCGGTTCTGATGACGCTGGTCCTGACCTTCGGGCTGACGCTATTCCTCGACAACCTGATGCTGGTTGCCTTCACGGCAGATTACCGCAAAATCAATCTTCAGCCGCCGCTTGGCGTGCTTGAGTTCGGCGATGTAGTGCTGCCACTCGACCGGTTGTATGCGACCGGCATCGGGCTCGTGTCTGTCGGCGCCCTATGGCTCGTGCTTCGTTCTACCCAGCTCGGGCGAGCGATCGTCGCGGTGCGCATGGATCGTGATGCGGCATCACTGATGGGCATCAATGTCCGACTGACCCATGCCATTGCCTTCGGGCTCGGCACCGCCATGGCTGGCGTGGCGGGTGCGCTGCTCGCCGCAATCTTTCCGATCTCGTCGCTGTCATCGAGCGGCTATCTCGGCAAGGCGTTCGTGATTTGCGTGCTCGGGGGCCTCGGCAGTGTGCCGGGGGTGGTGCTGGGCGGGTTCGCACTTGGTGTCATCGAGTCCTACGGCGCGCTCGCAGTCGGGCCGGAGAACGCGCTGACGATGTCATTTCTGCTGCTGATCGCGCTTCTGGCGCTGCGGCCGACCGGTCTTCTCGGTCGGAAGGGCTTCACCTGATGCTGCGCGGTGGTCTGATAGGTGCCGCAGCTGTCACGGTGTTTGGCATACTGCTGCTGTTCGGCGACAACTATGCGCTGCGGCTGGGTACGACGGTTGCGATGTATGTCACGCTTGCGACCGCCTGGAACATCATTGGTGGCTTCGCCGGCTATCCTTCCTTCGCGACGGCGGCCTTCTTCGGGCTCGGTGCCTACACCAGTGGAATCGCATTGTCGAACGGGATACCGCTTTCGGTCGCATGGGCAGGTGCGGGCCTCATCGTGGCATTGTTTGCCGTCATGCTTGGGCTGTGCATCCTGCACCTGCGTGGACATTACTTTGCGATCGGAAGCCTGGTGGCCGCCGATGTATTGCGGGAAATCACCAATGTGTGGGTATCGGTCACCGGGGGCGGCATCGGGCTCAATCTTCCGTTGCCCGGTGGCGACGCCGAGACACAAGCGAAGCTGTTCCTTTGCGTCATGTCGGGGCTTGCAGGCGCGGCCTGTTGCGCGGCATGGACCTTGACGCGGTCGCGCCTCGGGGTTGCTTTGCGCTGCATCGCTCAGAACGAGGATGCTGCGCAGGTCATCGGCATCGACACCGGCCGCAGCAAGATCGCGGCCCTTGCACTCTCTAGTCTGTTTGTGGGTATTGCCGGAGCGATCTACGCGTCTTGGACAATCTACATCGATCCGAGCGATGTGTATGACGTCTCGTTGTCAGTGAAGCCGATCATCATGACGCTACTTGGCGGCGTCGGCACGGTTACCGGCCCGATCGTCGGCGCTTTCGCGTTCCTCGGGCTCGAGGAGCTGATCTGGCGCAACAGCCTGGAGTTTCATTCGGGCTTCCTCGGATTGCTGGTGGTGGCGCTGGTCCTGTTCCTGCCGGCGGGCCTGGGCCAGCTGCGAGTTGGCAGCATATGGACGCGGATCCGGACGGTCCTCCCGCCGGAGGCGAGGCCGTGAGATCGCTTCTGGTTCTGGAGAACGTATCGCAGCGATTTGGCGGTTTGCTGGCGCTTGATGAGCTCTCGCTGTCGCTGAAGCAGGGGGAAGTCGTAGGCTTGATCGGTCCGAATGGCGCGGGCAAGACCACATTTGTCAATGTCGTAACTGGCGTTCTGAAGCCCACGTCTGGTGTCATTGTATTCGACGGCCATCGGATCGATGGGAAGAGACCCGACCGCGTCGCCCGTCGCGGGGTCGCTCGCACGTTCCAGATCGTGCAGCCGTTTCCGCACCTCCGTGTTCGCGAAAATGTCGCCGCTGCGGCGCTTTTTGCCGGTGGTGTCGCGAGCCAAGCTGAGGCGTCAAGGGTCGCCGACGAACATCTCGCATTCTGTGGATTGGAGCGCGACGCCGACAAACCGGCAGGTTCGCTGTCGCTTGCCGGCAGGAAACGCCTCGAGCTTGCCAAGGGGCTCGCATCGAAGCCGAAGCTTTTGCTGCTTGACGAGGTTAATGCCGGACTGAATGCCGCTGAAATCGACGAGGCATTGCGGCTGATTGCTGCCATCGCAGCGCGCGGAATAACGCTGTTGTTGATCGAGCATCTGATGAAGGTGGTCGTCCAATCCTGCTCCCGAGTGCTGGTGCTCCATCAGGGACGCCTCATCGCTGATGGTCCGACACAGGAGATAATGAGGGACGAAGACGTCATCGAAGCCTATCTTGGCCGACGTTACGCCGAGGCCCAGAGAGGGGCCGGAATATGACGCAACCGCTGCTGCAGGTGAACGATCTCGCCGTCCGTTATGGCGACGTACAGGTGGTCTGGAAGGCCGACCTCGTCGTGGAGGAGGGCGCGATCGTCGCCATGATCGGATCGAACGGCGCCGGCAAGACGACGCTGCTGCGCGCGATATCGGGCATGTTGCCGCCCTATGGCGGTGAGATCATCTTTGCCGGCGAAATAGTCCCTGCCAGCGCTCCGCCGGAATTTGTGAGGCGCGGCTTGATCCATGTGCCGGAAGGCCGGCGTCTGTTTGCGAGGCTTTCGGTTTGGGACAATCTGATGCTGGGCGCCTATCTGCGCGACGACAAGGCCGCGATCCGACAGGACGTCGAACGCGTCTTTGCATTGTTTCCTCGCCTGCGCGAGCGGCGTTGGCAGGACGCCACCACGTTGTCGGGGGGCGAGCAGCAAATGTGCGCGATCGGACGCGGGCTGATGGCCGCGCCGCGCTTGCTGATAATCGACGAGCTCTCGCTCGGCTTGGCTCCAAGGGTGGTTGACGAATTGGTCGACGCGTTGCGCAAGGTCAATGCCGCCGGGACCAGCCTCCTTGTGGTTGAGCAGGATGTCGCCACTGCACTTGAGTTCGCAGATCATGCCTATATCGTCGATCGGGGGCGAACCGTTGCGTCAGGCACGGCGGCCGTGATCGCGGCCGATCCGGCGGTTCGTACGGCGTATCTCGGCCTGTAGCAGCGGAGGGAAAGCGATTGACATGACAAAGCAGCGGCCGGCCGTCGAATACTATTTCAGCTTCATCTCTCTATGGTCCTATATCGGCAGCCTGGTGTTCCAGGATCTGGCCAAGCGCCACGACGTCCAGGTTGTGTTCAAGCCGATCGATCTCTTGGCGGTGTTTGCCGCGGGCGGCGGCAAGCCGGTGCGTCTGCGTCCCCCGCAGCGCCAGTCCTATCGGTTGGTGGAGATGGAACGCTGGAAACGCATCCGTGGAATTCCTCTGGTGACGTGGCCGAAATTCTATCCCGCCGATCCATCCCTCGGTCATCGTATGCTGCTGGCTGCGATCGGCCAGGGCAGGGACGCAACTGCGTTTGCGCATGCAGGCCTCAAGGCAGTCTGGGCCGACGAACTAAACGTTGAGGATGCCGAGACGTTGGTTAGCCTGGCGAACCACAGCGGGTTGGACGGTGAAGCTTTGCTGGCGCTGGCGGCTGACCCGAAACTCGTCGCACGCGAGGCATTTTTGACACGCGAAGCGATCGAACGGCAATTGTTCGGCGCGCCCTTCTATTTCTATCGCGGCGAACCGTTCTGGGGGCAGGATCGTCTTGACCAATTGGGGGCGGCCATCGCTTCTGGGGCCGAGCCCATTCTGCCGACAATCGTCGCGTAACGCGTTACCATTCGTACCGTAGCGGTGTGCGGGCCCCGGTACCTTTGGGCGCGCCGTCCGGGTGTGGCGAGCGCATAGCGGCATCAGCAACGCAGATCCGCGATCCTCTTTGACGGAAGGGATGCAAGTCCGCTATCTCTTGATGCGCGCTTAAGTTGTCGGAATCTGGGTCTCGACTTTTTATTTTCAATTTGGGAGTGGGCATGCGATCGGGCTTCACCCGGAATGCTGGTCTAATTCTGGCGCGCATCTTGATTGCGACCGCGCCACTCTGGATCTCCACTGCATCTTCTGAACCGGTTAGAAGGAGCGGCTATGCCGTTGGCTCGGCGCAATGTGGAAGCGGTTCATTGTCCTTTCCGCGCATCCTGATCGATATGAAGCGAGGATTTTGCGCTGGGCTTGTCGCAAGCGAAGACGACGGGCTGCAGTTTCCACGATCAATCGTGCAAATCCCCGGCCATGAGCAGTTTGTCGTCGCCGATATGGGAGGTTGGGGCCAGGCCGATGGCAAGCTGCTACTGCTCGATCCGAATGCCACTGAAGGTAAGCGCATCAAGGAAGTGATCACCGGTCTCGAATACCCCTTCGGACTAGCGATAGGGCCAGACCGAAGGGTCTATGCGTCGACCGCCGAGACGATCTTTCGCTTTGATCCCCTGGCGAGCAATCCTCACAGCACCGTCGAGGTGATCATACAGGGCTTGCCCGGCCGCCGAGTGACGCTGTCCGATGGCACAAAGGTGACTGAGAGCAGTCATCCACTGAAACATTTCATCTTCGACAGGCTCGGCCGCATCTTCGTCAACGTCGGCTCGCACAGTGACGATTGCATCACAAGGCCACCAATCACGAAACCTTGCCCGGCCGGCGAAGGATCCTCCCCGCTTGCCTCCGTCTGGATGTTTGTGCCGCCGGCGAGTGGCATTTTCCCGACACTCAAGCCGGCAGATCCGAACCCGCAGCGCGAGATCTATGCACAGGGCCTGCGCAACTCGATGGCACTTGCCGTTCATCCGCGCTTTCCCGATCCCGGCTATGCCTTTCTCCAGGGCGAAAACGGCCGTGACCTGCAGGATGTCTTCAAGCCGAATGAGGAGATCAACGCGCTTGAGAAGGGCAAACATTACGGCTGGCCATATTGCTACGATCTGTCGACCGCGAGCCCCGAATTCAAGGCGGTCCTGCAGTCCGGCCGCTACAAGAATCTCTGCAACAATGCCGCGCTCTACAGGCAGCCCTATTCGCTGTTGCCACCGCACGGGGCGCCGCTCGCCATGCTCTATTATTACGGCACCAAGTTCCCCGAGCTCGAGGGGAAGCTGCTGATCGATCTTCACGGCTATCGCCCGACCGGCAATCGGCTTCTGATCTACGATGTCGACGACCAGGGCTTCCCCAAGCTCAGCCCGTCGCCGGTCCGCTATCACGTAAGTTGCGCCTCGGAACCTACGCGAGCCTTTCAAACCGACGACGGTCTGGTCAAGGCGGCGCCTTACGAGGAACTGATCTCTGGCTGGCACCGCGTCAACGGTGCGCGGCCTCGCGGTGCCCCCGTCGGTATGACCGTGGCCAGCGACGGCGCGATCTGGCTGGTTGAGGACAAGAACCAGACGATCATACGGATCGATCGGGCCAACGGCGAGCCGCCGACTCCGCTGCCTTGTGATATGCGCTCCCAGGCCCAGATCGATGAGCTGGTTTCGTTCGTCAAGGCGGATGCACAGAAGTCCGGCTATCTCACTTCGGTGCGAGCCAACCTGGTCGAGAAGCACTGTGTTGGTTGTCACACGGATTTTGGCCTCAAGGCCGGCCAGAGCGATTCGGAAAAGGATGAGGCCGTCCTGCGCTTCATGCTGGGTCAAGACGGCTGGATGTATCCGGGTGACCCGGATTCCGGAAAGTTGCGGATTCGGCTGCGTGGTATCGGGGCCGAGAAGCAGATGCCGCCAGGTGGAGAGAACCTGCCAAAGACCGAACCCGGCTATGCACGCGTTCTCAATTTTGCGGACTATCTGGTCGGCAAAATGGTTCCCGGCACCCGCATGCGCATCAAGCCTGGCCGGCCTGAACGCGAATTCTTCAGCAAGGATGGCAAGGTTTGCGGCGAAATCCCGACGACCAAGGTCGTTGTGGTGACACAAAAGGACGCCACGGGTAAGCCCGGCTTCAGTCGCTTTTATCGGCCGGCCGACCCCTTCCTCAATGGCGAATGCAGCGACGGCGATGGCTATTACATCCAGAGCAATTTTTTGGTGCCTCTGTAGTGAAATCCTATTGGCGACCTGCGCAACTGCAACCACAGAAGCGCAGCTGTTTCAAAGCAATCAGGCGACGCCCGCCGGCGAGTACACGTTCGGAATTGAGGGGCCGGCCGTTGATCGCGACGGCAACCTGTTTGTCGTCAATATTGGCAAGCCCGGCACGATCGGCAAGCTCGTCATGGGCGCCGCCCGGTCGGAGAAGTTCATCGATTTGCCCGAAGGCAGCGTCGGAAACGCAATCCGTTTCGATCGTGATGGCACGATGTTCATTGCCGACTACAAGAAGCACAACATCTTTGTCATCAGGAAGGGCAGCCTCGAGCCGGAGGTCTGGTTTCACTCGGACAAGATGAACCAGCCCAACGACATCACCATTGCAAGCGACGGTACGATCTACGCCAGCGACCCGAATTGGAAAGGGCGCAGCGGCCAGATATGGCGCATTGCGCGAGCCGCCGATGGATCATCGGAGGGCGAGGTAATGACCGCGCCCCGCGCCATGGGTACCACTAACGGCATTGACCTCAGTCCCGATGGAAAACGGCTCTACGTGAGCGAGTCCAATTCCGGCCAAATCTGGTCTTACGCGGTCGGGAAGGACGGCCTGACCGATGCGGAACTAATCAAGACATTCGAGCCCGACACGGTTGATGGCCTCCGCACGGATGTCGCCGGCAAGATCTTCGTCGCCCGCATTTTGAAAGGTACGATCGCCATCCTGATGCCGAATGGCTCGGTCGAAAGGCAAGTTGGCCTCGGCGGCAAGGAGCCGACCAACCTCGCGTTCGGCGGCAGCGACGGCAAGACCGTCTTTGTCACCCAACGCCAAGGTGGCTACATCGAAACGTTCCGCACCGATCAGGAGGGCCGTGAGCACTGCCTTCAGCACGGCCGTTGTTAGCCGTGAACAGGTGCCGTCCTTGGACAGATCCAGAGAGGGGGGAGGCGAAATGTATCCAATCTATCCAGGTGGGCTCCATGCAGCTGGTAGGTGCACGGATACGGTCACATTTTGATCGTGGTGCTTATTGAATAACAGTATGTAATTTATAACCTTCTTCGGGTGATGGCCGCGCCGCGAGAACTTGCCATCGATTGTTTGGATACCAAGATTGACTTTTGGATACATTTTGATCAACTTCCTCCCATAACAAAACCAACCTTGGGAGGACCCGGTGACCGGCAGTTCGGGCGCGCGCGGGCCGAAATTGACGCAGACGACGGCCGTGCTGGCGATGTGCGCGGTCCTCATCGCCGTTTTCTCGATCTTCCTGAACGGCTTCCTCACTCTCGGCAATTTGTTCGCGCTGGCGCGCAACATCTCCATTCTCGGCATCCTCGCGCTCGGCATGGCAGTCGTTGTGATCGGGCGTGGACTCGATCTGTCGCAAGTTGCCTCCTTCGCCGCTTCGACTGCGATCGCGATCATTCTGATGAATTCCGGTTACGCGACGCCGGTCGCACTCTTGATCGGTTTCGTGATGGCGATCGCTATCGGTGTCCTGAATGGGTTTCTGATCTCGGTGGTCGAGATGCCGCCGCTGCTCACGACTCTGGCGTCGAGCCTTGCGGTGCTTGGGATCGTCCGCACCACCGCGGTGCAGCACTACGTCGTCTATCTTTCCAGAGGGCATGACGAATTTTTGCGGCTCGGCGGAAACATCTGGGGCGGCGTCCCGATCTCGATCCTGATCTTCGCGGCTACCGCGGTCGTCGTGCATCTGTTCCTGTCGCGCACCGTGATCGGATGCTTCGTCTATGCTCACGGCGACAATCCAGACGCCGCGCGCCAGACCGGTCTGCCGACCCGTCCGCTGACCATGATCGAATACGCGCTGTGCGCTGCGATCGGCTATATCGGCGGTGTCGTGATGGTCGCGCAGACGGCGCTGATGCATCTCCAGGTCGCGGAATCGACCATCATTTTCGACGTCATCATGGTGGTCGTGCTCGGCGGAGTCAGTCTCGTCGGCGGCCGCGGCAACGTGATGAGCGTCATCGCCGGAACGCTGCTGATCGGCGTGCTGCTGAACGGCATGACCATCATGGATATGGACGTGCAGACCCAGAACATCGTCAAGGGAATCGTGTTGCTGATCGCGATCCTGCTCGATTCCCGGCTGCATCCGCGCGACGAGGAGACGTCGAAGCAGGGCGACTAAAGCTCTGCATCATCAACGGGCCGCAATAATCGGCCGATAAAACGGGAGGAAGAAACATGACGAGAGCAGTGCACAGAAGGGTGTTCGCCGGCATCGGGCTGGCGGCGTCGGTGGTTATCGCCGCGCTGGTGGCGGCGCCATCGCAAGCGGCCGGACCACGCGACCAGTTGCGTGAGAAGTTCGACAAGGCGCTCAAGGGAAAAACGGTTGCCTGGTCGCCCGTCTGGATGGGCGTTCTGGAATCCGAATGGACGCGCGTGATGAAGGATCGCTTCGACGATTACGGCATCAAGCTCATTACGCGCGACGCCAACATGAAGTCCGACATCCAGCTGCAAACCGTCAGCGACTACATCAACGAAAAGCCCGACGTGCTCGTGGTCCAAAATCCGAACGTCACGCTGCTCGCCAAGGAGCTCAAGCGTGCTATGGACGCCGGCATCTATGTCGTGCAGGTCAACATGGCGTCGAACACCCTGAGCGACGCCTATGTTGGCGTCGATGCCAAGGATCTCGGCACCAAGATCGCGCGCGAAGTGATCAACCAGTGCGGCGGTGGCAAGGGCTCGGGTGAAATCGCGATCCTTGAGGGCGAGGCGACCGCGGCCTATTCGCTCGACATGAAAAACGGCGCCATGGAGGTGTTCAAGACCGATCCATCGATCAAGGTCGTGTCGTCGCAGCCGACAAGCTGGGACGCCAACAAGGCCGGCGATATCACGACAACCGTGTTGCAGCAGCATCCCAAGCTGTGCGGGATTCTCAGCGTGTGGGGGCCGCAGACTGCGGGCGCGGCGCAGGCGATCAAGGCGGCGAACATGGGCGACAAGGTAAAGGTGTTCGTCGCCAGCGACGGGCAGCCCGCGGATTGCGATCTGCTGGAGCAGGGCGCGTTCTCCGCAAATCTGTCGTATCGCGCAGACGTGCAGGGGCAGACCATAGCAGACGCGGTGATCGCGCTCTTGCAGAGCGGCGACAAGCCGGGCGCGAAGAACGTGGCCTATTACACGACCCCCGCCTGGGTGAAGTCGAAGGACGATCGGATGTACTGCTTCAGCATCCCGAAGGACGCGAAGTAAATCGTTCCGGCGCCCGCGCCCATTGCGGCGCGGGCAGGCTGGAGTGCCGATCCCATTCCCTGCGTCGTCCCCGCTGTTCGGCTGCCTCCGCGCCGAACCCGCCGGAGTCTGTTGATGAAAAGCCTGCAACGAGCCTGGCATCGCCATTCGCCCCAGTTGTTCCTGGGCGAGCTGCTTGAGAAGCGGTGGATGGAGCCGATCATTCCATTCACGCTCACGATCGCGGTGTTCCTGGCCTTCGCGGTGATGATCCCACGTTACCTGACAGCGGGCAGCCTTCAGGAGCTGATGCGGAATTTCGCTGAGCAGGGGATGGTCGCCGTCGCGATGGCCTTCTCCGTGCTGTCGGGCGGCATCGACCTGTCGGTCGGCGCGGTATTCGCGATGTCGAACTTCCTTGCGCTCTATCTCTATCTCATTGTCGGGCTGCCGCTGCCGGTGACGATCGTGCTGGTCATCCTGTTCGGCGCGGCGATGGGCGCGATCAACGGCGGCCTGATCGCTTACGGCAAGACCCGGCCATTCCTCACAACCCTGGTCGTCCTCATCATCGTCCGCGCGGCCTACAACAAGGTGACGGTCGCGTTCACGAACGAGCTCGCAAGCATCGATAGCGGGTCCAGCACGTGGGATTTCATGGGATCCGGCAGAGTGCTCGGCATTCCCGTCAACATGCTGGTGTTGATGTTCCTTGCCGTCGGCACGCATTTCTTTCTCACTCGTGTCAAGCCCGGCGTCCATATCATGGCGGTCGGGTCGAGCCGGAAGGCGGCCCGGCATGCCGGCGTCAACGTCAAGCGCGTGCTGTTCTCGGCCTATGTGATGTCAGGATCGGTCGCGGCGCTGGCGGGCATCCTCTATGCCGCGCGCCAGAGCAGCTCGGGTACGGACACCGGCGTCGGCTGGGAGATCAATGCGCTGGCTGCGGTGGTTCTCGGCGGCATCAGCCTTGCCGGCGGCCGCGGTACCATCGCGCGCGCCGTCATGGGCGCGGCGATTATCTTCATGCTCACCAGCGGCATGGTGCGGCTCGGCATCTCCGGCAACCTGACGACCGCCATCATCGGCATCATCCTGCTGCTCGCGGTGGGTTTCAACGTGAAGTGGGTCAAGAACAAGGGCAAGGTGCTGCAGAAGGTCTATGTCACCCCAAGCTGGGTTGACTTCGAGCCGCCGCCGTCGGTCGAGCGCGGCAGCGGAACGCCGTTCGCGGAGAATGACCGGCTGAAGAACGCTGAAGCGATTGCGCTCAATATGATCGAGGGCCCCGAGGACGTCATCCTTGACCGCAAGGACAACCTCTACACCGTCAACCGCAACGGTTCGATCATCCGCTTCCTCGCGCCCGACTACGCCGTACGCGAGGAATTCGCGCGCATCGGCGGCCGGCCGCTCGGGCTGGCATTCGATCGAGATCAGAACCTCCTTGTCTGCATCGCCGGCATGGGCGTGTACGGCGTGAAGCCCGATCGTTCGGTCTTCAAGGTCACGGATCGCACGACGCGCACGCGCACACGCCTCAAGGACGACTCCCGGCTCTATCTGGCTGACGATCTCGACGTCGCACCCGACGGCAATATCTACTTCAGCGAGGCCTCGACACGCTACGAACTGACCGACTGGGCGCTCGACGGATTTGAGGGGCGCGGCAATGGCCGGCTGATTTGCCACGATCCAAAAACCGGCATCACCAGGACTGTCCTCAAGAACCTGACGTTCCCCAACGGCATCTGCATTTCGCATGACGGGCAGTCGGTGCTGTGGGCGAGCACCTGGCTGTGCCAGATCAACCGTTACTGGATTGCCGGACCGAAGGCGGGCACCAGCGAAGTCCTGATCGACAACCTTCCAGGCTATTGCGACAACATCAATCGTGCATCCGATGGCAAGTACTGGCTCGCCTTCGTCGGCCTGCGTACGCCGGTCTATGACCTTGCCATGCGCAACCCTGTTTTCCGTACCCGCATGGTCAAGCAGATCCCCCCGGATGAATGGCTGTGCCCTGGCATCAACTACGGCTGCGTGGTCAAGTTCGACGACAATGGCGTGGTGACGGAATCGCTCTGGGATCCGGGCGGGCTCTCGCATCCGACCATCACCTCGGTCCGCGAGCACAAGGGCCATCTCTATATCGGCGGTCTCGAGAACAACCGCATCGGCCGTATCCGCCTTGAGGGCGCCGACCCCAACTGGGAAGCGCACGTGTCCTATTGGGGAAGGGCCTGAGCCATGTCTCTGCTTGGCGATATCGTCGATCGCGTGCTGTTTCCGAACCGGGAGCTTCATGTCATTCCGGTGCTCGACGGGGCGTTCTCTCCGAACCAGCGGCTCGATCACGCCCGCCAACTCGGCGATGAGATCGAGCGGCCGGATGACATCGCGCTTGGGCAGGATGGCGCGCTCTACGTCTCGACCGGCAACAGCATCCTGCGTTGCACGGGAGCCGATTTCAGCACGCGCGCCGTGTTCGTGACGCTTGACGGTCTCGTCGGCGGGCTCGCTTCCGCGCCGGATGGCAGGCTGCTGGCTTGCGTCTCTGGCGCGGGTTTGGTGGCGCTTTCACCAGCAGGCCGAATCGTCGCGAAACTCGAAAGCGTCGGCGGTGAGAAGATTGCCTGTCCATTGTCGGTCACGGTTGCCCCGGACGGGGCAATCTATCTGACTGATGGTTCGCGCACCAACCGGCCTGAAGACTGGTTGACCGATCTGATGCAGAACCGCGCCCCCTCGGGCCGTCTCATCGCTTGCGATGCCTCGCTCGGTCGAGCGAGCGTGCGCGCAGACAAGCTTGCTTGGCCGCTCGGCTTGGCCGTTTCCAGCGACGGCAACGAGGTGTGGGTCGCCGAGTCCTGGGCGCATCGTCTGACCGCCTTTTCACGCTCCGGCGGCGATAAGCGCGCGATCGTCAAGAACTATACCGGTTATCCGGCGCGTCTCGGGCCGGGCGCGAACGGGGAGATCTGGATGGCTTTCCTCGCGCTGCGCACGCAGCTGACCGAATTCGTCCTGCGCGAACGGGCATTCTGCGAAGAGATGATGCGGACGGTACCATCAGAGCTTTGGATCGGCCCGGCGCTGGACGGCCGCCTCAACCCGCGCGAGCCGACCCAGATCGGCCGCATCAAGAAGCTTGGCATTCAGAAGCCATGGGCACCGCCGCGCTCGTATGGTCTCGTTGCGCGGCTGAATGCAAAGGGCATGGCGACGGAGACGTTACACAGCCGCGTCGATGGTCGGGTCCACGGAATAACCGCCGTCCGAGCACTGGGCTCCCGTGTGCTGGCGGTGTCCAAGGGACGCGATTGCCTCGTTGAACTGCCGCGCAGCCGCGGCGCAGAAGAAGGATGAGCGCCATGGCGGCGGAACAACAGGCAGGAACCCCGCTGCTCCAGCTTGTCAATGGCAGCAAGGTCTATGGTGGTCTGCATGCGATCGATGGCGTCAATTTCGATCTGCGACCGGGTGAAATCCACGCGCTGCTGGGCGAGAACGGGGCAGGAAAGTCGACGCTCTGCAAGGCGATCGCAGGCGCAATCGTGCTGACTTCCGGGGACTATATGATCCAAGGTCGCAAGGTCTCGTTCGCCTCGCCAAAGGAGGCGCTCGAGGGTGGCGTCGCGATGGTCTACCAGGAGTCCAGTCTGGTGCCGTCGATGACGGTGGCGCAGAACCTCGAACTCGGCATGGAGAAGTGGGTCACGGTTTACAGCAAGATCAACATCGCAGCGACCCAGTCGCTGCAATCGATGAACTTCAACGTCGACCCGTTGGTGCTTGTCGAGAACCTCGGAACGGCCAAGCGGCAGATGGTCGAGATCGTGCGCGCAGTGCGCCACAATGCCCGGATCTTCATCTTCGATGAACCGACTGCGTCGCTGACGCCCGAAGAGACGCAGCATCTGTTTCATCTTCTCAACACCCTGAAAGAGAAGGGGGCCGGAATCATCTTTATCTCGCACGCATTGGAAGAGGCGCTCAACATCGCCGATCGCATCACCGTGCTCCGGGACGGCAAGCTGGTCGCCACAATGCCCGCGAAGGACGTTACGCGTGACGCCCTGGTGCGGATGATGGTTGGCCGCGAGGAGACGGCGGCGCAGTACGCGACCCACGGCGCCGATCCGGACGCCCCAAAACCCCATGCGCCGCGCGGCGAGAAGGTGCTTTCGGTCGAGAACGTGACGATGGGGAGCATCGTCAAGAACATGTCTTTTTCGGTGTTCAACGGAGAGGTCGTCGGCATTTTCGGCCTGGTCGGCGCCGGGCGATCCGAGATCGCGCAGATCGTCAGCGGCGCGCGCAAACGTAATTTCCTGCGCGGCGGGATGATCTATTTGCGGGACAAGCCGGTTCGCTATCGGGTGCCGCGGCAGGCGGTGCGCGACGGAATCGCCTATATCACCGAGGATCGAAAGGTCGACGGTTTCTTCGAAACGATGACGGTAGATCAGAATATCTATCTTGGTTATCTGTCGTCGCCGCGTATCAAGCGATTCCTTTACTCTACACGCGAGATGAAACGGATTGCCGACCAATGGATCTCGGCGCTCTCGATCTCGGCGTTGAAGCGAACGCTGAAGATCGTGGAATATTCCGGCGGCAATCAGCAGAAGGTCGTGGTGGGAAAATCTCTGGCGCAGAAACCGACGGTGGTCATCTTCGACGAGCCGACGCGAGGGGTGGACGTCAGCGCCATTCCGCAGATCCACCAGGCAATTCGCAAGCTGGCGGGCGAGAACAAGGCAGTCGTTGTAATCTCCTCCTATCTGCCGGAGATTCTGGCGATCTCGGATCGGATTCTGGTCGCGCGCGGTGGGCGTATTGTTGAAGAAATGGCACGAGCCGATGCGACCGAAGACAAGATCATGTATGCGGCCATTCATTGATAAGGAGGGCCTTTCGTGAGTGCCTATCAGCGACCTCCCCATTGGAAGGATGCGGCGCGCGACGCCAATGAAGATGATGCGGATGGCGGTCGGCTGATGAGCGAGCGGATCGCAAGTGAGATCCGCAGCGCGGTGTTGAGCGGCGAGATGCGGCCGGGCACCCGCATCCGGCAGGAACTTCTCGCGGCGCATTTTGGAGCAAGCCGCATTCCCGTGCGCGAGGCGCTGAAGCAGCTCGAGAACGAGGGGCTGGTGGTGATGGCGCCGAACCGTGGCGCCTGGATTGCGGATGTCGATTCGGAGGAATCGATCGAGATCTACAAGATCCGCGAAGCGGTCGAACCGCTTGCCATCGGCGAAAGCGTTCCGAACCTGACCGACGAGGACATTGAGACGCTCGACCGTATCGTACGCGAGCTCGAGCAGGTGACGACGCTCGAGGAATACATCCAGTTAGACCGGGAGTTTCATCTACGGACCTATTCGCGCGCGCGGATGCCGCAACTGCTGGCGATGGTCGAGCGCTTCTGGAATAGTACGCAGCACTTCCGGCGGCAATTCGTCAGCGAGACCTATGCCAAGGACGGGTTTCCGTTCTCTGATCCCCAGCACGTCCTGATCATGGATGCGATCCGGGCGCGCGATGTCGATGCCGCGCAGGTGCTGGTGCGTCTCCACATTCGGCGGACGCGCGTGGTCATCCAGGCCAAAGAGAGCGGGGCGGCGCAACCGCCCCTTGCGAACCGCGCCGCATTGCGGCACGCGCGTCTCGGCTCGGTCTATCGCGGAAAAAGGTCCAATGACTAGGTTCAGGAATGCCGACGTTGTCGGCGGCAGGACAATGATGGCTGCCGGCATTCATAACCGCAGGGTCGGACACGGCGGGCGCTGTCACGACGGCGGCAGGTCATGAGAATGAGTGCTAACTTCGATTCTGCATTGCGTGTGCGCGCTTACGAAGAAGCCGCCGGTCAGCTGCGGGCACGTCTCGGACAAACGACCGACGCCTCTCCCGATCACAGAAGGCTGACGGCGCTCGATCTGTTTCGGGCCGCGCCGCGCGAGGCGGCAGCACTGTTCTATTTCGATGCGACGCAGAGCTATGCCGATATCGACGGGTTGAGCGACCGTCTCGCCGGCGTTTTCGCACGCAAGGGGGTTGGCCGCGGCGACCGGGTTGCCGTCATTCTTCAGAATGTACCACAGTTCGTCATCGCCAGCGTGGCGGCATGGAAAGTCGGGGCCATCGTCGTCAGCCTCAATCCGATGTACCGGACGCCGGAGCTTCGGAAGCTGTTCAAGGACTGCGAACCCAAGGCGGTGATCTGTCACGATGATCAATGGGACAACGTTGTCCCGGCCGCTGATTCAGTCGATCCCGAATTGGTGCTCTGGACCTCCGCCCGTGAATTCCAGATGCGGAACGATGTCCGGGTGCTGCCGGAGCCGGGCGCGGCGCCGCCGACCCAAGCGCTGGCCGTGGTCTTCGCCGAAGACGCATCCGTGCCGCCGCCGCTTGTCCTGACCCCCGACGACATCGGCTTGCTGCTCTACACGTCCGGAACCACGGGCGTTCCCAAGGGCGCGATGCTCACGCATCGCAACCTGGTGGCGACGGCGCTGGTCTGCCGCGATCATTTCGAGCTGAACAGGACGTCGCGGATCTTCGGCGTCGCGCCGCTGTTCCACATCACCGGCTTCGAGATCCAGATGGTTGCGGCCTTCGCTGCGCGTGCGGCGATGGTGCTGACCTATCGCTTCCAGCCGCAGGTCGCTCTCGATGCCTTCCTCGAATGGCGGCCGACATTCATTATCGGTGCCATCACGGCATACATCGCGTTGATGAATCAGGCCGACGCAACGCGCCGGCATTTCGAGAGCTTCGTCCATATCTATTCCGGCGGCGCGCCGATTGCGCCCTCGGTGATCGACGCCTTTGCGGAGCGGTTTGGACGGGCGATCCGCAGTTCCTATGGAATGACTGAGCTGACCTCTGCAAGTCATCTTGCACCCAACGAAGGTCCAATTCCCGTCGATCCCGCGTCGGGCGCGCTGTCCATCGGCAGGCCAACGTCCGCGGTCGATGCGATCGTGGTCGACGACGAGCGTCACCCGCTCGGACCGGGTGAACATGGCGAAGTGGTCGTGCGTGGGTCCGGTGTGATGGCTGGCTACTGGAGAAAGCCGGTGGAAACCGATGAGGTGCTGATGAATGGTTGGCTGCACAGCGGCGACGTCGGCTTCTTTGACGAGAGCGGCTGGTTCTATCTCGTGGACCGCAAGAAGGACATGATCTCAGCCTCCGGCTTCAAGGTTTGGCCGCGTGAGGTGGAAGACGTGATCTACGGCTTTCCGGGCGTGCGCGAGGCAGCCGTCGTCGGTGCTACCGATCCCTATCGCGGCGAGACGGTAGTGGCTTTCGTCTCCGCGCGGCCTGGTGCCGCAATCGACGTCGCCGCGCTCTCGGGCTTTTGCCGCGAACGATTGGCCGCCTACAAATGCCCTGTCGACATTCGCGTGCTGGACGATTTGCCGAAGACGGAGTCAGGCAAGATTACCCGAAACACACTCCGGGACAGCCTGCGCAGCCAGTAAGGAGTATTCAAGTGGATATTACGCAAAGCGAACGCAGCCGAGAACTGGCCGAGCGTATCGAGCGCTTCATGATGGAGCACATCTATCCGAATGAGCGCCGGTATTATCAGGAAGCGGAGCGGCTCGGGCCCTGGGCCGTGCACCCGATCGTGGAGAAATTGAAGCCGCTCGCGCAACAGGCCGGCTTGTGGAACCTGTTTCTGCCAGCTCACGAGGATGGGCTGACAAATCTTGAATATGCGCCGCTGTGCGAGATCATGGGACGTTCGCATCTGGCTCCCGAGGTGTTCAATTGCAGCGCGCCGGACACCGGAAATATGGAGACGATCCTGCGTTACGGTACGGAAGCGCAGAAGGAGCGTTGGCTGAAGCCGTTGCTCGCAGGCGAAATTCGCTCTTCGTTCGCGATGACGGAGCCCGACGTTGCCTCATCCGATGCGACCAATGTCGCCAGCTTGATCGTGCGTGACGGCGACCATTACGTGATCAACGGTCGCAAGTGGTATACGACCGGTGCCACCGATCCGCGATGCAAGATCATCATCTTCATGGGGCAGACCGACCCAGAGCACCCGGACCGTCACAAGCGCCAATCGATGATCCTTGTGCCGAAAGATACACCGGGCGTGCGTGTCGTCCGTTCGCTGCCGGTGCTCGGATTTTACGGCGTACCGGATCGCGCATCCGAGGTGATGTTCACCAATGTGCGCGTGCCGGCCACCAACATGCTGCTTGGCGAGGGACGTGGATTCGAGATCGCGCAGGGACGGCTTGGACCCGGACGCATCCATCATTGCATGCGGTTGATAGGCCTTTCCGAGCGCGTGCTCGAGCGCATGTGCCGGCGGGCGCTGAACCGTGTCGCTTTCGGCAAGCCGATCGCCGAGCAAACGGTGACGCTTGAGCGCCTGGCCGAAGCCCGCATGATGATCGAGCAGGCGCGACTGCTGACTCTCAGGGCGGCCTATATGATGGACACAGTCGGCAACAAGTCCGCGCGGCAGGAAATTGCCATGATCAAGGTCGTCGCGCCAAACATGGCACAGACGATCGTTGACTGGGCAATACAAGTTTTCGGTGGAGGTGGAACCAACAACGACCACTTCCTCTCGGCAGCGCTCGCCACGACCCGCTTGCTGCGACTGGCAGATGGTCCCGACGAGGTTCACCGCAACCAGATAGGCAAGCTCGAGCTGCATCGTTGGCTCAATTCCGATCCCGCGCGGACCGGCGGCGATGCCGATCCAATGTCCCCAGATGAATCTGAAGCATGGTCCGAAGGAGGCCTGTGGCCGCGCCCGAAACGACTGTCATAGATGGGTCCAGAAGGTGGGGGCTCGCGACCTCGTATCGACACTCTCGGGTCTGCTCACGTTTGCCGCAAGCCGACATCGTGGTATCTGGTCCCGGGCTGTGCGGAAATCAGCTTGGGGACTCGAACCCCGACACCCTCGGACGTACCGATGGGCCAACGGTGACGCGCGCTCACGCGAGCAGCACCGTGCAGTCGGGTCGATCCTCGCTAGGAGAGGCGCTTCCTTATTTGGAAATGCCTGCTAAGCAGTTGATACGACTGAAGGCGAATTCGACCAATTTTTCCAAACGCGGCTTGAAATCGTTGAATGATCAAGCAGGTTTTGATTCCGCCATTCGGAGGTTCGATCCCTCCCGCCCCAGCCAATGCGCAAGCCATTGATTTCGCTAAAAGAATCGACTGCTCCCCGATCGCCCGCACGGGCATTTCGGGGCGGGATCGGGCTTTCTATCTGGAAATCCGTGCCGCTTTGGTTTCCATGCCGGTGGCCGATAAGCGCTGAGTCGCCCCGAGACCCACGTCAACAGGCGATCGCTCTCACGAAATAACGATGGATTTGACGTGGCGAATACCAAGAAGGCCCGCGCTGCTGCTGGCGCGACGAAGAACAGCAAGGGATTGGCGCGTTCCGGGATCTCATCTTCCTCGCCCCTCGGCATGTTGGCGCTGCATCTCCTCGAGCAATGGAAGGCATCCGGCAGCGACGGCATCGTCTTCCTTGCGGAGAGCGAGAACAGGGCCGAGCGCCTCGGCAGCGTGCTGCATTCGCTCGATCCTTCGCTCGAGGTGCTGGTGCTTCCGCGGCTGAATACCTTGCCGTTCGACGGGCTGGAGCCGTCGCGTGAGATCGCCGGCCGGCGCAGTTCAGTGTTGCGGCGTCTGGCGAAGAGCAAGAGGCCCGTCTTCCTGGTGTCGACGGCTGAGGCGATCATGGAGCGGTTGCCGTTGCCCGCGAGTTGGGGCCGCCTCAGCATCAGCTTGAAGGTCGGGGGGCGCTATTCCGAGCAGGATCTCAAGGATCGCTTGGAAGCCCTCGGATACGATCTCGACGAAGAGGCTGATTATCCGGGAAGCGTTCTGTTCCACGGCATGACGTTCGAAGTGTTTCCGGCCGGCGCCCTTGGGCCGTTCAGGATCGAGCATTCCGGCGGCGTGATCCGCAGGATCGCAGGCGTTGATCCCGATGAGCACGACGTTGTCTTCGACACGCAGGAGCTGCTGATCGATCCGATGTCCGAGCGGATCGCGCTGGGAGGCAAAAGGGCGCAGCGCGCGGCGCTGCCGGACTATTGTGATCGCGCGCGCTGGATCGCGGACGCAGGCGTGTCTGCTCACGCCGACAGCTGGCTGAGCACGATCAAGGAGGCGGCCGGCCGCCGCGACACCCAGCGCGAGTATTTTGCACCTGCTGACTGGAAGCGGCTGACCAAGCGCATGAGCGTGCTGCCGCGAAAGGCGGCTTTCATTGCTACGCCTGATTTCTCGAAGGTCGCCTCGTCGCGGAAAGCGCTCCGCGCCTTTGTTGCCGATACGGAGCGTGCCGGATCGCGGCTGCTGCTCGTTGCAGCTGTTGAGGACGACCTGCGCACGATGGAGCGGATGGGCGGGATCAAGGCAGAGCGCTTCACCGACTGGAGCGAGGCGGCGAAGGGGCGGGGCGGCGAAGCCGCGCTCCTGGCAGACTTCGACACCGGCTTCATCGATTCAGGCCGCAAGCCGCTTGTCGTCGTGACGGCGACCGACGTGCTCGGCAGCCGGGCCCATCATCCGCAGCCGATGGCCAGGGCCTGGAGTGCGGCGTTCGATCATCCCGACGTGCCGGAGCGGGGCGCGGTCGTCGTTCATCTGCAACGGGGCCTCGCCGTGCTCGACGGCCTGCAGACCTTCGACATGGGGAAGGAATCGTCTCGCGAGATGATCAGGCTGGCATTCACCGGCGACGATGCCGTCCTCGTTCCTCCCGCCGACCTTGCGCTGATCTGGCCCTATGCGGCTGAGCTCGGCAGGCTGACATTGGACAGGGCCGATGGCAGCACGTGGTGGGCGCGACGGACCAAGGCGGAGCAGGAAATCCAGACCGCCGCCAAAGCGCTCGCCAAACACATCGCGCAGCGGCGTCGCCGGCGCGCGCCCAAGCTGGTCGCTCCTGGTCCCGCATACGAACGCTTCGTCGCGCGCTTTCCGTATTTCACGACGGTCGACCAGGCGAGGGCGATCCGCGACGTGCTGGATGATCTTGCGTCGGGTCATCCGATGGACCGGGTCGTCTGCGGCGATGTCGGATTTGGCAAGACCGAGGTCGCCTTGCGCGCGGCGGCCGCCGTTGCGCTGTCGGGCAAGCAGGTTGCAATCGTTGTGCCGACCACCGTTCTGGCAAGGCAGCACGTCGCGACGTTCCGCAAGCGGTTCGCGCCGCTCGGCATCGAGGTGGGAAGCCTGTCGCGCGCGACCTCGGCGCAGGAAATGCGGGAGACGAAGGAAAGCCTGCGAAGCGGCAAGATGAAGGTCGTGGTCGGCACGCAGGCGATCGCATCGAAGGATGTGAAATTCGCCAAGCTGAGCCTGGTCATCGTCGACGAGGAGCAGCACTTCGGGGCAGCGGAGAAGGCGAAACTCTCGGGTCTGGCGAAGGGTGTCCATACGCTCTGGATGAGCGCCACGCCGATCCCGCGCACGCTTGCGGCAGGTCTTGCGGGGTTCAGGGATCTCAGCGTGATCGCATCCCCACCGGTGCACCGGCTGCCGGTCGTGACCAAGATCGCGCCGCTTTCGGACGCTGCGATTGCAGCGGCATTGTTGCGCGAGCAGCGGCGTCACGGGCAGAGCTTCTTGATCTGTCCGCGCATCCAGGATCTGGATCCGCTGCTGGCGCGCGTGCAGGCGGTCGCCCCGGAGCTCCGCATCGTTTGCCTGCACGGCAAGCTGCCCGCCGATGAACTTGACGACCGCATGATGAGCTTCGTCGAAGGCGAGGCCGACGTCCTGTTGGCGACCAACATCGTGGAAAGCGGTCTCGATATTCCGCGGGCGAACACCATCGTGGTCTGTTGGCCGGAAAAGTTTGGCCTGGCACAGCTTCACCAGCTGAGGGGACGGGTGGGGCGCGGTGGAACGCGCGCTTTCGCGTACATGCTGACCGAAACGAGCTCGGAGCAATCCGGCAAGCGATTAGCCGTTCTGGAGGAGTTCAGCAGACCGGGCGCAGGTTTTGCGATCAGCGAGCGTGATCTGGACCTCAGAGGTGCCGGAGATCTGTTGTCCGAGCGGCAATCCGGCCACGTGCAGGTGTTCGGACCGGTGCTCTATAGCCACCTTCTGAAGCAGGCTTCGGAGAAGACCAACGATCGGTCCGCCGATCTGTGGGTGCCCGACCTCAATCTTCCGCTCGCGGATCTCCTACCAAGGAGTTACGTGCAGTCGGAATCGATGCGCCTCGAAATTTATGGTCGCGTCGCCAGGTGCCGGAATGAAGACGATCTGGAAGATCTGGAAGAAGAGACCTCGCGCCGTTTCGGCAGGCTGCCGCCGGCGGGGCGGGATTTCTTCGCGGCCGCAAGGCTCAGGATCGATTGCAAGCGGCGAGGCATCGTGAGGCTCGATGTCGGGCCGGAGGCCGTCGCAGCGACGTTCCTGCCGGGGAGGCTGCCCAAATCCAGGGCACGATCGCTCCAACGCGACGGCGATCGCGTCTTTTACTCAGACAGGACACACGAGCCGCCTTTCGAGCGGATCAACGATCTGCTGGATATTCTGGACGAGTGAGTGCGACGTCACTGCTAGGCAACGCCTTCGTGGGCCAGCGTCACGCGCCCGCTGCCTCACGGCGCTTTACCCGCTCTCGTCAGACACGAGTCTTGTGGAGATATTTCATCGCCCGACTGCTGCGGAGAACAAATCGACTGATCCGGTGCACTGACATCGCAGTGACATGGAGTGCCGCTACCGCAGAGATGAGGCGGTCCGTCCGCCGTCCTTCGGCCTGCTCCGAGCCATCGGAAAGCCCCCTTCCAGGCCCGACTCGACGGTATCTAGGGCAGGCTATGTCGTTCAGATGCCGGTATTTTTGGGCCGAAATATTGGGCCCGGAGCCGGAATCAGTGCCGCCAAAGCGGGCTCCGATTTTCGCTTTTTCCGTAGGACTACGCGTTTTGCACACCGTTCCGCCCGGTGTTGCCCAAACTTGTGCCCGCCAGCGGCATCTGAAATATTCCCATTGTATTTCAATGGCTTGTCGATTTTCCGCAGTTCAAATGCCCGTGATATTTGTGCAACATTTGCCCGAAAACAGCCGCAGCTCCTGCCGTCGCAAGCGGTCTTTTGTTGCGTGATCGGGGGGCTTCTGTCTCATATGGAACTGCGACGGAGGGGGGCATCCCGAGGTCGTCCCGTTCTAGGTGGTTCGCTTAAGTCCCTCGCGTTCATGCGGGTGTGTCCGAAGGCGCGAAGCGACTAAGCGGGGATTTAAGGGACAAAGGGAACCAACCTGAGGGTGTCTTACCCGGCGGAACCGGAACCTTCCCTGAGATAGAGCAACTTGGAGGTTTAACATGAAGATGGTTAAGAGCCTTATCCTCGGCTCGGCGGCGGCTCTCGTCGCGGTCGGCGGAGCTCAGGCGGCCGATCTTCCCGTCAAGGCCAAAGCGGTCGAGTACGTGAAGGTTTGCTCCCTGTATGGTCCCGGTTTCTACTACATCCCGGGCACCGATACCTGTATCAAGCTGGGCGGCTACCTGCGCGCCGACGTCGTCGTGAACTCGAACTCGGATCACACCGGCAACACCTCGGGTGCCGGCGGTGCGAACAACCGGTTCACGAACGGCTACACCTGGCGCTCTCGTGAAGACCTGAACATCGATACCCGTACGGCGACCGAATACGGTGTTGTCCGTACCTTCTTCGATGCGACGTTCTCGTGGACGACGGACACCTACGCTGGTCAGGGCAACGGCGCGACCGTTTACTCCCCGATCGGCACGGTTGCGGCTCCGAACAATGCCGGCTCCGGTAACGTCGCCGCTGGTACGGTTGGCGTCTACTACGCCTTCATCCAGTTCGCCGGCTTCACCATGGGTAAGGCGGTCTCGCAGTTCTCGGCTCCGTGGGCCAACTATCCGGGCAACAACTTCGACGGTCTCGTCGGCGGCGGCGGTACCATCACTGGCGTGAACCAGTTCACCTACACCGCTCAGTTCGGCAACGGCGTGTCGCTGTCTCTGTCGGCTCAGGATCAGACGGCCTACTATCAGGCTGGCGTGAACAACATCCTCGCGGGTGGCGCTTACGGCACCAGCGATTACGCTGGCACGATTGCTCCGGACCTCGTCGCGATGCTGCGCGTCGACCAGGCTTGGGGTCTGTTCCAGGCGTCGTTCGCGGCGCATGACAACCACGCGGCCTACTACGGCGGCACTGAGTTGACCGGTCATCCGGACGACAAGTGGGGCTGGGCTGGTCAGTTGGCCTTGTCGATCAAGAACATTCCGACCGGACCTGGCGACACCATCAACTTGCAGGGCGTCTACACCAACGGTGCGACGCGCTACAACATCCAGGACCTCGCTGGTTCGGCTGGTGCGAACACCATCTATGGTGGAACCGGTCTGCCGGGCGCCTACCAGAGCATTGGTATCGGCGTTGCTCCTGACAGCGTGTTCGGTGCTATCGGTGGCGTGAACACTGGGCAGCAGCTGGTCACCACCTGGGGCTTCCGCGGTGCATACGTGCACAACTGGAACCCCTACTGGAACACCTCGATCTACGGTGCTTATGCCGGTATCACCTACAACGATACGGCTAAGACCCTGCTCTGCGGCGTCGGCGGCGTGGGCGGTTCGGTTCGGACCACCCTCAATGCTCTGGGCGGCGCGATCACCACCTGCAACCCCGACTACAACATCGCGCAGATTGGCACCCAGACCCAGTGGACCCCGGTCAAGAACCTGACCTTCACGGCAGACCTGACCTACACCCATCTGGATCAGAAGTATGCTGGTACGGTGGCGGCGCCCAGCGCCGCGATCGGCAAGCCTGCCGCTCTCTACGAGCTGAAGGACCAGAATACTGTGACCCTGCTGCTCCGCGCTCAGCGCAACTGGTAATACCGGTTGATCTGACCGTAAGCTAACAGAGCCCCCGGTGGAAACGCCGGGGGTTTTGCTTTGCCCGGCGGTGACTTGCTCGCTAGCCATTTTTCTTTCGCGCGACCCCGGGTCATTGACGCAGACCAGTCCACGGCGGACGTTTGGCGAGCCATGACGGTAGCCCAACAAATAGTTCGCATGATCCGCGAGCAGCCACGTCTCACAGAGCGCCAACTTGCTGAGCGCATTTTCGGAGAGGGAGCCTCCATACAGCGCGTCAATCCAACGTGCCGAAAGCTAGTGGCGATGGGATGGCTGGAGCGACATGGCCGAGGATGGGCGGCAGACCCGTTCACCTATCATTCTGCGAAACCTAACCTCTGAGCCGAGAGAGTTCAGCTGATCCGTCTATCTCGCCGAAGGGCTATGCAAAAGGGAATCGCAGGGATTCGAAAATGCTTAGAGGGAGCCTCTATAAGGCGAGTTACAAATTGAACTAACGCTCGTTAAACGAGAGCTCCGGGATAACGAAATTCTTTGACATTGAAGCTTGTTCTCCCCGGAATTCCATAAGCCGATAAAGAACTTTTAAGCCCATAGTCGTTCCGCTGGCGTGTGTCAGAGACAACAAAAAGCCCTGTCCTCCAGCCACTTCTTCCTCTGCTAGCGACCGTGGACGTCCACGCTTGTTCGCGAAAACGCGGTTGAATGGCTGCGACGCATTGATGTAGTCCGTCAGGAAATCGGAGCGCCCAATGTCCACCACCAACAAGCTGACGCTCAATTTCCGCTGCCCGGCGGAGCTTGAGGGGCTGATACCGCGGCCCATTCCGGCGGCCCAGGGCGTGCCCGGCTGGCTCAAGGCGATGCCGGCGACGGCGTTCTCTTCGATCGACCTGCGCGACGAGGACACCATCAAGCGCTGCCCGCCATTCGTGGATGCGATGACCTGTGGGTTCCTGCTGCCACTGATCTGCGACCTCAAGGTCGAGGACGGCGAAATCACCTGGGACCACGAGCTGCCGCCGGGAGGCACGCCCGAATTCCCGCGTTCGCCGATCGGATTTCACGACCCGGGTCAGGTCATCGGCACGCCGCTGTTCGAAGAGGGCCGCTTCTTTCTCAAATTCCACAATCTGTGGACCGTCGAAGCGCCCGAAGGCTACGCGGTTTACTTCACGCATCCGGTCAATCGCTTCGACCTGCCGTTCACCACCCTCAGCGGCCTAGTCAATTCCGACCTCTATACCGACAATTGGGTGCACTTCCCAGCATACTGGCACGACAGGAGTTTCAGAGGTGTCCTCCCCAAGGGAACTCCCGTCGCGCAATGCATTCCGGTCAAACGAGACGACTGGACTGCACACACATCCTCCTTCACCGCGGAAGAAGCCAAGCGCGTCGGCCAATTCCGGAGTGAGCTGAGACGGCAGCCCAACCTCTACCGGAGAAACTTCAGGGCGTGAGACGCGACGAGATTTCGTCCAATGCGCCCGGCCTCACTTCCCACCGAGGAATTTTGCAACGTCCCGTTGGGAGAAAAAGAAGCGACCATGAGATGCCGCGGCCATGACGAATGCCGCACGCCCCAATAGCTGGGGCTGACCACGAATGATGGAGCGTAGCGCCGCCTCGGCTGCGTCGCGCTCTCCTTGTTCGAACAAGGATGTGGCGAGGTAGGCGCGGGTCGAGCGATCATCGGGGTACTGGGCGAGCACGCGGCGGAACGCATCCGCGGCCGCGGCGTAGTCGCCATGAAGGACCAGGACCCGCCCGAGTTGATTGAGAACGTCGAGGCGTCCCGGCGCAGCATCGCGCGCGGCTGTCAGGACGCTCGCAGCCCGCGCGAAGTCATTAGTGTCCTGCAACAGCCGCCCGAGATCGAGCTTCAGATCGATGCTGCCCGGGGCAAGCGCGAGGCCGGCTTCGATCGTGCTGATCGCCTCGTCGTATTGACCGGCCTTGGCAAGCTGCCCGGCGAGTTCCTGAAATGAAGGGAGATATGGCGGGCGGCGTGCAACCGTGCGCCGAAGCTGTGCCAAGCCGTCCGTGGCCCGCCCCGCACCGCACAACAATGCGCCAAGCAAGGTCTCGACCTCGCCATCGTCGCCGCGGCGCGCAACCCGCTCGAGCGGTGCAATCGCCTCGACTTCCCGCTTCTGTCCCATCAGGGCATGCGCGAGGAGAAGCGTCGCGTGTCTGTCCTTGCGGTTTGATTTCAGAATGCTTGTCGCGATCTGCTCTGCCTGAGCAAACTGCCGCGCCCGCAACGCGGATGCGCCTTGTTGCAGCGCCTGAGCGAGGAAATTGTTCTGATTGCCACTCACGGGAAAGCTTCCGGAGGATACGAGAGATTATCGTGGGCGCTAGCGCGGCCGTTTCCGGGCGTCCAGCAACAATCTCGTGAAAACACAGTATGAGGTCAACCAAGCAATCCGCTCGCGATGCGCTACAACATCCAGGACCTTGCTGGTGCCAACACCATCTACGGCGGTACCGGTATTCCCGGTGCTTGCGGCAGCGTCGCTCTCGGCATTGCGCCTCTGCGGCCCCGGCGGCAACGGCGTGGGCGGTACCTGAGGTGCTGTGCTCGGTGCGGCAGTCGCAGGCATGACCTCCTGCAGCCGGACTACAACATCGCCCAGATCGGTACGCAGACCCAGTGGACCCCCGTCAAGAACCTGACCTTCACGGCTGACTTGACCTACACCCACCTGGATCAGAAGTACGCGGGCGTCGTTCCGAACAGCGGCGCTTCGGTTGGCAAGCCACTTGCCCTGTACGAGC
Source organism: Bradyrhizobium sp. CER78 (assembly GCF_029846235.1). Taxonomy (GTDB): domain Bacteria; phylum Pseudomonadota; class Alphaproteobacteria; order Rhizobiales; family Xanthobacteraceae; genus Bradyrhizobium. The sequence continues at coordinate 247,348 of NZ_JARVWP010000010.1, forward strand.
TGAAGGATCAGAACACCCTGCTCTGATGCTCAAAGTCCAGCGCAACTGGTGATCCGGTTGATCTGACTGAGATCTAACAGAGCCCCCGGCGCCAAAACGCCGGGGGTTTTGCTTTGTGCGGACGACTCTCGTGCATCACGCGGCGAGCATGTCGCGCACCATCGGCACCACCTTGCTTCCATAGAGCTCGATGCTCTTCATCAGCTTCTCGTGCGGCAGCGGGCCCGCTGAATATTTCAGCTGGAAGCGCGCGGCGCCGAGCGCCTTCACGGTCGCCGCGATCTTGCGCGCGACCGTTTCCGGCGCGCCGACATAAAGCGAGCCGTGCTCGGCCTCGGCGACGAACTCGTCACGGCCCATCGGCGGCCAGCCGCGCTCCTTGCCGATCCGGTCACGCATGACCTTGTAGTCCGGCCATAGCTCTTCGCGGGCCTGCGCGTCGGTCTCGGCGACGTAGCCCGGCGAATGCACGCCGATCGGCTGCGGCGCCCGGCCGAACTGCTGGTAGGCGCGCTGGTGCAGATCGACATAGGGCGCAAAGCGCTTGGGATCGCCGCCGATGATGGCGAGCATCAGCGGCAGGTCGTAATGCGCCGCGCGCACCACCGATTCGGGGCTGCCGCCGACGCCGATCCAGGTCTTCAGCCGGCCGTGCTCGACCGGCGGATAGACCGACTGGCCCTTGAGCGGCGGCCGCAGCTTGCCCTCCCAGGTCACCGGCTCCTGCTTCAGGAGCTCGGTGAACAGGTCGAGCTTCTCCTCGAACAGCTCGTTGTATTGCCTGAGGTCGAAGCCGAACAGCGGGAACGACTCGGTGAACGAGCCGCGGCCGAGGATCACCTCGGCGCGGCCGTTCGAGACCGCATCGACGGTGGCGAAGCGCTGGAAGACCCGGATCGGATCGTCCGAACTCAGCACGGTTACCGCCGAGCCGAGCCGGATGTCCTTGGTGCGCGCAGCGATTGCCGCCAGCACGGTCTCGGGGGAGGAGATCGCAAAGTCGGCCCGGTGATGCTCGCCGAGCCCGATGAAATCGATCCCGAGCTGATCGGCCAGCACCGCCTCGTCGACGACGTTGCGGATCACCTGGGCATGGGGCAGCGGCGCGCCGGCGGTGTCCTTGGTGACGTCGCCGAACGTATCGAGCCCGAATTCGAGAGAGGTCGTCATCACATAGTCCAGTTGTCGGCGTGGCGGAGCATCCGCCACGGGCCACCCATCGCACGCAGGCCGAGAGGTCGTGTTGCTTGCTGAGATGTCCGCTAGCCTGCGCTGTGGAGCCTTCGGTTGGAGATGAGTGGGAGGTATTGCCTGAGCGCGGCCCGACAAGGTCAGGCCGCGAAACGCAGCGTTTCCAACCCCGCGAGCCGGCAGCCGGCCGGTTGCGGCCAGCGGCGATCAGCCCGTGATGACCAGGAATCCAGCCCGCGGGAAGTGCACCACGACCTCGCCGACGCGTTCGTCGGACCTGCGGATCGCGATGTGCTGTGCCGACAGCGAGACGATCTCGCCGCGGACCGGGATCTTGCCGTAGTCATCCGGCATCACGCTGACGATGTCGCCGGGCTTGCGACCGTTTGGATCGGCGGGATCACCGAACACAGGCGATTCCGGCTGCGCCTTCGCCGCGATCTCGAGCGCGTCGGCCGACGACATCTCGGTGCGCGTGCCGTGGCCGATGGCGCGCATACGCTCTTCCCACGCCGCAGTACGTGGAAAAGGCTTCATCATTTCGTCGATCGTCGCGAGGCTCTGCCGCGCGTACCACACGTTCATGTAGGCGCTGACGTCGGCAAGGCTGAACTCGCCGAACAGCCACGGCCTGTTGTCGCCGAGCTGCGCCTCGATCCAGTCGACATTGGCGCGGAACTGATCACGCATCTGCGGCAGCGCCGCGGTCATGGCGGCGATGTCGAACTTGCCGCCGCGCAGCTTCTCGCGATCCGCGATGAAATCCTGCGGGACCTTGTCGCCGATGAAGCCGAACACGAGGTTGACCGTGCTCTGGAAGAACGGCCGGTCGGTCCACATGCCGAGCGCCCAGGGCATCCCGGCATTGCCCGCGGGAAACAGTGTCGGCGTCGGATAGCGCCGCTCCAGTTCGCGGATGATGATCTGGCTGTCACAATAGATGTCCGCACCGATCTGCATCGTCGGGGTGCGGCGATAACCGCCGGTCATCGGCATCAGATCCGGCCGCGGCATGATCCTGGAGATCCGCACCGAGTTCCAGGCGAGCTTCTTGAATCCGAAGATGCTGCGGATCTTCTCGGAGAACGGCGACTGATCGAAATGATGCAGGATCGGCGTGGGCTGCGACATGACCTTCTCCCGGGACAGGTTGCGATCTCGACAGAGCTTGTCGCGTAGCCTGACAAGATTTGCGCCGATCGCAATCGATTTTCCCGGGTGATGGCGCGCCGCCCTGGGCGTTCAGAACTGCTCGGCCCACGGCCGCAGGTCGAGCTCCAGCGTCCAGGCGCTGCGATGCTGGTGATGCAGCACCCAATAGGCCTCGGCGATCGCCGCGATGTTGAGCAGGCCGTCCGGCCCGCGCTCATCCTTCAACTGCGGGCGCATGCTCAGCAGGCGATCGCCGCCGATGCCGCCGTCGACCACGACGTGGCCGACATGGATGCCCTGCGGCCCGAATTCCCGCGCCACGCTCTGCGCCAGCGCGCGTAGCGCCGCCTTGGCGGCGGCAAATGGCGAATAGTTGGCCTTGCCGCGCAGCGAGCCGCTGGCGCCGGTGAACACCAGCGTGCCGCCGCCGCGCGCAAGCAGGGCAGGGATCGCAGCCTGTGCCAGCTGGAAACCGCCGAGCGCGTGTTCGCGCCAGTGCTCCTCGAAACGCTGCTCGCTGACCTTGAGAAACGGCGCGGGCCGGTTGGAGCCTGCATTGTGCACGGCCATCGCGAGCGGCGCGAGCTTTTGCGCAGCCTCGACGAAGCGCGCAACGTCGGCTGCGATCGAGGCATCACCGACGACGTGGGTGACCGTAGCGCCATCGGCGGCGAGTTCGGCGGCGGTCGCGGCGAGCTTCTCGGCGTTGCGCCCGGCGATCGCGACGGGATAGCCGCCGGCCGCAAAGCGTCGCGCGATCGCGGCGCCGAGGCCGTTCGATGCGCCGACGCCTGATATCAGCACGCTGCCCTGCACAGCCGTCGGCTCGAGGGTGGATCGGTCGTTCATGGCTCGCTCCATCAAGGGCATGATCCGGAAAAGTGGAAACCGGTTTTCCGAAAAGATCATGCTCAAACAAACAAGATGCCCGCGGCGCGGGCGCAATCAATCGTCTGAGGCCATCGCGACGATGCTATCGCGCACCGTGCGCAGAATGGCATCGGACCGCTTCGGATCGGTGATGACGCGCGAGATCGCGAGCGCGCCGACCATCGCGCTGACAGCGACGATCGCGCTGTGATCGTCATCGTCACCGAGCGTCTCGGCGACCTTGGCGATGAAGGATTCGATGTGCGGCTCCATCACCGCGCGGCACTGCGCGTCGGCGCGGCCGACATCGGAGATCAGCGCGCCGATCGCGCAGCCCGACTTGGGCTGATCGCGATGGGTGCGGCTCAGATAGCTTCGCGCCAGTGCGTTGATGCTGACCGGCTTGTCGGGATCGCGCGCGGCGTGCGCCGACGCTTCGCCCGCGGTCAGGGCCCGTTGCAGCGCCGCGGCGATTAGGTCGGAACGCGAGGCGAAGTGCCCGTAGAAGCCGCCATGGGTCAGCTTCACCTGCTGCATCAGCCCGCCGATGCTGAGCGCCTCCAGCCCCTTGTCGCGGATCTGCGTCGCGGCCTCGTTCAGAATGCGCTCACGGCTCCTGGCCTTGTCGGCCTGGGAATGGCCCATCTCGCCTTGCCCCTGTTTGACTCTGTTTCTGGATTATGACCATCATACATCTGGATGACAAGCATCATCCAGAAATTTTGTCAGTCACAAAGCAGGGAGAAGCAGATGTCCGGCAGCGCGAGCGAAGGGCGGGTCCGCCACGAGTGGCATGGCCGCATCCTGAAGATCATCATCGACAATCCCGCGAAGAAGAACGCCTTCAGTCCGGAGATGATGACCGAGCTGTCCGACGCGCTGACGCTGCTCGACAATGATGACAGCCTCTGGGTCGGCGTGCTCTGCGCCGCCGGCGGCAGCTTCACCGCGGGTCTCGACATGCCGAAATTCTTTGGTCCGACGGCATCGCGCAAGCCGCTGCCGGAGGGCAACGTCGATCCCTTCGGATTGTCGAAGCGGTGCAAGAAGCCGGTCATCACCGCGGTGCAGGGCATCGTGTTCACGGTCGGCATCGAAATGATGCTGGCCGGCGATATCGTCGTCGCCGCGGACGACAGCCGCTTCTGCCAGATGGAAGCCAAGCGCGGCATCGCGCCGCTGGCGGGTGCGCATTTCCGCTACATCAGCCGTGCCGGGTGGGGCGATGCGATGTATCACCTGCTTCTGTGCGACGAGTTCTCCGCGGTGGAAGCGCATCGGATCGGTCTCGTGCAGGAGGTCGTGCCGGCCGGTCAGCAGATTGAGCGCGCGATGGCGCTTGCCGAGATCATTGCGCGCAATGCGCCGCTCGGAATCCAGGTGACGAAAGAGGCGGGCCGCAAGTTCATCGAAGCCGGCGAGCAGGCGGCAATCGCGATCATCCCGCAGATCCGCGAACGCGTGCTCAACACGTCGGATGCTGCCGAAGGCATCAAATCCTTCGTGGAGCGTCGCGCCGCCGTGTTCCAGGGGCGCTAGCGCTGTGGACGCGAGTCCCATGACGCAAGTTGCGTTCGCGATACGTACCCCGAGAAGCTGTGACAATGATGTCGCAGCTTCTTGATTTCGATCACGACAATGTTGCAGCGACTCTTGTCGAGATTTGTCGAATCAGGGAGACTCCATTCATTCATTAAATTCTATTTCGTCCTGCTCTCACTCAAGCGTCCGGTATGGAATCCCATGACAAACGCACGAGTAATTGTTGTCGGAAACAACAAGGGCGGTTCTGGCAAGTCGACGATTGCTATGCACGTCGCCGTCGCGCTGATCAAGGCGGGTCAGCGTGTCGCCACCATCGATCTCGACAATAAGCAGAAGTCGCTGACGCATTACGTCGAGAACCGGCGTGACTGGGCGCGGGAGTCCTCGCTCGAGCTCGGCGTTCCGACGCATATGTGCTTCGAGACCGTGAGCGGCAGGAGCAGCGAGGTCGAGACGCTCGGGCGCAGCGCGCTTGCCGAGATCGTCGAGCGGCTCGGCCGATCGCATGACTTCGTCGTCATCGACTGTCCCGGCCATGATACCTACCTGACAACGTTCACGCATTCGCTGGCGAACACGCTGATCACGCCGCTGAACGACAGCTTCATCGATTTCGACGTGCTCGGCACCGTCGATCCGAACGACTTCAAAGTGACCGGCATCAGCCACTATTCCAAGATGGTGGAGGAGGCGCGGCGCCAGCGCAGCGCAAACGATCAGCCGGCGTTCGAGTGGGTGGTGTTGCGCAACCGTCTCTCGACGCTCGGTTCACGCAACAAGCGCCTGGTTGGCGAGGCTCTCAGCGAACTGTCGAAGACGCTGAATTTCCGCCTGGTCGACGGCCTTGCCGAACGCGTCATCTTCCGCGAATTCTACCCGCGCGGATTGACGGCGGTCGACGACGTCAATCAGCTCGCGCTCGGTGGCCGGCCGACCATGTCGCATGTCACTGCGTGGCTTGAGATGGAGCGGTTGATGACCGCGATCATGCTTGGCCATCTGGTGCGCCCGGCAGCCTCCTCCGAGGACAGCCGCAACGCGGCATAAGGCTGCGTGTTACGGGCAATTGCTGTTGCCGGCATTGGCGATGGTCAGGAATGTGATCGTCGCCGGTGCGAAGACGATCGTCCCGGCAGCGGTGGCGTCTCCGGTCAGTGCCGGGATCCGGTCGGATGGTTCAAGGGCGAGTGTCCTGCCATTGAGCTGAACGGTGCCGCCCGTGAGCGTTGCGTTGGCCAAGGTGTAGCGCTGCGCGGCGGCGGGCAGCTTCAGCTCGTGCCGCATCCGCCGATCATTGTTGATGACGAGCAGGGCTATTCCACCGGGCATGTCGCGCGCGCAGTGCGCATAGACATGGAAGCCGGATTGCTGGGGGACGCCGGTATCGAGCACGCTGGTTCCCATCAACCGTCGCCACAGCAGCGCGGCCCAGTAGTTCGGCCGCGGCAGATGGGTCCGCTCGTCGAGCAACCCGTAATCGCTCGCCGTAAGCGTGTTGTGCATGACAACCTGAACGCCGGCCCTGGCCAGCCGTCCGAGTTGATCGAGATAGCGGAACGTGTCGGTGAAGGTCGCGGCCCAGCGGTTGCCGCCGCATGCGCTCTCCGCGGTCTCGGTCAGCCAGATCGGCTTGCCCGGTGCAAGCCGATCGCGCAGCGCCTGGTAGACGGCGAGGGTCTTGCCGGTTCGCGCCAACCATTGGTCCGACAACGCCTGCTTCGCCGTGCGACCGCCGCCGCACCGGGCGGAGAGGGCGCCGTAATGATGGTAGGAGACAACGTCGACGCCCTCTGCCGATACCGCGAACCGCGCTCTTGCATCCGCTCCGCTGCCGATCGTGCTTGGGCCGAGGATCGTCACGTCGGACGCGGTGTCCTTCATGAAGGCGCGGAACGCCGCAAAATCGCGGCCGTAGGCTGCGGCATCGTAGCGGTCAGGGGCGCCGCCGATCGCCGGCAGATCGGGCTCGTTCATGAACTCGGCCGCGGCGATCTGGCCGCCGGCCGATCGCGTGAAGGAAAGAAGCTGCCGGGCCTGTTCGGAGGTCCATTGTCCCGCGGCGTCGCGCGTGCCTGCGCTGATCGCAAAGGACGTGACGATGGGCGCATCGACGGCGTGCGAGAAGTCGATCACATCTAGCCATTGTTGCCGTGTCAGGACGCCGCCGAAGCCGGCCGGCGGTGCGCTTGGCGGCGCCTCGGAATCCGCAAAGAAGGTGCTGTTGGCCCAGGTTCCGCTGACGCGAAGGTAGGCCGGAGCGAGCGCTGCGGCGAGTTTTCGTAGCCGGCCATCGCGCAGATCGATCGGTAGGCGCGGTGCGAACCGTTCTGTCTTTGCATCCGCACCGGCGGCCGCATAGGGCTTCCAGAATCGCCCGCCGGTCACCTCGACCATCTCGATGTTGTAGGACTGGAAGCGCGGGTCGATGGTCGCAACGCGCGGCATGCTCGCGACATCAAGCGTCAGGTCTACCGCGATCGCCTTCGTGCAGACCAGGACGGAAATCGCCGGGATGGCGATGCGTGTGAGGCGTCGAAGTGAGCCAGCTCGTTGATGGTTGCGCACGGATGCTCGCGTTGATCTGAACTGCTTGTCAATTCAGAATGCCGCTGCCGCCTGCTTGAATCAACGCGGGAGCGGGCCTTGCGGCTCGCTCACGATGCGGTCCCACAGCGCGCGGATCATGTCTTTCATGACCAGCGCGTCCTGCCAGCGGTCGGACAATTCCCTGCCGTCGGCCCCGGTGATGGCATAGGGCGAGGGCCCAAGCTCGCACAGGAAGGTCAGGGTCGCGTCGGGCCCGGCGCGCCTCCGCCAGGAGCGGATGCCGTACTCCCACCAGTCCATGAATAGCGACACCCAGCCCTGGTGCTGCGGGAAGCCGAGCGAGATCTGCACCTGCTCGCGGCTCGCGATGCGGCCATGGATGCCCCAGGCACGGTCGAGGACGCGATGGATCATCGCATGATTGACATCGTCGACCGGCCAGGCGAATTCGCGGCCGACCAGATAGTGCGAGAGATCGGCGGTCAGCCGCAGATCTGGAAAGCAGTCGAGCAAATCGAGCATGAAGAACAGGTCGGTTGTCATGCGGTCGCGGTGGGTCTCGACATGCACGGCGACGCCCGCCTGGGTGGCCAGCCGCCGCCAGCCTTCAAGCAGGGGAATGCAATCCGTTAGCCGGCGCGGACGAATGTCCGGTTGCAGATTGACGTGATCGGCGCCGAGCTGCGCCACCAGCTCGAGCACCGGCTTCAGATCGTCGACGCTCTTCGGATAGCATTGCGCCTGCCAGATCATGCCGTGCGCGCGCAGGAAGCTCGTCACCTCGCGCGCGAAGGCAGGATCGATGAAGCGCACGCCGGCGCCGTCAAACCCGGCATCGCGGATCATTGCGAGCTGGGTTTGCAGCGGCCACTCGTCCCCGTCGGCTAGCCGCCGCTCCATCGCCCAGAGCGACTGCAGGACACGCAGCTGCTGCGCCACCGATCAGGCCCGTGCCGGGATCGCTGTGGGCAGCTCGGCGTGTTCGCTCGCGTCAACCGCGATGTCTTCCTGATAGGTCTCCGGCCCGATCCAGATCGCAACCACCGTGCAGGCCGACAGGAACATCGCGTAGCAGGCGACCGGCCACCAGGTGCCGTAAGCCGCCACCAGCGCGGTGGCGACGAACGGCGCCGGGCCGCCCGACAGCAGCGAGCCGAGCTCGCGGGCGAAGGCGAAACCGGCGAAGCGGCGCTGCGGCGGGAACAGCTCGGCGAAATACGCCGCCTGCGGCCCGAACATTGCCGCCGTCACCACGGCGCGGGCCAGGATGAAGGCGAGCGCGATCATGACCCACTCCTTGGTGCCGACCATCCAGAAGAACGGGAAGGCGAGCGCGACGCCGGCCAGCGCGCCGAACATGTAGACCGGCCGCCTTCCGATTCGATCAGACAAAGCAGCAAAGCCGAGGATCGCGAACAGCTCGACCGTGAAGGCCAGCATCAGCGCGCTGAGCGCCTCCGCTTTCGGCACACCAAGTGTCGTGATGACGTAGCTCAGCCCAAACACCGGGAAGAAATAGCCGAGCCCGTTTTCGGCCATCCGGGCGCCGAGCACGACGAAGAAGTTGCGCGGGTGCTGGCGCAACGCCTCCATGGCCGGATTGCTCTCGACCTTGCCGCGCGCAACCACCGCCTCGGTATAAACAGGCGTTTCGGTGATGCGCATGCGGACGAAGATGCCGACGACGATCAGCAGGAAGCTTGCCAGGAAGGGCAGGCGCCAACCCCAGCTCATCAGCTGCTCGCGCGGCAGCATGGTCACCAGCGCGAAGGCGCCGGCGGCGAGCAGATTGCCGACGGAAACGCCGAGCGGCGCGAAGCCGCCCCAGAAGCCGCGATGCTTCGGCGGCGCGTTCTCGACCAGATAGATCACCGCGCCGCCATATTCTGCGCCGGCGCCAAGACCCTGGATCACGCGCATTGCGACCAGCAGCAACGGCGCCCAGATGCCGATCTGCGAGTAGGTCGGCAGCAAGCCGATCGCGGTGGTGCCGATGCCGATCATCAGCAGCGTTGCGACCAGCACCGGCTTGCGGCCATAGCGATCGCCGAGGATGCCGAACAGAAGGCCGCCGAACGGCCGCACCACGAAGCCGACGCCGAAGGTCAGGAACGACAGCAGTGTGCCGACAACAGGATCGCTCTTTGGAAAGAACAACTCGCCGAACACCAGCGCGGCTGCGGTGCCGTAGAGGAAGAAGTCGTACCATTCGAGCGCGGAGCCGATGCTGGCTGCGAGAATCACACGCAGGCGCGATTGGCTGGCGCCATCTGCCATCTTGGTCATTCGTTTCCCCGTTGTTTTGGTTTTTATGGTTTGAAAGCAGCAATGCCCGCGGCGTGGCCGCGGGCATTGTCGTCGTTTCAGGCAGCGCGCGTGAAGTAGGATTTCTTCGAGGCCGACTGGGTCTCGTAGATCGATCCCTGCCGCTTGGCCGGCGGCAGCGGCATCCGCACCGGCACGTCGGCGAGCCGCGGTGCGACCACCGGCGGGCCCGCCAGCAGGCGGCTGTTGAATTCGTCAAAGTCCTTCACGCCCATCAGCGGCCAGGCGTCGCTGGCGGCGACTTCATAGAGCAGCAGGTTGCGCGGCCGGTTTGATGTGTTGGTCGCCGAGCCGTGCAGCGCGCGGACGTGGTGGAATGACATGCTGCCGGCCTTGCCCATGCAGGGCACCGCGCGCTTGATGTCGTCCTGGATCTGGTCCGGATCGATCAGGCCGGCGAAGTGGCCGTCCTCGCCGTGATGATCCCACATCGTGGCGCCGGTGTGCGTGCCTGGCGTCACCAGCATCGGGCCGTTCTCGATATCGCAATCGTCGAGCAGTACGCCGATCGCGAGGATGTCGTCATTGGTGTGCGGATAGAACGCCCAGTCCTGGTGCCACTCGACCGGCGAGCCGTATTGCGCCGACTTCATGTTGAGCTTGGAGCCGTGCAGGCGGAGGCCGGGGCCGATCAGTCTGGTCAGGATCGAGATCACGGCGGGGCTGCGGACGATCTCGTCGAAGATCGGGTGCACCTTGTGCGGCGCCTTGATGCGGCGGACGCGCGGGGTCTCCGGCGTATGGCCGGGCTCGAGGTCGTAGACATCGGTGTGCTCGGTCACGGCGGCGGCTCCGGCGACCAACTCCGCGAGCACCGTGCGCACTTTCCCCAGGGTCTCCTGGTTGAGCACCTCGGGGACCACGATCACCCCGTCGCGTTTGTAAGCCTGGATCTGCTCGTCCGAAATCATACCGTTTCTCCCTTTTTGTTTCATGTTAGCGCTAACATGAGGCGATGCTAGCGCTAACATCGTGGCTTGGCAACCCGGAATCGTGCAGGGTCGGGCCATGAGCTCCGAAGTGACCGAACCCGGGACCGGCCCGACCGGTGCCGCGCCCACCCTTTCAGAGGTGGCCAAGCGCGCCGGCGTCTCCTCGATCACGGTGAGCCGGGTGGTGCGGATGCCCGACCTGGTCGCCCCCGAGACCCGGGCGCGGGTCGAACAGGCGATGCGCGACCTCGGCTATATCCCGAACCTGGTGGCAGGCGCGCTGGCGAGCGCGCGGACCAATTCGGTCGGCGTCTTGGTGCCGACCATCGCCAACTCGATCTTTGCCGACACCGTGCAGGGCCTGTCCGACAAGCTCGAGCCGCTCGGCTTCTCTGTGATCCTGGCGCAGTCGCGCTATGACGCCTCGCGCGAGGACCGCATGCTGGCGGCGCTGCTGTCGCGGCGGCCGGAGGCGATCATCATGGTCGGTTCGCCGGCAACCGAGGAGGGCACCCGGCTGCTGCGCAACGCGCGGATCCCGATCGTCGAGACCTGGGATCTGCCGGCAAACCCGATCGACGCGGTCGCGGGCTTCGACAATTACAAGGCCGGTGTCGCCGTCGCGAAGCATCTGGTTGCGCAAGGGCGCAAGCAACTCGCCTTCATCGGCGGCGACGATCCGCGCGGCACGCGCCGCTGGTTCGGCTTTAGGGACGAGGCGCTGGCCAGCGGTCTCGCCGAGCCGCGCCGATTGATCCTGGACCGCAAGGACTCCGGCAGCGTGGCAGCGCATGCGCGCCTGCCTGATGTCGACGCGGTGTTCGCCGCCAACGACGCGCATGCGATCGGTTTCATGTTTGGGTTGCGCAAGGCCGGGCTGCTGCGCGACGGGCCCGCATCGGCGCAACCGGTTGCGGTGATCGGCCTCGGCGATCTCGAAATGGGCCGACTGATCTCGCCGACATTGAGCACGATCAGCGTGCATGGCGATGCGATCGGCCGTACCGCGGCAACCTTGACGCTGGAGCGCGGCGGCGAGCGCCGCATCGATCTCGGCTTCGAGCTGGTGCTGCGCGATAGCGGCTAAAGCATTAAAAGCGCAATCCCTCACCGCGCCGCGCCGCCGGAGTCCACCTCCTCGAGCAAGCTGAGAAGGCCACGCAGGATCGTCATCGGAGGTGGAGGACATCCCGGAATGTGGAGATCGACCGGGACAATTGCGGAAACCCCGCCCACCACCGCGTAGCTGCCGGCAAAGCATCCGCCGTCCCTCGCGCAATCGCCCGCAGCGACAACCCATTTCGGATCGGGCGTTGCATTGTAGGTCCGTTCCAGTGCCTCGCGCATGTTCTTCGTCACCGGACCTGTGACGAGCAGGACGTCGGCGTGACGGGGTGACGCGACAAACCGGATTCCAAATCGCTCGACGTCATAATACGGATTGCTCAGCGCATGAATTTCCAGCTCGCATCCGTTGCACGAGCCGGCATCGACCTCGCGGATCGACAGGCTGCGGCCGAGGCGACGCCTTGCGGTGCGGCCGACCGTGGCCGCGAGCTCCGCGATCGCGGCGTCGTCCGGACGCGGCGCCTGCTCGGTCAATGGTTGGCGAAACAGACTCTGAAGCAGAAGTTTGCGCATCGCGTCCGGTCCTCAGAGGTCGTGCCCTGAATAGGAGCAGTTGAACGACTTGTTGCACAGCGGGAAGTCCGCCACGATGTTGCCTTCGATGGCCGCCTCGAGCAGGGGCCATTGAAACCACGACGGATCGCGCAGATGACATCGTTCGATCCGGCCATCGCTCAGGCGCAGCCATGCCAGGATGTCGCCCCGGAAACCTTCGACGAGCGCGATGCCTTCGCAAGGCTCCGGCGCAATCTGCAATGGCACCTTGATTGGGCCGGCCTCGAGAGCATCGAGGATCTGGCCTGCCAGCGACAGGCTCTGCTCGACCTCGCGGATCCGGATCCAGACGCGGGCGTTCACGTCGCCGTCGCTGAGAACCGGCACATCGAAGCGCAGGCCGTCATAGGGGTGATAGCCGGGGCTGCGGCGGGCATCGTAGGTGCGGCCACTGGCGCGTCCGACATAGCCGCCGGCGGCGAATTGGCGTGCGAGTGCCACGGTGACGATGCCGGTGCCGACGGTTCGGTCCTGCAACGATGCCGTGTTGTCATAGAGCTCGACCAGCGACGGAAAATGCCGGCGGATCTGCTCGAGCGCGGCCCGGATTGCAGTCGGTCCATCGCCGGCGATGTCGCGCGCCAAGCCGCCGGGAACGACGATGTCGCGCATCAGGCGGTGGCCGAAGGCCGTATCAGCCGCGCGCAGCACCTGTTCGCGCAGCACGCCGCAATGCGCGTGCATCAGCGCGAACGACGCGTCGTTGCAGATCGCGCCGATGTCGCCGAGATGGTTGGCCAGCCGCTCGAGCTCGGCCATCAGCGCGCGCAGCAACACCGCGCGCGGCGGCACGGCAATCTGCTGCGCGGCCTCGACGGCTTGCGCGAACGCCAGTCCATAGGCAACCGTACTGTCGCCGGACACCCGGCCGGCGAGCCGCGCGGCCTGCTCGACAGTGCTTCCCGCCATCAACCCTTCGACGCCCTTATGCGTGTAGCCGAGCCGCTGCTCGAGGCGAACCACGGTCTCGCCACTGGCGGTGAAGCGGAAATGTCCGGGTTCGATAATGCCGGCATGTACGGGGCCGACCGGAATTTGGTGCAGGCTGTCACCCTCGGCCGAAAGGAACGGATAAGGCGCTGCATCCGGTGCCGCGTCGAGACGTTCGCCCAGCGGTGCCAGCATTTGCCAGCGACCATGATCGAGCCAGGGGCGGCTGTCCGGCGTCTCGATGGCCACGAGTCCGAACAGGTCGTGGATGGTGCGCTCCGGTCGAAGCGCCGGGCGATGGCGGGCGGCGACGGAAGCGTAGCGGCGATCGCGGCAGTCGAGACTGATCACACCAATATTGGATGTGCTGTTGTCAAGCAGCGCCATATGCACGCGCGACGGCTCGCCCCAGAGTCCGAGCAAGCTCAGGCTGCCATCCGCAAGGGCGCCGGCGGCGGAGCGCCAGGTGCCGCTGTCCACGCTGACGCGCGGCCATGGGCTGTGCCGTTCAACCCTGCGGCCTGCCCGGATAAGATCGATCAATGCCGGCATGTCTCGTTCTCCCTCGCGCTAGCCCAGGAGGTTGGCGACGTGCTGGAACCAGACGACGAGCGGTCCCGGAAGATAGATGCCCGCAGTCAGCACCAGCGCGAAATGCGCGAACATCGGCAAATAGGACGCCTCCGCCGGCGCCGCACTGCCGCGCGGCTCGCCGAACGCGAGGCTCGTCAAGCGCAGCACGAGCGCGCCGAAGGCGAGCAGCAGGCCGAAGACCAGCGGGATCGCGAGCAGCGGCTGGCGCGCGAAGGTCGAGCTGACGATGAGAAACTCGCTCATGAAGATGCCGAGCGGCGGCAGACCGGCGATTGCGACCACGCCGATCACAAGGCCCCAGCCGAGCGCGGGATGGGTTTCAGTCAGGCCGCGAATATTGGCGATCCGCTGCGTGCCCTTCACCTGGGCAATGTGGCCGACCGCGTAGAAGATCCCCGACTTGGTCAGGCTGTGCATCACCATGTGCAGCAGGCCGGCGAAGTTGGCGAGCGGGCCGCCCATCCCGAACGCAAACACGATGATGCCCATATGCTCGATCGAGGAATAGGCGAACAGCCGTTTGATGTCGCGGCGGCGGTAGAGCATAAAGGCCGCGAACAGCAGCGAGGTCAGCCCCATCGTCACCATCAGCGGACCAGGTGAAATTGCGTCCGGATTGGCGGCAAGCAGGATCTTGAAGCGGAGCACCGCGTAGAGCGCAACGTTGAGCAGCAGGCCGGAGAGCACGGCGGAGATCGGGGTTGGGCCCTCGGCATGCGCATCCGGCAGCCAGGCGTGCAGCGGCGCGAGGCCGACCTTCGTTCCGTATCCGAGCAGCAGGAAGATGAAGGCGACGTTGAGCAATGCCGGATCGAATGCCGCGGCGCGGCTGACCAACACCGTCCAGACCATCGCGTCCTGACCCTCGCCGGTGACCGGCAGCGCGGCCATGTAGACCAGGATGGTACCAAACAGTGCGAGCGCGATGCCGACGCTGCCGAGGATGAAATACTTCCACGCGGCCTCCAGCGCCGCGTGGGTCCGGTAGATGCCGACCATCAAGACGGTGGTGAGCGTGGCGATCTCGATCGCGACCCACATCAGCCCGATATTGTTCGACACGAATGCGAGGTTCATGCCGAACATCATGACCTGATACATGGCATGGTAAAATCGCAGATAACGCGGCGTCAGCCTCCCGGTCTCGAGTTCATGGGCAATGTAGCTCGCGCTGAACACGCTCGTGGTTAGCCCGACGAAAGTGTTGAGCACGATGAAGACGATGTTGAGATCGTCGACCAGCAGATACTGGCCGGGTTGCGGGCGGGCGATGACGAGCAGCGAAAGCGCGGCCAGGAAGGTGCTGAAGCTGGCCAGGATATTGAGCCCCGCGGTCAGCCGATAGCCGGGCAGCGCCGCCAGCACCGCTGCGGCGCAGATCGGTATCAAGAGAATCCAGGCAACGGCATCCGACGCCGCGTTCATCGCCGCTCCCCTCTGAACTCATCGAGCGCGCCGACATCGACGGTGTCGAAGCGCTCCCGGATCCGGAACAGGAACACGCCGATGACGATGAACGCGATCAGGATCGAGAAGGCCACGCTGATCTCCACGACCAGCGGCATTCCCTTGGCGCCGGTCGCGGCCAGCACCAATCCGTTTTCCAGCGACATGAAGCCGACGACCTGGCTGACGGCGTTGCGCCGCGTCACCATGACGAGCAGTCCCAGCAGCACCACCGACAGCGCGAAGGCGAGGTCTTCCCTCGCCAGCGGATCGGCCGCGCCGGTCACCCGCAGCATCAGCACCATCGAGAGGGCGACCAGCCCCATGCCGGCCAGCATGGTCGGGCCGATACCCACTGCGGTCTCGATATCGCGATGGATGCCGAGCTGCTTGACGATCCGATGCAGCGCCACCGGGATGATGATCGCCTTGAACACCAGCGCGATGACCGCGGTCACGTAGAGATGCGGTGCGTTCTGGATGAATGCCTGCCAGGCGACGGAGAGCGCGAGCACCACGGCATGGGCCGCGAAGATGTTCAGCAACGCATACAGGCGATCCTGATACAGCATCATGAAGCTGATCAGCACGAGCCCGCCGGCGAGCAGATGGGCAATGTCGAAGGCGAGGTTGTGCATCAGAAGCCCCGCGACACGAACCGGAGAAGCGTACCGAGCAGGCCGAGCATGAGGGCGGCGCCGAGGAACTCGGGAACACGGAAAACCCGCACCTTCGCCGTCGCGGTCTCGAACACCGCAAGAAGGAAGCTTGCGATCACGAGCTTGAGGATGTAGGCGGCGACGCTCACGAGGTACGACAGCGGGCCCGCTCCTTCGGTGGTGATCTGCCAGGGAAAGAACACGCAGATGATCAGGGAGACGTAGAGCTGGAGCTTGAGAAAGGCGCCGAACTCGATCATGGCAAGATGGCGTCCGGAATATTCCAGGATCATCGCCTCGTGCACCATGGTCAGCTCCAGATGCGTCGCCGGGTTGTCGATCGGAATGCGGGCGTTTTCGGCGAGCGCCACCATGATGAGGGCGATCATCGCCATGCCGAGCGAGACGCGCAGGCCCACTTCAGATGACGCCATGAAGGTCGCGACCGTCGACAGCTGGGTCGAGCCGGCAATCAGCGCGACGCAGAACACCATCAACAGCATGGCCGGTTCGGCCAAAGCGGCGATCATCACCTCGCGGCTGGAGCCGATGCCGCCGAAGCTGGTGCCGACATCCATGCCGGCAAGCGCGAGGAAGAAGCGCGCGCTGCCGAGCAAGGCGACGATCGCGATCAGGTCGGCGCTCCAGTTGAACTCAAGGCCGGTGGCAAATGTCGGGACCAGTGCCGCGGCGACCCAGATCGCGGCGAACGTGATGTAGGGCGTGACGCGGAACAGCCAGGACGCGTTTTCGGCGAGCACGACTTCCTTGCGGAGCAGCCGCAGCAGATCGCGGTACGGCTGGAGGATCGATGGTCCTTTGCGGCGTAGTAGGCGAGCCTTCATCTTGCGCACGACGCCGGTCAGGAGCGGCGCGAGCAGCAGAACAAGCGTCATCTGGCCCAGTTGAACGAGGATGTCCGAGATCACGACCATATCGCGAGCGCCAGCAGCAATGTGACGAGGGTTGCGAAGACCAGGCTGAGATAGCGGCGGATGGTGAGGAACTGGAGCTGGTTCAGCCGATCGGCAAAGAACCACACCGTTTCAGTCACCGGCGTATAGAGCCGCTCCCAGACCGGATCGTGCATGTCGATCCTGAGGCGGGCTGGCCGCAGGTCACCCGGCGGCGGCATGTCGACGTGTTCGCTGGCCTGGAAGATCAACGTGCCGAACACGCGGCGGATCGGCTGTACGAAGCTTACTCCGGAATATTGCGCCGCCGGAGCCGGATCGGTGAAGCCGCAACCCCAGGCGGGCCCGCGCCTGATCGCGCGCGATGCAAAGCGATGGATGAAATACACGGCAAGCGATGCCGCAGCCGTGATGAAGATGAAGACGAGCAATCCGTTGTAGGAGCTGCGGCTCTCCTCGATCGGAACGATCGAAAGCCAGGCGTCGCTCGCCTGTACCGGCATGCGGTGGCCGATCACCGCCATTGCGACGGGCGAGAGCGCGTCGATCACCAGGCCCGGCAGAATTCCGGCAAGGAAGCACAGCGCGGCAAGGCCAATCATCGCGGCGAGGCAATAGCGATCGACCTCGCCGGCGGCCTCAGCGGCCGGACTTCGCGCGCGGCCAAGGAAGGTGATCCCGAAGGCCTTGACGAAGCATGCGGCCGCGAGTGCTGCCGCCAGCGCCAGCAATGCGCCGACTGCGGGCACCATGATCTTCAGCATCCATTGTGGCAGATCGGGGCTCTGCAGGACCGCCTGAAACATCAGCCATTCCGATACGAACCCGTTGAACGGCGGAAGCGCCGATATCGCAACGCAGCCGACGAGAAAGACGAAGCTCGTAAGCGGCATGCGGTGGATCAGGCCGCCCAGTCTCTCCATGTCGCGTTCGCCGGTCGACGTCAGCACTGCACCCGCGCCGAAGAACAGCAGGCTCTTGAAGAACGAATGGTTGAGGACATGGAACAGTGCGGCTGTGAAGGCGAGCGCTGCCGCCAGGCCGTAGCCGTTCGCCTGAAACGCCAATGCGAGGCCGAGGCTCGCGAACACGACGCCGATATTCTCGATCGTGCTGTAGGCGAGCAGGCGCTTGAGATCCTTCTCCATCAGCGCATAAAGGATCCCCATCACGGCGGTCACTCCGCCGAGAATGAGAACGACGACACCCGCCGACCAGCTTGGCGGTCCGAGCAGATCGAACACGACGCGGATGAACCCGTAGACCGCAACCTTCGTCATCACGCCGCTCATCAGCGCCGAGACATGGCTCGGGGCCGCGGGGTGAGCGAGCGGCAGCCACACATGCAGCGGGACCAGGCCGGCCTTCGACCCGGCGCCGAGCAGCATCAGCGCAAGCACCAGCGCGGCTTCGGACGGCGTGTGCTGGATGCCGCGCATGGCCGCAAAACTGTAGCTGCCGCCGGCTCCCGACAGCAGGCCAAACGCAAGCAGCAGGGCCAGGGTCCCGAAACTTGCCATCACGAGATAGACGTAGCCCGCCCGCGCATTGTCTGCTTCACGGTGGTGCGACATCACGAGCGCCCACGACGCGAGCGACATGAATTCCCAGCACAGCAGATAGGTGAACGCGTCGTCGGCAAGCACAACGAGGTTCATCCCGGCGAGGAACGCCGGAAAGAACGGAAGGACGCGATGCGGCGTCGATTCGTGGCTGCCGTAGCCGAGTCCATACAGGCTTGCGGCCGCGCCGCCGAGATTGACCACCGCGAGAAAGAATGCGGCGAGCGCATCGAGCCGGAAATGCGAGCCCAGCCAAGGCAGGCCGACCGGCAATATCAGTTCCGTCGCGTTGCTGTGGGCGATCAGCGAGAGCAATGCCCCGGCCAGCGCGATCGCCGAAATCGCAAAGGTCGCGCCGTAGACGATGGCTGTCGATCGGCGTGATCGGCTCGTGGCAATCGCGAGAACGGTCGTCGCCAGCAGCGCGGCTACACACCAGAGCTGCTGGGCGACCGTTGAGATCACGTCTGCACCTTCGGTGAGCCTGATCCGGCCTTCAATCGCACGCCGCGGCCGCCGCCGCTGCTGACGGCGCCCTCGTTGATGACCTCGACGCCGGCCGCACCGAGCGCGTCGATCAGTTTCACGAGCGAGTCGACATTGCCTCGAATGGTGCCCTCGCTCGCTTCCATGCGCTGGATGGTCGGCACGGAGAGCCCGGACAACTCGGCGAGCTGCCGCTGGTCGATGCCAAGCAAGGCTCTTGCAGCCCGAAGCTGCGCTGCAGTGATCATCGATCGGGCCGTCGGTTGGGATTCGGGTCTAGTTGAGTGTCATTTATGCATATTGAGTAGTGATGTTACAAGGCCAATAAATGATGTTTTATACATCATAACGAGCAAGGGCTGTCGGCGCGATCGATGCCGCGTACCGGCAACGCAGCGCTGTTGGGTGCTCAGTCGGAGATTTTTCGATAGACGGCTGCGGCGCGGCGCAGCAGCTGGCTCTTGCGCTTCCGCTCGTGCACGCGCTGGTGCTTGGCCTTGCGCTCCTGGGCACGCTGCGCGAGGGCATCGGCACTTTCGAGCAGCGCGCGGCGCACCTCGTCGTCGTTCAGCTCGCCGAGCAGCTGCTGTCCCTTGCGCAAATGCTTCAGCACGTTCCGCCAGGACGCGTAGACGTCGGCAGGCAAGCCGCCCTCCGAGAACTCGATGGCGTAGCGCAGCCGCTTGCTGGCGAGCCGGACGCGGTGGCGCTTGTTCTTGCCCATGCCTTGCAGCCCGCGGCTCCTGTGGCACAGTTTGCCATGCCACCGCGCCAGCCGGCGGGCGTGAAACACCGCGACCGGTACCGCCCGCCGCTGCGCGGCGCGGCGGCTCTGCCGCGTGGTCCACGGGCCGCTGCCGACCCAGTCCCACATGCCGTCGAACCATTGCCAATAACGGTCGCTTTGCAACGCCTCCTTGAGGGCGTCGAACGCGTCGGTTCGCGCTGTCTGGAGCATGCGCTCCTCAGGCAAGCCCTTGCTGTTCGCGATCGCGACGTCGAGATCGCGCATTGCGCCGAGATGGGCGCCCAGCCATTTCAGCTCGGATTTCAGTCGCGTCCATTCGCTGTCGGCCACCATCGGGCCGTAGAAGGCGACCGCCGCCTTGAGCCGCGTCAGTGCGATCCGGGTCCCGTGCAGCGCGGCGGAATTGCCGGAGCTCAGGGCCTCGTGATTGGTCGCGACTTCCTCGAGGCATTCCGACAGGATCAGGCGAAACGCGGTCTCACAACGCATGGCCTGGCTGAGGTGGCGCGGCCGCTTCGGGCGGGCAACGCGCTCCCGGTCCGGACTGGCCGCTGACGTCATGACACTCCCGTGGTGCCGCCGAAGCCGCAAAGCAAGACAGGGCTCCCCGGGCGGAAGATTTCCCGTTTGATCGTTGCCGATCAAGGCTTTTCTGCTGGCCGGCAGTGCAGCGATCAGGCGGCGCGATCAAAATGTCGCAATCCGACCCGGTCGAGAGGGCGCGTTCCCGTCAATCTCGATCCAAAATATTTCGCGTACGAAATATCTTGATATTTCGCGCACGAAATATATAACGACGGGATGAAAGCGGAACACCGGCTGATCTTTCTCCTGACCGTGGCCTATCGGCGGCTGCAACGCGCCATCGATCAGGAGACGGCTGCGCACGATCTGACGTCGGCGCAGGCGGGTGTGCTGTTCTTCCTCGGCCGCAATGACGGCGCGCTGATCGGCGACGTCTCGCAGGCGCTCGACATCGTGCCGTCGGCGATGACCGGGCTCGCCGACCGGATGGAACGTGCGGGCCTTGTGAAGCGACGGCGCGACGGTGAGGACGGGCGCAGCCAGCGACTCCATCTGACCGCGGCGGGGCAGGAACTCGGCAAGCGCGCCGCGACGCGCACCAGGGTGATCAACAACCGCCTGATGGACGGGTTCTCGGAAGCCGAGATCGACGTGGTGTCGCGTTGGCTGACCAGCCTGCAGGACAAGTTTCCGAAGGACAAAGGCGTCTAGAGCATGATCCGGAAAAGTGCGAAGCGGTTTTCCGAAAAGATCATGCTCAAATCGAAGGACCAGTTCGAGCGTTTTCAAGCGAAGCGGGTACGAGTAGCAATCAAAGGAGTGAGACATGAGTGACGTGGTCGTAGCGCTGGACGGTGGCGTTCTCACCGTGACGATGGCGCGTCCGGACAAGAAGAACGCGATCACCAACGCGATGTATGGCGCGATGGCCGACGCGCTCGAGCGCGCGGAAGGCGATTCCGCGATCCGCGCCGTGCTGCTGCAGGGCGACGGCGACAGCTTCACCGCAGGCAACGATCTCGCCGATTTCGCGGCGGTGTCGCGCGGCGTGCAGGGCGAGCGTCATGTGACGCGCTTCCTTAGCTGTCTTGCCAAGGCGACGCGGCCGTTGGTTGCCGCCGTGCAGGGCAATGCAGTCGGCATCGGCACCACCATGCTGCTGCATTGCGACCTCGTCTATCTCGCGCCGACCGCGCGGCTGATCACGCCGTTCGTCAACCTGGCGCTGGTGCCGGAGGCGGCCTCGACCTATCTGCTACCGCAGCGCATCGGCTATGCGCGGGCCTATGCGATGTTCGCGCTCGGCGAGCCCGTCGAGGCGGAGACTGCGGTTTCCATCGGCCTCGCCAATGCCGTGGTGCCGCTCGCGGATCTCCGCGCCAAGGCCCGCGCTGCCGCCGACGCACTGGCCAAGCGGCCGTTCGGCTCGCTCCAGCACACCAAGGCGTTGATGCGCGATCCCGCTGGGATCAGCGCGCAAATGGCGCGCGAGGGCAAGATCTTCCAGGAGCGGCTGATGAGCGCCGAAGCGCGCGAGGCCTTCGCCGCCTTTGCCGAGCGGCGCCAGCCGGATTTCTCGAAGATCACTGGCTAGGCTCGGGACTTGGGGCCGTCACGCGCGGGCGGCCCCATCGCTTTGGGGTTGACGGCTTCGCCGGCATCGAACATCTCGTGTCAGGGCACAGCGCAACCCGGCGAGGCGAGGCATGAGCGACAGTCACACGCTGCGCGGCGATGGAATCGCCGCAACCATCCTGGCCCACGGCGCCGAATTGTCGTCGCTCAGGAATGCCGAAGGCATGGAACTGTTGTGGCAGGCCGGTCCGCAATGGCCGCGCCATGCGCCGATCCTGTTCCCGATCGTCGGCCGGCTGAAAAACGACACGCTTCTCCACAACGGTAGAGCCTATCCGATGACTCAGCACGGCTTTGCGCGGGACCATCGCTTTGCCTGGCTGGAGCAGGGGCCGCGATCCTGCAAGCTAGCGCTGTCAGACGATGCGGAAACGTGGGCGCGCTATCCTTTCGCGTTCAGGCTAGAGGTTACCTACGCCATTGATGGCGCCGATCTCGAGGTCGGCTTCGAGATCATCAACAGCGGCGACGAGATGCTGCCCGCCTCGCTCGGCGGTCATCCCGCGTTCAATTGGCCGCTGGTGCCGGGGCTTCCGAAGGAGGCTTACACGCTGACCTTCGGCAAGACTGAACCCGCGCCGATCCGGCGGTTGAAGGATGGATTGATGCGGCCGCAGCCTGAACCCAATCCGGTCAAGGGCAGAACGCTTGCGCTGTTGGAGGAGCTGTTCGATGACGACGCGATGGTCTTCGATCAGATTGCAAGTGCATCGATCCTCTTCACGGCGACACTGGGCCCGGCAGCAGCCACGCAAGGCCCGGCGATCGAAATCTCCTGGCGCGGCTTCCGCGAGCTTGGCGTCTGGTCGAAGGTTGGCGGGGCTCCGTTTCTCTGCATCGAGCCATGGCACGGTTTTGCCAGCCCTGCGCAGTTCGATGGCGAGTTTGCCGACAAGCCCGGCTTGATGCACATCGCTCCGGGCAGCCGGAAATCCCTGAGCTATCGGATTCGCGTGAGCTGATCAGTGCGCACGCGAGCCGAGCGCGCCCGTGAGCGCGCCCACCGACGGCGGGTTTTCGTGCGCCCACGCCTCATGCGCGGCGAGATCGCGGTAGTGCTCGGCCATGCGCAGCAACCGCTCGCGGATGCCGGCGTCTTCCTCGCCCTTGGCCTGATCGGCTAGCTGCGCGGCGCGTTCGAGAAGCGTTTTCGGATCGATCACGACAGGCTCCAAATCCGGTTTCGCCGCAGCATGATCCGGAAAAGTGCGAAGCGGTTTTCCGAAAAGATCATGCTCAAAACGGACAACTGCTTTAGCCAAGCACAGTTCCTGCCATGGTTTGATGACAGGGGTCAGAGCTGGAACAGGCCCAGCCCCGCCATGACGTCGCGCTTGGTGCGCTCGGTGATCTCCTGCGCTTTCAGGGTTCCGCGCCTGATCACGTCGACGATGTGATCGCGATTGGTCGCAAGCTCAGCACGCCGTGTCCGGATCGGTGCGATCAGGGCTTGCAGGATATCCTCCAGCCGCCGCTTCACCGTCGTATCGCCAAGGCCGCCGTGCCGATAGCGCGCCTTCAATTCCTCGACGGCGTCGTGATCGTCGTCGAACGCGTCGAGATAGGTGAACACGACATTGCCCTCGACCTTGCCGGGATCGGCGACGCGCAGATGATCGGGATCGGTGAACATCGCGCGCACCGCGGCCGAGATGTCGTCCGGCGAAGCCGAAAGCCCAATCGCGTTGCCCGCTGATTTGCTCATCTTGGCGCGTCCATCGACGCCGGGCAGCCGTCCCGCACGCGGGATAATGGCCTCGGCCTCGGGCAACAGCGAACGGCCGGCGAGCGCGTTGATCCGCCGGATGATCTCGTTGGTCTGCTCGATCAGCGGCGCCTGGTCTTCGCCGACCGGGACGACGGTCGCCCGAAACGCGGTGATGTCGGCGGCCTGCGCCACCGGATAGCACAGGAAGCCCGCCGGGATGTCGCGGCCGAATCCGCGCGCACGGATTTCGTCCTTGATGGTCGGGTTGCGCTCGAGCCGCGCGACGGTGACGAGGTTGAGGTAGAGCATCGACAGTTCCGCCAGCGCCGGAAGCTGCGATTGCAGGCAGATCGACGTTCGCTCGGGATCGATCCCGACGGCGAGATAATCCAGCGCGACCTCGATGACGTTGCAGCGGACCTTGCCGACATCGTGCGCGTTGTCGGTCAACGCCTGCATGTCGGCGAGCAGCAGGAACTGCTCATGGCTGTCCTGAAACTGAAGGCGGCTGCGCAGCGAGCCGGCGTAATGGCCGAGATGCAGCGGCCCGGTGGTGCGGTCGCCAGTCAGGATGATCGGTTTGGTCACGGTTGGTC
Organism: Bradyrhizobium sp. CER78; assembly: GCF_029846235.1. Taxonomy (GTDB): domain Bacteria; phylum Pseudomonadota; class Alphaproteobacteria; order Rhizobiales; family Xanthobacteraceae; genus Bradyrhizobium. Next base: position 271,396 of record NZ_JARVWP010000010.1, read on the forward strand.
TCCATTCGGTTGAATGGGGACACCGCATGCGGGCTGGATGATGCCAAATAAAAAGGCCGCCCGATGCGGCGGCCCCGAAAATGCATGAACGCGTTCGGCCCGCCTGTCAGTCGGCGAGCCACCAGAGATTGGCGATGAGGATCGAGCGGTTCATGCCGTGACCGGTAGGGCAAACCTGCGATACGGTCAAGCCGAGCGCCTTGTTGTTTGACGTGTTTTCTTCACGCGAACCGGCCTCCATTTCGCTTGAAAACGCTTTAGTTGAACGCCATGCCGCCGCTCATGGCGATGGTCTGTCCGGTCATGTAGGGATTGTTGACCAGCAGCATCACGGCCTGCGCGACCTCCTCGGCGGTGCCGAAGCGGCCGATCGGGATCCGGCTGACGAGGCCGCTCTGTCCCTTCATCATGTCGGTCTCGATCAGCGAGGGCGCAACCGCGTTGACGGTGATGCCTTCCTTGACGAGGCGTGCGGCATAGCCGCGGGTCATGCCCTCCATGGCCGCCTTGGATGCATTGTAGTGCGGGCCGATCGAGCCGCCGCCGCGCGCAGCGCCGGAGGAGATGTTGACGATGCGGCCCCATTTCCGGGTGCGCATCATCGGCAGCACCGCCTGCGTGCAGAGAAACGCCGATTTGAGGTTGACCGTGATGGTGCGGTCGAAATCCTCTTCGGTGATGTCATCGACACCCCGAACGATCGCGATCCCGGCATTGTTGACGAGGATGTCGACCGGGCCGAGCTCGGACTTGGCGCGCTCGACCAGGCCAGTGACGGCCGCCGCTTCCGAAACGTCCGCGGCAATCGCGACGGCCCGGCCGCCGGCGGCAATAATACCCTTCGCCAGTGTCTCCGCCTCGGCCGCGCGCTCGCGATAATTAATCGCGACGGCGGCACCGGTGTCCGCCAGCATCTTGACGATGGCCGCACCAATGCCGCGCGAGCCGCCGGTCACCAGGGCCACATGTCCGTGCAGACTGTTTGTTGTCAT
>NZ_JARVWP010000011.1 GCF_029846235.1 Bradyrhizobium sp. CER78
GGGAGAGGGGTAAGCCCCGGGCGAGATGATTGACGAGAGCATCGCTTTCCCAATCATGCGCCGCGGGCGTTGAAGCATTGTCGAACGGAGAGAGCGTGCCGTGTGGCACCCCTCTCCCCAACCCTCCCCCGCAAGGGGGAGGGAGCCCGTCCGCCGGTGCGTCCCTTACCAACATTGAAGACAAACGCCACGCGAGAATGCTGAACGCGTTAGGCGCTAACGCCCATCACGCCCTTGCCGCGGCGTGGGCGAAGGTCACCTCGATCAGCGTGCCGGTGCGGCCGCCGGTCCTGATCTGGAATTTGGCGCGGTTGGCTTCGACCAGCGCCTTGGTCAGCGACAGGCTGACGCCGCCGGAGCCGGCCTGATCGGTCGGCGTCGGGGCGCGGAATGGCTCGAGGGCGGCGGCGACCTCGTTGTCGTTGAGGCTCTGGCCGGTGTCGCGCACGCGCAGCATCACCTCGCCGAAATCCGACAGCGCGGTCGAGACGATCACCTGGCCGCCGGCATTGGCGAGATGGATCGAGTTGCCGATCAGGTTCAGCGTGATCTGGCGCAGCGCGCGGGCATCGGCGACGACAAGCGGCAGCGTATGCGCGAGCGAGGTGCGGATGATGATGCGCTCGCGGTTGGCCTGCGGCTGCATCACCGCGACGCAGCTCTCCACCATCTCGTTGAGGTTCTGGCTGGTGAAGGCGAGGTCGAGCTTGCCGGTCTCGATCCGCGACAGATCGAGCAGGTCGTTGACGATCGCGATCACCCGCTCGCCGGAGGCGCGGATGTCCTTCATGTATTCGACATAGCGCTCGTTGCCGAGCGTGCCGAAGCGCTCCGATATCATCACCTCGGCAAAGCCGATGATGGCGTTGAGCGGCGTGCGCAGCTCGTGGCTGATCCGCGCCAGCATGTCGGTCTTGGCGTTGGCGGCGCGTTCGGCGAGCCGCCGCGCCTCGCGCACTTCGCGCTCGCTCTTCCTGGTCTGCGAGAGATCGCGGAACACGGCGAAGAAGTTCGGTCCGTCCGCGCGGGTGCGACCCATCGTCACCGACAGCGGGATGAGGCCACCCTGGCGCACGCGGCCGAGCGTCTCGCGGCCATGGTCGAGCAGGCTGGCGACGCCGGCCGATTTCACGCTCGTGAGATAGTCGAAGATGCCGTGCTGGCTCTCTGGCGCAAACAAATCGGCGAGATTGCGCGTGATGAACTCGTCGCCGTCATAGCCGAACAGCGCCTCGGCGCTGCGATTGCAGGAATGGATGTTGCCTTCGGCATCGAACATGATGATGCCTTCGGCCGCGGTGTCGAGGATGGCGCCGAGCTCCTCGGCGTCGGCGTGGCCGGCCTGCGGCGGCGGTGGCGCAAGCACGGGCTCGGCGGCCGCCTCTGGCTCGGGCTCAGACAGGGCGGCGGCGATCGCGGCGTCCTCGTCGAGCGTGCGCGAGAAGATCAGCGCCAGCGCGGAATCGTCGTCCCAGCTGATGGTGTGCAGCCGTGCCTCGGCGGACACCTGCTCTGCCTGGCCGTTCTGGTTGGCGGAGATCGTCACCGGCGTGCCGGTGCCGGAGCTGCTGCTCGCCTGCGAGACACCGGGTTCGACATAGAGCGCGTCGAGCCCGCCGGCGGCTTCCAGCGCGTGCAGGCTGTCATAGCCCATCCGCGCGAGGAAGGCGTGGTTGGCATAGAGCAGGCGGTCGAGCCGGTAGATCAGGATGCCGACCGGCAGGAGATCGAGCAGCGCGCGGTCGCGCCGGGAATCCGCGCGCGGCGCGGGCTCGGCGGCGGCGAGCCAACTGGGCTTTGGCGCCTCGGCCGGCGTCTCCGGTTGCGCGACCGTCTCTGGCTGCGATGGCGCCTCCGCCTGCGGCGGTTCGTTCGCGGGCGGCGCTTCGGCAACCGGCGCGATGCTGGCGCTCTCATTCGTCGTCGCGGTGAGGCCGGCCTCGCTCTCGAGCCGCGCCGACAATTGGCGCGCAAGCTCGTTGAAGGCGTTGTTCTCGACCGGCGTCAGCGACGGCGGTCTTGTGTCGCCGGCGGGGCGGAACGGCACCACATTCGGTGGCGGGTCCTGGCGCACTGCGTGCGCTTCCTCGTTCGTTTCCACGGCGTGATCCGGATCGGCTTGGTGTGAAGTCTCTGCTGCTATCGGCTCGGTCAATTCCTCAGGTGGTGCACTCGCGGTCGTGTCGGGCGGCGGCTCCGCATGCGGCGGAGGATTTTCATGCGGCGGCGCGGCGGGGGCGGGCGGCGCATCGATGCGCGGCGCAGGCGCAACGCCGGCCGACAGCGATCGCGGCGCGATCGAGCCGCTGAAGAACTCATAGCGGCGCAAAGCGGCGAGTCGCGCAAGGCCGTCGAGGTCGCGACACACACCAAAGCCGCGATAGCCGGCGAAATTCCGGTTGCGATCGAATACCGGCAGGCCGGACAATTCGACCGGCAGACGGCCGCCGCCGTCGACCGGCCAGTTCAGCGTGATGCCGCTCCAGGTGTCGTGGCTGGCGAACGCCTGCAGGACGCGGCCCTCGGGATCGAGGCCAAAGCTCTGGGCGATGTCGCTCCACAGCCGGCCGAACCCCGCCGCGGTGTGCAGGCCGATCAGGCGGGTGAATTCATCGGAGCCGAGCGAGAAGCGGGCCTCATGGTCCATCTGCCACATGAAGCGCAGCGGATGCCGCCGCACCGGCAACGGCTCGTCGAGCCAGGATGGCGGCGGCGCCGGCGCCAGCGAAGCGGGCTCCGGCTCGGCGGCGGGCGGCGGAGCGGGCGCATCCGCAATCGCATAGGGCGAGGGCACGGGATCGGCTGGCGGCGCCGATGTTTCCGAAGTGGGCGCGTGTGCGGCCTCTTCGAGACCGGGCGTGGGCTCAGGTGCAGGCGCTTCGAGCTCTGCCTCAGCGGGCACGTCGATCAGCGCTTCCGATATCGGCTCCTCGACCGCGGCGGTTTCGTCAGGCGTAGTGTCGGGAGGCGTGGTCTCGACCGGTGCTGGCGCTTCGTGCGCGCGTTCTGCTGACGCGAGAGGCGGAGTAAGGTGCGGAGGCGCTTCGAGCTCTGCCTCAGCAGGCACGTCGATCAGCGCTTCCGATATCGGTTCCTCGACCGCGGCAGTTTCGTCAGGCGTGGTGTCGAATACGGCCGTCTCAATGGGCGCCGTCTCTGCGTGCGTCTCTTCCGATGCCGGAGATGGCGCAACGTCCGCAGGCTCGGATGCAGTCGTGCTGACGACCGGCCCGACCGCGACCTGCTCTTCTGGCTGCGGATCCAACGCATCGAACAGCGTGAAGGTCGCCGCCACGTCGCTGACCGGCGCGGGGGCTTCTTCATGCACCGTTGGTTGCTCGGCGGCAGGCGCCGGCGGCGGCGCCACGGCGGTGGCCTCTTGCGGCGCTGCCGGTGCTTCCGGGACAGCCGTCTTCGGCGCAATCGGCTCCAGCACGATCGGCGCCGCAGCTTTGGCGGCTAAACGCAGGGCGGGCTTGATCAATGCGATCAGCGCGCGATCGGCGCCGCGGCCGATCCGCTGCAGCACGACGCGGCCGATTGCAACGCTCGCCGCCGCGCGGCCCTGCGCCAGCGCTTCGCCGCGCGCGGCATCGAGGCCGGCCTCGGTGAGATCGTGCAGGCCGGGCAGCGAACGCGCCGCCTCATTGGCCGCGATCAGAAGTCCGTCACCGTTGAAGGCGGCGGCCGGACGCGGCAAGCCCTGCACCAGCCGCTGCAAGCGCTCGGCGAGCGGCATGCAGTGGCCACTGGCATTGAGCGAGGTCATCAGGATGCCGTGGCTGCCGTCTGATAGCTCGATGCGCGTGCAGCCGCAGGTCGCGAGCATGCCGGGCGCCGCGCCGAAGCCGCGCAGCCGCTCCAGCCGCACCGCGCCGTTGGCGGCGAGGTTGTAACCGAGCCGCGCGACCTGGCGGCGATGCGGATCGGCCGGGCCGAAGGCGCGCTTCGCCAGCTCGGCGCCATTGGCGGCACCGAATACCTGCGCGCCGACCGGATTGGCCCAGAGAATCCGTGCGCCGTCGGCCGACCACAGCCATGCCGGCAGGGCGCCCGTCGCATGGTCCGCCAGCCTCACATCGCCGAGCGCCTGGATCTGGAATTCCGCGTCACTCATCACGCAAGATTTGACCGCATAGGTTTGGCTTTTTCCTCGCATTGCCGAAGCGCTGGCAGCCGCAGGACGACAGCCTTAACAGAAGGTTAGTATCGCAAGCGGGGGACGGCAGGTCCATGTCCGCAGCGAAACTGCCCCCGCCAAAGGCGGGATAACGTTAACTCGGCTGAACGATCCACAGCCGATTGGCGTTGTTCGGAAGAGGCGGCTGCGGCAGCGTGTTGCGGAACCAGGGCGGCGCCGCGTCACACCTGTGATTGCAGTGCCGCGATATATTGGGCCGCCTATTCTACCTTGTAGTCTACCCTGTATTCCACCCTGGGCCCGCAGGGCCAACCGGCGGGCCGATCACCAAGCGAGGGAGAGCGACCATGAGCGACAACGGGCGTGACCATTTCGAGATCCCCAAGTTCGAGATCCCCAAGGATATGCGGTCGATGGCGGAGGCGAGCTTCGATCAGGCCCGCAAGGCATTCGAGCAGTTCGTGACCAACGCGCGCGACACCGCCGGCAAGATCGAGGAGCGCAACGCCACGATGCGCGCCGGCGCCAAGGACCTGTCCACCAAGGCGCTGTCCTATGCCGAACAGAACGTGCAGTCGTCGCTCGACTACGCGCAGTCGCTGCTCAAGGCAAAGGACCTCACCGAGGTGATGCGGCTGCACAGCGAATATGTGCAGGGCCAGATGCGCGCGCTCGCCGAGCAGGCCAGCGAGATGGGCCAGGCCGTCAGCCGCGCCGCGATGGATGCGGTCAAGCCGAAGAGCTGATGAGCACTGACCGGACCGCCGGTCCGGGCCGGCTGCGGCCGGCCCGGACGCGGTAACGCCATATTCCGCCACATAAAAAATATGGCGTCGCACGCGATCTTACGTTGCGTTGCACAAAATTGACATGATATGGGTGTTTATTAGGCGCGCCCGACGAAGGGCACTCCCGTGAATCAAGGCAGCGTGATCCATTTCAGCGCTCCCGGCCTGCTGGCTCCGGGACGTCCGCAATGGTCACATCTACTCACCCGTTGCGAAGGATTACACGTATGACCAACCCGTCCGATCCGTTTTCCGCCTCGATCATCCCGTTCGAAGTTCCCGAGCAGGTCCGCGCATTCGCCGAGAAGGGCGTGCTGCAGGCCCGCGACAGCTACGCCAAGTTTAAGGACGCTGCCGAGACCCACAACTCGACCGTCGAGGCCGTGTTCACCTCGATGAACAAGGGCGCCACCGCCTATTCGGCCAAGCTGATCGAGTTCTTCAAGGCCAACACCACCTCGTCGCTCGACTTCGCCCAGGAGCTGTTCAGCGTGAAGTCGCCGACCGAAGCGGTCGAGCTCTGGACCGCGCACGCCCGCAAGCAGTTCGAGACCTACACCGCGCAGGCCAAGGAACTGGCCGAGCTCGGCCAGAAGGTCGCCAGCGAGACCGCCGAGCCGATCAAGGCCAGCGCCTCGAAGTTCTATCAGCAGCCGGCCGCCTGATCGCGATCTGCTTGAGATAGCGAAAGGCCCGGGCCTTGTCGGTCCGGGCCTTTTTGCTGCCGCGGACCGTTAAGCGGCCCGAGATAAGACCGGAAATCGGCGCGTTAAGCGCTTGCCAAAGGCGGGCGTTGCACCTAGTTTCCGCCCGAAATCGCCGCCCCCTTTACGCGGGGCCGTGCGTCAGGATGCAGTTGTAGCTCAGTTGGTTAGAGCGCCTGTCTGTGGAACAGGAGGTCGGTGGTTCGAGCCCACCCAACTGTACCAGCGAAATCAATAGCTTACTGCAGTCTTCGCGCGGCCTTAACGACCGCTAGCTACCATATAGCTACCGCGGCGGCGGAAACGCTTTCTGGTTCTAAAAGCCGTCACTCGTATTGGCAGGGTCACAGGTTCGAGTACTGTTTGCGACATGCTCAACCTGATGAAATTGCTCTCGAGCCCTTGCGCGATTCGCGGTGTGATAACGTGGGAACGCAAGTCAGTCCCGGCGACCGACGGCAAGCGAATTTTCGTACGCCGTCGAGCCGCCTGATCGCGGCCGCCTCTCAAGGTCGGCGTCCACCTGGTTCGCAATGCGCTATCGGTAGCGAGCCAAAGACGTTCATGGAAAAGCAAGCCAGACGAAAAAGATCGTGAGTTTCTTCGAGCGTTTAAAGACAGAAGCATCCGCTGAGTGGCGGGCCTACACCGAGCATCCCTTCACGAACGGATTGGCAGACGGCTCGCTCCCCGAAGCGGCGTTTCGTCACTACCTCGTTCAGGACTACCTGTTCCTTATCGAGTTTGCTCGCGCCTACGCGCTCGCGGTCTACAAGTCGCCCAAACTTGCCGACATGCGAGAAGCAGCGGCCGGCCTTTCGGCCATCCTTGATGTCGAGATGAACCTGCATGTGAAGCTCTGTGCGGGTTGGGGTCTGTCCCTGAGCGATCTTGAACAAACCCGTCCGGCGGTCGAGACGCTGGCCTATACACGCTACGTGCTCGACGCAGGAATGCGCGGCGATCTGCTGGCACTCAAGGTCGCGCTTGCCCCCTGCGTGATCGGATACGCGGAGATCGCAACGCGGCTCGCCTCGCGACCCGATGCGGATGCTGCGACGAACTCCTATCGCGTTTGGATCGCCGAGTACGCCGGCGTGCCGTACCAGGAGGTCGCGGCGAAAGCGCGAGCGCACCTCGAGCATCTCGCCGATCGCTACGCCACGCCGGCCCGCGAGACAGAGCTGATCGCGGTCTTCAAGGAAGCCACCCGACTCGAGGCAGACTTCTGGGAGATGGGCTGGCGCGCGGGCCAGCGTGGTGAATAAAATCGATTCTTGACGCCATCTCGAAGGTCTTGAAGCAAGCTTTCAATTAGAGGGATCTGCCAACTATCTTCTGGGCTTTTTGCGTCGCCTTAGGTGGTGGACACTTGGTCGGCACAGTACGGGTGCGCGAGTCGTTTTCTGCTAATGGTCGGCCGCGTTTTGGTCTGGTCTTACTCATTAAGTCTGCGCACCCGGCGATACCATTACCCTCTCAAGGCTGAAACAGGGGTTCGATTCCCCTAGGGAGCGCCATTCCTGAACAGATCTACGAACCCGAGGCTTACGTTGACGGCTTGGGTTAGCGGCTCGGGTTGGCCCTCGGGGCTGAATGTGGATCGGATGTTGTCGTATGAGACGACGATCCGGATCTTGTCCTTGAAAACGATGATCACATCCACCGCGCTCGCCAGGTATGCCGTTCGAGCGGCGATGTCGCCGGCTCACGCATCAGCGGCGAGGTGAGGCAGCCGGCTCAATTCCGCATCGGCCTGCTCCAGCCAATACCGCATGTCCATATCCATATACATCGTCGTCGCGGCCGCGAGTTGCTCGCCAGCTTGATCCGGTCGGCCGGCGTGCAGATAGAGTTTTCCGAGGCCGTGATGGCAACGCGCGACCAGCGGACGCAGGTCGAGCTCCTTGGCCAGCGCGAGCGCCTCGCGATAGTAGCCTTCGGCCTGCTCAGGAGAGCCGTCGCGGCCGGAAGCCTCGCCAAGAAGACGGAGGGCGGCCGCCTCGCCGCCGCGTTGACCGTTTTCGCGGGCCAGCGCCAGCGCCTGCCCGGCAAATTTGAGAGCGTCCGTGTGGCGGCCTGCAAGCATGCATACTTCGCCCATCGGCGTCAGGAACAGTGCCTGGGCAAATCGATGTCCCATATTCTCGAAAACGTTCAACGCCTGTTCCATCAGCGGCAGGCCTTCGGCAGCTCGGCCCAGCTGCGCATACGCATAGCCCAGGCTGCCCGAATTACCTGCGGCAAGGAACGGCAGGTTCCACTCGCGAGCCACCGTCAGGCCGCGCTCCAGCAGGGCGACCGCGCGACTCAGTTCTCCCCGGGTTGCCAGCAGGTCAGCAAGACACCAGCAGACGGTGGCCAGGCTATAGGGGTGATCGACCGCTTCAGCGAGGCGGATGCCCTCCTCGCCGTGAACGATGCCTCGTTCGAATTTGCCCTGGTCGGTACAGATGCGCGTGAGAAAACTGCGGGCGCTGACCGCCGGAAATCCGGCAAGGGAAAATTGCTGGAAGCTCGGTTCGCCTTCGAGTAGCTCCAGGACCTTGAGAAAAAGAGATTCTGCCTCGGCATAGTGCAGCGTCAAGAAGCAAGCGGTGCCGAGAAAAAGCGATGCCGCGACCCGGAGCGAAAGTTCGCCGAGAGAATCAGCAAGAAGATGCGCGTGCCGTCCGAATTTGACGGCGTCGAGTGGATTGCCGGTGAAGCCGAGAGTTTGGCACATGTGAATAGAGGCCAGACAAAGCCGCGGAGCATCGCCCAGGCGTTCGGCCAACGCTTCGGCTTCGCGAAGATAGCCGAGGATGCGCCCGAACTGGCCGAGTGGGAGGAGCGATGTTTTCAGATCAAACCGAAGATCGATCGCCTGTTCCATCGTCGCCGTGGTTTCCGGCAGCGTCTCGAGGCTGCGCAACGCCCGCTCGAAGAAACTGGCGGCCTCGCGGTTGGCCCAGCGTGCGTGTGCAAGCCGCCCGGCCTTGATCCAATGGTCGGTCGCTTCGCGGGCCAGTCCGGCTTCCGCGAAATGATGGGCGATGATCTCGGGTTGGCTTTCGGTCTGCGCGGAGCAGTGTTTGATCAGCGCGCTCGCGATATCTGCGTGCAACTGCCGTCGTTGGCTTCTAAGCATCGTGACATAGGCGGCATCCTGCACCAACGCGTGCTTGAATGCGTAGCTCGCCAGCGGCGGCGTGCCGCGGCGGGTGACGAGGCCGGAGGCCGTCAGCCGGCCAAGCGCGGCGTCGATATCCAAGGGGGCCAGCGGCGATATCGCGGCGATCAACTCGTAGGAGAATTCCCGGCCGATGGCGGCACCGATCGAAGCCACGTCTTTCGCCGCGCCACCGAGCAGATCGAGGCGAGCCGCCAACGAGGCCTGCAACGTCGTCGGTATGGCGAGCGACGGCAGCGCTCCGTCGAGGACCCTGCCGTCGGCTGCCTCGCGCAACGGCCCATCCTCGAGCAGCGTACGGGTCAGCTCCTCGATGAACAGCGGTACGCCGTCGGTACGCGACAGGATCTGCTCGACGACGGCCTCGGGGAGGACCTTGTCGCGAGCGATGTCGCCAATGATGCCGGCGCTTTCGCTGCGGCCCAGGCGACTGAGGGACAGCATCGTGACATGTGGCTGGCCGACCCAGGACGGCTGGAATTCCGGCCGGACCGTGACGAGCAACAGCAACGGCAGATTTGCCGCGCGGGCCACCATTGCGTCGAGCAGATCGAGGGATGTCGGATCGATCCAGTGCGCATCCTCGACTACGATCAGCAGGGGCTTCTGTGCCGCCAGGCCTGAAAGCTGATTGAGAAGTGCGTTGAGAGTCATCTCCCGTCTCTGTTGCGGGCTGATCGCCAATGCCGGATAGCGTCCGTCCATAGGCACACCCACGAGCTCGGCGATGAGCGCGACATCGAGCGGCAGATTTGTCGTCGTCGGCTCGAGCAGGGCTTCCAGCCTGTCGATCCGCGCGCTGGCGCCACTGCCAGGTTCGAAGTCCGCAGCCAGTTCCAGTTGGGTGATGACCGGGTAGAGCGCGCTGTGCGTATGGTGCGGAGAGCAAGAATAGCGCAAGTGGCGATGCCGCCCGTCCTCCAGCCTTTCCAGCACGCTCTCGACGATGCGCGACTTGCCGATGCCGGGCTCGCCCGAAAGCACCATCACGCGGCCCGCGCCGGACCTTGCCTGATCCCAGCGGCGCAGAAGCAGCTCGATTTCTTCCTGGCGGCCGACGAGGGCGGACAATGATCCGGCGCGTCTGGCATCGAAGCGGCTGACGCCGACAGCCTCGCCGAGCACATGCCACGCGGTCACCGCTTGTGACAGCCCCTTGACCTCTATGTCCGGCAGCGCGCGATACTCGAACAATTGCCCGAGTAGCCGCCGTGTGTCGGCTGCGATCGCGACCTCGCCCGGCGCCGCCGCGGTCCGCAACCGAATCGCGAGGTCTGGCGTCTCGCCGATCGCAAGTTGTTGCCGCATGTCGCCGGATGCGGGCTTTTCGCCGATCACAACCAGTCCTGTAGCGATCCCCACGCTTGCCCGAAGCGGGCTGCCGGCCGGCGCACTCAGGATCCGGACGGCGTCGACGACGGCAAGGCCTGCGCGCACGGCGTGCTCGGCGTCGTGCTCGTTGGCTGCGGGGTAACCGAAATAGATCAGGAGGCCGTTGCCCTGGTACTGGGCGACGAAGCCATGGAATTGCGCTGCAATATTGGCCGCCAGCTGATGGAAGGCGATGATCTGATCGTGGACGTCCTCCGGGTCGCGGTCTGCCGAAAGGGGCGTCGCGCCAATCAGGTCGCACGCCATGATCGTCAATTGACGCTGCTGGCGGCTGCAGCGATGAAGCAATTGCAGGGGCGCATCGCTGTCCCGCGCTGCGACAGCTACGGCTGCAGGACCCGGCTCATCAGCGCTGCCCGAGGGCTCACTCGCATGCGCTGAGTCGGATGGCCCGGCGCTGCGGAGCCCGGCGACGAGCGACTGGGTGACCGCGTCGGGGGCGGTATTCAGTTCGCGCTTGAGCAGCACGACCAGGTTTTGATAGCGCTTGAGCGCTTCAGCCTTGCGTCCGGTGGCCGTGAGCGCCTGGATGATCAGCCGATGCGCGTCTTCGCGCAAGCCATTCACCGCGATGGCCCGGTTGGCATTCTTGAGCGCGGATTCCGGGTTTCCCGATTGCAACGCGTGCTGGCCGTGCCGGACCATGGAATCGACCGCCAGGTCTTCCAGTCGCTCTCGTTTTTTATCGAGCCATTCCGACCAGGCATCTTCTTCGATATTCAAATTCGTCAGCAGCGGGTTGCGATACAGATCGGCGGCCGCAGCCAGCGACGCGCGGCTGCCTTCGAGGATCAACGCCTCGAAACGGGCTGCGTCGCAATCGAACACGCCGGGTGCGAGCCAGACGTCATGGTCGTCGCTGAAAATGGCATCCTGGCCGAGAATTCGGCGTAACCTGACCAGGCTCTGGCGCAGATTCTGCCGGGCCTGGGTTTCGAAATGCGACCCCCAGAGCAGGTTCGCGAGCTTTTCGCGGGATTGTGGGCGAGGCGCCGTGCAGGCCAGATAAGCCAGCAGTCCGGCGAGCTTCCGGCCAGGCAACGGGATCACGCCATTGCTTGTGGTCAGCTCAAAGCGCCCGAACAGCGACAGACCAAATCTCGGAAGTTGCACGCTGTCTCTCATTCCAAACGTGACCTTGGCGCTCGGAGACCGTGTCCCCGGAAGCACATCTTACATGCTTTGGCATATTTTGGATGCCGCACAAGCAAGAGTCACGCTGTTGTCACGCTTGACTGACGCAGGGATTGACGGCGGTCAGCGTAGGTAGACGTCGTCGGGGGGATTTCCGATTGCTCTCCGACGGATTCGAAAGGACATGGCCGGGGATATTTTGCCGGGGATTCCTCCGCGGCGGCCCGGTTCGGGGCAATAAGTGACAAATCATTTGCAGCTCGGCAGCCATTGCACGCAGCGCGCCGCCTCTGGAGCAACCAGCATTGACGGTGCGCGTCTGCGCCCGCTTCTCGCATCGTGTTCGCTTGCCGCGCTGCTGGTCGGCGGCGGCGCGCCGGCGGCCCATGCATGCTATACCGGGCCGTTCCCCTATACCAACACCGGCAGCATCGACTGCATCGTCGTCAACAATGCGACTGTCAGCGGCGGCATCAGCAATTCCGGCACGATCTCGGCCGGCGGCGCCGGCATTTTGGTCGGCGGCGTCGCCTTCGGGACCGCGCTGACGATCTCCAGCTTCAGCGACGGCATCAGCAATTCCGGCACGATCGCCGGCTACACGGGCATTTTGGTCGGCGGCGACGCCCGCAATGGCGGGTCAGTGACCATCTCGGCCTTCAACGGCGGCATCAACAATTCGGGCACGATCTCGGCCGGCGTCGAGGGCATTTTGGTCGGCGGCGGCACCGTGACGGTCTCCAGCTTCAGCGGCGGCATCAGCAATTCCGGCATGATCTCGGCCGGCGCCTACGGCATTGTGGTCGGCAGCGACGACTACTCCAACGGCGTATCGGTGATCTCCGGCTTCAGCGGCGGCATCAGCAATTCCGGCACGATCTCGGCCGGCAACAGCGGCGGCCCCCACGGCATCCGCAACCCCGGCGGCAACGGCATTTGGGTCGGCGCCGGCGAGGGCTCGTCGGTGACGATCTCGACCTTCAGCGGCGGCATCAGCAATTCCGGCACGATCTCGGCCGCCCTCGGCCCCGTCCTTGGCAACGGCATTTTGGTCGGCGGCAGCAACGGCTTCGTTCAACTTCCGTTGTCGGTGACGATCTCGGCCTTCAGCGACGGCATCGCCAATTCCGGCACGATCTCGGCCGCCGGCAGCGGCATTTGGATCGGCGGCGACCTCACCAACGGCTCATCGGTGACGATCTCCAGCTTCAGCGGCGGCATCAGCAATTCCGGCACGATCTCGGCCGGCTTCGCCGGCATCAGGGTCGGCGGCAACGTCTTCATCAATGCGCCGTCAGTGACCATCTCGGCCTTCAACGGCGGCATCAACAATTCCGGCTCGATCTCGGCCGGGTTGGGCGGCAGCGGCATTTGGGTCGGCGGCATCGCCTTGGACGGCGGGTCGGTGACAATCTCCAGCTTCAGCGGCGGCATCAGCAATTCCGGCACGATCTCGGCCGGGTTGGGCGGCAACGGCATTTGGGTCGGCGGCGACGCCTTCTTTGGCGCGTCGGTGACGATCTCGACCTTCAGCGGTGGCATCAGCAATTCCGGCACGATCTTGGCCGGCGGCACCGGCATCAAGGTCGACCATGTCGTGGCCTTCGCTGACGGGATCACCAATAGCGGCACGATCTCGGCCGCCACCGGCATCTCGGTCAGCAGCGCAAGCCCGGTCGGCGTTTTCGATTCCGGCGTCATCGTCGGGACGAGCGGCACGGCGGTGGATCTGTCAGGCAATGCCGCCGGCAACAGTTTTACGCTGGGGCCGGGCTACAGCATCGCCGGCCTCGTCAAGGGCCAGGGCAGCGACACGTTTCAGCTCGGCGGCGCCGGCAGCGGCGCTTTCAACCTGTCGAATATCGGCACGCAATATACCGGCTTCACCGCCTTCAACGTGGTGGGCGGCGTGTGGACGGCGACCGGCGTCTTCGGCCAGTCCCAGGTCTGGAACATCGACGGCGGCACGCTCACCGGCACCGGCACGTTCAAGTCGGTCAACGTCAATAGCGGCGGCACGCTGGCGCCCGGCACGTCGATGACGATCAATGGCAGCCTCACGCTGCAATCGGCGGCGGTCTACATGGTGACGCTCAACGGCGCGGCGGCGGGCCGCGCCAACGTGTCCGGGACGGCGACGATCGCGAGCGGCGCGCGCTTCGCCGTCGCCGGCGGCAGCACGCCCATTGTCAACTCCACCTATACGGTGCTTGCCGCCAACGGCGGCGTGACCGGGACGTTCACCAACCAGGACGTCGTCTTCGGCATCTACAGAGGCGTGCTCAGCTATACCGGCGACGACGTCGATCTGACGGTCAGATACAACTCGCTGCTGCCGCTGTTGCCACCCAATCCGCCCGTCAATGTCGTCAATGTCGCCACCGCGATCGACACCGCGATCCAGAGCGGCGTTACGCCGCCGGCGGGCTTTGCCAATCTGTTCAATCTTTCTCCGGCGCAATTGCAGTATGGGCTGACCCAGCTCTCCGGCGAAGCGGCGACCGCAGCGGGCAAGGGTGCCGATCAGCTGATGACGCATTTCCTGGAGCTGATGCTCGATCCGACGGCGGGCGGCGGCGGCATCAGCGGCGGTGGCGGCGCCGCAAGATTTGCGCCGGAGCAGGACACGACCTTGCCGGCAGATGTGGCGCTCGCTTACGCCAAGGCGCTGAAGGCGCCGCAATCCAATGCGCCGCAAAGCTTCGATGAGCGCTGGACGGTGTGGGGCGCGGCTTTCGGTGGCGCGAGCCATACCGATGGCAATGCGGCGATCGGCTCCAATAATGTCACGGCGAGCGATTACGGCTTCGCGGCCGGCATGGAGCGGCACCTCACGCCGGACACGGTCTACGGCTTCGGCCTTGCCGGCGGCGGCACCAATTGGACGCTCGCGCAGGCGCTCGGCTCTGGACGCAGCGACGCCTTCCAGGCCGGCCTCTACACCAAGACGCATTGGGGGCCGCTCTATCTGTCCGGCGCGCTGGCCTTCGCCAATCACTGGTTCACCACGGATCGCATCGCGCTCGGCGATCAATTGCGCGCGACGTTCACGGGCCAGAGCTACGCGGCGCGCGGCGAAGCCGGCTATCGCTATGCCGTGCCGGTCACCGGCGCCATCATTGGCGTGACACCTTACGTCGCACTGCAGGCGCAAGGCTTCCACACGCCGGGCTACACCGAAACCGATCTCACCGGCGGTGGCTTCGGATTGTCTTATGCGTCGGCAAATGCGACCGACACGCGCAGTGAACTCGGCATGCGCTTCGACAATCTGCAAGTCGTCAACGGCATGCCGCTGGTGCTGCGCGGTCGCTTCGCCTGGGCGCACGATTGGTACACGAATGCGACGGCGTTGAACGCCGCTTTCCAAGCCTTGCCCGGCTCGAATTTCACGGTGAACGGCGCGGCGCCGCCGAAGGACTCCGCGCTGACGACCGCCGCCGCCGAATTGCACATCACACAGAGCTGGACCGCGATCGTCAAATTGGACGGCGATTTCGGCGCCGGCGCGCAAACCTATGGCGGGACGGGGACGCTGCGCTATTCGTGGTGAGGCGGCTTAAGACAGCGGTGCATCCAGGCAATGAACAATAGGGGCGGGCAGACACCACCGGCGTTCATGCCGCTCGGTGAGGCATTGCAATACGCCGAGCGCTGCCGCAACGACGGCCGGCTGATGGAAGCCGAGGCGGTGTGCCGTCAGATCCTCCAGGTGCAGCCGAATACGCCGGAAGTCGAACACCTCCTCGGCGTCATCGCACATCAAAACGGCAAGCTTGCCGAGGCTATCCAGCATGTGCAGCGCGCGACCAAGCTCGCGCCACAGATCGCGGTGTTTCACGCCAATCTCGGCGAGATGCTTCGCCTTGCCGGGCGGCCCAAGCTCGCCGTTGAAGAGGCACGGCGTGCGCTTGCCATCGAGCCGGATCTGCCGGCGGCGCTGAGCAATCTCGGCGTCGCGCTCTACGAGCTGAAAGACTACGAAGAGGCGGCGCGCGCACAACGCAAGGCAATCGCTGCCGCGCCGGACTTCGCCGAAGCGCACGGCAATCTCGGCAATGCGCTCCACGCTCTGCGGAAATTCGACGAGGCGATCGCCGCTTTTCGCCGCGCCATCGAGCTCAAGCCGGATTATGCCGACGGCTGGGCCAACTACGGCACGACGCTGCATCACAGCGGCAGCTTCGACGAAGGCATTGCCGTGCTGCGCCGCGCGATCGCGCTGGCGCCGCATCACGCCAATGCCCGTTCCGGGCTCGGCATTCTCCTGCTCATGCGCGGCGAATTCGGCGAGGGGCTTGACGAATATGAATGGCGGCTTCGCTCGACCGAACGCAAGGGGCCGCGTTTTCCGGAAATTCCCTGGGCAGGCGGCAGCCTTTCCGGCAAGCACATCTATGTTCAGGCCGAACAGGGTTTCGGCGATACGCTGCAATTCGCGCGTTACATCCCGCCGCTTGCCCGGCGCGCGAACCGCGTCACCTTGCGCGTGCATCAGCAACTGGTGACGCTTTTCCGCGAGAGCCTGCCAGGCATCACCGTGCTCGGCGATCGCGGCGATCCGGCGCCGTATCAATGCGATGCCGTGCTGCTCAGCCTGCCGCGGCTGTTCAGGACCCGGCTTGAATCCATTCCTGGCGACGTGCGTTATCTGCGCGCGCCTGCCGATGCCGCGCAACGCTGGGGCAAGTACCTTGCCAAGATGCGAGGCCTCAAGGTCGGCCTGGTGTGGGCCGGCAATCCCGAACACGTCAACGACAGCCGCCGCTCCCTTGATCTGAAAGTCCTGGCGGCGCTGTTCGAAGTGCAGGGCGCTTCATTCGCAAGCCTGCAGTTTGGGCCGCGTACGGCTGATCTGAAGAAGCGAAAGGGCCAGCCCGCGATCGAGGATCTCGGCGCGCGATTTCAGGATTTTGCCGATACGGCTGGCGCGGTCGATGCGCTCGATCTCGTCATCACGGTCGACACATCCGTTGCGCACCTTGCCGGCGCGCTCGGCAAGCCTGTCTGGGTGTTGCTGCCCTGGGTGAGTGATTGGCGCTGGATGCTCAATCGCGAGGACAACCCCTGGTATCCGACCATGCGCCTGTTTCGGCAAAAGCGCGGCGAGAGCTGGGCCGATATCGTGCCGCGCATCGTCGAGGATCTTGCGGCTGTCGTGCAGGGCGACCTCGCGCGGCTCACGCCGTTCAAGGCCGAAGGCGTGCGCCGCGCCGCGCATGCCGCGGCGATCATGGCGGCGGAAGCTGCGCAGGTTGCGGAGCCAATCCCTGCGCCGGTGACGGCAATGCCGCCCGGCCAGGCGCTCATTGTCGCCGAACAGAAGCGCCGCAACGGATTTCTGGCCGATGCAGACGAGTTGACGCGCCGCGCGATTGAAGCCGAGCCCGACAATGCCGAGGCTGCCCACATGCTCGGCATCGTTGCGCACCAGTCAGGCAAATCGTCCGATGCCATCGCACACGTAGAGCAAGCGATAGCGATCAATCCGAATGTTGCGCTCTATCACGCCAATCTCGGTGAAATGTACCGACTTGCCGGCCGCGTCGACGATGCCATTGCGGCGAGCCGTCGCGCCATCGCGCTTGATCCGGGCAATGCCGGCGCCCACAGCAATCTCGGCATCGCGCTGTTCGATCAGGGCAAGTTCGAGGAGGCGCTCTCGTTGCACGAACGCGCCATCGCGCTGCAGGCCCATTTCGTGCAAGCTCACAGCAATCGCGGTAACGCTCTGCAGCGATTGAAACGCTTTGCCGAGGCTGAGCCGTCCTATCGCCGTGCCGTCGAATTGCAGCCGGACTTCGCCGACGGCTGGAACAATCTCGGTACCTGCCTGCGTGAACTCAAGCGCGCCGAAGAGGCCGAGACGGTTTACCGCAAGGCGCTCGAGATTGCGCCGAACAATCCCGATACGCTCGATAATCTGGCGCTTGCGGTGAAGGATCTCGAGCGGCTCGACGAAGCCGCCGAGCTGTTGCGCCGCGCGCTCGTCATCGAGCAGAACAGTGACAAGATTCATCTGCACTACGGCACTGTGCTGCTCGACCAGAAGAAAGTGGATGAGGCGGAAGTGGCGGCCAGCCGGGCGCTCTCGCTCAATATGAACAATCACGACGCCGTCAATCTGATGG
This sequence comes from Bradyrhizobium sp. CER78, assembly GCF_029846235.1. Lineage (GTDB taxonomy): Bacteria > Pseudomonadota > Alphaproteobacteria > Rhizobiales > Xanthobacteraceae > Bradyrhizobium. The sequence goes on from NZ_JARVWP010000011.1 coordinate 17,463, forward strand.
GACGGATCGCGTTCGAGCGCGGCGACCTCGATGGCGCGCTCGCCTCTCATCAGCGCGCGCTCGCGCTCAAGCCGGATCTGGCGGATGCCTATAACAACATGGGCAACGTGCTGAAGGAGCTGGGCCGGTTGGGCGAAGCGGAGGAGGCCTATCTCGAGGCGCTGCGGCTCGATCCGGCCGTCGCGAGCGTCTATGTCAATCTTGCCGACTCCAGGAAATTCGTCGCCGGCGACCCGCATCTTGTCGCCCTGGAAGCGCTTGCAGCGAACAGCGAGCGCCTATCGAAGACCGATCGCATGCAGATCGACTTCGCGCTCGGCAAAGCCTATGCGGACCTTCAAGACTACCCGCGTTCGTTCCGGCATTTGCACGCCGGCAATGCGGCCAAGCGCGCGACGATTGGCTATGACGAGACGGCGGCCTTCGCGCTGTTTGATCACATCGAGCGTATTTTCGCTTCGGACATGATCGAAGCGAAGTCCGGCGGCGGCGATCCTTCACAGGTGCCGATCTTTGTCGTCGGCATGCCGCGTTCGGGCACGACGTTGATCGAACAGATCATGGCCAGCCATCCCATGGTGCACGGCGCCGGCGAGCTGCAGACCTTCCATGACGTCGTTCGTACCGTCCGCGGGACGGACGGCTGTACGATCCCATATCCGGAATTCGTGCCTGCGCTGGATGAGGCCGCCTTGCGGCAAATCGGAAGAGATTATGTCGCGCGGCTCGGCGAGATTGCGCGGCGAGAGGCAAGCACAACCGTGCAGCGCGTCACCGACAAGATGCCGTCGAACTATTATTTCATCGGACTTATTCATTTGGCGCTGCCGCAGGCGAAGATCATTCACGCCGTGCGCGATCCGGTCGACACCTGTGTGTCGTGCTTTTCCAAGCTGTTTTCCGCCGAGCAAAACCATACCTACGATCTCGGCGAACTCGGCCGCTATTACCGGCGCTACGAGCGGCTGATGGCGCATTGGTGCCGCGTCCTGCCGGCCGGAAGCGTCCTGGACGTCCGTTATGAAGACGTGGTGGGTGATCTGGAGAGCCAGGCGCAGCGCATCATCGCCCATTGCGGCTTGCCTTGGGATGACCGCTGCCTGTCGTTTCACAGAACCGAGCGTCCGGTCCGCACCGCGAGCGCGACGCAGGTCCGCAAGCCCATTTATCGGAGTGCAGTCGGACGTTGGCGGGTCTACGAGGACCAGCTTGGGCCACTCCTCACCGCATTGGGTGGCCGCGGCAGGCTTGGTTAACCCATACGAGCCCGCATGTCGGGTGGTGCCAGGACTTGGCCAACCGCTATTTGCTCGATTATATCGAAATCTCAATCACATACGAGTTCGTAGTTTTATTCTGAGTGGCGCGCCAGCAAACTCAGGTACTTAGGTGGCCACCAGCCGCGTTCGTTGAATAATGGTTGAATAAGACGCTGGTGAACAGCGGCGAACGCCTGCGGAATTTGTCCCCGATATTGGCAGACCAGCCTCTGCGCGCTGCCTCACTGTGGCTGGCGCATTCGCAAACAATTTCCTCTTCGCCATGGGCGGCCGGAAATCTTCAAACCGCCGGTAACGCGCGCTCTCGTACGCGAGCGCCCTCGGGTGTTCGCATTGACGTTGCTCGTCGCACAATCGACCCTTGTCCCGTCGAGCTTTGCGCGAATAGAGGGCCACGTGAGTTACAATCGACGAGAGAAGACCGGCGGACAGCAGCCACAAGCCAGTCTATTCGCTCCGAAAGCCGCGGAACTGAGCTCGATGCCATTCGCGCAGCGGCTCACCTGCACGATTGACGATGCATGCGAAGCGACCGGTTTGGCAAGCTCGCCGAGCTTGCTTTCCTCGCCCTTGCTGATTTCAATGACCTGTAGCCCATAACGTCCTTCGACGGTGTGCGCCTTCCACCAGGCGTCGACGGCGTCGCTCCTCGGCATCGCCTTGCCGAGCTCGACATGGACCACGTCGCCGGAGACGACCCTCAGGAGAACCGTGCAATACCACGGGAAGAGCTGCTTCTTCGCATCGCGGGCCGCGTGCTCCCGGTCATCGCAAATGAAGAGGTCGCTGCCTACGATGGACAAAAACGGTCTTGGATGAACTCACCCTCAAAGGACGGCTGTTCAAGGAACTTGGCGGCTTCAGCGACAAGCGCATCAAGGACCTTCACAGGAGTAGCCGATCGTCCGTTGCGGTGAGGTGGGCGGCATAGGCCGCGGGGGTCAGGTATTTCAACGATGAGTGAGGCCGCCGGAGATTGTAGTCGGCGACCCAGTTGGCGATCTTGGCGCGGGCGTCGTCGAGATCGAAGAACAGGGTCTCGTTGAGCAGCTCATCGCGCATCCGGCCATTGAAACTCTCGATGAAGCCGTTCTGCATCGGCTTGCCGGGCGCGATGAAGTGCCAATCGATGGCGGCGTCCTTACATCATATCTTGGTTGCACTCAATGGTTGTGAGCTGCTGCCGGTTTGATGGACCCCGGATTGGGTCCGTTGTTGGTCCTTGGTCCTGCGACCTACGGATTTTCGTTGCGAGCATGAAAGGTGATCCGCCTGGATGAGCCGGCCTTAGTCGACCTCTCGATCGCCGCGTGACAATATGCCGTTGCGCGCCGTGGATATACGGTTAGCCCAGCCAACGCCGCTATGCAGATTCGAGGCGTCCGGATGCGGGGTGATGATAGACTTTGGGTTTCCGTAGGAGAGCAAAAAGAGAGCCGGCGCCCGAAACGGGGGCTAGTATTGTCGCGCGCACAAGCCGCGATGACGACGATCGGGACCGCCGCTTGCTTGGTAACCGCCGCGCGCAGACTTCGCGGTGTCGGTCGATCTGGGCATCCAATAAAGGATACGCGCCTCGCCACCGGGAATGGGCCAGAAAGCCGCTCGGCTGAAGCTGAGCGTCCCAACTCGGCATCGACCTGATTGAAGCGATGGGGCGTGATTATGATGCGAATAATCGCAAACGGTTTGGTTTCGGCGTCGCTGAAGAGTCCCTTGTACGAGAAAGCCTAGCGCAGTGTCGGAAATTTGGACGGTCTCTCGGTATGAAAAAAACATCGCCTCCCCCAGCCGTACGCGCTGGTCATTGGCGCGAGAGTACGGCCCGGTCGGGACTCGTAACATGCCAGCAAAACCGCGCATCTCCGGAAAGGGCGCTGGGTGAGCAGGTGAGGAGCATTCATGGTCGCTGGTACCAGTTCCCGTCAATAAACGGGGGCGATGTAGATTTTGCGATGCAGCAATGCTGCGCCACACTCACGCCACCATACCGAGGACAAACAGGGGTTCGTCGTGTCGGTGGTTGCGTATGTTTCCCTCCCTGGGCACCACACGCTTTTCCACGCTGCAGCACGATCTTGTACGATTGCGTTCGCTAGATGATCGGCGCGAAGGGCGTTCGCGGAATTCTCGTCCCAGACCTCGCTAAGTTCACTTGCGTTCAAATCCAGATCCGGCAGCGCTTCAGTTTTGGCCAGGCTCGCCTCTCGTGCCTAGTTCGCGATGAGACTCTGAAAGGCAAGCGGCTTGATGGAGATCGAGCCGATAAACGGCCGGTCGTGTGCCAGGATCACGAAGTAGGCGGCGGACGCCACCAGCACATATAGATGCGTGGCTGTCACCTGCATGCGCAGCGAATGCGTATTGCAGAGAGCGATCGCCGTCAGCGCTGACGTCGATATGATGACCATCGCGATCCATTGCGCCCAGGTGATGCCGGCATTCGATGCGGCGAGGCGTGCGATGCGTGCATTACGGGCCGCCAGAATTTGGTTCAGGAGCGCCGAGAATATTGGCTGCTGATCGAGCGAGGTCGGCTGGTGCGACAGGAACTCGATCATGCTGACCAGAATTTTCTCTGATTGGTTGAATACCGAATCCTCAAGTGTGCCGCCTTTCGCCATTTCGGGCCAATCAATCGTCACCACGCTTGTCACATAGGCGCAGATGTCGGCACGAATCGCGGTCCGAACCTCGGCAGGAAGGCCAGCGGCGAGCACCGATGCGTTCTCCAATGCGTCCGCTTCTCGTTGCACAGTGTTGCGGGCGTTGAGTGCATCGTTCCAAATTCCGGCGGCGGAGAATGCCACGATGAGGGCAAAGATCGTGGTGCAGGCCCCGATGATCGAATCGCGGATCGGCAGCATCTCGGTTGGGCTGAAACCGGCGAGGCGGACGGCCGTGCGGACTGCGCCGATAATCAGCCAGCAGACCGTAAGGCTGACAAGGAGGACAGCGACGAACATCTGCGGCAGCGGCAGTTGATGAAAGAGAATGAACATGGCAGGGATTTTTTTCGGGTGCGCTTCTGGTGATACGACCGCCAGCGGGATTTTCGATCGTGATGCCCACGGTTCGAAGCCGATCGGACGATCGCGGCGTCTCTTGGATCAGTCTCATACAAGTATACGCGCGATTTGATGATTCTCGTACGGATGTCGCAGGCTCGCCGGAATAACGCGAATGTCCAGCACCGAGACTTTGCAGCCGCAAGTTGATCTCGAAGCCATCCTCGCGTCCCCGAAAGGGAACGGCGCGTGGCAGCCCGTGTAGTTGCCGAATTTCCCGAAAGTTAACGGTTCCCTGCGATTGCTTCGTGCTAGGGCGATGTGGGTTTGGGGTTCTGCGATCGCGTATTGTGCCGGTGCGCGACTAACCAATGGAGAGTTCGTGCCGACATCGCCGGCGGTGCTCCGATGTCGGGCAAGGGGGGCGGTGATGCGGTTGCGCGGACGTGTGAGCATCGGCATTGCCATGCTCGCGATGGTGGTCCTTTGTTCGGGACAAGCGGCGGCGGAGGACCTTGCCCTGCGGGATGCGGTGACGATGACGGGCACCGCCATGTTCCTCAATTCCGGCGCACCTGGGCTCGTTCTCGCCGTCGTCCGCGGAGACGACAGCATCGTACAAGGCTACGGCGAAACCGCTCCCGGCGACAAGCTCGAGCCCGACGGGCGATCGATCATCCGGCTCGGATCGATTTCCAAAGTCTTCGCCTCCGACCTCCTGGCGACGCTGGCCGCGGAAGGACGCGTCGGCCTCACCGATCCGCTGTCGCGATATGCCCCGGCCGGCGTGACGGTCCGCTCGTATGGCGACCAGCCGTTTAGCCTGCTCGACCTCGCCACCCATTCCGCGGGCTTGCCGCGCGAGGTCCCCGATCCCGCGGTAAAGGACGGCGACGGCAATCCATTCCTCGCGTTCACGCGCGACGTTTATTGGAAGTGGACCGGCACGAACGCGCCGGCCTACGCGCCGGGCACGACCGCGATGTATTCCAATTTCGGCTATGGCCTGTTGGGCGAAGCGTTGGCGAAGGCCGGCGGCAAGCCCTACGCGGATTTGCTGCGGGACAAGGTCATCGCGCCGCTTCAGCTCGCGGATACCACGTTGCGCCTGTCGGACGCGCAGCGACCGCGCCTGATGGTGGGACTTGATCCGTTCGGGAAGCCGGATCCGAACTGGGAGGTGCCGAACATCATGTACGCCAGCGCCGGCGTCTATTCGACCGCGGACGACATGGTGCGCTGGATGCGTTGGCATCTTGCGCGCGACGACAAGTCCGCCGCGGCGTTGTCGCTCGCGCATGCGATGTGGCGGCCGCATGACGGTCTTGCGCGCCTGGTCGGCGTCGAAGTTACGGGCGCCGAAGGCATGGGGCTCGGGTGGATCGTAAGTCCCGCGCATGACGGCGTGCCGCTCCTGCTCGGCAAGAGCGGCGGCCTCGGCGGCTTCATGAGCTACGTGGTGCTGTCGCCGAACCGCAGGCTCGGAATTTTTGTCGCCGCAAGCCGGGTCAATTTCGCGATGTTCGAGGGATTGCGTACGGCCGTGCGCGATCTCGCCGCCGAGCTCGCGCCGGCTGGGCCCTGAAGTGAGGCCTGCCATGACGATCCCGGCGGATTTTCAGTACCGTGCGGATGGAGCGTGGAGCCTCTCCTGTTTCCGCCGACTCAGGGTTCTCGGATGTTCGACGGCGATGGCGCGCGTTTTGCTCGCGCTGGCAACGCCGGCGACGTTCGCTCTGGCGGCAATGCCAAGCCGGCCCGCTTTTGCGCAAGCATCCGGCAGCGGCGGAAGCGGCGGAGGCCGCTTCGATATTCACGGCAACATGTACTCAGCCGGTGCCGGCGCGGACAGCCTGAGCCCCACCTTTGGTGGCGGTGGCGGCGGTGGTGGCGGCAACGGCGCCTCAGGCGCGGTTCAATCCACTGGCGGTACCGGCGGGACCACTAACGATTTTGGCACAACCCCTGGAGGGGGAGGCGGGTTGATCGGGTTTGATGGGTCGGGAGGGGGGACGATCCTGGGAGGCAACTGGATCGGCGGGGCTGGTTCGCCTGGTACTCCCGGACAGACCGCGCCGACCGATCAGACCAATCCGTTTGCCTCTGGTACGGACGGCAGTAGTGGCGGTGGTGGCGGCGGCGGTGGTGCTGGCGCGCTCCTCGGTAACGTCGTCGCCACAACAGGAAATGGCGTCACAATTCAGGGAGGGGACGGCGGCGCGGGCGGTGTTCCCGGCAACGGTTCATACTCGGACGCGGTGGGCTCAAGCGGAGGTATGGGTGGCGGCGGTGGTGGCGGCGGCGGTGGCGCAGCCGGTATCCTGCTCGAGAGCGGTACCCTCAACGTTGGCACGAACGCGGTGGTCACCGGCGGCAAGGGTGGCAAAGGCGGCGATGGCGGAAGCGGTGCGGACGGCGGTCCCGGCAATGTAGTGCAGGTTTGCGGTAGTTTCGGGTGTTATCTTCACGCTCTTCCCGGAGGCATTCAGGGCGACGGCGGCGATGGCGGCGGCGGCGGCGGCGGTGGCGTCGGCATTTTTGCCGGTTCGTTTTCGTCCGTGACGATCGGCAACAACGTCAAGGTCAGTGGCGGGAAGGGAGGCGACGGGGGCCTTGGCGGCTACACCGGCGCTAACGGCGAGACTGGTCTCGCTGACGGGATACCAGGCGGTAACGGCGGCAACGGCGGCAACGGCGGCGATGGCGTGCATCTCGGCACAAGTGCCATCCTTCAAGTTGGCGCCGGGGCGAGCGTGCGCGGCGGCGACGGCGGCAAGGGGGGAATCAGCCTCTACAATATGAACGATTCCTCCGCCGTGCCTGGAGCGACGGGCCTCAACGGGCAGGCTGGCGTCGGGGTCTTCAGCGCCTCCGGCGGTACGATCATCAATGCCGGCACGATCGAAGGCGGCCTGAATCCCGACGGCTCGCGAGCCAATGCGATCACCTTCGGCGGCGGCAACAACTGGCTGGAGCTCCAGGCCGGCTCGAACATCATCGGCAACGTCGTCGCGAGGCCGGATCCGAACAATCCCAACACATTCGCGCTTGGTGGAAACCAGAATGCCAGCTTCGATTTGTCGGGGCTCGGCCATCAGTATCAGGGCTTCACGAACTTCGCGAAGGAGGGAGCGAGCATCTGGACGCTGTCCGGGTGGAGTACGGTTGCCGGGAGTGTCGCGGTGGACCAGGGCGGCCTGACGTTGGGCGCCGCTGCATTTCTCGAGAGCCAATCTCTAGACATGTCCGGGACCGGCGCGATTCATGTCACGAGTGGCGGGCGCTTCATGGTCGACCGTCAAGCAACCATCGACCCAGGTACCGGCAATCAATCTGCCATGATCGATGTGAACGGTGTGAACGCGGTGTTTGTCGCCGGCAGGCTCGATGTCGAGGCCGGTACGGTGAGCATCGCCAATGGCGGTAGCGCCAGGATCAACTCGGATTTTGTGCTTGCCGGCGCCGCCGGCAGTTCGGCGGCCCTTCACGTCAGCGGTGTCGGATCGTCCCTGCAGGGCAATTTGAATATTGGGGCCTTGGGCTCAGGCAACGTCATGATCGACAGCGGCGCCAGGGTCGAGGCTGCCAATGTCAACATCGGCAATATCACCGACCTCAGCACGACAAGCACCGTGACGGTGACGGGCGCGGGGTCAACGCTGAAATCGGGGCAGATATCGATTGGAAACGGGGCGCTGACCCTGTCCAATGGCGGTGAGGTCTTCGGCGGCAGGAATCCGATCGTTGTCTCGCAGGCGGGAGGCTATGCTTCGTTGAATATCGGCGCGGCCGCCGGCGCGGCAGCGGTTGCACCCGGCACGCTGTACGGGACCGATACCCTCGCGATCAACAGCCACGGAACGTTGGTCTTCAACCACACCAGCAGCAACTACGCCTTCGCCAACAAGGTCACGGGGAACGGCGCCATCAACCTTCTGGCCGGCACCACCATCTTCTCCGGAGACGACAGCCAGTTCACCGGCAATACGACAGTCTCGGGCAGCACGCTGCGCATGGCCAGCACCGGCAATCTCGGTGGCGCACTTGCGGTCAATTCCGGAGGCCGTCTCGAAGGACTGGGCGCGGTCGGCTCGACCACGATCAACAGCGGCGGCACCATCGCGCCGACCAGCGGCGGCGCCATCAACATCAACGGCAATCTGGCGCTGCAATTGGGATCGACGTTCGAATATCATCTCGCCGATCCGTCATCGTCGCTGTCCGCGACGCCGGTGTCGGACACGTCGGTCATCAACGTCATCGGGAATCTCGCGCTGAACGGCGCCAACCTCGACGTTCTCGGCAACGGCGCGGCCCCGAGCATCGGCTATCACCGCCTGATCTCATACACAGGTTCATTGTCGGAAACGAATTGCCCAACGAATTGCGGGCTGAAGGTCAGAAGCTCTCCCCCGAGCAGCCCGATCGCCTACTCCTATACGGTCGACACCACGACCTACCACAACGTCGATTTGCTGGTGACGCCCGATGGCCTCAATGTCCTGCAGCTATGGGGCGGCGGCACCAATGGTGTCGGCATGGGTAGCGGCACCTGGAATGCAGGCAACGCCAACTGGCTCAATCCGATCGGCGGCATCGTGCCGTCCAACTGGGGCAGCGGCTATGGCATCTTCCGCGGCCCCGGCGGCACGGTCACGGTCGATGGCGCGCAAACGTCGATCGGGCTGCAATTCGCGGGCGGAGCGTATACGCTGGCGCCGGGCACGGCCGGATCGCTGAACCTGGTCAACAGCACGGCAGTCGGGATTGCCGTTCCCGGCATCGACGTCCTCGCCGGCGAGACCGCGACCGTCGGCGTGACGATCACCGGCACCGACGGACTGCAGAAGACCAGCGATGGCACGCTGATCTTGAGCGGCGCCAACACCTATACCGGTGGCACCATCATCAGCGGCGGCGTGCTGCAGATATCCTCCGACACCAATCTAGGCGCCGCGGGCGGCGGCCTCACCTTCGACAGCGCGACCTTGCAGACCACGGCGAGCGTCGTCTCCGGGCGCGCGGTCAATCTCCGGGGCGGCGGCGCGTTCGACGTCGCATCTGGCACCATCTCTGTTTTCGGCGGCGCCGTGACCGGTGCGGGCAGCCTCACCAAGCTCGGCGACGGCACGCTCGAGCTCCAGGGCAACAATAGCTGGACCGGCGGCACCCTAGTCACCGCCGGCACCCTGCGCGCGGATACGCCGGGTGCGTTGCCGGCCTTCACCGATTACGTGCTCACCGGCGGCACGCTCGATCTCAACAACAACAACCTGACCGTTCGTTCGCTGTCCGGCACCGGCGGCCAGGTGGCGCTTGGCACCGCCACATTGGGTATCAATCAAACCATCGACAGCTATTTCGGCGGCGCTATCTCCGGCACCGGCGGACTGACGAAAAGCGGCTCCGGCCTTCTGATCTTGACCGGCAGCAGCAGCTATAGCGGTGGCACCAACATCATGGGCGGTACGATCGGGATCGTATCCGACAGCAATCTGGGCGCCGCCACCGGCGCGGTCACGATGTGGGACGGCACCACGCTGGCAACCCTGAACGACGTCGCGACGACACGCAATATCGGCATCACCGGCACCTCCACTCTGTACACCCTTGCCGGCACGACGCTGGGCGTTGGGGGCCAGATTTCCGGCGGCGGCACGCTCGTCAAGGACGGCGGTGGCAAACTGATGCTGACCGGAGCCAACAATTACAGCGGGGGCACCACCATCAACGCGGGCACGCTGCAACTCGGCAATGGCGGCGCTTCCGGCTCGATCACCGGCGACGTCCTCAACCACGGCATCCTCGCCTTCTACCGTGTCGATGCTTCCGTGTTTGCCGGTGCGATCTCCGGCTCCGGCTCGGTGCAGCAGGCCGGCGCGGGCACCACAATACTGACCGGCAACAACAGCTATTCCGGCGGCACCACCATTGCCATGGGCACGCTGCAGCTCGGCAATGGCGGCACGTCGGGCTCGATCACCGGCAATGTGACCAACAATGGTACGCTGGCGTTCAACCGCTCGGACGCGGTGACTTTTGATGGCGCGATCACCGGTGCGGGCGCGCTGAACCAACTCGGTTCCGGCACGACGATTCTTACCGCAAATAACAGCTACAGCGGCGGTACGACGATCACCGCGGGCACGCTGCAGCTCGGCAATGGCGGCATGTCGGGCTGGATCAACGGCAGTGTGACCGACAATGGTACGCTGGCCTTCAATCGGTCGGACGCAATGATCTTTGACGGTAGGATCACGGGTGTCGGCAAGCTGGTTCAACTCGGTCCTGGCACGACAGTTCTCACCAACAACAATAGCTATCTCGGCGGCACCACCGTCGCCGGAGGCGTGCTGATGCTCGGCAATGGCGGCACCTGGGGCGCCATCACCGGCAACGTCACTAACAATGGCGTCCTCGCCTTCAACCGCTCCGACACTTCGGTGTTCGCAGGCAACGTCACCGGCACCGGTTTGCTGCTGCAACTCGGCGTGGGAGCCACGGTGCTGACCGGGACCAGCAGTTATGGCGCCGGGACGCTGATCGCCGCCGGCACACTGCAGCTCGGCGATGGCGGCACCACGGGTTCGATCACCGGCAGCGTCACCAATAACGGCGTACTCGCATTCAACCGCTCCGACAATTCGGTGTTTGCCGGCGCGATTTCCGGCTCAGGTTCCGTGCAGCAGCTCGGCGCGGGCACCACGGTGCTGACCGGCGCCAACACCTTCGGCGGCGGCACGACGATCGCCGCCGGCACGCTGCAACTCGGCAATGGCGGTACCTCCGGATCGATCCTCGGCAATGTCCAGGATCAAGGCACGCTGGCGTTCGATCGCTCCAACACCCTTATCTTCACAGGCTGCATCAGCGGCGCAGGCGCGCTCGCACAGATCGGGGCAGGCACCACCGTGCTGGCCGGCAACAACAGCTTCACCGGCGGCACCACGATCTCGGCCGGTGAACTCATCGTCGGTAACGGTTTTGCCTCCGGAACGCTCGCCGGCAACGTTGCCAACAGTGGCATCCTCGCCTTCTACCGGGCCGATACTTCCGAGTTCACGGGCGCGATCTCCGGCACCGGTTCCGTGCAGCAGATCGGTTCGGGCACCACCAGACTCATCGGCACCTCCAGCTATACCGGCCCGACCGACATCTATGCCGGGCGCCTGTCGGTAAACGGCTCGATCGCCTCGTCCTCGCTCACGACAGCGCATCGCGGCGGCACGCTCGGCGGCAATGGCGTCGTCGGCCCGACCCTGATCGACGGCGGCACGCTGTCGCCGGGTAATTCCGTCGGCACGCTGACGGTGCAAGGCAATTTGACGTTCACCGCGACCGCGGCCTATTTCGCCGAGATCAATTCGACGACCTCCGATCGCGCCAATGTCAGCGGCACGGCGAAGCTGGGGGGCACCGTTGTCATCGCGGCCTATCCGGGCACCGATTATGTGAAGGCCCGTTACACGCTTCTCAATGCCGCCGCCGGCGTCAACGGCACCTTCGGCCGACTGGTTAACACCAATCTGCCGGCGAATTTCGATCCGTCGTTGAGCTATGATCCAAACAACGTCTATCTCGACTTCAAGCTTACCTATCCGAGCGGCCTGAACATCAATCAGCAGAGCGTGGCTAACGGATTGTCGAACGGCTTCAACGCCGTCGGCGCCGTTCCGCTTGCGGCTGGCGGGTTGACGCCGGCGGGCCTCACGCTGGCTTCAGGTGAACTTTCCACCGGCGTGCAGCAGACCACGATCGATGCCATGGGAATGTTCATGTCGGCGATGACCGATCCGTTCGTGGCCAGCCGTGTCGGATGGCCGTCGCCCGACGGCCTCGCGGCGCAGGCTTACGCGTCGGCGACGCGGACCAAAACCGATAATCCGCTCCATGCACTCGCGGCGATGCCCGGCACCGCCAGCGCGACGTCATTTGATCAGCGCTGGGGCGTCTGGGCGGCGGCCTTCGGCGGCGCGCGCAGCACCATGGGCAATGATATCGTCGGATCGAACACGCTGACCGACCGGGTCTACGGCACGGCCGTTGGCGCCGACTACCGGCTGTCCGCGGACACGCTGCTCGGTTTCGCGATGGCCGGCGGCGGCACCAGCTTCGGCCTCGCCAATGGTCTCGGCAGCGGGCGCTCCGATCTGTTCCAGGCCGGCGTGTACGCCTATCACCGCATCGGCGCGGCCTATCTGTCGGCCGCGCTCGCCTATGGCTGGCAGGACGTCACCACCGATCGCACGCTGGCGCTCGCCGGCATCGATCGCCTGCGTGGCGGCCTTCTGGCCAACGCGTTCTCCGGCCGCCTCGAAGGCGGCTACCGGTTTGCGACGCCTTGGGCCGGGCTCACGCCCTATGCTGCCGGACAGTTCGTGACGCTCCATCTGCCGGCCTATGCCGAAGGCGTGCTCGCCGGAGACAACATCTTCGCCTTGAACTATGCGTCCCGGAACGAAACGGCTAGTCTGTCCGAACTTGGCCTGCGCGCCGACAGGTCGTTCGCACTCGACAATGCGATGCTGACGCTGCGCGGGCGCGCCGCATGGATGCACAATTTCGATATCGACCGCAACGCCGCCGCGTCGTTCCAGTTATTGCCGCAGGCCGGCTTCGTGGTCCGCGGCGCGACCCTAGCATCCGACGCCGCACGCACGGCGGCCTCCGCCGAGTTGAAGTGGATCAATGGCTGGTCGGTCGCCGCAACCTTTGAGGGCGAGTTCTCCGGTCCCAGCACCAGCCTCGCCGGCAAGGGCACCGTTAGCTATCAATGGTAACAGTGCATTGTCCGATACATCCGGCGGTCGCGCGGGAATGGCAGACTATCGAAATGCCGCCAAGTGAATTGGGTCGCCGCCGAAAGGAAAACAGGGCTTCTGAGGTAGTGGGTTTTGCGATGCCGCGAACCTGGGCCGCGCTCATGCCATTATACTAAGCACAAACAGCGGTTCGCCGTGTCGGTGATTGCGCATGATTCCCTCCCTGGGCACCAAAACTACGCTTTTGTGCACTACGCTACGATTTTGTGCGATGGAGCGATTTTTTGCCGGTCATGAGTAGCACCCTGGATCAGCCTATAGAGAAAAGTTCGACGGCAAAAACGTCTTCAGGGGGGGTGAGTCCCTCCCCTCTGCAGGCGCAGCGCCGACATTGTTTGCGATCGAATGAACCAATGGCGCATCAGCGCCTTTCTCAGATCGCCCTCCGCATTGCTCATCGGACGCTTAAAATATTCGATAACGATCCGGCCGTCGTCGCTGATGGTGTCGACCACGCCGCGAACGGATAGCCGACCAGATTGGTCCCCTGATGGTTCATGGGTACCTTGAGCAGCGCGTCGAGAAAGAGCCCGCTCTGGGAAAGGCGGCTCGATGGAGATAGCGCACAGAAGGCGGGTTTTGGCTGGCTATCAAAGAGTCGTTAGGCCAATTACGCTGCTCGCCGATCAGAGAACAGGGCTTCCGAGATAGTGGGTTTCGCGATGTAGCGGGGCCCCCGCTACCACGGGTCACGATTTTCCACAGCCGGCTTACCGAAAATCGGCGGCAATGAAGTGGGTGACCTTGGGCTCGGCTACGGCACCGAATTCGCGGACGGCGTCCTGAACGGCCCTATCGGCATTGGTCACGCGCTGGTGTTGGCGGAGGTGCTCGAGCCATGACGCGACCATGAATGTCTCCAGAAAGCGCCCGCTCTCGGCGGCATCCTCGAAGACGTCCCAGGAATATGCGCCGTCGCGTCTTCGTTGTTGTTCCAAAGCTCTGATATAGCCGGGGAAGGCGTCACGGCGCTCTGGAACGATGCGGTACTCGATCGTAACCAGGACGGGCCCGCGGTCGGCGTCTGCCTCGATCGCCAGGACGGGTGCCGGCCAATGCATCGAGGGCGCAAGATCGACTCCTGCACCTGTTTGAAGCTTCCAACGCCAGGTGAGCGCGACTCCTGCGATGGCGCCTGCGGCGGCGAGGAAGTGCGCTGCCGGCAAGCCAAGTCCCGAGGCGAACTGCCCCCATAGCGCGCTGCCCGCGGTCATCGCGCCGAAGAACACGGTGACGAACATGGCCAAGCCGCGGCCGCGGACCCAATCGGGCAGCGAGACCTGAACCGAGACGTTGATTGTCGCGAGGACGGCGATCCATGAGATGCCCGCAATCAGGCAAGCCGCAAGTCCGCTCGCCGCGAGATGAACTGTGCCGAGAAGGACTAGACTGAGCGCCGTGCCGGCGGTGCCGGCTGCGACCAGCCGGTCCGGTCCGAGGGTCTTCATCCATGGCAGCGCGAAGGCACCAGCGACGGCACCGACGCCGATGGCTCCGAGCAGCATGCCGTAGAGCTCCGGACCACCGGCGATCTGATTGCGCGCGACGAGCGGGAGCAGCGCCCAATAGGCGCTCGCGAAGAAGAAGAACGCCACCGCCCTGACGAGCGTGGCACGCAAGTTCGAGTTGAACCGCGCGTGGCGGAAGCCGATCACCATGGCGCCGACGAGACGTTCTGGCGGGAGCCGACTTCCCTGAGAGGACACGGGGCGCCACCAGAGCAGGGCGCCAATCACGGCGAAGTTGCTTAGCGCGTTGATCCAGAATGGTGCCGCGATGCCCAATCCGCCGATGACCACGCCGCCCAGCGCCGGTCCGATAGCCCTGCTGATGTTGACGCCTACGCCGTTGCTGGCGACTGCCGCCGCCAGGTCCTCCTTCGGGACCAACTGAGGGACGACCGACTGCCATGCTGGGGCCGTGAATGCCGCGCCGGCGCCGAGCAGGAACGTGAACAGCAACAGGATGGGCGGAGTGACGAGGTTAAGTCCGACGAGCACCGCGCTTGCTGCGGCGACGATCGTAAGCGCGATCTCGCAGCCGATCAGGAACCGACGCTTGTCGACGGTGTCCGCCAGCGCGCCAGCCGGTAGCGCGAACAGGAACATCGGCAGGCTGCTCGCAACCTGGACCAAGGAGACGGTGAGCGGATCGGCGTCGAGGCTGGTCATCAGCCATCCGGACGCCGCGTTGTACATCCAGGTGCCGACGTTGGCGACCACGGTCGCGATCCACACGACTGTGAACGTCGTATGCCGAAACGCGATCCAGGGGGAGGCGTTGCGTGCTGTGGACGATATATCTGCCTTTCCGTTGGATAGGCGCATCGCAATGCCTCAACTGTTTTGAAATCTGCCAGCAAGGTCGACGGCGCCGGCCCCCGAGGCTCAAGAGGAGACCCGAGCTGCGCGTCAGTCACTCGGTCGCTTGAGCACCGTGGTGTAGTTCGCAGGCAACCATTCGAACCGGCCATCTATTGAGCGGATGTGCCCGATTCCTGGAAACGCAATATGAGCCGCCGCGATCCAGGTCGAAGTCCCGGCGGCTCGAGCGAACATCGCAGTGCGTTCGGCCTCTGCGGTGAACGGGTCGCTATCGTAAGTCACCGTGACGGCGGGGTCAGGAAACTGGATCGGGGCGACGTGAACGAGATCGCCCCACACCAGAAGTGTCTTTCCCTCACTCGAGATTTCGTACGACGTGTGGCCTGGCGTGTGCCCGGGCGTAGGAACCGCACGGATCCCCGGTGAGAGGTCCTGGCCTTCCGAGAAGGGCTTCAGCCGACCCGATTCCATATAGGGCTTCAACGAAGCGCGATCGCCTTCGAACATCGGCTTAAGGAATTTGGGAGCTTCGCCTTCGTTCTTGACATTGAGCCAGTAGTCGAGGTCCTTCTGGTTGACCCTGACGATCGCATTGGGAAACGCGGGCTTTCCTTGAGGAGCGATGCCACCGACGTGGTCTGCATGAAGGTGCGTCAGATAGATTTCGTCGATTTGCTCCGGCTTGTATCCGGCTGCTTGAAGGTTCTCCAGCAGGTGTCCGCAGCATGCGCCGTAGAGACTGCCGGCGCCGCTGTCGATCAGGATGAGCTTCTCTCCCGTGTTCACCAGGAAGGCGTTGATCGAGCCCTCCACGGGAGCGGAGAGATCGGACGCTGCAAGCAGGGCCTCTGCTTTGCCGGGATGACTCTCCGCGAGCTTCATAGCCTTCCGGTCTCCGCCGGGCATGGTCTCGTTCCTCGTCATCACTTCGTGAACCGGGAAAGGATGGGTGCCGTCGAGCAAAGCTGTTATTTCCACCTGACCAAGCATCATTCGGTAGAAGCCCGGTGCCTGGGTGCGGACCTGCGGCGCACCGGCATGCGCCTGCTCATGAGACAACAGGGATACGAACCCCAACAGCGCGACGGTGCGGATCAGCTTCATTTTCGTCTCCTCATCTTCGGGGGCCAGTCATCGGCGTCTTAGCCGTTCCAGCCGTTCAGGAAATCGAGAAGAAGCCTGTTGACCGCTTCCGGCTGTTCTTCTTGCGGAAGATGGCCGCAGCGTTCGATCGGAGCCACGGTGAGATTCTCCGCCATCTCGCTCCAGATCGCCTTCATGTCGAACAGGCGTCCGACGGCACCGAAATCCTCTCCCCAAAGCGAAAGTACAGGGCACCGGATCTTCTGCTCGGCGTCCTCGATGTCCTGAGCAACGTCTTCCGCGCTGGCGCGATAGTCCGACATCGCGCCTCGCACCGCGCCAGGCGCGCTGTAGGCTTTGACGTAGGTCTCAAACGCTTCGCCGGAGATCGTCATCGGGTCGTGACACCATTCGGAGAAGAAGTGGCGAAGCCAGATGCTCTCTCGTCCCGCGATCAATGCCTCCGGCAAGTCGGGGATTTGGTGAAACATGAAGAACCAGTATTCGCGGGCGATCTTCGCGTTCATTTCGCGCCCGACAATGCGGGTCGGAACGTTGTCCATGACGACGAGGCGGTCGACCAGTTCGGGGTGATCCTTGACGAAACGGGTCGCGACCCGTGCGCCGCGATCGTGTCCGATCAGAGCGACACGCCCGATGCCAAGCGTCTTCAAGAGCTCGACGATGTCGTTGGCCATCGTCCTCTTGTCGTAGCCGTTCGAGGGCTTGTCGGTCTCGCCGTATCCGCGCAGATCCGGCGCTATCACCCTATAGTAAGAGGAAAGAGCCGGTATCTGGAAACGCCAGGCGAAGCTAGTCTCGGGGAAGCCATGTAACAGGACTACCGGGGGGCCAGCCCCGGCCTCCAGATAGAATTGGCGAATGCCGTTTGCCCGGCACGTGGCTCGACGAATGCTGGTCACCGATCTCATGCCCCGGCTTGCAAGGTTTCGAGGCGCCATCCTTCGTGAAGTCGATCGGGACTGATTGCAGGCTTTGACGACGCTTTGTACAATTGCGTCGCAGAAGCAGCGAAATCGCCAGCCTCGTACCGAATTTTGCCCTGATGGCGGTTCCGTTACCGGGAGAAAGTCCAAGACTCAGTGGTGATGTTCGGGATTACGTAGCCGAAACGACCGGTAACTGGAGCCAAAGGGAGGACCCGTTACGTGAATATCACAGGCCGAACGGACCGCCTCAGGCCTCCGCATTGGACAGCCATTACGTGAACGCACGGGGACTCCATCACGTTACGACGATCATCAGCGACGTACGTCGCTCCGCCGACTTCTATGTGGGTGTGCTCGGGCTCAAGCGGGTCAAGAAAACTGTCTGCTACGACGACCCCGGCAGTTATCACGTGTACTACGGCGACGACCTCGGAAATCCGGGCGCCGTGATAAGCACGCTCGCCTGGAATTGCGTGACACCAGGGATGACCGGTGCCGGCGAGGTTGTGCAGGCCGCATTCCGCATCGCACCGAATTCGCTCGATTGGTGGGCGGATCGGCTCGAATCCTCCGGTGTATCCAGTCGATTGGAAGTGTCGCCCTTCAGGGAGCGCATGCTCTGTTTCGCGGATCCCGACGGTACGGCGCTATCTTTGATCGAGACGTGGGATGCAAAGTCGGGGCAAGCGGGCCAAAACTCAATGGCCGATCGCTCGTTGCGCGGCCTTCATGGTGTTACGCTGAACGTCCGCGAGGAGGATGCGACCATCGACATCCTCCAGAAGGTATTCGATTTCCAACTGGTCTCTCAGAAGGATGGGACCATGCGCTTCCTGGCTCATGACGGCCCGGGCGGCACGATCATGCTGCGCATGATCGGCAAGTCTTCGCGGGGGCGCCTCGGCGGTGGCACCATCCGGCACGTCGCCTTCCGATCGAGGGATCTCGATGACCGGTCGCAAATGGTCGAGAAACTTCGGTCGACGTACGGCATTGTAGTGAGCGATCCCATCGAGCGAACCTACCTGAACGCGGTCGGCTTTCGAGCGCCCTGTGGCGTCCTTTTCGAGATTGCGACCGATGGTCCGGGATTTACCGTCGACGAGAGGCGGGAGCAGCTGGGCGAAAAATTGCAACTGCCGGCATTTCTGGAAGAACGTCGTGTCGAGTTGCAGGCAATTCTGCCCCCGCTCGATTGATGGATGCCACGACCATTGTTTGCCCAAGGAAGGCGGGCTCGGCGCCGGCCTAAGTTGCCTTTCCTTCGATAAAATCGGTGAGGCGAGGGCAGACGAAGTCGAGAAATGCTCTTACGCGAAAGGGCAGGCGAGGCCCTCCGTGATAGAGCGCGTGAATCTGCTCATCGTCGCCTACCGTGCCCTCGAGGACTTCGACCAGACGGCCAGCCGCGATATCGTCTCGGACGTGATAGTCGGCGAGCCGGGCAAGGCCGACACCTGCAATTGCCATTCGCCGCAAGGTTTGTGCATTGTTCGCGACCAGCGGACCGTCGACCGCCCGATCGACGATTCGGCCGCTTTCCTTCAGAGGCCAAACCGGTGCGGAGCGTCGGAAATTGAAACCCAAGCAGCGGTGACGGGAAAGATCCTGGATCCTTTTTGGTTCGCCCAAGCGGTCGAGGTAGCCGGGAGACGCGACGATCCTTCTTTTGACGATCCCGATGCGTCGGGCGATCATCGCGGAGTCCTGTAAGGGGCCGACGCGGATGGCGACATCGGTTCGGTCGAGGTACAGATCGATGATCTCGTCCGAGAGCGAGAGGTCGACCACTATGTCGGGATGGGCTTCCCAGAAAGCGGGAAGCAGGGGTTCGAGGCCGAGGATACCGAAGGAAACCGTGCAATTGACACGGATCGTCCCGCCTGCCAGCCCTGCACCCTGAGAAATATCCCGTTCGATGCCGTCGAGCTCGGCCAGTAGTGCGAGGCTTTTATCATAATATATATGACCCTCTGACGTTAGCACCAGCCGGCGCGTCGAACGCTCGAACAGTCTGACGCCGAGCCTTGCCTCCATTCTTGCGATTAGCTTGCTGACGGTGGACGGCGTCATCAAGAGCCGTCGGGCGGCTTCCGAATAGCTTCCAGCATCTACCACCCGGAGGAAGACCTGCATTTCTCCGATTCGATTATCCATTGGTCGCCCACCTGTGAAGTCGTTTCACAGATAATGTGGAACTTGGGAGGATTATCAAGTCCGGTTTCCGTCACGTATCCTGCCTTAACGTTTCTTTTTGCTGACTTCTCACGTGTGCGGCTTGCCGGTAGCTTTGCGGATCGGCAACTTGAACGACGGCGAGGAACTGGACTATCTACGCCCGTTCGATAGACGCGGCATTCTTCGAGGGCCCGTGATCGGCAGCATATCGAACGACGGATCGATTGGACGCCAATGATGGAAGAGTCTGGTATCGCGTCTGACGGCTTCTATGGGCGTCGCCTCAGTCAGCACCTCGGAATGGAGGGCGATTGTCTGTTGCGGATCAATCGCGAAGGACAGTTGGCGCTCGCAGTGACCCGCCTGACCTGCTCCCGCTTCGTTCGTGAACGGACCGCGGCGATTCCTTCCGAACCGGCTTTCAGCATCCTGCACCAGCTCGGCGATCTCGAGAGGCACTCCTGCTGGCTCGCCGGACGACCGAGCTATTCGGGCACTTTCGGCGCGGGGACGGTCAGTGTGATCGATCTTCGCGACAACCCGCAATGCGAGTTCAAGGGACCGTTCGACGCTCTTCAATATTATGTTCCACGGAGGGCTCTGGACGAGTTCGCTCGGGAGCATGGAGCCAGGCCGATTTCAACGCTCAAATGGAGCAGGGATCAGCGTGACCCCTTCCTGTCGACGCTGTCGAGCGTTCTGCTCAGCGCAGTGGAGCAGGATCCGACAACCAATCAGCTCTTTATCGACCAGATCGGGCTGAGTCTGCTGGCCCACTTCGCACAAACCTACGGCGGCATGCGGCCGAGCGACGGGGTCTCAGGCGGAGGGCTCGCACCGTGGCAAGAGCGACGGGCCAAGGAGATCATGCGGACGCGCCTTGCCAGCAATCTGGCGATTGCTGACGTCGCCGCGGAATGCAAGTTGACGCCGAGCCACTTCGCGAGGTCGTTCCGGCGCAGCACGGGCGTCGCTCCGCACGAATTCCTGTCCCAGCTTCGCATCGACGAGGCCAAGCGCCTGATGCTGACCACGAAGCTTCCGCTCGCCGACATCGCGCTCATCTGCGGTTTCGGCGACCAGAGCTACTTTACCAGAGTGTTCTCCCGCAGCGTCGGCGCCAGCCCTGGGGCCTGGCGAAGGGCCCGCTCCGAGGGCTGACTGGAACGCGACCCCTCTTAGGCGGGACGGATCATGTCGCGGGCGTAGGCCAAGCCGATTCCGTATCCTCCAGCATGAGATTCGACGATGGCGCGTGCGCCATCGTATGTTTCATGCCTCGTCCAGTCGCGCTGCATCTCGAGCAGGACCTGGATCCAGGATGTGAGGTGGGCACCGGCGGCCTGCATCCGGCCGAGGGCCAATTCGTGGCTTGCGGTCGTGAGCCCTCCACAGGCGTCGCCGACGACGTAGACTTCCAATCCGGCCGAGAGCGCCGAAATCACCGCAAACGTCACGCAGGCCTCGGTGAGGAGGCCCGAAACGATCAAGCGGCTTCGACCGGTGCCGAGGACGGCCTCACGCGCCTTGTCGTCCTCCCACACGTTCATGCTGCGCCGGTCGATCGGCTCGACGCCCGGAAGCGCCGACTTGACCGCCGGCATCAGCGGACCGCTGTAAACCTTCGTCGCTGAGGTCGAGGCGACGACCGGCAGGCCGAACACCGTCGCGGTCTTGGCGAGCGCGACGACGTTGTTCATGAGAACCTGCCGGTCGATCGAACCCACACCGAATGCCAGGCCGGCCTGTTGGTCGACCAGAAGCAGGGCGCAGTCCTTCGGCTCGAGCAGATGAAGTGGGTTCGGGGCCATCGATATTCTCCGGCTAGCCCTTCAGGAACGCGAGCAGGTCGGCATTGACCTGGTCGGCATGCGTCGTCGCCGTCGCGTGCGGCGCGCCCGGATACGTCTTCAACTTGGCGCCCTTGATCATCTCGGCAGCCAGCTTGCCCGTATGGGAAAGCGGTACGACCTGATCGTCCTCTCCATGGATCACCAAGGTCGGCACGTCGATCTTGGCCATGTCGGGCCGAAAGTCGGTTTCCGAAAAGGCGGTGACACAATCGATGGTCGCCTTGATCGACGCCTGAAGTGCAATCTGCAAGGTCTGCTTGAACACACCCTGCGATACCTTCATGCCGTGGTTGGTGCCGTAGAAGAGGGGGCTGAAGTCGTCGAGGAATTGTGGACGATCCTTGACCAGTCCGGCCTTGATGCCGTCGAACACCGACTTGTCGACGCCGTCGTGATCCGCGGTCTTGACGAAGAGAGGTGTCACGGCACTGAGCAGAATGAACTTGGCGACCCGCGACGTTCCGTGGCGCGCCACGTATCGCGCGATGTCGCCGCCGCCCATGGAGAATCCGACGAGCGTCACATCCTTCAGGTCGAGATGCTTGACGAGATCGGCGATGTCATCAGCGAATGTGTCGTAATCGTAGCCAGTCCAGGGTTGGCTCGACCGGCCAAAACCTCTGCGGTCAAATGCGACGGTTCGGTAGCCGTGCTCCGCGAAAAACAGCATCTGCGCGTCCCACATGTCCGCGCTGAGCGGCCAGCCATGGCTGAACAGGATCGGCTTTCCGCTTCCCCAGTCCTTGTAATAAAGCTCGGTGCCGTCCCGCAATTTAAGCAAGGCCATCATTCGCTCCTGTGACGAGGTTGTCGGGACCAGGACGCCATCCTACAGGTCATCCGGTTCTTGCGGACAAACTTGCGGTTGGAGCGCGTGCTGGCTTGCACTATCTGCGCGCGCTTTGGACATGCTGGCGATCGCAGACCGGCGCACCAAAGGGGGACACTCGGCAATTCGTCGCACGAGATGGGTCATCGGGCCGAAGTCCAAGCCGCGACGAAATCGTCCAAGCGTTGGCCGGCACTCAGGGTTCACGATGGCTCCGCTTGCACCATCCCCATTCGCACAGTCGGCCCACGCCGATTGCCAGGAGACCATCAGATGTCGAAACTCGATATGCTCACCCCGGACAATTCCGCCATCGCACTGATCGACTACCAGCCGGCGATGTTTCAAGGCGTTCAGTCGCACGATCGTTTGGTCACCGTCAACAACGTCCAGATTCTCGCGAAGGCGGCCAAGCTCTTCAAGATTCCGACCGTCCTTACGACGGTAGCCAGAGACTCTTTCTCCGGGCCGTTCATGCCGGAGGTGACATCGCTATTCCCGGAACACGACGTCATCGATCGTACGTCCATGAATTCGTGGCTCGATGCCAATTTCCGAAAGGCCGTGGCCGCCACCGGCCGCAATAAATTCGTGTTGGCGGGTCTTTGGACCGAAGCGTGCGTAATCTTCCCGACGTTGGACATGCTCCGGGAAGGTTACGAAATCTACATTGCCGCCGATGCCTGCGGCGATCTCTCGCTCGAGGCACACAATCGCGCCATGGAACGTGCAATCCAAGCGGGCGCCGTTCCGATCACGTCTTCCCAGTACGCCTACGAACTCCAGCAGGACTGGGCGCGCAGCGAGACTTACGAAGGAATGATGGACATCCAGCGCGCACATTCGCCGTACGGAATTCAAATCCGCTTCTCCAAATGGGCGCTCGGGGAGCATGCGTCCGAGGGCGGCACGAAGGCGGCCTGACCGTCATTGGTCTTATCGGGAGTGATGCGATGAAGATCTACCTCCTGTCACTCGGCGCCGGCCTTC
Organism: Bradyrhizobium sp. CER78; assembly: GCF_029846235.1. Classification (GTDB taxonomy): domain Bacteria; phylum Pseudomonadota; class Alphaproteobacteria; order Rhizobiales; family Xanthobacteraceae; genus Bradyrhizobium. The sequence continues at coordinate 40,780 of NZ_JARVWP010000011.1, forward strand.
TGGTCGGCGTCATCTACAGCCTGTTGAACGTGCGTTCGCCGGCCCCGCCGCTGGTGGCCCTGGTGGGTCTTCTCGGCATCTTGGCCGGCGAGCAGATCGTTCCTGTCGCCCGGCAACTGATGTCCGGGCACGGGCTCGCATCCGCTTGGCAACAGGCGAAATGCGCGCCGCACATGTTCGGGATGTTGCCCGGACGCCAAAGCGCGCCGTCGAAAAGCGCCTCTTCGCTCGAAGGTCTGGAGAAACACTCATGAGCTCGGCACCCGACGTCATCCTGCATCGTGGCTTGTTCACGACTCTCGATCGGTCGAATCCGACGGCTTCGGCCGTTGCAATTGCCAACGGACGGTTCGTCGCCGTCGGACACGATCAGGACGTGATGAAGCTCGCAGGTCCGACTACCAAGATTGTCGACCTGAAGGGACGTCGGGTCTTGCCGGGCCTGATCGACAACCATCTGCACATCATCCGTGGCGGTTTGAACTTCAACATGGAACTGCGATGGGACGGCGTGCGTTCGCTTGCCGACGCCATGGACATGCTGAAGCGACAGGTAGCGATTACGCCGCCACCGCAATGGGTGAGGGTGGTCGGCGGATTTACCGAACATCAGTTTGCGGAGAAGCGGCTTCCGACGATCGAGGAGCTCAATGCGGTCGCTCCGGATACGCCGGTATTCCTGCTGCACCTCTACGATCGGGCTATCCTGAACGGCGCCGCGCTGCGGGCCGTGGGCTACACCAAGGATACGCCGGAGCCGCCGGGTGGCGAGATCACGCGCGACCCGAAAGGTAACCCGACGGGGCTGCTGCTCGCCAAACCGAACGCTAACATTCTCTACGCGACGCTTGCCAAGGGGCCGAAGCTGCCGTTCGAGTATCAGGTCAACTCGACGCGTCACTTCATGCGGGAATTGAACCGGCTCGGCGTGACCGGCACGATCGATGCCGGCGGTGGATTCCAGAACTATCCTGAGGACTACGCGGTTATCCAGAAGCTGAGCGACGAAGGGCACCTGACCATCCGGCTAGCCTACAACCTCTTCACTCAGAAGCCCAAGGGCGAGAAAGACGACTTCCTGAACTGGACGAAGACCTCGAAGTACAAGCAGGGCGACGACTATTTCCGGCATAACGGGGCCGGCGAAATGCTGGTGTTCTCGGCGGCTGATTTCGAGGATTTCCGCGTCGCGCGTCCCGACATGCCTTCCGAGATGGAGGGTGAGCTCGAGGAAGTCGTTCGGGTCCTCGTCCAGAACAAGTGGCCGTGGCGGCTGCACGCGACCTACGACGAGACAATCTCGCGAGCCCTCGACGTGTTCGAGAAGGTGAACCAGGACATGCCCCTGGAGGGACTGCACTGGTTCTTCGATCACGCCGAGACGATATCCGACCAGTCGATCGACCGGATCGCGGCGCTCGGCGGCGGCATCGCCGTGCAGCACCGGATGGCCTACCAGGGCGAATATTTCGTAGAGCGGTATGGTGTGGGCGCCGCCGAGGCCACGCCACCGGTCAAGAAGATGCTCGACAAGGGCGTCAAGGTGTCGGCCGGCACCGACGCGACACGCGTGGCGTCCTATAATCCCTGGGTATCGTTGTCCTGGTTGGTAACCGGCCGCACCGTCGGCGGGCTGCGGATCACGCCGCAGCGCAATTGCCTGGATCGCGAGACGGCGTTGCGGATGTGGACCGAGAATGTGACCTGGTTCTCGAACGAGGAGGGCAACAAGGGCCGCATCCAGGTCGGTCAGCTTGCCGACCTCATCGTGCCCGACCGCGACTACTTTTCCTGCAGCGAGGCCGAAATTGCCGACACGACGTCGTTGCTGACCATGGTCGGCGGGAAGATCGTGTTTGGCGCTGGCGACTTCGCGAAGCTGGAGACCGGCGCACCGCCGCCGGCCATGCCGGATTGGTCGCCGGTGCGTCGCTTTGGTGGCTACGCGGCCTGGGCCGACGAAGGCGCCAAGGCGAAGGAAAATACCTTGGCCATGCGAGCGATGCAGGCGTGTGGCTGCGCCAATTCGTGCGGGGTGCATGGGCACGACCATGCGGCGGCCTGGTCAAGCCGTCTGCCGGTTTCCGACTTGCGGAGCTTCTGGGGCGCCCTCGGCTGCGCGTGCTGGGCGGTCTGACATGTCGTCCGTAGCATCACCCACCTGGGTCTCGGCGATCCTGCGCTGGCCGCTGCTGTGGCACGCGGCCAGGATGGCGCTGGTGTCCGCCTATATCCTCGGCGGCTCTGCCAAACTGCTCGACTTCGCGGGCGCCGTGGCCGAGCAGGAGCATTTCGGCCTCCACCCGGGCTGGTTGTGGGCGGCTGCCGCCATCGCGATCGAACTCGGTGGTTCTCTGCTCGTCGTTGTCAATCGTTTCGTGTGGCTAGGAGCCGGCGGGCTCGGCATTCTGACCTTCGTCGCGATGCTCGCCGCCAACGCATTCTGGACGATGGGTGGCCATGAGAGATTCATGGCCACGAATGCTTTCTTCGAACATCTCGGGTTGATTGCGGGCCTCGTCGTCGCATCGATTGCTTCCGACGGGGCTCCGTTCCGCCCCAAGCCCGCTGCGCGAACTCAAGCTACCTAAGGAGTCTCTCGATGAAGTCGACCAGGATATTCGTTCTGCTTGCGCTCGCGGCGGCTGTCACGGCGACTACGCCGGTCGTCGCAAAGGACGCAACAAAGTCAAGGGAGGCCGGGGTCGCCGTGGCTCCCCAATACGACACGACCCATGTCTACGTGGCGCCGGAGGACGTGGACAAGTTCGTGACGAGCTTCCTCGCGACTTTCGGCGGCAAGAGCACTAAGCAGGTGGTGGCGACGGTGACGCCGACGCCGAGCAGCACCACGTCGCAACTGCTTCAGACACCAGTCGGCACCGTCTCGCTGTTCGGCTTCAAGACGCCGATCCCGTATCCTTTCGGTACGGAGCGCAACGGCTATCTCGTCACCGACATGGACCAAGCGGTCAAGGCCGCACGAGCCGCTGGTGCCGACGTGATTGTGTCGACTTTCCCGGACCCGATCGGGCTCGATGCTGTGATCCAATGGCCCGGCGGCGTCAACCTGCAAATCTATTGGCACACGACGAAGCCGGACTATGCCGCCTTCGAACGCATTCCGGAGAACAGGGTCTACGTCTCGCCCGATCGCGTCGGTGCATTCTCCCGAAGCTTTCTCGCATTCTCCCGCGGCAAGATCGTTGCCGACGATGCGAAGGCGCCGGGCGTAGAGATCGGCAGGCCGGACACGACCTACAGACGAATGCGGATCGAGTCCGCCTTCGGCAAGATGATCGTTATGGTCACGGACGGGCACTTGCCCTATCCGTACGGACGGGAGACGACAGGCTATGAAGTGGCCGACCTTGCTGCGACGATCGAGAAGGCGAAGGGCGCCGGGGCTGCGGTGCTCGTCGAGCCCTATGCCTCGGAAGGCCGCTCCACGGCGTTCGTCATGTTCCCGGGCGGGTACATCGCCGAGCTCCACTCGCTCGGGCCGAAGAGCGCAGCGCGCTGAGAAAAAGCGGGGGTGACGTCGGCCGATGGCGGCAATGCGAGATCAGCGGAGCTTTGGGATAATCTTGGCGCTTGTGGCCTTTGCCGCAGGCGCCGCTCCGGTGCGGGCTGATGAAGCCACGGCAGTCGCGATGCGGCCGGAGATCCAGGCGAACCGCTGGGCGGAGGATTGGTCGGTTCTCGCCGATCCGAGACTGCGCACCGAACCGTTCGACGGCCTCAAATATATCCCGCTCTGGGCCACCGACCCGAAGAGCTACATCTCCCTGGGCGCCACGTTGCGCGAGCGCTTCGAGAGCAACAACGCGGCGGGCTTTGGTGTCGCGGGAACGCCGTCGGATAGCTACCTTCTGCAGCGGCTGCAGGTTCACGCGGACATTCATTTCAATGCAAACTGGCGGGCGTTCGTTGAACTGGAGGACGACCGCGCTTTCGGCAAGCAAACCATCTCTCCGGTGGACCAGGATCGGCTCGACCTGCGCCTCGCCTTCATCGAGTACGTCAACACCTTTTCGGGTGGGACCTTGAAGGCGCGAGCAGGGCGGCAGGATTTCGCCTTCGACCTGCAGCGCTTCGTGTCATCGCGAGATGGCCCGAACGTCAGGCAGTCGTTCGATGCGCTCTGGGCTGACTGGGAGACCGGGCCGTGGCGTTTCATCGGCTTCGTCAGCCGTCCGGTCCAATATTTCGATAATCGTCCCTTCGACGACACCTCGAACGACAGCTTCCGCTTCAGCACGCTGCGGATCGAGCGCAAGGTGCTCGGCGACAAGGAGCTGTCCGGCTACTACTCGCTGTACGAACGGAGCAACGCCAAATATCTCGACGCTTTCGGCGCCGAGCACCGGCACGTCTTCGATGTCCGCTTCGCGGGCAACGCCCAGCATATTGATTGGGACCTCGAAGCCATGGGGCAGGTGGGTCAGGTGGGCACGGCCGATATTCGTGCCTGGGCGGTAGGTGCACGTGCGGGATACACGCTTGCAGACGTGCTGTGGCAACCTCGGCTCGGGATCCAGTTCGATGCGGCCTCCGGAGACCATCACCCCGGGGACGGGGTCGTGGGGACGTTCAATCCGCTGTTTCCAAACGGCTACTATTTCACGCTGGCCGGTTACACGGGATACGTGAACCTGATGCATCTCAAGCCTTCGATTACCGTCAATCCGGCGAAAGGGCTGAAGGTGATGGGAGCCATTGGGCTGCAGTGGCGCGAAACCACGGCCGACGCCATCTACGTCCAGCCCAATGTGCCGGTGGCCGGTACCGCCGGAAAGGGCAGCAATTGGACCGGCGCCTACGGCCAGTTGCGCGTCGACTACGCGTTCAACGACCATTTGACGGGCGCCATCGAAGCGGTGCATTTCGACGTCGGGGACACCATCATTCGCGCTGGTGGACACACGAGCAACTATCTGGGCGTGCAGCTCCAATACGGGTGGTAAGATGCCCCGGCAAATCCTCCTGCTGCCGCTTCTGATGAGCCTGAACGCGGGTTTCGTCGATACCGCTGGATTTTTGGCGCTCCAGGGATTGTTTACCGCGCATGTCACCGGCAACTTCGTGACGTTCGGAGCGTCCATGGTACTCGGAACCTCCGGCGCGCTGGCGAAGCTGCTGGCGCTCCCGGTATTCTGCCTGGTCGTGATCGGCACGCGCGTATTCAGCTTCCTTCTGCCCGCGATCGGATTACCGATTTTCCGCTCGATGCTCGCCCTCAAGGTGCTGCTTCTGGCGGCAGGGGCCGCGTGTGCCGTCCACTTTGGACCATTCGTAGAGGGCGATAACTGGCAGGCGATCTGCACCGGCATGATTCTGGTTGCAGCCATGGCAATTCAGAACGCCGCACATCGCATTCACATGGGGACGGAGCCTCCAACCACGCTCATGACGGGCACCACCACCCAGATCATGATCGACGTCGCTGATGTGCTGCGAGGCGCTCCGGCTACGGTCTTGACGGTTGCCAAGCCGCGTCTCAGCAAGATGGCCGCGAGCGTGACGGCGTTCGCGCTCGGGTGCGCCGCCGGCGCAGTCCTCTACGCGAAGCTCGGGACGTTGTGTTTCGTCATTCCTCCGCTGATCGCGTTACCGGCCGTGTTCCTGGCGTCGGCTGAACCGAAGTGACGGATTGACGAGACGATGACGTCCCCCTCTGGGTTGATCGACAGACCCACCGGTCGGCGGACCGCCTTTCCCAACGGCACACCGACCGAGGTCAGATTGTCAGGACACCGTCGCCTGGTTCCTCGTCTCGGCAATCCACGTGCGGCCGAGCGCAATGTCCGCCTGCGAGAGCTGATGGCCGACCGGCAGTATGCGATGGTCGACCTTGGCTCCCGCCGCCGACAGCATGGCGGCCAGTGCGGCGGCATTGTCGGCCGGCACGATGGGGTCTTGCTGTCCGGACAGCACCAGGACCGGCTTTCCGTCGAGCTGCGCGTCCGGGGGATCCGTCAGCGGCACCATGGCGCGAAACAGGATCGCTCCCGACAGCACGTGCGGATCCATCAGCATGAGAGCGGCGGCGATATTGGCGCCGTTCGAGTAGCCGACGGCCAGCGGCGCGTCGATGCCGTATCGGCTACGCGCGCCCTGGACGAACTCGCCGAGTTCAAGTGCACGATGGCGAACGTCCTCCTCGTCGAAAACCCCTTCCGCCAAACGACGGAAGAAGCGCGGCATTCCGCTTTCGAGCACTCGCCCGCGTGGCGCCAGCAGCGGGGATCCCGGCGAGATCATGGCGCCGAGCTGCAGCAGATCGTTTTCGTCACCGCCGGTGCCGTGAAGGAGCAGCAAGGGCGGAGCATCCGCCCTGTTGCCGGCTTCGAAGCGATAAATGAACGGAGACTTCGCGGTCATGACGCGGCTCCTTGAAGCTTGGGCAGCACGCCCTCGATCTCCTTGCGGTGCGGCTCGAGGAAGCTCGGCAGCTTCAGGTCGCGGCCAAGCGTTTCCAGCGGCTCGTCGACCGCGAATCCCGGAATGTCAGTCGCGATCTCGAAGAGGACGCCGCCCGGCTCCCGGAAGTAGATCGAGCGGAAGTAGTTGCGGTCCTTCTGCTCGGTGGGATGCAGCCCATGATTGCTGACGAGGTTCTGCGCCATGATTGCCTGCTCGGCATCATCCTTCGCCCGGAACGCGATGTGGTGCACGGAGCCGCGGCCCTGGCTGCCGCGCAGAAAGCCCTTCGCCTCATAGATGTCGACGATGTTCCCCTGCGCATCGCCGGGTACCGTGAAGCGCGTGACCGATCCCTCCCGCGCGGTCTCGCGGAAGCCGAACACGTCGGTCAGGACCTTTGCAGTCTTGGTCGCGTCGTCGAGCAGCAGCGTGACGCCCTGGAAACCGCGGATCGCGTGTTCCGCCGGTACGTCGCCGTTGCTCCAGGCCGGTTCATCCTCGGCGCCGGCGACGCCGACGAGCGCGAGCGCCATTCCGTCCGGGTCGGAGAAGGCGAGCACGGACTCGCCGAAACGCTTTTCGAGCGCCTCGAACTTGATGCCCTTCTCGAGGAAGCGCTGGGTCCAAAAGCCCAGCGAACGCTGTGGCACGCGGAACGTGGTCTGATGGGTTTCGCCAACGCCGCGACGACCTGCGGGGGCTCCGTCCCACGGGAAGAAGGTGAGGATCGAGCCCGGCCGGCCGGCCTCGTCGCCATAATAGAAATGGTAGGTGGCCGGATCATCGAAATTGACGGTCTTCTTGACGAAGCGCAGTCCGAGATCGCGCGTGTAGAAGCCGAAGTTCTTTTGGGGGTCGCCTGCGATGGCGGTGACGTGATGGATGCCTGACACTTTTTGCCCTCCGGGTCCGTACGAGCCGCTTGGCTCTTGAGACGAGATATCGGATGGCTTTGATTTAAGGACAATCCATGATCATATGACATGACTGTCTACGAAATAGCGACAATATGGATCGAGGGATGGATAAAGTCACCAGTCTGCAGGCTTTCGTGAAGGTGGTCGAAACCGGCAGTTTCTCCGAAGCGGCCCGCCAGTTGCGCCTGTCTAGGTCCGCCGTCAGCAAATACATCGGCGACCTGGAGGAGAGCCTCGGCGTCCAACTCCTCAATCGCACGACGCGGCACGCCAGCCCGAATGAGAATGGCCAACTCTATTTCGAGCGCGCGCTAGTCATTCTTTCGGAGATTGATGCGGCCGACCAGGCCGTCACGCACTTGCAGTCAGCTCCCCGCGGTCTTCTGCGAATCAATGCGCCGATGTCCTTCGGCACGATCAGGCTTGGACCGGCGCTCGCCGACTTCATGGTCAAGTATCCGGAAATGCAGCTCCAGCTTGTGCTGAGCGACGATCTCGTCGATCCCGTCCAGGACGGTTTCGACGTGACCCTACGAATCGCGGAGCTCGAATCATCGAGCCTGATTGCACGAAAGATCACGCCCATGCCGAGGGCGATCTGCGCGTCGCCCGAGTATCTCGATAAGCATGGTACCCCATCGCACCCGCGGGACCTGCGCGATCACGCCTCGCTGACCTACGGCTTCCTGCTTACAGGCAACCAGTGGAAACTGACAGGCGCGGACGGGGAGCACTGGATCCAGCCCGCCTGGTCGCTGTGCGTGAACAACGCGGAAGTGTTGCGTGATGTCGCCGTCAAAGGCAGAGGAGTGGCGTTGATACCCAAGTTTATCGCCGGAGAGGCAGTCAAGAACGGAGAGTTGAAGGAGATACTGAAAGACTTCCGGTCGCCGCCGCTTACACTGTATGCGATCTATCCGCCGACGCGACATTTGTCGGTGAAGGTCAGGCTCTTCATCGATTTCCTCGTCGAACGCTTTGGCCACGAAGCCGATGCGTGAGGGAGTTGCAATGGCTTCCAGGCTCGTCGATCCGTCGCCTCGATCCTACCCCCCATCGGTTTCGTTCGTGCGCAGGGCCGGCCCCATTTTACGCGCCGTCGGCGAGACCGACACGTTCGCCGACATCCAGAACTGGCTTCTGGAGGAAGCTGCCACTGAGCGTGAAATGCTTCACCTTCTAGTCAAGCTGATCACGCGAATGAAGGCTGCCGGCTCTTTGGTCGACCGCCTGACCCTGCATATCGGAACGCTCCACCCCCAGTTGGTCGGGTTCGCATGGGTGTGGAATAGCGATGACGGCTTCTGCGACGAGGTCCGCGTGGCCGACGCAACGGTAGCTTCCGATGCGTACAAGCTCAATCCGCTACAACGTATTGTCGAAACAGGGGAGACAATCAGGCGCGAGCCGAACGATCTTTCCGCGCAGGCCGAATTTCCTATCATGGCCGAACTGGCGGCCGCCGGCATGACTGACTACGCGGCGATTCCGCTGTGCGGCCTGGATTCGAGAAATGTCATTACCATCGCGACGAAGTCGCCAGGTGGCTTTCGCGAGGCCGAGTTCGACTGTCTGATGGATCTTTTCAAGTTGTTTGCTCTGCATGTGCAGAGGCACAGCGAACTGAGAATCTCCGAGAATGCGTTGGGTGCCTATCTCGGATCGGGCGCTGCTGCCAAGGTGCTCGAAGGTGCGATCAAACGAGGTGCTGGAGACTCGATTCGCGCGGTGATTTGGGTCTCGGACCTCAGAAACTTCACGAAGATGTCGGACGCCTTAGCGCCGGCGGATATGCTCGTGTTGCTCAATGCATATTTCGAGGCGATGGCCAGCGCCGTTTCCGCCCACGGCGGCGAAACCCTCAAGTTCATCGGCGACGGTATGCTCGCCGTGTTTCCAGTGACGGAGGGTGTCGCCGAAGCTGCACGCGCGGCCGCGTCGGCGGCAAGAGAGGCGATCGCCAGGCTCGAGGCCTACAGTCGGAAAATCCGCGTCGCATCCGCCGCCAAAGGCCAACCCTTGCTCCGGGCGGGCATCGTCCTTCATGAAGGGGAGGTGTTCTTCGGCAACATCGGCGCTCCGGACCGTCTGGACTTCACGGTCATCGGTGCAGCCGTCAACGAGGCCTGCCGCGTCGAAGCACTGACCAAGACGATCGGCCGGGATCTTCTCATGACCGAAGCCGTGGCCAGGCACCTCCCGCACGATGTGGAGCATCTCGGCGAGCACCAGTTACGGGGCGTCTCCGCCCGGATGGCCGTGTATGGATTGCCGGATGACACCTCCAAACGTCGCGCGCGGCTCTGTCCGCCCTAGCCTCGGCCGACGGTCGTTTCGAGGCTTGGATAGTCGAGATATCCTGTATCTGAGCCACCATAGATGCCGATCCGTTGCGGCGCGTTGTACGGGCCGCCGGCTCGAATCCGTGCCGGGAGATCGGGATTGGCCAGGAAGAGGCGCCCAAAAGCGACGGCGTCCGCCTCGCCGGAGCTGATGATTCCTGCGGCGCGCTCCGGAGTAATACCCGCATTGACAATGAGCGGCCCGCTATAATGGCCGCGGATCATGGAATGCATCCGCTCGTAGTCAGGCGCTCCTGTCCAGGCGTTAGTGTCGGCAAGGTGCAGATAGGCAAGGCAGGCGGTCTGCAGCCAACGCGCCAGTGGCCCATAAGTGTCTTCAGGTTTCGGGTCGCGCGTGCTGTTGTAATCCGCGAAAGGCGAAAGCCGCAGTCCTATCCGCGAAGGCGGCATGACCTCGGAGATTGCCGCGACGATTTCTTGTAGCAGCCTGGAGCGGCCTTCGGAGTTGCCGCCATAGCCGTCGGTGCGAAGATTGATGGTCGGAGAAAGAAACTGATGGATCAAATAGCCGTTGGCGCCGTGGATCTCCACGCCGTCGAAACCCGCACGAACAGCGTTGGCGGCCGCAACTCTGAACTCGTCTACGACATCCTGGATCTCACCAAGCGTCATCGCGCGTGACGATGTCGCCGCGATCCGCACATATGCTCCGTTGGCGAGGAGCGCCCACACCTGCAATGCGTCCAGATCGTCGTTGACCCCCGAGGGCGACAGCGGTTGCTCTTCGGACAATAGACCGCGCGCGCTTGCGCGCCCGGCGTGCCAGAGCTGCGCGACGATGCGTCCGCCCTTTTCGTGGACCCGATCGACAACCGCTTTCCATCCCTCGGTCTGTTCGTCCGTCCAGAGACCTGGCGTTCGGTCAAATGCCCGGGACCGCGGTCCTACGTTGATGCCTTCGCTCACAATGAGACCGGCGCCCGCACGCGTTGCGTAGTATTCAGATGCGGTCGGATTGATGACGCCGGCCTCGTTGGCGCGCGACCGCGTCATCGGGGCCATAACGATTCTGTTCGCCAGATCGAGCGCGCCCAGGTTCGTCGGATGGAAAAGATCGGTCATGTTTCTTACTCCTTCGAGATTCGATTCTTGCGTCGAGATCCAACGAGCTAGTCGGTGCTTCTTTCGCGCGACCAGCGATTCCCCAGCGCGAGGCCGTATTGATAGAGAGCGTTCCCGTACTCGAGCTGCAGCCGCTCGGTGGACTGGAGCGCAATATCGACGTTCGCGCGTGCCGACTTCAGAGCCCGTGCGAGGACGGAAGCCTCATAAGCAGCCTTGGCCGTTCCTCCCGCGGTGTGGGGCCGCACGACGAACGCGGCGTCGCCGGTCAGCAGGATGCGACCGAACAGCGTCTCCGGGACCGTCACGTCGCGTATGGTCTGGAGGAAGGGGTCCCGGGTTTCCGAGACCAGTGCGGCCATCTTGGGATGGAGCTCGCGTGAGGCATACGCGCTCAGCGCAGCAATGGTTCCATCTGGCGTCGTACCCCGCGGAAGCGAGGATCGATGTTGGACGCCGTTCTTGTCAGTAAGCACGTGGGTCAGGTCGTCCGGAGCGACGTGTACATACCAGACCCAATTCAGACGGCGCGAACCTGGTGAAACAGCGCCGTCGCGTCCAGGAATGAAATACGCCAGCATATGCCCGCCGCTGCGGGCCTCGGAGAAAGTGAAGAGATCGTCGAAAAAGGGCAGAAGATCGTGCGGCACGTCGCGCTCATCGAGCGTACCCCTCCAGGCCACATAGCCGGCGTATCGCGCCTCGACATCGGGAAGCAGCCTTCGCCGCATCGCAGACCCCGAACCATCAGCTGCTATGAATAGATCGCTTTCGATCACGGTGCCGTCGCTCAGGGTCGCCGAGACCCTGGAGCCGATCTGGGTTACCGCCTTCACCTCGGAGCCTGCGCGATAGCATTCGTCCGGAACGGCCGCCCGCAACGCTGCGTGGATGGCTTCCCAGGACGTGAACTCCTGCGGCATGTCTTGAAGGATGCCGTCCCCGCCGTCGTGGTCGAGATACCGTCGTCCGCGGCAGGATGTGAAGGGAAGGGGCCCCGCGCCGTTGTCTTCGAGCAGCCGTATCAATTCGTTCTGAACCACGATCCCGGCCCCTCGGGCCATCATCGGGCCGGGGGTACGTTCGTGCACGCTGACTGTCGCACCAAGCTTTCGAAGGACGATCGCATTGCAAAGCCCGGCGACCGACCCGCCGCTGATCGCTACTGTGAAGCCGTGCTCGGAATGCCAACTCATCTTCTTCTCCCAATCCGTACCCTCGAAGACCACGCCGGTGCTCACATCAGATGGATGCCAAGTTCGCGACCGGACGCGGCGATAGCCCTGCCTGCTTGAGCGCGTTCCTCGACAAAGTTGCGTAGCGCGCTCTCGAGCGGAGCCAATGACAGATGCTTTTGCAGCGCCATGGCGTCCGCTGCAGCCTTCGCGATTCCCATCCCGGTGTGCGGTCGCACCACAAACGCCGCGTCTCCCACCAGGGCGATCCGTCGTGATACCATCCGTTCGGATTCATAGTCGAAGATGCCCTGCACGAAGGGTTGGGCGGTCGCTTCGATCGCGGCAGCGAAGGAGCGCGGGAGCAGCCGTCTCGCATCGTCGACCAGTCGTTCGCGTGCGCGATCGGACAGGGCGGCCGGCGGCAGTGAGTATGGATGAATCCGGCCCTCGCGGTCCGTGAGGACCTCATCGCGTGCGCTGGGTCCGGCCGCAGGCCGATACCAGACCCAATTGTATCTCCTGCGTCCGGTCTCGGTTTCTCCGTTGGGACCGGGCACCAGAAAGCCGATGATGTGGGACTGGGGCATTCGAAAATATGCGAAGCGGTCGAGGAGCTGCTCTGCCGCATGGCTCGGCAGAGCAGCTTCCGGAAGTAGACCGCGCCATCCGACGTAGCCGGCATACGAATTCGTGGCGGAAGGGCGGTCGACTACGCGACGCGCGACGGACGCTATCCCATCAGCGCCGACGACCAGTTCCGCGATCGCCTCGCTTCCGTCAGCGAAGCGAATGTTGACCCGGTCGGCCTCCTCGCGTAGGTGCTCGACCTTCCTGTCCAGTAGATATGCCCCTTCCTTCATGTGCTCCCGGAAGACACGATGGATGGAATCCCACGATAGCTGCATCTGAGGTGGCATCTGCGTGACGACCGCAGATTCCGCGCCGTCGAATACGATGCGTTCTCGTGCGACGACGCCGACCCGTGCCACGTGTTCGCATCCGGAGGCCCGCAGGATTGCGAAGGTCTCCCGCTTGCCCAGGAGGCCCGCGCCGCGTCCCTCAAGCCCATGGACCGAGCGTTCGTAGACCATGACATCGTGTCCATGCTGTCGAAGCAGCGTTGAGGTGAATAGTCCTGCGAGAGAACCCCCGACGACCGCGATGCGCATGCCTGATAATCTCCGGGTCGCCGATGCTTCAGTGAAGCGACGCGTTGCCGGTCCGGGATGCGAGCGTCGGTAGCTGCAGCAGCAGGCCCGCGGCCGCAAGCACAGCCCCGTAGCCGCAGACACCGAGCCAGGACAGATGCGCATAGGCCCAACTCGCGCCGAGGGATCCGAGCGAGCCGCCGAGGAACATCGCGGTCATGAACACGGTATTCAGCCGGCTGCGCGCCTCCGGGCGGAGCGCGAAGATCAAATGCTGATTTGAAACCAGCGCGGCATTGACACCGACATCCAGCAACACTACTCCGACGACCAGTCCCGCGACGGCGTTCCAGCCGGCGAAAACCACCCATGAGAAAAGCGATATGGCAGCGGCGATCGCGACCACGAGGTGAGAACCCCGCCTATCGGCGACGCGACCTGCGAGGGGCGCAGCAAGAATGCCCGACGCTCCGATGACACCGAACAGGCCGGCGATTTCCGGTCCGAGTCCGAATGCGGGTTCCTGAAGGTGCAGAGATAGCACGGTCCAGAAAGCGATGAACGAGGCGAACAGCATCGCTTGCGTCGCCGCGGCGAGGCGCAGCGCAGGCTCCTCGACGAGGAGGTGCACGAGCGAACGCAGCGCGGCAACGTATCCGATCTTTTGCGTCGCATGGTGCCGCGGCAGGATCGAACGGACCAGCGCGGCGGCACCGAGTGCCAAGGGCGCGCCCAGCCAAAACATCTCACGCCATCCGAAATGCGATCCGACGAAGCCGGCGATGGTGCGACTGAGGAGAATGCCGCCCAATATTCCACTGACGACCGTTCCGACGGCAGCTCCTCTGGTCCGATCGTCGGCAAGCGTCGCAGCGAATGGGACGATCTGCTGGGCCACCGTGGCCGCCACGCCCAGCGCGAGCGAGGCCGCGATCAACGTGGCCGCGGAGGGAGCGGCCGCGGCGAGTGCGAGAGCCGCCGCGAGAACGATGAATTGCGCAGCAATGAGGCGCCGGCGCTCGACAAGGTCACCCAACGGCACCAGCAAGAGCAAGCCGACGGCGTAGCCGAATTGTGTGGCCGTCGGGATCAGACCGATTATCGAAGAGTTCGGGAAGTTTGCCTCGATCAGGCCGAGCAAAGGCTGGTTGTAGTAGATGTTTGCGACCGCGATCCCTGCGCAAACCGCCATCGCGAATGTACGCGCCCGTGTGAGCTCGGGCGCCTTTTGGGCCGTCGTAATCGTTGACGTCTGCATCGCTGCAATCCTCGTTCGCCGGTGCGCCGTTCAGTGTCCACGTCGCCGGCTCTTGACTTCAAGCAGGTCCGAAGTTAATTATCAATTGATAAATAACAAGGCGTCGTCACGAACTGATTGCGGCCTGTGTTTATCGGTGCGCGAACGCGGCCCGTGCGCCGGCTCTTCGCGCGCGAATCCGTTGCTTACCTACGCCTCGAGCAAGCGGGTGTATTGGACGTCGTGCGCATGCTTTGGATTGGCTCGCCGCGCTGTGATCGGGAGATCGTGCAAGCCGCGCGCGAAATTGAAAAGAAGCTGCTTCGATCCTCCTGATATGGCGATCGCATCCGGGAGGAAAGGGCGATGAGGCTCAGGTTTGTTCTTCTTGTGCTGATTGCGATCGGTGCGCTCGGCGGCACCGCGGCGCTTCTCTATGCGTGGGAATCGCCAATTCCTCCCATTGATCCGCGGTCGTTCGGCGCGCCGGATCGGGCGCTGGTACGTCGCGGAGCCAGCCTTGCGCTCATTGGGGACTGCGCCACATGTCATACGGCACCCGGCGGAGTCCCCTATGCGGGAGGGCTCGCGATGCCGACGCCCTTCGGGACGATCTACTCCACCAACATCACCCCCGATCCGGAAACAGGCATCGGGCGATGGTCGATGCAGGCGTTCATTCGTGCCCTGCGGTCCGGGGTTGATCGGGAAGGCCGCCATCTGTACCCGGCTTTCCCGTACGATCATTTCACGCGCGTGTCGGACGATGACGCGAGGGCGCTCTACGCCTTCTTCATGTCGATCGATCCAGTCAATTCGTCCGCACCATCCAACGCGCTTCCGTTTCCGCTCAACGTGCGTCTGACATTGGCTGGCTGGAAGCTCCTCTTCTTGCGCCAGGCGCGTTTCGTCGCCGACCCGTCGAGGGATGAAAGGTGGAACAGGGGAAAGTATCTAGTCGATGGACTGGGCCACTGCGGTGCCTGCCATTCTCCGCGAAATCTGCTCGGCGCAGAAAAGGCGTCAGCCGAATTTGAAGGTGGCGAGGCCGAAGGCTGGCGAGCCTATGCGCTCGGCCGATACTCGCAATCGCCCGTCGCATGGGACGAAGCCGCCCTCACGGATTACCTCGCGCACGGCTCGCATCCTCTGCATGGGACTGCGCAGGGGCCCATGGCGAACGTGGTCGACAATCTGGCCCAGGTCGATCCTGCGGACGTGAGCGCGATGGCCTACTATCTCGCCTCGCTCGGCAAAGGTGAGGGGCAGAACAAATCGGAGCGAGCTCCTTCGGGGCCGGGACATCTGCCGCAGGCCGCCGGGACGCAGGCGGCGACGCCTTCTATTCCATCCGACGGAGGCGGCGCGATCTACGCCACCGTCTGCGCGTCGTGCCACGAGGGCGACAGACCTCTACCGCTGGGCGGCGCGAGACTCGATCTCTCCACTGCGCTCACGGACGACACACCCGCCAACCTGATCAACCTGGTGATGAAGGGCATACCGGCGGCTGGCGCTTCCGCGCGTCCGATCATGCCGGGTTTTGGCGACGTCCTCGGCGACCGTCAGATTTCGGATCTCGCCAACTATCTGCGTAGCAGGTTCGCGGGGAGGATCCCGTGGGGCGGGCTGGCCAAAGCGGTTGTTGAAGCAAGAGGCGGCCGGTGAGCGCGCGTCCCTCAAGAACTCGAGAGGCTTAGTGAAGCATCATGACGACGTTGATCATCAACGGTGAGAGCCGATCCGTCGAAGCGAGCCCTGACACGCCGCTGCTCTACGTTCTCAGGGACGAGCTTGGCCTGAACGCCGCGAAATACGGTTGCGGGCTAGGCCAATGCGGAGCTTGCACCGTCATCGTCGATGGCAAGGCGGTCTTCTCCTGCGTAACGCCGGTAACGGTGCTGGAGGGGCGTGCAGTCACCACGCTGGAAGGACTCGGAAGCCATGATGCGCCTGGCCCGATGCAGCTGGCGTTCATCGCCGAGCAGGCCGCACAATGCGGCTATTGCATTCCCGGCATGATGATGCGTGCTCAGGCGTTGCTAAATCGCGATCCCCACGCCACCGATGAAGCAATCAGAGCGGAATTGCAGCCTCATCTCTGCCGCTGCGGCACGCATATGCGGATCTTGCGTGCGATCCGGCGCGCGGCGGACGAGATGAGGCCGAAGGCAGAAGAAGCGGGGACAGGCCGATGACTCAAACTATCTCTCGGCGCAGCGCACTCGCCGGCGCCGGCGCGCTCATCGTCGCCCTCCGGCTGTCCGGAACGCATGCACAGACCGAAACTGGTACCGGCAGCGGTCCGTCGAAGCATGGTTTGCCGGGAAGCCTCGACGACACGCCGCGGATCGACGCCTGGATTCGCATCGATGCGTCGGGCGCCGCTTCGATCCTCACCGGAAAGGCCGAGCTTGGTCAGGGTCTCAAGACGGCGCTTCTTCAGGTCGCCGCGGAGGAGCTGAAATTGCCGCTCGGCCGGCTATCGCTGGTTACGGCTGACACGGCGCGGACGCCCAACGAAGGCTACACAGCTGCCAGTCACTCGATCCAGGACTCCGGTACCGCGATCAGGCATGCCGCAGCGCAAGCGCGAGAGCTACTCAAGGACGAGGCGGCTCGCAGGTTCGGTGTGCCCGCCAACGCACTTCAGGTCCGCAACGGCCAGGTGTTCGGCGTTGACGGCAAGCGCATCTCCTACGGCGAGTTGGTTCGCGATCAACTGCTGTCGGTCGACGCCACCCCGACCTCGCGCCTGACCTCGCCTGCAGACTTTACCGTGATGAGCCAGCCAGTGCCGCGGGTGGATATTCCCGCCAAGGTGACGGGTGGGGTGGCTTACGTCCAGGATATGCGCCCTGACGGGATGCTGCACGCTCGAGTCGTCCGGCCGCCGAGTTACGGCGCCACGTTGCGGGACTGCGATACTTCTCCAGTTGAGAAGATGCGGGGAGTCGTCAAGGTCATACGCGACGGCAATTTCCTCGGCGTCATTGCGGAACGCGAGTGGACCGCGGTGCAGGCAATGCGAACGCTCGCGGCCACCACGACCTGGATCGAACGGCAGGAGCTGCCGGATGAGGTGGATTTGCCGGCCGCGCTGATGAATCTACCTTCACGCGACACGACCATTCATGACACTGGAAGTCCGGGTAACCCGGGAATTTTGGTCGAGGGCACCTTCAGCAGACCCTATCTGACGCACGGATCGATCGGACCGGCATGCGCGCTTGCGCAATTCGCGGATCAAAAGCTCACGGTGTGGACTCATACTCAAGGCGTGTTCTTCCTGCGCGACGCGATCGCGGGCATGCTGCGGATGCCTGCCGAGAACGTCCGCTGCGTCCACGCGGAAGGCGCCGGGTGTTACGGCCACAATGGCGCCGATGATGCCGCAGCCGATGCGGCGATGCTCGCCCTCGCAGTGCCCGGGCGGCCGGTCAGGGTCCAACTGATGCGCGAGCAGGAACACGCTTGGGACCCATTCGGGCCCGGCATGGTGGTCAAGCTGAAGGCGACTGTCGGAGCCGACGGAGCCATTTCCGATTGGCACCATGAAGTCTGGAGCCAGTCGCACATGATGCGGCCCGGACCGCCGGGGACGCTGATCGCCGCCAGACTGAAGTCGGACGCCGCTCCCCCGGCGCCGCCCGTCGCCCTTGCACAGCCCGAAGGTGGCGGCGATCGGAATGCGGTTCCGCTCTACGCGATCGCAAACTGCAAGGTGATCAGCCACTTCCTGCCCGACATGCCCTTGCGCGGCTCGTCCATGCGCTCGCTGGGCGGCTATCTCAACGTCCTCTCGATCGAGAGCGTCCTTGATGAACTGGCAGTCCGTTCGGGCCAGGATCCCGTGGCGTTCCGGCTTCGACACATCGAAGATCCACGCGCGCGCGACGTCATCGAGGCGGCGGCGTCGCGTTTCGGATGGACCGCGCGCGTCAAGTCTTCGGAAAGCACCGGTTTCGGGTTCGGTTTCGGACGCTACAAGAATCTCGAAGCCTGGTGCGCCGTGGCGGTCGAGATCGAAATCCCCCGATTGAGCGGCGTGGTTGGCATCCGTCGCGTCGTGGCGGCGGTGGACACCGGGCAGATTGTGAACCCGGATGGGGTCCGCAACCAGATCGAAGGCGGCATCCTGCAAGCCGCGAGTTGGACGCTGTTCGAGCGGGTGACGTTCGACCGAACCCGCGTGACGTCGGTGGATTGGTCGGCCTATCCGATCATGCGCTTCGATAGCGTTCCCGAGTCAGTCGAGGTCCATCTGGTGGATCGGCCGGGCGACGCCTTCTATGGCGTCGCCGAGGCTGCGCAAGGACCGACCGGAGCCGCGCTTGCCAACGCAATCAGGGACGCAACGGGCGTTCGGTTACACCAGCTTCCTTTGACGCCGGCACGCATCAGGAAAGCGATCGCGAGGTGACAGGCATCTCCTGATCAATGGAGGCCTTGTCCTTCGGAGCGGAGACGCACGCCTACACGGTTTCCTTTGCCGGCAGGACAGAGCGAATGCCGCCGAGAAATGTTGTCACCTTCGCGTCGATGATCGAGTTGACGTCCGTTTCGAGCGGCATCGAATAGATGAACTTGCGCACCCCGAGATAGAAGATTGCTGCGTGGAGGCCCCAAACCATCTCGATTTCGAGAACGGTGATCGGAAGGTCGCGGGTCGACGGGCGCCCGTACTCGAACCTGATTTCCTCAATCAGCCTCTCGAATGCGCGTTCGCGCAGCATCTTGAGATAGCGTGCGTTCAATCCGAGGTCCTTGAGGCCCGCAAACATAAACAGGCGGATCCACTCATAAGTGAGAATGACCCCAGCGTACTCGCGATAGAACTGGATCAGCCTGGTTTTGAGCGGGACCGAGCGATCGGTGATGATTGCCTCCCATGAAGGCTTCCATCGTTCGACGAACACCTCCTGATAGACCCGCTCGATGAGGGCTTCCTTGCTCGGGAAGTAGCGATAGAGCAGGGGCTGGGTGATCCGCAGCCGTCTCGCGAGCTCGCGGGTTTGCCCCTCGAATCCATACTCGGCGAAGAATGAGACCGCCTCTCGCGCGATGATGCCTTCCCGCTCGGACGGGTCCAGCCTTTGCTGCTCTCGGATAGGCGTCCTAGAACGCGCTCTGTTGGGCTTCTTCACACCGGATTCGTGGGTTTGAGGGGCAAATCTGTAGCTTCATACACTGATTTGCTGCCGGAGCCGATCCCGGAGCCCCTGTCACTTTTTGTTTATCAAATGATAAATAAGTATTGACGTGGATCAATGCCGGGCACATAATTGATCAAATGATAAATAACGATGACGTTGACCGGTCCAACCGCGCCGAAGGGAGGCTGCTTGATGACCAAAGGTCGCCGGACGCAGGAAGCACAGCCGAGAGCACTCGTGATCGGCGGATCCATGGCCGGGCTATTCGCGGCGTTGCTGCTGCGCCGGCAAGGCTGGGACGTTGACATATACGAACGCATCGGCGCCGAACTGGCTGGCCGAGGCGCCGGGATCGTCACGCACGGCGAGCTGTTCGAGGTGTTGGCTAGGGCGGGCATCGACACCGACGCGGCCGCTGTCGGAGTCGCCGTTCCGGGGCGACGCGTGCTCGATCGCTCCGGCCGCATTGAAGGCGAGCGCGAGTTGAGTCAGGTGCTGACGTCGTGGGGACATCTTTATGGGCTTCTGAGGGCCGCTCTCCCGGCCGAAAACTACCACCACGGCAGCAACCTTGTGGAAGTTACGGAGGCCGCCGACCGGGTGGTGGCGCGCTTCTCCGACGGCTCTGAAGCTTCAGGCGATCTTCTGATCGGCGCAGACGGCCTGTTTTCGTCCGTTCGCGCCCGGCTCGCGGCGGATGTCCGGCCCAGATACGCTGGATATGTCGCTTGGCGGGGCCTCGTCGACGAACGGGATCTGTCGCGCCGGACGCGCGCGGAATTGTGCGACTGGTTTGCCTTCAGTCTTCCTCCAGGGGAGCAGATGCTCGGTTACCCCGTCGCCGGCGCCAACGAGGAGATGAATGTCGGAGAACGGCGCTTCAATTTCGTTTGGTACCGCCCGGCCGACGCCGACCATGGGTTGGGCGATCTCCTGACCGATGTCGACGGTGTCAGGCACGAACTATCCATTCCGCCGACGCGGATTCGTCCGGACGTGATCGCTTCCATGCGCCGGGACGCAGAGCGACTTCTCGCTCCGCAGTTCGCGGAGGTGGTCCGCCTCACGCAGCAGCCCTTCATTCAAGCCATCCTCGATCTCGAGACGCCGCGCATGGCGCTTGGATCTCGAACCGTGATCCTGGGCGATGCCGCCTTTGTGGCCAGACCGCATGTCGGCATGGGGGTGACGAAGGCTGCCGGCGACGCGGCCGCGCTTGCCGATGCGCTACGGGCCCATCCGGAGGATCTCGCCGCCGCGCTCGCCAAATTCGAATCCACCCGGCTGCGCTTCGGAGCGGCGGTCGTTCGACGTGCGCGCGATCTCGGCGCCTACATGCAGGCGCAGATCGCCACCGCCGAACAACGCGCGATGGCGGAGCTGCACCGCAGCCCCGAAGCGGTGATGGCGGAGACCGCCGTCACGACGGGGATCGCCGCATGAACGGATGCAAAAGCTCAAGAAGGGAGGACGACCAACCGATGGACCTGCAAGCCATTCAAGATAATCCAGCGTTCAGACAGCTTGCGAGCGAGCGCGCGCGTCTTGGTGTCGGCATGTCGATCGTCATGGCGACCGCATACTTTGCCTACATCCTGACCATCGCATTCTGGCCCCGCTTGCTCGGGCATCCACTCTGGGGCGGCACCGTGATCACGTGGGGCGTGCTGATCGGCGTTGGTCTGATCGCGCTCGGATTCCTGCTCACGGCGCTCTATGTCCGCCGAGCCAATTCCCGTTTCGATCGGCTCAATCAGCTGCTGCTGGAGGATTTTCGATGATCTCGCGTTCGGCCTGCGTCGCTTTCCTGGCAACCGCATTCGCCTTGGCTTCCTATCCCGCTGCAGCCGATGCGCTGACAGGCGCGGTCGGGACGCGGCAGTCGCTGAATGTGACGGCGATCGCCATGTTCCTCGCTTTTGTCGCCGTCAGCCTCGCCATCACATGGTGGGCGGCGCGACGCGGCACGAACACGGCAAAGGACTTCTATGCCGCCGGCGCCGGCCTCAAGGGCGTCCAGAATGGGCTTGCGATCGCGGGCGACTACACCTCGGCCGCGACGTTCCTCGGCGTCACGGCGCTTGTCTACACGTCGGGTTATGACGGCATGATCTATGCGATCGGCTTTCTCGTCGGCTTCCCGATGATCCTGTTCCTGATCGCGGAGCCGCTCCGCAACCTCGGCCGCTATACCTTCGCCGACGTCGCGGCGTATCGGCTGTCGGAAGTGCCGGTGAGGGCGGTTGCCGGCGTCAACACCCTCGTCATCGTGGTGTTCTATCTGATCGCGCAACTGGTCGGGGCGGGAAAGCTCATCCAGCTCCTGTTCGGGCTTCCCTACATCTACGCCGTCGGCATCGTCGGTGGATTGATGATGGTCTATGTGACCGTCGGAGGCATGCTCGCGACCACCTGGGTGCAGATCATCAAGGCCGTGCTCTTGATGTCGGGTTCGGTGCTGATGTCGATTCTGATTCTCGGCCATTTCGGCTTCAGTCTCGAGGCGCTCTTCCGGGAAGCCGTTGCTCTGCACCCGAAGGCTGACGCGATCATGGCGCCCGGTGGTCTCGTCAAGGATCCGGTGTCGGCGATTTCTCTCGGATTGGCTCTGATCTTCGGCACCGCCGGGCTGCCGCACATCCTGATGCGTTTCTTCACCGTGAGCGATGCGCGCGAGGCGCGCACGTCCGTGCTGGTCGCGACAGGTTTCATCTCGGTCTTCTACAGCCTGCTGTTCGTCCTCGGCTTTGGCGCCGTAGCGATCGTCTCGGCGAATCCCCAGTTTAGGGATGCGTCGGGCGGGCTGCTTGGAGGCGTGAACATGGTTGCCCTGCACCTGGCGGATGCTGTCGGCGGCTCGCTGCTGCTCGGGTTCATTTCCGCGGTGGCGTTCGCGACCATCCTCGCGGTGGTGTCCGGGCTGACGCTCGCAGGCGCTTCGGCGGCGAGCCACGATCTCTATGCTCGCGTGATCCGCAAGGGGCGTGCGGGCGAACGGGAGGAGGTGCTTGTCTCGAAAGCCGCCGCTGTTGCGATCAGCTTGCTGTCGATGGGGCTGGGTGTCCTGTTCGAGAACCAGAACATCGCATTCATGGTCGGGTTGGTTTTCGCGATTGCGGCGAGCGCGAATTTCCCGGTCATACTTCTCTCGATCACGTGGCCCGATCTCACCACGCGAGGAGCGGTGAGTGGATCGGTTGTCGGTCTGCTGGCTTCGGTCGGACTGGTAGCCCTCAGCCCGGGTGTGTGGACTGCCACGTTCAAGCTCGGAGCAGCGCCGTTCCCTTACGACAATCCAGCGCTGGTCTCGGTTCCGCTGGCCTTCGCCGTGACATGGGCGGTGTCGGTATTTGACCGGAGCGCCGCGGCTGCCTCGGTTCGTGCATCCTTTGGCGCCCAGCATGTTCGCGCGCAGACCGGCCTCGCTGCCGAATGACGGCTTTTGGAGATAAGGAGAAACGACCATGAACGCTGATGTAACGGATAAGGGTAGGGCCGCCTGGCCCGAGGTCATCCGCAGGGAATTCGATGCCAATCAGTTCAACGGGCGAGTTGGCACTCGGCTCCTGTCCGAAACGGATCGCGTCCGGGTCTGGGAGATCCGGCTGGCTCCCGGCGAGCGCATCGGATTTCACCGACACGTGCTGGATTACTTCTGGACCGCAGTGACGCCGGGGCGGGCGCAATCGCACGCAGAGGACGGGACGATCGCCGAAGCCGTGTATTCAGCTGGCGAGACCCGGCACTTCATGTACGGAAAGGATGAGTACAAGATTCACGATCTCAAGAACGTCGGGGATACCGACCTGTGGTTCACCACGGTGGAGTTCCTCGACAGCGCCAACGCTTCTCTCGAGCTTCGCCATGATGCCGCTCAAGCGGTCTGAGGCGACGATGCTCTGTTGCTTACTCGCCCGAATGAGATGTCGCGACGTTTCCGATCTGCGAAACCGGTATCGCGCTGTAAGGTGAGGCAAAGCTGGCCGGCCCCTCTTCGCCGGGACGGATGATATTGAGAAATTCCCTCCTGAAACTGTGATTTTTGCGGAACGCGCTAGGAAGCGTTCCGCATGCATTCCGCGGCAGCGCTCATCTTTCCGCTGAAAATCGCTGCGCCAGATCTTGTTCGCGGAATTCTGCGGTGATGTGGTCGATGAATGCGCGGGTTTTGGCTGGCAGCAATTTCCGGCTGGTATGGTAGAGCGATATCGCACCGAGATCAGAGTGCCAATCCGGCAACAGACGTCGCAGCGCGCCGCTTTTGAGATGCCGCTCCACAAAAGGCATGGCGATCATCGCCACACCTAAGCCCATCAGGGCCGCACGGCATATCGCCTCGGGATCGTTGGCCACTATGCGGGCTTTGTGTTCCAGGGTCGCTTCGTCGCCTTTGCGATTGCGCATTCTCCAGACGCGTAAGCGAGCGGTTTGCGGCGAGCGCATGGAGATTCCGTCGAACATCGCCAACTCATCGGGGTGCCGTGGCGGCCGGCGGCCCTTCAGGTGGACCTTCAGATAGTCCGGCGAGGCTACTGCGACGACATGCAGGGGCGCCAACCGCTGGGCCACCACGCCCGGCGCCAATTCCATGCCGCCGCCGATCGCAGCGTCAAAGCCCTCGCCAATCAAATCGACCTGACGGTTCTCGAAACTCCAATCCAGATGAACCCCGGGATAGTGCGTCATGAAGGCCGGCATCAGCGGCAACACGTAGTCCAGGCCAAAAGTCAGGTTCACGCTCAACTTCAGCACGCCGGCGGGCACGCCTGAGTGCGCCGTCACATCGGCGATGGCCGCCTGGATGGACTCCACTCCGTCCGTGACCGACGCAAGGAACCGATCGCCGTCCTCGGTCAGGCTCAGGCTACGGCTGCTGCGCTGAAACAACCGGATCCCCAGGTTGCGTTCCAGCATGGCCACGTTGCGGCTGATGGCAGCGGGCGTGACCCCCAGCCGCCGCGCCGCGGCGGAAAAGCTGCCGCACTCGGCGCTGCGGATGAAGGATTCCAGGTTGGCCAATGTTTCCATACGGCGATCTTAAACCAATCGTTGAAGTTAGTTCCATCCGTCAGTGACTAATATTATCAGATCACGCGGCTAAGCTCTTTGCCTCCAAACCATCGAGACGAGGCCGCGGCAATGTCCATTCAGCCGGAAACTTCCAGCGACTATGACCGGCTGATGCAGGCCAATCTTGGCCGCGTGTTCAGCGAGCGCGACCCTAAGCGGCGCATCGCCGCAATCAGTGAACTCTACGCCAAAGACGCCGTGCTCTATGAGCAGGACGCTGCGGCGAAGGGTCATGCGGCGATCGATGCTGCTGCGGCAGCGGTCCTGTCGAGTCTGCCGCCGGATTTCGCTTTCAAGGCGATCGGACCTGCGATTGGTCACCACGGCGTCGGCCGGCTGCGCTGGCAGGCGGGACCGCCCAACGGACCGGTCGCTGTCACCGGCATGGATGTCGCCCACTTCGAGAACGGGCGCATCCATTCCCTCTACGTGTTTCTCGAACCTGCCGCCTGAGCCGCGCTCAGCCTTCACAAGGAGTATCTATGCCTAAGACCGGTCTCGGCGCTCTGTTGCGCCCTGAGGACAGCATTCTCGTGCTGATCGACCACCAGCCGTATCAGTTCGCCAACCTGAACAGTCACGACCGTCGATGATCGTCAACAATGTCATTGGCCTTGCCAAGACGGCGAAGGTCTTCAACGTGCCGACGATCCTGACCACGGTGCTCGCCGAGCGCGGCGGCCATCTGATCAAGGGGCTGCAGGACGTGTTCCCGGACCAGAGGCCGATCGACCGCAGCTTCATCAACACCTGGCAGGACGCGAACGTCGCCGGCGCCGTCAAGAAGACCGGGCGCAGGCAGGTCGTGCTGGCAGCGCTGTGGACTGAAATCTGCCTGGCCATGCCGGCGATCCAGGCGCTCGGCGAAGACTATGACGTCTTCATCGTCACGGACGCATCGGGCGGCGTGTCGGTGGAAGCGCATGACATGGCCGTGCGGCGCATGGTTCAGGCCGGCGCCGTGCCGATCACCTGGCTCGCCGTGCTGGGTGAATGGCAACGCGACTGGGCGCGTGAGGAGACGGCAGCCGGTGTCGGCGGCGTCATTCTCGAACATGGCGGCGCCAGCGGCGTCGCGCTCGCCTGGGAAATGCAGCTTCTCGCCACCGGCGCCAAGGCCGGCACCTGACCATGCAAGACCCGCTCTCGCCTGTCCGCATCGGCTACTGCCTGTCGCTGACAGGCCCACTCGCGGGCAACAGCCGATCGGCCCGCCTCGCCCATGACATCTGGCGGGAAGACATCAACAACAGGGGCGGCCTGCTCGGCCGCCCCGTCGAGTTGGTCTGCTACGACGATCAGGCGCAAGCGTCACGCGTCCCGGGCCTCTACACACGGTTGATTGACGAGGACAAGGTCGATCTGGTTATCGGCGGCTATGGCACCAACACCATTCTGCCGGCCATGCCTGTGATCATCGAGCGGCAACGTTTCTTTGTCGGATTGATGGGGCTGGGCGTCAACAACGCGCTCGCCTATCCCAACTACTTCGCCATGATTCCAACCGGGCCGGATCCGAACGCCGCGCTGACCGAGGGCTTCTTCATGCTCGCGGCCGAGCAAACGCCGCGGCCGACAACGGTGGCGCTCCTTTCGGCGGACGCTGAATTCTCCAAGTACCCTATCCTCGGTGCCAAAGCCAATGCTGAGAAATATGGCTTCAGGATCGTCCATGAAGCTACCTATCCGCTGACGACCGAGAATTTTGTGCCTGTCATCGACGCCGTCGCCGGAAGCGGCAGCGATCTGCTGTTTCTGTGCTCCTATCTCAACGACTCGATTGGCCTCGTGCGCGCGATCCACGCGCATCCGTTCCGTCCGAAAATGGTTGGCGCCAGCATGATCGGCCCCCAGAATACCGCGGTGAAGGCGGCGCTCGGCCCGTTACTGAATGGCTTCATCAACTACGAATATTGGGCGCCGGTCCCCAAGATGATGTTTCCCGGCGTACAGGAATTTCTATCTACCTATCAGGCCCGCGCCCGAGATGCCGGTGTCGACCTTTTGGGGCACTACATGGCGCCGCTGGCCTATGCCCAGATGCAGGTCGTCGCTCAGGCGGTCGAAGCGACCGGCGGCCTCGACGATGCCAACCTATCGGCCTATGCAAGAGGCGCAATCTTCGAGACCGTCATGGGAGCCGTCCGCTTCGGGACAAATGGTGAATGGCAGGACCCCCGTGTGCTGCAGGTCCAGTTCCAAGGAATTGCAGGTGGCGAGGTCGACCAATTCCGCAATGGATCGCGACAGATCGTGGTATCGCCTCCGGGCTTTACCTCTGGAGCGCTGCGCTTTCCTTATGCGGATGCGCTGTCAGCTAGATGAAGTGCGTATTTCGATTGCGCTCAACTGGAGTGCGCTCACCCGGCATTGGTCTTCAGGCATCGCGCATTTCGCGCTCATGATAGCTTCGCAGATCCAATCACCCGCAACCAACATGCAATCATCGTACATTCGAGCGGTGCCGAAGGGGTCGGCGTACAGCTTCGCGGCTCTGGCGGCTTTCCGAGGGCGCTTCGGCGAAGGCGAACCTGACCGCCGCGGTGGGTGGCGGATGCCCCTGTCACCACGTTATCTGGTTGTTCGCGGGCTGTTCGCGTAAGAGCGGCTTGCCGAACAGCGAGGGCACGAGGTCGTCCAGGAAAAGCAGCAGCTGTGCGCGGAAGCCTGGGCCAGTCCCGCCAGCGCGATTGAGCGGGATGATCGCTTCCGCCGACGCCTGCCAGGCGACCGCTACGTAGGCGACACCAGGATTTGCCGTGGCTGCGGTTACTTGCCCGCGTGGACTGTCGAACCTGAACTCGACAAGCGGAACCCATTGGTTCAGGGGCTCCTCCTTTGGCGGTCCGCCGTTGAAGCGGCTCGTCAGGTAGAGCGTGCTGTATTGGACCGAGAAACCCCAGTGCAGCGTTTCAACGGCCGGCGAGGGCACGGTGTTGAAGCCACCAGTCACGAGATTCGGTGCGAGCGCCATGCCGCCCGAACCGATCGGGACTTCATCGACGACCGCGCCCGTGATGGCGAATGGCCGTAGCCACGAAAAAGAGTCGGGGAGATCGCCGAACCCCTTGCCGAAGAAGATGCCTGGCTGGATCGTGTTAGGAGCGTCGGCGCCGATCGCGACCGAGCCGGAATGACCGATGCCCCAGGCGAGGCCGATCGAGACCAGCGTTTCATGGCGGTTGTCACGATAGGCCTCGTATTTGAGGCCGATGCTGGTCTTGTCGAAGCCGGAGGTGCGACCGGTCGGCCAGGTCTGATGGACCCACGTGCTGTCGATCGTGAAGGCGAGCGTCGGCGTGAGAAGCCGCGCAAAGGAGGCGTTGATACGGTTCTCGACAACATCGCTGCCCTGAGCGGGATAGCCGAGGTAGTTGAAGTTCGGCAGGATGAGCTCGTCGGCGACGGCGGGATCGTCGAAGGTCATGGTGCCGTCGAAGTATCGATTGCCTGCGATGCCGTGCGCCTGCACGGACTGTGTCCAAAGCATCTGCAAGAGCAGGAACGCTCCGCTCCGAAGCAGGGTCGCCTTCACGAACATGCGCCCGCCAGCATTTTGTTGCTTGATCCATATAGGGTACCTCCCTATATTAGACAACATGTCGCACACGATCAAGAACAAGTCGAAACTCGTCGGACGCGTCCGGCGCATCAAAGGGCAGATCGAAGCGGTCGAGCGCGCCCTCGAGTCCGAGATTGGTTGCGCAGACGTGCTGATGCTGGTCGCATCGGTGAGAGGCGCCGTGAACGGGCTGACGGCCGAGCTTCTCGAAGATCACATCCGTCATCACGTCGTCGATCCTGCGCATGAGAAAGACGCGGAGAAGGCCAGAGGTGCCGCCGACCTCATCGACATCGTACGGACGTACCTGAAGTAGCGAACGAGGACTGCCATGAGCGATGCCAGCGGCGCGGCCTTTCCGGGCCTTCATAGCCATGTTTTCCTTTCCGATGACCACCAGAAGAGCGAACGAAAAACCTGGGCGGTGATCTGGCTTTGCAGCGCGATGATGATCACCGAAATTGTCGGTGGTTGGCTGTTTGGATCTATTGCGCTGATCGCCGACGGACTTCACATGAGCACCCACGCGGGTGCCCTGTTGCTCGCGGCGCTCGCCTATACCTACGCCCGGCGTTATGCCGATGATCCGCGGTTTACTTTCGGGACTGGCAAGCTCGGAGATCTGGCTGGATTCACCAGCGCCATCATCCTGGCAATGATCGCGCTGCTGATCGGCTATGAAGCCATCAGTCGCTTCGTTTCCCCGGTTCCGATCCATTTCGCCGAAGCGATACCCGTTGCGCTCCTAGGCCTTGCAGTAAACGTCGCCAGTGCGTGGCTGCTCAGCGGGGGTGGCCATCATCATGACCATGGACATGGTCATACCCACGGGCACGGCCATAGCCACGACGCCCATCATGACGATGACGAAACCCACCGAATCTCGACCGCTGAAGGTGACGTGGTCCTGGAAGTGTTCGAGGATGACGTTCCGCCGCGTTTCCGGCTCCGCGCCGAAGCTGGCCCGGGACTTCTGGCCGCGACTTCGTCGATCGAGACGGTGCGACCGGACGGTGCCCGGCAAGTCTTCGTACTCGAGGATTGCGGCGACTACCTCGAATCGATTGACGAAATCCCCGAGCCGCACGCGTTCACGGCCAACGTCAGGCTGGGCGAGCAGACATATCCCGTACAGTATGAAGAGCATGAGCACGCGCATGGCTCGGCGGCGCGAGATCACAACATGCGCGCTGCTGTCATCCATGTTCTGGCGGATGCCGCGGTATCGGTGCTGGTCATCGCTGGCCTTTTGCTTGCTCGCGCTTTCGGCTGGCTCTGGATGGACCCGCTGGCAGGGCTCGTCGGCGCGTTCGTGATCGCAAGCTGGTCGTTCGGCCTTATCCGCGATACCGGTGCTATCCTCCTCGACATGAATCCCGACCGCCGCATGGCTGACAATCTCAAACGTTCAATCGAGAACGATGGCGATCGGCTTGCGGATATGCACCTCTGGCGACTGGGTCCCGGTCACCTTGGGGCCATCCTCTCCGTGGTGACGGCAACCGAGCGGAGCGAACAATACTACCGGGCCAAGGTGGCGCGGTTCCGGTCGCTCTCGCATCTGACCATTGAAGTCAGGCACGTCAATCCGGCAGCCACAGGCAGCGTTCCTTGACGGCTGGTCCGCGCGGACGAGATCTCAAAAACCGCAGTCCGCGTAGCCCTTTCGGGCCAGTCGATAGTGCGATCCGAAGCCAATGAAGTCTACGTCGAGACATTGGTTGCCTCGTCGGTAGTCGCGGCTCAACCCGTCACAGTCGAGATACTCAAGGTTGATCCGCCAACGGTGTTGCTCCGGATTGTAGGTGGCGAAGTCATGTTGCGCCCGAGGCGCTCCCTTGCAGATGGCCCGAATGTATTGCCGGACCTCGACAGGTAGGTTTTCGATGTGGTGAGGGTCCCAGGGATCGCCCTTGTTCAACGAAGTCGCGTTGGCCGCGGCAGTCGCGCCGCACAGCAAAAGAATGCAGACAAGAAAGCAACGGATTGTCATTCGACCCTCCTTGCTCGCTACCTTGTCTTCGCAGTCCGGTCAGAACCGCTGTCGCCTCCGGACCTTCCTGCCGGTGTCCAGTCCCGGTGGTGAGTCGTTCCAATCATGTACGACCGCGGGCAGCTTGACAATCCGATGACACAGGCATTCGACCGACACGAACGTCGCCCACAAGCGGGATTGACAGATCTGCTGTAGGAAGTCGATGACGCGGCGGTCTTGACCTTGCTCTCTAATCTGCCACCTGGTTCGAGAGGCGAGAGCATCATTCACTCTTCGGGAGCGTGTCTATGTGAGCTGCGGCGCCGGATGCGTCGATGTCTTCGAAATCGATGGATCGGCCTATCGGCGGATCGCGCGCCTGCCGACGGCAACGGGCGCGCGCACGTCTCTCTTCGTGCCGGAATTGGATCGTCTGCTGGTGGCGGTCCGCGCGGGCCCCGCCGGGGCGGCCGCGATCTGGGTGTTCAAGCCAATTCCATGAGATGGAGCGTGTAGGGAGTCGGCGCATGTGTAGATATAGCGGAGGCCTTCGCGGCCCGTCGAGATATCTTGCGCTTGGCGCCGCGCTTCCGTTTGCTCTGCTCGCCTTGTCCTCGCCAGCAGCGGCCTATCGCCCGTTCGACGCACCGATGCCGCCGTAGCCAAAAAGGGAGAAATGGAGATTGAACTGCAACCGGCGGGACGTTTGCGCGATGAGAGCGGAACGAGCCTGATCGCGCCGTCCTGGGTCATCAACTACGGCCTAACTGAGGACTGGGAAGCCGTCTTTGAGGGCCAGGGGCAAACGTCCCTTTCGCCGCCGGGGCCGACAAGCCTGACGGCCGCTGGAGCATTTCTCAAACATGTAGTCCTGCCCGGCAGCCTGCAGGATAAAACTGGTCCAAGCGTTGCAACCGAGTTTGGTGTCCTTCTGCCGGACAGCATCGGCAACTCGGGTGTCGGTGCGAGCTTCGCCGCCATCGTCTCCCAACGCTGGGATTGGGGCACCATCCACCTGAACGCCGAGACGGCTGTGACCCGCGACCATCATGGTGACGTTTTCCTAGGCGCGATCGTCGAAGGGCCATCCTCGTGGACGGTGCGTCCCGTTGCGGAGGTCTTCTACGAAAACGAATTTGGAAAGGAGGAGACGTTCTCGGGCCTGGTCGGGTTGATATATCGCGTGCGGGATGATCTCAGCTTCGACGTCGCAGTCTGTCACGCGCTTACAGGCGGACATCCAGTGAACGAGATTCGTGCGGGCCTAACCATCGGATTTCCGCTATCCTTCTTCGAAAGTCACGCCGCGCGCCAGTCTTCTCCAACGCTGCCTCGCTAGGCTATTGACGATCCGAAGACGCTGGGTACGCACGCCAGCCGCGGCCGACTGACTAATGAATCTCGTGTGCAGCCCGACTGGCATTCTTGCCACCTTGGGCCCAGTCGTAGCCCGGATCGGTGCACCAAGAGCATGGTGTCGGTCGTTCTAGTCATTTCGACGAGCCGTAAGTGATTGAATTGAACAGTGTTACGCTATCTGCCTTGGTCCACAAGCCTACCATGCCGGCTTCCGCGAAAGTCTCGTCCTCAACCTCGAACACCGTTTGACCGTTGTAGATCGCCTTGAAGCGACTGCCTGCGAATTCAACGCGCAGACTGCCCCACCGATTCGCGGGCACGGCAATCTTGACTCCATACCCGCCGGCTCGGCCAACAATGTCCAGAGCTCGCCGAACACCCTTCACCATCTTGTATAGCACCACGTTATCCTCGAGCGCATTGGCGCGAAGCACATAATAATTGTCGGCATCTCTCGCCCGCCACACGAGACCGGCAGCGCGGTCCTCCGCTCCAGCAATGGGCTTGAACTTCACCTCGATGAAGCCGTCCCTAATGTTCGTATCGTCCTTCAGCAGGACCGGATAAGTCGCGTTGCCGGATTGCTTGATCACCCGGGAATGGGACGGGGCAGTCGTATCCTGCTCGACGGTCCACTGCGGAGTTCCCGTTCCGGTCTTGGTGGCTGTCCAGCCCGCGGGCGGGCCTCCGACCGCGTCTGCTTCGAAGTTAGCTGCACTGTCTGCCATGGCATTTGACCCCATAACGCAAGAAATGGCGGCCACGATGAGAAGCGCACGCCCGCTCCAGCGATGGTCATTGCGCGCGATCATTCTGGTCCTTCACGTCAAATCGAGCGGTGTCTGCCGTGACCGCATTTGGCCATGCTTCAGAACCATCAGAGCGATAAAGGATGAAGGACGAGGGATGCAATCTGTCGGGCATAACGCGTCCTTCACAGCAAAACGGACGCGATTCTTCGGCTGCCGCCTCGTGGGGAGATCGCTTCCCCATGCCCGCAACTAAGTAGGACATGAATCATCCTGTCAACGACCCAACTACCAACCTCGCCATACTGTGATCGCGACCGATTCTCCACACGCAAGCCCACGCAGACGTCGTCGCGCAAAGCTGTGCGGGTTCGCCGCGTTGCGCGACCTTGCCGCTAACCCGCACGGGTTCAGCGACCTCGGCCGGACGAGCGAGTAGCTGGAGCAGCCAGCAGGGCTCCCCGACCTCCGCGACGTCATCCACTGGCCGCTGCCATCGGGCGGCGCCCATGGTCTCGATATCGACCATGTCCGCAATCGTCACCTGCAGAGATAAGGTGTTTCTCTCGATCTGTTGACGGCAGTTTTTGGACGGCAACAGCTACTACGCGACGCTGCGAAATAGTCCGCTATTCGCCGCAGTAGCTAGCCGATCTAGTAGAGGGCAACATGCTGAATTATAACTCAAGTTGAGGATGGTGCAGGTCCAGGATTTGAACCTATTCCGGGATCAAACCGGCGACAGATTGCGTACGAGCGGTGGCTGTTGGATTGCCAACCGCGTACGCCGCGAGAGTTAGGCCGCCCTCCGGTAGGAAAACACAACTTCGGAAATTGTGGGATTAGCAATGTAGCAGACCCCCGCGACCATGCGTTTCGGGTCGAGCCGCGCTAAGCCGATGGTCGGCAAAGGCAGCCGCGACGCAGGGCGTGAGAGCGTATGAACCTCAATCGAGTTGCTGCGCGACGCTAAGCAGTTTCTCTCTTAACCACTTGTGTCCCGGATCGGTCGTATGGCGGGGATGCCAGTACATAGCTTCGTGGATGTCCGGAACAGATATCGGGGACTCCAGCAGCTTGATATCGACCGTGCCAATCAGTTTCCTGGCCGCCCGTTCCAGCACGAGGCTGACGAGCCGCGTCCCCTTGATGAGAAATGGGTTCAGCAGGAAGCTTTCGACCGTCACCTCGATACGGCGTTGAACGCCGGCATCAGCAAGATGTTGGTCGGCGAGGTTCAGCTGTCGATCGTCTCCGATGCCGTAGACGAGATGCGGAAGATCGAGAAACTGCGTCTCGGTCAATGTATCGCCTGTGACGTCGGGGTGATTTACATCGACGGCGCAGAGCCAGCGATCCCTTAGCAGCAAGGCCGTCGGATAGTCGTTCGGTCCGAAGAGTTCGATCGGCTCGATGACAATGTCCGCCTGGTTCGTCTGCAGCACGCGCACGGCGTCCCGAGCACGAGGCAGTAGATGAATCGTCACGTTTGGAGCCTCGTTGGAGATAATCCTCACGAGCGGCGTGAGCAGGACCAACCCCGCATAGTCGGACGCACTGATCGAGAACGTCCGCGCATCGGTCGTGGGGTCGAATCCAGGACGACGCAGCAGAAGATGTTCGATCTTGCTAAGCGATTCCTTCAGCGGGACGATGAGGTCCTCCGCATTTCGGGTTAGAGCCAGATCGCGCCCAACGCGCACGAGTAGTGGGTCGTGGAAGACTTCGCGGAGTCGCGCGAGAGCCGCGCTCATCGCCGATTGGCTGAGACCGATGCGCTCGCCAGCCCGGCTTACGTTGCGCTCGGTAAGGAGCGCGTCGAGTATCACGAGCAGGTTGAGGTCAATGCTTCGTAGGTTCACCCCAGTCTCCCGATAAATGCGATCTCGAACCCTAACAATTTGCAGTGCCATGCACTATCGGAATGAGCTCGGCCTTCGTATTTCGATCGGCGGAGTCTCTCATGTTGCGGTTGCGAGATGTTGCCTGCGATGTGCTGGGCTCTCGGCTTCTCGGCGTCCCCTGCGGCGCATAAGGCGGATAGATCGATCCGGCGGATAGTTGGAATATTTATTATCGATTAGACGTCGGCCGGGCGCGCCACTTAGCCTCTGTGACACGAATAAGTCGCTACGAGGCTTACCATGAACAGCTCGGGAATTGGAATCGATCGCGGAGTTTGGCCCTCGCAGACGATCGCTGATGCCGCGGCATTCCGGGCGGCGATGCGGCACTTCGTTGGAAGCGTGAGCGTCGTGACGACCTGGCATGGCGATAGACCCTGGGGGATGACGATCAGCTCGTTTACTTCAGTCTGCACCGAGCCGCCGACGATACTGATCTGCTTGAACAGCAAGACAGTGACCGCCGCGCATGTACGGGAAGGCGAGCGGTTCGCCGTGAACCTCCTCACGCAGGACCAGCTTCACCTTTCAGAGCTCTGCTCGCGTCCTAGCGTCGACAAATTTATTGACGAACACGTCCTGCTATCGACCGAGTTGTCCGACGGAAGAAGAGTTCCGCGGTTACGCGAGGCATCGGTTGTGTTCGAATGTCGGACAGTCGAGCAGCTCTTGGTCGGAAGCCATCGCATCGCCATCGCCGTGATCGAGAGCATTCATGCGCCGGCCGCTGGTCCGCCGTTACTCTACGGACAGGGACGCTACATGTATGGCGTCGATCTGGAGGCGCGCGCATGACGTCTGCATCGACTCCAAAAGAAGTCGTCACCGCGCTTTACGATGCCTACGGGAGGCACGATCACCGCGCGATCCTCGCGCTCTATTGTGACGATGCGACGCACGACGAAGTCTCGCAACTCAAGACAAAGCGGGGCTCCGCCGAGATCGCAGTGGGCATGCAGAAGCTGTTCAGCTGGCTTCCGGATGTTCGCTGGGAGGTAAAATCCATGATTGAAGGAGGCGATGGAGCGGTTGCTGTCGCCTACGTCATGCGCGCGACCGCTCCGCGGAAGAGCGGCGCGACTGACGCCAAGACCATTTCGTTGCGCGGCGTCCAACTGCTCGAAGTCGCAGACGGCCGGATACGCCACAGCGAAGACTACTGGGACGCAGCGACGTTCCAACGGCAAGTTTCCTGAGAACATGACAAGGAGTGAGCTATGAGAACCGGTGCCGAGTACCTTCAATCTCTACGAGACGGTCGTCGCGTCTACGTCGGTGGTGAGCTGATCGAGGACGTGACCACGCATCCCATGACGAAGGGGTACGCGAATGCCATCGCCGAATATTACGATCTTCACCTTGACCCGAAGAATCAAGACATTGCGACCTTTGTCGACGAGAGCGGTAATCGTCAGTCGATGCACTGGTTTCTGCCGCGGTCAAAGGAAGATGTGGTCAAGCGCCGCCAGTACTGCGACTTCCTCTGCCGTCACTTCAAGGGCGGCATCTTCACACGGCCGCCAGCCGGCATGAACGTGGTCATGTTCACCCAGGTGGATGACCAGAAGCCTTGGTCGGACAATTCGCGCTTCAGCGGCAAGAAGCGCGATCTCTCCGGCAATATTCAGCGTCAGTGGGAGGAGGTCACGTCTCAGGATCTGGCTATTTCGCCGATGTTCCTCGACGTCCAGTTCGATCGCGGCCGTGACAATGCGATGGCCGAGACGCCAATGCTGAAGATCATCGAAGAACGTGACGACGGCATCCTTGTCCGCGGCTGGAAGGCGATCGGCACATCCGTTCCCTTCGTCAATCACCTTCTTATTGGAAACTTGTGGCGCCCCGGCCAGACCGCGGAGCAGACTGTCTACGCGCTGGTGCCGATCGCTACCAAGGGCATTTCGGTCGTGGCCCGCAAGTCGAACGCGCAGCCGGACGCAGATCCGTACGATCGTCCGTTGGCCACGATCGGTGACGAACTCGACGCGATGGTCTACTTCGATGACGTTCTCATTCCGTGGGACCGGGTACAGCATATTGGCAATCCAGACCACGCGAAATGGTATCCGCAACGTCAATTCGATTGGGTGCATCTCGAGACCCAGATTCGTCATTGCGTCCACGCCGAACTGATGGTCGGCCTCGCTCTACTCTTGACTCAGTCGCTGGGTACCAGCACCAACCCGGTCGTCGCCGCGCAACTCGCCGAGCTCATTCGCTTCCGCGAGACCTGCCGAGCCTTCATGATCGCCGCTGAAGAGACGGGATTCGCGACGCCCGGAGGGCTGTTCAAGCCGAACAATATCTACATCGACTTCGGTCGCGCCTACTATCTTGAGAATCAGGCCAAGATGGTGAACACCCTGATCGACTTCTGCGGTCGCGGCGTCGTTATCCAGCCGTCGAAGCGCGAGATGGAAGATCCATACATCGGTCCGAAGCTCGCCGAGGCTCTCCGCGGTGCGGAGATCAGCGCCTACGACCGCATTAAGATCTTCCGCCAGATCAGCGAGCGATTCCTGAGCGAGTGGGGCAACCGTCACGAGATGTTCGAGAAGTTCAACGGCACTCCTCTCTACCTCATCAACTTGCTGACGATGCAGCGCACGGAGTATCAGGTCGATGGACCGCTGACCGAGCTGGCGCGGCAGGTACTCGGCTTCGGCGACACAGCGGAACTAGGGAAGCGTGCGCAGGAAGCGGAGCAGAAGTCCCACTATGCCAGCGTCCGCTTCCAGCCTGACTACGCGAAAGCCCAGGACGTTAAGAAGTCCTACATGAACGACGCGGCCGAGTAGGCGAAGCGTTCACCCAAGATCGCGGAAGCCCCCATGGCTTTCGCGGTTCTTTCAGTGCTTTCGAAGGTGAATGATGCCACGCTTTACGTTTTCTGGTCTGCCGACGCGCGTGGTGTTTGGTTCGCGGACCATCGGGTCGATTGGCAGCGAGGTTGAACGGCTGGATCGAAGGCGGGCGTTCGTGGTTTGCAGTGCGGCCCAGCAGCGTGAAGGCGAAATGGTCTGCGACCTTCTCGGTCGATCTTGCAGCGACGTCTATGCGGGAGCCGTCCTGCACACTCCGACCAGCGTGACGAAGGATGCCATGCACGCCATGGTGGGCGCCGTTTCCGACTGCATTGTATCGATCGGAGGAGGCTCGGCTATCGGCCTTGGCAAGGCTCTCGCACTGCGCACCGGGATTCCGCAGATCTGCGTGCCTACAACTTATGCAGGCTCGGAGATGACGCCGATCCTCGGTCAGACAGAGGATGCTGAGAAGACTACGCTGGCCGACCCGGCAATCCTCCCGAAGACGGTCATCTACGACGTCGAACTTACGAAGTCATTGCCGAAAAGGCTTGCCGCGGCGTCCGGTCTCAACGCGATCGCACATGCAGCGGAAGCTCTCTACGCGCAGAACGGCAATCCCATCATTGGTCTGCTTGCTCAGGAAGGCATCGCAGCGCTAATCCGTTCGCTGCCGCAGATAGTGTCGGATCCGATAGCCGATCAAAGTCGGTCCGATGCTTTGTATGGCGCATGGCTTTGTGGTGTCTGTTTGGGGTCCGTCGGGATGGCTCTTCACCACAAACTTTGTCACGTTGTGGCCGGCTCCTTCGATTTGCCGCACGCGGAGACACACGCGATCCTGCTTCCCTATGCGCTTGCGTACAATCTGGAGGCGACGCCGACGGCCCTGGAGGCGCTACGAACGGCCACCGGTTCGAACGATCCAGCCAGAAAGATCTACGACCTTTCGCGAGCTTTGGATTTACCAGTGTCGCTGGGCGAGCTCGGCTTCGGAGAGGACAATATCGATCGCGCCACGACCCTCACAATGAAGAACTCGTACTGGAATCCCCGCCCCTTTGACCACTCGTCGATCCGCGAGATACTGCGTGCAGCGTGTGGCGGTCGTCCGCCGAAGACAGTCCGGGTGGACGATTACAGGATTTGACGTGACTTCGCCGAAAATGAAATGGACAGGGAACTATGCGAAACTTTGACGAGATCACGATCACTGATGCGGTCATCGACAGTCTTTCAGGTGCAAGCGACAGGCGAGCGGCTGAGGTCAGCGCGGCGTTGGTCCGGCATCTCCATGCATTCGTAAGGGAGGTTCGGCCGACCATCGAGGAATGGGAGAAGGGGATCGGGTTCCTGACTGATACAGGAAAAATGTGCACTAACACTCGCCAAGAGTTCGTGCTCCTGTCGGACACGCTCGGCGTCTCGATGCTCGTGGATGCCATTAATCACGGAGCAGCCCAGGGCGTCACCGAGTCGACGGTGCTTGGGCCCTTTTACGTAGAGGGGCCACCCGAGAAAGGGCATGGGGAAAATATCTCTGGCGGTCTCGTAGGCGAGCCGCTCATCGTCACGGGGACAGTGAATGCTCCGGACGGCACGCCGATCAAAGGCGCCGTCGTCGATGTCTGGCATTCGGACGGCGATGGCTACTACGACGTCCAGCAATTCGAGGAGACTGGTGGCTTAGCCATGAGGGCCCGGTTCTCGACGGACGGAGCTGGCAAGTTCAGTTTCTGGAGTATTAGGCCGGCGGCATATCCCATTCCTCACGATGGTCCTGTCGGGGCCATGTTAGAGAAGCAGGGACGGCATCCGTGGCGACCGGCGCACATCCACTTCATGATTTCGGCGCCCGGCTATCAGAAACTGGTGACGCACATATTCGCGGAAGGTGACGCGTATCTTGAGACAGACGTCGTCTTCGGTGTCAAGGATAGCTTGGTGCGCGAATTTGTCGAGATGCCGGCGGGGCAGGCGCCGGACGGCCTTATCCAAAACTCGCCCTTTTTCCATCTGCACTACGACTTCGGCTTGCACTTATCTTGAGGCCCGATTTTCGATCAGTCGATGCCCGCCAAAATGGGCACCAGCGATCAGCTCGTTCAGCTGCTCTCAATCAGGCGAATCCTGGGCGGAGCGCGAACCGCCCGCGAACGAAGACAGCACGTATCTGGTGCGGCGGCCGCGCCGAAGGCGACGGGAAACCGTACCAGATCACGCTCAACGAGTGGTCTCTTGAGCTCGGCGGACATTGCCGCACGGGACTTGAGGACACTGTGCGGCTCGATCGTGAGCATCTTGCGTCTTCAAACGCTGCTCTTGTCAATCGCGTTGTTCAGCTTTGCAGACGTTACGGGCGGCATCCGGCGACCGTGCATGAGGCGCGGGCGCTCTTGAAGCTGGCTGCATGAGCCCCGGCGGCGAGAACGCGTTTCGCCAGGTCTTCGGACGGCCGCAACCTCTGGATGATGGTCAGGGTGGCTATCGCTACATTTGCGGTAGTCATCGTACCGTGGCCTGAAGCCGTTTCAATCTAGAGACCTTACGGCATAACCCGGCAGGGAGCCGTTCGCTTCTCCTTCGGCTCTGACTTGAAATACCCTGGCTTGAGCCGCATCGTTCGAGTTTATTGAACGATAAGTTCGAAGTTGGGCTACTTCCCTAGACGGCTTCTGAACTCCGATTATGCGGCATGCCGCTACTTCGGCGGTCTTGGTGCAACGAATTCGGGGGAAGCTATGACATTAGAACTTCAGCGGCAAGCGCCGAAGGATTCTGAGAATCCCTTTTACATCGACGAAATAATCAGAGGTCGTCGGGCGAAACGTGGCTTTACTGACAAACCTGTTCCGATCGAAGTCGTCAAAGATATTCTCTCGATTGCCAGGTTCACTCCCAGTTCGAGCAATACTCAACCGTGGAAGTGCTACGTGTTGACAGGCAAGGCTCGCGAGCGGCTTGTCGAGGCCGCGGTGAAAAACTTCAATGACAATCATGACAAGCTAGTTCCGGAGTATCCATTTTTTCCAGACCCCATTCCCGAGCCGCATGCGTCGTGGTTCACCAAGTTTCGCGGCCAGTTGGGCGATGCGCAGGGCGTCGAGCGAAGCGACAAAGAAGGTCGCCGCCGCGATGTCGCCAGGCAGTTCAAGTTTTTTGGGGCTCCAGTCGGTCTCATTTTTACGATGGATAGACGACTGGTCCCCGCGAGCTTCATCTGCTACGGCGGCTTCCTGCAAACGGTAATGCTCGCCGCAAAGGGCCGAGGACTGGATACGCTTGCGCAGCAGATCTGGTCTCTGCAATATCCATTGCTGCGGAAAGAGCTTGGCATTCCGGAAAGCGACATGGTCGTATGCGGAATGTGCATTGGCTATGCCGACAACGGCCTGCCCGAGAACGACATGGCGCTTGATAAGTTCGGGCCGGAAAAATTCGCAACGTTTCTCGACGCCTAGAACTTCGCCTTGGGGGAGATGGGTATCGACTATCT
Source organism: Bradyrhizobium sp. CER78 (assembly GCF_029846235.1). GTDB lineage: Bacteria > Pseudomonadota > Alphaproteobacteria > Rhizobiales > Xanthobacteraceae > Bradyrhizobium. The sequence continues at coordinate 81,189 of NZ_JARVWP010000011.1, forward strand.
AGAGAGCGAATTCTCTACGATAAGCGGTACCCATCCTTTGGTCGATCGTACGCTGTCTAGCCACCTGAGAATTGCGGGATATCGTTCCATTTGGTAGCCGCCCTCCGCTGCTACGGACACGTAGGCGAAAACTCCAAGGTCGGCGATAGTGTAGCTACTGCCCACTAGCCAATCTCGAGTTTTAATCCAGCTCTCGAGTTTATCGAGCGCGCCGTAACCGTCCTTTTGCCGAAGGGCAATTTCATCCGCCATCTGGGACGCTAGCCCACGAATATTGTAAACACGAGGGACCGCAATGGCCTTTTGAAGATCGGCCTGTTCGAAGAACAACCAGCTGAACACCTCTGTCCGGGCATACTTGTCGTCAGGAAGAAGGTGCGTTCCGTCCGCCAGATGCATCAGTATGGCGCCGGACTCCACAATGGGACGACCATCGTCCATGACCAATGTCGGGACCCGTGAGAACCGGCTGAGTTTTACGAAATCCGGCTGAAGGTGATCACCTCGGACCAGGTCCAATGTGATCCTTTCGTATTTGACGCCCAACTGGGAGAGCAGGATTCGAGCCTTCCAGCAATTTCCAGACAGCAGGCTATCGTAGAGACGAAGCATGGCCCACTCCAGCAATCTTCCAGTTCGAGGCAGAATACGAGCCACGTGTGTCGTGAGACAAGTAGGTTTCCTTCCGCGCCGCTACCTTTTGAGGTAAGAATGGCAAGTGTTTAGAGTGGCTTAAACCGATATGTCTGTGATCTAAAGGTGCGAGTGGTGGCTCTATCGACCTAGGGTAAATCGTTCTAAGTCATGCTTGATCTCAAAGACGTCTTCTATTTTGTCCAGGTTGTCGACAGAGGGGGCTTCACCTCTGCGAGTAGAACATTGGGCTTACCGAAGTCCACCTTGAGCAATCGGGTAAGGGAGCTCGAGGGGATTCTGGGCGTAACCTTACTCAACAGAACGTCGCGCTGTTTCGGCATGACCGAGGTAGGAACGCAGTTCTATCACTACGCTCAGACTTTGTTGCAAGCAGCAGAGGTGGCGGAGGAGGCTGTACGCCAAAGGGCAACTGAGCCAAGCGGCGTCATCAGAATGACGACGGCCGTCGAGATTGCTCAGTTCGCTTTGAAGGACCTGATACCGATCTTCCTCAACAAGCATCCGAAAGTTCAAATCGTAGAGATTACCACAGACGCTCTGGTCGACATTGTAGCTGATGGCTTCGACTTGGCGCTTCGCGGCCATACCGCACCCTTGCAGAACTCTTCACTCGTCCAGCGAGCCATCGCTCGTGCCCCGTGGTACTTGTTCGCGGGGCCGGGATACTTGGAGGCGAGGGGCACACCGACGACCCCTGAGGAGGTCGCCCAACACGATACAATCGCGATTGCGAGGACCGGTTCATCAAATCTGGTGTTAACCGGACCGAACGGCCGAAGGTGCATCGTTCAAACGGTACCTCGCTTTCAGAGCAACAATCTGGTCGCGCTCAAGGAGTCGGCATGTGCCAACCTGGGTATTGCGGCATTGCCCGGTTACATTTGCCGAGAGGAGATTGCTGCGGGAAGGCTGAAGCAGGTATTGCCGCGCTGGATTGCGGCTGACGCACGCCTCTCAGCGCTCATCCCATACAAGCGGGGCTTGCTCCCCGCGGTCAGGTCTCTGGTTGATTTTCTTGCATTGGAAATACCGCGCGTCACCGCGTTCGAGCCTGCAGCGACGGAAGACCTGCAGCCCAAAAGCTCGAGCAAGCGTTCGGCTTGAGGCCTCGGTCGCCGTTCAACTTATTGAACGCTGCGTCTTCCGTTAGCCACCTTCATGTCTCGCGGCAACGCTGCCATCATTCGTGATCGGTAGAGATGGCGCTTCAGCGCCCGAAATCGCGAGGTCCAAAATGAACGAAATGATTATTCGCGGCGTCAACAACCAAGTGTTCGTCGCCGCAAATCTCGGCAGGATCGAACACTTCTACTCGACGCTCTTGGGTCTACCGGTCGTGAAACGGACCGTCCACCATTTGGACCCGCGATTGCCGGTCATCACCTTTGGATTTCATGCATTCAAGGGCGAAGAGAAGCGTGGCCACACCATCAGCTACATCGAGTGGAACCCGATCTTCTACATGATGCCGGACGTCGGGTTCGTGGATCAAAAGGCGGCTGTCGCTGGGGTCACATCGCCCCGCGTCGGAGATCCGAAGGGGCGTTGGGGTGCCGGTACAAACCATCATTTGGCTCTTCACGTCCCGACAAGAAATGGCCTCTTGAAGTGGAAACGAAGACTCACGGACGCTGGGATCCATGTTACCGGGCCCTATAATCGAAATTACTTCCACGCGATCTACCTGCGTGATCCTGACGGGGCGATTATCGAAATCGCGACTACCGAACCCGGTTTTGGGCACGATGAAGCCGTGCTGGGGTCGGGTTTCCGGGCTCAACCGAAGGAAAATCTGATCGGCGGTCGCGATGAGATCCTTACCGCCGCCGAAACTTGGCCGAGGCCGATGCCGACCGTTACGGATGACTTCGCCCTGCGTGGTTTCCACCACATCACATCGATCTCTTCGAACGCCGAGCGGACCGAGAACTTCTTCGTCGAAACGGTCGGGCTTCGATTGATCAAGAAGACGGACTATCTGGATGAGCGGGGAGGCACGCACTACTACTACGGCTGTGACGATGATATCTCACCTGGCTCAGTCCTGACCTTCTTCGGCCTGCCGGGATACACCACGGGACGTCTCGGCACCGGGCTGTCGCATCACTTCTCTCTGGAAGTGGAAAACGAATCCGCCCTTACGCACGAGCGAGAGCGTCTCAGGCGGGCCGATGTAAAGGTCTCGGACGTTTACGACTGCCTCTACAGCAAGCTCTTCTACTTCCGGGATCCCGATGGGCATATCTGCGCCCTTTCGACACCCACTCAACTGACGGTCGATGAATCCGCCGAGGAGCTCGGAACCAGGCTCTGCTTGGCGCCGGAGTTCGAAGATCGGCGCATCGAGATCGAGCGTGGTATCGCGCTGCGCCCGGCTCCTGTGCCGCTTCCCCAGAATTAAAGGGGCGCGACAACGTGCAGAAGCTAACCCCCCATCGTTCGAACCATGTAAGCGACGGAGGCATCCTCCGATGCCTGCCGCAGGACACCCTGCGGTGGGGGGTGGGAATCGTCGACGCAGCCATTCGAGATCTGGCAGACGAGGGCTTCGAACGGCCGATGATTTTTACGGTTGAGCCGTTACTGCTCTCAACCAAGCGTGCCATTCTACCGCACCTTCACGATGCCGCGGGAATGCTCTCGGACTTCCCGCCTCATGCTCCAGACAGCGCAATCGAGGACGCGCTTGACCGATGTATTCAGGCAGGTGCCCGTTCAATAGTCGCTTTTGGCGGTGGCTCGGTTCTGGACGCCGCAAAGGCGGTTTCTCATTTTCATTACCTTCGGCAAGGGCGATATCTCCCATTAGTAGCTCTGCCGACAACTCTCTCTGGATCTGAGTTCTCCCACTACTTTGGAATTACTGAAACGTCTGGCCCGCGTCCGTTCAAGAGAAGTTACGCTGAGCGAGCGACCGTTCCTAAAATTGTGTTGATGGATCCCGGCCTCCTCCTGAATACTCCTCGTGCGTTGCTCCTATCATCAGCGATTAAGGGGCTTGATCACGCAATCGAAGGCATGCGCCAAGTCGACGTCGACCACCCACACGCAGTCATGGCTGCAGCGGGTGCAAACAAATTCTTTAGCGTGCTGGAACGTTGGCCGGCCGATCTGGAAACCGAAGAAGCGATCCAGAAAGGAACGGTCGATCTGAGTGATCTGCTCCAACTCCAATTGGCGGCATGGCAATGTTACTTCTATCCAGCATCCGTCATCTACGGCCTCAGCCATCGGATCGGGCACATCTTGGGCGGGACGTTTGGATTCCCCCACAGTGCCACTTCTTGCATAACGCTCGCGCCCGTGATTCGGGCTTGTGAAGCGCGGTATGGCAACAAGCTCCAAGTGTTCAATTCCCCCGGAGAATCTAACCCGGGGCCGGCGCTCGCCGCCCGGATAGAAAATCTCGTTTCGTACCTTGGCTTACCAAGCCATCTTAGATCATTTGAGATCGGGCTCTCGGCGCTTCCGGAGATCGCGGATCTCCTGCGAGCAAACTACAAGGCGGAGGTAGCCGATCTTGGGGAAGATGCGGATCGAAAGCTCGACGCTCTGCTCAGAAGCCTCTGGTGAACGAGGATGCGATCCCCATCCATCGCAGAGATGCTCGTTAGGCTAAAGGCGGGCGTGACAACATCGCGGCAACTCGTGCAGGAGGCTCTTGAGAAGGCGAGAAACTGCTCAGCCGAGTTGAATGCCTTTGCAGCCATCGAAGATCGCGCGGTAGATCGCGCGGCCGAAAGTGATCGGCGATATGCAAGGGGATTGGTGAGGCGCCTCGAGGGGATCCCGATCGTCGTAAAAGACAATATCGAAACTGCTGATATCGAAACTCGTTATGGGTCGGCCGCTTACATAGGCAATGTACCGATAACTGACGCTACCGTAGTGCGCCGTTTGCGGGATGCCGGCGCGATCGTCTTAGGTAAGACGACAACCCACGAGTTTGGCTGGGGCGTCACCACATCGAGTGACAAGTTTGGTCCAACTCTTAATCCGGCCGATCCGAGAAGGATACCAGGAGGGTCAAGTGGCGGATCGGCGGTTGCGGTTGCATGCGGCGTTGTGCCAGCTGGTATCGGAACGGACACCGGCGGGTCCGTTCGAATCCCGGCGGCGCTGTGCGGAGTGGTAGGGTTCAAGCCTACGTTTGGCATTCTTCCGACGGATGGTGTCTTTCCACTGGCGCCGGCGCTCGATCATGTCGGTCTGATCTGCGGGAACGCGGAAGATTTGGTCCCGCTGACAAGAGCTCTGGGAATGGACATCTCACGGAGCGACGACAAACCGAAGCGGAAGATTGGCGTTCTCGCTACCCCAACTGATGTTCCTGTTGAGCACGACATCGCCGCCGACTTTGAAAGGGCCGTCGAGAGGCTTCGCCGGGAGCATAGCGTTGTTGATTTAACTGAGCGGCTCGACGAGGCGTATGCGATCCTTGCCACCCTGGTCCTGGTGGAAGCCGGCATGGTTCACTTCTCGAGAAATTCATCAAGCTTGATAAGCGAGCGCTATGGGAAGGAGACAGCCGCCAGACTTGAGCGATCGCGATCGGTCAGCATAGACGATTACGCGAAAGCCCAAGACGCGCGACGAATGTTTTCCCTGAGAATGGCTTCGCTGTTCGAACAAGTTGAACTCCTCATTCTTCCGACATGTCCGTGTTCCGCGCCGCTGGTCGGAACGGAGCGCGTGGATATCGATGGATGGACCGGAGACGTTCGCAAGGCGCTCATGGCGCACACGGCGCCCGTCAATCTTGTTGGATATCCGGCGGTAACAATCCCGATGCCGAGGATGAAGGATGCTCCGCCAGCGGGATTGCAGCTTATCGGACGACCCGGGCGCGATCATGAAGTCATCGGTGCTGCCGCGCAGTTGCAGAGCCTGAGCTGAGTGACCCGCGTGTAGGGCTGCATTTGGCTGAGCGCGACTCCTAGATCACGGGGTGAAACGTGGTGACCTGGTTCGCTCAAAGAGCCGAGATTTGTCGATCTGTGCAGGGAGACTGATCGCATTCGTTAAGCAGCGAGGGAGACAAAGCCGCCGGCGAAGTCTGTGTCCAAGGGGCGGGGCGGTGGAAGTCGTCGGCGGTGTGCGAGGGCAATGTGTCCCTTGGCTGCTTGAGGCGCGCAACAGCAGCATGTGAGGGCATTAATGCTGGTTTGGGCACGACAAGTTAAGGCAGCGCGCAGCCTCATTGGTTGGGAGCAATTCCAACTCGCCGTTGCTGCTGGCGTTGGTATCGCGACAATTCGCCGGCTAGAGCGAATGACCGGGCCAATCAACGCCAAGTTCGAGACGATAGATAAGATTCGACGGGCACTCGAAAGCGCCGGGATTGAGTTCATCGGAGAGCCAAAGCCTGGTGTTTGTGTTCGACTGGAGAAGTCACAGGAGTCCTACGCGAATGCGCAAGGCGCGGACGTTGTGGCGTAGTGGAAATACTGATTGCTCAGATATCGTCGGTGATACTCTTGTATCTGCAGGATCACCGTTCGTGAAATACGTGACGAAGGTTGCGTTCATGCGTTGTCATCTGTCCGACTTTGACTTGTTATCTTTCCGCGTGCGGCTTTTTGACCGCGTGAGGAGACAACGGGATCGCTGTGGCGCTCAGCCGGAGGGGCAGATGACTTTGAAGACAGCTTTTAACTTAGGCGTTGTTGCGTTGGGTGTCGTCGCGACAATGCAAGCAGCTAATGCATTTGAATTTGGATCGCCGGGAGCCGCGCAGAAGCCGGGGTTGACTATTGGCGGCAGTGCAGGACTTCCGCCGCCTGGAATCTACAGTTTCAATCAGGTTTTCACGTACCAGTCCAATCTCGCCGGACCGGGGCAGGCATTGCTGAATCCCGGCGGCGGAAAGACAGGCGTGCAAGCGGCTGTCGAAGCAAACGGGTTGTTGTTTGTACCGGGTTGGAATTTTCTTGGCGGCACGTATTCGGCCGTCGTGGTGCAACCGTTCATTATGTCAAGCGTCGGTCACCCGGTCGATTTGCAGATGTCCGGCATGCACAACACTTACATCGTTCCGGCTGAGTTGAGTTGGAAGCTTGGGGATAGCGGCTTCTTTGCCAAGGCCGGCCTGGGCATGTACGTGCCGGACGGAACGAAAACGGGTCTGAACGGTCTCGGCAATGTGGGAAATCCGTGGTGGACCTTTCAGCCAGAGTTCATTGTCTCTTATCTCAAGGACGGCTGGAATCTCACCGCAAACATTTTTGACGAAATCAATACCAAGAACACGATCACCGGCTATCGGAGCGGCGACGTTCTGCATGCGGAGTTTACAGCCGCAAAGACAATCGGAGACTGGACCATAGGCCCGGTCGCGTACTATGTCGGCCAGGTCGGAAATGATACGTCGAGCGCCTTCTATGGAAACGCAATCAACGTGAATCGCTACAACGTGTGGGCTGTCGGTGGGCTGGTGGGCTACAACTTTGGACCCGCGGCTTTGAACGTCTGGGCGTTTGACGAGGTATCGGCGCGAGCATCGGGCGGCACCCCAATTGCTGGCGTCGACTCGGCGACTGTCACGAAGGGCTTCAGCGTGTTCGCCAACTTGAGTTTCCGCCTATGGGCGCCGGACACACCTGCATCTAATGCGCTGCCGAAGTTTCACAAGTAAACCCAGTCCTCGGAGCTATGGATCGAACTAGTTCCCTGGGGAGGGGAATATGGCTCTCCCAAACATATCGCGTTGACATGCGATGCCCCGTTGCTCGTCCGGCAACGGGGATTATTTCGTCTACTTGTGCGATTGCCTGACCCGCTCGCCCGTTGCCTCTGTGACCGGCATCCGAGCGACATGAACAGGCCTCAATCGGCGATGCTCTGCTCCCTTTGTGGCGACAACCGTCGCGGGCGATCCGGGCGCGACCGGGCGCTGAGCTTACTTGTGAGGTGGCGCACCGCGGTGATCGGGGCCGACTGCGCTCATCTTGGGCGCTTCTCAAGGTCGTTAAACGGTTCAACGCTTCCATATCGAATACGTGCGTTGGGGCAAAAGAATTGCTGCGGGCTGAGGAAGATCGCTGATCTGTTCAGGCGGCCGCTGGTGGGGCCCTCCCGCCGTTCAATTTTTTAGACGATGTGTTCAGCAGGAGGCGTCTTTCCAAGGAGTCCAAAACACCCCGAACATGCATTGGAGGATCGGGCATTTCGACGATGTGTCGGTAACGCTCATCCAATGGGCCTGGGCCACCTGCAGGGCGCGTGCTGTGAGCGAAACGCGTCAGATCCGCATTTGCAGGGCGGCGCTCGACCCATTTTAGGGCAGAAACTCTTGGAAAATGGGAGCACCAATGCAATGACCGTTACGATCACCGAGAAAGACAGGTTCGAACAGACGCCATACAGCATGTGGCTGCAGACAGATGCTTTGCATTCGATTCAGAGGACGCTGACTGACCATCCTGGGGAGTACTCATTCATTGTCAACTGCCAGGTAATGGAGCTCTACTGGTCGCTAATTGTCCGAGAACTTCAAGCCGCCCAAGGCCACCTGAGACAGAACGATCTCCCCAAGGCCCAGCAAGCACTGCGGCGGGTGGTCGATGCGCATGAGCCTCTCAATGCCACATGGCGTTCCCTGTCATGGATGACCCCATCAGACTTGCTTCCAATGCTCGGCGTGGTCGGAACGACTTTGGGACGCGACACCGCTCTCCAAGGCTGGACTTATAGGCACATGGTCTACCTGTTTGGAATCAAGCAGAGGGAGCATTTGGAGCACTTTAAGCCGCAGCCGCGGCGATGGCAGCAGCTTAACGAGGCCTTGAGCGCACCGAGCGTCTACGACGATGTATTGGCATTCCTGCACCGTCAAAAGCTACCGATCCCTCGGGGGCAGTTCGAGCGCGACTTCGCTGAACCGTACCGGCCGAGCCCGGAGGTCGAGCGAGCTTGGCAGATCGCGTACGATGACCGGCCGGAGATCAAGGTCTTGGGCGAAACGCTCGCTGATATCGCCGAGGAATTCACGACTTGGAAGTATCGCCACTTGATGCTGACCCGGCGTACCCTGGGATCCCGCAATGCCTACTTCGGCGTCTCCGGAATTTCTTGGCTAACGCCGACTCTTGAAGAGATTCCGTTCCCCGAGCTCTTTTCTGCGAGGACGTTTATCGGTGACCCTCCTACTGGTTGCCCCGCGGGTAAGGCCAAGGAATAACGTTCGGGACAGCGCTAGTTGGGAGCGGCCATCGCGGCCGCTTCCCTTCAATCGACCAGGTCTCGCTGCGGCAGTGGGGGAGCAAGTGGTTCGCGCGGAATAACGAGGCGCTCGACGTGGCGGCAACTGCCTCGGCACCGGCTGCCGTGGGAGAGGTGCAAGCCTGCCTTAAGCCGAGCATGCGACGAAATTGCCGACCGAGCGCGAGTGCTCCAGAAACCACGAAGGGAACTAAACTCAGCGCCGGAAAGTCTGCCGTTCTTGGGACAATGCTAGGCTGTCACAGTCGGAGACGTCATCTGTCTAACATCGTTCAGTAGTTGATTGGCGATGGTGTTGGGCAGGGCGCGGATCCTAGGGATATTCATCAATCACCTCCACGGTCCGTCGCTCGAGAGGACTGGGTCGAGAGGAACCGTAGAGTGCCGCTTTGACGCTGGTCTTGGTTTGAAGGATGCCGATGACCGAATATGATCGGCATCCTTCGGTATCGCATCGATTTGGCGGACCCTTGCAGCTATGCTGCTGCCGCGGATATCGCGCCATCAAACTGCTTGACGAAATCGACGAGGGTTGTCTGGCCTTGATCAACAGTGAGGGTCTTGCCGGCAAGAACCACGTTGACGTCGGTAATGCCGATAAATCCGAGGATCTGCTTGAGATAGGCAGTTGCGACGTTGGCTGCCTCAAACGGAGCTCCAGGAGAGAAGTCGCCGCCGGTCGAGAGGATAACGGTCGCCTTCTTGTTCTTCAGCATGCCCTCGTAGGCCATCGAGACGGTAACGCCGAGGCGTACGATCTGATCGATATATGCCTTGAGCACCGCGGGAATGGAGAAATTGTACATTGGCGTACCGATGACGATGTGGTCGGCTGCCACGATCTCGTCGATCAGCGTGTTTGAAGTCGTCAAGGCAGCGGCAAGGTCCGGCGAAAGTTGGTCAGGCGGCGTAAATGAGGCTCTGATCCAAGGAAGGTCAACGAATTTTAGATTCGATCGTACAAGATCGCGCACCACAATGGACGCATTCGGGTGCGCGCGCGTCCACTTCTCGACGAACTGAGCGGTCAAAATGCGGGAAGTCGAGTTTTCGAAGCGTGGACTAGCTTCAATCACCAAGAGACAGGCCATTTCTTTAGCTCCAGATCTGTTAAGCCAGCCGCTCAACAGCGACCGTCATGGACCTAAGAGCAGCTCGTGAGGGCCGGGAAGTCGGGTGATATTGGACGCATCGTTCCAATAGTTTGAACGACAGCCGCAGGGCCTTCGCCGTGAGGCGTCTCGCCGCGGAAGCGTGTCCAAAATTCTGAACGCTTGGTTCGAAAATGACCGACTTCAGCTCATGCGGCGCGCGTCTATTCTGAAATAAATAGGGAGCTGTAAGTAGAGCTCGAATATTCAGAGGGCGAGATGAGCACCAAGTCTGGAGTATCTGTCGGAGCGTTGGCGGAGAAGGCGAGGAATTCCGCAGTCGGGGACCCTTGGCGAAGGTGCATAGTTTCGACCGATAACCCGCGGCCGGTGCCCCGAGACAGCGAATCATCGGTTCCGCGACTTGAGCTGTTCCACTTCGCAATGTCGATCTGCTCGCAGAAGATTCGTGGGGCGCTCTTCCAGATTGGCGTCCCATTTGCCAGCAGCGAGCTGGTTATTATGCCGCCGCTCAGTGAAAACTATTCAGCGGAGTACGTCGAGCTTCGTATGGCGTCAGCCATCGCACATAGTCGTCCATTCGTGAGCGGCTACACTGGAAGTTCTAGTGTCGAGAACGAAGGGTTTGATCCTTTAGCAGTACCAACTCTTGTCGATCATCATAGAGGGGAAGCTGTTGCGGATTCACGTCTGATCGCGGCTTACCTGGATATCTTGAGCGGAGGGGCGTTGGTTCCACTGCAGTGGCAAAATCGGATCTGGAGTGAAATTGCGATCGTGGACGCAATACCACATGCCGGGTTGTTCTACGGCGCCAATCCGGACGGCGACCACCGACCAGACGTGATCCGTGCGGGAATGCAGGGGGCTCATAGTAAGAAGATCGAACTGGTCAGTAAGCGCTTGGAGGGTCTGCCTGCGAAATCGGCGCTCCGCTCGGCTTATCGGCACAAGATCATCAAGGAAGAAGCGGGGCGCGAGTTCATATCGCGGCCGGCGAACATGCGGGGCATCATCGATTCGACGAAGAGCGCCATCACGCAGCTGGATCAAAGGTTAGCGGAGGGCAGGGGCGCATGGTTGGTCCCGGAGGGATTTACCCTGGCTGATATCTTCTGGGGCGTAAGTCTCTTCCGATTTCTTTACCTTGGATACGATTGGATGTGGAAGGACAGTGCAAGGGTCGCTGGTTACGCTGAACGGCTCTTTGCGTCGCCGGCAATGCAGAACGGCGTAATCAATTGGCCAGGTCATCCGCCAGGTGAGCGCATAGAGCGCTGGCAGCGTAGCGGTAAGTAGAACGCGCGTCCGAGCGTACGGGTGCATTGATATGGACCGAAATCGCGCGAGCTGTTGTGCGTCGCTATTTGTTTGGCGCTTGACGTCGTGCTGGGTGAGGGAGGACCAACCTCACTGGAGCACCGACAGCGAAAATCTCGAAGTCGCGTGTGGAGAGACATCATGCTTGTCGAAGGCAAATGGGTAACCGGCCGGCCGATCGGTAATGATGCCAAAGGTTCATTCGTGCGACCGGAATCGGCGTTCCGGAATTGGGTCAGCCCCGACGGAAGTCCTGGACCGAGGGGTGAGTTCAAGGCGGCGTCCGGGCGATACCACCTCTACGTCTCGCTGGCGTGCCCTTGGGCGTCGCGAACCCTGATCGCGCGAAGGTTAAAGAAGCTGGACGATGTAATCTCGGTATCGGTGGTCGAGCCTAGGCAGACCGATCAGGGTTGGCGCTTCGGCGATTATCCAGGAGCGGACCGGGACGTCATCAATGGCACCACCTATTTGCATGAGGTTTATACGCGCGCGGCGCCGGGTTACACCGGTCGTGTGAGCGTGCCAGTTCTCTGGGACAAAAAGCTGACGACGATCGTCAACAACGAGTCCGCGGACATCCTGCGCATTCTCAACTCCGGTTTCGGTGCATTAGCGGACGAAAGCATCGACCTCTATCCCCAAGAGCTTAGGTCCGAGATTGACGCATGGAATGACCGCATCTATCCGAAGTTGAACAACGGTGTGTATCGTGCCGGCTTCGCGTCTAGCCAGGAAGCATACGAGGAGGCGATCAAAGGCGTCTTTGACATGCTAGGCCAACTCGAAGATCATTTGGCCACGCATAAATCGCTGGTCGGAGAGCGGCTGACCGAAGCCGACGTCAGACTGTTCGTCACGCTGATCCGGTTCGATGCAGCTTACTACGGCGCGTTCAAATGCAACCTGCGGCGCATCGTCGACTACCCTGCTCTCAGCACGTACCTGCGTCGGCTGCTCGGGATACCAGGCATTCGAGAGACGGTCAGTATCGACCATATTAAGCGCAGCTACTACGCGTTAAAGGCAGTTAACCCGAGCGGCATCGTGCCCGTCGGGCCAGACCTGCAGGCGCTGGGGTTAAGTTAGTCTACGTTGCCGGTCCCAACTGTCGCGATCAACCTGCATCGAGAATGACTCGGTAACCCACGAATCGATCTCCTCTATTGAGAACGTATCGTGCCCCCTACCGAGAGCCTGTTGATGCCCAAGCCCCTTCTCGCCGCCACTCTCGTTGCTGCTGCTATCCTTGCCGCCAACCTGCTTGGCGTAGCCGCGGCCGAGCTCCGTGCCGTGCCGGCGACGTCGCAGACCTTGGCCCGACCATATCGATCACGCATGCCCATGTCGCGCACCACCGTGTCATGTTACTCCGTGCACGGCTGGTCTGTTTCGTGCGGAAGGCCTTATAGTGGCGCATGGATATCGACGTCTTTTCCAAGATCGTCGTTTTTTGCTTGACTCTACTTGATTGACACTTGCGATCTCCGATCAGCCGGCCGCTTCATTTTTGGGGTGGCTCCGTGTCGGACGTTCATCGATCCCGCCACGGTTAAGACGAAGAAGGCGATCAATCGTCTGCTCGCAACCTGAACGACAGAACCTATACCGTCGTATAGCTCATCCTATCCTCCGACCCCAATCGACCGTAAGGATGCGCGAACGTAGCGTTGGCGGTATCGCATCCAAGGTGGAGGCGTACTCATTGGCAGCAATCTCTCTATAGCAATGGCAATCGCTCTGGGGCGGTCGCCAACGAAGTTCGATAGTCGATCGCGGTGACACACCTAGCCACAAGCGTGTCGCCGAACTTTGCACACCTCGTCAGCTTGAAGTACGCGTTCCTCGCAGAAGTACGGTCTGCCTAGGATCGAACGTTTGAAGCCGGACTCAGGTGTTCTCAAAGATGAAACAGATCGTCCGCAATGTCAGCAGGAGACAAATATGAATGTACATAACGCTTCACAACTCGTTGGATCCAAGCCTGAAGAGCTGGTTCCGTCGCGCTACGCGGTGCGGGTCGGCGACATCGATGTGCTTGTCGTCAGCGATGGCGTGCTGCCGCTGCCGACCCAGATGCTGGGACACAACGCTGATCCTGCCGTGCGGGCGGCTTGGCTGCACGACATGTTCCTGCCGGCGGACGCGTTCGACTGGGCGCTGAACGTGGTCATGGTCCGCAGCGGCGGGAAAACCATCCTGATCGACGCCGGCCTGGGGGCGGACCCGGACCTGCACCTGCCGCGGGCCGGGCAGACGGTGAAGCGGCTCGAGGCCGCCGGCATCGATCTTTCGTCCGTCACCGACGTGGTGCTGACCCACATGCACATGGACCATGTCGGCGGGCTGCTCGTCGACGGCGTGAAGGAGAGGCTGCGTCCGGACCTGCGCATCCACGTCGCTGAAGCCGAGGTCAAGTTCTGGGAGGCGCCCGATTTCTCCCACGTCTCCATGCCGCCGGGATTTCCGGACGCGCTGCGTGCGACCGCCAAGCGGTTCGCGAGCGAGTACCGCGACAATCTGCGGACGTTCGACGAGGAGCATGAGGTGGCGCCGGGCGTCGTCGTTCGTCGTACCGGCGGCCACACGCCCGGGCACAGCGTGGTCCGTCTGGCGTCCGGCGGTGACGCGCTGACATTTGCCGGCGACCTAGTGTTCGCGGTCGGGTTCGAACACCCCGACTGGTACAACGGTTTCGAACACGACCCCGAGGAGGCGGCGCGCGCTCGCGTTCGTCTGTTGCGCGAGCTGGCGCAGACGGGCGAGATGCTGGTCGCCACCCACCTGCCGTTCCCGTCGGTCGGACACGTGGCGGTCGACGGCGACGCCTTCCGCTGGGTGCCGGTGTTCTGGGATTACTGACCGCCTGTTGAGTTGCGAGCAAGCTAGGGCGTGTCCTCACAACTAGCCAGCTCAGAACGGGCATCCAATCCCGTCCGCGCAAAGTCCGTGGAATCGCCATTCCGGCGGTTCCACGTAGGAGGGCTCGAAGGCTAGTAGAGTTCTACGACGTCGAATCATGAAGCTGTTGAGAGTACCTCGGAGCCAGATCTTGCGCTGACGCGAGGGGCCGTTTCAAAAATGGGTCCGACACTCGCATGGTCAGATGAAGAACCATGGACGGGTCAGTCGGCGACAGCGTTCGCACCAGTTGAATGGCACGAGAAAATGGCCGATCTCGAGGAATGACCTCTCCATGAAGTCGACAGAACGATGAAGGAAGCGACTTGGCCGAAATTCGATCTCCCTCCAAGCTATTCAAGAGAGGTTACATGATGAGTGTTCTTCGTGGCAAAACGGCTTTGGTCACAGGTGGAGCGAGCGGCATCGGGCTGGCTGCTGCAAAGCTGTTCGCCGCAAACGGTGCGCAGGTGATTATCACCGCGCGAACGCAGCCCGCTTTGGATGCGGCGGTTGCGGAGATTGGAGATCGGACCCTTGCGATCCAGGGAGATGTCTCGGACCTGGCGCATCATGAACAAGTTGCTCAAGACATCCGGCGGCGATTTGGCGGGTTGGATATCTATTTTGCCAACGCCGGCGTCATTGTCATCAGGCCTTCGAGCGAGGTCGGTATCGATGAGTTCGACGCGCAGTTTGCGATCAACGTGCGCGGTGTGTTTTTCGGTGTGCAGAAGGTCGCGCCGTTACTCCGGCACGGCGGATCGATCATTCTGACCAGTTCGATCGCCAGCAGTAAGGTGCTGGACGGCCATGCGGTCTATGCTGGCAGCAAAGCGGCGATTGAGGCGTTCGCGAGAAGCTGGGCTTTGGAATTCAAGCACCGCGGCATTCGCGTCAACGTCCTGAGCCCTGGACCTGTCGACACGCCGATCATCAGCAAGATGGGTGTTTCTGAAAGCGAGAGGCCGTTGTTCGATACCGCGCTGGCGAAGGCAATTCCGCTCGGCCGGCTCGGCCAGCCCGAAGAACTCGGCCGTGCCGCGTTGTTTCTGGCGTCCGATGCCAGCAGCTTCGTCACCGGTGCCACCTTGCGCGTTGACGGCGGCATTTCGCTGGCGTGAAAGATATAAGGGATCGTCATTACTGCCAAATACCTGCTTCGTAAAAGAGAACGACGGCCGGCCCCGATGTGGGGAAAGGCCGGCCGTCGCGACGAGCCGAGCGCATGGGGGCAAGCGCCGCTCGCATCACCTAGCGTCAGGGGGCCGCTAGGATTGCTCGGTCGAACCCGTATCTTGGGTCCGACTTGAATGGTCGCGATGGCGTAGCGAAATTGACCTGTGGCCGCGCCAGAGCGATTGACTTCATTGAAGAGCTATTGTGGTCAACGTGCGCGCCTTCGCCAATCGCTCGGTGTCTCTCCAGTCAATTTGCGGAACGCGGCCGCAAACGCTGTTTGCGAGCTATAGCCAAGCGCTGCCGCGATCTGCGCCACAGAATTGTTTGGGTCACGCAGCATGATGGTTGCCTGTTCGAGTCGATATCGACGAAGCCAGTTATGCGGTGAAAGCCCCGTACTCTCCTTGAACGCACGACAGAAATGAAACCGCGACAGCCCGGAATCGGAGGCGAGGGCGGTGAGCGAAACGTCCGCATCGCTGTCTGACCGTAACCGCTCGATAGCCCGACGCAATACTGCCGGTGAGAGGCCGCCAAGTGCGAGGTGATGGGTCTCAGGCTGGCCGGTGTGGGCTGAGAGCATGCGTGTTGCTAGGAGATCGCTTAATTGTTGCCTGAATAGATTGTCGAGTGCCTCATTACCCTCGACAGTATCGGCCGCGCTCACGAGCAGCCGTGACGTCACAAGGTCCGGGTACGTCGTTCGCTCGACAAGATCGTGCGGCGCGATGATGTTCGCTTCTAGCGCGACGCGCGTGAGCGTTGCTTGTGGCAGGTAGAGCTGAATGATATCCATCGGACGGTAGATGTCCCAGCGGGACATCGAACCAGCCGGAATGATGGTGACGGTGCCGTCGCGTGCCGTTCCAGTGACAACCGACTTTCCGTTGCGGCGCTCTAGCCGTTGGACCGTACCGACATACGTCATGATGACGTGATCGGTCATCGGCTCGACCACCTCGTGAAACGCGTCATGACTCCACTGTGCGATGGCGCCGCCAGATAAATCTGACGCGATGTGCACCGGCGTCGTCTTCAGAACACGTGACATCTCATTGACTGGACGACGAAGGCCGGTGACCGGCGTGTTGTCGTGCGGTCTGGATATGTCAGTCATCTCAATTGGAGATTCTTGCGCAACATCACGGATGCGAGGTTTGCTCATGGACGTCTCCTCGCGTGAGCGCATCTGCTCGCGAGAGCTCGCCTGGGCGCGTAGCAACCGGCCATAACGGGGAGGGATGCTTGTGACCGGCCTAGCTGCCAGCGTCGATCGAGATAATTCTTCTGGACGACTTTGAGCATCTCGATCGAGAGCCCGCACAGGGCGCCGACGAAGTGCCAGCCACTTCGTTGGGCAATGACACAGGTGCAGGCGGGAGAATGATGCATAACAGTCGCTCCTCGCGTCGCGGACGCCTTCTGCGGCATCTTCGAGCCGGCAGGCGCCGCGCGTGACGCGGGAAAACTGGGGAATTCTTCGCGAGCCCGATACTGTCTATCGGGATAGCTTGCGCCCTGCTGTTGGTCAGGTCGACCTGGATGTGGGGCAAGCAAGACTTGGCTTTGGGCCGTTCTCTCGAGGAATGGCCGGCCTAAGGAGCTAATAGAAGGATATCATCGTCGTATCCGTAGCTGCGCCAGAACGATTGCCACGTTTGAAGAGCGATTGCGGTGAGCTGATGCGCCGCCGCGTATCGTGCGGCTGCTTCCATAATCCTTGGCGTTTGCCTATCATGGGTTTCCATGAGATGCCGCCAAGCCCGGCCATGATAGAATTCCGGCGAGATCCCTGAGTTGGGACGGATGCCAGGCTGAGAGGGCGATGTGAGGCATCGGACCATCTCACGCCGGGAGCGGCCGATAATGATCACAGCACCTTATATTGACCGCTTCGGTGTCGCATTGGCGGGCTGTGGCGCCGGGCTCGTCTTGGCGCGGCTGACAGACTTGCCGATCGGTCAGGTTGCTGCGATTGCCGCGGTGATGGCGGCCCTTGGGCTCGTGATAGCAGCCGTGGCTCTGCTGGCCGATCGCAAGCGCGTGAAAAGGGTGAGCGGCAAAGCCGAACAGGCGCTGCGGATCATCGAAAGCATGCCGGCGCTCGCGTGGTTTGCCGATGTGGAGGGCAAATTTCTCTATACAAGCCGAAGTCCCAGGGTTTTCACGGGATTGCCCAAAGAGGATCTCGCTGCGACGAAAGATGATGAATTCGGCTTTCGAAACGTCGTTCATCCGGATGACCTTGATCGCCTTCTTGAAACCTGGCGTCACAGCCTGCGAACGGGCCACGACTATAACTGCGAGCATCGCATGTGGCATGCGAACGGCGGATATCGCTGGTGCCGCAGTTTCGGCTTGCCAACGCGCGATGGCGATGGCCGCATCGTCGGCTGGTACGGCACGACGATCGACATAGACGAACTCAAGACAGCTGAAGCCGCGCTGCGCGAGCACGAACGCTCGTTGCAGCAATTGATCGACACGGTTCCGGTGCTGATCTGGTGCTTGTCGCCACAGGGCAACCCCGTCTACTTCAACAAGCCGCTGGTCGAATATACTGGCGTGCCAGTTGCACAATTGGATTCGGTCGATGCGGTGATTGAGGTGATCATCCATCCCGATGATGCGATCGCTGTCCGCAACGCAGTTCAACGCGGGATCGAGACCGGTGAGCCCTTTGGGTTGAGGCATCGCCTGCGTCAGTCAGACGGTACTTATCGCTGGGTGGACGCACGTGCTGAGCCGATGTGCAATCGCGACGGCGATATCGTGCAGTGGTACGGCGTATGTCTCGACATCGATGCCCAGATGCACGCTGAAGACGCGCTGCGGCGGAGCGAACGGAAGCTTCAGCAATTGACCGATGCGGTTCCCGCCCTGGTCTGGAGTACGGAGCCGGACGGCACGCCGACCTATGTCAGCAAGCGGTTTACAGAGGCCACAGGCGCCACGCTCGAGGATATCACCTCGACCGATGGCAGGCCGTCGCTAAGCGTCGTCCATCCGGAGGATCGGCCGGAGGCGATTGCAGCCTTCAAGAGGTCATGCGAGACCGGCACACCCTATCTCCAGCGATATCGCCAAGTTCGCCGCGGTGGCATCTATCGTTGGACCGAGACCCGCGCAGAACCATTGCGCGACGATGCTGGCCACATCATCCAGTGGTACGGTGTCAGTGTCGATATTCATGACATGATGTGCGCCCAGCAGGCGATGCAGCATAGCGAGCGGCAGCTTCAGCTGCTCGTCGACACGGTTCCGACGCAGATCTGGTGTGTGACCCCGAAGGGCGAGCCGTCGTACATAAACAAAACCATGATGGACTACATCGGTATGAAGTTGGAAGACTTCGATGCCGAAGGTGGTTTACGCAGTGCAATCGGAGACCTCGTCCATCCGGATGATCGAGATGCTCTGTACGGCGCTTTAAGCCATTCCTTCCGCACCGGCGAAAGGTTCGCCTTGAGATTTCGTAACCGCCGGGCAGATGGCGTCTATCGCTGGCAAGAGGGACGCGCGGATCCGCTTCGCAATGAGCGCGGAGAAATCATTCAATGGTACGGCGCGAACGTCGACATCCACGATCAGTTGGCGACGGAAGAGGCGCTGCGGAACAGCACGCGACAACTGCAGCAAATGATAGATGCCGTGCCCATCAATATCCTGAGCTTCGATCCCACTGGCAGGCTCACCTCTGCCAGCAAGCGATATCTGGAACGCGTCGGTACACCGCCGGCGCACGTCGAGGATTTCGAGGGGCTGGCCCGGCACCTGGCTCATCCTGACGATCTTCCGGTCATGCTGCGAAGGGCACTCGATGGCTTTGCGACCGGAACGCCTTTCGTCAATCGTTTTCGCCGGCGCGACAAGGACGATGCCTATCCCTGGATAGAAGCGCGCGCGCAGCCGTTGCGCGATGCCGACGGTGCGATCGTGCAATGGTACATGGTTTCAATCGACATCGGAGACGAGGTTCGCGCGCATGAGGCGTTGCGAAAACGAGAACAGGAGCTGTCTCAGCTCGTTGATGCCTTGCCAGTCCACATCTGGAGCTGGGCGCCCGCCGGCAAGCTGGCCTACGTCAACAAGCGATCTTTGGAGGATCTCGGCCTCTCCAGTGCGACCTTCGAAGATACCACCACGGTGGCGCGAGAGCTGGTTCATCCCGAAGATGCCCCGGAGGTGCTGCGTACATCGCTCCGCTGTCTCAGGACTGGCGACCCCTTCATGATGCGGTATCGCCGACGTTGGAAAGACGGCAATTACCGCTGGATGGAGGGACGTTGCGAGCCTCTGCGCGACCGAGACGGAACGATCATGCACTGGTACCAGGTTTCCATCGACATCGATGATCAGGTGCGCGCGCATGAGGCGCTGCGGCAGAGCGAACGATCGCTCCGTCAGCTTGTCGAAACGCTCCCGGCTATGATCGATTGTGCAGCGCCTAATGGCGAGCCGATCTATCGCAGCCAGCAGCTGCGCGAATTCCTCGGCTATGAACTTGACACGTTGGATGGAACGGGAAAGTCCCGGCTCGACGGGACGCTCGATGCGGGTGTGCATCCCGACGACCTCGCGGGCGTCAAGGAGAGATATGCCCATAGCCTGACGACTGGTGAGCCCTATGCACGCCGGCACCGGCTCAGGCGCTTCGACGGTGAATATCGCTGGGTTGAGACGCGCGCCGAGGCGATGCGAAATGCCGAAGGTGCCATCGTGCAGTGGAATGTAATCTGTCTCGACATCGATGGCGAGGTTCGAGCGCAAGAGGCGCTGCGTCTCGCGCAAGAGCGGCTGGCGCGCGCAAGCCAGGCGGCGAGCCTTGCCGAGCTCTCTGCGTCGATCGCGCACGAAGTCAACCAGCCGTTGGCCGCTGTTATTGCCAATTCGCATGCCTGCCAACGTTGGCTGGCGATGGACCCGCCAAACATTGATCGCGCGCACCGAACAGTGGAACGGATCATCCGTGATGCTAATGCGGCGGCCGATGTGGTCAGCCGCATCCGGGCGTTGTTCAAGCAGTCGATGGATTCGCGCATCTCGATGACGCTCGCCAGCCTCATTACCGAGGCGCGAGAGCTCATGGCGGAAGAAGCATTGCGGCGCTCTGTCCGCATGGAGTTCGAGGTCGAGAAAGGCTTGCCGCCCGTCGCAGTCGATCGCGTTCAACTCCAGCAGGTTCTAATCAATATCATTCGAAACGGTATGGAGGCGATGGACGCTCTTGCGAACGGTAAGGTTCTTCGCTTGCGGGTGCGCCGCGTTGCGGATTCGATCCAGACCGAGATCAGCGATCGTGGCCCCGGCTTCGAGCACCCGGACAGGTTATTCGAACCGTTCTTTACGACGAAGGAGCATGGGATGGGTATGGGACTTGCGATCTGCCGATCTATCATCGAATCTCACGGTGGAAAATTGTGGGCGGAAACGAGCGCGCCGCTCGGCGCGACGTTCATCTTTACGTTGCCGATCGAATCGAAAGTCGCTGCATGACGAACGACGATTCGATCGTCTTCATTGTCGATGACGATGTCCGCATTCGCGAAGCGCTTGGCGAATTGCTGGCGTCGCATGGAATTGTGGCGCACGCCTTTGCGTCCGCCGGAGAGTACGTCAAGGCGGATAAGCCGAAGCGGCCTGCCTGCTTGGTCCTGGATGTCGAGCTGCCCGATATCAATGGCCTTGATCTGCAGAATCAGATCGCGGACGGAGATCATCCGCCGATCGTGTTCATCACGGGGCATGGCGACATTCCGTCGACAGTTCGCGCCATCAAGCATGGTGCCGTGGATTTTCTCACCAAGCCGTTCAGCGATGCGGCTCTCATGCAGGCTATCCGCACCGCGGTTGCGCAAGACAGGAAAGCGCATGCGGAGCGCGCGAACCTTGACGTCCTCAGGCAGCGCTATCTCGATCTGACGCCGCGAGAACGTGAGGTGCTGCCGCTTGTCACCAGCGGGCTTCTCAACAAGCAGGCCGCGGCCGAGCTCGGCATCAGTGAAGTTACGCTTCAGATCCACCGCAGAAACGTGATGCAGAAAATGGCGGCGGTATCACTGGCCGATCTGGTTCGGATTGCAGAAAAGCTACAGATCCCGGTGACTCATTCTCGCCGGACGGGAGAAGACGAAAAGTGAGTCAAAAACTTGTCATAGCTGTTGTCGACGACGATCCAAGAGTTCTTGAGTCTCTGGAGAACCTATTCGAGTCGGTTGGCTATACCGTTGCTACATTCTCATCTGGCAGGTCGCTGCTGACGAGCGATCTGTCGTGCATCAACTGCCTTATCACCGACATCGGTATGCCAGGCATGGACGGCTTTGAGCTTCTCGACATCGTGAAGAAGACGCGGCCTAAGCTGCCGGTGTTTCTATTGACCGGCCGCCATGAGATCGGGGATCAGCACCGGGCGACCGGTAAGGACATCAGCGGCTTCTTCACGAAGCCGTTCGGCGGGCAGGACCTGGTTGCCGCTATAGATCACACGCTGGGCGACACCAATCTGGAGGGCGATAATGATCAATGATCCGGTCTCGTTGCGAAAGTCGGCTTTGGGAAGCAGGGAGACGCGAAACGAATCCAGCCAACCGCTCGTGATTGTCGTTGATGACGATGCAGCAGTACGTGAGGCCTTGCAGGAGTTGATGCATTCGGCCGGCATGGAATGCACCACTTTTGCATCGACACGCGCACTGCTCGATACAGACGTGCTGGACAGGCCGGGCTGTCTGGTTCTCGATGTCCGCATGCCGGAATCGAGCGGCCTCGACCTGCAGCTCCATCTCACCGCAACTGGCAATTCCAAGCCGATCGTGTTCCTGACCGGACATGGCGACATTCCGATGAGCGTGCAGGCCATGAAGGCAGGGGCGATCGACTTCCTGACCAAACCAGTTCGGGATCAGACGCTGCTCGATGCCGTGACCGCCGGTATCAAGCGAGACCTTGCGCAGCGGGCTGAAGCCAAGGTTATGAGATCGAATGTCGACCGACTGGAGACGTTAACACCGCGTGAGCGCCAAGTGCTCCACGAAGTTGCGCGTGGCCGGGTCAACAAGCAGATCGCCTTCGACCTTGGTATTAGCGAAGTGACGGTTAAGCTTCATCGCAGCAACGTCATGCGCAAGATGCAAGCATCTTCGATCGGAGAGCTAGTCCGAATCTGGGAGGCGCTCCCCGTCCCGATGCGCGCGGCGTGTGCGGCTTAGCCAGGGCGTCTGAGCGGCGCGTACCATTGTTTCCGCGCAACCGCGGGACTCCAGCGGGGCATCAAAGGCAGCCAGGTCGGGTCGACGGCCCGGCCAATCGTATGTTGGCCAGCCTATTCTTCAGCGGGATTTGACTGCGGGCAGCGATTGAGCCGAATGAGGTGGGTCAACCAACGACAGTGAACACGTTGGTCGCAATCGCTCTTCAATCGCATCAATTGCTCTGGCGCAGGTTCTTGACCGGTTAGTTAACTATCGATTGTGGCTAGGTAACGGAGACGAGGATGAGCCCCGACAGCGCTCCATCAGCGACCGTCTAGCCCGCCGACGTGCTTGTTCGCACGGAAGCGCCAACTGAAGCGTCAGACGATCGACCCATGGACATCGCGGGAAGTCGCAAGATCGAGGAACTCCAGCGGAAGCTGCAGCGCGCGGCCGCCGACAATACAAATCTGCAAACCGAGCTTGCGATCGCACTGGAGCGGCAGACCGTCACGGCGAAAATCCTCAACGTCATTGCCTTGTCGCGAACCGACGTGCAACCGGTCTTTGATGTCATCTCGGAGAGCTCCCGGCGGTTGCTCGGTGGCCAGACGACGCTGGTGACGCGCGTTGTCGACGATAAGCTTCATCTGGCTGCCTGCACCGTCGGAAGCGAAGCTGGCCACGCGGAGATTCGAGCGACATTTCCCGCGCCGCTGACGTCTTCGGGAATCCACAGCCGGGTTGCGCTCACGTCGAAGATGGCGTTCCGTTCCAATGTCGAAACCGAACCCGATGTGCCGCAGCCTGTCAAGGACATGGCGCGCGCGCGGGGATATCGCAGCATCATCGTGGTGCCTATGCTGCGCGAGGGTCTGGCAATCGGTACGATCGGTGTATCGCGCGCAGAGCCCGGCGTGTTCAGTGACAGCCAGATTAATCTCCTCAACACGTTCGCAGATCAGGCTGTCATCGCGATCGAGAACGCGCGGCTGTTCGAAGAGGTTCAGGCGCGAACTACACAGCTCGCCAGATCGCTGGATGACCTACGCGCTGCACAGGACCGTTTGGTGCAGACCGAGAAGCTTACTTCGCTCGGACAGCTCACCGCCGGCATCGCACATGAGATCAAGAATCCGCTTAACTTTGTTAACAACTTTGCGGCTGTCTCGGTGGAGCTAATGGACGAGGTCAACGACGCGTTCGCGCCGGTCGTGTTGCCGGTTGATGTTCGTGATGAATTCGACGAACTGCGGGGGTTGTTGAAGGACAATCTCCAAAGGATAGTTCAGCACGGCAAACGCGCGGATTCGATCGTCAAAAATATGCTGCTGCACTCGCGTGGAGTCGGCGGCGAGCATCGGCCAACAGACATCAACGGATTGGTCGAGGAGAGTCTCAATCTCGCGTATCACGGAGCTCGCGCCGAGAAGCCGCAGTTTAACGCCACTCTCGTACGCAATTTCGATCCCGAAGCCGGTGTTGCCGTGGTATTTCCCCAGGAAATCACGCGCGTGCTGCTGAACCTGATATCCAACGGCTTCTATGCGGTGGCCAAGCGTAGCAGCGAAAGTCAGGTCGAATTTGAGCCCACGCTGAGCGCCAGCACGCGCAACTGCGGCGATGATGTTGAGATTCGCATCCGCGACAACGGCGTCGGAATTTCACCTGAGGTCAAGGAGAAGATGTTCAATCCGTTCTTCACGACCAAGCCGCCCGGTGAAGGTACGGGGTTAGGACTGTCCATGAGTCACGACATAATCGTGAAGCAGCACGGCGGCAGGATCGATGTAGAGACCGAGCCCGGTGAGTTTACCGAGTTCACCATCCTGTTGCCGCGTGGGAGCAATAGTTCGAGCAACAGGGGAAGTGAGCCATGACTGTCCTGGTTCTGGTGGTGGATGACGAAGAAGATGTCGAGGTGTTGTTCCGTCAGCAATTCCGTCGCGATCTTCGCGCTCAGCGTTTCGCGATGGATTTTGCCGGTTCCGCGGCGCAGGCGCTGACGCGTATTGCGGACACCGGCGAGCAGACGTTGATCCTGATTCTCTCCGACATCAACATGCCAGGGATGAACGGTCTCGACATGCTTCCGGAGGTGCGCGCCCGGCGACCGGATGTGCCTGTCATCATGATCACTGCCTATGGCGATGCAGAGACGCGCAGGACGGCACTGGCCAGGGGAGCAAAGGGCCTGCTGACCAAGCCGATCGATTTCGGGCAGCTACGCCAGGTGATTGAGTCACGGCTAGGCCAGGCAGCATGACAGCATCGATACTCGTGGTCGATGACGAGCCCGATCTGGAGGTGCTCGTTCTGCAGCGATTTCGCAAGCAGATTCGCGAAGGGAGCATCAACTTCGTGTTCGCTCGAGACGGCCTTGAAGCGCTGCACTCGATCGAGCGGCATCCCCAAGTCGATCTCGTAATTATGGACATCAATATGCCGCGCATGGACGGCCTTTCACTGCTCGCGAGATTGCAGGAGCGGGAAGACAAGAAGTCAGTCATCATAGTTTCGGCCTACAGTGATATGAGCAATATCCGGACTGCGATGAACCGCGGGGCCTTCGACTTCTTAACCAAGCCGATCGATTTCGCAGACCTGGAAGCCACGATCCGAAAGACGCTGCATCACATCGCGGTATTGCGCGAGGCGCGCCAACGTCAGGCGGAAGCCGAGCGTGCTCATGCGTCGCTGTCACGGTATTTTTCACCTGAGCTCGCCAAGCGTCTCGCGGCGGATGGCGACGACGATGATATGCAGGTGCGGTGGCGTGACATTGCCGTGATCTTCACCGACATCACGGGCTTTACCTCGCTCGTGGAGACAGCTGCTCCGGAGGTTCTGGCCGAGTTGCTGAATGAATATGTCGGCGGCCTGACTGATGTCGTCTTTGCCCATGACGGTACGGTTGCGAAGGTGATCGGTGATGCCATTCAGGTCTTGTTCAACGCGCCGGGCGATCAGGACGATTACGCGATGCGGGCGATCGTTTGCGCTCAGGAACTCGATAAGTGGGCAGAGGAATTTCGCATACGTTGGAAGCGGAAGGGCGTCGAGTTTGGCGCAACGCGAATCGGCGTGCATGCGGGTCCCGCGCTGGTGGGCAATTTCGGCGGCGATCGCTTCTTCGATTTCACTGCCTACGGCGATACGGTTAACACTGCCGCTAGGCTGGAGGCCGCGAACAAGACATTCGGAACGCGCATCTGCGTCAGCGACGCGGTCGCGAGCGGGGCAGGCGACTTCAGGGGGCGGCCAGTCGGCGATCTCGTGCTGCGCGGACGTAGCGAGCCCCTCCGCGCCCACGAGCCTCTGTCAGCGGCGGCGTTCAGCGCGCCAGCCACCGCTCGGTATGTGGAAGCATTCAGCAAGCTAAAGACGCACTGCGCTAGCGCCATGCCGGCATTTGCCGCCTTGGTCGGTGTGCACGCCGACGATCCGCTCGCGAGCTATCACCTGAGACGGTTGCTCAACGGCGCGAATGGCATCCGCATCGAGGTGAGGTAGAGTTTGAATGGACCTAAACAGACTTGATTTGGGCTCAATGATGGATCCTGGAAAGCCCAGCTGAATGGACGGCTGCACTGCTATGTCATTCTTGCCGTCCTGTTCCGAACGGCGCGACCTGCTCAGCGCGCCAGATGAGACCGGCTCGACGATGACCCCCGTTCGTTGGCTGCGGTCGGCGGCGCGCAGGCAACGCTTTGGGCCGGCATTGCCAATGCGAGCCCATTCGCTTTGCAATGCTCGTAGACCAGATCGATAATCTCGTTTTGCGCCGCTATGCGGCTAGGCGCACTCGCCACGCGGAACAGCAGTTGGACTTCGATGGCTATCGCATCGATCGATTTGAGTGCAACGGCCGGCGGCGGGTCTCCGAGGATCCGTTCGCAACCTTGCAGAACGCTCAACATCGTCTCCTCGACCAGGCGCGGCTTGTGATTCGCGGCAATGCGCATGGTGAGCGCAATCTGATGCGACTCATCCGGACGGCTGCGGTTGGTCACCCCCTGCTTTGCCAGAACGCTGTTCGGGAGGACGACGACGTTATGGTCACTCGTCAGCAGATTGGTGGAGCGCCAGTTGGTTTCTGCAACGCGCCCTTCGGTGCCGTCGGCAAGCTGGATCCAGTCGCCAATCTCGTAAGCCCGGCCCAGCGCAAGCGCGATCCCGGAAAAAACATCGGCAAGCGTATTCTGCAGCGCGAGACCGATAATGACAACGACGACACCCGAGGTGGTAATGAGTGGGCCGACCGGCGCGCCGAAGACGAAGCCGATGACCGACAGGGCCACGCCGAGATAGACGACGCCGACGATCAGATCTTGAAGAAGATGCGCTTCATGCGGTCGCCGATTGAGGGTGATGTAGATCTGGACGAAGCCGATCATCGTCCATGCCAGGTGAAGCCACCAGAGAACCCTCGCAGACCTGGCCAACAGGAATCCCGTGCCCTGCAGCTCAGCGTCAACATGAGAAGGCGAAATTCCAGCGACCCAAAGCACAAGGCTCATGCCGCCAAAGAACAAGATCTGCACGATCAGGCGCGCGGTTGGACGCCGCCGTCCCTGGAGGTGCCAGATGAGAATGCCGGCAAGCCCTAGAATGTTGATCAGAACGACTGGCAGGGAAGGATGTTCGCCAAACATGATAGGGCTCACCGACAATGCTTTTCATCAGGCCGAGAGCGACGAGTGTGATACTGGTTCAGCCGTCGCACTCTGGCCCAAGATATCGAGCACGCTCCGCGGCTGTTACTGGGCGGTCCAGCCGCCATCGACCGAAATCGCCGTTCCTGTGACCTGATCTGCGGCAGACGAACACAGGAAGGCGACGGTGCCGCCAAGCTGCGCCGGAGAGACGAATTCGAGCGAGGGCTGCTTCTCAGCCAGGAGTGTCCTGGCGGCTTCCGTCTGGCTGATGCCTCTCTGCGCGGCGATGTCGTCGATCTGCTTGTCGACCAGGGGCGTGCGCACCCAGCCGGGACAGATCGCATTGCATGTGACGCCGCTCCCGGCGGTCTCCAGGCCGACCACTTTGGTCAGTCCGATCAGTCCGTGCTTGGCCGCGACATAGGCAGCCTTGTGTGTTGAAGCAACCAGGCCATGCGCGGAGGCAATGTTGACGATCCGTCCCCAGCACTGCTTCTTCATCTGGGGTACTGCAGCTGCAATACTGTGGAACGCAGCCGATAGATTGATCGCCAGGATCGCATTCCACCTGGCTGCCGGGAACTCTTCGACCGGCGCAGTGAACTGGATGCCGGCATTGTTCACGAGGATGTCGAGGCGGCCGAATTTCTCAACTGTTGCAGCGATCAAACCGCGTACCGCGTCCTCTTTCGACATGTCGGCCCCGTCGTAGATGGTGCGCACGCCATGCTCACGTTCAATTCCGCCGCGGATCGCCTCGATTTCGCCGGCATCGCCAAAGCCGTTCAACACGATATCAGCGCGAAGACTGGCCAGTTCCTTGGCGATACCGAGTCCAATGCCGCTTGTCGATCCGGTCACGATGGCTACTCTGCCCTTCAACATGGGATTTCCTTTCGATACTTGGTGAGTGAGATTATCGCGAAGTCAGTCGCGACGATGGATGTCGTGGGTGATGATGCCGAGCTCGGGGGCCGGCGGATCGAGACGTCGTGGATCAGCCAGCGTGCGGCGGATGTCTTCCAGCCCGCTCTGCCAATGCGCACGCATCGCGTTCAGTCCGAACTCGTAGTCCTTGGAATGGCGTTCGTAGATCTTGGACTGGTAGATCAAATGGATGATGTTGCAGGAGCGATGCCGGGCCAGCTCCGCGATACGGCGGATTTCCGGGTGCTGTTTCGCGCTGTCCGGCAGCATTTCGAGCGTTCGCTGCAGCGCCTGACGCATCGTCTGCATCCGTAGTGCCTGATCCGTAATGGCGCGTGTGCGGCTGGAATACTGAATGTCCTTCTGCCGGCTCGAGACCTCCATCATGTCATTCGGTACGCGTCCCCGCGCCGACCAGAGATCGACTTGGAAGGTCAGGGTGTCGCGCGGCTCGCTCGACAACACACGGGACAGAGGCGTGTTCGAGACAACGCCGCCGTCCCAGTAGTGCTCGCCGTCGACTTCGACGGCAGGGAAGCCGGGCGGCAACGCGCCGGAGGCTGCGAAATGCTTCGGGCCGAGCCGCCGTTCGGCCGTGTCGAAATAGGTGAGGTTGCCGGTGCGGACATTGACCGCGCCGACACTGACGCGCACTTCGCCGGCGTTCAGCCGATCGAAGTCGACCAGCCGCTCCAGCGTCTGTTGCAATGGCGAGGTGTCGTAGAAGCTCGTCGCGGCATCGCCCGAAAAGGGCGACAGGAACGGCGGCGGGAAGCGCGGCTTGAAGAAGCCGGGCTGACCCTGGAACAGGGCCCTCATCGCCGCCAGAGCATTGTGCGCCGAGCGCAGATCGAAGGCGAACGGCATTGCATCGGCGAGCCCCTCGCCGGTCGGCCACTCCACCGGCGCCGAGCAAATGCTCTCCCAGAACTTGCGCAGCTGTCCGACCCGCTCGGCCTCGGGCGAACCGGCGATGATGGCGGCGTTCAGCGCACCGATCGAGATGCCGGCCAGCCAGTTCGGCCGGATCCCGGCCTCGTGCAGGCCCTCGTAGACGCCCGCTTGATAAGCACCAAGCGCGCCGCCGCCCTGCAACACCAGGGCGACGACATCATACGACAACGATCTGGCCTGCGGCGCAGGATCGTTTTGCTCACGCATCACATTCAGCATTTCCATGACTCCAGATGCAGCGGGCTAATCCCGGCTAGCCAGCACTTGTTTCCGTTAAGGCTTTTGCGATCGACCCTCGGGCGGCTCTGTCTGGCCGGTCGCAAGATAGTCGTGGACCACGCTGCCCAGCCCGAGCGTCAGGTCTGCAACGAGGTGCTTTGCCGACAGAACCTGAAGCACCGGCAGTTCGGCAACGGGTGCCAAGGCATGTGAGTACAGGTCGAGGGCGGACGGCCCGGTCCATGCGCCCTTCACGGTGATGTCTTCGAGATGGAAGCGCACCAGCTCGCAGATGCGCGGCGTGCCGTCGACATGCGGAATGATCTTGAGCAGGAAATTGGGTGCAGCAAGCTTGCTGGCTTCGACCGCGGTGTCGAGGGCTCGGTGCTTGTAGCCCATGGTGCCAGTGGCGATCCGGACCGAGCCATAGTTCAAGGTGCCGACCAGCGTGTCGATCTCGACCTCGAGCTTTGGCTGTGCCAGCTTCTTGGGAAACCCCCAAAGCTCGCGCCCACCCGCGATCGGCGGATGATCGTTGAGGAACATCTGATGGGTAAAGCCACCGAGTTGGCCCTTGTAGGATACGGGAATGACTTGGCCGCTCTCGGTGTAGTCGCCGAAGCCCGTTGAGTCAGGCATGCGGATGAACTCGTAATTTACGACCGGTTCGGTCAGTTCCAGAGGCTCCGGGACCACACGGCGCAGCGCCTCGGGATCAGTCCGGTATTGAATGATGAAGTATTCGCGATTGACGAAGTGGTAGGGGCCGGGAGGAAAGGCCGGACTGGTCAGTGGCATCGCAAACGACGACGCGCGCACGGTCTCATATTTCACGGTGGTAAGCTCCAGGTTTGTCGATCATGTGCGGCCGCGCTCCTGCGTGGAGCGCGGCTTGACAGGACGAGACGTCTAGACTTCCGAGACATGCTCCGGATCGGCCGATGCGAGCGCAGCGGCGCGTTCTGCCCGCGGAGGGTAGATCCAGACGGTGTTGATCTCCCGCTTGGTCTTCTTGGCCTGCTCGCCGACCATCTCGACTTTGCGCTCCCAACCGCGCGTGAACAGCGCGCCGGCTTCTCCCAGGTCGAGGCAAGTGACATATGCCTTCTGATGATATCGTCTGGTCGCGATGCCCAAGAGTTCGGCGGCAGCATTGTTGCCCGCAAACGCACCCATCCGCGTCGCGTGCTGGCAGGACATCAGCGAATAGTTGCCGACATCATCGCATGCGGCTCTAGCGGCATCGCCGGTGGCGAACACACCGTCCACCGACAGCACGCGCAGGTCGCGATCGACAAGAAGCCGGCCGAAACTGTCGCGCTCGGCAGGGATCTGCGCCGTCAGCGGGGCAGCGCGCATGCCGGCTGCCCAAATCACGGTCGCACTTTCGATATGCTCGCCGTTGGAAAGCGTGACGCCAGATTTGTCCAGCGACGCGACGCTCGCGCCTAGCCGTGTCTCCACGCCGACGTCGCGGAGCGCGGCCTCGATGAGGGGGCGGGGACCGGCGCCCATGTCGGGGGCGATTGCCTCACTACGATCGACAATGATGACACGCGGCTTGGCGTCCTTCCCGAGGATCGCTCGGAGACGCGACGGCATCTCGGTCGCCGCCTCGATGCCGGTGAAACCGCCGCCGGCAACGACGACCGTGTCGCGCATCTCCGATATCGGCAAACTCGCCAGTTGGTGCAAATGCCGGTCGAGCGCGATCGCGTCGTTCAGCCCGTCGACACTGAAGGCATGGTCGGCGAGGCCGGGGATATTGGGCCGGAACAGGCGACTACCGGTGGCAACAATCAGTCGATCGTAGGAGAGGCTCTTCTTCGCACCTTTAGCGGTAACAATCTGCACCGAGCGGGACTTCGTATCGACAGTTTCGACACTGCCTTGCACGTAGACGACATCGATCGCTTTCAGAACGTCCTGAAGTGGCGCCGTCAGGGTCTCGGGCTTCGGTTCGTAGAGCCGCGGCCGGACCACCAGCGTCGGCTCAGGCGCAACCAGCGCAATTTCAAGCTCTTCGGGTGAAACGCCCTGAATATCGCGAAGGCGAGCGGCGGAAAGTGCGGCGTACATGCCGGCGAAGCCGGCGCCAATGATGACGAGACGCATGTGATCTGCTCCAGTTGATTAGTGGAAGAAGGCGTTTGAAATGACTAGGCGGAGATGAATGCAAGCAGGTCCGCGTTGATGATGTCGGCGTGTGTCGTGCACATGCCGTGCGGCAGAAGGTCGTATATCTTCAGAGTGCTGTGGCGGAGCAGCTTCGCCGACAGAAGCGCGGAGTCGGCGACGGGGACGATTTGATCGTCGCCACCGTGTTGGATTAGCGTGGGAACGGTGATGTTCTTCAGATCTTCGGTGAAGTCCGTTTCCGAGAAGGCCTTGATGCCGTCATAGTGCGCCTTGGCGCTACCGGTCATGCCTTGGCGCCACCAGTTCCAGATGACAGCTTGTGAGGCCTCCGCGCCCGGGCGGTTGTAGCCATAGAAGGGGCCGCTTGCGAAATCGAAATAGAATTGTGAGCGGTTCGCAGCAAGTTGCTTGCGCAGGCCATCGAGCACGTCGATCGGCAAGCCATTCGGATTGGCTTCGGTCTTCAGCATGAGGGGCGGTACTGCACCGATCAGGACCAGCTTCGCTACACGATCCTTACCGTGGCGCGCGACATAGCGCGCGGCCTCGCCGCCACCCGTCGAATGGCCAACGTGAATCGCATTGCGAAGGTCGAGATGCTCGACAACGGCCGCGGCGTCAGCCGCGTAGTGATCCATGTCATGGCCGTCGCTCGTTTGGCTCGACCTGCCGTGACCTCGGCGATCGTGAGCGATGACCCGGTAACCGTTGCCCAGGAAGAAGAGCATCTGATTTTCCCAGTCGTCGGAGCAAAGCGGCCAACCATGGTGAAAGACGATCGGCTGAGCCGATTTCGGTCCCCAATCCTTGTAGAAGATCTGAACGCCGTCTCGTGTAGTAACTGAAGAGAGACTGGGCTTGTCGGTTGGGTTGGCCGAGCGTTCTGTGCCAGCGGCCGATGTGGAGCGCAGGGTCAGCGAGCACGCGCACGCGAGCGCGGTGGTGAGAATCCTCCGGCGCGAAGTGCCGGGAAGTTGGCTCATGGAATGTTGCCAGGTCATATGTTCCTCTCCGTTTGGCTGGCGTGGGCACAGCATCAATTAGCGGAGCGGGTAGGGAACGGCCCAAGAGCGATTGACGTGGCTGAAGAGCAATTGCTGTTAACGCGCTCGCCGTCGCCGATCAGTAGGGGTCTCGCCAGTCAACCGCCTGAATGCAGCGATCCAACGCCACGGCATCCACACTTCCCGCAGGAACAAAAGCGGAAAGTGTACCCAAGTGTCCGGTACGAAATGTCACCTATCTTCGGGCCGCTCAATTTTCTGCGCGAACTACGATTTCTATGATTGCTTACTGTCAGTAGTAATGCCCGGATATAGGAGGTATTGCCTTGCGGCCGATCCGCTTGCAGATATTCTTGTGACTGCTGCGCGAGCCTTACACCGTTTCGTTCCGCAGTGGGGCTATTGCGCCAGGAACGCTGCTATTCCCGGCGCTCGTTTCGCGCTTGCAAAGCCGGCGATGAACCGCGTACGGGTGGTGGCTTTGACAGATTGCCAACCGCGTGCGCCGCGAGAGCTGGCCAGCCCTCCGGTAGGAAAATTGTGGGTTTAGCAATGTAGCGTTTCGGGCCGAGCGGTCTACCTACTCGAACCCCGCCGTCTGGAGGTAGCCCCCTGGATCGCCTTCTATGCTTGGTACAGGAGCATGCGCGAGCCGATGAGACTATGCAAAATCCGCACGCCGCCCCGAGCCGTGAGCGAACAAATCGCCCTCTCGACGGCTGAATCACGGCTAAGGGCCCACAGCCGAGCCGCTTTGTGCATCGTGTGCGCCCGCCCAACGTGTTCACGGTTTCGCCGGTAGGATCCCGATCTTCATCTCATTCGTCCCGCAACGCTGCCGGCCGAAGTCATCGTGGGACGGCCTCACTAGCACAGCACTCTTGCAGCGCACGTCCGGACCATACATTCGGGTCAAGCCGAGAAGAACTCAGTGCGAGCACATGTTTTCGTCCGTCACCAAATGTTCGCTAGACGGTTTGAAGAATTTGGCCAGGTACGCGAGCTATAGGGGTTGCGGAAGTTCGCTTGGATGCGGCCGGCCATTTGCTCACTGAATCCGATCAGAGCATCTGAAGTACCGCATATCGCCGCGGCTATTCCCGAGCCAGCAGTCTCAGCCACCGTCCGATTAAGACGGTTTCAGCGTGGCTCGGCGGGCATGAATCAGACCTTCGACCCTGTTCGCTGCAACGTTCAACGTGGCCATGTCGGCCGCATCGTCGTCCCCGTTCGCGATCTTGAGACGCTGGTCGCTCAAGATGTCATCAATCCGGTCCTCGATGTCGGATAGTTCATCCTCGCGCTGAGCCTTGCGAACCCGGCGAGCCAGGGCATAGAGCGCGTCGAGCGCCGATGCATCCGGCTTCGACGTCCGCAAGCCGATAAACCTCCAGGCCGCGGCGAGGACGGAAGCCAGTCCGCCAAGGATCATCGGAGTCAGGTAGATCGCATTGCTCCATTCGTCCAAGAAGCTCTCTTGGGTGCCGTTGAAATATTCCGCTGCACCAGCGTGGACTGGCAGGAAGGCGTCCGGATCCGTATCAGGGGCGGTGACCTGCGCCAGGATCGGCAGTTCGCCGATGAGGTCACGGCGCGCGGCGAGAAGCGATCGTGTCAGATCGGATATGGTGTCGCGATTGAGCTTTTTCTGCGCGACCAGGTAGAAAGACACCCGCAGTGTCGTCAGGTCGTCATCGGGGACTGCCGGCGAACCTCTGAGCGTACCTTTCGGCACGTCGAAGCTTTCGTAGGCTCGATGACTTTCCGCAACCGCGCCGGCGGCTTCAATGGGAATGAGCACCGGCAGGGATTTCGAGTTCTGCGGGAAGAGGCTGCGTGCCAGCGACAGGTATTTTGGAGTCAGGGGAATGACGAGCAGAAGGGCGTCCACGCTCTTGGATTCGACTGCCCGGCGCGCCTCAGGCAACGAGACATCCTTGAACTTCACGTTTGCGCGGTCGAGGTCATATTGCTGACGCAGTGCGTCAACGACGGCCCTGTTGATCTGTCCGCCGACCACGCCAACGCGACGGCCTTTCAAGCTCGCCACGTCGCTCAGCGGCGAGCCGGGAGGGGCCACTATCAGAGCGACCGCGTGCGCAAGCACGAGGATTGCCTGGGCCTGCGACAGGTCACCGACATCGCCACGGACGACGGCGAGGTCGACCTTGCTCGAAGAAAAGGCGTTGGCGGCCTCGAGGGCGCTCGACTGATTGACGATCCGCAGTCTCACTGGTGCCGACGTGGCGGTCAGGCGACTGGCGATGGCGGACAAGACCGTATCGGCCTCACCGTCAAGCGATCCAACCGCGACGGTAAACGTGACCGGCCGAACGTACCAGAAATAGGCGAACAGCCCCGCGCCAATGGTCAGCAGCAATGCGCCGCCCACCATCACAATACGAAGCCAGGCTGGTAGTTTGATGGCGGTCATCGATCAATCCCCCGACTAAAGCTAAGCCTTGCGCTGAAGCGTCATCAACGGCGCTTCTCTGGCGCAGTCGTGTCTTGTCTCTGAGTTGTATTCCGTTCTGTCGCGCGGGTCAGCCAATGGATCACGGCATGAAGCCGTTCGAGCGCTGCCGCCTCAGTTGCTCGATGTGCTTGTTTCCAGGGTCCGCCAGACGGCAGACTTGCTTGAAGAGACGTTTGATGCGGGAAGGTCGATGCCCAAGGGGCGGAGCAACCTGCCGCAGGCCGGGACGATCTGCTGTCCGGTCAATACCATATCGCTGTCTGCGAGTTGCTCGAGGTGAGAGGGATATCAAGCCCCATTCAACGCCGCGAACCGACTCTGGCTTTGCTCATGATGTGTGAACCCATGCAGCGAGAGGCGCGCCCCGCGCACGGTCACCCGCGAAGTGACCTGCGACAGGTGGGCGGCCGACGGGGTATAAATCTGCATTGAATGCCTTCATTGAGTGGTGTCCTCGCGAACCGGCCAAGCGCGCCTTCGCTCCCCCAAGCGTCGGGGCGAACGCGCAATGGAAGAAGTTATAAGCGCCAATTTTCTCCCGATCGGCTATGCAGTTTCGGCAAAAGGGTGAGGGGCCGTTGGCCGCGTGCCGTGAAAAGCCCCTCGCGGTCGCACCGAAACCGATCCTGCGTCCATTGGTCCGCGACCATAGCTCGCGCTTGCCGAATTTGCATAGCGGGCCGCCAAGTTCTCCGTAAGTTGGTAAGGCGACGAGGAGTGGCTCGTATGCCAGCTCGCTCAACATGGCAGGGGAGGCATTTGATGCAAAGGCGATCGACCCAGAGCTCGTGGGCGCCGATGAAGCACGAGCTTTTGCGGTAGGATACTGGAAGTTGTATCGTCGCCACTCGCCAATCGTTTGAAGTTGTTTCATCAGGTATCAGGAGAACAAAATGGAGATCACTCGTCGTAATCTTGCGTTGGGAGGCATGGGCCTGCTGGCAGGTGCGGCTGCAACACGATCAGCCCTTGCGCAGGATTCCTTCTTTGGCGTGAGGGAGGGCCTCGAGGATTTTTGGCTCGCGAGCGACGCCTACGTTTTCGGCTATCCGTTGGTGACGATGGAGATGACCCGCCGGGTTCTCACCAACGTCGCCGAGCCCGCGGAAACGAAGGCGCCGATGGGGCAGATCATCAAGATGCGCCAATATCCGGATGCCTCATTCAAGGACGTCACGGCACCGAACGCGGACACGCTCTACACGACTTCCTTTTTTGATGTCGGGAAAGAACCGTGGGTCCTCAGCATCCCGGACATGAAGGGGCGTTATTTCCTGATGCCGATGCTGGACGGCTGGACTACGGTGTTCCAAGTGCCGGGCAAGCGTACCACCGGCACCGGAGCACAGACCTACGCGATCACCGGTCCTGGCTGGAAAGGCACACTGCCAGATGGCGTGAAGGAGTACAGGTCGCAGACCAACATCGTGTGGTTGCTTGGCCGCATCTATTGCACCGGCACGCCGGAGGACTACGCCGCCGTCCACAAGCTGCAGGACGAGTGCAAGCTCGTTCCGCTCAGCGAATATGGCAAGCCGTACACACCACCTGCGGGCAAGGTCGATCCCTCGATCGACATGAAGACGGCTGTCCGCGAACAGGTCAATCGCATGGACACGGTGTCGTATTTCAAGCTGCTCTGCGAGCTCATGAAAACCAATCCGCCAAATGAAGCGGACGCCCCACAGCTTGCCAAATTTGCCCGCATCGGCATCGTCCCCGGACAGGATTTTGACGAGAGCAAGCTCAAGGCGGACTTCATTAAGCGTGTACCGGAGGTGTCGTTCGACAGGATCATGATCCAGTTCAAGGTCAACAAGGCCGTCAAGAACGAGAACGGCTTTGACTTCACGACCAGAACCGGCATCTACGGCACCGACTATCTGATGCGGGCCCTTATCACCGCGATCGGGCTCGGCGCCAATCGTCCGCAGGATGCGGTCTATCCGACCTCGCAAAAGGACGCGGATGGCCGCAAGTACAATGGCGCAAACAAGTACGTCATGCGATTTCCCAAGGGGCATCTGCCCCCGGCGGAAGGCTTCTGGTCGCTCACGATGTACAACAGCGGCTACTTTTTTGTGAACAATCCGCTCAATCGCTACTCGATCAGTGCGCGGCAAGACCTGAAGCAAAATCCGGATGGCTCAACCGACCTCTACCTCCAGAAGGACTCCCCTGGTAAGGACAAGGAGTCGAACTGGCTTCCCGCGCCTGAAGGAGATTTCATCCTCATGCTGCGCATGTACTGGCCGCAAGAAGCCGATCCGTCGATCATCAACGGCACATGGACGGTTCCCCCCGCCAAGAAGGTCAGTTGAAAAAGAACTTGAACTCGTGCCGGCCCTCGAGTGGGCCGGCACGG
Organism: Bradyrhizobium sp. CER78; assembly: GCF_029846235.1. GTDB lineage: Bacteria > Pseudomonadota > Alphaproteobacteria > Rhizobiales > Xanthobacteraceae > Bradyrhizobium. Next base: position 118,516 of record NZ_JARVWP010000011.1, read on the forward strand.
GCCAAGCCTTCCGGCTTGCGTTGCGCCGCTGCTCGATCATGCGGGCGGCACAAATTGCTTCGATGCGCGCAAAATTGGGTGTGATGTGCCTTGTTGATCCCTGGCAAGAGCAGCCGCCTATAGGCGGGGGGACAACAAGGCGCGGACCCGGCTTCCATTTAGAGCCTCCGTCATGGCCATGGCGATTGTCATGACGTCACTATCATCCGCGACCGTCCACGCGACGAAGGTAGCGTTTCTTATTGACTTTCCGGCCGTTTCAGCAGCCCCGCAGCGACCCCTCAGGTCCCCGGCCGGTCGATGGCGGAAGTTTGTTATCACACCAGCGGGAACGCTTTCTGCACTAAAGCGGCCGCCAGCGAGATCCAGGTTGGCAGATTCCCTGCCCACGGGTGAAGGCCGATCTGAATCTCCGTTTGAACGCGCAGGCGGATCTCGTGCTCATCAATCCCGACTACGCGTTCGCGACGAGATCTATTGAGTTGTCTTGCCAGACCTGGTGCTATCTGTGCTTTACCTGAGCCGAAGCTGATCGTTGCTCGTCCGGCAGTCTTTGCTCGATCATCGTCATAACATCGGTGATGTCGTCAAAGGCCCGGCTATGCGCATTGTCGCCGGATGTCCTCAGCTTGGTGAGATCGAACACGGCGATATTGTCGCGCGCGAGCGCGCTGCGGTACGGCTCTTCGTGGACGTTCACGTCGCCCATCCGCGGAATGCCGCCCCAGATGATTTTCGAGACGTCGAGTGCCGTGTCATCGCGTGATACGAACAACTCGATGCGTGGCCGATATGGACCCATCCGCTGGATTTCGCTGCGAAAGACATCGACGTCGATGTCCGGGGCAACGAGGAGCGCGTTTTTCAACTTGTTGGAGCGATCGCGGTTCGTCACCGCTGCCATTTCAATGGAGCGGGCCCTCAATGCCTCCAGCGTGACCCAGTTGCCCATGGAGTGCGCGACGATGTTGATCTCAGCCACGTTGGGATCCCGTGAGAGCGTCGCCAGCAATTGTTCCAACGCATCGCGCGAATAGTTGGCGCTCTCGCGGTCATAGGTGTAGGCAGACAATGCCACTTCGCCACGGGATGGCCATGTAAAGAGAACTGGGACAGCCTGCGACTTCGAGTCGTGGACGATCTGCGCAAACCGGAACACGGCTTCGTCGAACCGGTTGTTGAATCCGTGGACGAAGACGAGAACCCTTCTTGGGCCGGCCTGCGTCGCCCGGGCGATTGCTGAGCTGAACTCTACCTTGTCGATGTAACTCGCGGCCGTCGTCACGAATTCGCGCTGGGGATTTCCCGGCGCTGATGCCGGCCATTGGACCTGCCCGACCGTCCGCGCCGCATCCGGCGGAATCGAGATTGTGACGGTGGCGTAGGAAACCTTGCTCGCGCGTTCACCGCTGAACATCATTCCCGGGTTGTCGGGGACAGCCTGCCTGGTCGTCGCCACAAGAATCGGCACTTGCGTCGCGCCGTCCGCGGTGACGTCGACCGGCGTCATCATCTTGTCGGGGGGGCTGGCGCACGCGCCGCAGGTCAATGCTAGTGCCGTCAGGATCAGAGAGCGCAACATGGTCCAATAACTCTGCGAGGTGGCGATGACCTGGCGGCGCCGGCGCGGCTTTCGTCCACCGCGAGAATCCCATCAAGCCCAAACCTTACGCGAGGCCGAGCGCCGGCAGGAGGCTGGTGCATGTCGACCAGTGACTGCGTCAGATCGGTGATGGTGCCGGCATCGACGCTCAATCCTTGCGCTGGGCTGGTCAGGAGGATGTCCCCTTCAGCAATACCAGCTGGCAGAGCGCTGGCCTATGCAAAATCTGACACTTTGGACTACGGTTACGTTGAAAGATGTCGAAGGCTAACGTGGTGGATCAATCCGCGCCTGGCCGTCGTCGTGCAGGCTCGTCGAGGACGGTTATTGTCTGACCGTACATAGGAAGCACTGAGAGAGTTCGTCCACGCCGCCGAGCGCAGGTCTGAAACTGCATAGTCATCACTGCGAACCACGTTTATCCTTTGCATGGTTTGTAGCGCATCAACCGAGCATCGACCTCATGGGCGTCGTCCGACCAAATTCGGTCAGGTCGTGAGCTATCAGTCGTTTTTCAGATCGCAAGGAGGATATCATGGCCACGAGACGTAAATTTCTCGCCGGCGCGGCGGTGGCCACGTCGGCGCTGGCCTCGACAAAATGGAATCGCGCCAGGGCCGCGGGAGAAGCGCCCAAGATGGGTGAGTTTCTGTTTGTTCAGACCTCGAAAGGCATGACTTTCGACAAGGGTTCGAGCAAGCTGACGCTGACCGGCATAAGTCCGATAACGGTTTACTTTACCGATCGTCCTGAACGGATTGCGGGCAATATGAAGACTGCGGCATTCATTCCCTTCTGGAGCGAAGGAAAGGATAGCTTCAAATCAGATCCGCCCAACGCAGATATTTCGTTGCTCGAAAACGGAGCACTCACGCAAATCATAGCCGAACTGCAAGAGCCGGCGCTGAACGGTGACGATCTTAGCTACACGATCAAGGTTCTCAAGGGTGAGGTTCCAGTGAAAGCCAACGACGTATCGGTGTTCATCGACATCATCGGGCGGCCATTGACACCGATGTCATTCGCCGGCGTCGGTCGACGCTCCTATCGAAGGGCTTACTGGTAAGCTTGGCAGAGCGCCGATTCGGCGAGGACTGGCAGCAGGAACGACCTTGCCGGCAAGATGCCGGCAGGGTTTGCGGACCTGTAAGGATCCCTGCTGATCGCATCCACCAGCAACAAGGGGTCGTCCGCCAGTTGAGGCACGAGCGTCCCCCGGCCGGAGGCTGCAGAACGAGCTATCGCAACCGACTGGGCGGTGGTGGCGATACATGACGCAGATTGCAGGCAGGCGACGACGGTGGATCATTCTTGTGGGCGGCGCGCTGATCGCCTACCTCCTGCTGGCCTATATCGTGCTGCCTGCGTTATGGAGCCATCACGAGCGCGAGCCGGGCGTTGCCGGCCTGCCCATGGTCACGCGTACCGGTGACGGTATTCCAGGCGATGCGCTCAATGTCGGACTTGTTGGCAGCAGGAACGACGTCCTTCGCGCGATGCACTCTGCCGGCTGGTATCCGGCCGATCCGATCACGTTACGGACAAGCATCGAGATCGTTGGCAGCGTGGTGCTTGATCGGCCATATCACGACGCGCCCGTCAGTCCGCTCTACTACGAAGGAAAGAAGGAACAACTCGCCTTCGAGAAGCCCGAGGGCAATAGTGCCGACCGACGGCACCACGTCCGCTTTTGGCAAGTCCTCGACAAGGGAACGGAAGGCCGTCCGGTTTGGCTCGGTTCAGTAACCTTCGACCGCGGGGTCGGCTTGAGCCATGACACCGGGCAGGTGACGCATCACATTGCTCCCGATGTCGATGCCGAGCGTGACGGGTTGATGCGCGATCTGCGTGACGCCGGCATGGTTCAATACTTCTTCCAGATTTCTGGAACGGGTCCGACACTCTTTGGCCGAAATGGCGAAGGCGATCCCTACTATACGGACGGCGAGATCGATGTTGCCACCCTCGTGGTCGAGGGCATCAGGCAAGCCCAGCCGGCGCCCACGCTGTCGCCGCCGGCGCTGATCGCGCTGAAGGACCAAATCTGGCATGGCGTCCGCAACGCGATCAGCCAATAGCGAGGATCGCTGGACCAACTCGTCACCCGCTCTCGTCGTCGCGACTAGCTGCGTCGGGGTGGGCCAAAGCCGGTCGAAGATCTGACTTCTGGCCCAACCCGCCAATCGTTGTTTCCGTGATCACCCCAGTTGTCCATCTCGGACAATTCGTCCTCGCGCTCCGCCTGTTGTCCTCGAGCAGCTCTCCGGAACACAGCTAAGCCTTGCGCTGAAGCGTCGTCAGCGGCGCTTCTCCGAAAGCAGCACGGTACGTCGCAGCAAAGCGTCCGAGCTCGAAGAATTGATGCTCCCGCGCGATGCTGGCGACGCTCGCGCTGGAGGCATCGGCGTGCCGTAGCGCGGCGCGAGCCTTATTCAGCCTGCGCAACAGGAGGTATCGCATCGGACTTACGCCGAGAATCTCGTGACAGCACATCCGCAATGTGCGTTCGGCCACGCCGATTTCGGCACAAAGATCGGGCAACGTGATCTTCCGGTTGACGGATTTGCGCAGCGCTGCTTCGAAACGGGTCATCAAGGCTGTGTGGTCGGAGCGGGGCCTGGACCTGTCTTCCGTCCGGTCGCCGGTGAGGCAATGGATCACGGCATGAATCGTGTCCTGTTCGAGCGCCCTTGCCACTTCGGGCTGCTCAATCAGTTTGTTTGCAGGAGCCGCCAGGTGACAGGCGTGTTGGAACAGCTGCTGAAAACGGGACAAGTCCGCACGGGAAGGGCGAAGTAGTCTGGTGGAGCGCGGGGGCAAGATTGGCTCGCCGGTCAATGCCGCACCACTCTTTGCAAGCTGCTCCATGGGTAAAGATATCAGGCCCCATTGGCATTTGCCGTTCGATCGCTGATGCATCCGCTGGCCGGGGCCGTGAAGGGCGATCTGGTCGCTTTGGAAGGCCAGCCCGTCGCATTCCAGGCTCACCCGGCCAACTGGAAAGGACAAAAAGACCTTGTCGGCTGCAAGCGAAATGCAGGCAATGCGCGGCAGCAATTCGCGTAGCCGCATGACGACGAGATGGTCCAGTTTCAGCCGCAGCAACTCCGCTTCGAAATCCCCAGGACCGGTTATGGTGAGATTGACACCGATATCGCCAAAGCCGGCTTCGCAGGCTCCGGGATCGTCAAATCTTGAAATGGAGCGTTCAGCCATATCCCCTCGTCCCATCGGACGGGCGGATGGCTCTTGCGACCATTGATGCCCATGGGGCCCGTCGATGAGGCACCATCAGGCAATCGACAGGGGTCGACTATGCAATTCCTGCGCCATGAGACAAAAGGGCGCTTCAAAGAGCGGAAGGATATTTCGATCGGAAGCTGCGCTGGTGCAATCGGCCGGTCGATTTGCGCGCTCGGGTAAAGCAAATGCTGCGACTAGTGAAGCCGTCCCACGAAGACTTCGGTTGGCAGTGTCGTGGGCCGAATGAGGCGGACATCGGGATCCTGCGCGGGCCGTCGCAGTGTTTCCGAGGGTAGCTCTCCAAACAGCGTGCGGTAGGCGACCGAGAAGCGCCCGAGTTCCCAGAACCCGTAATTGGTCACGATATGGGTGACGGTCGCCTTGGATGCGTCAGCGCGCAGCAGCGCGCGCCGGACCAGATACATTCTTCGCATCGTGAGATAGCGGATCGGAGCCATGCCGAGATGTTCCTCGCAAGCCGATCGCAGCGTTCGCTCGGAAACGTCGGTCGCAGCGCAGAGTTCGGTCAGATAGATGGCACGGTCCGAGTTTTCAGCTAGATAATGCTCGAGCCGCGCGATGATCGCATCGTGGCGCCGCCTGCCAGCGGTGGTCTCGACGCCGGCGCCTTCGGCAAGGCATCGAACCATCAGATAAGACATTTGTTGTTCGAACCCTCGACGTAGCTCCGGCGATTCTAGAGCGTCCGGCGTCGTACGGGCTAACTCGCCAACGGTTTGGTGCATCTTCAATAGGCGCGACATCAACTCCGGGCGGGGCCGAACCACGCGCGTTGCCAGCTGCTTTTCCAGAAAGTCAGCTCCAACGACGGTCGCCAGCGCTGCACTCAGTTCATCCTCGGGGAGCGACATTCCACAATAGCGATGGTTGGCGCCGGTGCGCTGGTGCTGCAACACGTCGAGCTTGTCGATGACGATATCGCCCGGCGCGACGTCCATGCCGCAGTGCTGAATCGAGGGGCCTTCCAACTGCGGCAGAAAGCTGATGGATCTGCGACCGGGCCGAACGGCAAATCTAGCGATTTGAGGCAGATTCACCTCGTACCGGCTCATCCAAAGCCGATCCAAACCAATCTGCTCAATCTTCAGATCGAGCTGGCCACGCTTCGTCGGAAATACGTTGGTCTCCATTCCTTGAACGGCACTCGGGCAAAGCAGCGGATCCTCGATCCTCATCCTTCTAACCCAAAACACTTCGGATACCTCCGCAACATTTGGATGCCTGAGAGAGATCGCTCGAACGAAACATCGTCTTCTAAAATGTAGGTTGAAATCCTATCGCATACAACGTCCGTTCAATGAAGTCATTTTTTGAAAAAGGGCAGTCGTGTCTCATGTTGGCGCATCCAGCTCCCGACTTGGTCTGGGCCATCACGAGGAATGATGGACAAATAGAGCGCTCAGACGTTTGAATTTTGAAACGGGTCATTTTGCCGCGGGCTTCGGCTTGGTTTGTGATGACTGAGATCATGCAGCGACAGGCGGGCCTCGCGGACCAGATCCACCAGCGAAAGGGTGAAGAAGCTCAGTGCAATGACAAAGAGCAGGGCAACCCCGTACTCATGCTGAAACTGGAAGAAGGCGGAGACGAACGCCAGGATCACCAGGAGCGACGTGACAATCGCGCTGATCGTCGAAAGAACGATCGCCTTGTTCAAAAGCACCGCTCGGCGCCTGAGGTGCGGCATGTCGGGGTGCGTTGGGGAAATGTCGACGTCGATTGTAGCGTGCAGTGCCTGTAGCCTGTCGACAATGCGGTTCATCCGCCCGATCAAAACCGAAACGAAAGCTGCAACTGCGCCAAGGAGAAATGCTGGTGCCGTCACCTGCGAAATGACCTGCGACAGGTGCGCGGCGGTCGGTGTGTCGATCAGCATCTGCATCCTTTTCTCCGTTAACCAGGTACGCGCGTCCCGAATCTCAGGCGCAGTCGGGGTGAAATGCCCGGATTGGAAAATCGGCTAGCGCGCGCTTTCAACGATCGACTATGCAATTTTTGGCAGAGCAACCACTGGTTTGTCCAGCCTCGTCGTTCCCGCCTACGCCGGGCGGACGCGCGCAAGGGTAAAGCGGCTCGGCTATGGGCCGCCCCGTTGTTCAGCCGCCGAGGTGCGATTTTTCGCTCACGGCGGGTTCGGCCTGCCGATTTTGCATAGTCTCGTCGGCCCCGCGCATGCTCGTCTACGAAAAGCAGAAGGCGGTTCGGGACTAGCGCCTGCCCGCGATCAACGAGGTTTTGCGAGATGATCGGGAAGCGAATGCGCGCACAGGTTCTGGCTGTCCTCTGCGCCTTTGGGGCATGGTCTGGCTCTGTGTCTTCCGCGGGCGCCCAACAGGCATCTTGGACCCAGATCGGCATGCTGGCGTGCAAGGTCGACCCTAGTGTCGGGTTTATTATATTTGGCCATCAATCGATGTCATGTCGCTTTACTCAAAACCCGCCGTTCCCGATTCAACTCTATGAAGGCGCGCTCAACACCGTCGGAATCGATATCGGCGTTTCGGCCGGAGGCGCATTCGCTTGGGCGGTTCTTGCTCCGACGGCGGGCCCCCCGGTCGGAGCTCTCGCCGGCGAATATGTCGGGGCATCAGGCGATATCGGCCTCGGCCTAGGCGCCGGCGTCAATGTCCTTGTCGGTGGCTCGGGGCGGTCATTTGCATTGCAGCCCGTTTCCGTAGAGGGATCAATTGCCATTGATGTCACCGTCGGCCTTTCCGGCCTGCAGCTGCGTCCGGTCTATTGAAGCTCCACACCTTTTTTGGCGTGACGGGATGGGACGCGGCTCCAGTTCGTGGTGCAGAAAGCGCTTGGCGGGAGCGAGCGCGCGGAGATAGGCGAGCCAACAGGAAAACAAATCGGAAGACCCGGTGCCAACTGACCTGTCGAAAACATGGTATGTTTCGTTTGAGGTGCCGAAGAAGGTGCGCAAAGCATCGGCGCAACGACGTCCGAGACAAAGTGAGAGCTTTCCGACCAAGCTCGATGCCCAGAGGTTTGCGCGCGAGAAATTCGAGCAAGGATACATCGTGACCGCGGGCACCATCAATCCCTGCACGCCGCGACGGGCGATTCCCTCGACGCTTATTCACCATTGGCTTGCGGAAATGTCCGAGCCGCCATTTGTCGAGCCGGCCTCATTCGAGGACGCCAAGGAGGCAGATCTGCCGTAGGAGCCGACTGCAATGCCGCGGCCTATGCATTGGCACATTTTGCATAGGCCGTTTAGGCGTGTTGTCGATATCGTTCCACGAAGATCGAGGAATACGTCTTGCGCGCGACTGAAAAGTTGGGCGCCAAACGCGCGGCAATTGCATTCGCTGTGTCCTCCGTTTTGATTTCTGCTCCAGCGGAATTGCCCGTGCTGGCGACGATGATCCGCCGAAGACGCCGCTGCATTTCGCACGCTGCTGACCATGATGGCGTTCGGCAAAGTTCAACCAAGCCAGAGCACCCGACTGCCGCTACAGGTCACCGGACTGTCAGAATTTGCATATTCGTCAACCCGCGCGCGTTGCACCAAGAGGCAATTCGCGAAGGTAGGCCTGTGGTCAACGTCGGTGGCGCGGTGCTTCGGCTGCGGCAACTGCGCCACAGGTGGAAAATTTGAAAGCAGGCGTCAGATTCTGCATAGCGGGTTGCGCGCGCCAGATGCGATTTGATGCAGCACGAAATTCTTCAATCACTCAGGTGGGGCCATGAATAGGATTAGTAAGTTTGCAGTTGCGATCGCGGCTTCGGGGATGATGGGCGGCTATGCGATTGCGGCGGATTTGCCGGCGTCGCCCGCCTACAAAGCGCCGGCTCCGGCTGTCGCCGTCTATAACTGGACGGGGTTCTATGTCGGTGGCAACGCTGGGTATGGCTGGGGTAACCAGGACCCGCTGGTGCTGTTCTCAAATAGGTTCGATCGCGCCGGTTTCGATATCAACGGCGGTATGATCGGCGGTACACTGGGCGCGCAGATTCAGCAGGGATATGTTGTGCTCGGTCTGGAAGGTGACATTGACTGGGCCAACATCAGCGGCTCGTCCGTAGTAACACCCAGGATTTTCGGTCTCGGACAGGGCGTCACGTTGAACACCTCGTCGAGCATTAGCGCGCTTGCAACGGCGAGGGCGCGGGTCGGCGTCGCCATGAACAACGTCTTGCTCTACGTCACCGGCGGCGGAGCCTTCGTCAAGTCGAGCGCCAATGCATCGACCATTGCCGGCGTGCCCTGCGGCACGCTTGGCGTCCTGCCGTGTTCGGGCTCGTCCTGGCGTCCGGGGATCTCGGCTGGCCTGGGCTTCGAATATGGCTTCACGCCGAACTGGTCTCTGAAAGCCGAGTATCTCTACACGAAAGTCGTCGGCACCGGAGTGAGCACGGATGACCTGAATATCGTGCGCGCCGGCGTCAACTATCGATTCTGAGCGGAGCCGCATTCTCAGTCGCCCCGACAAGCTGCGTGCCAGTCTGCGCGGTGCAGACCATCTCGTAGTGTTGCCTTGATCCTGATCGCGCATCCGAGCCGACGGTTTCAGTTCGGATGCCGGTCGAGCCGACGGCGTTTCACAATTCGATCGCCGGAATCTCTCCACCTCTGATCGACTTACGAATGGAGTCCCAATGCGTTCGAGATTGCTGCTTTCTGCTACGCTGCTCGTTGTCGCCATGACGTCAGCCAGGGCCCAGGTGCCGCTATCGTCTTATGTTGATGCGAATGGATTCATCGACGTCCAGACGCTGACCTGCGCGCAACTCGCAGGGACCTATCAGGAAGACGCTGATGCGCTAACGGCCTGGTACAGCGGGTGGTACAACGGCCTTGCCAAGAAGCATTTCCTCGACCTGCGTAAGGGCAAGATCGCGGAGCACGAGGTCATCGTCTACTGCAAGGCCAATCCCGAAAAACGCATCATCGATGCCATTGCTGTGGTGTTCAAAGCCGAGCGGGAGCTGATGGGCATTCAGATGAAGTAGATCGTCCGCGAGCGGATCGGTCATCTGCGGACCCGATCCGCTCGTGCAGTTTTGTCGAAGCAGCACACTTTCATCCTATCTTCTTCGCTTGAATTGCCGCTCTGACGGGCGGAGTGCTTTAGAATTGAATGATTTCGGGGAATACACCGACGCCATTCGGGGCGCGAGGGTGACATTTCTAAAGTCCGCTCCGTCCTCGCACCGGTGGGGCGTGAGGTATCTCGCATTGCGTCGCGCGATTCTTCAATTCGGCGCAGACGGCGGCCCGGGAATCGTCCATGGCGTCACCGACCTGAATTTTACGACCCTGATTATCCAGTCGTCCAACTTCGACGATCGCGTCCTGCTCGATGGCACGCGGTGCCAAGCGTCGGACCTGGTCATTTTGCCTCCGGGTTGTCACTTCACCTTTGTTCGTTCCGGTCACGTCGAATGGGTAGCGTGGTCGTTGCCGCGGGAAGAGAGTATTGCAACGAAGATCCTTCCCGCGGTCACGAGCCAGGCTTCGCCGAGGACGGCCAAACATCTCGTCCGGTTGCCAGAACGAATCGCATTGCGTCTGATCGAAGCATCGAGGCAGGCTCTGCGTTCTATCTCCGATTCTGCTCCCGCCGACCGGCCGGTGATCGCCTGGGAGACGGAGCTCGCCTTGATGGATGAACTTGCTTACGTCTGGGACAATCGCGCAAGCGAAGCCCTGCTGCCCAACAAATACACGATCGGGTCCGAGCGTATCGTTCTGGAGGCCCTCGAGTTCGTGAGGAAAAATCCGGAAAGCATCATCCATATCAAGGATATCGTAAAAGCTACCAAGGTGGAGTACCGAACCTTGCTGCGCGCTTTCGAGCGCTATCTAGGCTTCTCGCCCAAGCACTATCTGAAGCTGCGGCAGTTAAATCTGGTTTACCATGAGATCCGTCACATGGGTTCGGCCGGCAGGCTCGTCGATATCCTGGTAGCCCATGGCGTTACCGAGTTCGGCAGGTTTGCCGGCCGCTACCGGTGGCTGTTCGGCGAGTTGCCATCCGAGGCACATCGCCGGTCTAGCGCATTGAGGCCTGACAAATCGCTGTGAGTTTGGAGTGGTGTTTTGGTGCAACACCACAGTGAATTGGCCGGCTATGACAGTTTCTGCATACCAACTGAGTGAAGGTCGATGGCACATGGCTCATGTGTTCTCCACCTTCGATGAGGTTGTCAGGTTATGAAAAAAGTTGGTTTGCTTGCCACGGCGGCGGTGATGTCCGTTGCGTTCACCGGTATTGCAAAGGCCGCGGACCTTCCGCAGCGGCCGGTCTACAAGGCGGCTCCGATCCCGGCGCCGATGATGTATAACTGGTCCGGCTTCTATCTCGGCGCGAACGCCGGATATGGCTGGAGCAACCAGTGTGTCGATCTCACCGCCATCAACGGAATTGGCGGTGTCTTCGCGGAAGGTTGCAATAGCAAAGGCGGCGGCATCGTCGGTGGCCAGCTTGGCTATCGTTGGCAGGCCGGACAATTGGTGTACGGTCTGGAAGCGCAGGGCGACTGGGCCAACATCCGCAACACGCGCATCAGTGCTCAGGATCCGGCCCGCGCGTACAAGTCGACCCTCGCCGGCTTGGGCCTCTTCACGGCTCAAATTGGCTACGCGGTCAACGAGGCCTTGTTCTACGTCAAGGGTGGCGGCGCGGTTGGTAGCCAGGACTTTGCCGTCCTCGACAGCGTGACCGGCACGGGCCTCGCTTTCGCGAAGCGGACCCGCTGGGGCGGCGTCGTGGGCGTCGGCTTCGAGTACGGCTTCTCTCCGAATTGGACGGCCGGCATCGAGTACGACTATCTGTGGCGGGTGAACGAGAGCAACACTTTCTCGACGCCGTCATTGGCGCCCATCGCGTCGATCACCACCAACACGAAGACGGATGCGAATCTTCTCGCAGTTCGCCTCAACTACAAGTTCGGTGGTTACTAATGAAGAAAGGTGGCCGGCCGGCTCGGCCGGCCTCCATTCTCTCCCATCATGCCTCGGCAGGACTATCCCTGATTTTGGAGTTGAATCATGTTGTCGAATACGATGCGTGCAGTTGCTTTTCTCGGTGCTCTGACGGTCGCAAACATGGCCCTAGCGCAGGATACTGCGCCCCATGCACCGCTAAAGACGATCGGGGCCAGCAAGCCCGAGATCGTTCCATCGCTGATCGTCTTCAACTCCAGGGGAGCAAACCTGCAGCCGGGCAAACTGGTTCTTACTGGCATTGCGCCAAATGCGATCATATTTGCGGATCGGCCGGTTCGCTCGGCTGGCCATGACCTGACCAGTCATATCGTTGAAGATTGGGGAGCCGGCAGCGACAATTTTGCAAAGAATCCGCCTAACGCCACAGTGTCCGTATTCCAGAAGGACGGCAACACCGTGCGCGATGTTGTTGTTACCTTGAAAAATCCCAAGCTCGAAGGCGACAACCTTGCCTTCGATGTCGACCTTCTCGAAGGTGACATCAAGGGCGCCGATGGCCCTGCCTCCGTCTTCATCGACATCATCGGCCTTCCCTTTACGCCGCTTTCATTCGCGGGTGTTGCGCGACGCACGGCCTATCGGGGTGCGTATTACGCTGGAGCCGCCGCCGCGGCCGGTGCCGCAGCAGCTTACGCGTACGGCCCGTATTATCGGCCACCCGTTTGCGGGTACTATCCTTATCCTCCATGCTATTAACGGAACTGCGCGTAACCTGGCCCGGCGTTCTTGCGCCAGGCCGGGCCAGTTTCGGTCTGACGCCCGCGCTGGATCTATCCGGCGCGCGCACTACGGGTTTGAAGGCCGAGCCCGGGCAACAGATCGGACGCCGCGGCCGGAAGTCGCGGCTTGCCGAATCTGCATAGCGGGTCGCCGCATTTTCGGTAGCTTGGCTAGCGGACGAGATGGCGCTTAGCGTGTCAGGCCCGTCCACCACGGAAAGGGAGTAACCACGCCGCCATCGATTCTGAAGGCTCGTGAGGGGACGTCGAAGTTCTCCCGGCTTCAAGCGACTCTCATAGAGATCGCATCTGGGTCGGCTAGATGCGAGGCGACAGTCGTGGATGCAAGCATTTGGCCGATACTGCCGTGCTACCGGGCTTGTTGGTGCGCAATCCGGTACTCGCCAGTTAGAGGAATTCGATCGTGCTCATCATCCTGACGCTGTACTTGATCCTGGTGTGGCTCGTCTTCTTCAGGATCAAGTTGGTGCGATGGGGCTGGGCGTCCGGCACCGTCGCAGGACTGTTCGGCGCCTTCATCCTCGCGACGTTCCTCGCGATGTTCAATTACCTCACCCCGTCGGGAAGCTTTGTCGTGATTTCCCGCGTCATGGAGGTTACGCCGAATGTCTCCGGCGAGGTGATCGACATTCCGGTCAAGCCTAACGAACCGGTGAAAGCCGGCGCCGTGCTGTTCCGCATCGATCCAGCGCCGTTCCAGTACAAGGTCAACCAACTTGAAGCCTCGCTCGCCCAGGCGCGCCAGCAGGTCAAGCAATTGACGGCCAGTTACCAGCAGGCGACTGCAAATGTCGACGGGCTGACCAAGCAACTTGCCTTTCACGCCCAGCGGCTTTCCGATTACCGAAAGCTCACCAGCGAGCAGGCGCAGACCGAGTTTCGTCTGCAAGACGTCCAGGTGCAATACGACACGGTCGAGTTTCAGCTTCAGGCGGCCAAGGCGGCGCAACTGAGTGCGCAATTGGGGATGGAGTCGGAAATCGGCGGGGTCAACACGACGGTCGCGCAGATCCAGGCACAGCTTGACCAGGCCAAATGGGAGCTCGAGCAAACGACGATCCATGCTGTCGGCGACGGCGTCGTTACGATCATGGCCCTGGCCGTCGGCGACCGTACCAACCCGGCGCGCTCGGCGATGTCGTTCATCGTCACGGACGATATCCTCATCGCTGGCACGTTCTCGCCCAATGGCTTCAAGACCATCAAGCCTGGTGCGCGGGTCAAGCTCGTGTTCGATGACGATCCCGGCCGCATCCACGAAGCGACGGTAACGGCTATCCCGCAGGGCGTGGGGCAGGGCCAGATCGCGGTCTCGGGTACGCTGGCGCGCGTCGGCTCGATCGGCGGCGCCAAGGTCTATCCGGCCGCCATTTCCGTACCGAAAACCATCGACCGCAGTCAGCTCAGGCTCGGCATGCCCGGCACCGCCACCGTGTTCGCGGACAACGCCGGCGTCATCGGCTTGCTCATGTCGATCTTGGTATGGATCGGTTCGTACACGGCATATCTATAGACGCCTTCCGTTTCACTCCCGGCTCGAATCGGTGGTCCACTTAGGCATCCCGGAGGAGAAAATGAGTCTTCGATCTGCATGCACCGCTGCCACCATCGTCTCGGTCGTTCTTCTCACCGAGGTATATTCGGGCGCCCGCGTCTACGCTCAGCAATCGACGGGCCAATTGCTGATATCGTCAGGTTTCAATCCCATCGCCGCCGCCACGCCGGAGATGCTGAAACGACTGATGTCGTTTCCGCCCAATCAATTCCAGCTGCGGCAAAAGGGCGGGCGACCCTACTATGTCTACGCCGATCCCACCGGATGCACCTGTGCGTATGTCGGCAGCGTGGCCGCGATGAACAAATATCGCGCCAGCTTTGGCGTATTGCCGGCAGATACGCTTTCAGCAGGTGGCTTTACGGATCCCGAGCAGAACCTGATCAACAGCATGGACGACGACGAGGCCTCGGCCGAGTTCAATAACGATGTGTTCGGTCCGGACTTTTAAGCCGCTCGGATGAATCAATGGATACTTTCAATCGTAGTCACCGCGCTATGCCGTCACCTTGTCGGACACGAGCTTCCGAGCGAAAGGCCAACTCTAACTGTTCCGGGCGAACAGCAGGAACTGGGACCGGGCGGCAAACGACCGTCGTGGCGGCGTCGTCGAGCCTTGCGATCATCCAATTGGCGCATGCAAAGGGCGATCGGAGTGGTTACGCCAGTCCCGACCAGCGCATCGTCGAGGCGATCGCAGTAGCATGCCTGGCACACGGGATAGGTTGAATGTTCTGGCGTCATTGGGTCCCGACCGTTCGGGAAATGATAGTCGAATATAGAAAGGCATTCGACGAGAGCCAGCCCTAAACGCTTAACGGAATAATTCCGACTTGCCGTATCGGCGCCGACCAGCACCGTGGCGTCCACTCGACGACGAGCCGAGCTGTCAAAATGACGAGTCCGTGGCTGTCCTCTCGCAGGGGCGATGGTTCGTTTGCAACTCCGTCGGTGCGCAATGCAAACATGTGCCGCAGTCCCGTTTCTCGCAGGCACCTGCGATGCAGGAGATCATTGCCAGGTAGAGGGCTCTTGTTCTTGATTATCAACCGACTCAGCCAATTAGTCGTTCTCGTGTTTTTGCGAGGGGGCGAGGGCAAGCAAATCAACCCCCTTGGTGCCGTGCTTTTCGAAGTCCGCAAGAATGCCCGCATCGCCTTACGCGGCCGTCCAGCCTCCATCGACGGGTAGGTTGGTGCCGGTGACCTGCGCGGCATCGTCGCTGCACAGGAACAGCGCAAGCGAGGCAACTTGCTCGACCGTAACGAATTCTTTGGTGGGCTGCGCAGCGAGCAAGACATCATGAATCACCTCATCTCTCCTCATCCGACGTGCCTCCATCGTGTTCGGGATCTGCTTCTCCACAAGCGGCGTCCAGACGTAGCCGGGGCTGATGCAGTTGCAGGTGATCTTCGATCTGGCGAGTTCCAACGCCACCGTCTTGGTGAGACCCGCGATGCCGTGCTTGGCGGCGACGTAGGCCGACTTGAAGGGCGAAGCGACCAGCGAATGCGCCGAGGCTGTGGTGATGATGCGGCCCCAACCGCGCCTCTTCATGCCCGGCACGGCTGCACGGATGGCGTGAAATGCGGCCGACAGGTTGATCGCGATGACCGCGTCCCACTTCTCGATCGGAAACTCATCGACAGGAGAGACGTGCTGGATGCCGGCGTTGTTGACCAGGATATCGACACTGCCGAAGGTCTTCTCTCCGAGTGCGATGAGCCCAGCGATTTCGCTCGGCTTCGCCATATCCGCGGGGGAATAGATCGCCTTGACGGCGAAGTCGCGCTCGATCGCGGAGCGCTCCCTCTCGACATCGGCCGGCGCACCCATCCCGTTGAGCACGATATTGGCGCCGGCACCGGCGAACGCACGGGCACACGCAAGGCCTATGCCGCTGGTCGAGCCGGTCACAACGGCCGTTTTACCCTTCAGAATTCCCATCTTGATTACCTTCGTCTGTGTCTCGTAAGGAAAGAACCGAAACTTTCTAAGCCGCGACTTATCCCGGCTTGGCGCGACGTTGCACTCAGAAGACCAGCGCTCTCTCGTCGGCCCGGAGCGAGCGTCGAGCCGGCTGTCGCAGATAGTCGTGGACCACTTTGCCGAGACCGAGCGTGAGGTCTGCACGGATGTGAACGGCGGAAACGATCTCCAGAACCGGGAGCTCGGCAACGGGTGCCAGAGCGTGGGGCGTCAAGGCGAGAGCTGCGGGCCCGGTCCAGGCGCCTTTCAGCACGATGTCCTCGAGGTGGTATTCGACCAGCTCGCAGATCCGAGGACTGCCGTCGACGTGAGGAATGATCTTGAGCAGGAAATTCGGTTCTTTGAGAGCGGCGTTGACATGCGCCAGCTCGACCTCGCGATGCTTGTAGCCCATCGTTCCCGTTGCGACCCGCAGCGGGCCGTAGTCCAGCGTACCGATCAGGGTATCGATCTCGGTTCGCAAGGTCGGCTGCGCGAGCTTCTTCGGAAAGCCCCAGAGCTCGCGTCCACCGGCAATGGGCCCCTCGTCATTGAGAAACATGCAATGCGTATAGCCGCCCTTGCGCCCGCGGAAAGAGACGGGGATGACCTGGCCGCTTTCCGTGTAGTCGCCAAACCCGTTGGAGTCCGGCATCCGAATGAACTCATATTTGACCAGAGCTTCGCACTCGTCGAATTCCAACGGTTCGGGCACGATTGCGCGCAGCTTTGCCGGATCGGTACGATAGGTGATGATCAGGTACTCGCGGTCGACAAAACGATAGGGTCCCGGCGAATAGGCCGGGCTGGTCAGCGGCATTGCAAAAGCCCGCTTGAGGACGTCATTCTCGCGCATTTTGGGTTCTCCGTAAGACAGTAGCGATCGGTCTACTCGCGGCCATCGTGCTCGAGATCGAACGTGAAGACGCCGTCCGGGCTGGTGGGACGAGCGAGCACCTCGGGATGGCGCAGCGTGCGCAGCGCATCGTGATAGCCGGCGCGCCAATGGTCCTGCATCGACAGACGGGAAAACTCGTAATCTTTGGAGTGCCCTTCGTGATTGCGCGCGCGATAGATCAGGTGGACGATGTTGTAGACATGATCGGACGAGGCCGAGCTGAGGAGTTTCACGTCCTCGTGCTCGCGAAGATCCTCTGGCAGGCGTCGCAACAGAGCGGCGAGGGCACGCTGCAGACGATGAACGCGCTTGAACTGGTCCGTACTTGCGCGCGTACGGCTCGAATACTGAACCTCCTTCTGCCGCGTCGCGACTTCGCCCATGTTGCGCGGAACCTGGCCCCCCGCGCTCCAGAGATCGACTTGAAAGGCAAGCATATCCTGCGGGGCACCCCACTCGATCACCCACTGCAACGGTGTGTTGGAGACGAGACCGCCGTCCCAGTAATGCTCGCCTTCGATCTCGACGGCCGGAAAGCCCGGCGGCAGCGCGCCGCTCGCCATGATGTGCTCCGGCCGGATCGCATGCGTCGTGTTGTCGAAATAGACGAAATTGCCCGTCCGGACATTGACCGCCCCTGCGCTGAAGCGCGTCATTCCGGCGTTGAGACGATCGAAATCGACCAGACGCTCGAGCGTGCTCTTGAGCGCGCCGGTGTCGTAGAAGCTGGTGGCATCGCTGCTCCCGGCAGCCTGCAGCCAGGGCAGCATCGGGCGCGCGGAGAAAAAGCCACTCGCGCCGCAGGCCGCGGCGAGACCCGCGCTTATCTGGTTGGCGAGATTGCGCGTGGCGTCGCTCCGGGCCCAATCAAAAAGGGAATTGCCGGACCAATCCCAGGGACCGGTCGAGGTCACCTGAGTCCAGAAATCCCGGAGCCGGTCGACACGGGTTTCGGGTGGGTTGCCGGCGATGATGGCGGCGTTGATGGCGCCGATCGAGATGCCGGCGACCCAGTCCGGATGGATACCGGCTTCGGACAGCGCGTCGTAAACGCCTGCCTGATACGCTCCGAGCGCGCCGCCGCCTTGCAGGAGCAGGGCGATGCAGTCGAAGGGCAGCCGTCGCTGCGCGGTTGTGAACTGTGCTCGCGGTTGAAAGTTCATGATTTGATGTGCTCTTGCTTGTGGAGTGGCGAACGTTCCTAAGTTTGCCGAACGCGATTGCCTATTGCGGCTAATGGCGGGACGACCCTTACCTTCCGACCTTGGGCGGCTCGAGCGTGACCTCCTTCAGATGGTCGCCACTGGCGACGACGATCACGAAATTGAGCTTGCCGTCCTGCCTGATCAGCCCTCCAGCCAGGGCGCTGCCCGCTGCAGCTCTTTCGGCGACCTGAACCGCATCCGCCATCTCCTGCTTGATCCATTTCAGGGCAACGACGTTGGCGAGGTCTTCGCGATCGAGCTCCTTGAGAGAAGATGCGATCTCCTTGCCCGTGATGCTGCCGGTGTTTGCATCAATGACGTTCTCCCACACATGCTCGTTCTTGATCGTGCGCACGCGGTAGACGGGCGTACCGGATGATTCGAAGCTGATATCCGCGGTTCTGGAGCCGTCGTGCAAATGCTCTGCGATCGTCAGGACCTGGCTGAGCGGGACGTGCGTGGTGCGGAATTGCTCGAGTGCGCGGCGGATCGCTACCTCCTCGGAGCCGCTTTGTTCCGCCACGCCGACGGGATCGCCATCCCCCGGCCTTTGGGCGGCATCGGCGAGCGCGCCCGTTGCGGCAAATGTGGCAGACCATACGATCAGGGCGAACAGGTGCTTCTTCGACATTCGGTTAGATCCCAGGGTTCAAAACGGCAGGTCGTTTAGTCCGCGTGCGAGGACATGAGCGCGTAGCGGCAGGGCGTCCATGACGTCGAAGACCTCGACGAAATCCAGCATGTCAGGACCTCGGTCATGATAATCGGGCCGTGCGCGGCGCGATCTGGTCGGCTGCTTCGAGCGCAATTCCTCTGCGCACCAGCTCCGATTCGATCAGGTCGAACACGCATTCGACGGGCGCGATCCAGATACTCACCCAACAGATGATGCAGTCACGCGACAGCAGCAGCATCGGTGTCATGCAAGGCTTCTCCGCGCGACGCGGTTTTGCACCGGCGCCGGCTCGCGATCGGCGAGCGCATGCACCCAGGCGACTATCGAAATCGTGATACCCAGCAGTAGGCTCACGCCCACGAGCGACACGGCCACGATCAAATTGAGCGATGCGACGGCGATTCCGGGCCAGGGATTTTCCCGCACGGGCGCCAAGAACAGGCTTGACATCTGTCATCTCCTAAATAAACTATACCGTATATTTCATATACAGCGCGGATAGCGGGATGTGTCAAGAGCAGAGATTCAAAAGCCCGTGTACGTCCTGGTTGGATGGAGAGGACCTGGGTCGCGAGACCTGGTTCGATCGGAAAGCAGATGCCTCACTTTGAGAAAGGATCCGATATGTTCAAGAACCGGCTGGTATTCGCGGTCTTGGTTTGCATTTCCATGGGCGCGGCGGCCACCCGCGCGCAGGAGGACCGCGGCACACCTGAGCAGAGGGCGGCATGCGCTCCCGATGCGTTTCGTCTGTGCGCCGGCTACATCCCTGACGCCGCGAATGTGGAAGCCTGTCTCAGGCAAAAGAAGTCGGACCTCAGCGATGCTTGCAGAGCCGTCTTCGAGCACGCAGCGCCAACTGCTTCGGTCAGGACCATAGGATCGCAGTGGTATCGCGGCGCAAATGATGAGGATTGATCATATGAACACGATATATATTCCCGCTTTCGCCGCGTTCGGCGGCTCGTCCTTCGGAGCGATCTCCACGATCGTGACCGGGTGGGTGACCCGTCGCCGCAGGGTCCGCGAACGCCATCATGCCCACGCGGTAACCAAGCGTGAAAAGCTGTATCGAAGCTTCGTTGAGGAGGCGTCCCGGCTTTATGCGGACGCGCTGACCAGCGACAAGTCAGAGATCCCGGCGCTGGTGAATTTGTATGCGCTTATCGGGCGTATGCGGATTCTGTCCGACGACGAAGTGGTCCAGGCCGCGGAGCGGGCAGGCCGGCTGATCATCGAGACCTACCTTGCACCGAACACGTCGTTCGTCGACCTGCCAGGCTTCATGGAAGAGATGGATCCGTTGCGTGAATTCGGCGAGGCATGCCGGCGTGAAATGCACGCGATTCCGTCGCGCTGAGGCCGGGCATGCCAATGGCGCAGACTACCCGTCAGGTTGGTTCGTCATGCACTCGCGAACGAATTGTGCAGGCTGCGATCCGCTTGTACCGGGAGATCGGGTACCGGAAGACCACCGTTGCCGACGTCGCTCGCGACGCATCAATGTCCCCCGCAAATCTCTATCGGTTCTATCCCTGCCGTCGAGCGCTCGAAGAGGTCGTTGTGGCGGAACTGCTTGAGGAAGTATCCGCGGCAGCTGCAAGTGCAGCGCGAAGCGGTCGCTCGGGCCTGGAACGGTTAAATGCTGCCTTTAGGGTGGTCTCCCGGATGCATGAAGATCGGTTGGCAAACAATGTTCGATTGCACGAACTGGTGGTCGCCGCAGCACAGGAAAACTGGCCGGCCAGCCTATCCCATGCGGATCGCCTTCGCGGTGTTGTGCAGTCGGTCATCGCGGGCGGGCAGGCCGGTGGCGAATTTCGAGCAGGGAGTCCGATGGCGCTGGCCTGCTGCCTGCTGGACGCGATGGACGCTTACCTCAATCCGTCCCGTATCAAGGCGGCCGCTCTTCGGCCGGCCTTCGACGAGTTGATGAACTTTTGCGCGGGGGCGCTTAGCAACGCAGCGTTCGTTGACGCGGCGCCCTCGCAAGTGACCAGCATTCGGGCCGGTTTAGCTTACAAGCTTCCCTGTCGCGCCTAGCGTTTGGCGATCGCCGGCTCACGGCGTCCAGTCTGCCTCGCAGGCCGCAAGGAAAAAGCCAACCCGTTCGCGCACGAAAGACGGCAGCTCGCGTCTCAGGTCCTTGGGTGTTTCCCCCACCAACGAACGAAACAGCATCGGTAACAGGATCAGATCCAGGAAGATCTGAGCGGTGGCAAGGCTTCGCTTGCCACTGAAGGGACCTTTTGAAGAGCGCGCCAGCTTCTGCGTCGCTTCATTCAGGAGTTGGGAAATGGCGTTGACGGAGCGATCGCGTGCAGCATCGTGGACGTTGCGGCTCAACTCCGGGAAACGCTGCGCCTCTGCAATCGTGGCGCGGACCATGCCCAACGATTCTTCGATCACCTTCTCCACGACGGCGGTGCCGAGGCTCGACAGCTTGTCCTGAAGGGTGCGGCCCTCGGGCTCGAAGCCTTCGAAATCCGTCAGCCCGGTAATGGTGCGGGCCACCACCGCCGCGAACAGTGCCTCCTTGCCGGGAAAATGGGCGTAGATGGTTGGTTTGCTCGCCGGCGCCAGCTCGGAGATGTCATCGATGCTGGCGCTACGGTAGCCCTTCTCGAGAAAGAGTTGCTGCGCTGCATCAAGGATCCGGGCCTGGACGTCACCGGCGCGGTCCTTGGGCGGTCTGCCCCGTTTCGGGGTGGTCTTCTTCGTCATCCGTCGATCTCCCAATCACGACTCTGTGCGCGCGCAGACCGCACTTGACACGCTCCGTGGAAAAAGGCAATAAAAAGAAAATATACGGTATAGTTTATTTACGGCGTGGGCTGCCAAGACCTGCGACGGCGTTCCGGACGGTCTGTATGCGCTGGCCCCCGATCACCCGATCCACCTCAGGAGAGTAAAGTGACTGTGTTGAGCCCGGACCCGCACCGCCCACAAGACGGCGTCCTGCTGCGCGAATTGCATCACAGGGTCGATCGAGGGATCGCCTCGGCGATCGATCTGGTCTCCGCCGCGGTTATCCGGGCCGACGGTGCGGAAGCAAAGACCGCCCTGAGCGATGTGGTCGAGCTGCTGCACGGACATGCCGCGCTGCATCGGGCGCTCGCAATGCCCCAGGGCGAAGCGCTTCATGACGCCGCGACTTACATTCGCAAACTTGGCTGCGCCCTGCGCCAGTCCCTGTTGGATCGAATGGAGATCCGGCTGACGTTCGCCACTGAATCTCTTCCCGTCCAATCAGAGCGGTGCTGGCGGCTTGGCCTGATCGTCCACGACCTGATCGTAAGCGCAGCGAAGCATGCGTATTTCGATGCGCGCGCCGGCGAGATCAAAGTCAAGCTGACGCGCATCGGCGCGGTGGTGAACTGCGTGGTGCTGGATAACGGCTCCCGGTTGGCGCGGGCAGCCCTGGCTCGTGAGCTCCAGATCAGTAGTGACCTTGCCAGGGGGCTGGGCGGACGAATTGAGCACGGCTTTGCCGCCGAGTTCACATCAGTCGTTTTCTCGTTTCTCTTGAGCGAGCGGGAGCGGCAGGCGAACTGGTCGATGGCGGCGCGCCGCATGAGGTCGCAGCGCCCGCGGAAGGCGAAGTCGTCCGGCACGCCCGGCTCGGGCTTCGGCCTCTCGGATCAGGTCGAGCGCCCGCGCGCGATCGGAGCGGATCCAAAGATGCTGCGAGCGTATCCGAATGAACCGGCCCCGCCCAGCAAGGGCTCAGACGTCTTGGGCGATCTGCTGTCCCCCTCTCACCGCATGGACGCGCTATGAAACCAGGCTGTTCAAACCACACCGTAATCGGTCGAGCGGAGCGCTTGCTTAAGCCTCTGGCGGGCTTGGCGCTCGCGCTTGCCGCAGCCGGGCTGAGCGGCTGCAATGATCGCGGCGATGCTCCGCCCGCGCGCGCCGCGTTCGTGCGCACGGAGGTCGTCCAGCTGAAGGCCCGGCAAGCCTCGATCACCCTGACCGGCGAGGTGCAGCCCCGCTTCCGCGCCGACTTGTCGTTCCGTGTCAGCGGACGTGTGATCGCGCGCTATGTCGACGTCGGGACCCACGTCAAGGCCGGCGAGGTGCTGGCCCTTCTCGACCCCGCCGAAGAACAGGCCGATGTCGATGCCGCGACCGCTGCCGTTCTCGCCGCAGAATCCCAACTGCGTGTGGCGAAGGCGACCTTTGAGCGGCAAAAGACTCTGATCGCAAGCGGCTTCACCACGCGCACGACCTATGACCAGGCGCAGGAAGGATTGCGAACCGCGGAAGGCGCGCTCGAAGCGGCAAGAGCGCAGCTCGGGACGTCAAAGGAGGCCCTTGGCTACACCGCGCTGCGAGCCGAGGCGGACGGTGTTGTTACCGCACGCAACCTGGAAGCCGGTCAGGTCGTGCAGGCTGCGCAACCGGCATTTTCGCTAGCGCAGGATGGAGAGCGGGACGCTGTATTTGAGGTCTACGAGTCCATTTTCCTCGGCAATGCCGACGACCGCAGCGTTTCGTTGGCGCTCGTCTCCGATCCGGGCGTGACTGCAAGCGGCCACGTTCGGGAGGTTTCCCCGGCCGTTGACGCCAAGAGCTCGACCATTCGGGTGAAGGTGGCGATCAAGGACCCGCCTGCCGCAATGACGCTTGGAAGCCCCGTCGCAGGAACTGTGAAAGTGCATCCCCAGCGGCAGATCGCGTTGCCTTGGAGTGCATTGATGGCCGCGGGCACCAGGCCCGCGGTCTGGATTGTCGATCCGGCAACGCGGACAGCCTCGCTGAAGCCGGTAGCAGTCGATGGCTACGAGGCTGGAGAAGTATTGATCAAGGCGGGTCTCGAGCCCGGCGAGCGCGTCGTCGTCGACGGCGGCAAGCTTTTGAGCGTGGGCCAGCCCGTCACTTATGCAGGAGATCCCTCATGATGAGCCGCGCAATAATTGTGGCGGGCCCGCTTGCATGCGCGCTTGTACTTGCTGGATGTCAGCAGGAAACAAAGGCGCCGGAGCCCGTGCGCCCGGTCCAATCGGTGCTTCTCGAAGTGGACCACGCAGACGATGCGGTCGCGGTGGGCGTTATCGAGCCGCGCTACCAAACTAATCTCGGTTTCCGCGTGCTGGGACGGCTGACAGCGCGTCCAGTCTATGTCGGTGACCTCGTGCATGAAGGACAGACGGTCGGCAACATCGACTCAACGGCCCTCGAGCTCGTGGTCCGCGCGGCCAAAGGGGAGCTTGCCAAGGCCGAGGCGCAGTTCGCGACCGTCAGAGCGACGGAGGAACGGCAGCGAACGCTCATCACCACCGACGCGACCACAAAGCAGACGCTGGATAACGCCGAGCAGGCGCGCGCCGGCGCGGAAGCGACGGTGGCGCAGGCTCAGGCAAACCTGACCAAGGCGATCGAGCAGCTCGGCTATTCGCAGATCAGGGCCGACTTCGCCGGTGTGGTCACCGCGGTCGGGGCGGAAGTCGGCCAGGTGGTATCTCCCGGCCAAAGCGTGGTGACGGTTGCGAGACCCGATGTTCGCGAAGCCGTCGTCGATATCGGACCGGACTTTCCGCTGCCGCTGGAGATTGGCCTGCCATTCACGGTCAGCCTGCAGCTCTTGCCCGCCGTCCAGGTGCACGGCGGCATTCGCGAGATCGCGCCGCAAGCCGATCCGGTGACGCGATTGCGGCGAGTCCGTATTGCGCTCAACAACCCGCCTGAAGGCTTCCGCCTCGGCACGACCATCACCGCGAAACTTGACAAGGGG
The DNA here is from genome assembly GCF_029846235.1 of Bradyrhizobium sp. CER78. Taxonomy (GTDB): domain Bacteria; phylum Pseudomonadota; class Alphaproteobacteria; order Rhizobiales; family Xanthobacteraceae; genus Bradyrhizobium. The sequence continues at coordinate 143,123 of NZ_JARVWP010000011.1, forward strand.
CAAGCCCGGATATTGCGCCTGCCCGCGTCGGCTCTGCTCGCCAAGGACGGCGCAAACTTCGTCTGGATCGTCGATCAGCCCACCAGCACGGTGTCGTTGCAAAAGGTCGATGTCGTCGTCGATCAAACCGGCGCGCGCGTCGTCGGCGGAGTTGGCCCCGGTGCGCGCGTAGTAACCGCCGGGATCCACAGCCTCAAGCAGGGACAGCAAGTCCGTATCGAACAGGATGAAAAGCCATGAAGTCGTTCAATCTTTCCGACTGGGCGCTCGGCCATCGTTCGCTCGTCTGGTACTTCATGATTGCCTTCATGGCGGCGGGCCTTTTTGCCTATCTCCAGCTGGGGCGGCAGGAAGACCCCGACTTCACCATCAAGACCATGGTGATTCAGGCGCAGTGGCCGGGCGCCTCGCCTGAAGAGATGACGCGCCAGGTCACCGACCGGATCGAGAAGAAGCTCGAGGAGCTGGAATCGCTCGATTACACCAAGAGCGTCACTGTTGCCGGCGAGACCACCGTCTTCGTCTATCTGCGTGACACCACGAAGGCAGCCGATGTGAAGTCGACCTGGATTCGCGTCCGCAATATGATTGCGGACATCAAGGGCGAGTTTCCCCAAGGAGTGATCGGACCGGGCTTCAACGATCGCTTCGGCGACGTGTTCGGCAACATCTACGCCTTCACCAGCGACGGCTTGAGCCAGCGTCAGCTCCGTGACCGGGTCGAGGACATCCGCGCCAGGGTCTTGACCGTGCCGGATGTGGGCAAGGTCGATATTCTGGGCGCGCAGGACGAGGTCATTTATCTCGAATTCTCCACCCGCAAGATCGCGGCCCTTGGCCTCGACGTCCACGCCATCATGGCTTCTCTGCAGGGACAGAACGCGGTCGCGCCGTCCGGCGTGTTCCAGGAAGGGCCCGAGCGGATCAGCGTGCGGGTGAACGGCCAGTTCACGTCAGAGGCAAGCCTGAAGGCGATCAACCTCCGCATCAACGACCGTTTCTTTCCGTTGACCGACGTTGCAAACATCACGCGCGGTTATGTCGATCCAGCCAAAACCCTGCTCAGATACAACGGACAGCCCGCGATCGCGCTCGCGATCGGCATGAAGTCCGGTGCCAACCTCCTGCGTTTCGGCGAGGCGCTGAAAGAGGAAATGACGAAGATCATTGCCGACCTGCCGATCGGGGTCGGCGTGCATCTCGTCGCCGATCAGCCAGTGGTGGTCGAGCACGCCGTGTCCGGCTTCACGGAGGCGTTGTTCGAGGCTGTGATCATTGTTCTCGGCATCAGCTTTCTCAGCCTGGGGATGCGCGCTGGCCTAGTCGTCGCGATTGCGATTCCGCTGGTTCTCGCCATCACCTTCGTAGTGATGGCCTATGCCGGAATTTCGCTTCAGCGAATTTCGCTCGGCGCCTTGATCATCGCGCTCGGCCTGCTGGTCGACGACGCCATGATTGCGGTCGAGATGATGGTGGCGCGGCTTGAGATCGGCGATCCCCTCGAAAAAGCGGCGACGCATGTCTATACCTCGACCGCCTTTCCCATGCTGACCGGAACCCTGGTAACCGTTGCCGGCTTCATTCCGATCGGGCTCAATAGCAGTAATGCGGGCGAGTTCACCTTCACGCTGTTCGTGGTCATCGCCGTCTCCCTGATCGTCTCCTGGATCGTGGCAGTGCTGTTCACGCCATTGCTTGGCGTCACCATCCTGCCCGCCAAAACGAAGGGGCATCATGAGGAGAAGGGGCGCGTAGCGCAGTTGTTCGGGCGCCTCTTGCTGTTCTGTATGCATCATCGTTGGATGACGATCGGCGTTACGGTTGCAGCCTTTCTGCTGGCACTGTTCGGCATGAATTTCGTCCAGCAACAGTTCTTCCCGTCCTCGGATCGCGCTGAGCTCGTGATCGACTGGAATTTGCCGCAGAACGCCTCCATTGCCGATACTAATTCACAGATGGCGCGCTTCGAGCGCGAGCAGCTTCAGGACAATAATTCGGTCGATCATTGGTCGACCTATGTCGGTACCGGCTCGCCGCGCTTCGTCCTGTCCTTCGACGTGCAGACCGCCAACACCTGGTTCGGTCAAATGGTCGTCGTGACCAAGGGAGGCATCAAAGCGCGCGACCAAGTCAAGGCACAATTCGAGGATTACCTCAAGAAGACGTTCCCCGGCACCGACACCTACGTCAAGCTGCTGGAGGTCGGTCCGCCGGTGGGACGCCCTGTGCAGTACCGCTTGAGTGGACCTGATATCGCGAAGGTGCGGGATCTCTCGCAGAAGCTCGCCGGGATTGTCCGCAGCAGCCCCGACTTGGGCAACGTCGTGTTCGACTGGATGGAGCCGGCGCGCGTCGTCAAGGTGGACGTTCTCCAGGACAAGGCGCGCCAGCTCGGCGTGACTTCGGAGGACATCGCCACGACCTTGAACTCGGTACTCGAAGGCTCGCCGATTACCCAGGTGCGCGACAGCATCTATCTCGTCAACGTCACGGGACGGGCGACCGCGCCGGAACGTGCTTCCATCGACACCCTGCGCGATCTGCAATTGACGGGGCTCGGCGGTCGATCCGTGCCGCTCGGGGCGGTGGCCAATCTGCGTTACGAGCTCGAGCAGCCGACAATCTGGCGGCGCGCGCGGATTCCCACCATCACGTTGAAGGCCGGCATCGCTGGCAACGTGCAGCCGAAGACAATCGTGGATCAGCTCGCGCCGAAGGTCGCGGAGTTCACCAAGGAACTGCCGGCGGGCTACTCGGTGAAGATCGGCGGCTCCGTCGAGGAGAGCGCCAAGAGCCAGGCGCCGATCGTCGCCGTCGTTCCGCTCATGCTGTTCGTCATGGCGACGGTGCTCATGATCCAGCTGCAGAGCTTCCATCGCTTATTCCTGGTCTTCGCGGTCGCGCCGCTCGCCGTGATCGGGGTCGTCATGGCCCTGCTGCCGAGCGGAGCGCCGCTCGGATTCGTTGCCATCCTCGGTGTGCTCGCCCTGATCGGAATTCTGGTCCGAAACTCGGTGATCCTGATCGTGCAAATTGAGGATCTGAAGAAGGAGGGGCGCCCAGCCTGGGAGGCCGTCGTGGAGGCGACCGAGCATCGCATGCGGCCGATCCTATTGACCGCGGCGGCCGCAAGTCTCGCGCTGATTCCGATCGCGCGCGAGATCTTCTGGGGACCGATGGCTTACGCGATGATGGGCGGCATCATCGTCGGCACACTGCTGACGCTGTTGTTCCTGCCGGCACTCTATGTGGCCTGGTTCCGAATCCAGCCTGAACAAGGCGATGGATCGCCCCATGAACCCGAAGCGTTTGCGCATGAAACGCCGGCCGAACAGGTAGCCGCTCACGATGCGCCAGAGCCGGTGCTCGAGACGCAAATCTAGAACGGAGACGACGATGCCCTCGAAGAGACAATTGACGTTTGCCGTCGGTGTGGCGCTTGCAGTGACTTCGCTCGTGCCCACTGCGGCCATGGCGCAATTTCCTCCGCCCCCTCTTATGCCGCCCGCCGGGGCTCTCCCGATGCCCGCCGCAGGTCCGCCGGCCTTCGCAGGCCCTCCTCAGCTTGGCCCTCGTGCCGGCCTCGGTGGTCCAGCGGCTGGTCTGCGCGCTGACCTCGCCGCGACCCGAGGCATCGGCGGTGCGCCGGCGGTCGCAAACTCGGCGCGGGCCGCGTTGGTCAACATCAGCCGCTCCGGAGCCTATGGCTATCATGTTGGTGGAGCGCGATACGACTATCGCGCAGCTCATGCTGCAGGTGCATACGCAGCCGGCGCTTACGCTGGCTATGCCTATGGTAGCTCCCGCTACGGCTACGATTCCGGCAGTGACTGCCAGCATGTCTACGGGCGTTATCGGCGCATTCTGGTTTGCGACTAGCTCCAGTTGTAGGCGCGAGCATCATATCAGAGCGGGTTGTTCGGATGGTGGCGGGCGCGCCCCGCACGCACGGACCTGTTCTCGCTCAACGCCTTCTAGGTCGCGAACCATCGTAACCGCGCCCAGCATCTTACCTCGGCCGTTGAAGTCCGGGGAGGTGATCCAATCGGTCAAGTGCGGACCAGCCTCGGCTAAACGGGTCTTTCGAAGAAGACCCTCGCGCTCCGTGCTAGCCGGGAGGTAGGCAGCTCGTTGTTTGCGCTTAGCGGCCTGTTCGGTCAATCGTTCTTCAAAGAAACGGGTTTGTTTAACCCTGCAGCGCCGCTCTCCCATGGCGTGGTCCTTGAGCCGTTAGAGACGACCCAAAAAACTGCAAACTCCTCGTCCAGTTCCCGTATTGAAATGAAAGAGAAAGGTCGACGCCCGCGATCACGCGGCAACCTTTCCCAGCCTTCGGACTGACAGGGCCTCAACGTGCCCTGCCCAGCGTTGAAGCGCCTCGCGCATCTCGCTCGCATACCGAGCGCGGTTATATACCCCGGCAACGCCGGCCCGGTGACCGCTGACATGGTTTAGGATCACTTCCACGATGTGTGGCAAGACGCCTAGCTGGTCGGCCATCACCGTGGACGCTGATCTGCGAAGATCGTGAGCGGTCCAATGGGGTAGGGGTTCGCCCAGGGCTTCCGCAATGCGCGCATCAAGCGCCGACTTCGACTTTGACCAGCCGGAGAACCCGCGCTGCCGGTCACCGCTGCGACGGGGGCCGTCCCCAAAGAGGAAGTCTCGGCCATCTCGGCGAGGCGGGAGTAGGGCCAAGGCGGCGGGAACCAATGGCAGCACGTGCTCGCGATGGTTCTTGGTCCGGGTGGCTGGCAGCGTCCACAGTCCCGAACTGGTATCAAGTTCGGGCCATTGCATACTACCTACTTCATCACGGCGCTGGGCTGTGAGTAGCAACAGACGCACGATGCGTCCGTAATCGTCGTCGCCACAGGACTGCCAAATGGCTGAGAGCTCCGTTTCGGTGAGGACCCGCTCCCGACTTCCCGGCTGCGCGGGCCGGTTTGTGCCGAGAACCGGGTTCGCGGCAATGTCGAGGCCCTCGCGTATTGCCCAGTTGAACATTGAGGACAGCGCTGTCCGGGCGCGGGCCGCTGAGACCGCTCCATGAGCTGAGACCATGTCAGCAACGCGAGCCGAGATGTGACGACGGGTGAGCTGGAACACCGAGATCGGATGCAGGGGTTTCCAGCTGACCAACAAGTAGCGTTCGACTTCCGAATAGGTCCGGGGCTTCAGCCTTTCTTTGGCGTTCCGGAGATATTGATCCGCGATTACCGAAAGCGTGTCGGCCGCCTGCAGGAGCGCCTTGGCCTTCTCGTCCGCGGGGTCTTTGCCGTTGGCAACCAGGCCCAAGAGCCGCTTGGCTTCCTTGCGTGCCAGCTCGGGTGTCCACGGCGCGCCGTGAGGACCGATCGTGACGAAGCGCTGCCGACCAAATACGCGGTACTTGAGGACGTAGGTCGCCTGATCGCGTTGGCGCCGAACGCCAAAGCCCCGTACCGCTTCGCGATGGTCCCCATCCCAAATAGTCTCGCCGGGCTTGAGTGCTTGCACTGCTCGGATCGTAATACTCGAAACTGCCATCTGTCGCCTCTGTAGCTACCACCATAGCGCCAATTGCAGCGCAGGCAAGGCGGGGAACGGCGGGCTTATTTGTTGATAATGCTACAATTTTCGTACGGAAGGCGGCAATGGCGTGGCATCGGCGGAGCCCTTGCCGTCTCTGTGGAACAGGAGGTCGGTGGTTCGAGCCCACCCAACTGTACCATCCACAATCATCACCCAGTGGGACATCGCCAGCTGAGGCTATTGCGAGATCGCTCGCCGCTTCCTTGATCGCCGCCAGCGTGTCACCTCGTCCGCTTGCACTTCTTCGCCGCATCACCCACACTCCGCGAAACGACGCCTTAACGATGCCTGAGTGCCATCTTGGGGGACGCATGGGGACCGCCGGTTCACGGAGTTTTTCGTTTGCGTTGATGCTCGGATTTGCAGCGCTGTTATTGCCAAGCCGAGGCGAGGCCTATACGCCGGACCAGCAGCAGGCCTGTACGCCGGATGCGTTCCGGCTCTGTGGCCCCGAGATTCCCGACGTCGATCGCATCACGGCCTGCATGATCAGGAATAAGGCGCAGCTATCGCCGGCGTGCCGGGTGTTCTTCCGCGGCGGCCCTGAGCCGCGTGAGGCGAGCGAGCGCGAGGAGCAGCGGCCGGTCGCAGTCAAGCGGAAGGTCCACAAATCGCACAAGGCGAAGAAGTCCACGCACTGACCTGGTTCCCATTGCGCGCACGCAAGCATCGCTCGCTTGCTGCGTTGGCCTCACGCGAACCGACGTCACTTCTCGCGCAAACGCGCTTGGATCGCCTGACCGCGATTTCAAGATTGCGATGCGCGACAGACTGACGCCTTGTGACGCTGTCACGCAGCATCATCTCTGAGGCTTGTGTTGTTTGCCAAATCCGTTCCGCCTGTGTAACGGATGGAGTGAGGCGCGTGAGCGAATACTACCAGCAAGAGATCGATCGGCACTTCGCCTGGTTCGAGGCCAAGCTTCCGGAGAAGCCGGCGCGCTTCGTCGCGTGGCTGCGCAGGCCGTCGTCGCGCTGTGTGCGGATTCCGCTCGCGATCCTCCTGATCATCGGCGGCATCTTCAGCTTCCTGCCGGTGCTCGGACTCTGGATGCTGCCGCTCGGACTCCTTTTGTTCGCGCAGGATGTGCCGTTCTTGCAGAAGCCGACGGCGCAATTGCTCGGCTGGATCGAGCGCAAATGGATCGCGCGTGAGCGCGCCAAAACTGCCGAAAAGCGTTAGGCGTGAGTCATATCAAACGCTTAGCGCTTCCATTTGCGGTTGCGTCATAAGTATGGTGTGACTCAAAAAGCAAAATGCACCGGTAATCTTGGCCACTTTGCGGATTGCAAGAAATTTTTTCTTTCGCGAATCAGCGTGCTGATTCATTTTCGCCTCCTGGGGTCAATCTGGAGGCCAACGTATGAACGTGATTGTTTTCGCTTCGCGTAAGGGGGGCTCGGGAAAAAGTACCCTGGCTGCTCACCTCGCTGCGCAAGTGCACAAGGCGACGAAGCCCTGTCTGCTGATCGATGCCGATCCGCAGGGCTCGCTTACGCTCTGGCACAAGCTGCGCGGCACCAACGAGCCGGCGATCAAGACCGCGGTGAACTCGGTCAGCGGCATCATTGCACAAGCCAAGCGCGACGGCATCGAGTGGGTGTTCATCGACACGCCGCCGAATCTGTCGGCCGTGGTCGACGACTCCATCAAGAACGCGACGATGGTGATCATTCCGGCGCGACCCGGCGTGTTCGACGTCAACGCGGTGCAGGAAACCATTCAGACCTGCCGTTCGATGCGCAAGCCCTATGCCGTCGTGATCAACGGCGCGCCCGCGCAGCGTGACGGCGCCGAAAGCCGCATCGTCGCGATCGCGCGCGAGGCGCTGGCGAAATTCCGCGCACCAGTGTGGAGCGGCCAGATCACCAACCGCGCCGATCTTCTGATGGCGCTCGGCCAGGGTGAAGGCGCTCGCGAATATTACGCGGAAGGCCGCGCCGCGGCCGAGATCAATCGGCTGTGGGCCGCGATCGAACGTTCGATCAAGGCGATCCGCGGCACGGCGTCGGCGTCCGGCGCGATGCACAAGCAGGCGGCGTAACAACGCCGCCTTGGTTCGAACTGGAAAGAACGCGCGGTACCCGCGCGTTTTTTATCGGCGTGAATGCTGGAGTCATTCCGGGGCTCGCGAAGCGAGAACCCGGAATCTCGAGATTCCCCGATGCGCAATTGCGCATCTGAGGTTCGATGCTGCGCATCGCCCCGGAATGACTAAGCGTTACGCCACCATCAGCAGATAGAACACGATCACCGGCGCCAGGGTCAGGATCACCGACCAGATGCCGACAGCCCATAGAATATCCTCGGTCGTGAAGCCCGGCGCAGTGCCCGGCCTCACGGCAATAAAACCATTCCTGGAAGTCACGACGCCCCCGCGTTGGTCTTGGCAATGCAGGGGTGATACGCGAGCGGATTTAAGATCCCGGCTGGAATTTCGCTGGCATTTGTGCGCGGGAACTACTTCGGATTAACCACGGCATGGGCGGCGGGCCTCCGGCCGGAGGCTGAGCCTCAATGCATTCCCGCGTCGCGGTCGCGGATCGCCCCGAGATGCTCGTTGATCCGGAACACGATCAGGATGAACTCGGCGATGATGCGCGAGAACACGATGCCGACGAAGACGCTGGCGATCGACGCAAGCAGCTGGATGAAGCCGACGAACGGGCTGATCGCCATCGCGGTGAGGCTCCACAGGATGCCGGAGATCCCGAACAGCACGATGACCGCGATCACCAGCCAGTAGAACGTCTTGATGATCGTGGGCGTGATGAAGCGGTCCCACTGAAACAGATCCTGGAAATCGAACATCATGGTTCTCCCGGCCAGCCGACATATGATTCGCGTCTCGTTCATCCTACTGCGTCACCCCCGGCGTGATCACTTCGTCCCGGCAGCCTGCGGGGAGGCGTCCATCGGGACGAGGCGTTTCGCCGGGCCACGGTACGGGACGGCGCCAAAGCGCCTTCGCGACCTGTGGGATCGATACCGCAGGAGCCCAATCGGTCCCGCCAAGGGCGCGCCCCGGACCGGGCGCCGGCAGTCCAGGGGCGAGCTATGCGAGTGGGCCGGTTGTGATTGCTGCAAATAACGGCCACAATCGGGCTTCCTTCCAGCATATCCTCACCCAATGACCACGCTGACCTTCGAAGACTTCAAGCCCGGCCGTTTCGGCACGTTCGGCCCTCGCCATGTTTCACGCGAGGAAATCCTCGCCTTTGCCGCCGAATTCGACCCGCAGCCGATGCATCTCGACGAGGAGGCGGCGAAGAACTCCATGCTCCGCGGCCTGTCGGGCTCCGGCTGGCATCTCGGCTCGCTGATGATGCGGATGCTGTTCGATGGCTTCATCGGCCGCACCGCCTCGCTCGGCTCGCCCGGGGTCAACGAGATGCGCTGGGTGGCGCCGCTGCGTCCGGGCGACGATTTGACGCTGGACGTCGACGTGGTCGAGGCGCGCGTCTCCAAGAGCCGGCCGGAGACCGGCATCGTCACGTTCAAAGGCACGATCCGCAACGCGCGCGGCGAGATGCTGTGCGAGATGGAGTCGCCGATCATCGTCAGCCGCCGGGACGGCGCGGGTAAGCGAGCATGATCCGGAAAAGTGCGAAGCGGTTTTCCGCAAAGATCATGCTCAGGACATAGACCGTATGCGTTTCTTTGAAGATATCGAGATCGGGGCGCGGCGCGAGTTCGGCTCCTTCACCTTCACCGCCGAGGACATCAAGCGCTTTGCCGCGCAGTTCGATCCGCAGCGCTTCCATCTCGACGAGGAGGAGGGGCGCAACTCGTTGTTCGGCGGGCTTGCCGCGTCAGGCTGGCATGTCGCCAGCGTCTGCATGAAGCTCCTGGTCGCCGACGGCAAGCGGCTCGCCGCCGAAGCCGCCGCGCGCGGTGAGGAGGTCGCGGTCTGGGGGCCCTCGCCGGGCTTCCGCGAACTGCGCTGGATCCGCCCGGTGCTGGCAGGCGATACGATCAGCTTCGCCAACCAGGTCGAAACCAAGCGCACGTCCGAGAAGCGCCCCGAATGGGGCATCCTTCAGGCGCGCAACACCGGCGTCAATCAGCGCAATGAAGTGGTGTTCTCGTTCCTCGCGACCGCCTTCGTGCCGCGCCGGAATCCCGGTTCCTGATGTTGCCCCCGCGCCTCTGATGTTGCACGGACGCCATGGTGGCAGACTAAGTCTGCCGCCGACGCAGTTGTGCGTTGCGTGGAACTCATTTTTTGCTAACGCATTTTGAACCTTTGTCCCTGCCTTATGTTCGAGGGCACGGACATCTGGGCAAGCACCACTGGGGATACCATGGCAGATCGCAGCGCGCTGAAACTCGTCGGAATTATCTTCGCGACGGTAACGGTTGTCGTGATGCTGGCGACCGGAATGGTCGTGAAGGGTTTTGCCGACGGCAACTATTCCTTCGAGACCACGGCGAGCATCGATCGCTGATCGACCGTCTGTAACTCCGGGCGCTGCCGGCAGCGCCTAATGCGCGCATTTGCGCTTATCAATGTGACCCCTCGGCAGGCTGCGTCACACTTCTTCCAGAAGCTTCCTGATTGGGCATCATCCTTAGGAAGGCCGCTTTGCACTCGGCTCCAACGAGGCCCTTGGGGCCCGGAGCATGCCTTAGCGATTCCAGATCAGCACCATCACCACGGTCGCTGCGACCAGGATACCGATGAACCGGATCATGATCGTGCCGATGCCCTGCTGAGGCTGGCGCAGCGGTATCGGATCGGCGTTATCCGGCCGGACGCTCTGCATGAATTCTCTCCAAATGGATGCCGCGCCAGGCGCGGTCCGGACAGGAATTCCGGATTGGACGCGGACTCGGCACCGAAAGTTCAAATCGGCTTCTGCAAGAATTGACGCCGCGGAGTTTGCACTGCGCTGAATAACGAAACGTTCCGCGTTGAATCCGCCACGCAGAACGAAGCCACCGCCTCCCGGTCGGGAGGCGGCGGCGCCGGCTTCTTGAATGGATCAGGATCAGCTGTTGCGCAGGCCGTCGGCGGCGCGCTTCCACTGCGAGACGTTGTCGGCGATCATCCGCGTCGACTTCATCGCGGCCTGGCTGAGCTGGGCATAGCCGGAGATCTCGCGCTGGACGCGCTGGCCCTCGGCATGCAGCAGGTCGCGCAGGCTCTCGAGCTCGCCGATCAGCTTCTCGATCTCGGCCAGCGAGGTGCCGGCGACGCGCTGGATCAGCGAGTTGACGTTGCTAACGGTGGCATCGGTATTGGTGTCGGTCGGCGCGGTTTCCGGGCTCGCCACCGGCCGGCGCAGATAGGCAATATCGTTGCGCACGAAATCGCGGATGCCGGCTTCGACTTCCGAGACCGCAGCGAGGTTGGTGTCGACCTCGGAAGTCGCCTCTGTGGCTTCCTCGGTACGGTTGGTGGCGTTCATCGGCTTTCCCCTGGTTCGCAATAGCGAAGCGCGGCTTGTCCCCCGCACGACGAATTGATGAAGTTACGGACCTATCAGTGCCGCCGAATTTGACCGCATCTGGGCCAAGTTGGGGCAATGCCTGATCATTAGCGCGACAGGGCTAACAGATCGTTCACCATGAGTGCTTGTAGCCGGCGCCGATGCTCTTGTTGATCGTGCCCTGGGCGGTCTCGCCGACCGACCCCGAGACGGTGACGCCGTCGAACAGCTTCTGCTCGGCGCCGATCCGGCGCAGCCAGCGGTCGTCGGAGGTCGACGACAGCGTCTGGCCTGCGGTGATGCTGGTGCCGGTGTCGGTAACGGACAGCCGTGCTGACTGATCGGTGTCGTAACTGCGCGAGGGGGTGCCGATGATGCCGGGCACCGGGACCACGCCCTGCTGGATCAAATTATAGCCGCCCTGCAGCGTCAGCGAATATTGCTCCGACAGCGGGACCGACTTGCTCAGGGAGGTGCCGACCTTGCTCTGGTCGGCGCCGGGATCGACCCGCGCCTCGACCGAGGTCTTGTCCCAGATCGACGCCACGCCGGGCGCGGACATCGAGGCCCAGGCCGAGCCGCCGGATTGCGGCAGGCTGCCGCCATTGGCGAGCCGCTCCGACAATTGCTCCGACGCCGTCGTCGCGCCCTGTTTGGCGACCGTCATGTCGGCGCCGACGCGGGTGTCGAGGAACGGCGAGATCGACTGCTTGACCGACACCGCCGACGAGCCGTTGGCGTTGTTGTTGGTGGTCCAGGACGGATCGTTGCCGGCGACGCTGCCGCGCTTGGCCGCGCTCTTCGGCGCCAGCGTGGGCAGGCTGGTGGAATCGGTGTCGAGCTGACTCCAGTCGAGCTTGCTCTGGTCGATGTCCTTCAGGATGTCGGCGTCATTGGCATCGGCCGCCGGCGGCGCCTCGCCGGCTTCGGCGCTGTCGGCCGGAGTGTCTTTTGCGGCGTCTTTCGCAGTCTCCTGGACAGCGGGAGCGATCTGCCATGGTGAGCTCTGGGCGGCGGCCGAAAACGTGATCGCCACGCTGAAGCCGGCCGCCAGCACCGGCAGCCTCGCCCAGCCAAATCGCAATGTGGAAGTCATTCCCAGCCCGCAAATTCCAAAGCGGCAGCATGCATTTGCCGTGGCGCAAAATTGCGGCAACGGCACCGCGAAAGCAAGTGATAGACGCGTGATCGCCCTGTTCGGGGCCAGCGCGCGCGTTCGCGCATCACGCCGTCCGGGCGCGGCCGTTCGGGGCTGGCACAACAGGCCGCGCTGCCGGGGCGCCTCGACGAAGGTGCGGCCCCGGACATAACGAAGGCGTGAAATCAGGCAGCCGTCAGACCGCGATGCGCGGCAGATGGATCGGGTAGCCGACGGTCTGCTCGACCAGGTCGAAGCTGTCGACCAGCACGCGGAAGCTCGTGAGCTTGCCGGCCTTGAACCGCGCGAAATGCGCGATCCTGAGCGAGATCGGCTTGTTGGAGTCGAGCGCCGTCAGCGAATAGCGCAGCATCGACGCCGCGGAATCCACGCCAAGCATGATCGACTCCCGGTCGAAGCGGTGCACCCGCAGATTCTCGCCGATCTGCCTGATGACCTCAAGCACGGCGGCCTTGCCGCGGCGCGAGCCGAAAAAGGAAAACAGGTCGATCGGCCCGTAGATGGCCCATTCGACCTCGTCATCGAGCATGAGCTCGATGTCTGCAAGCTGGCGTTCGTTGATCGCGCGATGCAATGCGCGCGAAAAACGCCAGAGGCTATGCTCTGTCATTTTGGTCTCGTCCTGAAACTGGATTTTCAAAGCAAACGGATGGCAGGCGGTCAGCGCCGACGCCTTGCCAGGTTGCTGCACATCGCTATTGCCGGCTGAAATAGTGCGGAACGGCCAAAACGCAAATGACTTTTTTGCAATGCACAATTGCGCCCGATCTGGCCGGAAATTGCGCCCGATCCGGCCGGAATGTGACCGCCCGCACGCAGAACCCCGTGCCGGTGGAATCAAAACTGGGCTTCTAGACTCTGGTTTGACGCGCTTTCTTGACGCGAACTGGCAGCCACTTCGCTCGAAAGCGCTCCGGTCGCCGCAAATTCAGCGGTCGCGCTGCCGCACCGGCTGCCGTTCGATCACGATCTCGGCGTCGCGGATCGCCACCACGGCGAACAGCAGCGCACCGCCGACGCCGCCGATCGCGGCGCCGAGCGGCATGAAAGTGAAGAACACCAGTGTTCCGCTGTCGAGGCCTGAGGTTCTGGCCATTCCGATCCAGGTGAGCCCGGCTCCGATGCCGAGAGCGGCGCCGCCGAGGGCGCCCAGTGCAAGACCAAGCACAGCGAGCAATGCGACTTTCATGGTGATTCCAGCCCCGACCGCAACAAGCCCAGTGATAGGTCAGCGGCGGGCCTTCGAGGGTTCAACGCAGTCGTTGCGAATTTGCCGGGCAGGGTGGCGGAATGCATTGCCGCAGTTTCAGGGAAGCTAGTCCACCTTCTGTCCGGTCAGCGCTGCCGCGACGTCACGCTCCAGCACCTGCTGGACGAGGTCGAACGTGTCGATGATCTCGCGGATCTCGGTGATCTTGCCGTCGTGCAGCGTGTAGAAAACCGCGACGTCGAACTGCACCACGCGGGCGTTGGTGCGCTTGCGCAAGAACACGCGGAGCTGCGCTGCGACCTTGTCGCCTTCGGCCACCACGATCGGCGCTTCATAGCGCATGGCGGAATAGCGCTCGTGGATCGTGGTCCACATCTGGCGCAGCGCGGCCTTGCCGCGGTGCTGGCCCATATGCGGGAGAATGTCGATCGGGGCGTTGGCAAGGAACGCGACATCGTCGCTGCAGCGCTCGAGCGCGCCCTCGATGCCGCCGGCATAATAGACATCGAGGAAGTTCAGGACGCGTTGCCGGTTCAAATCCTCGCCCATGATCGACTCCGCCGGTTCCATCCGACTCGCCCTGGTTCCACATTCTGAACCCGTGCGTTCCACTATCAAACACATGTTTGACGTGCGAAAGCGGATTAGGTTCAGCAACCAGTGCGTGCATTGTGGCACAAATTGCTGGGAGAGCCGGGCGGCGCCGCGCTGACCGCGTCTCGAAGACGTGAAGCGCGCGGCGGCAGGTGACCTCGAATTAATGAAACCTCCGCGCAGACCCCCGGTTGGACTCGCACGGGCGACGCATCCGCGACCAGGAGTTCCTGATGAGAAACACCGTGCCGCTTGCTGTCGCCGTCATGCCGGTTGCCTCCAAATAGCCAATCAAGAGCGCGCGCCGCGCGACGGTGAGCCGGCGCTGGCGCCGGTCGAGGCCTTGAGCTCCTCCGGGGCCGGCCGGTAGATCGCGCCGGCTCGCTGTCGCGGCGCGCTAATCGGCCGGCGCGGCCTTTAATTCGCTGGCGCGGCCTTTAATTCGCTGGCGCGGCCTTGCCGGTCACGAGGTCGATGATGAACCGCTTCTTCCGCTCCGAGCCCTCCGGCACAAAGGCCTCGCCGGCCTGGAGGTCGTAATAGAGCTCCTTCGACTTCGGAAAGCCCTCGCCGCAGGCGGTGCGGATGATCTCGTCGTCGGCATAGTCGACGTCGACCGCAACCGTGTTGCGGCGCGGGCCGGCGGCGAGGTTGGAGAGACCGAAATATTTCGGCCCCTCGTTGCACGTCACGACATTGGCGCCATAGGCGCTGACCGCGTCCTCGGCCCGGAGCAGGAAGTCCGGCGTGATCTCGATCCGCTTGCCGGGCTTGCCGGAAAACTCCATCCGCGCCACCGCGCTTTCGAGGATGCCCTGGCCCATGTGGCCGACCGTGCAGACCAGCACGTCCTGCTGCGTGTCCTTGGTCACAACGATGCAGTCGTGGCCTTGCGCGCCGGGCAGGAAACGGATGAAGCGGGTGGTCTTGCCGTCCTGCTCGAACAGCGCGACGCCGCCGAAATCGGTCGCGTGCGGCTCGCACTCGCTTTCATAGTTGACGACGAGCAGCGCGCTACTCGCGGCGAGGAAGCGTCCGGCGTAATGCTCCTTGGTCAGCTTGACGTCGCACGCCCGGCCGCCGGGATAGGATTTCGCCCGCGTGCAGGTCGATCCCTTGATGTTGGCGCTCGCGCAGAACGTCGCGAGCAGCGCGCGGTCGCTCTCTTCTGCGTGCGCTGGGCTGGAGATGAACTGGCTGGTGACGAACAGGATCGCCGCGCCAAGTGCCGGCGCGAGGAAGCCGATATGTGATGTCCGCATGATCTTCAAAACACTGCCCGCAATGCGGCGGCATTTAGAGCATGATCGAGGCCTGTGCGCAGCGTATTTCTGCGGCGACGGGGCGGGAACCGGCAGGGTGGCTTGGCCGTTGATGCCTGACAATTCCATTGGAGCCGCATCATGAAATCCATTCTTGTCGCATCCATTATTGCCGTCAGTGCGCTTGCCGCAACTTCGCCCGCCGACGCCAAGGGCTGCATCAAGGGCGCGGTCGTCGGCGGTGTCGCCGGCCATTATGCCGGCCATCACGGCATGCTCGGCGCCGCCGCCGGATGCCTCTACGGCCGCCATCACGCCAAGGAGCAGGAACGTCAGCGCCAGCCGCAACCGGCGCAGCCTTCGCAGCAGGAGAAGCTGTAAGGC
Source organism: Bradyrhizobium sp. CER78 (assembly GCF_029846235.1). GTDB lineage: Bacteria > Pseudomonadota > Alphaproteobacteria > Rhizobiales > Xanthobacteraceae > Bradyrhizobium. The sequence goes on from NZ_JARVWP010000011.1 coordinate 158,739, forward strand.
CCGGTCTATTGTGAAGTCGCGTTTCCGGAACGCCGCCCGCAGGGGCGGCGTTGTCTTGTTGCGCAACGGAGACGATGATGACGAAACCAAAAACCAAGACCATCCAGCCCGTTCCCGACGACAACAAGAGCCACAAGGGTCCCGGCAGCACCCCCGGCGTTCCCCTCGACACCACCAAGGGCCATCGCGACGACGAGAAGCACAACATCCGCGAGCAGGCCGCGCACGGCAATCTGACCCAGAACACCAGCAACCGGCGGTCGGGGTAGGGCGTGGCGGCGCCACATCCTCACTGTCGTCCTGGCGAAAGCCAGGACCCATAACCACCGCTATAGCTTATTGAGGGAGTCTGGCCCCAGCGTCGCGCAACAATGCACATCTGGGGTAATGGGTCCTGGCCTTCGCCAGGACGACGGTGGGAATCCGATTCACCTGTCAAACAGCGTGCTCAGCGTCATCACCCACGCATGCGGGTGATCCAGTATTCCAGAGGCGGCGGTGCTTGAATCGAGAGGCCGCGGCGTACTGGATCGCCCGGTCCCGTCTTCGCCAAGGCTTCGACGAGGCCATGAGTCCCTGGCGCGCCGGAGCTTTAGCGAAGGCGGCGAGCCGGGCGATGACGGCTGGGAATGGTGACGCAGCTTCGCATTCTCGCGGCGCGTTTCGCCCGAGCTTTGCATTTCGTTTGCCCTCCGTCTGAACAGAGGGCGCAGGGAAGACCGGGTGCCGATCGCACCCATGGGCCCCGTGCAATGGGTAGAAAGCACGGGGGTAGGACCACAGGTGTAACCGGAAACATCCCGGCCTTCCCTGCGCGATGGTAGTGCGGCTTACTTCGTGCTCTCCCCGGCGAGACTGGGCTTTGTTGTCACCGTCTCCGCAACGCGCACCGCGCAATTCGAGAGACACCTACCATGAGGGCGTCAGGACCACACGACTTCACCGTCCGCTTCACGCGCATTCGTCGACTGCGCATTCCGCGTCCACCGCATCTCACACCGCGTTCGTGACGATCGCGACCCGCCCCTCGTGTCGGGTGAGACGCGCACATTGAACATCTGAGTTGGGTCCCGCGTCAAGTTAAATTCCGAAAATCGGAATATGTCCGCCGCGGCCCGCTGCCGGCGTGACGCGCATCACGTCGCAGGCGGGCACGCGCGGCTAGATTGGCGGCATCGGATCACCCGACTGCCAAGGAAACGTCGCCATGAACGCCATCGCCGCACCGAAATCATCCGCGCAGAACCGGCTCGAAGGCTTTGCGCTCACCGCCATGCTGCAGGGCCTGCCGATCTTCGCCGCCGCCGTGCTGGTGCTGAAGATCATGGACGCCCCGGAAATCGTCGGCGAACGCTTTGGCGCCGCGATCTACGTCGTGCTGGCGTCGCTGGTCTATGCCGCGATCACGCCATGGCTCGCCGCGAAATTCCCGAACCGTCTCGCGCACGCCTACGCGCCGGTGTTCTTCGATGCCGGCCTGACGTTCCCCGAGAAGATCGCGCGATGGCGGAGCCAGCCCACGGTCTCGCTGCAGCTCATGACCACGATGATCATGATGTCGCTGCTGGCGGTCGCTGTGGTGAGTGTGGGGTGAGCGACTGCTCTTAGGTACCCAGCGGTGCTTCGGCTGCGGTCGCTACTCGAACTCAGTCGAGGCCAGAAATTCCTCAGCTTGCAGGCGGGTAGAGAAGGGAATTTTGTAAGTCTCTGTGCTACGACATAATCTTGAACCAGGTGCGCACGGCGAGATTGAGACGTTCTTGCTCAAGCTCATCCGTTGGATTGCAATGAGCGATTGGCCCGCGCAAAAGATTTAGTTGATTTGAGACATTGCTAACTGCGGTCTTTGACTGGAATATCGGATCGAACAGTTCCCAATTATCCGTAATTAGCTGAGATAGCTCCCCAAACGTCGTGTAATCTATTAGCCGATCAGACCGCGGAGTAATTCCGCTATCAATCTCCTTTTTTCGGCGAGATGCTGCTGGCTTACGAATTTTGTCCTCGTCGACGCGCGTTCCATTCCACCAATCAGCACCGGCATCTTCGACCATGACGTCAGCGACAAGCTTTCTTATCGAATTCTCCAGGCAATAGAATACCTCATAGAACTCTGACATCTGTGCCGCCTCTGATCGAAGCATTGCTTCGAACTGCTCATATTCGGCGGCTTTACGATTCTTTGCTGCGGTCTTCGTCTCGTGCCCTAGGTCTATCCCGAACTCACGTTCGATCTTCGACATGCTCAACGATATTTGTAAGCCGGCCATGCCAAATGCTCGAATAAAACCATCTGGTCGACTAGCCATCTTGAGCTCTCAATAAATGCTCTTTTAGGCTCTTAAAGATCGCATCGAAAACGTTTGGATCGGCTGTCGCCGGCAGGTTGAGATTGATCGTGTAGCCTAGATTGATGCCGAAAGCTCTGCTCGGAAGTTGTTCTTGCGTGGGCTCGGACTTTTCCCGCGCCGGTTCATCGGACTTCAGTATTGGAGTGAGCTCTTGTTCCGATTTGCTATTGAAATTGGCAAACTGCTTCAAATGTTTGATGCAGCTTACCGTCAACTTCACAGGATTTGAATCGTGCGCTTCGCCAGTCTCTTCAACGACTAGTCCTAGTAAATCAGCGTCATTTAGCTCATGCATGAATTCGTTTCGGACGTACAGGGGCGCATATGCCGAACGAATGGCCGCGGCCATCGCTAAACCACTCGACGCCGGATTCCGAAATTTTCTATAGACCTCGTTTGGTGAGCCATCAGGATTCGTCAATCCCAATTTTTTCAAGAAGGTGGTCATTTGGTCGCCTGATCCGCCGGGTATCTTGAGGATCGTCTTTACAAAATCCTGGCTAACGCGATCAGGAACTGCGGCGGTCTTAATGCCGTTGAGGGCCTTTACAATGTTTCCGGGCGAACTGACGTAAGGCAGTGAAGGCATGCGCGAGACACCTATGCATGTCAGAATGGAATCGTTGAGATAATGGACGATGTGGCAAGGTCGGTGCTTATACAAGTGTTAGTTGTGAATAGTTGTGAATTTCTACCGCTTCTTCCATCCACCCCGCTTCCCCGGCGCCCCACCGCTGCTCCGCGGCGAGGGCCCGAACTCCGGCCCGGACTGCCTTGAATCCGTCGGCTGGATGATGCGGCTCGTGGTGCCGAACGGCTTGGCCGGCAGCGCGCCGCTCGGGCGGAACGGCAGCGATTCCGGGCCGTGCATCTCGTCGAGATCGGGCTTGTGCACGCGGGAGTCGGACTTGCCGCCACCGCGGCTCGCCTTGAGCGAGGTCTGCGCGGACTTGTTCTTCAATGCACTGACCGGAAGGTTGGCGGCATCGCCGTATTTTCTCGTGCCGGCATAGGCGCCGGCCTGCTTCTGCACATTGCGCTGTTTCGCGGTGGGATCGTCGACCACCGCCATCTCGGTGGCGCGCAGCCGCTTGACCTCGTCGCGCAGGCGGGCGGCTTCCTCGAAGTTCAGATCGGCGGCGGCCTCGCGCATCCTTGTTTCGAGGTCGCTCAGCACGGCCTCGAAATTGTGGCCGATGCTGATGACGTCATCGGCCATGCCGCCGTCGCCGATCTCGACCAGCACGTGGTCGCGTTCGTAGACCGAGTTGAGGATGTCGCCGATCGACTTCTTGACGCTCTCCGGCGTGATGCCGTGGGCCTCGTTGTACTCGACCTGCTTCTCGCGGCGCCGATTGGTCTCGGCGATCGCGCGCTCCATCGAGCCGGTCATCCCGTCGGCATAGAGGATCACCTTGCCGTCGACGTTGCGTGCGGCACGGCCGATGGTCTGGATCAGCGAGGTCTCGCTGCGCAGGAAGCCCTCCTTGTCGGCATCCAAAATCGCGACCAGCGCGCATTCGGGAATGTCGAGACCCTCGCGCAGCAGGTTGATGCCGACCAGCGCGTCGAACGCGCCGAGGCGCAGGTCGCGGATGATCTCGATGCGCTCGATCGTGTCGATATCGCTGTGCATGTAGCGGACGCGGATGCCCTGCTCATGCAGATATTCGGTCAGATCCTCGGCCATGCGCTTGGTGAGCACCGTAACCAGCGATCGATAGCCGGCCGCCGCCGTCGCGCGCACCTCGCCGACGAGATCGTCGACCTGGGTGCGGGCCGGGCGAATATCGACGGGAGGATCGATCAGCCCGGTCGGGCGGATCACCTGCTCGACGAACACGCCGCCGCTCTCGTTGAGCTCCCAGCCGCTCGGCGTCGCCGACACCGCGACCGTCTGCGGCCGCATCATGTCCCATTCCTCGAAGCGGAGCGGGCGGTTGTCCATGCAGGAGGGCAGGCGGAAGCCGTATTCGGCGAGTGTCGCCTTTCGGCGGAAGTCGCCGCGGAACATGGCGCCGATCTGCGGCACCGTGACGTGGCTCTCGTCGGCGAAGATCAGCGCGTTGTCGGGCACGTATTCGAACAGCGTCGGCGGCGGCTCGCCGGGGCGGCGGCCGGTGAGATAGCGCGAATAGTTCTCGATGCCGGCGCAGCTGCCGGTTGCTTCCATCATCTCGAGGTCGAAGGTGGTGCGCTGCTCGAGCCGCTGCGCTTCCAGCAGCCGGCCCTGGTCGTTGAGCTGGTCGAGCCGGATCTTCAGCTCCGATTTGATCGACTTGATCGCCTGCACCAGCGTCGGCCGTGGCGTCACATAGTGCGAATTGGCGTACATCTTGATGAATTCGAGCTCGTCCTGCTTGTGGCCGGTGAGCGGATCGAACTCCTCAATGGTCTCGATGGTGTCGCCGAACAGGTTCACGCGCCAGGCGCGGTCCTCATAGTGCGCCGGGAAGATGTCGATGACGTCGCCGCGGACGCGGAAGGTGCCGCGGGTGAACTCGGCCTGGGTGCGCTTGTATTGCAGCGCGACCAGGTCGGCGATCAATTGCCGCTGGTCGATGCGCTCGCCCTTCTTCAGCGCGAAGGTCATCGCGGTGTAGGTCTCGACCGAGCCGATACCGTAGATGCAGGACACCGAAGCGACGATGATGACGTCGTCGCGTTCGAGCAGCGCGCGCGTCGCCGAGTGGCGCATGCGGTCGATCTGCTCGTTGATCGAGGAATCCTTCTCGATATAGGTGTCGGTGCGCGGGACGTAGGCCTCCGGCTGGTAGTAGTCGTAATACGAGACGAAATACTCGACCGCGTTGTCGGGGAAGAAGTTCTTGAACTCGCCATAGAGCTGCGCGGCCAGCGTCTTGTTCGGCGCCAGGATCAGCGCCGGGCGCTGCGTCGCTTCGATCACCTTGGCCATGGTGTAGGTCTTGCCCGAGCCGGTGACGCCGAGCAGCACCTGGGTGCGGTCGTTGCGGCCGATGCCTTCGACCAGCTCCGCAATCGCGGTCGGCTGGTCGCCCTTCGGCTCGTAGGACGATTTGATCTCGAACCGCACGCCGCCTTCGGATTTCTCCGGGCGCGGCGGCCGGTGCGGGGTCCACACCCGCATCGAGCCGTCATCCTTGCGGAACTCCGGGCGGCCGTCGCGGATCAGGTTTTCCAGCGCGTCGGCGGTCGCCTTGACGCCGAGTGCCTCCATCTTGCTGCGCGGCGGGCGGGCGAGGGCTTCGTCATCGTCCTCGGCGGTCGGCAGCCCGAGCTGCCGCGCCAGTTCCGGATCGAGCGTCGGAATGGTGGCCGAGGTGCCGTAATTGGCCTGCGGGGCCTCCTCGAGGCCGGACGCGTCGCGCTTCGCATCACGTTTGGCGACACCCTCGCTGGTCTCGCGCGTCGACGCCCGCGCGCGATGCGCGGCGGCCTCGCCGCCGGCGCGGCGGTCCCAGGAATTGTCCGGCGGCGGCTGCAGGCCGGTGCCCGAACCCATGCCGGCATCGCCGCGATTGATCGCGGGATTGAGCAATTCAGCCAGCGCCGGGCCGATCGGTTGGACCTCGGGACGGTGTGCCTTGGATTTTGGGGTTTTGCCGGGCTTTTTCGGAGTGTTCGGTGTCTTCGCCATGGCCGGAATATGGGACGAGTCCGGCAGCGAGAAAAGGGCAAATGGCGCCCCGATCTGAGCGCAGGCGATGCTGCTGACAGCAGGGTGTCAGCAGGCTCGCTGATTGGATCGGGCGGTGACGAGGCAGCATCGGAACTCGGCTCCCTCTCCCGCTTGCGGGGGAGGGTTGGGGTGGGGGCTCTCGCCGCGAGTCGTATCGTGGAGAGCCCACCCGGCGCGCTGCGCGCACCGACCTCCCCCGCAAGCGGGAGAGGTTACACGGAGAACGTGGCGAGAGTTACGCGCGCGGCAGGTCGACGATGTCGAGATGAATCCCGCCGCAGCCGTCGCAGCGCATCGTCCAGTATTCGGCGGCGCGGCCGGGAATCACGCGCAGCAGCGACAGCCGGGCGGCGCATTCCGGGCAGCTGGTGCGGACCTGCGCCGGCCAGACCGGATCCGGCTCGCATTGCGGGACCACGGCGAGCACCACGTTGCCCGTCACGCCGACGCTTCGGTTGCCGGAATCGTCATGCCATAGCGCTGTGGGAACCGGTCGATAGTTTGCTTCGCGTCGGCGATCGCCGCATCCGGATCGGACCACGCAAAGCCGATGTCGAGCATCGGAAACGGCATGCCATCGATGACGACCGGCCTTTGATCGACCCGTTGAATCCTGGCGTGCCATTGCCCCTTCCCCACTTCAAACGACTTGATCTCAAAACCGCTGTAGATCATGGCGACCTCGCGATGCCCTTCTCAAAGGAAGCACGGGCGCGCGGCGCCCTATGTGAACCAGATCACAAGTCGCGCGGTTTATTTCCGCGGTGCAAAGCAGTTCCAGCTTTTTGTCTTGCCGCGGTTTCTAGGGGCGAACCGGATGAAAACGCGCTAAAGCGCGACGAGTTGAGGCTGAATCGTCATCGCGCTTTAGTTCTTTGTTTGATCATGATCTTTTCGGAAAACCGCTTCGCACTTTTCCGGATCATGCTCTAGCCGCGGACCGCGATATGATCGGCGAGCACGGCTGCGTCGTCGCCGACGCCGGACAGGAACGAGGATTTCATCTTCGACAGCCATTGCAGGCCGAGGAAATAGAGCCCCGGCACCTCGGAGACGCCGTGGCGGTGCCGCGGTACCCCATTGGCGTCCAGCACCGGTATGTCGATCCAGTCCAGATCGAGGCCATAGCCGGTGGCCCAGATCACGCTGCCGATCCGCTCGGCGTTGAGGTCGATCGCTGCGAGCGGCGCAGTGAGGCAGGGCGGATCGGGCAGGCGGAGGCGCGCCAAGGGATCGTGTGGATGATCGAGGCCGCGTGCGGCGATGAAGTCGTCGACGATGCCGAGGAATGTCGCGTAGTAGGCATCGCCATTGGCGATGTTGGTGGCAAGATCGGGCGCGATCGCGAGCACGCCGTCGCGCGCCGCCGTCACGCGGCCGAGCAGCGTCACGCCATCGGCGGCGAAACGACGGAAATCGATGGTGTGGCCGCCATGGGCGCCCGTGATCACCGGCAGCAGGCGCGAGGGGCCGCGCTGCTCGACCGGCGTCTCGTCGACGCGCATCTCGGCCAGCCACCAGAACAGGTCGCGGCCGCGATAGCGGCGCGGCAGGCGGTTGTGACGTCCGACCGACAGGAAGACATCGCGGCCGGCGCGCATCAACTCTTCGGTGATCTGCGCGCCCGAGGCACCGGCGCCGATCACCAGCACCGCGCCGTCAGGCAGTTGCGCGGGATTTTTGTAGCCGCTGGCATGAACCTGAAACAGGCCGGGATGCTCGCGCAGCACGTCGGGCCGCAGCGGCCGCTGATAGGGGCCGGTGGCGATCACGACGTTGCGGGCGGCGATGCTGCCGCCGGCGAATTCGGCAAGGAAGCCGCCGGCATCGCGGCGCAGTCTGGTGACCTCGACGCCGCAGCGGATCGGCGGCGCGACGAAGGCGGCGTAGGCCTCGATGAAGGCGATGATGGAGGCGGTGTCCGAGAAGCCGTCGGGATCGCCGTGCGGAAACGCGAACTCCGGCAGCCGCACCGACCAGTTCGGAAACTGGAACATCAATCCGTCCCAGCGTTCGCTGCGCCAGCGCTCGGCGATCCGCCGCCGCTCCAGCACCAGATGGCCGATGCCGCGCCGCTGCAGCCGATGGCTCATGGTGAGCCCCGCCTGGCCGCCGCCGATCACCAGCGTGTCGACCGTCTCGTCAGGCATTGCGCGCTCCCTTGCGGCGCGCGGCCGGTTCTGCCGCGGCGCGGATGATCCAGCGCCGGAACGCAGCGAAATCGCGCTGCTCGGCGTGGAAGCCGCGATAGACCAGATACCAGCGCATCCCCTTCGGCACGCTGAGCGCAAACGGCGCCACCAGCCGGCCGGCGGCGAGATCGTCATCGATATACGGCCGGATCCCCATCGCGATCCCGAGCCCGTCGCTCGCTGCCTGCAGCGCCTGGCCGTAGAACTGGAATTCCGGCCCGCGCGCGGTCAGGCGCGGCACGCCGGCGGCCTTCAGCCAGGACGGCCAATCGTCGGGCGAATGCGCGACGCGGATCAGGCTAGGTCCCTTGAGATCGGCGGGGCGCTTCAAGCCGTTGGCGAGCCGCGCCGTGCACACCGGCATCAGGTCGGCGGCGAACAGCGGCTCGGCGACGAGGCCCGGCCATTGGCCGTCGCCGAGCTGGATGCCGCAGCTCCAGTCGTCAGCGAACGGCACCGCCATGCCGCCGGTCGTGATCCGCACTTCGATGTCGGGCTCCGCTTTGCGGAACTCGGCGAGGTGCGGGATCATCCATTTCATCGCAAAGGTCGGCCCGACGCCGACGGTCAGCACCCGCGAACTGGCCGACGCCGTGACCTGCGCGGTGAGGCTCGCCAGCGCGTCGAAGATCGGCGTCAGCCCGCCTTGATAGGCGCGGCCGGCCGGTGTGGTGACAAGGCGGTTCGCCTTGCGCTCGAACAGCGCGACGCCGAGCCGCTCTTCCAGGAGATGCACCATGCGGCTGATCGCGGCGGCCGAGACGTTGAGCTCGCCGCCCGCCGCCGCAAAGCTGCCGGTGCGCGCCGCGGCCTCGAATGCCTTGATGCCGTTGAGAAAGAGCAGCCGCCGCATGAACCCTCAGGAAAACTGATGCAAGGGCAAGATAACTCAGTTTGCGGGCAGAGGCCAAGCAGCGCAGAAATATGCAGACAATCCCTGCTGACCCGGCGAGGACCCAATGACTGAGACCACGGACGCCCTGGTGCTCGATCTCGTCGAATGGGTCGCCCGCGAGCCGCGGCGCTATGCCGAGGTGCTCGAGGTCTGGCGCACCTCATGCCCCCGGCTGACGATCTGGGAGGACGCGGTCGATCGCGGCTATGTCGCGCGCCGTCCCTCCGTCGAGGGCATGCGGGTAATGGTGACGGAAACCGGCGAGACTTTTTTGCGCGCGCATGGGCGGATGCATTGAGGACGTATCCCGGTGATGCCTTCTTCACCTCTCCCGCTTGCGGGGGAGGTCGGATTGCATCGTAGATGCAATCCGGGTGGGGGCTCTCTCCACAAGATGACTCGTGGAGAAACCCCCACCCCGGCCCTCCCCCGCAAGCGGGAGAGGGGGAGTAGTCCCGATGCGGCGCCGGTGATGCCAACTCAACGCGCCGGCTCGGCGAGCCTCGGCCGGATGATCTCGACCATGCGGTCGGCGGATGTGCCCGGCGGAAAGAAGCCGAGATAATTGCCGTCGCGGTCCATCAGATAGATGTAGGCGGTGTGATCGACGGTGTAGTCGCCGTCCTTCAGCGGGACCCTCGCGTAGTAGACCTTGTAGGCATCGGCGACCTGGCGGATCGCGTCAGCGCTGCCGGTCAGTCCGATCAGCCTCGGGTGAAACATCGGCACGTATTCGGCGAGATGGCTGGCGGTGTCGCGCTCGGGATCGACCGTGATGAAGACCGGCTGCACCTGATCGCCGTCAGGGCCGAGCTTGTCGAGCGCAAGCCCGATTGCCTGCAGATCGGTCGGGCAGACGTCGGGGCAATAGGTGAAGCCGAAATAGACCAGCATTAGCCGGCCGCGGAATTCCTTGTCGGTGCGCGCATGGCCGGCTTGATCGGTCAGCGTGAACGGGCCACCGACCGGCTCCCTGTTCCACATCAGGATGTCCATGATCTCGGCGGCCGAGCGCGCTGATTGCTGTGCCGCATCGCCGGCGAGTGCCGGCGCCAGCGTCAGCCAGAGGCCGGCGCCGGCGCACGTCATTGCGCGCAGGATCGGCCGGATCATATGCCGAAGGAGAGGCGGCTGCCGGTGGTGGTGACCATCACCTTGTCGCCCATCTGCGCGGTCGCCTCCTGCACGAAGTTGAGCCCGGAGCAATGCATCGGGACCACGACGTCGGGATCCAACTTCTTGATCTCGGCGACGACCTCGGTGAGGTAGTCCTTCGGCGCCGGTCCGAGATGGAAGCCGCCGACGATCGCGTGCACCTTCTGGATGCCCGAGACCTCCTGCGCCTGCTTCACCGAATTGACGATGCCGACATGGCCGCAGGACGAGATCACGACCAGGCCGAAATCCTTCACATTGAAGCAGGTCGCGTGCTCGTGGATGTGTTCGTCGGGCACGATCTTGCCTTCCATCTCGGCCGGCAGATAGTGGCTGGCATTGCAGCCGAGCCCGTCCTTGATGCCGAACTCGACCCAGGTCTGCGGCAGCACGCGCTCGATGCTGCGGCGAGTGATCTTGCCGGTCGTAAAGGCATGGCCGGCGATCACGGTCGGCGTCTCGCACAGCACGGTGGTAACGCGTTGCGCGGCGAGTTGGCGGCGATCCAGCGTGCCGAAATCGGCGAACTGGCCCTTGGTCGGGGTCGGGCTGACACGGTGGCAGAAATTATCCTCGCCGCCGGCATAGAGCTTCACGTCGGCCGGCGTTGTCGCGGAATTTGTCGAGGAAGCCGTTGAGGCCGCCGAAATGATCGTAGTGCCCGTGGCTCACGATCAGGGCGTCGAGCTTCGACGGATCGACGCCGACCAGCGCCATGTTGTTGAGCAGGACGTCCGGGGTATAGCCGCAGTCGAGCATCAGAGTGCGCTGCGCGCCCTTGGCCTCCGACTCCAGCCACAGCGACAGGCCCCATTCATTGTGCAGCGAGCGCTGGTAGTCGGCGTTGCGCGACGCCGGAACGATTGAGACGCCGTTGGCCTGTTTCGGCTTGAAGAAGATGTCGAAGCTGGAATCGACCAGCACGCGGATCGACAGCTTGTCGACGGTCGGCACCTCGATCGGTGCCGCGCTCGCGATCTCGACGCAGGAGAATGCGCCGGCGGCCGCGGCGCCGGTGATCGCCGCCGAGCCCTTCAGGAATTCGCGTCGTGCCAAATCACGTGTCATCATAATCCCCCTTGTTCTGAAATTTTTTCAATACGAAGCACGCGGAGCCTAGGAGCAATCTGGGCGCGGCTCAATCGGTCGCTTGCGTTGATTGCAGATCACATTCGCGCGCTGTGCAACGCGCCGCCATTGACTTGTCTGCTGCTTTGCGCCCAACTTCATGCATTCGCATCTTTTTCACGGATGCGTCAGCAATCCATCAGCTATCCTTGGAAATGCAGGATTACGCCCATGATCGATCTCCATTACTGGTCCACGCCGAACGGTCACAAGATAACGATGTTCCTCGAAGAGACCGGCCTGGAGTACAGGATTTTCCCGGTGAACATCGGCAAGGGCGATCAGTTCAAGCCGGACTTCCTGCGGGTCGCGCCGAACAACCGCATTCCGGCCATCGTCGATCACGCCCCGAAGGGCGGCGGCAAGCCGATCTCCTTGTTTGAATCCGGCGCGATCCTGCTCTATCTCGCCGAGAAGACCGGAAAATTCCTGCCTGAAGATCTCTACGGCCGCTATGACGCGATCCAGTGGACGTTCTGGCAGATGGGCGGGCTCGGGCCGATGGCCGGGCAGAACCATCACTTTCGCAACTACGCTGTCGAGAAGCTGCCTTACGCGATCGATCGTTACGTCAACGAGACCAACCGGCTCTACGGCGTGCTCAACAAGCGCCTTGCCGACCGCGAATTCGTCGCCGGCGACTATTCGATCGCCGACATGGCGAGCTATCCCTGGGTCGTGCCCTACAAGAACCAGGGCCAGGAGATCGACGACTTCCCGCATTTGAAGCGCTGGCTGGAGACCATCGGCAAGCGCCCGGCGACCGAGCGCGCCTATGCCAAGGCGAAGGAGGTCAATCCGAATTTCGGCCAGCCCGCGATCCGCACCGAGGAAGAGCGCAAGCTGCTGTTCGGACAGACCGCGGCCGTGGTGCGGTAGGGCGAAGGTCTCAGCCAATTCGTCATTCCGGGATGGTGCGTAAGCACCAGACCCGGAATCTCGAGATTCCCCGGTGCGCAATTGCGCACCTGTGGTTCGATGCTGCGCATCGCCCCGGAATGACGGATGTAGGACTAGCGCGGGCTACGCCCCGACATACTTCGCAGGCCGCCGCTCTTTCCACGCCGCGAGCCCCTCGGCGAGATCGCGGCTCCGCACCAGCGCGGCGAACTGCTCGCTCTCGACCAATAGCCCCTCGGCAATCGGCATGTTGAGCCCGCGCGTCACCGCGGTGATGGTGCTGGCGACGGCGCCGGGCGAATGCCTGGTGATGCGGCCGGCGAGCTCGCGCGCAGCCGACAACAACTGATCGTGCGGCACGATCTGGTTGATCAGCCCGATCTCGCGCGCATGCTCGGGCGGGAACGGATCGCCCGCCAGCAGCAGCTCCAGTCCGCGCTTGCGGCCCGCCAGCCGCGGCAGCCGCTGCGTGCCGCCGAAGGTCGGGGGCATGCCGAGCTTGATCTCGGGCTTTGCAAACAGCGCGCGATCGCTGGCGATGGCGAGATGCACGGCTTCCGTGATCTCGCAGCCGCCGCCGAAGGCGAGCCCGTTGACCGCCGCGATGACCGGCTTCTTGAACGCCTCGAGCCGTGCGGTCATGGCTTGTCCGCGGCGGACGAAGTCGCGCACCGCGACAGCCGCGCCCTGTTTGGCGCTGTCAGAGAATTCCTTGATGTCGGCGCCTGCCGAGAACGCGCGCTCGCCGGCGCCGGTCAGGATCACGGCGCGTACGCCGGCGTCGCCCTCGATGCGGTCGAGCGCCGCCATCAGCTGATCGATCAGCGCGTAGCTCAGCGCGTTGAGCTGCTCAGGACGGTTCAGGGTGATCAGGGCGATCCCGTCTTTGATTTCGAGCAGGATGGGTTCGGGCATGGTGCAGTCTCCGGCATTCGTGCGTGTCGGAGTGGAATGTAGGGTGAGCTGCAATTTGTGTATATTCACTGGTTAGTATACATACGCTGGATGCCCAGACCCTCCGAGCCGACCCGCGCGCGCATCGTCCAGGCTGCGAGCGCGCTGTTCTACAATGAAGGCATCCGCCGCGTCAGCGTCGACGAGGTCGCCGCCAAGGCCGGCCTGACCAAGCGCACCCTGTATTATCACTTCAAGAGCAAGGACGACCTCGTCGCCGCCTATCTCGCCGCGCGCGATCAGCCGAACCTCGCGCTGTTCCGGACCTGGTTCGCGGAGGCCGAGGGCGGCTTGTCGGCGAAGGTCGAGGCGATCTTCAAGAACCTTGCGCGCTCGGCGCGGCATCCGAAATGGAAGGGCTGCGGGTTCCTGCGCACTTCCGCGGAGCTTGCCAACATGCCCGGCCATCCCGCGATCAGGATCGGCGCCGCGCACAAGAAGAAGTTCGAGGACTGGCTGCGCGCGACCTTCGCGGAGCACGGGGTCGCCGATCCGCTCAAGCTGGCGCGGCAGATCCTGCTGCTGCTGGACGGCTCGTTCGCCGTCGTGCTGCTGCATCGCGATGCCAGTTACATGGAGACCGCCAGCGAGGCCGCGCGCACGCTGATCGAGACGGCGCTGGCGAAGCCGGGGCGAAAACGGGGGTAGGGCGTGAGTTGCATTCGGGCAACATCGTCCGGAAAGATGGGGCGTTAACCTTCATTCGCCATTGCGCGACCACGCCCTGAGCAGATGATCGCATCGTCACATGCTTGCAATCTGGCTCCCGAGGAGCCCGTGGAGGCTGGGATGATGAACTCGCGGCGGGTGCGGGCGGCGGCGTTGGGCGGGACAGTCGTTCTGTCGGGCTGTATTGTCTCGTGGTTTGCGGCGTTCGGTCCGGCTGGCATCGAGAAGATCGGTGCGTCAGTCACCGATGCGTCAGTCACCGGTGCGTCAGTTGATGAGTCCGGCGCACCTGCTGTCGTCGCCGATGCCATATCGGCGACATCACCGGCAACTGCCGCGTCGAACGCTGCCGTCGACGACCCTCATGCACCGGCCATGAGCGAACAGGAAGCGGTGGCGACCGCCCATGCTGCGCCGACCGTGCACGAGACGGAACCTGTCGTCGAGGCCGCGTTGACCGATCCGGCGCTGCCGCCGGACATTCAACCGCCGCAGGCGCCGGCAGCGAACACACCGGATCCGGAGCCTCGCGCGGTCAAGCCGGCGGTGGACTCCGTCGAAATCCTCGACGAGTGCTGGGACGTCAACGCCTGCGTCGATCGCTTTCTGTGGGCGCTCTATCAAAGGACGCCCAAGGAAGACACCATCAAGGTGCCTGAGCAGAGGCAGGTGACAGTCAAGAGAAAGAAGAAAATGGTAACGGTCACCAGAACCTTCACCAGGCTCGTCGATGAGGATTTCGCGTGGAAGGACACCAAGGCGGCCGAAAGAGCTGGCATGCCGATGATGGACTACGTCCTGGGAGGCGTCGATCGGAGCTTCAAGCTGAAGCTCTTTCATGCGCTTCTCGCGGCGGAACAGGCCGGCCTGTCGCCCGGCATCACCAGCGCCTTCCGCGATGACTACCGCCAGTCGATTGCAAGCGGGCTGAAGGCGGCCAGCAACAAGTCGTATCACGGCGGCAGCTTCCGTGGCGGCTACGGCCATGGGCTCGCGGCCGACATCGTCAGCGTCGACGGCGCGACACGCGACGAGCGTTGGAGATCGTCGGAAAAGCTCTGGAAATGGGTCGACGCGCACGGCAAGGAGTTTGGCGTCGCGCGCCCCTATCTCGATTTTGACCCGCCCCATCTGGCGCCGATCGATGGCAAGGAATATGCCGATCACCGCGGTGGCGGCAAGACGCGGCAGGCGGCGCTGGACGCGAAGACGCGCGGCCGCCACGCGGCGCACGACAATCGCGCCGCGGTGAAACGCGCAAAGACCGCGAAGTCATCGAAGGTGCGAACGACCTGAGCGGGCTCGCGATGGTGCGTATGGTGGGTTAGCCCACCGGATCTCCGCAAAAAGCACGGTCCGATGGCGGCTCCGGCGTAATCCGCCAGCGTGGTACCCGAACTGCGCTTAAAGCGCGCCGCGCTCCTGCAACAGCGCCAGCACCGCGTTGAGGTCGGGCAGCACGGCTGCGCATTTCGCGCGGGTCTCTTCTGTCGGCGGCGCCATATCGGGGACCATCAATGTGATCGCGCCGGCGGCATGCGCGGCGGCGACGCCGTGGTTGGAGTCTTCCACCGCGATGCAGGCTGCCGGCGTCACACCAAGCCGCGCGGCGGCCTTGAGATAGAGCGCCGGATCCGGCTTGCCATGCGTCACGTCGTCAAGTGTCAACAGCGTGTCGAAACGATCGCGGATCCCGGCGAGGGTGAGATGGCGCTCGGCCGTGCGGCGCGATGACGAGGTCACGATCGCGGTCCGGCAGTCGTCGGCGGCAAGGCCGTCGAGCAGCTCGATCGTACCGGGCTTGAGCGGCAGGCCGGCGTTGAACATGCGATCGCGGGTAACGATGAAGGCGCGATTGACCTCGGCAAGCGGAAACGCTGTGCCGTAATGATCGCGCAGCATCGCCTCGCAGGCCGGGCCGGGGAGGCCGACCATCGAATGGCACAGCGCAACGACGTCGTCGGTGTAGCCGCATGCATTGAGCGCCGCGACCAGACTCTTGAAGTAAACCTTCTCGGTGTCGAGCAGCGTGCCGTCCATGTCGAGCAGGACAGCGTCGACGGTCCAGGGTGCGTTCAATTGTATGTTCACTTGCCGCTCGCTGCGGCTTGTTGTTCCGCCAGTTTCCGCAAGCAGGTCGGGCACAGGCAGTCGGCGCTGTCGGTTGGCATCGGCAGACGAAAGCTCTCGTCGGAACACCAGCACGATTCCGTGAGCGAGCAGGAGAATTCGCTGCCGCAGGCCGTGCAGGCAAGCCGGCGCGGTGATGCTTGTTCGGAACGATCGCTTGACGAGAGGTCCATTTCTAACCGCGATTTAATGCGCGAATTAATCTCGGGTTCATCCCGGACCGCGCTATGATGCCGGCAACTGATATAGCCGGGATAGGCCGTTAAGGGAATTCTGATGGCCCGTGATTCGCAAGCCGCGCTGATTGCGCTCAACCGGTTTGGATTCGGCGCCCGCGGCGGGGCGTCCGGCGACTTCATCAACGCAGCCTCCGATCCGCGCGGTTTCGTGCTGGCGGAACTGGCGCGCCCGAACGGCGCGCTGCTCGAAGTGCCGGGCCTGCTCTCGACGCCGGAGCTCGGCAAGCAGGTGTTCGACTATCAGTTCGAGATCCAGCAGGCGCGCAACGCCGCGAAGGCTGCGCAGCAAGGTGCGAGCGAGACGCCGCCGCAGGACGCGAAGCCGCAGCCGCGGCACAATCTGTCGCTGTCGACAGCCGCCAAGGAGATCGCTGGGAAGGATCCGGCGATGCAGCCGCAGGCCGCCGATGGTGCCAATGCGGCGATGACGCCGTCCGCGACGATGCAGCCTTCGACGATGCAGCCAGTGGCTGGTCCGCCGAAGCCGCCGGCGCAGCCGCTCAACATCATCCAGAAGACCTTTCGCGCCGAGGCGCTGGCGCGGCTGCAGCGCGGCGTGGTCGCCGATTGCGGCTTCGTCGAGCGGCTGGTGGTGTTCTGGTCCAACCATTTCTGCATCTCAGCCAACAAGGGCGCGCTGGCGCGGATGTGGGCCGGCTCGTTCGAGCGCGAGGCGATCCGCCCCCACGTGCTCGGCCGTTTCTCAGACATGCTGAAAGCCGTCGAGCAGCATCCGGCGATGCTGTTCTTCCTCGACAACCAGCAATCGCTCGGACCGGAGTCGCGCGCCGGCATCAACCGCAATCGCGGCCTGAACGAGAACCTCGCGCGCGAGATCATGGAGCTGCATACGCTCGGCGTCGGCGGCGGCTACACCCAGAACGACGTGACGGCGCTGGCGCGCGTCATCACCGGCTGGACCTTCGCCGGCCGCCGTGGCCAGCTCGGCACGCCCGGCAGCTTCGTGTTCAACGCCAATGCACACCAGCCGGGGCCGCAGCAGGTGCTGGGCAAGACCTATGCGCAGGCCGGCATCGCGCAGGGCGAGGCGGTGCTGTCCGACATCGCGCGCCATCCCTCGACCGCGAAGTTCATCGCAACCAAGTTCGTCCGTCACTTCGTCGCCGACGATCCGCCGCCGGCGCTGGTGGCTAGGCTGCAGGACAGCTTCACGAGGACGGACGGCGATCTCAGGGCCCTCACCACCGCGCTCGTTCAGTCGAACGAGGCGTGGCAGGCGCCGCTGACGAAGATGCGCTCGCCTTACGAATTCCTGCTCGCCTCCGGCCGGCTGCTGGCGCGCAATCCCGAGGACCCGGGCCGTTATCTGAACGGCCTCAATTTGCTCGGCCAGCCGCTGTGGTCGCCGGCCGGGCCGAACGGTTTCCCGGACACTGCGGCGGCATGGGCGGCGCCTGAAGGCATCAAGCTCAGGCTCGACATTTCGGCGCAGCTCGCCTCCCAGCTCGCCGACCGGTTCGACCCGCGCGACCTGCTCGAACTGGTTGCCGCGGATGCCGCCGCGCCGGAGACGCGGCGCACCATCGAGCGCGCTGAATCGCGGCAGCAGGCGCTGGCGCTGCTGTTGATGTCGCCGGAATTCCAGAGGAGATGACGATGGATTGCTCCGAGAGCCTGACGATGCAGGCGACGTCGCGGCGCGCGCTGCTGCTCGGCGGCGCCTCGTTCGCGGCCTGGGCCTACTTGCCGAAATTCGCGCGCGCCGCCGATGGCCGCGATCCGCGCTTCGTCACCATCATCCTGCGCGGCGCGCTCGATGGCCTGGCCACCGTTGCGCCGATCGGCGACCCCGATTATGCCGGCCTGCATGGCGCGATTGCGCTGAAGGCCGATGGCCCGAACGCGGCGGTGATGCTCGATCCGTTCTTCGGGCTGCATCCGGCGATGCCGGAATTCGCGCGGATGTATCGCGCCAAGCAGGCCGCGGTGGTGCATGCGGTGGCGACCTCCTATCGCGACCGCTCGCATTTCGATGGCCAGGATGTGCTGGAGAGCGGCTTCCCCGGTCCCGGCCGCGTGCAATCCGGCTGGCTCAACCGCGCGCTCGAAGCATTGCCGAAGGGCGAACGGGTGACGAGTGCGCTCGCGGTCGGCCCGACCACGCCGCTGGTGTTGCGTGGCACAGCGCCAACCGTCGGCTGGGCGCCGACCGCGCTGCCGCAGGCCGCCGACGACACCGCGATGCGGCTGCTCGATCTCTATCAGCATCGCGATCCGACGCTCGCGAGCGCACTGACGCAGGGCTTGCAGCTGGAGAAGCAGGCGCAGGGCGACGAGATGAAGCCGAAGCCCGGCGGCGGCGGCGTGGCGGCGATGCGGCTGGTGGCGCGCGGCGCCGCCAAGCTGATGGCGGCCGATGACGGCCCGCGGATCGGCGCGCTCGCCTTCGACGGCTGGGATACCCATGCCAATGAGGGCGGTCCGGTCGGCCGGCTTGCGCAACTGCTCGGCGGTCTCGACGGCGCGCTGGCCGAATTCCAGAGCGGTCTCGGCGCGCGCTGGCGCGACACCGTGATCGTGGTCGCCACCGAGTTCGGCCGCACCGCGCGCATCAACGGCACCGAGGGCACCGACCACGGCACCGGCACCATCGCGCTGCTCGCCGGCGGCGCCGTCAATGGCGGCCGCATGATCACCGATTGGCCGGGCCTGAAGGTAGCTAATCTCTACCAGGCCCGCGACCTCGCCCCGACCACTGACCTCCGCGCCGTGATCAAGGGCGTGCTGCACGATCAGTTCGGCCTCGGCGAGCGCGTGCTGGCGGAGACGGTGTTTCCGGACAGCGCGCCGGCGAAGCCGATGAAGGGGTTGGTGGTGTAAGGGCCAACCCCAATCACTGCGTCGTCCCGGCCAAGCGAAGCGCGAGCCGGGACCCATAACCACCGTTCTTCGTGTTGGAGCACGCTGGGGCCCCAGCACAGCGCAACCACGCTCATTTGTGGTTATGGGTCCCTGCTTTCGCAGGGACGACAGTTGTTTTGGTTGCTTTAGTCGGCCTGCTACTTCGTAATCCGATCGATCTCCGCCATCTCCTCCGCGCTCAGCTTCCAGCCGATCGCCTTGACGTTCTGCTCGATCTGCTCGGGGCGCGTGGCGCCGGCGATGACGCTTGCGACTTGCGGGCGGGCGGCGAGCCAGGAGAAGGCGAGCTCGAGCATGGTGTGGCCGCGCTCGCTCGCGAAGGCCTGCAGCTTCTCGACGATGTCCTCGTTGCGCGGCGTGACGTAGCGATCCTTCAGGGCCGGCGCCTTGGCGAAGCGGGTGTCGGCGGGCGCAGCGGCGCCGCGCTGGTACTTGCCGGTCAAGAGGCCGCTGGCGAGCGGGAAGAACGGCAGCAGGCCGAGATTGTACTGCTGCGCCGCCGGCAGCAGGTCCTTCTCGATGCCGCGCACCACGAGGCTGTATTCGTCCTGGCAGGACACGAAGCGGTTCACGTTCATCTCGCGCGCGACATACTCCGCCTCGGCGATCCGCCACGCCGGGAAGTTGGAGTTGCCGATATAACGCACCTTGCCCTGGCGCACGAGATCGTCGAGCGCGCGCAGCGTCTCGTCGATCGGCGTCAGCGGATCGTAATCGTGCTGCTGGTAGAGATCGATGTAGTCGGTCTTCAGGCGGGTGAGGCTCGCCTCAACCGCGGACATGATGTAGCGCCGCGAGGCGCCTTGCCTGGTGCCGTCGGTCGCCATCGGTTTTGAGAATTTGGTGGCGAGCACGATGTCCTTGCGGCGATCGCCCAGCACGGTGCCGAGGACGGTTTCCGAGCCGCCCATGCCCGCATAGATGTCGGCGGTGTCGAACAGGGTGATGCCGAGATCGATCGCCTTGTGGATCACCTTGCGCGAGGTTTCCAGATCGGTGCGCTGGCCGAAATTGTTGCAGCCGATGCCGACTGCGGATACGCGCAGGCCGGAGCCGCCGAGATTACGAATTTCCATGAGACAATCCTGTGGGATAGGCGAGGGAGTGCGCGGATTGTGACGCGCACGACGCAGGCCGGCAAGGTGCCGCCCTACCGCCGGTCACGCATGGCAATGTCGCGACAAATGCAGTGTCACAAAACATGCGGCGTCGCAAAGGACGCGGTGTCACAAAAAAAGCGGTCCCGGTCAGACGCGGCGACTGACGGGGACCGCTCGGGGCGAAGATCTGAGACGGGGGGCCTGATCTTACGCGAGCGGAAGCGTAGCCGGGCTTTGTAACGTGCCGGTGACACCTCTGTGCAATCCACAGGGTGCGAATGTGCGCTCAGAGAATCTTGCGATAGATGACGAAGCCGGGCTTGTCCGCGACCTTGTCATAAAGCTGCATTGCGGTGTGGTTGGTCTCATGCGTCTGCCAGTAGACGCGCGGCGATCCCGCGAGCCTGGCCTGCGTGTAGACGCCGTTGATCAAGGCACGACCGACGCCCTTGCCGCGCGCCGCATTGCTGGTGAAGAGATCCTGCAAATAGCAGGTCGGCGCGATCGCGGTGGTCGAGCGGTGAAACAGATAATGCGTCAGCCCGACCAGCCTGCCGCCGGCCTCGGCGACCAGCGCATGCATCGGTTCATAGGCATCAAAGAAGCGCTCCCACGCATCGCGGTGATCTCGGGCGCGAGCGCGGTCGGTCCGGACCGTTCGTAGAAGGCGTTGTAGCCGTCCCACAGCGGAAGCCACTGGGCGTAATCGTCGCGCGTGACGAAGCGGATGGTGACGTCGTTGGACATGAGCGATCCCTGGATGATCCCGCGTGATGCGATGTCTGCGCATCGCCTCGCAACGTTCTAGAGCATGATCCGGAAAAGTGTGAAGCGGTTTTCCGAAGAGATCATGCCCAAAAGTGGCGTCGCTATCTCGCGGGATCAATTGCGGCGCGGTCGCGGCTCACTCGGCGGCGCGCATCAGCCTTGCGAGATGGCGCTCGCGGCCGGCGCGCTGCGCCCGGTATTCGTCGGCGCGGGCGGGATCGTCGGTGTGCCGCACGAGGTCGGTGACCGGCGTATAGCTCAGCATGCGGCCGCCGTCGGGCAGCGCCGTGCAACTGAAGCGCAGCACCTGGCCGTCGGCGAGATCGAGATTGATCGGCGTGGAATCGCCTGCGCGCATCATCTCGATGCGCTTGGTGACGAACGCGCTCATCTCGTCTTCCGGCAATCGATAGGCGCCGGTGTCGCGGCCGTGATACATCAGCGCGACGAAGGGCGGCTTGCTGTCGGCCTGGGCATCGGACAGCGCGAAATAGTCGCGGAAGGCACGGTTGATGAATTCGGCGCGGGTGTCGGCGTCGAGCAGCACGATGCCGATGTCGACCTGGTCGAGCGCAGCGGCGAGCCGCTCCGAGGTGGCGTGGTGCTGCTGGTCCGCGGCAAAGGCGTCGATCCATTTCTGCCGCAGCATTCCGGTGATCAGGGCGGTGCCGGCTGTGGTTGCCGCCAGCAGCAGCATCCGCGCGACGTCGGCTGCGTCGTAACCGGGCAGCGCGCGATGGTCGAGGAAGAACAGCGCCGAGCCGGCCACCGCGATCGCGGCGGAGATCAGCCCGGAGGTGATGCCGCTGATCGAGCTGGCCAGCGCCACGATGCAGACGAACAGCGGCGCCGGATTGGGGACGGTGACCACGAGGCGATCGATCAAGAAGGCGGCGAGCGCAATGATCGCCGTCAGCGCAGGACCTGAAATTGCACGCCAGTCGAACCGCATGCGCGTTCTCGCTATGTGTCGAACAAACGATAAAGCCGCAGTTTGACGACAGAGCCGCAACGGCGCCGGGATTTCCGCCCCGACCGTTAAGCGGCCCTTGCGTGGTCCGAACCAGCTTTCGCTGCTTTCAAATCAAATGATATGGAGATCGGCATGGAACCCGGTTCCGTGCCTGCGGGTTACCGGGTGCTTTGCTTGCAAGAGGACATCGATGCCCGCCATTTCACCTTCGCTGCTGCCGATCCTGATGCTGTTCGCCTCGAACGTCTTCATGACCTTCGCCTGGTACGGCCACCTCAAGTTCAAGGATCATTCGCTCCCCATCGTCATCATGGTGAGCTGGGGCATCGCGTTCTTCGAATACTGGCTGGCGGTGCCGGCCAATCGCTGGGGCAGCGAGGTCTACAGCGCGGCGCAGCTCAAGACCATGCAGGAGGTGATCACGCTGGTCGTGTTCGCAGCCTTCTCGGTGCTGTACCTGAAGGAGCCGCTGGGCTGGAATCACGTGCTCGGTTTCGCCTTCATCGCCGCCGGTGCGTTCTTCATCTTCCACAAATGGAGCTAGAGCATGATCCGGAAAAGTGCGAAGCGGTTTTCCGAAAAGATGATGTTCAAAAAAGATCTTAGTGGCGCGGCGCCTGCTTGGCTGCAGGCGTCGTGACGTGCGCGGGGTGCGCGCGGTCTTCGCCCTGCGTGCCGGTCACGATCAGGAGCGATGCCGCCAGCAGGATCGCCGCCGACAGCGTCACGGTCACCAGTCCGACGGGGGTCTTCATCATGTCGCGCCGCTGTCTCTCCCGCGCCTTGCCGCGGATAAGGTGCCAAATCGAAATTGCTTGATTACGCCGGGATCGGTGTTGCCATGCTGATGTTGCTCGACAGCACCGTCACGGCGACGACCAGGCACAGCGTCAGCGCGCCGAGCGCGAGCGACGCTGCGATCGCGTTGGTCAGCCGGGATGATGCCACCGGGGCAGGGCGGCCATGGAAGCCTGCCGTGCCGGACCACCGTTTCATGGTCTAAATCCCTCAGGCCGCGAGCGAATCACTCGCGACATCCGAGTGAATCTGCCGACCGTCACCGGCAACATTGCGGCGGCGGCGCCCTCTGAAAGCGGCGAAAATGCGGCCTATGCGGGTGTTTTGCCCGCAATTTGGGCAATTTCCCCGCTATTCCCGGAATTCAGACCCGTTGTTCAAACGCCTGCCACGAGGCGGGCCCGAGGCTCGGCTTCGGGACCCGGCTGCCAATCCATCGAGACAAATCCGGGGGTCTGCTCGACCCGTTTCAGCCAGGCCCGGATCGACGGAAAGGTCGTCAGGTCGAAGTCGCAGCGATCGGCGACGTGGGTGTAGCCGTAGAGGGCGATGTCGGCGACGGTGAACTGCTCGGCGGCAAAAAACGTGTGGTTCTTGAGGTGATTTTCCATCACCTGCAGCGCCGCATAACCGCGCTCCATCCAGTCCTCCAGCGCGTGCGTTTGCAGGTCGCGCCCGCCCTTGACCAGCGACAGCCAGAAATAGGCGGCGCCGATATTCGGCTCCAGCGCGTGCTGTTCGAAGAACATCCACTGCAGCGCCTCGGCGCGCTCGATCCGCGACTCCGGCGCCAGCGGCGTGCCGATCGCAACATACCAGAGGATGGCGTTCGACTCGGCGAGATGGCGGCCTTCGGCGACCTCGAGCAACGGCACTTGGCCGCTCGGATTCTTGGCCAGGAATTCCGGGGTCCGGCTCTCGCCGCGCAGGATGTCGATCTCGATCGCCTCGTACGGCGTGTTCAGCACGGCAAGCGCCAGCCGGACCTTGTAGCTGTTGCCGGAGCGCTGCATCGAATAGAGCTTGTACATTGCGTCGGGGTTCACTCGATCAGGAAGACGGACTGCATGAGACGGTACGCTTGAAATCTGCGCGGCCTGTCACACCGCAACGCCGCTAAACAATGATGCCGACAGGGGTGCGTCGCAAGCCCTGCAATGTGGAAAAAGTCGAAACGTCTACCGCACTGCACGCGTGCAGAACGATTCCATCAACACGGCAGAACAACTCGGATCACGCCTCTGCGACGTTGTGCACGGTGCCGGTCGATGCCACCTGTGGCCGTGGCCGACCTGCTGCAATTCAGAAACGTTAACGCGGCATCCGGATCGCCGCGCGGCACATTGTCCTCGGAGCAATCCGCGCTGGAGCACGAGGCCGGAAGCCTTGCCGGCTAGGCTGAAGCGGCCGTGACAGGGCTTGCCGGATATGAGTCATTTGGCGGCGGAACTTGCGGAATATTGCGCATGTCGCGCGCCATGCGGGAAAGTTTTCGTGCTTTGCCGCCAAGCTTCTTGCGATGCAGCGGCGACAGGCCTAGGGTGCCGCGATCCCATTCAAATCAAGTCGTGGCCGAACGGCTCACGACGTTTGCCAGGAGATGATAATGGCCTTCCTGTCCGCTGCGCTCGACCGTGTGAAGCCGTCCGCGACGATCGCGGTCACGGACAAAGCACGCGCGCTGAAAGCCGCGGGCCGCAACGTCATCGGCCTCGGCGCCGGCGAGCCTGACTTCGACACGCCCGCCAACATCAAGCTGGCTGCGATCCACGCGATCGAGGCCGGCAAGACCAAGTACACCGATGTCGGCGGCATTCCGGAGCTCAAGGAAGCCATCATCAACAAGTTCTCGCGCGAGAACGGACTGACCTACAAGCCGAACCAGATCATCGTCGGCACCGGCGGCAAGCAGGTGCTCTACAACGCGCTGATGGCGACCATCAATCCCGGTGACGAGGTGATCATCCCGGCGCCGTATTGGGTCAGCTATCCCGAGATGGTCGCGCTCGCCGGCGGCGAGTCGGTCCCGGTGGTGTGCCCGGCATCGACCGGCTTCAAGCTGCGCCCGGAAGATCTCGAGAAGGCGATCACGCCGAAGACCAAATGGGTGATCCTGTGCTCGCCGTCGAACCCGACCGGCTCGGCCTATACCAGGAGCGAGCTCAAGGCGATCACCGACGTGCTGGTCAAGCATCCGCATGTGTGGGTGATGACCGACGACATGTACGAGCACCTCGTCTATGACGACTTCGTCTTCACCACCGCGGCACAGGTCGAGCCGAGCCTCTACGATCGCACATTGACCGTGAACGGCGTGTCGAAGGCCTACTGCATGACCGGCTGGCGCATCGGCTATGCCGGCGGCCCGGCGCAGCTGATCAAGGCGATGGCGACGATCCAGTCGCAGTCGACCTCGAACCCGTCGTCGATCGCGCAGTGGGCATCGGTCGAGGCGCTCAACGGTCCGCAGGACTTCATTGCCGCGAACAACAAGGTGTTCAAGGAACGCCGCGACCTCGTGGTGTCGATGCTCAATCAGGCGAGCGGCATCGAGTGCCCGCGCCCGGAAGGCGCGTTCTACGTCTATCCGTCCTGCGCCGGCACGATCGGCAAGACCGCGCCGTCGGGCAAGGTGATCGACAACGACGAGGCCTTCGTCACCGAGCTGCTCGAAAGCGAAGGCGTCGCTGTCGTGCAGGGCTCGGCGTTCGGGCTCGGCCCGGCGTTCCGCATCTCCTACGCCACCAGGACCTCGGATCTCGAGGATGCCTGCAAGCGCATCCAGCGCTTCTGCGGTAATCTGCGATAGTCGATTCCGAACCGAGAGACCAAAAAACGCTCCCGCACCAGGTGCGGGAGCGTTTTCGTTGATGCGCTGAGATCGCCTGCCGGTAAAATCGCAGGGTCAAATCACATCACGCTCATCTCACGCGCGTGTGTACGAACATCGATGCCACACGCGGGAAGTTTTTACGGCCTCTTTGCGAACTGCCTTGTTTTGGACACGACCCTTGCTTTCTGTCCGCCGCGCAAATTTGCAATTCAGTTCACCTTGCGGAGACAGACCAATGCGACTTTCGACCCTCACCTTTGCAGCGCTTGCGTTGCTGGCGCCGTTCGCCACCGCCAACGCGGCGCCTCAACAGGTTCAAGCCGGGGTCCTGCAGTGCCAGGGCGGCGAGAATGTCGGCTTCGTCGTCGGCTCTGTCGCCCGCCTCGAATGCGTGTTCCAGAGCGGCGGCCGCCGGCCCGAGCCGTATCTCGCGACCGTGAAGCGGATCGGCGTCGACCTCGGCTTCACCGGGCAGACCCAGCTCGCCTGGGCCGTCAGTGCGCCGACCACGGTGGTGCCGCGCGGTGCGCTTGCCGGCAGCTACGGCGGCGTCGGCGTCAACGCTTCGGTCGGCCTCGGCGCCGGCGGTAACTTCCTGTTCGGTGGCCCGAACAACGCCTATGCGCTGCAGCCGATCAGCGTGCAGGGCCAGACCGGCCTCAACGTCGCGGCCGGCATCGCCGGGATCGATCTCGAGCCGGTCCGCACCAACGGTCCGCGCCGGCATCATCGCCACCACCGTCATCATCACCACCACTAGATTATGTCTTGACGCGTTTTCTTCACGCGAACCGGTATCCACTTCGCTCGAAAACGCTCTAGGCTGGTTGGTGTTCGATCAAAGGGGCCCGCGAAAGCGGGCCTCTTTTTTTGCGGCCTGTTGTTTGCTGTCCATTGCTGACCAAACTTCAGCCCCGAAGGAACATAGCAATAGCGCCACATCCCCCAACAATCGGTGGCTGAGCACCGCAAATTCTGGCCGACCATCCGATGTTATGGCATAGGATGCGAACGGCGCCGCAGACACGGCGCCGTTCTGTTCTCTGCTCGCGTCATGCCTCTCAGCCGGAGACTCCCCAACATGCGTCGCTTCACTCTCCTCGCCGCTGCCGCCATCGCTACGCTGACCGCAATCGTTGGCGCCGACGCCCAACAGCCGAGCCAGCGCGTACAGGTCGGCGTCCTGGAATGCCGCGGTGGCGCGAGCGTCGGCTTCATCGTCGGGTCCGTGACCCATCTCGGCTGCGTGCTGCGCGCCAACGGTTTGCCCGAGGATCGGTACATCGCGACCATCCAGAAGGTCGGCATCGATCTCGGTATCACCCAGGAATCGGCATTGGCCTGGGGCGTCTACGCGCCGGTGGAGCGGCTCGGGCCGGGTGCGCTTTCCGGCAACTATGCCGGTGCGCAGGGCAGCGCGACGCTTGGCGTCGGCGTCGGCGGCAACGTGCTGGTCGGCGGCTCCGACAACACGATCGCGTTGCAGCCGCTCAGCGTGCAGGGCCAGGTTGGCGTCAACATCGCCGCCGGCCTCGAGAGCCTGGAACTGCGTCCGGGGCGCTAACGCCCGCGCGGACCGTTCTCCAATCTGCCGAAGAAGCCGCGGGCTTCTTCGGCAACGATGCCGGGCGCCTCGGCGTGAACATAGTGTCCGGTGTCGACGAACCTGATCGAAGGTTCTCTCCAATAGTCCCCCAGCCTGTCCGACCATTCGGGCGAGATCAGCGGATCGCGGCGGCCCCAGAGAAAGCGCGAGGGCACCTCGATGCGCGGCTGCGCCGGAAGCTTGCCTTCCAGCCAGAGCCGGCGATTGGGCGCGGACGAGAGATACCAGTCGAAGCCGCCCTGGATGTTGCCCGGCTTCATGAAGTTATCGACATAGGCTTCCAGCAGGTCGCCGAACACGGCGGGATCGTCGCCCGACCAATGGTCGAGGAAGTGGCGGAAATAGAGCCGGCATGACTCGCGCGAGTTGCCGACCAGTTGCGCCGCCCATGGCAGCTGCTGGAAGTATTGATACCAGACCTCGATCAGGTGAGCGGGCTCGCCGTAGCGGTGGCCGAGGCCTGGATACGGCGTGCACAGATAGAGCGTACCCGTCAGCCGCTGCGGCTGACGATGCGACATCGCCTGCATGACATAGGCGCCGAGATCGCCGCCGATCACGCCGAAGCGGTCATGACCGAGCGCGTCCATGACCGCGAACATATCCTGCGCGTGGCGCTCCGCGGTCGCGGAGGCATCGGGTCGTGGCGCCGGCTTGCCGGTGTCGCCGCAGCCGCGCAGGTCGGGGGCGATCAGCTCGAAACTATCGCCGAGGCGCAGCATCAGCGGGCGCCACACCAGCCAGAACTCCGGCCAGCCGTGCAGCAGCAGCAGCGGCGGGCCCTTGCCGAAGCGCGCGACGTTGACGCGCAGGCCGCCGATATCGATCTTCTGTTGCGTGATGCCTGCCGCGGCTGCGTCCGCGAAGGCTTTTTCCAGCGCCGTCATTGCGACCTCCTGTGGTTTGCCGCAGGCTGTCCGCGTTGGCGCGTCCGGTCCAATACTCGTTCGATACGGTTGCAGAGCTATTGCGTATGGCTGCCGTCGCCGGCCGCCGTGCTATAGCGGTGGCATGGAATTGCGACACCTCAGATACTTCGTGGCGCTCGGCGAGGAATTGAATTTCACCCGCGCGGCCGAACGCCTGCACATCGCGCAGCCTCCGCTCAGCCAGCAGATCCGTCAGCTCGAGGATGAGCTCGGCGTCACGCTGCTGCAGCGGAATAGCCGCCCTATCAGGCTCACCGAGGCCGGCGAGCTGTTTCTTGCGCGCGCACGCACGGTGCTCGCAAGTTTCGAGAATGCGGTTGCCGACACGCGGCGCGTCGGGCGCGGCCAGGCCGGCAGACTCGGAATCGGATTCGTCGGCTCTGCCATGTTTGCCGGCCTTCCCGACATCGTCGGCGCCTATCGTGACGCCTGTCCCGATGTCGAGCTCGTGCTCGACGAGATGCTGGCGGCGGAGATCGCCGAGGCGCTGCGCCGCCGCCGGATCGATGTCGGCTTCGCACGTCCGGCACTGCTCGCCGAGACGGGGTTTGCCCAACGCCTCCTCCTGGAGGAGCCCTATGTTGCAGCGCTGCCGCGCGCGCATCCTCTCGCGGCGCGGCGCGACATTGCGCTTTCCGAATTGTCCGACGATGCCTTCGTGCTGTATCCGGCACGGCCGGAGCCTTCGGTCACGGGCCTGATCGTGAACGCATGCCAGGCGGCAGGCTTCACGCCGCGGCTGGCGCAGGAGGTTCTGCATCTGCAAACCGCGATCGGTCTGATCGCTGCCGGTGTCGGTGTGTCGCTCGTTCCGGAGGCCGCGGCGCGCGCGCAGACCGGTCGCGGCGTCGCTTACGTTAGCCTTTCCGCACCGGTGGTGACGGCCCCGCTCACGATTGCGTGGCGTGAGGAAGATGCATCGCCTGCCGTGCAGCGCCTGGTCGACATCGCCGCGCGCTGGCACGAGATCGCTCCAGGGGTCGCGCGCTAGGGAACTGGCGCATCGGACGCAATTTTTCCGGAGAGCGGCGGCGCACGGCTCCGCGATCGTAAACGTCCGCGACGCCGCACCGCAGCGACGTTTTCCCGCTTGCCAAATGTCAAACGCAGGCAGAGCATGAACGGTCGCCGACCCAATCATGGGCCGAGCTCCAGCACGAGGAGGCGGCAATGGGACAAGACGTCAGAAGTCCCCGAGGTCCACGGTGCATCGCATTGGTGGGCCCTTTCCAAAGCGGTAAAACCACACTTCTGGAAGCGATCCTGGCGCGCACTGGCGCCATCAAGACTGCCGGCAGCGTCGATGCCGGAACCTCCGTCGGCGATGCCAGCCCCGAGGCGCGTCAACACAAGATGGGCGTAGGCCTGACCGCCGCCACCACCACCTTTATGGGGGACAGCTACACCTTTATCGATTGTCCCGGCTCGATCGAATTCGCGCACGACATGCGTGCCGCGTTACCGGCGGTCGATGCCGCGGTCGTGGTCTGCGAAGCTGACGAGAAGAAGCTGCCGCAGCTGCAAATCATCCTGCGCGAGCTCGAGGAGCTCGGGATTCCCCGTTTCCTGTTCTTGAACAAGATCGACCGCGCCAACAAGCGCGTCCGCGAGACGCTCTCGACGCTGCAGCCGGCGTCGCGCGTGCCGCTGGTGCTGCGCCAGATTCCGATCTGGAACGGCGATCTGATCGAAGGCTTCGTCGACCTCGCGCTGGAGCGCGCCTTCGTCTATCGCGAGCACAAGCCTTCGGAAGTGATGGCGCTGGAGGGCGGCAATCTCGACCGCGAGAAGGAAGCGCGCTTCTCGATGCTGGAAAAGCTCGCCGATCACGACGACGCGCTGATGGAGCAATTGCTGGAGGACATCCAGCCGCCGCGCGATGCCGTGTTCGACGACCTCGCCCGCGAATTGCGTGAAGGGCAAATCTGTCCAGTGCTGCTTGGTGCCGCGAGCCGCGGGAACGGCGTGCTTCGCCTGATGAAGGCGCTGCGCCACGAGGCGCCCGGTGTCACTGAGACGGCCAGCCGGCTCGGCATCAAGGACCAGAAGGATGCGCTGGCCTATGTGTTCAAGACCGTGCACCTGCAGCACGGCGGCAAGCTGTCGCTGGCGCGCGTGCTCATGGGCCACCTCGACGACGGCGCGACGCTGCAATCCTCAAGCGGCGACAGCGGACGCGTCTCCGGCATCCTCGCGGTCTCGGGCACCCATGACAGCAAGCGGCCGTCGGCGGAGGCCGGCGACACCGTCGCGCTGGGCAAGCTCGATGCAATCAAGACCGGCGATACGGTCTCGAGCGGCAAGACGGCCCCAACCTCGCTGGCGAAGGTCGAGCCGGCCGCGGCCGTGCTGTCGATCTCGATATCAGCGACCGACCGCAAGGACGACGTCAAGCTCGGCCAGGCGCTGCTGCGGCTGAACGAGGAGGACCCCTCGCTGACGATGATCCAGAACCCGCGCACCCATGACACCGTGCTGTGGGGGCAGGGCGAGATGCATCTGCGCGTCGCCCAGGAACGGCTGAAGGACCGCTACGGCGTCAACGTCAAATCGCATCCGCCGGCGATCGGCTACCAGGAGACCATCCGTAAAGCCATTACCCAGCGCGGCCGGCACAAGAAGCAGTCCGGCGGCCACGGCCAGTTCGGCGATGTGGTGCTCGACATCAAGCCGAAGCCACGCGGCTCGGGCTTCGAATTCCACGAGAAGGTGGTCGGCGGCGCGGTGCCGCGCAACTATATCGGTGCGGTGGAAGAGGGCGTCGTCGACGCGCTGGCGCGCGGCCCGCTCGGTTTCCCGGTGATCGACGTCGACGTCACGCTGACCGACGGCTCCTATCACAGCGTCGATTCCTCCGATCTCGCGTTCCGCACCGCGGCGCGGATCGGGGTCAGCGAAGGGTTGCCGCAGTGCCAGCCCGTGCTGCTCGAGCCGATCCATATGGTCGAGATCGTCTGTCCGACCGACGCCACCGCCAAGGTCAATGCGATCCTGTCGGCGCGCCGCGGCCAGATCCTCGGCTTCGACACCCGCGAGGGCTGGAGCGGCTGGGACTGCGTCCGCGCCACGATGCCGGAATCCGAGATCGGCGACCTCATCGTCGAGCTGCGTTCGGCCACCGCCGGCGCCGGCACCTTCACCCGCCAGTTCGACCGCATGGCCGAAGTGACGGGCCGCGCTGCCGAACAGATCATCGCCGCGCATCGCGACGCGGCGTGATGCTGGCTGTGATCACGCCCCCGCGGGCGTGATCGTTGGCAGGATGGTCCGGGCCAGCTAGCTTGCGTCCCTATGGGGGCGCAAGGACATCATGCTGGAATCCCGCCGTAACCTGGCGCTGGCCTGCGCGCTCAGCGCGCTGGCCGGCTATGTCGATGCCATCGGCTATCTGCAGCTCGGCGGACTGTTCGTCTCCTTCATGAGCGGCAACTCGACGCGGCTCGGTGTGACGCTGGCCGCGGGGCATTGGCAGCATGCGCTGGAGGCGCTGGCGCTGATCGTGCTGTTCGTGGCGGGTGCCGCAGCCGGCAGCCTGGTCGTGCTCAGCCGCATCGCGCATCGCCAGTCCCTCATCCTGCTCGTCGAGGCGCTGCTGCTGGCGGCCGCGGCGTTGGCCTATAACTATGACCTGCCGAACGCCGCCGTCGCGGCCATCGTGCTGGCGATGGGGCTCGAGAACGCCGTGTTCCAGCTTGAAGGCGGGGCCGGGCTGGGCCTCACCTATGTCACCGGGGCGCTGGTCAAGGTCGGCCAGTTGATCGCCGCCGCACTGACCGGCGGCGCAGGCTGGGCCTGGCTGCCCAATTTGTTGCTGTGGGCGGCGCTGGTGGCAGGCGCGCTGGCGGGGGCCGCTGCCTACCACTGGATCAACCTCGCCGCGATCTGGTTCGCCGCGGGCACCGCCTTCATCCTCAGTGCGCTGGTTTTCGCGAACGCGAAGCGGATGGATTGACAGCGCACGTGCCTTGGCCGATGTCACGGTCATGACATCCTCAAGCATGCCATCCCAAGGCAAAACCCGCGCCGCGTGCCTGATCGGCTGGCCGGCGGCGCATTCCCGCTCGCCGCTGATCCACCATTACTGGCTGCGCACGCTCGGCATCGAGGGCGGCTATGTGATCGAGGCGGTGCCGCCGGAGGATTTCAAGGACTTCCTGTTCCGCTTGTCGCTGCGCGGCTTCGTCGGCGCCAACGTCACCCTCCCGCACAAGGAGCAGGCGCTGGCGCTGTCGGTACCGGATGCGCGCGCCCGCGCCGTCGGTGCCGCCAACACGCTGTGGTTCGCCGATGGCGAGTTGCGCTCGACCAACACCGATGTCGAGGGCTTCATCAACAATCTCGATGCCTGCGCGCCCGGCTGGGACAAGACCGAGGACGCGCTGGTGCTCGGCGCCGGCGGCGCATCGCGCGCGGTGGTGTTCGGTCTGATCGAGCGCGGGATTGCGCGCGTGCACCTCGTCAACCGCACCATCGACCGCGCCCGCGCGCTTGCCGACCTGTACGGCGCGCGCGTTCATCCGGCGACCTGGGACACGGTCGGCGAGTTGTTGCCGCGCGCGGGGCTGCTGGTGAACACGACGTCGCTCGGCCAGCACGGCCAGCCTCCGTTGGTGATCGATGTCGGCCTGTTGCCGGAGGGCGCGGTTGTTTCCGACATTGTCTACGTGCCGCTGGTGACGCCGTTGCTTGCGGCGGCAACGGCGCGGGGGCTGAAGACCGCCGACGGGCTCGGCATGCTGCTGCATCAGGCGGTACGCGGTTTCGAGCTTTGGTTCGGGCAGCGCCCGCAGATAACGGCGGAGCTACGTGCGATCGTGGAAGCCGATCTCACAAAGACTTGAGGGCTGGAATAGCGTCTCCGGAACGGGGTCTGGTGTTAGTCCCCCCGCGTTCCCTCCCGGAGATCACTGATGCCTGCCAGCCGTTCCCATCTCATTCGTCCGTTCGTCGCGCTTGCGATGGTGACGGCGTCCACGCTTTATGCGCTTGCCCAGCAGCCGCCGACGCCGACGCGGGTGCGTGGAACCGTCGAAAGCGTCGACGGCGATACGCTGGCCGTGAAGTCGCGCAGTGGTGAAGACGTCAGGCTGCATATGGCCGGCAATATGGTGGTGCTCGGGCTGACCAAGATCGCCCTGGCCGACATCAAGGTCGGTTCCTTCATCGGCACGACCACGGTGCCCGGGTCCGACGGCGTGCCGAAGGCGGTCGAGGTACATGTGTTCCCCGAGAACATGCGCGGCACCGGCGAGGGCTCGCGGCCCTACGATCTGAAACCGAACAGCAGCATGACCAACGCCACCGTCGCGGAATCCGTCGTCAGCAATGACGGCCATACATTGCTGGTCAAGTACAAGGACGGCGAGAAGAAGGTGCAGATCACGCCCGACACCCCTGTCGTGACCTTTGTTCCCGGTGACAAGGCGGACCTCAAGGCCGGCGCCAAGGTCATCGCCTTCATGAAGAAGCTGCCCGACGGCTCGTTTGAGACCGATCGCGTCAGCGTAGGCCGCGACGGTCTCACGCCGCCGATGTGAACACGTTGGTAGCCCGGATGGAGCGAAGCGAAATCCGGGTTCTGTCTCCGCGGTACGATCGTCCCGGATTGCGCTGCGCTCCATCCGGGCTACAGGATGACAGTTTCGTTATCGCAGTAACGGCATCCTCATTCGGTGCGTAGTCGTCGTGCGAGCTATCTCTACCGCGAAGGGGAGGTAGCCGCACGGAATACCTTCAACTTCCCGGTGTTCCCTGAATCGCCAGCCAAACCCATGAGGAACACCATGCCGAAATCGCTGCCACTCGCTGCATTGCTTCTCGTTGCCTTTGCCTCGGCTGCCTCCGCGCAGCAGCCGCCGGCCGTACGCATTCGCGGCACCATCGAGGCCGTCGACGGCGCGATGCTCTCGATCAAGTCGCGCGACGGCGCCGACATGAAGGTGCGCACCACCGATAACGTTGCTGTGTTCGGCGTCGCCAAGACCGATCTGTCCGAGATCAAGTCCGGTTCCTATATCGGCGTCACCGCGATGCCCGAGCCTGACGGGACGCAGAAGGCGATCGCGGTTCACATCTTCCCGGAAAACCAGCGCGGCGCCGCTGAAGGTTTTCGTCCCTGGGACCTGCGCGCCAATTCGACGATGACCAACGCCACCGTCGCCGAGACGGTGCAGGGTACCGACGGCCAGAACATCACGGTGAAATACAAGGACGGCGAGAAGAAGGTCGTGGTGCCGCCGGGCACTCCGGTCGTGACGTTCGTTTCCGGCGACAAGTCGGAACTGAAGCCCGGTGCCAAGATCATCATCTTCGGCGCGGTGAAGAAGGACGACGGCACGCTGGAAGCCAACCGCGTCAATGTCGGCCGCGACGGCATCGCACCGCCGATGTGACACGAAGTGTCATCCAGGGCGATGCGTAGCATCGAACCTCAGATGCGCAATTGCGCATCGGGGGATCTCGATCCGCAGGCTCCGCTGTCGTCCCGGCTTTCGCCGGGACGACGCCTATAGGCGGGATGGCTATTGCCTCATACCGCCAGCACCTTGTCGTCGATCTCGGCGATGGTGTTGACGCCGCACAGGCCCATGGTGGTGGTGAGCTCCTTGCCCAGGATGTCGAGCGCCTTGGCGACGCCCTCCTGGCCGCCGGCGCCGAGGCCGTAGGCATAGGCGCGACCGATCATGCAGGACTTCGCACCGAGCGCGAGCGCGCGCATGACGTCCATGCCGGTGCGGATGCCGCCGTCGAACATGATCTCGAGCTTCGAGCCGACCTCGTCGACGATCTCGGGCAGCACCTCGATCGAGGATGGTGCGCCGTCGAGCTGGCGGCCGCCATGGTTGGAGACCACGATCGCCTGCGCGCCGGTCTTGGCGGCGAGCTCGGCGTCCTCGACATCGAGGATCCCTTTGAGGATCAGCTTGCCCGGCCAGATGCTGCGGATCCAGTCGATGTCCTTCCAGTTCAGCGTGGTGTCGAACTGCGACGCCGTCCATTCCGACAGCTTGACGATGTCGTCCATGCCTTTGACGTGACCGGCGATGTTGCCGAAGGTGCGGCGCTTGCCCTGCAGCACGCCCGACACCCAGGCGGGCTTGGTCGCGAAGTCGATCAGCTTCGACAGCGACCATTCGGGCGGCACCGTCATGCCGTTCTTGATGTCCTGGTGGCGCTGGCCGATCACCTGCAGGTCGACGGTCAACACCAGCGCCGAGCATTTCGCCGCGATCGCGCGCTCGATCAGCGACTTGATGAAACCGCGGTCCTTCATGACGTAGAGCTGGAACCAGAACGGCTTGTCGACGGCGGCCGCGATGTCCTCGATCGAGCAGATCGACATCGTGCTCTGGGTGAAGGGAATGCCGGCCGCTTGTGCGGCGCGGCAGGCGTGGATTTCGCCGTCGCCATGCTGCATGCCGAGCAGGCCGACCGGGGCCAGGATCAGTGGCATCGCCGCGGGCTCACCAAGGATCGTGGTCGCCAGGGTACGCTTGGACACATCGACCAGGATGCGCTGGCGGAACTTGATCTGCTGCAGGTCCTCGGAATTGGCGCGCAGCGTGTCCTCGGTGTAGGAGCCGCGGTCCGCATAATCGAAAAACGCCTTCGGCACGCGGCGCTTGTGCAGCTGGCGCAAATCTTCGATGCAGGTAATGTGCTTCATGGACGTTCCCGGCCCTTCTTCTTGTCGCAAGTCTATTCGAGCAAGCCCTGTTGGTAAGCCTTGCAGCTGTTCGGTCTCGCCGTCATCTAGCATGGTTGGATGGCCCGCCAAATCGAAGACGGATGGGAGAGCATGATGATGCAATCAGGCACCAAGCCGAAGGCCGACGACAGCGCCGAAAAGCGCCGGCTCGACGAGGCCCTGGAAGAGGGCCTTGAGGAGACGTTCCCCGGTTCCGACCCCGTCAATGTGACCCAGCCGGCCCCCACCAAGGGCGACCAGCACGTCAAGCGCAACGGCAAAGGGTAGGGGATAGCGCGCCTCCCCCGGGGATTGTCTGAACGACCGGAATGTTATATTTTTCAGCGCCTTAAGGCCGAAAAAGGCGGTTCGGCCGTGGTAATGATTCATCATATTTTTTGAAGTCATCTTAGCGCCTGGCAGTCTATAAGGCCGATGCACGCTACACTGGTAGGCGTTCGGGACTCTCTCGCCGTGTGGTTCGAGAGGTCCGTGTTGGGGGTTATATGAGCCGCAAATATTTCGGGACCGATGGAATTCGGGGCCGCGCCAATGGACTGATCACGCCGGAGCTCGCGCTCAAGGTGGGGCAGGCCGCAGGGTTGGTATTTCAGCGTGGCGACCATCGCCATCGCGTCGTGATCGGCAAGGACACGCGGCTGTCCGGCTACATGATCGAATACGCCATGGTGG
Source organism: Bradyrhizobium sp. CER78 (assembly GCF_029846235.1). Lineage (GTDB taxonomy): Bacteria > Pseudomonadota > Alphaproteobacteria > Rhizobiales > Xanthobacteraceae > Bradyrhizobium. The sequence goes on from NZ_JARVWP010000011.1 coordinate 195,283, forward strand.
CGGGCTTCACCTCGGTCGGCATGGACGTGCTGCTGGTCGGCCCGATGCCGACGCCGGCGATCGCGATGCTGACCAAGTCGATGCGCGCCGATCTCGGCGTCATGATCTCGGCGTCGCATAATCTTTTCGAGGACAACGGCATCAAGCTGTTCGGCCCGCAGGGATTCAAGCTCTCCGATGATGTCGAGAAGCAGATCGAGCAGCTGCTCGACGAATCGCTCGATCGCCGCCTGGCGCAGAGCGCGAGCCTCGGCCGCGCCCGCCGCATCGACGGCGTCCATGACCGCTACATCGAATTCGCCAAGCGCACCCTGCCGCGTGACCTCTCGCTCGACGGCCTGCGCGTCGTGGTCGATTGCGCCAACGGCGCCGCCTACAAGGTGGTGCCGGAAGCGCTGTGGGAGCTCGGCGCCGACGTGGTGCCGATCGGGGTCGAACCCGACGGCTTCAACATCAACAAGGAATGCGGCTCCACCTCGCCGGAAGCGCTGTCGCGCAAGGTGCGCGAGATGCGCGCCGACATCGGCATCGCGCTCGACGGCGATGCCGATCGCGTCATCCTGGTCGACGAGCGCGGCCACATCGTCGACGGCGACCAGCTGCTCGCGGTGATCGCGCAGAGCTGGAAGGAAGAGGGACGCCTCGCCAAGCCCGGCATCGTCACGACCGTGATGTCCAATCTCGGGCTGGAGCGCTTCCTGCAGGGCCACGGGCTTTCGATGGTCCGTACCCCGGTCGGCGACCGCTATGTGCTCGAGCAGATGTTGAGCGGCGGCTACAATCTCGGCGGCGAGCCGTCCGGCCATATCATCATGTCGGACTATTCGACTACCGGCGACGGCTTCGTCGCGGCGCTGCAGGTGCTGGCGGTGGTGCAGAAGCTGCGCCGCCCAGTGTCGGAGATCTGCCGGCGTTTTGAACCATTGCCGCAAATCCTGAAGAACGTACGCTATCGCAGCGGCAAGCCGCTCGATGCCGCCGAGGTCAAGTCCGCGATCACCGACGGCGAGAAGCGCCTCAACGGCCATGGCCGTCTGTTGATCCGCCCGTCCGGCACCGAACCGGTGATCCGCGTCATGGGCGAGGGCGACGACCGCATCCTGGTGGAAGAGATCGTCGACAACATCGTCAGCGCACTCGGCCACGCCGCCGCGGCTTGATTTACAAAGAGAGCCTGCCGGATCCGTCATCCCCGCGCAAAGGCCTAGCCTTGCGCTGGAGGTGCGAGCTCTTGCGAGCCTCGAAGGATGTACGGCCGGGCCGGTGGCCGTCGCCCTTCGAGGCTCGCTCCGCTCGCACCTCAGGGTGACGGTGATGGTGTTCTCGCCCACGGCAGCTGCCACACCGCGCATCGCTGCCTTCGTCTATCAGCTGTGCGCATTCCTGCCGGCGATTGGCCTGCTCGCGGTGTTCCTGCCGAAGATGCCGAAGGCCGTTCGCTGAACTCCCGGCAGTGAGGCGGGCAGCAGCGGTTCCCGCATTAAGCATTCGCTAACACCGCGGCTCGCGTGGGCTGCAAACGCGCGCCCCGCGTCAACGCTTCATTAGCATCTGTGGCGAGATCGCCATCTTTCGCCGCTGCGTGCGCGCATTTATGGGCCCATAAGCAACAGCCGCAGAAATCGGTGAGAGAAAATCAACCTTAAAAATTAGGGTTAAGTGCCGCTTAAACATTTGCTGCCATCGTCCGCCCGTGAGTTTCAGACGTGGGGCCTTTCGTGTCGCCTCACTTGGCCCAAAAGGACGAAGCCAATGCGTAGCGTAAAGACCCTGATTGCCGCGGGAGTGGCATCTCTGTTGTCCTCGGCGGCGTTCGCTGCCGACATGCCGATCATGCCGCCGCCCCCGATGGCGTATGCGCCTCCTCCGGTCCAGGATTTCGGCGGCTGGTATCTGCGCGGCGATATCGGCATGACCAACACCAAGGCGAGGCTGCACGTCAACGCCTACGATACGCTGCCGGCCGGCACTGCCTTCAATCAATTCGGCCACGGTTTCGACGGCGGCATGCTCTACGGCATCGGCGTCGGCTATCAGTTCAACAGCTGGTTCCGCGCCGACATCACCGGTGAGTATCGCTCGAAGGTGAGCTTCAACGGCACCGACTTCTTCACGTTCCCTGGGCCGAGCTCCTTGGGCGACACCTACCATGGCGGCGTCCAGAGCTGGGTCGGCCTCGTCAACGTCTACGCCGATCTCGGCACCTGGGGCTGCTTGACCCCGTTCGTCGGCGCCGGTGTCGGTGCCGCAGTGCTCAAGACCTCGGCGTTCTCCGACATCGCCACGTTCCCGAGCGGGTCGGGCCTGACCAGCTCCTTCATCGCCGACGGCGCCACCAAGACCAACTTCGCCTGGGCGGTGCATGCCGGTGTCGCCTACAAGGTCACCAACAACTTCACGGTTGAACTGGCCTATCGCTACCTCGACATGGGCACCGCCGGTCAAGGCCAGGGGCACTTCTTCGACGGCACACGGACTGGTCCCTCGAGCTTCCAGTTCCGCGACATCACCTCGCAAGACGTGAAGCTCGGTGTGCGCTTCGCCTTGCCTTGCTGCGACGTGCTGCCTCCGCCCCCGCCGCCCCCCCTGATCCGCAAGGGCTAATAAGGGCTAATTTCGTCCCTTCACGGTTAACGATTGAAACGGCGCGGGATCATCCCGCGCCGTTTTCCGTTGCCGCGCCATGTCGCGAGCTTTGTGCAACTTGCGTGGTCGAAGACGGCCAGCGACAACGATTGGTTAAGGTTAACAGGCGATGATCAACGCGCATTAGATGAGTGGGATGGAGCGTTGCGATGCGTAGGTTCTTGCTGGCGGCGATGATGTTCGGGGCGGTGACCGGCGCGCAGGCGGCCGACATGCCGGAGTTCCTTCGCGGCAGTCTGCCCGCGTCCAGCGCACCCACCAGAAACTGGGACGGCTGGTATGTCGGCGGTCAGGTCAGCCAGACATGGATCAACACCGACTTTGGCGGCTCGGTTGCGCCCCTGACCAATTCCATATTTCGCAACACGACGCTGCAGGGACCGACGTCCCAATTCAATCTGCTTGGCCGGGTCAATTCGCAAAGCTCGGGCTTCGGAGCATTTGTCGGACGCAACTGGCAGTATGACGACGCCGTGGTGGGTGTCGAAGCAAACTATACCCATTGGTCCGGCCTTACGGCATCGACCTTCGGAAGCCTGGGTCCGATTCAAGTCGCGCAACCCACCTTGGTCCTGCCGGCCGGTGCCTCTGCCGCCGACGGCGTGACGTTGAATGGAAGCGCTTCAATGAAGCTCAAGGACGAGGTGACATTCCGCGGCCGGGCGGGTTGGGCAACCGGTGACTTTCTGCCCTACATGTTCGGCGGCCTTGCGGTCGGCCGAATGGATGTCTCGCGCACGGTCACGAGCTCGGTGAACAGAACGATCAACTTTGCTGACGGAAGTTCGACCACCTTTGTACTCCCGCAGTTTTCCCAAACCGCAACGGACGCGAAGACGGACGCTTACGTTGCAGGCTGGACCGCTGGTCTCGGCCTGGAATACATGCTGTGGAACTGTGTTTTCCTGCGCGGCGAGTGGGAATACGTCAAGTTCATGCCGGTCAAGAACACGTCGGTCACACAGAACAGCGTACGTGCGGCGATCGGCTACAAGTTCTGACGAACGCCGCGTCGCTTGACACCGCAATGTGCGGCTGATCCGATGTTGCTCCGCAAGCGGAGCGACCTCACATGAAAATCCATGGCGACGCCAATTCAGGCAATTGCCTGAAGGTGAAATGGGTGTGCGACAAGTTGGCGCTGCCATACACATGGGTCGAGATCGACACCATGAAGGGCGGCAGCCGGACGGCGGAATTCCTCAAGCTGAACGGCTGGGGTCAGGTGCCGACGGTCGAGCTCGATGACGGACGCACGCTCGCGCAATCCAATGCCATCATCCGCTACCTCGCGCGCGGCAGCGATCTGATCCCCGCCGATCCCTATCGCGCGGCGCGGATGGATGCCTGGATGTTCTGGGAGCAGAACAGCCACGAGCCTTATGTCGCCGTCTGCCGTTTTCAGATCGTGTATCTCGGCAAGGCCGTCTCCGAGATCGATCCGAACCTGATCAAGCGCGGCTATGTCGCGCTCGATCACCTGGAGCGGCACCTTGCCGGCACGCAGTTCCTGGTCGGCGATGCGTTCTCGCTCGCCGACGTGTCGTTGCTCGCCTATACGCGCATGGCGGAGGACGGCGGCCTCGAACTCGCGCGCTATCCCATGATCCGCCGCTGGATCGCCGATGCCGAGCATGTGCTCGGCCTGCCGGCGGTGCGCTGACTTTTGGTGAACATCGATATGACTGAAGCCTCATCGATCACGATCCGCCGCGCACGGCGCGAGGATGTCGCCGCCATCGTCGGCATGCTGGCGGACGATCCGCTCGGCAGCGCACGCGAGCGGATCGTGGACCCGCTGCCGCAAAGCTACTACGATGCCTTCGCACGGGTCGCGCGTGATGCAAACCTGCAGCTCGTCGTCGCCGTCGACGGGGAGGGCGCCATCGTCGGCTGCCTGCAACTCGCGGTCCTGCCCGGCCTCAGTTCGCAAGGCTCTTCGCGTGGCCTGCTCGAGGACGTCCGCGTTGCAAAGCACTGCCGCAGCCGCGGCATCGGCGAGCAGCTCGTGCAGTGGGCGGTGACCGAGGCGCGTGCGCAAGGCTGCATGCTCGTCGAGTTGCTGACGCATCACACCCGCGTCGACGCGCAGCGCTTCTATGAGCGGCTGGGATTTGCGCGCAGCCATGTCGGCATGACGCTGCGCTTTTGAGCTGCGCGCACTAAGCTGTGCCGCTCACAAGGCAACGTCTGCGGTAGCCGCTGCTGCGCGTTCCGGTTAACAGCCAATAAACTAAGCCGGCCTCCGTGATTTTACGGGGCGGAACGAGTCCGGTATGTCGGACGTCTCCCACGGGGCGGCGGGCAACTGGGGATTGGAATGTCGGAATATTCGATCGTGCGGGTCGGCAACGAGTACATCGTGCTGGCCGGCGATAAGAGCATTTTGAAAATATCGAGCCGGCGCAAGGCAGTTAAGATCATGACTCTGGCGGCAGACTTGCTCGACCAGGAGACGATGCAGCAGGTCGAGAACGCCCCATCAATCAGCCGTGATCTCCCGATCGTTCCGGAAAAGTCTGAACTTCCTTGACGTTTGGGTACCCTTCCACTATCTCCGACCGCGGGAAACCTCTCCCCACCGAGAGGCAGCTATCTGGAAGGGTAGATTATGACTGCAGCGAAGCCCGCTTCGCGGCCCAACGTGCCGCATTTCTCCTCCGGCCCCTGCGCCAAGCGCCCCGGCTGGAACCCCAACAATCTTAAGGATGCCGCCCTCGGCCGTTCGCACCGTGCGAAGGTCGGCAAGGCCAAGCTCAAGCTCGCGATCGAACTGACGCGCGAAGTGCTTGAGGTGCCTGCGGACTACAAGATCGGCATCGTGCCGGCGTCGGATACCGGCGCGGTCGAGATGGCGCTTTGGTCGCTGCTCGGTGTGCGCCCCGTCACCACGCTCGCCTGGGAATCCTTCGGCGAGGGTTGGGTCAGCGACATTGTCAAGGAATTGAAGCTGAAGGACGTCACCAAGCTGAACGCGGCTTACGGTGAAATCCCCGATCTCTCCAAGGTCGATCCTGCTTCTGACGTCGTCTTCACCTGGAACGGCACCACCTCGGGCGTGCGCGTGCCGAACGCCGACTGGATCAGCGCAACCCGCGAAGGCCTGACGATTTGCGACGCGACCTCGGCCGCCTTCGCGCAGCCGCTCGATTTCGCCAAGCTCGACGTCGTCACCTTCTCCTGGCAGAAGGCGCTCGGCGGTGAAGCGGCGCACGGCATGCTGATCCTGTCCCCGCGTGCGGTCGAACGGCTCGAGACCTACAAGCCGGCCTGGCCGCTGCCGAAGATCTTCCGCCTCACCAAGGGCGGCAAGCTCAACCAGGGCATCTTCGAAGGCGAGACCATCAACACGCCGTCGATGCTCTGCGTCGAGGACTATCTCGACGCGCTGAACTGGGCCAAGTCGATCGGCGGCCTGAAGGCCCTGATTGCGCGCGCCGACGCCAACACCAAGGCGCTCGCCGACTGGAAGGCGCGGACGCCCTGGATCGACTTCCTGGCCAAGGATCCCGCGATCCGGTCCAACACCTCGGTGTGCCTGAAGTTCACCGATCCCGCGATCACCTCGCTTCCCGCTGATGCGCAGGCCGACTTCTGCAAGAAGCTGGTCGCGCTGGTGGAGAAGGAGAACGCCGGCTTCGACTTCGCGTATTACCGCGATGCGCCGGCGGGCCTGCGGATCTGGTGCGGCGCCACCGTCGAGGCAAAGGACGTCGAGCTGCTGACGCAGTGGATCGACTGGGCCTTCGCCGAGACCAAGGCGGCGCTGCCCAAGGCTGCTTGAGCTTTCTCTTGTCACCTCTCCCCGTCCTTACGGGGAGAGGTCGGATTGCGCAGCAATCCGGGTGAGGGGCCCTCTCGGCTTGTTCCTCGCCCGTGGCCGCCCCTCACCCCAACCCTCTCCCCGTAAGAACGGGGAGAGGGAGAAGTGATCAGAGACTTCACCCCATTGGTCCAAGAGACCCGCCCGTTGCAGGGCAGAGGAACAGTCACATGACAAAACCCAAGGTTCTGATTTCCGACGCGCTGTCTCCCGCCGCCGTGCAGATCTTCAAGGATCGCGGCGTCGAGGTCGACTTCCAGCCCAACCTCGGCAAGGACAAGGACAAGCTCGCTGAGATCATCGGCAATTATGATGGCCTCGCGATCCGCTCGGCCACCAAGGCGACCGCCAAGATCATCGAGAAGGCGACGAAGCTGAAGGTGATCGGCCGCGCCGGCATCGGCGTCGACAATGTCGAGATTCCGGCTGCGACCGCCAAGGGCATCATCGTGATGAACACCCCGTTCGGCAATTCGATCACGACCGCCGAGCATGCTATCACTTTGATGCTGGCGCTGGCGCGCGAGATCCCGCAGGCCGACGCCTCGACCCAGGCCGGCAAGTGGGAGAAGAACCGCTTCATGGGCGTCGAGATCACCGCCAAGACGCTGGGCGTGATCGGCTGCGGAAATATCGGCTCGATCGTCGCCGACCGCGCGCTCGGCCTGCGCATGAAGGTGATCGCGTTCGATCCGTTCCTGTCGCCGGAGCGCGCCAAGGATATCGGCGTCGAGAAGGTCGAGCTGGATGACCTGCTCAAGCGCGCCGATTTCATCACGCTGCACACGCCGCTGACCGAGAAGACCCGCAACGTCATCGACGCGGCGGCGATCGCCAAGATGAAGAAGGGCGTGCGCATCATCAATTGCGCCCGCGGCGGCCTGGTCGACGAGCAGGCGCTGGTCGATGCGCTGAATTCCAAGCATGTCGCGGGCGCCGCCTTCGATGTGTTCGTCGAGGAGCCGGCGACCACGAACGTGCTGTTCGGTCATCCCAACGTGATCTGCACCCCGCATCTCGGCGCCTCCACCACCGAGGCGCAGGAGAACGTCGCGCTGCAGGTCGCCGAGCAGATGTCGGACTATCTGCTGTCGGGCGCGATCTCGAACGCGGTCAACTTCCCCTCGATCACGGCGGAAGAGGCGCCGAAGTTGAAGCCGTTCATCGAGCTCGCCGAGAAGCTCGGCTCGTTCGCCGGCCAGCTCACCGAGAGCGGCATCCTCAAGACCACGATCACCTATGAGGGCCACGTCGCCGAGATGAAGATCAAGGCGATCACCTCGGCGGTGCTGTCCGGCCTGCTGCGTCCTATGCTGGGCGAGGTCAACGTGGTATCCGCGCCGGTCGTCGCCAAGGAGCGCGGCATGGTGGTGGACGAGGTGGTCCGCGCTGCGCAGAGCGACTACGAAAGCCTGATCACGGTCACCGTCGCGACCGAGCGCCAGGAGCGTTCGGTGTCCGGCACCGTCTATGCTGACGGCAAGCCGCGCCTCGTCGACATCAAGGGGATCCGCGTCGATGCCGAATTCGGCAAGTCGATGATCTACGTGACCAACGAGGACAAGCCGGGCTTCATCGGCGCGTTCGCGAGCTTGCTCGGCGACGCCAAGATCAATATCGCGACCTTCCATCTCGGCCGCGTCAAGCAGGGCGGCGACGCCATTGCGCTGGTCGAGGTCGACGGCGCGGTGCCGGCGGAGCTGCTCGCCAAGGTGCAATCGCTGCCGCAGGTGAAGCAGGCCAAGGCCCTTACGTTTTAGTTTGCAATCCGACGGCTGATCCGCTGCCGCGCTTCACCTCTCCCGCTTGCGGGGGAGGTCGGATCGCATCGATAGATGCGATCCGGGTGGGGGCTCTCTCCTCACAAAGATTTTCGATTGCGGAAATACCCCCACCCCAACCCTCCCCCGCAAGCGGGAGAGGGAGCCAAAGCGCGCTCGTGGTCATCACCTGATCTCGTTCAAACACACCCAAATTCCGATCTGCGGAACATGACGCCGTCTCCGGCCCCGGAGACGGCGTTTGTCGTTCCAGGGTCTCCGGTATTGCTGTTGCGCCGCACGAAAAATGTGTACGAACGGGCCACGACGCGCCACAATGACCGTCATCTCAGAGGGAGAAAACAATGCGTGAAGCCGTAATCGTTTCCTACGCGCGCACCGGCCTGGCGAAGTCCGGCCGTGGCGGATTCAACATCACCCCGCCGATGTCGCTCGCCGCGCACGCCATCAAGCACGCGGTCGACCGCGCCGGCGTCGACAAGGAATATGTCGAGGATTGCTATCTCGGCAATTGCGCGCATGGCGCGCCGAACATCGGCCGCCAGGCCGCGCTGCTCGCCGGCCTGCCGAAGTCGACCGCGGGCGTCTCCGTGAACCGCTTCTGCTCGTCGGGTCTGCAGACCATCGCGATGGCCGCCAACTCCATTCGTTCGGATGGCTCCGATTGCATCGTCGCCGGCGGCGTCGAGAGCATCTCGATTCCCGGCGGCGGTTCGCCGAAGGAATCGATCGATCCGGATCTGCTCAAGACCGCGCCCGACATCTTCATGGCGATGATCGACACCGCCGACATCGTCGCCGAGCGCTACAAGCTCAGCCGCGAATACCAGGACGAGTATTCGCTGGAGTCGCAGCGCCGCATGGCGGCCGCGCAGCAGGCCAACAAGTTCAAGGACGAAATCGTCCCCATGAAGACCAAGATGAAGGTGGTCGACAAGGCGACCAAGGCCGAGTCGATCGTCGACTACGTGGTCGATCGCGACGAGTGCAACCGCCCCGAAACCACGCTGGAAGGCCTTGCCAAGCTCGAGCCGGTCAAGGGCCCGGGCAAGTTCGTCACCGCCGGCAATGCCAGCCAGCTGTCGGACGGCGCCGCCGCCGTGGTGCTGATGGAAGCCAAGGACGCCGAGAAGCGCGGCCTCAACCCGCTCGGCCGCTTCGTGGCCTGGGCCTCGGCCGGCTGCGAGCCCGACGAGATGGGCATCGGTCCGGTGTTTGCCGTGCCGAAGCTGCTCAAGCGCCACGGCCTGAAGGTCGACGACATCGACCTCTGGGAGCTCAACGAGGCCTTCGCCAGCCAGTGCCTCTATTCGCGCGACCAGCTCGGCATCGATCCCGAGAAGTACAATGTCAACGGCGGCTCGATCGCGATCGGTCATCCGTTCGGCATGACCGGCGCCCGGCTCACCGGCCACCTCCTGCAGGAAGGCCGTCGCCGCAAGGCCAAGTGGGGCGTCGTGACCATGTGCATCGGCGGCGGTCAGGGCGGCGCCGGTCTGTTCGAGATCTACAGCTGAGCCTTCGGCTCGGCCCGATCGTTCAAGATTTGCAGCACGGCGCCTCAGGGCGCCGTGCTTTTTTGTGCCGCCTTTCGTGCATTGACGGCAGAAGGGACCATCCGACATCGCCGCGCCATACAGCAGCCGCGACGACGCCATGCTCGTGCCGCAGGGAAACCTCAATCGAACCAGTCCCTTCCTCGCTGCGTCTCACCACCAGAAACGGCGCGCCTTGAGTCGGGCGCGCGGTTCGTCTCGCGCGCGAAGCGATGTTTCCCGGAGGGATGTGTGATGCGAAGGATTGCGAATTGTCTTGTGACCACCAGCCTGGTGCTGGCGGGAGCGCTGGTTGCCGGGCCGCTGCATGCGGCCAATCTCGACGCGGCGTCGCAGGTCGACGCCGTGACCGTCTATCCCGATGGCGCGAATGTCACCCGCGTCATCACGCTGGATCTGCCCGCCGGCGACAACACGCTCGTCGCGAAGGATTTCCCGATGGGGCTCGATCCGACCTCGTTGCGGGTCGAGGGCGAGGCCGGCGACCGGCTGACGATCGGAGCCATCGACGCGCGGCCACCGCGCCCGGTGCCGCCGGCGAACCTGCCCGACATCGACAAGCGGATCGAGGCGCTTAGGGATCAGCGCGAGGATCTGCAGGGGATCATCACCGCGGCCGAAGCGCGGCGCAAATTCGCCGAACATTTTGCCGAGGCCTCGCCGGTCGGGATCGGCGAGAAGGGCGAGGCGCGTCCGGTCAGCGAGTGGCGCGCCGCGTTCTCGGCGGTCGGAGACGAAGTGGCAACCGCCGACAACGCGATCCGCGACGCCACGCGCAAGCAGCGCGACATCGATCGCGAGATCGCGCGTCTTGAGGCCGATCGTGCCGCCAAGCCACCCAGCAAGCTCGAGGTGCGGATCGAGCTGGCCTCCGCCGCCGCGACCCGCGCGACATTGCGGGTGACCTATGCGGTGCGCAATGCCCGCTGGATGCCGATTTACGACGCTCGTCTCGACACCGGCGCCAAGGATCGCAAGCCGGCGATCGAACTGGTGCGCCGTGCCGAGATCACCCAGTCGACCGGCGAGGATTGGTCGAACGTGGCGCTCGTCGTCTCCACCGTGCGCGTCGCCCGCGGCGGCAACGCGCCCGATCTCAATTCGCTGGTCGTGAGATATCCGCTGCCGCCGCGGCCGCTGGCTGCGGGCCGAGCGTTCGACAGCGTGCAACAGCCCTCGGCGCTGATGCCCGCACCGGCTGCGCCGCCGATGGAGCAGCATCTGTCCAAGCAGGCCGAGGAGCGGGATGCCACAGCCGAGGTCGGCGCCTTCCAGGCTTCCTTCAAGGTTCCCGGCCGCGTCAGCGTTGCCGCCAATGAGGGCGCCAAGAGCCTGCGCATCTCGACGGCGACGATCACCCCCGATCTCGCGGTCCGCGCCGTCCCGGTGATCGATCCGACCGCATTCCTGGAGGCGAGCTTCGTGCAGGCCGATGACGCGCCGCTGTTGCCGGGGCAGGTCTCGATCTACCGCGATGGCATATTTGTCGGCCGCAGCCGGATGGCCACCGCCGCCAAGGACGAGACCGTGCGGCTCGGCTTTGGCGCCGACGACAAGGTCAAGATCGAGCGCACGGTGGTGAAGCGCAACGAGGGCTCCGCCGGCCTGATCGTGACGACGTCGAAGACCGACGAGCGCGCGTTCAAGACCACGGTACGCAACGGTCACGACTTCCCGATCAAGGTCGCGATCCAGGATCAGCTCCCGGTCAGCGAGAACGACGACATCGTGGTCGAGATGCTGCCGTCGTCGACGCCGGCGACCACCACCAATTTGCGCGACAAGCGCGGCGTGCTGGAATGGGCGTTCGAGGCCAAGGCCGGCGAAGTTCGTGACGTCAATTTCGCCTGGCGGATGCGCTGGCCGAAGGACAAGGGCGTCGTGATGGTGCCGGCGGGGTGATCTGCGCTGGCAGCCGATGACACAGCTCCCGATCTCGGGCATCACTTTGCTAACGGCAAAAATGCCTGAGATCGGGAGGATCCATGAGCTACCAGCACATCATCGTCGATGATCCGCGTCCGCGCGTCCGCCGTATCACGCTAAACCGCCCCGAGAAGCGCAATGCGCTCAACAACCGCCTGCGCGGCGAGATCTTCGCGGTGCTGGAGCAGGCCGACCGCGATCCCGATATTTCGATCGCGATTCTGCGTGGCGCGGGGCCGTGCTTCTCGGCGGGCTATGATCTCTCCGCCGACAACCGCGTCGACCAGCCTTATCATTCGGCATCCGGCCCCGGCCAATGGTCGCGCCATGTCGTCGAGGGCTGGTTCTCGATTTGGGATCTCGCAAAGCCCGTGATCGCACAGGTGCACGGCTATTGCCTCGCCGGCGGCACCGAGCTCGCGACCGCTTGCGACGTGGTCTATGTCGCCGACGATGCCCAGATCGGCTATCCGCCGGTGCGGCTGATGAGCCCGCCCGACATGCAGTATCACCCCTGGCTTGTCGGCATGCGCCGCGCCATGGAGTTGATGCTGACCGGAGACGCGATGTCCGGCCGTGAGGCCGCCGAGTGGGGCTACGCGACCCGGTCATTTCCGCTCGCAGAGCTGGAAGCGAAGACACTGGATTTCGCCGAACGTGCGGCGAAGGTGCCGATCGAGCTGCAGCAGCTCAACAAGCGCAGCGTGCATCGCGCGATGGAGATCATGGGCGCCCGCGCCGCGATGCGCGCCGGCACCGAGATCCAGGCGCTGGCCTTCACCACCGAGGCGAGCAAGGCCTACATGGCCGGCTTCCGCCGCGACGGCGGCAGCGTGAAGGCCCAGCTCGACCAGCGCGACACCACGTTCGGAGATTACCGGACCAGGAAGGAGTGACGTTTGCTCAGTGAACGCTCGCTATATTGACGCGTTTTCTTCACGCGAACCGGTGTCCACTTCGCTTGAAAACGCGTTAGAAGCCGGCGTTCTCCTCCAGCCAGTGCTGGTTGTCCCAGTGCGCGCGACGGCCGAGGACATAGTCGCGAACATCGTCCATGAAGCGCACCTTGCTGGCGAGCGCGCCGATGAAAGCGGCGATCGCTGCGATCCAGGGCCATAGATGCATCAGCAATGTGTCGGGTATCTGGCTGGCAAACCCCGCCTGCAGCGCGCTCATTGCGAAGTAAGCCAATACAGCCCATGCAAGGGCCAATATCGTGGCCACAACACCGTAGCTGTTCTGATGAAGCCTCACCAATCGGCGCATCAAGTACAGATAGGCAAAGTAGACGATCACGCCGAGTATCAGGGCGATGCATGCCGGCGGAAGGCCCCAGCTTTGATCCCAGGTCAGGTACACAACGAAGCCCGCAGCTATCAGCGCTTCGATGGTGGTCAGGCTGGATTTCTCTTGCATGATTTGCCCCAAAGCGACTCAAGTATCGGCGGAGGCTAGCATCATCTAGCGCGTTGCTAGAAGTGCATTTGTCGGACAACCTTTGGGTTGAGCCTGATCTGATGGCCACGCGCTATCAGGTGCGAGGAGAACGGGACGAGCTTCCACATATTCGCTGTCATGCCCCGCCTTGAGCGGGGCATCCAGTACGCCGCGGCCTATCCGTTGAAGTCGACCGCCTCTGGAATACTGGGTCGCCCGGTCGAGCCGGGCGACGACACCGTTGTGTGCGGCGAGCGCAGCAGACTCACTTCGCCTTCAGGAAGTCTCCGACTTCGAGCAGCACGAACTCGTCGTCATCGGCCTTGTTCGGGTCGCGGCTCGAGGAGAACGGCAGGTTGTTGTCGTTGCCGACGATGATGTGGGTTTCGTCGACCCGGTCGACATTCTCGATGGTGAAGAACGGGAAGGTGTAGACGCCGTCATTCAGCGGCTTGCGGGCCTTCTTGTTCGGATCGCGGATCTTCAAGAGGTCGATATAGCCGATCTTGCGCACCGGCTTGCCGACATTGGCGTCGGAGAGCTCGATCTTGTAGACGCGCTTGAACTTGGCGAGATCGGGGAAGCAGTTCTCGCCGCGCTGGCCTTGCGGGCAGGCCTTGTCGGCGGTGCCTTCGCCATTGTCGCGCTCGATCACGAGGCCCTGCGTCGGATCGATCATGTTGAAGTCGCCGATCGCATTGCCGTTCTGCTCGAACACATACTGCCAGTAGCGGCCGGTGAACTTCTCCGCGGCGACGTCGAATTCGAGGATGCGCGAGGCTTCCTTGCCGTCGACCTTCTCCCAATCCTTCTTGTCGGCATCCCACAGCGGTCCTTCGAGCAGGCCGTAGAGGAATTTGCCGTCCTTGGAGGCGGCGAAGCCCTCATAGCCCTTGGAGCGGCGCAGATTGACATTGGTGTAGGAAGCGCCCGGCGCGCCGGGCGACTGTACCGCCCAGTGATCCGGCGAGCGCACCGGCTTGCCGTCGGCAACGGTTTCGAACACCGCGAGGATCTTGCCGGTCTTGTCGGCCTTCAGGATGTAGGGCCCGAACTCGTCGCCGATCCAGAAAATGTCGTTGATGATCTGGAAGCCTTCGGTGTCGAAGTCGGCGCCGGTGAGATAACGCTTGGCGGTGTCCTCATGCACGATGCGGAACGGCACCTTCTTGTCGGGATCGTGCAGGAACACGGTCTCCTGGCGCTCGATCTTGCCACCCGCCCAGTCCATCTTGTAGCGGTTCAGATACAGCATCGAGTCCGCCGAGTTGTAGCGCGAGCCCATGCCGTTGTCGGTGATCACCCAGAACGTGCCGTCGGGCATCGCCTTGATGCCGGAATGGCCCTGCAGCGGCTGGCCCTTGAACGGCAGCGACACGCCGGTCGGCCGCTCGTAGGATTTGCCCATCACGGTGCCGATGGCGTCGACGCGCTTGCCGGTGGTGTACTTGCCGGAGGTCTTCAGGTCTGGCGGCGCATCGGCTGGAGCATCGATGAAGCTCTCCGCCGGCATCACGGCGTGTCCTGCCAGCGTCGCCGGAAATTCGCCCTCGCTCTGCGCGAACGCCGACGTGGCGAGCAGGATCGAGGCGACGGAGCAGAGCAGGGACAGGCGCATGGTTGATCTCCCAAAGGAAAGATACGACGAGATAAACGATGCGGTGTTCTCCGAGGCGCCTGTTACAGCCGGCTGACAGTTTTGTGAATCGCCGATGTTGCGACGGGATAAGGCTTGCGGCCTTACGTCGCCTCGGTCCGTCGTGCCCGGCCCTGTCACCGCCTTCACTGAAGCTGCTGCCCCCGGCGCGGCCCGTCGTTTATGATATCAACGAGATCAACCGGGGCGCCGGCGGGCATCCGCCGCCAAACAGGAGATGTTTTCATGTTCATCGCAATGAATCGGTTCCAGGTGATCAGGGGCAAGGAGCAGGCGTTCGAGACGGTCTGGAACACGCGCGATTCCTATCTCGGCGAGGTTCCGGGCTTCATCGAATTTCATCTGGTCAGGGGTCCCGAGGCCGAGGACCACACGCTGTATGCGACCCATACGGTGTGGGCCAGCAAGACCGCGTTCGAGGACTGGACCAGGTCGGATGCGTTCCGCCGCGCCCATTCGCGCGCCGGCAACGAGACCGGCGGCAGCCTCTATCTCGGCCACCCGAAGTTCGAGGGTTTTGCTGTGCTGATCACCGAGCGGGCGAAGACCGCCGCGTGACGGAGGCCTTCACCGCAAGCTCAGCTACTCCTTTACCGCGCCGGTCAGCGACGACACGTAGTAGTCGACGAACAGCGAGTAGAACAGCGCGACCGGCAGCGAGCCGAGCAGGGAGCCCGCCATCAGCGCGCCCCACTGGTAGACGTCGCCGGTGACGAGCTCGGTCAGGATCGCGACCGGCACCGTCTTGTTGGCGCCGCTCTGGATGAAGGCGAGCGCGTAGATGAACTCGTTCCAGGACAGCGTGAAGGAGAAGATGCCGGCCGAGATCAGGCCGGGCACCGCGAGCGGCAGCGTGATCCGCCACAGGATCTGCAGCCGCGCCGCGCCGTCGACCAGCGCGCATTCCTCGAGCTCGTAGGGGATCGACTTGAAATAGCCGATCAGGAGCCAGGTGCAGAACGGCACCAGGAAGGTCGGATAGACCAGGATCAGCGCGAGCGGTGAATCGAACAGACCGAACTGCACGATCACGGTGGCGAGCGGAATGAACAGGATCGACGGCGGCACCAGATAAGCGAGGTAGATACCGAGGCCGACATAGGGGCTGCCGCGGAAACGCAGCCGCTCGATCGCGTAGGCGGCGAGCGTCGAGGCGAACAGCGACAGGAAGGTCGAGCCGATCGCGACCAGCATCGTGGTCTTCAGCCAGCGCGGATACGCGGTGTCGAACAAGAGATGCTTGACATGCGCGAGCGTCGGCGAGGTGATCCAGAACGGATTGTGCTCCTTGTAGTTCAAGAGCTCCGCGTTCGGTTTGAACGAGGTGATCGCCATCCAGTAGAACGGGAAGAGCAGGATCAGGATGAAGCAGGCGAGCGGCAGATAGATCATCACCACGCGCCGGGCGCGGCTATCCCACGCCATCGTGTCGGGCGTGGCGCTGGCGACGTTGGATTGGGCTGCAACGTCAGTCATTGGCTTCTCCCTGCTGCCATTTGCGGCGGGCGAGGCCGAAGTAGCTGAACAACGTTGCGAACACCAGGAACGGGATCATCGAGACCGCGATCGCTGCGCCCTCGCCGAGCTCGCCGCCGGCGATTCCGCGCTGGAACGCCAAGGTCGCAAGCAGATGGGTCGAGTTGACCGGGCCGCCCCGGGTGATGGCGTAGACCAGCTGGAAGTCGGTGAAAGTGAAGATGATCGAGAACGTCATCACGATCGCCAGGATCGGCATCATCATCGGGAAGGTGATGTAGCGGAAGCGCTGCCAGGAGGTGGCGCCGTCGAGCATTGCCGCCTCATAGAGCGAGGGCGAGATGGTCTGCAGCCCGGCCAGCAGCGAGATCGCGACGAACGGGATGCCGCGCCAGATATTGGCCGCGATCAGCGAGAATCGCGCCGGCCAGGGCGAGCCGAGGAAGTCGACATTGCTGTCGCGCAAATGCAGCACGTCGACCAGCAGATAGGAGATGATCGAGAACTGCGGATCGTAGATCCACCAGAACGCCAGTGCGGAGAGCACGGTCGGCACGATCCACGGCAGCAGCACGATGGCGCGGATCAGGCTCTTGAACGGGAAATGGTTGTTGAGCAGCAGCGCCAGCCAGAAGCCGAGCGCGAATTTTCCGAAAGTTGCGACCGCGGTGTAGAAGATCGAGTAGAACACCGCGTTCCACCACAGGGGATCCTTGAGCAGGTACTGGAAGTTCTCAAGCCCGATATAGATGCCGCGCTGGCCGATCGTGGTGTCGGTGAAGGCGAGCCAGATGCCGAGGCCGAGCGGGTAGGTGAGGAACACCAGCAGCAGGCCGATCGCGGGCGCCAGGCACATCACGATCAGGAACGGCTTGTAGTCGAACAGGCGCGCGAGCCAGCCGGGCTGGCGAAGCGTCGCGCCGCGTGAAGGGAGGGTGGTTACGGACATTGAATGCTCGTCTTGTCGTCATTGCGAGGAGCGAAGCGACGAAGCAATCCATTTCTCCTTTGTGGCGCGATGGATTGCTTCGCTTCGCTCGCAATGACGCTTGATTTAGGTTTCGCAGTTCAATGACCGTCGTCACCGGTTCTGCCGGCGGAAGTAGCGCTTGGCGCGCTGCTCGGCTTCCGCGGCGGCGGCCTCGGGCGTTGCCGCATCGGTCGCGACCGAGGCGCACATCTGCACCAGCACGTAGTCGGCGGTGACGGCACCGGTCGCGGTCGAGATCGGTCCCTTGTAGCCGTTGTAATAGGCGCTCTTCATCGTCTCCTTGAAGATCGAGACCTTGGGATCGCCCGACCACACCGCAGCGTCGGCGTAAGCCGCGAGCGGCTGCGACCAATAGCCGGAGTTGGCATTGAGCCACGGCTCGTACTGCTCCTTCTCCAGCATGAACTGCAGGAACGCCTTCGCCGCATTCGGATACGGGCTGTGCTTGAACGCCATCGCGTTCAGGGTCAGGCCCGACATCGGCGAGCTCGACGCCAGTCCCTTGGGCAGGAACTGATGCTCGGTGTCGTCGGCAACGGCTTTGGTGGCGGGATCGTTCTTCAGCGAGAAGTACAGCGAGACGCCGTTGGCGGTCAGGCCGATTTCCTGCGACGAGTAGGCGCGATTGTTGGAGACGTCGTTCCAGGACGGCGTGCCGGCGATGAAGGTCGGATAGAGCTCCTTCAGGTATTTCAGCGCCGCGATCGTCTCCTTGCTGTTGATGATGATGTTGCCTTCCTCATCCAGCAGCGCGGCGTTGTGCGACCACAACAGCCAGTTGGCGAAGCCGTTGCCGTCGCCGACCGCGTTGCCGAGCGCGAAGCCCGCCGGCTTGCCGGCCGCCTTCAATTTCTTGCAGAGCTCGAGAATGCCGGCGTGGTCCTCCGGCACCTTGTCGAAGCCGGCCGCATTGACCAGCGACTTGCGGTAGACCAGCGGGCCGCCGGAGGCGCCGAACGGCAGGCCGACCCAGCTCTTCGACTTCGAGCGCATGCCGTAGCGCTTTGCCAGCGTGAGCCATCCGCCGTAGCGCTTGTCGAGATAATCGGCGACGTCGGTCAGTTCGATCAGCTTGTCGATATAGATATGCGGTGCGTCGCCAAAGCCGATGATGATGTCGGGGCCGGCGCCGGAGTTCGAGGTCACCGCGGTCTGCTGATTGATGTCCTCCCAGCCGACGAAGTCGACCTTGACCTCGACGCCGGTCTTGTCGGTGAAGCGCTTGGCATTGGCGCGGAACACGTCCTCGTCGGCCTGCACGAAGCGCACCGGCCGCAGCATGCGCAGGGTCGCGCCCTTCTCGATCGGAAGCGACGGCGCCGCCACGTCGGCCGCCTTGACCTTCGACGCCTCCTGCGCCGATGCGCCGGTGACGGCCAGTGCCGCCGCTGATGCCCCCAGCGCCAGCGCGTCGCGACGCGTGATCTCGTACTTCATGTCGTTCGCACTCCCGTTTTTATTGTTTCGTTGTTGTCATTTCTTCCCGGGGTTTGGCCGCCGGTGAAGGGTCTTGTGGTCTCGGCACGCCGCCGCGCGAAAGGCCCGCATCAGGCGGACCTCCGCACGACAAGCGTCATCCCGCCTCAGCTGTTCGGACCGCGATCCATGCTGACGGGCTGCCAGCGGCGCAGCGCGGTGTTTTGCAGCACCGACGGGTTGACGCAGCTTACCGGCCACATGCCTTGCAGCACTAGTGACAATTCGTAGCCCACCCGGCGCTTGCGCGCCTCGTCAAAACGTGCCGATGCCGAGGCGACGTGGGCGGTCAAGGTAACATTGTCCATCCCGAGCATCGGGTTGTTGTGCGACGGCGGCTCCTTTTCCAGCACGTCGAGCGCGGCGTGGGCGATCCAGCCCTCCTGCAGCGCCTTGATCAGCGAGTCCTCGTCGACGGTGGCGCCACGGCCGGTGTTGATGAAGATCGCCGATTTCTTCATCTGGCGAAAATGCTTCTCGGTCAGCATGTGGTGCACTTCGGGCCGCGCCGGGGCGTGCATCGAGACGAAGTCCGATTGCGACAGCACCTCCGACAATGTCGAGGGGATCACGCCGTGGTCGTACATCAGCGTTTCCTGGATGAAGGGATCGTAGGCCATCATTCTGAGGCCGAACGGCGCGGCGCGCTTCGCCACCGCGCGGGCGACGCGGCCGAACGAGATGAAGCCGAGGGTCTGGCCCATCAGCCGCGGAATCTTCAACAGGGCCGGGCGGCCCTCGGCCCAGCGGCCGCTGCGCACCATCTTGTCCTGCTCGATCAGGCGGCGGAAGCCTGCGAGCAGCAGCATCATGGCGTGGTCGGCAACCTCCTCGATGAAGGTGTCGGGGATGTTGGTGACCGGGATGCCGCGCGCGGTCGCGGCCTTGACGTCGACAGAGTCGACGCCGACGCTGCCGAGCGTGATCACCTTGCAGTTCTCGAGCGCGTCGATCACCGCCTTGGTGATCGGCATGCCCTTGGCGTAGATCGCGTCCGCGGTCTTTGCAGCGGCGATGAACTCGGCCTCGTTGGCCGGCGCCTCGACGATCTCGGCGCCGATCGGATCGAGCGCCTCGCGCTCATAATCGTAGCCGCCGCCGGCGACCGTGAAGCTTGCGCCCTTCGGCGTCACCACCCTGAATTTCGACATTGTCTGCTCCCGATGTGAGGTCTTCTGTTCTTGATTGTTGCTTCTTGCTGGGTTCGCTTCTTGATCTTCTTGCTTCTCCGAGCGCGGCTCGCTTCGTCGCTTTCGCCTACTTGTACGCGAGCTGGGTGGTCCTCTCCACAATTGCCGGTAGGTCCGCGGCCCGATTCTCCGGGCTACTACGGGGAACCACCGTAACCATCAGGTAAAGGGTCTCACATTACGGTGAGCGGAATCAATCCGCCAATCGCGCCGCGTTCCCCGCCTCTTCTGGAGATCCCCGTGAAGCTGTCAAATCTGAAGATCACCCCCAAGCTCGGCATTCTGGTGGCGGTGACCCTCCTTGGTCTGTGCACGGCCGGCATCCTCGCCGGTCAGCTGATGCAGCGTGAGATGACAAATGCTCGCATCGACCAGGCCAAGGCCATCGTCGAGATGGCGAAGAACATGGCGGCGAACCTGAAGAAGGACGTCGACGCCGGCAAGATGACCAAGGAGGCTGCGCTGGCCGAGTTCGGCAAGCGCGCCAACGCCATGACTTATGACAACGGCTCGGGCTATCTGTTCGGCACCGACTACAACGGCATCACGGTGCTGGCGCCCGATCCGAAGCAGGTCGGAACCAACCGCATGGACGTCGTGACCAATGGCCGCAAGCTCTCGCAGGAACTGATGGACGGCGTGAAGTCGAAGGGTGACATCCTGCTGTTCTACGAGTACGTGAAGCCCGGCCAGGAGACGCCGATCCGCAAGCTCGGCTACGCCGTCGCGGTCCCCGGCTTCGACATGTATCTCGGCACCGGCGCCTATCTCGACGACATCGACGCCAAGATGCGCCCCATCGCCTGGCTGCTTGGCCTCGCGATCCTCGGCATCGGCATCATCTCGAGCTCGGTCGCCTGGCTGATCGGCCGCAGCATCTCGCGGCCGCTCAATCTGCTCGGCAGCCGCATGCGCGACATTGCCGACGGCAAGCTCGACGGCGACATCCCGGGCGTCGGCCGCGGCGATGAGGTCGGCGGGATGGCGGCGACCGTTCAGATATTCAAGGACAATGCGATCCGCATCCGCGGCCTCGAGCAGGCCGAAGCCGAGACGCAGGCGCGCGCCGCATCCGATCGCCGCAACGCGATGGAGAATATTGCGAGCGATTTCGAGCGCAGCGTGAACGGCATCGTCCGCACGGTGGCTTCCGCCGCCGCCGGCATGCAGACCACCGCACAGTCGATGACCGCAACCGCCAGCGACGCCAGCGCGCGTGCCGCGACCGTCGGCGCTGCGTCCGACAGCGCGTCCAACAATGTCGGCACCGTCGCCGCTGCCGCCGAGGAGCTCTCCAGCTCGGTTGCGGAAATCTCCCGCCAGGTCGCGCGCTCCAGCGAAGTTGCAAGCCAGGCGGTCGCCGATGCGGAGCGCACCAACGCGACCGTGCAGGCGCTGTCCACCGGTGCCGAGAAGATCGGCGAGGTGGTCAAGCTGATCCACTCGATCGCGGCGCAGACCAATCTGCTTGCGCTCAACGCCACCATCGAGGCGGCGCGCGCCGGCGAATCCGGCCGCGGCTTCGCGGTGGTCGCCTCCGAGGTGAAAGCGCTGGCCAACCAGACCGCGAAGGCGACCGAGGAGATATCGGCGCAGGTCGCCGCGATGCAGGCATCCACCGGCGAGGCGGTGACCTCGATCGGCGGCATCACCGCGACCATCGCGCAGATGAGCGAGATCACGGCGTCGATCTCGACCGCGATCGACCAGCAGGGCGATGCGACGCGCGAAATCGCGCGCAACATCCAGCAGGTCGCGGCCGGCTCGAGCGAGATCTCCGCCCATATCGGCGGCGTCACCACCGCGGCCGCAGCCACCGGCACCGCAGCGGGTGACGTGCTGTCGAATGCACGCGAACTCGACACCCAGTCCGGCATGCTGCGCAACGCGGTCGACGAGTTCCTGCAGAAGGTCCGTGCGGCGTAAGGCCGAGGCGTAGGGTGGGGTAGTCGACTACGTCCGCCGCAGCTCAACGAGCGAGGACGGACTCCCTTTCCCGTCATCCTGAGGAGCGCGCTCTTGCGCGCGTCTCGAAGGATGCACGGCCCGGCCGGTGGCCGTCGATCCTTCGAGACGCCGCTTCGCGGCTCCTCAGGATGACGGATATACAAATGCCTGGGTCGCGGAGGGATGCGCTACGATCCCTCCGGGAAGACCTGCGCGACGTGAAAAGCCTTGGTGGTGATGAGCCAGCGGCCGTCGATCCGATGAAACACCAGATGGTCGATGAAGCCGGTCTGGCCGTTCCTGATGCGCACCTTGGCGATGGCCAGATCGGGCGCGGTCTGGTCGATGCTGATGATGGCCTCCTCGCGCGGCGATTTCATCGATGCCGGCGACGGACGGCTGCGGATGAAGTCGAGGAATTCCGCGGCCGACCGCACCGTGTGCTTGCCGTCCCGGATGCCGTGCACGATGGAGGCATCGGCAAAGACGTCGTAGAACCGGCTGTCGTTGACGTCATACATCAGGTCGAAATATCCATCGATCGCGGATGCGATGGCCTGGATGTCGCTCATTGCAAATTCTCCTTGGGCGATGACGTGGCGGTGGCCGCACCGGATCGAACCGGTGATCTGCGTCGACAGTGGCCGATATGGTGGCGGAGTGCTACGACTGGACGGTCATCTCTTGGATGACTGAGAGGCATCGGCATGGACGAAGTTGACGGTCGGCTGGTTGGCGGCCTGGTGGTCCTCGCGGCGCTGGCGGATGCGCGCAGTTTTGGCCGCGCCGCCGAACGGCTCGGCATGACGCAATCCGGGGTCAGCAAGGCGATCGCAAAGCTCGAGGCGCGCCTCGACACGCGGCTGGTTCACCGCACGAGCCGCGCCGTCGAGCTCACCGAGGAAGGACGCGCGCTGGTCGAGCGGGTTGCCGCGCATCTGGCCGGGATCGGCGAGGCGGCGGCGGAAACCTCGAAATCGCGCGAAGCGGTCCGCGGCAGGCTGCGGGTCAATGTCGATCCGCTGTTCTCCCGCATGGTGCTATCGCCGAAGCTGAGTGAGTTCCTGCTGCAGAATCCGGGCATGGAGCTGCGTATCGAGACCCGCGACCGGATCGCCGACCTGGTCAGCGACGGTTTCGACCTGGCGGTGCGTTTCGGCGAGCCGGCGCCATCGGCACTGATTGCGCGCCGCGTGCTCGATGCGCGCGTGCTCACCGTGGCCTCGCCGATCTATCTCGCACGACACGGCCGGCCGCTTGATCCACGCGAGCTGACGAGCCGCGACCATCAGTGCATCCATGCAATCGACGCGGCGACCGGGCGTCCCTTCGAGTGGGAGTTTCGGCGCGGCGGCGAGGTCGTGCCGGTCGCGGTCAACGGGCGGCTCACCGTGACCGACTCAGGAACCAAGCTCGGCGCCTGCCTCGCCGGCTTCGGCATCGCGCAGGTGATCGATATCGGGCTCGACGATCACCTCAAGAGCGGCGCGCTGATCGAGCTGTTTCCGGACTGGCCCGACGAGCGGTTTCCGCTCTACGTCTACTACGCCTCGCGCAACCACGTGCCGGCCAAGGTGAGGCGGTTCATCGACTTCATCACGGACACGCTGGCGGCAAAGCCACATTCGCCACGCAAATCCGCCGGGTTGCGCAAGGTGGGCTAGCCAAATCCGCGGCGTCAGCTAGGGCTTCGCCGATCCCTTAGCTGATCCTTGGCTGATCCTTGCCGCGAAGCGATGATGACGCCGGCGAGCACCAGTGCGTAGCCGATCAGGTGAAACGGCGCGAGCGTCTCGCCGAGCAGCAGGATCGCCATCGCCGAGCCGAACACCGGCACCAGATGGAAGAACGGCGCCGCGCGGTTCGGGCCGACCAATGCGACGCCGCGGTTGAAGAACAGGTAGGCGAGCGTGGACGGGAAGATCAGCGTGTAGCCCAGCGTTGCGAACGTCAGCAGGTCGAGCTTCAGCGTCACGCCATTGGCGAATTCCCAGATAGCCACCGGCAACAGCATCAGCGCACCACAGCAGGTGGTGAACGAGATCAGCGAGAGCTGATGGATTTTCGGCCGCCGCGGGATCAGCGCCGAATAGAGCCCGAACGACACCAGCGAGGCGCCGAACATGATGTCACCGCGATTGAAGCTGATGCTGGCGAGCGCCGAGAAGTCGCCGCGCAGGATGATGGTCAGCACGCCGGCCAGCGAGATCGCGATGCCGGCAAGCTGCGCCGGCGTCAGCCGGACGCCGAACAGGACCAGCGACCACAGCGCCACGAACAGCGGCCCGGCTGACTGGATCAGCAGCGCGTTCAGCGCCTCGGTGTACTGCATCGCCCAGTAGGAAATCGCGTTGTTGAACGCGAAGCCGACCGCGGAGAGCAGCAGCATCAGCGGCAGCGCCTTGCGCAGCTTCTGCCAGTCCTCTTTCAGATGCGGCCAGGCGAATGGCAACAGGATCAGGAACACGCCGAACCAGCGGATCGTGGTCAGGGTGACTGGCGGCACATGGCTGCCGACATGCCGCGCCAGCACGATATTGGCAGCCCAGAACAGCGACGTCAGGCTGAGCAGCAGATAGGGCTGGTTGTTGAGCCAGTGCAGCGGGGTGCGGCGCGGGGTTGCGGCAGGTGCGGGCAAAGCGGTCATTATCTGGTGGATGTTGTGCCCGAATCCGCCGCCGCGACAAGACGAAAGAGTGGATTGGAGCCATGCGCGCGTGGCCGCAATCGATTGTTCAGACGAACCGCCCGAGATGTCATCATGCGGACGGCGCAACGCCGAATAACAAGACTGTCCCCGTCATCCTGAGGAGCCGCGGAGCGGCGTCTCGAAGGATGCACGGCCCGGCTGGTGGCCGTCGATCCTTCGAGACGGCCGCGGTGCGGCCTCCTCAGGGTGACGGTGATCGTTCGCGCGCGCGGCCCTGCCTATTTCTGTGGTCCGGACAGCGAGATGTCGCGCTCGGCGCGAAACACGTTGCTGTAGAGATTGGCGATCCATTGCCGCCCGCTGGAGGTGATGTTGAGGTGGCGGATCGCCTTCTGCACATGCGGGGCGACGCTGTCCCAGTAGAAGCGCGGATAGAGGTCGACGAGATCGGCCGGCGAATCGTAGCCGAGCTGACGGTTCAGTCCGGCCTCCTCGAATTCGATGTAAAGCGCGTTGGCCTTGCGGATGTAATGGGGGTCGCCGAGCTGGCCGATCAAATCGGCGGCCCGCAGCAGGATGGCCTCCTCTCCGAACTCCTCATTCCCGTCCGGCGCGCTCTGCGGAAAGCGTGTGCCCTCGATGGCGCGCGCGATGCGCTCCTTGTCGAGCAGCG
This sequence comes from Bradyrhizobium sp. CER78, assembly GCF_029846235.1. Lineage (GTDB taxonomy): Bacteria > Pseudomonadota > Alphaproteobacteria > Rhizobiales > Xanthobacteraceae > Bradyrhizobium. The sequence goes on from NZ_JARVWP010000011.1 coordinate 220,512, forward strand.
CGACGCCCTTGAGCCGCTCCATCACGAAGATCTTGGAGCGGTCGACGTGATAGGACATCAGCGCCGCATCCGACGAGCCGCGCGGCAGGATCACCTTGCGACCATCGGCAGCGACCAGATAGCCGTTCTGGTCGTCGGCATCGAACAGCCCGCGCACATAGCCGATATCATGGGTCAGGCAGGCGATGATGACGTGAGCATAGTCCTCGGCGCTCATGTGCGAGTGCAGCGCGCGGCCGCGCAGGATGTCGTGACCGGCGAGCGTCACCAGCATGGTGTGCTCGACATTGTGGTAGAGCGCGTCGCTGTTGCCGATGCATTCGATCGCGATCCGCGCGATCGAGGGCACCATCTCCACCAGCTGGGTCTGCGAGGAGCCGAACCGGCGCTGCATGTATTCGCCGAGGAATTTGCCGAGCGCGTCGGCCGCAAGTTCGGGAAGGGTCATCACGGCATTGACCTCCGAGATCGGGTGGCGAGCTTACGGCCTGCCAGCATTTCAGGGTAGTCCGACGATGTGACATAATCGTTGCGGCCGGACCGACCCGGCCCGGACTGATGCGACCTTGTGTGGGAGCTGGTGGATGGGTGTCGATCTCCTGAACGTCAAAGGCCTGAGCGAACTGGATCAAGCGGCTCCCGTCGTGATGGTCAATCTGATGCGATTTCGGCAGCGCTCGCTCGACGGCGACGGCTCGGGCTGGGATGCGTATCTGCGCTACAGCGCGCTCACCGTCCCCATGATCAAGGCGCGCGGCGGCACGCTGCTCTGGACCGGCAGCGCCGAGGCGGTCGCGCTCGGCGAGCCGGCCGGCCAGCGCTGGGACTACCTCGCGCTGGTCTATTACCCGAGCGTTGCGGCCTTCCTCGACATGATGACCTCGGCCGACTACGAAAACCGCTGCGACCCGCACCGCCGCAACGGCTGCGAGGAGCACGTCATCATCGCGACGCGCGAGGCCTACAGCAAGTTCAAGCTGGGGTGACTGAGCCGCTTGCCTAAGACGTTATCCGTCACCCTGAGGAGCGCGAAGCGCGTCTCGAAGGGTCGACGGCCCGACTGTGGCCGATTCATCCTTCGAGACGCGCGCCAAAGCGCGCTCGTCAGGATGACGGGTTTGAGAGCTTAAGCGGCTGCAGCGCCGCGTGGCAGGCCGTCTGCACCAGCCGGCAGACCTCATCCCGCGACCGCCCGGCGGCGCTCAGCGATGCGAAGGTCGGATAGCTGGTCAGCGCGAAGATCAGGTCGACGGCATCCTTGCGGGCCTGCGGCGATGCCTGCTTGGCCGCGATGCGGTCGATCAATGCGGTGACGCCGCGGCGGCGGCGCTCATTGCGCTCGCGCACCGCTTCGGCGAATTCGGGATCGGTCGCCATCGCGTCGTGCAGGCGCCCGACCGCGGAATCGCGGTTCCAGAATCCGCAGAAGATCTCGACCATGCGGTCGAGCGCGGCGTGTGCATCGGCCATCGCCATGGCGTCGGCGAGCTGATGCAGGCCGCCGTGGCGCGCGATCTCGTCGAACACGGCCTCGAGCAGTCCGCGCCGCGAGCCGAACTGGTTGTAGACCGTCAGCCGCGTCACGCCGGCCGCCTTCGCCACCGTATCCAGCGAGAAGCGCGCGATGCTCTCGCCTTCGCGCAGCGTGCGCGAGGCGGCCTCGATCACGCGCTCGCGGGTCTCGGCGGCGGCGGCGCTGCGCGCCGGGCTCACATAGCTGCGCGGCGGCATCGGTTTGCCTTGCTTTCGTCGGATTGATTATACATTATGTATATCTAATTTCCAATGCCCATTTGGAGCAACGTCATGCAGACTGCCCTCATCATAGCCTTGTCCCTTCACGTCCTGTCATCGGTGTTTTGGGCCGGCTCCAGCTTCACTTTGGCACGCACCGGCGGCCTTGGTGGCGAAAGGCTGCTGGGCCCGCAAATCGGCGCGGCGACGGTTGCGATCGCGACCGGCGCCACGCTGTGGCGCCTGGTCCATGAAGGCTCGTTCGCGCTGTCGGAGCAGATTTTAGCCGGTGGCGCGATCGCCGCATTGGCCGCGATCGCCGTGCAGATCATCGTCGGCGGCGGCGCTGTCAGGCAGCTCCGCAATGGTGTGACCGATCCGTCTGCCGCACGTTCGCGGCTCGCCGTCGCCCAGCGCATCGCCGCCGGGCTGCTCGCGATCACCGCGCTCTGCATGGGCGCGGCGCGCTACGCGTGACTTTTTCCTACCTCTCCCGCTTGCGGGGGAGGTCGCTGTGCCCGAAGGGCGCAGCGGGTGGGGGCTCTCGCCACCCAACGATTCGCTCGCAAGCGGAGACACCCCCACCCCAACCCTCCCCCGCAAGCGGGAGAGGGGGCAGTCCCGTTGCGGATGCAACTTCTCTAGAACTTCCGCACCAGGTCCGGCGTGATCTCCTTCAGGCTGCGGATGCCGAGCAGCGCGAGGTCGCGGTCGATCTCGGCGTGCAGCAGCGAGATCGCGCGCGACACGCCGGCCTCGCCCGCGACCACGGCGCCATAGAGGAACGGACGGCCGATCCAGACGAAGTCCGCACCGAGCGCCAGCGCCTTGATGACGTCGGTGCCGCGGCGGATGCCGCCGTCCATCATCACCGTCATGTTGCCCTTCTGCGCGGCGATCTCCGGCAGCGTGCGCAGCGCGGAGACGGTGTAGTCGAGCTGGCGGCCGCCATGGTTGGAAACCATCACGCCGTCGCAGCCGTGCTCGCGCGCCAGCCGCGCGTCCTCCGGTGCGATCAGCCCCTTGACCACGAGCTTGCCGGGCCAGCGCTTGCGGATCAGCTCGACATGCTTCCAGGCGAGCTGGTCGCGGCTGCCGATGTTGCGCATCAAGTTCTTCGACAGCACCGGCGGGCCCTGCTTGGCGTCCATGTTCTCGAAATGCGGCATGCCGTGATTGAACACGGTGCGCGCCCAGGTGTTCAGCAGCCAGTCCGGATGGGTGATGGTGTCCCAGAACACCCGCGGCGTGATCTCGAGCGGCACCTGGAAGCCGTTGCGGATGTTGTTCTCGCGGTTGGGCGGCACCGGCACGTCGGCGGTGACGACGAAGGTGTCGTAGCCGGCCGCCGCGACGCGATCGACCAGCGGCTCGATGCGCTCGGGGAGGCCGGCGAGATAGGCCTGATACCAGACCTGCTGATTGGCGGCGCGGACGTCCTCCAGCGTAATCAGCGAGGAGGCCGAGAGGATCATCGGGACGTTGGCGGCGGCCGCGGCGCGCGCCAGCACGATGTCGCCGCGATAGGCGCACAGCGCGGACGAGCCCATCGGCGGGATCCCGAACGGCGAGGCGTAGGTCTTGCCGAACAGCGTCGTGGTCTGGTCGCGGCCGGAGACGTCCTGCAGCACCCGCGGCACGAAGCCGTATTCGTCGAAGGCCCGGCGATTGTCTGACCGTGCCGTGTCGGTCTCGGCGCCGCCGGAGATGTAGCCGTAGAGAAATTTCGGCAACAGCTGCCGCGCCCGCGGCTCGAAATCGTCGAGCGTGAGATAGCGGCGCAAATGCCGGGGCACGGCGCTCGTCGCGCGGTTGACGGTTGCGGGAGGCGGGGAGGGCGCTGCGGTCCGGTCGTGCACGTTGGGCGTTTCCGTTGTTCTTGGTTCTTGGTTGGGGCCCGACGTTAGCGCCTGCCGCCGCGCCCGGCAATTTTCTCGTTGAACGCGTTGACGGACTGGCTGACGTCGACGAGCGTCTTGCGGGTTTCGGCGATCATCGTGCCGGACTTCTTGTCGAAGCTCTGGATCAGCTCGCGCAGCGAGATCACGGTCGGCAGCAGCTCGCCGCCATATTTGTCGCTGCCGAAACTCTTCAGGAACTTGTCGGCCGAGGCGAGCTTGGCGTCGACCGTGCTGATGCCGTCGTCGGCGGCGTCGATGAAGCCGGCGATCAGCTCGCCATTGCCGGACAGCGAGTTGGTGAAGTTCTCGAGCCCGAGCAGCGAGTCCTTGATGTCGGCCTCGTTCTCGGTGATGACGCGGTCGACATTGCGCAGCGCGACGCGCAGCTTCTCCTGGATGCCCATCGTGCCTTCGGCGTCGGCCGTCAGCTCGGGAATGCCGTCGGCGCCGACCGCAGGCGGCGGCGCATCGTCGGTGCCGCCGGTGAAGGAGATCGAGGCGATCCCGGTCAGGCCCTGGAATTCGAGGCCGGCCTGGGTGTCCTTCTTGATCGGGGCGTTGCCCTCGATCCGCGTCATCGCCACCACGCGGTGCCGGTCGAGCCGGATCGAGACCACCTCGCCGATCCGCACGCCCGCGAAATTGACACTGGCGCCGCGGCGCAGCCCCGATGCCGAGCCCTCGAACACGACGCGGAACGGTACCATCCGCTTGATGCCGGCATAGCGCTGATAGCCGAGCCAGCCGCCGAGCGAGCCGGCGATCAGGGCCAGCGTCAGGGTGCCGATCACGAGATTGCTGGCGCGCGCCATGCGTTTGGGACCTGTCCGCGAAGCAGATTGCAACAGATAACGGATTTGCCGCCGATAGTCACCGCGCCTCGGGCAGCGGGATCAGGCCGCCGACTGCTTCCGCGAAGCCGCGAACACGCCGGCCAGCACCAGGGCAAAGCCGATGAAATGGAAGGCCTGCGGATGCTCGCCGATGAACACGATCGACATGATGGTGCCGAACACCGGAACCATGTGGAAGAACGGCGCGGCGCGGTTGGCGCCGATCAGCTGCACACCGCGGTTGAAGCACAGATAAGCCACCGTCGAGGGGAACACGGCGACATAGAACAGCGACAGCAAGTTGTTGGCCGTGAGCTGCATCACCGGACGCGCGCCGAGTTCCCAGATCAAGAGCGGGACCAGCAACAGCGCGCCGCAGCCGAAGGTGAAGGCCGCGACCGAGAGGCCGTGGATCTTCGGCCGCTTCAGCGTCAGCACCGAATACAGCGCGAAGATCACCAGTGCGACGATGAAGATCAGGTCGCCCTTGTTGAAGTCGATCTTCGACAGTGTCGTGAGGTCGCCATGCAGCAGGATGACCAGCACTCCGCACAGCGACAGCAGGACGCCGCAGAGCTGCGCCAGCGTCAGCCGTGTGCCGAGCAGGATCAGCGACCACAACGCAACGATCAGCGGCGCTGCCGATTGCAACAGCAGCGTGTTGAGCGCTTGGGTGTACTCGAGCGCCCAGTATTGCAGCGTGTTGAAGGCGCCGATGCCGGTGACCGACATCAGCACCATGATGCCGAGATTGGTGCGGATCGCGGGCCAGTCGCGGACCAGGTGCTTCCAGGCAAACGGCAGGATGATCAGGAATGCCGCCGACCAGCGCAGGAACGACAGCGTCACCGGCGGAATGTGGCCGGCGGCGAGCCGGCCGACGATCGCATTGCCGGCCCAGCACATCGCGGTGATGCACAGCAGCAGATATGGCTGGTTGGCGATCCAGGAGCTGGACGCGGGCGTTGCGGTGGAGTCGGAGGCAGACATGCGATGAGGCCCGGGTTCACAACGCCGTGGCCCGCCCGGCTGCTGTCGCCGGGCCGGTATGGATTTCCCCGGCCCTTTTCACAGACACGGATTCCGCCATTCCATCAATGGGGATGGACGCATCGCGACCATGCGCGAAGGCCCCCTTCCGGAAGACCCCCCGCACTTTCCGGATCGTGTCTAGCCGCCCTCCGGCGGAGTGGTCTGGCGCTTGACGATCTGCTCGGCAAGCTCGATCAGGATCCGCTTGGTGTCGGGGTCCTGCACGTCGCGGAACACCCGCAGCATGCGCAGTTCGAGCAGAGATTGTAGCGATTCTGCCGCCTGGCCGGTCTGTGTCGGCGCTGTCGTGGCAGGCCGGCGATTGAGCATGTCGGCGGCGATCCCGAGCATCTCGGCGACGGTCGCCAGGCGGCCGCTATCGACCTTCACCGTGCCGTCCACGCTGTTCTTTTGTAAGGAGGCGCCCGAGCACAGGATCTCGGCGAGATCTGCCTGGGACAGTCCGATTGCGCGCCAGCGCGCCTGCACCAGTTGATTGATCTGGTCGTCCTGCGATGTGCTCATGGTGCGCTTCGGCGATCTCCAGCTACGTCCGTCGACAGCATGTCCGCGACAATGATTGGTAGCAAATGGAACCGTGGTTCGTCGCGACGGGACTTTTACGGATCAGCCGGATCGACCAATGGTCCCGCTGCACCGGGCAGGCTCTGCGATGCGCACCCGTGGTCCGAGATGCCCGCATTGGCGTCATCCGGCTCTGATCTTCTTATCAAGACCGTGCGCAAATGCAATCTAGGGGCGACGGCTGCGATAAATCCAACCCGGATGTGTGACCTCGCCACATATCGCGGCGCTTCCTCCGAACGCGGCGCCATGGGCACGGCAGCGGCCCCAAGCGCGCCGCGATCGCGCGCGGCACGGCTCACAAGTCGATGATCCCGAGCGCGATGCTCTTCGCCACCCCGTGCGTCTTGTTGGATGCCTCGAGCTTGCGCAGCGCCTGCTTGATGAAGCCTTCCACCGTCTCCGGAGAAATACCGAGGATCTGCGCGGTGTCGGCCACGGTCTTGCCGCGCGCCGCCCAGGCGATCACTTCCTTCTCCCGCCCCGTGAGCTTGATGGTTTCGGCGGCGTCGGCGGGCTTCAGGATGGTCGGCGCGTTGCGCTGGTCGCGGTTGACGATGTCCATCGCCCGCTGCACCCAGTAGATCATCAAGAGATGCAGTTCATGCCGATGGCAGATGAACAGCTTGTCGAAGTCGCGCGGCTCGTCCTCCCAGAAGAACACCGTCGAGCTCGAATGCACGGCGCCGAGCCGGTCGCGATAGTGGAAGGGCACGACGAAGCCCTGGCGGAATCCGTGATCCCGCGCGGCCTCCATCATCTTCAGCTCGGGCGGACGCTTGCGCCCTTGCCGCTCCGGCAACTTCAGCTCGCCCCAGTGAAACGGCGTGTTGGTTCGCCGCACCCGCGTCAATGCCGGATCACAATGAACGAAGTCGTTCTGGATGTAGGCGCGCTCCCAGGCTGGAGGATAGGTGCCGGTATGGTAGGGCAGGTCGAGCTCGGGCCGCCCCGCATCGATGAAGGCGAAGCCGGAGAAGCCGTAGTTCTGGATGACCCGGTGCAGCGACAGTCGAAGCTCGTCGATCGTGCCCGACGCCTCGATGCTCGAAATCGCTTCTTCCAGGACCATTACTAAAACCCCCGGTTTTCGGGGGTACCACAATTAAGCCTTTTTGTCCCAGATGCCGACGACATCTGGAGGCGGAGGGAATGTCGCAGCATTGGGGGGAATACCACGCGCTCGTCACGACCGAAGAGCGCTATCCGGCACATGTTCAGGCGATGCTGAGGCTGCGCAAGCGGCTGTTCGTCGATCATTGCGGCTGGCTTCTGACCACGACCGGCGACGTCGAGCGCGACCAGTTCGACGTCTGGTATACCGAACACTGCCTGCTGTTTCTCGGTTCGGAGCTGATCGGCGGCTTCCGCGCCATCCGCACCGACTATCCCTATCTCACCAGGTCGGTCTTCCCGCAGCTCGCGCAGCGCCGCTTTCCGAGCCGCCGTGACGCCTGGGAGATCAGCCGGTTCGGGGTGCTGCCGGGGGCGGCAACCGCTTCGGCCGCGCGCGCCAACTATGCGCTGATGTTTCGCTTCGCCGAGCTGCGCGGCGCGGCGGCGCTGGTGGCGATGGCCGACCTCACCTATGAGCGCTTCCTCGCGCGGATGGGCATCCGCACCCACCGTTACGGTCCGCCGCAGGTGATCGGCAACGACCGCTACGGCCGCCCGCTGACGGCGCTCGCCGGCGAGATCCCGCTCGATATCGCCGGCAATCCCGGCCTGACCAAATTCCTCGACCTTGGACGGCAATTGGAGATCCACGATGCCACACATGTTCTCGGACGTTCGAGCGTTTCGGAGCGACCCGCTCAAATTCCTGCTTGAGCGCGGCAACGCGTCGCCGCTCGGGCTGGTGCCGCTCCATCTCGGGCCCGCGCCGGTCTTGCTGGTGAATGATCCTGATCTGATCCGCCCGATCCTGAAGGCGCCGGAAACCGACGTCGGCAAGGGCCGGCTGATCAAGAAGCTTTCGCCGGTGCTCGGCCAGAGCTCGCTGATGCTACATGGCGACGAGCACAAGCGGCGCCGTGCGGTGCTGCACAAGCACATGGCCAAGGGCAGCGTCGAAAAATACCTGCCGCAGATGTGCGCCGAGATCCGCGCGGTCGGTGCGCGGCTGGCGCGGCTCGGTGCGTTCGATCCGCATCGCTTCACCGCGACGCTGGCGCTGCGCACGATCTGCATCGCCGTGTTCGGCGCCCAGGTCATCTCGTCCGGCGACGAGGAGGCCCTGGTGCAGGCGGTCGGCACCATCGAGGATGATCTGGCCGACGAGATGTTCCGCGTGCTGCCGCTTGGACCGGTGTCCTGGTATCGCAGGCGGCAGAACCGGATTTGCGCCAAGCTTGCGATGTCGACCGTGGTGCAGCGGCTGCGCAGCAGCGCCGGCTCGACCAGTGCGCTGCGCGATCTCGAAGCGCTCGGCCTCAGCGATCGCGACCTGCACGACGAAATTCTCACGCTGCTGCTGGCCGGCCACCACACCACTGGATCGACCGCCGCCTGGGTGCTCTATCACATGGCGGCCGATCCCGCGCTGATGGACGAGATCGCGGACGAGGCCGCCGACTGCATCGGTGACGACGGCGAATTGCGCGTCGATGCCGTCAGGCGTGCGGATGTCAGCGCGACCCTGGTCAAGGAGGTCTGCCGGCTCTATCCCAGCGCCTGGTGGTTCTCGCGCGAGGTGATGCAGCCGGTGACGATCGGCGGGCGCGACCTCAAGGTCGGCACCTCGCTGTTGCTGTGCCCCTGGCAATTGCAGCGCGATCCGAGGCACTTCGATGAGCCCGACCGCTTCCTGATGACGCGGCGCTACAACACCGACGCCTACATCCCGTTCGGCGCCGGTCCGCGCGCCTGCGCCGGGATGGGGGTTGCGATGCTCGAGCTGCAACTGCTCGCGCTCGAGATCGCGGCGGCCTATCGCTTCACCGGGGTCAGTCCGAATCCGGCGCCGTGGCCGAAAGCATCGGTGACGCTCGTGCCGCCCCCCATGACCATCGACATCGAAGTCCGTGAGATCCGCTCGCGCATCCCGCATCTCGGCGAGGAAGCCGAGCAACTGCCCTACATCCCAGCCGCCAGCGCGGCGTCCATCAGCACACTGCAATCGGTATCCCAATGACAACTCAGATAACAACGGCCAGCATCGGGCAAAGGGCCATGGATCAAGTGCAAGTGCGCAGTTTGCGCGACGTCATCGCGGTGTTGATCGAGCAGCGCAACATCGTGCGGGCGGCCAATGCGAGCTTTGCCGCGCATCTGCTCGACCTCGCGATCATGCAGCTCAGGCTCAACGTCAACGATATTTCGGCAGAGGAATTGACCGGCCTATCCGACTTCGTTGGCGCGGAGTTTGCCAGGGACAAATCCTCGCATTGATTGCGGCAGTCGGTCCGAGGAATCAGTCTCGGGATCAGCCTTGGGATCAGTCCTGCGTCGCCACCAGCGCCTTCATCGAGGCGCCGGCGGCAAGCGCGGCGTCGTTCGGATCGATCTCGATCTGCAGGCCGCGCTGGCCGCCATTGACGAACACCGTGACATGGGTGAGCGCAGTCTCGTCGATTGCGGTCGGCACTTTCTTTTTCTGGCCGAACGGGCTGATGCCGCCGACATGATAGCCGGTCAGCCGCTCGGCATCGGCCGGGCGCATCATCTTGGCCGACTTGCCGCCGAGTGCCGCGGCGAGCTTCTTCATGCTGACCTCGCAGTCGGACGGCACCACGGCGCAGACCGGCTTGCCGTCGACCTCCGCCATCAGCGTCTTGAGCATGCGGTTCGGGTCGACCCCGAGCGCCTCCGCCGCCTGCAGCCCGATGCTCTCGGCATTGGAATCGTAGACATAGGTGTGAAGCCTGAAGGCAATGCCTAGCTTTCGCAGCGCCATCGTCGCTTGTGTCGAATTGGGCATGGGCCCCGCCGGTTAACCCAGGTGAATGATCGCCGCAATTGGAGCTGCGATCAATCAGCAAGCACGGCTGGCGTCACGTGGCCGTAACATTAAATTCGCGCCAGCCCGGCCGGCGCAGCCGGGCGCAGGATGGAATTTTCAGGGGATATCAAAGGGTTGTAGCTCGTCTAAAAGGCGTAAATGACCCCGTTCTTGCTTGCGCAGCCGACCCGCTTCCGTTATCCGGTAGGCGCCTTGCGTGCGCGCGGCCGGGCGCCGTGATTTGGGCTGGGCATATCAATGCATGATCGCTGTGGGCGGACGCGTTTTCGCCGTGATCATGGTCTCTGAAACACCTGAAGGGAACATCTTCGCAATGGCCAATGTTGTCGTCGTCGGCGCCCAATGGGGTGACGAGGGGAAGGGCAAGATCGTCGACTGGCTGTCGGAACAGGCCGACATCGTCGTGCGCTTCCAGGGCGGCCACAATGCCGGCCATACGCTCGTGATCAATGGCGAGACCTACAAGCTGGCCCTGCTGCCCTCCGGTGTGCTGCGCCCGAACAAGCTGGCGGTGATCGGCAATGGCGTGGTGTTCGATCCGCAGGCCTTCCTCGACGAGGTCGCCAAGCTGAAGGGGCAGGGCGTCGCAGTCGGACCGGACAATCTGCGGATCGCCGAGAACGTCACGCTGATCCTGCCGCTGCACCGCGAGCTCGATTCCTTGCGCGAATCCTCCAACGCCATCACCTCGATCGGCACCACCCGCCGCGGCATCGGCCCGGCCTATGAGGACAAGGTCGGCCGCCGTGCCATCCGCCTGATGGACCTCGCCGACCTCGACACCCTGCCGCACAAGATCGACCGCCTGCTGGCGCACCACAATGCGCTGCGCCGCGGCAACAATCTGCCGGAGATCGAGGGCAACAGCATCCTGGCCGAGCTGTCGGCGCTGGCGCCGAAGCTTCTGCCCTATGCCGAGACGGTGTGGCGGCTCCTGGACCTCAAGCGCCGCGAGGGCAAGCGCATCCTGTTCGAGGGCGCGCAGGGCGCGCTGCTCGACGTCGACCACGGCACCTATCCCTACGTCACGTCGTCCAACACGGTGGCGGCGCAGGCCGCGACCGGCACCGGCCTTGGGCCCGGCGCCGTCGGCTATGTGCTCGGCATCTGCAAGGCCTACACCACACGGGTCGGGCAGGGTCCGTTCCCGACCGAGCTGAACGACGAAATCGGCGAGGAAATCGGCCGTCGCGGCAAGGAATTCGGCGTCAACACCGGGCGCAAGCGCCGGGTCGGCTGGTTCGACGCGATGCTGGTGCGACAGACTGTCCGGACCTGCGGAATTGCCGGGCTGGCGCTGACCAAGCTCGATATTCTCGACGGGTTCGACAGCATCAAGGTGTGCATCGGCTACAAGCTCGACGGCAAGGAAATCGACCATCTGCCGGCGGGCGAGGGCGCGCAGGCCCGCGTCGAGCCGATCTACGAGATCATAGAGGGCTGGAAGCAGCCGACCGCCAACGCGCGGTCCTGGGCGGACCTGCCGGCCCAGGCCATCAAGTATGTCCGCCGGGTCGAGGAACTGGTGGGGTGTCCGATCGCTCTGCTGTCCACCAGCCCGGAACGTGAAGATACTATTCTGGTACAGAATCCGTTCGAGGCTTAACGGGATATTACCTATATCCCTCCAATTGTGTGGAAATGGCTGACTACTACCCGCTGATTGCCCGTGCCATCGCCGGATTGGACCCCAACGCCCCCGGCGAAGCCCGCCGTGCGCTGTACGCGCGGGCGCGCACGGCGCTGATTCAGCAGCTCCGCGGCGTGCAGCCGCCGCTCTCCGAGTCCGAGATCACCCGCGAACGGCTGTCGCTGGAAGAGGCGGTTCGCAAGGTGGAGTCCGAGGCCGCGCAGCGCGCCCGCGAGGCCTCGCGCCCCGGCGGCGCCGCCCGCAGCAGCGACCCGTTGCGCCGTGCCAATCCAAGGCCGCCGGAGGCAAACGCAAGGCCGCCGGAGGCAAACGCAAGGCCGCCCGAGGCCAATGCCGCCGACACGGCCTCGCGCCCGCGGCCGCCGGCCGAACCGCGCCCGCCGCGCAATTTGCGCCCCGACGCGCCGCCGCCGGTCCCGCCGCGGCCGCAGAATCCGCCGGTTCCGTCCGCTCCCGATTCCCAGGCCCGGCCGGCTCCGCCGCGCCGTGGTCCCGAAGGCGCGCCGCCACCGGCCGCGCCGGGCGTGCGCGGCTTCCGCGACATCACCGCCGACGCCGACGATCTCGGCCGTGCCGCGGCGCAAGCCAGCCGCAACGCGCGCAAGACCTACGCCAACGTACCGTCGCCTTCGCCGGAATTCGACCGGCTCGAGCCGAGCCTGGAGAACCGCGGCGGCGATCCCGAGGCGCCGTACTCCTACGACGAGTCGATCGAGGAGGCGGAGCGCTACACCCCGCAGCAGCCGCCCCAGGCGCCGCGGTCGCGGGTCGGCAACGCCGATCGTGAGCCGAAGCAGCCGCGCGTCGGGTCGATGTTCCCGTTCAAGACGGCGATCGTGATCGGCATCCTGCTGATCCTGGTCGGCGCGGGCATCCTCTGGGGCAAGCCGGCCCTGACCTATGTCAGCACCCTGTTCAAATCCTCCGCTCCGGTCGAGGCGCCGAAGGACGCTTCGGCTACGCCTTCGAGCAAGAAGATCACCGACCGTGTCGGTCAGCCCTCGTCGGGCGAGCCGGTCGCTCCGGTGGCGCAGCGCGTTGTGCTGTATGACGAGGACCCGTCGGATCCGAAGGGCAAGCAGTATGTCGGTTCGGTGGTCTGGCGCACCGAGCAGGTCAAGGGATCCGGCAACCAGAAGCCTGACATCGCCGTGCGCGCCGACATCGACATTCCCGATCGCAAGTTCAAGATGACGATGTCGTTCCGCCGCAACACCGATTCATCGCTGCCGGCGAGCCATACCGCGGAATTGACCTTCATCCTGCCGCAGGATTTCGCCAATGGCGGCGTCGGCAACGTGCCGGGCATCCTGATGAAGTCCAACGAGCAGGCGCGGGGCACGCCGCTTGCCGGCCTCGCGGTCAAGGTCACCGACGGCTTCTTCCTGGTCGGCCTCTCCAACGTCGACGCCGACCGCTCGCGCAATCTGCAGCTCCTGAAGGAGCGCTCCTGGTTCGACGTGCCGCTGGTCTATACCAACCAGCGCCGCGCCATCATCGCGATCGAAAAGGGCGCCCCCGGCGAGCGGGCCTTCAACGACGCCTTCGCGGCGTGGGGTGAGTAGCGGCCACGACGCTCACCCCGGTCTCACGATGTCATAGTCCGGCTCTGTCCGGGCGATTCCGTGTCGCAGCAACATCAGCGGTTGTTGCAGCGCGCTCGATGCGAACCTTCGGAACATTGCCGGGCGCTTTCGATTTTCCCTAGAACCGTTGCGCGGCTGCGCTACACTCGCCTGACGTCGGGCAAGGGCACGCCATGAAACGCTATCTGATCTTCGCAGCCGTCGGGCCATTCATCGGCGGCTTCCTGCTGCTGCTCATGACCACCTATCAGTCCGGCTACTGGACCGAGACCAATGGCGGCGAGGTGGCGAAGCTGTTCGTCGTGTTCGTGAAGTCGCTGCAATACAACTATCTGTTCGGCATCGTGCCGTCGCTGATGTTCGGCGCGATCGACGACATCCTGATGCATGTGCGGCGGATCTCGCCGCTGGCGCGCATGCTGATCGTCGGTGCGGTGGGGTTCGTGGGCGCGGCGCTGGCCTACGCCTCGCACGGCTCCGAAAGCGGCCCGGTGCAGTTCGTCCTCTACGGGTTGGTCGGTTTCATCCCGGGCGTGATCACGTCCTGGCTCGCCCACAAATATGCCGAAGAGCTGCACGCGCCGGCGCAGCCCGTATCGCAGCACTAGGGGTACTCCGCCGGCGATAACCTCGCTGTTCGGGTAACCTTATCAATGAATTAGACGCTGGCTGAAAGCCTGGCTGGGCCGCTTTCACACAACTGTCACATGTACGTCATGTAAACGTAGTCCCAATGTCACATGGCCGCTTTTGTCCTCCCGCGGCCATGAGGGGCAAATCGCATGAGCGATGTGGCGTTACCTGGTTCGATCGAGCCCGCGCGGCGCAGGGGGCCCGATCTCGAGAAGGGCTTTCATCCGCTCACCGGCATCATCTATCTCGGCGTGATCGGCGCCGCGCTGCTGTTCGTGGCCTACAGCATCTACGCGGATGTTGGCGCCACGGGCGCCAGCAAGACCTCTTATGCGGCGTTCCTTTTGCTGTTCGTCGCTCTGTTGATCTCGCTCGGCTTCGAATTCGTCAACGGCTTTCACGACACCGCAAACGCCGTCGCAACCGTGATCTACACGCGCTCGATGCCGGCGCATATTGCCGTCGTCTGGTCGGGCCTCTTCAATCTGATCGGCGTGCTTCTCTCCAGCGGCGCCGTCGCTTTCGGCATCGTCTCCTTGTTGCCGGTCGAACTGATCCTTCAGGTCGGCAGCAGCGCCGGCTTCGCCATGGTGTTCGCGCTGCTGATCGCGGCCATTATCTGGAACGTCGGCACGTGGTATTTCGGACTGCCGGCCTCCAGTTCGCACACCCTGATCGGATCGATCATGGGCGTGGGTATATCGAACGCCTTGATGCACGGACGAGAGGGGACGTCCGGCGTGGATTGGTCGCAGGCCGTCAACACCGGCAAGGCGCTGCTGCTGTCGCCGCTGTTCGGATTTCTGCTCGCCGCCATCCTGCTCTACGGGCTCAAGACCGCATTGTTGCGCGCAACGCCGGCGCTGTTCGGCGAGCCGCAAGGCGACCAGCCTCCGCCGTGGTGGATTCGTGGCATCTTGATCCTGACCTGTACCCTGGTCAGCTTCTTTCATGGATCGAACGATGGCCAAAAAGGCATGGGCCTCATCATGCTCATCCTGATCGGCGTGGTCCCGACCGCCTATGCGCTCAACCGCGCGATGCCGGCGAACCAGATCGAGGCATTCACCGCGAATTCGGCTGCGGCGAGCAAGGTCGTCGAGGACAAGGGCGCTGATCGCAAGGTGACCGGCGACCCGCGTCCGGCAGTGACGAACTACATCGCGCTTCGGCAGCTCACCGACGATACCTATCCGTCGCTCGCCGTCCTCGTCCGCGAGATCAGCGACCAGGTCGTTCAGTATGGTTCGCTGGCCAAATTCCCCGCCGAGACCGTTCGCAACACGCGCAACGATATGTATCTGGTGTCGGAGGCGCTTCGCCTGCTTATGAAGAGCAGCGACAACGCGCTGAGCGATGCCGATGTCGCGACGCTCGATCGCTACAAGGGCTCGCTGGATGCCGCCACCAAATTCATTCCGTCCTGGGTGAAGATCGCGGTCGCCATCGCGCTCGGCCTTGGCACGATGGTCGGCTGGAAGCGGATCGTCGTGACGGTGGGCGAAAAGATCGGCAAGACTCATTTGACTTATGCGCAGGGCGCCTGCGCCGAGATCACGGCGGCCGCGACCATCGCCGCGGCGGACGGCTACGGTCTGCCGGTGTCGACGACGCATGTGCTGTCGTCCGGCATCGCGGGCACCATGACCGCAAACGGGTCCGGCTTGCAATGGTCGACGATCCGCAACATCGCCATGGCCTGGGTTCTGACCTTGCCGGTAGCGATGCTGATCTCGGGCGTTCTCTACTTTCTATTCGCGCATTTATTTTAGCCAGAACCGTAGAAAGGGGAATTCGAGTGGCAGATGCAAGCTTCAGCCTTCTGACGGGCAACAGTATCGAAACCCGCCTGGTCCGGGCCGGCGGCGTTATTTTTCGTGAGGGTGAGCAAGCCAACGAGCTCTTCGTGATCAAGAGCGGCTATGTGCGCATTCAGGTCGGCAACAAGACCATGGCGGACCTTGCGCCCGACACGATCTTTGGCGAGATGGCCTTGATCGACAACGAGCCAAGGAGTGCGACTGCCACGGCCCTGACGGATGTCGAACTCGTCCCGGTCTCGGAAAAGCAGTTTCTCTTCCTCGTCAGCCAGACGCCGCATTTCGCCCTCAAGGTGATGAGGACGCTGGCGCAGCGGCTCAGAACCATGAACAAGGGCGTCTACTAAAGCGCGATGAGATTGGGCTGAATCGTCATCGCGCTTTTAGCTCGCTGTTTGAGCATGATCTTTTCGGAAAACCGCTTCGCACTTTTCCGGATCATGCTCTAGGCGAGACGAACAGCGAAGTGCGCCGCCTCCACGCTCGGCGTGAACCGGCGGCCGCTTCGCTCAAAACCGCGCTTCGCCGATCGCCTCGAACAAAAGCGGCGGACGTTTCCGTCCGCCGCTGGCGTGATGCAAAAGGCCTGCGTGCTCAAATTCTTCAGGTGCCGTTGGCGCGGCAGCGGCCGCCCGGGCCGAGATACCAGCCGCGCGGACAGGCGTGCATCCACGGCCGTGCGTAGTTGCGGCGGCAGCCGCCATAGGGACCGCGATGCCAGCCGCCGCCGCAGCCGCCGGTGACCGTGATGACATCGGGATTCTGGCTGGGGGTCACAGGCGCGAGCGGCATAGCGCCGGCGCTGCCGAGCGTGGCAAGAAGGAAGGCGGCCGCAATCAATCTGGTCATGATTATCGTCCTCTGCTGATGTCAAAAGTCATTCGTCAGTGAATTAGCCGCCGCCGGCAAACGCGATGCCGGCGCGCACTTCGCCCATCGCCTGATCGATCAGGCCGAGCGCACGCTCGCGATGGCCGCCCTTGTTCGGCGTTGCTTTGGTGAGTTCGGCGCGCGCCGATTGCAGCATCGCAAGGCTTTCGTCCATGTGCGGCTGGGCGCCGATCGCGTAGCCGATCCCGATGCTGGTGGTGATCGCAACCCCGAGCAACACCTTGCGGATCGCGGAAGTCTTCATCCCATGGTCTCCTCTGGCTGGCCCGCTTGTGTGCGGGGGCTCACTTTGAGCGGTCTCTCCTGGCTGCGAGCCCGGCGCCATCGGTAAGCCCCTCGCGGCACACGCGTCTTGGACTGGGAAGCGCTGGAGAATTCCGGACTTGGACTGTCCGGCGCTGTGCACAGACCGCCGACGAGATGATAGATTTCATCTGCCGTTCATCTGGTGGTGGCCAGATTGCCGGTGCGCACCCTGGTCCTGTCCTTCCGATGTCCGTCATCAAGAAAAGGCTGTCGACCGACATGCTGCCGCCAGGCCTCGGCGAGCGGCAGCGCTACATGTTCTTCGCCGAACTGTTCGAGCATTTCTCCAACACCGGCGAGCTCGACCCGTCACCTGTGGTGCCGTTTCGCGCGACGATGAACTCGATCCATATCGGCACCACCATGCTCGGCCGCTGCAACGGCAGCTTCACCACCGTGCGGCGCGAGCGGCGCCAGGTGCTGGCGACCAATGACGACCGCTACTGCCTTGCGCGCAACACCGGCGACCGCGCCTCGACGGTGACCCATCGCGGCCGCGAATTCCAGATGCGGCCGGGCGCGATGGTGCTGCTCAAGCTGGACGAGCCGTTCTTCACCGCCGACGGTGCGCACCACAAGCGCTTCACCAATGTCCATCTGCCGATGGCGACCTTACGATCCATGGCCTCCGGCGTCGATGATCTGGTCAGCCGCGAGCTCGCGCCGGGCGGTGCGTTGTCGCTGGCGATGGACTATAGCGACCTGCTGCTGCAATCGCCTGACGCCGTCGATGAGGCCGGCTTCGCCATCGCCGCGCACCTGCTCGATCTCGCAGCGCTCGGCCTCGGTGCCCGCGGCGATCTTGCGGCCGCCGCCCAACGTCGCGGACTTCGCGCAGTGCGGCTGAAGTCATTGCTGATGATCCTGGAGAAGCGCTTCACCGAGCCGGATTTCTCCGCACACAAGCTCGCCGCCGCAACCGGCCTGTCGGAGCGCTACGTCAACGAGCTGCTCTACGAGGCGGGGGCCAGCTTCACAATGCGGCTGACCGAACTCCGATTGACCAAGGCCGCCGAATTGCTGATCCATGACACCGAGCGGCGGATCAGTGACATCGCCTTCGATTGCGGGTTCAACGATTTGTCTTACTTCAATCGCTGTTTCCGCCGCCGCTTCGGCTTGACGCCGTCGGCTGCGCGCGGCACGTGATGGCCTTGCGCGTGACAGCCTCTAACGTGACACAGTGGTAATGTGACGCAACTTGAACCGACTGCCTGCGTTACCATGTGATGGCCATGCCCGAGGACGACATCTTCACGCCCCACGCCACGCGATCGCGGCCGCCCTTCGGTGGAGCGCAGGCGCGCGGCAAGGTGATCGATCAGGACGGGCGCGAGCTCTCAGATGGTCCGCTGCATCCGCAGTTCCAAGGCTTTCAGGAAGGCTTCCGCTTCGACTTCCGCAACTCCAGCGCCAATCCGTTCGGCAATCTGACGCGCGAGGAACGGCTCGCGCGGCTGGAGATGATCGCAAAGCTGCTCGACGTCGTCTTCGTCGTGCCGGGCACCAATGTCCGCTACGGCATCGACGGACTGATCGGCCTGATCCCCGTGGTCGGCGATCTCATCACGACCGCGATCTCGCTGTGGCTGGTGCGCGAGGCCCGGCTGCTGGGTGCGCCCTGGCACATCACCGCGCGGATGCTCGCCAATGTCGCCGTCGACGGCGTGGTCGGCATGGTGCCGGTGGCCGGCGATGCCTTCGACGTCATGTTCCGCGCCAACATCCGCAACGTGCGGATGCTGCGGCGCTGGCTCGACAAGCAGCCGCGGCT
>NZ_JARVWP010000012.1 GCF_029846235.1 Bradyrhizobium sp. CER78
TGATCCATTAATCCATAGACGTCCGTACTTGGGCCGATAGGCCGCGGCGTACTGGATCGCCCGGTCGAGCCGGGCGATGACACCGCTTGCGACGTGTCGGCTTGCCGTCCCCATGCAATTGACTTCGCCCGCGCCCCGCGATTGACTGCCCTCCCCAGCGGGACGACCGCCAAGAAAAATCTCGGGAGGCATCATGACGCCGACGTTCAATCGCGCGCGCTCCATTCTCACTGGATTGTTTCTCACCGCCGGCATCGCATCATCTGCCTTTCTCACTCAGCCCGCGCCGGCCCAAGCCGGTGACGTCCCGACATTCGCGGTCGATCCGTCCTGGCCGAAGCAGCTGCCCAACAACTGGATCCTCGGCCAGGTCGGCGGCATCACCGTCGACTGGCAGGGGCATATCTGGGTGGTCCACCGCCCGCGCTCGCTGACCGACGGCGAGAAGGCGGCGAGCCTCACCCCGCCGCGTGCGAAATGCTGCGTGGCGGCGCCGCCGGTGCTCGAATTCGATGTCGACGGCAATCTGCTGCGCGCCTGGGGCGGCCCCGGCGACGGCTATCAATGGGTCGGCCGCGAGCATGGCATCGAGGTCGACGAGCGCGGCTTCGTCTGGATCGGCGGCAATGCCGATGACGACAGCGAAATCCTGAAGTTCTCACTCGACGGCAAATATCTCGGCCAGATCGGCAAGATCGCAGCCCGCACCGACAGCAACGACATCACCCAGCTCGGCCGCCCCGCCGAGATGGCGATCGACAAGGATGCCAACGAGCTCTACATCGCCGACGGCTACGGCAACCGCCGCGTCATCGTGTTCGACGCCACCACGCTCGCCTACAAGCGGCACTGGGGCGGCTATGGCAAGCTGCCCACCGACGACAAGCAGCCACCCTATGATCCGAGCGCTGCGGTGCAGGAGCAGTTCGGCAACCCCGTGCATTGCATCAAGATCGCCAATGACGGGCTGGTCTATGTCTGCGACCGCAGCCAGGACCGCATCCAGGTGTTCCAGAAGAACGGCACCTTCGTCAGGGAATGGTTCTACGAGAAGAACACCCGCGGCGACGGCGCGGTGTTCGATCTCGCGCTGTGGCCCGATCCGAAGCAGACCTATCTGCTCAACGCCGACGGCGCCAACAACGAGATCCGCGTGATCAAGCGCGACGACGGCAGCGTGGTCGGCACCTTCGGCCATAGCGGCCGCAATGCCGGACAGTTCGCGCTGCTGCATGTCATGGCGGTCGACCAGAAGGGCAATGTCTATACCGGCGAGGTCGAGGGCAAGCGGATCCAGAAGTTCAAGCTGACCTCGGACGCGCTGAAGTAGAGATGACGGCGGGATGACGCTTCGGCGCAGTTCATCCGGCTTTATGCGGATTGCCGCTTCCACCCGGACAGGGTAAGCGGGAACCCGAACGATCGGCACAAGGCCCCACAAGAGGGCCGCCCGGATAAATCACAGTGGAGGGAATGTCTGATGACGACGACGCTCGCACGGCGCCATGCCGTGCTTCTTGCTTGCGCTGCACTCGGCCTTGCAACCCCTGCCCTTGCGCAGGACAAGAACGTCAAGATCGGTGTGCTGAACGACATGTCGGGCCTCTATGCCGACATCGGCGGCCCGAACTCGGTCGCCGCCGCCAACATGGCGGTGGAAGATTCCGGCCTGCGCGCCAAGGGCTGGAAGATCGAGGTGGTCAGCGGCGATCACCAGAACAAGCCCGACGTCGGCGTCAACATCGCGCGCAACTGGATCGACAACGAGAAGGTCGACATCATCACCGACACGCCGAACTCCGGCGTTGCGCTGGCGGTGAGCAACCTCGCCAAAGAGAAGAACTCGATCGTGCTCAACTCGGGCGCGGCGACCGCCGACCTCACCGGCAAGGCCTGCAACGCCAACACGATCTCCTACACCTTCGACACCTACATGCTCGCCAACGGCACCGGCAAGGCGCTGACCAAGGCCGGCGGCGACAGCTGGTTCTTCCTCACCGCCGACTATGCCTTCGGCCATGCGCTGGAGCGCGATACCGCGGCGGTCGTCACCGCCAACGGCGGCAAGGTGCTCGGCGGCGTCAAGCACCCGCTCGACACCGCGGACTTCTCCTCGTTCCTGCTGCAGGCACAGGCCTCCAAGGCCAAGATCATCGGCCTCGCCAATGCCGGCGGCGACACCACCAACGCGATCAAGCAGGCCTCCGAATTCGGCATCACCGCGGGCGGACAGAAGCTCGCGGCGCTGCTCTTGTTCGTCAACGACGTGCACGCACTGGGCCTGAAGATCGCCCAGGGCCTCACCTTCACCGAGTCGTTCTACTGGGACATGAACGACCAGACCCGCGCCTGGTCGAAGCGCTTCCAGAAGGTCTCGCCGAAGGGCTCGATGCCCTCGATGACGGTCGCCGGCGTCTATGCCGGCGTGCTGCATTATTTGAAGGCGCTGGACGCGATGGGCGGCAATCCGCATGACGGCGCCAAGGTCGTCGCCAAGATGAAGGAGATCCCAACCGACGATCCGCTGTTCGGCAAGGGTCCGTTGCGGATCGACGGCCGCCGCATCATCCCGGCCTATCTGTTCGAGGTGAAGAAGCCGGAAGAGTCCAAGTATCCGTGGGACTATTACAAGCTGATCGCCACCATCTCGCCGGAAGACGCCGCCAAGCCGCTCGAGGCCAGCGATTGTCCGCTGGTGAAGAAGTGACTGCGTAGCAGTCATTCCGGGATGGTGCGCAGCACCGGACCTCAGATGCGCAATTGCGCATCGGGGAATCTCGAGATTCCGGGTTCGCGCTTTGCGCGCCCCGGAATGACTCGTCTTACCCATCACTTCGCCGCCGACTTCCTTGCCGGCGGCCGGGCGTTGTCACAAACCCGCGATATCTCTTGTGGTACGGCAGCAGCCGCCGGGGGATTTCAGGGGCCCGGTGCCGATCCAACGCCGCCAAGCGATCATATTCCGCTTGGACGGCGTTGTACTTACGGACAGCGCAGGAGCTTCAGCTGCGCTTGCGGGCCGATGCCGACTTTGTTGCCCGCGACGCCGATGCTGCGCGCGCCGCCGTCGCCCTGGACGGCTTTGCGGCCGTTGCAGCGCCCTGCTCCAGCGTCGTCCACTTGCTGTCGTCGAGCAACCGCTCGAACAGCCGGTCGCGTTCGGCAACGCCGTCCGCCGACAGAACTATCCGGGCATTCTCGCCCATCACGATCAGGACATCGTGATGTTCGACGTTCCGCCGCCATTGCAGTCGCGCGGATTGGATGAGTACCGGAAAACGTGGAACCTGTTCTACACGTGCTACCGTCCCTCTCACGCGTTCAATATCGAGGAGATCGCGATCACGGCCGGCGATGACGTGGCCTTTGCGGTGATGGTGATGCGTTGCGGCCCGCCCGATGCCACGTTCCAGTTCCGGCTGACGATCGGACTGCGCAAGGTCGACGGCGACTGGCGCATCACGCACGAGCACCATTCGGTGCCGGCGACGGATTAGAATTGTAGGGTGGGTTAGGCGAAGCCGTAACCCACCGACTCTCTCACCGCGGAGACAATGGTGGGTTACGCCTTCGGCTAACCCACCCTACGAAGCTACGCTTTCTGCACCGTCGCGCGCGCCGCGATCGCGAGCGCAAGCAACAAGAGTGCGCCCGCCAGATAGAACGGCGCGCCGGGCATTTTCAGCGGCGCGTTGTCGCCGATGAAATACGCAAATGTCAGCGTGAACAGGAACGGGCCGATCAATTCCGACATGCTCTGCACGCTCGAGGTCGCGCCCTGCAACTGGCCTTGCTGGTCGGCGGCGACGAGCTGCGTCGTCAATGCCTGCGTCGCCGCGCCGGAAATGCCCCATAACGCCATCACGGGAATGCCGATCCAGAAAAGCTGGCCTGTGGGTGCCGCGCCGAAGATCACGAAGCCCAGGGCGCCGCAGACGAGACCGAGGAACAGCGCGTTGCGCTCGCCGAGCAGCTTGACGATCGGGCCGATCGCCGCGCCCTGCACGATCATGCCGCAGAGCCCGACCAGCGCCAGCGTCGCGCCGACCGTGCCGGTGTCCCAGCCGTAGCGATAGGTGGCGTAGAGCACGAACACCGACGGCAGCACGACATGCGCGAGCTGGCCGAAGAACGTCGCCAGCGACAGCCCGGCCAGCGTCCGGTTCGAAAGCAGGAAACGCAGCGCGCCGATCGGATTGGCGCTCTTCCATTTGAACGGCGCGCGCCGCTCCACCGGCAACGATTCCGGCAGGACGAACAGGCCATAGAGGCCGTTGACGAAGCTCAACCCCGCCGCCGCCCAGAACGGCAGTCGTGGGTCGATCTCGCCGAGCAGGCCGCCGAGCGCCGGCCCCATGATGAAGCCCGCGCCGAACGCGACGCCGATCTTGCCGAACATCGCGGCGCGCTGCTCCGGTGCGGTGACGTCGGCGATATAGGCGAACACGGTCGAGATGCTCGACGAGGTGATGCCCGAGATCGCCCGCCCGATGAACAGCCAGATCAGGTTCGGCGCCAGCGCCATCAGCACATAGTCGGCGGCGAGGCCGAAATTCGACAGCAGCACCACCGGCCGGCGGCCGAAGCGATCGGACAGCGCGCCAAGGATCGGCGAGCAGACGAACTGCATCAAGGCCCAGATCGAGCCGAACACGCCAAAGATGCGCGCCGCATTGGCGGTGTCGTTGTTGACGAAGCCTTCGATCAGCTTGGGCAGGATCGGGATGATGATCCCGAGCGCCAGCATGTCGAGCAACAGCGTGATGAAGATGAAGACCACCGCGCCGCTGCGTGCCGATGGCGCGGCGGTGTCAGGATTCTCATTTTGACGCGTTTTTTTCACGCGAACCGGGATCCACTTCGCTCGAAAACGCTATGCCCGCTCACGACGGCCGTTTGCGCTTGTGAGCAAACGGATTGGCTTTCTCGCGCAGCGTGATCCGGATCGGTGTGCCCGGCAGATCGAAGGTCTCGCGCAGCGAGTTGATGAGGTAGCGCAGATAGGATCGCGGGATCGCATCCGCACGCGAGCAGAACAGCACGAAGCTCGGCGGGCGCGCCTTCACCTGCGTGATGTAGTTCAGCTTCAGCCTACGGCCGGAGACGGCCGGCGGCGGGTTGGCCTGGATCGCCTGCTCGAACCAGCGATTGAGCGCCGAGGTCGGCAAGCGCCGGTTCCAGACCGCATAGGCCTCCTGGATCGCCGTCATCAGGCGATCGATGCCCTCGCCCATCAGCCCGGAGACCGCGACGATCGGCGCGCCCTTGACCTGCGGCAGCCAATGATCGGCATCGGTGCGCAGCTGCGAGATCTGGTTGGGCTTGCGCTCGACGAGGTCCCATTTGTTGACCGCGAGCACGATGGCGCGGCCCTCGCGCTCGACCAGGTCGGCGATGCGCAGATCCTGCTCCTCGAACTTGTTCTGCGCGTCCATCATCATCACGACGACTTCGGCGAAGCGCACCGCGCGCAGCGCGTCGGCGACCGAGAGCTTTTCCAGCTTCTCCTCGATCCGCGAGCGGCGGCGGAGGCCGGCGGTGTCGAACACCCGGAACTGGCGGTCCTGCCAGGTGATCTCGACCGCGATGGAATCGCGCGTGGTGCCGGCCTCGGGGCTAGTCAGCAGCCGCTCCTCGCCGAGCAGATGATTGATCAGCGTCGACTTGCCGGCATTGGGCCGGCCAACGATGGCAACGCGGATCGGGCGCTGGGCAGCCTCCTCCTCCGAGATGTCCTCGTCATCCTCGACCTCGTCGTCATCCTCTGCTGTCTCGGGCACCAGCGCGCTCAGCGCCTCGTGGAGGTCGCCCATGCCTTCGCCATGCTCGGCCGAGATCTGCACGGGATCGCCGAGACCGAGCGCATAGGACTCCATCGCGCCGATCTCGCCATGCTTGCCCTCGGCCTTGTTGGCGACCAGCACCACCGGCTTGTTGGCCTTGCGGGCGAAGTCGGCGAAGGCGCGGTCGGTCGGCGTCAGGCCGACGCGGGCGTCGATCACGAACATCAAGGCGTCGGCGAGCTCGATCGCGGTTTCAGTCTGCTCCTGCATCCGCGCCGTCAGCGAGCCCTTGGCGCCCTCGTCGAGCCCCGCGGTGTCGATGATGGTGAAGTCGAGGTCGTAGAGCTTGGCCTGCCCCTCGCGGCGGTCGCGCGTGACGCCGGGCTCGTCGTCGACCAGCGCGAGCTTCTGGCCGACCAGGCGGTTGAACAGCGTCGACTTTCCGACATTGGGCCGGCCGATAATGGCGATGGTAAAAGACATGGATGATCCAGGCGCCGCGGCACGACGCGCGTCAATGAATTGAAGCAGGAGCCTAACGCGCGACGAGATTAGGTTGAACCGTCATCGCGCTCTAGATTCTTGTTTTAGCATGATCTTTTCGGAAAACCGCTTCGGACTTTTCCGGATCATGCTTTACCGGCTAAAGCCGCCGCTCGGTAGCGGTGCGGGGAACGCGCCGCCGGATTGTTGCGTGGTCTGAGTCTGCTGCTGGGCCGGTGCCGCAGGCTGCGCCTGCTGGTCGTCGGCCGGCGGCGCGGTGGTGCGGCGGCGGGCGATCTTCTTCGGCTTCGGCTCGGGCGGCAGCGCGGCGGGTGCGCCCTCCTCGGTTGCGGCGTCGGGAGCAGCCGCCTGATCCGCTGATGGCGCGGCGCGCTTGCCGTGCTTCTTGGCGCCCTTCGGCGGCTCGGGTGGCGGAGCCGGCTGGCCGGCCGCCGCTGCGGCATTCTGCTGGTCGAGCTGCTCCTGCTGCGAGCCCTTGTACAATTCCTTCGGCACGCCCTGCTCGAGCCCGGGCACGCCTTCGGGGAAGACCGGCTTGCGGTCGCCAGCCAGCTTCTTCTTGGTATCGAGGAAGTCGAGCAGGTCGCTCGGGTCGAAATTGGCCATGCCGCCACCGCCGCAGCCCGCCAGCACGCTGCAAAGCGCGACGAGAACAGCGGCTGCGATCAGGCGTTGCGAGCGGCGCATGGTCGATCTCTCACTCAAACTCGGGTTTCGCGCCAAATCAGCTTTTCGCGACCGGCGGCAACAGTGCCTGCAGCGCTTCGGCGCGCGAGCGCAAGCTCGGCGGCGTCTCGCCGTCATTGGCAATCTCGTCGAGCCACTTGCGTGCGGCGGTGGCATCGTTGGCGTGCCAGGCCGACAGCGCCAGCAACTCGCGCGCGGAATGGCGGAACGTCGAATCCTTCGACGTCGCCATCGCTTCGAGCCGTTGCTGCATGTTCGGATAGGTCGTGGTGTCCATCACGATCTGCGCGGCGCGGATCCGTGCCAGGTCCTGGTCGGGACCATTGACGCTGCGGTCGGCTGCGATCTCGTCATAGAGCTTCGCAGCGGCCGGCTGATCGCGGATTGCGACCTCGGCAGCCATGCGCAGCCGAGCCAGATTGCGGTAACCGGACGGCGCCTTGGTGATCAGATCGGCAAAGGCGGCCTCGGCCTCGGCATGCTTTTTCTGGTCCGACAGCTCGACGGCGCGGTCGAACGCCGCACCCGCCTCGGCGGCCTTCTTGGCCTCGAGATATTGGTAGCCGCGCCAGCCACCGACGCCGGCGACCACCAGGACCGCCAGCGCGATGATAAAGATCGAGTACTTGTCCCACAGCTTCCTGAGCTGATCGCGACGGACTTCCTCGTCTACTTCGTCAAATAATTCAGACACTTAAAGCTATCCCATCCCCTCGGGACCGCGAATCTCGGTGGAGCCTGGCCCCTACCCGATCCCCACATCGCGGCGGCGTTACCCTAACGGTGTGGCGGAGGCAAGGCAAAGCGAGGCGGATCAAAGCGTTAACGGTGGAGGTTTGCGCGGCACGCGACAGCGGCAGGGCTCCCTCTCCCGCTTGCGGGGGAGGGTCGGGGTGGGGGTATCTCCACGAGTCGGATCGATGAGAGAGCCCCCGTGGGGAGAGAGCCCCCACCCGCATCGCATCTCCGATGCGATGCGACCTCCCCCGCAAGCGGGAGAGGTAAACCGAGCAAGCGGACGTACGTTGGCCCGGTTCACGCTCCTGCCGCAGTCAGGCTCTCCCTGAGCTGCCGCTTGATCACCTTGCCATTGGCGTTGCGCGGCAGCGGGTCTGATGTCAGCGCCATCGTCTCCGGCACCTTGTAGTCCGACAGCTGCTCGGCGCACCAGGCGCGCAGGCTTTCCGCATTGACCTCGGCGCGGGTCACGATCACGGCGTGCACGCGCTCGCCGAGCACCGGGCACGGTTTTGCGATGATCGCGCTCTCGATCACGGCCGGATGGCCCGCCAGCACGGACTCGACCTCGGCGGAATAGATCTTCAGCCCGCCGCGGTTGATCATGTCCTTCTGGCGATCGAACACGCGAACGAAATTGTCGGCATCGATCGAACCGAGATCGCCGGAATGCCAGAACCCCGCGGTGAAGCTCTCCGCGGTCGCCGTCGGATTATTCCAGTAGCCCTTGATGACGGAGGCGCTGCGGATCCAGAGTTCGCCGATCTCGCCGCGCGGCACCTCGCGGCCGTCGGCGCCCATCACGACGATCTCGGCGCCGGGGCACGGCAGGCCGACGCTGTCGATATGGGCGGCCGTGAGTTCGCCCGGCATCAGGGTCGAGGGCGATGTGGTTTCGGTGGCGCCGTAGCAGTTGGCGAGCTTCAGTCCGGGAATCTTGGCGTCGAGCTTTTCGATGGTTGCGACCGGCATCGGCGCGCCGCCGAAGCCGCCGATGCGCCAGTTCGACAGATCGTAGCTGTCGAAATCCGGCTGCATCAGGCAGAGATTGTACATCGCCGGCACCATCACCGTGTAGCTGACGCGCTCGCGCGCCGCGACCTTCAGATACTCCGCCGCCTTGAACTCCGGCATGATGATCAGCGCACCGGCGCAGCGCGCCATGGTGGTGACGTTGGCGACCGCGCCGGTGACATGCGCGAGCGGCACCGCGGCGATCGAGCGATCGGCTTTCGTCAGCTTGAGGCAGGAGGCGAACACCATCGAGGAGTGGATGATGTTGCAATGGGCGAGCATCGCGCCCTTCGGCCGGCCCGTGGTGCCCGAGGTGTAGAGGATCATCGCGGTGTCCTCTTCCCTCACCTCCGCCGGCGCCTGGGCGGGAGCGTTGTCGCGCAATGCGGCGAATTGCGACGCGCTGTCGTCGCTGACCGCAATGCGATGCGTGAGGCTGGGAATATCGGCGGCGTCGGGGATGCGGTCGGCAAGCATCGCCTCATGGACCAGACACTTGGCGCCGCAGTCGTTGAGCACATAGGCGATTTCGGGCCTCTGCTGGCGCGTCGAGAGCAGCACGGTCACCAGCCCGGCATGGGCAGCGGCGAACATCGTCAGCACGAATTCGGTGCGGTTGCCGAGCAGGATCGCGACACGGTCGCCGGGCACAAGGCCGAGTTTTGAAAAGCCCGCCGTGACCTTAGCGGACTGCTCGGCGACCTCGCGCCAGGAGAGGCGCGTCGCGCCGCAGACCAGCGCCTCGCCGTCACCGTTCTCTGCGACCGCGTCCGCGATCATCGCCCATAGGCTGGCCGGCCGCTCGGCGAATGCCGGCACAACGCGGTCGCCGAACCTGGGCTCGAGCCGCATCGGCGGCAGTGCGTGTTGCGACCAGTCCATGCGTGCCTCGTCAGCTCTTCTTCATTCCGTAGACATGCTCGGGCCCCGGGAAGGCGCGGCTTTTCACGTCGCGCGCATAGCCTGCGATCGCTTCCTCGATCGCAGGGCCGAGATTGCCGTAGCGGCGGACGAATTTCGGCGCGCGCGGCGACAGGCCGAGCATGTCCTCCAGCACCAGGACCTGGCCGTCGCAGGCCGCGCTCGCGCCGATGCCGATGGTGGGCACGGCGATCGATTGCGTGATCTTGCGCGCCAGCGGCTCGGCGACGGCCTCGACCACGATCGAGAAGGCGCCCGCTTCCGCGATCGTCTTGGCGTCGTTCTCGATCGGCGCCCAGTTCTCTTCCTCGCGGCCCTGCGCGCGGAACGAGCCCAGCGTGTTGATCGACTGCGGCGTCAGGCCGATATGGCCCATGACGGGAATGCCGCGCTCCGACAGGAACGCCACCGTCTCCGCCATCCGCGCGCCGCCCTCGAGCTTGACCGCGCCGCACAGCGTTTCCTTCATGATCCGCACCGCGGAGTGGAACGCCTGCTCCTTCGAGCCTTCATAGGAGCCGAACGGCATGTCGACCACGACAAGGGCAGCTTGCGAGCCGCGCATGACCGCACGGCCCTGCAGGATCATCATGTCGAGCGTGACCGGCACCGTGGTCTCGAAGCCGTGCATCACGTTGCCGAGGGAATCGCCGACCAGGATGGCGTCGCAGTGACGGTCGACCAGCGCGGCGGTGTGCGCGTGATACGACGTCAGCATCACGATCGGCTCGCCGTTCTTGCGGGCGCGGAGATCCGGCGCGGTCTTGCGCTTGATGGCGGATTGAACAGACATAGTCAGGCTCCCATGACAGGCACGCCGATCACGACCGGGTGGAACGCAAACGCAAGCGCCAGATAGACGATGACACCGACCGCGATCGCGATCAGGTCGTTGGTCGGGCCGCCGACCGGGATCGGCGGCGCGCCGGCATCGCTGCGGCGCTTCAGCGAGATGCGGTCATAGACCGCCCAACCGAGAAACGAGCCGAACAGGATGATCGAGCCGAGATCGCCATTGGCGAGCAGATGCGCGAATGCCCACAGTTTTACGCCCGCCAGCATCGGATGCTTCAGCGTGGTGTAGATGCGGCCGCGGATATAGGAGGCGACGACGAGGATGACGGCGGGCAGCATCAGCGCCACCGCGATGTGCTTGAGCGCGGTCGGCGGCGTCCAGACGTCGATCCAGCCGGTCCCGCGGTAGTGGCCGAAGCCCCAGATGATCAGCGCGAGGCCCGCGAACGACACCAGCGAATAGACGCCCTTGTAGGCCCCCTCGCCCATCGCATTGACGATGCTGCCGCGTAGCTCGCGCAGGCTGCTCAGCACATGGATGCCGAGGAACAGCACGAGACCCAGGATCATGACGAGCAGTCCCACGATGTTCCTCCCCTGATTGGTTAGTGCCTTCGCGTAACATCTTCGCCGGGCGGGTGGCAATGCGTCACGCCCTGCGTACATCCCGTCATTCCGGGATGGCCCGTAGGACCCGGAATCTCGAGATGGTGAGCGTGCAAACCAATCTCGGGATTCCGGGTTCGCGCTTTCAGCGCGCCCCGGAATGACGTGCCATCACGGATTACCAGCCGGCTTGGCCAATTCGCGGTTGTCGACATAGCGGATCATGATCGGGCGGCCGGCCAGCGCGCCACCGAGCCCGCCGGTGAATTTGAGCGGCAGGCAGGCATCGAGCGAGGCATTGATCGCGTTGAGGTAGGTGGTGCGGGTGTCCGCCGGGATGCCCCGCGTCGAAAATGTCAGGCGCGGCGCGCCGATCATCTCGCCTGTCCGCTTGAAGCTGAAGCGCACCGACATCTGCATGCCCTTGCGCGCGTCATCGGGCGGCGGCGGCGCCCAGCAGGAACGCAGCGCCGCGAACAAATCGCCGATGGTATCGAGATCATGATCCGGTTTGCGGTACTTCTCGGCCTGGTCTTGCGGCGGCACGGTCAGGATCGTGAGCTGGAGATTTTCGCCGTACGGATAATCGATCTCGGGCAGGCACGGCCCGTGATTGAGCATGCTGCAATAGGATGGAATGCAAGGCCCGTTGTCGAGCACGCTGCATGGCGTGTGCGCGAACGGCACCGGGTTCGTCTGGTGCCGCTGCCGCGCAAAGGCGCTGCCGGCAAGGCCGATGGCCAGCACGGAAAAAGCGAGACAGATGAGGACGCGTCGGAGCATGCGATTGGACCCGGGATGCGCTCCGGGGAAAATGGTACCGCGGCCGGAGCGGAGCAAGCGGGGCCGGTTCACGTCCTCGCGCTTTTCTCGCCAC
Organism: Bradyrhizobium sp. CER78; assembly: GCF_029846235.1. Classification (GTDB taxonomy): domain Bacteria; phylum Pseudomonadota; class Alphaproteobacteria; order Rhizobiales; family Xanthobacteraceae; genus Bradyrhizobium. Next base: position 11,926 of record NZ_JARVWP010000012.1, read on the forward strand.
AACCTCGCCGTCATCGCCCGGCTCGACCGGGCGATCCAGTATTCCAGAGACGGTTGTGAGTCACGGAGAAGCCGCGGCGTACTGGGTCCCCCGGTCGAGCCGGGGGACGACACCGAGTATGTGGCAACTACGCCTTCTTCTTCACGTCCTTGACGTTGGAGAAGGTGATGCCCTCGGCGCGCTCGCGGGTGTAGCCGAGATAGAACTCGTTCTTGGCCATGAACACCGGATCGCCGTCGACGTCGTCGGCAATGCCGGAGTTGTTGGCGGAGATGAAAGCGTCGAGCGCCTTGCGGTCGTCGGACGAAATCCAGCGCGCCAGCGAGAACTCGGAGACTTCGAACTCGACCGGCAGCGAGTATTCCGCATCGAGCCGCGCCTTCAGCACGTCGAGCTGCAGCGGGCCGACCACGCCGACCAGCGCCGGCGCGCCGTCGCGCGGGCGGAACACCTGCACGACGCCCTCCTCCGACATCTGCTGCAAGGCTTCCTTCAGCTTCTTGGCCTTCATCGCATCGGTCAGGCGAACGCGGCGGACGATTTCCGGCGCAAAGCTCGGCACGCCGACGAAGGTCAGATCCTCGCCCTCGGTCAGGGTGTCGCCGATCCTGAGCGTACCGTGATTGGGAATGCCGACGACGTCGCCGGCGAAGGCCTCATCCGCCACCGAGCGGTCCTGCGCGAAGAAGAATTGCGGGCTCGACAGGCTCATGTTCTTGCCGGTGCGGACCAGCTTGGCCTTCATGCCGCGGCTGAGCTTGCCCGAGCACAGCCGGGCGAAGGCGATGCGGTCGCGGTGGTTGGGATCCATGTTGGCCTGGATCTTGAACACGAACGCGCTCATGCGCGGCTCGGCCGCCTCGACCTTGCGCAGATCGGAATCCTGCGCGCGCGGCGCCGGTGCGAACTTGCCGAGACCTTCGAGCAAGTCGCCGACGCCGAAATTGCGCAGCGCGCTGCCGAAATAGACCGGCGTCAGATGGCCCTCGCGGAACGCCGCAAGCTCGAACGGCTTGCAGGCTTCCGAGGCCAGCGCGAGCTCGTCCTTGACCTCGGCGACGTCGAGATTGGGGTTGCGCTTGCCGAGATCGGCGATGTCGATCTGCTCGGTGGCGCCGGTCTTGGCGCCGCCGCCCTCGAGCAGCCGCACGCCGCCGTTGACGACGTCATAGGTGCCGAGGAAGTCGCGGCCGCGGCCGACCGGCCAGGTCATCGGCGTGGTGTCGAGCGCCAGCGTCTTCTCGATCTCGTCCAGCAGCTCGAACGTGTCGCGGCTCTCACGGTCCATCTTGTTGATGAAGGTGATGATCGGGATGTCGCGCAGGCGGCACACCTCGAACAGTTTTCGGGTGCGGGCCTCGATGCCTTTCGCGGCGTCGATCACCATGACGGCGGAGTCGACCGCGGTCAGCGTGCGATAGGTGTCTTCCGAAAAGTCCTCATGGCCCGGCGTGTCCAGCAGGTTGAACACGAGCTCGTTGAACTCGAAGGTCATCACCGAGGTCACGACCGAGATGCCGCGCTCGCGCTCGATCTTCATCCAGTCCGAGCGCGTGTTGCGCCGCTCGCCCTTGGCCTTGACCTGGCCCGCGAGGTTGATGGCGCCGCCGAACAGCAGCAGCTTTTCCGTCAGCGTGGTCTTGCCGGCGTCCGGGTGCGAGATGATCGCAAACGTGCGCCGGCGCGCCACTTCCTCGGAAAGCGGCGAACGGGACGGGGATTCGGCTGAAACTGAGATGTCGGACATGGCGGGGCATTTGGCAGGGAAAACGGGCGCAATCAAGGGCGTTTTGTCGCAATGCGGCGTGACCGCACCACCCCCATATAGGGACACGAGGGACGACCTTCTTCTCATCATACCACCCGCGGGGACGACCCTGCCTTATCTGGAGGGTTCGTTATGGCTTGGGCCATTCTGTTCACCGCAGGCCTGCTCGAGATCGGCTGGGCGATCGGGCTGAAATACACCGAGGGCTTCTCGCGGCTGGTGCCGTCGGTGCTGACGCTCGCCGCGATGGCCGGCAGCATCATCCTGCTCGGCCTTGCGCTGAAGACGCTGCCGATTGGAACCGCCTACGCGGTCTGGACCGGGATCGGTGCGGTCGGCACCGCAGCGCTCGGTATCATCCTGCTCGGCGAACCCGCGACCGCGATGCGGCTTGCCAGCATCGGGCTGATCGTGTCCGGCATCGTCGGGCTGAAGCTCGTCGGGTAAGATCTTTTTTTACACGCGTTTTCTTAGCGCGAACCGGCTTCCACTTCGCTCGAAAACGCTCTGGTCACTTCAATACCTGCACCGCCCAATAGGTCGCGGCGGCGACCGCGGCCGACGCCGGGATCGTGATCACCCAGGCATAGACGATCGAGCTCGCCACGTTCCAGCGCACGGCGGACAGCCGCCGTGCGGCGCCGACACCGACGATGGCGCCGGTGATGGTATGGGTGGTCGATACGGGAACCCCGAGATAGGTCGCCAAGAACAGCGTCACGGCGCCGCCGGTCTCGGCGCAGAACCCCTGCATCGGCGTCAGCTTGGTGATCCGCAGCCCCATGGTGCGGACGATCCGCCAGCCCCCCATCAGCGTGCCCAGCGCCATCGCGCTCTGGCAGGCCAGCACGACCCAGAACGGAATTTCAAATTTGTCGCCGAGATGGCCCTGCGAATAGAGCAGCACGCCGATGATGCCCATCGTCTTCTGCGCGTCGTTGCCGCCATGGCCGAGCGAATAGAGCGACGCCGAGGCGAATTGCAGGATGCGGAAGGCGCGATCGACCGCGAACGGGGTCGAGCGCACCGAGAGCCAGGACACGATCGCAACCAGCACCAGCGCCAAGAGGAAGCCGACCAGCGGCGACAGCACGATGGCGAGCAAGGTCTTGGTGAGCCCGCTCCACACCGCGGCCGAAATGCCCGCCTTCGCCATGCCGGCGCCGACCAAGCCGCCGATCAGCGCATGCGAGCTCGACGAGGGAATGCCCAGCGCCCAGGTGATCACGTTCCAGACGATCGCGCCGACCAGCGCGGCGAAGATCACGGTCGCATCCACCACCGCGGGATCGATGATCCCGGTGCCGATGGTGTTGGCGACGTGCAGGCCGAACACCGCGAAGGCGACGAAGTTGAAAAAGGCCGCCCAGAACACCGCGTATTGCGGCCGCAGCACGCGGGTCGAGACGATGGTTGCGATCGAGTTCGCGGCATCGTGCAGGCCGTTCAGGAAGTCGAACAGCAGCGCGACCGCGATCAGGATGGTCAGGACCGGAAGACCCAGCGTGGCGTCCACGTGATGGCCCTGCCCTAAACCTGTTCAATGACGATCGAGTTGATCTCGTTGGCGACGTCGTCGAAGCGGTCGGCCACTTTCTCGAGATGGTCATAGATCTCCGCGCCGACGATGAAGTCCATGGTGTTGGCGTCGCGATGCTTCAGATACAGCTCCTTGAGCCCGATATCCTGGAGATCGTCGACCCGGCCCTCGAGCTTGGTCAGTTCCTCGGTGATCTGGGTCAGCATCGAGACGTTCTGGCCGATCGCCTGCAACAGAGGTAGCGCGCGGCCGACCAGGTTGGCGCATTCAACGATCAGGCCGCCCATCTCGCGCATCGGCGGCTCGAATTCGCGCACCTCGAACAGCATCACCGCCTTTGCGGTCGCCTGCATCTGGTCGACCGCATCGTCCATCGACGTGATCAGGTTCTTGATGTCGCCGCGGTCGAACGGGGTGATGAAGGTGCGGCGAACCGCGGTCAGCACCTCACGGGTGACGCTATCGGCGTCGTTCTCGAACTGATTGACGCGCTGGCAGAAGACCGGGGTCTCGTCCCCGCCCCGCAGCATGTCCTGCAACGCCTTCGCGCACTGCACGGAGGTTTGGGCGTGGCGGGCGAACAGGTCGAAAAATCGCTCTTCCTTGGGCAGAAAGGCGCGAAACCAGCGCAGCATGTCTCAGTTCCATCGTTTCGGGACGGTCCTTTTAGCGACTGTCACAAAACTGTCATAGAACATCCTGCGATAAAAGCATCCGGCACGACCGCCCGAACGGGCGGTCGTCCACCGCTATGTCGGCTGAGAGAACGCTGATCCCTGCCCTACAGCGACCGCCGCAGCAGATGGGCCAGCTCACCGACCAGGCCGCGCCGGAACAGCAGCACGCAGGACACGAAGATCACGCCCTGGATCACCGTCACCCACTGGCCGAAACCGGCAAGATATTGCTGCATGGCGATGATCACGAATGCGCCGACCACCGGGCCGAAGATGGTGCCGAGACCGCCGACCAGCGTCATCAGCACGATTTCACCGGACATCGACCAGTGCACGTCGGTCAGCGAGGCATTTTGCGCCACGAACACCTTCAGCGAGCCGGCAAAGCCCGCCAGCGTGCCCGACAGGATGAAGGCCAGCAGCTTGTACTGGTCGGTCTTGTAGCCGAGCGAGATCGCGCGCGGCTCGTTCTCGCGGATCGACTTCAGCACTTCGCCGAACGGCGAGTTGATGGCGCGGTAGATCAAAAGGAAGCCGGCGAGAAAGCCGACCAGCACGACGTAATACAGCACCAACGGCTTCGAGAGATCGAAGATCCCGAACAAATGGCCCTGCGGGATGCCCTGGATGCCGTCCTCACCATGGGTGAACGGCGCCTGCAGATAGAGGAAGTAGAGCAGCTGCGACAGCGCCAGCGTGATCATCGAGAAGTAGATGCCCTGGCGCTTGATCGAGATGTAACCGGTGGCGAGGCCGAGCAAGGCCGCCGCGGCGGTGCCGACCACGATGCCGAGCTCCGGCGGCAGCCCCCACACCTTCAGCGCATGCGCCGAGACGTAACCGGCGGTACCGAGGAACATGGCGTGGCCGAACGACAGCAGGCCGCCATAGCCGATCAGGAGATTGAAGGCGCAGGCCAGCAGCGCAAAGCACAGCGCCTGCATCACGAAGAACGGATAGATCCCCGTAAACGGCACCACGGCCAGCAGCGCGGCCATCAAGGCGAATACGATCATCTCGTCGCGCATCGCGCGCGGCGTCATCGGAAGTGTATCGTCGGTCAATGCTGACATATCAGGCCGCCCGTCCCGTCAGTCCCGTTGGCTTCACCAGCAACACCACCACCATCAGGACAAACACCACGGTGTTGGAGGCTTCGGGATAAAAATACTTGGTCAGTCCCTCGATCACGCCGAGCGCGAAGCCGGTGATGATCGAGCCCATGATCGAGCCCATGCCGCCGATCACGACCACCGCGAACACCACGATGATGAGATCGGCGCCCATCAGCGGGCGGACCTGGTTGATCGGTGCCGACAACACGCCGGCGAGCGCGGCAAGACCGACGCCGAGCCCGTAGGTCAGCGTGATCATCCGCGGCACGTTGATGCCGAAGGCGCGCACCAGCGTCGGATTCTCGGTGGCGGCGCGCAAGTACGCGCCGAGCTGCGTCTTCTCGATCAGGAACCAGGTGGCAAGGCATACCACCAGCGAGAACACGACGACCCAGCCGCGATAGATGGGTAAGAACATGAAGCCGAGGTTGACGCCGCCCTTGAGCTGATCCGGGATCGAATAAGGCAGGCCGGACGAGCCGAAATAGTTCTGGAACACGCCCTGCACGATCAGCGCGATGCCGAACGTCAGCAGCAGTCCGTAGAGATGGTCGAGCCCGGCCAGCCATTGCAGCATGGTCCGCTCGAGGATCATGCCGAAGATGCCGACCACGACGGGGGCGATGATCAGCGCCCACCAGTAGTTGATGCCGCCCAGATTGAGCAGGAAATACGCCACGAAAGCGCCCATCATGTAGAGCGCGCCATGCGCGAAATTGATGATGTTGAGCATGCCGAAGATGACGGCGAGCCCCAGACTGAGCAGCGCGTAGAACGAGCCGTTGATCAGTCCCACCAGAAGCTGTGCGTAGAGAGCCTGCATCGAATGAGCTTTCGCTGGATAGATGAAGCCCGCCGGCCACGCGCGCGGCCGGCGGGCATGATCGTCACTTCTTCAGAAGTGCGCAGGTGCTCTTGTCGAGCGGCGTGAAGGCCTGGTTGCCCGGCACGGTGCCGACCAGCGTGTAGAAGTCCCACGGTCCCTTGGACTCCGAGGGCTTCTTCACTTCGAACAGGTAAGCGTCGTGGGTGACGCGGCCGTTGGCCTCGACCTCGCCCTTGCCGAACAGCGGATCATCGGTCGGGATCGTTTTCATCTTCGCGACCACCTTGGCGCCGTCATGCGGGTTGCCGCCGAGCGCTTCGAGCGCCTTGAAGTAATGCATCAGCCCCGCATAGACGCCGGCCTGCACCATGGTCGGGGGCGCGCTGTTCTTCATCCGCGCGGAGAAGCGCTTCGAGAACGCCCGGGTGTTGTCGTTGAGATCCCAGTAGAATGTCTCGGTGAAGTTGAGGCCCTGCGCGGTCTCGAGGCCGATCGCCTTGACGTCGGTGAGGAACAGCAAGAGCGCGGCGAGCTTCTGGCCGCCCTTGACGATGCCGAACTCGGCGGCCTGCTTGATCGAGTTGGTGGTGTCGCCGCCGGCATTGGCAAGACCGATGATCTTGGCCTTGGAGGCCTGCGCCTGCAGCAGGAACGAGGAGAAGTCCGCGGTGTTGAGCGGATGCTTGACGCCGCCGACCACCTTGCCGCCATTGGCGGTGACAACCGCGGTGGTATCGCGCTCCAGCGCCGCGCCGAACGCGTAGTCCGCGGTCAGGAAGAACCAGGTGTCCCCGCCCGCCTTCACCAGCGCCTGGCCGGTGGCGTGCGCGAGCATGTAGGTGTCGTAGGTCCAGTGCACCGTGTTCGGCGAGCACTGCGCGTTGGTGAGGTCCGAGGTCGCAGCGCCCGAATTGATGTAGACGCCGTTCTTCTCCTTGACGACGTTGTTGACCGCGAGCGCGACGCCGGAATTCGGCACGTCGACGACGGTGTCGACCTTGTCGACGTCGAACCACTGGCGGGCGATGGTGGTGCCGATATCCGGCTTGTTCTGGTGATCGCCGGAGATCAGGTCGATGGTCCAGCCCTTGGCCTTGAGGCCGGAATCCTCGATCGCCATCTGGGCCGCCAGCGTCGAGCCGGGACCGGCGAGATCCGCATAGAGGCCGGACTGATCCGACAACACGCCGATCTTGACGACCTTGTCGTCGGCGGAGGCAATGCTCGCGACGCTGAGCGCGATCGCGGTGCCGAGCAGAAGCGCAGAAATCGTGTTCTTCATGGGTATTCCCTCAGTCTTTAAATTTTCTGGCTCGGGCGAAATCAGACGCCGAGATAGGTATGAAGCTTGTCCATGTTGGCCGACAGCTCCGAATTGGCGAAGCCGTCGATCACCTTGCCGTGCTCGACGATGTAGTAGCGGTCGGCAACCGTCGAGGCGAAACGGAAATTCTGCTCAACCAACAGGATCGTGAAGCCCTGCGACTTCAGGCGCGCAATGGTGTGCCCGATCTGCTGGATGATGACCGGCGCCAGGCCTTCGGTCGGCTCGTCCAGCATCAAGAAGCGCGCGCCGGTGCGCAGGATGCGCGCGATCGCCAGCATCTGCTGCTCGCCGCCCGAGAGCTTGGTGCCCTGGCTGGTGAGACGCTCCTTCAGGTTCGGAAACAGCGTGAAGATCTGGTCGAGCGGCAGGCCGCCCGGACGCACCACCGGCGGCAGCAGCAGATTCTCGCGCACGTCAAGACTGGAGAAGATGCCGCGCTCCTCCGGGCAGAATGCGATGCCGAGCCGCGCGATGCGGTCGGAGGTGGCGCGGATGATCTCCTTGTTGTCGAAGCGGATCGAGCCGGAACGCTTGCCGATCACGCCCATGATCGACTTCAGCGTCGTGGTTTTGCCGGCGCCGTTGCGGCCGAGCAGCGTCACCACCTCGCCTGCCCTGACGTTGAAATTGATGCCGTGAAGAATGTGCGATTCGCCGTACCAGGCCTGCAGGTCGTTGACCGTCAGCACCTCGGCGCCGGCCGCAGCCACGGGCCTCTCCGCCAGTTTTGCCTCAGCCATGACCCGCTCCCAGATAGGCTTCCTTCACGCGCTCGTCCTTGGAGAGGTCGGCGTAATTGCCCTCCGCCAGCACCTGCCCGCGCGTCAGCACGGTGATGATGTCGGAGAGGTTGGCCACCACCGAGAGGTTATGTTCGACCATCAGGATGGTGTATTTGGCCGAGATCCGCTTGATCAGGGCCGCGATCTTGTCGATGTCCTCGTGGCCCATGCCGGCCATCGGTTCGTCGAGCAGCATCATCTCGGGGTCGAGCGCGAGCGTCGTTGCAATTTCAAGTGCGCGCTTGCGGCCGTACGGCATCTCGACCGCCGGCGTGTTGGCGAATTCGCTCAAGCCGACGTCGTTCAGCAGTTCATGGGCGCGCGGATTGAAGCGGTCGAGCACGCTTTTCGAACGCCAGAAATCGAATGACGAGCCGTGCTGGCGCTGCAGCGCCACGCGCACGTTTTCGAGCGCGGTCAGATGCGGAAATACCGCCGAAATCTGGAACGAGCGGACCAGCCCTAGCCGCGCCACGTCGGCCGGCGGCATCGCGGTGATGTCCTGGCCCTTGTAGCGAATCTGCCCGCCGGTCGGCTTCAGGAACTTGGTCAGCAGATTGAAACAGGTCGTCTTGCCGGCGCCGTTCGGCCCGATCAACGCATGGATACTGCCGCGACGCACCTTGAGCGCGACGTCGCGAACGGCGAAGAAACCCGCGAATTCCTTGGTCAATCCGCTGGTTTCGAGAATGAACTCATCGGCCAAATAGATTCCCCCATACGCCATCGCCGCGAAGCCCCTCGCCCGCGTGGCCCGATTTTTTCGTGTCCGACAGGTTGTCCGTACGTCTTGGAAACCGTCCGGGGGCCTGTCGCCTCCGGGCCGGAATATGCCGTCATCTGCGGCGGTTACGCAAGGTGGAAAGCTGTGCGGTGCAGTATCGGAACGACCGGTTCCGGTTGATCCTTAGTCGAATGGTATTTGAACGCGCTTTGCGCCTCGGAAAGTCGCCATTAAGGCTGTTTTGCTCCTGACTTTCCCTTTCATAGAATATTTCCGCCTCTCGCCGAAACTCCCGGCCATTGCATGATGAACGGCTAGAGCCTTGTATTTCGAACGCGCCAATTCCTCGGTCGTCAGATCGATCCGGCAACGTGATGTCCTGAACACGTGGCTGCGGCTTTATGCCTGCGGCCAAACCATCCCGCGCTTCGGCTAGCCGATGCCATTCAAGAGTGCCGATCCATCGGTGGTCAAATCGATCACGCAGCGGGTGCTGCTGAACGACTGGCTGCGCGCGGCGCGAACGCCCGACACGCTTCCTCTGCTGTGCGACTTCCACACCGAAGGCAGCGCCGACGAGCGCGCCGACATGATGGGCTTTGACGTGGTCGGCAGCGGCGAAGACGCGCGCTTCCTGATCACGCAGGAAGGCGCGCGGCTGACCACGGCTTACGGCAACGAGCATGTCGACCCGCGGCTGCGCACCAACCGTTACCTCGATGATGCGATTGGCCCGGAGCGCTACGCCGGCGTGATCCTGTCCTATCGCTCCTGCCTGGCGCGCAAGCGTCCGACCTACACCGTTGCGGAGGTCACCGACGCCGACGGCAAGGACGTCTCCTATGAGCGGCTGCTGCTGCCGTTCGGACGCGGCAACCGCGTCGAGCACATCGTCGGCTCCTACAAGGCGATCAGCATCGAGGGCGGATTCCGGCTGCACAATCTGATGGGCGTGAAGACAAAGTCGGTCCCGGTCGTCACCATCAGGGCGGTGATCGATCGGAGGTTCGTCCCAATGGATCATGCAGCGAGCCAGGATTCGGTCGAGCTGATCTAGGGCGCGTACTCATACCACGACGCAACTTTCGCGCTCAAACCGTTCGAGCGCTCGGTCTAAACTGTGTCAAGGCAACACCAGAGATCGCCAGCAGCGCACCAACAATCAACTTCGGGGTCATCGCCTCGCCGAGGAACAATGCGCTCGACATCAAGGCGAACACCGGCAGGAGCAGACCGAAGGGGGCGACGCGCCCCATAGAGCAGCGAGCGATCAGCCAGAACCAAAGGCCAAATCCGACAATTCCTCCGATGAAAATTGTGTAGGCGAGTGCCAGCCACCCCCGTTCATCCGCAGCAACCAGGCTCGCCAGTTGTCCATATTCAAGGAGCAGCGACATCAGCATGACCTGCGGCACCGTGAACAGCGACGACCAACCCATCAACATCAAGGGGTCAAAAGGACCGTAGCGTTTCGTCAGGACGTTGGACACCGCGAATGCGAAGGCGGCTCCGACCACCAGCAGCAGTGGTAGCCCGTTTGCCGACAGGCCGGGCTCCGCTCTCAGCACAAGGACGCCGGCGAATGCAAGCACCACCCCGGAGAGAGTGGTGAGAGACGGCCTCTCCGCCAGCAGCGGCCAGGCCAACAGGACCGTGAAGGGCGTGGAGAGTAAATATGCAACAGCCGTCATGCTTCCCGAGCCGAGCCCAAGACCCACGTAGAAGAGCCCGAAGTTCAATCCACCGAGGAAAAACGAGATAGCTGCGATCGGACGCAACTGTTCACGGGTCGGCTTTTTGACCAACGGAATAAGCAGAAGCGCAGTGGCCAGGAAACGCAGCGCCAGGAAGAAGAACGGCGGAAACTCCGTAATGCCCATTTTGATGATCACGAACTGATAACCCCAGAGCAAGGGAACGGCCACCGCGCAAACCATCTGGATCGCAGACATCGTATTCTCCTTTAACGACCGATCGGTCCAGATATTGGCGGAGCCGATTGTGAGAACGGGCCCTGGACTTGGTTACCTGATGAAACGATCGAGCAGAGCGTCGGCGGCGGCGTGCGTGATGGCTCCCGCAGACGCCGTTTTGCTGATGACTCGCAGCCCCTCGACGAAACAGACGAGAATGCGGGCAGCATTTGCAGGGTCGACACCATCGGCCAACTTGCCCGCTGCCTTCGCACGGGAAAGCGCATCCGCCACCCGCGCCTCCATGACTTTGAAGAAGCTCGCGATGCGACGATTAACGTCGGCGTCACGCCCGGCCAGTTCCATGGCTGTAGCGATCACCAGACATCCGCGTCGACCATGAGCACCGCTCGTGCGGTCGACATATCCAGCAAGGTAAGCCCGCAGGCCGTCTACCGGGTCCTTGCGAGGGTCAAGCTCGATATTCAACCGTGTCACGGCGTCATCGATGTAACGATCGAGCGCGCGCAGGAAGAGCGAATGCTTGTCGCCGAAAGCAGCGTAAAGGCTGCCACGCGAGAGCTTCGTCGCACGAAGGAGGTCTGGCAGCGCCGTGGCATGATAGCCGCGCGACCAGAACACGCCCATCGCGCGTTCGACGGCAGCGTCCTCATCGAAACTCCGCGGGCGACCGCGGGGCAACGGCACAGAGGTTCGATTGCTCATCAAGGAAATATAGACCAACCGGTCTTTAAATCAAGCGGCCGCTATGGGTCATTTTCGGCCGATTTCAACGTGGATCGCGATGTCAGCTTATTCTGCGGAAGCGGACACCGAACCGCCGGCGCTGATTAGTACGCCCCGGCTCGCGCCGAACGCCTCAGCCCTTCTTGCGCGCTTTCGCCGGCACTTCCTTGGCATAGATGTCCGGCTTGAAGCCAACGACGCGCTTCGGCCCGAGATCGAGCACCGGACGCTTGATCATCGAGGGCTGCTCGGCCATCAGCGCCAGCGCCTTGCGCTCGTTCAAGCCTTCCTTGTCGGCATCGGGCAGCTTTTTGAAGGTGGTGCCGGCGCGGTTGAGCAGCGTCTCCCAGCCGACCTCCTCGCTCCACTGCTTGAGCTTGTCCTTGGCGATGCCAGCGGTCTTGTAGTCATGGAAGTCATAGGCGACGCCATGATCGTCGAGCCAGCTGCGCGCCTTCTTCATGGTGTCGCAGTTCTTGATGCCGTAGATGGTGATGGTCAAAGCCGTTCCCCGGATGCGATTGCAGCTCGGAAACTAGCCCCGCAGCAATCGCAACGCCAGATCGGAGCTATCAGGTCTCCACACCGATATTGCCGGCGCTCAATGCGCATAGTGGGTGAAGACGAAATCGTGATCGCTGGCGTGGGCCTCGTGGCAGGCGAAGCACGTCTCGTGCTGGGCGGCATCGACCGGCTTGCCGTCGATGAAGCGGCCAAAGCCCCAACCGCCGGTCGCGGCATATTTGGCTGAGTCCTTGACCATGACCTGCACTGTGGTCGCCGGCCCCGCGATGAAGGCGCCGTTGAGGCCTTTAACCGGCTTGCGCTTCCAGGCGAGCTTGACCAGCACGGTGCCGTCGGGGAAGCGCGCGGCGCCGTCCCGATAGGCCTTCACGGCGGTGGCGTTGCCGAGCACGCCGCGCAGCTCGTCGAGCCCGGTCTCCTCGCCGACCGCGATCAGTTTCCAGTCGCGATAGCCATCGGGAATTGTCACGCCGAAGATCGGCGATGCCAGTGCATTGTCATCGGCATGCCCGACGGCAAACGGCAATGAGGCGCTGATGCAGGCTGCCGCAATCGCGGCAGCCGCCCATTTCACAACTTGCTTCATGATGCGTTATCCGCGCCCGCCTAAAGCGGGATGAGTTTTGGTTGAATCGGCTTGATCCGGTCTCGGTTGACCTCTCCCCGTTGGAGAGAGGTCGGATTGCACCTGGCGATGCCAAGCATCGTCCAGTGCAATCCGGGTGAGGGCTCTTGCTCTCTCGATAGACCGTACCCCCTCACCCGATTTGCTGCGCAAATCGACCTCTCCCAAGGGAGAGGTGAGCTTTCGACGCGGTTCCAGCTCGGCCTAATCTCATCAGGCTCTAACCTTGCTGACGTCGATGATGGCCTGGACGAAGGCCTGCGGCGCTTCCTGCGGCAGATTGTGGCCGATGCCTCCGGGCAACTGGCGATGCTCATAGTGCCCGGAGAACTTCTTGGCATAGGCCGCAGGCTCCGGATGCGGCGCGCCGTTGGCGTCGCCCTCCATCGTGATGGTCGGGATCGCGATCACGGGCGCCTGGGCCAGCGTCTTCTCGAACGCGTCGTACTTCGCCTCGCCCTCGGCGACACCGAGCCGCCAGCGGTAATTGTGGATCACGATATCGACATGGTCGGGGTTCTCGAACGCGGCCGCACTGCGGTCGTAGGTGGCGTCGTCGAACTTCCACTGCGGCGAGGCGAGCTGCCAGATCAGCTTGTTGAAGTCGTGCCGGTTCTTGGCATAGCCCTCGCGGCCGCGCTCGGTCGCGAAATAGAACTGGTACCACCATTGCAGCTCGGCCTTCGGCGGCAGCGGCACCTTGCCGGCCGCCTGGCTGCCGATCAGGTAGCCGCTGACCGAGACCATGGCCTTGCAGCGCTCGGGCCAGAGCACTGCCATGATGTTGGCGGTGCGCGCGCCCCAATCGTAGCCGCCGAGCACGGCCTTCTCGATCTTCAGGGCATCCATCAAGGCAATGATGTCGGCGGCGACCGCGACCGGCTGGCCGCTGCGCTTGGTATCGCTGGAGAGGAAGCGCGTGGTGCCGTAGCCGCGCAGATGCGGCACGATCACGCGATAGCCGGCCTCCGCCAGCGCCGGCGCAACGTCGGCATAGCTGTGGATGTCGTAGGGCCAGCCGTGCAGCAGGATGACGGCGGGACCTGAGGCCGGTCCCATCTCGACATATCCGGTATCGAGCACGCCGGCATTGATCTGCTTGACCGGACCGATCGTGGTGTGGCCGCCGAGCTTGACCGCGGGCGCTGCCGCCTTGGGCTGCGCGCCGGCAGATCCAATGAAACCGAGCCTGGAAGCGGCGAGGATCCCGCCGGCGATGCCGAGGAAGCGGCGGCGTTGCTGATTGATCGATTGGGACATGGCGATCTCCTTGCGTCTGGTGTCGAAATCAATATTGCAGAGACCGACCCCGTCCGCTTTCAGAGGACGTGGATTTGTCCTTCAGACCGTCGTGATTTTGGCTCCGCCCGGCCTGTGCTAGGTTCCGCCGCGGACTCAGCCGCCGGCCGCCGGACTCTTCGATTTGACCTACCATTTCAACGACTTGACCCTCGACTCCGAGCGCCGGGAGCTGCGCCGTGGCGACGCCCTGGTGGCCGTCGAGCCGCAGGTCTTCGACCTCCTCGAATTCCTGATCCGCGCCCGCGATCGCGTGGTCAGTCGCGACGAGGTACTGGCCGCCGTCTGGCACGGCCGGATCGTCTCGGAGGCGACGCTGAGCAGCCGCGTCAATGCCGCGCGGACCGCGATCGGCGACAATGGCGAGGAGCAGCGGCTGATCCGCACCCTGCCCCGCAAAGGTCTTCGCTTTGTCGGCGATGTCCGGGAGGGCGGCGCGCCCGATCGTCCAGTCGCGGACAGCACCACGCCGCCACGGCCGAGCGAAGGCCCGTCGATCGCAGTGCTGCCCTTCACCAATATGAGCGGCGACCCCGAGCAGGATTATTTCGCCGACGGGATCGCCGAGGACATCACCACCGCGCTCGCTCGTTGCAGCCGCCTCACCGTGATCGCGCGCAACTCCGCCTTCACCTACAAGGGCAAGGCGGTCGATATCCGCCAGGTCGGTCGCGAGCTCGGCGTCGGCTACGTGCTCGAGGGCAGCGTCCGCCGCGGCGGCGACCGCCTGCGCATCACCGGACAGCTGATCGACGCCGTCTCCGGCGCGCATCTGTGGGCCGACCGGTTCGATGGCGCGGCGACCGACGTGTTCGACCTGCAGGATCGCATCACCGAGAATGTGGTCGGCGCGATCGAGCCGACGATGCTGGTCGCAGAGGCCGAGCGGGTGCGCGCAGCGCCGCCCGACAAGCTCGATGCCTACGATCTGCTGCTGCGCGCCTACAGTCTGCGCTACGAGTTCACGCCCGAGAGCATGGAAGCCGCGCTCGATTGCCTCGACCAGGCGCTGACGCTCGATCCGAATTACGCGCCGGCGCTTGCTGCATCGGCCTATTGCCATTCGATGCGCCACGTCCAGGGCTGGCTGAAGCCTGACGACTCCTACCGGGAGCGCGCGGTCGCGCAGGCTTGGCGCGCCGTGGAGCTTACGCCCGGTGATCCGCAGGTGCTGTGGATGGCGGCGTTCGCGATCTGGAACATGGCCGACGAGATCGAGCCCGCGCGCGAATTGTTCGAGCGCTCGCTTGCGATCAACCCGAACTCGGCGATGGCGCTCGTGCTCGGCGGCTGGATCGAGGCGATGCGCGGCAACCAGCAGGCCGGCCGCGCCATGATCGAGCGCGCGCAGCGGCTCAACCCGCGCGACCCGCGCGGCTGGTTCGCCTCCGCAGCGCTCGCGATCTGCGCGGTGCTCGACGGAAATTTTGCCGAAGCGGTGACGTGGGCCGACAAGGCGCTGGCACAAAACCGCCGCTTCGCGGTCGCCCTGCGCGTCCTGATCGTGGCGCTGGTCAAGACCGGCGAGACCGCGCGCGCGACCCAGATCGCGCGCGAGCTGCTCAAGGTCGATCCGGAGTTTTCGATCTCAGGCTTCCTGTCACGAATTCCGTTCCCGGTGGAATCGATGTCCGCGACCTATCGTGAAACCCTCAAGGCGGCCGGCGTCCCGGATTGACTGCCGTTTGACCCACATATCCCATGGGCGCGGCAACACTCACAGGACTGCGCGCAGCCCGGGAACGCGCCGAGCCAGCAATCCGACGACCAGAAAGCTGGCGACCACGCCGGCGAGGCTTGCCAACAGGAACTTCCATTGCGGGGCAACGGACCAATCGTGCATGACGCGGGTCACCGCGATCAGCACAGGGGCGTGCAGAACGTAAACGCCGAAGGCATTCCGGCTGAGGAACCCTGTCACCGGACCCTGCCAGTCGAACAGGTCACGATACAGCACCACCAATCCCAGGCTGAGCGAGACGCACGTTGCCGACCGCCAAAAGTCCATGCCTGCGGCCTGCCAATGCCAACCGCCGCCGTAGTCGGCCAGCCGACCTTCGAGCGCTCCCCCGAAGATGACGATCGCCGCCCACAGCGCGATGCTCCCCAGCAGCCCGCAGACCAGCCAGCGCCGTCCTGCGCCGCTCGGAATCTGTCGCAGCCAATCGCCCCGCCACGCCGCGACTCCGGCGGCGAACATGAAGGGGTACTGCGGCGCGTCGTGAATGGCGATGTTGAGGATGGTGCGGCCATCCGGCGCCAGCAGCCCCACCGCGAACGTCACGGCGCTCATCATAAGGACAAAGCCGAGCACAGCGGCGGGGCTCGGTACCGGCCGGACGGAGGCCTGGCCGATCGGCCGGAATCTGCAAACCAGGGCAAAGCAGCCGGAAAACAGCAACAGCACGAGGCAGAACCAGAGCGGGCCGGAGCCGTCAAGAAGTTGGCCGTTGGAGGCGTGGTGCAACCAGTCCTCGGTGAAACTCCGGCGCGGCTGCGACCACCATGATCCCGCCACGTAGTACTCGGTCAGCGGTCCGATAAGCCCGATATAAAGAAGCAGGGGTACGCCGAGCCGATACAGCCGTTCCTTCAAGAAGCCGGCGACGCCGCGGCGGGCGACCATGCCGGCGGCAAAGTATCCGGCGATGCCGAACAGCAGCCCCATCGAGACTGCGTGCTGAAGCGCCTGATAGGCCGCAAAGGCCACCCGAGTGCCGAGGCCCAACGGTGGATGTTCGCGATAGTACCAGCTTCCAAACGGCGAGTAGGTGACGGCGGCATGCATGACCACCACCATGCTGATCGCCGACCAGCGCAAATTGTCGATATAGAGGAGCCTGTGGGGCGTCGGTCGAACGGGCTGTACCATGGGCGTCTCCTTTGGACGCCGAACATGGTGGCCAAGACCGAGCCGGTCGCGCCGAAACTCGCAGTTTGGGTCGCCGAAACCCGCAAAGCCTGGCCGATTGCGACAATCGGCGCGTCACACCGGCCCGGCCAGGGTCCGTTTGCGGAACGTGCTCGGCGTTTCTCCAGTCACCGCTTTGAACGCGCGATTGAACGGGCCGATCGACTCGAAGCCGGCATCCAGTGCAATGGTCAGGATCGGGACACGCGCCTGGCCGGCATCGGCCAGGGCCGAGCGCGCTTCCGCCAGTCGGTAGGAGTTGACGAAGCGGGCGAAGTTGCCGTAGCCGAGCCGCTGATTGATGAGCTGGCGCACCCGGTATTCCGGCGTGTCGAGCCGCTTGGCCAGGCTGGCGATGGTCATGCTGCCGTCGCGGTAGGCCCGCTCCACCTCCATCACTGTCTGCAAACGCCGATGGAGGGCCGCTTCCGCCTCGGTCATTTCAGATATTGATGGGGCCGGTTCCGATGCCGGTGGCGCTGCGGCGACCGCGGAGATCGGGCTTGCCCTATGCAAGCGGAACAAGGCGGCAGCAAGCGCGATGGCCAGCACACCGGGAAGCGCGGGCGTCATCGCGAGATTGCTTGACCCAATCAGCGTGCAGCCCACGATCGCGAGACCCAAACCCCATGCGAACACGACCCGATCGCGGCGGCGCATCTCGACCAGGTCGTTGGCTCGCCCCAGCAGAACGCGACCGATCGCGATCACCACAAGCAACACAGCGCAGACATGGGTCGCGAGCCAGGCCCATGAGGAGTCCGTGACCACAGACCAGATGGCAAGCAAGGCCATCAATCCCACCGCGGTCCAACCAATCCATGGCGGCCTCGCCGTGTCGTCGAATACCTCCTCGCTCCAGAGAACAAAGACGGCCGCCGCCATATTGCTCGCCAGCCGCAGGAAGAGGATCCACACTGCCTGGCTGTCGCGAAATTGTGGAGCCGTCTCAATGAGAAACGCAATTCCGCACAGGTCGAAAACAAGGGTGATGCGGCCGAGCCGACTGTTGCGCAACTGCAGGAGGGCGTCGAGCGCAAGAAGCACCAGCAATGCGAGGGCCCCGCCGCGAAGACCGATATCCAGGAGCATCTTCTTCACCAAACTGGTCGACAGGCTCGCCAGCGATGTGGGGGGCGTCAGGGCGAAGGGACACCAGCGCTATTTCGGAATATTAGAAATATATTCCTGAATTGCCCGACGTGTCAAGCTGCCCGGTCGAACGCCGGCCGACGCCGGGCCCCTTTGCATGGGGTTGTTTTCGATATTTTGGCGGCGCCCCCTTTCGACGGCCCCCTCACCTCATATTGCCCTAGCCGGTCCCGCCCGGCTCCAGCGCCTCGCCGAGTTCGAGCGGATGCGCCATGGTCTCGTGCAACGCGTCCTTGTCGAGCTCACCCTCGGAGAGGCTGATCACGACGCAGGCGACGCCGTTGCCGATCAAATTGGTCAGCGCGCGGCACTCGCTCATGAACTTGTCGATGCCGACCAGGATAGCGATCGACTGGATCGGAATATCGGGCACGATCGACAGCGTCGCGGCGAGCGTGATGAAGCCGGCGCCGGTGACGCCGGAGGCGCCCTTCGAGGTGATCATGGCGATGCCGAGGATGCCGAGCTCCTGCCAGATCGTCAGATGCGTGTTGGTGGCCTGCGCCAGGAACAGCGTCGCCAGCGTCATGTAGATGTTGGTGCCGTCGAGATTGAAGCTGTAGCCGGTCGGCACCACGAGGCCGACCACTGAGCGCGAGGCGCCGAGATGCTCCATCTTCTGGATCATCTGCGGCAGCACCGTTTCCGACGACGAGGTGCCGAGCACGATCAAGAGCTCGTCCTTGATGTAGGCGATGAAGCGTATGATGGAAAAACCCGAGAGCCGCGCGATCGCGCCGAGCACGATCAGCACGAACAGGATGCTGGTCAGATAGAAGGTGGCGATCAGCGCCGCCAAATTGACCAGCGAGCCGAGGCCGTAGGCGCCGACCGTGAAGGCCATCGCGCCGAACGCGCCGAGCGGCGCCACCCGGACGATCATCCGGATGATGCCGAAGAACATCTTCGACGCTTTATCGATCGCCTCGGCGATCGGCTCGCCGGGCTTGCCCATCAAGGCGATGGCAAAGCCCGAGAGGATCGAGATCAGCAGCACCTGCAAGAGGTCGCCGCGGGCGAGCGCGCCGAAGAAAGAGTCGGGGATGATCGCCATCAGATGGGCGACGATGCCCTGCTCCTTCGCCTGCGTGACGTAGGTGGAGACCGACTTCGGATCGATCGTGGCGGGATCGATGTTGAAGCCGCGGCCGGGCTGCAGCAGCTCACCGATCAAGAGGCCGACCGCGAGCGCGACCGTCGACACCGCCTCGAAATAGATCAGCGCTTTCAGCCCGACCCGGCCGACGCGCTTGAGATCGCCCATCGAGGAGATGCCGTGCACCACGGTGCAGAAGATCACCGGCGCGATCATCATCTTGATCAGCGCGATGAAGCCGTCGCCGAGCGGCTTCAGCTGCTTTCCGAGGTTCGGATAGAAGTACCCGATCAGGACGCCCGCGAAAATCGCGATCAGCACCTGGACGTAGAGGATCTTGTACCAGGGTTGATGTTTGTGATGGACAGCGGGCTTGATCGCGTCTGTGGTCATGAGGTGCCCCGGGCTGGAAGTGAACTCAACTGGTGATGCCATCTTGGCGGAGCCGCGCGCAAGCGACAATGCCCATTCGCGTCGCCGCGAGCGCACACGAATCTGTCATAGACTGCAGCCGGCTCGCACCCGGAGGCTGAGGATGGAATTCACCGCACTGTTTCTCGCCATCACCATCGCCATGCTGGTGGCCTGGCGTGGTCCGCGTCCCCTGGCGATCGGCTTGTTCGCGGTGATCCTGGTCGCCTGCGTCGCGACCTTGCTGCACCACGCCACCGACCGTCTCACTTTGTCGTTCTGAGGCCAATCATGACCGACACCCAGGCCGTGACCCTGAATGCCCTCGCGCTTTATGGCCTCGCGCTGCTGCTGACCGCAGCTTTTGCCGCGCAGCTGCTGCTGCACGAGCTGCCGTGCCCGCTGTGTTTGTTGCAGCGCATCCTTTTCGCTCTGCTGGCGATCGGACCGATCCTGAACATCCGTTTCGGACCACGGCCGAGCCACTATGCCCTGTCGCTGCTGACGGCTGTGCTCGGCGCCTCGGTCTCGACCCGGCAGGTGCTGCTGCACATCCTGCCCGGCGATGCCGGCTACGGCTCGGCGCTGCTCGGCTATCACTATTATACGTGGGCGCTGATCGTATTCATCGCGGCGATCGTCCTGCTCGCCGCGATGCTGCTGTTCGACCGCCAGTTCGATCACCGCACAGCAGAGGTCACCACGCCCGGCAAGTTCGCACAGGGGGCGGTGTGGTCGGTGGTCGTGCTGACGGCGCTGAATGCGCTCTCCACCCTGCTCGAATGCGGCTTTGCCGCCTGCGCCGACAATCCGATTGTCTATGAGTTGCTGAAGTAGCCTTGCTCAGGGACGCTTCGGGATATTCAGCCCGCGCTCCACGGCCGGCCGCTTGAGACCGCGCTCGAGCCAGGCGGCGACGTTCTTGAATTGATCAAATTCGACGAGCTCGCGCGCGCCGTAGAAGCCGATCAGATTGCGCACCCAGCCGAGCATCGAGATGTCGGCGATGCTGTATTCATCGTCCATGAACCACTGCCGCCCGGCGAGATGCGTCTCCATCACGCCGAGCAGGCGCGCGGACTCGGCGACGTAGCGCTGCAACGGACGCTTGTCCTCATAGTCCTTGCCGGCGAATTTGTGGAAGAAGCCGACCTGGCCGAACATCGGCCCGATGCCGCCGATCTGGAAATGCACCCACTGGATCGCCTGGTAGCGGCGCGCTGCATCCGCCGGCAACAGCTTGCCGGTCTTCTCGGCGAGATA
Source organism: Bradyrhizobium sp. CER78 (assembly GCF_029846235.1). Classification (GTDB taxonomy): domain Bacteria; phylum Pseudomonadota; class Alphaproteobacteria; order Rhizobiales; family Xanthobacteraceae; genus Bradyrhizobium. The sequence goes on from NZ_JARVWP010000012.1 coordinate 32,627, forward strand.
TTGCAGGATGGCGCCGGACTCGAACAGCGGCAGCGGCTTGCCGCCGGGGCCGTTGGGATCGAGGATCGCCGGGATCTTGCCGTTCGGGTTCAGCGACAGGAACTCGGCCGTCTTCTGGTCATCCTTGTTGAAGTCGACGAGATGGACCTCGTAGGGCAGCTCGATCTCCTCGAGCATGATCGAGACCTTCACGCCATTCGGCGTCGGCAGCGAATAGAGTTGCAGGCGATCCGGATGCTGGGCGGGCCAACGCTTCGTGATGGGAAAGGCTGTGAGGTCGATCATGTGGGCATTCTTTGCATGATTGTTGTTGGACGGCTAATGTACGGAGCTCATTGAAAGCCGCAAGGTCTGCAACCGGCCATGAACGATTACGAGCACGATCGACAGACAAGCGCAACGCTCGGCCTTTCCGACGACGAACTCGCGACACATCCGACCGTGTTCGCGGCGGATGCGCTGGCCGGTCAGGTGGTCGTGGTGTCCGGCGGCGCCGGCGGCATCGGCCGCGCCATCGCGTGGCTGTTCGCCCGGCTCGGCGCGCATGTCGTCGTCGTAGGACGCAATGCCAACAAGCTCGATGCGCTGGTCGATCATCTCGGCCATCGCGGCGTCAAGGCATCCGCGCACGTCGCCGACATCAAGGATGCCGACGCGGTCAATGCGATGTTCGATGCGTTGTGGGCCGCGCACGGCCGCGTCGATCATCTCGTCAACAGCGCCGGCGGCCAGTTCCCGCAGGCCGCGATCGATTTCTCGATCAAGGGCTGGAACGCGGTCATCAATACCAACCTCAACGGCACCTGGTACATGATGCAGGCCGCGGCACAACGCTGGCGCGATCGCAAGCATCAAGGCAGCATCGTCAATGTCGTCGTGGTCACGACCCACGGCCTCTACGGCATCGCGCACACGATCGCGGCGCGCTCCGGCGTGATCGGCCTGTCGCGCGCAGTCGCGGTCGAATGGGCGCCGCTGAACATCCGCATCAACTGCATCGCACCCGGCGCGATCGAGACCGAAGGCTGGAACGTCTACAGCGAGACGGCGCGCGCCGCCTATCCGCGCTCCAACCCGATGATGCGCCCGGGCACGCCCTGGGACATTGCGGAAGCCGCCGTCTATCTCGCCGCGCCATCCGGCAAGTTCATCACCGGCGAGACGCTGACCGTCGACGGCGGCGGTCAGCATTGGGGCGAGACCTGGACCACCGGCAAGCCGGACTATTTCAAAGGCGGCGATTGACCACCTCCGTCGTCCCAGCGAAAGCCAGGACGACGCGGGGTCATGGTCCGGTCGACCATGATCACTTCCCGTCGTCGAAACTGACGATGACGGCAGCGTTCGCGATCAGGATCGGATCGTTGCCGAGATCGGACGGAATCTCGAGCCCGCCCGCGATCGCCTTCACGGTCTTGGTGCCATAGGGCAGTTCCTTGGCGACGGCTTCGGTATCGACCGCTTCCGGATTCGGCACGGCGATCGTGACGTCGACGAACATGTCGTTGGCGGTCTTGCCGAGCATGCGGAAGAAGCCGAGGCTGGAATGGCGGATCGCATCCGACACTGCCCGCTTGGCAGCCTTGGTGGCGTCGCGGCCGTGAACGTCGACGCCCATGCCCATTTCGGTGATACAGCGCACGCGTGTCATGAAACTTTCCTGTTGTCGTTGGCGTGAGAGACTGATCACTCCTTCGCCCTCTGCGTTCGCGCCGTCAAGCCGGGTCCCTGGCCTCGCTTACGCCGTCGTGATCGCCGCGCGCGAGCAGCCATGCCGCCAGACCGGCAAAGATCGCCGCGGCGGCCACCATGACGCTGGCCGCGCCCCAGCCCCATGCCGAGACGACCGCGCCGACCGCGATCGGTCCGGTCACCTGGCCGAAATTGCTGCCCGTCATCAACAGTCCCATCATGACCGGCACCATCGCCGCCGAACGCGTCTCCGCGGGCGCGGTTGCAAGCAGCGTCGCCGGGATCAGGCCGCCGACGGCCGAGAACAGCAGGCACAGCCAGAATGCACCCCACCCGCCGAGCACCGTCAGGAAGATTCCGAACGCGGACGCGCCCATGACCAATGCCGCCACGGCGATCAACACATTGCGGTTGACGCCGCGCGCCAGCAGATTGCCGGCGGCGAGATTGCCGACCACGTTGGCCGCCGCCGCCAACGCACTGAGTCCGCCCGCGCTCTGGCTGGAGACGCCGAGCCGCGCGGTCAGCAGGATCGGCAGGAAGCCGAACAGCGCAAAGAACATCAGGCTGTAGAGCGCAAACAGCACCATCAGGAGCGCCGGAGTGCGCCGCCGCGCCAGCGCGGTGGCTTCCTGCATCAGGCTTGCTCGCGCCGGGCCGGTCGGCGATGCCACCTCGGGCACGGTGATGCCGGCGAGGACGAACAGCGCGGCGGCAAAGCCGGCACTGGCCCACCAGATCGCGCGCCAGCCATCGAACATCGGGCCGGCCACCAGCGCGAGCGCAATCCCGAACGGCATCACGCAGCTCCACACCGCCATGGTGACGTTGCGCGCGCTGACATCGACGACACGATCGAGCAACGCGGGCGCGACCACCATCACCAGCAGGAAGCCGAGCCCTTCCAGCAGTCGCGATGCCAGCAACACTGCAAGTGACGGCGCGAGCGCGCCCGACGCCGCGCCCAGCGTGATGGCCGCAAGGCCGCAGAGCAACACCCTGCGGGCACCAACCGCGGCAATCACGACGCCGGCCGGTACGCTGCCGACCAGCCCCAGCACCGCGAAGATACCGGCGACCGTTCCGACCGCGGCGAGGTCGATGCCGAGATTTTGTTGCAGCATCGCCGCAGCGATCGGCACCTTGCCGACCTGCAATGCGGCGCCGATCCCGCAACCGATCACGACGACGACCGTCGCCCATCGCTTGGCCTCGCTCTGCTGCGCCACGGCCGTTTCGATCGTCATGCGTGCACTCCACCCCAGGCTCAAGCCACCACAAATAGCGTTTCCAGGTCATCGACAGAGTGATATGTTTTGCATCCAGTCGATCGATTTCATAGATCATGCTCGATAACCTTACGCTCGACCAAATCCGGGTCTTTGTCGCCATCGCCGACAGCGGCAGCTTTCGCGCCGCCGCGACCAGGCTGGCGCGGGTGCAGTCCGCGGTCAGCCATGCCATCGCCAACCTCGAGGCCGAGCTCGGCCTCGCGCTGTTCGACCGCTCCAGCCATCGCCCGGCGCTGACCGCCGAAGGCAAGGCGCTGCTCAGCAATGCGCGCGACCTCCTGCTCCGCGTCGATGCGATGCGAGCGCGAGCCCACGGCCTTGGCGACGGGGTGGAGTCGGAGCTCGCTGTTGTCGTCGACACGCTGTTTCCGATCGCCGCCGTCGGCGCGGCGCTGACGCAGATGCGGGCGGCCTATCCATCCGTCAGCGTGCGGCTCGCGGTCGAACCGATGGGCGGTCCGATCGCAGCCCTCACTGAGCGGCGCAGCGCGCTCGCCGTCACCGTCGGCGAGGATTTTCGCGACCCCCGCCTCGCGCTCGACGCGATCTGCTCCGTGCAGATCATCGCCGTCGCCTCGGCAAGCCATCCGCTCGCGCGCCGTGGCCGCAAGAGCGTCGCCGACCTCGCCGATCATCTGCAGATCGTGCTGTCGGACCCGACGCCGCTGTCGGAAGGCCGCAACTTCGGCGTGCTCTCGCCGCAGATCTGCCGGGTCAGCAATCAGGACACCAAGCACGCCATGATCCTGGCCGGGCTCGGCTGGGGCCGGCTACCGCTGTGGCAAGTGGCGCGCGACTTGAACGAACGCCGCCTGGTGCGGATCGAGACCGGCGCACTTGGACGCAACGCCGCGCTTGCGATGGAGGCCTATCTCGCGCACCGGCTTGACGAGCCGCTCGGCCCCGCCGCTCACGCGTTCGCAGATGCGCTGAGGCGGATCGCTGCGCGCGGCAGCAAGCCGGCGAGCAAAGCGAAGACGCACAAGCGGCGCTGAATTCTTCCGTCGCTATCATTTCCGTTGTTGACATCGACATCGACGAGGCGTATGTCCTGCAACCTTCGCGAGCACCATCGCTCGCGGTCAAACATGAGCCAGATGATGCACTACGGATTTGAAAGATTCCGCCAACTGTCGAACGGTCTGCGGCCGATCGATAGCGTGTGCCCGGCTCATGGGAGCGACCTCGCATAGCGCGAGGTCGACAGTTCGCAATCAATGCGGACCCTCCCGAGCCAGCCGCTCCGGAGGGTTTTTTGTTGTCCGCAGCACAGCTCATTTGAATTGCCCGGCGCAAGCCGGAACGGGAGACCCGGATCCCGGGGCTCGCGCGGAGACGCGCGTGCCCAAGCGCGCGGGGCCTGCCGGAGGGAACGAGGCGATGAGCCGGACACCGATGGCAGAGCGAACTCCGAGGAGTTCGCAAACGACGGCGCATCGACAGCGCCGCGACGAAACTTTTCAAAACGGTTTGCCGCATTTACCGCGGCTCAACCGACGCTGGTGGTGAAGACATCGGATACTTCGCTCCACCGGAAAGAGCGGGTTCGAATCCCGCCTGTGACACACGCACCGGGATGCGGCTTGGCAAAGGTCCGCGTGCGGCCCGGCGCAGTCTCTCGTCCGCAAGGCGAGCGGCTGTGTTGTCGTCACTGACACCGATATCGCCTGTTCCCCAGCGTACCTATCGACGGCCGGCGCAGTCGCGTCGGTCAGGCGGTGGTGAAGATGTCTGTTACTTCGTGGTAAGGCGCTACGGCGCCGAGCGGGTTCGAGGCCCGCACGCCGAAAGGCGGTTCGCCCGCAAGGGCAGCAACAGCATCGCTTGTTCCCCGCCGACCCCTTCCACGCCCCGTGGTGAAGATCGCTGTTACATCGTCTGTGAAACGAGAGGTCGCGGGTTCGAATCCCGCCCGGTGTCATGTGCACCGGTAGCTCAGTGGTAGAGCGCTTCCCGACCGGCAGGGTAAGCTGCCGAACGGGGTCTCAGCAATCGCCTGTTCCCGGGTCGTGGTCCGTCAATGCCGGTGGTGAAGAGCGCTGTTACTTCGGTGTCGGAGGTTCGAACCCTCCCGAACGAAAGTTCGTAGCCCAGTGGTAGAGCACGTAAGCCCTTCGATGGGCAGTCCAGCCTCGTCTGTTCCCCGGCTCCACTTTCCAATCCATACTCCCCCAGAAAGGAGGCCATCATGGCCACGATCAACAAGATCATGCGCGCCTTCACCCGCGAGGGTGCGCGCGGCAAGCGCTTCACGCCCGAGATGGAGCTGCGGCGCGCGCTGCTGAACTGCCTCCTGTGGGAGAACCAGTTCTACGAGGACGGCGTCGCGATCGCCGATCGCATCAAGGCGCTGGTGCCGATGGTCGCCCCCGAGCGGACGGCCGAACTCGCCATCGCTGCGCGCGAGACGATGAAGCTGCGGCACGCGCCGCTGCTCGTGGTTCGCGAGATGGCGCGGCATCCGACCCATCGCGCCCTCGTCGCCGATACGCTGGCGCGGGTGATCCAGCGGCCTGACGAGATGACCGAGCTGCTTGCGATCTACTGGGCGGATGCGCTCGGCCCTCAGCAGCAGCGCAAGCGTCAGCCCGTCTCGGCGCAGGTCAAGAAGGGCCTGGCGCGGGCGCTGACCAAGTTCGACGCCTACCAGCTCGCGAAGTACGATCGCGACGGCGCGGTGCGGATCAAGGACGTGCTGTTCCTGGTCCACGCCAAGCCGAAGGATGCCGCGCAGGAGAAGGTGTGGAAGCAGCTCGTCGACGGCGAGTTGGCCTCGCCGGACACCTGGGAGGTTTCGCTCTCGTCCGGCAAGGGCAAGCGTGAGACCTTCGAGCGGCTGATCGCCGAGAACCGGCTCGGCGGGCTGGCGCTGCTCCGCAACCTGCGCCTGATGCAGAAGGCGGAGGTGCCGCGCCGGACCATCGCGGAGGCGATCGACGCGATGCGAACCGACCGCATCCTGCCCTACCGTTTCATCACGGCGGCGCGCTATGCGCCGGACTTCGAGCCGGAGCTCGAGGCAGCGATGCTGAAGTCGGTCAAGGACTACGCGCGGCTCGACGGCCGCACGCGGCTCCTGATCGACGTCTCGGGATCGATGTTCGCGCCGCTCTCGGCCCAGTCCGAGATGACGCGGGCGGAGGCGGCGTGCGGTCTTGCAATCCTCGCCCGTGAGGTCTGCGACGAGGTGGAGATCTTCACGTTCAGCAATGAGGTCGTGAAGCTGCCGCCGCGCCGCGGCTTCGCGCTGCGCGATGCGATCATCGGCTCGCAGCCGCATGGCGGGACGTATCTCGGCAAGGCGGTGACGGAGATCGACCACGAGGGCGATCGCCTGATCGTCTTCACCGACGAGCAGAGCCACGACCAGATGCCCGCCCCAAAGGGACGTGGCTACATGGTCAACGTGGCGTCCTACCAGCACGGCGTCGGACACGGCCCGTGGATGCGGGTCGACGGCTTCTCCGAGGCCGTCATCGCCTGGATCGCAGCGTCGGAACAGACGATGCACTAACGCCTGCTCGACAACAACGGGCCCGGACGCGCATGCGCCCGGGCCTTTCTTTTTTGGTGCGACGGACGAGCGAGCGTCGTCCGCCCCCCTTCAATCCTCGATCTCGCCGCTGCGGATCGCGAGCCTGATGGCTTGCGCCGTCGTCGCGACGCCGAGCCGAAGCCGCGCACGCCGCAAATGGTTCTCGACCGTCCGCTCCGACAGCCCGAGCGATGCCGCAATGTCGGCCTGCCGCCGCCCGGCGGCGATCCAGCGCAGCACCTCGCGCTCGCGCGGCGACAGGCTGGACGCTCCGTTCGACTCGTGCGCCTCCATCAGCCGGCGCGCGGCGCGGAAGGCCGTCGTGCCGATCATCGTCAACGTCGCACGCGTTCCCGCCGACGCGTCGATCCGCGTCCCGGCGAAGCTCATCGCGCCTTCAAGGCCGGTGCGCCCGAACACCGGCACCTGCAGCCCATGAAAGCCGGGTCCACGCGGCGTGCGCACCACGCGGTACTTCTCACCACGTGCGGACAGCACCTTGGTCCAGAAGAACGATTCATCCACATTGAGGAAATTGCGCGTGACCGGACAATGCCGGACATAGGTTTCGGCGTCGACCGTCACGCCCTCGCCGAACCATTCGCCCTCGACCCAGTAGATCCTGTCGACCAGGTCCTCACGCGAAGGCGATGCCGAGAACATGACGAAGCGGTCGTAACCGAGCGGCACGCTCACCGACCGCACAGCCGCCTGGATCGCGGACAAGCTCTCGCTGCCCTCGATCGCAACCACGGCTTCGATGTAGCGGTCCATGCTGACGTCATCGCGTTTCGGGACGCCCGGCCGGGCGTGTTGAGGACTTTCCCCCAACCCGAATGGGCCTGCAAGCCGCGCAAATTGTCCGGCAGCGGGCGGCGTGGCCGGATCGCCTCGCCGCCTCGCGCCCCGGGGCGAAGATTTCAGCCCGCGCCGAGCGTATCGAGCAGGGCCTTTGCGGCCACCTTGCCGACATTGTTGGCGGCAAAGGGACTGTCACCGGTGATCAGCTTGCGATCCTGATAGGTCTTGCCGGCGATGTCCTTGTTCAGGATCTCGACGCCGAGCGCTTGCAACTCCTCGCCGAAAGCCCAGGTCAGCGCGCCCGGCATGTAGCCGATATCGGGCGTGGTTCGATCGATGGCGTCGGGGAATGCGCAGATCTTGTAGCCCTTGAAGGGATAGTCGCCTTTGGTCTCGCCGACCGCGGACGCCAGCAGCGCCGCCGGGCCGTGGCAGAGCGAGACGATATGCTTGTCGTGGTCGAGCGCCCATTTCAGGGTGGCCTTCACGTCGAGGCTTTCCGGAAGGCCGATCAGCGCACCATGGCCGCCTGGAATGAACACCGCGATATAGTCGGAATCCTTGCCGAGCTTGTTTGCGATGACGTCGGAGAGCTTGAGCGGCTGCTTCAACCTGCCGAGATACTTCTGGTAGATGCGCTTGACTTCGTCGTCCTCGTTCGGGAATGCCCAGAGCTCAAACTTGACCGGATTGCCGGACACCGTCGCGATGTCGAACTCGAAGCCGGCCTTGTCGAGGTGGTACATCGGCAACAAGGTCTCGACGGGATGGTTTCCGGTCGAGAACATCGTGCCGTTCTGCAGCAGCAGATAGCGCTCATCCGCGGCGATCATCAGAATTTTCCAGCGGCCGCCCTTGTAGGCATTGGGGTAGTCCGCGCCGGAGAGATCCGACTTGGCCGAGGTGAATTGGCCCAGCGAATACGGCGACGGAAAGAAGGCGTTGTTCTCCGCCGGATCGGCTACGGGACGCTTGTCCTGGGATTGCTCGGTCATCGAGATATCCTCTCTCATCGTGTTGCGGTCCGGCAAAGGTAAGCACGAGGCGCGAAATCCCGAATGAGGGATTTCCCTCAATACCTCACAGGATGGAGCAACCCGACACCGGCGCAAGACAACTTGCGGCAATGCGGGCAGCGATATCCATCACGACGTCGAGAGGCCGCGCGCCTGCCGCCCGCCATTTCGCTGCGGTTCATCTCCACGGACGGATAGTGCGCGCGACCGATCCCGGTCTCGCAAGGAGACGCGCTCCATGTCGATCAGCCGCCGGCGGGCGCTGACGCTTGCCTCGCTTTTTGTTGCGAGCCCGTTGCTCGGCACGGAGAGCCGCGCCGAACCGGCTCCGGTCCCGGGTGCGGCCAGCTTTGACATGGCGACCTTCTCCGCCACTTCCGGCGGCGACGCCGACGCGGCTTTCGCCAAGGCGCTGGCCGCGATCGCCAAGGCAGCGGCTGACGCCAGCAAGGCGGGGCCGGTTCACATCGTCCTCAATTTGGAGAAGAACGCCAGCTACCGGATCAAGCGGCCGCTCGCGTTCCGGCAATTGCACGGCTTCGAGCTCAACGGCAATGGCGCGCAGCTGATCAACACCACGCGCAGCGGGACGTTGACGATCTCCGGCTGCAACCGCCTCACCGTCCGCGATCTCACCATCGACTACGACCCGCTGCCCTTCACGCAAGGGACGATCACCGCCTTTGACAAGCAGGCGATCGAGATCACGGTGAAGATCGACCCCGGCTATCCCGATGATGCCGCACTGCTCGCCGCCTTCACGGACGGCTTTTTCAAGGTGATGGACCGTCACAACCGGGCGCTGAAGACCGGCGCCAGGGATTTCCTGTCGCCGGCCCATGCCACACGCGTCGGCGAAGGCCTGATCAAGGTGCATCTGCGGTGGAGCGCCAACGATCGCTTTCCGAGCCAGCTGCCGATTGCGGCCGGTGACGTCGTCACCATCGCAAATAGCGGCGCGCACGCCATCGCCATCGACTCCAGCTTCGCCACCAGCCTGATCGATCTCAAGCTTCTCGCCTCCCCGGGGATGGGCATCATCGAGAACGGCGGCGAAGGCTCGATGATGCTGCAAAAGGTCTCGGTCGTTCCGGGACCTCGGCCGAAGGGCGCAACGGCCGATCGGCTGATCTCGACCAATTCCGACGGCTCGCACTTCACCGCGGTCGCACATGGTCCGACCATGGAGGATTGCAGCTTCGCCAACACCTCCGACGATGCCGTCAACGTCCACGGCTTCTACTACTACGTCGTGGCGAAGACCGCGCCACGCCGGTTCCTGCTCAGCCCGAAATGGGACATCGGCCTTGCGGCCGGCGACGACATTGAGAGCTGCGACCACGCGACGTTTCGCTCACTCGGACGCGGCAAGGTCGCGCAGTTGACCAAGCGCCACGCGCCGGAGCTGAAAGCGAAGATAGCCCAGCTCTGGAAGAACCGGAGCCCGACCACCCAGCCGGATTTGATCTACGACGTCGTCCTGCAGCAGGACCTGCCGCTCAAGGTCGGCGATGCCGTCACCTCGCTGACGCATACCGGATCCGGCGCCACCGTGCTGCGCTGCAGTTTCCACGCCTGCGGCCGCGTACTGATGAAGGCGCCGAACGCCATCGTCGAGAACTGCCAGTTCATGTTCGCGACCGGCGTCGCACTGCAGGCGGGGAGCGACATCGGCTTCTGGTCGGAGTCGGGATTTGCCGATAACCTCGTGCTCCGCAACAACCGCTTCAGCCACTGCGTCAACGGCGCCAATGAGCTGACCAGCGGCAGCGGCACGCTCGGCACGATCTATGTCGGCATGGTGCCGCCGGAAGGCGCCAAGGGATTTCAGGACAACTTCCAGAACCGGCGCGTCATCATCGAAGGCAATCACATCGACGATTCCTACATCTATGCGATCTTCGTCAGCAATGCCGACGGCGCCAAGATCGGGGGCAATGTGATCGGCCAGACTTTTCTGCGCGGCAATGTGTTCGGGGCTGGCGAGTTCTTCCATATCAAGCCCGACAGCGCGATCTTCGTCGGCCGCGCCAGGAATATCGAGATCAGCAACAACGTCGTCGCCCGCGGCCGGATCGCGACCACTGCCGTCGCGATCGATCCGAGCTGCGACAAGCGCACGGTGCATCAGGCGAGCAACAGGCTCACCTGAACCATCCGCTTATCCACCCTCACCCTGCTTCTGCACCACCGTGATGTGCAGACGCCGGCGAATCTCCATACCTTGACGCCGGTACAACGCGATCGCCGAGACGTTGCTGGTGAAGACGTGAAGGAACGGATTTTCGCCGCGCGCCGCGATCTGGCGGCCGACCGCCGATAGCAGCGCCTGCGCGTAGCCGCGGCCGCGATGGTCCGGATGCACGCAGACCGCGGTCATCTCGGTATAGTTCCCCGGCTTCATCCGCTCCCCGGTCATCGCGACCAGCTCGCTGCCAACGCGAATGCCGAAAAAGTTGCCGAGCTCATGCGTGCGCGCGCTGAACGGTCCAGGTTTTGTCAGCGCCGTCAGCGCCATCATCGCGGGAACGTCGGCTACGCCGAGCCTGACGATCTCGGCGCCGGGCAGAGAAAAGTCTGCCGGCGTGCCGATCATCTGCTCGCCGGTCTCGGCCAGCAGCGTCTTGAACTCCGGCGGCACGCTCACCGGATCAGGCGTGAACAGCACCGCGATGTCAGGTCCCGCCAGCAGCGCGCCGAGCGCAGCAAAGCTCTCTGGCGACATGTCGGCCATATCGGCGAAGGGTGCGATCGCGACCGGAAAGCGCCGGGCATTCGTACGGACTTCGGCAAGGTCGCGCTGTCGTGTGGTCAGTGCGCTCCAGATCGGGCGATCGAGTGGATGATGAGGCGGGACATCGGACATGCGGCGCTTCGCTCCCTGTTTTCCGGGAGCAGAGCAAGAAGCGCCGACAAAATCCAGCATGGCGTGAGGCCATCGCGGCTCACAATCACGCCAACGGGATTTCCTGCCTGCGTGCGGAACAGATCCTCGCGCCACCTTCAGGCAGAGCTCGCTGCCGCCCCTAAGCGGCAGCGTTACTCCTTCCCTGCGACTAACGTCATTGCTGCAGGATTTCAGCGGCAGCGCGGTCCAGGATTTTTGCGATGCGCCGCGCCTCGGCGGCATCGCAGCCGCGCTTCTGACGCAGCGCGCTCTTCAGCGCGTGACGGGCGCGGTGCACATCGTCGGACGCTTCGCCATCGAGATCGCTGACACCGGCGAAGGCTTCGCGCACCTCCTCCATACGGCGGCCGATCCGCGACAGCGCTTCGAGAATGGTATCCGCGGTGGCGCGGTTCTCGGCGAGATGGGACTTGCCCTGCTCGGTGATGCTGTAGAGCTTGCGCGCCGCGTCCTGGGTGACGCTGGCATGCCCGATCTCCTCGAGGAAGGTCAGCGCCGGATAGATCACGCCCGGGCTCGGGCTGTAGAAGCCGTCCGACCGCTCCTCGATCTTCTTGATCAGCTCGTAGCCGTGCGCCGGCTGCTCGCCCAGCAGCGCCAGGATCACGAGCTGCAGGTCTTGCGACGAGAGCCGCCGCGATCCCGGAAAGTCACCGCCGCCACCGCGCCCGAAGAAGCCATGGCCACCGCGGCCGAAGCGATGGCCGCCCCTGCCGTGTCGTCCCATGAAGAAGCCAAATCCGAAGCCCTCGTGGTCCCGGTCGCGAAACATCGATCGTCTCATTTTCTTGTTCCTTACTGAAAACATATCTTACGATATATCTACAGATTGAATGGCAGCAACCCACGTTTTCGTGAGGTCATGATGACGCGGCAGGGACCGGAACGAGCCGGGGATCGCCGGCCTCTCACCGGGCTTGTCGACCGTCACGCGGCCGGCTTATGGCTTTGAGCCCTCCCGGCCTGTCCGACTCATGCGCCCCAAAACCTTCGAAGCCCATTGCCTGCGTCTGCCTGCCGCCACCAAGGTGGTGCAATGGGAAGGCACGTCGGTGTTCAAGGTCGGCGGCAAGATGTTCGCGCTCGCCGGCGGCTACATCGAGAGCACCGGCGGCTTCATGTTCAAGACCTCGAACATGGCCTACCAGCTTCTGATCGAGCAGGGCTTTGCGCGGCCGGCGCCCTATCTGGCGCGCGCCACATGGGTGCAGCTGGTGAGAAACGACGCCCTGCCCGACGCCGAGCTCAAAGCCTATCTCGATCAAGCCCACGCGCTGATCGCCGCGAAGCTGACGCGGAAATCGCGCAAGGCGCTCGGGCTGGATTGATCGGCGCAGTTGCAGCGCGGCTCAGCCGCCGAGTGGTTTGTCGGAATCGCCCGACAGCAATTTCGGAAACAGCTCCTTGAAGGCGAACTTGTCGTCGCCCTTGGCGCGCTCGAAGCGCAGCACGACGTCGAACCGGCTGCCCTCCCATTTGGTCGGCGGCGTGCCCTTGCTGACCGGGATCAGCGGCAGGATGTCGGAGATGATCGCCTTGTGCTCCCAGCACAAGAGCACGACGCCCTTCGACGCCAGCACCGCCTTCATCAAGGCCGGCTCGTCACCCTTGCCGAACCCTTCGTTCGGCGTCAGGCCGCGACGCGCTGACAGCGCCGAGATCGTCTCGGCGGGACGGCTCGACGGCGGCTGATTGGGCTCGGTTCCGGGTGTCGCGGCGTAGATCGCATCAGGCTTGGCATAATCACCGCCGGTGAGATCGGTGCCGAACAATGCGGTCCACGCGCCGGCGCGTTGCCAGCCGCGCAGCACGAGCGACTCGGTATCGGACACACCGTTCGGGGTGAAGCCGGGTCCCGGCCAGGACTCGCCCGGCTTCTCGGCATGACGGATAATGAAGAGCGTGAGCGCGTCCATGGCGGCCTCGCGGATAGGTTGCGTGATTTGAAACAATTTCTGAGAGGTTGATCCTATCTCCGACGCCTCCTCCGCTCCATGAACGGCGTCACACTTTGCGAAAACTCGACCGATACTGCGCCGGCGACACGCCAAGCCGCTCGGTGAACACGATGCGCATCCGATCGGCCGAACCGAAGCCGCAGTCGAAGGCGACCGCCTTCAGCGGCCGGTCAGAGCCCTCGAGCAGCCGGCGTGCGGCGTCGACCCGCGCCCGCTCGACGAATTCGTGCGGCGTGATGCCGGTCTCCTGCGCGAAGGCGCGACCGAAATTGCGCACGCTCATGCCGATCGCATCGGCCAGCGATTGCAGCGTGTGGCGCTCGCCGACCTGCTGCATGACATGCGCCTGCGCGCGCGCAATCGGCGAGGCCTCGTCGACCGGCGCGGTGAGATAGGGACTGAACTGCGACTGCCCGCCCTGGCGCTGCGCTACCACGACCAGCCGCTTGGCCACCGCGACCGCGACCTGCGGCCCATGACGCTCGGCGACCAGCGCGAGCCCGAGATCGATGCCCGCGGTCACGCCGGCGGAGGTCATCAGTCTGCCGTCCCGAATGTAGATCCGGTCGAAGATCACCTCGGCAGCCGGAAAGCACGCCGCCAGAAGCTGCGCGTTCTGCCAATGCGTCGTCACCTTGTGGCCGTCGAGCAACCCGGCATGGCCGAGCGCGAAGGCACCGGTGCAGATCGAACCGTACAATTCGGCGCGCTCGGGCGCGCGGCGCAGCCACCGCGTGAGGTCGGGATCAGGCGCGGCGTCGGGCAATTCGGGCCCACCGGCGACGAGCAGAATGTCGAACTTCGCCGTTGCTTCGTCGAAGCTGAGGTCGGCCGCTATCCTCATGCCGCTCGATGCGCGGAGCGGTTCGCGGCTGGCGCCGACCAGCACGGTCTCATAGCCATCGCCATCAGCGACAAAGCCGTTGGTCTCCGCGAACACGTCGACCGGGCCCGCAACGTCGAGCGCCTGAACCCCTTCGTGAATCGCGATCGCGACCTTCTGAACCGCCATACCTTCTCCCCGCCCCGCTGGCGCGAAACGATGTCTCGTTGGCCCGATCCGGCGGCGCGCGATCGTTGCGGGATCAAGCCGAACCGGGCGACAAGGACGCCAAGGATCCACACCACCAGGCGATCCGAACCCACATCGCAGCGACGAGCGCCGGCCCGCGTGTCCGCACGCCACGGCATCGTCTTGCCATATCGAGGAGCGTCTTGAAATGACCGAGATCATCGCCGGCATCCGCGTACCCGACAGCGCCATGGCGCGCGCCGCGAACCAGCTGGTGCGCGATACCGAGGACGATCTGCTCTACAATCACAGCCGCCGCGTGTTCTTCTGGGGTGCGCTGACCGGTAACCGCCGCAAGCTGCAATTCGATCCCGAGTTGCTCTATGTCGGCGCCATGTTCCACGACATGGGCCTGACCGCAGCACATGCCAGCCCCGATCTGCGCTTCGAGGTCGACGGCGCCAACGCCGCGCGCGACTTCCTCAAGGGCTATGGCGTGCCGGCGCGCGACATCGAGGACGTCTGGACCTCGATCGCGCTGCACACGACGCCCGGCATTCCCGAGCATATGCGTCCGACCATCGCGCTGGTCACCGCCGGCGTCGAGATGGACGTGCTCGGCATTGCCTATGACGATTTCTCGCACGAGCACCGCGACCATGTCTGCGCGCACCATCCGCGCGAGGCGAACTTCAAGGAGAACATCATCGATCACTTCGCCAGCGGCACCATCAGGAAGCCGCTGACCACCTTCGGCAACGTCAAGGCCGACGTGCTGGCGCTGAAAGACATGAACTACACCAGGACGAACTTCTGCTCGATCATCCTGGGCTCGAAATGGCCGACCTGACGCGGCGTCACTGACGGTTGGCCGGACCGTGGTCCGGCCCGGGATCGCGGCCGGCAGCCGCGAGCGAGAGCCGGTCCATGTAGTGCGCCCACCCCCTGGCATGGCTGGCGCACTGCTCGGCATTCGGCAGACCGCTATGGGTCATGCGCAGCAGCGTACCGCTGTCCTTGTCGATCAGGTCGATCTCGATCAGGCTCGATCCCGGCGGCACTTCCGCGCCGCCTTCCCAGCCGAAGCTGTAGGCAAGACGATGCACCGGCACGACCTCGCGGAACGCACCGCGCGCGGCGCGGCTCCGATCATTGCCGAGGCCCTTGAGCAGATAGAGCCCGCCGGGATGCAGCTCGGTCTCGGCCTCGAGCCCCATCCAGCTCACGATCTTCTGCGGATCGGTCAGGAACGCGAACACGGTGGCGGGCGGCGCTGCGATCTGGATCTCGCGTTGAACGATGAAGGCTTCAGTCATCGATCGATCCTCCATGGACGGTCGGTTTCAGGGATAATTCGTGACAAGGGCGGCGCATCACCCCCATGATGGGGTGATGCAATTGTCCTCGACTCTGAGCTGGCTGGTCGACGCCGCGGCCGAGACCACTGGCGCCAACCGGTTGCTGGCGGACCTCGGTCGCCACCTTATCACAGATGGCCTGCCGCTTGCCGGTGGCGCCCTGACGCTGGAAGTTCCGCACCCGCTGATCGCAAGGCGCACTTGGCTCTGGCGTGCCGAGAATGGCGAAGTCATCGAGGCGCTCGGCTTCGCGCCGGAACAACCCTTTGCAATGCCCGACATGGTCGGGTCCGGCGATGCCGGCCGGCGCTGGCTCGGCGCGCTCGCGCCCGGCCCGATCCACGAGGACACGATTGGAACGCGGCCGGACGGCCCGACCCTTGGCTGGATCGGGACACGCACCTTCACACCTGCCGAGGCGGATCGATTGCGCGAGGCGGCGCGCTTCATGGCCGCGCCGCTCGCCGCGCTTGCCGCGCGCGCGACCTTGACCGCGGCGCTGGAGGCCTATCTCGGCCGTCGCAGCGCGGCGCGTGTCCTGGCCGCGCCGTTGCGGCGCAACACCGGCGAAACCATCCGCGCGGCGCTGCTGTTTGCCGACCTGCGCGGCTTCACTGCGCTCTCCGAAAGCCATCCGCCCGCCGAGGTGATCGCAGCACTCGATGCCTGGTTCGACCGCATCGCCGGTGCGACCCACGCATTCGGCGGAGAGGTGCTGAAATTCATCGGCGACGGACTGCTCGCGATCTTTCCGGTCACGACCAGCGCGCGCAGCGCATGCGAGGCGGCTTTGCGCGCGGTGTCGGCGGCGCGCGTCGGCATGGCGCATCTTGACGCCGAGCGGCGCAGCCGCGGTTTGCCGCCGCTGGCGTTCGGCGCGGCGCTGCATCTCGGCGAGGTGCATTGGGGCAATATCGGCGCCGCCGATCGCCTCGACTTCACCGCGATCGGCGCCGCGGTCAATCTGGTCAGCCGGCTCGAAGGCCTGTGCAAGCCGCTGGAGCGGACCGTGCTGGTCTCGGGCGCGCTCGCCGCCGAGACCGAGACGCCGCTGGTCGCGCTCGGCACCCATGAGCTGCGCGGCATCGCGCGGCCCTGCGCGGTCTTTACCCTGCCGGAGGGATGAGCCGGTCATCGGAACAGGCGCAACCACGGCGCCAGGTGAAATGCGCTCATCAGCGCGTACATCGGGACCATGCTCTGCAATGAAAGCGGTCCCTGCATGACGCCGCAGATCATGTCGGCCGGCGCCAGAGCGGCCACCAGCGCCATCACGGCGAAGGTCGGCGCCGCCGCCAGCGACAGCCAGCGCGCGGCGATGGCACCACGGCCGCCAAACCGGCCCTTCAACCAATCCTCATGTGTTTCTAAACCGGTCATCATTCGATCTCTCTGGAGATGATCCATGTCGTCATGTGCTAGGTTAGGACCGGGCCTCGGAGGGCGAGAGTGACAAGTGTGTCGGGATTCGAATGGACTCGCTGATTACGGCTGCGGCGCGCGCGCTCGCGGCGGGTGATCCCCTCGGCGCACTGAAACGGGTGGCCCTGCGCGACGATGCGCCGGCGCTGGCGCTGCGCGGCATCGCGATGGCTCGGCTCGGCGATTTCACGCGCGCCAAGGAGCTGCTGCGGCGAGCGGGCCGCGCCTTCGGTCCGCGCGAAGCCATCGCGCGGGCGCGCTGCGTGGTGGCCGAGGCCGAGATCGCGCTGGTGTCGCGCGACCTGTCCTTTCCCAGCAAGAGCCTCGCCGCGGCGCGCGCAACGCTCGCGGCACGCGGCGATGCGCTCAACGCCGCGCACGCCGGCTATCTCGAGATCCGCCGCCTGCTCTTGATCGGGAGCCTCGATGCCGCCGAGCGCATGCTTGACGGCCTCGATCCGGCGCCCTTTCCGCCGGCACTGCGCGTCGGCCATGAACTGGTCGTCGCCGGCATCGCGATGCGGCGGCTGCGGACACGGCCGGCGCGCGAAGCGCTAGCACGGGCTAGGGACGCCGCACGGCGCGCCCGCATCGCCGCGCTTGCGGCCGAGGTCGAAAGTACCGCTCACCTGCTCGCGACGCCCGCGGCACGCCTGATCACGCGCGGTCACGAGCGGCCGCTGCTGCTCGAGGAAGTCGAGGCGTTGATGGCGTCGAAGGCCCTCGTCGTCGATGCCTGCCGCTATGCCGTGCGCGACGCCCGGACGACAATCTCGCTGACGCGCCGGCCGGTGCTGTTCGCGCTCGCCCGAGCGCTGGGCGAAGCCTGGCCGCAGGACGTGTCGCGCGGCACGCTGATCGCACGCGCGTTTCGCGGCAAGCACGCCGATGAATCGCACCGTGCGCGGCTGCGGGTCGAGATCGGACGGCTGCGCCGGGCGCTACAGCCGCTCGCCGATCTCAGCGCGACGCCTGACGGCTTCGTGCTGCAGCCGCATGGCCGCCGCGAGGTCACTGTGCTGGCGCTGCCGGTCGAGGAAGAGCATGCGGCGGTGCTGGCCTTCCTCGCCGACGGCGAGGCCTGGTCGAGCTCGGCACTGTCGGTGGCGCTGGGCGCAAGCCAGCGCACCGTGCAGCGCGCGCTCGACGCGCTGGCCGCCACGGGCAAGGTGCAATCGGTCGGCCGCGCCCGGGCGCGGCGCTGGATGACGCCCCCGGTGCCGGGATTCACGACGACGTTGTTACTCCCCGCCCCGCTGCCGAACGGCTAGCATCGGGCTGAGATCAGAGCGTTTTCGAGCGAAGTGGATACCGGTTCGCGTGAAGAAAACGCGTCAAACAAGAACCTGGAGCGCCGCATGAAGAAGTCCGAAGCCGAGATCATCCGGGAATATGCCTTCGAAGGCGTCGAGAGCGTTGGCGGCGTCAGCTTCGACGGCGAGCAGGTCTGGTTCGCGGCCGGCGGCCAGCTGGTCGCCTTCGATCCCGACAGCGGCATCACCACCCGCACCCTCGACATCGCGGCCCATGCCGGCACCGCCTTCGACGGCAAACACCTCTACCAGATCGCCGAGGACCGCATCCTGAAGGTCGAGCCGAACAGCGGACGCGTGGTGTCGACGATCCCCTCGCCCGGCGGCGGCCGCGACTCCGGCCTCGCCTGGGCGGAAGGCTCGCTGTGGGTCGGCCAGTATCGTGACCGCACCATCGTTCAGGTCGATCCGGAGACCGGCAAGGTCATTCGCACCATCGAAAGCAACCGGTTCGTCACTGGCGTCTCCTGGGTCGATGGCGAACTCTGGCACGGCACCTGGGAGGAGGACCAGAGCGACATCAGGCGCATCGATCCGCAGACCGGTGAAGTCATGGAGCGGCTGGAGATGCCGAAGGGCACGTTCGTCTCCGGGCTCGAGTCCGACGGCAAGGACCGCTTCTTCTGCGGCAGCGGCTCGACCAACAACAAGGTACGCGCCATCCGGCGGCCGAAGCACAGCCGCGCGTGATGGCGACTACTTGCTGGCAAGGGATAGAATAGAGCGAATGATCTGGCGCTTTTCGTCCGACAACTCGGCGAGCTGTGTCTCGTCGAGATACCCTTCTCGAATGAAGCGCGCAAAAACAAACGGCAGCTGCGAGTACCGATAGTCGAACATCTGATCGAGGTCCCGCTTTCGTTGGTTCAGATAGTCGCCAACGTCCCACATGTCCGACGGTGTTGCCGCCGCGCTGGCCCGCCTTTTGAATTCGACCATTAGCCTCGCCAGGGCGCACTGCACCGCTGAATCATAGGCCGCGCGCGCTATCTTCTTCTCGGCTGGAGACCATTGCAGATCATAGTGCATAGTCGGCTCTCATGGACGGGCACTGCGATGACTGTCCATGATGCCACAACGTGATCGCCTTCGGCCGGCATCCGACAAGAATAATATCTTACGCCGGCGCGGGCACCGCGGTGGGCCGCGCTGCCGGCATCGGCCGGAACGTCATCATGATCAAGAATGCACCGAGACCGACGGCCCAGGAGCCGACATAGAGCCACGTATAGCTCGCGAAGGTGTCGTAGATCAGGCCGCCGGCCAGGGGTCCGGTCGCCATGCCGAGGCTGCCGGCCATCGCGGTGCCGCCGATCACGGTGCCCATCATCCGCAGCGGGAAATTCTCGCGGATCAGCACGGAGTACAGGGGCATGGTGCCGGCATAGATGAAGCCGAAGACCGCCGCGACGGTATAGAACACAGCAAGCTCGCGCGCGAAGACGTAGCCGAGCGCGCCGAATGCCTGTGCCAAGAGGCCCAGCACCAGCACGCGCTTGGCGCCGAAACGGTCGCCGAGCAGGCCGAAGGCGATGCGGCCGCCCATGCCGGCGAGCCCTTCCACGCTGTAGATCGTCACCGCAGCGACCATCGGAATGCCGCAAGTGACCGCATAGCTCACGGTGTGGATGATCGGACCCGAATGGGTGGCGCAGCAGAAGAAATTGGTCGCGATCAGGATGATGAATTGCGGCGAGCGCAGCGCCTGCCCCAGCGACATCGCCGGCTCGCCGTTCGCGGTCGCCGCTTCAGCGTGACCACCCTGCAGCGCCGGCGGGCGGCGCACCAGGAACGAGACCGGGATCATGATCGCGCCGACCACCGCTGAGACGATCAACATCGCGGTCCGCCAGTCATGGTGGGAGATCAGCCAGGCCGCCAGCGGCGACATCGTCATCGGCGCCATGCCCATGCCGGCCGACACCAGCGAGACGGCGATGCTGCGATGGGTGTCGAACCAGCCGGTTACGCATGCCATCATCGGCGCGAAGATCGCGGCCGTGGCGGCGCCGACCAGCACGCCGAACATGAATTGAAACGCCAGCAGCGAAGGTGCTTGGCTTGCCAGCGCAAGGCTTGCCGCGAGCACAACCGATCCGGTCAGCACCACGGGAAGCGGCCCGAAGCGGTCGGACAGCGTGCCCCAGATCATGCTGGTGAAGGCCATCGCCAGGAAGCCGATCGTCATCGCGCTGGAGATGCCGGTCACCGACCAGCCGGTCTCCCGCGCCATCGGCTGCAGGAACACCGGCAGCGAAAACATGCCGCCGATCGCGACGCAGCCGAGCAGGCCGCCGGCCGCGACGATCACCCAGCGATAGGTCGAATTGCTCATTCCGGAACTCCCTTGCAGCGCGTTCTGGCTGCAAGACGAACGGACCGGCATGGAACCGACACCGAAGGGCCGTTCAAGCTCACACTTTTTTGAGCTGGCAGTGTCCGGCGCCCACGCGACGGGAGGGGTTCCTTTTTGCTCGCCGCCGTGTTTCCTCTATCGCGGGAGAACAGGGATGCAGGGATCGCTGGGAGAGAAGATCGGCGATGGGCTTTTCGCTGACGTCTACGCCTGGGCGCCCGGTCAGGTCGTCAAGCTGTCCAAGCCAGGTATCCCGCAATGGGTGGTCCAGCACGAGACGCGAATGACTCGCGCGGTCTTCGCCGCCGGCGGCCCGGCGCCGGAGGTGCTCGGCGAAGTCGCCCTGGACGGGCGCTTCGGCATCGTGCTGCCCCGGTTCGATGGACCGACCCTGCTGCAGGCTACGCGCACTGGCGCCGTCACCCGTGAACAAGCGGGCGCAATTCTTGCGACGCTCTGCCATGCCGTTCACAAGACGCGACCGCCGCCGGACGCACTTTCGCTGCGCGAGGCGATGGCCGCCAGGTTGCGGTTCGGCGGCAGCGTGCTGCCGGAGCGCATCACCACCGGCGTCCTCGCGCTGATCGAGCACCTCGCACCCGATGACGTGCTGTGCCATTCCGATCTTCACCCCGGCAACGTGATCATGACGGCGCAGGGCCCGAGATTGATCGACTGGATCGGCGCGGCTCGTGCACCCGCCGCCTACGAGATTGCGCAGTGCCATGTCCTGATTGCCGAGCTTGACCCGGAACACGCCGACGATCCGGGGCGGGCCACGGTCAATTCGGTTCTGCAGGCGGAGTATGCGCGGCTGGCCGGCACAACCCCTGCGGCGCTGACGACGTCGATGCAGCCCTATTTGCCGATCGTCCGCGTATTCCTTCTGCTCGGCGGGGCCAAGCCTGACATGCGGGAGCGGCTGATCCAGCGCGTCGAGGCGGCCCTGCGCGGGGAAGGCTGAATTGTTTGGTCGCGCGCGAGCCGGAGTGGCCTATCGAAGCGAGCCGCCAGTGTCGATTTTGGGTGACGAGGCGATATCCCCAACGTCAGGTCGTGCGGTTATCAGTACGCGCCCTGGCCTCCTGTCAACGGCCCGCCAGACTGCATCCGGGCTGCGGTGTGATCTGGCCGAGCGCACGGACCTGGACGAGTTCCGTCCCCTGCGTCACGGCGATGAACATGTTCATCGCCGTGTGATGATTCTGGCCGAGCGCCACCGGGCCGGTCGGCGACGGAATGGTGAGGCCCGCCATCGCGTCGATGATGGCCTCCTTGTCGAGCTTGCCGGCCTTCTCGGCGGCTGCCTTGAGCGCGATCAGGGTGTTGTAATGCGTCATCACATAGTTCGAGACCGCGACGCCCGGCTCAGCGGCGGCGCGGGCCTTCGCGACGAACGCCTTCACCGAGGGGTCGTCGCTCGCCGCGACCGTCGGCACCACCGTCACCATGTTCTGGCCCTTGCCGCGGAAGATGCCGAGATCGACCTCGGACAATCCAAGGAAAGCGACCGTGATGTCCTTCAGCAATCCGGCATCGTCGGCCTGGCGGATGAAATCCATCCCGTCGCCTTTCAGCGCGAACAGCAGCACCTTCGCCCCGCTCGCCGCGACCTCCTTGATCAGCGGAGAGAAGTCGGTCTCGGTGCCAAGCGTGTACTTTGTCCCGACCACCTTGCCGCCGAGCTTCTCGATCAAGGGCTGCGCGATGTCGAACATCTGGTGCGGCCAGACCCGGTCGGCGCCGAGCAGGAAATAGGTGTTGCCGTAAGCCTGCGTCATGTAGGGAAGCAGCTGGCCAAGCTCCTGGTTCGGCACCGCGCCGAACGAGAACAGATAGCGGCTGCATTTGCCGCCCTCGTAATTGGTGGCGTAGAGCAGCGGCGTCTTCGAGCTCTCGGCAAGCGGCACCAGCGCATTCAGGTTGCGCGAGGTGATCGGGCCGACCACCGCAATCACGCCCTGCTTCTCGACCAGCAAATGCATTGCGTCGGCGGCGGCCTCCGGTCGTGTCTTGTCATCGGAATAGATCACCTCGACGGGCCGGCCGAGAATGCCGCCGGCGGCGTTGATGTCCTTTGCGGCGAGATCGAGCCCGAGCCTGGCCTGCCGGCCGTAGAGCTCGACGCCGCCGGAAAACGGCAGCACCGCGCCGACCTTGATCGGTGGACCGGATTCGGCAGCGCACGAAGGCTGAAGCACCGCAGCGTAGAACGCCAGCGCCAGCGTCATGAACGAGATCGAGCGTGATGCCATATCCGTCTTCCCTTCGCGCAGATGCAACCGCGCTCGATTGACATTATCGGCGCTGCACTGAAGAATTCGTCAAGCACGCGCCGCCTTGCGTCACATTCGCACAGCGACAGGCGACCGCCGTCACTTGACATTCAGAGGTTGCAGGCGTATCTCGGCGACCCTCGCGAACGCCATGTTTGCGAACAAGTGCGAGCAAACCGATGGTACCGCAGCAAGGACACGAACAGATCCGCAGACCGTCAGCCAATCTACGGCCGATCGTCTATGCATGCCCGGTTCATGGGAGCGGTCTCGCGTAAGCGCGATCGACAATCCGTACGTCACGGACCCTCCCGAGCCAGCCGCTTCGGAGGGTTTTTTGTTGCCCACAAGCGGTCTGGTCAAGCTCCGGCAAGGACAATCCCGAATGGCCGCGCGGCGTGCGCGCGGCTTGTCCAGATTCAGCAGGAACAAAGACAATGCGACGACCTGATCCCTACCAGGAACGCGCCCGCGAACTCTGCCTCGCCGCGGGCGTCGATCCGGATTCCCGCGTCGGCGAAGGCCGCGGCCAGCCGGCTTGGTGCCTGTATCGCGATGCCGCCCGCAAGGAGAAGCTTGCGCGCGAGGCCGATGCGGCCTCGTCGGAGATCGCGATGCTGCGCCCGCAAGAGGAGCGCTTCAAGAACGCGCCACTGCAGGTGTTCGGCGAGCATGACGCGGCGACCATCAAGCAGATGCGAAACTGCATGGCGGTCGGTAACGTCGTGTCCGGCGTGATCTGCGCGGATGGCCATCTCGGTTACGCGCAGCCGGTCGGCGGCGTGATCGCTTATGAGAAGCAGATCAGCATCTCCGGCGTCGGCTTCGACATCGGCTGCGGCAACATGGCCGCGCGGCTCGATGTGCGCTTCGACGACATCCGTGCGACCGTCCCGACCATCATCCGCGACGTTGCCAAGGTGATCTCCTTCGGCATCGGCCGGAAGAACGTCGAGAAGGTCGAGCACGCGCTGTTCGACGATAGCGACGCCTGGCGCGAGAGCGACATGGAGGCATACCGGCAGAAGGCCGTCGGCCAGCTCGGCACGGTCGGCTCCGGCAACCACTATGTCGATCTGATGCGCGACGAGGCAGGCTTCGTCTGGATCGGCGTTCACTTCGGAAGCCGCGGGCTCGGGCACACCAGCGCGACCCGCTACCTCAAGGCCGCCGGCGGCAAGGACGGGATGAATGTTCCGCCCGCCATCGTCGACGAGGATTCCGAACTCGGGCGCCGCTACATCGCCGCGATGCAGCTCGCCGGGCGCTATTCCTATGCGGGCCGCGAGTGGGTCGTAGATCGTGTCCGCCAGATCATCGGCGGCAAGGTCACCGAGTCCGTGCACAACCACCACAACTACGCCTGGCGGGAAACGCATGACGGCAAGGAATTGTGGGTGGTGCGCAAGGGCGCGACGCCGGCCTTTCCCGGACAGCGGGGCTTTGTCGGCGGGTCGATGGGCGACGATGCCGTCATTCTCGAGGGCGTCGATAGTCCGGAGGCCAAGGCCTCGCTCTACTCGACGGTGCACGGCGCCGGCCGGCTGTTCGGCCGCAACGAAGCGAAGCGCCGCTTCACGCGCGAGGAGATGGACCGTTGGCTCACCGAGCGCGGCGTCACGCTTGTCGGCGCCGATCTCGACGAGAGCCCGATGGCCTATCGGTGCTTGCCGGAGGTGCTTGCCCAGCATGCCGGAACGGTGAAGGTGCTGCACACGCTGCGGCCGTTTGCCGTGGCCATGGCCGGTGAAGGCGAGTTCGACCCGTTCAAGGACTAAAGCGAGGCGTACGCGCCTCGCTGGGTGTGGTGGCGAAATGGGAACGCTGCGGTCTGCAAAACCGCCATGAGCCGGTTCGATTCCGGCCCACACCTCCAAGGCTTGACCTCCAAGGCTTGTTGCCTGTCCCGGACCCGGAAGCTATCCTGGTCCTGCCCGTCGAGAGCGTCTCCGGGCGATCCCCCAGACCTGCAAGTTCCATCAGGCGTTCCGCGACCGCGGACCGCCCTGCTCTCACTGTCGCAAGCAAAGGACCTTCTCTTGAACCATCGCTCCGTGCTGATCTCCGGCTGCTCCGGCGGCGGAAAATCGACCTTGCTGGCTGAACTGCGCGCACGCGGCTATCCGGTCGTCGAGGAGCCCGGCCGCCGCATCATCGCCGATGAGATCGCATCCGGCGGCAATGCGCTGCCCTGGGTCGATGCAGCGGCTTTTATCCGCCGCGCCGTGGACGTCGCGCTCAGGGATATGGAGATGGCCGAATCCCATTCCGGATGGGTGTTCTTCGATCGCGGTCTCATTGACGCGGCGTCGGCGCTCGAGACGCTGACAAGCGAGCCGGCGCTGCGCCCGATCTGCTCTGCACATCGCTACCACAGGCGCGTGTTCATGACGCCGCCATGGCCCGAGATCTACGTGACCGATTCCGAGCGCCGCCACGGCTTCGAGGCAGCAACGGCGGAATATCACCGGTTGATGCAAACGTTTCCCATGCTCGGCTACGACGTCATTAACCTGCCGAAGAGTTCGCCGGCCACGAGGGCCGATTTCGTGCTGGCGACGCTCGGCAGCTGCGTCGCTCCGGCGGCGAAACCATCGCCCTCCTAGAACGACGTCCCGCCGCCGAACCGGAACTCCTGCACGATGTCGTATTTGCCCTTCGTGATCGGCACGGCGTAATCGAAGCGCAGCGGCCCGAATGGCGACGCCCAGATCAGGCCGACGCCGAAGATCGCTGCGTGGCTGATCGTGGCGATCATCCCGCAGATGGGCAGCAACGTCCTGCACAACTCGAACTCCCCTCTGCGTCATCCCGAGGCGGAGCGGAGTGGGTGGCGAAAATCCGGAAGGCCGCGATGCAGATACAGCGCGTTACATTTTGCTGCCGAACGATCAGCCCTTCTTCGCATCGCCGCGCGTGTGATGCAGCAGGTTGTCGCGCAGCCTGACCACGCTCTTCTGCACGATCGGAAATTCGTCGCCGAGCCCGGTGGCTTCGACCAGCGACGCGTTGATCTCCTTGTCGAGCAGACGCCGGCCCGCCGCCGTCAGGCTCACCCGCACCTGCCGCTCGTCGGCGGGATCGCGGGTACGGCTGATGTAGCCGCTCTGCTCCAGCTTCTTGAGGATCGGCGTCAGCGTGTTGGATTCCAGGAACAGCTTTTCGCCGAGCGCGCTGACGGTCTGCTCGTCCGCCTCCGACAGCGCGATCATGGCAATGTACTGGGTGTAGGTCAGACCGAACGCGTCGAGGATCGGCTTGTAGGCGCGGCCGAAGGCCAGATTGGCCGAATAGACCGCAAAGCACAGAAAACTCGATAGTTTTCGGCCTTTGGTGTCGGCCTTGGGGGAACGGGTCACGGGCGTCTCCGGAGTTTGTGAAGTCTCGACCAATATAAATCGTATCCGATTAAATCGGAAGAGCTTGACATCGCCCGGCACGGGGTCTATTTCAACTCGCATCCGATTAGATCGGATACGATCTATATCCAACCCAAAGGAGTTCGCCATGACCGCCAATGCAAAGGTTCTCGTCACCGGAAAGACCCACGTCACCGCCGGCCCGAACGGCGCCGCCCGCTCGCGCGACGGCTTCCTCGACGTCAAGCTGCCGCAGCCGCACCCCGCCGCCGAAAACCTATTCGCCGCCGCCTGGTCGGCTTGCTACATCGGCGCAATCCAGCTCGCCGCCGGACAGCGCAAGGTCAAGCTCGCGAGCGAGCCCGAGGTCGACGCCGAGATCGACCTGAACCAGGCCGGCAGCGCCTACTTCCTGAGCGCACGCCTCAACGTTCACGTTCCTGGCGTCGAGCGCGAGGTCGCGCAGGAGCTGATCGAAGCCGCGCACGGCATCTGCCCCTACTCCAAGGCGGTTCACGGCAACATCGACGTTACGACCACCCTGGTCTGAGACCAGCCCATGACGAGCTCCGACGCGGCCGGCCGCTTGCCGGCTCGCGGTCGGACAGCACAACTCCAGGAGTTCAAGATGACCAGCAAGCTGATGACGGCGACGCGTCTCCTCGCAAGGACGGCCTTGTTCGCTGCAAGTCTCCTGACGATCCCGAGCGCGCAGGCGCGGCAGCCGGCCGGCATCGCTCGAACCGATCTGCAGCGCCACGACCTCAGCGCGCCCGGACGCGAAGCCGTGCAGGTGCGTGTCGACATCGCACCGGGCAAGGCCTTCGGCCAGCACACCCATCCCGGCGAAGAGATCATCTATGTGCTATCAGGGACGCTCGAATACGATGTCGACGGCAGGCCGCCGGCAACGCTGAAGGCCGGCGACGTCCTGTTCATCCCCGCAGGCACCATCCATGCGGCGAAGAATGTCGGCAACGTCACCGCCAGCGAGCTTGCGACCTATATCGTCGAGAAAGACAAGCCGCTGCTGACGCTTGTAAAGTGAACCGATGCCGCCTGCCCGCCCGTGCTCAGCCTGGGGCGGGCGCGGCGACATCATCTCACTTCGTGCATTGAACCTGCGGCTGCCGCACCGTCCGCCCATTGAAGATCAGGAAACTGATTGCGGCCATGATCCAGACGCCGATGCCGCCATAGAGCATCACCCAGCCAAAACCGCTCGCCAGCGCCTGGTGCACGACCGGGCCGGTCAGCTCCGGTGCGGACGCGGCATCGCCGGACGCGATCCGCTCGGCGAGGACACGGAGTTGCGCACCGTCCAGCGACGGCAGCACGGACTTCAGATGTGCCAGCACGCCGCTCGCCAGGATGAATCCCATCAGCGCGATATTGACCGAGAGGGAGACCATCCGCGCGCTCATGTCGATGCCGGAGGCCATGCCGGCACGGTCGCTCGAGACCGAGCCGGTGGTCGTGTTGGTGACCGGCGTATTGGTGATGCCGAGTCCGATCCCGGCAAGCAGGCAGCCCGGCAGCATCGTCAGCCAGTCGGGCTGCGCGGCCGCGCTGCCGAACTTCATCAGCATGAACCCGGTGCCGATGGTGAACAGCCCCGCCGGGATGATCAGGCCCGGCTGATAGCGCAGCGAAAGCCGCTCGGCAAACGGCGGCATCACCAACGTCGGCAGCGTGTAGGCGAGCAGCGCAAGGCCGGCGGACACGCTGTCATAACCGAGACCGGCGTGAAACCAGATCGGCAGATAGATCATGAACGGCCAGTAGCTGAGGTTCATCGCCGCCGAGCCAACGATCGAGCCGGAGAACGCCGGGATCCGAAACACAGAGAAGTCGAACATCGGCCGCCGGCTGATTCTCTCGGCGACGAGGAACGCGATGAAGCTGACCGCCGAGACGCCGAGGATCGCGAGCCCCTTCGGGCTGACGAAGCCGAGATCCGGCCCCTGCGTGATGTAGAAGGCGAGACAGAACACCGCGAGCGACATCGTCACGATGCCGGCGACGTCGAGGCTGCTGGCCTTCGGGTCCTTCGACTCATGCACGCCGCCGATCGTGAGCACGAACGCAACGGCTGCGAACAGCACGTGGACAAGGAACACCCACTCCCAGCTCAGCACCGCGACGACGGCGCCGCCGATGATCGGGCCGAAGCCGAGGCCGATGCCGAAGATGACGCCCCACCAGCCCCAGGCAACCGCGCGCAGGCGGCCGCCCTGGAATTCGTGCGAGAGCACGGCGATCTGGCAGATCAAGAGCGCGCCGCCGCTCAGCCCTTGCAGGAAGCGGGCGACGATCAGCATTTCGACGCTCGAGGCGACGCCGCAGATCAGCGAGGTGATGCCGAACGCCGCGATCGCGACCAGGAAGATGCGCTTGCGCCCGTAGCGGTCCGCCACCGTCCCGATCGCCATGAGTACGGTGGTCACCGCGATGGTGTAGGCATTCATGATCCATTGCAGCGCCTTGAAATCGGCATGCAGCACCCGTTCCAGCGTCGGCAAGATCGCGGGGATGCTGGATATCTCCAATCCGAACATCAGGCAGGCAAGGCATACGGCGGAGAGGACAACAGCGCCGCGGCGGCTCAGTTCAGTAGACATGATCGGGCCTTTTGTTGTGGCAAGCCAACGGCATACCGCACCCTGTTGCCAGGGTGCTGGCAGCAGCGTCGGTCGATCGACTCACGATGGTTTGAGGCAGCAGCGGCAGGAATCGGGTGGCCGCGGCGCTTCACGACGCAAAGCTAGTCACGCCTTGAGCATTGGTGAATTGGATGACTAGATATTTCAGAGACAACAATTCCGGATGATTGACATGACCACGCTCGACATCGACGCCGTGAAGACCTTCATGACCATCGCCGAGCTCAGCAGTTTTACCCGCGCTGCCGAAGCGCTCGGCACGACGCAGGGCGCGATCAGCGTCAAGCTGAAGCGGCTGGAGCGCCAAGTCGGCCACAGACTGATCGAGCGAACCCCGCGGCTGGTGCGCCTGTCGGCCCAGGGTGCCGAGTTCCTCGCTCCCGCGCGCGAACTGCTCGCCGCGCATGACCGCGCCGTCGCCGGACTGTCGTCAGCCCGCCGCCGTTTTTCACTGGGGATCGCCACTCACGTCGGCGCCCCCGAACTTCCCACCCTGCTCGCCCGGCTCAATGCACATGATCCCATGCTCACGATCGAGGTACGCCTCGGCGATGCCCGTGATCTGCTCGACACTTTCGATCGCGGAATGATCGACGCCGTGATCATTTTTCGGGAGGACGATCGTCGCGACGGCGTCGTTCTCGGCCCCGATCATTTCGGCTGGTTTGCCACGCCGGACTTTCTCCATCGCGCCGGAGAGCCGTTCCGATTGGCGGCATCGTCACCCGCCTGCGGCATCCTTAACACCGCCACGCGTGCGCTCGACGCAGCGGCACTGCCGTGGACGGAAACCTTCCTCGGTTGCGGCGCTTTTGCCGTGGCCGATGCGGTCTCGGCGGGCCTGGCGATCTCGGTGTTCTCACGCCGGGTGGCGCCGCCCGGCACGATCGAGGTGACCGAGAAGTTCGGCCTCCCCGCCCTGCCTCCATCCGAGATCATGCTGCTGTCGACGTTGTCAGACGCGAGGTCGCGCGCGGCGTTGAAGACGTTGGCAAGCGCCTTTCGCGAGCACCATCGTCCGCCCGCGAGCACCGGCAGCGCAGCGGGGAACACGCGAACCATCGCTGTCGCTGCCGGGTCCTGAACAATCAGTGACGCGCAAGATCGCCTATCGGCTAACGCCGCGAGCCTTCGGCCCGCTTTCCCTCGAACAGCGCGCGTTCCGACCCAAGCGCCTTGGCCAGAAAATCCAGCGTGGCGCGAATCCGCGCGGTGCGCCTGAGATCGTCATGCGTCAACAGCCATAGCGCCGATCGCGGCCCGG
Source organism: Bradyrhizobium sp. CER78 (assembly GCF_029846235.1). GTDB lineage: Bacteria > Pseudomonadota > Alphaproteobacteria > Rhizobiales > Xanthobacteraceae > Bradyrhizobium. The sequence goes on from NZ_JARVWP010000012.1 coordinate 62,852, forward strand.
CGAGCGGCTTCGGCGTCAGGCGGCGCAGCGCAGGCGTGAGATCGCCGACATAGCAGGGAAGCAGAGCCAGACCCATTCCAACCATTGCTGCGTCGCGCAGCGCCGGAAGCGCATCGACGCGGCAGACGACGCGCACCGAACGCAGGTTCTTCCGCATCCAGTCGGCGATCACGGTCCCCGCCAGCGCGTCATCGAGCCCGATCCAGTCATGCGCGGACAGATCCTTGTCGTTGCGCCGGGCGAGATAGGCACGCGATCCGTAGACCGCATGGGCAATCTCGGCGATGCGCCGTCCGACCAGCAACTCGGACGGCGCCGGCGTCGGCCGGATCGCGATGTCGGCCTCGCGGCGCGTCAGGTTGGCCATCGCGTTCGAGACGATGATCTCGGGCCGGATCTCCGGATGCGCAGCGCGCATCGCCGGCAGATGCCGCACCAGCACCGCGCCGAGCGTGTCCGTGGTCGTGATCCGGACCGGACCCGACGGCCTGAGGTCCTGTCCCGCCAGCTTGCGCTCGAGCGCGAGCACCTCGTCCTCGAGCCGGACCGCCGACGCTGCCGCGGTGTCGCCGGCCGGTGTCGGCGCATAGCCGTCGCGGAAGCGCTCGAACAGCCGCGTACCGATCGCTGTTTCGATCGTGCCGAGACGGCGAAACACCGTCGAATGCGTGACGCCCAGCCTGCGCGCCGCGCCTGAGAGGCTGCCCTCGCGCGCGACAGCGAGGACGAGCCGAAGGTCATTCCAGTCGAGAGGACTGTGCATTTTTGCAAACTCGCTTGGCAGCTCTGGATAATATCTTATCACGAACGGACAGGCCATCTTCCGGTCGTTGGTGCGGCGCGCCGACGATGCAGAGGAGTTGGCAGGTGACAAGCGAGACCACCGAGACATTGCGATTGCACGACACGCGGCCGGCGATGGTCGACCCGCGGCGCTGGCTGGCGCTGCCCGTGCTGCTGACCGGAGCCTTCCTGCCGATCCTCGACTTCAACGTCGTCAACCTCGCTCTGCCGGCCATTCGCGACAATCTCGGCGCGACAGCGAGCGAGGTGCAGTTCGTGATCTCGGCCTATGCCGCGACCTACGCGGTCTTCCTGATCACGGGCGGCCGGCTCGGCGACCTGCTTGGCCGGCGGCGCATGTTCCTGACCGGTGTTGCGGGCTTCACGATTGCGTCGGTGTTGTGCGGTATTGCATGGTCGCCCACCGTGCTGGTCGCCGGGCGGATCCTGCAAGGCCTCACCGCCACCGTGATGGCGCCGCAGGTGCTCGCCTCGATCCGCGTGCTGTTCCCCGCGGCCGAACAGGGCCGCGCGCTCGGCTTCTACGGCGCGACGTTCGGTCTTGCCAACATCTGCGGCCAGGTGCTGGGCGGCATCCTGGTGTCGGCCCATCCGTTTGGCCTCGCCTGGCAAGCGATCTTCCTGATCAACGTGCCGATTGGCCTCGTCGCGTTCATCGGCGGCCTGCTGTATCTGACCGACTCGCGTGCCGAGCATGCCCAACGGCTTGATGTCGGCGGCGTCGTCCTGCTGTCGCTCACGCTCGGCTGTCTGGTCTATCCGCTGATCGAGGGACGCGAATCCGGCTGGCCGGTCTGGATCACCGCGATGCTGCTGGCGTCTCCGCTGACGCTCGCCGCCTTCGTCCGCTTCGAGGCGCAGCTGTCGGCGCGCGGCGGCGATCCGCTGGTTGCCCTGCATCTGCTGCGCAACGGCGACTTCGTGATCGGGCTGGTGATGGCGCTTGCCTTCTACATGCTGTCGTCGTTCTATTTGACCTTTGCGGTCTACCTGCAGAGCGGACTGCATTTTTCACCGCTGGCGGCCGGCCTCGCCACCCTGCCCTTTGCCACCGGATTCTTCGTGAGCTCGCTGGTGTCATCGCTGGTGATGCAATGGCTCGGCGCGCGCACGCTGACCGTTGGCTTCGCGCTCCAGGTCATCGGCTTCGGCATCGTGATGCTGTCGGTGGGCGGAGTGCTGCCGCAGAGTGCGGAGTTCGGCCTGATCTGCGGCGGGCTCGGCTTCGGCACCGTGATGCCGTCGGTGATCAAGGCCGTGATCGGCAGCATCGATCCGCGCCATGCGGGACTGGCGTCGGGCATGATGATCTCGACCTTCCAGATCGGTGCCGCACTCGGCGTCGCCATCATCGGCGGCATCTTCTACAGCCTGCTCGGGCCGCATCCGCAGGCCGACGACTACGCCCATGCCTTCACGATCGCGCTCGGCTGCAACGTCGCTTTGCTGGCGCTCGGCGGCTGGCTGTCGCTGTGGCTGCCGCGCGAGCCGGTTGCTTGAAATCAGGAGAATCCATGACCGCACCGCTCTACGATGCATCCGTCCCGGTATTTCGCCAGATGCTCGACGCACTCGCCGATCTCCTGCGCAAGGGCGAGGCCCACGCCCGCGAACGCGGTCTCGATTCCGACGTTATGCTCGCGGCGCGGCTGGCGCCCGACATGCTGACGCTGGTCGGCCAAGTGCAACGGGCCAGCGATCACGCCAAGGGCGCTGCCGGGCGGCTCGCCGGCCTCGAGCCACCGCCCTTCGCCGACGATGAACGGAGCCTCGCCGAGGCCCACGCCCGCATCTCGCGGACGCTCGACTACATCGACACGGTCCCGGTTCGGGCATTCGACCAGGCAGCGGAACGTCTCATCACTCTGCCCTTCGGCGTCCCGCCAATGCCGGCAGCGCGCTACCTCCACGGCTTCGCGCTGCCGAGCCTGTTCTTCCACGTCGCCACCGCCTACGCCATCCTGCGCCATCGCGGCGTGCCGCTCGGCAAGCGTGACTTCCTCGGCAACTACCTCTCGAATTGATCGCTACTTCTTTGCGACCTCGCGAAGCGTGTTGTAGACCCACTCCGCGCCCTGCTTGACGGCCTCGACGCCGATCCTTTCGTCGTTGCCATGCATCCGGCTCAGAATGTCGTCGTCGAGCGGATAGGGATAGATGCCGTAGACGGGCACGTTGCGCTCGCGCCAGGCGGTGGCGTCGGTGCCCGCCTCGAACATGGTCGGCACCAGGACGGCGTCCTTCCAGATCCGCTTGGCATTGCGATCCAGCGCGGCATAAAGCTCGGTATCGACCGGCGACGCGGGGATCTTGCTCCGCATCAGATAGGCGTCCCGCGCCGCCTGCTGCGTCAGCGAGGTCACGATGCTGACTTCAATGCCGGGATCGCCGACCGCGCGCTTGATCTCGGCGATCATCTGGTCCGTCGTCGTTCCCGGAAGCAACCGCGTGTTCACGACCGCCTTGGCGTCGCCGGGGATGACGTTGGGCTTGATGCCGGCGTCGATCATCGTGATCACCATGGTGTCGCGCAGCAGGGCGTGCAGCAGCAGGCTGTCCTTGGGATTGTCGGCGACCAGTTTCTTTCCGGCCGATTCGAGATCACCCTGGTCCTTTGCGGCCAACAGCTGCTTGATGTCGGCCGCCGTCTGCTCCGAACTGATCGGCAGCAGTGCTTTGAAATAGGCCTCCGTCGCCGGCACCAGCTTGACGGCCGGATCGTGCGCCGCGAGCTTGGCCAGTGCCGCGATCAGGCGGTCGTTGGCCATCGCGCCCGCCGGGAACGGCCGCGAGGAATGGCCCGAGGGACCGGTCGCCTTCAAGGCAAAGGTCGCCGAGATCTTTTCCGCCGTCGTGACATTGACCTGGCGCACCCTGCCGTCGCGCTCCTGCAGCACGTAGCCGCCTTCGTTCAGCGCGAACTCCGCGTCGATCTTGTCCCAATGGTCCTTCGCCAGCCACACCGTGCTGTACTGCCCCTGCTCCTCGTCGGCCTCGGCCAGGAAGATCACATCGCGCGCAAGCGGCGTCTTCTCTTCCGCCAGCCGCATCACGGCGCTCGCGAAGACGGCGAGCCCGCCCTTGAAATCCATCGCGCCCCGCCCGTAGACGAAACCGTCCTTTTCGACGCCGGCGAACGGCTCGACGGTCCACTTCTCGCGTTCGACCGGAACGACGTCGGCATGCGCGGCGAGCAGCACCGGCTTCTTCGAGCCGTCACCGCGCAGCCGCGCGATGAAATGCGCGGCCTTGCCGTTCGGGGCGACGAAGATGTCCACCTCGGCGCCCAGCGGCGCGAACTGCGACTTCAAGTACTCGGCGAGCGCCCGCGTATCGCCCGGGCCATTCGAAGTGTCGAAGGAGATCAGTTTCTTGAGCAGCGCAACCGTGCGGTCGCCCGGCTGCTCGGCGCGCGCATGTCCCGCTCCGGCACAGGACAGCAACGCGGCAACGGCCAACGCTGCGAGGCGGGTCTTGGTCGACGGCATCATGTTCTTCTTCCTCCCATATATGGTTTTGAAACAGGATAATCTGCGCCGCTCGCCCCAGGGAGTCCTCGAGTTCAAGAAGTTCTGGGGAACATCACCTTCAGCATGGCGGCTGCGAGCAGTGTCGTCATAGCGAGGCCGGTGGAGAGATAGAGCGCGCTCGCATCGCCGAACCGGTCGATCACGATCGCATAGACCAGCGGCGCCGCCGCCGGCAGGATGAAGCTCGGAACGATCAGCCGGCCGACCAGCGTGCCGTAGCTGCGATGATCGAACAGGATCAGCGGTAGCGTTCCCCTTGTGATGGTGAGAATGCCGTTGCAGGCGCCGTAGAGCAGCGCGAAGGCGATCGCCATCTGCTTCGACGACCCGCTGAACAATCCGGCGATGAAGGAGAGCGGCATGATCAGGCATGCCATCAGATTGAGCGCCAGCGGATCGAGCCGTGCACCGAACAGGATTTCGCAAAGGCGCGCAGCGGATTGTCCAATGCCCCGCAGCGTTGCGATCCAGACGGCCACGCTGACGGTGAGCCCGAGGCCTGAGAGCACCGCGATCATGTGCGCGGACATGCCGGCATTCAGGAAGTTGGCGCCGGTCATGATCACGGCATAGAGCCCGCCTGCCGCGGCAAGCTGCCGGCGGCTGGCGGCGCGTGGTTGCTTATGTGCCGGCGCGGCGGAGCTCGATACGCCGGCAAACCGTTTGGTCGGGATCAGCACGTGCAGCGGGATCGTCAGCAGTGCGAGACCGGCATAGACCAGCACCGCGATGCGCCAGCCGAACTGTTCCGAGAGCGTATGGCCGAGCGGCCAGAACACAGTTGCCGCGAGGCCGCCGAGCAAGGTGATCCCGGACATCGCGCGGCGCGCCTCCGGTCCGCCGATCCGGGCCAGCGCGGCGAACGCCGCATCGTACAGCGTCAACCGCATGCCGAAGCCGAGCACGATCCAGGATGCGTAGTAGGTGCCGATCTGATGCGAGACCGCGAGACCGGCGCAGCCGAGCGCGTTGATCACGGCGCCTGCGACCATGACCTGACGGCCGCCGCTTCTGTCCACCCACCTCCCCGCAAGGGGCGACGTCACTCCCATCACCAGCAACGCCGCGGCGAATCCGCCGTAGACGATGTCGCGCCCCCAGCCGACATCCGCCGATATCTGCTCGCCGAAGCCACCGATCAGATAATAGGTCGCGCCCCACGAGATCAATTGAGCCAGCCCGAGGGCGGCCACGACGCGGCGAGCGATCACCGTGGCAATTCCCTCTCCGCGGGAAGCGTGGCGGCGCCCGGCCCAAGCGGCCGCTGCATCAGCACGGTGTCGACCCATTGCCCGAGCTTGAAACCGACCGACCTGAGCGTTCCGACCATCTCGAAGCCCATGCGACGGTGCAGTGCGATCGATCCGACATTGCCGCTGTTGCCGATCACGGCGATCATTTGCCGCCAGGGCCCCGCCTCCGATCGCTCGATCAGCGCCTGCAGCAGCGCTGCCCCGACGCGGCGGCCGCGCAGGGCTTCCGACACGTAGACCGAGTCTTCAATGGTGTTGCGATAGGCCGGCCGCGGCCGGTACGCCGTCGCATAGGAATAGCCGGCCACCTGCCCGTCAACCACAGCCACGAGATACGGCAGCCCCGCCGCCAGCACGGCGCTCCGGCGGCTGCGCATCTCGTCCACCGTCGGCGGCACCTCCTCGAAGGTCGCTAGCCCGTTGAGCACGTGATGGGCATAGATGTGCTGCACTTCCGCCATGTCGACCTCGGTGGCGTCGCGGATCATTGTGGCTTCGCTGTCTCTCATCCTTCTACTCTCGTCCTGCGGCATCAGGCCTGTGGTTCGACGGCGCGTCGGCGCATTCTGCACGCACCATGGACTCATCTCGACATCGCTGCGCGACAGTCCGACATCCGCCAGCAGACGATCGTCGAGCTCGCCCAGCGCCTGCCAGCGGCGGATGCGCGAATGCGGTGAGACCGCAAGATAGCGCCCCAGCTCGACGATAACGCCGCCAATGCGCCTGAGGCCAGACAATGCCTGCTCCCGATCCGCCGAAGCCGTCGCTTGCCGGACTATGCGCTCCGGCCTTATATAAGTGAAGCTTTTATAATTTATGCGCAGCATAAGAGGTGCTTTGATGAAGAACCTCAACCTCAACTATCTCGAAAGCTTCGCCGTCGTGATCGATAGCGGCAGCTTCTCCGCCGCGGCCGAGCGGTTGCAGCTCACCCAGCCTGCGGTGAGCCTGCAGGTGCGCCAGCTCGAAAAGAGCCTGAATGCGACCTTGATCGAGCGGGTCGGACGACGGGCGAGGCCGACGGCCGCCGGCGTCGCCTTGCTCTCGCACGCGCAGCAGATCAGCGCGGCGGTGACGTCGGCGGTCGACGCCGTTGCGCAGCAGACCACGGGAACGGCAGGCCGCGTGCGGCTCGGCACCGGTGCCACCGCCTGCATCTTCCTGCTGCCGCCGATCCTGAAGGAGTTGCGGGCAGCAATGCCCTCGCTCGAGATCACGGTCACGACCGGCAACACCGCGGAGATCGCGCGGGCGGTCGAGGACAACACGATCGACATCGCGCTGGTCACGCTGCCGGTGTCGGGGCGCAGCTTTGAGATCACGCCTGTGATGAATGACGAGTTCGTGCTGATCGCGCCGCGCGAGATGAAGCTGCCGACACGGATCACGCCGGAGGTGCTGGCGACCAGGCCGGTTCTGCTGTTCGAGCCCGGCGGCAACACAAGGCGCACGGCCGACGAGTGGCTGGCGCGCGGCGGCGTGTCGCTAAAGCCGTTGATGTCGCTCGGCAGCGTCGAGGCGATCAAGGAAATGGTCCGCGCCGGCCTCGGCTGCGCGATCCTGCCCGGCATGGCGGTGCCTGCCAACACCAAGCGCGACCTGATCGTCCGGTCGCTGTCGCCAAAGCTCTATCGCCGCCTCGCGGTCGTGATCCGCCGCGACAAGCGCCTCGATCGCGGGCTGCGGCAGACCTTGTCTGCGCTGAAGGCGCTCTCGGCCAGATAGGGAGGACGCCGCGCGCCCTCCCCAACTCCACCCCCGTCAAGTCGCCTTGCGTTCCTGCTCGGCGATCTTGCGGAACGCAGCTTCGCCGGCGTCGGTCACGGCCGCCCACTTCGCGTTCGGTGCGGTCTCGACCTCGTAATTGTCGTGCCAGTTCCACCATTTGTAGGTCGGGCCCTGCGGATAGCCCTTCGGCGAGTCCTCCCAGAGCTCCTGACGGCCGAACGGCGTGATGTCGAGATAGCTCCACACCGTACCCATCGATTCGTCGCCGCGGCTGTTGACGAGATAGGTGCGGAAAATCCGTTCGCCGTCGCGGATGAAGACGTTGTGGCCGTGCCACTCGGCGACGCCGAAATCTGCGTCGAAGCTGTCGGTGATCGTGTACCACGGCATCTCCCATTCCATCCGCGCCTTCAGCCGCGCGATGTCGGCCTGCGGCGCGCGTGAGGCGTAGGCCAGCGTGGTATCGCGCTGGTTGAGATGCGAGAGATGGCTGACCTGATCGGCGCCGAGCGAGCAGCCGCGGCAGCCGTGATCCGGCCAGCCGAACACGCCGGGCTCGAAGAACGCGCGGTAGATGATCAGCTGTCGGCGGCCCTCGAACAGGTCGAGCAGGCTCACCTTGCCGTTCGGTCCCTCGAAGACATACGGCTTCTCGACCGCCATCCAGGGCATCCGCCGCCGCTCCGCCGCGAGCGCGTCGCGCGCCCGCACATGCGCCTTTTCCTTCACCAGCATCTCCAGGCGCGCCGCCTCCCACGCTTCCTGCGACACGACAGGCGGTGTCTGCATTGCCGCCAGTCCGCCGCGATCGCTTTCAACCGATTTGCTCATGATGATCTCCATCTCTCGAATTGGACGAACTCCGGCACCACTGCGCAGTTCCATTGCTGGCGGCCGTTCGTCATTGGCCATGCCGCAATCTGGCGCGGCGGCGGCGGCCGGTGGGAGTGACAAGTGTGTCGGGATTTTCGCGCATGCGCCCCGATCGGTTCAATCTCTTTGCATAGTACTTGCACTCTGCAATTATCTATGCGAGCCTCCAGCCATGAAACAGACCGCGCGTGCCGCCGACGATGGCCTGAAGCTGAGCAGCTGGCTGCCCTATCGCTTGTTCCTGGTCGCGGCCCAGGTCGCCCGTCCGCTCGAGAGTTTCTACGGCGAGACATACGGACTGAGCCAGGCCGGCTGGCGCATCCTCGCCGTCATCGCCGAGCGCGACGCTGCCAATGCCGCCGAGATCGGCCGCGCCTGCGCGCTCGACCCGTTCGCGACCAGCCGCGGCATCGGCCAGCTCACGGAGCTCGGCTTCGCGGTGCGACGTGCCGGCAAGTCCGATCGCCGCTTCGCCGCGGTCAGCATCACCCGCAGCGGCCGGACCGCCTTCAACCGGATCGCCGCACTCGGCAGCGCGATCGAGGCGCGGCTGCTGGCGCGCCTGTCGGAGAGCGAGCGAGCCGCGCTCGATTCCACCCTCACCCGGCTCGAGGACGAAAGCGCGCGGATCGATGCCGGCGGCTGGCGGGATGCCGGCGCGTCATGACGGCCGCATTGTTCGCGTTGACCGCACTGCTATGGGGCGGCGGCGCGCTGGCAACGGCGATGCAGGCCGGCATCACGCCAGCGCCGTGGTCGGTCGCGCTGCGCATGGTGCTGGCCGGCCTTATCCTGGTCGGTTACGCCCGGCTACGTGGCGTGCCGCTCGCGATCCCGCGCAAGGACCGAGCGGCCGTCGCATTGCAGGGCCTGCTATTCTTCGCGATCGCCTTCGTCGCCTTCTATGAAGCGACCGCGCGGATGCCGAGCGGACTTGCCGCGCTGGTGCTCTCGACCTCGTCGCTTTTCGCAGCCGTGATCGCGCGTGCCGCGCTCGGCGTCACGATCTCCTCCGGCTTCGTGTGGGGCGCGCTGTGCGGCATTCTCGGGCTCGCGATCATCTTCCTGCCAGGCGCCAGCGCGCATGGCGCTGCGTCGCCGGCTGGTTTCGCCTGGGCGCTCACCGCGGCGATCGCGACCGGCGCCGGGACGACCGTCGGCGCGCGCAACCAGCGCGCCGGACTGCCGGTAGTCTCCGTGCTGGCTTGGGGCGCGTTCGTCGGCGCCGCCGCGAGTGCGCTGTGGGCTGTCGCAACCGGCACGCCATTCGCGGCCGACGTCTCGCTCTCCTACGCAGCGAGCTTCCTCTACCTCGCGGTCGCGGCGTCCTGCATCACCTTCATGCTCTATTTCGAGCTGGTGCGCCGGCTCGGCCCCGGCCGCGCCGCCTACACGCTCGCTCTGGTGCCGCTCGTCGCCCTCGTGTTGTCGGCGCTGTTCGAGCACCTCGCGCTCGGCTGGCCGGTGCTCGCCGGCGCCGCCGCGATCCTGGCCGGCAATGTGCTTGTGCTGGCGCGAGCCTAGATTGCCGCCCGGTCGCGGAGCCATCGCAATTGACCTGCGGACGATATCTGACTAAAGTCAGATATATGCTCGACCCTGTTTCCCGCGTCCGCCGCTTCAACCGTGCCGTCACCTCTGCCGTCGGCGCGCTCGACACCTCATTCCTTGGTCGAGGCCGCCCGCTCGGCGCGGCGCGCGTGCTGAACGCGATCGGGCACGGCCGCGCTGATGTCGGCGACATCAGGGATTATCTCGGGCTCGATTCCGGCCTGATGAGCCGCCTGCTGCGCAGCCTCGAGGACGAGGAGCTGATCGAGACTACCGCGCATGAGGATGACGCGCGCCGCCGCATCGCCAAGCTGACGGCGGCGGGCAAGCGCGAGTTCAACGCCTATGAGGCGATCTCCAACCGGCAGGCGAAGGACTTCCTCGCCCACCATTCCCAACGCGAGGCGCTGCTGGCGGCGATGGATCTGATCGCCTCGGCGCTCGGGCGAGATGGCACCGCGCTGCATGAGATGGACCCGCGCAGCGAGGAAGCGCGTTATTGCCTCGGCGAATATTACGCCGAGCTGGCGCAGCGCTTCAAACAGGGGTTTGACGTCAAGCTGTCGCGCGACCCCGACGCCAAGGACATGGTGCGCCCGCGCGGCAGCTTCATCGTGGCGGTGTCGGACGGCCTGCCGCTCGGCTGCGTCGGGCTGAAAGGTGGCGGCCGCGAGTACGCGGAGATCAAGCGGCTCTGGGTCGCACCCGCCGCGCGCGGCCTCGGTCTCGGCCGCCGCCTGATGGACACCGCCGAGCATGCCGCGCGCGAGCTCGGCATCGCACTGCTGCGGCTCGACACCAACAGCGCGCTGGCGGAAGCCGGCCAGCTCTACCGCCGAAGCGGCTGGACCGAGATCGCGCGCTTCAACGATGACCCCTACCCTGACCTGTTCTTCGAGAAGCGGCTCTGAGCGGCGCGCCGCGCGCGGGTTGTCCAACATCCGACGCTGGCTTAAGACGCTGGCATGACCATTCGCCCCATCGTCCGCTATCCCGATCCGCGGCTGGCGCTGCCGGCCGAGCCGGTGACCATGTTCGACGACGCGCTGCGCGAGCTGGCAACGGATCTGCTCGAAACCATGCGCGCGGCGCCCGGGATCGGCATCACCGCGCCGCATATCGGCGTGTCACTCCGCGTCGTGGTGCTCGAACTCGACGCGCGCGAGGGCCCACAGACCTATGTCAATCCGAAAATCATCTACGCCTCGGACGACAAGATCCTGCACAAGGAAGGCAGCGTCTCGATGCCCGGGGTCAACGACGAGGTCGAGCGGCACGCGCAGGTCCGCATCCGCTACCAGGATCTCGACGGCAACATGCAGACCGAGGAATCCGACGGGCTGCGCGCGGTGTGCCATCAGCACGAGATCGACCAGCTCGACGGCGTGTTCTGGATCCGGCGGCTGTCCCGCCTGAAACGGGAGCGCCTGATCAAGCGATACGAAAAGATTTCGCGGGGCTAACCCAGAACCGTAGGGCGGGTTAGCGAAGCGTAACCCGCCGCATTTATCACCACGGAAAGTCGGTGGATTACGCCTTCCGCCTTCGCTCGTTGAGCTACGGCGGACGTGGTCGGCTAATCCACCCTACAAACGAAACTTGCGTCGCTAGCCTCCCGCCATCAAATCCTTGGCCAGCGCCATATAAGCCGGCAGCGTCACCGGGTCGTTCGCAGCATTACCCGCGGCGTGGTGCGAAGCGTAGCGCGCGATCACCATCTCGGCCTTCGGATCGATATAGATGCCCTGGCCGTGCACGCCGCGCGCCATGTAGGCGCCGTGCGCATTATGCGTCACCCACCATTGGTTGCGGTAGGACGCGCCCGGCAGCGTGGTGTAGCCGGCCGGCTTGAATTTTTCGGGATCGCCGCCGCGCGCGATGTCCTCGACCACTTGCGACGGCACGATCTGGCGGCCATTGAAGCGGCCGTGATTGCGGATGGTCTCGCCGAAGCGGGCGAGATCGCGCAGCGTCGTCGACAGCCCGCCACCGCCGCTTTCGGTGCCGATGCGGTCGACGTGATAATGCGCGTCCTCCTCCGCGCCCATCGGCGCCCAGATCTTCTCGGACAGCAGATCCGACAACGTCATGCCGCTGGCGCGCCTGACGATGAAGGCCAGCACGTCGGAATTGACTGTCTTGTAAGCGAACGCCTTGCCATGCTCGCCCTGCTTCTGCTGCGCGCAGAGGAAGTCGAAGATGTTGGTCGCGCCTTCATAGCCTGACGGAATCGGCGCCATGCCGTTGGCGCGCCGCAGCCCCCAGACATCGGAATTCCTGTCGGTATAGACCTCGGTGTATTTGAGGCCGGTGGTCATATCCATCGCCTCGTGCACGCGGGCGTCGCCGAACGCGCTTGCCTTCAGCTCCGGCACATAATCGGTGATCGGCGCCTGCGGATCGATCTTGCCCTCGGCGATCAGGATGCCGGCGAGCGTGCCGGTGAACGATTTCGTCACCGACATCGCAATATGCGGCTTGTGCGGTTTCAAGGCGCCGAAATAGCGCTCGTAGATCAGCTTGCCCCGGTGCAGCACGGCGATCCCATCGGCATAGCTGTCCTCGAGCATGCGCGCGAAGGTCTGCGGGCGGCCGTCCATCGTCACCGATGCGGAGCCGCCGATATCGTGATCCTCGCGCGGCAGCACCGACGCTGGCCCGGCCCCGCGCCAGACATTCACTGTCGGCACCAGCTGGCGGATGTTGCTCCAAGCCCAGCGCAGCTCGGGGAAGCTGCGGAGCGAGCCGTCCTGGAACGTGATCGTCTTGTCCTGCGGCGGCGGAAAGCCCTGCATCCAGCCAAGCGTCTCGGGATCGCTCTCGGCGGCGGTGGGAGGCTGTTGTTGGTTGGGGGCGGTCGCGACGGACATCAAGGTGGGCTCCGGTGAAACGATGTTGACATCGGATCATGGCATGCCCTCACGCCAGGAACATCCCATGTTTGCGCCGGGGTGATCATCGCCGCGAGCGCATGCCGGCATGCGTCACGATAGTTTTGCCAACGTTCGAGCCTCGGCCGTGCCATCATGACGTCCCACCGAAGCGGCCGGCGCGGCTCTTAACGTCCGTTCGCCGCCTGCTCGATCGCCGCGATGTCGATCTTCTTCATCGTCATCATCGCCTCCATCGCGCGCCTACCGGTCGCACGATCGGCGGCGTTGACCAGCTCGAGCAGCCGCCGCGGCGTGATCTGCCAGGCGAAGCCCCAGCGATCCCGGCACCAGCCGCACGGCAATTCCGCGCCGCCATTTTGCGTGACCGCGTTCCAGTAGCGGTCGGTCTCCTCCTGGCTGTCGGTCAGTACCATGAAACTCACCGCCTCGTTCGGCACGTAGTTGGAGCCGCCATTCAGCCCGACGAAGCGGCGGCCGAGTACGGTGAACTCAACCGTCAATTCATCACCCTGCCCGATGCCCGGGATCGGCGAGACATGCCCCGCATCGACATGGCTGTCGGGAAAGGTCGCGGCGTAAAACTCCGCCGCTTCGCGCGCGCGGCCCTGGTCGAACCAAAGGCATGTGACGAGATCGGTCATGTGCAGTCTCCTTGTTTGCGCGGAGGACGGTTGGCGAAGACGGCAACCGACAGGCCGACGAAAATAATTCGCGGGAACTGCGTTTGTGACGACACCGCCTCCCCACACGCCGCTGTCGTCCTGGCGAAAGCCGGGACCCATAACCACCGAATTTGATGATGAACGGGATTGCGGCTCCAGCGTCTTTAACAATTGCCATTTGGGGTAATGGGTCCTGGCCTTCGCCAGGACGACGGCGGGGATGGCTCTCAATTCAAGACACCAAACAACGCGCTGTCATCACCCGCGAAAGCGGGTGATCCAGTATTCCAGAGACGGTCGTAATTAAACCGAGAGGCCGCGGCGTACTGCATCGCCCGGTCGAGCCGAGCGATGACAGCTGTAAATGAGGATAGCTTCGCATTCTCGCGACATGAATCGTCCGAGCTTTGCTGTTCGATTTGCGTCGAGGCAACTCAGTCGCGCGATACGGACAATCCTGCGAGCAGCGGCGCGTACGCGGCGAGCCTGCGCGATACGAACTCGGTGAAGAGCCGCACCCGCTTGGTCTTGCGTGTCTCCCCCTGGGTGAGAAGCCAGAGCGTGCCATGCATGTGCAGGTCTGTGCCCGGCACCCTCGCCAGCAAGGGGTCGGCATCTCCGACAAAGCACGGCAGTGTCGTCATCCCGAGCCCTTGCCGAACGGCGGCGATCTGCGCCTCGCCGTCCGTGGTCCTGAACGGAACTCCCGTGGTACGCACCTCACCGTCGCCGGCCCAGTCCGGGACGCCATGCATGCTGATAACGATCCACCTGACAGGATCGGGCGCGCCCGCACGCCACGCGGCCAGTCGATCGCGGGACATGTAGACGCCGCCGAACAGCTCCGGCCCCTTCAGGCCGTGAAGATTGAGCGGCAGGGTCTTGCGGTCGTAAACGACACGGATCGCGACATCGGCCTCTCGATTGGTCAGATTTGCCAGCTCGCCGGACGACAGGATTTCCATTTCGATGTCCGGATGCAGACGCGCGAAATCGGCGAAGTCCGGCATGAGCAGGTGTGTCGCGAGGGTCGGCGCCAGCGTGACCCGCAGGAGCCCGCGCACGCTTTGGTCGCGCCCCAAGACGCGCGTCTCCAGCTGGTGCGACGACGCTTCCATCTGGTCCGCGAGTTCGAGGACCTCCTCCCCCGCAGCCGTCAGGCGGTAGCCCGAAGGCAGCTTTTCGAACATATGCGCCTCGAGGCGTTCCTCGAGCTGGGCGATACGTCGGAGCACGGTCGAGTGATTAACCCCGAGGCGCTCGGCGGCAGCCCGCACCGAGCCTCCGCGCGCGACGGCAAGAAAGTAGCGAATGTCATCCCAGTCGATCATGGTGCAATCCGGCACCGCGTGGTGCGCCTTCCAATGCCCGCATCTAACACATCGAACCGCAATACGGGCGGTCAACATAGCCTATGTCGACGAGCGGCCCAGTTCCGCGCGGCGGATACCAATCGTCGCGGCATGCCGTGAGTCGTCCTAGCCGGATCGTTTTCGCACCACCGCTGTGCGCACTTCCGCACTCAACGCCCGACTCCGGCGCACCCATCTTGGCCGTCACGGGGGGCTTCCCCGAACGACCAAGCGGAGCCTGAAAGGAGAAGTCATGGGAAAGCTTGAGGGTAAGGTTGCAGTCATCACGGGTGGATCGAGCGGCATGGCGCTGGCGAGCGCCAAGCGGTTCGTTGAAGAAGGCGCCCATGTCTTCATCACGGGCCGAAGGCAAGAGGCGCTCGACGCGGCCGTCAAGCTGATCGGCCGGAACGTGTCCGGCGTGCGCGGCGATGCGGCCAATCTCGACGACCTCGACCGCCTGTTCGATACGGTGAAGCGGGACAAGGGCAAGGTCGACGTCTTGTACGCGAGCGCCGGCATCGGCGAAGCCGTCCCACTGGGTGAGATCACCGAGCAGCATTTCGATGCGGCCTTCGGCCTGAATACGCGCGGCACGCTGTTTACGGTTCAGAAGGCGTTGCCGCTGTTCAGCGATGGCGGATCGATCTTCATGACCGGATCGGTTGCTTCGGTGAAAGGTTTTCCGGGTTACGGCGTGTATGCGGCGAGCAAGGCGGCGTTGCGCTCATTCGCACGCACCTGGCTCAACGAACTGAAGGGCAGGAATATCCGGGTCAACGTGCTGAGCCCGGGGCCGATCGCCACGCCGATGCAGGACCAGGTCCTCACCGAGGAGGCAAAGCGGATGTTCGAATCCCTGATCCCGCGGGGAAAGATGGGTCGCCCTGAGGAAATTGCGGCGGCCGCGGTGTTCCTAGCTTCCGACGAGTCCAGCTTCGTGAACGGCGTGGAGCTGTCCGTCGACGGCGGCTTCTCGGCCATCTGAAGGCGGGCAATCAATATCAACACGGATCGGAGAAGCATCATGAGCTACGCGATTATCGGATTCGGCAAAGTGGGCCAGGCTCTCGCCCACGCCTTCGCCCGCAAGAACATGGAGGTGGCCGTCGCGAGCCGCCGGCCGGCCGAGGCGTTGGCGCCGCAGGCCCGGGCGATTGGCCCCACGGTCGTCGCCAAGTCGCTGCGGGACGCACTGGCGGCCGACACAATCATCCTAGCTGTCCCGTTCGAGGAGCATCGCGAGGTCGCAAAAGCTCTGCCGAACTGGAACGGCAAGACGGTCATCGACACGATGAACACGTTGGCTCCGCCTGAGGCGCTCGATGGTCTGCCGTCCTCCGCATTCGTCGCGAAGGCCTTCAGCGGCGCCAGGCTCGTGAAAGGCTTCAATCACCTGATTGCGGCCAAGCTGGCTGTCGATCCGATCGTCGAGGGCGGCCACCGCGTCGTCTTTCTCTCTGGTGACGACGAGGACGCGACCGTTCCCGTGGCGGACTTGGCCAAACAACTCGGGTTCGCACCCGTCAAGCTCGGAAAGCTCAACGAGGGCGGGGCGCTGGTGCAGGGACGCGGCGGCACCTGGGGCCGGCTCGTCTTCCAGGATTTGTTCAAGAAGGCGCAGTGATCGAAAGCGTATAGACGCTGTGTAGCCCGCATGAGCGCAGCGATATGCGGGAGACCACGAACGAAGGAGCCCCGGATATCGCGGAGCCTGTCATCGGGCGCGCGTTCGCGCGACCCGTTGGCTCATCGGGGCTAGGCTTGCGACACTTGCCGATCCGCCCTCGCGCAGGACTCGCGAGGGCGGACGTGCGCCGTCTCCGCTCAACCAGATGCCTTGGCCGGTTCGGACATCGTGATCCGGTTCTTGACGCTGGGACGCTCCTGCATCCTCGCGTACCATGCCGAAAGAGCCTCGCACTCCGCCGGCACAGCCACCTTCACGAGTCCCGCGAAGATCAAGCCGCCGATGACGGTGATATCGGCCATCGTGAACGCTTCGCCGGCGACGAACGGCTGCCGCTTCAGAATGCCGTCGAAGTAGTGCATCCCCCTGAGCGCCTTGTCGCGCTGGCGGAGCCCCCATTCGGGGTTCTGATAGATCTCGACATGAGGCCCAAGACCCGGCGTGGCGTGGTGAAAATAGACGCTGATGGGGTCGAGCAGTTCCAGTTCGGCGCGCTTGCTCATCATGTGGATCACGCCCTTTTCGCGCGGCGTCCTGCCGGTCAGCGTTGGCGCGCCATCGAGCGCGTTGAGGTATTCGGTAATGGCCGTGCATTCGCCGATAAAGGTCCCGTCGTCGAGTTCGAGCACCGGCAGCGTGCCCGAGTAGTTCTTCGCAAGGAATTCAGGTTTCTTGTGTTCGCCCTTGTAGAGATCGACCAGGACGAACTGCACGCGCGGCCGCAGGTTCTTCTCGGCCAGGGCGATGCGAACGCGGGCCGGATATGGGCCAGTCGGCCAATCGTAAATCTTCATCACGACTCCTATTTTGTCTACCTGTCACTTGGTAGGTCCGATATGAGTACTTCACATCCGGCTGGTCAAGCCCTACCTGTCACTTGGTAGATAACGAAGCAGTGAGAGGACGAAGTGAGTTCAAGCGCTCGGGAGGCCATCTTGGCGGCAGCAAAGCGGACCGCGCAGGCGCGCGGCTATGGCGGCTTGAATTTCCGCGATCTCGCCGACGAGGTCGGGATCAAGGCGGCCAGCATCTACCACCATTTCCCGAGCAAGGCCGAACTCGGCGTCGCCGTCGCGAGGCGCTACTGGGAGGACACCGCCGCCCAGCTCGAGGCGATGCTGGCGGAAACCGCGGATCCGGTCCGCTGCCTGCGTCGATATCCCGAGGTGTTTCGCAAGGCGCTCGAGAACAACAATCGTATGTGCCTGTGCAGCTTCATGTCCGCGGAAGTCGACGACCTGCCGGACGCGGTGAAGCAGGAGGTCCAGACCTTTACCGACGTCAACGTGGCGTGGCTGAGCAAGCTGCTGGTGGCCGCGCGCCTGGCCAGTGCAAGAAAAAGCGAACAACGCGCCCGCGCCATCTTCGCCGCCGTCGCCGGCGCGCAGCTGATGGCCAGAAGCCGCGGCGATATTTCGCTCTACGATTCCTTGATCGACAACTATCGCGCCGCGGGTCTGCTGCCGGCGTAGCTCATCCATGGCTCGATGATCGATGTGGTGCATCACGCCTCCTCGGCCGATCCGCCCTGCCCGCTTCAGCGGCGCGCGGGCATGAAACCGCATTCTCGCGACTGAACCGTCCGAGCTTTGTGCATCGTTCGGCCCTCTCGAAGCAGAGGGCGCAGGGAAAGCCGGGTGCCGATCGCACCCATGGGCCCCGAGCAATGGGTAGGAAGCTCGGGGGTAGGACCACAGGTGTAACCGGAAACAACCCGGCTTTCCCTGCGCGATGGGCTACGGCTTACTTCGTGCTCTCCCCGGCGAGACCAGGCTTCTTTGTCACCGTCTTCGCCACGCGCACCGCGCAATGTGAAGAGACACCTGCCATGAGGGCGTCAGGACCACACGACTTCGCCGTCCGCCTCACGCGCACTCGTCAGTCGCGCACTCAGCGTCCACCGCATCTCGCCCCGCGTTCGTGACGATCGCGATCCGCCCCTCGTATCGGGTGAGACGCGCATATTGAACAGCTGAGTTGGGTCAAACGCCAAGCGGAATATTTTCTTATCCGCGGATTGACAGGTTTTGCTGAGTTGCCCGTCGGGGTGATTTGTCGCAGGGGGAGCAAAGAGGTTTGATTTGCGTCGGCGCAAATTGATCGTGGACTGGTCGCCGTTAGGCCCTATCCGAATCGATTTGCTAGCATCAGCCAAGAACCCTGGAGTTGCCGCAGCGCGTCTTCCCCGCAAATTTCAATCATCAACCGTAGATTAGACATCAGGTTGCAGAATCTATCTCTCTCCTGCATAGCTTACGTGGTTCACGCTTCGTGCTCATTCAGGAATGGGTGTGATCGGACGCCAGCAGCATGGAGGCCGGCAACTCAAGCCACCGGAGCTCAGCTGCTTGAACGAAGCATACCTATAGGTCCAACTCGTAAACTCGGGCCGCCGTCTGGATAGCCGAATGCTGCTAGAGTCTATGAACGAGATCATTGAGCGATACGGAGGCGATCCGTCTTCGATTCGGTCATTCGAATTGGACGGCCCAGAGCTGTTGCCATATGCAACTCTTCATACCGCACGCACTCACAGCACATCGGACTTTACGCCAATAGCGGCAGTGTACGAGTGGGACAAACGTCCCCTCATCATCTTGGTTGATGGAAACCAAGTGAGAGGTTCTAGCCATCTGAATGCAATCCGTCGAGCCGTCGCGATGCGTGGTGATGCGCCGTATCTCGGCGTGATTCAACTTGGTCGTTTGACCATCTACACTATCGCATTGGACGATCGCTCGATTGATCAAGCGTTAATACCGCTCGCACTTGATTTAGTGACGCAATCACGTGCCCTAATTCCACATCTTGGCAACACGCGACCGATCGTTTCGCCTCGACATTGGATCAGCGATGTGGTCCTGCGTCTCTTAACGGGCACCATCGACGCGATCATAGGAGACGGATTGGCCGATGAAGACGCCATTTCTTTGGTTGGGCGAGCCCTCTTCGTTAGATTCTTGGCGGATAGGTCGCTTCTACAGGCGGGCACGCTGCCCAAGCAACTAATCGATCCAGCAAGCTCGTTTGACACGCGAGAAGGCATCGCCACGATCACAAGGTGGCTCGACAAAACTTTTAACGGTGACTTTCTTCCGCTTACACCTGGCTTGGTCAAACAGCTACCTGACGCCACTCTTCTCCGCCTTGGAGATCTCCTTCGATCAGCGCCAGGCGGTCAGCTATACCTTGGCTGGCAAGAGAAATGGGACAGGCTCGACTTTGCTCATATCCCTGTGGGGGTGCTGAGCCAGGCTTATGAAAGGTATCTAAGTCGGCACGATCCGCTCACCCAAAGGCTTGAGGGAGGCTATTACACCCCGCGACATATCGCAGATCTGATGATCAGCGCGTCCTTTGCGGCTCTAGAGGATGACGGACGTGCGGCAGATGCTCGGGTCCTCGATCCCGCTGCGGGGGCAGGCGTCTTCTTGATTACTGCATTTCGCCAACTTGTCGCCCAGCATTGGCGAGCGCACAACAAGAGACCCGATACCACCACCTTGCGTGCTATTCTTCGCAACCAGATAACCGGCTTTGACATCAATGAATCTGCCCTTCGGTTTGCCGCGCTCGGGCTTTATCTGATTTCCATCGAGCTGGACCCGAATCCGGAGCCAATCGAGAAACTACGCTTCGACAACCTCAGACCTCAAGTCCTGCGCAAGGTCGAGGCGAAGCGACGAACCGACAGAGTTAAAGAGAGGCGAAAAACCAGTAAGGAAGCCTCGGAACTCGGCAGCTTAGGTCCAGACGTAGGGCTCGATCATCTTGGTGCTTACGATCTCGTCATCGGCAATCCTCCATGGGCAAGCTCAACTCGACTTCAAGGTTGGCACTGGCTTCAGGAGCACGTGAATGAGATCGCGCGAGATCGCGCTCAGGACGATTCATTAGTCGCACCACTGCCAAACGAAGTCCTGGACCTACCATTTGTTTGGCGGTCGCTAGAGTGGGCAAAGCCAGGAGCGCAAATTGCCTTTGCCCTTCACGCACGGCTGCTATTTCAGCAAGGGGAGACGATGCCCGGTGCGCGTGACGCGCTATTCCGTTGTCTCGATATTACCGGGGTCATAAACGGTACAGAGATTCGCAATACTCGCGTATGGCCCGAAATTAGCGCACCATTTTGCCTCTTGTTTGCTCGGAATCGGGCACCGAGCCCGGGTAGCGGATTCCGGTTCGTGACTCCCAGGTTAGAGTCTCGCTTGAATCAAGCAGGAGCGTGGCGCATCGACGTTACCAACTCCGAAACTGTCGCTATCGCTGAAGCACGCAGCCGGCCGACCTTGTTGAAAACTCTATTTCGCGGCAGCCGCCTAGACGCAGAGGCATTGGATCGCATCGAGTCGCATGGCTGGCCGTCATTGGAGCAGTATTGGATAAAGCTTTTCGGCGAGCACCGGGGTAAGTCTAGCGCTTCGGGCAATGGCTTCCAGAGGATACGCAGGAGCAGCCGAGTTCGAAAGAACGGCGACGGGCTGCCAGGAGTCTCGGCTGAGTATCTTCATGGCGTGCCGCTAGCAGATGCGGATGACGACCTAGGCGTTTTGGTTGAGAGCAGAACTCTAACCAAATTTAATGAGCCGCGCATACATGATCCGCGGCCACTGGAGATTTTTCGAGGACCACTCCTACTGGTTCGAGAGTCGCCTCCGGTGCGAAACGGTCGGATGAAGGTTTCGCTCGCAGAGAGTGATATCGTCTATAGTCAGAGCTTTCATGGCTACAGCGCGCAAGCGCACCCAGAACGCCTGACATTTAGCAAATATATTGCGCTCTTGATCGGCAGCAAGGTTGCCCTTTGGCGTGCACTTTTGACCAGTGGCCGCTTTGGTTTCGAACGAGAAGTTGTTGAGAAATTCATCATCGATGAAATTCCCATCAAGCCGTTCGAAGAACTTGACGGAGCCGACAAAGTAGAAATCGAGAGCTTATTTTCGGCGGTAGCTGCAGAGAAAGACGACGCTGGTTGGTGCAGGGTCGATAACTGGGTTGCATCGCTATACAAACTTCAAGACAGCGATCTGGAATGCATCGATGATACACTGCGGCTGAACCTCCCATTCGCTGAAAATAGACGCCTAAGTCAGGCCCCTCCCTCTGATAAAGAAGTCGAGCACTTCTGCGTAACGCTTGGCGGTGAACTGGCGGAATGGCGAACTGAGGCTAGACCATCGTTGACTATTTCAATGACGTCCCGACCTCCCTTGTCGCCCTGGCGATTTGTTCGAATTGCCGGAAAGCCGAGCCGGGCTGGCCCTAATGACCCGTTGGAGGATGGCCTAATCCAAGCCGCGAATGTTATGGCTGCAACAGAGATTGTGCTGGTCGACGAAGGAGAAGACTGCCTTTGGTTAGGGCGGTTAGATCAATCACGGTATTGGAGTCGCAGCCAAGCTCGCCTGGCCGCACGCCACATCGTATGGGAGCACTCTAGCTTTCTAAGCGGTAGGACTTAGCAGCGATGACACTAAGTCCGCGACCGGATCAAGTCGCTGAACTAACGCGCGGCGCGGCCCTTCCTATTCCGGCGATTGCTTCTCCGCTGCTCGGAGTGATCATCGATGCATTGCGCGAGGCTTGGCAGCAGCTCGCCTCTCGGTACGGCACTGCGTTGCATGGCAAGTCTGAACCCGAGCTAACAGCCTTGATGCAATCTCGCCTTAATGACCTACGGAACGACCGCCGCAAGTTCGGACAGATCGTATCTTGCATCGTCCGAGGCGCAGAAAGTATCAGCTACGACGGTAGGCACATCGAAAAGCGACCTGATCTATCAATCTTCATGACCACCAGGAACGCAAATTTCCCTTTGGTGGTTGAGTGTAAGATTATTGATCATGACCTTGGCAAAGGAGTTGCCCTATACTGCAATAACGGCGTGCGGCGATTTGTCGACGGCGAATACGGATGGGCATCAACTCAAGCATTGATGATTGGATATGTCTGCGACGATTCATCCGTAGAGAAGCATCTGATCCCTCATCTTAAGACGCGCGCAAGCTCCAAGTCCGACTCCTTAAAGACGAAAAGTTGGTCCGCGAAAGCGATAGCTGCTTCAATGACGTCCGATCATTTGCGAACGTTTCGTTACCTCACTCCATCACCTGATAGCGATCCTGGCCCGGTTACGATTTTTCATATTTGGACCGAGGTGCCGCGGGACAATATTTAGTGACTAATGGGCACACGCTAAATTTCTAGCCTAGCCTACTCCCACTCAATCGTCCCCGGCGGCTTGCTGGTCACGTCGTACACCACCCTATTCACGCCCTTCACCTCGTTGATGATGCGCGTCGCGGTCTCGGCCAGAAACTTCATGTCGAACTGATAGAAGTCGGCGGTCATGCCGTCGGTCGAGGTGACGGCGCGCAGGCCCACGACGTATTCGTAGGTGCGGCCGTCGCCCATCACGCCGACGGTCTTGACCGGCAGCAGCACCGCGAAGGCCTGCCAGATCGCATCATAGAGGCCGTGCTTGCGGATCTGGTCGATATAGACCGCATCCGCGTTGCGCAGGATGTCGAGCTTCTCGCGGGTGATGTCGCCGGGGCAGCGGATCGCAAGGCCCGGGCCCGGGAACGGGTGGCGGCCGACGAACACTTCGGGCAGACCGAGCTCGCGGCCGAGCACGCGCACCTCGTCCTTGAACAGCTCGCGCAAGGGCTCGACCAGCTTCATGTTCATGCGCGCCGGAAGGCCGCCGACATTGTGGTGCGACTTGATGGTGACCGACGGGCCGCCGGTGAAGGAGACGCTCTCGATCACGTCAGGGTAGAGCGTGCCCTGCGCCAGGAATTCGGCGCCGCCGATCTTCATCGCCTCGGCCTCGAACACGTCGATGAACAGGCGCCCGATGGTCTTGCGCTTCACCTCGGGGTCGGTGACGCCTTCGAGCTCGCCGAGAAACTGCTTCGACGCGTCCACATGGACCAGCGGGATGTTGTAGTGGTTGCGGAACAGGTCGACGACGGTCTTGGCCTCGTCGAGCCGCAGCAGGCCGTGATCGACGAACACGCAGGTGAGCTGGTCGCCGATCGCCTCGTGGATCAAGACCGCCGCGACGGCGGAATCGACGCCGCCTGAGAGGCCGCAGATCACCTTGCCCTTGCCCACCTGGGCGCGGATCTTCTCGATCGCCTCCTCGCGGAAGGCCCGCATGGTCCAGTCGCCGGTGAGGCCGGCGACCTTGCGCACGAAATTGCGCAGCAGTTTGGCGCCGTCGGGAGTGTGCACCACCTCGGGATGGAACATCAGGCCGTAGTACTTCCGCTTCTCGTCCTGGATGATCGCGAACGGCGCATTCGGCGAGGTGCCGGCGACGGAGAAGCCGGGCGGCATCCTGGTGATGCGATCGCCGTGGCTCATCCACACCTGGTGCTTCTCGCCGTGGTTCCAGATGCCGTCGAACAGCTGGCTATCGGTCTTGACCTCGACATCGGCGCGGCCGAATTCGCGGTGATGCCCGCCCTCGACCTCGCCGCCGAGCTGGGCGGCCAAGGTCATCTGGCCGTAGCAGATGCCGAGCACGGGGACGCCGGATTCGAAGATCAGCTGCGGGGCGCGCGGCGAGCCGGTCTCGTGAACAGACTCGGGTCCGCCGGAGAGGATCACCGCCTTCGGCTTCATCTCCTTGAAGGCGGCTTCGGCCTTCTGGAACGGCACGATCTCGGAATAGACGCCCATCTCGCGGACGCGGCGGGCGATCAGTTGCGTCACCTGGCTGCCGAAATCGACAATCAGAATCTTGTCATGCGCCGAGGCCACGGAGGGTGTCGACGGCGCTTGAACCGAGTCTTGGGCTGTGTGCTGGGCTGTCATGGCAAGCAGATACGCGACAGCGCCCGCCCCCGCAACCGCGGCCAGCGTTGCGCCCACATTCTTCTTTGGGCATGGACAAATCGATATAGGTCAGTATTATTGACCTAATTTGACCATAAGCACCAAGGAGGAAAGCAATGCCCGATTTTCACGACCCGTCCCGCCTCACCGCGCTCGGCCACGAGTGGGTCGCCGCCTGGAACGCGCGCGACCTCGAACGCGTGCTTGCGATGTATTCCGATGACACCGAGATGACCTCGGACCGCATCCCGGCGTTCGGCTTCGGCGCGTCCGGCACCGTGCGCGGCAAGGCGCAGCTGCGGGCCTATTGGAGCGCGGCGCTTGCGAAACTGCCGGAGCTGCATTTCGAGCTGATCGATCTCTATGTCTCGCCCGACAGCGTCGTGGTGTTCTACCAGAACGAACGCGGCAAGAAGATCTGCGAGTATCTGCGGCTCGATGATCAGGGCAAGATCAGGCAGGGCTCGGCGAACCATCTGGTGCATTGAGCAAGAGCAGACCGTAGAAGCGTAGGGTGGGTTAGCCGAAGGCGTAACCCACCCAACCACACGACGAGAAAGTCGGTGGGTTACGGCTTCGCCTAACCCACCCTACGGTTTCGAGTTTGAGGACGCAGCCGATGAAAATCCCGACCCTGCCCTTCACCGTCACCGACTGGAGCAATGTCGAGCCGACGGTGCATCCCGGCGAGACCGGGCAAGCACGGTGGCGCACGCTCAACATCGGCGATCTGCGGGTGCGGATGGTGGAGTATTCGCCGGGCTATCTCGCCGACCACTGGTGCGATCGCGGCCATGTGCTCTTTGTCGTCAGCGGCGAGCTCGACACCGAGCTGCGCGACGGCCGCAAATTCACGCTGACGTCAGGCATGAGCTACCAAGTCTCCGATTTCGGCGACGCTGCGCACCGTTCGTCAACGGCGACCGGCGCGACGCTGTTCATTGTGGATTGAAGACGGTCCCCTTACTCTCTCCCGTCACCCTGAGGAGCACGCTTTCGCGCGCGTCTCGAAGGGCGACAGCCCGGCTCTGTCCCCGTCATTGCGAGCGAAGCGAAGCAATCCATTTGTCCGCATATGCTGAACGATGGATTGCTTCGTCGCTTCGCTCCTCGCAATGACGCGGAGAGAGCTCGGCGCTCACCGCTTGCGCCCCGCAACCTTCCTCACCTTCGTCTCCGCCCAGCCCAGCGGCTTACCGGTCTTCGACGGCAGCACGAGTTGGCCGACCGCCTGCCCGGCCTGGTCGAGCAGCACCGAATGCGTCTCACCGCGCGCATAGAGATACGCCTCGCCCCATTGCCTGAGACCCACCACGATCGGGAACAGGTCCTGTCCCCGCTTCGTCAACACATATTCCTGATAGGCGCTGCCGTCGGACGCCGCGACCTGCTCGAGCACGCCCAGTTCAACCAGCGTGCGCAGCCGCGTCGTCAGCATGCCCTTGGCGATGCCGAGGTTCTTCTGGAAGTCGCCGAACCGGCGCAGGCCGTCGAACGCGTCGCGCACGATCAACAGCGACCACCAGTCGCCGATCGCATCCAGCGCACGCGCCACCGGGCAGTCCGCCTTGGCGAATCCGGTCCGCTTCATCGCGGTCCTCCTCCTCGATCACGATTCCGAACTGGTCTTAAAATAGGACTAGACAACGTCCGACGCAACTGGTCTCATCATAAGACCAGATTGCGAATGCAGCGGAGGCGAGATTGACGAACCAGACCATGACGAAGGCCCGGCCGGCTCAAGGGGACGACAAGACGGACGGCAGGCGCGGCAACGCAGCGGCAAGCGCACTGTCATCCGCCGTGGTGCTGCTGTTCGCTGTCGCCTGCGGGCTCAGCGTCGCCAACATCTATTTCGCGCAGCCGCTGCTCGACACCATGGCGCGGGATCTTGCCATCACGCCCGCCGTGATCGGCGGCGTCGTGACGCTGACGCAAATCGGTTACGCCTTCGGGCTTGTCCTGATCGTGCCGCTCGGCGATCTCTGGGATCGCCGCAGGCTGATCGTCGGCCAGACCGTGCTGTCGGCAATCGCGCTCACCGTCGTCGGCACCGCGCCGAACGCCGCCGTGCTGCTCGCCGGCATGGTGCTGGTCGGGCTGCTCGCGGTCGTGATCCAGGTGCTGGTCGCCTACGCCGCGACGCTGGCGGCGCCCGCCGACCGCGGCCGTATCATCGGCACCGTCACGAGCGGCGTGGTGTCGGGCATTTTGCTGGCACGTTTTGCCGCCGGGGCGCTGGCCGATCTCGCCGGCTGGCGCGTGGTCTATCTCACCTCCGCCGCGCTGACGCTGGTGCTGGCGGCGCTGCTGGCGCGCGCGCTGCCGCGGCACGCCCCGCAGCCGATGGCCGGATCGTCCTACGCAAAGCTGCTGCGCTCGACCGTCGCGCTGTTCGTCGAGGAACCGGTGTTGCGCGAGCGCGCGGTGTTCGCGCTCCTGATCTTCGCAAGCTTCAGCGTGTTCTGGAGCTCGGTCGTGCTGCCGCTCGCCACGCCGCCGCTGTCACTGTCGCACACCACAATCGGGACGCTCGGGATCGCGGGCCTAGCCGGCGCGCTGGCGGCGCGCAATTCAGGCCAGCTCGCCGATCGCGGCTGGGGCCAGCGCACCACCGGATTGTCGCTGCTCCTGATGCTCGCGGGCTGGGTGCCGATCGCCTGCCTCAACACGTCACTCTGGCTGGTGGTGGTCGGCGTCGTGATGATCGACTTCGCGGTGCAGGCGATCCACGTCACCAACCAGAGCCTGATCGTCGCCGCGCGCCCCGAGGCCGCGAGCCGGCTGGTCGGCGGCTACATGGTGTTCTATTCGATCGGCACCGGATTTGGCGCGATCTCTTCGACGATGGCTTATGCGGCGGCTGGCTGGTTCGGCGTCTGCGTGCTGGGCGCCGCGATCAGCGCCGTTGCGCTGCTGTACTGGGTGATCGTGGTGAGCAGGACGCCGGCAGGCGCCGCGTATGGGTGCGGGCGATCGTGAGGTGATTTTCGTCGCTCCGGGGCAATGCGAAAGCATTGAACCCGGAGCCTCGAGATTCCGGGTTCGTC
This sequence comes from Bradyrhizobium sp. CER78, assembly GCF_029846235.1. Classification (GTDB taxonomy): domain Bacteria; phylum Pseudomonadota; class Alphaproteobacteria; order Rhizobiales; family Xanthobacteraceae; genus Bradyrhizobium. The sequence goes on from NZ_JARVWP010000012.1 coordinate 90,087, forward strand.
CTTTGGACGCCCCGGAATGACGAGACCGCGGTCACGCCTTCTTCAGCACCGCGACGTAAAACCCATCCGTGCCGGTGCGGCGCGGCGTCATCAGCAGGCCTTCCGCCGATTGCAGCGCGGCCTCGGCAAACGCCTCGGCCTTGTCCCACAGCACCGATGCGGTCTGCTCCGGCGGCTGCACGGAAAACTCCGGATGCCGCGCGATGAACGCTTTGACCTGCTCGCCATTCTCCTCCGACAGCACCGAGCAGGTGATGTAGGCGATGCGGCCGCCGGCCTTCACCAGCGGCACCGCGCGCTCCAGCACCTCGGCCTGGTCCTTCAGCCGCACCTCGAGCGCGCCGGGGCGCATCCGCCATTTGGCGTCGGGATTGCGGCGCCAGGTGCCGGTGCCGGTGCAGGGAGCATCGATCAGCACGAGGTCGGCGGAGGCCTTGATGTCGGACAGCACCTCCTCCTCGCCGCGCGGCGTGCGGACATCGCAATTGTGCACGCCGGCGCGCGACAGCCGCTCATGGATCGGCGCGAGTTGGCGCTTGTCGCTGTCGGTTGCGATCAGCCGGCCCTTGCCTTGCATCTGAGCGGCAATCGCCAGCGTCTTGCCGCCGGCACCGGCACAGAGGTCGATCACCTGCTCGCCGGGCTTGGCCGCCGAGAACAACGCGGCGAGTTGCGAGCCCTCGTCCTGGACCTCGATGGCGCCCTTGATGAAATCCTCCTCGGCATGGATGCCGGGATTGCGCGCGTCGGCGCCGAGCTCGATACGCAGGCCGAGCGGCGACCACGGTGTTTCCCTGGCGCCGAGATGCGACAGCCGCGGCAGCACCTTCTCGCGCTTGCCCCGCAGCGTGTTGACGCGCAGATCGAGCGGCGCGCGGCTCGCCATCGCGGTCGCTTCCGCGGCGCGGTCGTCGCCGAACACTTTTGCCAGATGCGGATCGAGCCAGTCCGGATAGTCGCCCGCGACGTGGGGCGGCGCGTCCTTGAGCGTACGCGAGGCCAATGCGGCCTCCTCGGTCGCGGTCAGCGGATCCGGCGCGAACCGGCCGCCGTCGCACAGTGCCGAGATCGTCGGAATATCCATGCCGCGCTCGAGCTTGAGCATGCCGAGCACGCGCGCGCGGGCGCTGTCGTCCTGCATCAACCAGGCCGCGGAGGATTGCCGGCGCAGCACGTCCCAGATCAGGCCGGAGATCGCGGCGCGATCGCCGGACCCGGCATAGCGGTGCGCGGTGCCCCATTCCTTCAGCGCTTTCGCCGCGGGAATGCGCTGTGCGTCGATGGTGGCGATCAGCTCGATCGCGGCGGAAAGCCGGGCAGCGGGGGTCATTGGTCTCTTTCGGTTGGGCGCATCAAATCAGCAGCAGCAGTCTGAGCGCGAAATACAGCCACATCGCCGCCAGCACCAGCACGCCGGCGAACCAGGCGAGCGAGCGCGGCCGCACATCGTTGGAGGTGACGAACACCCCGGCATGGGCAAACCGCGTCACCACGAACACCCAGGACATCAGCACGGTGAACAGATCGGCACGATGCAGCGGCAGCGCAATGGCGATCAGGACATAGAACAGCACCGGCAGCTCGAATTGGTTGGCAAAGCAGTTGGCGAACTGGGTGGCGCGGGCGGGCCAGTTCGGCTCGCGCAGCGCGATATCCTTCATCCTCGTCTCACCGCTCGCCAGCGTCCGCGTGCGCGCCGTCGCCATCGCGAACAACAGCGCGAAGGTCAGCCCAATCTGGATGAAGACCGGCAGTAGAACCATTTGAACCGACATCGAGAATCTCCCTCAGCCGCGGGCGCCCGGCCGCCCTCTTAGCCGCCGCTCGCGGCCCTGACAATGAAGCGTACGCGGTAACCCGTTGAACCATCATCCGAGCCCGGCTGACCAACTCCCGGGACCAATGGCGGTTTCAGTTCCAACGGGATGACGCGATGCGCATCATCACCCCGATCCTCGACGGCGCGGCCCTGGCGGCGGCGTCCCTCGGCGACCTCCTCAGCTCCCTGCTGAAGGTGATCGACCCCGGCATCGGCTGGTTCGACGATTCGGCGGATGGCGGGCTCGACATGGTGATGTCGAGCCTCGCCGGCTTCGCCGCGGCGCTCCTGGTCGCGGTCCTGTTCTCGGTCTATTTCCGCAGCGACTATCGCTCGACGCGCGACATCGTCAGGCACAGCCTCGTCGCGGCGCTGCTGCTCGCCCTGCTCGGTTTTGCGGCCTACGACATGGGCCACGATGCGCTGGCCTATCTCGGGCTCGACACACAGCCGGCCGCGACCGGAACAAATTCCAACACCGGACTGCTCGGAAGCCGCGTCCGTCCGCCTGCCGCGCCGACGCCCTCGATCATGCAACTCGCGATCTAGGGTCGACGCGAACGCTTCAAACAAGCCTCTTCAAACAAGACATCAAACAACGCATCAAACAGGGCAGCGAATAAGACGACGAAATAGTCATCGTTCCGACTTCGCGCCGACCTATGCTCCCAGCGAAAGGAGCGATGCATGCCCCAGTTTCGCCTGACCCAAATCTCCGACACCCACCTCGCGCGCCGCTTCAAGCCGCTCGTCGACAATTTTCATCGCGTCAGCGAGCACATCGATGCGACGCGTCCCGATCTCTTGCTCAACTCCGGCGACGTCTCGTTCGACGGGCCGACCAGCCGCGACGACATGGTGTTCGCCAAGCAGCTGCACAATGCGCTGCCGGTCGATTGCCTCTATCTGCCGGGCAATCACGACATCGGCGACAATCCGACCGCGGTCGGCCCGGTGCCGACACAACTGCCGACCGAACAAACGCGCGACGCCTTCACCTCGGTGCTCGGCGAGGACCGCTGGCATTTCGACGCCGCCGGCTGGTGCTTCATCGGCCTCAATTCGCTGATCATGAACACCGGCCTCGACAGCGAGGCCGAGCAGTTCGACTGGCTCGCAGCCACGCTCGACAAGGCCGTCGGCCGACCGGTCGCGCTTTTCGTGCACAAGCCGCTCTATCTCGACGTGCCCTACGATGCCGAGCGCGTCGAGACCGCGATCCGCTACGTGCCGCAACCGGCGCGCCGGCGCCTGATCGAGATGCTCGGCAAGGTCGATTGGCGCCTGGTCGGCAGCGGCCATGTGCACCAGCGCCGCGACTACACGTTCGAGCATGTCAGGCACATCTGGGCGCCCTCGGCCGGCTTCATTATTTCAGATGCGCGGCAGGAAGTGATCGGTGTCAAGGAAGTCGGTCTTGTCGAGTACCGCTTCCAGCCGGACAGCTTCGAGGTGTGCCACGTCAGGGCCAAGGGCCAGGTCGATGTCGATCTGGACATGCTGCTCGGCAAAGAGCCGGCCTAACGGCGAGACTCCTTGCCACCGTCATTGCGAGCCACCCGATCGGCGCGAAGCGCCGCCGGATGACAGGCTCCGCGAAGCAACCCATCGCGCCGCAAGCTGGCAAATGGATTGCTTCGTCGCTTTCGCTCCTCGCAATGACGTGGATGGAGCGGTGTGCACCCGCTCCGCGCGTCAGCTCCGTGCCGCGTCGTGCAGGTCCCGCTTGATGACGGTGAGCAGCGCCTGCAGCGAGTCCTTGTTCTGCTGCTGCGGCATCTCCGGCGCGGGCCGCGCGCGCGGCACATGCGGCATGAAGCGGGCCGGCGGCTCGGCGGCCGGCTCCTCCTCGACGAATTTTCCATGCAGGACGTCGTCGCGGCGGCCCATGACGAACATCGTCGCCCAATAGCCGACGGCGAGAACAATGACCCCGAAAACAATAGCTTCAAAAACCATGGCTACACCTGAAATATAGCCATATTGAATCAACTGCTCCGGGTCCCCGTCAAGCAAATGGGGGCCGAAAAGCCCCCAAAAGCCCGCCAATGTGGCGTTTTTGATACTTTGTTGCGCGGAATGGGAGCTGGAAAGCCCCCGTTTTGACGCGTTTTCTTGACGCGAACCGGTACCCGCTTCGCTCGAAAACGCTGCGCTCAGGCCTTGTCCGGCCCGACCCGGACCAGCTGCTTGCCGAAATTGGCGCCCTTGAGCAGGCCCATGAAGGCCTCCGGCGCGCTGTCCAGGCCCTCGGTCACGAACTCCTTGTACTTGACCTTGCCCTCGCGCACCCACTGCGACATGTCGCGCAGGAAGTCGCCATGCATGGCGGCGAAGTCGCTGACGATGAAGCCGCGGAAGGTCAGCCGCTTGGTCAGGATGTTGCGCATCATCGCGCCGGCCCATTTCGGTGCGTGCGCCTCGGTGTCGTTGTAATGCGCGATCAGGCCGCAGACCGGAATCCGCGCGAACGCATTGAGCAGCGGAAACACCGCGTCGAACACCGCACCGCCGACATTCTCGAAATAGACGTCGATGCCCTTCGGGCAGGCTTCCTTCAGCTTCGCCGCGAGATTGGGATCGCGGTGGTCGAGACACTCGTCGAAGCCGAGCTCGTTCTTGACGTAGGCGCACTTGTCCTTGCCGCCGGCAATGCCGATCGCTCGCGCGCCCTTGATCCTGGCGATCTGGCCGACCGCCGAACCGACGGCGCCGGACGCAGCCGCAACCACCACCGTCTCGCCCGCCTGCGGCTTGCCGATCTCGAGCAGGCCGGTATAGGCGGTCATACCGGGCATGCCGAGCACACCGACCGCGGTCGAGATCGGCGCGATCTTCGGATCGATCTTGGCGAGCCCCTTGCCATCGGACAGCACATGGGTCTGCCAGCCCGCGCGCGACAGCACGATATCGCCCTTGGCAAAGGCCGGATTATTTGAAGCGATCACCTCGCTCACCGTGCCGCCCTCCATCACGCCGCCGACCGGCACCGGTGCGGCATAGGACGGACCGTCGGCCATGCGGCCGCGCATATAGGGATCGAGCGACAGCCAGATGGTGCGGAGCAGCACCTCGCCCGCGCCCGGTGTCGGCGGCGTGTAGTCCTCGAGCCTGAAATTGGCCGGCGTGGGCTCGCCATGCGGGCGCGAGGCCAGAACGATGCGCTTTCCTTGGGACATGATTTTCCTCTTGAGGTGATTGGTTCGTGGCGCACACGTAGTCATGCAATCCACCTCCCCGCAAGGGAGATGGATTTGCTGTTTTCGTGCGCGCTTGTTTGAAATTCTGTTTGAAATGACGGACGTCATGCCCAGCACATGATCGCCGGTCGGCTCACAATCATGTACGGAAAATCAGGACTCAGTGCGCGTGCGAGCCTTCAGCCATCCTAAAATGGCGGGCGGAGCACCAAATCCGATGATAACCAGGATGATGGCCCAATGTTTAGGAAGGTATCCTCGCAAGACGAGGACGTTTGCCAGCCCGCCCGATAAGAAGAATCCGGCGAAGGCCGCGATCCACTGTGACGGCGTAAAATCGAGACCTTTCCTGACGGGCAGACTCATTGACTCACGCCCCTCCGCGAGACAGCCCCCGAAACCGCTAGATTCCGGGTTCGGTCCTGCGGACCGCCCCGGAATGACAACGTTCGGTGTTTACACCCCGCCCGGATAGTTCGGGGCTTCGCGCGTAATGGTGACGTCGTGGACGTGGCTCTCGCGCAGGCCGGCGCCGGTGATACGGACGAACTCGGCTTTCTCGTGGAAATCCTTGATGTCCTTGGCACCGACATAGCCCATCGCGGCGCGCAGACCGCCGGCCAGCTGGTGCATCACATTGCCGACCGGGCCCTTGTAAGGCACCTGGCCCTCGATGCCTTCAGGCACGAGCTTCAGCGTGTCTTTGATGTCCTGCTGGAAGTAGCGGTCGGCCGAGCCGCGCGCCATCGCGCCGACCGAGCCCATGCCGCGATAGGCCTTGTAGGAGCGGCCCTGCCACAGGAAGACTTCGCCGGGCGTCTCGTCGGTGCCGGCGAGCAGCGAGCCGACCATCGCGATGTCGGCACCAGCGGCCAGCGCCTTCGCGAGGTCACCGGAATATTTGATGCCGCCGTCGGCGATCACGGGCACGTCGGCCTTCTTCGCCGCCGCAACCGCATCCATGATCGCGGTGAGCTGCGGCACGCCGACGCCGGCGACGATCCGCGTGGTGCAGATCGAGCCCGGGCCGATGCCGACCTTGATGCAGTCAGCGCCGGCATCGATCAGGGCCTGCGCGCCGCCCTCGGTGGCGACGTTGCCGGCCACGACCTGCACGGCATTGGAGAGCCGCTTGATGCGGTTGACGGCATTGAGCACATGGCGCGAGTGACCATGCGCGGTATCGACCACGACGACGTCGACGCCGGCATCGATCAGCCGCTCGGTGCGCTCATAGCCGGTCTCGCCGACCGTGGTGGCGGCGGCGACGCGGAGACGGCCCTGCGCGTCCTTACAGGCGAGCGGATGGGCGACCGCCTTTTCGATGTCCTTCACGGTGATCAGGCCGACGCAGCGATATTGATCGTCGACGACGAGCAGCTTCTCGATGCGATGCTTGTGCAGCATCCGCTTCGCCTCGTCCTGACCGACGCCCTCGCGCACCGTCACGAGGTTCTCGTGCGTCATCAGTTCGGAGACCTTCTGCCGGGGATCGCTGGCAAAACGCACGTCGCGGTTGGTCAGGATGCCGACCAGCTTGCCCGGAACATTCTTGGCGGCGCCGGTGACGACCGGAATGCCGGAGATGCCGTTTTCCTTCATCAGGGTCAGCGCGTCGGCCAGCGTCGCGTCGGGGCCGATGGTCAGCGGATTGACCACCATGCCGGACTCGAACTTCTTCACCTGCCGCACCTGCGCGGCCTGGCCGTCGGGATCGAAGTTGCGGTGGATGACGCCGAGCCCGCCGGCCTGTGCCATCGCGATCGCCATGCGGGCCTCGGTGACCGTGTCCATCGCGGACGCCATGATCGGGATATTGAGCGAGATCGCGCGGGTGACGCGCGAGCGGATATCGACTTCCGAGGGAAGGACGTCGGACAGACCGGGCTTCAGAAGCACATCGTCAAACGTGAAGGCTTCTCGGATAGCCGGAAATCCCGTGGCCATTGCCAACTCCTTATCTGCGGTCCAGCCGCGATGGTCTTACGGATGAACGCCACCTGCGGCGACGCTCGCTGCGTCACCGTCGAATCGGCGCCCATCGGTGGGGTTGACGCTGGTCGATAGCATGGCGGCATGACGAATCAAAGTGTTTGCCAGCCATGCACAGGCTTTTTACGGCCCCCGGTAGCCCGTTTAGCGATAACCCTGCGGCGGCCCGTACCGGCGGATCGCCTCGACCATCTCGCGGTGGCGCCGGTCCTCCCGCTTCATGTGGACGGCGATGACCGCATGGGCCGACGGCACCAGCAGCAAGACATGGAAAAATAGCCCGAAAATCGCGCAAAACACGATCAGGACCAGATTGAGGATGGCCGAAAACGGCTGTCCGTTCAGGAGCAGCCCGATCGGCGGCAAGAGAGCGGCAAGGACGTAGATCACGGCGAACCTTCCAGAGCGTTTTCGAGCGAAGTGGTTACCGGTTCGCGTGAAGAAAACGCGTCAAAACATGAATCCAGAGCCCCGCTCCGACCCGTCGGAACGGGGCTCGAACGCTGGCGGATGCATACCAGCGTCACGCTGGATTTAGGGCGTTTGGCCGGTTCCGCAATAGCGTGGCCCGGGGGAGGATGATACAGCCCCCTCGCCCGCCTTTTTCAGCACAACCGTCCCATTTTGATGAACAAACAACGCCTGATCCCGCTCATCGTGGCAACTGCCCTGTTCATGGAAAACATGGACTCCACGGTGATCGCGACCTCGCTGCCGGCGATCGCCGCCGATATCGGCACCAGCCCGCTGACGCTGAAGCTTGCGATCACGTCCTATCTGCTGTCGCTCGCGGTGTTCATCCCGGCGAGCGGCTGGACGGCGGACCGCTTCGGCGCCCGCATCGTGTTTGCCGGTGCCGTCGCCGTGTTCATGCTGGGCTCGATCGGCTGCGCGCTGTCCTCCTCGGTGACCGATTTCGTGTTCGCCCGCATCCTGCAGGGCCTCGGCGGGGCGATGATGACGCCTGTTGGGCGATTAGTGCTATTGCGCTCGGTCGACAAGAGCGCGCTGGTCAACGCGATGGCCTGGGTGACGGTGCCGGCGCTGATAGGCCCGGTGATCGGGCCGCCGCTCGGCGGCTTCATCACCACCTATTTCTCCTGGCACTGGATCTTCCTGATCAACATTCCGATCGGGTTGCTCGGCATCCTCCTCGCGCTGAAATACATCGACCCGATCAAGAGCGAGGCCCCCGAGCGCTTCGATCTGATGGGACTGGTGCTGGCCGGCATCGGGCTCGCCGGCATCGCCTTTGGGCTGTCGGTCGCCGGCCTTAACCTGTTGCCATGGCCGATCGTCGCCGGATTGGTCGGCGTCGGCACGGTGTCGATGACGCTCTATGTCATCCACGCGCGGCGCACCGGTTCGCCGGTACTCGATTTCGGCCTGCTTCGGCTGCCGACCATGCGCGCGTCGATCATCGGCGGCTTCATGTTCCGGCTCGGCATCGGCGCGCTGCCGTTCCTGCTGCCGCTGTTGATGCAGGTCGGCTTCGGCCTGTCGCCGTTCCAGTCCGGCCTCGTGACGTTTGCATCCGCGGTCGGCGCCATGGGCATGAAGACGCTGGCGGCGCGCATCATCAAGGCCTTCGGCTTCCGCAACATGATGACGGTGAATGCGGTGGTCAGCTCGGCCTTCCTCGCCGCCTGCGCCCTGTTCACGATCTCGACGCCGCTGATGCTGATCTTCACCATCCTGGTGGTCGGCGGCTTCTTCCGCTCGCTGCAATTCACCGCGATCAACACGGTCGCCTATGCCGAAGTCGAGCCGCCGCAGATGAGCCGCGCCACCACCCTCGTCAGCGTCAACCAGCAGCTCGCGGTGTCGGCGGGCGTCGCGGTCGGCGCCTTCTCGGTCGAAACCACGCTGGCGCTGCATCACCAGACCGAACTCTCCGCCGATGTGTTCGGACCGGCTTTCATCGTGGTGTCGCTGATCTCAGCTGCGTCCGCCTGGTTCTTCTGGCAGATGCCTGTTGACGCCGGCAACGAGATCGCCGGCCGCAAGGCAATCGATATCTCCAGCCGCAAGGGCGCCGAGAAGCGCGCCGCCGCCGAAGCCGTCAAGGTCGCGACCGAGGACACCCAGAACGCGCGGGATCAGCGGCTGGGGTAGTCGATCGAGCGAGCTCTTCGCGAGGCACGGTCAAGCGCGCCGTCGGTCACGACCGGGCCGCTAAGGATTGCCGGTCATTCCGGTTGCCTGTTGTCGATCCGGACGTTCAATAAGTTCGTATGTAGGAACGTGGGTCGCTTCCAGCCACGATTCCAGCGCTGCTCCGCAGACCGTGCAGATCGCGTCACCCGTATGCGGCACCAAGAACTTCTCTTCAGTGCGTCTGTACTCGGCGCCGCAGTTGCATTGAACAATCGTCGCCATCGCCGAAATATGCACCTGGCAACGTCGGTTTGCCAGCTTATTCCAACAAACGGCCCCAGTGCGCGAAACGCTGCTGCACCAAGGCCGCAACCCAGTGGGGGTTTTCTCCCGGTGGGGCTTGGGGGCTCGGGCACCGGGAGCAGGGATTCGACGCCGGCCATCCCTTCCAGGTTCCTATCGACCACGTCGAAATGTTGGCCTGAGCTGGGTCCTGCAAAAAAATCTCCGCGAGAGTCAGAAAGCGAACGGAAGCTCCGCCGCCGCTCCTGCATGGTCCGGCTCAAGCGGGCACGCAGTGACCCCACATCAGCAGAAAATTACGCAGGAGGAAGCGCTCCGGATTCCCTTCCGTGGTGTCCGTACGCCACGGAAGGACCGGATTTTCCTTGATTGAGTTCCGCTTGAAAGGATCAGAGCCAGTGAGTGACGCACATACGAACGAAGTGAACGACAATTCGAAAGTCGGCTTCGGCCTGCCCCTGTTTGCCTTCCCCAAGGCCTTCCAGGGCATCGCCCAGCAAAATGCGACGCGCGCCAAGGAACAGTTCGAGAAGGTCAAGGAGGCCTCGGCAGACATCACCCTCCTGCTCAAGGAAGCCTATTCGATCAATGCCAGCGGCACCGCGGATTACGCAGCCAAGCTGGTCGAGATCACGAGCACCAATGCCAGTTCGGCCCTCGCCTTCGTGGCCGATCTCGCCGGCACCAGGTCGCTGTCGGAGGCGATGCAGCTTTCGGCCGAGCATGGCCGCAGGAATTTTGAGGTCACCACCGCGCAGAACAAGGAGCTTTGGGAGCTCACCAGGAAGGTCGCGACCGAGACCTCCGAGCCGCTCAAGAAGAGCCTTGCAAGGGCGTTGAAGACAGCTTCCTGAGGAGCAAGCCCCCGCTCCCGGAGCCCCGGCTGGAACGAGCGTCTCCCCACAAGAAGAGACGCCGTCCAGCCGAGGGGCGCGGATCCAGCAATACCTGACGTTGGAGGAGGACGCCGTGGGCGTGATCATGATCAGATGTCCGCGGACAGGCCGCGCGATCACAACCGACAAAAAAGCCGACCGCGAGACATTTCGCTGCAGCACGGTGTTCTTTTCGCGCACTTACTGCACGATCTGCCGGGCCACCCACGAATGGTTTGCCAAGGACGCTTGGGTCGACGAACCCGGCGAGCGGATGCTCGAGGCGTCCTGACACCCACGCGCGCCTGACAGGTTGATCAATGGCTGCGTGATCGCGAGGCCCCCGCCACACGCGGATGTGCCTGAACCTTGTCGCCATTGGCCCATGGTTGAGCGTGCGAACGCTGCGGCCCATGCGCCGCGGCACCGCGACCGGACGGTTTCAATCCTTCGGCCGAAACGATGCGATCGATCCTGTCTCGCATGATTTCGTAGCATTCGCAGGCCGCCACTTCGAGGCCCTGCCTGTCGACCTCGATCGAGCTGCGTCGGTTGGACCGGATCGCCCCCGATGCGCGAAGCTTCTGCACGACGTGGGTGACGGTCGTTCGCCGCACACCCAGCAATTCCGACAGCGTCTGCTGCGTCAGCGGGAGTATGTCCTGGCCGATCTGGTCGTGAATCTGCAGCAGCCAACGGGCCAGACGGGCTTCCACCGAGTGCAGCGCATTGCACGCCGCCATATGCTGGAACTGTACCAGCAACGATCGCATATGGAGCTGCACCGTATCCGCGAGCGCATGACTTCGCACGAGCGCAGCCCGAAACCGCGCCGGCGAGATCTGCCATGCCGTGCCGGCGACGCGAACCACCGCCGTCATCGGCGAACGGACCGGCCGCAGTGTCGACAGGATGCCGGCCGCCCCTTCGTTGCCGACCATCGTGGTCGCGACGGCCTGTCCGTTCGGCATGTCCATGACGAACGCGATCAAGGCCGTGCACGGGAAATAAATCTGTTCGACGGGGTCGCCCGACCGCACCAGCACGAGGTCACGTTCGAGCGATACTTTGCGCAGATGAGGCACAAGCAGATCGAAATCTGCGTGCGGCAGCGCAGCCAGAAGACGATTGCCTGTGCGCGTGCTGTACTCCATCACAGGACATCTCCCAGACGGAGGCGCGGCTCGTTGCACAGATTCCGCGGTGGCGTCAGGCTGAGATACGCAACGAACAGACCGCGCCGGGAAAATAGAATACGCCGCAGGGGAAAGGGTTCCAAAAGCTTCAGCTTGGTCCGCGCCCCCTCCTTCCGGGGCACCACCCCCAGGCGTCGCCGGACCTCGGTAGTACCCGGCCGGAAGGCAATCCATCCCACCGCGCGTCTGGATGGATTGCTTCGTCGCTACGTTCCTCGCAACGGCTGCTGCCCGCGAAACCCAGTCGCCAGCACGTAGCGCTCCGAGGAGTCCTGCCGGCTGGCCGCCGGCTTGACGTGGCGGACGGTGGCGAAATCGCGCTTCAGCTGCGCTACCAGCTCGGCGTCGGCGCCGCTCTGGAACACTTTTGCCAGGAAGGTGCCGCCGGGATTGAGCACCTCGCCGGCGAAATGCGCGGCGGTCTCGACCAGGCCGATGATGCGCAGCTGATCGGTCTTGCGATGGCCCGTGGTGTTGGCCGCCATGTCGGACATCACGATGTCGGCGCGGCCGCCCATCATCGCGATCAGCTTCTCCGGCGCGTCCTGGTCGAGGAAATCGAGCTGCGCGAAGGTGACGCCGGGAATCTCGCCCATCTCCAGCAGATCGATCGCGACCACCTTGCCCTTGCCGTCGGCGGCACCGGTGCGCTTGGCCGCGATCTGGCTCCAGCCGCCGGGCGCGGCGCCGAGGTCGACCACGGTCATGCCCGGCTTGAGCAGGCGATATTTGTCGTCGAGCTCGAGCAGCTTGAAAGCCGCGCGCGAGCGGTAGCCCATCGCCTTGGCCTTGGCGACATAGGGATCGTTGAGCTGGCGCTCGAGCCAGAGTTTTGACGACAGCTTGCGCTTGCCGCCGCTCTTGACCGTGACGTGCAGCCTCCCGGTGGTGTCTTTCGCCATACTACTTCTCTACTCCCTCGCTCCGCTCTTGCGGGGAGAGGCATAGGCGGCCCTTCGGCCGCCGTTCTTAAAAGGACGCCGACGCAAAGCGTCGGCTACGGTTGAGGGGCTGCCTCGTCAGAGAAGGTGAGAGATGGGCTCGTGGAGAGCCCCCCTCACCCGGATTGCATTGACATGCAATCCGGCCTCTCCCCGCAAGCGGGGCGAGGCAAGAGAAGCTCTAGCATGCCCGCAGCGCGCCGTCCTCGCGCATCATCTCGACCAGCATGCCCTCGCGCAGGCCGCGATCGGCGACCCGGAGCCGCGGCATCGGGAACGCGTTGCGGATCGCATCGAGGATCGCGCAGCCGGCGAGCACGAGGTCGGCCCGCTCGACGCTGATGCAGTTGTTGTTGACGCGCGCCTCATAGCTCATGCCGAGCAGCTTCTGGATCGTCGCCGACACGTCGCCATCGTTCATCCAGATGCCATCGATGCGGCGGCGGTCGTAGCGCGACAGATTGAGGAAGACGCCGGCGAGCGTGGTCACGGTGCCCGAGGTGCCGAGCATATGCATGTCGCGCAGGTCCCGGCCGTGCTCGGCCGCGAACGGAGCGACATGCCGCGCGACTTCATCGATCATCTGCGCATACAAATCCCGGCTGACGTTCCTGCCGCCGAAATGCTCGGCCAGCGTCACGACGCCGAGCGGGATCGACATCCACGCCTTGATCCGCGGCGGCGCGTCGGGTGCGGCGGGATCGCGCTCGATCCGCACCAGTTCGGTCGAGCCGCCGCCGATGTCGAACAGGATGGCGCCCCGCCCCTTCGGATCGAGCAGCGGCGAGCAGCCGATCACGGCGAGCGTCGCTTCGGTCTCGCGATCGATCACCTCGAGCTCGATGCCGGTCGCGGCCGCGACGCGGGCGCGAAAGCTTTCGGCGTTGCCGGCGGCGCGGCAAGCCTCGGTGGCGATCAGACGCAGCCGGCGGGCCTTGCGATAGCGGATCTTGTCGCTGCAAATGGCGAGCGCAGCGATGGCGCGCTCGATCGCCGCTTCGCTGATCGAGCCGGTCGCGGCGATGCCCTCGCCGAGCCGGATGATCCGCGAGAAGGAGTCGACCACGCGGAACCCGTCGCCAGTGGGACAGGCAATCAACAGCCGGCAATTGTTGGTGCCAAGATCGAGTGCGGCGTAGACGCCAGTATCTGCGGCTGCCGCAACCAACCCTGACGGGGCTTCGCCGGCCGGAGGGCCGTCGCAAAGCCGCACATGGTCGTTCATCAAAACTGTCTTTCCGCAGGACCCCAAAGTCGATCCATCGGGATCCTTGGGCCCGCCGAATAATTGTCGTTCACAGAAACTTTAGCAGCGTCAAAGCCCTGCGCAAACTCTGTTCACATTGGGTCCATGCCCAATCGGGCGTTGTCGTTAAGGAGGGCGTGCGTTATCTCCTCAGCGCCCCCAAACTCCAGCAAATCCGGGCATTTCAGGTCATTTTCGATGCAAGATCACACGCCGCCCGCCTCCCTCGACAACGCTATCGCACTGCAAAAATACGGTGTCGGACAGCCCGTTCGACGAAAGGAGGACGACACCCTGGTGCGCGGCAAGGGCAAATACACCGACGATTTCTCCCTGCCCGGCCAGGCCATCTGCTGGATGGTTCGCTCTTCCCATGCCCATGGAATCATCAAGGGGATCGATACCGAAGCCGCCAAGGCGATGCCGGGCGTGCTCGGGGTGTGGACCGGCGCCGACCTCGCGGCCGCCGGCTACAAGCCGTTCACCTGCGGCCTGCCGTTGAAGAACCGCGACGGCTCGCCGCTGCTGCAGACCAATCGCCCGGCGCTGGTGACTGACAAGGTGCGCTTCGTCGGCGATCCCGTCGCTTTCGTGGTGGCGGAGACCGCGGCGCAGGCCCGCGATGCGGCCGAGGCGGTCGAGGTCGATATCGAGCCGTTACCCGCGGTGACCGATGCCGCCGAGGCGTCGAAGCCCGGCGCGCCGCAGCTCTATGACAACATCCCGAACAACGTCGCGCTCGACTATCACTATGGCGACACCGCCAAGATCGACGCAGCTTTCGCTGCCGCCGCGCACGTCACAAAACTCGACATCGTCAACACCCGCGTCGCCGTGGTCTCGATGGAGCCGCGCGTCGCGCTCGCGCATTACGACAAGAAGTCCGAGCGCTTCACGCTGCAGGTGCCGACCCAGGGCGTTTCCGGCAACAAGGCGATCCTGGCGCGCCTGCTCAACGTGCCGGCCGACAAGGTCCGCATCCTGACCGGCAATGTCGGCGGCTCGTTCGGGATGAAGAACCTCAACTATCCCGAATACACCTGCATCGCGCATGCGGCGCGGGAGCTCGGACGCCCGGTGAAGTGGCTCGACGAGCGCTCGACCAGCTTCCTGTCCGACAGCCAGGGCCGCGCGCAGCTGATCCATGCCGAGCTCGCGCTCGATGCCGACGGCAAGTTCCTCGCGGTGCGGCTGTCTGGCTACGGCAATCTCGGCGCCTACATCACCGGCGTCGCGCCGGGCCCGCTGTCGCTCAACACGGGCAAGAACCTCGCCAGCGTCTATCGCACGCCGCTGCTCGGCGTCGACATCAAGACGGTTTTGACCAACACCACGCTGATGGGCGCCTATCGCGGCGCCGGCCGGCCCGAGGCCAATTACTACATGGAGCGGCTGATCGATGCCGCCGCCGACGAGATGGGCATCAACCGCTTCACGCTGCGCAAGCGCAACTTCATCAAGCCCTCGCAGCTGCCCTTCCCCGCCGCCTCCGGCGTCACCTACGACAGCGGCGATTTCGCCGGCGTGTTCCAGAAGGCGCTCGAGATCTCCGACTACGACAATTTCGCCAAACGCAAGAAGGAGAGCAGGAAGAGCGGCAAGCTGCGGGGCATCGCCGTCGGCTCCTATCTCGAGGTCACCGCGCCGCCGTCCGGCGAGCTCGGCAAGATCACCTTCGAGCCCGATGGTTCGGTGAAGCTCACCACCGGCACGCTCGACTACGGCCAAGGTCACGCCACGCCGTTCGCGCAGGTGCTGTCCGACCAGCTCGGGGTGCCCTTCGAGAAGATCACGCTCGAACAAGGCGACAGCGATCTGGTGCGGTTCGGCAACGGCACCGGCGGCTCGCGCTCGATCACCGCGACGGGACAGGCGATCGTCGAGGCCTCCGCGCTGGTGATCGAGAAAGGCAAGAAGGCGGCGGCGCACATGCTGGAGGCCTCCGAGGCGGACATCGAGTTCGGCCAGGGCCGCTTCACCATCGCCGGCACCGACCGCTCGATCGGCATCATGGAGCTCGCCGAGCGGATGCGCGCGGGCAAGATGCCCGAGGGCACGCCCGAGACGCTTGACGTCGATCACGCCACCAAGGAAACCGCGTCGACCTTCCCGAACGGCTGTCACGTCGCCGAGGTCGAGATCGATCCCGACACCGGCGTGACGCGGATCGTGCGCTACTCGGCGGTCAACGATTTCGGCGTCGTGATCAATCCGATGATCGTCGCCGGCCAGCTGCACGGCGGCGTCGCGCAGGGCATCGGCCAGGCGCTGATGGAGGAAGTCAGCTACGACGCCTCGGGCCAGCCGATCACCGGCTCGTTCATGGACTACGCGCTGCCGCGCGCCGGCGACGTGCCATCGATGCAGGTCGGCGATCACCCCTCGCCGGCGAAGTCCAATCCGCTCGGCACCAAGGGCTGCGGCGAAGCCGGCTGCGCTGGCAGCCTCGTCTGCATCGTCAATGCGGTCGTGGACGCGCTGTCGGAATACGGCGTCAAGCACATCAACATGCCGCTGACGCCCGAACGCGTCTGGCGCGCGATCCAGGATGCCAAGGCGAACGCGGCGTAAGGGCGCACTGCCCCGCAGCCAATACCACTGTCATCACCCACGAAAGCGGGTGATCCAGTATTCCAGAGGCAGCTGTTGTTGAGCCGAGACGCCGCAGCGTACTGGATACCCCGCATGCGCGGGGTATGACACCACTGGCTGCGGACGGGTTTTGCCCCTTCCCTACGCCGCCGCCTGCTCGCGGGGCTGGGTGATCGCGATGTGCCAGCAATGCGCGAGCGGGACGCCGTTGCCGAGCACCAGCGCATCGAGCTCGACGAAACGGTGGCCCTTCTTGTCGTAATTGCCGGTCACCTTGGCGCGCGCGGTGAGCTCATCGCCGATCTTGCCGGCCGACAACAGCTGCATCCTCGTGCCGACATGGATCCACGGCCCGAGGATCGCATTGTCGACCAGCACCTTGTTCATCACCCGCGGCAGCAGGCCGGGATGGCCGAGACCTTCGCGCAGATAGATCGGGTCGGTCTCCCTGATGTCGGCGAGATACTCCTTGGCCGCATCGCCGGACCAGTCGCGCGGGATGACGCCGAGCCACTTGCCCTCTTCATAAGACGACGCGCTGACCGGCTTGCGCTCGGTGACGGCGGCGACCTGCTTGTAGTCGCCAAGCACGAATGTCGGCACCGAGGCCGGCAGCGATGCGGTGCCGGTGGCGCAGAGCTCGCCGCGGCTGAAGAGCTCGATCGTGAGCCCATTGCCGGTCTCCCGGCCGGTCAATTCCGCGATCTCGCCGTCATAGACCGGCTTGACGAAACGCGCCTCGATCAGGCCGCGCGCGAGGAAATCGCGGCCCCATTTCTCCACCGGCAGATGCATCATGTAGGCCATCACATCGACGCCGGGCACCAGACCGCCGGAAAAGCCGAACTTCCGCGCCACCGTGTCGTCGTGGATCTTGTTCTCTGACAGTTTCGAGGTGTTGTAGGCCGAGACGCGGTAGGTCTGCGCAGGCGTCGTCGAAGGCATGGGGTTTCCCCTTATTTCGGTTGTTTTTCTCAGGCAATCGTAGTCGAACCGGGCAGCGTGACAAGCCTCTCGTTTTGCTCGCAATTTTCCGCACCATGGAGTACACGCAGGCCGTGCCTGCGAACCCGGAATCGATGACTGAAACCCCTGCCCTGACCCGCATCTATGTCGACGCTGACGCCTGTCCGGTGAAGGATGAGATCTATCGCGTCGCGATCCGGCTCGGCGTGCCCGTCAGCGTGGTCGCGGGCAATTTCATCCGCGTGCCGCAGGATCCGCTGATCGAGCGCATTGCCGCCGGTTCCGGCATGGATGCGGCCGACGACTGGATCGCCGAACGCGCACATGCGGGCGATGTCGTGATCACCGCGGACATTCCGCTGGCGAGCCGCTGCGTGAAGGCCGGCGCCGACGTGATCGCGCCGAACGGCAAGCCGTTCACCGAACAGTCGATCGGCATGACGCTCGCAGTGCGCAATCTGATGACCGATCTGCGCTCGTCGGGCGAGATCACCGGCGGGCCGAAATCATACTCGCCGCGCGACCGCTCGAATTTCCTGTCGACGCTCGACCAGACCATCCGCCGCATCCAGCGCCGCCGCGCCGAGCAGGCGGCGACGAACGGAGGTTAGCGCGATGGCTCCGCCTCCTCTGATCCAGCTCAAGGACATCAGCCTGACCTTCGGCGGCACGCCGCTGCTGTCAGGCGTCGAGTTGTCGGTCTCCGCCGGCGAGCGCGTCTGCCTGATCGGCCGCAACGGCTCCGGCAAGTCGACCTTGCTGCGAATCGCGGCCGGCCTGGTCGAGCCCGATGCTGGCAGCCGTTTCGTGCAGCCCGGCGCCACCATCCGCTATCTGCCACAGGAGCCTGATTTCGGCGAGCACAAGACGACGCTGGCCTATGTCGAGGCCGGCCTTGGCCCGGGCGACGACCACTACCAGGCGCGCTATCTGCTCGAACAGCTTGGCCTCAGCGGCGAGGAAGATCCGGCGCACGTCTCCGGCGGCGAGGCGCGCCGCGCGGCGCTGGCGCGGGTGCTGGCGCCCTCGCCCGATATCCTGCTGCTGGACGAGCCGACCAACCATCTCGACCTGCCGACCATCGAATGGCTCGAAGGCGAGTTGGAAAGCCGGCGCTGCGCACTGGTCCTGATCAGCCACGATCGCCGCTTCCTGACCAATCTGTCGCGCACGACCGCCTGGCTCGACCGCGGCCAGATCCGGCAGATCGAGCGCGGCTTCGGCGCCTTCGAGGCGTGGCGCGACGAGGTGCTGGCGGAAGAAGAGCGCGAGCAGCACAAGCTCGACCGCAAGATCGTCAACGAGGAGCACTGGCTGCGCTATGGCGTCTCCGGCCGCCGCAAGCGCAACGTCAAGCGGCTCGGCAATCTCCATGCGCTGCGCGACCAGCGCCGCAACTATCGTGGCGCCACCGGCAATGCCACGCTCGCCGCCGCCGAGGCCGACAAGTCCGGCCGGCTGGTGATCGAGGCGAAGGGCATCGCCAAGGCCTTCGGCGAGCGCACGATCGTCGACGCTTTCTCGACCCGGATCCAGCGCGGCGACCGCGTCGGCATTGTCGGTCCCAACGGCGCCGGCAAGACCACGCTGGTGCATCTTCTGATCGGCAACGATCCGCCCGACTCCGGCTCGGTGCGTCTCGGCGCAAATATCGAGATGGCGACGCTCGACCAGCACCGCGAGAGCCTCGATCCCAAGCTGACCTTGGCAGAAGCCTTGACCGGCGGCCGCGGCGATCACGTGATGGTCGGCGACAAGTCGAAGCACGTGATCGGCTACATGAAGGATTTCCTGTTCGCGCAGGAGCAGCGCGGCACCCCGCTGGAGGCGCTCTCCGGCGGCGAGCGCGGCCGGCTGATGCTGGCGCGGGCGCTGGCCAAGCCGTCGAACCTCTTGATCCTGGACGAGCCGACCAACGACCTCGATCTCGAAACCCTCGACGTGCTTGAGGACATGCTCGGCGACTACGAAGGCACCGTGATCCTGATCAGCCACGATCGCGACTTCCTCGACCGCGTGGTTACATCCGTGATCGTGCCGGAAGGCCAGGGACGCTGGATCGAATATGCCGGCGGCTACACGGACATGCTGGCGCAGCGCGGCGCCGACGTGAAGCGCGAGACGGTGAAGGCGGAGGCCGCGGCCGTTGAGGAGAAGAAGGAAGCCAGGGCCGCCGCACCCGAAGCCGCCCCCAGGCGCCGGCTGAGTTTCAACGAGAAGCACGCGCTGGAGACGCTGCCGAAGACGATCGACAGATTACACGCCGAGATCGCGAAGCAGCAGAAGCTGCTCGACGACCCCGATCTCTATGCGAAGGATCGCAAGAAATTCGACGCGGCTTCAGCGGCGATCGCCAAGGCGCAGGAAGAACTCGCCGCCGCCGAGGACCGCTGGCTCGAACTCGAAGTGCTGCGCGAAGAGATCGAACAGGCGTAAACAATGACCCTTGCCGTCATTGCGAGCGAAGCGAAGCAATCCATCTCTCCTCATTCGCGGATGCATGGATTGCTTCGTCGCTACGCTCCTCGCAATGACGAGAACGTCAAACCGGAGTTGACCCAATGACCACGCCCCTCGCCGCCAAGATCGCCAGGGAATACGGTACGCCCTGCGCCGTGATCGACATGGACCGGGTCGAGCGCAACATCGCACGGATCCAGAAGGCCTGCGACGAGGCCGGCGTCGCCAACCGGCCGCACATCAAAACCCACAAGAACCCGATGCTGGCGCAGCTGCAGATCAAGGCCGGCGCCAGGGGTATCACCTGCCAGAAGCTCGGCGAGGCCGAGATCATGGCCGATAGCGGCATCGACGACATCCTGATCAGCTACAATCTGCTCGGCGACGAGAAGATGGCGCGGCTCGGCGCGCTGCAAGGCAAGGCCAATGTCACCGTCGCCGCGGATAATTCCGTCGTGATCGGCGATCTGCCGAAGGCGGCGGCCGCCTCCGGCCGCCCGCTCTCGGTCGTGGTCGAATGCGACACCGGGCGCAAGCGCGCCGGCGTCGAGACCCCGGCCGAGGCAATCGCACTGGCGCGCGAGATCGCAGCCTCGAAGGGCCTGAGCTTCGCGGGCTTCATGCTGTACCCGACCGAGACCGGCTGGGCCGATGCCCAGAAGTTCTACGACGAGGCGCTGGCCGGCGTGCGCGCCCACGGCCTCGATGCGACCATGGTCTCGACCGGCGGCACGCCGAACCTGGTGAACATCGGCAAGCTGAAGGGCGGCACCGAGCATCGCTTCGGCACCTACATCTACAACGACCGCATGCAGGTCGCCGCCGGCGTCGCGACCTGGGACGACTGCGCGCTGCACATCTATTCCACGGTCGTCAGCCGCGCCGGTCCCGAGCGCGGCATCCTCGATGCCGGCTCCAAGACGCTGACCTCGGACACCGGTGGCCTTGAAGGCCACGGCCTGATCCTCGAACATCCCGAAGCCAGGATCGCGCGCTTCGCCGAGGAGCACGGCTTCCTCGATCTGTCCCGCAGCAACACGCGGCCGAATGTCGGCGACGTCGTGCGGATCGTGCCCAATCACGTCTGCGTCGTCGTCAACATGATGGACGAGGTCGTGATGGTGCGCGGCGACGAGATCATCAGTGCGCTGCCGGTGACGGCACGGGGGAAGTTGCGATAGCCGCACACGTCGGCCCCGTAGGATGGGTAGAGCGCAGCGAAACCCATCAGCTTTAATCCGCGCTGCGAGGTGATGGGTTTCGCTGCGCTCTACCCATCCTACGCAATTACCACGCGTCTACCCGCGAATAAGCGCCTGCAACTCCCGATCCAGCGCCGAGCGAAACACCTCGATCGGCCGCGCCAGGCGGCCGGCGGGCGGGCGGTGCACGATCCAGGCACGCACCGCCGGATTGAAATCCGCGATCTTCACGATCTTCAGCCTGTTGCGGATCGGGCTGCGCTTGAGCGCCACCGGCGTGACCAGGCCGATGCCGAGCCCGCGCGCCACCAGCGACAGCCGCAGCTCGCTGTCGAGCGCTTCCACCGCGATGTTGAACGGTAAGTGCGCCGCATCGAAATGCCGCTTCAGCGTCTGGCGGAAGCCGCAGCCATCCTGGTTGATCACCCACCCCGTTCGCGACAGCCATTCGAGGTCGACGAACTTCGGCGTCTTCATCTCGCGCGCGACGACGAATACCACCGGCTGCGCGCCGAGATCGTCGGCGGCGAGATCGTCCGGCGGCGTGGTGCCGTCGGGCAGGCAGATCGCGGCGGCGTCGAGCTCGTTGCGGCTGACCCGCTCCATGTGATTGGGCGACCAGCCCGAGACGACGCGCAACGCAAGCGCGGGAAATTCGCCGCGCACCGCATCGAGCGGACCGGTGAGCCCGGCCTCCGACAGGAACGGCGTCAGCCCGAGCCTGAACTCGCCGCGCACCACACCGTCATTGGCGACGCCTGACTTGAGGTCGTCGAGCATGCGCAGCACGCGGCGGCCCTGCTCATAGGCCTCGACGCCCGCCGCCGTCGGCTTCAGCGGCTTCGACAGCCGGTCCAAGAGCTGCGCGCCCAGCATCTCCTCGAGATTCTGGATCCGCCGCGTCACCCCGGGCTGGGTCAGATTCAGCCGTGCTGAGGCCGCGACGATCGATCCGGTCTCCACCACGGCGACGAAAGCCACAAGGTCATGGGTGTTCATAACAATCTCGCATATTCTTCATCATCTTATTTGAATTGTAGCATATTAGCCCGATCCCCTAAAGGGGGCCTCGCCACTTCCTCGCGAGGTCCCATGACCATTTCCGAAGCCACCAAACTCTCCCCGGCCCGCACCGTCTCGGTGCGTCCCCTGATCTGGATCGGCGCCATCACGACCGGCACCGTCGTCACCAATCTGTTCGCCCCCCAGATCCTGGTTGGCCTGATGGGCCGCTCGCTCGGCATGACCGAGCTGCAGGCCGGCCTGATCTCGACGCTGACCCTGCTCGGCTACGCGCTCGGGCTGTTGCTGCTGGTGCCGCTGGTCGACCTGGTCGAGAACAAGCGGCTGATCCTGCGCACGCTGGCCTGCGCCATCATCGCCGCGATCGGCACCGCAATGGCGCCGACGCCGCTGATTTTGCTGGCCGCAACCTTCATCCTCGGCGCGTCCTGCGCCGCGATCCAGATGGTGGTGCCGTTGGTCGCGTCGATGGTCCCGCCGGAGCGCCGGGGCCAGGCGATCGGTGACGTCATGAGCGGGTTGATGATCGGCATCCTGCTGTCGCGGCCGGCGGCAAGCCTGATCGCCGACAGCTGGAACTGGCGCGGCTATTATGTCACCTCGGCCGTCCTGATGACGGTGCTCGCCGGCGCGTTGGCGCGCTATCTGCCGAGCTTGCAGCCTGCCGCGAAGGTCAGCTACGCCGCGCTGCTGCGCTCGTTTCCCAAACTGCTGCGCGAAGAGCCGGTGCTGCGCGTCCGCTCCTGGACCGCGGCGCTGGTGATGGCATCGTTCACCGCGTTCTGGGCCGCGGTGGCGCTGCGCCTGCCGGACGTGCCGTTCAAGCTCGACGCCAAGGGAATCGCGCTATTCGCGCTGATCGGCGTCGCAGGGGCGGCAGCGACGCCGATCGCCGGGCGCTGGGGCGACAGAGGCTTCGCGCGGCCGCTGCTGATCGTCTCGCACCTCCTCATCGCCGGCGCGGTCGCGCTGTGCGCCTGGGCCGGCATGATCGAGTCGCGGATCGCGGCTCTCTCATTGCTAGGCGTCGGCGCCGTGCTGCTCGATTTCGGCATCACCACCGACCAGACGCTCGGCCGCCGCGCCGTCAATCTGCTGCAGCCGGAAGCGCGCGGCCGGATCAACGGCCTGTTCGTGGCGCTCTTCTTCATCGGCGGCGCGGTCGGCGCAGCGGCTGCGTCCACGGCGTGGAGCTATGGTGGATGGACGGCGGTCTGCGCGGTCGCGGCAACGTTCGGCGTGCTCGGCTTCATCACCGACATCGCGACGAGGACGGGCTCGGAATGAGCCGCATCTCGTAGGACGGGTGGAGCGCAGCGATACCCATCAACCTTTCCAGCGCGGCACCATGATGGTTATCGCTTCGCTCCACCCATCCTACGAAGCTATGACTTTAACCATTGCAACGCGCCCTTCCCGGCGGCGGCACCGGTCGCGAACGATGCCTGCAACAGATAGCCGCCGGTCGGCGCTTCCCAGTCGAGCATCTCGCCGGCGGCAAAGACGCCGGGCAGTTTGCGCAGCATGAAATGCGCGTCGAGCTCGCTGGACGCGAGCCCGCCCGCGGTCGAGATCGCGCGATCGATCGGCGCGATGCCCGTAAGCTGAACCGGAATCGCGTTGATCAGCTGCGCGAGCTCTGCCGGCGAGAACGATGTCAATGGCCGGCCGGACGCGATCGCCGCCTCCTGCATCAGGCCGATGCCGACAGGAGAGAGTTGCGCCGCCTTGCGCAGGAAATTCGCGAGCGACTGCTTGCCGCGCGTCCCGGACAGGCGGGTGGTCAGCGCGGCGGCGTCGAGGTCCGGCCGCAGCGCGATCGTGAGCGTCGCCCGTCCGATACCGAGCACCGCCTCGCGCAATTCCGCCGAGAGCGCGTAGATCGCGCCGCCTTCGATGCCCGTGCGGGTGACGACGGCCTCGCCGCGCACCGTGTGCGGCCCGATCGTGAGAGCGACGCCCTTGAGCGGCCGCCCCTCAAACCGGTCGCGGAAGATATCCGACCACGCGACGGTGAAGCCGGAATTGGCCGGTCGCATCGAGGCCACGGCAACGCCCTTGGCCGCAAGGATCTCCGCCCATGCGCCATCCGAGCCGAGCCGCGGCCAGCTCGCGCCGCCGAGTGCGAGTACGGTCGCACCGACGTTGACAGTGCGCTGGCCGTCGGGCGCCTCAAACAGCAGTGCGCCCTGCGCGTCCCATCCAACCCAGCGATGCCGGAATGCGAACGCGACGCCCGCGGCGTCGAGCCGCCGCAGCCAGGCACGCAGCAGAGGCGAGGCCTTGAATGCCTTGGGAAACACGCGGCCGCTGCTGCCGACAAACGTCGGCTGCCCCAGCGCCGCGCACCAGGCGCGCAAGCTGTCGGGCGGAAATGCCCCGACCGCGGCTTTGAGGTGCGGCATCGCCTCGCGATAGCGCGCAAGGAAATCCGGCAGTGGCTCGGAGTGGGTGAGATTGAGCCCGCCGCGCCCGGCTATCAGGAACTTGCGGCCGGCCGACGGCATCGCGTCGTAGACGGTGACGGCAACGCCACCTTGCGCAAGCACCTCCGCGGCCATCAGGCCGGCGGGGCCGGCTCCGATGACGGCGATGTGTTTGGCGGGAAGTGGCATCGCTTTTGTCGAACCCGGCGCCCATATGGGCCAGTGTCATTCCGGGATGGTCCGAAGGACCAGACCCGGAATCTCGAGGTTCCGGGTTCGATGCTTCGCATCGCCCCGGAACGACGTATTCTACAGCTTGATCCCGGCTCGCGCGGCGGCTTGGGCGACATACTTCTGCGTCTGCTCGAATGCGCCCTGCAACGCCTTCGCGGTCGACATGTCGCTGATCGCGGCAAAGTGCGCGGCAACACCGTCCGGCGTCCACTCCGACTGCGGCAGGTTGACGCCTTCGGTCTCCAGCACGCGGATCACCGCGAACGAGCCGGCGCCGGCGCCCATGATGGTGCGGGTCGGTGCGTCCTCCGACAGCAGGAACTCGACGGCCGGCGTGATCGCTTCCGGCTTCATCAGCTGCAGCGCCTGCGGCGGCAGCAGCTCCTCGGTCATGCGGGTCGCCGCCGTCGGCGAGATGGTATTGACCTTGATGT
Source organism: Bradyrhizobium sp. CER78 (assembly GCF_029846235.1). Lineage (GTDB taxonomy): Bacteria > Pseudomonadota > Alphaproteobacteria > Rhizobiales > Xanthobacteraceae > Bradyrhizobium. The sequence goes on from NZ_JARVWP010000012.1 coordinate 115,093, forward strand.
TGTTCTTGCGGCCCTCTTCGGCGAGCACATTCATCAGGCCAACCATGCCGGCCTTCGCAGCGCCGTAATTGGCCTGGCCGAAATTGCCGAACAGGCCGGACGATGAGGTCGTCAGCACGATGCGGCCGTAGTTGCGCTCGCGCATGCCGGCCCACACCGCCTTGCAGCAGTAGAAGGTGCCGGTGAGATGCACGTCGAGCACCTTGGCCCAGTCGGCGACTTCCATCTTGGCAAACGACTTGTCGCGCAGGATGCCGGCATTGGCGCATAAGAGATCGACGCTGCCCCATTCCTTGGTGGCGCGCTCGACCATCGCAGTGACCTGCTCGAAGTTCGAGACATCGGCGCCGTCGGCTATCGCGGTGCCACCGGCCTTGCGGATCTCCTCGACCACGGTCTCGGCCGGCGACAGCGAGCCGCCGGTGCCGTCGCGCGCGCCGCCGAAATCGTTGACCACGACCTTGGCGCCGCGGCTGGCGAGACCCAGCGCATGCGCCCGTCCAAGACCATTGCCCGCGCCGGTGACGATAGCGACGCGTCCGTCAAACCTGATTGCCATGCCGTAAAATTCCTGTTCTTCCCTTCTCCCCTTGTGGGAGAAGGTGGCGCGCAAGCGCGCCGGATGAGGGGTTCTCTCCACGGATGAGCACGCGGAGAGAGACCCCTCACCCGGCTTCATCTCGCTCCGCTCGATTTCGCCACCCTCTCCCACAAGGGAAGCGGGTGCATGCCCGAGCGGCATGAAAAGGTTCGAGACTTTTGAGCAGCGATGGATGGCCGGGTCAAGTGCGGCACTGACCGGCCAAGGGGGGTGCGTTAGACCGCTGGGGTCATCGATCCGCAGGGCTTCAGGCTCTTGAGCAGGTGCCCGCTCCAACACTCGTGATGCTCCTGGGCGTAGCTCATCGAGCCAATCAGAAGCAAACCGACTACGACTAGTCCGGCGACGATGTTCTGCACCATGGCTGCCACTCCCGGGACCGCACCGCCTAGAGGCGGCATGATGGACACCAGGGGCCGAAGCCGTCAATGCACTACTTGGACGAGGCGCGCTCGCTCCACCTCTCTTGCTTGCATGAAAGGTGGAGCTACTCAACTATCCCTTAGCTGAAACTCAACTGTTGCTTAGCTGAAATAGATCAGCCCGAGCCAGTCGGCGACCAGCGCGGGCTTGTCCTCGCCCTCGATCTCGACCGTAACGTTGGTGCGCGACAGCAGTTCCTTCGGCTTGCGCAGCGTGGCTTCGGCCAGCACGAAGCGGCCGCGGACGCGCTTGCCGGAGCGCACCGGCGAGATGAAGCGCAGCTTGTCGAAGCCGTAATTGACGCCCATCGCGGTACCCTCGAGCACCGGCATCACCTCGTAGGACATGATGCTGAGCAGCGACATCGTGAGGAAGCCATGGGCGATCGTGGTGCCGAACGCGGTCTCCTTCTTCGCACGCTCGGGATCGACATGGATGAACTGGTGATCCTCGATCACGTCGGCATAGGTGTCGATGCGGCCCTGATCGAGCAGGTGCCACGAGGACACGCCGATCTCCTTGCCGACCATGCCCTGGTAGGTTTCCAGCGACACCGGCGGCTTCTTCCAGACTTCATTCATTGGCTGACCTCCTAACCGGAGGTCCGCACCTTCTGCAGCTCCGGAAATTCTTCCTCGCGGAACTCGACCCCGCGCAACGCATCGCTTCTGACATCGTCATGTTCGAGCCGGCGCAACTGCACCCGACGGATCTTTCCAGAAATCGTCTTGGGCAGCTCGGTGACCAGCTCGATCTTGCGGATGCGTTTAAACGGTGCGAGCCGCGTGTGCAAATGTTTGAAGATCGACAGCGCCGTCTCCGGGCTGCGCTCGACGCCGGATACCAGCAGCACATAGGCCTTGGGGACCGCCAACCGAATCGGGTCCGGGCTCGGCACCACGGCGGCCTCGGCCACCGCGTCATGCTCGAGCAGCACGCTCTCCAATTCGAACGGCGAGATGCGGTAGTCGGATGATTTGAACACGTCGTCGGTGCGGCCGACGAAGGTGAGATAGCCCTCGTCATCGGTGAACACGACGTCGCCGCTGCGATAGATCTCGCCATCTGTGCCGATCAGCCTGCCGTCGTCGCCCTGATAACCCTGCATCAGCCCCGCCGGCCTGTCGGCGCCGAGCAGCAGGGTCACCTCGCCTTCCTTGGCGGCGTGGCCGTCACTGTCGGTCACCTGGACGCGATAGCCCGGCAGCGGCCGGCCCATCGAGCCGACCTTGACCTTCTGCCCCGGCGAGTTGCCGGCCAGCGCCGTGGTCTCGGTCTGGCCGTAGCCGTCGCGGATGGTGAGGCCCCAGGCCGATTTGACCTGGTCGATGATTTCAGGGTTGAGCGGCTCGCCGGCCCCGCAGACCTCACGCAGCGAGACCTTGAAGCTGTCGAGATCCTCCTGGATGAACATCCGCCACACCGTCGGCGGCGCGCACAGCGTGGTGACGCCGCAGCGGCCGATGATCGAGAGCAGCCCCTTCGCCTCGAAGCGCGGCTGGTTGGCGATGAAGATCGTCGCGCCGGCATTCCACGGCGCGAAGAAGCAGCTCCAGGCATGCTTGGCCCAGCCGGGCGAAGAGATGTTGAGATGGATGTCGCCGGGCTGCAGACCGATCCAGTACATGGTCGAGAGATGACCGACCGGATAGCTGCGCTGGCTGTGCCGCACCAGCTTCGGCTTCGCCGTGGTGCCCGAGGTGAAATAGAGCAGCATCGGGTCGTCGGCGTTGGTCGGGCCGTCGGCGGTGAAAGCGTCGGACGCCTTGGCCGCATCCTCAAACGGCAGCCAGCCGTCCTGCGTCTGCGCCGCGCCGACCACGATGCGGACGAGACTGTCGCTGCCGAGGCCTGCGAACTTCGCGACCTGATCCTGGGTGGCGACCACCGCCTTGGCCTTGCCGCGATCGAGCCGGTCGCGCAGTTCATCGGCGGTGAGCAGCGTGGTCGCGGGGATCACCACGACACCGAGCTTCATCGCCGCCAGCATGGTCTCCCACAGCGGCACCACATTGCCGAGCAGCAGCAACAGATGATCGCCGCGCTTCAGCCCCTGCCCACGCAAGAAATTGGCGACCTGATTTGAGCGGCGCGACAGCTCGGCGAACGACAGCTTGGTCTCGTTGCCGCTGGCGGCATCGACGATCCACAGCGCCGGCCGGTCGCGGCTGTCGGCATTGCGTGCCAGCTCAGCGTCGAACCAGTCCAGCGCCCAGTTGAACGGCACCGGATCCGGCCAGCGGAATCCCTTCACCGCGGCGTCGTAGTCGGTGCGGTGCTTGAGCAGAAAAGCGCGTGCGTCCTGAAATGTGGTCATCTTCTTCCGAGCCCGTTGATTGGCAACCAGCGTTACCTTCAAGCGTAGCCCGGATGGAGCGAAGCGCAATCCGGGGGCGGTCGCGCCAGTCGATAAAGCTGTCCCGGATTTCGCTGCGCTCCATCCGGGCTACGAGTGGTCAGCTACTTCCCAGCGAGGCTGCGAACGTGCTGGATAATTCCGGAAAAGTCGACCCCGCCATGGCCCGACGCGTCGAAGGTCTTATAGAGCTCCTGCGCATGCTTGCCGAGCGGCGTCACCGCGCCGGCGGCATTGGCGGCGTCCTGTGCCAGCGTCAGGTCCTTCACCATCAGGTTGGAGGCGAAACCCGGCTTGTAGTCGTTGTTGGCCGGCGAGGTCGGCACCGGGCCGGGAACCGGACAATAGGTCGTCAGCGACCAGCACTGCCCCGACGAGGTCGAGGCGACGTCGAACAGCGCCTGGTGCGACAGGCCGAGCTTTTCGGCCAGCACGAAGGCCTCGCCGACGGCGATCATGGAGATACCGAGGATCATGTTGTTGCAGATCTTGGCCGCCTGCCCCGCGCCACCGGCGCCGCAATGCACGATCTTCTTGCCCATGTTGGCCAGCATCGGCTGAGCCGCCGCGAAGGCCTGCGCTTCACCGCCGCACATGAAGGTCAGCGTCGCGCCCTTGGCGCCGCCGGTGCCGCCGGAGACCGGTGCATCGACCGAGGCCATGCCGTGCTTGGCAGCGAGCGCGTGCGCCTGCTTGGCGCTTTCGACGTCGATGGTCGAGCAATCGATGATCAGCGCACCCTTGCTCATGGCAGGAAGCACTTCGTTCCAGACGCCGAGCACATGCTTGCCGGCCGGCAGCATGGTGATGACGACATCGGCGCCCTTCACCGCGGCAACGCCGCTCTCGGCGATCGCGGCGCCGTCGCTCTTGGCCTGATCGCGGGAAGCGGCGACCAGATCGAACGCGGTCACCTTGTGGCCGGCCTTGACCAGATTGGCCGCCATTGGCCCGCCCATATTGCCGAGCCCGATGAATGCGACGTTTGCCATGGGAAGTCCTCCGCTTGCGACGTTTCTATTTGCTGTCAGGAAATTTCAGTTCGTCGGCGCCGATCTCGGCGAAGTAAGGCGCCAGCATCTCCGCCGTCACATCCTCGATCCCCGGCGGCGACCATTTCGGATTGCGGTCCTTGTCGATCACGGCAGCGCGCACGCCCTCGCGGAAATCGTCGCTGGCGAACACCTCGAGCGCGGCGCGATATTCGCGTACCAGGCACTCTTCCAGCGTCTCGGTCGCCCGCGCCAGCCGCAGCAGCTTCAGCGTCACCACCATGCCGCGCGGCGATTTTTCGCCGAGCGTCTTCAGCGTGGCCTGCGCCAGGTCGGAACCGTCGGCCGTCAGCGCCGCGACAATCTCCTCCATCCGGCCGCGCGCGAACCAGCCATCGATCTTGGCCTGCATTGCTGCAACGGGGCCGGCCTTCTCGCCGGTGGCGAAGCCCGCGATCAGCCGGTCGATCTCGGCCGAATTCGTGCCCGGCGCAACCTTGGTCAGCGCCTCGCGCAGTGCCGGCAGCTTTGCGCTCGGCACCACGGCATCGGCAAACCTGGCGTAGATCGCATCGGGGCCGTTCATCGTGGTGCCCGTCAGCCCGAAATAGGTGCCGATCTCGCCCGGCGAACGCGACAGCAGATAGGTGCCGCCGACATCGGGGAAGAAGCCGAGGCCGACCTCGGGCATCGCGAGTTTGGTTCGCTCCGTCACCACGCGGTGGCGGCTATGCGCCGACAGGCCGACGCCGCCGCCCATCACGATGCCGTCCATGAACGCGACATAGGGTTTCGGGAACTGCTTGATCCGCGCGTTGAGGATGTACTCGTCGCGCCACAGGATCTTGCCGAGGTCGCCCCTGACCTTCGAGCTTTCCCAGAGCGCGCGGATATCGCCGCCGGCGCACAGGCCGCGCTCGCCGGCGCCTTCCAGCACGATCACCGCGACATCAGGATCGGCTTCGAACACATCGAGCGCCCTGTCGATGTCATGGAACATCTCCAGCGTCACGGCATTGATCGCCTTCGGCCGGTTCAGCCGGATGATGCCGGCCGCCCCTTCCTTGCGCGCGATCAGATCGCCTTCCGCGGCCAGATCATTCATCGCGCGCCCTCGATCAATTTGCGCGACACGATCAGCCGCATGATTTCATTGGTGCCCTCGAGGATCTGGTGCACGCGCAGATCGCGCACGATCTTCTCGACGCCGTACTCGCTGAGGTAGCCGTAGCCGCCATGCAGCTGCAGCGCCTGGTTGGCGACCTCGAAGCCGACATCGGTGCCGAAGCGCTTCGCCATTGCGCACAGCATCGAGGCGTCCGGATCCTTGCGGTCGAGCGCGGCCGCCGCGCGCCACAGGAAGGTGCGCGCTGCTTCCAGCTCGGTTGCCATGTCGGCGATCTTGAACTGCAGCGCCTGGAATTCGTCGAGCCGCTTTCCAAAGGCCTTGCGGTCCTTCATGTAGGCCAGCGCCTTGTCGAGCGCCGCCTGCGCGCCGCCGAGCGAGCACGCCGCGATGTTGAGCCGGCCGCCGTCGAGGCCGGCCATCGCGATCTTGAAGCCGATGCCCTCCTCGCCGAGCCGGTTCGCGACCGGCACGCGCGCATTCTCGAAAATCACGGCGCGGGTCGGCTGCGCGTTCCAGCCCATCTTGCGCTCGTTGTTGCCGAACGACACGCCCGGCGTCTTGCCGTCAATCACAATCGTCGAGACGCCGCCGGGACCATCGCCGCCGGTCCGCACCATTGCGACCAGGATATCCGTGCTGCCGGCACCGGAGATGAACTGCTTCTGGCCATTGAGGACGTAATGATCGCCGTCGCGCACCGCGCGGGTGCGTAGCGCCGCGGCGTCGGAGCCGGCACCCGGCTCGGTCAGGCAGTAGCTGGCGAGCAGCTCCATGGTGCAGAGCTTCGGCAGCCATGTGTGGCGCTGGGTGTCGTTGCCATAGGCATCGATCATCCAGGACGCCATGTTGTGGATCGAGATGAAGGCCGACGTGGTCGGACAGCCGGTCGCCAACGCCTCGAAGATCAGCGCGGCGTCGAACCGCGTCATCGCCGAGCCGCCGACATCGTCCTTGATGTAGATGCCGCCGATGCCGAGGCCTGCGGCCTCGCGCATCACATCCACCGGAAAGTGCTTTGTCTCGTCCCATTCGAGCGCGTGCGGCGCGATCTTTTCCGCCGCAAACGCCCGCGCCATGTCGCGAACCGCGATCTGGTCCTCGTTGAGAGCGAACTGCATCATTGCCTCGCCCTGAACGGACTTACTTCATCGTCGGGATCGAGAACTCCGCACCGTCCTTGACGCCGGAAGGCCAGCGCGAGGTCACCGTCTTGGTCTTGGTGTAGAAGCGGACCGAGTCCGGACCGTGCTGGTTGAGATCGCCGAAGCCGGACTTCTTCCAGCCGCCGAAGGTATAATAGGCGATCGGCACCGGAATCGGCACGTTGACGCCGACCATGCCGACATTGACCTTGGCCGCGAAGTCACGCGCGGCGTCGCCGTCGCGGGTGAAGATCGCAACGCCGTTGCCGTAGTCATGGTCGGACGGCAGCGCCAGCGCCTCGTGATAGTCCTTGGCGCGCACCACCGAGAGCACCGGGCCGAAGATCTCTTCCTTGTAGATCCGCATGTCCTTGGTGACGTTGTCGAACAGCGAACCGCCGAGATAGAAGCCGTTCTCGTAGCCCTGCATTTTGAAGCCGCGGCCGTCGACCGCGAGCGTCGCGCCTTCCTTGACGCCGATGTCGATGTAGCTCTTGACCTTCTCGACCGCCTCGCGGGTCACCAGCGGACCGTAGTCGGCCGACGGATCGACCGAGGTGCCGATCTTGAGCGACTCGACGCGCGGGATCAGCTTTTCCATCAGCCGGTCGGCGGTGGTCTTGCCGACGGGAACGGCGACCGACACCGCCATGCAGCGCTCGCCGGCCGAGCCGTAGCCGGCGCCGATCAGCGCATCGACCGCCTGGTCCATGTCGGCGTCGGGCATGATGATGGCGTGGTTCTTGGCGCCGCCGAAGCACTGGCAACGCTTGCCGGTCTGCGCGGCGCGTTCATAGATATATTGGGCAATGGGCGTCGAGCCGACGAAGCCGATCGCCTTGACGTCGGGGTCGTCGAGGATGGCGTCGACCGCTTCCTTGTCGCCGTTGACGACGTTGAGGATGCCGGCCGGCAGGCCCGCCTCGATCATCAGTTCGGCGAGCTTCATCGGCACGCCGGGATCGCGCTCCGAGGGCTTCAGGATGAAGGCGTTGCCGCAGGCGATCGCCGGCGCGAACTTCCACATCGGGATCATCGCCGGGAAGTTGAACGGGGTGATGCCGGCGACCACTCCCAGGGGTTGCCGCATCGAATAGATGTCGATGCCGGGGCCGGCGCCCTCGGTGTACTCGCCCTTCATCAGATGCGGGATGCCGCAGGCGAATTCGGCGACCTCGAGGCCGCGCTGGATATCGCCCTTGGCGTCGGGAACCGTCTTGCCGTGCTCGCGCGCCAAAAGCTCGGCGAGCTTGTCGTAGTCGCGCTGCACCAACTCGACGAACCTCATCATGACGCGGGCGCGGCGCTGCGGGTTGGTGGCGGCCCATTCGCCCTGCGCGGCTTTGGCGTTCTCGACCGCGGCGCGGACTTCGGCCTTCGAGGCCAGCGCGACCTTGGCCTGGACGTCGCCGGTCATCGGCTCGAAAACGTCTGCGGTACGGCCCGAGGTGCCCTTGACCTCCTTGCCACCGATAAAATGTCCGATTGAGCGCATGGATAAACCTCCCTGAAGGACCTGAATCGCCAGCCGGCCGGCGGGATCACTTTACAAACCCTATTGACCCTGCATTTTATAGGATTCAAGTCCGATAAATTGCACCATAGATGTGCGGAAATGCTGGATCAAGGCGGCGGCACAATCGACTGGGACGACTTCCGTTTCGTGCTTGCCATCGTGCGCGGCGGGTCGGTTTCGGCTGCCGCCAAGCAGCTCGGCGTCGATCATGCCACAGTGATCCGCCGTGTCGACCGGCTGGAGCGCCACCTCTCCGCAAAACTGTTTGATCGGCGCAAGACCGGCTATTTGCTGACCGAGGCCGGCCAGCGCGTCGCCGACAGCGCGGAAGCAATGGAATCCACCATCGTCGCCAACCAGGAGGCGGTCGGCGGCTCGCGCGCCCACCTCACCGGCACGGTGCGGATCGGCGCGCCTGACGGCTTCGGCAGCCACTTTTTGGCCTCGCGGCTGGTCAAGTTCACCGAGCGGTATCCCGACCTCGATCTGCAGCTCGTCGCTACCGCGCGGCTGTTCTCGCTCTCCAAGCGCGAGGCCGACATCGCGATCAGCCTGACGATGCCGAAGGAAGGCCGCATCGTCGGCCGCAAGCTGCTCGACTACACGCTCGGGCTTTATGCCGCACCCGCCTATCTGGCGCAGGCACCTGCGATTGCCGCGCGCGCCGACCTGCCGCGGCATCGCTTCGTCGGCTACATCGAGGAGCTGCTGTTCACGCCGGAACTGGACTATCTGCCGCAGGTCTCGCCGAAGATCTCCGCCAAATTCCGCAGCGCCAACCTGATCGCCCAGCTCAACGCCACCATCGCCGGCTTCGGCATCGCCGTGCTGCCGCACTTCATGGCATCAGCGCATCCCGAGCTGCAGCCGGTGCTGCGCGACGAGGTGCAGATCTCCCGCACCTTCTGGCTTTTGATGCACGCCGACAGCAAGGACCTCGCCCGCATCCGCTCCGTGGCGGATTACATCTACGAGACGGTGGAAGCCGAGCGCATGCTGTTCAGCGGGCCATAGGGCTCGTCGACATCATCCGGCGGATCGGATGCCTCGGGGGTCGGTATCCCTGTTCGATGCGACGTAGTCGACCTCGCCACGCGAGATCCCGATATCCATGAGCTCCCGGTCGCTCAGGCTGCCGAGATCGGCGCGCAGCCGCTCCCATTTGCGCCATTCCTGAATTGAGTCCCAAAAGCTCTTGAAGGCGCCGGAGACCCGCGGCGTCGATGCGCTCGCCTGGGCTGAGCGCGTTGGACTGTAGGTCGTGCTCATTGCAGCACCTCCAGGTTCGTTCCGTCAGGACAGGGTACCGGGGCCTGCGCAAGCGCACTTGACGGGCGGCTTACATTTTCCTCGCCGGCAGCCTATTCTTGGCGGCTGAGGCGCCGCCAAAGCGCTGATGGCGATCATCGGACGCATACCCAAGGGATTCGCGGCTTGCGCTATCTCTTCGAGGAGTACGCACTCGACACGGACCGGCGCGAGCTGCACCGCGGGACGGACGTGGTCTCCGTCGCGCCACAGGTATTCGACCTGCTCGACTTTCTAATCCGCAACAGGGAGCGCGTCGTCAGCAAGGACGATCTCATCGACGCCATCTGGAACGGGCGCTGCGTGTCCGATGCAGCCCTGACCACACGCTTCAACGCTGCGCGAAGCGCGATCGGCGATTCCGGCCAGGAGCAGCGCCTCATCAGGACACTGCCGCGCAAGGGCTTCCGGTTTGTCGGCGCGGTCCGGGAAGAGCGGACGCCGGCAAGCGCGGCAACGGCCGTTTCCCCCGAACCGCGACAGCCACCCCTCAATCTCCCCGACAAGCCCTCGATTGCCGTGCTGCCGTTCCAGAACCTCAGCGCCGACCCGGAGCAAGAGTATTTCGCCGACGGCGTCGTGGAAGACATCACCATGGCGCTGTCGCGATTTCGTTGGCTGTTCGTGATCGCGCGCAATTCGAGTTTCACTTACAAAGGCCGGCCCGTAGACATCAAGCAGGTCGGCCGCGAGCTTGCGGTGCGCTATGTGCTCGAAGGTAGCGTGCGCAAGGCCGGAAATCGTATTCGTATCGCCGGTCAGCTTATCGATACCGAAACAGGCGCACATCTCTGGGCGGACCGCTTTGATGGCGCGCTCGAAGATATTTTCGATCTGCAAGACCAGGTGACTTCTACCGTCGTGGGCGCAATCGCGCCGATGCTTCAGCGCGAGGAAATCAAGCGAGCCAGGCGCAAGCCAACCGAGAATCTGGATGCATACGACTATTACCTGCGTGGGTTGGCGATCGTTCGTCGGTGGACCAGGGAAGCGAACAGCGAAGCGCTCCAGCTCTTCAGCAAGGCGATCGAGCTCGATCCAGGTTTGGCGTGCGCTTATGGCATGGCCGGATGGTGCTACATCCAGCGCAAAGCGCGCCACTGGATGATCGATCGTGTGCAGGAAAGTGCCGAAGCTACACGGTTAGGCTGGAAGGCAGTGCATCTGGGAGCAGACGATCCGGCCGCGATGTGCATGGGTGCATATGTACTCGCCTTTATAGCCCATGAATTCGACGACGCCGTCGCCTTCGTGGATCGCGGACTCGCGATCAATCCGAACCTGGCGCAAGCATGGCACCTTGGTGCCTGGGTGAGAGCGTTCAGAGGTGAACCGGACCTCGCGCTTGACTACGCGATGCGTGCCATGCGCCTGAGCCCGCTCGATCCGTCCATGTACGGCATAAACGGAGCGGTGTCGTATGCGCATTTTCTCTCCGGCCGCTACGACATGGCGTTGTCATGGGCCGAAAAAGCATTGCGCGACAATCCGGATTTCCTGCTGGCCATCTGCATGTTCGCAGCCAGCAACGCACTCACCGGACGCCTTGAGGCGGCACAAAAGGGCATCGCACATATACGCGAACGCGATCCCGATTTGCGCATCTCCAATCTGGGAGAGCTGGCACCATTTCGGCGAGCGAAGGATCTTGCGATTTTTACCAAAGGCCTTCGCGCAGCCGGGCTTCCCGAATGAAGGTGAGTTCGCGGCTCACCCCGGCAGCAGGATCGAACCGGTCAACTGTATCGGCGGCGGATTACATCTGCGAGACGGTCGAAGCCGAGCGCACGCCGTTCAGCGGGGTGTGATGCGGGCGGGCACATCACCGTCATCCTGAGGAGCGCGTAGCGCGTCTCGAAGGATGCACGGCCCGGCTCGTGGCCGTCGATCCTTGGAGGGCCGCTGAAGAAGCGGCCACCTCAGGATGACGGGTTCAAAAGCGGAGCGTGCCCTTAGTTCACCTTGGCCTTCTTCGCCGGCGGCTTGGCCGCCGCCGCGCGTCCCAGCACGGCCTCGCGGCCGGCCGACAGGATCTCGTCGGACATTTCGCCATTGCCGGCGATCCGCGACATCACGATGGAGCCCATCATGGTCGCCAGTGTCGCCATCGCCTGCTTGCGCGCGGTCTTGCGCGGCACGTCCTGGATCTGGTCGGTAATCATGTCGATCATCTGGTCGAGCTTGAGCGCAAAGGCCTTCCGGGTCTTCGGGCTTTCGCGGGCGATCTCGGCGCCGAGCGCCGGCACCGCGCAGCCCTGGCCGGGATCGTCGCGATGGGTCGCCGACAGGTAGCCGTCGACGATCGTCGCAAGCCGCTTCTCCGGGGGCACCTCCGCCGTCACCTTGCGCCAGCGCTCGTTGGCGCGGTCCATGGCATAGTTGAAGGCCTCGATCACCAGCGCCTCGCGCGAGTCGAAATGCGCGTAGAAGCCGCCATGGGTGAGCCCGGCGTCCTTCATCAGGTCGGCGACGCCGATGCCATGGGCGCCCTTCTCGCGCAGCCGCGTTGCGGCCTTCTTCACGATTCGCGCGTGGGTCTCCTGCTTATGTTCTTTCGAATAGCGCATGCCGATCTCATGGAATGTTTCTAATCATATAATAGCAGATTTGCGCCGGGAATGCTGCAGTTATTTCGGCTTGTTCACCGCCAGGGGTTCCCCGCCGAGCATCGAAAATGTCGCAGTCGCGTGCACCGCAAGATTGCCTCTGCCGTCACGGACGAAGCCCTCGGTGTAGCTGGTCTGGCGGCCGAGCTTGATCACCTTGCCCTCGGCCGAGATGGTTCCCGAACGCACTGAGAGCGGGCGCAGATAGGTCAGCTTGAGGTCGAGCGTGACCGAGGCCTGCCCGGCCGGAAGCATGGTCGAGATCGCGCAACCCATCGCGGTATCGAGCAGCGCCGCGGCGGTCGCGCCGTGCAGCAGCCCGATGGTGTTCTCCAGGCTCTCATGCGGCTCGAGTTCCATCACGATCCGCCCCTCCTCGACCACGGCCACGCGGAAGCCGATCAGCTTGGCCATCGGCGGCGGCGGCAGCACGCCGTCGCGGATCGCACGCATCGCCTCGATCCCAGACATAGGCATCGCCGCCTTCGCCACCGGCCCGGGCGCCTGCCATTCCACCGTGCGCGTGCGCGTCAGCTCGGGGGAATGAAGATCTGATGTCTCGGCGGCGGTCATGACGGCTCCATTTATATGATTAACATAATTCTATAGATCCGAGCCGCGCGCGACGCAACCGCAGGGCCAGTGCCTTGACAGAAGCGGCCTTTGTCCGGGACATGGCAGGAGTCATTTCGGGGCGATGCGCAGCATCGAACCCGGAATCTCGAGATTCCGGGTCTGGTGCTTACGCACCATCCGGAATGACGTGTCGATCAATTCCTGCGCCGGAAGCACTCCATGGACATGCTCAATCCCCACTGCGGCATCGACCGCGACGACAGAGGCGTCGTCCGCCTCACGATCTGCAACGCCGGCAAGCTGAACATCGTCAGTTCGGCCGTGACCAACGGCGTGCGCGAAGGCTTTGAGCATCTGGCCGCCGATCCGACCATCCGCGCGGTGATCCTGGCCGGCGAAAGCGAGCGCAGCATGATCGGCGGCGCCGATATCAAGGAGATGGCGACGCTCGACCAGAAATCCGCCGAAGCCTTCATCAGCCGCCTGCGCGACCTCTGCGAGGCCGTGCGCAAATTCCCGGCGCCTGTCATCGCCCGCCTGCCCGGCTGGTGTCTCGGCGGCGGCCTCGAGGTCGCAGCCGCCTGCGACGTCCGCATCGCCGCGCATGACGCGATGTTCGGCATGCCCGAGGTCAAGGTCGGCATCCCCTCGGTGATCCACGCCGCGCTGCTGCCGCGCCTGATCGGCTGGGGCCGCGCCCGCTGGCTGATGATGACCGCGGAGAACATCGACGCACCGACCGCGCTCGCTTGGGGCCTGGTCGACACCGTGGCAAAACCCAATGGCCTCGATGACGCTGTCGAGCACACCGTCAAGGCGCTGCTGGAATGCGGCCCCGAAGCGCTGCGCATCCAGAAGGACCTGCTGCGGCAGTGGGAAGAGCTGCCGCTGACCGAATCGGTCAATCTCAGCGTCGGCGTGTTCGGAAAATCGTTCCAGACCGGCGAGCCGCAGCGGCTGCTGCAGGGATTCCTGGATCGGAAGAAATAGAAAGTAGAAGACGCGGATCGAGGCGTTCAGACCTCGATCCGCGTCCTTGTTGGTCCGGATTTCCGTGCGCCTTAGTCGTCGGTCTCGACGAAGGGCGGCATGAAATAGCCGGGCTGGACGCCAAGCTGGAACCGACCGATCGACCGGTAATCACCGAGATTGTTGCTCGGCTGCGGCGTGTTGTAGCCGGCGAACACGATCGTCACGGTCCGCTCGTCGGTCAGCACCGCCTGCGGATCGTAGACCCGGCCGCTGAAGAAGTTCGTGGTGTAGCCCTCGCCCGGCGGTACGAAGGGCGCGACTTGCGCGGCCGTCAGGGCGTCTGCGCCATGAACGTTCACGAGCGGCGCATTCAGTGGGTACGGCCGCGGGCCGGCGGGATCGACGACCTTGTCCGTGGACAGGATCGGATTGTCGAAGCCGTTGACCACGTGCCACTTCAGGAGATCGCCTGCGCCGCGAACCGGATTGTCGGTTTCGGCGTAGCCGATGAAGTGGAAGCCGTCGGAGTCGTTGTCCAGGCAGTTTCCGGCGCCGAAGAACATGCCGAAGCGCCCGTCATGGATGCGCAGGATGCTGCCGCTGCCGAGCCAGCGAATGCCGTTCAGCGCAACCGTGGTCTGGTCGTTGAGGCCGGTCGCCGCGCCGACGTCGGTGAAGTTCACGCCATCAGACGTCGTTGCAATACGAATCGTGATCACGTCGTGGTTGGGCTTCCGCGGCTTCTTGTTGACGAGGTTGGTCAGCGCGAAGGCCGGCGTTGACGGGCACACCTGGTTGGCCGGAAAACTCTTGTCGCCGGGGGTGAGGTTCTTGGAGACGTAGACGACGGCGGTCTTCTCGCCCATGTGCACGGCGCCGAGAATGGCGTCGGGATCGATCAGGCCGGTGGTCGCGCCCGCCGTAGCCTCGAGCTTGGGATAGCCGCCAGACGCAAGCGGGCTGACAAATCCGAGCTCCGGAAGTCCGAACAGCGAGAAGTCCTCGCCGCGATGCAGCGGATGGACCACGAGCTGATCGCTGTCGATGTGACCATCGGCGCGGTTGAGATGATAGACGCGCTGCTTGCCCCTCACGGACAGCACGAAGGCGTGGCCAAGCCCGTTGTCGGCGGCATTTGCGCTCGACGAGCCGTACGCCGTCTTCACGCCATTGACGTTGACGTTCTGATTGTCCGGATCGGTCGCATCCCACGGGCAGTAGGGGTTGAGCGCCAGCGCCTTGCCCTTGAACTGCCAGGTCGCGCCCCAATCCGTCGAGATCGCAGCAACCGTCGCCTCCTGCTCATTGCGCGGACGATAGTCGAACAGGCCTTCGAGGACGGCGCCGCGACGGCGAACGAACGGAAAATAGTAAGGCTGCATCACGCTCTTGCCGTGATTGATCGTGGTCTCGCCGCTCGCCGAGCAATAGTCGGCATAGGGCGTCCCATAGAGGGTCGGATTGTAGGGCGGCGTGAGCGTGCCCGGCGGCACGATGCCGGAAGCGTCGTGATGAAAATGATGTCCGGACTGATGCAGCGTCCACGGTCCGTGTTCGATCACGGATTGTGTCAGGCTGTCCGGAACGTATGAAAGCGTGGAGCCGGCATGGGCGGTCGATGCGACCGCAAGCAAGACACCGGCGGCGGCAGTGCCAAAGAGCAAGCGCGTCATGGAGCTGAGCCTTTTTTGTCTGGGGGGAGCAATTCGATAAATTAGGCAATGCGGAGAGCACCCCGCGGAAAATGCGGGGTGGTGCGAGCCGGTCGTAACACCGGGCTCCAACAGATATGTGACGCCGGGATGTCCTCCACAGCCAAGGCGGATGGGCTTTGTTCTAAGAACGTCGGGCGCGACGTCGCGCGAGCCGTGGCTCCATCCGGACCATGCGTCTGACGGACTGTTGACCGCGGGCGCCAGCCTACTAGTCTAGGCTCGACTGCGAGACGATTGTTTCAGATCGAGAACGTCGATCGGAGCACGGCGGTTTCACGCCGTCCGCGGCAGAAATCTACAATCAATTCTCGGGACAAACGCACAAGGTCACACTTCAAGAGCTGCAGGAGGACATATGGTCCAAAAGCGCGACGTTCCCGGTATCCGCCCCTATGATGCTCCGGCCGGCGGCTGGGGCGCCCTCAAGGCCACCGCTGAGGCGGTTCGCACCCAGATGGATCTGGTCGAGGCGCCGATTACGCTGCTGCGGACCAACAAGCCTGATGGCTTCGACTGCCCGGGCTGCGCCTGGCCCGACAAGGAGCACACCTCCACCTTCCAGTTCTGCGAGAACGGCGCCAAGGCCGTGACCTGGGAGGCGACCAGCAAGCGCGTCACGCCGGAGTTCTTTGCCGCGCACACCGTCACCGAGCTGCTCGGCTGGACCAATTTCCATCTCGAGAACGAGGGCCGCCTGACCCAGCCCCTCGCCTATGACGCGGCAAGCGACACCTACCAGCCGATCGCCTGGGAGGACGCCTTCGCGCGGATCGGCGAGACGCTGCGCGCGCTGCCGGATCCCAACATGGCCGAGTTCTACACTTCCGGCCGCGCCTCGAACGAGGCCGCCTTCCTGTTCCAGATCTTCGCGCGCGAATACGGCAGCAACAATTTCCCCGACTGCTCGAACATGTGCCACGAGGCGACCAGCGTCGGGCTGCCGCAATCGATCGGCATCGGCAAGGGCACGGTGTCGCTGGACGATTTCGACCATTGCGAGCTGATCATCGCGATGGGCCACAATCCCGGCACCAACCATCCGCGCATGATGGGCACCTTGTGGGAGGTCTCGCGCCGTGGCGTGCCGATCATCGTGTTCAATCCCTTGCGCGAGCGCGCGCTGGAGCGCTTTGCCGATCCGCAGGACCCGATCGAGATGGCGACGCTCGGCTCGACCCGGATCGCCTCGACCTATTACCAGCCCAAGGTCGGCGCCGACGCCGCGGTCCTGAAGGGCGTCATGAAGGCGCTGATCGAGACGGACGACGCGAGCCACGACGTGCTCGATCACGCCTTCATCGCCGAACACACCAACGGCTTTGATGCGTTCGCTGCCGATCTGCGCGCCACGCCGTGGGACAAGATCGAGACCGTCTCCGGCTTCAGCCGCGCCCAGCTCGGCGAGGTCGCGGCCGCCTACGCCAAGTCCAATGCCACCATCGTCACCTACGGCATGGGCATCACCCAGCACATGCGCGGCACCGATAATGTGCAGCAGATCGCAAACCTGCTGCTCTTGAAGGGCAATTACGGCAAGCCCGGCGCCGGCATCTGCCCGCTGCGCGGCCACTCCAACGTGCAGGGCAACCGCACCGTCGGCATCACCGAGAAACCCAACATCGCAATGTTCGAGGGCATCGAGCGGACCTTCGGCTTCAAGCCGCCGCGCCATCACGGCCATGACGCGGTCGCCGCGATGGAGGCGATCGACGACGGCCGGTCGAAGGTCCTGGTCTGCCTCGGCGGCAATTTTGCCATCGCCCTGCCCGACCCGGAACGCTGCACGGCCGCGATGCGCAAGCTCGAGCTTGCCGTCCACCTCGGCACCAAGCTGAACCGCTCGCATCTCTTGGTCGGCAAGCAGTCGATCATTCTGCCGGTGCTCGGCCGCACCGAGCGCGACATCCAGGCTTCGGGGCCGCAGGTCGTCACGGTCGAGGATTCGATGTCGATGGTGCACGCCTCGCGCGGCAAGCTGACCCCGGCTTCCGAGGATCTGCTGTCGGAATCGGCAATCATTGCCGGCATCGCGATGGCGACCTTGCCGGCGACCAAGGTGCCGTGGGCCGAGCTGATCGCCGATTACGACCGCATCCGTGACGCTATCGAGGGCGTCTTCCCCGACTTCAAGGATTACAACGCACGCATCCGGATTCCCGGCGGCTTCCGTCTGCCGTTGCCGCCGACCGAGCGCAAATGGACCACCGCGTCCGGCAAGGCGGAATTCCTGATCTTTGACGGCCTCGAAGAGGACCCGGTGCTGGCGGACAAGTCAGTCCTCAAGCTCGCCACCATCCGCAGCCATGATCAGTACAACACCACGATCTACGGCTTGAACGACCGCTACCGCGGCGTGTTCGGCCGGCGCGACGTGCTGTTCGCGAACGAGGCTGATCTCACCGCGCGCGGCCTCGCCCATGGCGACCTCGTCGAGATCGAAACCGCGCTGCCCTCCGGCGAGCCGCGCCGTCTGACGCTGACCGCGATCGTCTACGACATCGCCCGCGGCTCGGTCGCCGCCTACTATCCCGAGGCCAACGGTCTGGTGCCGCTCGACTATCAGGACAAGGAAAGCGGCACGCCGTCCTACAAGTCGGTACCGGTGCATATCAGGCGGGCGGCGCAGGCGGCGTGATTGACACAAAACGCGGCTCGTAGCCCGGATGGAGCGCAGCGAAATCCGGGGACGCGTCATCCGCGCGTCGAGTTGTCCCGGATTGCGCTGCGCTCCATCTGGGCTACGCTAGATGTTGACGATCTAGTCGACCACGGCGCGTTGAGACGGTGGATGCAATGGTGAATGAAGTAATTGCGGCGGCAGGCAATACGGCTGTCCCAGCATATCTCACGCTACTCAAGCTTGGATACACAGTTGATCGTGCTGGCAAGGGCGATCGGGAGCACTGGATCGCGAAGAAGGAGACGCTCCATCTTGTCGCCGATTGCCCACTAGAACTCCTGGGCCTCTGTTTGTTGCGGAGTGAGCAAGGTCCACACTGGCAGGCGACAGACCGCCAGATTGACGAATTCATGAGACAGTTCTACCCGACTGCGAGTTCAACGTAAACATCACGCAGCAAGCGGTCGTCGTCGACTCCTGTGGCCCGCATGAGCGAAGCGACATGCGGACCCGATCGTCCCGGAGATCGCTTCGCTCACCCGGGCTGCAATGGCTGAGCGCATCACCGTTCGGGAGTGACCCGCACGCGGTGGAAGGAACGTCGCACAAAGCGCGAGAACGGTCAGAACAAAGCACGCCCAGATCATGTACTTGAGGATGTCCTTGCCCGTGATCATCGTGCCACTTCGTGTGCCAGATCGTGATTTGTAGCCCGGATTGGAGTGCAGCGAAATCCGGTGACCGTCATCCGTAGGTCGAAGTTCCGGATTGCGCTTCGCTCCATCCGGGCTATGCGTGCCCCTCACCTCGCATTCGCCGGCGCATGCACCGGCCACAAATCGGCGCGCCAATGCAGCGCGATCGCCAGCATCGCGATGAAGCCGGCGGCGGCGAGCAGCGTGCCGGTCGCAGTGTAGCCGATCAGGTCGATCAAGCTGCCGGCCGCGAGCAGGCCGAGCGGCAGGCCGTAGATTACCATCATCCGCACGCCCATCACGCGGCCGCGGAGATGCGCGCTGGCATTGCGCATCAGCATCACCGCGGCCGAAATCATCGACATGCTCTGCGCGATGCCGGCGAGCAGCAGGCAGGCCATTGCCACCGGCATGGTCCTGAGCTCGACGAACACCAGCAGCATCGCGTACCAGGCGAGCGTCGCGCCGATCAGGAGCCGCGCGATGCGTACGCCGCCGGCCATGCTGAGCGTGATCGAGCCGATCAGCGAGCCGACCGCAAAGCTCGCGGAGAGATAGCCGAGGCCGGTCTGGTCGGTGTGGAAGATGTCGCGCGCGACATAGGGCAACAGGCCGTTGGTCAGCGGAAACGCGGTGAGGTTGGCAAGGAACGCGACACAGAGAGCGGCGCGCATGCCCGGGCCGCTCCAGGCATAGACGATGCCCTCCTTGAGGTCGCGCAGCAGTTTCGAGCCCGGCAGGTCGATGTCCGACTGATCGGCTGGGGCATGCGATTTCGGCCGGCCCATGCAGAGCATCAGGATGGCGGCGATGAAATAGAAGCTGGCGATCCCGACATAGACATAGCCGATGCCGAGCGCCGCGAACAATCCGGCCCCGGTCAAGGCGCCGGCGATGCGCGCCGAGTCCTGCGTGGTGCGCGCCAGGCTGATAGCGCCGACCAGCTGCTCGGGCGGCATGATGTCGGCGAGCAGCGCACCGCGCACGCCGAGGTCTGACGGGCGGATCAGCCCCATGACGGCGACGATGATCATCACATTAAGAGGAGCAAGATGTCCTGTCAGCGCCAGCGTCATGATGGTGCCGGCCAGCGCCGTATAGGCAAAGCGCATCACGGCGAGCAGATCGCGATGCCCCATCCGGTCGCCGATCATGCCGACCACAGGCGCGACCAGCGTGCCGACATATTGCAGCGAAGCGAGCACCGTCAGCAGCAGCACCGAGCCGGTCTCGACCATGATGTACCAGCCGAGCACCAGCGTCTCGACCTCGAACGCCCAGGAGGTGAGCAGATCGGACGGCCATTGGAAGCGATAGCTGCGGATGCGAAACGGTGCGAGCGCGGAGGTCCGCGTGGTCCCGCTCACGACGCGATGACGCGTGTCACGGCGTGTCCTGCCCTTTTCTTGGTTCTTCTGGGTCTTGATTGCAGATATTGATTCTCTTGGGAAAAACGCTCCTGTTCCGGCAGCGTAGCGCCGAGGCAGGACGTGTCAATCGAAGCCGCCGCATGCGGCCATGCGCGGTGGTAGCGGCGTGTTGCACTGCCCACCAGCACGCGCTGCCCGAGCATCCGTCTGCTCCGCCCCGTGCGATGATGTGCTACAATGCCTGTCCGAGACCGCGGAGGACACCATGACAGCCTTCGAAGTTTTCGCGATCTACGTGACGCCCTTTGTGATCATCGGGATCGCAATCAAGCTGCTGATGAAGCGTTACGCCGTCGATCTGCCCGACGTGCAGAAGCAGGCGGGCTCCGCACCGAAGCGGCGATTCTTGCTCGGCGCCTGGCGGTCGGATTAGGGCATGAAGTCGAGCGCTTGAGGCCCCGCTCCGATTTACAAGGTCCCAGCCACGGCGTAGCGCTGCATCCTTGAACCTGTTTTTGGATCGCCCCTGAGGAGGAAGTGACAGCGTGCCTGGCCCGGAAAGCCTTCCAATCGACCAGATCTACGTTCCCTTGAAGAAGAGGAAGACCCTCAAGCTTGAGGTCGTTCAAGAGATAGCGGCCAGCATTCTGGAAATTGGACAACAAGTCCCGATTCTCGTTCGGCCAGATGAGAGCCGGCTCGTCTTGCTCGAGGGATTGCATCGGCTCGAGGCCTGCAAAGCGCTGGGCGAGACCACGATCATCGGAGTGCTGGGTTCGGCAGAGACTGCTCACCACAAGGCGCTGCTATCCGACACTGCTGAAACCGAGGCAGAGCGGGACAAGATGGCGCGATTGAAGAAGCTGCGCCTCGAAAAGGAAGCTGCGGATCGATCGACCGCATCCGCGGCTGCAACGATGAAAGCTGAATCGATCGAGCTCCGGTCAACGCGCTCCGGCAACAACATCCGACGAGAGCTCTCCCGCGATCCAGCACCGAAAACGAAAACGTTGTCGGAATGGCTCACGCAGCAAAAGCGCGATGGTGGCCGCTATTGATGGCCGGCCCGGCTGCCGAAGCAGGAGGAGCGAAACCAATCCCCTCATCATCCCCGTGACGGTCTCCGCATCAGAAAGGCGCAATCGCAGCCGACGTGACCGGACCAGGAGCAACCCTCACATCCTCGTAGGTGGAGCGGATGACTTTGAGAGCAGACTCGTCAGACGAGGTGACATCATAGAACCTCATCACACCTGTCATCGCCCGGCTTGACCGGGCGGTCCAGTACGCCGCGGCCCATCGGTTCAATAACGACTGCCTCTGGAATACTGGATCGCCCGCTTTCGCTTTCGCGGGTGATGACACCGCGTGTTTGACATCTTGAATCGGGAACCATCGACATCGTCGTCCTGGCGAAAGCCGGGCCCATTACCCCATATCTCAATTGTTGCGCGACGCTGGGGCCGCGACCCCTCATCACCAAATGCGGTGGCTATGGGTCCCTGCTTTCGCAGGGACGACGCGTGGAGGGAATCTTATCCCCACCTACACCTGTCATCGCCCGGCTTGACCGGGCGATCCAGTACGCCGCGGCCCATCGGTTCAATAACGACTGCCTCTGGAATACTGGATCACCCGCTCTCGCGTGTGATGACGCCGCGTGTTTGACATTTTGAATCGGGAACCATCGACATCGTCGTCCTGGCGAAAGCCGGACCCATTACCCCATATCTCAATTGTTGCGCGACGCTGGGGCCGCGATCCCTCATCACCAAACGCGGTGGTTGGGTCCTGGCTTTCGCCAGGACGACAGTGGAGATCGGGGAGAAACATCCCCGCACCAATTCATGCGAACACGACATTTTGTCATGGGACACGCGGTTGCATTTTTTGCGCTGCATCATATGATGCATATAATCTAATCAGATTCCCGCATGGAACGGAGTTCCGCCATGACATCCAGCGCCGATCCCGTCGTCATCCTCTCCGCCGCCCGCACCCCGCTCGGCCGCTTCATGGGCGAGCTGACGCCGCTCGCGGCCCACAAGCTCGGCTCGCACGTGATCGGCGCGGCGCTGGAGCGCGCAAAACTCGCGCCCGAGCGGATCGACGAGGTGTTCATGGGTAACGTGCTGCCCGCCGGCCAGGGCCAGGCCCCTGCCCGCCAGGCCGCGCGCGGCGCCAAGCTGCCGGACGCCACTGGCGCCACCACCGTCAACAAGGTCTGCGGCTCCGGCATGAAGGCGACCATGCTGGCCCACGACATCATCAAGGCGGGCTCGGCCGAGATCGTGCTGTCCGGCGGCATGGAGAGCATGAGCAACGCGCCGTATCTGTTGCAGAAGGCACGCGGCGGCTATCGCGCCGGCCACGACCGCATCATCGACCACATGATGATGGACGGACTCGAGGACGCCTACGAGACCGGCCGCTCGATGGGCGATTTCGGCGAGGCCACCGCGGAGGCCTATCAGTTCACCCGCGCGGACCAGGACGCGTTCGCGATGGAGACGCTGAGCCGCGCCCGCAAGGCGGTCGAGGGCGGCGCCTTCAAGGGCGAGATCGCGCCGATCACGCTCACGGAGAAGGCCGGTCCCCGCATCATCGCCAATGACGAGCACCCGCTGAAGGTCGATCCGGCCAAGATCCCCGGCCTGAAGCCGGCATTTCGCGCCAATGGCACCATCACGCCGGCCGCCTCCTCGGCCAACGCCGACGGCGCCGCGGCGCTGATCCTGGCGCGGCGGTCGCTCGCCGATCGCGACGGGCTCCCTGTGCTGGCCGAGATCAAGGGCCACGCCACCCACAGCCAGGAGCCGCAGTGGTTCACCACGGCGCCGATCCCGGCGATCAGGAAACTGCTCGACAAGGTCGGCTGGAGCGTCGGCGATGTCGACCTGTTCGAGATCAACGAGGCGTTTGCCGTCGTCGCGATGGCGGCGCAGCGCGACCTCGGCATCCCCAGAGATCGGCTCAACATCAACGGCGGGGCGTGCGCGCTCGGCCACCCGATCGGCGCCACCGGCGCGCGTCTGATCGTGACGCTGCTGCACGCGCTGGAGGCGCAGAACCTGAAGCGCGGCGTCGCCGCGCTGTGCATCGGCGGCGGCGAGGCCACCGCGATCGCGGTCGAGCGGGTGACGCACTGACCAGCGCCGTCGTCATTGCGAGGAACGATAGCGACGAAGCAATCCATACATCCACGCGTGCGGATCGATGGATTGCTTCGCTTCGCTCGCAATGACGCGGAGAGATGGTGACCCCTCCGGATCGTCCGTCAAGACGCGACGGCACCGTCCGCGCTTGAGTCCGAAAACGAGGGAACAATGTCATTTTAGACATAGCTCCCTCGTGTCATATTGCGCATCACCAACAGACCCCTCATTGCATTTGATCTGGAACCCAATGATCTCGAACTGGCTTGCCTCCGCCCTCGCCCGCCGCAACATCCACTATGGCTGGGTGATGGTCGCCGTGACCTTCCTGGCCGCGCTGATCTCGGCCGGCACCGTCGGCGCGCCCGGCGTCTTCATCGTGCCGCTGCAGAAGGAGTTCGGCTGGTCCAACGCCGAGATATCCTCGGCGCTGTCGATCCGCTTCATCCTGTTCGGGCTGATGGCGCCATTCGCCGCCGCGCTGATGAACCGCTACGGCCTGCGCAACGTGACGCTGGCGGCGCAGCTGATCGTGGTGTCCGGCCTTGTCGCGTCGCTCGCGATGACGCAAGTCTGGCAGCTCATCCTGCTGTGGGGCGTCGTGATCGGGATCGGCACCGGCATGACGGCGCTGGTGCTCGGCGCGACCATTGCCACGCGCTGGTTCATGGCGCGGCGCGGCCTCGTGATCGGCATGCTCACCGCAAGCGTCGCGACTGGGCAGCTCGCCTTCCTGCCGCTGCTCGCGACTATCACGGAGCGCTATGGCTGGCGCGTCGCGCTCGGCTTCGTCTGCGTCATGCTCGGCATCGCCGCCTTTGCGGTGCTGATGCTGATGCGCGACCGGCCGAGCGATGTCGGCCTGCGCCCGTTCGGCGATGCGGGCACCGCGCCGCTCCCCGCACCGCCGCCGGCCAACGCGCCGATCATGGCGGCCGCGCTCGGCACGCTGCGCGACTCCTCGAAATCGTCGGTGTTCTGGATTCTGTTCGCGACGTTCTTCGTGTGCGGCGCCTCGACCAACGGCCTGGTCCAGGTCCATCTGATCCCGATGTGTCTCGATTTCGGCATCCCGCAGGTGCAGGCCGCGAGCCTGCTCGCTGCGATGGGCATCTTCGACTTCTTCGGCACCATCATCTCGGGCTGGCTGTCGGACCGTTTCGACAACCGCTATCTCTTGTTCTGGTACTACGGCCTGCGCGGCCTGTCGCTGCTGTATTTGCCCTACTCCGATTTCACGTTCTACGGCCTGTCGCTGTTTGCGATGTTCTACGGGCTGGACTGGATCGCGACCGTGCCGCCGACGGTGCGGCTCACCGCGCAGCGGTTCGGCGCCGAGCGCGCCAATTTGGTGTTCGGCTGGATCTTCGCCGGCCACCAGCTCGGCGCCGGCGCCGCCGCGTTCGGCGCCGGCGTATCGCGCACGGTTTATTCCAGCTATCTGCCGGCGTTCTTCATCGCCGGCGCGCTCTGCGTCTGCGCGGCGGTGATCACGCTCGCGATCGCGCGGCCGAAGCCGGTGGTAGAGCCGAAGCCGGCGGCGGCCTGAGACCGCTGCCCGCCTTGGTCCGTGTCGGCGACAGCTCTACTCTGCCGCGAGGCCGGTCGGCGCTGCCGCCTCGGCGGCTTCCTTGTTGTAGTCGTGCACGAGGCGGCCGAACGGCAGCGTCAGGTCGGCGATGTAGTGATGCGCGCCGACCACGCGCTTGACCGGGAAGTCGGCGACCGGTGCGTTGACGTGCGGCACGAGATGCAGCCGGCCCGGCCCGATCCAAGATCCCTTGACGACGATGTCGGTCAGGTTGATCGCGACCAGCTGACAGACCTCGAGATGGCCGTCGACGCCCGGGATCATCTTCAGATTGACTTGCGTCTTCGACAGCGTGGCGCGGGTGACATCGCCATTGCCGGCCATGCTCTCGTGCTTGTAGCCCATCGTACCCATTGCGACGAGCTGGCCGGCATATTCCAGCGTGCCCGTCAGCGTGTCCTTGACGATCTCGAGCTTGGGATGAGCGTATTTCTTCGGGAAGCCCCAGATCTCGCGGCCAGCCGCGATCGGCGGATCATCGTCGAGATACATCTGGCAGACAAAGTTGACCTCTTCGCCGTGCAGGCGCGCGGGGATCACGAGGCCAGACTCGGTGTAGCTGCCGAAGCCGGAGCTGTCGGGCATCTTGATCCATTCGTAATGCACGATCGCCTGCTCGATCGGCTCCAGCGGCTCAGGCAGGCCGGCGCGGATCAATTCCGGATCGGTCTCATAGGTGATGACGAGAAATTCGCGATCGATGAAGCGGTAGGGACCGGCGGGATAGCTCGGACCGGCGGCCGGCATGGACGGAAGCTTGAGCAGATCTTCCCTGCGCATCGCAATAACCCCCTGTTGGCAAAATTTGTGCGGAGGCTATCGGCCGAGATTGACAGCGATATGAGGCATTTCCGTCAGCGGCATGACCCCGGGGCGCGCTTGCGCGACCTCAGGCACGCTTGCGTGACGCCGGGCACAGCTTGCGTGACCCGCATTTGCCTGGTGAGGCCAATGCTAACCATGCAGGCAGGCATGGCGGATGCGCCGTGCGCCGGCGCCGCGCATGTCATCACGGCGTCATCGGCGCCCTGAATTCTCGCCGCGATTTTTTTTGGAGTGTCTGATATGGACGCGCGTACCCCTCATGTCGACGATATCGAGCACGCAACGCCCGGCTGGCGTCCCGATGGATGCGATCGCGTGGCGCTGGTGCTGCAGGGCGGCGGCGCGCTCGGCGCCTATCAGGCCGGCGTCTACCAGGCGCTGCATGAGTGCAACATCGAGCCCGACTGGGTCTGCGGCGTCTCGATCGGCGCGATCAACTCGGCGATCATCGCCGGCAATCCGCCCGACAAGCGGCTGGAGCGGCTGCACACCTTCTGGGATCGCATCACCAGCCGCAAGATCTGGCACTACACGCCTGACGGCGACATCTTCCGCAAGGCGCGCAATTTCACCAGCTCGTGGCTGACGACGACGCTGGGGCAGCCTGGCTTCTTCACCCCGCACCAGGCCAATCCGTGGTTCAGCCCGGCCGGCGCGCGCACCGCCACCAGCTATTACGACACGACGCCGTTGCGTGAATCGCTGCTCGAACTGGTCGATTTCGACCGCATCAATTCCAAGAAGATGCGCTTTGCGGTCGGCGCGGTGAACGTGCTGTCTGGCAACTTCATCTATTTCGACAACGCCCATGACGAGATCATCCCCGAGCACATCATGGCGAGCGGCGCGCTGCCGATGGTGAAGGTCGGCACCGATCATTTTTGGGACGGCGGCATCGTCTCCAACACGCCGCTGCAGCATCTGCTCGACCAGGAAGACAACATGAATTCGCTGGTGTTCCAGGTCGATTTGTTCTCGGCGCGCGGCGCGCTGCCGCGCGACATCCAGGACGTGATGGCCCGCCACAAGGACATCATGTATTCGTCGCGCACCCGCTACAACACCGACGTCTACCGCAAGACCTACAATCTGCGCACCGCCCTGCACAACGCGCTAGGAAAGATTCCGGACGATCATCTATCGGAAGACGAGCGCCAGCTCAAGAAGGCCAACAGCCGGCTGCCCGGCATCACGCTGCTGCAGCTGATCTATCAGCAGAAGGCCTATGAGGGCGACGCCAAGGACCACGAATTCTCCGGCACCTCGATGCGCGAGCATTGGGCGAGCGGACACGAGGACACCAAGCGTTCGCTGAAGCGCCGCGATTGGATCAAGATGCCCGAGAACGGCATGGGCATCGTGATCCACGATGTGCATCGCGAGGCGGAGTAGGACGCAATCGCCCCTTCGCCGTCATTGCGAGGAGCGAAGCGACGAAGCAATCCACGCGTCCACGCGCATGCGGATAGATGGATTGCTTCGCTGAGCCTGTCATCCGGCGGCGCTCCGCGCCGACCGGGTGGCTCGCAATGACGATGATTGATCCTACGGCCGCGTCGACATGTTGCTCGGCGGCCCGGCCTTGCGGATCGGCTCGGCGAGGCGCGCGAACTCGCACAGCAGCGAGCGCGTCTTGCGCGGATCGATCACCTCCTCGACCCAGAACTTCTCCGCCGAGCGGAACGGCGAGCGCAGCTTGTTGAGGCGATCTTCGATCTCGCGCAGCTTGGCGGCGGGATCTTCGGCCGCATCGATCTCGGCGCGATAAGCGGCTTCGATGCCGCCTTCGAGCGGCAGCGAGCCCCAATAGGCCGACGGCCAGGCATAGCGCATCGAGAAGCGGTTAGCCGGCTGATGCACCACACCGGCGACGCCGAAGGCATTGCGGATGATGATGGTGCACCAGGGCACCGTGCTCTGGTTCACCGCGGCCATCGCCCGCACGCCGTGGCGGATGGTCGCCGACTTCTCCGCCTCGAGCCCGATCATGAAGCCGGGGCAATCCATCAGATAGACCACCGGCAGATGGAAGGTCTCGGCGAAGTCGACCCAGCGCACAACCTTCTGACAGGCGTCCGAAGTCCACGAACCGCCATAGTGGAACGGATCGCTGGCGAGCAGCAGTACCGCCCTGCCCTCGATCCGCGCCAGGCCTGTGATGATCGGGCGGCCGAAATTGGCGGCGACCTCGAAGAACGAGCCCTTGTCGACGACCGCTTCGATGATCGGCCGCATCTTGTAGACCTGCCGGCGGTTACGCGGCACGGCCTTCATGAGCGATTCCTCGGCGCGCTCCGGGTCGTCGGTGCAGGGAATGGTCGGCGGCAAATCGTAGACCGACGACGGCAGGTAGGACAGGAAGCGCCGCGCGTAATCGAACGCCTCCTCTTCCGTCTCGACCGCCTGGTCGATCGCGCCGGCGCGGGTCTGGATGTCGGCGCCGCCGAGCTCCTGCTTGGTCAGATCCTGGCCCAGGCGCTTCACCACCGGCGGACCGGCAACGAACATCGCGGAGTTCTTGGTCATGACCGAGTAATGCGTGGCCGCGAGGCGCGCGGCGCCAAGGCCTGCGACCGAGCCGAGCCCGAGGCCGACTACCGGCACGCGCGCCAGATTGGCGGTCGTGTACCAGTACCAGCGCGTGCCGCCGACGCCGCCGGGCAGATTGGCCGCGCCGCGGGTCTCGATGGTCTTCACCGAGCCGCCACCGCCCGAGCCCTCGATCACGCGGACGATCGGCAGGCGGAAGTCGTGCGCCATCTCCTCCGCCATCAACGGCTTGGCCGAAATCGATGCATCCGCCGAGCCGCCGCGCACGGTGAAATCGTCGCCGACCACGACCACGGTGCGGCCGTCAACCCTGGCCCGGCCGAACACGCAGTTCGCCGGCGTCAGATTCTTGAGTTCGTTGCTCTCGTCGTATTCTGCGATGCCGGAGATGGCCCCGACCTCGTGAAAACTATTCTGGTCGACGAGCTTGTCGATGCGCTCACGAACCGTGAGCCGGCCCTGGTCGCGTTGCCGCTTGACCTTGTCAACGCCTCCCATCTCCCGCGCGAACGCTTCGCGCCGGGCGAGGTCGTCGAGTTCCGGCTTCCAGTTCATTCATTGCCTCCGTCTTGATGATTTTGTTGTTGTTATGGGCGGTCACCGGAAGCGACTTGCGTTCGATCCGATTGTTGAAGATGTCGCCATCGGCGCCTTCGAGCAGGCTGCCGAGTGCGGCGGCGAGGTCGACCATTTGCGGCGCGACCTCGCGATGCAGGCGCGCCTCGTCATACATCGCCGAGAGCAGGCCGATCGTGGTGACCACATAGGTCTGATATTGCGGCGACCACAGCGGCACCGCGACGCCGTTGATGTGCGGGCTCCACAGGCCGCAGGCGACGACATAGCCGTGCTCCTGCAGATGCCGGCGGTTGGCCGCGATGCGCGGCGTCAGCATCTTGGCACCCTCGGGCAGCTCGCCTTCCATCTCAGCGATCAGCGCATCACCGATCGCAGGATCGAGCGCTGCGGTGTAGGCGTGGCCGGCGGCGGTGGTCGCCATCGAGATGCGGCTGCCGGTCGCTTCATGCAGGCCGAGCGCATTCGCCGCGCGCGCGAACTCTAGATAGACCAGATGAAAGCGGTCGGGGATGACGAAGCCCACGGTGCCGGGCAACTGATCGGCGACATCCTGCAAACGCAGCCGGATCAGGTTGCGAAGCTGCAGCCCCTTCATCATCGTTGTGCTCATCGCGACCGCGCTCGGACCGATGCGATATTTCTGATCGCGCGGCAGATAGACGAGCTGTCCCATCCGCGTCAGCGTGTGCGTCAAGCGCGACACCGTCGAACGCGGCAGGCCGCAGCGGTTCGAGATCTCGAGATTGCCGAGGCGCGCTTCATGTCCCTCGAAGCACCGCAATACGTCAAACGCGCGCGACACCACCTGGATCACATCGCCATCGCCAGTCTCGCTGGCGAGCATTCCCTGCCTGCTAAGCCGTTCCGAGCGCCGTCCCATCTTGTTTGGCTCCATTCCGTCTTGCGGAATAAAATTCCACTTGCAGATGAAGCTACCTCAGGCAATCTGCCGCGACAACAAAAAGCCGTTCGCCGGATGAAATTTCCGCTAGACGGTATCGGAGAGTGGAATGCCAGAGATCAAGGTTGTGACCGAAGTTGCCGGGCGCGTTTGCGCGCTTCCTGTTGAAGCCGGCAACAGTATCGGCGATGGCGACGAGATTGCGTTCGTCGAAGCGATGAAGATGGAGATACCGGTCACATCGACGGCAGCAGGCAAAATCAAGTCGATTCTGGTGAGGATTGACGACGTCATCGCCGAAGGCCAGGCGATCGCGATCGTCGAGACCTGACGGCGGGCGTGCCGCCGCCTCGCGCGGATCAAATTCCCAGATGCCGCATCCTGGGTGGTGGTTGCCTTGCAGCCAACGCAACGGCGCACGCTGTTTCGCTTTCGAAACATTCCTCATCAAAAAGTTTCGTATGACGAAACAAATGCCGAGCAACCGCTCGTTTTGTGAACATCTGTTCGAAAGTCGACATCCTCTCGCGCCGGCCGCCTCACGGCTGACGTCGAGGCGCGCTCGGTTGCGCGCGCCCTGATTGCGTTGCACAACAGGAGGCGATGAAACGATCGCCTCCTCCCGTCACTGCCTCTACCGTCAACTGGGCCCGCTCGCAGCCGCCGCTGCTGCGGTTTCTGCACACTTGTTATGCAGACTTCCTCCCGGAGGAAGCCGGCGCGGTTGCCGACTACATCCCGGAGCTCGGCAAGGCCGATCCCGCCCATTTTGGCATCAGCCTGGCGACCCTCGACGGCCATGTCTATGAGGTCGGCGACACCAGGGTGCCCTTCACCATCCAGTCGATGTCGAAGCCGTTCGTGTTCGCGCTCGCGCTGGACACGCTGGGCGCCGAGCGGGTGGAAAGCGTGATCGGCGTCGAACCATCAGGCGACCCCTTCAACTCGATCCGGCTCAATGCCGACAACCATCCGTTCAATGCGATGGTGAACGCCGGCGCGATCGCCTGCTCGGGCCTGCTCCATGCCGACAAGGGCGACGGCGCGTTCGATTATATCCGTCACGCGCTCGGCCGTTTCGCCGGCCGCGAGCTCGAGGTCGACGAGGCGGTCTACGCCTCCGAGAGCGCCACCGGCGACCGCAACCGGGCGATCGGCTACCTGCTGCGCACCAACAGCGTGATCACCGAGAACGTGCCGGCGGTGCTCGACGTCTATTTCCGGCAATGCGCCATCCTCGTCACCGCGCGCGACACCGCCGTGATGGCGGCGACGCTCGCCAACCGCGGCATCAACCCGCTGACCGGCGAGCAGGTGGTGACGCCCTACGCGATCGCGCGCACACTGTCGGTGATGACCTCGTCGGGCATGTACGACTTCGCCGGCGAATGGATCTACCGCGTCGGCATTCCGGCCAAGAGCGGCGTCGGCGGCGGTATCCTGGCGGCGCTGCCGGCGCGGCTCGGGCTCGGCAGCTACTCGCCGAAGCTCGACAAGCACGGCAACAGCGTGCGCGGCATCAAGGTCTGCGAGACGCTGTCGGCGCATTACGATTTGCATATGCTGAACCGCAGCGACGACGCCCGCCACAGCATCATTGCCGACTACAATATCGGCAAGAACCCGTCGCGCCGGGTGCGGCGGCCGCAGGAACAGGAGATCCTGGCCAAGCACTTCCAGGAGGTGCGCGTGATCGAACTGGTCGGCACGCTGTCGCTCTCCAATGTCGACTACGTCTCGCGCCGCCTCGCCGGCAGCCCGCGACCGGAGTTCGTGATCTTCGACCTGCGCCGCGTCACCGCGACCACGCGCGCGGGTGCCCGGCTGGTCGCGGAGGCTTTCCAGGAACTGGCGGAGCTCGGCGTCACCGTGATCCTCTCCGGCATCAAGCGCACCTCGCGCGAATGGACCACGATCAGCGAGTGGACCAACCGGCTCGGCAACATCAGGGATTTCTACCTGCTCGACACCGCAATCGAATGGGCCGAGGACCAGATCGTCTACCGATACGGCGGCTCGATCGACTTCTTCGAGACGACAGAGCTTTCCGAGCAGCCGCTGCTGGCCGGATTGAACGAGGCTGAGATCGCCGACCTCGCGTCGCTCTGCGCGGTCCGGACCTACCAGCCGAACCAGAAGATCATCACCGCGGGCACCGATGCGGCCTCGCTGTTCTTCCTGCGCAGCGGCGTGGTCCACGTCACCCTGCCCGACGGCATCCGGCTCGCGACCCTGACCGCCGGCATGGCGTTCGGCGAGATGGCGCTGCTGGAACCGACGCGCTCGGCCGACGTGGTCGCCGACATGTCGGCGACCGCCTATGAAATGACGATCAAGGATTTCGAGCGCTTCCGCGAACAGCATCCGCGCGCCGGCGAGCGGATCATGCGCAACCTCGCGCAGATTCTCGCCGAGCGGCTGATCGTGGCGAACGCGAAGGTGGATCTGCTAACGTCGGGGTAGCTCTTTCTTCTCCCTCGCCCCGCTCCTGCGCGGAGAGGGTTGGGGTGAGGGGCTGCATCCGCAAAATAGCTTCGAGTTGACTCGCGGAGGCTCCCCCTCACCCGGACCGCATTCCGCTTCGCTGCATGCGCTCCGACCTCTCCCCGCAAGCGGGGCGAGGCGAAGGAACCTGCGCCCGTGGTTAGAGCTCAGCTCACCACTTCCGTCACCGGCTGCATGTCGATCTCGAATGTCTCGAGAAACTTCGACGTCATGATGTAGAAGCCGACCGAGAGCTGCAGCTCGATCAGCGCGGCCGGCGTCAACAGCGCCGCGATCGCCTTGAAGGTCGCATCGGTCGGCTTCTTCAGCTTGACGATCTCGTCGGTGAAGGCGAGCGCGGCGCGCTGCACCTCGTTGAAGCAGCTCGCGGACTGCCAGTTCTCGAGCGCTGCGTTCTGCTCGTCGGTGACGCCGACATTCTTGCCGATGCGCTTGTGCGCGACGATCTCGTAAGGCGCCTCGCAGAGAATGCCGGTGCGGGTGATCGCAAGCTCGCGCACGATCGGATCGAGCTCACCCTTGTGCCGAATCGCGCCGCCGAGCCGGCAGTACTGTTCAAAGTAGCTCGGCGAATGCGCCATCATGCGGAAGATATTGGCGTTGCGGTTCTTATCGAGGATCTCGCGGGTGCGCGGGCTCGCCTTCGCGGAATCGGAGTAGTCGATACGGGCCATTTCCTAACCTTGATCTTGCTATCGTTTCTGTCGGGTTCGAAACAGTAACTGCCGGCCGTCGCAGGAGCAACACGCGCGAGTCAAATTGCCGCCGCATTCCCAGACAACCCTGCCAAAGTCGATATTCGCTGAGTGGGGACTCGTCAAAAGCGAATGCTCGACGCGGGGTGTTCCGAGTACAAAAATCTGGCCGTCTTGCGCGCTCTCGGCGCAACGATGAGTCACGCCCAAGTCTAGGGGAAACGCATGAAGGAAGCCACCAAGAGGGCGGCCTCGGAAGCGCTTGCGCAAATGCTGGCGGTGACGGCGATGCTCGTCATCGCCAGCTTTGTATTTTATTGGCGATAGTATCCGCAACTAGAGGGGCAAGAATGATCTGGATCAGCCTGGTTTCGCGTTCTGACCGGATCGTTCAGCCCCTCATTTCGCCTTTGCGAAATACGGCACCAGCCGTCCCGCAAATTGCGTGAAGCGTGCCAAGACCTTGTCGCCGATGGCGAGGTCGTTGTCGCCATGGGCCATCATGCGAAAGCCCTCGTCGGCATCGACCAGCACGATGTTGTAGGGCACATGCGCCCGCGTCTCCGGCGTTGCGGCGCGGCAGACCAGTGACGTCGCATAGACCGTCCCCGCCCCGCTCGCACGATGCTCGGCCAGATCAGGCGAGCCGCAAGCCGCGCAAAAACTGCGGCGGAAATATTGCCGCGCGCCGCAGGCGCTGCAGGTCTGATAGACGATGGCTTCCGCACCCTTGGTCCAGTCAGCGATCGGTCCACTCATCGCACGCGCTCCAGGAACATGCTGACGTGCGACGACAGCACGCCGCCGTCGCCGTGCAGCAGCGCGACCGAAGCGTCGCGCACCTGGCGGTTTTCGGCGCGGCCGGTCATCTGCAGATGGGTCTCGACCAGATGCGCCATCGCGCCGCCGACGCCGCAATGACCGTAGCTGAGCAGGCCGCCATGGGTGTTGAGCGGCATCTCGCCATCCCTATTGAAATAGCCGGCACGCACCCGCGCCGCCGCCTCGCCGCGCCCGGCAAGGCCGAGATCTTCCAGCAGCATCGCCAGCGTGATCGTGAAGCTGTCGTAGACTGCGGCGTAACGCACGT
This sequence comes from Bradyrhizobium sp. CER78, assembly GCF_029846235.1. Taxonomy (GTDB): domain Bacteria; phylum Pseudomonadota; class Alphaproteobacteria; order Rhizobiales; family Xanthobacteraceae; genus Bradyrhizobium. The sequence continues at coordinate 149,005 of NZ_JARVWP010000012.1, forward strand.
CCGAGATCGCGATGCCCGACGCCTGCTTCGCTTTCGCGATCGAAATCTCCGCACCGAGCTCGCTGAGCGCAGGCGCCGCCGTGACGTGCTGATGGGTGTGCGCCTGGGCGCAGCCGCGGATGCGGACCCGCCTGTCTCCGGTCGGCTCGCGGCTGATCACGCAGGCCGCGCCGCCGTCGGACACCGGGCAGCAATCGAGCAGTTTGAGCGGCATCGCCACCGGCTTCGAAGCCATCACATCGGCAACCGTGATCGGCTCGTGGAACTGCGCGCCGGGATGCGTCAGCGCGTGCTTGCGCATCAGCACCGCGAACTCGGCGAGATCCTCTTGCGTCAGGCCGTATTCGTGCATGTAGCGGGTCGCGACCAGGCCGTAATAGGCCGGGATCGTCGGCCCCAGCGTCACCTCGTAGTCGGGATGCCCGACCTGGGCCAGCGCCTGGATCGAGGCGTCGCGGCTCTGCCCGGTCAGCCGGTTCTCGCCGCCGACCACCAGCACGTGCTTCGCCACGCCGGCATCGACCAGATGATGCGCCAGCATGGTCATCGCGAGGCCTGTGGCGCCGCCGACCTGCACGGCGTGAGCGTAGGATGGGCTGATGCCGAAATGCTCGGCGAACACGGTGGCCAGCATGATGTGCGGCGAGACCGTCGAGTAGCCGCACAGGATGCCGTCGATGTCGGAGCGCTTCAGCCCGGCGTCTGCGATCGCAAGCTCGGCGGCCTTGCTCATCAGGTCGAGCGAGGACAGGCCTTCATGCTTGCCGTAGGACGTGAGGCCGACGCCGGTGACGAAGCTCATTTCAGCTCACCTCTCTCAGAGCGTCATTCCGGGGCGATGCGAAGCATCGAACCCGGAATCTCGAGATTCCGGGTCTGGTCCTTCGGACCATCCCGGAATGACGGCCTACAATGACTTGCATCATCTCAATACGACTTCGGAAGGCCGAGCACCTTCTCGCCGATGAAGCTGAGAATGAGCTGCGGGCTGATCGGCGCGATGCGCGGGATCAGCGACTCCCGCAGATAACGCTCGACGTGGTACTCCTTGGCGTAACCGAAGCCGCCATGGGTCATCACCGCCTGCTCGCAGGCATGGAAGCCGGCTTCCGCGGCGAGATATTTCGCCGAGTTCGCCGCGGGGCCGCATGGCAGGTTCTGGTCGTATTGCCAGCCGGCGCGCAGCACCATCAGCCAGGCCGCCTCCAGCTCCATCCAGCACTTCGCCAGCGGATGCTGGATCGCCTGGTTCATGCCGATCGGACGGTTGAACACGATGCGGCCCTTGGCATATTCCGACGCCCGCTTCAGCGCGATCTGGCCGAGGCCGACCGCCTCCGCCGCGATCAGAATGCGTTCGGGGTTCATGCCGTGAAGGATGTATTCGAAGCCGCGGCCTTCCTCGCCGATCCGGTCCTCGACCGGGATCTCGAAATTCTCGAAGAACAGCTCGTTGGAGTCGACCGGCTTGCGGCCCATCTTCTCGATCTCGTGCACGGTGACGCGCTTGCGGTCGAAATCGGTGTAGAACAGGCTGAGGCCGTGGGTCGGACTGCGCACCCCCTCTAGCGGCGTGGTGCGCGCGAGCAGCAGGATCTTGTTGGCGACCTGCGCGGTCGAGATCCACACCTTCTGACCGTTGACGATGTATTTGTCGCCCTGGCGCACCGCGCGGGTCTTGAGCTGCGTGGTGTTGAGGCCGGTGTTGGGCTCGGTGACCGCAAAGCAGGACTTGTCGCGGCCGTCGATGATCGGCGGCAGCATGCGCTGGCACTGCTCCTTGGTGCCGAACACCACGACCGGATTGAGCCCGAACACGTTCATGTGCACGGCGGAGGCGCCTGACATGCCGGCGCCGGATTCGGAGATCGTGCGCATCATGATCGCGGCATCGGTGATGCCGAGGCCGGAGCCGCCATATTCCTCGGGAATGCAGATGCCGAGCCAGCCGGCATCGGCCAGCGCGCGATGGAAGTCGGCCGGATAGCCACCCTCCTTGTCCTTCTTCAGCCAATAGGCCTCGTCAAAGCGCGAGCAGATTTTTGCCACCGCGTCGCGGATCGATTCCTGGTTGGCGGAGAGTGCGAAATCCATCTGTCGTCTCCTATGCCTTCAGCGCCTTGGCCGCGCCGTCACGCAGCATCGCCGCGATCTCCTCGGTCGAGAAACCCGCCTCGCGCAGGATCGCTTCACTGTGCTCGCCGAGCCGCGGCGCCAGCCGGTTCGGTTCCACCTTGGTCTCCGACCATCGCGCCGACGGCGTCATGCTACGGATGCGGCCCTCGGTCGGATGTTCGACGACGGGGAAGACGCCGGTCGCGACCATATGTGGGTCCTCGAGCAGGCTCTCGAGATCGTGCATCGGCATCACGGGCACGTCCGCCTTCTCGAGGATCTCGTTCCATTCAGCCGTCGTCTTGGTCTGCAGGATGCGCGCGAGTTCGGCGTAGACGACATCGATGTTGGTGGCACGACCGGCGAAGGTCGCGAACTTCGGATCGCTGCGCAGATCGTCGCGCCGGGTCGCGTTGAAGAAATTCTCCCACTGCTTGTCGTTGTAGACGATCACGCAGATATAGCCGTCGAGCGTCTTGTAGGGCCGCCGGTCCGGCGAGAGATGGCGGGCATAGCCGCCCTTGTCGAGCGGCGGGTCGTAGGTCAGCCCGCCCATGTGGTCGCCCATGACGAACCCGGCCATGGTTTCGAACATCGGGATGTCGACGCGCTGGCCCTGCCCGGTGCGGTCGCGATGCACGAGGCTCGCGCAGATCGCGCCGACCGCGGTGAGGCCCACGATGCGATCGACCAGCGCGTTCGGCACGTAGCGCGGCACGCCATCCGAGGTCTGCGCCATCAGCGCCGGCAGCGCGGTCGCGCCCTGGATCAGATCGTCATAGGCGGGCTTCGCGGCATACGGCCCGTCCTGGCCGAAGCCGAACACGCCGGCATAGATCAACCGCGGATTGACCTTGGCGACGACGTCGTAGCCGAGCTGCAGCCGCGCCATCGCCTGCGGGCGCACGTTGTAGACCAGCACATCGGCCTTCGCGATCAGCCGCAGCACCGCCTCGCGCCCCGCCGGCTTCTTCAAGTCGAGGCAGACCGAACGCTTGCTGCGGTTGGTATTGAGGAACACCGGGCCCATGCCGGGATGCCGGGTCGGACCGATCTGCCGCGTCACGTCGCCATCGGGCGACTCCACCTTGATGACGTCGGCGCCGTAATCGCCAAGCATCTGCGTGGCGTAGGGTCCCATCAGCACGGTCGTCATGTCGACGACCTTGATACCCTGCAATGGTCCCATCGTGCTGCTCGCTCCCCGGCTGTTCTGGATTGAAGCCTAGTAACGGGAGGTCTTTGCCGAGATCAAGCTGCGCCGGGCGTATGGGCGTATGCGCGGCGACGGCCGGATCGTTTCCGCGCGGCGGAACGCAGGGCGGGCGAAGCGTGCCTACCGCCGGCCCGATGCCGGTTACTGCCCGGTCATCACCTCGCGCGCCTTCAGGAGCTTTTCCAGTTCCGCATTCTGCTGCTCGAGGCGTTCGGCGATGCGCTCCTCGACTTCGGCGCCCGCAGCGCCCGCGGCCTGCTCGATCAGCTGCCTGATATTGTCCCGGAGGATCGCGATGCGATCGTTCACTTCCGACAGCGACAGCGACGTCTCGATTCCCATGGTCCGTTCTCCCGGTGACTGGGCGCAGACAGCTTAGCGCGACGGGAGGCCTTGGCCTATCCCCTAACCGCTTCAGTCACCCCAATCCCGACTGTGCATGGGGTTGTTTTCGATGTTTTCGATTCAACCCGGCCTCATCGCGCTTTAGCCCTTGGCCATCATCTGCCGCAGCGCGGTCTTCAGCACCTTGCCGTAGTTGTTCTTCGGCAGGGCATCGAGATAGACGTAGCGCTTCGGCCGCTTGAAGCGGGCGATCGAGGCAAGGCAATGCGCGTCGAGCCTGCCGTCGTCGGCGGTGGCGCCATCCTCCAGCACGACGCAGGCGACGACGATCTCGCCCCATTCCGGATCCGGCACGCCGATTGCCGAGACCTCACGGACGTCGGGATGCGTCAGCAGCGCTTCCTCGACCTCGCGCGGATAGATGTTGGTGCCGCCGGAGATGATGACGTCCTTGGAGCGGTCCGACAGTGTCAGGAAGCCGTCGGCATCGAGCCGGCCGACATCGCCGGTGCGCAGCCAGCCGTCCTTCAATGTCTCCGCATTGGCCTTGGGGTTGTTCCAGTAGCCGAGCATCACGGTTAAGCCCTTGACCTCGATCTCGCCGGTCTCGCCTGCGGGCAGCGGCTTGCCGTCCTTGCCGGTGATGCGGACAGTGACGACGCTCTGCGCGGTGCCGACCGAGGCCAGCCGTTCGAGATAGCGCGGACGATCGCTCTGGGCGTGCCAGCCGCGCGACAGTGCCGTGATCGTCATCGGCGACTCGCCCTGGCCGTAGATCTGCACGAAGCGCTGGCCCATCGTCGCGATCGCGTCCAGGATGTCGGCCGTGTACATCGGCCCGCCGCCATAGATGACGGTGCGCAGCCCCTCGCCGTTCTCGCCGCGCTTTTTGGCTGCGTCGACCAGGCGGCGCACCATCGTCGGTGCCGCGAACATCACGACATTGTCGAGCTGGCGGCCGAGGTTGAGCACCTCGTCGGGATCGAAGCCGCCGGACTCGGGAACGACGTGGCGGCCGCCCATCCGGACATGCGGGAAATTGTAGAGCCCTGCGCCATGCGAGATCGGCGCGGCATAGAGCGAGGCATCGTGCGGCGTCGCCGGATCGACATCGGCGAGATAGCACAGCGACATCGCAATAAGATTGCCGTGGCTGAGCATCACGCCCTTGGGACGGCCTGTCGTGCCCGACGTGTAGAACAGCCAGGCGAGATCGTTGCTTTCGCGCGGCAGCGGCGCGGGCGGCCCCTCGCCGCCTCGCATCGTCTTGTAGGCGTCGCTGTCGACCGACAGCATGGTCATGCCCGCGGGACAATCGTCGCTGGCTTCCGTCAGCGCGCCGACCGTGTCATCGGATACGAAAGCGAGTTTGGCACCGCCATTGCCGCAGATCCACGCCGCCTCGCGACCGTGCAGTTTTGCATTGATCGGGATCGCCGCGGCGCCGATCCACCAGATGCCGTAGAGGCATTCGAGATACTGCGTGCAGTTCGACGCAAACAGCGCGATGCGGTCGCCGGCAGCAATGCCGTGGTCGCGCGCCAGCGCCGCCCCGATCGAGGCGGCGCGGCGGGCGAAGGTCGCGTAGTCGGCGTCGAGATCAAAGCCGGTCAGCAGCGCCGGCGCATCGGGTCGCGCCCGCGCCGTCGCCGCCAGCCATTCGGCAATGTTCAAGCTACTTCGCCGGCTCGAGGATCGAGACGTAATTGGCGACCGCGGCGCCGCCCATGTTGAAGATGCCGCCGATCTGCGGGTTCTTGAGCTGCATGCCTTCGGGCGCCTGGCCCGTGAGCTGCATCGCGCTCATCACATGCATGGAGACGCCAGTGGCGCCGATCGGATGGCCCTTGGCCTTGAGGCCGCCGGAGGGATTGACCGGCAGCTTGCCGTCCTTCTGTGTCCACCCCTCCATGATCGCGCGCGCGCCCTGGCCCTTCGGCGTCAGGCCCATCGCTTCATATTCGATCAGCTCGGCGACCGTGAAGCAGTCGTGGGTCTCGACGAAGGAGAGATCGGAGAGTTTGAGGCCGGCCTTGTCCAGCGCGCGCTGCCAGGCGGTGGTGCAGCCTTCGAACTGCAGGATGTCGCGCTTGGACATCGGCAGGAAATCCTGCGCATGGGCGGTGGCGCGGATGTTCACCGCCTTGCCCATGGACTTGGCGGTCTCGGCATCGGTCAGCACCAGCGCGGCGGCGCCGTCCGAGACCAGCGAGCAATCGGTGCGCTTCAGGGGACCGGCGACGAACGGGTTCTTCTCGCTCTCGGCGCGGCAGAACTCGAAGCCGAAATCCTTGCGCATCTGCGCATAGGGGTTGGCGACGCCGTTCTTGTGGTTCTTGGCGGCGATCATCGCCAGTGCATCCGACTGGTCGCCGTACTTCTGGAAATAGGCCTGCGCGATCTTGCCGAACACGCCGGCGAAGCCGCCGACCGTGTCGCCGTCCTCGGGCAGGTACGATGCCTTCAAGAGGTTCTTGCCGATCTCCGGGCCCGGAGTCTTGGTCATCTGCTCGACGCCGACCACCAACACGATCTTGGCGGCGCCCGCCTCGATGGCGCGGATGCCCTGGTGCACGGCGGCCGACCCGGTGGCGCAGGCGTTCTCGACCCGCGTGGTCGGCTTGAAGCGCAGCGCCGGATTGGCCTGCAGCACCAGCGAGGCCGTGAAGTCCTGCGGCGAGAAGCCGGCGTTGAAATGGCCGAGCATGATCTCATCGACATCGGACGCGGCAATGCCGGCATCGGCGAGCGCCTCATTGGCGACCTTGACCACGAGACCCTCGACGGTCTCCGCGTCGAACTTTCCGAATGGCGTATGCGCCCAACCCACGATGCTGGCTGCTGTCATGGCCGTATCTCCCTGTTCCTGTTCGGGAGTTATGTAGCGTATCTTCAGCCAGCTTTCAGCGTTTTCATCGCCTTGGCGCACATGGCGGTTATGCCGGCCCAGTTGCCGGCGCGGATATCGGCCGCCGGGCACAGCCAGGAGCCGCCGACCGCCAGCACATTGGGCTCGGCGAGCCAGATCGCCGCATTGGCCTCACCGATGCCGCCGGTCGGACAGACCCTGACGTTCGGGAACGGGCCGGCCAAAGCGCGCAGTGCCTTGATACCGCCGGCCTGCTCGGCGGGGAAGAATTTGACGACGTCGAAGCCGTGCGCCAGTGCCTGCATCAGCTCGGAGGCGGTCGCGATCCCCGGTGCGAAAGGCAGCCGGCCGGCGGCGACCGCCTTCAGCAGCTCGGGCGTCGCACCCGGGCTGATGCCGAATTTGGCGCCGAGCGCCTCGGCGCGCGCCAGATCGTCGGCATTGAGGATCGTGCCGATCCCGACCACGGCGTCCGGCACCTCGGCGATGATGGCCTTGGCCGCATCGACCGCAACCGGCGTACGCAGCGTCACCTCGAGGGTTCGCACGCCGCCCGCGACCAGCGCCTTGGCGAGCGGTACGGCGTCGGCAAGCCGCTCGATGGTCAGCACCGGAATGACGGTGGCCTGACGGATCAGCTCGGCGATCTGGTCCTGCTTTGATGTCGTTGTCATTGCGAGGCCTTGCGGGATGGTGGGGGACGAGGCGTCTTCTTCGGCGGCATGGCGTAGCGTGGAATGATCGCACCGGGATAGCACACGACGACGCCGGCCAGACGGTGGCCGGCGCGCGCAGCCTCCGTGGGCTCGGCGCCGCCGAGCCGTGCGGCAAGATAGGCCGCTGCGAAACTGTCGCCGGCCGCCGTGGTATCGACCACCGGCTTGATCAGCGGCTCCGCCCTCACCTCGTTCGTCCCCGCGGGGGAACGCACGATGCAGGCGGGCTCGGCGAGCTTGAGCACGACCTCGGGGCTCGATATGCCGGCGAGCAGCGCCGTGTTGCTCTCGCCGGGATAGAGCGGCGCCAGATCTTCGGTCGAAGCGAGCACGATATCGGCGGTCTCGAACGCGCTGCTGAACACCTGCCGCGCGACGGTCAGGTCCGGCCAGCCGCGGGCGCGGAAATTGGTGTCGAACGCGAAGCGCGTGCCCAGGAGCCGCGCCCGCTTCAGCGCCGCCATCAGCCGCTCCCGTCCGTCCTCGCGCAGGATCGAGAGCGTGATCGCCGAGAGATAGACGAGATCGTACGTCGCGAGCGAGTTCAGCAAATCTTCCGTATCGGGCAGGTCCATCAGCTCGCGGGCGGCGGCGCTGTCGCGCCAGTGGAAGAACCGCCGCTCGCCCTTATCATCGGTCTGGATCAGATAGAGCCCGGGCAGCTTGCCCGCCAATCGCGCGACATGCTTGGTCCCGATGCCTTCCGCCGCCCAGCCGGCGATCATCTCATCGCTGAGGGCATCATCGCCAAGCGCCGTGATGTAATCGATGTGGACGCCGAGCCGCGACAGATAGACCGCGGTGTTGAGCGTGTCGCCGCCATAGGAACGCGAATACAGTCCGCCGGGCTGGCCGCCCGGCGCCTGGCGCAGCTCGATCATGCATTCGCCGATGCTGGCAACCCTGGTCATCCCAAGACCCGTGCGCCTGAGCGGAGCTAGACGGCGAACTTGCCGCCCAGCTCGTCCTCGATATGGATGCGGATGATGTCGTCGAACGTCTTCTCGGCGGTGGTGAAGCCGAGTTTCAGCGCGCGGTCGGTGGCGAAATCACGCGGCCAGCCCGAGACGATGCTGATGATGGTCGGATCGGGCACCCGCTTGATCCGCGCGGTGACGTTCTTGCCGGCGACGCGCTCCAGCGAGGCGATCTGCTCGCCGACGGTGACGGACATCCCGGGCATGCTGAGATTGCGCCGCGGCCCCATCGCGTTGAGATCCATCGTGCCGGCATGGACCAGGAAGCCGACCGCCGACTTCGGCGAAGCGTGCCAATGCCGGACATCCTCGGAGACCGGCAGGACAGCCTCCTCGCCCGCCAGCGGCTCGCGGATGATGTTGGAGAAGAAGCCGGACGCCGCCTTGTTCGGCTTGCCCGGGCGCACGCAGATCGTTGGGAGGCGGATGGAGATGCCGTCGAGCAGACCCTTGCGGGTGTAGTCGTTGATCAGGAGCTCGCAGATCGACTTCTGCGTGCCGTAGCTGGTCAGCGGCGTGTGGAAGAACTCGTCGCCGATCTTCTCGGGGAACGGAGCGCCGAACACCGCGATCGAGGACGTGAACACCAGCCGCGGCTTGTAGCCGCCGCCGACAGCGCGGATCGCGTCGATCAGATAGCGGGTGCCGTCGAGATTGATCCGGTAGCCCTTGTCGAACTCGGCCTCCGCCTCGCCCGAGACGATCGCGGCGAGATGGAAGATCACATCGGGGCGCTCGGCGATCAGCGGCGCGGCAGCGCCGGCGTCGGCGAAATCGGACGCGACGACACTCACCGGGATCGCGGCATTCGCGGGCTTCTGCGGCGCGACCACGTCCTGCAGGGTCATCCTGGTGATGTCCTGTTTGCCGAGGCGGCCCTCACGCAACAGACGTTCGGTCAGCTTGCGACCGACCATGCCGGCGGCGCCCAGAATCAGAATGTGCACGACCCTGCTCTCCTTTTCTTGTCTTGTTGGCTTTGTTGTTCGAATTCAGCTGCGGGCCTTGCGCGTCATTCCTTCACGGCACCCGTCATCGCCGAGACATAATGCTCAACGAAGAAGGCGTAAAGAATAACCAGCGGCAGCGAGCCGCATAGCGCCCCTGCCATCAGGGAACCCCAGCGATAGATGTCACCGTCAACGAATTCGTTGACGATGGCGACCGGCACGGTCTTGTTCGGGGTCGATTGCAGGAACGTCAGCGCGTAGATGAACTCGTTCCAGCACAGCGTGAAGCAGAAGATGAAGGCCGAGATCAGGCCGGGAATGGCGAGCGGCAGCACGATCTTGATCAGGATCTGCCAGCGGCTGGCGCCGTCGATCAGCGCACACTCCTCGAGCTCGAACGGGATGGTCTTGAAATAGCCCATCAGCAGCCAGGTCGAGAACGGGATCAGGATCGTCGGATAGGTCAGGATCAGCGCTAAGGGCGAGTCGAACAGACCGTACTGGAAGACGACAGTGGCAAGCGGAATGAACAGGATCGACGGCGGCACCAGATAGGCCAGGAAGATCAGGCCGCCGACGACGTTGGCGCCCTTGTAGCGCAGCCGCACGATCGCGTAGGCCGCGAGCACGCTGGCGATGATCGACAGCACGGTGGCGCCGACCGCCACATACATCGTGTTCCAGAGCCAATGCGGATAGTAGCTCTCGAACAACAGCTTGTGGATGTGCTTGAGGGTCGGATTCCAGGTCCAGAACGGATTGTACCTGTCGAGGTCGAGCAGCTGGTCGTCCGGCTTGATCGCGGTCAGCCCCATCCAATAGAACGGGAACAGCAGGATGATGACGATGATCGACAGCGGGATGTAGAGCGTCACGATCCGCCGCGGCACCGACTGCAAATAGCTCATGCCCTCGCTGTTATCGACGCGGGCCGACGTCGACAGGATGGACTTGAGGTCGGCCTTCTGTGCGGGGAGATCAGTCATTGTTTTCTCCCGGGCGCGCGCGGGGCTTGCCCCGTTCGCGCAAAGATGCCAGCAAGCGGCAGAGATCAATCATTGCTCTCTCCCTGCTGCCACTTCCGGCGCTGCAAGCCGAACCAGGAGACCATGATCGCAGCGAGCAGGAATGGGATCATCGCGCTCGAGATCGCGGCCCCCTCGCCCAATTGTCCGGCGATGATCGCGCGCTGGTAGGACAACGTCGCCATCAGATGGGTGGCGTTGACCGGGCCGCCGCGGGTCATCGCCCAGATCAGCTGGAAGTCGGTGAAGGTGAACAGCACCGAGAACGTCATCACCACAGCAATGATCGGCGTCAGCAAGGGATAGGTGATGAAGCGGAACATCTGCCAGCGCGAGGCGCCGTCGAGCGTCGCCGCTTCATAGAGCGACGGCTGCACGGTCTGCAGGCCCGCCAGCAGCGTGATCGCGACGAACGGCACGCCGCGCCAGATATTGGCGAAGATCACGCAGATCCGGGCCCAGGTGCTGTCGCCGAGGAAATTGATGTTTTGCGTGATCAGGCCGAGCTGCTTCAGCGACCAGGAGATGATCGAGAACTGGGAATCGAAGATCCACCAGAATGCCAGCGCCGACAGCACGGTCGGCACGATGAAGGGGATCAGCACGGCGGCGCGCAACAGCGCCTTGAACGGCATGCGCTCGTTGAGCAGCAGCGCCAGATAGAGCCCGACCGCGAATTTGATGGCGCTGGCAATGAAGGTATAGATCAGCGTGTTGAACACCGACAGCCAGAAGATCGAATCGTCCCACAGCCATTCATAGTTCTCGGTGCCGATGTAGTGGCCGACGCGCCCGATCCGCGCATCCGTGAACGACAGCCAGATGCCGAGCCCCAGCGGATAGGCCAGGAAGAAGATCAGGAACGCCATCGCCGGCAACATGAACCAGAAACCGAGCCAGTTCTTGTTGTGGCGCAGCTGATCCCAGGCGGTCGCTTCGCGGATTTCGGTCTTCGCACGTCGCGGCGCGAGCGCAATGTCAGCCATAGGCGATGTCCCGATTGCTCAAAGGATTGAGCATGACCACGCAATATTCCAGTGATGGCATTCCAAATGATGGTGCGGGCGGCGGCGATCCGCCGCCCGCGCCGATCACATCAACGATAGATGCGCTTCAATTGCCGCTCGGCTTCCACCATCGCAGCCTTGCCGTCCTTGGCACCGGTGCAGTAGTTCGCAAACATGTCGACCACGATGAAGTCGGCGATTGCGGTCGCCGCCTTCTCGCCGGGCGTGCCGATGCCGGAGGCCGGGAGCGTGCGCTTGGAGGCCTGCGCGAACACGGCGTTCTTGGGGTCCGCCGTCCACACCGGCGCCGACTCATACGCATTCAGCGTTTGCGTAAGGTAGCCCTGAGCGCCATCCAGCCACTTGTCGTACTGCTCCTTCTCCAGCATGAACGCGACGAACGCCTTTGCGGCATTCGGATATTTGGTGAAGTTGAACGCAAGGATTGGAAACGCCAGCTGCAATTCCGTCGGCTTGCCGATCGGGCCGATCGGGTGCAGCGCGTGATAGGTATCCTCGGCAAGTTCCTTCTTGGTCGGATCGGTTTTGGCCGCCACGTAGATGGAAATGCCGTTGAGCGTGCAATAGAGCTCGCCGGCCAGGAACGCCTTGTTGTTGGAGGAGTCGTTCCAGGATGCGACGCCCGGAATGAAGGTCTCCGACAGCGCCTTGGCATATTCCAGCGCCTTCATCGTCTCCGGCGAGTTGATGATGACCTTGTCGTCCTTGTCGACGGTCCAGGCGTTGTGGCCCCAGAGCAACCAGTGCAGCCAGCCGTTGGCGTCGCCGCTGGCATGTCCCAGCGCAAAGCCGGCCGGCGTGTTGTTCGCCCTCAACGCCTTGCACATCTCGAGGAAGCCCGGAAAATCCTTCGGGAATTCCTTGAAGCCCGCCTTATCGGTCGCCGACTTGCGATAGGTCATGTACCCGCCGTTGGTGGCGACGGGGATGCCAAGCCAATCATTGCCGAGCTTGCAGGTCTTGGCGGCCGCATCCGTCCAGCCGCCATATTTGTTGCCGAGATAATCGGCAACGTCGTTCATCTTGAGAACCTTGGTCGGGAACAGCTGCGGCAGCGTGTGCAGGCCCCAGGCGAGGTCGAGACCCGAGCCGGTGTTGGCGGCAACCGAAGCCTTCGGCTGCACGTCCTCGAAGGACTCGCTGAATACGTTCATCTCGGTGCCGGTTGCCGCCTTGAAGGCCGCCACCATGGCATTGAACGCATCGTCTTCCGCAGGCACGAAGCGCTTCCAGCGCATCACGGTGAGTTTGGCGCCGGGCTCCGCCTTCCAGGGCGCGCTCTGCGCCCAGGCCTTGGCGAAGTCAAACAGCGCCGGCCCGGTGAGCATCCCGGCTGCGGCCAGCGCGGTGCCGCCCTGAAGTAGCGAGCGGCGAGTCAAATCGTGCATCGTCCTTCTCCCAATAAATGTGTTTTTATTGTTTTTTGATCTGGCCTGTTGGTCGGCCATTATGATCGATCAGTCCGTCAGCTATTCAGTCGTTTCCCCGTCGCATCGTCGAACAGATGAACCAGGCCCGGATCCGGCTTGAGCCGAACCTTGTCGCCGGGATTGAACAGATGGCGCTCGCGGAACACGGCGACGACCTGCTCGCCGCCGAGCTTGGCGAACACCTGGGTCTCCGAGCCGGTCGGCTCGACCACCACGATCTCGGCCTCGGCACCGTCATCGGCGATGGTGAAATGCTCCGGCCGCACGCCGTAGACCGCCGGCTTGCCGTCGGAATTGGCCGGCGCGGATTTCAACGGCAGCTTGATCCCGTTCGGCCCTTCGAAATAGGCGGCGCCGTTCACCTTCACATTGCCCTTGAGGAAGTTCATCGCGGGCGAGCCGATGAAGCCGGCGACGAACTGATTCGCCGGCGTGTCATACAGCTCGAGCGGCGAGCCCATCTGCTCGACGATGCCGTCATGCATCACCACGATCTTGTCGGCCATGGTCATCGCCTCGATCTGGTCGTGGGTGACGTAGACCGTAGTGGTCTTCAGCCGCTGGTGCAGCTCCTTGATCTCGGTGCGCATCGCCACGCGCAGCTTGGCGTCGAGGTTCGACAACGGCTCGTCGAACAGGAACACCTGCGGATCGCGCACGATGGCGCGGCCCATCGCGACGCGCTGGCGCTGACCGCCGGAGAGCTGGCGCGGATAGCGCTCGAGCAGCGGCGTCAAAGCGAGGATTTCCGCGGCGCGCTTGACGCCGGTCGAGATTTCCTCGGCCTTGGCGCCGCGCAGCTTGAGCGAGAAGCCCATGTTGTCGGCAACCGTCATGTGCGGATAGAGCGCGTAGTTCTGGAACACCATCGCAATGTCGCGCTCTTTGGGCTGGACATTGTTGACGACGCGGTCGCCGATCGAGATCGTTCCTGAGGTGATGTTCTCAAGTCCCGCCAGCATGCGCAGCAGGGTCGACTTGCCGCAGCCCGACGGGCCGACCAGAACGACGAACTCGCCGTCCTCGATCGGGATCGACACGCCGTGCAGGACTTCAAAATTGCCGAACGATTTCCGCACGTCGCGAATCTGGACCGACGACATCCACTTCCCTCCCTCAAGTTCCCGGCGGCGTACGACGAGTGCCGCCACCGCTCTGTTTTATTCCGGCCACGCTGGGTGCGCGGCTCTGTTGGACTGACGATATTGTCCGCAGTTTATCCGGTTTTGGCAATCGTTCGATTAGCAATCGCTTGGTAGCGCTGTCAATATCGGTTTGTCTGCGACGAACGTCGTGATATGAGCGGCAATGGCCCGAAAGCGCATCACGCCTGGCAAGATCCGGCTCGCCGAAGTCGCGAAGCTCGCCGGTGTCAGTCCGATTACGGCCTCGCGTTTCTTCAGGAATCCGGAAGCACTCTCCGCCGGCAAGCGCGCCCGGGTCGAGAGTGCGGCAAAAGAACTCGGTTACGTGCCCAATCTCGCGGCACGCGCGCTTGCGTCGCAGCGTACCGAGGTGATCGGTGTCCTGATCCCGTCACTGACCAACAATGTGTTCGCCGACGTGCTGCGCGGCATCTATGACGCGCTCGACGGCAGCCGCTACAGCATTCAGCTCGCCAACACCCGCTACAGCATCCTGCAGGAAGAACGCCTGCTGCGTCTTTTTCTGGCACAGAAGCCGGCCGGGCTGATCATTACCGGCATCAACCAGACCGCCGATTCCCGCCGCATCATGGAAACGGTCGATTGCCCGATCGTCCAGATCATGGAGGTCGGCCCCGCCCCGATCGACATGATGATCGGATTTTCGCATTTTGACGCGGCAAAAGCCGCGATCGCCCACCTCCTCGCGCAGGGCTACCGGCGGATCGGCTTCCTCGGCGCGCGGATGGATCCGCGGGTGCAGCGCCGGCTGGACGGCTACCGCGCCGCGATGACCGAGGCTGCGCTGTTCGATCCGCAGCTCATCGTCACGACGGCCATACCGACCTCGGTGACGCTGGGCGGGACGCTGTTTGCCGACCTGCTCGCCAAGGCGCCCGACATCGACGCCGTGTTCTGCGTCAATGACGACCTTGCGCTCGGCGCGCTGTTCGAATGCAAGCGCCGCCACATGGCGGTGCCGGAGCAGATGGCGATCGTCGGCTTCAACGACCTCGAATTCATGGCCTCGAGCGAGCCGACGCTGAGTAGCGTTCGGACCAATCGCTACGAAATGGGCAGAAACGCTGCCATGATGGTGATCGAAACGCTGGAAGGCCGCCCGCCCGCTGAGGCCGTCGTCGATCTCGGCTTCAGTGTCATGGAACGGCAAAGCTCCGCGCGACGCAACTGACATCCACCCGACACCAGCCCGTCACAAGGACGCGAAAAATGACAAAATGATAGCGCAACCAAGTGCCTTCAACTAAGGTCCAATCCATCCACTGAAACACCTCTGCGTGATCGCCTGAGTTTGTAATGACCGACGATTAGCGCAAGGTAGAACGACGTTGAACCAGAGCCCTTGAATGGGCCCAGCAAGATTTGCATTGCGGGAGAAACCAATGACAAAACCCCACACCAACGGGCACAGCGCCGCAGGCGAGACCACAAAGGGCAAGGGCCGCAGGCTCCGCTCCCAGGAATGGTTCGACAACCCGCACAATCCGGGCATGACCGCGCTCTATCTCGAGCGCTACCTCAATTACGGCCTGACCCGCGAGGAATTGCAGTCGGGCAAGCCGATCATCGGCATCGCGCAGACCGGCAATGACCTGTCGCCCTGCAACCGGCATCACCTCGAGCTTGCCCACCGCGTCCGCGAGGGCATCCGCGCCGCCGGCGGCATCGCGATGGAGTTTCCGACCCATCCGATCCAGGAGACCGGCAAGCGCCCGACCGCGGCGCTCGACCGCAACCTCGCCTATCTCGGCCTCGTCGAGGTGCTGTTCGGCTATCCGCTCGACGGCGTGGTGCTGACCACCGGCTGCGACAAGACCACGCCGGCGTGCATGATGGCGGCGGCGACCGTGAACCTGCCGGCGATCGTGCTGTCGGGCGGGCCGATGCTGAATGGCTGGCACGAAGGCCAGCGCACCGGCTCCGGCACCGTGGTGTGGAAGGCGCGCGAGCGGCTCGCCGCGGGCGAAATCGACTACGAGCAGTTCATCGAGATCGTGGCCTCCTCGGCGCCCTCGGTCGGCCATTGCAACACGATGGGCACCGCCTCCACGATGAACTCGCTCGCCGAGGCGCTCGGCTTCTCGCTGCCGGGCTGCGCGGCGATCCCGGCGCCCTATCGCGAGCGCGGCCAGATCGCCTACGAGACGGGAAAACGCATCGTCGACATGGTCTGGGAAGATCTCAAGCCGTCTGACTTCCTGACCCGCGAGGCGTTCGAGAACTGCATCGTGGTCAACTCCGCGATCGGCGGCTCGACCAACGCACCGATCCACATCAACGCGCTGGCGCGCCATGTCGGCGTCGAGCTCTCGATCGACGACTGGCAGAAATACGGCCACGACGTGCCGCTGCTGGTGAACATGCAGCCGGCCGGCTTCTATCTCGGCGAGGAATACCACCGCGCCGGCGGCGTGCCGTCGGTGGTGCGCGAGCTGATCAAGCACAAGCGCATCCATGAAGGCGCCCTCACCGTCAACGGCCGCACGATGGGCGAGAATTGCAAGGAGGCGCCGCAGCCCGATGGCGACGTGATCTGGGGCTACGACAAGCCGCTCGTAAAGGACGCCGGCTTCATCGTGCTGCGCGGCAATTTGTTCGATTCCGCGATCATGAAGACCAGCGTGATCTCGAAGGAGTTCCGCGACCGCTATCTGTCCAACCCGAAGGACCTCAACGCCTTCGAGGGCCGTGCCGTCGTGTTCGAAGGCCCGGAGGACTATCACGCGCGGATCGAGGATCCCGCGCTCGACATCGACGAGCACTGCATCCTGTTCATCCGCGGCACCGGCCCGATCGGCTATCCCGGCGGCGCCGAGGTGGTGAACATGCAGCCGCCGGCGGCGCTGATCAAACGCGGCATCCTGTCCCTGCCCTGCATTGGCGACGGCAGGCAGTCCGGCACCTCCGGCTCGCCGTCGATCCTCAACGCCTCGCCCGAGGCCGCCGCCGATGGCGGGCTCGCGATCCTGAGGAGCGGCGACAAGGTGCGCATCGACCTCAACAAGGGCAGCGCCAACATCATGATCTCGGAGGATGAGCTGCGCACCCGCCGCGCCGAGCTGAAGGCCAAAGGCGGCTTCCCGCACCCGGCCAACCAGACGCCGTGGCAGGAGCTCTACCGCCAGACCGTCGGCCAGCACGCCACCGGCGCCTGCCTCGAGCTCGCGACGCGCTACCACGACATCGCCGGCAAGGTCGGCGTGGCGCGGGATAATCATTGAAGCATCAACCCGTCATTCCGGGATGGTGCGTAAGCACCAGACCAAAGATGCGCAAGTTGCGCATCGGGGAATCTCGAGATTCCGGGTTCGCGCTGCGCGCGCCCCGGAATGACGGACAAGAGGAAGGGAAGAAAAGCATGTCAGACAGACTGAAGGGAAAGCGCGCCGTTGTCACCGCCGCGGCGGCCGGCATCGGGCGCGCATGCGCGATCGCATTCGCGCGTGAAGGCGCGACCGTGATCGCCACCGACATCAATGAGAGCGGCATCGCCACGCTAGGCAAGGAAGGCATCGCCGAGACCGCCCGGCTCGACGTTCGCAGCACCGCCGACGTCAACACCTTCGCCAAGCGCGTCGGCAAGATCGACGTCCTGCTCAATGCGGCGGGCTTCGTGCATCACGGCACCATTCTGGAGTGCTCCGACGAAGACTTCGACTTCTCGTTCGATCTCAACGTCAAATCCATGCACCGGACCATCAAGGCGTTCCTGCCTGCGATGCTGCAAGGCGGTGGCGGCAGCATCGTCAACATCTCGTCCTGCGCGGCGTTGCGGCCACCGGCCAATCGCTACGTCTACAGTGCGTCGAAAGCGGCAGTTTCGCTGCTCACGCGCGCGGTCGCGCTCGACTTCATCACCCAGGGCATCCGCTGCAACGCGATCTGCCCCGGCACCGTTGAGACGCCCTCGATGCTGGAGCGCGCAGCTGCCGCGGGCCCGGACGGACGCGAGAAGTTCGTGGCCCGCCAGAAGATGGGCCGGCTCGGCACCGCCGAGGAGATCGCGGCCATGGCTGTGTATCTTGCGAGCGACGAAGCCGCTTTCACCACCGGCGTCGACATGGTCGTCGACGGCGGCTTCATGCTCTGATGGGCACGCAAAGGCATTCGGCATGAACAAGATCGATCTCGACGGCCGCTGCGCCGTCGTCACCGGCGGCGCGCAAGGGTTCGGCCGCGCCATCACCGAGCGCTTCGTCGCATCCGGCGCCAAGGTCGCGATCTGGGATTTCGACCAGCCGCTCGCCGAGCAGACCGCGCGGGCGATCGGCGAGGACGTGATCGCGATCAAGACGGATGTCACCGATCCCACCGCGGTCGACGCCGCGCGCGATCAGACGCTCGGGGCATTCGGCAAGATCGACATCCTCGTCAACAACGCCGGTATCACCGGAGCCAACAAGCCGGTATGGGAAACCGATCTCGACGACTGGCGCAGGGTGATGCGCATCAATCTCGAGGGTCCCTTCATCTGCTGCAAGGCGATCGTGCCGACCATGATCGGGCAGAAGTATGGCCGCATCGTCAATATCGCCTCGATCGCCGGCAAGGAAGGCAACCCGAACGCAGCGCACTACTCCTCGTCGAAGGCGGGCCTGATCGCGCTGACGAAATCGCTCGGCAAGGAGCTCGCGCAGCACGACATCCTGGTCAATGCGGTGACGCCTGCTGCGGCGAAGACCGCGATCTTCGACCAGATGACGCAGGCGCATATCGACTTCATGCTGTCGAAGATTCCGAAAGCCCGCTTCGTGCAGGTCGAGGAACTGGCTTCGATGGTGGCATGGCTGGCGTCGGAGGACTGCGCCTTCTCGACCGGCGCGGTGTTCGACATCTCCGGCGGACGGGCGACGTACTAGCTCGCGCGCTTCGTTTGCTGTCGAAGCGCGGCGACCAGGTGATCTGCCAGCAATGACGCCGCGCGCGAAAGATTTGGCGCGCGGTGCAGCCGGATCTCGGCTCGCGGCAGGCGCGGCATGCCGTCACGCGCGGTCAGGCGCCGCAGCGCCGGCGGAAAGGTGCCGGACTTGACCACGGTCACGGCGAGCCCCTGCGCCGCGATCGCTTCGACCGCAGAAAGACTATGGCTGACAAAAGCGAGCCGCCAAGGCCGGCTCGCTTCGTCCAGCGCCTGCATCGCCCAGGCCCGGAACAGACAGCCCTGCGGATACAGCGCGACCGGCAGCGGATCGAGTTCTTCGACACGATGCGATGCGCTAGCGGCCCACACCGCCTGCTCGGTGCGCAGCAACTCGCCCTCGCCGCGCCCCTCGGGGTGCATCGCGATCACGAGGTCATAGGCTTCGCCGAGCCGGTCCGTCATCGACGATGTCAGCCCGGTCTCCATCTCGACATGGATCAGCGGATAGTTGGCGACAAATTCCTTGAGCAGCGGCGGTACGATCAACGTCCCGTAGTCGTCCATCACGCCAAGGCGAACCCGTCCGTCGGTGCCGTGCTCGCGCACCAGGCCGATCGCCTCAGCGTTGAGGCTCAATATCCGGCGGGCGTAGCCGAGCAGCCCCTCGCCGGCTGCGCTAAGGTCGACGCTGGATGTGCTGCGGTGAAACAGTTCAGCTTGCAGCCGCTCTTCCAGCCGCTTCACCTGCATGCTGACGGCGGATTGGGTCCGGTTCAGCGCCGAGGCGGCGCGGGTGAAGGAGCGATGGTCCGCCACCGCGACAAAGGCTTGCAGGAGATCAGGGTCCAGGATGGGTGCGCTCATAACAAGCCGTGATTTTATCGATCATATTTATTCCATTCCATGAATATCTCCTCGTCCCTAGATTGCGCAAGCGAAACACAGGGATCGAACGGGATGGGCGAAATCTGGGGGGTATTGGCCGCGGTGCTGTCGAGTGCGATCGGCGGAACCTCGATCGGAGCGACGCGGTTCCTGGTCGGCGCGATCGATCCATTGGCGATCGGTGCGTTCCGTTTTGGCATCGGCGTCCTCCTGCTGCTGCCGCTGGCACTGCTGCAACGTGGAAGCTGGCCGCCGCGGCGTGACTGGTTCGGCGTCGTCGGTCTCGGCCTGCTGTTCTTCGCGGCGTTTCCGATCCTGTTCAACGCCTCGCTGATCTTCACGACCGCGGCGCGGGGCGCGCTAGCGCTCTCGACCTTGCCGCTGCTGACCATGCTGGTCGGCGCAGCGCTCGGTGCCGAGCCACTCACCGCGCGCAAGGCCACAGGCGTGCTGATCACTATCCTGGGTGTCTCGATGGCCCTGCTCTCCGGCCTCGCCACTGCCCCGCCGGGCGCCTGGCGCGGCGATCTGCTGATGGTCGCGGCCGCACTGTGCATGGCGCTCTACAGCATCTGGTCGAAACCCTTCATCCGCCGCTCCGGCCCGATCCCCTTCACCACGCTCGCCATGGCGGCTGGTGCAGTGGTGCTGATCGCGGCCTCGCTGCTGCGCGGCAGTTTCGCGCCGGTCGCTGAGTTTGGCGCGCCGCAATGGTTCGGTGCGACCTATCTCGGCGCGTTCGGCGCGGCGCTCACCTTCTATCTCTGGGCTTTTGCGCTGGAGCGGACGACGCCGACCCGGGTGGCGATCTCGGTCACCGTCAATCCGATTGCGGCCTCGCTGGTCGGCGCGGTCCTGCTTGGCGAGCCGCTGAGCTGGAATCTGATGGCCGGCATCGTCACCGTGTTCGCCGGCATCTGGATCGCGACCACGCAGCGGCAACGGGCGCGCACGGCGGAGCCCGTCGTCGCGCCCGACGCGCGCTGACCCGCGGCAATGCTTGCCAGATCGACTTCAGCAAATCCGTGCTAGCCTGACCTCCGGTCCCAAGCGAATCCGAGGCGGCACCGCATTGAACATCTCCCTTTACGACATCTCCGTCTGGGTGCTGCCGCTGATCGTCGCCATCACCTTCCACGAGGCGGCGCACGGCTTCGTCGCGCACCGGCTCGGCGACGACACCGCCTGGAAGCTCGGCCGTGTCAGCTTCAACCCGCTGAAGCATATCGACCCGTTCGGCACGCTGATCCTGCCCGCGGTGCTGCTGTTCGCGCATTCGCCGTTCCTGTTCGGCTACGCCAAGCCGGTGCCGGTGAATTTCCGCAAGCTCAACCATCCCAAGCTCGACATGGTGTGGGTGGCGCTGGCCGGCCCGGTCACCAACATCATCCTGGCAACCGCGGCGGCGCTGGCATTCCACGCGCTGCCATTGGTTCCGGCAGATGCGGCAAAATGGACCGCGGACAATCTGAAAAACGCGTTCCTGATCAACATCGTGCTCGCGATCTTCAACATGATGCCGATCCCGCCGCTGGACGGCGGAAGGGTCGCGGTCGGGCTGCTGCCGCGGCCGCTGGCGATCCCGCTCGCCCGGCTGGAGCCCTACGGCATGCTGATCCTGATCGGGATGTTGATCCTGCTGCCCGTGATCGGCCGGCAGGTCGGCCTAAATCTTGATGTTATTTCAACGATACTGCGAACTCTGACCGGCTATGTAATCAACGCCCTTCTCCTTATTACCGGAAACACATAGCCTTGATTTGCGCATGACCCAATCAGAAACTCGGAACCCAATCTTCGGATGCGCGCGCAGGGACAGGAACGCTTCGAGGCCATGGTGATCAAAGCTGCCGATATGCTGATTGCACGACGCGCCGACACCCGCGCGCGGGCGGACTTTGCGACCTGGAAGATGATGGCCAAGCTAAACGGCGCTTCCGCTTTGCCGCCCGAGGCGCAGAATTTCCTGGCGATCTACAAGAAGCTGCTCGAACAGATGACCGACGCCGAGGCCAGCGAGGCGACCATCCAGGAGATGTACCGCACCTATTATGCGGAGATGGGCGGCGCCGGAAAGGCGCCCGAGGTTCCGGCGCGCACGCGCGAACCGGTCGCCGACACCGGCAACGTCACCGCGTTCCGCCGCCTGCCCGCCAAGAAGACGGTCTCGTCCGACCCGAACGCCAAGCGTCCGATGCCGGTGGCGCTGATCTTCGCCTGCCTCGTCGTGGTCTACGTCGCGATCCGCTACTACTGGAAATAGCGCCGCCCGCGCTTCATCCCAGCCCGATTCTTGATCGACGCGCGAACCCGCGGCATCGCGTCGCGCGGCATTGGCCATTCAATCGCCGCGCCGTGGAATATCGCGCGCGCTCGATCGAAGCAGCGCCCTAGGCGATGCGCCCGATGCCGGGCATAATGCGGAACTCAAAAAACAAAATCATACTGGAGGGAAGATGAAGCGTTCCATTGCAGCCCTGGTCGTGACCACGAGCCTCGTGTTCGCCGGAACGGCGTCGGCGCAGACGATGGACAAGGTCGCCAAGGTCGGCGCCCTCGGCGATCAGTCCGGTCTCTATCAGGATATCGGCGGTCCCGGCTCGACGGTCGCAGCGCAGATGGCGATCGAGGATTCCGGGCTGCTGGCCAAGGGCTGGAAGATCGATCTGATCTCGGCCGATCACCAGAACAAGCCCGATGTCGCGGTCAACATCGGCAAGCAGTGGATCGATGTCGAGAAGGTCGACGTGTTCGTCGATCTTGCGGCCTCCAATGTCGGGCTCGCGATCGCCAACCTCGCCAAGGAGAAGAACGTCGTCAATTTGAACTCGGGCTCCGCCTCGTCCGACCTCACGGGCGCGCAGTGCTCGCCGAACACGGTGCACTGGGTCTATGACACCTACATGCTCGCCAACGGCACCGGCAAGGCGCTGGTGAAATCCGGCGGCGACACCTGGTTCTTCCTCACCGCGGACTATGCGTTCGGCCAGGCACTGGAGCGCGACACCTCGAATGTCGTCACCGCGAATGGCGGCAAGGTGCTCGGCAGCGTCAAGCATCCGCTCAACAACGCGGACTTCTCGTCCTTCCTGCTGCAGGCGCAAAGCTCGAAGGCCAAGATCGTCGGCCTCGCCAATGCCGGCGGCGACACCACCAACGCGATCAAGCAGGCGGCTGAATTCGGCATCGTCTCGGGCGGCCAGCGGCTCGCCGGCATGCTGCTGTTCATCACCGACATCAACGCGCTCGGCCTCAACGTCGCGCAGGGGCTGAACTTCACCGAGACATTCTACTGGGACATGAACGACCAGACCCGCGCCTTCACCAAGCGCTTCATGGAGCGCTTCAAGAAGAACCCGCCGACCATGGTGCAGGCCGGCGTCTATTCGTCGCTGATCCACTATTTCAAGGCGCTGGAGGCGCTCGGCGGCAATCCGCATGACGGCCGCGCCGTGGTCGCCAAGATGAAGGAGCTGCCGACCGACGATCCGCTGTTCGGCAAGGGCTCGATCCGCGTCGACGGCCGCAAGATCCACCCCGCCTATCTGTTCGAGGTGAAGAAGCCTTCGGAGTCGAAATATCCGTGGGACTATTACAAGCTGATCGCGACGATCCCGGCGGATGAAGCCTGGCTGCCGCTCGAGAAGAGCGTCTGCCCGCTGGTGAAGAAGAGCTAAGTACCCGTCATTCCGGGGCTCGCCAACGGGTCCGCGCCAAGTGCGGTCCGATCGGCGAACCCGGAATGACGACGGCTACTTCTTGGGCTTGTTGAATGTGACGGGAAGCGTGAAGGAGAACTGGTCCTCGGTCAGTCCCGCCGGCGGCGCCGGCACCGGATCGGAGCGGTGGACCATCGAGACCGCAGCGTCGTCGAACGCGGCATCCCCGGACGTTTCCATCACGGCTACGGACAAGACCTTGCCGAGACGGTTGAGCACCAGGGCAAGCTTCACCTTGCCCTCCTTGGTCTTGCTGTTCTCCGGGAATTTCTTGTGCAGGTCGAGATAGGCGCTGATCTTCTTGCCCCATTTGGCCGTCAGCGCGAACTTGTCCTTGCCGATCCCGGGATTGGGCGCCTTGGTCGTCTCCGACTGACGCGAAGCGTCTTCCAGCTTGGTCGGCGATTGGTCTTGGTGCTGCTCGGCGGCCTCGCTCGTCTCGGTCTGAACCTTGGCGACCTGCGCCTCGTCCTCCTTCGGCTTCTTGCTGTTGTCTTCCGTGACGAGGCGATCGGCGTCCTCAGTTTCGGTCGGCTTGGCCTGCGGAAGGTCGGTCTCCTTGACCTCCGCCTTCTGCTGGGTCATTTCCGGCGACGCTTCCTGCGCTCGGTCCTCCGGTCCAGGGGGCGCCGGGTTATCCTCGTCGGTTGCGGAGGCAAGCTCGACGGCGTACTCCGCGCCGGCAGCGCCAAGCCCCTCATCGCCGTCGTCGCCGCGCAGATTCGTCAGCGCCAGCGCAGCGCCGCCGAGATGCAGCCCGACCGCCGTCACTGCGGCGATCACCCAGAGCCGCTTCGACGTCCGCAGATCGAGATCGGGGTTGGTGGACATCGCGGTTCGCCGTCAGGGTTTGGCCGGTTCGGCCTGCGCCGTCCCGGGCGCGCCCGGCACGCCCTCGAGCGTGACCAGCTTCACATGCGTGTAGCCGCCGGCACGCAGCAGCTCCATGACGCCCATCAGCTCGCCATAGGGCACCGTGCGATCGGCGCGCAGGAACACGTATTTGTCCCGGCTCATGTCGGGCACCGCATCGAGCGAATTGATCAGGTCGGCCCGCTTCACCGCGCTCTCCCCGATCGCCAGCGTCAGGTCCGGCTTGATGCTGAGATAGGTCGGCTTGTCCGGCTTCTTCTGCGGCGTCGCGCTGGAGGTCGGCAGATCGATCGGCAGGTCGACGGTCGAGAGCGGCGCCGCAACCATGAAGATGATCAGCAGCACCAGCATCACGTCGATGAACGGCGTGACGTTGATCTCGTGGGATTCCGCGAAATCGTCGTCGTCGTCGCTCTCGGAGATCGAGACTGCCATCGCCTACTCCGCCGCGGCGGCGCGCCCATGCGCGCTGCGCGGAACCTCGCCGGGAATGCTGCCATGGGTGCGATCGAGATCGCGCGACAGCAGCCGTCCCGCGGCGCCCGAAGCGCGGTTGACGAGCTCGAGATAGACCTTCGTGACGCGCGAGAAATGGTTGTAGATGATGACCGCGGGGATCGCCGCGACGAGGCCGATCGCGGTTGCGAGCAGCGCTTCGGCGATGCCCGGCGCCACAACGGCAAGGTTCGTCGTCTGCGACTTCGAAATGCCGATGAAGCTGTTCATGATGCCCCACACGGTGCCGAACAGACCGACGAACGGCGACGTTGCGCCGATGGTCGCAAGCAGGCCCGTGCCGATGCGGATCTTGCGGGCTTCGGCGCGCACGATCTCGGCAAAGCTCGACGCAGCGCGCTCCTTGATGCCGGCGTCGCTGGAGATGCCCGCCGACAGGCGCCCTTCACGCATTGCGGCGCCAATGAATGACGACAGCACAGTACCCTTGGCGCCGAGCGCGAACTGCGCTTCCGCCAGCGACCGCGATTCAGCGATCTTGGCGAGCGCGCTGCGCAGCTTGCTTTGCGCGACGGTCAGCTCGACCATCTTGGCAATGAACACCGTCCAGGTCACGAGCGATGCGAACGCAAGGCCGAGCATCACCGCTTTCACGATGATGTCGGCGTTCAAGAACATGTTCCACGGCGACAATTCGTGCAGGCCGGTGCTGGTCGATTTCAGCACCTTGCCATCGCCGCCCGCGGGCGCGGCCGGCGACGCATCGAGTGCCGCCGGTGTCGGAGCCGCGGCCGGGACCGGTGCGGCCTGTGCCTGCGGCGCGGCGGGCGCCGGCTGGGCTACCGGCGCGGCCTGGGCAGCCGCAGGCTGGGCGGTTGCAGGCTGCGCCGCCTGCGGTTGCGCCACGGGTGCGGGCTGAGGCCGGGTCACGGGTGCGGGCTGCGCGACAGGCGCCGTTTGCTGCTGCGCCGAGGACGGCGCGGCCAGCATCAGCATCGCCAGCGAGGCGATCATGGCGGATGCAGCGGGGAACTTGAATGTCATCATCAGTTACACTTCAGCCCAGTGACGGATCAGGTTGTGATAAATCCCGGTCAATTTGACCGTTTCAGGGTCATCGCGCCCCAGCCGCTCCACCAGAGCCTGGATCGCGGTATCGAGATCAAAGATCAGGCTGCGCGCGTGGGCATCCCGTACCATGCTCTGCAGCCAGAAAAAAGACGCTACCCGCACGCCCCGCGTGACCGGCGTGACCAGATGCAAGCTGGAAGCAGGATAAACCACCAGATCGCCCGCCGGCAGCTTGATTTCATGCGATCCGTAGAGATCCTCGATGACGAGCTCGCCGCCATCATAGTCTTCCGGCTCCGATAAAAACAGCGTGACCGACAGGTCGGTGCGGATCCGCAAGCCCGTCAGCCGGTCGCCCCGCACCGCATTGTCGACGTGCAGGCCGAAATGGTGCCCGTCGCTCGCGGCGTAGCGGTTGAACAAGGGTGGAAAGATTCTAAGTGGGATCGCGGCCGAGATGAACTGCGGGCTCGCCGACAGCGCGGTCAGGATCCGGTTGCCGAGTTGCCGCGCGACCTCGCTGTCGGGCGGCAGTTGCTCGTTGCGCTTGACCATCGCGGACGCAGCACCGGCGGTCGAGCGGCCGTCTTCCCATTCGGCTTGCTCCATGATGCGGCGGAAGTCCGCCACATCGGCCTTGCTCAATACGTTGGGAATACAGACCAGCATCTTGTGCCGCGAGGCCTCCGTCAGTAACGCGCAGAGATAACCAGATACGCGGCGCGTCCCGGCGCCTCGAGCACGAACGGTGCTGCGCTCTGGTACAGCGCGTCGTAGTAGCGCTTGTCGAAGATGTTGTTGACGAACAGCTTCATGGTCCAGTGCTTGTCGATCTTTGCCTCGGCAAACGCGTCGAAGCGCCAGTAGCTCGGGATCGAGGTGCCCTGGTTGGCGGCAAGGAAGGTGCCGCCATAGACCTTGGAGCGATACACCGCCTGCCCGCCCAGCTCCCACATGTCGGTGAGCTGGTACTTGGTCAGCATGCTGAACGACTGATGTGCCACGTTAGCGAGCGGCAAGCCGACGTTCGAGGTGTACAGAGTCGTGTTCGCAGGCGGAATATTCGATTTGGTCACTTCCGACTGCATGAGCACGAGGCCGCCGAACACGCTCCACTTGTCGGTGATCTTGCCGCCCACTCCGAGATCGATGCCGCGGATGCGATAAGCCGCGCCGGCGCTGATGCAGGAGACGCTTCCGGTCGTACCAGCTGGATAGGGACATGCGGCGGTTGCGGTCGCCGCGGTGACGTTCATGGATTCGCGCGCGTTTTCCTTCTCGGTCTGGAACAGCGCCGCCGTCACCAGCAAATGGCGATCGAACAACTCCCACTTGGTGCCGACTTCAATCGCCTTGTTCTTTTCCGGCCCGAATATCTGGCTTGGATTGCCATTGAGAACCGGCGCGAGACCACCATACTGAATGCTCGAGCCGTCAAACTCCGCGCCGACCGGGTTGGATGACGTGGCATAGGCGGCATAGACGCTCCCGTTCGGCAACGGCTTGAGTGTCAGACCGAGGTTGAAGTTCGGCATGCCATAGTCTTGCTGCTGCTGACCGAAGACGTTGGCGACACCATTGACCGTACCATAGCCGGTGGTCTTGATGTTGTAATCGTCATAGCGGACGCCGCCGTTGAGGATCACGAGATCGTTGTAGTTGGCGCTGTCCATGACATAGACACTCTTGGTGTCGATGGTGAGTTTGGTTGGCAGCCCGGACAGTCCCGACGGAATCGGGAACGGAATGTTGGTGTATTGCGGATTGAACACGCTGACGCCAGCGAGCGATCCGCCGCCGTTGAAACCGCCAGGCAGCGCTTCCGAGTTCAGACCAAGATACTTGTCGATCGAGGACCTTTCGTTGTCATACTCGAATCCGGCAAGCGCCGTGTGCTTGAAGCCGGCGCCGTCGTTGAACTTGTAGGTTGCCTCGGTCTGGTTGGCGAACACGTCCGTGACCTGGAAACGGCTCTGCGGATTCGTGGTCAGCGTCGAGGCCGAAAGCGGCGTGGCCAGCACCGGCGATTCCGGCAGCGTGCCGACGTAGTTCTGGGTCGAGCGCGATTCCCGGATCTTGTTGCTGATCACGAGGTCCGGCGTGACCTGCACCTCGGCGTTGATCGTGCCGATGTCCTGCCCGGTCCTGAAGAAGTCGCGGTTGACGAAGCCGTAGAAATTGTTGCGGTTGACGCCGAAATCCGGGAACGGGCCGCCGGCCGTGCTCGCGGTGCTCGGCCGGTAGTAGGGCACGCCGAAATCCGGGATACCGGTGAGCTCGGTGTGGATGTAGTTGCCGGTGATCTTCACCGCATCGACCGGCTTCCATGTTCCGGCGACGAACGCGCCATCGCGATTGTCGGTGACATAGCTGCGGCCGGCGACGCCGGCATCCTGGAACAGGCCGCCGGCGCGGATCGCCAGCGTCGGGCTGATCACCTGGTTGACATCGAGCGTCACCCGCTTGGTGCGATCGGTGCCGAACGAGGTGTCCATGTTGTAGAAGCTGTTCTCCGTCGTCGCCTGCTTGGTGACGATGTTGATCGCGCCGCCGGTTGTGCCGCGGCCTGCGAAGGACGAGCCCGGGCCGCGCAGGATCTCGACCTGCTCGGTGAAGAAGTTCTCGCGGACGCTGACGCCGGCGTCGCGCACACCGTCGATGAAGATGTCGTTGCGGGCGTCGAAGCCGCGGATGAAGAAGCGGTCGCCGAACGCGTTGCCGCCCTCGCCCGTGCCGAGCGTCACGCCGGCCGTCGACAGGATCGCCGACTTCAGCGAGGTCGCGTTCTTGTCCTCGAGCACGTCCTTGGTCAGCACCGTGACCGACTTCGGCGTGTTCAGGATCGGCTCGGGATACTTCCCGGATGCCTGGAGACGGTCGCCCTTGTACGGCGCGGCCGGATCCGCGTAGCGATCGCGGTCGGCGGGAAGACCGCCGGCATTGGGAAACGGCACCGGCGCCTGCTGGGCCTGCTGATTGCTGCGGCGCGCGGCGCGGCGCAGCGCGTTGCGGGCGCGAACCTGGTCCGATGTGGGCTTTGAGGAGACGGGCCGCGGGCGCGCGACCGGGGCATCGACATTCACCGGCGGCAGATTGGTCTGCTGCGCTTCGGCCCCCGAAAACGACGCCACCGCGATCAGGCTCGCGACGGCGGAGACCTTTGCGGCGGAATAACCCGTATCGTCAGCCGAACCGATCGCCGCTTCGAAGCGCAGCGATCTCGGCGCCTTCACATTGCTCATTGTCTTGCACGCCCCCAGAAAGCAAATTCGTCGCGAAATCACCTGCGATGAACTGTCTCCTCCGGTTATCGAGCGTGAGCTTTTTTATCAATGCGATCAGCACCACAGTTTGCTTGAATCGCCCCAGTTCAAAGGGATTCTAATCTACGGTTTGAAATCGTTCTAAACTCTAGTTTTTAAGCGTTCTAATGACCGTTCTAAATTGCTGCCGACAATCACTCGGCGCTTGGCGGCTTCATCAGCGAAAACAGCTCGTCGATGGTCCGCTGCGCGACCTGCCGCACCTGGTCGCTGTTCTCGAGGCCGGCGATATTGACGCCGTTGACGACCGCTTTGATCTCATCGCGGAAGTCGGTGAGAAAGCGCAGCGGATCACGCTGCTCGTTGGCGACGCGCGCGATCAATCCGGTGACCAGGATCTGGCAAGCCATCATGCGTCCGTTCAACTCATCCATCGCGGCCCTCATCCTTTCGCATCGTCGCTGCGCGATATGAACGACATCCCGCGGCGTTTCAACCGCGTCGCGCAAACCGCAAGCTGATGAAGGGATCGAGCGCAGGAGTGCGCGCGACGCGACGCGCGCTATTTCGCGGCGATGGGCTCGGCGCCCTCGCCGAGCGCCTTGATGCGATCCTTGACCTCGCGAAGCGTGGCGAGGCCACTCTCGACATGCTTGTCCGATACGTCACGCAGCACGTCGCCGGCGATCGCATCGCGCAGACTGTCAAGATCGTCGACGAGGCGGCGCCCGGTCCTGGTCAGGAATAGACGATTGGCGCGGCGATCCCTGGGGTCGGGACGGCGTTCGAGCAAGCCATGCTCGACAAGCCGGTCAAGCAGCCGCACCAGCGAGATCGGCTGCAATTCGAGCACATCGGCAAGATCGACCTGGGATAGTCCTTCCTGCTCGCGCAGGCGGAAGAGCACGATCCATTGGGCGCGCGTGGTGCCTCGCGCCTTGGCGCGATGATCGATATAATTGCGCAGCAGCCTGGAACTCTCGACGAGCTGCGCAATGAATTGGCGTTTGAGATCGAGCGACATAGGGGTCCTCGGTGCGTTTCACAGCCGGAATGTTTCTGCTCGTTTCTGACCTAAACCTTTCCAAATGTTTAGGATTCTCAAGCCTTGGTGTGTTTACACATTAAGTGCACGCATATTATATCCGCAAGCTCTGTGAACCGTTTCGATCACCCTTTATTGTTACGTCGAACCCAAGAGTCCGCATGTCAAAGTCACGCACCATCGGTTGGGTTTTAGTGATCGCTGCGGTTGGCGCGGCTGGTTATTTCGGCTGGCAAAAATACTCCGACAACAAGCTGGCGGCCGAGGCCGCGCAGAAGCGTGCCGCCCAGCAGCGCCCCGCCGTTCCGGTCAATATCTCGCCGGTCGAGAAGGCCGACTTCCCGGTCTACCTGACCGGTCTCGGCACGGTGCAGGCGTTCAACACCGTCCAGGTCCGCACACGGGTCGACGGCCAGATCACCAAGGTCGCTTTCAAGGAAGGCCAGTTCGTCAAGGCGGGCGACACGCTGGTTGAGATCGATCCGCGGCCCTATCAGGCGACGCTCGACCAGGCCAAGGCCAAGAAGGCCCAGGACGAGGCCAACCTCGCCAACGCCAATCTCGATCTGCAGCGCTACACCAAGCTCGGCGAGTTCGCGACGCGCCAGCAGCTCGACACCCAGCGCTCCACCGTGGCCCAGCTCACGGCGCAGATCACCGCCGACGACGCCGCGATCTTCAACGCGCAGACCCAGGTCGACTACGCCACCGTGAAGTCGCCGATCGACGGCATCGTCGGCCTGCGACTGGTCGATATCGGCAACATCGTCAACGCCTCGGCCCAGACCGGCATCGTGACGATCACCCAGATCGAGCCGATCACCGTGATCTTCACCGCGCCGGAAGACCAGCTGCCCGATATCAAGGCGGCATTGGCCGTGGCGCCGCCCAAGACCATTGCCCTGACCACCGACGGCAAACGGGTGCTGTCGACCGGAACCCTGGCGCTGATCAACAATCAGGTCGACACCACAAGCGGGACTGTCCGGCTGAAGGCGGTGTTTGATAACAAGGACCATGCGCTGTGGCCGGGCCAGTCGGTCTCGACCCGGCTCCTGGTCCGGACATTGAAGGATGCCACCGTCGTGCCGGATGACGCGGTGCAGCATGGCACCGAGGGCCTCTACGCGTATTCAGTCAATCAGGAGAACAAGGCCGAGCTTCGCAAGCTCAAGGTCAGCCAGTCGATCGACGGCAAATCGGTGATCGAAGAAGGCCTGTCGCCGGGACAGCAGGTGATCACCGCGGGCCAATACAAGGTCTCGCCGGGAACCCTGGTGACGACGGCGGTGGCGAGCTCGGACCAGTCCCAGTCGAAGGTTACGCAGGAATGAGCGACGGAATATCCGCACCATTCATTCGCTTCCCCATCGGCACCTCGCTGCTGATGGCCGGCATCCTGTTTGTCGGCCTCGTCGCCTACCCCCTGCTTCCAGTGGCGCCGCTGCCGCAAGTCGACTTCCCGACCATCCAGATCACCGCGTCGCTGCCGGGCGGCAGCCCGGAGACCATGGCAAGTTCGGTCGCCCAGCCGCTGGAGCGCCAGTTCGCGCAGATCCCCGGCATCGCGCAGATGACCTCGACGAGTTATCTCGGCACGGCATCGGTCACGATCCAGTTCGACCTCAACCGCTCGATCGACGGCGCCGCCAATGACGTGCAGGCCGCCATCAATGCCGCCAGCGGCCAGTTGCCGAAGAACCTTCCCTCGCCGCCGACCTATCGTAAGGTCAATCCGGCGGACGCGCCGATCATGCTGCTGTCGGCCACCTCGGACACGCTGCCGCTGACGACGGTCAGCGATTCCGTCGACGCGCAGCTTGCCCAGCAGATCAGCCAGATCTCCGGCGTTGCGCAGGTCATCATCGGCGGCCAGCAGAAGCCCTCGGTCCGCGTCCAGATCGACCCGGCCAAGCTGGTCGCGAAAGGCCTGTCGCTGGAGGATGTCCGCGCCGCGATCAACATCGCAACCGTCGACAGCCCGAAGGGCAATATCGACGGCGCCACCCGCGCCTACACCATCTATGCCAACGACCAGTTGCTCACGGCGGAGCCCTGGAACGACGTCATCATCGCGTACCGCAATGGCGGGCCCTTGCGGATCCGCGACATCGGCCAGGCCGTGACCGGGCCGGAGGACGCCAAGCAGGCCGCCTGGGCCAACGGCAAGCGCGGCGTGTTCCTCGTCGTCTTCAAACAGCCCGGCGCCAACGTCATCGACACCGTCGACAAGATCAAGGCGGCGCTGCCGCGGCTGGTCGCGGCCATTCCGCCGGCGGTCAAGATCGAGGTCATCTCCGACCGCACCACCACGATCCGCGCCGCGGTGGAGGACGTCCAGTTCACCCTCATGCTGACCATCTTCCTGGTCGTGATGGTGATCTTCGTCTTCCTGCGCAGCTTCTGGGCCACCGTGATCCCCGCCGTGACGGTGCCGCTGGCGCTGCTCGGCGCCTGCGCGCTGATGTGGATCTTCGGCTACACGCTCGACAATCTGTCGCTGATGGCGCTCACGATCGCGGTCGGCTTCGTGGTCGACGATGCCATCGTGATGCTGGAGAACATCAGCCGCTACATCGAGGAAGGCGAGCGGCCGATGGCGGCCGCCTTCAAGGGTTCCAAGGAAATCGGCTTCACTATCGTCTCGATCAGCATCTCGCTGGTCGCGGTGCTGATTCCGTTGCTGCTGATGGGCGGCATCATCGGCCGCCTGTTCCGCGAATTCGCTGTGGTGCTGGCGATGACCATCTTCGTCTCGATGTTCGTGTCGCTGACGCTGACCCCGATGATGGCTTCGCGCTTCCTGCGCGCCCACAACGAGGAGCGGCACGGCCGTCTCTACAAGCTCAGCGAGCGCGGCTTCGACGCCATGCTGCGCGGCTATCAGAGCGGGCTCGACCTTGCACTGCGCTGGAAGTTCACCACCCTGATGATCTTCTTCGCGACGCTCGCGCTGTCGATCTACATGTTCGTCATCATCCCGAAGGGCTTCTTCCCGCAGCAGGACGTCGGCCTGATCACCGCGACCTCGGAAGCCAACCAGGACATCTCGTTCGCCGAGATGAAGGGGAAGCAGGAGCAGCTCAGCAAGATCGTCATGCAGGATCCCGGCGTGGCGACGGTGGCGATGGCGATCGGCGGCAGCGGCCGGGCCGGCAACAACGGCAACATGTTCATCACGCTCAAGCCGCTGAACGAGCGCGATGCCAACGCGCAGCAGATCATCGCCCGGCTGCGGCCGAAGCTGGAGAAGGTGCTCGGTGCCCGGCTGTTCATGCAGGCCGCGCAGGACGTCCGCCTCGGCGGTCGCCCGACCCGAACCCAGTTCGAGTTCACCTTGCAGGATGCCAACCTTGCCGAGCTGAACGAATGGGCGCCGAAGATCCTCGGCAAGATGCAGACGCTGCCGCAGCTGCGCGACGTCGCCACCGACCAGCAGACCAACGGCACCACCGTCGAGCTGAAGATCAACCGCGACACCGCCTCGCGCTATGGCATCCAGCCGCAGCTGATCGACGACACGCTCTATGACGCGTTCGGCCAGCGCCAGGTGACGCAGTACTTCACCCAGCTCAACAGCTACCACGTCATTCTCGAGGTGCTGCCGGAGCTGCAGGGCTCGATCGATACGCTGAACAACATCTACATCAAGTCGCCGCTGACCGGCGAACAGGTGCCGCTGTCGACCTTTGCGAAGTGGACCACCGTGCCGGTGCGGCCGCTGTCGATCAGCCACCAGGGCCAGTTCCCGGCGATCACCATCTCGTTCAACCTGGCGCAGGGTGTCGCGCTCGGCCAGGCGACCGAGGCAGTGCAGAAGGCCATGATCGACCTCGGCGCACCGCCGACCCTGAGCTCGAGCTTCCAGGGCACCGCGCAGGCATTCCAGCAATCGCTGTCGAGCGTGCCGCTGCTGATCCTGGCGGCGCTCGTGGTCGTCTACCTGATCCTGGGTATTCTCTACGAGAGCTACATCCACCCGATCACCATTCTGTCGACGCTGCCCTCGGCCGGCGTCGGCGCGCTGGCGATCCTGATGGCCGCGGGCTTCGACTTCTCGCTGATCGCGCTGATCGGCATCATCCTGCTGATCGGCATCGTGAAGAAGAACGGCATCATGATGGTCGACTTCGCGATCGCCGCCGAGCGCGATCAGCACATGGAGCCGGTGGCGGCGATCCGTCAGGCCGCCCTGCTCCGCTTCCGCCCGATCATGATGACGACGATGGCCGCCATGCTCGGCGGCGTGCCGCTGATGCTCGGGACCGGCACCGGCTCCGAAATCCGCCAACCGCTCGGCTACGCTATGGTCGGCGGCCTGATCGTCAGCCAGGCGCTGACGCTGTTCACGACGCCGGTGGTTTATCTCTATCTCGACAGGCTCTCCAACGCGTTCGCGAACTGGGGCCGCTCGCCACGTGCCGGCCACGACGCCGACGATGGCGACGACCGATCGGTCAAGCAGGCCGCTGAGTGACTTGACATTTGCCGCCATACCGGCACATCCGAAAGATGTTCATTTCGGAGCCGGTATCGTGAGGATTGTCGCAAAGTCGTTTTTCGTCCTGCTCACCGTGTTCGGCGCAGCCGGCTTCGGCCACGCCCAGACGCCGAAGGGCAAGACTACGCCCGCGCCGGTTCCGGCAGCTGCTCCCGCCGCGCCGCAAGGTGATGCATCCGGCAACAATACCGGCTGGGTCGCGCGCTGCACCAGCGCGAGCCGCGACGCGCCGCTCGAATGCGCCATGGAGCAGACCGCTGTTCTCACCAAGACCGGCCAGCTCATCGTGCTGGTCAACATCCGCGTTCCCGGCGACACCCGCACGCCGGTTGCGCTGATCCAGCTTCCGCTCGGCCTGAACCTGCCGGTCGGCGCCAAGCTGCAGGTCGACGAAGGCAAAGCGGTCGACGTGCCGATCCAGACCTGCGAGGCGCGCGGCTGCTACATCAACGCGCCGATCGCGCCCGATGTCCTGACCCAGCTTAAATCGGGCAAGCAGCTCAAGGTGTCGTTCCAGAATCTCGGCAAGGAAACCATCAGCATCCCGATGCCGCTCGGCGACTTCGCGACGGTGTACGACAAGATCAAGTAGCGCAGCAAAGATCGCCGCCTGCGCTATCGCTCGCGCTTGTAGAGGAACGCGTTGTCCGCCTGCGGCATGCCGATCGTCTTGTAGAAGCTCATCGAGTCCGGCGCCGACAGCAACAGGCACATCGATTCAGGCCCGGCGTGGCGCCGCGTTTCCGCGATCAGGCGCTTGCCGATGCCGTGCCCCTGATACGCTCGATCGACCGCAAGGTCCGACAAATAGCAGCAATAGGCGAAATCGGTCAGCGCGCGCGAGACGCCGACGAGCCGGTGCGCCTTTCGCGCCGTCACGATCAGGTTGGCATTGGCGATCATGCGCGCCATCCGCTCGGTATCCGCCAGCGGACGCCGCTCGCCGAGCCCCGACTGGCGCAACACCTCGATGAACTCGTCGACGCCGATCGACGCTTCACGGGCATAAACAATCTCGTCCATCAGCTTAAACCTCTGTCGCAACAGGTCGCACCACGCGCGCGAGACCATGGTGGAATACGCTGCACCAATCCACCCTCGATGCTGTGGCGACGCAATCTGTGTCACGTCCGGCTCGCCATCGCGAGCAGACCGCAACGGGCAATCATCAGGATTTCAGAGGATGGTCGGGGCCATTGAGACAGATTGGCCGGGGAACCTGGACCCTCTAGGACTCTCAGTCAAGACGGCCGAAAACCTTTCTGCGCCAATTAGTTATTATTTTTGAGCAACTTGCGAGTTGGGCGCTATATTCGAGGTGTTACTACAACCCGTTACGAGCAGTCCCAGCATGTCACTTTCCACCAACGTCGTCCGCCGTCCAGGCAGCGCCATGTATTACGCGCGGATTGGCATTCCTCCTGACCTTCAGCGCTTCTATCCGTCCAAGGGCGGAAAGCAGGCCCACCGCCGGGAGCTATGGAGGTCGCTTGGGACGCGAGACCCCAAGGCAGCGCGGGACTTGGTCCTGCCGGTGCTCAGTGAGTGGCGACGGGAATTTGCCGCGCTGCGGGCGCGACGGGCACCCGGCGCGACGGACATTCAAGCTGGCGCCTGGGCGCACTATGAACGCGAGCTGACACTAGACGAGCGGCAGCGGGCCAATATGCCGACCACTGACAAGATCGAGGCCGCAAGACACCAGCCTCATCTACCCGGCTTCGATCTCCTCGTCATGCGCAACGCTGCAAGGAACGGTCGCGAGAACCGGGCCATCCAGCTTAGGACGTTGAGGGAGCATCTGGCATCCGGAGAGACGGCCCTGATCCATTGGGCGGCTGATGACCTGATCGAGCGCGAGA
Source organism: Bradyrhizobium sp. CER78 (assembly GCF_029846235.1). Classification (GTDB taxonomy): domain Bacteria; phylum Pseudomonadota; class Alphaproteobacteria; order Rhizobiales; family Xanthobacteraceae; genus Bradyrhizobium. The sequence continues at coordinate 185,378 of NZ_JARVWP010000012.1, forward strand.
AGCTCCTGGTCGAGAAAGGCAGTCCGAAATACCGGGAGATTTGCAATCGGCTCCAGCGCGCCCAGGTCGAGGCGCTGGAACGTGCGGCTGAACGCGACGCCGGGGATTGGGCTGGCGTGCCGAAAGACCCGGACGTGAGACCCCCGGACCCGACGATGGGTAAGCAGTTCGCGGCGCCCGGCGAGACGATCATGGAGCTATACGACCGGTTCAAGGCCGAGCGCCTGGGCACGGCGCGGCCGGACACATGGAATCAGAACCGCAAGATAGTGAAGCTGTTCGCCGAGTATGTCGGCGAGACGTCCCACGTCTCGGTGATCACTCGAAAGACCGTTCGCAACTGGAAGCATGAATTGTCCGGCTGGCCTGTCAAGGCCGGCGAGATCGCAGCGTTCAAGGGCATGTCCTTCCGGAAGATCATCGAGGCCAACGCTTCGATCAAGAAGCCAACGATCAGCGACAAGACCAAAAACAAGTATCTGTCGGCGGTCGGCAGCTTTTCGACCTGGCTGCTGCAGAACGAATTCATCGAGGCCGACGTCATGGCCGGGATGTATTTGGTGCTCGACAAGCGGAAGAAAGTCCGCCTCCCCTTCACAGCGGATCAACTCAAGACGATCTTCAACTCTCCCCTCTTCACGACCTGCATGGGTGACGATCGCGAGCACGAACCCGGCAACGTCGCTATCCGTGACTGGCGCTATTGGATTGGCTGGATCGGTCTCTACACCGGCGCGCGGCTGGGCGAGATCGCGCAGATGGCGACCGCCGATCTATTCCAAATTCATGACGTTTGGGTGTTTCATATTACGGAAGATGGCGAGGTCGATGACGATGGATCGCCGGTCAAGTCTGCCAAGACCAGAGGGTCCCAGCGCGTGGTCCCGGTCCATAGCGAACTGATCAAGCTGGGTCTGCTCGAATATCACACTGCGATGATCGCTCGGGGCGAGAAGCAGCTCTTCCCGGAGATCAAGCCGGACACACGCGGTTTCTTCTCTGGCGTGCCCTCGACCTTCTTCAATGACTACTTCCGTGCCATCGGTGTGAAGGTCGATCGCAAGGTCAACTTCCACAGCTTCCGGCATGGTATTGCCGACGCCTTCCGTGCGGCCGGATACATGGACGAGCAGTTCAATGTGCTGCTGGGCCACACCAAGGCGACGACGACAGGTAAGTATGGCATCCTGCCCCAGGGCATCTTGAGCCAGCGCGTCGAGATGATCGAGGCGGTTAGGTTCGAGTTCTAAACGAGGCTTGAAATGGTGCTGGGTCAGCAGCCACGGGTGTGGCCGTATTTCGCAATTTTGATCGGCGGGACGATCCTGGTCCTGCTTCTTTTTTGGGTGCGCTGGATTCCAGAGTCGAGTGAGCGCGAACTGACACTGCAGAACAATTTCAAGTATTGCCTGCAGTCGTTCAATGACTGGGACCGCTGCGAACGCGAACGGCGTCGGCAAGAGGCGGAATGGGACCGATACCGCCATTAGTTACAGGTTCTCTTAATGATCAAAATTCCCGACCAGCCCGATCCGCCATCGAACGTCTTCGCGCTGGCGACGCCATACCATTTGCTGCACAAGCTCTATTGGGAGATCGAGCAACTTCGCTCGTCTCTCGCCTCGAAGCGAAGTTTAGCCGAAACACACGCACCGGCTTATCACGCCTTCAACTGTGCCGTGACTTGCTGGTATTTGACGGATTGGGTTTGGGAGTCGGCGGAGGACTACCAACGGGAGCTCATGTGCTCCACCTATGAAACCAAACTCAAGACAGTCGAAGACTTCCAGGCCGCTATGCGGACCCGGCATCGCTCGCTCTACGTCTGTTGGCAGATCGCCAACGGCTCTAAGCACTTTCGGCTTAGAAAAACTGATCCTCAAATTAAGACCGATCAGGTTTGGGAGTATCGCCCAGCTAGGGCTGGGAGAACGCGAGCCGGTCAGAAAGCCGGATCATACGTGTATCGTTTGAGCCTGACCGATGGTGACCAGCGACGTGAGGCGCTGGAGATTTTTGAGGACGCGGTCAACGTATGGGAGCGCGAGCTTGGTGCTTGGTTCTTTATCGAGGGACGTTACGTAGGTCCTGATTGAGCCAGCGCGTGGCAGTAATCGAGGCGATGGCGTTCGCGCTATGAATTTGCACCTGCTAGCGAGTCCGATTGCGAGTCCCACAGTCTCTTTTGAACTTCCTGTTCTAGAGCCTTTAGGAGATCGCCTCCTTCCTTGACGAACCTGCGTCTGGTCTCCCAAATATTGAAGTTGGCTCGATCCTGTAACCAAAGCTCATGCTCGACAAGCGCACCATGGGTTAGCTCCGAGAGAGCATCGAACTTTGACTTTAGCTCCTCGCGTATGAATATGCTGTTCTTTCGAAAATACTGGTAGAAATCGACGTATGTGTTCCTCGCCACCCATGCGTTATGATGATTGATTGCACGGGTGTAGTAGTCGGTCTTCTTAGGTTCGCTTTTAATCTTTTCTTTTTCCCAGTTGTCGAGTGGGGACTTGTCCAAGAACTCGGAGAGATGCTCCGGTATCATCCGATCTAGATCGGGATATTGCTGCAGGGCTGAGGCTACGGACTGCACGTGCCCATGCGCCATCACGAGCTTGCTCCATACTTCCGGCAGCACGTCAAACTCTCGCTGGTAAAGCTTGGCGGTGCGATCCATTAACGAATTGATCTTGAACCGCAGCTCCTCAAGCTCCCTTTGCTGCTTGTGCTTATAGTCCTCCAATCGCTCATTGAATCTTGCAGTGAGCCACTTCTCGCTAAAGAGCTTGAAGAGCCAATATGCTGCTCCAACCACAGCCAGCACAACCGCAGCGCCACCGCCGAACAGAGCCAGAAGTTTAGTCAAGGTTTCCGTCATGATTCGCATTCAACCTGTGCGCGACAGGAAGGACAACAAAAAAGGCGCGGTTTCCCGCGCCTCTTTGGTATCGAGTTGACGGATTATCCTCGCTTCTTCGCGGTCCCCAGCTTGATCGCCTTCGCAAGTTCGCCAAGCATCCATTGCGCGGTTCGCTCTGCCCCTCCGGGAAGCAATGCTGCTGGTGCGGTGACATACTGGTCGTGCTCGAGGTAGACTAAAGTGCCATCGAAATACCAATCCGATGACACCCCAGACTTCAAGCTAACCACTCCCTCGCGATCAGTCATGCCATCTGCTCCAGATCGGCTAACATCACTTGCGCCCAGATGCTAGTCGGCCAGATGTCGCCGTGCTCGCCTAGTGCGATCTTCACCTGGTCACTGGTCATCTTGCCGGTCACTGGGCATGGATCGAGGGCCGCGAGCCGCTCGGCCAGCGCCGGTCGGTCGCCCAACAGCGGTCCAGCCGCGCGGTGGATCAGACCAACATCGCACTGGCCCGCGACCGGGATCAGGCGATCGACCATGGTGGTGTAGAGAACGGTCGGAAGAAACTCTTCGGTCATTTCGGCCTCATGGTGGTGATGCAGTTCACACGCATGCCATACGCGGAATCTGATCCGCAAGACGCTTAAGGTGTCTAATCTCTAGTGTTCTATTGACAAGCGCACCAAGGCGCGACTTTTGCATTCCATCGAAATCGACGCCTCAATCCACTCCTTGAGAGTCAAGTCCGGATGTATGACCGGTCCAGAAAGTTATCGGACTAGAATTGGTGACCTTCATTTCAGTCTCAGGTTAAGAGGAAGAAAATGCGGTGCTTTAGCGCGTTCTTGGTTGGACTGATCTTTTTTTCCCCGGCCTTCGTCGCAAAGGCGGCTCAGAAGACCGCTTTGGTTGGCGTGCCCATTGGAGCAACTGAAGGTCAGTTTCTTCCTGAATTTGAGGAGGGCAAATTTGAGTGCTCTCATAAAACGGAATATGCAGTTGAATGTAAGCGAGGGAAGGACATTCCTACAACTGGGCAGGGTGAACACCTCTACTATCTTTTAACTAAGCGCTCTCAACCTCCGCATGTTTTTTCAGTTCAGTACAATTTCGACAAGATCGACCTTAAACCGACCGACCTTATTGATCTGATCAATAAAGCTTACGCTGTGAGTCCTCTATTCTATGACCCGAAGGCAGGCTGCTTGGCAGCAGCTCGATGCCATGTTTTCTGGGGGTTAGACGATGGCATCGGCTTGGCACTGAATTTAGATGGTCCCTCTGCAAACGGTATTTATCATTATGAATTGAAGCTTGCGCATATAGCCACGGTCGCACAAGAGATGGATGTCGAGAATCCATTTGATGCAGCTGCAAAGGAAATGGATCGACTGAAGAATGCTTTAGAGCCTACAAAAAAGGAATCGGATGAACTCAGGCAGCGTTAGCTTTTGATTCTATCGCAAATATGGTGCGAGCGTGTGGCTCAAAGTCCGCCGGGAGCCGGATTCTGGCAGAACGGGTCACGCAACTTTGTCCCGCGGAAACGGCGCGCTGATCCAAGGCCGGTAATCGTGATGTCCCCAGCGCCAGAGGCGGTGGGCGTCCTTGGAGACGTTAATGCGCGGCCCGTTGAGAAGACGGGGCGGAGGGGATACCGGACGCAGGATGCGGAAGGGAGGCTTGAACAGTGAGGCGCCGTCGAGCAATGGATGTAGTCCCAATGCCTCGCCCACGTTGCACGGCCCCCTGCAGAGCCTCTTCTGATATCCGTTGGATCGCTCACGGATCGCGCGCTCGTACACCTTGCGGCGCTCGGCCATAATATCGTCGCCGACCACGGGGACGCCCGCGCGGATCAATATCGAGCTTGCCTGGCCTTTGTCACCACAGACAAGGTCGATGCTCCGCATGTTCCTATAGCCATTGCCCCACTTTTCCCGGCCACCATGGACGTACACGTGGCCTCCGGCTAGTCGCTGCGAATCGCTGTGGTGGGTGGGCCCGTCACCTTCATGGCAGGCCTCGGCCTCGACGATCATGATCGCGGTGTCTTCGCTACCGTTGCTCTGGTGCAGAACACATCCGATCAGGCGCGGTGCCACCTCAACAGCGGAGCCCGCAAAGAAGCCTTCATCCTCCTCGATAGGCACGTATCTGGCTCCGAAGTATTCGAACACGCGTGCCCCATTCAATTGAATGTCGGCTTCTCGCTGGCCTTTTCAACCGTCATGTCGGGTTGGACAAAACCGCCGGTAGTGATTGTGACCTTCTCACCTGTTCTCGCCAAACCGGTACAGGTTCGGGGGTCGCTTGGGCCGACGCCTTCACGGGCATATTGGCGGGCCAAAGGGCTATCGAGATCGCTCTTACAGCTGACACTGTTGATGCCGTAGTTACTCACGATCGCTTGCGCGAACGGCTGAAATTCGAGATCGCTGGCTCCGAAAAAGCATTTGCTGAAATTCAGTTGCTCGATCTTTTCATCCTTCCCAAAGATCGCCTCCGCACAAACCTTGTTGCTGCCCTTGGGGTTGAAAATCGCTTTGTTAGACTGCTGGAAGAGACCCATGGAGTTCGCCAATCGGCAGGATGCCTCCTTCGAGCCATTGCACGGGTTTGCTTTCGGATCGGCGCTCTCGAATTTTACGGCAAAATCATTGTTGGCGAGTCCTTCGATGTCGCTTCTAGTCATGCCGATGAAGAGACCTCGAAATTTCGTTGAGGTCGTCGCCTCAGGAGATTTTTGAGCCACTTGGGGACGCGGGACGGACGGCACGGTTGCCGCAGGCTCCTGAACTTTGACGGCTTCTGCGTTCTGGGAAGTACCCACATCGGACTTTGTGAAAGTGGTTGGCGAACTACTACTAGACGGCGGGGAGACCGCGCTTTGCGTTGGCATGTCGGCACGGGGGGAAGGGATTGAAGCCCCGGGAGCTTGCGAAGCGGCAGCGATCGAGGGACCACATTTTACATATTCCACCCGGAATTTTCCCTCTTGAATCTCCAGGCGCGCTGGGTCGAGTAGTCTCACAGCGTACGTCTTGATCTTGTACCCCTCGCGCGTGCCAGCCTCGCCATCATCGTACCAGCGATCCCGAAACACGTAGCTGCCATCGGGAGCGCGCCCGATCGAGACGTGCACTGATTCCGTGTCGGCGTAGCCGCCGAAGTCCAGCCGCTTGCCGGGAATGAAAGCCATGATTTCGCCGGCAGTATTGCCGGACAAACGGGCCAAGCCAAACTTGGCGACAGCGGCGCAGGCGGTTCTTTCGGTGCCGGGCAGGTTCTTGTTCACGGCAGCCCAGGCGCCCCCGAACGGCGATTCCTCGGCGCGGGCGGAGAGATCTGTCGCGCTCAGCGCGAGCATAACGAATAGAACGCCCGTCACTGCCGTTCGTATTGTCAACATCCTTCTTACCCCAAGTCAGCAAAAATCTGATGGTCTGCAATCATGTGTTTGGCCGCGCAAGCCACGGGCGCGGAAGCTTAGTCCAACGCTCTCGGGGCCAAGTCACCATTTCCATGGCCGCGCGCATTGAATCCTCAAGAGTATCGGCCTCCCCAGCGGCGAGTGTTCGTGAAACGGGCCACCCTCTCGAAAGCGACCAAATACCTCGAATCCGCATATTCGAGGATAGCCGCTGCTGGCCGGAATGTCGTAGGCGAGAAGCTCCACGCGCTCTCCGCCGGCATCGACAAACATGTGAAAGGCTAGTCCGGGCCCCTTCGGCTCGCGTTTCCATCCAATCGTTTTCACTGCGCCCCCGTCGTCTACACCGAAAATTGTGATGTTGTGGCGGTTGTGGCGCCGCTTACAATCCGGAATACCGTACCGCCTCGATCATTTCGACGCGCTGATTAAGCGTGAACGGAGGAAGAATTCCGTAGATTCCGGTCGTCGTCTCCTCTGTGTGGCCCAAGAGCACATTGAATTGCTCATCCACATAACGATGGCTTTGAAGTAGTTATTGAAGAACTTGGAGGCCACACCGAAGTACCCCCGAGTGTCCCGCTTCAACTGGGGAAATAGCCGCTGTTCGCCACGTGCTAGTGAGGGGGCCGCAACAGGCGGTTAAGTCGGTGATCCCGCTGGGAATCTGAGGTTTGGCTGGGGAACCTGGATTCGAACCAAGACAAACAGAGTCAGAGTCTGTTGTGCTACCGTTACACCATTCCCCAAGAATTGTCCGTGGTATCAACAGCTTAGCTGAATGACTGGACATCTCGGTGCAGCGGGTTCGCCTGCCAAATCAGCGCCCGCGCGAGAGCGACCTTCTACCCGCTTGGTCCCACGCTTGGCAAGCATTGTTGGCGGGGGATCGACGTAAAATCGCGGGCTGTGGCCGCGAATGAAGTCGCGTTCCCTCTCCCGCCTGCGACGCGGAAGCGTCAGTTGCAGAAGCCCGCAAAGGCCATATGCGACAGTCTTGGTCGAGGGAGACTTGGGGCGAGGGATATTCGCACAATTTCGGAATATTAGAAGTATGCCCCTGAGTTGCCCGACATGTCAAGTTGCTTTTGGCCGGACAGTTGCTTGGCCGGACGTTGCCGTGTCGAAGGCCGTCCCCGCCGGCTCCTTTGCATGGGGTTGTTTTCGATATTTTAGCAGCGCCCGCTCGCGCCTTCGCGCGAGATCGAGCCGCGGCGTCATGTTGAGCGCCTATCGCAGGCCTCAGTACAGCCCGCCCGTCCCTGACCGCATCACGGCACGATCCGCGTCCGGCGGGATTGCCTGCTGGGTCCCGTCGATCACATCGGTGCCGGCGACCAGCGTCGGATCATAATACGGCGGCGCCTGGCCCGGCTTGAAGGCTTCGAGCACCACGCCCCGGTTCTGACCGGGCGTGGCGCGCAGGCCGGACTTGGCATCGACCAGGACCAGCCGGATGCCGACCGGCTGCTTGAAAGGGGTGGGTGGCTTGTCGGCCAGCGCGAGCTTGAGGAAGTCGCGCGCGATCGGCGCCGCGGTATGGCCGGCCTGCGCGTTGCGGCCGAGCGAGCGCGGCTTGTCGTAGCCGACATAGAGACCGACCACGAGGTCCGGCGAGAAGCCGACGAACCAGAGGTCCTTGGCCTCGTTCGAGGTGCCGGTCTTGCCGGCGAGCGGCTTGCCGACGTCCTTCAGCGCGGTGCCGGTACCGGCCTGGATCACGCCTTCCATCAGCGAGGTGATCTGGTACGCGGTCATCGCGTCGAGCACGCGTTCGCGGCGGTCGACGAGCTGCGGCTCGGGCTGGCTCTTCCAGCCTTCCGGCGCGTCGCAGCCGCGGCATTCGCGCTGATCGTGCCTGAAGATGGTGTGGCCGTAGCGGTCCTGGATGCGGTCGATCAGGGTCGGCTTCACGCGGACGCCGCCATTGGCGATCATCGAATAGGCCGTGGCCATCCGCATCACCGTGGTCTCGCCGGCGCCGAGCGAATAGGCGAGATAGTTCGGCAGCTCGTCATAGACGCCATAGCGCTTGGCGTATTCGCTGATCAGCGGCATGCCGATCTCCTGCGCGAGCCGCACCGTCACCGTGTTGCGCGATAGCCGCAGCGCATTACGCAGGGTCATCGGCCCCATATACTTGCCGGCATCGAAGTTTTCCGGGCGCCAGATGTTGCCCTGCCCCTGATCGATCTCGATCGGCGCGTCCATCAGCACGCTCGACCCGGTGTAGCCGTTGTCGAGCGCCGTCGAATAGACGATCGGCTTGAAGGTCGAGCCGGGCTGCCGGTAGGCCTGCGTCGCGCGGTTGAACTGGCTCTGGTCGAACGAAAAGCCGCCGACCATCGCGAGCACACGGCCGGTGTGCGGATCCATCGCCACCATCGCGCCCGACAGTTCCGGGATCTGGCGCAGCCGGTACTGGCCTTCGATGCGCTGGCCGTCCTTGCTGTAGAACGGATCGGCGTAGATCACGTCGCCGGGTTGCAGCACCTGCGCCACCGAGGTCGGCGTCTTGCCCTTGTACGGGCCGGACAGTGCCCGCGCCCATCGCACGCCTTCCAGCGTGACGATGCCGGTCTCGCGCTGCTTGCTGATGGCGCCGCCGAGTTCGCGGCCGGGCTGGAAGCCGATCCGCGCCGACTGGTCGTTGCTCTCCAGCACCACTGCCATCCGCCACGGCGAGATGTCCGAGAGCGACTTGATCTCGGCGAGCGGGACACCCCAGTCACTGGTGAGGTCGAGCTTCTGGATCGCGCCGCGATAGCCCTGCTGCTCGTCATAGTTCACGAGCCCCGCCACCATGCTCTTGCGCGCCATCACCTGGACCTTGGGATCCAGCGTGGTGCGCACCGACAGGCCGCCCTCGTAGAGCTTCTTCTCGCCGTAGCGCTCGAAGATGTCGCGGCGGACCTCTTCCGAGAAATATTCGCCGGCGAAGGTGTGCGCGCCGTTGCTGCGGTTGGTGACGGTCAGCGGATCCTTGCGCGCCTTGTCGGCGTCGGCAGCGGTGATCCAGCCGTTCTCCTGCAGGCGGTCGATCACATAGTTGCGGCGCTCGACCGCGCGCGCATGGTTGCGCACCGGATGCAGGCTGGCCGGCATTTTCGGCAGCGCCGCCAGATAGGCCGCTTCGGCCACCGTCAGTTCATTGACGGACTTGTCGAAATAAACCAGCGACGCCGCCGCGATGCCGTAGGCGCCGAGGCCGAGATAGATTTCGTTGAGATAGAGCTCGAGGATCTTGTCCTTGGAATAGGCCCGCTCGATTCGCATCGCCAGCAGGGCTTCCTTGATCTTGCGGGTGAACGACACCTCGTTGGTCAAAAGGAAGTTCTTGGCGACCTGCTGGGTGATCGTCGAAGCACCCTGCGGACGGCGGTTGGAACCGAAATTCTGGATGTAGGCGACGCCGGCGCGCGCCATACCGGTGTAGTCGACGCCGCCGTGCTCGTAGAAATTCTTGTCCTCGGCCGCGAGGAACGCGTTGATCACGAGCTTCGGCACGGCCTGGATCGGCAGATAGAGCCGACGCTCCTTGGCGAACTCGCCCAGCAGCGATCCGTCCGCCGCGTGCACGCGGGTCATCACCGGCGGCTCGTAGTTCTGGAGCTGCGAATAGTCGGGCAGGTCCTTGGAAAAATGCCAGAACAGCCCTGCGACCGCGGCCAGACCGGCCAGGAACAGGATGGTTCCTGCGGTGAACAGGAACCCGAAGAACCGCAACAGAAATTTCATCGACCAGATTTTCCGTGGCGAATACGTCGCTCGTTCTGAGTGCGCTGCGTGCCACTTAGGCCGCCCGGTATATCGGTCGCACCATGGACCTGCAATTCAACACAGGAGAATTAAAGCGGGTCAGGCGTCAAACTTATGCCATAGAGCCCGGGTCGCGCGCGCAAGCCAAATCAGCTGTCCCCGATCCCGGCAATGCTCCGCAGAACTGCATCGGCCTTCCAGCCTCCCTCCCCCGATTCGTCCGCGCGTTCGCCGAACGCTGCTCCGGCCTGCAATCGCGGCGCTTGCGCGGCGAGCGCGCCGCGAAAGAAAAGCGCGGGTCCAGCCCACCGCTTCCACTACCTGGCTGCCGCTACGGGGGCTGCGGCATCAGAAACCGGTGGACAGTGCCGGCCGGGCCACCCGATTAACGACCCATTAACTATAACTACCCCAAGTTGTTGGGATACACGCGACTCGCGAGGGGCTGACTTGCATGGCACTGCGCGGATTTAAACGGCCGTTTGCCGTCGACCCGAATATCGTTGGATTTCCGAAACCACCCACATCGGCGATGGGCACCGAGGCCTTGGACCTCGTCTATCAGGCGGCGGATCTGTTCCGCAGCATCGAGGACAGGGCCCGCGCCGGCGAGGCCCGCGCCGAGGCCGCCGAACAGGCGCAGCTCGAAATCATCGCCGCCACCGAGCGCAAGCTGAGGGACGCGTCCCGGGCGCTGGAAGAGGCGCGGCGGCGTATCGAGTCGCAGCAGGAGCAGCTCGATGCCGCCGAATTCCGCGCCCAGGCCGCCGAAGCCGAGGCACGCGAAGCCAGGCAATCGCTGGCCCTGATCGAGGATGCGATCCGCCGGCGCTTGCTGCTGACCGGCGGGCACGACGACGCCAGATCGAGCGCGGTCGCCTAAGGCGAGATCGATCCGCGGCGGGCCCTGCCCGGCCGCCGCACGATCGCACAACGACAATCAGTAGCCGGCCGCCAGCCCTGAATTGCGGCGCGGGTCGTTCGCGCCATAGAAGCGATTGTTGCCGACCGGCTCGCCACCCAGCGACGGCGCGCCGATGACGATCACACCGCGAGGTGGTTGGCCGGCTGCGGCGGCCCGAATTTGTGGCCCATGCCCTCCAGCATCTTCCGCGTATCCGGCGACAGCGTGTAATCCTCGAGGTTGGTGGCCTCCGGAAGCCACTGCTGGTGGAAGCGCGGCATGTCCACGGCCTCCTGCGCGTTCATGCCGTAGTCGATGGCGTTGATCATCGTCGGCAGCACGGCCGTGATGATGCGGCTGGCGCCGGGCGTGCCCAGCACCATGACCGGCTTGCCGTCCCTGCTGACGATGGTCGGGCTCATCGACGACAGCGGGCGTTTGCCCGGGACGATCGAATTGGCCTCAGCCTGCACCAGGTCGTACAGATTCGGCACGCCGATCTTGGCGGTGAAGTCGTCCATCTCGTCGTTCAGCAGCACGCCGGTCTTGGCCGCGGTCACCTTGGCGCCGAACCAATCGTTGAGCGTGTAGGTGACCGACACCGCGTTGCCGTCCTTGTCGGCGATCGAATAGTGCGTGGTGTTGCTGCCTTCGTGCGGCGGCACGCCGGCGATGACTTTGCCGTCCTTATCGAGATACATGTTGGCGGTGGCACCCTTCGGTGCGGTTTCGCGGAAGTCGAGGAAGGTCTTGCGGCCATCGGCAAGCTGGATGGTCATGAACCCGCCGCCACCGAGATTGCCGGCGGCGGGATACACCACCGCAAGCGCGTAACCGACCGCAACCGCCGCTCCGATTGCGTTGCCGCCGCGCTTCAAGACCTCGATGCCGACCTGGGTCGCGAGATGCTGCGCGGAGACCACCATGCCGTTCTCGGCGGCGACCGGCGCAACCGACGCGGCGCGCGCGGGAGCAGCCGACGCGATGCCGATCGAAACTATCGCGGCGACGACCTACCGCGCGCGCACCGTTGAATTTTGCATGGAGGCCTCCCGGGACTTACGCCGACCATCGCGGCTTTATGATGCGATCTTGGCGCGCAAACCTAGCAGGCCGCTCGCGCGCGCACTATAGGCCCGCGCGGCCCTCACCGCGCGTCCGCAGCCGGCTGTGGCGTCTGCCGTAGGCCGCATAGATCACCAGCCCGATCACGAGCCACACCGCGAGCCTGATCCAGGTGTCGAGCGGCAGGCCGAACATCAGGAACAGCGAGGTTCCGGCGGCAGCCGGGGCTACCAGCCAGATTGCCGGAGCCTTGAACGGGCGCGGCAATTGCGGATCGCGGATGCGCAGCACCAGCGTTCCGATCGAGACCACGGTGAATGCGAACAGCGTGCCGATCGAGACGAGCTCGCCGACCAGCCCGATCGGCAGCAGGCCGCCGAGAATGGCGGCAACGGTGCCGGCAAAGATGGTCGAGACGTAGGGGGTCTGGAAGCGCGGATGGATCTTTGCGGCAAAACCCGGTAGCAGCCCGTCATGCGCCATGGCACGGAAGATCCGCGGCTGCGCCAGCAGCATGATGAGGATCACCGATGTCAGCCCGAACAGGATGCCGAGCTTGATGAACGGACCGAGCCAGCCGATGCCAATCGCATCGATGCCGACGGCGATCGGATCCGGCACGCTGAGCTTGTCGTACGGCACGATCCCTGTCAGCACGAAGCCGACCGCGACATAGAGCGCGGCGCAGATCACGAGCGATCCGAGAATACCGATCGGCATGTCGCGCTCCGGCGACTTCGCCTCCTGCGCCGCGGTCGAGATCGCATCGAAGCCGATATAGGCGAAGAACACCACCGCCGCGCCGCGGACCACGCCGGACCAGCCGAATGCGCCGGGACCGGCATTCGGCGGGATCAGCGTGCCCTCCGGATTGCCCGCCGTCACCCAGTTCGCCAGCGAGACCGAGGAGGCCGCGGCGGCGAGAAACAATGCGATGACGACGAGCTTCACCACGACGACGAAGCCGGTGAAGCGCGCGGACTCGCGAATGCCGACCACGAGCAGCGTAGTGACGAAGGCGATGATCGCCATCGCCGGGATGTTGATGACCGCGCCGGTCGACGACCACGCCCCGGTGTTGACGTCGTAGGCGAGCGGCGCCGAGGTGAATTGCTGCGGCAGGTTGATGCCGAAATCGCGCATGAAGCTGACGAAATAGCCGGACCATCCGACCGAGACCGCGATCGCACCGACGGCATATTCGAGGATCAGGTCCCAGCCGATGATCCAGGCGATCAACTCGCCGAGCGTGGCATAGGCGTAGGTATAGGCGCTGCCGCAGATCGGCACGGTCGATGCCATCTCGGCGTAGCACAGACCGGCGAAGGCGCAGGCGACCGCGCCGAGCATGAAGGAGAGCGTGACGGCGGGACCGGCATTGGCGGCGGCCGCGTGTCCCGTCAGCACGAAGATGCCGGCGCCGATGATGCCGCCGATGCCGAGCGTGACCAGTTGCAACGCCGAGAGCGAGCGTTTGAAGACGGGCGTCTCCGCGTCGCCGTCGGCGCGTGCCGCCTCTCGCAACAGTTCGGAGGTCGATTTTCGATCCCAGAAGCCGGCCAGGATGTCGGTCACGCCAAATGGCCCTCCGCCGCTCGGGCCCTGCGGGACCCGCCACGATCGGCGGACTATAACGCGGCGGACGTCCAGTCGTTCGCACGCCGGGTGACGGCCGGTGCCCTTATCCACCGCCAAGCAGCGGGGCGGGCCCTACTGGCAGGGATGGCGGCGTCCGTCGCGGCCAAGGAAGGTCCCGGACGCCGGATCGAACGAGCGGTAGCGAGCGCAGGATGAGGACGGCGCCGGCGGCATGGCGCCATAGGCGTTCGCCGGGTTGCCGCTGCGTTGCCCCGCCGCCTGGGCCTCACCCCATGGCGTCAAGGCGCCGCCGTTGATGGCGCTGCGCCCGGGATTTTGCGCATCAAACAACGCCGGCTCCGAAATCTGGGCAACGACCGGTGAAAACGTCATCCCTGCAAGCACGATGGCGGTTGCAACCGCCCTCAATCCGGACATGCGACCACTCCTGTCGATCAATGGAAACCTGTCGAAGGCCGGCCGAGCCGCCCCAAAACCATATGGTGGCGGCGCCTCCCCGGGCACAGGCGCCACGGCGTCACGATGCTGCGAGCTGGCCGGCCGTGGCTCGCCACTCAGTGGTTATGCACGTCGGGCCGCGGGTCGGAGACGAACCCGTCGCGGTTCGGCATCTTGACGGCGGCGAGCGACTTGGCGTCGAGCACGGCATTGGCGGGGACGACGCCGTTGAGGCTGAGGATGTAGGCGGACACCGCGTAGACGTCCTCATTGCTCAGCGATTGCGGCGCGTTCTGCGGCATCGCGCGGCGGATGTAATCGAACAGGGTCGAGGCATAAGGCCAGTAGCTGCCGACGGTGCGGATTGGTTTTGGGCTGGCCAGCGTGCCCTGTCCGCCGACCAGGCGGTCGCCGACGCCGCCCTGCCCGTTGTCGCCATGGCATGCCGCACATTGCTCGGCGAACACGGTGCGGCCGCGCTCGACGCTCCCGCTGCCCGGCGGCAGGTTGGAGCCATCGCGGCCGATATCGATGTTCCAGCCCGCGATCTCGGCAGGCGTTGCCGGACGCCCGATGCCATAGCGATCGTCGGCCTGCGCGGCAGCGGCAAGCATCGCAATCGCACCTACGACGAACGCCGCCTTCAGGTTACGCCTGGGCATTGGTCACCTCGCCATTTGCATCGATGCGCCAGGGCCAGATAGCGTTGTTGTGGTAGAACGAGTTGAGACCGCGCACCTTGACCAATTCCGCCAGCGTCGGCTGGGTGTATCCGGTCTCGTCGATGGCGCGGCTCTGGATCACGGCGGGCGTGCCGTCCCAGTGCCAGGGCAAACGGAAACGCGTGAGTGCACGCGTCAGCACCGGCTCCTGCAACTCGGCCTGCTGCCAGCTCTTGCCCTCGTCGAGCGAGATCTCGACGCTCGTGATCTTGCCGTGGCCGCTCCAGGCGATCCCGGTGATCTCGTGAAAGCCGTGCGTGGTCAGCTTCTGCCCGCCGGACGGCCGCGTGATGATCGACTTGGCCTCCATGTAGAAGGTGAATTCGCGCGACGTGCCGTCTGGCATCGGGTCGGTGTATTTCGAGGTCTCCTCGCGCGAATAGGCCGGCTCGGCGGTGACCTTGAGCCGGCGCAGCCACTTCACGTTCATGTTGCCCTCGAAGCCGGGTAGCAACAGGCGCAGCGGATAGCCCTGCTGCGGACGCAGCCGCTCGCCGTTCTGGCTGTAGACCAGCATGGCGTCGTCGAGGCATTTCTCGATCGGGATCGAGCGCGTCAGCGCGGCGGCATCGGCGCCTTCGGCGACGATCCATTTGGCGCCCGGCTGCAAGCCTGCTTCGTCGAGCACCGTCTTCAGCGGCACGCCGGTCCATTCGGCGCAGCTCAGGAGGCCGACGAGGTCGGAGGCCGTCTTGCCATAGGGCTTGGTGTAGACCGGATTGCCGGAGCACTCCAGGAAGTGGATGCGCGATTGCGACGGAAAGCGGCGGATGTCCTCCATCGTGAACACCAGCGGGCGATCGACCATGCCGTGCAGCATCAGCCGGTGCTCGGCCGGATCGATGGTCGGCACGCCGCCATGGTGGCGTTCGTAGAACAGGCCGTTCGGCGTGATGATGCCGTCGAGCTCCTGCAACGGCGTGCGGCCCGACGCCGAGATATATTGCGGCAGCGTCTTCGAGATATTCTTGACGACGCCCTTCTCGTGCACCGATGGCGTGCCATAGGGCTGGCTTCCCATCGGGTCGCCGGGCGCTTTCATCCACTCCGGCACGTTGGGCGGAAGATTATTCTCCTGCTCGGCAAGCGCAGGAGAACCGGCAACTCCCGCCATCGCGGAGCCTCCGGCCAATGCTGCACCCGCCTGAAGAAATCGCCTGCGAGACGCCTCTCGCACGCGCTTGTCCGTCGTATGTTCGCTCATCGACGTTTTCCTCTGACGTTACCAGAGCATGATCCGGAAAAGCGCGAAGCGGTTTTCCCTCGCGACAAACGCAAAGCGTTTGCGCGGAGATCATGCCAGGACAACAATCCAAAGCGCGATGACGATTCATCGTGCTCTGGTGCAGCCTAACACCAAACGCCCGAGACGAGGCAATGGTCGCGAGTGCAGAGCTGCCATCAACTGCCCGCGACGACGGGCAATTTGTCGATCGAGCGGATGCCGGGGCGGCCGCGCCAGTGGATGTGCTCGGGCTTCACCGCGAGCCGGAGATCGGGCCAGCGCGTGAACAGCGCTTGTAGCGCAGATGCCGCCTCGATTCGTGCCAGCTGGTGGCCGAGGCAGAAATGGATTCCGGTCCCGAACGAGATATGCCGGTTCGGCTTGCGTGCGAGATCCATTCGTTCGGGATGCTCATGCGCCGTGGGATCGATATTGGCGGCCGCGATCATCGCCATCACCCGCTCGCCCTTCTTCAGATGAACGCCGCCGAATTCGACGTCGCGCCTGACGTAGCGCGGCTTGGTGAACTGCACCGGCGAGACGAAGCGCAGAAATTCCTCGACCGCGAGGCCGAGGCGGCTCCAGTCAGCCGTGAGCCAGTCGCGCCGCGCAGGGTCCTTGAGCAACTCGAACACCGATCCGCTGATCAGATGCGTCGTCGTTTCCGACCCCGCGCCGAGCAGCAGGAACACCATCGACACCATTTCGTCCGGTGTGATGCGACCGCCTTCCTTCTCGACCTGCACCAGTTCCGCGATCAGCCCCTCACCGCCTCGCTCGCGCGCGAACTGCAATTGCTGCGCGAGGTACTTTCGCATCTTCGACAGCGAACCCATCATTCGCAGGAAGCTGATCGGGCCTCGTAGCTGCGTCATCGCATTGGCCCAGGCGATGAATGTCGGCCGGTCGGCCAGCGGCAAGCCGAGCAGCTCGCAAATCACCGAGACCGGCAGGATGCGGGCATAGCGCGGGATCAGGTCGGCCGGGCTTCCCGCGGCGAACAATTCGTCGGCGAGGCGATCGGCGATGCCGCGGATGTGCGGCTCCATGTCGAGCACCGCGCGGCGGCGGAATGCCTCGTCCACGATGCTGCGCAGCCTCGTGTGATCCGGCTCGTCCATCGTCAGCATGTTGTTGGCGACGGCGGTGACCGACTTCGGCATCCACCAGCGCAGGCCGGCAACCTCGCCGTCCTCCTTGCGCAACGTAAAGGTCGCGCTCTCCTTCAGCATCACGGAGGCGGCATCGTAGGTCGTCGTCAGCCAGACCCGGCCGACAATTGGAAACCTGACCTCGACGACCTCGCCGCGAGCACGCAGCATCGCAATGCCGGCGGCAGGATCCCGGTTGAATGTTTCGCTGGAAAAATCCGGCTGCGATGCCATGGCGCCACCTCATGCCGCCGTTCGCGCATCCGGAACATGGTGCGAAATGCCGTGTATGCAAGGCCGGGCGCGTTTGCCCCTGCGGGAACCAGCGGCGCAGCGTGGCCGCTGCTCGCCGGTCGTTCCATATGACAGCTCACATCCGTTCGCCGGGCAATCGGCTGGCTTGCTTCACCCAGGCGGTGAACTGGGCTTCGTCGAGCTCGTCGTTCTCGTGAATGTTGAGATAACGCGTATGCTGCTGCTTGGACTCGCCCGGCGGCACGGGACGCAGCAATGCGCCGCGAAAGAACGCCACCTTGATGTAGCGGGTGAAGACATGGATGCCGAGGAACCAGCCTTCGCCTGCGACGCCGTAGAGCGGCGAGTTCCACTTCACCGCCTTGTGCACGCCGGGGACGGTCCGCACGATGAGCGCGTCAAGCTTGCGTCCGACCTCGCTTTTCCACCCCGGCATCGCCGCGATATAGGCTTGCACGGGCGCGTCACCAACTCCCATTGCGATCTGCGGATTGCCGCCCGCGAGCAGACGCGGCTTTGCAGCTCCGCGCGTCGCGGCTGCCTTCTTTGCGCTCTTCTTGGCGCTCTTCGCCGACTTCTTGGAAGTCTTGCCAACCATTGTGCCTGTTTCCACCGGTTCACGTCCCGCGCGCTGCGCAGCGTTCGCCCTCTCGACCCGGATCATACGATTGTGGGTCGATGTTGTCGTCAGTGCCCGCGCCTGTATGTGGCGGCGTATCGACGCGCGCGATCGGTCTGCTTGCCGCAGTCCGGCGTCTAGTCGACCACCGCCGGCGTGCCGTGGGTGTGGAACGACTCGATCGTCTTCAACCCCCAGGCCTGGCCCTTCTTGCGCTCCTCCTCGGTCCACACGATCGGCTTCCAGTCCGGCGCCAGGATCAGGCGGGCTCCGGCATTGGCGACCTCGACGCGGTTGCCGCCGGGTTCATAGACATAGAGGAAGAAAGTCTGCTGGATCGCGTGCTTGTGCGGACCGGTCTCGATATGCACCCCGTGCTCGAGGAAGATATCGGCGGCTCGCAGGATCTCCTCGCGGCTGTCCAGCGCATAGGTCACATGGTGAAACCGGCCGCGCTTGCCGTAGTGGTCGCGCGTATAGGCGAAGTCGTAGCTCTTGTTCGACATCGTCATCCACATCGCGGCTTCCGTGCCGTCGTTGAGCACGATCTGCTCGGTGGTGCGGCATCCCAGGTAGTTCTCGAAGAAAAGGCGATTGGCCTTGATGTCGACCGCGAGGCAATTGAGATGGTCGAGCCGGCGGACGTTGACGCCACGGGCCGGAAAGCGCTGCGCCTGGTTCTTCAACGCGGGCTTCAGCCCGGCCGGCGCCTCGTACCATTCCGTCTCGTAGTAGAGCTCGATGACGTGGCCGTCGGGATCGCGGCAGCGAAATGCCGGTCCCTGCCCCATGTCGCCGTCGATCCAGCCGATATCGAAGCCCGAGCCCTTCAGTGCGGCGACGCGGCGCTCGAGCGCCTGCGGGCTGCGCGCCCGCAGCGCCATGTGCTCCATGCCCGAGGTGTTCGATGCGGTCAGCTTCAGCGAATAGCGCTCATAGTCGTCCCAGCCGCGCAGATAGACCGACTCGCCCTCTCGGCCGCTGACCGTCATGCCCATGACGTCGACGAAGAACGTCAGGCTCTCGTCCGGCTTCGGCGTCAGCAGCTCCATGTGCCCGAGATGAGCGAGATCGAAGATCGGTTCCGGCTGCATGGGACGGTCTCCTCGCACGGCGCCACCGACGTCTTTCCGCTCGGGCGAGCGATGCCGGCGCGATTTGTACTAGTGTACAAAGGATTAGGTCCCGTCAACAAATTATTGGCACCGGCAATCGCAGCCCGCGGTTGAGACCACCCTCCGCGCCTACCCCTTGGACGCTATCACCGGCGCCGCATCGTGCGGCCGGGACATGGTCGCCGACACCGTCAGCGCGACGGCAAGCGCGCACACCATGCAGAGCTTCATCCGCGCCGTGCGGCGATCGGTCATCGGCAGGAAGAAGAAGAACGCGATGGCCAGAACGAGAAGCGCATTCACGAGATAGTACATGGCGGGGCCCTCTTGTTGCGTATCAACAAGATGCCCGGCGCTCGCGCGGCATTCCGTGGCCGGAATCACATAGAGAAAGCCGCCGGCGGTCAGGCGACCGAGACGGCATCCTCGCGATGCGAGGACAGCAGCCTGCGGATCTCGACATCCGGCACCGGCCGGCTGAACAGGTAGCCCTGCATCTCCGTACAGCCGAGGGTCCGAAGCAGACTGCGCTGCTGCTCGGTCTCGACGCCCTCGGCGGTCGTCGTCATGTCGCTCGCGGCGGCAATGTTCACGACGGCCTGAACGATCGTGGACGACGCGCCGGTCCCGGCGAGATCCTTGATGAAGGCGCGGTCGATCTTGATCTTGTCGAACGGGAAGCGCTGCAGATAGCTCAGCGACGAATAGCCGGTGCCGAAATCGTCGAGCGCGATGCGCACGCCAAGCTCGCGCAGCTGATGCAGGATATCGAGCGCAGCCTCGTCGTCGCGGATCAGCACCGCCTCGGTGATCTCGAGCTCGAGCCGCGCCGGCGCGAGCCCCGACGCCGCCAGCGCGGCGGCAACGTTCAGCGCCAGCGTCTGGCTCTTGAACTGGATCGGCGACACGTTGACCGCGACATGGATATGATCCGGCCAGTTCACGGCTTCCCGGCACGCGGTGTTGAGCACCCAGTGCCCGAGATCGTTGATCAAGCCGGTGTCCTCGGCGACCGGGATGAAATCCGCGGGCGAGATGGTGCCGCGTTCGGGATGACGCCAGCGCAGCAGTGCCTCGCAGCAGCTGACCCGGCCGTCCCCGAGATGGAGCAGCGGCTGATAATGCAGCTCGAAGCTGCCCTCGACGATGGCCTGGCGCAATTCGAGCTCCAGGCTGCGCCGCGCCTTGGCCCGCGCGTCCATGCCGGCCTCGAAGAAGCGGTAGGTGCGGCGGCCGTCGCTCTTGGCGCCATAGAGCGCAAGGTCGGCGTTGCGCAGCAATTGATCGAGGTCGAGCCCGTCGGAGGGTGCAACCGCGATGCCGATGCTGGCATCCGTCGTGATCAGGTGTCCGCTGCAATCGATCGGCTGGCGGATGCTCTGGTAGATCGCGGCCAGCAGCTGCATGGTCTGGGTCTGATCGCGGACCGCGGTCTGGATCACGGCAAACTCGTCGCCGCCGAGCCGCGCCGCGACATCGGTTCCCCCGAGGCAGGAGCGCAGACGATCGGCGATTGCTCTCAGCAGTTCGTCGCCGATCTGATGGCCGAGCGCGTCGTTGACGGCTTTGAACTCGTCGATATCGATATACATGACCGCGAGTTGGTCATCCGGCCCGATCGTTCTCAGCGCCTGCTCGAGGCGCTGGCGGAACAGCACACGGTTGGGCAGATCGGTGAGCGCATCGTAATGCGCCATGTAGGCGATCTTGTTTTCGGTGCGGGTGCGTTCGGTGACATCCTCGATGGTCGCCACCCATCCACCGTCCGGCAGCGGCTTGTTGACGATCTCGATCGCACGGCCGCCCGGTGCCTCTGTCAGCTGACGCGTCGCCTTGCCCAGCTTCACATTGCGGATGATGGCATCGCAGAACGCGTCGACGTCGCCGTCGAACGAGCCGGTCTCCTGCCGGTGCGCGATCAGCCGCTGCATGGTGCAGCCCGGTTTCGCCACGTCGGGCGAAAGCCCGAACATCTCGATGTAGGGACTGTTGCAGATGATGATGCGCGCCGACGCATCGTAGAGCACGAGCCCCTGCGGAATGTTGTTCACGGCGGTCATGAGATTGCGGCGCTCGGTGGCGAGCCGCTCATCCGAGGCCTGGTGTCGCTTAAGCAGCAGGAAGACGATCACGGCCATGATCGCAAACGCCGCCATCAGCAGGCCTTCGCGCTCGCTCCATTGTGCGGTCGCGCTTCCGAGCAGGCTGCCGACAAGCAGGCCGGCACAGAATGCCATCCCCTTGGTCGAACCGGCGTCGGCATGTTCTGGCGATGAATTGCGGTGTTCGATGCGCACGCTGATCTCTCCCGAGCGCGGCATCGTTACGCAGCACTGATGGAAAGGTCGTTACAACTCGCAGTTAGCAATCGGTTACACGATACCTGGAGCCAACGCGCAACACATCGCGCCGAACCTCCGTAAAGCTACGGAGCCGCCGATGTACTCCTCCAAGATGGTGAATCCCGTATTAACGGGTAAACCGCGAAACCGACGCTTCTGTGCCGGAAGGCGACGATTTCGCCGCCGATGCACGCGACGGGGCACAATCTCACGTCACGATAGAAACAAATCGTCACCGGGAAGGTGTAGATTTAGCCGATGCCGAACCCCGGCGACTTAACGGTTTTTCCAATCCCGGGCGGGCATATTGGTCCGGACATTTAGATTTCGAGAACGAGCCAGGCTGGAACTGTGACACCTTTCGGACGTGTGATCTCTGTGCGCGGCTCGCAGGCCCGGGTGGGGCTGCTGGCGGGCGGCCAGATGCAACTTTCAGAAATGCGCGCGACCGTCGGCCGGTTCGTCAGCATCCGCTGCGCGAGCTCGGTCATCGTCGCCATGATCACCGAAGTCACGTGCGAGAACCTGCCGGCGTCCGACCAATACATGGCGACCGCCTCGGTCGACCTGCTCGGCGAAATCCTCGGCGGCGACCGCCCGAAATTCCAGCGCGGCGTCACCCACTATCCGACCATCGGCGACAGCACCGATCTGATCACCAACCAGGAGCTGCGCACGGTCTATGCGCCGAGCGGCTCGGACCAGATCAATGTCGGCACGCTGCAGCAGGATCGCTCGGTCATAGCCTATGTCGATGTCGAGGAAATGCTCTCCAAGCACTTCGCGGTGCTCGGCTCGACCGGCGTCGGCAAATCCACCGGCGTGTCGCTGCTGCTCAACGAGATCCTGAAGTCGCGGCCGAACCTGCGCATCTTCCTGCTCGACGTCCACAATGAATACGGCCGCTGCTTCGGCGAGCGCGCGCAGGTGCTCAATCCGCGCAACCTGAAGCTGCCGTTCTGGCTGTTCAACTTCGAAGAGATTGTCGACGTGCTGTTCGGCGGCCGGCCCGGCGTGCCCGAAGAGCTCGACATCCTCGCCGAAGTGATCCCGATGGCGAAGGGCATCTACACGCAGTACCAGAATTCCGACCGGGTCGGTCTCGGACTGAAGCGCATCGACCCGAAGCAGGTCGGCTATACCGTCGACACGCCGGTGCCCTATCGCCTGGTCGACCTGATCTCGCTGATCGACGAGCGCATGGGCAAGCTTGAGAACCGCTCCTCGCGCATCATCTATCACAAGCTGATCTCGCGCATCGACGCGGTGCGCAACGATCCGCGCTACGCCTTCATGTTCGACAATGCCAATGTCGGCGGCGATACCATGGCCGAGGTGATCAGCCATCTGTTCCGCCTGCCCGCCAACGGCAAGCCGATGACCATCATGCAGCTCGCGGGCTTCCCGGCCGAAGTCGTCGATTCCGTGGTGTCGGTGCTGTGCCGCATGGCGTTCGATTTCGGGCTGTGGAGCGACGGCGTCTCGCCGATGCTGTTCGTCTGCGAGGAAGCCCACCGTTACGCCTCCGCCGACCGCAATATCGGCTTCGGGCCGACCCGCAAGGCGGTGTCGCGCATCGCCAAGGAAGGCCGCAAATACGGCGTCTATCTCGGCCTGATCACCCAGCGCCCGGCCGAGCTCGACGCGACCATCATCTCCCAGTGCAACACGCTGTTCACGATGCGCCTTGCCAACGACCGCGACCAGGCGCTGCTGCGCTCCGCGGTGTCGGATGCCGCCGCCAATCTGCTGTCGTTCGTGCCCTCGCTCGGCACCCGCGAAGTGCTGGCGTTCGGCGAAGGCGTGGCGCTGCCGACCCGGCTGCGCTTCAAGGAGGTGCCGCCGCACCAGCTGCCGCGCGGCGAGGCCACCATCGCAACGGTGCCGTCGGTCACCGCCGGCCACGACATGCATTTCGTCAGCGCCGTGCTGGAGCGCTGGCGCGGCGCCACCTCGCATCGCGATTCGCCGAGCGGCGACGCCAATTTCAACAATCCGCCGCCGGCGCGCACCATGGCGCCCGCCGAGGCGCCGATGCTGCAGCCGTCGCTCGGTCTCGATCCGGATCGCTTCTCGCTGCTGAAGAAGCCGCTGCGCTAGCCGCATTTCGCCAAGGCGCGCCGATGCGCCTTGCGCCCGACCCATCATCCTCTATGGTTTGCCGTGACGCCGCCTCCATGCGGCATGCCGGAACCATCTCATGACGCAGCCGACCGCCAAACGCTTCGCAACGCCCGCTCTCGACAAGCTCCCCGAGGATATCCGCACCCGCATCCTGGCGGTGCAGGAAAAATCCGGCTTCGTGCCGAACGTCTTCCTCACGCTGGCCTATCGCCCCGACGAGTTTCGCGCCTTCTTTGCCTATCACGACGCGCTGATGGAAAAGGACTCCGGCCTCTCCAAGGCCGAGCGCGAGATGATCGTGGTGGCGACCAGCGCCGCCAACCAGTGCCAGTACTGCGTGATCGCCCATGGCGCCATCCTGCGCATCCGCGCCAAGAATCCGCAGATCGCGGACCAGATCGCGATCAACTACCGCAAGGCCGACATCACGCCGCGGCAGCGCGCGATGCTCGATTTCGCCATGAAGGTGAGCCGCACGGCCGAGGAGGTCTCGGAGGCGGACTTCGCCGCGCTCGCCGCCCACGGCTTCAGCGACGACGATGTCTGGGACATCGCCGCGGTCGCGGCCTTCTTCGCGCTCTCCAACCGGCTCGCGAACGTCACCGGGATGCGGCCGAACGACGAGTTCTACATGCTCGGCCGGCCGCCGAAGTAGAAGTAGAGGACGCCTTGGCAGACTGGAGCGAGATCATCCTGCGTCTCGGCGCCGCCACGCTGGCGGGCGGCGCGATCGGGCTCGACCGCGACCTGCGCGGCAAGCCGATCGGCCTGAAGACGCTCGGCCTCGTCAGCCTCTCAACCGCCACGGTTGTACTGCTGGCCTTGCATGGGGTCGATCCCGGGAAATTCACCGATGCCGTCAGCCGCGTGGTCCAGGGCGTGCTGACCGGCATCGGCTTTCTCGGCGCCGGCGTGATCGTCCGGCGGGGCGACCAATATCACGTCCATGGCCTGACCAGCGCCGCATGCGCGTTCTTCGCCGCATGCGTCGGGATTGTCTGCGGCGCCGGGCATTGGCCGATCGTCCTCACCGCGCTCGTGCTGGCATTCCTGCTGCTGACCTTCGGCAAGCGGACCGAGCGGTGGCTCCACCACGCGCTCGGCGGCAAGGAAGATCAGCACAGGCCGGAGGCCTCTCCCGGTCAGTCGTCGGATGCCGGCCCGCACCAGCCGGGCAAATAAACCGCGTCCTTGCCGCGGCCGAGCGCCAGGCCCTTCTCCAGCGCCTTGGCGAAATTGTTCTCCACCGTCTTGCGCGGGATGTGGCGACGCAGGAAATCGGCCCACAGGAATTCGCTGAACGGCGTCGTGTCCTTGGCGAAACCGCCGGCCCGGCGCATTTCACCGGCGAGGCTGCGGAACGGATCGTCCTTGAGTTGATTGATCGATTTCGGAATGTCCCTGAAGTGGCAGCGCTCGCCCTTGGAATTGTAGGGATAGACCCAGCGCTTGTTGTCCATCACGCCCCAGAAAACGTCACGCTCGACCATCGTGAGATCGCCGATCACCGTGACCAGGATGTCCTTGACGCCTTCCTCGTGCAGCGCCCGCGCCATGTGATGGTGGTCGACCACGTAGTAGCGATCGTCGGGTCCGTGGACGACCGGGATCATGTGCTTGCCCAGCAGTTCGGCGCGCTTCTTGTCCGAGCTGTGCTCGCGCCAGCGCTTCCGCTTCTCCTTCACCTCGTGCATGCCGACCGTCATCTGGGTCGGTCGCAACGACAGGATCGGGACCGGTTTGACGTAAGGCTCGCGCGTATGGGCCATGAATTGTACTCCCGTTTGACCGGCACTCCGGAATGGGTTCCATTATGACATGATGTCTCAGGCAGACGGAAGAGCCGGTTCGGCGGAATGACTTTGAGAGCAAGCGAACGCGTGAAGGCGCGCACGGTCCGCCTCGGCTACCGCGAGGTCGTGACCGAGGGGTTGGAGCTCAGTTTCTGGGCGGACATCAGCCACCGCTGCATGACGGCATCGTGGCCGGCCTTTATCGGCGGTGCAGCATTGGTGTTCATGACCTTCAACGGCGTCTTCGCGCTGCTCTACTGGCTCGGCGATCACCCGATCGCCAACGTGCCTGACGGCCAATACATCGACTTCCTCTATTTCAGCATCGAAACACTCTCGACCGCCGGCTACGGCGACATGCACCCGCAGACCCATTACGGGCACTTCATCGCCGCCATCGAGTTCTTCACCGGCATCTTCTCGATGTCGCTGATGACCGGACTGATCTTCGCCCATTTCTCGCGGCCGAGCGCGCGCCTGCTGTTCGCCGACAACCCGGTGATCTCGGACCATGAGGGCGAACGGACGCTGATGATCCGCCTTGCCAACGAGCGACACAACATCATCGCCAACGCGACCGCGCGACTGTGGCTGTTCAAGAACGACCTCAGCAAGGAAGGCATGGCCTATCGCCGGTTCTTCGAGCTGCCGCTCGCACGCAGCGAAAGCCCGGCATTGGCACTGAGCTGGACCCTGTTTCATGTGATCGACAAGGACAGCCCGCTGCACGGCCTCAATGCGGAAGACCTGGAAGCCATCAATGCCGGGCTCGGCCTCATCGTATCGGGCTATGACGACGTTGCAGCGCAAACTGTGCACGCGCGAAAATCCTACGAACATTCCGACATCCGTTTCGGACATCGCTATGCCGAAATCCTGCGCGACCGACGATGGCCGTCTCAAGATCGACTACAGCCGGTTCCACGAGACGATCGAAGCATGAATACCACCTCTGCGGGTATCAAGATTTTAGGTGTGAAACGCACCGAACATGCTAAACAAGAGTGGCGACGCGACCGGACTGACAACAGTGAAGACGCAGCGGCCAATTTCCTCGGATGACGAGCACGTGGTGCTCAAATTCCGGCCGCGTACCTCGGCGCAGCCGCCCGGCAAGCGCGAGGACCCGATCCGATCGACCCGCCCGGCTTCCGTCGCTCGCGTTTCCGTCGCCAACGACCTCTCCCGCTACGAGAAGCCGCGCGAGGAGCCGGATGACTTCCGCCAGCGCATGCTCGCCAACATCGCCGCCTTTGCCTTCACCGTGGCGCTCACTGCGATCGGCATCTGGCTTGCCATGAGCATCGCCGATTTGCGCAAGACCCAGGATTGCGTGCTGATGGGCCGCCGGGATTGCGCGAAGATTACGGTGATGCCGCACACCTAGGCTGGCCGGAACCGTGCCCAAAAACCGTCCTTGCGAGGCCGGCCAAGCTCCATTGAACTAACGGCCCTGCTCCGATATACGGGCACACGACTCCCGGCAGCAGCAATAGGGCATTCCGGGGCAACGCGCCCACCTCCTCCGAGCCGACCCGGAATTACCTTCAATATATCAAAGGCTTAATGATGTCCTCCACATTCGAGCAGATCGCCAACATTATCGCGGAGACCTGCGACATCCCGCGCGATACGATCAAGCCGGAGAGCCACGCGATCGACGATCTGGGGATCGACAGCCTCGACTTCCTGGACATCGCCTTTGCCATCGACAAGGCCTTCGGGATCAAGATGCCGCTCGAGAAGTGGACCCAGGAGGTCAACGACGGCAAGGCCACGACGGAGCAGTACTTCGTGTTGCAGAATCTCGCCGACCGCATCGACGAGCTGGTCGCGGCCAAGAACGCGGGCGCGGGCTCGGCCTCGTAATCGCTCGTCATGCAGCTTGAAACTTTTCAGCTGATCGATCGGATCGTCGACCTCAACCTCGACGCAAGGACCATTGTTGTCGAGGCGGATGTCCCGCCGGACAGCCATTCGGTGTTCACCGGACATTTCCCGGGCTACCCGATCATGCCCGGCGTGCTGCTCACCGAAGCGATGGCGCAGAGCTCGGGCTGGCTGATCCTCGGTCTGACAAAGTTCGAGCGCATGCCTTTCCTCGCCATGGTCAAGGAAGCCAAGATGCGTGGGTTCGTCAGCCCCGGCTCGACACTGACGATCGAAGCCAAGATCGAGCATGAAGGTTCAGGCTTCACCGTGACCTCGGCGAAGGTCCGCGTCGGCAAGGAGCTCAAATGCAATGCCGAGCTGACCTTCCGTCATATCCCCTTCCCCAGCCCGGACTTGCGCGTGCACATGGATGCGATGGCCACCAAGATCGGGTTTCCGCAGCAGGCAATGAGTAATGGCTGAGAAGGAAGTCTGGATCACCGGCGTCGGTCTGCTCTCCTCGCTTGGCGAGGGGCTGGATGCGCATTGGCAGGCGCTCGGTGAAAAGCGCGTCAATGCCGACGACAAGCGCCTCGCGCCATACGTGATCCATCCGATCGCGCCAGTGAGCTTCGACGCCCAGATCCCGAAGAAGGGCGATCAGCGTCAGATGGAGACGTGGCAGCGCATCGGCACCTATGCCGCCGGGCTGGCGCTTGATTCCGCTGGCGTCAAAGGCAATCAGGAAATCCTGTCGCGGATGGACATGATCATCGCTGCCGGTGGCGGCGAGCGTGACCTCAATGTCGACCTCGCGATCATGAACGCCGATGCGCAGGGCAAGCTGCCGCCCGCTTTGCTCAACGAGAAACTGATGAACGAGCTGCGCCCGACGCTGTTCCTGGCGCAGCTCTCCAACCTGCTCGCCGGCAACATCGCGATCGTTCACGGCGTGTGCGGGACGTCGCGCACCTTCATGGGCGAGGAAGCCTCGAGCATCGACGCCGCGCGGATCGCGGTCGCACGCATCGGCGCCGGACAGAGCGACATCGCGCTGGTCGGCGCGGCGCACAACGGCGATCGCGGCGACCTCTTGATGCTTTATTCGTTCGGCGACTTCGCCCTCAAGGATCAATACGCGCCGGTCTGGGCCCGGAGGAACCACCCGGGCTTTGCGATCGGCTCAGCCGGCGCCTTCCTGGTGATGGAATCGCGCGAGCACGCCGAGGCGCGCGGTGCCAAGCCGTACGCCAGGCTGACCAAGGTGGTCGCCGATCTTGCCAAGCGCAAGCAACCCGGCGCTGTGACGAAGTCGCTGCAGACGATGTGGCCGCAGCTCGGGGTCAGCAACGACAACGCCGTGTTGATCACGGGCGCGACCGGCGCCGAGCCTGCGACTGCCGAAGAGCGCGAATTCCTCGGCCAGCATCCCGGCCTTGCCGTGCGCGCCACCGGCACGACCTTTGGGCACACCATGGAGGCCCAGTTCCCGCTCGGGCTCGCGCTGGCCGCGCTGTCGATTTCCCGCGGCGCGCTCTATCCGGCCAACGACCCGACCGGGCTGGAGGTTGAAAAGACCGCAGCGCCAACCCAGATTGTCGTGTTGGGGGTCGGCCACTGGCAGGGCGAAGGCATGGCATTGGTCGAGGCCGTCAAGTAATTCGGCGCAAGCACCGACGGGGACACCATGACAGCACCACGCGATAAATTCGGCCGACCGATCGTCGTCGTGACCGGCATGGGAATCGTGACGTCGCTCGGCGGCGGCAAGACCGACAATTGGAAGCGCCTCTCCGCGGGCGAGTCTGGCATCAAGACCGTGACGCGCTTCCCGCTCGACAGTCTGAAGACGACGATGGCCGGCGCCGTCGATTTCGTCACCGTCGATCCGTTCTCCTCGACCAGCCTGTCGCAGCGTCTCGCCGAGATCGCGACTGAAGAGGCGCTGGAGCAGTCCGGCATCGGCAGCAAGGGCGACTTCCCCGGTCCGCTGTTTCTCGCGGTCGCGCCGATCGAGACCGAGTGGCCGCAGCGGCTCGAAATCGCGCGCGAGGTTCCGACCAAGGACTTTGGCATCATCGACTATCTGGCGACCTGCAGCGGCGGCAAGTTTGCGCACTTCCACCGGCGCTTCACCTTCGGTTCGGTCGCGCTCCACCTCGCCGAGACTTTCGGCACCAAGGGGTCGCCGATCTCGCTCTCGACGGCTTGCGCATCCGGCGCGACCGCGATCCAGCTCGGCGTCGAGGCGATCCGCCGCGGCGAAACCGATGCAACGCTGTGCGTCGCGACCGACGGCTCGGTCAATCCCGAAGCCATGGTGCGCTTCTCGCTGCTCTCGGCTCTCTCGACCCAGAACGATCCGCCCCAGGGCGCCTCAAAGCCGTTCTCGAAGAACCGCGACGGCTTCGTGATGGCCGAAGGCGCCGGCGCGCTGGTGCTGGAGAGCTACGAGGCCGCGATGGCGCGCGGCGCGCGCATCCTGGGCGTAGTCGCCGGCTGCGGCGAGCTCACCGACTCCTTCCATCGCACCCGCTCTGCCCCCGACGGCAAGCCGGCGATCGGCTGCGTGCGCAAGACGCTCGCGGATGCCGGGATGGAGCCCGAGCAGATCGACCACATCAACGCGCACGGCACCTCGACGCCGGAAAACGACAAGATGGAATATCTTGCCACCTCGGCAGTGTTCGGCGAACACACCAAAAACATCCCGGTGTCGTCGAACAAATCGATGGTCGGCCACACCATCTCGGCCGCCGGCGCAGTCGAGGCGATCTTCTCGCTGCTCACGCTCGAGCATCAGCGGATCCCGCCGACGATCAACTACGAGGTGCCCGATCCCGCGATCCCGTTCGACGTGGTCGGCAACAAGGCGCGCGACGCCAAGGTGACCGCCGTCATGTCGAACTCGTTCGGATTTGGCGGACAGAACGCTTCGCTGATCCTGACGCGCGAGCCGGCTTAACGCCCTCGCCTCGATGAAACGCCTGATCCTCCGCACCAGGGCGCAGCTGCGTGACGCTGCCAAGCCCGTGGCCAACGTCGCCATCGGCGCGTTGACCACCGGCCTCCTGCGCACCACGCGCTATTTCGATCCGGAGAAGACCGCACGATTCTTCGGCCACGCCGCGCATTTCATCGGCCGCCGGCTGCGTGAAGATCGCATCGGCCGCGAGAACCTCAAGGCGGCCTTTCCGGAAAAGTCACCGGAGGAGATCGAGACGATCCTGACCGGGGTCTGGCACAATCTTGGACGCATCGGCGCCGAATTCGCGCATATCGACCGCATCTGGGACCATGATCCCCAGAATCCCGACAGACCGGGCCGCGTCGAATTCTCGGCGCGCAGCAAGCAGCTGTTCGACCAGTTACGCGACGACGGCAAGCCGGCGCTGTTCTTCGCTGCGCATCTCGGCAACTGGGAGCTCTCGCCAATTGCCGCGGCGGCGCATGGGCTCGACGCGACCATCCTGTTCCGGCGGCCGAACATCGAGGCTGCCGATCGCGCCATCGAGCGCATCCGGGCCGTCAATTTGGGCACGCTGGTTCCGGCCGGCCGCGATGCGCCGCTCAAGCTGGCGCAAGCGCTGAAGAACGGCCAGCACGTCGCGATGCTGGTCGACCAGTATTTGACCAACGGTGTTCCCGTCACTTTCTTCGGCCGCAAGACGACCGCGAACCCGCTGCTGGCGCGGCTGCGCCGGCAGATCGATTGTCCGATCCACGGCACGCGGATCATCCGCCTGCCCGACGGCCGCTTCCGCGGCGAGGTCACCGAGGAAGTGAAACCGGTGTTCGACGCATCCGGCCAGATCGACATCCAGGGCACGATGCAGGCGATCACCGACATCGTGGAGGGCTGGGTCCGCGAGTATCCGGATCAGTGGCTCTGGCTGCACCGGCGCTGGCGGTAGGCCGGGACTGTCATTCCGGGGCGATGCGAAGCATCGAACCCTCAGGTGCGCAATTGCGCACCGAGAATCTCGAGATTCCCCGATGCACAATTGTGCATCTGAGGTCTGGTCCTTCGGACCATCCCGGAATGACGCTTCGCGTCATTTCCCGGTCTTCACCCGCGTCCACAGGCGGTTGATGATCCGCTGCGTCGCAGGATCGCGCGCCGTGATGACGAACAGCTTCTTCTGCATCGCCTCGTCGGGATAGATGTTCTTGTCGTTGAAGATCTTCGGATCGATCAGCTTCTGGCTCGCCAGATTGCCGTTGGCGTAGGACAGGAAGTTCGAATTCTTCGCCGCGACCTCGGGACGGTAGAGGTAGTTGATCAGCTCATAGGCCTCCGTGACGTTCTTGGCATCGGCGGGGATCGCGAGATTGTCGAAGAACATCTGCGCGCCCTCCTTCGGGATCGTGTAGCCGATCTCGACACCGGTTTTTGCCTCCGCCGCCCGGCTGCGCGCCTGCATAATGTCGCCGGACCATCCGACCACGAAGCAGATCTCGCCCGAGGCCAGCGCGCTGAGATATTCGGACGAATGGAATTTGCGCACGTAGGGCCGGATCTTGATGACGAGATCGGCGGCCTTCTCGAGGTCCGCCTGCTTGGTCGAGTTCGGATCGAGACCGAGATAGCTCAGCGCCGCCGGCAAGATGTCGTCGGCGGAGTCCAGCATGTGGATACCGCAATCCTTGAATTTGGCGAGGTTCTCCGGCTTGAACACCATGTCCCAGCTGTCGATCTTCGCGTCAGGCCCGAGGATCTTCTCCGCCATCTTCACATTGTAGCCGATGCCGGTGGTGCCCCACATGTAGTTGGCGCCGTAGGTATTGCCGGGATCGTAAGTCGCGAGCTGACCCGTCACGACGGGCCATGCATTGGCAAGGTTCGGCAGCTTCGACTTGTCGAGCTTGAGGAACACCTTCGCGGTGATCTGGCGCTGCAGGAAGTAGCCGGTCGGCACCACGACGTCGTAGCCCGACTTGCCCGCGAGCAGCCGCGTCTCCAGCGTCTCGTTGGCGTCGAACGTGTCGTAGACGACCTTGATGCCGGTTTCCTTGGTGAAGTCCTCGAGGACTCCCGGCGCCATGTAGTTCGACCAATTGTAGAAGTTGACCGTACGCTCCTCCGCGCTGGCGGACGCGGCGAACAACAGAACCGTGGCGATCGTACCGACGAGGCTGACGAGACGACGGCTCTGCTTCTGCATTCTGGTCTACCTCTTGCGACGATGGACGGCGTCGGACAACCGCTCAAGCGCGGTGTCAAGCGTCGAGTCCTTCTTGGCGAAACAGAACCGCACCACCGACGTCACCGCATCCTGCTCGTAAAACGCAGACACTGGAATAGCCGCGACTTTGTAGTCCTGCACAATTCGCCAGCAGAACTCCGCATCGGTCTCGTTGAGGCCGAGCGGCGACAGATCGACGGTTAGGAAGTAGGTCCCCTGCGACTTCAGCACCGGAAAGCCGATGCTCTCCAATCCCTTGGTCAGACGGTCGCGGCTCCGCGCCATGTCCTTGCGCATGTCGAAGAAATAGTCGTCCGGCTTGCCGAGGCCATACGCCACCGCGGCCTGCAGATTGGGCGCGGTCGTGAATGTGAGGAACTGGTGCACCTTCGCGGCGACGCGCAGCAGCGGCGGCGCGGCGCAGACGAAGCCGATCTTCCATCCGGTCAGCGAGAAGATCTTGCCGGCGCTGCCGACCTTGATGGTGCGGTCGCGCATGCCGGGGATCGTGATCAGCGGGATGTGCTCGCGGCCGTCGAACACGACGTGCTCCCAGACCTCGTCGCAGATCGCGACCACGTCGAACTCCTGGCAGAACCGCGCCAGCAGTTCGAGGTCCTCGCGCGGATAGACCACCGCCGCCGGGTTGAGCGGATTGTTGAACAGCACCGCCTTGGTCTTGTGGTTGAAGACGCTGCGCAGCATCTCCTCGTTCAGCCGCCACTCCGGCGGCTCGAGCCGCAACAGCCGCGGAATGCCGCCGGCCTGGCGGATGATCGGCAGATAGGAATCATAGACCGGCTGGAAGCACACCACCTCGTCGCCGGGCTCGACCACGGAGAGGATCGAGGAGGTCAGCGCCTCGGTGCCCCCTGAGGTGACCATCACCTCGGTCATCGGATCGAGCTTGAGCCCGTGCCAGTGGCCGTAATGCGATGCGATCGCCTGACGCAGTTCCGGAATGCCCATCATCGACGGATACTGGTTGTAGCCGTTGATGGACGCATCCGCGGCGGCGCGGCGGATATCCTCCGGTCCGGGATCGTCGGGAAAGCCCTGGCCGAGATTGATGGCGTTGTTGTCGCGCGCAGCCTGCGACATCGCCTCGAAGATGGTGACAGGAAGGTCCGCGAAGACCTTGTTCATGGAGGTCATGTCAGGGATCAGCCGCCCGTCTTGGTCGGCAATCCTGCCGCCTTCCAGCCGATGATGCCGCCTGCAAGATGCTTGTCATAGGGCAGGCCCGCGGCCTGGGCGGCCAGCGAGGCTGTCACCGAGCGCTTGCCGGAGCGGCAGGCGAACACCACCTGCTTGCCTTTCGGATCGGGAATCGCCGCCGGATCGAACGTCGACAGCGGCACCACGACGCCGTCGGGATAGGCCTCGACGGCAACCTCGTTGGGCTCGCGGACGTCGACCAGGAGATAGCGGCCTTCCGCTATGCCCTTCGACACCTCGTCCGGAAACAAATCTTCCACCTTGTGGTCCGCCACGGAAATATCCTCCCGATTATTCGATTGGCGAGCTCGCGCGGCCCGCCGGTCCGGGCCGCAAAGTCGCCTCTCACGCTGAGAAAATCAAGCGTCCGAAACGGGTTAGATGCCGCGCCGAAACGCGGGATCGAGGATCCTAAATGGTGACCTGCGTGCCGACCTCGACGACCCGCCCGGTCGGGATCTGGAAATAGTCGGTGGCATCGTTCGAGGAGCGGCTGAGCGCGATGAACAGATGGTCCTGCCAGCTCGGCATGCCCGAATGCGCCGCCGGCTTCAGCGCGCGGCGGGACAGGAAGAACGAGGTCGACATGATGTCGAACTGCCAGCCGAGCTTGCGGGCGATCGCCAGCGTCTTCGGCACGTTCGGCTGTTCCATGAAGCCGAACTTCAGCGTCACCTTGGAGAAGGTCTCGGTCAGCTGCTCCATCCGCACCCGCTCGGACGGATCGATGCGCGGCGTCGGTGCGGTCTCGATGGTGAGGATGACGTTCTTCTCGTGCAGCACCTTGTAGTGCTTGAGGCTGTGCATCAGCGCGGTCGGCGCGCTGACGGGATCGCTGGTCAGGAACACCGCGGTGCCGGAGACGCGCTGCGGCGGCCGCTTCTCCAGCATCGCGACGAGATCGGCGAGCGGGAATTCCAGCTTGCGCGACTTCTCGAACAGCAGCCGGCTGCCGCGCCGCCAGGTGTACATCACCACGATCATGGCGCCGCCGAGCGCCAGCGGCACCCAGCCGCCCTCGAACACCTTGAGCAGATTGGCGGCCAGGAACGTGATGTCGAGGAACAGGAACGGCGCAACCAGCGCGGCGGCAGCAACCGGCGACCATCTCCAGACCCGCCAGATCACCACAAAGCCCATCATCGCCGTCACCACCATGGTGCCGGTCACCGAGATGCCGTAGGCCGACGCCAGTGCGCTGGAGGAGCGGAACATCAGCACCAGCACGATGACCGCGATGAACAGGAAGCGGTTGATGCGCGGCATGTAGATCTGGCCGGAATGGGCTTCCGAGGTGTGGCGGATCTCGAACCGCGGCAGCAGGCCGAGCTGGATCGCCTGGCGCGTCAGCGAATAGGCGCCGGTGATGACGGCCTGGCTCGCGATCACGGTCGCCAGGGTCGCCAGCGCGACCATCGGGATCAGCGCCCAGTCCGGGAACATCAGGAAGAACGGGTTTTCGATGCCCTGGGGATTACCGATCAAGAGCGCGCCCTGCCCGAGATAGTTCAGTGCCAGCGACGGCAGCACGATGAACAGCCACGCGGTCTGGATCGGGCGTTTGCCGAAATGGCCGAGGTCGGCATAGAGCGCCTCCGCGCCGGTCACGGCGAGGAACACTGCGCCGAGCGTGATGAAGCCGATCACGCCATGATGCAGCATGAACGACACTGCAAGGATCGGATTGAGAGCGTAGAGCACCTCGGGATGCCGCACGATCTGGGGCAGCGCCGCGATCGCGATCACGGCGAACCAGACGCACATTACCGGGCCGAAGAAGGCCGCGACTCGCGCGGTGCCGCGCGACTGCACCGCGAACAAGACGACCAGGATCACCACCGTAAGCGGGACGACATAGGGATCGAATGTCGAGGTGACGAGCTTGATGCCTTCGATCGCCGACAGCACCGAGAGCGCCGGCGTGATCACGGCATCGCCATAGAACAGCGCGCCACTGATGATGCCGAGCAGCACTATGGCGCCGGCGCCCTTGGTGGCCACGCGCTGCGCCAGCGCCATCAGCGCCAGCGTGCCGCCTTCGCCATTGTTGTCGGCGCGGAGCAGGATCACGACGTATTTCAGCGTGACGACCACGATCAGCGCCCACAGGATCAGCGACACCACGCCGAGCACCGCATGCACCGTCACACCGCCCTCGCCGCCGGCCGCCGCCACGACGGCTTCGCGCAGCGCGTACAGCGGGCTGGTGCCGATGTCGCCATAGACGACGCCGATGCTGCCGAGCATCAGCGCCTTGAAGGTGGCGGTCGAATGCGCCTCGCCATGGCCATTTGCCGCGGGCGTTTCCGCCGCGGTGATCGCACTCTCGGATGACATGGGAAGTTGCGCCTCTGTCTTCTGCCGCACTGCACAATGCCGGGTTGCAGGCCTATACTCCCGGCAGGAATGCATAGGTTAGCACGGATTCAGGCCTCCACTATGCGTAACACGCATAGATCACGGCTTTTCAACGCCGGAATTCGCTTTTTGGCTCAAATAGTTACCTGGGTACCCACTTCAACCACCCGGCCGGTCGGGATCTGGAAATAGTCGGTGGCATCGTTGGCGGACCGGCTCATCGCGATGAACAGATGGTCCTGCCACTGCGGCATCCCGGACTGGGCCGACGGCTTCAGCGAACGGCGCGACACGAAGAAGGAGGTCGACATGATGTCGAACTGCCAGCCGAGCTTGCGCGCGACCGCCAGCGCCTTCGGCACGTTTGGCGATTCCATGTAGCCGAAGCGCAGCCGCACCGCGGTGAACTTGTCGCTGACCTTCTCCATGTTGACGCGCTCCGACAGGTCGACGCGCGGCGTCGGCGCGGTCTCGATGGTCAGGATCACGTTGTGCTCGTGCAGCACCTTGTTGTGCTTGAGATTGTGCAGCAGCGCGGTCGGCACGAAGCTGGGGTCGCTGGTCAGGAACACCGCGGTGCCCTTGACGATGTGCGGCGGCCGCTTCTCCAGGCTGTGGATCAGGTCGCGCAGCGGCACCTCGATGCGGCGGGTCTTGGCGATCAGGATCGCGGCACCGCGGCGCCAGGTCCAGATCATCGTCGCCATCACGACGCCGAACAGCAACGGCACCCAGGCGCCCTCGAACAGCTTCAACAGATTGGCGCTGAAGAAGGTCATGTCGACGATCACAAACGGCAGGATCAACGCGGCGGCCGACGCCACGCGCCAGTTCCACAGCTTCCAGATCACGATGAAGCCCATGATGCCGTCGGCGACCATCGTGGTGGAGACGGCGATGCCGTAGGCCGAGGCGAGCCCGCTCGAGGTGCGGAACAGCAGCACCAGCAGCAGCACGCCGATCAGGAGTAACCGGTTGACACGCGGCAGATAGATCTGCCCGGCATGGGTCTCCGAGGTGTAGCGGACCTCGAAGCGCGGCAACAGGCCAAGCTGCACCGCCTGGCTGATCAGCGAATAGGCGCCGGTGATGACCGCCTGGCTCGCGATTACGGTCGCCGCAGTGGCGAGCCCGACCAGCGGCAGCAGCAGCACGTCCGGCACCATCCGATAGAACGAGTTCTCGATCGCAGCGGGATCGGACAACACCAGCGCGCCCTGCCCGAAATAGTTCAGCAACAGCGAGGGCAGCACGAAGAACAGCCAGCCGGACTGGATCGGCTTGCGGCCGAAATGCCCGAGATCGGCGTACAGCGCCTCGCCGCCAGTCACCGCGAGGAACACCGCGCCCAGCGTCACCAGACCGACGGTGCCGTGGGTCAGCATGAACTGGATCGCGTAGTACGGATTGATCGCCGCCAGCACCGACGGATCGTCCATGATGTGGACGAGCCCCATCACCGCGAGCGAGGCAAACCACACCACCACGACCGGCCCGAACGCGGAGGCGACGCGCGCAGTGCCGGTGCGCTGCACCGAGAACAGCACGACGAGGATCAGGATCGTCAGCGGCACCACATAGTGCTCAAGATGCGGCGTCGCGAGCTTGAGGCCTTCGACCGCCGACAGCACCGAGATCGCCGGCGTGATCATGGAATCGCCGATGAACATCGAGGCGCCGACCACGCCGAGCGCAAGCAGAGGCCAGCTGCGCCGTCCGATCGCGCGCTGGCCGAGCGCCATCAGCGAGAGCGTGCCGCCCTCGCCATTGTTGTCGGCGCGCAGCAGCAGCAGCACGTATTTCGCGGTGACGACGGTGAACAGCGCCCACAGGATCAGGCTGAGCACCCCTAACACCATGATGCGCGTGACCGGCTGGCCGTGCGCGGCGCCGCCGACCGCCTCGCGGAATGCGTAGAGCGGCGAAGTTCCGATATCGCCGAACACCACCCCGATGCTGCCCAGCGTCAGGGCCCAGAAGCTGGAGGTGCCTTTGCCGCGCCCCTCCTGGGCTTCGGTGGTTGAGACGCTGACAGCCATGGCGAGGTTGGAACGCCCGATCAGTTGATTTGATGCGCGCGGCTATCGACGCTTCCGCCTCACCTGTCAACCGAGCACAAGGTCACTCTTGCGGTAGCATGGTAACCCGGAGCTACGGCTTCAGATCCGGCGGCAATGGCGGATTTTCCCGCATCAACGTGATGGTCACGCGACGGTTCGCCGGCAGCGTCGGATCGTCGGGAAACAGCGGCTGGCCGTCGGCTTTGCCGGAAACCGCGAAAATGTGCGACGGCGGCAGCCCTTCCCGCTCCAGGATCTGCCGCACCGCGTTGGCGCGGTCGGCGGACAGATCGAAGGCGTCGTAATCGCTGCGCGCCGGCACGAAGCCTGCGGCTGTATGCCCCACGATCGCGATCCGCAGCGGCGTC
Organism: Bradyrhizobium sp. CER78; assembly: GCF_029846235.1. Classification (GTDB taxonomy): domain Bacteria; phylum Pseudomonadota; class Alphaproteobacteria; order Rhizobiales; family Xanthobacteraceae; genus Bradyrhizobium. The sequence goes on from NZ_JARVWP010000012.1 coordinate 223,852, forward strand.
GCCTTCAACGGCGCGGCGAGCTTCTGGATCAGCCGGCGGGTGCGCTCATAAGGCTCCCTGGAACCGTCGGCGAACATCGAGCGGCCGTCCTGGTCGACGATCTCGAGGTTGAGCCCCTCCTTGGTCTCCTCGAACATGATGTTCTTGGAGATCTCGGTCAGTTCCGGCATGTCCTGCAGCGCCTGCCGCAGCGAGGCGGAGGCGAGCGCGAATTCGCGGTCGATCTTCAGCCGCGCGCCGTTGATCTGGCTGCGCTCCTTTTCGTCCGGCGTCGGATTGGCCGAGGAATCCTCCGGCGAGATGTGCTCGACATTCTTCAGCTTCGGCCGGGTCGGCAGACCGTCGGACTCGACGATGCCGGAATAGCGCACATTGGTCTGCACGCCGAAAGCGTCGCGCATCGAGCCGGCGACGATCTTCAGCTTGTTGTTGTCCATGGTCGAGAACGCGACGAGCATCACGAAGAAGCTCATCATCAGGCCCATCAGGTCGGCGAAGGTCACGAACCAGCCGTGACCTCCGGTATGGGCGTCGCCGCGCTTTTTCTTGGCCATTGTCGCGTTTTTCCGGCTGCGTTTCTCGAAAGCGCCGGCCGATCAGGCCGGAACCGGCTCGCCTTCCTCGTGGCGATGCTTCTCCGGCAGATAGGCCAGCAGCATCTCGCGCACCAGCGCCGGGCTCTTGGAATCGCGGATCATCAGGATGCCGTCGATGATCAGCGTGCGGTTGGTCTCCTCGTCGAGCAGCTTGCCGTGCAGCTTGTCGGCGATCGGCAGACAGAACAGGTTGGCGACCAGCGCGCCATACAGCGTCGCGAGCAGCGCGGTCGCCATGAACGGGCCGAGCTTGGAGGGGTCGGTCATGTTGGCGAACATCTGCACCATGCCGATCAGCGTGCCGATCATGCCGAAGGCCGGCGCGCAGTCGCCGATCGCGCGATAGATCTTGCTGCCCTCGTCGAGGTGCATCAGGAAGTTGTCGCGGTCGCGCTCCATGTTGTCGCGGATGAATTCGAGGTCGTAGCCGTCGGCGACGTAGCGGATGCCCTTGGCGAGGAACGGCTCGTCGGTCTCGACCTTCTCAAGGCCGACCGGGCCCTGCTTGCGGGCAATCTCGGCGATGCGAGCGAGCTCCTCGACGAGGTCGCGCGCCGACAGCCGGCTCATCGTGAAGGCAAACTTGGCGCCGAGCGGCAGGCCATGCAGCATCACGCCGAGCGGAAAGCGGATCATCGTCGCTGCAATCGAACCGCCGAAGATGATGATCATGGCATGTTCGGAAATGAACATGTGCAGGTCGCCGCCCATGAACATCATCACCGCGATGACGATGATGCCGGCCAGCAGCCCGGCGCCTGTCATGATATCCATGAAAAACTCCAACGCGAACGCAACCCGCCTGTCCTGGACGGCGCACAGCCCAAGGCGGGCCGCGTGGAAAAACCCTAACGTTAATGCCATTAAGGACGCGTTACCGAATTTAGTAGGGATAACAACGGGTAAACGGCTGCCTTTTCGCGATGTCGTTGAAGATGCTGGCTTTCCGCATGCAATGCGGTCGCCGCATGCGCAAAAGACCTCCCCGTAGAACAACGGACATGAGATAGCTTGCGGCAGAGGAAACGAACCAGCGAGCAGGACAGAATGAAAGCGGTCGTCGTCGAGCAATATGCACCCATCGATCAGATCGGGCTGAAGGAGATCGCCACCCCCGAACCGGGACCGGGACAGATCCGCGTCCGGGTCCACGCCGCGAGCATCGGCTTCGTCGATGGGCTGAAGGTCGAGGGCCGCTACCAGACCAAGGATGCCCTGCCCTTTACGCCCGGTGCCGAATTCGCCGGCGTGGTCGATGCGGTCGCGAGCGATGTCACCGGATTCGCACCGGGCATGCGGGTGATGGGCGCGGCGCGTTCGGGCGCGCTCGCCGAGCACATCGTGGTGCCGCCTGAGGCCGTCGAGATCATGCCCGACGGATTGTCGATGGAGGCCGCCGCGGCCTTCCGCACCAACTACCTCACTGCGCTGTATGCGCTCGGCGAGCGCGGCGCGCTCAAGGCCGGCGAACAGTTGCTTGTGCTCGGTGCCGCCGGCGGCACCGGCGTCGCCGCAATCCAGGTCGGCAAGTTGCTCGGCGCGCGCGTCATTGCCGCGGCCTCGAGCGAGGAGAAGCGCAACTTCGCCGCAAGCTTCGGCGCCGATGCCGTCGTCGACTACACGAAGGCCGATTGGCGCGACGCGCTGAAGGATGCGACCGGCGGCCAGGGTCCCGATGTGATCTTCGATCCGGTCGGCGGCGAGGTCTCGCTGCAGGCGTTCCGCTCGATCGCCTGGAACGGCCGCCATGTCGTGGTCGGCTTTGCGGCCGGCAGCATTCCTGCCTTGCCGTTCAATCTGCCGCTGCTGAAGGGCGGCCTTCTGATCGGCGTCGATGCCGCCCAGATCGCGCGCCGCGAACCCGAGGCGCAGGCGCGCGTGATGACGCAATTGTCGACGTGGCTGAACGATGGCCGGCTGACGCCGGTTGTCGGCAAGGTGTTCGCGTTTGACGATTTCCGTGCGGCGTTCACGACCATGCAAACCCGCGCCGCGCTCGGCAAGATGGTGGTGCGGACCGGGTAGCGGGAGTGGCAAACTGTCGACGTCGTCCTGGCGAAAGCCAGGACCCATAACCACAGACATTCGTTGTCGGAGGGACTGCGGCCTCAGCATCGCACAACAATTTGCATCTGGGGCA
>NZ_JARVWP010000013.1 GCF_029846235.1 Bradyrhizobium sp. CER78
AAGTGCGACATCCGAGCCTCGGGACCGGGTGTCCGCTGTACTCTCGGACTCGGACATTTCGGCGATGGCCCCGGAGGTCAGCAACTGGCCACAAGCGGACAAGCAGAATCCATTATGACTGCGACCAACCTGCCGCTTGTCGCACGTGCGCTTTCAGCATCATGACGTCGAACCCATACACCAGAATTCGATGACCTCGACTGAGGTTGGATTGGGTCTGCTCACGTGTGAGCGCCGCAGCACCAAGAGCGATTCCGGCTTTGAGAATTTCATTCTCGGCATGCTTGACCGCATCCAAGAGAATCGGTGCGTCGAATTTGCCGGAGACACCAAGTTCGGTCGAGAGATCGAACGTTGCGATGATCATGTAGTCAACTCCCTCAACCCTGCAGATATCTTCAATGTTATCGACGGCGGCTCTGGTCTCGATCAAGAGACCGCACACGGTCTCGTGGCCGCGCTTGGGAAGATAGTCGAGCAACTCGACGTCCCAGCGCGAGTGTGCAATGAAGGGGCCCCAACCGCGGCGTCCATTCGGCGGATATTTTGTCAGTGCCACACATTCGGCAGCATCTTCCGCCGTCCGGATTAATGGGAACATGATGCCCTCTGCACCGGCATCGAGAGCCGGTTTGACGAACGCTTCGTCGCGCTTTGCAACGCGAACCCACGGTGAGCAGGCTGTGCCCGCGGTTGCAGCAATCATGGCATGTACATTTTCGATGCTAATAGATCCATGCTCCTGATCTACGACCAGCCAATCGGCACCGGCCGCTGCGAGTGCTTGCGTTACAACGGGGGAAGGGATGAGGCACAAATACCCCCCCAGTGGCTCCTTACTCTTGTGGATGCGTTCCTTGATGCTGACCATGACCGTGCTCCTTCAACATCCGAAGTGTTGGCGACGCTGGAATGAGTCTGCGCCTTGGCCTGCCCCAAGCCGAGGAGAGGACATCATAACGGCTCAACCCACCATCGGATAGGATAGGAAGCGGCTTCGAGCGCACTTCCATTGAGTGCGCCCAATGCCCGCTATGGGTCCAGAACCAGACGTTCCAGTCCTGCGCGGCGGCCAAGCGATCGTCCGCTCGCCAGAGCGCCGGGAGCGGCCCCTTTGCGGGCGGGCGAGATCGAAGCGACGACTGACTGCACGAGGGCAGTCATTCTCGTCGCCGATTTGGGGAGGCGCAGCAAACGCCTCTCGTCGGAAAAGCACATGCACTCATTGGCGAACGATTGAGGATCAGGAAAGGTGACCGTTCATCCGTGTTAGGGCGATGGGCGGCCAGAGAGTCACTTCAACGCACAATCGCCCCGCCCTGCAGCGAGGCCACCCGAAGCTCGGCATAGGGTCTCCTCCTGGGTAACGCCTGTCTCCACCGCACGAGATCGGTCGGGAACTTTCACTGTGCGACGACTTCAAGCGGACCATGATCGTCGCAGTGGTCGCCATGCTGGTGGTGCAGTCGGCCGTCCACCAGGTAGTCGATATGGTCACCATGCGGAACGGCCTCGTGCCCGCAGCCCACGCCGTGGACATGGCCAGCCTCATGGCCCTTGGGCTCGCTCTTGGGCGTGCATCGATCTGGATTGATCTCACTCACCTCGATCACGTGCTCATCGGTGTCATCGCCGTGCGCATGGTGAAGATGGCCGTCGTGGAGATAGTCAATATGGTCACCGTGGCGCACAGCGGTATGGCCACAGCCTGGGCCATGATGATGAGGGTGCTGTGCTTGGGTCAGATGCTGGGGCTCCGCCATGGCCTTGGTCTCCTGTGAATGTTGCGTTGGAGGGCATGCGTCCTCGGGAAAGAACTGCGCCAAGTTCCTCTCTCGATGGCACGTCGGATCGGCGGCAGACTTTGACACAGACGCAGACCCTCTTGAAACTCTCCCACCGGCACCGCTGTTCCATTTCGCACGTTTTTCTCCTGACGAAGCCGCGGGGCAAGCGGCTGGTGGCGGCGGGTTCCATGGCCGCTGGACGACGTCGAGCTTCATCGCGGCTTTGTGCATCGGGGTCAGATCATTCGGTCCAAAATCTAAGCGGAAGGATCCCCCACGACCACGATCCAATACGACTCGCAAGTCGGAACACGGCGTGGAATCTAAAGGCGAACCAAGCTGTTGCGGACTTTTCATTGACCCGACCGGCGGCTCGGCCAGGATTGCTGTCTGGCCGACGGGGCATGTGACGGCTTTTTCGGATACGTCTGTTTCGGGACAATATGGTTCGTGGCTCGCGCTGATCGCGCTGGCGATGAACCTTGCGCTGTCCTTCAGCCACATTCACGCGATCGGCGGCGATCAGCGCCGCGCGAAGGTCCGGTCAGGGTCACAAGGCGGCATCCCTTTGGTCAGATCGCGTGGCCGCTTTATTTTCCAAAAACAGACATCTCGTATTTATGAGCATGCGTTCTATCCGCGCAGCCTGACACGGTCCTCGCGCGCGCAATCGGTGACGAAGCCGATCACGGCGCGCACCGACGGAAGCTCGACCAGATCGGGATGCGCGAGCAGCCAGAGGTCGGAGAGGCTCGAGAGCTTTTGCGGCGCGACTCGTACCAGATCGGGATAGTCGGCGCCGACCAGGCAGGACAGCGCGCAAATCCCAAGCCCGGCGCGCGCCGCCGCCAGCATGTCGCTCTGCGAGGAGCAACGCATCACCAACGTGCCCTGCCGGGTGACGACATCGCTCCAGCGCGCCAGACGCGCATTCGAGGCCTGATCGGCAAAGCCGATCACGCTGTGCCCCCGCCATTCGTCCGGCCGCTCCGGAAGCTTGCGTCCGACCGCGTAGAGCCGCGACGCATAGAAGCCGGCACCGAGCCGGCCGATCTTGCGCCCGATCAGGTTCTCGTCCCCGGCATCGACCGGGCGCAGCACGACGTCGGCCTCGCGCCGCCGAACGCTGGCCGGAAACGGGTGGGTGATGATCTCGAGCTGGATATTGGCGTGATCGCGCAGGAACGGCCCGAGCCGCGGCATCAGCCAATGCGCCGCCAGCGTCGCGCCGATCGACAGCTTCACCACGCCGCGCGCCTGCTCGCCGGTGGCGGAGGCGGCCGCCTCCGCGCGCAGCGCCGCGGCGGCCATCGCTTCGGCATGTTCACGGAACTTGCGGCCATGCGACGTCAGCGACAAACCGTCATTGGAACGGGCGAACAGCCGGGTGCCGAGCTGCTTCTCCAGCGCCGCGACGTTGCGGCCGACGGTGGGATGGCTGATGCGCAGCCGCCGCGCCGCGCCGGCGAGGCTCCGCGTCTCCGCCACCGCGACGAATGTCTTGCAAAGCTCCCAGTCCATGCGCCACCCGCCTGCGCCTAGTTCATATCTGGCCGATCAGCCGTTCAATATTGAACGCCAAGACGCGGCGGTCCAGCCTTATATTGCGGCGCGCCAGGAGAGCCGCCGCTCCGGCCATCACAACACATCGCGATCCGCTCCGGCTGCCGGCCGGGCGGTCCACCCATGGAGGATCCGAAGAATGTCGCTGCCTGCTTCGCTCGCCAACAAGCTTGAACTGCCGGTCGTCGGCTCCCCGCTGTTCATCGTCTCCGGGCCCGAGCTCGTGATCGCGCAGTGCAAGGCCGGCGTCGTCGGCTCATTTCCGGCGCTGAACGCCCGCCCGGCCGAGAAGCTCGGCGAATGGCTGACCCAAATCGAGAACGAGCTCGGCGAGTACCAGGCGCTGCATCCGGAGAAGAAGGTCGCGCCCTACGCGGTCAACCAGATCTGCCACGCCTCCAACGATCGCCTGATGCGCGACATGGAGACCTGCGTGAAGCACAAGGTGCCGATCATCATCACCTCGCTGCGCCCGCCGTCCGAGATCGTCGAGGCCGCGCATTCCTATGGCGGCGTGGTGTTCCACGACGTCATCAATGTGAAGCACGCGCGCAAGGCCGCCGAGCAGGGCGTCGACGGATTGATCCTGGTCTGCGCCGGCGCCGGCGGCCATGCCGGCACGCTGTCGCCATTCGCGCTGGTGCGCGAGGTCAAGCAATGGTTCAAGGGCACGATCCTGCTGTCGGGCGCGATCTCGGACGGCTGGAGCATCGCGTCCGCCCTCGCGCTCGGCGCCGACCTCGCCTATATCGGCACCCGCTTCATCGCCACCGAGGAAGCCAATGCCGACATCAGGTACAAGCAGGCGCTGACCGAGTTTGCCGCCCACGATATCGTCTACTCCAACCTGTTCACGGGCGTGCACGGCAATTATCTCGGACCGTCGATCGCGGCGGCGGGTCTCGATCCCGCCAACCTGCCGGTCGCCGACAAGTCCAAGATGAATTTCGGCTCCGGCGGCAACACCAAGGCCAAGGCCTGGCGCGACATCTGGGGCTCGGGCCAGGGCATCGGCCAGATCGTCGACGCCCCGCCGGTCGCCGAACTGGTGGCGCGGCTGAAGGCGGAGTACACCGAAGCCCGCAGCGATTTCCTTCGGGCCAGCGCCTGACGCTGGTCGACCGCCTGGAGAGACCGGTATGATCATCAGCGGCGACCGACAGATCAGCTACGGCGACATTCACGCCCGCATCGCGCGGGCGGCCACCGGCTTGCGCGCCCTCGGCGTGCAGGGCGGCAAGCCGGTCGGCATGATGCTGCGCAATGACTTCGCGCTGTTCGAGGTGGTCGCGGCCTCGGCCGCGCTCGGCAGCCCGGTGGTGCCGATCAACTGGCATCTGAAAGCCGACGAGGTCGCCTACATCCTCACCGACAGCGGCGCCGACACGCTGGTCTGCCACGCCGACCTGCTGCCGCAGATCCGCGACGGGTTGCCGCCTGCGATCAAGCTGCTGGTCGTGACGACGCCGCCGGAGATCGCCGCCGCCTATGGCGTGACGCCGGCGCTCACGACGGTGCCTGACGGCATGACCGACTGGGACATCTGGCGCGACACGCATCCACCGCTGGCCGACGCACCGATTGGCGCCGCGCCGATGTTCTACACCTCGGGCACGACAGGACTGCCGAAGGGCGTCAAGCGCAAGCCGATGCGGCCCGAGCAGCAGGCGGCGGCCGCCCGCGTCGGCGCCCTCACCTACGGCGTCAAACCGAACGAGGGCCAGGTGATCCTGATGAACGGCCCGATGTACCATTCGGCGCCGCACTCCTACGGCATGCTCGCGTTCCGCAGCGGCTGCGCGATCGTGCTCGAGCCACGGTTCGATCCCGAGGATCTGCTGCAACTGATCGAGCGCCACCGCGTCACCCATATGCACATGGTGCCGACCATGTTCGTGCGGCTGCTGCGCCTGCCCGAGGAGACGCGCCGCCGCTACGATTTGTCGTCGTTGCGCTTCATCGTGCACGGCGCGGCGCCCTGCCCGGTCGACGTCAAGCGCGCGATGATCGAGTGGTGGGGACCTGTGATCAACGAATATCTCGGCTCGACCGAGACCGGCATCCCGGTCTGGCATTCCTCAGCCGAGGCGCTGGCCAAGCCCGGCACCGTCGGCCGCGCCATCGAGGGCGGCATCGTCAAGACCTTCCGGCCCGACGGGACGGAGTGCGACGTCGGCGAGCCCGGTGAGATCTTCATGCGCCAGACCGCGACGTCGGATTTCGATTACCACGGCAACGCCAAGGCGCGCGCCGAGGCCGACCGCGGCGGCCTGATCAGCGTCGGCGATGTCGGCTATCTCGACGCCGACGGCTACCTGTTCCTGTGCGACCGCAAGCGCGACATGGTGATCTCGGGCGGCGTCAACATCTATCCCGCCGAGATCGAGAACACCCTGATCGGCATGGACGGCGTGCGCGACTGCGCGGTGTTCGGCGTTCCCGACGACGAATATGGCGAACGGTTGTTCGCCTGCGTCGAGCCGGAGGCGGGCAGCACGCTGTCGGTGGCGGCGATCCAGGATTTTCTGCGCGGCAAGCTCGCAAATTTCAAGGTGCCGCGCGACATCCGCTTCATGGACGCGCTGCCGCGCGAGGCCACCGGCAAGATCTTCAAGCGCAAGCTGCGCGACCTCTATCGCGAAGGACAGTTGAGCTGAACGATATGACGGTGAAGCGAACGGCGTTTGAAACTTAGTTGCTGTTGCAAACGGCCGGCAATCGACGCAACGATGCCGGCATCCTAAGCATGGATCATCGCCATGAACTCGACCGACTTCATCGTCATCCGCAACGACCTGCAGCAATGCAAGGTGATCGAGACGCAGTTGCCCGATGCCGCGGCGCTGCCGGCCGACGCGCTGCTGGTGAAGGTGACCCGCTTCGCCTTCACCGCCAACAACATCACCTATGCCGTGATCGGCGAGCAGCTGAAATACTGGCAGCTGTTCCCGGCGCCCGAGGGCTACGGCATCATCCCGGTGTGGGGGTTTGGCGAGGTGCTGGCCTCCAAGCATGCTGCTATCGCCGCCGGCGAGACGCTGTTCGGCTATTTCCCGATGGCAACGCATCTGGTGATCGAGGCGGCCGATGTCAGCAAGCGCGGCCTGCGCGACGGCGCCGCGCACCGGCAGGAGGTCTCGCCGGTCTACAACGCCTATGCCCGCGTCTCCGGCGATCCGACCTATGCCGACCGGCAGGGCGATTTCCGCGCGCTGCTGCTGCCGCTGTTCATGCTGTCGTTCCTGGTCGACGATTTCCTCGCCGAGAATGCGTTCTACGGCGCGCGTCGCGTTATCCTGTCATCGGCCTCGAGCAAGACCGCGTTCGGGCTCGCCCATCTCCTGCACAAACGGGGTATCCGGGTGATCGGGCTGACCTCCAAGAGCAATGTCGATTTCGTCAGCTCGCTCGGTTGCTATGACGAGGTCGTCACCTATGACCAGGTCACCGCGATCCCGCCAGCCGAGCCTGTGGCCTATGTCGACATGGCCGGCAACAGCGCGCTGCGCGAGGCCCTGCACCGGCACTTCGGCGATCAGATGGTGTATTCCGGCCGGGTCGGGCTGACGCACCGCGCGAGCGAGCCGGACGAGCCGACGCTGCCCGGCGCCAAGCCGGTGTGGTTCTTCGCGCCGGACCAGATCCGCAAGCGCGCCAAGGAATGGGGGCCCGGCGGCATCGATCAGCGCTTTGGCGCCGCATGGACCGAGCTCGCGCCGCATCTGCCCGATTGGCTCGATGTCGTCGAGCGGCGCGGCCCGGCCGCGGTGCGCGAGGCCTATCTCGATACCCTGCAGGGCCGCGTGCCGCCGGACCAGGGCTTGATCCTATCGCTGGCCGAATAGGCGCTATCCCGTCGCGCCCTTTCTGCGGCCTCGCGAATGGGTATAGGCTTTGCGGCAATGGGAACGCCGCCAAAAAACTGACCAAGGGCGGCCGATGACGGGAAACGCCCGATGCTCGACAAGACGGACGATATTTCGGTCGCCGCCGACAACTGGCTTGTGCAGTTCGAGGATGCGCTGGCCAGCCCCGACGATGTGCTGCTGAAGCCGCTGTTCCACCCCGACAGCTACTGGCGCGACGTGCTGGCGCTGAGCTGGAACATCCAGACCGTCAACCGCGCCTTCGCAATCATTGAGGAACTGCCCGCGCATGCCCGCCGCAGTGCCCCATACGACTTCCGCATCGATGCCGAGCGCGCGGCGCCGCGCCGGGTGACGCGCGCCGGCACCAGTTCGATCGAGGCGATCTTCAAGTTCGAGACGGCCACGGGCCGCGGCCACGGCATCGTGCGACTGATCCCCGATGCCGCCGACGACGACCGGCTGAAGGCCTGGACCTTGCTGACCGCGCTCGAGGAGCTCAGGGGTTTTGAGGAGCAGCAAGGCCAGACGCGGCCGCGTGGACAGGCCTATTCCCGCGACTTCCGCGGCCCGAATTGGCTCGACCTGCGCAAGGCGTCCAGCGAGTATGCCGGCCGCGATCCCGATGTGCTTGTGGTCGGCGGCGGACAGGCCGGGCTTGCGATCGCCGCCCGGCTGCAACAGCTCAAGCTCGACGCGCTGATCGTCGACCGCGAGGCGCGGGTCGGCGACAATTGGCGCAAGCGCTATCACGCGTTGACCCTGCACAATCAGGTGCAGGTCAATCATCTGCCCTACATGCCGTTCCCGCCGAACTGGCCGACCTACATCCCGAAGGACAAGCTCGCCAACTGGTTCGAATCCTATGTCGATGCCATGGAGCTGAACTTCTGGACCGGCACGGAATTTTTGGGCGGCAGCTATGACGATGCACAAGGACGCTGGAGCGTCGAGCTGCGCCGTGCCGACGGCACGACACGGACCATGCGGCCGCGCCACGTCGTGATGGCGACCGGCGTCAGCGGCATCCCCAATCTGCCCGACATCCCCGGCTTGCAGAATTTTTCCGGCAAGGTCATGCATTCCAGCCGCTACGAGGACGGCGAGAGCTGGACCGGCAAGCGCGCGCTGGTGATCGGCACCGGCAACAGCGGCCACGACATCGCGCAGGACCTGCACTCCTCCGGCGCCGAGGTCACGCTGGTGCAACGCTCCTCGACGCTGATCACCAATATCGAGCCGTCGGCGCAGCTGGCCTATGCCGCCTATAATGAAGGCTCGCTCGAGGACAACGACCTGATCGCGACCTCGATGCCGCTCACGCTCGCCAAGCGCAGTCACGTGCTGATGACCGAGCAGTCGAAGGAGCTCGACAAGAAGCTGCTCGAGGGTCTCGCGCGCAAGGGCTTCAAGCTCGATTTCGGCGATGGCGGCACCGGCTGGCAGTTCAAATACCTCACCCGCGGCGGCGGCTACTACTTCAACGTCGGCTGCTCCGATCTCGTCGCAAGCGGCGCAGTCGCGCTGAAGCAGTTTTCCGACATCGAGACCTTCGTGAGCGAGGGCGCGCGGCTGAAGAACGGCGAGACGGTGCAGGCCGACCTCATCGTGCTCGCGACCGGCTACCGGCCGCAGGAAGAACTGGTGAAGAGACTGTTCGGCGCGGCGATGGCGGCGCGCGTCGGCCCGATCTGGGGCTTTGGCGACGGCCAGGAGCTGCGCAACATGTACACCCGCACGCCGCAGCCCGGCCTGTGGTTCATCGCCGGCAGCCTCGCGCAATGCCGGATTAACTCGCGCTACCTCGCGCTGCAGATCAAGGCGATCGAGGAAGGCCTGCTGCCGCGCGACGTCGGGCCGGTGGCGAGGCTTTCATAACTCGCCACCGTCATTCCGGGGCGATGCGCAGCATCGAACCCGGAATCTCGAGGTTCCGGGTTCGCTCCGCGCCCCGGAACGACATCCGAGAGGAGAGACCTCATGCCAACCATCCTCGGCACCGGCGAGCACCGCTATCGCGTCGTCGAGAACTTCGCGAAACTGCCGGACGGCTGGAGCCTGACCGATGTCGCGTCCGTCGCGGTCGACAGCAAGGACCGCGTCTATGTCTTCAACCGCGGCGACCATCCGATGGTGGTGCTCGACCGCGAGGGGAACTTCATCCGGAGTTTTGGCGAAGGAGTGTTCGCCCGCGCCCACGGCCTGCACATCGACGCCGACGACAATCTCTATTGCACGGACGACGGCGACCACACCGTGCGCAAGTGCTCGACCGACGGCAAGGTGCTGCTGACGATCGGCATCCCGAACAAGCCGGCGCCGTTCATGAGCGGCGAGCCGTTCCATCGCTGCACCCATACCGCGCTGTCGCCAAAGGGCGAGATCTATGTCTCGGACGGTTACGGCAATGCCTGCGTCCACAAATACACGCCGGACGGCAGGCTGCTCAAAACCTGGGGCGAGCCCGGCACCGATCCCGGCCAGTTCAACATCGTGCACAACATCGCGACCGATGCCGACGGCTTCGTCTATGTCGCCGATCGCGAGAACCACCGCGTCCAGGTGTTCGACGGCAACGGCAAGTACGAGACGCAGTGGAACAATCTGCACCGGCCCTGCGCGCTGTGCTGCTGCGGGGGCGGCAACCAGCCGAATTTCGTGATCGGCGAGCTCGGCCCCGGCATGGCCGTCAACCGCAAGGTGCCCAATCTCGGCCCGCGGCTGTCGATCGTGGATCGCACCGGCAAGCGCATCGCCCGCCTCGGCGGCGAGCACGGCCCCGGCGTCGAGACCGGCAAATTCCTGGCGCCGCACGGCATCGCATTGGATTCGCGCGGCGACATCTATGTCGGCGAGGTCGGCGTTACCGACTGGAAGACCAGCTTTCCGGACACCGAAATGCCGGCCGCAGTGCGCGTGACGCGGTGCCTGCAGAAGCTGGAGAAGATGACGGGGTAGCCGCACCGCATCGAAACCAGACGCACCACCTTGTCACCGTCACCCTGAGGAGCGCGTAGCGCGTCTCGAAGGGTCGACGGCCCGGCCGGTGGCCGTGCATCCTTCGAGACGCGCTACGCGCTCCTCCAGCGACAAAGGCGAAGCCTTTGCGCGGGGATGACGGGACTGACGGCGCGCCGCGCAACGACGGTCACGCGGTCCTTCACCTGCCGAAATCAAATCTCCCCGATCACCTCGCGGCGGCGCTGCTCGGATTCTTCCGCGTAGCGCCGCATCGCGTGCGCTTCGGTGAGCAGGCCGATCGGCCGCCGGTCGCCTTCGCTCTCGACCACCGCGAGCGATTCCGCTTCGGCCGCGTCGAACACCGCGATCGCCTCCTGGACGTTCATGCCGGGATGCAGCACCACGTCGGCGTAGCGCAGGATGGCGACAAGCCCCTTGTCCTTCTCGAGATCCGGCGCGTGCGCTTCGGCGACCAGCGCGAGCCCGGCATAACGTCCCTCGCCGTCGACCGCGACCACCTGGGTCTTCGAGCCCGGCGGGAATTCCTCGCGGAACGCCTCGATCGGCATCGCCGCGTTCACGGTCGTCATGTCCTGCCGCATCATCTTGCCGACCGTGAGATCGCGGATCCAGCCGATATCGGCGGCGCTGCGGATGGTCTCGCCGCGCAGATGCAGCCGCCAGGTCGCGAACGAATAGCCGAACAGCTCGCGGGTGATCGTGGTCGAGATGATCACCGCGACCAGCACCGCGGTGGTGAGCCAGAGATTACCGGTGGATTCCAGCGCGATGAACGACATCGTGAGGGGACCGCCGATCACCGAGGCCGACAGCGCGCTCATGCCGATCACGGCATAGGCGTTGGGATCGAGATCGAGCCCAGGCCACACGATGTCGACGCCGGCGGCGAACAGCCGACCGCCGAGCGCGCCCATGAACAGCGTGGCGAAGAACAATCCGCCGCGGAAGCCGGAGCCGAGCGACACGATCGAAGCGAGCGCCTTCAGCGCGAACACGCCGGCGATGAAGGCGAGCGGCATCGCCACGATGCCGGCGAAGCGCAACGCGCCATGGCCCGACGACATCACCTGCGGCGTCAGCAGCGCCATCGCCCCGACCGCAAGCCCGCCGAGCGCCGGCCGCAGCGGCTGCCAGAGCCGGGTCTTGGTGAGCAGCGCCTCGCACAGCGTCACCCCGCGCATGATCGCGATCCCGGTCAAAGCGGCGACCATGCCGAGCAGCGCGGCAATCGCAAGATCCCGCCCGAGCACGTCGCCGACGGTTCCGACGCCGACCCCGAGCGGCAGCGGCTCGAAGGCATGGGCGACGAAATAGCCGGTCACGGCCGCCACGCCGACCGGAGTCAGGCTCGCCGGCGTGTAACCGCCGATCACAAGTTCGAAAGCGTAGAACGCGCCCGCGAGCGGCGCGCTGAAGGCCCCGGCGATCGCCGCCGCCGCGCCGCAGCCGACCATGATTCGCTGGTCGTTGCGGCGGAGGTGGAAGCCGCGGCCGAGCGACGCGGCGAGGCCGCTGGACAGCTGGGTGTAGCCGGCCTCGAGCCCAACCGAGCCGCCGACGCCGCTCGACCAGATCGTCTGCAGCGCCACGATCACGCTGCCGCGGAACGACATCCGGCCGCCATAAAGCGCGTTGGCCTCGATCGGGTCGATTTCCCGGGCCGGGCGGACCCTCAGCAGCAGCAGGAACGCTATACCGAGCACCAGTCCGCCGACCGTGGGAACCACGAGCGCGCGCACAGGATCGATGCTGGGCTGGCTCGACAGCCGCTCGCCCAGCGGCAGATTGAACAGCACCGAATGCAGCACCGTGACGAGGCTGCTCATCACCGCCACCACGAGGCCGCCAATGGCGCCGATCAGCACCGCCAGCACCACGAGGCTCGTCTCGTGCGCACGAACGAATGCGCGCAAGCGGCGCGGTGCCTCGAGATAGCTTGTGGTCGTGGTCATCGGCAGGGGTCCGTCACTGGCCGAGGGGCTTGCGGCTCCCTTTACGGGCCCCGCGGGCAGGAGGCAATCGGGGCAGGAACATGGCAGGGGACGGCGGATAAGCTGCTCATTGCTCTTCACAATCCCGTCACGCTGCCTGTAGTATGTGAGTGCATGCTGCTTCGCAGCTGGTGGGAGTCAGGAGCGTTATTTGAACGCACATGTCTCGCAAGGCGGTTGGCCGGTGCTGGTCTTGAATGCGGACTTCCGGCCGCTGAGTTATTACCCGCTGTCGCTCTGGTCCTGGCAGGACGCGATCAAGGCGGTGTTCCTCGATCGTGTCAACATCGTCGAATATTACGACCGGGCGGTACGAAGTCCTTCCTTCGAAATCCAGTTGCCTAGCGTCGTATCCCTGAAATCCTTCGTCAAGCCGACCACCCACCCCGCCTTCACCCGGTTCAACGTCTTCCTGCGCGACCGCTTCTCCTGTCAGTATTGTCTGTCGCCAGACGACCTCACCTTCGATCACATCATTCCGCGCAGCAAGGGTGGCCAGACCACCTGGGAGAACGTCGTCGCCGCCTGCTCGCCCTGCAATCTGCGCAAGGGCAATCTGACGCCGCAGCAGGCCAAGATGTTTCCGAAGCAGACGCCCTACGCGCCCACCGTGCATCAGCTCCACCGCAACGGCCGGCTGTTCCCGCCGAACTATCTGCACGAGAGCTGGCTCGACTATCTCTACTGGGATACTGAGCTCGATCCATAAGGCGGCGCGGACGTTCACCGAACTCAGGTGCGACCGAATACAAGCCGCAATTGTCGAGCTATGCCGGCTGCTTCGTGAGCGCCGCCTCACCTTCTTCGCGTCCGGGCACGCTGACATGAACTTCATGTCCCAGCCTGATCGCCAGCGCCGCGGCGGCAGCTGCCGCCTCGAATGCAGCTTCCTTGGTGGCGTATCCGGCATTGAGATTGCCATCGTGCAGAACGCCCCATTCCTCGCCGGCCGCGATCACCGCGTATTGAGCCAAACCCATCATGTCCTCCTTGCGCAAGACGGTGCTGCGTCACGTGCCGTTGCGCCGATATGTCTTGCGGACGACCGGCCAACGACCGGTTCGGAGCGAGGTTCCTACGCGCAACCGGCCCGGCTCCGGCACCGATTAGGAACGAAGCTGCGTCGGCGGCGTCGGACTCGAGTTGTGATGAACAGGACGCCAATCATGGTCCGAGAAGGCCCGGCCGAACCAGCGCCGGCAAACACAATTGAGACGCCCCAGGAAAGGCGGGCACGTTCCTACGGCATGATGTTCACGTCGGCGATCATCGCGCTCGTGATCATCGTCGTCGCCTACATGCTGGTGTGATAGGCACGGACCGGCGCTAGCCGGGCCGCAAGGGTGCCAGCCACGATCTCCGTTTCGAGAATCGTGCCGACGGCCGCCATGCGTATCGCGGCACTGCCGGTTGCGCAAAAATATCCGTCCACCACCGCTTCGTTCCGCGGTCCCGCGCGTTCATGGAACATGCCCGATCGCAAAGCGAAAACGTCTTCTGCGCCTGCGCGCCTGTGGCCGCTGCTGGCTGTGAACTTCTTCATGGCAGACATGCAGTCCGGGATTGGACCGTTCGTCGGGGTCTTCCTTCAGCTGCATGGCTGGACCAGCGGCCTGATCGGGACCGCTAACGCTCGGCAACGTCGCAGGCATGCTGATCACGACACCGATCGGCGGCTGCATCGATACGACGAACCACAAGCGGGCATGGGTGATCGTGCCAGGCGTCGCGGTGGTGGTGGCATCGGCCGTCATCCTGATGTCGCAAAGCTTCTGGGCCGTCGCGCTGTCCCAGGTTGCGACCTCGATCGCGGGCGCGGCGATCGTGCCGGCGGTCACCGGCATCACGCTCGGCATCGTCAGACAGCGCGGCTTCAACCGGCAGAACGGCCGCAACCAGGCCTTCAACCACGCCGGCAACATGGTTGGCGCCGCGGCATCGGGGTATCTCGGCTGGCAATACGGCTATGTGGCAGTGTTCGTGCTCGCCGCCCTGTTCGGCGCGATTACGATTGCTTGCGTCCTGATGATCCCGCCCGGCAGCATCGATCACCACGCAGCACGCGGTAAGGAAGAGGATCCGGACAGCCAGCCCAGCGGCTTCTCCGTGCTGGTCAAGCACAAGCCGCTGCTGGTGCTCGCCGTCGCACTGGCCGCGTTCCACCTCGGCAACGCGTCGATCGTACCGCTCTACGGCCTTGCCGCCGTCGCAGGCAATCATGCCAACGGTCCGAGTTTCGTCGCGACCACGATCGTGGTGGCGCAGGCGGTGATGGTCCTCGCGTCGATCGCGGGGATGCGCGCAGCCGAGCGCCGCAACTATTGGTCGGTCCTGCTGCTGTCGTTTCTGGCGCTACCGGTGCGCGGCGTACTTGCCTTCTTCCTCTCTGGCTGGTGGGGCGTCCTGCCGGTACAGATCCTCGACGGCATCGGCGCCGGCCTGCAAAGCGTGGCCGTGCCGGGAATGGTCGCGCGATCACTGAACGGAACCGGCCGCGTCAATCTCGGGCAAGGCGCGGTCATTACCGTTCAGGGCATCGGCGCCTCGCTCAGCCCTGCGCTCGGCGGCTGGATCGCGCAATGGGTCGGCTACGGTCCGGTCTTCCTGGTGCTCGGCGGATTGGGGCTTGTGTCGGTCGCACTCTGGATCGTCTTCCGGTCGACGGTGCAGGAATTCTGACATCCTCCGTGATCGCATATGCGTGATCATCCGCGATGTTCGGCGGTATATCATTGCATCCTAATAGTTTGTATCCTATCTAATTCCCGATGCCTCCGTCGCAATCCCATATCCACGCCGAGATCGGCCGCCTGATCACCAGGCTCGCCCGCATCTGGCGTCGCGAGTCGGATCAGGCGCTGTCCGATCACGGCCTGTCCTACGCCACGGCGATCCCGCTGCTGGTGCTGTCGCGGCAGGGCGAGAACGTGCGCCAGGGCGTGCTCGCCGACGAATTGGGGATCGAGGGGCCTTCGCTGGTCCGGCTGATCGATCTGCTCGAATCCGAAGGTCTGGTCGAGCGCCGCGAGGACCCGACCGACCGGCGCGCCAAGACGCTGCATCTCACGGTTTCAGGCGAAGCCAAGGTCGAGGAGACCAACCGGGTGCTGCGCCGCGTGCGCGCAAGCCTGCTGAAGGATATCGGCAGCGAGGAACTTGCGGTAACCTTCGAGACGCTCCAGCGCATCGAGCAGCGCGCGAGCCGCCTGCAGGACGCCAAGAGTGTTCATGGCAAGACTGCTGCAGACAAGACTGCTGCAGAGGCGAGATAGTCATGCGCGCGGAAGAGCCGTTCCTGGTCCGCCACGCGGACCTCGTCTTCGCGTTGAAGACGTTCGCCGCGTCGATGCTGGCGCTTGTCATCGCATTGGCGATCGATCTGCCGCGCCCCTATTGGGCAATGGCGACGGTCTACATCACGTCACAGCCGCTTGCCGGCGCGACCAGCTCGAAGGCGCTCTTCCGCGTGATCGGCACCCTGGTCGGCGCGAGCATGACTGTCGCCCTGGTGCCGAACCTGATCAACGCGCCGGAGCTATTGTGCCTTGCGATCGCGCTCTGGGTCGGCCTCTGCCTTTATCTGGCGCTGCTCGACGGCACGCCGCGCAGCTATATCTTCATGCTGGGGGGATACACCGTCGCGCTGATCGGCTTTCCATCGGTGGCCGACCCGGGCAGCATCTTCGATGTCGCACTGGCGCGGGTCGAGGAAATCTCGCTCGGGATCATCTGTGCCAGCCTGGTGTCGACGGTGGTGTTTCCGCGCAGCGTCGCGCCCGCGGTCGGCGGCCGCATCAGGAGCTGGCTGGCGGATGCGCGCCGCCTGTCCCGCGACGTGCTGCTTGATCGCGGGACCAGCGAGGCGCGACGGGCCCAACGCCTCCACCTTGCGACCGACATCGTCGAGATCGATACGCTGGCGACCCATCTCGCTTACGACCGGCTGGCCGACGCCGGCACCGTGCGCGGCCTCGGTGAGGTCCGGCTGCGCATGTTGATGCTGCTGCCGATCGTCACCTCGATCGAAGACCGGCTGGCCGCGCTCGGCGAAGCGGCGCTGCAAAGGCAACCGGAACTGCGGCGGCTGATCGGCGACCTCGCCGCATGGATCGTGGACGAGGATCGCCCGCGGCAATCCGGCGAAATGATCCGCGCCGCGATCGCCGAGCGGCAACCCGCGCTCGACGGCCTCGTGCCGCGGGAGCGCATCATCACCATCAGCCTGCTGCTGCGGCTGCGCGAGCTTGTCGACATCTCGGCCGACTGCCGCGCGATCGGCGATGCGATCGCGGCGGGCCAGGATATCTCCACCGTCCCGCTGGCATTCCACCCGGAGGCGGGCGCCGCGCCGGTCCGTCATCGCGACCACGGCATGGCGCTGTGGTCGGCCGCCGGGGCGGCGGCGGCGATCCTGATCTGCTGCGGCCTGTGGATTGGCACCGGCTGGGCCGATGGCGCCTCGGCGCCGATGATGGCGGCGGTCGCCTGCTCCTTCTTCGCGGCGCAGGATGAACCGGCGCGCAGCATCCGGGCCTTCGGCCTGTTTTCGCTGGTCGCGATCGTCGTGGTCGCGATCTATCAGTTCGCACTGGTGCCGGGCATCTCCCATATCGAGGTCCTGATCGCCGCGCTGGCGCCGACCTTCCTGTTGTACGGCTTCCTGATCGCGCGGCCGAAAACCGCGCCGATCGGCATGGCGCTCGCCGCCAACACCGCGACGCTGCTCGCGCTGCAATCGACCTACAACGCGGATTTCGCCAGCTTTGCCAACACGTCGGTCGCCTTCTTCCTCGGCGTCGTCATCGCCGAGATCGTGACGCGGGTCGCGCGCGGCGTCGGCGCCGAATGGATTGCCAAGCGCCTGATGATGTCGAGCTGGCAGACGCTCGCGATCGCCGCCGAACGGCGCGGCCGCGGCGATCGCGCGCAGTTTGCCGGCCTGATGCTGCATCGGCTCGGACTGTTGGTGCAGCGCATCGCCTTCATCTCGGAGAGCGATCGCCGCGATGCCGACAGCCTGGTCCAGCTGCGCATCGGGCTCAACATCATCGACCTCAGGCGGGCGCGCTACGGCCTCGCCGCATCGACCGTGCGGGCCATCGACGACATGCTGGACGACCTCGCGGCGGCGTTTCGCGCCCATGCGGACCAGGCGATGCCGGCCGAATTGCTGTCACGCATCGATGCGACGGTGACCGCGGTCGTCAAGGACCCAAATGAGCGCGCGCGGGACGATGCATTGCTCGGCCTCGTCGGCATCCGCCGCGGCCTGTTTCCGGATGCGCCTGCGTATCGATCGCAGCCCGAGGAGAGTTTTGCTGCATGAGATATGAGCTCGACATCTATGGTGTCCTGGTCCCGGCGCTGCTGCTGTGGCTCATCGTTGCCTATGCGCTGAGCGCGGTGGTGAGCCGGATCATGCAGCGCTTCGGGCTCTACCGGCTGGTCTGGCATCGCGCGCTGTTCAATTTCGCCCTGTACGTATGCCTGCTTGGCGTCGTCGTCTATTTTTCGGAGTTTCTGCCATGAAGGGGAATTTCGCCTGGCTCGGCCGGGTCGCGCTGACCGCGATCGCGCTCGTCGCTGCGCTGGCCGTCGGCCGCGCGCTCTGGATCTACTATATGGAATCGCCATGGACCCGCGACGGCAGGGTCCGCGCCGACGTGGTTCAGGTTGCTCCCGACGTGTCCGGCTTCGTCACCGACGTGCTGGTCAAGGACAATCAGCAAGTGCATCGCGGCGATATCCTGTTCCGGATCGATCGCGCGCGCTTTGCCCTGGCGTTGCAACAGGCTGACGCTGCGGTCGCCGGCCATCGCGCCACGCTGGATCAGGCCGAATCCGATCTCAAACGCTACAGTTCGCTGACCACCGATGCGGTGTCGCAGCAGAAGCAGGAGCAGGTGCTGGCGACGCAGCTGCAGGCCAAGGCCGCTTACGACCAGGCGGTCGCCGATCGCGCCGTGGCGCAGCTCAACCTCGATCGCAGCGAGGTGCATGCATCTGTCAACGGCACCATCACCAATATGGACCTGCGGCCCGGCGCCTACGTTACCGCAGGCAAGGGCGTGATGGCGCTGGTCGATACCGATACGCTGCATGTCGAGGGCTATTTCGAGGAGACCAAGCTCGCGCGCATTCGCGTCGGCGACAAGGCGCAGGTGCGGCTGATGGGCGAGCCGGTCCGGCTCACCGGACACGTCGAGAGCATTGCGGCCGGCATCGCGGACCGCGACCGCACCGACGGCGCGAACCTGCTAGCAAACGTCAATCCGACCTTCAGCTGGGTCCGGCTTGCACAGCGCGTCCCGGTGCGCATTGCGCTCGATCATCTGCCCGATCGCATCGCACTGGTCGCCGGCCGTTCGGCAACGGTCGAGATCATCGACTAGCCGGCCCGCAGCAAGCGTGTCTATTGCACGCCGTAACGTTTGAAGTCGTCGCTGATGCTGCCCTGGATCGCCTTGGCCGCCGCGATGTCGGCATCGCCGGCGGCCTTGTCGCCCTGCTTCAGCTTCGCCAGCCCACGTCCATAGAGTGCGCTTGCCAGCTTCGGATCAATGCGAAGCGCGGAGCTATAGTCGTCGATCGCCGCGCCGAGCTCGCCGGTCTTCAGATAGATCAGGCCGCGCGAGTCGTAGGTCGCGGCGTTGGCCGACCCCGATTGCAGCGCCTTGTTGCAATCTTCCAGCGCCTCCTGCAGCTTGCCGAGGATGGCCCGGCTCCAGCAGCGTCCGTTCCACACGCCGTCCAGATTGGGCTCGAGGCGAATGGCCTGATCGTAATCCTGCACTGCGCGGGCATAGTCATTTTTCTTCAGATAGGCGCCGGCGCGGTTGGCAAAGGCTTCGCCGTAGTTCGGGTTGAGCCGGATGGCCTGATCGAACGCATCGGTCGCGCGATCGTAGTCGTGCTTCCTGAAATAGGCCACGCCGCGGTTGTTGAACGGCTTGGTGTAGGTTGGATTGAGCTCGATGGATCGATCAAAATCCCGGATCGCGCGGTCATAGTCTCCCTTGCCGGTGTAGGCATTGCCACGGTTGTTGTAGGCGATCGCAAGGCCGGCCGGCGTCATGTCCTCTCCCGCATCGATCAGCGCCGTGCACGCGACGATGCGAGCGTCGGCCGGCGTGTGGTCGAGGCCGCTGCACAGCTCGATATTCCGCAGGTAGTTGTTCCTCTGCGTCGGGCTCTGCGCACCGACCGACGGTGTGAGCAGCAGCAGGATGAAAAGCGCCGCGAGGCCGCCACTTCCACCGGAACCTGCGCGAGGATTCATGTCGGGCTCCGGTGTTGACGACGCAATCGTCGCCGATATCCGTGAGTAGCCGCTCAAGACTGACGCCCTGCTCGCCTAGCACCCTCGGCAAATGTTCGGATTGAACCTGTGGTGGAGGTTCTGCTCGGATTGCGGCACTGCGCGTGTCGCGGGCTTCCTGATCAACTTGCTCTTGCCCTCTTCCACGAGCGTCGCGAACCTCACCGTACCATCGTCGGAAATTTCGATACGTGGCGTGGTGCCTCGAATTCCCATCGTCGCGGCGGGAGTGTCGATCTTCATGTCGCCGGTCTTCGCAATGTTGCCGGCAACGAAGGTGAACGTTCCATTGGCCAGTTTGAACAAGGTCGAATTCGACTTGCCGTTCGGGTCGTACACGAACTCGGTCATCGCCATCTTGGCGTTGCTCGACAGATTGAACGAGGTGCCGTCGGTGAAGTTGATCCCGACCCGCCCGTCGGCCCCGGTCTGCACCACGTCACCCAGATAGACGCGGTCGCCAACCTTCGCCTGCGGCGGTTGATCGGACAGGGCAGCCTGCACGACCGCACTTGGATGCTCAATCGTGACCGAGCCAGTGGCGGTCACGACTGTCCCGATGAAGCTCGCCGGGGAATTTTGAACCGCGGGTTGAGCCCGCTCGGTTTGCGCCAGCATCGGACCAGGCGCCAAGGTCACGAGCGCCAAAACGAAACTTTCAAGCAATTGAACAATCAAATGGTTACGCACGATCCCCTCCGTTGAGAAGACCTTGTCGTGTCGCGGCGCGATGGTGATTTTGACCGCCGGGCCGGGACCGCAGGACCTCTACTGCCGAACGAGTTGCCGCAAAACAGGCCTAAGGGCCTGGTGTCGTTCGATTAAAAATTAATAGGTGGACAATCCACTTGGTAAATATACACTAAATTTAGTGGGGGTGCACTTGCGATAATCGACAGCGGTTCTGTCGGCTCCGCGATGGCTCTCCGCTGCATTGGAAGCCGATTTTCACTACCGAATTTAGTTTCAATCAGGACGTTTCGGCGGGCGAGCCTATGGCTGCGGGTGCGGGGTCTTTTCACCGCGTACAGCGCGCAAGCCAGACCAAGAAAACTACGGCAGCACCTACCGCCTGAGCCGTTCAGCAGGCGAAAAGTCAATGTTAGTCGCGTCCGGCGTAGCGTTCGGGGGCGCGGGGTCGGCCGATTTAGGCCGGCTGCCCCGGGTGATTGGCGTTGTTGATACGGTGATCGGTTGCGGCACCATTATGCGTGCGCGCGACATCGCCCTTTCAGTCGTGGCCGGCGATCCGGTTTGCCAGGGTGACGTCATCGAGGTCGCGGCCGGCGGACGGGTCGACATCCGCTTGATCGACGGTGCAATGCTCCACCTGCCGGCAGGCACCCGGCTGGCATTGGGCGATCTGACCCAGAATTCGATCAGCAGCTTGCGGCCGGGACTGTTCGCGAAAGCCAGAAGCATCTTCCGCCTGATCGGCAGCCGGCTGGCCGGGTCGGACGTCCTGACCGCGGACACGCCCGTTGGCACCGTCAGGACCAGCGGCCTCGGCTTGCTGTCGTTCGCCGCGCTGACCTACTCGCTGCTGGAGAGCGCGCGGGCTGCGGAGCCGAACGTCACACTGCTGGACGACGATACCATCACCTACAAGGACCTCCACCACGGCGTGTTCGAGTTGGTGACCAAGGAGGCGATCCCACGGCACATCATCGTCGACGATCCCGGGGAGACGATCATCCTGACCAAGCGAGGGTCTTCGGTCAGCGTGAACCATCTCACGAACAGCCCTGCTCACATGGAGGAATTGCGCGACGCGCAACAGGAGACGCTCGCCAATCTGGAGAGGGGATCGGGATCAAAAGGCTCCAGCACGCCTACCTACCAAGGCTCGCCGCTGCTGCAACCGATCAACTTTACCGAGCCTGACCCTGCGCAGACGCCATACCAGCTCGGACCGCTGCCGACGGTCATCCCCCAGTTCATCATCACTTTCAAGCCGCCACCGACGCCGCCCAAGCTGACCTTCGGAGCGGCGCCGTCACTGACATTGAGCGCGACGCATCTGACGGCGACGGCGCTGGACGACAACATCGCGGGCTCCGCGCCGAATGTCGCGCTGACGACCGTATCAGGGGACTTCTCGGTAAAATTCGCCAACCCGCAGGACGCAGCGGGCGCGACAGTCAGCTACGCACTGACAATCACCGGCGGCAACAGCATGGCGTCGGGGGTGATCGACTCGCACACCGGCCTCGCCGACGTGCTGGTTCTGAACAGCAACACCGTTGAAGGCCACGTCGGCGCGGCTGACGGCACGCTGGCATTCACCATCACGCTCGATCCAGTCACGGGGTACGTGATCTTCACCGAGTACCGGTCGGCGATGGCGCCTCCTGGCACCAACACCGACGACAACGAAGCCGTGTCACTGGCGACCGGGATCGTAACCCTGATTGCGACCGTGGTGAAGGACGGCTTATCCCAGGATGTGACCCTCGATCTCGGCAGCAGGTTGACCTTCATCGAAGATGACCCAAGCATCAGCACAAACGGAACATCTCCCTCGCTGACGCTGGCTGAGGCGCATCTGACGGCGACGCTGCTGGACGACAACATCGCCGGCTCTGCACCCGATGCAGCGCTGACGACGACCTCCGCCGACTTCTCGACGGCATTCAACTCGGTCCAAGGCGCGGATGGTGCGACGATCAGCTACGCGCTGACGATCGCGGGCGGCAGCGGTACCGCGTCGGGCCTGATCGACTCCCACACCGGCCTCGCCGACATATTGGTTCTGAATGGCAACAGCATCGAAGGCCATGTCGGTACGGCCACCGGCACGCTGGCGTTCACCATCGCGCTCGATCCGGTCACCGGACGAGTGACCTTCACCGAGTACCGCGCGGTGAAGAACCCGCTCGGCACCAATCCGGACAGCGGGGAGCCTGTGGCGTTGAACGCCGGCCTTGTAAGCCTGGTGGCGACGATCACGGACAGGGACGCAGACTTCCGGAGCGCGAGCATTGATCTTGGCAAGCAGCTCACGATCACGGACGACGGTCCGAGCATCAAGGCGAGCGGCATAACGCCATCGTTGACATTGAGCGAGAAGCATCTGACCGCGACGACACTCGACGACCACATCGCGGGCTCGGCGCCGGACACGGCGCTGACCACGACAGCCGCCGACTTCTCGACGGCGTTCACCTCGGTTCAAGGCGCTGATGGCGCGACCATCCGCTATGCGCTGACGATCACCGGCGGCAACGGCACCGCGTCGGGCCTGATCGACTCGCACACCGGCTGCGCCGACGTGCTGGTTCTGAACGGCAACACCATCGAGGGTCATGTCGGCACGACGAACGGCACGCTGGCGTTCACCATCTCGCTCGATCCGGCCACGGGGCTTGTGACTTTCACCGAGTATCGGGCAGTGAAGCAGCCGTTTGGCACGAGCCCGGACAGCGGCGAAGGCGTGTCGCTTGCGACCGGCATCGTGGGCCTGACTGCGACGATTACGGACAACGACGGTGACTTCCAGAGCGCGAGCCTCGACCTTGGCAAGCAGCTGACCATCACCGACGACGGTCCCAGCATCAAGACGAGCGGGACCGCGCCATCGCTGTTGTTGAGCGAGTCGCATCTGACGGCAACGGCGCTGGACGATCACATCGCGGGCTCGGCGCCGAATGCAGCGCTGACGACGACGTCGGCCGATTTCTCGACGGCGTTCACCTCGGTTCAAGGCGCCGACGGCGCGACCATCTGCTACGCGTTGACGATCGCCGGCGGCAACGGCACCCCGTCGGGCCTGATCGACTCGCACACCGGCTGCGCCGACGTGCTGGTTCTAAACGGCAACACCATCGAAGGTCATGTCGGCAACACCAACGGCACACTGGCGTTCACCATCGCGCTCGATCCGGCTACGGGGCTTGTGACCTTCACCGAGTATCGGGCGGTGGAGGAGCCGTTTTGCACCAGTCCCGACGACGCCGCAGGCGTGTCGCTTGCGGCCGGCATTATAGACCTGACTGCAACGATCACGGACAAGGACGGCGACTTCCAGAGCGCGAGTATTGATCTCGGTAAGCAGCTGTCGATTGCGGAAGACAGTCCGACAATTGGTGGCTTCCCGGTCACCGTCATCGCCGCTCACGACAATCAGGCCGCGGCCGGCACCTACGATGTCAATTTCGGCGCGGATGGTGAGGCCGCAATGCACGTCGCCATCCACGACGGCGAGGTCGGCAGCACGGGATATGACCTGGCGACCTCAAGCCTCGGCGACGGTGTCACCTCGGTGCATGTCACCGGACACGGCGATGACTACACTTTCTACTATTCGACCCATCCGGCTGGTGGCGGCGTCGAACTGGATGCCTACCGTACGGATTCAGGCGGTGCGCTGTGCGATCCCCTCTTTGCACTCCTGATCAATCCGGACGGCACCTACTGCTTTGATTTCGAGAAGGTCGAGCAGTTGAAGGACGTCACCGTGACCGGCTCCGATTTCGGGGCCTCGAACGGCGGCTCGCCGCAACTCACGGCTCCGGACGCACAACTCGTTGTCACAGGCTCTGACTGCGCCGGTCATCCCCTCGATGTCATGGCATCGAGCGATGGCATCTCGGTCGGCGATGATGGCCAGCAAATCGGCCCCTCCGAGCAGTTGAATCTCGCATTCACCGAGAAACAGTCGCAGGTCGATTTCACTCTCGCACACTGGCAGGATTGCGGCACTGCTACCCTGACCTTCAAGGTACTCGATGGCAGCACCTGCGTTCACGACTTCAGCATCTGTGTTCCCAAACCATCCAGCGGCTGCGCCGGCATCGTGGTACAGGAAACGTCGAACACGTCGTTGATCAATACCTACACCTTCGACAACACGACGCAGACATACACGCTCTACGTCGGAAAGGCGTTCAATCAGGTCCAGATCGACTATGATCGAGCGGAAGCCGGCCACCCCACCTTCACGGTCAACAACATCACGTACGACGAGAAGACGAGTCTTCCGAGCACGGATCTTCTGTTCGATGTGTCCGCCGTTGACAAGGACGGCCATTCGGCCACGACCGGCCTTCAGGTCGATATTCAGGGCGCCACGACCGGGGCGCCTGCGCCGATATTAGCGCCCAGTCCGGAAATTGCGGCAATGGCCGGCAGCGTCATTTCAGATCAAGTCACGCATATGCAGCATGATCTGATCCTGTAAGGGCCCTGAAGCCTGGTGAAAGTCCTGGCCCGCGTCAGCTATTGGCGCGGGCCAGGATGATCTCTCGTATCAGTGCCAGCCTTCGCCGGCCTTCAGCGCCGCCGAGAGGCTGCGCACCGGGCGCGTCACCAGCGGATCGAGGTCGAAGCGCTTCTCGAGCATCCTGAGGATCGACGTGGTGTCGAAGTCCTCATGCGCGACGCCCGACTTGTTGAAGCGCTTGGCGATCAGCAGCGCCGGAATGCGGGTACCCGGGCCCCACTGGTCCGCAGCCTTGGCCTCGGCACCATGACGGTTGAACGGCGGCGGCGGGACGTGGTCCCACTGGCCACCGAACTCGTCATAGGTGATGACGATCAGCGTGTCCTTGCCATCCGGCCCTTCGACGATCGCCTTGACGAGATCGACGAGATGCTGGCTGCCTTCGGACTCGCTGGTGTAGCCCGGATGCTCGTTCTCCTCGCCGATCGGCTTGATGAAGCTGACCTGCTTGAGCCGGCCGTTCTTGGCCGCCTGGATGAACTCCGCCTCGTCCTTCAGGTGATCCCTGCGGGCCTGCGTTCCCGGCGCGTAATTGGCGAAGTAGTTGAGCGCCTGATGGTGGAACTGGAAGTCCACGTCGGGGCAGTTCGGGAACACCGCATTGGAGTTATGGTTCGGATCGGTGCAGGTCGTGCCGTTGCCGTTGGTCCAGCCGGAAGCGCCGACGTCACCGTTGGCGTTCGACCAGCCGCCCGAATACCAGGCCCAGTCAACATGCTTGGCCGACAGCCGATCGCCGATGTTCGGCGTGTGCAGCGGCGGCAGGCGCTTGATGTCCGGGGTGCCCGGAGAATAGGGCTGATAGGTCGGCTGCGTGGTGTTGACCGCGTAATCGCCGCAGGCGAGGCCGGCCGGCAGGCCGGTCTGGTTGCACTTCGCCGTCAGCTGAGCGTCCTTCACGGTCGAGACCGGCGCATAGAGCGGCGTGCTGGTCGGCATGCCGTTGGCGTCGACGATCGAGTGGAAGTCATTGGCGCTGCCGTCGTTCAAGGCGCCGACGAACTGCGGCGCCGCCGCCGCGACCAGGAACTGGTGGTTGAGGAACGAACCGCCGAACGCGCCCTGGAAAAAGCTGTCGGCGATGACGTAGTTCGGCGCGCCGTGGCTATGCAGATAGCCGTAGATCGGCAGCTTCTTGGTGTCGTAGTAGCCCATCACCAGGCCCGCAGCGTCGCTGCCGGTCATGTAGCGGTTCTGCCGGCCACCGTTGAGCTGATACTGCTCGCTGTAGAAGCGATGCACGATGTCCTCGGTGCAGCCGCCGGGCGCGCCGGTGCCATTGAGGAAGCCGTGCGGTGCGAAGGTGCCGAGCGGCTTCGGACAGGTGGTCGCCGAGGTCGGGATGAAGTCGTTGATCTCGAACGGCTTGTTCTTGAACGCGCTCAGGATCGCGACCGAGCCCGTATTGTCGGTGCAGGTCGTCGGCTGCGGCGACGGCGAGGTCAGGTTGACGTCATTCTGCAACAGGCAGGCATAGACGGTCTGGTTGTCCTGCCGAACCTGTAGCGTATGGGCCTGATCGGCATCGGAGGTGCCATTGATGTGGTCACGGCCGACATCGCCCCAATGCCCGTAGAGGTTATCGAAGCTGTGGTTTTCCTGATAGATGACGACGATGTGCTTGTACTGATGCACGCCTTCATGGCCACGGTCGCGCAGCTCACGCAGCTCGTCCCGCACCTCGTGCTTGAACTCATCAACGATCTTTTCGACCAAATTCTCGGCGTTTGCCATCGGTGAGATGGCAACGGCGCCAGCAACAACTGCGAGCGCCGGAATGGCTCCCCAAAGCCGCATAGTGCTCTCCTGATTTCAGAAAGAAATAGAAATGGAGTTACACGCTATGCAAAACACATTTCGCTGGGATGACTGTTTTTCGACGCGCGCACAAACGCGTGAAAAGACCCGCACACGCCGATAATTTTTCTTTCTGTCACAGACAGCCCAGCCTGCGGCTCGTTGATCGATCGTCATCAAACCGCAATCAACAGTCGTCTATCCAAACAGATGGTCATTGATCCTGCCGACAGGAAACTGTCACCTCCGTGACATCTTCCGACCTACGGCGGCGCATATGCATTGTGACAAGGGGCGTTTTCTCGCAATGGCTTGGGATATTCTGGCGTCCGGCTCCGGAAAATGTCGTGCGGCATCTGCCGTTCGCGGCGGCGTCACACCGGCACGGACCGCATTGCTGGCGCTCGTGGTTGCCTTGCTGCCATTGCAAGCGTTGGCGTTTCCGCTCGGCGGCGATCAGACCGTGCTGCCGGCCGGCACTGAATTATCCGAGGACGCGCTGGCGCGGCCGCGCGAGCTCTTTCATTCCGAGGCGATGGGCGGGCGGAAGTCCTATCTGGTCAATCTCGGCGATCTCGCTTTCAACTCCCCTTCCATCCTCGGCGGCAAGGCCCGCCAGGCCGAGATGAGCTGCGGTACCTGCCACGTCAACGGCGCATCGAACCCGAAACTGTTCGTTCCAGGCGTATCCTCCCGCCCCGGCACCTTCGACACCACGAGCCTCGTCTTCAACGCGAAGACGTTCAACAGCATCCTCGATCCGGTCAGGATCCCGAGCCTGCGAGGTGCCCGCTTCCTCGCACCCTACGGCCATGACGGGCGCATCACCTCGCTGCGTGAGTTCGTCTATAATGTCATCGTCAACGAGTTTTCCGGGCCGCGGCCAAGCGACGAGGTTCTGGACGGCCTCGTCGCCTATATCAACGACATCGACTTCCTCCCCAATCCGAAGATTGCGCCCGGCGGCAGGCTTGGCGCGCAGGCGAGCGTGGCCGAGCGTCGTGGCGAGGCGCTGTTCTTCAAGCCATTCCCGAAGCAGGCCGAGTTGAGCTGTGCCGGGTGCCATCTTCCGGCCGGAACCTTCAACGACCAGGTGCGTCACGACGTCGGATCGGGCGGGCTGGTGAAGACCCCGACCCTGCTGAACGCTAATTTCAATGCGCCGTACTTCCACGACGGCCGCTACGACACGTATGAGCAGGTGGTCGAGCATTTCGACCGTGTGTTCGACCTCGAATTGTCGAGCCAGGACGTGCAGGACCTCGTCGCCTATCTGAATGCGGTCGGCGACGGCGAACGTCCGTTCGACAAGGACGGCGTCGTGCTCCGGATGAAGGAAGTGCTGGAGTTGTCGAGCGTGCTCGAGACCGCGATCCCGGCCGCCGATACCGCAGTGGTGTCGCTGGCCGTGACCGGGGTCGGCGCCGAGCTGCGCGAGCTGACCGAGCACATCCCCGACATCAGGAACACCTCGATCGGCGGCAAGGACGAGCGGCTGGCGGCACGCGCGATCCTCAAGGACCTCGTCCTCACGCTGCGCCGCATCGACCTCGAAGTCGCGGCCGGTCATATCGACGAAGCGATGACGGAATATCGCAAATTCGCCCAGCTGGTGAATTTCGACGTTCCCGTTGCGCTAAAGAAGGCCGAGCCGTGGTCGCTGTTCAATAGCAATGTGCATCAAGCCCACTACACGGCGCTCGGCCGGATGCTGCCGGTCACGAGCGGGCAATCGCAGTAGCGCACGGCCATCACTGCGAGGCCGGCGGCTCGACCCACACGTCGCTCTGCTGGATCCGGCGGATCAGCGCTTGCGGATCGAACTTGCGCAGACCTGCGGGGATTTCGAAGCTTTGCGCCGGCTGAGGCTCGTCCCGGATGTGATCGGCTGATATCACCGTCCCGTCCACGGTCTTGATCTGCACCGGAAAGCTGCGCGCGCGGTCGATCCAGCCGGTAAAGCTCAAACCGGACGGTCCGGTGATTCGATAGATTTCGGTGCTGCGTCCCGCGATTGCTTCCTGTCCATCGTGCTGGCAGCGCCAGGTCGCGAGATCGACCGGCGCGGATAGCTGCGCCATCGACAGCCATTGCCGGCACGGATCGTCGGGATCGACCGGCACGAACAGCTGGGTGAGCGGGCTCGATTGCATCGCATTCATGTAGACGTGTGCGGCCGGCCGGACGAAATAGGCGGCGGGTCTGGCCGCATCGAGCAGGAAGAAGCCGTCGGGCAGCGCGGTGGTCTCGATGCGCGCTTTTCGGCCCGAGACCCGCAGCGTTCCCATGACCGTTGCCGTATCGTCCTTCCGCGCGACGAGGTCGGCGGAAAACTGTTGCGCCGTGGCCGGCATCGACGCATCAGCCAGGATTGCGACGGCGAGCAGGCAGGCCACCGCGCGCGTGCGTCCCTTGCATGTCTTTTCGTCGCGCGTCATCGCATATCCCCGGTCGTTGGGCTGATGGGCAGGCAAAACGTGACGGCGCCGACCGAACCAACGGTTCGATCGGCGCCGGCCTTGGATGGATTCAAGACCTCGTCCTGGACGAGAGCTCGATCACTCGGTGTAGGACAAATTGACCGGCTTGCTGAAGTCGAACGCGTCGAACAGGTCAGACAGCGCCGGGCTGTTGGTCGGGACGTACTCGTTGTTCTTCGAGTAGCTCGGGTTCGGCAGGTTGTCGCGGCTGCGGTTCGTGAGCGGCTGGAGGCCCCAGTTGCGTTCGATGAACTTCAGCAGCGAAACGTGGTCGGCGTAGTTGTGGTTGACCTTGCCGCCCGTCGAATAGGGCGAGAGGATCAGGGTCGGAATGCGCGGTCCGTCGCCGAAGAAGTCGATCGACTGCTGGTAACCGGAGTCCCAGTAGCCGCCGGCCTCGTCCCAGGTGATGAAGACCGCGGTGTCAGCCTTCAGCTCCGGATTGTTCTCCAGCGCGTTGAGCACGTTCAGGACATAGGCCTCGAACAGGTCAACCTTCGAGCTCTGCGGGTGACCGTCGAGTAGACCGTCCGGCTTGCCGAACGACACCGCGGGCAGCGTGTTGTTCTGGATCGCCGTGATCAGATCGGCAGTGTCCTTCATGTGAGCCTGACGCA
The DNA here is from genome assembly GCF_029846235.1 of Bradyrhizobium sp. CER78. Lineage (GTDB taxonomy): Bacteria > Pseudomonadota > Alphaproteobacteria > Rhizobiales > Xanthobacteraceae > Bradyrhizobium. The sequence goes on from NZ_JARVWP010000013.1 coordinate 29,623, forward strand.
CGGCCGGGTTGGCCATGATCGAGGTCGCATACTGGAACGGATTGCAGATCTGGCAGTAGGCAACACCGAGAGCGTGCGCCGGATCGGCGAGCGCAGCGGCGCTGAGGTTGGGGTTCGACGGATTGGCAGCAACCGCGGCATTGGCGAGCGCCACGGCGTCGTTGAACGCGCCACCGTAGAACGCCCAGGAGATGTTCTTCTCCATCAGCGCATCGCCGATCGTGCGAACCGACGACGGCGGAACGTTGTTGCCGCCCGACAGCGCGCCGTTCGGCAGATAGCCCGGATTGACGTTGTTGAGCATGTAGTAGTGGTTGGGCTTGCAGTTCGGCTCCGCCGCGTACGGCAGATTGTTGAGATAGGTGACGATCGGCTTCACGCCGGGCTGGAACACGTCCGAGCAGTTGCTCCAGTTGCCGTCGACGGTGTAGCGGTTGACCGAGCCCGTGACCGGGTTCGGGTTGGCGATCAGGTTCGCCGGCGGCGTCACCGGGTTGCCCTTGCCGTCGCTCCAGAAGGCCGCGTCGCCGGTGCCGAGCATGAAGTGGTTCGCGCCGGTGCCGCCGTGGAACGACTGGTGGAAATTGTCGCTCAGGGTGAAGCGGTCGGCGAGCATCTTCAGGACCGGGGCCTGACCCTGCTGGGCGTTGTAGAAGCCCATCGAGTTGGCCATGCTCTTGTTCGACGCCGAATAGGTTGCCATCACGAACGGGAACAGGTCGTTCAGGCAGCCCGAATTGTTCTTCTTGGTGGCGTTGGCGGCGCTGCAGTCTTCCTGCTGCCAATCCTGATAGAAGCGATGGGTCGAGTCGCCCGTGTAATCGTCGTCGCTGATCTGCTCACCCTGCAGCGGGAACGGTCCGTTCAGACCGCCGGCGCCGGGAACGCGGGTATCCAGCACACCGGTCGGCAGGCCGCTGAAGCCGGTGGTGAGGATGTCGAGATCGGCCGGATCCATGTCCTTCTCGACGCCGGCCTCAGTGATCGTCTTGAACGGGGGCGCGGTGTCGCTCTGCGCCGTCGGCGTGCCGTTGGTGTTCGGCTGCGGCATCAAGTTGGTCGCGTTGTAGGGCGACTTCGAGATAGCCGGCGCACCGATGTAGTACAGCGGTTGGCCGGCGACCGAGGCCTGCTGCGCCTGCGCGAAGTTCGGCCCCGGCGTTCCGTCCTCGTTGACGATGCCCTTCGACAACAGGTTGGAGATGGTCTGGCCCTTGCCCTTGGGCTTGTAGATACCGAAGGTGTGATCGAGACCGCGGTTCTCACCAATCAGGATAATGACGTGCTTGATCGGCGAAGCGGTCTTCACGCCGTGATCGCCGTCGCCATGATGGCCATGGTTCTCATGCTTCGCACGATCGCCCTCTTCGTGCGCCTGGTGATTGTGATGCGAACGCTTGTCCCAATCACTGCGACCGCCCGGATAGTGAGCGGCATATGCGGCTGTTGCGACGAGCACCGATGACGCGATGCAGAGCGCGGTGCTGGTTCGCCAGTGCTTTTTGTAATTCAAACTCATTGTCGACCTCAGGGTGTTTGCGGTTAGCAACACGCCCTGCTTAGTGCGACAGTATGACGCATGCTTTTCGCTTACGTGAAAGCGCGCGAGAAATTTCGAAACGTTCAAAGATTTTCTGTGAAGACACCTGCCGCCGCGCGACGCATCTCCACGATTCGACTCTTCAACCGAAGATCGACAATTGACGAAGCAATCCACGCAACGGCGCGTTGCGCGACTGCACTACAATACAAGTCAATCAGTGCGAAACATGCCTGGATCGCATCACCTCGCGAAGTGCAGCGTAATGCCGGTCATGCACGCCTTGATTGAACAGCGACCACGGCTCGGCGCTGGCCAACAGCGCAGGCACCGCAGCAGCCATCAGGTTGCGATAATTCCTGAACTCGGTCGCAGCGTCCGCATTGCGTCCCGCTGCAACGGCCATCTCGATCCGCCGCAGCGTCAGCACGAGCTCCTTGAGCCCGTTGCGCGCAAGCACGCGCTGCTGCTCGCCGCCCGACACGCTGGTGTTCTTGCGATCGGGATATTGCTCGGTCAATTCGCGCAGCTCGCGGCCGATCGTATCGACCGCCAGCGCGACAACGTCCTTGTCGCCGGCAGGAATCGCGGTCGCGAGCACCGTCGAAAAATCATTGATCTCCTTCAGCGTCGCACCGGCGCCGTCGCGCTCATAAGGCTGCACGCCATCGCCGACGGCCGTAAGGTAGGCGACGAGGTCGCCCTTGTCCTGCGCCGAGAGGTCGAGCTGAAAGGTCCGGTCGAAATAGTCGACCACCTGGTTGTAATTATCGAACCGGCCGTCGTGGAAGTACGGTGCATTGAAGTCGGCGTTGCGCAGCGTCGGCGTCTTGAACAATCCGCCCGAGCCGACATCGTGCTGCCGGTGATCGACAAAGCCGGACGACGGGACGTGGCACCCCGCGCAGCTCAGCGCAGGATCGTGCGGGAACGGTTTTGCGAACAGCGCTTCGCCGCGGCGCTCCGCGTCGGTGATCTTGCCGGCCAGCCGCCCGGCGGGACCGAGGCTCGGATTGGGCAGGAAGTCGATGTCGTGAAGATAGGCCACGATCGCATCGAGCGTTGCCGGCGACGGCTCGGGCCCTGCGAATTCATTGGTGATGACGTTGTGGACGAAGTCGCGCAGCGAGGCGAACCGGCCGTCGGCGCCGTAGGGCGCAAGGTAGCGCGCGCCGCGCAGGCTCGGAATCCGCACCGGATCGAACGCCAGATTGTTGGCCTTCGGATTGAACAGCGGACCGGTGGTGTCGAACGTGCCGGGCCGGCTCGACATCTTTGGCATGAAGAATTTTGCGTTGTTGGCGCCATTGACGTGGCAGGTGCCGCAGCTCACGCCGGCCTGCCGCGCCACCTCGCCGAGCAACCCGGGCGAATTGAAGGCGAGATCGCCGAGGTTGACCAGATACGACTTGGCTCCGGTCCGCTCCGACTGGAACACCTCGCGCGGCTTGTCGAGCGCATCCTCGTTCAGCTCGGTCGCGACCGGCAGCACGGTCTTGTCGCCGTCGACCGGAAACGCCGCCGCGCGCCCGAGCAGCGCAAGGGCGACGACGCCGGAGAGCAGCGCGGCCAGACGCCGGTGAAGCGATGTCATCGCGCCTGCGCCTCCAGGGTCGGGCGCTGCAGCCCGAGCTTTGCCGAGGCGCTCTGCAACGCGACGACCAGCTCCTCGCTGGTCTGGCGCAGATCGGCGATATTGACGTGAGGCAGGTCGGGCGTGGCGACGATCGCCTGCAGCCGCTCGATGCGGTTCGTCACCATCTCGTCGAGCTTGCCATCCACCGTGTTGAGCGCGGCAGAGAAGATCGTGCGATAGGCGAAGTCGATGCCGGCGATATTGTTGCGCATATCATCCAGCGAGGTGCCGCTGATGCGCGACTCGCCGCCATCGGCCTTGCTCTCGCCGACTTCGTAGGCGAGCCGCACCGTGCCGTCCAGCAGCCCCTGCGGCGTCAGCTTGATGTCCTTGAGCTTGCCGTGAAGATCATTCAGATGCTCGACGAGGCCGGTCGCATCGGCGGCAACATCGGTGCTGGCAGCGCCGAACAATTTTGCCTCGATGGCATGAAACCCGCTGTCCGCGTTCGGCCAGGCGTCGATCTGCGCATCGAGCTCGGGCACGAAGCCCGCGGTAAACACTTCCGAGCGCTCCCAGCCGGCGCGCGCCGACAACCAGGCCTTCTTTGCACCGGGCAAATCCGCGGCAGCGGCGCGCTCGCGCAACGCACGCGCGCCCGCCAGCGCGCTGCCAACGCCCTCGATCAGATACGGCCGATAACGCTCGGCGCCGTCCTCGAGAGCGCCCGCATTCGCGGCGCGCACGCCTGCCGACGCTGCCAGCAAAGCCAGGCACGCCGCCACTCGCATCTTGTACATAGTCAACCCACTCATCTGCCGCGAAGGGCTCGTGGCACATAGCGGAGCGAACTATTGTCGGTATCCTATGCGGATTTGTGACAGCGCAGACTTTTTGTCGCATCTTTTCTGTTTCATCATCGGCGATGACGATCACAATCCCGCAAGCGCATCATGCGGCTGCCGATCGGTGAAAATGCACTGTTCAACGCGCGCGAGTTGTTGCAACACAGTGTGTTCACGCGTCACGCTTGTCCCGTCACCATGCAGATCGACCACGAAGTTCTTTATTTCATTGCATCTTACGGCACGCTTTGCGTGCTCTGCTGCAGCGTTGCGCTGATCGATCTTCGTCACGGCATCATTCCCGACTGGCTGAATCTTGCGATCGCAGCGCTCGGGCTTGCAAACGTGGTTGTCACTGAAGGTGCAACGGCCACCTTCAGTGCGATGGCGATCGCCGCTCTCGTCGGCTTCGTGTTCTGGCTGTTGCAGGGGCTTTACTTTGCGCTACGGCACGTGGACGGGATGGGACTTGGCGACGTCAAGTTTCTTGCAGCAGCGGCGATCTGGGTCGGCGCGTCGGGGATTCCGACCCTGCTGCTGATCGCGGCGCTCGCGGCACTTGGTGTGGCCGGCGGCCTGCAACTCGCAGGGCACGAGATGAAGCGTCAGACGTCGATTCCGTTCGGCCCGTTTCTAGCGCTCGGGCTTCTCCTGACGCCGGCCCTTCAGAGCTGGCTCGCGTTGAGCTAGCAGCGCAATCACCTCTGGATCCGCGCCGCCAATGGCTTCCGCTCGGTGCTGACCGGAACGAGGCGGGCCTCGCCGCTCTCATCACCGCCGGGCTGCGGCAATGTGAGCACCGCTGCGTGCTCGTCTTTCTCCATCGTGGCTTCGCGCGCCTTGATGGTTAGCAGCTTCCAGCCCTGGAAATCGTCGCCGATCTTGAGCCGCAGCGCAGTCTTGTTCGATTGATCGAGAAAGATCCCGAAGCTTTCATCATCTCCGGAGATCGTGCCGACCAGCGACAGCGGCGGCGGCTCGGTCGCGACCTTGCGCGGCGGTGGCGGCGGCTTGCTGGCCTCCGGTTCTGCAACGACGACAGGTGGAGGCCGCCGCGACGGCGAGAACACCGGGCGGTCGCGGGTGTTGGACAGTGTGGTGAGCGGGATGCCCCACAGCGGATTGGCACTGAGCGGCCGGGGTGTCGGCGCCGGCGCAGGGGCCACGCGGACCGACGTCACCGGCTCGGAGGCCGGCGGCGAACTCAGCACCGGTCCACCCAGACGGGTTTCGTCGAGCAGCCCGGCATCCAGCGCATCGCCGGACCGGTCAGGCACGGCGGCCGATGCGGCTTGAGCCGACATCGCGAGCAGCACAATGATCGCAGCATAGCGTCGCATCATTTGGCTCCTCGCCATTGTCCGGAGACGCCGAGCAGCACGCGCAGTTTGCCGGGATCGCCGCCCTTGGCGGCTTCGTCGGCGACCGGTTGCACCACCAGTTGGTCGATGAACAGGAACGGCATGCCGGCTTCGAGATCGTAGAGCACCTGCTGCAATTGCGCCTGCTCGATCTCGCTGCTCGCGACCATGCTGATGAAGCCGGCCTTGGCCGGCGCGTTGGGCACGTCGAGCTGCGTCGACAGCACATTGCCGCCGGCCTTGATCACCGCGCCCGACACCCGCTGCAGCAGAGTGGCGCCGGCGACCGTGACGGTCGCTCCTTCGAGATGGGCGGAGCCGGTCGGCATGGCCGCCTCTCCGGGCGCGGTCTTCGCCTTCGATCGTCCCTCCAGCTGCTCCAGCATCCCGGCCGACGCCGCGACATCGCTGCGCAGGCCGATGATGTCCGAGAGCGAGGAGATGACGACAAAGAGCAGCAGCACGAACAGGCCGAGGTAGCTCGCAGTCGCGACCAGTGGCGAGGTGCTGACCGCGGTCAGCGATCGGGATGCTGCGCTCATGAGCCGGACCCAAAATAAGCAGAGATATTGGCCTCGACGTGGAACCGCTCCGCCGATTCATTCGCGGCGCGGGTCGTCGGCGCGAAGAACGTCGCGCGGGTGAATTGCGGCGACTGCTCCAGCAGCCGGATCAGCGACGGCGCATCCTGGGTCAGCCCCACCACTTGCACCTTGTTGCCCTCGATGCGCAGCTCCGTCACATAAGTCGTGTCGGGCAACACGCGCGAGATTGCTTCCAGGACCATGACGCTGGACGGCGTCGTCTGCTTGCGCTTGGCCAGCAGGCCGAGACCGGACGTATCGCCATTGGCATCGAGACGCAGCGCGGCACGGCGCTGCGAGATGCGGTGTTGCAGATCCTCCTGCTCTGATTGCAGCCATCCGCCGACATAGATGTTGAGCAACAGGCAGACCGCGGCCGCGGCGGCGGTCGAGGCCAGGGCGATGCGCAGCAGCTGCGGAACCGCGGGTCCGGCAAGGCCGCGCAGCGATCGGTCGAGCAGCGTCACCTGCTGCGGGGCACCGTCGCTGCCGACCGCCGGCGCCGTGACCGCAATGGAGGCGGCGCCGAGCATCCTGGCCATCCGGATCAACGGATCGACCTTGGCCGCCGCGGTGGCGCTGAACGCGACTTCGATGCGGTCGTTGGAGATCGGCTGCGGCGAGCCCCAGCCGAAGACTGCATCGGCGGCGGTCCATGGCGTCAGCCGGTCGACCTGCGCACGGATCATCCCGTCGAGGAAGTCGCTTGCCTGGCTCGGGAAATCGAGCACGCGGCTGACGACATGATCCGATCGCAGACGCACCTCGATGCGGCTGCCATCGAGGGCCGTCCTCCAGTCCGCCGGCAGCGGAGGCTGCGGCGCGTCGTGATCGAGCCGGAACGAGGCCGGCGTCAGGGGCGAGCCATCCTTCGACACCGCGAGACGGGCGGTGAACGTGCCATCGCCATTCTCGTCGAACTCGACGCTGCGCCGGCGCATGAACTTGCCCGCGACGCCGTCAACCGCAGTTGCGACCGCGCCGATCCATTGCTCGAACCATTGCCGTGCTTCGGCAAGCATTGCCATCACCCTCTCCCGCGCAACAGAACCGGGTTTCTCGGTTCAAGGTCGTTCTGCCAGGACAACACACGATAAGGCTCGACCTGGTCGCCGAGCGCGATCACCGCTTCAGACGTGGTGCGGTGGCCATTGCGAAATCGGATCGAGATCGCGATCCGGTAGCAGGGGCTCTGCGCGGTCGAAGCCGCACTTTGCGGGTTCGGGGCCTGCGATGCACCGGAGAGGCCGTTCGGCGCGGCAGCATTCGAGCCGGGAGCATTCGAGCCGAGGACATTCGATCCAAGAGCACTCGCCCCGAAACCGTCCTGTGCTTTGCCCGATACCTTATCCATCGCCAGCACGACTTCCGGCGCGGCGATTTTCGGATCGACATCCGGACTGCCGTTGAATACCGTCACGAACGGCAGCACCCGATCGACAAGGGCCTCGGGGATGCCGGCGACCAGCGCCAGCTCGTTGACATGGGTGAACAGCCCCTGCCGCGGCGAATAGCCCAGCGCGTTGTAGCGCGCGGCCTCGACATTCTCGCTGCCCGGCGCAGGCCGGGTCCGCCAGCCGACGATCCGGTCGGCATATTCGCTGGCGGCATCCTTCTGCGCGCCGAGCACAACGAAGAGGCCGATCAGCATCTCCTTCGACGCGTAGTTCAGGTCGACGCGGCCGGCTTCCGACGTGAAGCCTACGTTGACGCTGGCATCATCCAGCCCGAAATGAAACGCTCCGTATTGCGGCCGCGTCTTCTCATCCGTCAGCGTCAGCTGATAGGCGGTGAGCTCGAGCCCGGCCGAGACCAGTGCCTCGGTCTGCAACGATACGTCGCTCGCCGCCAATGCGCGCGCCGATGCGGCAAGATAGGCCGAGAAGATGATCGCCAGCGACGACAGCGCCAGCAGGATCCAGAGCACCGCAACGATGACGAAGCCGCGGTCGGCCGGCGATCGACCGCTATTGCCGGGCGGGCCCATCACGTCTTCCCCTGATCGGTCGGAACGTTGGCGCCACCCTTGTCGCCGCAATTGCCGTCCGGCTTGGTGCAGTCGCTCGGAATCTGGACATGGACCGGCGCGATCGTCGAGACCGACAGGACGCGCTGGCTCGCCGCGTCACGAACGGTCAACCGGATCATCGCCGGCAGCCGGTCGGCATCCTTCCACGCGCTCTTCCAGGCGCGGTCTGCACCGGCATAAGCGAAGGACAACCGGTAGGGCGCACGCAGCAGCACCACGGGGCTGCCGAGATGCACCTGTTCCGACAGCGACACCCCGTCGGCCAGCGGCGTGAAGCGCGCCTGCGAGCGAACCGTGACGAACTCGCCGCGATCCCTGACCTCGCCGAGATGCACCACGTCGAGCCCCGGCCCGGCATTCGGCCCGACCGAGGTCCGCACGAACGTGACCGACAATTCCGATCCGTCGAACAGCGGCTTGTGGGTGTCGCGGTTGGCGGCGACGAACTCCGCCGCGGCAAGATCGGCGCCGATCCGCTCCAGCGCGATCCCGATCAATTCGCTGCGCTGGATCCGGTCGAGTCCCCGGTTCCAGCTCGGCAGCCATTCCCCCGTGATGCCGGCAAGGGCCGACAGCAACAGCCCCATCAGCGCGAGCGCAACGATCATCTCGATCAGCGTGAAGCCGCGCTCGTGGGTTCGCTGTGCCGTCCTTGGGGCGATCATTGCGCCGACCTCGGCATCAGGCGCACGGTACGAATGTCGGACAGCGCCCCGCCTGGAGACTTGACGCGAATCCGCACCAGCTCCGGGGCCCACGGCACATTGCCTTCGGGCACCGTCCAGTCGCCGCCGAGCGGACTGACATCGATGCTCCAGCGATAACCCTCCGCCTGCCCGGTCGACGTACCCGGCTGCAGTTCCGCACGCGGCGGAATGCCGACCGTCATCAATGTGCGCACCGCCTGCATCAGCGCCACGTGCTGCTCCATGGCCCGGACGCCGCGCGTCTTGACGCCCATGACGGCGCCGATCGCAACGATCGAGACAGCCACCAGCGCCAGCGCCACCAGCACTTCGATGATGGTGAACCCCGCATCAGCGCGGTCAGTTGGCGGCGACGTCGCGGGCAACGATTTCAACCCTTCCGGTGAGCCAGTTGACGCGGACCTCATAGCCAGCATCGAGCCGCGTCAGCGCGATGGAGCCGCCGCAGGAACCGCCATTGGCGAAGAAGCGGATGGTAGACAGGGCCGCGCGGCGCTGACAGCTCTGCGGCAACACTGCATCGAACCGCACGTCATCGGGAATCCGCACCGTCATGCGCGATGCCCCCGAATGGATCACGCGGCTCGGCGCGTCGACCAGCGTCGCTACGCTGATGCTGCGCTCGATGGCGGCGTTCCGATCGGCCTTCAGCAGCGTCGCGGTCTGCAGCGCATAGGCCTGCAGGCGCGACCGCGAGGTCTGGCGCGGAATGAACGGAAGCAGCACGGCCGCCAGCAGCGCGATGATGGCGAGCACGCACACCATCTCGAGCAGGGTGAAACCGCGCTGCGCCGCCTCATTCATGCTTGCCATGCATCCTTATTGGTCGGTGTTGGCGGCCGTGGTCTTCTCGAGCGAGATATCGGCCGAGGTACCGCTGCCACCCTCCTGGCCGTCAGAACCGTAGGAGACGATGTCATAAGGTCCGTGCTCGCCGGGCGAGCGATAGAGATAGGGGTGATTCCAGGGATCGTTCGGCACATTGCCGCCCTTCAGATACGGGCCGTTCCAGGCCGCGACCCCGGGCGTGCGCCGGACCAGCGCGGCGAGCCCCTCCGCCGTGGACGGGAAGCGCCCGGCGTCGAGATAGAACAGGTCGAGCGCGCTGGAGAAGCTTTGCAGCTGAATGCGCGCGGTCTTGACCTTGGACTCGCTGAGATAGTTGAGCACGCGCGGCCCGATCAGCCCCATGATGAGGCCGATGATCGCGATCACCACCAGCATCTCGACCAGGGTGAAGCCCGCCTCGCCCGAACGCCTTGGCTGTTGCGGTTGGGCGCGATCGCGTCCCGCCCGCGTGGAAAATGCTTCGATGATGCTGTTGCGCGATATCATGACCGATGACCTCTGCTTTAACCGACTAGCTGCGTGACCGAGAGCAGCGCCGTCATGACCGAGACGATCAGCCCGCCGACCACGGTGCTGATCGTGATGATCGCCAGCGGACCGACGATGCCGACGACACGGTCCAGGCTGCGCTGCAATTTAGCTTCGTAGAATTCCGCCACCCGCCCGGCCAGCACCGGCAACTGCCCGGTCTCTTCGCCGAGCCGCAGCATGCGGACCGCCATCGGCGGCAGGCTGTCCGCCACCGCGAGTGCTTCGGATAATTTTCCGCCATGACGGACACGGTCCGCGGCCGCGGTCCAGTTCGCCTCGCTGCCGGTCACCGCCATGATGTCGACGAGGATGCGCAGCGCAGCCGTGAGGTTAACGCCGCTGCCGAGCAGGACGCCGAGATTGCGGCAGAACAGGCTGGCGCGATAGAACTGGAAGGCGCTGCTGATGCCCGGCAGCCGCGAAATGCCATTGACCAGCGCGGCGCGCACCCGCGCCTGCCGCAGCAGCCACCATGCGAGCGCGATCGTCGCCGCGCTGATCAGGCTTGCCGCCGTGGCGTTGGCGCGCAGGAAATCCGACAGTGCGATGAAGCTGGCGAGCGCGGTGTCCGACTTGCCGCCGAAATCGCCGAGCACGGTCGAGAACTGCGGCAGCACGAACAGCAGGAAGAACAGCATCACGCCGGATGCAGCGACCAGCACAAACGCCGGATACTGCATGGCGTCGGTCAGCTTGCGCCGCATCTGCTCGGACCGCGCGCGCTCGGTGCCGAGCATCTCCAGCACGGAATCGAGCGTGCCGGAGATTTCGCCGACCCGGACCAGGGCGATGTACATCGGTTGGAACAGGATTGGATGATCCGCCACCGCATCGGCAAAGCTCTCGCCGGTGAGCAGCGCCGCGCGGATCTTGGCCACCACCGGGCGCATCCGGCCGACATCGGCATCGCCGGACAAAAGCTCCAGCGCATCGTCGAGGCGCGCGCCGGCCTTGAGCAGCAGCGCGAGATCGCGCGTGAACGTGGTGACCTCGGCGCCACTCGGCCCGCCGAACAAGCTACGGCCGCCGGCTGCACTGGATGCGCGCTTGTCCTCGGTGGTCTCGATCGGCAGCAGCTTGAGATATTCGATCCGCCGCGCCACCTCGGCCGCGGTCGGGGCGGAGATCGTGCCGTTCACGATCTCGCCGGCCTGGGTCAAAGCACGATAGCGATAATTCGGCACGGCGTCACCGCACCGTTGCAACGCGGAGGATCTCGGCGGGCGAGGTCAATCCGGCGCGGCATTTGGCGACCCCGTCATCGAGCATTGTGGTCATGCCCGCCCGGATCGCCATCGTATCGATCTTCAGCCCGTCGGTTCGCTCTCCGATCAGTTCACGCAGTTCGTTGGATAGTTCGAGCAGTTCGAACACGCCGAGACGGCCGCGATAGCCGGTGCCGCCGCAGCGCTCGCAGCCGCATGGCTCCTGGATGATCTCCTCGGCGCGGAAGCCGAGCGCGGCGAGCCGAGGGTCCTCGGTGAAGTCGGCAGCGACCAGCGGCCGCGCCGTCTTACAGCGCTCGCACAATTGCCGGACCAGGCGTTGCGCGATCACCCCGCGCAACACCGAACGCAGCAGATAGCCTTCGACCCCGAGGTCGAGCAGGCGCGGCACCGCCGCTGCCGCAGTCTCGGTGTGCAGCGTCGTCAGCACCAGATGCCCGGTCAGCGCGGCATGCACCGCGACGTGCGCGGTCTCGGAATCGCGGATTTCGCCGACCATGATCACATCAGGGTCCTGGCGAACGAAGGACCGCAGCGCGGTGGCGAAGGTCAGGCCGATCGCTGGCTTGATCTGGGACTGGTTGACGCCGGGAATCTCATATTCGACCGGGTCCTCGATGGTCAGAATCTTGCGGCTGGGCTCATTGAGGATCGACAGAATCGTCGCCAGCGTCGTGGTCTTGCCGCTGCCGGTCGGCCCGGTGATCACGACCATGCCATGCGGCAGCTTCAAGAGCCGCCGCAGCTTGCCCTCGTCGGGCGCGGAGAAGCCGAGCTTTTCGACCACCAGCAGGCCGCGATCCTTGGGCAGGATGCGGATGACGGCGGACTCGCCATGCTGCGTCGGCATGATCGCGACGCGGATATCGATGTCGGTGCGCCCAGCCCGCAGCCGTGCCGCACCGTCCTGCGGCAGGCGCCGCTCGGCGATGTTGAGATTGGCGATGATCTTGATACGGGAGACCACCGCCTGCGGCAGCACGCCCGACAGCGCCGCAACCGGCCGCAGCAGGCCATCGATGCGTAAGCGAACCATGAGGCCGGCGGAGAACGGCTCGATATGGATGTCGCTGGCGCGAAGCTCGACAGCCTTCTCGATCAGATCGTTGACCGCGCGCACCACCGGGGCGCCGCTGGCAAGATCGCGCAGGCTCTCGATGTCGTCTTCCCGGGGCGCCGCCGTCGCATCGGCGGCCTCGACCTCCTCGGCGCTGGAGGAGTTGTTCAGCGCGATGGCGACGTCTTCAGACGAGGCCACCTTCACATCGATGCCGGCGCCGAGCACGATCTGCGCCGCCCGCAGCGTCGCCTGGTCGGTCGGATCGACCACCGCGAGAATAATGGTCCCGTCGGCCGCCCGGCACGGATAGACCATGGTCTCGCGCAGGAAGCGCGGCGAGAACGAGCCGACCAGCGGCTCGGCCGAGGTCATATCCTGGAGCGTCAGACGGCCCAGCGCGAAGAAGCGCGCGGCCTCGTCTGCGAATTCGGTCGGCGAGAGGCTGGTGACCTCCCACAGCTTCAGCTGCCTGACATCGGCCCCCGGCCCGGTCCGGTCGGCCGCTCCGTCGATCGGCGTCAGGTGATTGTTCTGACGGAGATAATCCACGAACCGAACGGACAGGTCGTTGGCCATTCCTTATATCCCGCCACACTATCCCGGATCAGTCCGTGCCAAGGTCCGCTACGTGCCCGTCGCGCTCGGCTCCCGGCGGTTCTGCGGTTATCGATCCGAAGTGTGACAGCTGTGCGAAGTCGCATCGCCCGCCCCGCTCAAGAAACCTTGACGTGGCATCGCGGACACGATGGCCGTCGGCTGCGCAAGTTTGGTGCGATGCGATGGGCAGGCCGCGAACGACAATCATGTAACCAATTTATTTCTGTCATGTTCGATCGCTAAGAGTCCTGCCGGGGTAGGACCGATCGTCGCAAGCAATCGAAATTCAGTTAGTCAGAGCGAAGGGCCTTCATGCAACGCGTAGGCAAAGTGGGCCGCTGCCCGACGATCCGTGGCGGCCTCGCAGCCATTTTTGCCTTGACGTCATTGGGGTTGCTGGCGTCCTGCAATTCCGCGACGGTCGGCGAGAGCGTCGACGCGTCGCAGCTCGACGTCACCGACAAGGTGCGCTCGCTGGATCTGGCGCAGCGCCAGCCGCAACCGGTCAGCGCGCTGGCGGCGACGGGCAGCAGCCAGAGCGGCAGCGTGCGCGCGGCGATGTACGACGGAAGCGAAGTGACCGGCATCGCGGATGCCCGGCCGCAGCCGGCCGCAAACGGCAACGGCTTCGACCTGAATTTCGAGAGCACGCCGGTCGCGACCGTCGCCAAGGTCGTGCTCGGCGATATCCTGCATGTCGGCTACACCATCGACCCGCGGGTGCAGGGCACGGTGAGCCTGGTGTCGGTCCGCCCGGTGCCGAAATCCGACATGGTCTTCGTGCTTGAAAACGCGCTCCGCCTGAGCGGCGTGGTGCTGCTGAAGGATACGGCCGGCTACCGCCTGACGCCGCTCGGCGACGCCGTCGGCGGCGGCCGTGTCGATGCCGCGGCAGCCAATCCCGAAGCCGGCTTCGGCATCTCGGTGGTCCCCCTGCAATATGTATCGGCCCAGACCCTGCTGAAGCTGACCGACAGCTTCGCCACCCGGGCCGGCTCGGTCCGTGCCGACACGACGCGCAATCTGCTTCTGATTCAGGGCACCGGCGCCGAGCGCCGCACCGCGGTCGACACCGTGCTCAGCTTCGACGTCGACTGGATGCGCGGCCAGTCCGTCGGCATCTTCCCGATCTCGAGCGGGTCGCCCGCGCCGGTCATTGCCGAGCTGGAGAAGATCGTCGATTCCGGCGAGAACGGCCTCAGCCAGAACGTCATCAAGTTCATGCCGATCCAGCGCCTCAACGCGGTGCTGGTGGTGACCAAGAAGCCTGAGATGCTGCACACGGCTGCGACCTGGATCAAGCGCCTCGACCGCAACGACACCGCGCGCACCTCGGTCCATGTCTACCGCGTCAAATACGGCGATGCGCGCCAGATCGCGCGGGTGCTGACCGACATGTTCCTCGGCGGCTCGTCCGGCAATTTGCTCGACAGCGCCGACAGCCAGCTCGCGCCCGGCTCCGGCACCTCGTCGACCTCAAGCGTCGCCGACCGTCTGTCGCTCAACAACAACAACGGCGCGAATTCAGGCATGAACGGCTTCGCCTCGCGCGGCACGTCGGGGACGGGCCAGGGCCTCGGCCAGGGTTTTGGCGCCGGTGGACAGTCCAACAATCCCAACAATCAAGGCCAGGGCAACAATGCCGCGCTGGATGCCGGACGCGGCGCGTCGGGCTCCGGCAACGGCCAGCCCGTCATGCAGGACGTCCGGATCACGCCCGATGTCGTGAACAACAACCTGCTGATCTATGCCGACCAGGCCAATTATCGCATCATCGAGGCGACGCTGGTGCAGATCGACGAGCCGCAGCTCCAGGTCGCGATCGACGCGACGATCGCCGAGGTCACGCTCAACAACACCCTGTCCTATGGCGTGCAGACCTATCTCACCAGCCGGAGCCTGGGCCTGAAGCCGAACATGGGCTCGTTCACGGGCACCCAGGCCACCACGGCGCCCGCCACCACCACGGACGCGACCACCGGCGTCGCCTCCGTCGCCGGCTCGGTCACCAACGCCTTCATCAACCGGGCCTTCCCGGGCTTCAACTTCCTGGTCGGATCCGAGACGCAGCCGAGCTTCATCCTGGACGCGCTGCATGCGGTCACCAGCGTCAAGGTGCTCTCCAATCCGTCGCTGGTCGTGATCAACAACCAGGTCGCGACCCTGCAGGTCGGCGACGTCGTCCCGGTGTCGACCGGCAGCGCAACGGTGCTGACCACGAGCAACACGGTGGTCAACACCATCGACTATCGCAACACCGGCATCATCCTGAAGGTCTCGCCGCGCGTCAGCGTCAACGGCACCGTGCGGCTCGATATCGAGCAGGAGATCAGCAACGTTCCGCAAAGCAGCACGGTGAACCTGACGCCGACAGTGTCGGAGCGGCGGGTCAAGAGCCAGATTTCGGTCGCCAACGGCCAGACCGTGCTGCTGGCGGGCCTGATCAGCGAACAGCAGAGCGGCGCCCGCAACGCGCTTCCGGTGCTCGACCAGATCCCCGGCCTCGGCGATGCCTTCGGGCATCAGAGCAACGGCACCCAGCGCACCGAGCTGATCATCTTCATCCGCCCGCAGATCATCCGCAACGGTTCCGACGCCCAGACCGTGGCCGAGGAGCTTCGCTCGAAATTGCGCGGCAGCATCGCCACGACAACGACCAATGCGCCGATCACCACCAGCTATCACTGAGCCGGGCATGCGCGCACGCAGCCTTTTCATATCGCGCAAGTCGCTCTGCGCCTCGCTTGCCGTCGCGCTTTGGGCGATGACCGCATCAGTCGCGAGCGCCGACGGCGTCGCGCGCGGCGCAGCCGCCTTCCATCGCGGCGACTATGTCAGGGCGGCTCAGGAGCTCGCGCCCGCCGCCGAGCGCGGCAACCCAAGAGCGCTCGGCTTGCTCGGCTTCATGTATGAGCACGGCTTCGGCGTCCCGCAGGCCTACGCCGCTGCCGCCGACCTCTATTATCGCGGCGCCGTGCAGGGCGATCCGTTCGCGCAAGCCCAGCTCGGCCTGATCTATGACAAGGGCCACGGCGTCCCGACCGATTTTGTGCTGGCCTACAAATGGCTCAATCTGGCGGCGGCCCGCGCCGGCGGGCGGCAGCGTGACGCCTATCTCAGGTTCCGCGATGCAGTCGCATCGAAACTCTCGACCTATGAGATCATTGCCGGCCAGCGGTTTGCACTGGAATGGGTCCCGGAGCGGCTGGCGCCGGACGTGCACCTGACGGTCAAGTAATCACCGATCGCAAGCCCGCGCTGCGCGCGAGCCGTTGCGTGCCGGCGACAGCGAGATTTGCACCGCGCCGCCGCTGCTTCCCGACCCCTCGTCATCACCTCCCGGACGTGCCCGCCGCGTCGCCGAGCCCGATGACCTGGAAGGCGCTGTTCTCGTTGTAGGTCTGCTTCTCACTCCGCTTGCGCTTCTGCTCCGGCGTTTCCTCCGGCTGGGTCTCGCCACCGCCGCCACCGTTGCCCATGATTTCGACGATGATGATCGAGGGCTGGTCGTTGGTCTTCGGCGGTGGCGGCGCGGCCTGCTGGCTCGCGGCGCTGGTGTTCGACGCTGACGTCAGCGCACCAACGGGCGGCCCTGCACTGTCGGAACGCCGGTGGAGGTGCCCTGCACCTGGATGTTGGCGGCGTTGACCACCTGCAGCGCCGCGAGGTTGACGTTGCCCAAGACGCGGATGCCGGCTTCGCCCGCATCGATGGTGCCAAGCGGCGCGACGAGGTCGCCGGGGCGGCCTGCGTGCCGGCCGTATAGACGCCGTACGGAGTTGCTTCGCTGAAACTGCCTCCAGCAAGCAATTCGAGGCTGCCGGTGCCGGTGCGAACCACACTGGAAAGAGATTATGACAATCTGCTAACACGCGCGGCAAGCATGGATCGCACCTTCCGCCGCCGCAGCCGGCGCCATCCGATCACGATACCGCTGATCGAGACGACCGTGCCGACCACCGACAGCAGCCACACCACGACGTCGCGCGCCGGCCAGATGCGCAGCAACAGCGGGAAGTCGAGACTGTGCAGGGCGTTGAACAGCCAGCGATAGGACCGGCGGCTGTCGTCGCTGCGGTCAAGCATCTCGGCGGTGACGGGAGAGATGTGCAGCCAGGTGTGGGCGGGATCGTCGAAGCCAATGCGCAGCACGGGAAGCTCGCGCAGCTGGTGCAGCGTGTACCAGTAGGCGTCCGGTTCATCGAGCTCTCGCACCGATGTCATCGCAGCGCTCGGCATCGCGCCCCGCGCCGCAGCAACGACCTCGTCACGCGAGAGAGTCACGGGTGCGCCGGTCACGGGATCGGCGAGGCTACGACGGCTATCGCTGTCGTCGAGCAGCATCAGGGGGCGTCCGCCGATCCAGACGAAGCGCGCCTCCACGGCTGATACCGACGGCAGCGACTGCAAGCCAGCCGCGATATCGGGCGTATCGTGGCCGCTGTAACCGACCGCGATCTCGCGCGTGATCCCGCGGCCGGAGAACGCGCCGCCAGGATTGAGCGACAACCAGCCGCTGAACATCCAGGTGAAGACGAAGATGCCGCCGATCAGACCGGCGATGTGGTGCCAGGCCATCCAGCCGCGATAGGGCGAGACGGCGCCGCTCGCGTAACGGCGCGTCAGCCGCAGGCGGAGGATGCCGAT
Source organism: Bradyrhizobium sp. CER78 (assembly GCF_029846235.1). GTDB lineage: Bacteria > Pseudomonadota > Alphaproteobacteria > Rhizobiales > Xanthobacteraceae > Bradyrhizobium. The sequence continues at coordinate 47,175 of NZ_JARVWP010000013.1, forward strand.
CCAGAATCCGGTGACCGCGACGACGAGGCAGATGCCCGAGATCCACAGCACCACGTCCCGCCACAGCGGCCCGTCCTTGCGCAGCACGGTCGGATAGATCCAGTGCGGGATCGAGCCGAGCCAATTCCAGATGCGCTCGCGCCGCGTGGTGTCGAGCGCAATCTCGCCGCTGCGCGAGGAGACGTAGAGCTCGGTGCCGTCGGCATCACCAAGGCCGATCAGATAAAGCGGCCGCAGCGCATCGAACCGCGCCGTGACCGACCATTGATCGCGCGTCACCGTATCGAGCAGCTGCGGCCGCACCGCGTGCGGATGATGGGCGGCAATCGCCAGCGCCTGATCCGGCGCGATGCCGTCGATCACGCGGCCGTCGATTGCGGAAATGGTGACGGCAGCTCCCTTCCAGCCGGTCACGCGATAGACCGGAACGTCGTCCATCATCGAGAGCCGCAGATCGCGCGGATAATGCTCTGCGCCCGCAATCGCCATCGCGCGGTCAGGCGCGACCTGCACCTTGTTCCAGAGGATGACGGGGAGCGCAGCGAGGCGCTCGCCGTCAGTGAGGCGCGGAAACGCCACGTACATCATGACGAGGCCGGAGATGAACCACATCGCGAACAAGAGACACGTCGCAATGCCGATCCAGCGATGGACGACATAGAGCCATCGCCGCCCTCGCCGGATCAGAGCCTTGCGCATGATCAGAACTTCACGTTGACGGACAGTTCCGCGGTACGCGGCATGCCCAGCAGCCATTGCCCTGTCCCGTTCGAAGTCACCGCGTAGGCCTGGTCGAACAGATTGTAGACACGGAAGGCAACCGTCGTGCGGTCGTCCGGCTTCCATCGGATGCCGCCATTGACCACATTGTAGCCCGGCCGCCTCTGGGTATTGGCGAGATCGGAGTACATCGCGCCGACGATCTGCACGCCGCCATAAACCGACCAGTTGGGTGCGAAATCCCAAGTCAGCCAGACGTTGGAGACCTGCTGCGGCACGTTGACCGGGACATTGCCAGCATAGCTGACGATCTTGCCGCCGACCAGCTGGCTGTTGTTGTCGTATTTGGCGCGCAGCAACGCAAGATTGGCGTCGACGCGCCAGCCGTAGTCGAGCGCGAGCCCGACCGACGCCTCGACGCCGCGCGATGATTGCTGGCCGACCTGGAGCGAGAAGCCGGGATTGCCGGGATCGGCGATGAGCAGATTGTTCTTGACGATCTCATAGCCTGCCAGCGTCCACTCGCCGCGTCCGCCAAGGAACGACTGCTTGATGCCGACCTCGGTCTGCTTACCGGTGGAGAGCTGGAAGTTCTTCTGCGAGGTGGACAACGAGATCAGATTGCCGACCGGGTCGACGCCGACGGCATACTGGCCGTAGAAGGCGAGGTTCTTGATCGGCTCGTACACAAGGCCGGTGCGCCAGCTGGTACCCGACAGCGTGGTTTCGAAACTGTTGCCCGGCGTCTTGTAGTCGGTGCGATCGATCTCGGGACGATCGTATCGGACGCCGGTAACCAGCGACAATTGATCGGTCAGCTTCAGCCGGTCTTCGGCAAACAGCGCGTATTGATTGACGATCGAATTGAAGCCCGGCGTGGTCGCCGTCGTGGTCGCGAAGAACGATCCGGGATCGAACACGTACGGATTCACCGACGATGCGCCACCATAGGGTGAGTTGTTGGTGTGGAAGAACTCGATGTGATTGACGTCGAAGCCGGCAACGAACTGGTTCGCGAGCCCGAAGATGTGACCGCTGAACGTCGCATCCATCCGATTGCCGGACTGCTTCTGGTCGTGGAAGATCTCGATATAGCTGGAGCGATCGATCAGCTGGGTCTTCGGGTTGAAGGTGTAGTTCTCGATGTCGCGCCAGTGCCGTTCGCTGGTCAGGTAGTACAGCGTGTTGTTGATCTTGACGCCGTCGGCGACATCCCACTCGGTCTTGAACTGGGTCCAGCTGTCCTGGTAGCGGATCGCGCTGTCGGATGCGTTGTAGTTCTTGAAGCGCAGCGCATCCTGGATCGCGCCGTTGATCAGCGGCGTGCCGAAATAACGCGACGGGCTGCGATCGCCGTAGTCCTCGGACAGCGTGAAGGCGAGATTTTCCGACGCCTGCACCCGCACGGCGGCGGAGACCACCGCATTCGAGGTCTTGTCGCGATCGACCCAACCGTCCGACATGTTGCCGGTGGCGTTGATGCGGTACGACACATTGGGATTGATCGGGCCGGTGCTGTCGACCGACAGCCGCCGCGTCATGTTGCTGTCGAGCGAGACCTCGGCCTCGTTGTACGGCGTATTCTGCGGCTTCTTCGGAACGACGTTGATGACGCCGCCGATCGCACCTTCGCCGTACAGCACCGAGGCCGGGCCGCGCAGCACCTCGATGCGTTGCGTCGACCAGGTGTCATAGGGGAACGTCAGCGTGCCGGAGCCGATATAGAAGCGCGTGCCGTCATAGAGTGTCATCACCGAGTTGCTGCCGGCAAAGCCGCGAGTGCTGAACGACAGGCCGCCATTGCCGGGCGCCGGCGTTGCGATGAAGCCGGCCGCGTTCTGGGTGACGGCATCGAGCACATTATGCTGGCCGCGTTCGGCGATCGTCTGCGCCGTGATGATCTCGACGCTGGCCGGCGTCTGCAGCGGCGTCAGATTGAGGCGGCTGCCGGTGCCGCCCTGCGTTGTGGCATTGAGTGTCGGCGATGCCGGCCCCGATGCGCCCGACGCTGCGGCACGCGGCGCGCCGGGCGCTACGGCTGCCGTTGCCGGCCTGGCGCGTTGCCGCGCCGCCGCGGTGTTGCTGCTTCGCGCGGCGGGTTTGGGCTTCGCGGATGCGGAAGGCGCGACCTCGATCGGATCGAGCGTGGTGGGTGGAGCTGTTTGTGCCGAGGCCTCGGCCGGCAGCAACAATGATGAGAGGGAGCAGACGAGACCGAGGCGCCAGTTGCGCGCAACGGAAGAAGACGAGGACATGAAACGACTCGCGGTAACGTGGCACGTCACCGCGAACGCGGACTGGCGCATTGCCCAAAAGGCAGTGCTCCGATCCCACCAGGACGCCCCCGCCCGATGTGCTCGCGTGTGACCACGACTGACGGCAGGTCTCCTGGCTCACGGGTCATCGCCTGTCGACGCCTTCCCGAGCTGAATAGCCCAGTGGCAAATTGACGAAAGGCTCGCCGTTTACAGTTGCGGGGACAGCTGCGGCGTTGAGAGTACTCTCGCACCGCATTCCCTTTTGATCCCCGAAGGGAACCGTCGCGAAAAACGATAGGTGGTGGACGCAGGGCTGTCAATTCGATGTGATTGTCGCACGCATGCTTTGCGCGATGGTGCTGCGAACGGGACACAGCGACATCTGCGGCGACGCTGGGTCTTTTTCATCCCCGTCATCCTAAGGAGCCGCAAAGCGGCGTCTCGAAGGATCAACGGCCACCGGCCGGGCCGTGCACCCTTCGAGACGCGCTACGCGCTCCTCAGGGTGACGGGAAAACTCGCTTCATCTCATTAGCCGTCGACACATCCCTGCATCACCGCGTCAATCTCGGCGCGCGACAGCACGCCCATCTCGGCGATGAACACTAGCCGCGTGCGCGGCACACCGGGCGCCGGCGCACCTCCGGTAGCAAGCGTCGCGCGTCCGCCAGCGAGCTGAAATACCGTCAGCCGGCCGGGCTGCTCGACGGTCTCGAACAATCCCTTCGCCCGCGCCAGCTTCGGCGCCAGCCTGCCGATCGCCTGCTGCAGGCGCGGCAAGCGCACCGGCCGCTCCGAGGTCCAGCTCAGCGTCTCGAACCGATCGGTCGCCGGCCGTCGCGGCGCGGTCTCGCGCGGTGCCGGCGCCTGATCGAGATCCGCCGGAAACAGCAGCGCGGCCGGCACCTCGCCATGCAGGGCATCGACCACCACGGCCGCCGGACGCACGGTTCGCACCGCATCGCGGATCGCGGCGCATGCGGCTGCATCGGCGAGATCAACCTTGCTCAGCGCCACCACATCGGCCGCCCGCAGCTGCGAGCGCAGCAGCGCGTCATCGAGCGCGGCCACCGGCTGCGTCGCGTCGACCACGCACAGCACCGTCTCCAGCGGCGCCTCCTTCCAGATCACGGGATCCATCAGGTTGCGGACGATGTCGGCGGGATCGGCGATGCCGCTGGTCTCGATCACGATGAATTCGGGACGCGGATCACGCCGCAACAGCGTCGCGAGCGTGCGCAGCAGATCGCCCTCCAGCGTGCAGCAGATGCAGCCATTGCTCAGGCTGACCACGCCATCGCTGGCGCCGGCGATCAGCTCCGCGTCGATATTGATCGCGCCGAAATCGTTGACCACGGCTGCGATGCGCTTGCCTTGCGCATGCGCCAGCAGATGGTTGACGACCGTGGTCTTGCCCGCCCCGAGGAAACCCGCGACCAGCAGGATCGGGACCGGCACCTCAGCCTCCGGTGACGGGCCGGCGCACCGGCCGGCCGGGACGTGCCGCGACGTCGAGGACACCATCATTGATCAGCGGCTGGCCGCTGACCACGAGGTGGCGTACGCCTTCCGCCGGGCGGTTCATCGCCGAGAAGGTCGCGCGGTCGCTCAGCGTCTCGAAGTCGAACACCACGACATCGGCGTCGGCGCCCGCCTGCAGCCTGCCCTTGGCGCGCATCGCCGGCGTGCTTGCCGACAGGATCTCCGCCGGGATCAGCGCGCATTTGCGGATGCCCTCGAGCAGCGACACCTTCCGGCGCTCGCGTACCCATTCGCGGATGAAGCGGGTGAAGCAGCCAGCCGAACGCGGATGCGAGGTGGCATCGTCCGGCAGCGGCCAGGCGTCGCCGGTGTAGGGGCGGCCATCCGACAGCGTCCACGGCATCGCGTCGGACGCGATCGCACCGCCCGGATACAGCACCGCCATGTCGAGCAGGTCGCGGTGATGCGCGTTGTTCTCGATATCGAGCACATGCCACAGCACCAGCGTCGAGGGCTCGGCGGCCTGCGCCGCCAGCAACTCCTCACGGCTGCCGAAACGATGCCCGTCGGTGACGCGCTGCACCGAATCATAGCCGAGGCCGTTGCGCTCCTCGAACTTCGGGTCGCTGAAGAAGGTCGCCGCCAGCACCGTCGAGCCGGTACCATAAGGATAAGCCTCCACCGTGATCGGCAGGCCCTGCGCCTGCGCTTTCGCGATCAGCGCGACGCAGCGTTCGATGTCGGTCTTGCTCGACGAGTTGAAGTGGCAGATGTGCATGTGCGCGCCGGTGGCCCCGGCATAGCCGATCAGGCGGATATAGGCCTCGGCCGCGCTCTCGGGGTCGATGCGCGACATGTAGGCGACGTGGGTGAAGGTCGGCACCGCATGGTCGGCGGCGAGCTGGCATACCGCAGTCAATTCCTGCACGCCAGCGCCCGGCGCATAGGCGTTGAGAATGCCGATGCCGATGCCGCCCTCATTCAACCCATTGGCAAGACGCTCGAGGATGCCGCCGACTTCGCCCTCGGTCGCCACATTCTCGATCCAGCGGCGATCGCGCATCGCTGCACCGAACGATTCCAGCGAGCTTTCCGAATTCGAGCCGGTCATCGCGCCGATCCGCGCGAACGCCCAGTTCGCCGCGGCGCCGTAGTTCAGCACCCGCCCCTTCTCGGCCTGGCGCTTGTACCAGGATGCGACCGGCAGCACGCCGGCCTCGAGGTCGAGTGACGTCGTCACCCCGTCGAACGCCTGCATGCGATCGGCGGGAATGGTCTGGCCATGCGCGTGCAGGTCGATGAAGCCCGGCGCCACCACGAGCCCGGTGGCATCAATCTGCCGCTCCGCGCCGCCGAGCCCGGTGCCGACAGCGGCGATCTTGCCGTCGACGACAGCGACATCGCCGACCGCATCCATCCCGCTGGCCGGATCCACCACCCGGCCGCCGCTGATCACCAAGCCACCCATCTCGCCGCTCCCCGAATTGTCCAAGGCCGTGCCCCCGGCCAGCCGCTTTCATAGACGCTTACGACCGGTCTGCCGCGGGGCCAAGAGACAAAAATGCATCGCATCCATCGCGGCGCAGGATCAACGTGGTCTCGGCTGATGCCCTCTTCCTCCGTTATCCTGAGCTGGCTGCTTGTTCAGCGGCCCTCGAAGGATCGACGGCCACCAGCGGGGCCGTGCATCCTTCGAGGCTCGCCCAGCAGCGCAAGTGTGCTGCAAGGCTCGCATCTTCAGCGACAGAGGCGAAGCCTTTGCGCGGGATGACGGGTGTGGCAGCGAGCTTCGTTACGTCCCGGCGGCGCGGCGCGGCGCCAGCCGCCGCCAGAGATTGGGGTGTGGCCTCTCCGGGTCGCCACGAGCTTCGGCGGGGGCCGGTCCTGCCGAACCGCCAGCTCGAGCGCGCGCCGCAGCCGGAGATTGTCGATCTGCGCCTCGAAGCGCCGGACCATGGCCTCGGCCTTCGCATCGCTGCCGGTAATGGCATGGCAGAGTTCCGCAGTCGTTCTGCGGAAGAATTGGAACGCGTAGTCACCGCCGATCCGATCGAGCTCACGGGCCACGGCGAGCACATGCATCCGTTCGGCATTGTCGAGCGTCACTGCGAAACGCAGCACGGCGAGTTGCCAGGCGCAGAGCAGTTTGCCCTGCGGCTCGGTCGCTCCGTCACTGCCCATCAAAAGATACCCCGCGCGCCGATCCATGGCGCGGCGTGACTATCATTGCGCGGCAATAGGTTTTCGAGGGGAGCTTGCGGACGATCTCATGGGATTCGAATAAACGGCCTTAGCGGCGCGTGGTGTGGCGGCCGCCTCCTTGAACGATGACCGCCACCCGCGCGCCAACAGGCCTGCGACTATCCTTCCAGTCTCGTCCACCGCGCCGGCTCGGTCCCGAAAGTCCCCGGGCCTCCTTCGATCGCGAACACGACCTCGCCGCTATTCGTGCCCTCGACGAAGTTCCTCAGAACGAGCAGCGGCTCGCGGTCATTGTTTAATAGCGATCTGTCTCCAGTAGGATGACCGCTATAGATCGTTTGGAGGAATACCCCGTTGTCGAAATCGAGGGTCGCCGACGACGTGTCCTCGCGAACCCAGGTGCCGCTCGCGGCACCGTCGGTCATGGTGATATTGACCTGCAAAGCATCGTTCTGATGGTTGAGCGCGACAAATACAGCCATTGAATGTGTCCCCCTGGAATATTTCCTTGCGAGTTCGCAATAAGAAAGTCGGCGATAATCTCAGGTTTTGCACGAACGAAATCCGCCGACCCTTGACGGCGTTCGCCAAAATGAGATCATGCCACCCGCAAAGGTTGTTTCCAAGGGCCGCATAATGAACAGGGCGGTATCGTCCGGCGCTTTTTTTGTCTTGATGTTTTTCTGCTTTGTTTCGACGGCGAGGGCAGAAGCCCTGACTCCGCTCGACACCAAGGACCTGCCGCGGCTAGCCGTCTCGATCGGTCACATCGAAGCGGGTCTTCGATACCGATTGAGCACTGACAGCACGTTCAAGGTCACCTCGACAAGGAGCGTCGACTACAAGAACGAACGAAAGAGCACGTTCGACTACGACTTCCGTTCGACGAGTACGTTGACCGAAAAAACCGCGTCGAACCTCGGATTCGATTTGAAGCTGAGCCTTTCCAAGGACTTCAAGGTCGGATTTGGCGGCAGCGTCAAGACCGATACGACCGATGAGCGAAAGAACGTCTGGGAGAATCATCAGCGGCTGGACGCCATCATCACCGCGACCAGTTCCGCGGGCCAGGTCTTGTCCAGCGAGGAGTTTCAGAAAGCCTCGCTGGGCGAGAACGACGGCTTCCTGACCGCCGAAATAACCATCACCAATTACGAGAACTACTCGATTATTCTGTCCGATATCAATTTCTCGATCATCAGCTCGGACCCCTTCAGGTCGAACGAGCAGACGATCATGAACGGCGTCATCGGGGTCAACACGTCTTCGGTACCAGGCTCGCCCCCCGCGGCCGTCGCCGGTGCGACCAAGCTCACCATCAGCCCCATCAGCGCAACCGGCGAACCGTTCCGTTACGTCATCTACGTGGAGTCGCGGCCGACGGCGCTGATCAAGGACCTGCTCGCCAACGGCTCGGTGTTTTCGCTGCAGATCAACAGTATCAAATATCTGAAAAGCGACGCCACCACGGAAATTTCCGTCACCGACAGGCTGGCTCAGCTGAAGAGCACGGCGGTGGGTGTGCGGGTGGTCGACAATACGACCGACAACACCACCTATTATCCTGCAAAGGATGCAGCCGGCCAGCCGGTTACGCCGCGTCAATTGCTGAAAGCGCTCGATGCCGACGTCGACATCAAGACCGACGGCAACATCACCTATCTCAACAGGTTTCTCGGCCAAACAACGAAGTTCAAAGCGTGGTCCCGCGATCTCGCGATCAAGCGCCTGACCCGCAAGCAACTCAACGACTTCCGCGCCGCCGCCGTCACCGACGGAGCATGGACGGCGACCTGGGAGCCCCACGCGCCCCCGACCACGGGCCAACCTGATCTGGACACGCCGCTCGCCGCGGGTGACCGGCTCGACCTGGTGTATCTGACCAAGGCCGCCATCATCAAAGCGGAGATCGACGAGGACATCCGCGGCACCAATCTGACGCGAACCTGTGCGATCGACGCCAAGCCGCAATTCGTCCCGAGCTTTTGCACGTCCAATGTGAGGAACGGCGATATCGTCAGGCTGGAGGCGAAGGCCTGGGCGACCAGCACCGCCACGACCGAAAAGCCGACCGATGTCGTGGCGACGGCATTTCAGGACAAGGCGCCTTCGGTAGCGCCCGCGTTCGTCAAATCATCGCTCACGACCGCAAATGCCACGCTGTCGCAGTTGGACAGCGTCGTCGTCGGCCTCGATCCGAACGAGGTCATCAAGGACCTCCAGTTGAAGATCGGCGACACGCCTGCCCGGCCGGTTTCCGACCTCGTCAACAGCGGCCTCATCGCGGCGGAGGCTTCCGCCGACGGATGGTTTGCCCTGAACTTCAGCATGCCGGCCACGCTAACTGATGCGAGCAACGTTGTGTGCATCGGCGACGCGCCGTCGCCGCGCAAGCTCAAGATCGGCCGTGTCCTCAACATCACGCCGCCGGAGTTCAACGACAGCTGCCCGCCGTCAGGCTGCTTGCCCTGGCACGCCTTTGCCCTCGCATGGAAGAAGGGCAACCCGCAGCGGGATCGCGACATCTACGACCAGAGGTTCTTCAAGGTCGTCATCCATCACTTCCGGAAGCTTCGGAACGAGGCGGAATATCTGGCGCCGCCGCAGGGGCTCTCACCCAAGATCGTCGAGGACTTCATCGGAGCAGACAATGTGCCGACCATTGACGACGGGCCAACGGAGTTCTGCCCGGTCATCCGCTTCACGCCGCCGCCGATCCCCATGATTGCAGGCGGGCTCGCCCAATGAGAACCGTGTCCATCCAAGTCCTCGTCATCCTCACGATGCAGGCCGCCGGCCTCGCAAAAGCAGGGGCGCAGCACCTGCAATGCACCATCTCCGATGGCAGCAACGGCAATCAGAAGGTTCTGGAGGTTCGCGCCCTGCCGGGATCTTCGCCGCTCTCGTTCGCGGATTCCTTCATCTTCAACGGCCTCAATGCCGCGAATGCTGCAGACCACAAGGCTCTCGCCGACGCCGCGCATCCGATTGCGTCCGAGAAATACACATTGACGATCGAGGACCAGCAGTGGCCCATGGTTGCCGTCGTGATTGCGGATAAGGGCGCGGAACAGCCCAAGGAAGCCTGCGTCGCCTCGTTCGGCTCAAACCTGGCGTCCGTACCGAACTCGATGGCGGTATTCGACCGCGATGCCCGCGATTTCTTCGATATTTACCAGACCCGGATGGATGCGATTCCCGCCATCACCGCAGCCAGCGATGCGTGCAAGGCAAATGCCGGCAGAATGGCGATGACACGAAGCCTGATGCAGCCGCATATGCCGCCGCCGGACGGCGCGCCCCCGGGCAGCCCTATTGCAAAGGCGGCAAAGTTCAGGAGCATCGTTCAGACCCAAATGCTCGAACAGGATCTAGCCGTCGGATTCGACGTCGCGGCGAAGGACCACTGCTATCCGTAGCAGCGTCTGAAGCGCGGAACATGTACCCCGGACAGCCCGTTCAAATCCCTTCGAACTGCAGGCGCGCCAGCCGCGCATAGAGGCCGCCCGCGGCGACCAACTCGGCGTGCGTGCCCTGTTCGACGATCTTGCCCTGGTCCATCACCAGGATGCGGTCGCAGGACAGCACGGTCGCCAGCCGATGCGCGATGACCAGCGTGGTGCGGTGGCGCATCAATTCCTCAAGCGCGGTCTGCACCAGCGTCTCGCTCTCGGCGTCGAGCGCCGAGGTCGCTTCATCCAGCAGCAGCAGCGGCGCATCGCGCAGGATCGCGCGCGCGATCGCGATGCGCTGGCGCTGGCCGCCTGATAGCGTGACGCCGCGCTCGCCGAGCTGGGCGTCGAAGCCTTCAGGCAGGCGGCGCAGGAACTCGGTGGCATGCGCGAGATCGGCGGCGCGCTCGACCTCGGCATCGGTGGCGTCGGGCCGGCCGAACCGGATATTCTCGCGGGCCGAAGCCGCGAACACCACGGAATCCTGCGGTACCAGCGCGATCTGCGCCCGCACATCGGCCGGATCGGCCTGCCGGATCGGCACGCCGTCGAGCGAGATGGTGCCCGATTTCGGATCGTAGAAGCGCAGCAAGAGATGAAACAGCGTGCTCTTGCCGGCGCCGGAGGGGCCGACGATCGCGACCTTCTCGCCCGAGCCGACCTTCAGCGACACGCCGTCGACCGCGAGCGCGTTGGGCCGGGTCGGATAGGCGAAGCTGACATCGTCGAAGCCGACATCGCCGCGCGCCGGCTGCGGCAGTGCGCGCGGCGAAGCGGGAGCCGCAATCTGCGGCCTGACGCGCAGGATCTCGAACAGCCGCTCGGCAGCGCCCGACGCGGCCGAAACCTCGCCCCAGACCTCGCTGAGCTGGCCGAGGCCGCTGGCCGCGAAGGCGGTATAGAGAATGAACTGGCCGAGCCGGCCCGGGCTAATGGTTCCGACCAGCACGTCGTGCGAGCCGACCCACAGGATCACGACGACGCTGGCGAACACGATGAAGATGACGATTAGCGTCAGCACGGCGCGCGCCTTGGTCGAGCTGCGCGCGGCCTGATAGGCCTGCTCCACTTCGCCGGCAAAACGCGTCCTAGCGAGCCGTTCGCCGGTATAGGCCTGCACGGTGCGGATCGCGTTGACCAGCTCGGACGCATAAGCGCTGGCATCGGCCAGCGTGTCCTGGGCGGTGCGCGACAGCCGGCGCACCCAACGGCCGAACGCGACCAGCGGAATCACGATGATCGGAATCGCCAGCAGCACGAAGCCGGACAATCTTGGGCTCGTGATCACCATCATCGCGGCGGCGCCGAAGAACAGCATCAGATTGCGCAGCGCGATCGACACCGACGCGCCGACCGCGGACTTGATCTGGGTGGTATCGGCGGTGAGCCGCGATACCAGTTCGCCCGACCGTGCGGAATCGAAGAACGAGGGCGACAGCGAAATCAGATGCGCGAACACGTCGCGCCGGAGATCGGCGACGATGCTTTCGCCGATCGTCATCACGAGGTAGTAGCGCGAGGCGCTGGCACCGGCGAGCACCGCGACGACCGCGATCATCACGCTGAAATAGCTGTTGATCATCGCGATGCCCTCGGGCGTGAAGCCGAGGTCGATCATCCGCCGCACCGCGACCGGCACGATCAGCGTCGTGATCGCCGCAATCGTCAGCGAAATCAGCGCAAGGATCGCCCGCCCCTTGTAGCGCGCCACATAGGGCGCGAGCGCCAACAACGGCCGCAAGCGGGCACGGCTCTTCGCCGGCTCCGTGATCTGGCTCTCGATGAAGGCTTCCTCATCGAGCAGCGCGTCACGCGGAGGCTCGGGGGCGCCGCGAGGGGTCTCAAACTGTTCGGCTACGCTCATTATTCTTAGACCGGTTCTATCGCCCCCCACATAGGCCCGCCGACCCCCGGCTGGCAAATCCGGTAAAGTCCCAATCCGGTGATGGGCTTAAGCCCTTTCCTGGCTTGTTTTGGGGGGCTCCATGGGTTATAGAGCCGCCCAAATCCCGTACTGAGATGTCTTGAGATGGGCGCCAGCGCGCCGAAGGAACTGTCATGAAAGCCGATATTCATCCGAATTATCATACGATTAAGGTCGTCATGACCGACGGCACCGAGTACCTGACCCGCTCCACCTGGGGCAAGGAAGGCGACACGCTGAACCTCGACATCGACCCCAAGTCGCACCCGGCCTGGACCGGCGGTACCCAGCAGCTGATGGACCGCGGCGGCCGCGTCTCGCGCTTCCAGAAGAAGTTTTCGGGCTTCCTCAAGAAGGACTAAAGTCCGCTTCGGGATCGTCCTTTCGATCACGCAAAACGCCTCCCTCGCGGGGGCGTTTTTGTTTTTGGCGGGCGCCTTGCGATCAGACCGCTCGATCGCGACGGAACCTACGGAATCTTCTTCGCAAGCTGGCAGGTCGCATCAATCGACTTGACCAATGGCGAACCTGTCAGTGATGTGTCGGAACAGGTGTCAGCTATGTCTCCGGTCTAAACACTCGGCCGGGCGATGACAGTTGAGGTTGGGATACAACTTCGCGTTCTCGCGAAAAACGGGCAATGGCCGGTGGACCGCCTACCCCTAACGATCCCCGAACGCCAGCCGCGCGCCGAGCGCGACCAGAATGCTGCCGCCGATCCGCTGCATGATCCGCTGCGACCTCCGGGAGCGCTGCAGCTTCGACATCACGGCGCTGGCGAAGAACACGCAGACGATATCGACCGCCGAGAAGGTCAAATTGACTGTTGCGCCGAGCAGGAACAGCTGGGCCCAGACCGGCAGGCTCGCCGTCGCATCGACGAACTGCGGCAGGAACGCGAGGAAGAAGATTGCGGTCTTCGGATTGAGCACCTCGACGACGATGCTTTGCGCAAAGGCGCGCTCTGCGGAGAGCGGCGCAAGCTTGGGACGCTCCGTGTTATCTCGATCGCGGAACAGCGACAGCCCGAGCCAGACCAGATAGGCCGCACCGGCGAGTTTCATCGCGGTGAACAGCGGCGGCACCGCATGAAACAGCAGAGCGAGGCCGGCGGCCGCGGCGACGACATGGACGTAGCCGCCGAGATGCAGCCCGAGCGAGGCCATCAGCCCCGCGCGCCGGCCGCCCGCGAGCGTGCGGGCCGCGGCATAGAGCATGGCTGGCCCCGGGATCAGCGCAAAGGTCGCGGTGGTGATCGCGAAGGCGAGGTACAATTCCATCAGGAGATTCCGACTGGAGCGAGATGACTATACAAGCAGCGGACGCCGCTTCACCTCGCCCCGCGTGCGGGGAGAGGTCGGAACGCATCGCAAGATGCGTTCCGGGTGAGGGGAAGCCTCCGCAAACTCAGCTATCACCGTATACGCGGAGACAGCCCCTCACCCCAACCCTCTCCCCGTAAGAACGGGGCGAGGGAGCGCAGCGCCATCGCCGCTTGATCTCATCTCATCATTCTCTAGTTCGCCGGAATCATCGCCGCAACCGCACGGTCGACCGGATTGTCGCTTTCGCCGAGACCCGCGATGACGCCGGCGCGATCCTCGAGCTTGCGGTTCTGACTCATCTTCTTCTTGGCGTCGATCCGGGTGATCGGCATCCGGAAGCCGACGATGCCGCGCAGCTGCGCCTTGATGAAATCATCCGGCGCGTCGCTGACCTGCCAGACCTCCTTGCGCGAACTCTCGTGCAGCCTGGTCAGCCGGGTCACGATGTCAAGCAGGCGGTCGACATCCTCGAAGAACTCGGCCGAGCCATAGGCGTGGACCGCGACGTAATTCCAGGTCGGCACCACCTTGCCGTGCTCGGCCTTGGTCACATACCAGGATGGCGTTACATAGGCGTCGGGCCCCATGAAGATCGCCATCGCTTCGCCCACAGCAGGCAGCTTCCACTGCGGATTGGGCCGCGCGACGTGGCCGTACAGCGTGCCGTAGTCGCCCTCGTTTTCATTGAGGATCAACGGCAGCGGCGTGCCAATCAGGCCGTCCGCGGTCGCGGTAACCAGCGTTGCGAGCTTCGAGGCCCGCATCGCGGCGTGGATCGGGCCGAGCTCTTCCAACTTGAAATGCGGCGGCAGGTACATCGCGAACCTCTTGGTCGACCTCATCAATTGCTGCTCGCACCATAGCGCCGAAGTGGCCTATGATAAGAGCCACTTTCGATCATAGTGATTGGTCCACTATGCCCCGCCTGCGCGCCACGATCAGCATCCCTTCGCTCGGCGCGGTCGACCGCGCCGCCGGACAGGTTGGACGCCAGATCGCGCAGGCCCTGCGCGCCGCCATTGCGAGCGGCGAATTGAAGGCCGGGGAATTCCTGCCGTCGACGCGCGCGCTGTCGGCCTCGCTCGGTGTTGCGCGCGGCACCGTCGCGGAAGCCTTCGAGCAGTTGCAGGCCGAGGGCTATCTGGAATCGCAGGTCGGTGCCGGCACCCGGGTGGCGCCTACGCTTGCCGAACAAGCACAGCCTGTCGCCGTCGATCGCAGCCCGAGAAAATCCGCGCTGATCCAGCTGCCTGCCCGCGCGGCGCGGCTTGCCAAAGTGGTGGAAGCCTTCACGCCGATGCCCGAAATCCCGTTTGCGATCGCGGTCCCCGGTGGCGCGGTCGCCCCCGACGACAATTGGCGCCGGCTCGGCAACCGGGTGCGCGCATCGCGCGCGGCGGCGCCTGCGAGCTATGGCGATCCGCGCGGACTGATGGAACTGCGGCAGGCGATCGCCGACTACGTGCGCAAATCCCGCGCGGTGCATTGCGAGCCCGAACAGGTCGTGATCACCGCCGGCACGCAACAGGGTCTCTATCTCTCCGGCCGCGTGCTGCTGTCATCGGGCGATCGTGTGTGGGCCGAGGATCCCGCTTATCCCGGCATGACTGCCGTGCTCGACGATCTCGACCTCGTCACCACGCGCGTTGGCGTCGATGCGCAAGGCATCGACGTCGATGCCGCGACCGCGGCATGTCCCGATGCGCGCGCGGCATTCGTGACGCCCTCGCATCAATATCCGCTGGGCATGCCGATGAGCATGGCCCGCCGCAACGCACTGGTGGCGTGGGCGCAGCGCCGCGATGCCTGGATCGTCGAGGACGATTACGACAGCGAGCTGCGCTACGCGGGGCATCCATTCCCGTCGATGCAAGGTCTCGCGCCGTCACGCGTGATCTATCTGGGTACGCTGAGCAAGGTGCTGTTTCCCTCGCTGCGGCTCGGCTACGTCGTGGCGCCCGCGCCATTGATCGACGCCTTCGCCGGCGCACGCGCACTGCTCGACCGGCATTCGCCGACCACCGACCAGCATGTGCTGGCGGCCTATATGCGCGAGGGCCTGTTCGAAGCGCATATCCGGCGGATTCGCGGCGTCTACGCCGCGCGCCGCGCGACATTGATCGCAGCCCTCGCACGGCACATGCCCGATGACGTCACGCTGCAGCCGAGCGACCAGGGCATGCATCTGCTGCTGTGGCTGCCGCCGCGCTTCGACGACGTGCAACTAGCGAAGGTCGCGCTCGCCGACGGCATCGTCGTGCGGCCGATCTCGCCGATGTACAAGAGTGAGCCACGGTCGGGCCTCATGCTGGGCTTCGGCGGGTTCGAACCGGACGAGTTGGACGCGGCGGCGATACGGCTGCGCAGCATCATGGATCAGAGCCGATCGACGCGGCGGACCAGGGCATGAACTGGTCAGCTGCTGCTCGATGCCGATTGAATTATTTCTGCTCGGCGGGCTCCGGCCGAATGGTCAAGGTGTGCACGGGCTTCGGCTCGGTCAGCGAATTCGGCGCCGGCCCTGCTGCTCGCTTGGCGGCGTCGGCGCGCGCTTTGGCGTCCTCGATCAGCGCGGCGCATGTCGATTGATCGATCGTGAACTCGAAGGGGGCGCTGTTATCGGGTGCGAAAAGGACTCGATGGATCACCACTCCATTCTTTTGAAACAGCGATACGCGGCGATCAAAGCAAAACCTGCCGGCAAATCGAAGTCGCTCCTCATCGCCTTCGGCCTTGTTGCGAGGAAGCATTCCTGCATCATTGGCCCTGTAATGCACATCGACGACGTTGTCGTGCGCCGTTGCAGATTGGAAGGCGATCGGCACGGTCGCCGGATTTGGCACCTTCGCTTCATGCACGTGAGCCATCGCATCGATAGAACGAGCAATCGCCTGGGCCATTTCCGCGGGCGTCTTGGGAGGCGTTTGGGGCTCCCGGCGGCTCGCCGTCTGGCCGCCGGCACTATCAATTGCGGCTACGACAAGCAGTACCGAAGAAGCTGCGGCTATGAGTGACTTTCGCGGAGAGAACACGCTGTAAGCCCGTTATTTTCCGACATGCACGCCCCGCGGTTCTGGAGGCGCTGTGGGTTGAAGGACATTGTAGAAAATAGCACCAAACATGCACCAGCCGAAGGCGCAAAGAAGAATGCGGAAGTGTTTACGGTTGTAGTCAGCGAGCAAGAAGGTGCCGCCGAAATACGAGGAAGGACTAAGATCGCCGGCCAGGTACGCAGCCCAGATCATCCGCAGCAGGGTCCACCCGAAGACCAACCATCCGAGTATGATCCAGGCGAGAAAAAAGGTGTCCAATGATGGTCTCCGGCAGGGCGGAGCTGATTGCGCTAGCGATGCCTCTCGGCGCCGACCTTACTGCTCGAACGCCGCCTTGAGCCGGTTGAGCTGCGGCACCAGGGGGTTGCCGATCGAGGAGCGATCCGGTGCCGGCGCATGGATCGTGGTGTCGAGGCGGCGGACGCGCGCCTGCAGGTCCATCGAGCGGGCGATCAGTTGCTGCAATTGCTCGGGAAGCTTCACGACCATGTCGGCCGGGCCGGGATCGGCGGCCGACAGCTTCACCTTGGTCTTCTCGCGATTGGCCTGGGTCAGCGTCATCTCGCCTTCCTTGACTGCGCGGTGCAGCAGCAGCCAGGACGCGAGCTGCATCAGCCGCGTGGTCAGGCGCATGCTTTCGGTGGCATAGGTCAGGCTCACGGACCGTTCCAGCGCCTTGGCCTCGGCACGTCCGTCGCCGTCGAGATAGGCGGCGGTCTGCTCGACCAGGTCCATGCCTTCCCGGAACAGCACGCCGAATGCCGCAGAATTGGTCAGCCGTTCACTGAACAGCACAAGCCCGGCTTCGTTCTGGGAACGATCGGCCATGGTTAACGCCCTCACACCATCGTAACGCCCGCTGGCATCTCACGCGCCAGCTTATGATGAACAAATCATTGCGCGGGCGCGCCGAAGAGTCCAGCCGCAACCGGATTTATGGTTTCCAGCCGCGGACGCAACAAAAAAGAGCCGCCGTTTCCGGCGGCTTTTGAAGTTGATAACAGGGAGGCGTCAAACAGAGTGGACAGGAGCCACTCGGTGTCCAAACGAGGACAATGCAGTCATAATCGAGAAAGCTTAACCGATCGTAAATGAACGGTTTTCTTCAGGCTTTGTTTGCCATGTCGGCCATTGACCTAGTTTGGGACAGGGGCAGGCACGCCGATGCGTAGCCCGGAAGGAGCGCAGCGAAATCCGGGATTGGTGCAAGACGAAGGGGCGGCCCCCGGATTGCGCGGAGCCTGTCATCGGGCGCGCATTCGCGCGACCCGTTGGCTTCATCCGGGCTACGACCTGTTGTGATGTAGCTGGCTACGACTTGAAGAACGCGTTCGCGGCATCCTTCGACGCGCGCTTCTTCGTCATCGCCTCCTTCAAGCGATCGACTTCGGCGGTGAGCAGCGCGATGCGCTCGGTCAATTCCTCGACCGACAGCAGCGAGAGATCCTGTCCGATCTCGTGGCTGATCTTCTTCCGCGGCCGGTCCTCATCCTCAATCGGCATGTGTCCTCCCGGCGATGTGATCTGGCGCCATGCGTCCAGAGATGTTAGATTTCGATACAAGGAGAATTTTGCAGTGACTTTCGTGTGTGCGCAACATCTGACGCGAATGCCCCGGCCCGACCGCAAGGAGTCTGACCGGACGGGATAGTGCGCCTGCGCGCCAGGCATGAGCCGACCCCAAGCCCTTCCGATCATGCGGGAGGGCTTTTTGATTTTCCGATTTGATTGTCGGGGTCGGCATCACCGAACGCGAAAGACCTCAACCCATGACCAGAATTCTCATCACCAGCGCGCTGCCTTACGTCAACGGCGTCAAGCATCTCGGCAACCTCGTCGGCTCGCTGCTGCCCGCCGACGTCCACGCCCGCTTCCGCCGGCAAATCGGCGACGACGTGCTGTTCATCTGCGCGACCGACGAGCACGGCACACCGGCCGAGCTCGGTGCGATCGAGGCGGGACAGGACGTCCGCGCGTTCTGCGACGCACAGCACGCCGTCCAGGCCGACATCTACCGGCGCTTTGGCCTGTCCTTTGATCATTTCGGCCGCACCAGCTCGCCGCATAATCATGCACTGACGCAGCACTTCTATCGTCGGCTCGACGCAGCCGGATTCATCGAAGAGCGCACCTCGCGCCAGGTGTTCTCGCCGGCCGACCGGCGCTTCCTGCCCGATCGCTACGTGCTCGGCACCTGCCCGCATTGCGGCGATGGATCCGCGCGCGGCGATCAATGCGACCATTGCGGCACGCTGCTCGATCCGCCGGAGCTGATTGAGCCGCGCTCGGCGCTGTCAGGCGACCGTGCGCTCGAGATCCGCGCGAGCCGTCATCTATTCCTGCGCCAGTCGCAACTCGTGGAGAAGATCGGCGCATGGATCGACAGCCGCAGCGGATGGCCGCCCTTCGTGGTGTCGACGGCGAAGAGCTGGCTCAATGCCGATTTGCGCGATCGCTGCATCACGCGCGATCTCGCCTGGGGCATCGCGGTGCCGCGCGAGGGCTTTGACGGCAAGGTGTTCTATGTCTGGTTCGATGCGCCGATCGGCTACATCGCGGCGACGCAGGAATGGGCGGATGTAGCAGCGGGCCGCGACTGGCGGCAATGGTGGTGGCAAGCCGATGAGGTCAGCTACATCCAGTTTCTCGGCAAGGACAACATCCCGTTCCACACCGTGAGCTTTCCGGCGACGCTGCTCGGCTCCGGCGAGCCGTGGAAGACCGCCGACGTGATCAAGGGATTCCACTGGCTGAATTACGAGGGCGGCAAGTTCTCGACCAGCCGGAAGCGCGGCATCTTCACCGACGCCGCGCTTGAGGAGTTGCCGGCCGATCTCTGGCGCTGGTGGCTGATCGCCAACGCACCCGAAAGCGCCGACGCTGATTTCAGCGTCACCAGATTCGTCGCCGACGTGAACAAGGACCTCGCCGATATCTTCGGCAATCTCGCCAACCGCATCATCAGTTTTGCGCATCGCGCATTCGACGGGCGCATCCCTGAAGGAGGCGCGCCCGGCGACGCCGAGCGAAAGCTCGCGCTTGATCTGGAACAGCGCATCGCAGCGCTGCATCGTCACCACACGGCGCTTGAGTTTCGCGCCGCTGGGGCTGCGACCCGCGCGATCTGGGACGTTGCGAACGCTTACCTGCAACACGCCGCACCGTGGACGGCGATCAAGTCCGATCCTGATCGTGCGGCGGTCGTCACGCGCACAGGCCTCAACCTTGTCGCGCTCTGCGCCACGCTGGCGTGGAGCATCGTGCCAAGCTTGTCCGAGCGCGTGCTCGGCGCGTTCGGCCGCAACGAGGCCGTGCCGCGATGGCCCAATGGCCCACTGCTCCCGCTGCTGGACGATGGAGCAGGCACGCCGGTCGCAAGGCTCGGCCCGCTGGTCGAGAAAATCAGCTCTGAAAAAGCCGACCATCTGACGAGGCGGTTCGGGGCGTAATGGCGTTTCGCTTCGCTGGAAAAGGCGGTATGCCATCCGCCAATCCTCTTCTCTGACCAGGGACTAGCCATGACAAACCTGCCCGCGCAAATGACCGTCGTCGCCATCAGCAAGCCCGGTGGCCCGGAGGTGCTGGTGCCGGAGACCCGCGCATTGCCGGTGCCGAAGGCCGGCGAGATCCTGGTCAAGGTCGCGGCCGCCGGCGTCAACCGTCCCGACGTCGCGCAGCGCTCCGGCTCCTATCCGCCGCCGCCCGGCGCGAGCGACCTGCCCGGCCTCGAGATCGCGGGCGAAGTGGTCGCGCTCGGCGAAGGCGCCAAGCACAAGATCGGCGACAAGGTGATGTCGCTCGTCGCCGGTGGCGGCTACGCGCAATATTGCATCGCGCAGGACGCGCAGGCGATGACCGTGCCGCCCTCACTGTCGATGCAGGAAGCCGGCGCCATTCCGGAAACGCTGATGACCGTCTGGCACAACGTGTTCGAGCGCGGCGCCCTGCAGGCCGGCGAGACGCTGCTGATTCACGGCGGCTCGTCGGGCATCGGCACGATGGCGATCCAACTCGCCAAGGCGTTCGGCGCCAAGGTGATCGTCACCGTCGGCTCGCAGGACAAGGCCGATGCCTGCCTCAAGCTCGGCGCCGATCACGCGGTCAATTACAAGACCGAGGATTTCGTCGAGGCGGTGAAGAAGGCGACCGGCGGCAATGGCGCCAACGTCATCCTCGACATGGTGGGCGGCGACTATATCGACCGGAACTATGACGCCGCCGCCGTCGAGGGCCGCATCGTCCAGATCGCGTTCCTGTCGGGAACACCGAAGGCGTCAGCCAATTTCGCCAAGCTGATGGTCAAGCGGCTGCACCACACCGGCTCGACCCTGCGCCCCCGTAGTAATGCGGACAAGGCGGCGATGGTCGCGGCGATCGAGGCAAAGGTGCTGCCGCTGCTGCGCGAAGGCCGCGTCAAACCGCTGATGGACAGCACATTCCCGCTGGAAAAGGCCGCCGACGCGCACCGCCGCATGGAGACCAGCGAACATATTGGCAAAATTGTGTTGGTGGTTTAACTCTCGCAACGGAAGCAGGGGCGGAAACCCTTTGATTTCCTTCGCTTTCGTGTCATTTATCGCGCCACCTCCGGGCCGGTCGCCGGGCCCGGTCAGTTTGTCGATCGCGGAGTACTGACATTGCGTCTGATCAGGTGCCTTGCGCTACTGGCGCTGGGCCTCATGATGTTTGCCGCTGCGCCTGACGCGTATGCGATCGACGCCGTCAGCGTGCGCAGCGATGCGCCGGCGATCGATTTGACGGCGGTTCTCGACCACCAACGTAGTGAAACCGACCGCATCCAGGTCTCCACCGCGCCGGGAACCGACGGCATCGTGCGCCGCATCGAAGTTCGCGCCCGCGAAGGCGGCCAGAACTGGGTGGTGTTCGCGCTCGCCAACAACACCGACGACCAGCTCGACCGCCTGATCGTCGCGCCGCATTATCGCATCGTGTCGTCAGGCCTGTTGTGGCCCGACCTCGGCCTGTCGCGCATCGCGACCATCACGCCGTCGGTCGGCGATCGTCCGGAGCGGCAGGAGAGCCCGACCGCCGACGTGTTCCGCATCACGCTCGATCCCGGCGCCGTCGTCACCTATGTCGCGGAGCTGCGCACCGACAAGCTGCCGCAGCTCTATCTGTGGGAACCCGACGCCTACAAGGACAAGGTCAACTCGTTCACGCTGTACCAGGGCATCGTGATCGGCATCTCCGGCCTGCTCGCGCTCGTGCTCACGATCTTGTTTGTGGTCAAGGGCAGCATCATGTTCCCGGCCGCCGCGGCGCTGGCTTGGGCGGTGCTGGTCTATATCGGCGTCGACTTCGGCTTCTGGGGCAAGGTGCTCGACATGTCGAACAACGCCGAGCGCGTCTGGCGTGCGGCGGGCGAGGCGATCCTCGCGGCGACACTGTTGGTGTTCCTGTTCGCCTATCTCAATCTCAGTCGCTGGCACGTCCGCTACTCGCACATCACGATCGGCTGGCTCGTCTTCCTCGGCTCGCTGGTGGCGCTGGCGCTGTTCGATCCCGCGGTCGCCTCCGGCATCGCGCGGATGTCGCTCGTGATGATCGCCTTCGCCGGCTTCGCGCTGATCGTCTATCTCTCGACCCACGGCTTCGACCGTGCGGTGCTGCTGATCCCGACCTGGTTCCTGCTGGTGGTCTGGGTGGTCGCAGCCGGCATGACGGTCGCGGGTTCCGTCACCAACGATATCGTCGGCCCGGCGCTGCTCGGCGGCCTGGTGCTGATCGTGATGCTGATCGGCTTTACGGTGATGCAGCACGCCTTCGCCGGCGGCGGCGCCACCACCGGCGTTGTCTCCGATGTCGAGCGCCGCGCGCTGGCGCTGACCGGCTCCGGCGACCTGATCTGGGACTGGGACGTCTCCGCCGACAAGGTGTTCACCAGCCCAGAGACCGAGGCCCTGCTCGGCCTCAAGCGCGGCACGCTGGAAGGCCCGGCGGCGAAATGGCTCGAAGTGCTGCACCCGCTCGACCAGGACCGCTTCCGCGCCGCGCTCGACAGCGTGCTCGACCAGCGCCGCGGCCGCCTGGTGCAGGATTTCCGGCTGCGCACGCCCGACGGCCACTTCATGTGGTTCGCGCTGAAGGCGCGGCCGGTGGTCGGCTCCGACGGCGAGGTCTCGCGCGTGGTCGGTACCCTCACCGACGTTACCGAGTTCAAGAACTCCGAAGAGCGGATGCTGCATGACTCCGTTCATGACAATCTGACCGGCCTGCCGAACCGCCGGCTGTTCATGGACCGCCTCGGCGCGGTGGCGAACCTCGCCAAGACCATGCCGAACCTGCGGCCGACCTTGATGGTGATCGACCTCGACCGCTTCAAGCAGGTCAACGATTCCGTCGGGATCGCGGTCGGCGATTCCATCCTGCTGACGCTGGCGCGCCGCCTCACCCGCATTCTCAAGCCGCAGGACACGCTGGCGCGGATGGCCGGCGACCAGTTCGGCCTGATCCTGCTGTCGGAGCAGGACCCGGCGCGGATCACCAATTTCGCCGAGACCATCCGCAAGACCATCCGTGCGCCGATCGCCTTCAACGACCGCGAGATCTTCCTGACCGCCTCGATCGGCCTTGCGCTATCCGATCCGGCGGCGCCGCTGACCGACGAGATCATCAAGGACGCCGAGCTTGCGATGTATCATTCGAAGCGGATCGGCGGCGACCGCATCGACGTCTACAAGCCGGCGATGCGGGCGCGGAAGACCGACCGCCTGACGCTGGAGAGCGACCTGCGCCGCGCCATCGAGCGGCAGGAGATCACGATCCTGTACCAGCCGATCGTGCGGCTGGAAGATCGCGCGATCGCCGGCTTCGAGGCGCTGGCGCGCTGGGACCATCCCAAGCTCGGCCGGATGTCGCCGTCGGAGTTCATCAACGTTGCCGAGGAGACCGGCCTGATCGTCGATCTCGGCATGTTCGTGATGGACCAGACCGCACGGCAGCTCGCGGTGTGGCAGCGCGCGATGCGCGCGCGCGAGCCGATCTTCGCCTCGGTCAACGTGTCGTCGCGGCAATTGCTGCGCCACGATCTGATCCACGACATCCGCACCGTGCTGTCGCGCTCCACCGTGGCGCGCGGCACGCTGAAGCTGGAGCTGACGGAATCGCTTGTGATGGAGAACCCGGAGCACGCCGCACAGATGCTGGCGCGGATCCGCGAGCTCGGCACCGGACTGTCGCTCGACGATTTCGGCACCGGCCACTCCTCGCTGTCCTATCTGCAGCGCTTCCCGTTCGACACCATCAAGATCGACCAGTCCTTCGTCCGCACCACGAGCCGTGGCACCCGCCCGGTGATCCTGAAATCGATCATCGCGCTGGCGCACGATCTCGGCATGGAGGTGGTCGCGGAAGGCGCCGAGACAGACTCCGACGCCGTCGAGCTCTACCAGCTCGGCTGCGAATACGCGCAGGGCTTTGCCTTCGGCGAGCCGATGGACGCCGACGCCGCCACGCGCCTGCTCACCGAGGAACGGCTGGAAGCCGCGAGCTAAGGCGGGATGAGTTTTGGTTGAATCGGTTTGGCGCGGTCTCGGTTCACCTCTCCCCGTTGGGGAGAGGTGAACCTTCGACGCCGTTCCAGCTCAACCTAATCTCATCAGGCTTTAGGCCTTCGCGAAGGCACGCTGCCTCCCCTGCTCACAGATGTCATACTCCGCGAAAGCGGAGTATCCAGTACGCCGCGGCTTATCCGTATTACTTTGACGTCTCTGGAATACTGGATCGCCCGCTTTCGCGGGCGATGACGACCCAGGGCGTGCTACGCTTCGCGCGTCAGCGCGGCTTCGGCATGCGCTTGAACTTGACGCTCTTGCCGTCGGCCTGGCGCGTCGCGATGTAGCCGGCCTCGAGGCAGGCTTCCCGCTGCGGCATCTTCTCCTGCGGACTGCGCAGGGTTTCCCACCACGACGCGCGCTGCGCGGCGCGCGGCAGCGACGCGTCGATGATCTCCTCGATCTGCTCGAAGGTCAGCACGAATTCGGGCAGATGCTGCTTCTTCAGATAATCTCGCAGCGCGTCGTAGTCGTTCACGTCATCCTCAAGGCTCAGGGTTCCAGCAACCACCCGTTAACCCATTCGGCGGCCGCTGTCGCCATTTAAGGCGACAACAAGATTTCCCGTTGCATGACGGCGCTTTGGAGCGGGACATGCAATTTCGACGCGGACACGACGCAAGGCGGCGCTGGCGGCTATCGGCCAAGCTGCTGGTCGTTGCGTCGGTTGCGACTGTCCTCGGCTTCTCCGCGGTCTGCGCCGGTGTGATGTTCGACATGCGCCGCGGCGAGGAGCAGCTCGCCCGCCGCACCCTGGAAAACCTGGCGTCAGGCATCGAGGCCGACATCAGCCGCAACATCGAGCTCTACGACCTGTCGCTGCGGGCGGTCGCCAGCAATCTGGAAATGCCGGAGATCCGCAATGTCAGCAAGGAACTGCGCCAACTGATCCTGTTCGACCACGCCGCGACCGCAAAGCATTTCGGCGCAATCCAGGTGTTCGACAGCAAAGGCGATCTGACCATCGACGCGGCGAGCCTCGATCCGCAGCCGGAGAACCGCAGCGACGAGGAGTATTTCACCGTCCAGCGCGACCGTCCCGACACCGGGCTGTATATCAGCCGGCCGATGCTGCATCGCGGCGCCTACGCCATCGTGCTGAGCCGGCGCATCGTCGGCGAGGACGGCCGCTTTCTCGGCGTCGTGGTCGGCTCAATCCGCTTCAGCTATTTCCACGATCTGTTCGGGCGGCTGAACCTCGTGCCGGGCGACACCATCACCGTGCTGCGCAACGACCGCACCATCATCATGCGGACGCCGTTCGATCTCGACGTGATCGGCAAGAACCTCGCCGACCAGTTGGAATGGAAATCCGAGAACCTGAAGATCGGCGGTGCGTTCTCCGGCAAGGGACCGGTCGACGACACGGCGCGTCTCTATGTCCGGCGCAGCGGCAGCGGGCCGCTTTACGTCGTGGTCGGCAAGCCGCTCGAGGCCGTCTTCAATCTCTGGCGCACCGAGGCGATCCGGATCGGCGCGATCATGGGCTTTCTGATCCTGTTCGTGCTCAGCGCGGCGCTGGTGCTGGCGCGCGAGATCGTCCGCCGCGGCGACGCCGAGGACAGGCTCGAGGAGATGGCGACCACCGACGCCCTCACCGGCCTGAAGAACCGGCGCAAGTTCGATGCCGAGATCGACCGCGAGTGGCGTCGCGCCAGCCGCTACGGCCAGCCGGTTGCGCTGTTGATGATCGATGCCGATCATTTCAAGGCCTATAACGACACCTATGGGCATCAGGCCGGCGACCAGGTGCTGGTCGGAATCGCGATCTGCATTTCGGATGCGGTGCGCCGCGCCGGCGATTGCCCGGCGCGCTTCGGCGGCGAGGAATTCGCCGTGCTGCTGCCCAACATGACCGCGCTCGAGGCCTTCAACCTCGCGGAGACCATCCGTGGCAAGGTCCAGCAATGGTGCGAGGGCGAGCTGATCACCACGGTCAGCATCGGCGTCGCCAGCATGCGGCCGCTCGCCGGCCAGCAATGGTCCGACCTGATCGAAGCCGCCGACAAGGCGCTCTACGCCGCCAAGGCCAACGGCCGCAACCAGTCGGTGCTCGCCACTGTGCCGAAGATCGCGCTGGTGGCGTAGCACATCATCGTCGCGAAGAGTTGACGACGCGTTTTGCCGAGCTGCCCGTCGGACAACTCAGTGCATCGCAGTTGTAAGGGACGCACTGACGGAAGGGCTCCCTCCCCCCTTGCGGGGGAGGGTTGGGGAGAGGGGTGCCACACGGCAAGCTCTCTCCACTCAGTCGAAGTGAGCAACACACGCAGCCGAAATCGCACGAGCTGACCTCACATCGATGATCTCGCCCGTGGCCACCCCTCTCCCCGCCCTCCCCCGCAAGGGGGGAGGGAGCCCGAGCAGCTTGCTCACCTCACTTAGTGTGACACCAAGGGCAGCTCAGCCGCGCCGCTTCTTCTTAGGCTTCTTGCCGAACTTTGGTTTTGCGGCCGACACGTCCGGCCACTGCGTGTGTCCGGCCTTGCCTCGGTGCTTCTTTTTCTTGCCGAACCTGGGCTCATCGCCCGATGTCGGCCTCGCACCCTTTTCGTTTCGATCGAATCGGAACGGGGCTCCGGATTCCCGCTTTGAGGCGTGGTCTTCGCGCGAACCGCTCGCACCTTCCCTCGAAAAAGCTTTGGCCTCGCGATCCGGCTTGCCGCGGCGCTTTGCTGCAGCATCATCACGCGGCTCGTCACTGCGCGGCGGGCGGTGCCCGCCGTCGTCCCGACCGCGCCAAGAATCGGGCCTGGGATCGGGCCTGGGCCTGCGCGCCGGCTTCTCCACACGCGCCTCGCCCTGCGCAGCGTCCGCCAGCGGCTCGATGCGGATGCTGTCTTCCTTGTCCGGACGGTTGATCTTGACGGCAAAGGACTCGGCGACCCGCGCGGCGATCTCGAACTCGGTGGTGGTATCCATGATCTTGATGGCGCCGATGTCGCGCTTGTCGATGCCGCCGCGGCGGCAGATCATCGGCAGCAGCCAGCGGGCTTCGGCATTCTTGCGGCGCCCGATCGCGGCGCGGAACCAGACCGTGGCTTCCTCCATGCCGTGACGCGGAGACTTGCCGGTCTTCGCTCGCGGCCCGGCGGCACGCTCCTCACGGCGCGAGGCGCGATCGCCGCGGTCGCGGCCCCGGCCCTCGCCGGGATCGAGAATGTCCTCGGGCGCCGGCAGCCGCGCGCGATAGAGCCGGGCCAGCGCCGCGGCGATCGCCTCAGGCGAACGTTCGGCAAGCAAGGCCTGCGCGAGGGCCAGATCGTCCGATGTCGCCTCTTCGGAGAACACGGCATCCTTGAGCAGGCGCTCATGGTCGAGCTTGCGGATCTCGTCGGCCTGCGGCGCGGTGCCCCAGACAATATCGATGCCGGCGAGATCAAGCAGCAATTCGGCGCGCCGCCGCCGTGCCGGCGGCACCAGCAGGATGCTGACGCCCTTGCGGCCGGCACGGCCGGTGCGGCCGGAGCGATGCTGCATGACCTCCGGGTCTTTCGGCAGATCGGCATGAATCACGAGATCGAGGCTCGGCAGATCGATGCCGCGCGCCGCGACGTCGGTCGCGACGCAAACCCGCGACCGCCCATCGCGCAACGCCTGCAGCGCCTGGGTCCGCTCGTTCTGGGTCATCTCGCCCGACAGCGCGGCCACCGAGAAGCCGCGCTCCAGCAGCGCCGCCTGCAAATGCCTGACGGCTTCCCTTGTGTTGCAGAACACTAGCGCGCTCGGCGCCTCATGGAAGCGCAGCACGTTGACGACCGCGTGCTCGACGTCGTCGGCAGCGACCCGGATGGCACGGTACTCGATGTCGGCGTGACCGCCCTCGTCGCCCGCGACCTCGATCCGGAACGCCTGGTGCTGATACTGCTTGGCCAGCGCGACGATGCCGCGCGGAAACGTCGCCGAGAACAGCAGGGTGCGGCGGGTGTCGGGCGTGGTTTCGAGGATGAACTCCATATCCTCGCGGAAGCCGAGATTGAGCATCTCATCGGCCTCGTCGAGCACGACGACGCGCAATCCCGAAATGTCGAGACGGCCGCGCCGCAGATGGTCGCAGAGCCGGCCGGGCGTGCCGACCACGATGTGGGCGCCTGCCGCAAGCTCGCGTTGCTCGCGGCGCGGGTCCATGCCGCCGACGCAGGAGACGACGCGTGCGTCAGCATGTTCGTAGAGCCATGCCAGCTCGCGCTGAACCTGCAAGGCGAGCTCGCGCGTCGGCGCCACGATCAGCGCCAGCGGTGCGCCGGCCGGCTCGAACCGCTCGCTGTCGCCGAGCAGGTCCTTCGCCATGGCCAATCCGTAGGCAACGGTCTTGCCCGAGCCGGTTTGGGCGGAAACCAGAAGGTCACGGCCGACGGCGTCGTCCGCGAGCACGGCGAGCTGAACGGGGGTCGGCTGTTCGTAGTTGCGCTCAGCCAGGGCGCGGGCGAGCGGCGAACTTGTGGTCGGAAAGGGCACGAGATGGGAAACCTTGATTGATCCGGGCGCAGAACGTCGAGCGGGACGACCTGAGGCTGCGTACCCGGCAGGCGGCACAGCCGCATGACGATTTGGCGCTGCTTTACGCCAAGACCGGCCAAATCGCCATGCCCCCAGAGCCTTCCCATGACGGAAAAGGCCTTCCCATGACGGAAAAGGCCTCCCATGGCGGAAAAGGTGCCGGATCAGGCCGGCTGCCCGATCGGGGCCTGGCTGCCGGCAATCCGGTCCATCAATCCGGACAACCGCGATGGCCGAGGGCTGGCTGGAACAATCAGGCCACCAGCCCCGCTCAGCGCGCCCGGCACCAGCTCGCAGCCCAGCAGGCGCTGACGGTCGTAGGGGCCGGGCATGCGGAGCGCGGCAGTCCGCTCGGCCGAAAAGCCGAAGCGGTCGTAATAGGCGGCGTCGCCGACCAGGATGACGGCGCGATGACCGAGCAGATTGGCCCGCTGCAACGCCTGGCGCATCAGCGCGGCGCCGATGCCGAGGCATCGCGCCTCCTCCGCCACCGCAAGTGGGCCGAGCAGCAGGCAGTCATGACCGGTACCGGTCACGACCGGCCACAGCCGCAATGTGCCGATCAGGCAGCCGCCGCGGCGCGCGACAAACGCGAGGCCGCGCGCAGGCTTGCGGCCCTCGCGCAGCCGCTCCGAGGTCTTGGCGAAGCGGCCGGAACCGAATGCGTCGTCGAGCAGACTCTCTCGCGCCGCCACGTCCGAACGGCGTTCCCTGCGGATCGCAACCGGTCTGTCGTTCGGAGAACCAGATAAGGACATCACGCGACCCTCGCCAGATAGATGAAGACCTCGTCGAGGTCCCGGCACTTGAAGCGCTCGGCGAGTTCGCCTGGACGCCCCATCGCGACGACGCGGCCGTGGCTCATGATCACGACGAAGTCGCAGAGCTGCTCGACCTCGGTCATGTTGTGCGAGGACAGCAGGACGGTGGCGCCGCGGCGCTTCTGATAGGCGCGCAGCCGGCTGCGTACCCACGCGGCGCGGTCGGGGTCGAGCGAGGCCGTCGGCTCGTCGAGCAGCAGCACCTCGGGATCGTTGATCAGCGCCTTCGCCACTGCGACGCGGGTCTTCTGGCCGGCGGAGAGCCGCCCGGTGACGCGGTCGAGCACGTCGCCGAGCTCGAAATCCTCAATCAGCTCCTCGATCCGCGCCTTGAGGTTGGCGACGCCATACAGCCGCCCGAACACCATCAGGTTCTGGCGCACGGTGAGCCGGCCCGGCAACGCGACATAGGGGCTTTCGAAATTCATCCGGCTGAGCACCTTGTGTCGCTCGGTCGCCATGTCGTGGCCGAGCACCATGGCGCGGCCGAAGCTTGGCACCACGAGGCCCATGATCATGGCGATGGTGGTGGTCTTGCCGGCGCCGTTGCCGCCGAGCAGGCCGACCGTCCAGCCCTTCGGCACGATGAAGTTGACATCGTCGACCGCCCAATGGGTGCGGTACTGTTTGCAGAGGCGCTCGACCGCGATCGCGGGTGCGTCCTCGGTATCCAGGCGGACCGACGCGTTGTCCTGCGCGGGCGTGGTGTTTGCCGACACTGGTGTCAGATGCCGGCGGGGCAAAAAGCGTTCGATGCGGCTCATGGATGTCTCCCCTTACTCGCCCATCGTGAGCAGGCCGCCCTTGTGGCGGGCGCTCTGCAGCAAGGCGACGAATGTGGTGAAGCCCATGCCGAGATAGACGGCATTGAGCGCGAGGCATTCGATCATCAAATCAGTGCGGAAGGTGCCGTCGAGCAGCACGGCGCGCATGCCCTCGAACACATAGGTCGGCGTCAGCGACCAGGCGACCGGATGCAGCCAGAGCGGCAGCGCCGCGACCGGATAGTAGACACAGCACAACGGAAGCAGCACGATCATGATCGAATAGGCGAGGCTTTCGGCGCCAAAGCCTTGCCGGATCACGAGGCCTGCGACCACGAGCCCGATCGCCCAACTCGTCAGCACCAGGTTGAGGAAGAACACGATCAGCCCCGGCCCCATCGCGAAGACGTTGAAGCCGAACAGCACGAATGTCAGCAGCATCACCGGCAGCGTGCCGATCACCAGCCGGATCAGGCTCATCAGCATCAGCGAGGCCGCGAGCTCGAACGGCTGCAACGGGCTCATCATCAGATTGGCGAGGTTGCGCGACCAGATCTCCTCCAGGAAGGTGAAGGTGAAGCCGAGCTGGCCGCGAAACAGCACGTCCCAGAGCAGGACCGCGCCGAGCAGCAGGCCGGCGGTGGAAGCCATCGCCGATTTGCTGTCATAGAGGTAGGTGTAGAGGAAACCCCACACCAGCATCTGCATCGCCGGCCAGTAGATGATCTCGAGCAGCCGCAGCGATGACGAGCGCAGGATGTAGTAATAGCGCGCCGTCATCGCGGCGATGCGGTTCAGTGACTGTGTCATGGCACGCACCCCTGTTGCCGCTATTAATCGAACTCGCGGCGGATCGGGCGGCGCTTGCCGACCTTGGGCGGAAACGCCAGCAGCGCGTTGGCCTGCACCCGGACCGGATGCTCGAGGCACGCTGCGAGCAGGTCTTCCAGATGCGCGACCGAGCTGTGCAGCCGGCACAGCGGCGTATCCTGGCCGAGCACGACGCGCGCCTCGACCAGATCGACGCCACGCTGCACGATCTCGAACTGCGCCAGATGCAGGTTGCAGTCGAACATCCAGCGATAGGTCGCATCGAGGATGCTGCCGGCCGGCACCTTACGGCCATCGCGGTTGACGAAGGCGTCGTTGAGCCGGCCGTCAATGCTGGCGATCTGCGACCAGTTGATATCCGACGGCGCAGGATTCGCCGGCTGGGTGATGTAGTCGCCCTGCACGTAGCGGATGAACGGCATCGCCTCGTTGAGCAGGTTGGTGATCACGGCGATGCCGGACTGGCCGGGAGCCTGCGGCTCCATCGTGACGGGATCGAGCACGTCGAGATGCACGGTGTCCTCGCAGACGTGATACTGGCCATCGGGCATTTCGAGCGCGATCCGCGTCGCCTCCTCGGAGGAGTATTCGTCGAGCACGGGCACGCCGAGCTGGCGCGACCATTCCTGACGCGCGGCGCGCGAGGAGTATTCCGAATGCGTCACCGCGAGATTGAGCGAAGAACGGAACTCGTCGACATGCGGCATCAGTGCATCGAGGCTCGACGGATAGAGCGACAGGATCTTCGGCCCGAGATAGCGCAGATGCTGGGCGACGCGGGCCGGCGGGATCAGGTTCGAGATGAACGCGGTCGGATAGTCACCGCCGATCGAATCGAACCACCACGGCACGGTATAGACATGGGCGAGCAGGTCCTCGGCGCGGTAATTGCCGCCGCTCTGCATCGCGAACTGGCGGACGCCCTGGATGGTGTCGGTGATGACGGCGTCATAGTCGACGCGGATCAACAGGGTCTGGCCGGACGAGCCCGACGAGCGGGTCGGAAACAGGTGTTCCGGCTTGTACTTCTTGTTGACGCACTGGTCCGGGAAGGCCGCGACCAGCTCAGGCTTGGTGATGACCGGGATCTTCTGGATGTCGTCGTAGTCGCGCAGATGCTCCGGCTTGAAGCCGGCTGCATCGTACTTGGCGCGGTAGACCGGAATGTCGCGGTAGGCGAGCTCGACCAGCTCCTTGATGCGGGCGAACTGCCGCGCACGGATCTCCGCCACCGGCAGATAGGGATGCCGCATGCATTCGCCGAGATAATTCGCGGTCGCCGCGACAAGCTCGGGCGCAGCATCGTTGGACGGCTGGAAGTCCGGCCGGGTGTGCTCGGTCTCCCAGAACTGGCGCTGCGGCAGAGCGGCGGGGACGAGAGACGCGGCGGCCTGATCGTGCTCCGGTACCAGAGCAAGGCCGTCATCGGAAGTGCTGATTGCAAGGGTGGACGTCATTTTCAGCTCCATGATTGACGGGGCACCGCCCGTTCATGGCGCTATCAATGGCGTGCGGCGCGCGTGGCCGCCGTGACGCGTGTCACACGCGGTCGCCGTCCGCGATCGCAGCAGCGTAGGACGGGTTAGCCACCGGGTCCGCGCAAAGCGCGGCCCGATGAAAGGCTCCGCGTAACCCGCCGCAACACTGCGCAATGGAGCCATGGCGGGTTACGGCTTCGCCTAACCCGCCCTACAAGACTGATTGCTCTACGTCGTCACTTGCCCCACGTCGCCCTCCTGATCCGCCCCTTGCCGCCGCATTTCTTGCAAGGCTCGGGATAGATTTTCCGTCCCGGCTCGCTCGGCTGCCTGACCTTCGGAAAGCCTGTCCCGTTGCACGCGTCACACTGCTCTTCATCGGAGATAAGGTGCTTCACCATCGAACGTCCCGGATTGAAAAAATCCGAAGCCCGCGGGCGCGGGCTTCCGCCACCATTACGAACGGCGGCGGGTCGCGGTTTCAGCTGCATGGCAGCCCTGCTGCGGCGGTGCATTCGAGAGGTCGAGGGAACGATAACGGGACGACCGCCGTTATCACGCTCTCCTTCTTGAACGCCGCGTCACTTCACCTTGAGCGCCTTCTCGTGGCTCTCGAGTGCCGCCGTCATCAGCTTCGGCAATTGCGCGGCATAGACCTCGATGAAGGTGGCATCGCCGCAGGCTTGCGGATCGCGCGCGGCCTGCTCGGCGACGCGCGCGGCCTTGGCCTCGCATTTCGCGAACATGTGCCAGAACCAATCCGGACTCTTGCCGAGCGACGGCTTGTGCTTCTTGATGACGGCGGCGCCGATCGCGCTCATCGCGTTGACGACGCCGGCGCCCAGCGTGCTGATGGCCCGCGCGTTCAGGATATCCTCGCGCGATTGCGCGGCGGCGTTGCTTGCGGTCGTTCGTGCGGTCGTTCGCGCCTTGGCCGGCATGCTCAAGCTCCTTGTCGATCCCTGCAGCCAACCAAGCATCGGCCGGGGAAGTTGAAGAAAGCTCAAGGGGCATGGTTGAGAACCGCTATGGAATTCATTCCGGTTTTATGCGCTTCCGAGCGATCGGGCCTGGAGGGGTTGTTGTCCCCTTCCCCCGCCGCGAAATCTGTCAGCGGCCGTTACCTTTTAGCGCCGTAGCGCCGGATCGGCGACGAGCCGGCCTGGACCGACGCGCTGCCGGAGGCCGATCGCAACTTCATGCAGTCGATCGGCAGGCCGCGTTGAAGGGCTACGCGCCCGTGACGCGCCAGATCACGTTGCCGACGTCGTCGGCCACCAGCAGCGAGCGATCAGGACCGATCGCGACGCCGACCGGGCGGCCGTAGGAGACCTTCTCGTCGGGCGCGAGAAAGCCCGACAGGATGTCGCGCGCCGGACCGGAGGGACGGCCGCTCTCGAACGGCACGAACACCACCTTGTAGCCCGACAGCGTCGAGCGATTCCACGAGCCGTGCTGGCCGATCACCATGCCGTCGGGGAAACCGGGCAGCGTACCCTTGGGCATCCAGCACAGGCCGAGCGAGGCGGTGTGGCCGCCGAGCGCATAATCCGGCTGGATCGCCTTGGCCACCATCGCCGCGTCCTGCGGCACGCGATCGTCCACCGTCTGTCCCCAGTAGCAATAGGGCCAGCCATAGAAGCCGCCGTCGCGCACCGAGGTCAGATAGTCCGGCGGCGTCTCGTCGCCGATGCCGTCGCGCTCATTGACGACGGTCCACAGCACATTCGTGGTCGGCTCCCATGCGAGCCCGACCGGATTGCGCAGGCCGCCCGCGAAGATGCGGCTGGTGCCGGCGACGAGATCGAGCTCATAGATCGCGGCGCGGCCTTGCTCGACCGCCATACCGTTCTCGGCGATGTTGCTGAGCGAGCCGACCCCGGCATAGAGCTGCTTGCCGTCGGCGCTCGGCAGCAGGCTGCGCGTCCAGTGCCCGTCGGGCTTGAAGGTGACGAGCTTGCGTCCCTCCGCCGTGATGCGATCGGCGCCCGCGGTGTAGGGAAAGGCGACCACGCCGTCGGTGTTGCCGACATAGAAGGTGTCGCCGATCAACGCCATGCCGAACGGCTGGCGCAATCCCTCCATGAAGGCACCGCGGCTCTCGGCGACCCCGTCGCCGTCGCGGTCGCGCAGCAGCGTGATGCGGTTGGCGCTGACGCCGAGCGCTGCGGCACGGCGCATCGTCGCCTGCATCGCATAGTGGAACACGCTGCGCGGTGTGCCTGCGATCTGCGTTGCCTCCGCGATCAGGACATCGCCGTTCGGCAGCACGTTGATCCAGCGCGGATGATCGAGCCCGGCCGCGAAGGCGTTGACCTTGAGCCCGGGCGCTGCGGTCGGAAGCTGGCCCTTGTCCCAGCCCCTGGCGGTCGGCATCTTCAGCGTCGGGATCGCGCCCTGCGATTTCGCCGCCGGAATCTGCGGCGCGCTGCCCCAGGCGGGCGCGGGCTGCGCGCCCTGCATCCGCCGCCACGCCACGGCGCCGGCCCCGATCGCCGCGACGACGCGGGCAAAAACTCCAGACGTGCTCATGAACTTCCCCTGTTATTCGCGCCGGTTATTGCGCGTTGTTATTGCCTTGCCGGCCGGCCGCGGCCCGCAGCAGCATTCGCATAATGCCGGCCCTGATGACAGTAGTTATACGATCTTCGCAGCCGCACTCGAATCGAGGAGACTGGTTGCACGCTCCCTTGTCAGAGCGTGTTCCTCCCTGAGACCTTGCCCGCCCCGGTCGGCGGGCTTCCTTTTACGAACCGCCCAGCTCGGGCGCAGCTTGCTGTGGACCGTTATAGCTGGAAAAGCATAGCGATCCAGCGAATGCATGCGACCGGGCAGAGCCGGCGCGCCAATCTCACAGCGCAAGGCACTTCACCAAATCCTGATCCCAGCTCCGTGCAAATTCCCCTTCGTCAGCTGCATGGCGGATCAGGAACGCTGGTCCGCGGCGGTCGTTGGTGGCGACACCAGCAAGGAGTGTATGAATGCAACGGAACACCAAGATTCTGGCTCTGGCCGCGGCGTCGCTGATCGCAACGACGGCGGGTGCGTTCGCGCAGGGCTATTATCCGTATGGCAGCCCCAGCACACGGTACTATGGCGGCCCGCGCTACGGTGCCCAGCCGTATGTGATGTACAACCAGGTGGAACCGGGCTGGTACGGCTATGGCACGATGAATGGCAGCAATCATCCGACGCCGAGCTCGACGCAGGGCGATGTTGGCCCTGAAGGGAACAACAACGGCACGCTGACCGGCCCCTACTATCGACAGTGGTGACCCCCAATGTGAGGCCCGTCGCTCGAGTTGAGCGACGGGCCTTTTGCTGTTCCGCAGGTGTTGATGACCGGCGTCGCAGCGAGGCGGCTTATTTCACCATCGCGCCGTAGACGATGTCCTGCACATTCTCGCGATAATATTTGCGCAGCTCGCCGGGCGCTGCGGTTCCGACCACCACGACGAGGCGCTCCTTCGGATCGCAGAAGAACTGCGTGCCATAGGCGCCGTTCCAGGTGAACTCGCCGGGATTGCCCGGCACCGACGACAGCCCTTCACTGGTACGCACCGCGACCGCCAACCCGAAGCCGAATCCTGCGCGATGCGGCTCGACCGCGGCGACGTTGTTCTTGATCTCGGTCCCGAGATGGTTCGACGTCATGTGATGCACAGTTTGCGGACTGAGGATGCGCTTGCCGTCGAGCTCGCCGCCATTGAGCAGCATCTGTCCGAAGCGGACATAATCGCCGACGGTGGCGAACGAACAGGCGCCGCCGCAATCGAACCTGGTCGGCGTATCGAGCAGCTTGATCGCTTGCGGCTTGCCGGTCAGCGGATCGTTGGGGAACGGCCGTGCCAGCCGCGCACGCTGGGCATCGCTCGGGTGGAACGTCGCCTCCTTCATGCCGAGCGGCTTCCAGACATTGGCGGCAAGATAGTCGCCGAGCCGCTGGCCGGAAACCTTCTCGACGACGGCGCCGAGCACGTCGATCGAGAAGCCGTATTCGAACTCGGTGCCGGGCTGATGCACCAGCGGCAGCTTGCTGATGCGGTCGATGAAGGCCGCCGTGTCGCCTTCGACTGCCGGCGCGGTGCCGTCGGGATAGAGCCGGGCCAGCGCGCTCGCGCTGTCGGGTCGGCCGCCATACATCAGGCCGGAGGTGTGGCGATAGAGATCGTGGATGAAGATCGGCCGCGCCTGCGGCTCCATCGTCAACGAGCCGTCGGCCTGCTGCGCGCCGACCTTCATGTCGGCGAATGCCGGATAATACTCGGCGACCTTCGCCTGCAGCGGCAACCGTCCCTGCTCCATCAGCGTGAGGCCTGCGACCGCCGCCATCGGCTTGGTCATCGAGGCCAGCGCGAACACGGCATCGATCGGCATCGCCGTGCCCTTGACCGGATCGAGCTGGCCATAGGCCTTGTAGTGCACGAGCTTGCCGTCACGCGCGATCGCCACCACGGCGCCGGGCACGCGCTTGGCCGCGATCTCGCGCGCGAAGAAGTCGTCGAGCCGCGCCAGCCCCTGGTCCGAGAAACCGGCCTGGTGCGCCGAAGCTTCCGGAAGCGGCGGCGCGGCATGGGCGATGTTGCAAGCAAGACACGTGGCGGCGGCAGCCGCGGCAATGACGATCTTTCGCATTGTTTCCTCACCGGGGACCGCGGGCGATTGTTATGTGGTTCGCGGCCCGCGCCGGCAGGATTAGATCACGCCGGCAGGGGCGACAAGGCGCGGCGGCGCGCGGCCGTTTCACGCAGGCGCATATCTCCTTGCGTGAAGAACGGCTCGACCTCGTGCTCGAACGTCTTCAGCGCGGCGCCGATCGCCTGGTGCATGTCGAGATATTTGTAGGAGCCGAGCCGGCCGCCGAAAATGACACTCGGATGCGCGGTCGTCATGGCTTGATGCCAGCACCTACGAAGTCCACTACGCGACCGCCGTGATCACCGGCAAGCTCGGCACCGGCTACTGGAAGCGCAGCGTGGAGTGAGGCGCGCAGCGCCATGCTGCACGTCTCGTCTAGCGCGTTGCGATCGCCGCTGTCGGAGATACCGTTTGGGCCGTTTCATCTCCCGGTGATTCCGTTCCCAACTCAATCCACCCGGTTGCTCATCTTGCATCCAGTTGATGGTAGCCGCGCATCCGACCAACTCGAGGCTTTCGCATATTCCTCAACTCCCATCTTGCTGCGCGGATTGTGCTGGCGCCACATCGGACCATGCGGTGCTTGGAAGTTGTCCATCAATCCAGCTGATCAGAGAGGATCGAAATTTGCACAAATTTCCATCGATGAATCCCCGACGTCCGGTCATCCCGATGTTCCATTTGTCTAGGAATATCGAATGGACGCTGCTTCCTGACTGATCAAGAAACACAATCTCCCATCGGAGGTCCGGTGGATCAGACAGTTCGGCCGGGTTCAATCTCTTCAGAACTCGCTCCAATTCCAGCTGGCGCTGCTCCGTTATGACAATCGAGCCGTGTGCGTGGGGATACTTTCGAAACTCCTCGCGCCTGACACCGATAAAGGTGTTGAGATCATCCGGAATTCGACGGACGTCAATTCGTTCAATCCGTCCTGCCGACAGCTCTTCCTGAATCGACTTGGTTGACCTATTCGCCGCATCGATATCGCATGCGAGCACCAAGCCAGGAAAGCTGCAGAGAGAGCACAACAACACACCAGCGAATTGGGTCAATGCCATCCTGCGTTCTCATCGATCAGTTGCGTCATTGACACGATACGACGTGGCGCAATTTTGCAAGCGCAAACGCTTTTCCCGATCATGCCTTACCGGCTGCAAGCGTCGCCACCTCTTATAGATCCAGTTGCCCCGTCGCCGGATAGACCACCGTCCCATCGCTCTGCACGACGGCGCCGTCAGTGAGCCGGGCGGGCTCGAGCCGCCCCTCCCCCATGATGTGGACGACGCTCTCTCCGGCCGCGATCAGATAGTCGGAGACGATGCGGCGGTGGCAGCGCCACCACACCGCTTCGGAGCACATCATCGCGCAGCGCTGACCGTGACCCTCGTCGCGCAAATGCTGCAGGCCTGCGTGAAACTGCGGCGACAGCGCATAGTCCGCGTAGTTGTGAAAGCTCTCGTTGCTCCAGAAGCCATTGACCGAAGGCGGCACGCTGCGCGCCTTGCCGCGCAGCCCGCCGAGATCGGCCAGATGCTCATACGAGATACCGACGGCCTCAAGCGAACCGGGAAGCGTGTCCTTGTTGAACTGCGGATTGGTGCGCGAGCGCGGCACCGTCCTGATGTCGACGACACGGTCGATGCCGGCCGCGGTGAGGACGGCGATGAAATCCTCGAGACTGCGGTTCGAATGACCTATCGTGAAGAACGGAAGCGCCACGCGCGCCTCTGCTACGCAGGATGCAGCGCGCTGCCCTTGTGGGCCGCGACATGATCGGTCTTGTCGCTCTTGATCTCGTATTGCGGATCGGCCTCCGAGGCGCGGTGCATGTGCCCCTTGTAATCGAAATCACGCGTGTGAACCCTGATGATGGTGCCCGAGACGTGGCCGGCCTCGGAATTCCAGCTGACGTGATCGCCGACCTTGAATCTCCTGGTCATTTTTCAAGCGTCCTTCGTGCGCGGGATGCCAAGGCCTTGAGCAAGGCATTGAGCTACCGCGGCAACAAAGAGTTTCATCCAGGTTAAGTTCCTCGCGTACCTAATGCCGGTTGCAGGATTCACCGATACTATACCAAATCTGCGGAAGCTCCCCCGACTGTGACCTGCATCGCTCCAAGGTTGTCGTGCGATATGCTAACGAGTTTGCCGCGTAAATTGTACGCTGGCGTTTTGGTTGGGGACCGATGGCCGCTCGTAAACTGCCGCAAGGGCAGGCCCTCACGCGGGTAGCGCGTCGACGCTGGAATGAGGAACGGTCGCTGCGGTGCGCCATCAGGATGGCCCGCATGGGGTACTGGGAATCGCACAGTGCCACCGCGACCGATGTCTGGATATCGCCCGAATTCGCCTCGTTCTACGAATTCAAGACGGTCGACGGCTTCATCCCCATCGCCACGGTGCGCGAGCGCT
Organism: Bradyrhizobium sp. CER78; assembly: GCF_029846235.1. Taxonomy (GTDB): domain Bacteria; phylum Pseudomonadota; class Alphaproteobacteria; order Rhizobiales; family Xanthobacteraceae; genus Bradyrhizobium. The sequence continues at coordinate 86,611 of NZ_JARVWP010000013.1, forward strand.
ATTTGCCCGAAAGCCGGAAGGTTCTGGAGGCGCATTACGCAGCCTGTTGGGCGGAGGGGCAGCCCTATGCGGTGCAGACGCGGCTGCGCAGGTCCGACGGCAGCGTGCTCGACTGCGTGGTGCAGGGCGAGCCGGAATTCGACGCGGGCGGTCAGGTCCGGCGCGTGTCCGGCATTGTCCGCGACGTCACGGAGGAAACCTCCGCGCTGCGCCGCCTGGCCGAGAGCGAGCAACGGCTGGCTGATTTTGTCTCTACCGCCTCGGACTGGTGCTGGGAAAGCGCCCCCGACCATCGGTTGCTGCCCTATCCCAAATCGCTTCCCGGCAATGCGGCCTTCCAGACAGTGGCCTCCGGCGGGAAGGCACGCTGGGAGCTGGCTTATGCGGCCGAGGACGCGGAGGGCATGGCGCAGCACCGGGCCGACATGGAGGCCCATCGCCCTTTTCGTGACTTCATCTATACGTTGATCGGCAAGGACGGGTCGCGCGTCAGCATCTGCACCAGCGGCAAGCCGATCTACGCCGACGACGGCAGCTTTCTCGGCTATCGCGGCACGGCCAGCGACATCACCCAGCTCAGGGCGGCCAAGGCGTTGCTCGACCAGCGCACGCGGGCACTGGAGGAAGCCCACCGGCTCGGCAAGATCGGCACCTGGAGCTACCGGCTCGACACCGGCCGCACCACCTGGGCGCCCGAGCTCTATCAGCTGCTCGGCTTCGACCCCGACACGTTTGCGCCGACCGATGAGAACATCACGCCACGTTTCCTGGGCGGCGATGCCGATCGCTTCCGCGAGGTGCAGAAACGGGTGCTCCGCACCCGCACGACCGAGGCCACGGACCTGCGCATCCTGCACGCCGACGGCACCGCCCGCGATCTGGCCGTCATCTGCAAGGCGGAGGTCGCCCACGACAAGGTCATCGGCATCATCGGCACCGTGCAGGACGTCACCGAGCGCAAGGAGGCCGAGCGCCAGCTCGAGCAGCTCGCCTACAGCGACCCGTTGACCGGGCTTGCCAATCGCGCGCTGTTCACTCGCCAGCTCGCCGCGATGATCGAGGGCTGCACCGTGGAAGGCCGGGGCGGCGCGCTGCTGCTGATCGATCTCGATCGCTTCAAGGAGGTCAATGATTCCCTCGGCCATGCCGCCGGCGACAAATTGCTGATCCAGGTGGCGGCGGCGCTGCGGCAGGATCTGGGGCCGCGCGCCTTGATCGCCCGGCTCGGCGGCGACGAGTTCGCCGTGCTGGCGGAGGGACGCAGCATGTCCGACGCCGCGCTGACCGGGCTTGCCAACCGGCTGATCGGCAGGCTGTCGGTCCCGGTCGATCTCACCGAGGGCGAGGCCGTCGTCGGCGCCACCATCGGCATCGCCCGCCTGCCGGAGCATGGCGCGACGGCCGAGACGGCCGTGCGCAACGCGGACCTCGCGCTCTACATGGCCAAGGAGGCCGGGCGGGGCCGGGCCCAGCTGTTCGAGCCGGTCTATGCCCAGGCGGTCGATCAAAGGCTCGATCTCGGCCGGCATCTGCGCCACGCCGTGGAGGCCGGCACGCTGGAGGCCCATTACCAGCCGCAGCTCGACCTGCGGACCGGCCGCGTCACCGGCTTCGAGGCACTGCTGCGCTGGACCCATCCCGAGCGCGGGCCGATCTCGCCGGCGGAGTTCATCCCGATCGCCGAAAGCTCCGGGCTCATCGTCGATCTCGGCCTGTGGGTGCTGCGCGAGGCCTGCCGGCAGTGCCGCGCCTGGCTGGATGCCGGGCTGCCGCCGCGCACCGTCTCGGTCAATGTCTCGCCGGCGCAGATCTGGAACGTGGATTTCGAAACGGCCGTCGCGGCCGCGCTGGCGGAGACCGGCTTCCCGGCGGAGCTGCTCTGCCTGGAGCTGACCGAAAGCCTGTTCGTGGATCATACCGAGCAGCGGATCAGCCGCACGCTGACGGCGCTCTCCGATCTGGGCGCCCGGCTGGCGCTGGATGATTTCGGGTCGGGCTATTCCTCGCTCGGCTATCTGACGCGCCTGCCCTTCGACTGCCTGAAGGTGGACCGCGCCTTCGTGGACGGCATTTCCACCGCGCCGGAGAAGCGCAAACTGCTCGGCGGCATCATCGCGCTGTCGCATGGGCTCGGCATGACCGTCGTGGCGGAGGGCGCCGAGTTGCCGGCCGAGGTCGACGTGCTCGGCGGGCTCGATTGCGACCTGGTGCAGGGCTTCGTGTTCTCCCCGCCGATCGCCGCCGACAAGGCGCCGCTGGTGGCCGCCGGCATCGAGCGCGAAGCGTACCGGATCCAGCCGAGAAGGAATCGGCTCTAGGGTTTGGCACTGCGGGGGCAGGAACCGTGCAGGATCGCTCCAAGCCAGCGGAATTTCAGGCAACAATTCAAATAGTTAAACCCTTGGCATTCATGGAATCTGAGGGGTACTACGGGTTGAGAGTTCAAATCGCCGTGTGCGCCTTGCGCGCGTCAACCAGAGGGCGCATTTCCTTTAGCGTCCGATGCCAAGCCCCTTGCATCAATCCAGAACAGGCCCACGACGATTCAATCGAACCAGACCGGGCATGAAGCGACAAAGCAGCCATCAACAATGAGCTTCCCGCCGGGCTGAAACTCTCAGCAATCATAAAACGATGCGTACACAATGTTGCGACTTCGTTTGGTTAAACGTTCTAATTGCACCTCCCTATGGTTGTGCGACTGAGGAGTCGCATCTAGCTTCCGCGCCGGCCGGAATTTTCATGTGAGCTGCCCAAGCACGATTTCCCGCAACGCGGCCTGAACGCCCGCGCTGCACATGCGGCTCCGTTTCGGAGTCGCCCCACCTGGAGACGACTGCAATGTCTACCTCTGCATCCCCGAAACTCGCGGAATCGACCGCCGTCAACGAGGCCATCAAGGCGCGGATGGCGCCGAAGCAGGCAACGCAGGCCGCGCCTGTCGACATCACCGCCAATCCCGTGGCCAAGATCGTCTTCAATCCCGAAGTCACGCCGGAGGAGCGCAGCCGCCAGATCGGCGCCCTGCTCTCGCCGGACCTTGCCGAAGAGTGCAAGGCTTCGGTCAAGCAGCTCGAGGCCTACAAGGAATATCTGGCGCAGCAGCGCACGCTGATGCAACGCAAGCTGATCGAGCTGTCGTCGACGTCTGTCTTCGCCAAGATGAAGCAGACCTTCGCGGACATGAACAAGGGCGTGCTGGACTTCCGCGAGATGATCCGGCCGCTGGTCGACAATCTCGATGCGCTCTACACGCTGCGTACCGCCGGCGACAACGTCGTGCTGGATACCTTCGCGGAGATCGAGGAGGATCGCAAGCGTGAGGCCGATTGGGACCGCCGTACCTCGGAGGTCGAATCCCAGGCGCGGCAGGCGACCTCCGACAAGGAGATGCTCGAGCGCGACATCGCCAAGCTGAAGACGCAGACCGGCCTGTTCGGCGGCATCAAGAAATCCGCCCAGGCCGAAATCGCGGCCAAGGAGCTCTTGATCGCCAAGCTGATCGAAACTCTGAAGACCTCTCGCGACAAGGCGCAGGCGATCATCACGGAGAAGGCAGAGCACGACGCCAAGCAGGGCAAGTTCAAGGCCGAGAAGGACCAGGTCCGCAAGATGCTCGACATCTCCGGCCCGGAGCACGTCAAGCGCGTCGAGGGCATCATCAAGGCCGCGCTCGACTACATCGACAAGTCGCAGGTCACGGTCTCGGAGCTGCGCGACGAGCTCGGCGGGATCGAGGGGCAGGCCGATAAGCTGGTCAAGATCAACTCGCAGATGATCACGGTGGTCGCGATCCTCGACAAGGGCATCGACCTCGCCTCCGCGGCGAACAAGGAGAAGGTGCAGGCGCTGTCGACCGCGCGCGAGGGCGAGGATACCCTTGCCCGCCTCGAGCGCGAGCGGAAGAAGAACGATTTCGAGCGCCACGTCACCGCGCTGCTGGACAGCGGGCGCGGCACCAAGAAGACCGTCGCCGATCTCGAAAAGGACGCGGTCGACGCCAACACGTTCCACGACGCCCTCGGCAAGCAGAACGTCAATTTGCGCGAGCTCTCCAGCGACGGCATCGCCAGCGTCGCCACCAGCCTGAACACCACGATCCAGGCGCTCAACAACTCGGCGCTCAACGAAGCCTCGGAGAGCGTGCGCGATTCGATGCGGGCGATGAATGCGGTGACCGACGATGTCGCCAACAAGGAGGTGATCCGTCAGGCGCTGCAGGTCGACGAGGCCTCCAAGCGGATCATGGAGAAGGTCGAGTCGATGTCGAACATCGCCGAATCGCTGCAGGCCGCCAACAAGCTGCGCGAAGACGGGCTCTCCAACATCCAGAGCCGGCTCGGCGAGCTCAGCGATGTCACCGCCACGGTCCGCGCGCGATTGCAGGAGAGCATCGGCATGGACGCCAAGGAACCCGGCGCGTCGGCGGCTGCGGCGGCGCCGAAGCCGGTCGACGACAAGGAGATCACGTTCGGGCAGATCTGAGCTTGCTTCCCGGACCGGCAATGCCGGTCCGGGCCTTCCCGCGTGCAGCCTGACCGATGGACATCCCCATGGCCGACAATTTTCTGATCGCCGGCAGCGACATGCTCGCCAACCGGAAGAACTTCAAGCTGGTTGGCCGCGCGGAGAAGTTCGAGGAACTGTGCACTATCCTCACGCGGATGGAAGCCAACAGCGTGATCGTCTCCGGCCCGAGCGGCGTCGGCATCACTACGCTGGCGCTGGCTCTGCAGGCCCGCAAGGCCGACGCCGACGCGCCGTTCGACATCGTCAACAAGCGGCTGTTCTGGCTCGACACCGACGGCCTGTTCGGGCTCGGCGACAACGACGCCATCGTCAAGCAGTTCAAGGCGATCTTCGCCATCCTGAACCGCACCCCCGACAGCGTCCTGATTGTCGAGGATACGCTCGATCTGATCGACGCGCTGCGCAACAGCGGGCTGATGCACATCGTCAACGCGTTGACGGCGATGGTGAAGGCGAAGAAGACGCAGGTCTTCCTCGAGGTGCGCGAGGCCGACCTGACCCAGGTCCTCAAGTGCCATTCCGATTTCCGCGATCATTTCACGCTGATGGATCTGACCGAGCCGGCCGGCGCCGAGCTCGAGGAGATCGCGTTGCACGGCGCGAAAGATCTCGAAGAGAGCTACGAGGTCCGGATCGATCCGGCGGCGGTCAAGGCCGCCATCGACATGACGAGCAAGTATCGCTCGCTCGACACCGGGCTCACCGCGGCGCAGCCCGCCCGCACCCGCACCCTGCTCGATCGCGGCATGGCGCGCTATCTGCTGCGGGCGCATTCGACGCCGCCGCTGCTCGCGGAGCTCGAGGCGGAGCTGGCGCGTCTCACCGCCAGCGGAGCCCCGCCCGGCAGCGAAGCAAAGGCCGCCGCCGTGCGCGCCGCGATCGCGCGCCACAAGGCCGAGTTCGCGGAATACCAGGCCAGGATCAAGGGCTACTACGCGGCGCAACGCGAGGGCGAGAAGTCGATCGCGCATATGGAGGCGCAACTGCGCACCCTCGAGGACGAGGAGAAAAAGCGGCACCTCGACGAGCCCGCCGGCAAGGCCTCCGCCGGCGATGCCGACTTCGACCTGATCGCCAGGGCGTCCGGCTATGCGACGCCCGAGATTCTCCAGCTGCGCGGCGACATCGCGCGGACCCAGGCGGCCGTCGACGAGAACCGGGTGAGGTACAAGGCCGTCACCAAGGAGATCAACGACCGGCTGCTGTTCACCGCTGACATGGTGATCGACGAGTTCTCGCTGATCTCCGGCATCGATGCCTCCAAGCTCAAGCAGAACGACGCCGTCAAGCTGCTCAACCTGCACGGCTCGCTGAAGCGGCGCGTGTTCGGTCAGGACGACGTGCTCGACCACGTCGATCGCGCGGTCAAGGTCTGGCGGCGGGGGCGGCGCACCGACCGGCCGCTGCCGTTCCTGTTCTGCGGCGCCAGCGGCGTCGGCAAGACCGAGGTCGCCAAGGGGCTGGCGGAAGCGCTGTTCGACACCGACAAGGCGTTGAACCGCTACGACATGGGCGAGTTCATGGAGAAGAACGACGTCACCAAGCTGATTGGCGCGCCTCCGGGCTATGACGGCTTCGCGGCCGGCGGCGAGATGACCAATTCGGTGCGGGCCAATCCGTATCAGGTCATGCTGTGGGACGAAATCGAGAAAGCTCACCCCGACATCTTCAACATCTGCCTCAACATCCTCGACGACGGGCGTTGCCGCGACAATCTCGGCCGCAAGGTCGAGTTCGGCGATGTGGTGATGCCGATGACCACCAATATCGGTGCGGATCATGCGCTGCGGGTCGGCCCCGGTCCCGGCGATCTGAGCCAGGAAGAAGCCTATGAGCTCACCATCCGCGACCTGAAGAAGGCGTTCCGGACCGAATTCCTGAACCGCTTCGAGGGACGCGAGAACATCATCCTGTTCCACAAGCTCAACATGGACACGATCGAGAAGATCGTGTTCCGCGAAATCTCGCGCATCAACGCCTTCTACGCGGCGCAATCGATCGAGGTGCGCTTCCCGGAGGCCGAGCTGCGCGAGTTCTGCGACAAGACCTATTCGCCCGAGATCGGCGCCCGCGGCCTGCCGGGGCGGATCAAACGCATCGAGGCCATGATCGTCGACAAGACGATGGCGGACCCCGCCTTCACCGGCACGCTCGACATCGGCTTCGATGCGACGAGCCGCCATTTCACGTCGAGCTGGATCCCCCATGACCGAAAAGCCGCATGACGACGCCAACGCGTTGCTGGACGGCATCGACAAGACGCTGTCCGACTTCAAGACCAAGGCCTACGAGGCCAAGAAGTCCTACGACCAGTCCGAGCTCGGGCGCGCCCATCGCGACCTGACCGTGCTCGGCCGGTTTTGGTCGCAGTTCGTCCGCTCCTGCGGATGGATCTACCTGACGCTGATCGCGCCGGTCACCTGGCGGCTCTACCGCTTCGTGCGATGGACATTCGCCGGCTACCGCTCGCTCTGGGCGCGCTGCGTCTACGCCAAGGACGCCTATGGCGATCCGGAATTCAGCAAGGCGCGCGGCGGCGTCATGATCCTGGCGACGATCGCCGTCTGCTACCTCGTCTATGGCGCGGTGACGGTCGCGGCGACCCTGCCCTGGTACCTGGCCACGGTGCGGCACGATGAGCAGCTGTATCTGTCCAATTCGCAGAACCTCTCCGGTTCGCAGACCGAAGGCCTCGAGGTCCACGAGGTCTATGGCTGCGAGACGCTGCCCTGCACCGAGCAGAACACCGTGACCTTCCGGGTGCGCTCGACCTGGTTCAACGAGCTCTGGAGCATCCTCCACCACGGTTCGCTGTTCTATCCCGGTTACGTCGCCGCCGCCGTCAGCCCGGTGCTGAACCGCTGCGTCATCACCTCCTACGGTGTCCGCCGGAAATTCCTGGTGCGATCCTGGGAGCTCTATCCCGACCTCGTGCAGGTCGAATGCATGCCGACCGGCGGAGACGGAGGCAAGGCGATCGACAACAAGGACTATCGGTAGGTAGCGGAGTCCACCGATGCGCGAGCCATCAGTTCATCCAAGCTACGGGCCAATCTGCCGTGAGGTGGATGGAGCCTAAGGGACCGAGAAGTCCGTCTTCGCTTTCGCTTCGCTCAAGCTACGCCGGACACGCTTCGCCATCGTCATCTTGCGCGGCTCCGCCACGCGTAGCCCGCAAGGGCGAAGCGTGGCGCCCAGGGAGGGAATCAAACGCAACCACCGACACGAAGAACCGCTGTTTGTCCTTCGTATGGTGGCGTGAGCGCTTGGCACGGTGGGGGAGCTTGGCGTGCATTGGCGTCGCCTCGATGCCGAAGCGCATCTGGGCTATCGCAAAGGAAAACGGGGTGGCGTTTGGCTTGTCCGCTGGCGCAATCACCACGAAGGCGGCAATTACAAACAGGCGCCAATTGGCATCACCAATGACATCAATGACAGGCCCGCCGACGGAATTCTAACCTTTGAACAGGCCGTCAGAACGGCTCGGGAGGCGGTAGCTCGAGCCAGAACAGAAGCCGCGGCACAGGCGGCGGGCCCGGCGCCCACCGTGCGATCGGCCGTAGAAGCCTACGTCAAGGATCGAGATGCTCGAGAAAGACGCCGAACAGGTCGCGACGTCCAATCCGACGCCGGTACGAAGCTTCGGCGCTACCTCCTTGGTCAGGAAAAGCGCGGCAATCAGGAAGCTATGGACGCTGCTCCTCTCGCATCGGTGCATCTGCATGCCTTGAATGAAGCCGACTTGATAGTTTGGCGTGAGGGTTTACCGGCGGACTTAAAGGTCACTACCAAGCAGCGGTTCGTCAATGACCTCAAGGCTGCACTAAATGCCGCGTGGCCGCGGCTTTCCGCAGATCGGAAGAAACTAAACCCGGCGTTCCTCGCCATTGTGAAGGCCGGCTTTAAAGCCGAGCGGATCGATGATGATGACCTGTCGGTCGCTCGGGATAACCAGATTCTCACGGATGAGAAAGTTGGCGCGATCCTTCAGGCTGCGTGTGAAGTCGATCAGGAGCAAGGATTCGATGGCGATCTATATCGGATCATCGTATGTCTGGCCGCGACGGGCGCGCGGTATGCCCAGGTCAGGCGAATGCGCGTAGGCGACGCCCAGGTTTCTGCACGGCGTCTGATGCTGCCGGGTTCCTACAAAGGGCGTGGCGGCAACAGCGGCTCAGACCCGGTTCCAGTGGGTGACGACGTGATTGAGGTGCTTTCACCCGCAATCGTCGGGCGGCCAAGCGATGCACCTCTTTTCGAGCGGTGGATCCATGAACAGGAGCCGGGAGGTATCGCGTGGAAGAAGTCTGAACGCGGTCCGTGGAAAAGAGCCGAACTTGCACGTCCTTGGAAGGCCATTCGCGAGCGCGCCGGTATGCCGGAGGTGATCCCCTATGCTTTGCGGCACTCGAGCATCGTGCGCGGTCTCCGAAAGGGCTTGCCCATCCAACAGGTTGCCAAATTGCACAACACCTCGGTCAAAATGATCGAGCGGCATTACGCGAAATACATTGCGACCGCCTTGGAAGACCTTGCAAGGGCGGCAGTTGTGTCCCTGGTACCGCGGCGTGATGGAAATGTGGTGTCAATGCGGAAACGCGCGTAAGGGATCGTCCTGCTATCTTGATCAAAATCATTCGTCTGGCCGTCGCGTGCGGCCGCTGGGATAGGGCGTCTGCTAGGTGATCTCCAGTCTCCCTGAATGCAATTTGTCGCTTCGCAAAACAGCCGGACATCAGATTGGACGTCCGGCTGTTTTTCACGTCTCGATTGACCCTACGACCAATCAATTGCCAATCACGGCTCGCAGGGAATGTTGCTGTCGCTCCACGGCGCGGTGGCAAATGCACCAACACGCGGAGCCGGCACACATACGCGCCCTTCAGTATCCGCGTCCGGGACGTACACAGCGCTTCGCGTCGTCTGCTGCGCGAGCGATCGGACGCTCGGCACGGTCTGCTGCGCGACCGCTCGGCTCTCGCGAGCCATTGCCGGAGCCGAGATCGTGGTGACCGCCAGCAACAGCATCGAGAGATTTTTGAGATTCGACATCGATGTTCTCCATAAGTGAGTGAATGAGGGTCGGATGAGTGGACCCACTGCGAGTAGTACGTGGTTTGACGAGCGGCGGCTTTGCCTGGATTGATGACGCTTTGTCACTTCTTGCTGTCAGCCCCACAGCGCGAATACCACTCGCAACGTGCGGCGTGGAACGCGCACATGCGACCTCAACTCTATCGCCCGGGTCCGTAGCGCTTGATCACGATTGCCCGAAAAGCAGCCTCGCGCGACCAGATTCTAATTCCGGTAGTTAGGAAGATGCCAGAACCGTCGCAGCGCTCCATCGCATTTCGTGGTGTTTTGGTCTGTAACGCGCGAAGCGCAACGGAGGCGTCAGTGTCAGCCTCCTGCTAAAGCTCGAGATCGGAAAAGGAGCCCGTCACTTCGTACAGTTGAGATCTAACCGCCTGGCGATATTGGTCCGGTGCATGACCTGTCGCCTGCCGGAAGGCCCGCTTAAAATTGGCTTGGCTGGAGGAGCCGAGCGAAAGCGCAATGTCGACTATCGAGCGTTCGCAGCTTGTCAAAAGAGCTTTCGCGCGCTCAAGGCGCCTAACGCTGACGAAACGATGCGGCGTTTGCCCGGTGGCCTGCCTGAAAGCGCGTGCAAAGTGGTGTAGGCTCCAGCAGCGACGCCTCTGCGTCGCGCAATCGAGGCGCCAGAAGATACCCAAGAAGTACGATTTCGATGAATTCAGGAACAAGAACGTCCTGGTCGTCTCGACTAGGTGGATCCTGCCATATTCCGCCGAACTCTGAATTAAGAGTCCTGACCACTCGGCGCCAGTTGCCCGACTGGTTTGCGGTATTGACCGTCTTGTCTACGCTTCGAGGGCGGGCAACACTCTTTCGATCTCACTACGCCGCGCCTCGAGAAAACTCGGGAGCTTCAAATTGCGTCCAAGCGTCTCGACCGATTCATCGACGGCGAACCCCGGAATATCAGTTGCTATTTCGAACAGAACACCGCCGGGCTCACGGAAATAGATCGAGCGGAAATAGTTGCGATCCTTCTGCTCTGTCGGGTGTCTTTGATGTCCCGATATCAGCTTGCCCACCATCACAGCCTGCTCCGCATCATTCACCGCGCGAAAGGCGATGTGATGCACCGAGCCGAGCCCCTGATGACCTCGTGCGATTCCCTTTTTCTCCTGGAGGTCGATCAGACAGCCCTTCGATTCGCCCGACGCAGCGAACCGGATCAGCGTTCCTTCGCGACCTACCTCGCGAAAGCCAAGAACATCGGTCAATATCGCGCCTGTCTTTTCAGTGCTATCGAGCACAAGTGTCGCGCCATGGAAACCACGGATCGCATGTTCCTGGGGAATATCGTCATTGTTCCAGGCGGGCTCGCTTTCGGCGCCGACGACCCCGACGAGCATGAGACGCATTCCGTCCGGGTCAGAGAACGGCAGGATCCGCTCGCTGAAGCGTGTCTCCATGGCTTGGCAAGCGACTCCCCTTTCAGCAAGCCGCTTCGTCCAGTAGTCGAGCGATGATACCGGTACGCGAAAAGCGGTCTGATGGACCTCTCCGCCGCCTCGCGAACCTGCTACCGCTTTCGGCCAGACGAAAAAGGTTAGAATGGTGCCTGGACTTCCGGTCGCATCACCGAAGTAGAAGTGATAGGTCGAAGGATCGTCGAAATTGACCGTCTTCTTGACAAATCGCAGGCCGAGATCTCGCGTATAAAAGTTGAAGTTCTTGGCCGGATCACCGGCAATAGCCGTCACGTGATGGATGCCAGGCATTTTCATGCCTCCTTACGTAGGCGGTTGGTCGGGAGATCGGCTGCCAGTTTGGGGGCGGACACCGTCTCAAGCTGTTTCGTGCGCAACTGCAGGAGCCCGAGCAAGATTTCGTCCCTCTCGGCCTCAAGTTCCTCGATGGTACGCGAGCCGACTTCGGCATGCACGCCGTCGATGAGCTTCTTCTGGATCTCCGGAGTAAGCACCGGTGCGCCAAGGGCCTTCCACGAACTACTCATCGGGCCGGCAAATTGGTGAAAGAAGTGCTCGATGCCGCCAGGGCCGCCGCCGAGATGATTGAGTATCATGTTGCCCATGATGCCCCAGCGCAGACCCGGTCCCCAGGAAAGGGCGTCGTCAACATCGGCGGCGCTGAGTACATCTTCGGCGACGAGGTAATAGACCTCGCGCGCCAAGGCGCTCTGCAGCCGGTTGGCGACGTGACCCGGCATTTCCTTGTTGAGGCGTACTGCCTTCTTTCCGATCGACTTGTAGAACTCGATCGTGCGCAGGATCGTCTCTTCGGAGGTCTTGGTCCCGCCGACGACCTCGACCAGGGGGATCAAGTGCGGCGGATTGAAGGGGTGGCCGATGACACAGCGCTCCGGATGTGACGCGGCGCCCGATTGAATGTCGCTCATCTTGAGTCCCGACGAACTCGACGCGATGATCACGTCGGGCGGCAGCAGTTCGTCGAGCTGGCCATAGAGCTTTTGCTTGAAGTCAAGCCGCTCTGGCCCGTTCTCCTGGACGAGGTCAGCGTCCGCCAGTGCTTTTGCGAAGTCAGCAGTGAACGTCAGGTTCGATTGCGATGCGCCGGGCGAGAGACCCAGCCGTTCCAGCGCCGGCCAAGCGGCTTTCACGAACTTCCTCAGGGCGATTTCTGCGTCAGGCGCGATATCGGTCGCGACGACCTGCAGTCCCTTTGCGAGAAACAACGCGCTCCAGCTGGCGCCGATCACGCCGGTGCCGATGACAGCGACGCGGCGGATTGTCTTGGTGTTCGACATGATCAATTCTCCTGCGATCGAGCTTTAGACTTCTGCGTAAGCGACGCCGGTGAGGTTGCCCTGGGCCGCGAGAATGGTGCGCTCCTCTGACCCGTCCAGGCGGGCGGAGTACAGCGATCCGGCAAAATCGGTCACAAACATCCGGTCACGCCAGAGATCGAGCGAAAGGCCGATTCCTTCCATCAGATGTTTGACGACGATCTCCGCCGATAGAACTTTTGCGTCGATCGACGCGCGACTTACTGTGTTTCCGCGAGGCGGGTCGCCACGGTCGGTCCAGTAAAGCGTACGCCTGCCGATATCTAACTCGAGGTCGATCGGCTCCGGCAGATGATCGAGCAATAGTTCAATGTCCGATCGGTTTGCGCCGGTCTGACCCCTGGGGATCTCGATTCCCGCACGGCAAAGGCGACCTCTGTTTCCCTTAGTCGGACCTTTTTGGGTCCAGTAGATCTGCTGACGCACAGGGTCGATGGTTACGCCGACGCACCATCGGGCCTGGTCACGACGGTCGAGATCGCCTCGTCCGGTCTCCACGAGCGTTTCGATCTGAGAGCCATCGAGGTTGGCGCGCATTACGCGCATTCCTTCGCGATCGCCCCAGTAGAGTTTACCGCTCGGCTTATCGAGATGCAGCTGCTTCGGCGTGTACGTACCTCCGGGCGCAACGATGACCTTGCGGTTCGTTCCATCGAGGTCGGCGCGCTCGATCGACCCGTCGTTCAAGCTGGGAACGCCCATATTGGTCCAGTAAATGTTGCCAGCGGCAGCATCGACCGCGATGCCGTCAGGAAATTGGCAATCCGTGACGATCACCTTCCGATCCGATCCGTCGGCATTCATCGAATGAATCCGTCCGGCATTGAGTTCGAGCAGGAACAGTCGCCCAGAGTGCGCCGCGCCCGATGAGACCGTTGTCTTTTCAGCCTGGAGTACGGTCATGGGATATCCTTTCGTGTTTGCAGTCGCGCCTGGTGCGCGCGTTTGTGGGGCCGCTGACGACCTACTTGGTCGCCGCGCTCATGATGTGGCTTCTTCAGCTTTGGCGAAGCGTCTGCGGTATGCGTTTTTCTGCTTGGGGGATGGCACCGTCCTCGCGCAGGCTCTCGATGCTCCTGGCGTCGAAGCCCAGCTCACCGAGGATCTCTTCAGTGTGCTCGCCCAGGCCGGGCGCGCGCTGAGCCAGAACCTTCGCGACGCCGTGCACCTGGATCGGACTGCTGATCGTTGAGCTGACGTTGTCACCCGCGCCTTCGATCGGAACCACGATCTCGTTTTCGGTCAGTTGCGGATCGTTGATCACTTCCTGTGGTCCGCGGACCTCTCCGAATGTGACGTTGACGCCGGCAAAGACCGAGTGCCAGTGTGGCATCGCTTGGGCGCCGAATACTTCGTCGAAGACGGCCGTGAGCTGCGTCATGTTCGCCAGAAGCTGCGCCGGTTCGGAAAAGCGCGGATCGGTCAAGAGATCCGGTCGGCCGATGGCGTTTGCGACCGCCGCGAATTTGTCAGGGGTGACGATGAGCACGAACCAGGTGCCATCAGCGGCACGATAGACATTCATCGCGGCGTTGGCGGGATGCGTGCGGTCGTGCATCGGGGGAAATTTGGCCCCAGCCAACGCGCCCTGAATCGACACACTCGCGGCCCACACACCTTCGGCCAACAGCGACGTGGTCACATAAGAGCCTTTGCCAGTCCGTTCGCGTCGATAGAGCGCAGTCACGATCGCCGAATAGAGGCCAACGGCTGTCGCATTATCGCCGCTGCCGCTTACCGGCCAGGTGGGCGGCGCACCGGCGTCGCGCGTCAACGACAGCAGACCGCTGCGTGCCCAATAGGACGTGATGTCGAAGCCTGGCAAGTTGGCGTCCGGTCCCCTCTCACCAAATCCGGTGAGATCGGCGTAGATCAGGCGCGGGTTCCACCCAGCGACGTCATCGTATTCGAGCTTCAACTTCTTGCGCGCATGGTGCGGCGTGTTGACGATGAAAACGTCGGCCCAGTTGGCGAGCTCGAAGATAACCTGCTGTGCGCCCGGTGACTTGAGATCGAGCGCAATGCTGCGCTTATTACGATTGGCAAGGTGCCACTGATACGGATCCTCGGACTGCGGTTGAATCGGCGTCTTGTTCGCATGCCGCCACGGATCGCCGTGCGGCGGCTCGACCTTGATGACGTCGGCGCCGAAGTCGGAGAGGATCACGGCGGCGCTGGGTCCTGCGATGAAGCTCGACAGATCCGCGACCTTCAGTCCGGAGAAGATGTTTTCGTCTGGCATGACTGACTCCTGAGTTGACCCGTGATCTTCGCTGGCCCTTCGAATGGCCCAGCGACCTTGGTCCAGGTTGAGGGGGTGAGCCGGTAGCTCAGTGCCGGCCCAGCCGCGAACATCAAACGAAGGCGCTGAGCCCGGTGATCGCCTTGCCGACAATCAGGTTTTGGATCTGGTAGGTGCCTTCGTAGGAGTAGATCGCCTCGGTGTCGGCAAAGAAGCGCGCCACGTTGTAGTCGACCAGAATCCCGTTGCCGCCGAGCACCTCACGGGCCCAAGCAACGGTTTCTCGGGCCTTGGCTGTGCTGAACGCCTTGACGATCGCCGCCTGCGCATCCGTCAGCTTGCCTTCGGTTTCCAGTTGCACCGAGCGGACCAGCATGCCTTGGCAGGCTACGATGTTGGCTAACATCTTCGCCAGAAGCTCCTGAATGAGCTGGAACGATCCGATCGGCTTACCGAACTGCAAGCGCTCCTGGGCGTACTTGAGGGCATTTTCGTAGGCGCCCATCTGGGCACCGGTGATTTCCCAGCCGACGCCATGCCGGGTGCCTCGCAGTACCAATGCAGCATCGCGAAACGTTCCCTTGCCTCCCTGAAGACGGTTCGCATCTGGGACGCGGCAGTCGGTCATCGTGATCTGGCCATTCTGCACCACCTTCAGCGCGAGCTTGTTCTGTATCTTCTCGACGCTAAACCCGGGTGTCGTCTTGTTCGCGACGATGAAGCCCTTGACCTGGTTATCAGCCACGTCGCGCGCCCAGACGATCGAGATGTCGCACCAGGGAGCGTTGCCGATCCAGCGCTTCTTGCCATTGAGAATCCAGGTGTCGCCATCGCGTTTCGCCGTGGTCGTGAGACCACCACCGGCTCCCGAGCCCACCAGCGGCTCGGTCAGCGCGAAGCAGCCGATCTTTTCCATGCGCGCCATCGGCGGCAGCCACTTCTGCTTTTGCTCTTCCGTGCCGGCGAGGTAGATGGAACTCATCGCAAGACCGGTATGGACGCCATGGAAGGTACAAAACGAAACGTCGGTTCGCGCGATCTCCAATGCGACCAAGCCGACCATCAAGGGACTTCCGCCCGGGCAGCCATAGCCATTCATTCCGACACCAGCGATGCCCAACTCCTTGTAAGACGGGAGGAGCTCGAACGGAAAGGAGTCCTCGACCCAGTGCTTGTTGATGATGGGCGCGACTTTCGTCTCCATGAATGCGCGTACCTTCTTTACGATCGCGAGCTCCTGGTCAGGTAGCATCTCAGCGAATTGAAAGAAGTCGCTATTCGGCAGCGGAAGCTGTTTTGCAGGCTTCGGCGCGGTAGCGGTGGCCATCTCGGATCTCCATTCGTTGCGCGGCCTGCGACTGTGGCAGGCGTCTTGTTCCATCGCATCGAACATAGCGAGGCTGTCGGCAGGAAGTTTTGCATCCCGTGCCGTGGTTTTGTCATTCATTGCTGGCGACTGCGGAGGCAAACACGACAATAGTCTCCTCGCTCGTACTAAAGCCGACCGTGGCGGTGGTGAGGTCTCGAAATGCCAACCACGTTCACGCAATCGAATTGGCCAAAGCGGAGCCCGTCGCACACAATTGCCGGAGGCAGAGCTGCGAACTCTCTGATGACGATGCGGGTTTGTTAACCGGCCCAGGAGCGTGGGCGACGTCACTCAATTTTCAAGGCGACTCGGGCCCGCCGAAATGTCGCAGTGTCGCCGGCAACGTACGCGAAGGATCCCGCTAAACGCGGTCCCGACCGACCGCCATCGACAGCAACCCATGAAAACATCACGGCAACCAGAGCAAAGCCGCGACCGAAAAACTTCTGCATAACAGGAACCCACGGCGAATTGATCTCGCCATTCGCCGACCGACGGAGGTTTATCATGACGTTGCAGATCTCACGACGAGGAAATGAATATCGAAAAGCGGCGCAGACTTTGCTCCACTCCGCCAGCACCATGACCAATCGAGCGGTAGCGGACCAACTGAAAGCCCTTGCCGACCTGTACAACCACCGAGCAGAGAACGCTTCGCACGCTGATGCGGCTAAGGCAGCGGCTCGCGCTGCCGCCGATGCCAAGGCGGGAGATTGGACATGACCCAGGTATATTTTCACCGCTCCAATACGAAGAAGGTTTTCCTCGATCACCACGGTGCCGTCGTGAAGGATCTCGCTGAAGCGCGTGACCATGCGACTCGCCTCGTCCAATCCTTCACCAACGAGCGGAGCCTCGAGGATTGGCGTGACTGGGTCTTGCATGTCAGCGACAGCCAAGGTGATGAGCTTTTCGTGATCCCGTTCACCTTCGTACTTGGCAAGCCGCATTGAAGTAGGCATGCACGCAATATTACGCGGACAGTGTCGGTCTGCAGGTCGGTGAACGTCGCTAGACGAGTGAGCGATCTTACCGCGATGGCTATCACCCGTATCTCCGTGCGTGGCCCGGCGCCAAAAATGGCTCGCGACGCGTCCGCATCTGTCAAGATTTGCTGAAACGCAGTTTGGGTCCCCGGCGCATGTCTACCCTTGGTCCCTCGCCGGGCTTCCCCGCGGCCGGTCCTTTCCCCCCGAGGACCGGCCGCCCCTTTCGGAATGTAATCGCATGTCATGCGGGTTCGTCTAACGGGTGTTTAGAGACGACTTAATGCAGCAGTGCAGCGATCGGTGAGCAATCGAGCTTCCCTACGCCCTTGCTTGATTCAACACCCTTTCGAACGCTGTAGCGGCAGGGAAAGCATCTCGAAGCCCTGGGTCAGTGGGCACGCCGGTTGCGAGTCGCGCGAAGCAAGCAGCCCAACAGTGCCAAGCCTCGGCGCTGGCCTTAGCTAGAAGTTGGCTCGAGACATTCTCCGCCGGACGGTCGCTCTCGAACATCCTGCATCCGCGTTGGGAGCCAACATGCCTCAGCAAAGGAATAATTATCCGCCGGCGAAATCACGCCGCGAGCGTCAGCAACTTGCGCGCTTCTTGCACGGTTGCTGGACGTCGCCCGTAGCGATCGCAAAGGTCGACGACTCGCTTGACGAGCGCGGCGTTCGAAGGTGCAAGCCGCTCGCGATCTAGTCGCACATTGTCCTCAAGCCCGGTCCTACAATGACCGCCCAGTTCGAGTGACCATGCGTTGAGCGTGATCTGGTCCTTCCCGATACCCGCGCCCGTCCAGGTCGCGTCAGGCGCCAGGCGCTTCAGCGTTTTCACATAGAACTCAAACGTCTCCCGGTCGACGGGCATAGCATTCTTCACGCCCATCACGAATTGGACATGCAATGGCCCCTTGATCTTGCCCTGCTTCTGCATTGCGACAGCCTGGAAGATCATCGAGAGATCAAACGCCTCGATCTCCGGCTTCACTTCATAAGCCAGCATCTCTGACGCCAGCCATTCGACGAGTTCCGGCGCGTTCTCGTAAACGCGCGTAGGGAAATTGCACGATCCTGTCGAGAGGGACGCCATGTCGGCCCTGAGCGGCAGCATACCACCGCGCTCGCGCCCGGAGCCCGATCGGCCTCCGGTGGAAAGTTGCACGATCATACCGGGGCAATGCCTTCTGACACCTTCCAGTAGGCGTCCGAACCGTTCGGGATCTGACGTTGGCTTGCCAGCATCGTCCCGCACGTGACAATGCGCAAGCGTTGCGCCCGCTTCAAAGGCCTCCTGCGTCGATTCGATCTGCTCAGCGATCGTGATCGGGACGGCAGCATTGTCAGCTTTGGTTGGAAGCGAACCGGTGATTGCAACGGTAATGATACAAGGGACTGCCATAGTGTTCTCCTGATTCATCGGCGGACTACCCACAATCTCATAGCCGAGATCATCGCCGGCGATCGGCAGGACAGGTCCGGTGATAAAGCTCGCTTGATATGAAGCCACGAACAGAATGGATGCCGCCGCTCGCCGATCGCCCTAAAGCGCTTCAAGATTGGATACATTCATTCGCTCGACAGCCTCGGTCGTCCCCCATGAGTTGTTGTTGTCGAAATACTTGGGAGAGGCCCGCTTCCACCATCTCCGTAGATTTCCCTTGCGAAATGGGCTGAAGGCGATCGGGGTTTTTGGCAGCTTTCACAGCCAACGCCGAGCCAGTTTCCGGCCCGCGGCCGTTGGTGGGCTCTAGGCCATCCGTGATGAGTGATTCTCTTTCCGCCTTGGAACGAGCTCCCGCAGCGCAGTGAATCGATCTCTCGTCGCTCCGACGAAGCCACGCAGCCACGCCATGAGTGCCTTGGTCGACCTTCCAAAGCCGGATCGGCTTCTTCTCCATCTCTTGAATGCGAAACCAGAATCCAATCGACCAGGCTGGATCCCGCGAGCCATCAACTCAAACATCTCCGCTATCTCGCAGAAGCGTTCAATTTCGTAAGGGCTTTGGCTCATCGCTGCCGCAAAATGATAGTGCTTCGCTCGCTCCAGAAAATTGGCTCTCCACATCTCTTGGCGGCCATAGGCTCTGGTCGCGATCGAAATTGTCCGAACTGCGGGCATTGACCTCTCTCAAATCTGAGAACCATAGACACGCGGTACCGACGTTCGGTGCGTGCGAGCACCGCCGATGAGAAATCAGTGGAGCCGATTCAAGCTGAGAGCTACAGACGGCTGCCGGTCAGATGCTCAATCGCAAAACGGCGGCCAAGGCGGCCTCTCGGGCCACTCGTCTGGAAAATAGCAGCGAGGCTTGCGGCCATCCTGGACGTCATATTCAGGTTGGCTTGCACCGAAATCGTCCCTCGGACCATAGCGCAGTCCCTCATCTTTTCGAACGCTACGGCCATCGCCAATGACTTGGCTGTCCGATTCGAAACGCCCGACGTTGTCGTAATTCTGGCCAAGCGCCTCACTTGCAGCCAAATTTGAGGCGAGCACTGCGCTAACCAACATTATAGGTAACCGCTTCATTTTTCACCGTTTCCTTCCAATTCCTGGTTGGCATGCATGCCTCGCAGACGCATGAGCCCGACGATCACTTGGTTTTCGTGCTGCGCGAGCTGATCAACCGAGCGTCCGGCTGCCTCGCGTGTCACCCCATCGATGATTTCCTGCCTCAGCTCGGGCGTGATGTCCGGAGTTCCGAGCGCATTCATCATTTCCGCAGTAGGATTCAGCAAGTGGTCCATCCAGTGCTTGATCCCACCCGCGCCGCCGCCGAGGTGCCACTGCAGATTTTGGCCCATCACTCCCCAGCGAAGACCTGGTCCATAGGAAACAGCTGCATCAGCCTCCTCGACGCTGACGACGCCTTCCTGAATGACGTAAAGCATCTCCCGGTAGAGCGCGGCTTGAAACCGATTGGCCACGTGACCGCGAAGCTCCTTTTTCAAATGAATCGGCTTCTTGCCGATCGAAGTATAGAAGGTCATAGCTCGCTGAACTGCCTCCGACGACGTACGTTTTCCGCCGACGACTTCGACCAACGGAACGATATGCGGAGGATTGAACGGATGTCCGATGACAACACGCTCCGGATGTGCGCAGTTTGTCTGAATGACGCTCGCAGTGATCCCGGACGAGCTCGAAGCTATTATTGAGTCGATCGGAGTCGCATCGTCGATCTCTGCGAACAGCTTCATCTTGAAATCGGGCCGCTCCGGTCCGTTTTCCTGGACGAAATCGGCATGCGACAAAGCGTCCTTCATGTTCGCCGTAAAGCTCAGCCGATCGCGCGAGGCGCCTTGGGACAGACCGATCTGGACGAGGTGCGGCCACGCTTCGTCGACGTACTTGCGCAAATTGGCTTCCGCACCGGGAGCGGGATCGGTGGCGACGACGTCGAGCCCGTGAGCGAGATATTGAGCCGCCCAGCTGGCACCGATGACTCCGGCGCCGACGATGGCAACTCGGCGGATTGGTTTGTTGTACGACATGGTTCAGCTCCTGTTGGGCAGCTCTGCGTAGGCGACCCCGGTGAGGTTGCCCTGGTGCGTGAGGACGGGGAGTTTTTCTCCGGAGCCATCCATCTTTACGCAATAGATGGAACCGGCGAGATCGGTCACGAACATGCGGCCGTTCGCGTAGTCGACGGCTATTCCAATTCCTTCCATCAAGTGCGTAAACAGGATGTCGGGCGAGGGCCTCTCTTTGGGAGCCGCGTCCATCGGAGCGCGATTGACCGTATTCCCTCGCGGCGGATCGCCTCGGTCGGTCCAATAGATCAGTCGCTTCGCGATATTTAATTCAAGATCGATGGGCTCGGGTAATCCCTCGTAGAGAACTTCGACGTCGCTACGATTGGCCGCATTCTCGCCTGTCGGCGTTTCGATGTTCGCGCGAAGGATGCGACCGGCTCCAGCATTGTCGGACCCCTTCTGGGTCCAGTACATTTGGCCGCGGTCGGTATCGACGGCAATTCCCACACACCACTTCGTTGCGTCATGACCGGGGCGAGCGTCGCCTCCGCTTGTGTCAACCAACGTCTCGACCGTTGAGCCATCGAGATTGCAGCGCATCACGCGCATTCCCTCGCGATCGCACCAATAGATCTTGCCATTCCTCAGATCGAGTTTGAGCTGCTTGGGCGTGAAGGTGTCGCCTTTAGGCACGATGATCGTGCGGTTCTTCCCATCGAGCCCCACCCGCTCTATCGAGCCATCGTTTTGCTTGAACTCGCCCATGTTGGTCCAATAAATGTGACCGGCACCAGCATCGACCACGATTCCGTCTGGCATCGGGCAACCTGTTACAATGACCTTCTTGTCGGATCCGTCGGGATTGACCGAGAAGATCTGCCCATCAGATGTCTCCAGAACGAACAAGCGCGGAGTCATGGTGCCTGCTGCAGAACTTGGCCGGTCTTGGATGGCAATGGTTTCCGTCTTCATGGACAATCTCCAGCTTAGGTCCTCGATTCGTTGGTACCCCCGGTTAGCCACCAGCTTGCGGTACCGCTCCACTCGCGCGCAGGCTGTCGATCTCGGCCAGGCTAAACCCGAGCTGTTTGAGAACCTCTTCATTGTGCTCACCAAGTTCAGGGGCGCGTTTCGCCGGTACTTTGACGGCTCCATGAACCTGAATCGGACTGCTGATTGTGGAGGTCAGCTTCCCGCCCGCCCCTTCGAGCGGCACGATGATGTCATTCAACCGCAACTGCGGATCGTTGATGACTTCCTGTGGCTGTCTCACAGCACCGAAAGTGATGTGTGCGTCATTGAAGGCCGCATCCCAGTGCGCCATCGGCCGCGACGCGAATACTTTGTCGAGAATTGCGGTCAGCTGCGGCATGTTCTGCAGGAGCTTGGCCGGATCGGAGAATCGCGGGTCCGTCAAAAGATCCATCCGATCGATCGCTTTCGCCAGGACTGGCAGCTTATTGGTTGCGGCAACGAGAACGAACCAAATGCCGTCAGAGGCGCGATACACATTCTTGACTGCATTCGCGGGCCGGCTTCGGTCATGCACAAAGAAGTCCGCGTCGCAAAGCGCGGCCTGGATTGGAACACTCGCTGACCAGACGCCTTCGGCAAGCAGCGAGGTGGTGACGTAAGCCCCCCTGCCGTTGCGCTCACGCTGGTAAAGCGCCAGCAAGATCGCCGAATACAGGCCGACAGCGGTCGCATTGTCACCGCTACCACCGACGGGCCAGGTCGGAGGCGCGCCGGCATCGCGTGTCAGGGATAGCAGACCACTCCTGGCCCAATACGACGTGATGTCGAAGCCAGGGTGATCAGCGTCGGGCCCCTTCTCACCGAAGCCAGTGAGGTCCGCATAGATCAGGCGCGGATTCCACTGAACAACATCGTCGTATTCGAGCTCTAATCGCTTCCGCGCGGGATGTGGCGTATTGACAATCAGGACGTCGGCCCATCGGACAAGCCGCTCGAGAACCGGGCGAGCGCTCGGCGATTTGAGATTGAGCGTGATGCCGCGCTTGTTGCGGTTCGCCAGGTGCCACTGATATGCGTCGTTTGCTTGTGGCTCCGGCGGGCTATTGTTCCCCATTCGCCAGGGATCGCCACCGGGTGGCTCCACTTTGACAACCTCCGCTCCAAAGTCAGACAAGATCACTGCGGCGCTGGGACCCGCGATGTAACTTGCAAAGTCTAAGACCTTTAGGCCGGACAAGATGCTGTCGTTTGTCATTGGTGATTCCTGGATTTTCACAAGCGGAGAGCTGTTCTTCACTGCCCGCGGAACCACGGCACGCGCTTTTCAAGAAAGGCGGACGTGCCCTCATCTTTGTCCTCGGTTGCGGCGCAAAGTGCGAAATAGGCAGCCTCAAGAAGCAGGCCTTCGCTCTGGCTTGTCTCCAAACCCTTGTTCACCGCTTCAAGCGAGAGCTTGACGGCGATCGGTGCGTTGGATGCGAAGCTCTGCAGGATCGCCTCGGCGCGTTCGATCAACTCCGGCGCCGGAACGATTTCGTTCACGAGCCCGATGCGCCAGGCCTCCTGTGCACTGATTATCTCTCCCGACAGAATGAGCATCAGGGCGCGACCCTTGCCGACCAACCTCGGTAGACGCTGCGTTCCGCCACCACCTGGCATGACACCGAGCTTGACTTCAGGCTGCCCGAACTTCGCGCGATCCACCGCAATTCTGCCAGTGCAGGCCATCGCCAACTCGCAGCCACCTCCAAGAGCAAAGCCATTGATCGCTGCGATGACCGGTTTGCCGAGGTTCTCGATCAGATCAAGGACCTCCAGACCGAAACGAGCAAATCGTTCCGCTTCAAGCACCGTAGCCTGCGCAAGCTCACTGATATCGGCGCCCGCTACGAATGCCTTGTCGCCGGCGCCCGTCAAAATGACACCGCGTACCGCTGCGTCATCCCGCGCATCTTCAAACGCAGTCCGCAGATCTGCCCACGTCGCCCGGCTGAGTGCATTGAGCACCTTCGGCCGATTGACCGTCACGTAAGCGACGGCGCCCTTCTTTTCGTACGCAACATTCGCCAGCGTCAGCGTTGCTGGCGAAGTGACCGATTTGGCCAAGGACGAAGGCACGAGTGCAGCTGGCGACGAGGCCATGTTCATCTCTCCTGTTCTGAAAAGGGGCGAGCCAGCAAAAAAGCCGGCCCACGCTGCGTCACACGTAGGCGCTGAAGCCCGTGATGGCCTTACCGAGAATCAGATTCTGCATCTGATAGGTGCCTTCGTACGTGTACAGCGGTTCAGCATCCGCAAAGAAGCGGGCGACCTTGTAATCAGCCACAATGCCGTTGCCGCCGAGAATCTCGCGGGCCCAAGCGACAGTCTCGCGGCACTTGGCCGTGCAAAACGCCTTGCCGACTGATGCACGGGCGCCCGTCAACTTGCCTGCATCGTTCAACTCCGCTTCGCGGACGATTAGGCACTGCGAAGCCGTGATGTTGGCGATCATCTTGGCGAGCAGATCCTGCACCAACTGGAATGAGCCGATCGGTTTCCCGAACTGCGAACGTTCCTGGGAATATTTGAGGGCGGCCTCGTAGGCACCCATCGCGCAGCCGGTCGCCATCCACGCAACAGTGTAACGGGTCATCTTCAAGACGTTCGCGGCGTCGCGGAACGACTTGGCATTCTGGAGGCGATTTTCTTCTGGCACCCGAACATTCTTCAACGTGATGTGACCGTTCTGGACGACCTTTAGGGAGATTTTGTTCTCGATCTTCTCGACAGAGAAGCCGGGCGTCGTCTTGTTCTCGACGATGAAGCCCTTGACCTGGCCGTCGGCGACATCCTTCGCCCAGATGATGGAAATATCGCACCACGGCGCATTCCCGATCCAACGCTTCTCGCCGTTGAGGATCCAGGTGTCGTCCTCGCGCTTCGCCGTAGTAAGCATACCGCCGCCGGCACCCGAACCGACGAGCGGCTCGGTCATGCCGAAACAGCCGATCTTCTCAAACCGCGCCATCGGCGGCAGCCATTTCCGCTTCTGCTCTTCCGAGCCGTTGAGATAAATGGAGCCCATTGCCAAGTGACTGTGAACGTCCACGAAAGTCGCGAACGAAGGATCGACCCGGGCGATTTCCATTTGGCTAAAGCCCACCAGTGCCTGGCTTCCACCGGCGCAGCCGTAGCCTTGCAGGCCGATCCCACCGATGCCCAACTGCTTCACCGCCGGCAACAGCTCGAAGGGAAACGCGTCGTCAACCCAGTATTTAGTGATAACGGGCGCGACCTTCTCCTCCATGAACTCGCGGATCCTTCGCACTGTCGCGAGTTCCTCGGCGTTCAAGGTTTCATAAATCGAGTAGAAGTCGCTGTTCGGCGCCGGCAGCTGCTTTTGTGCCAAGGTTGTTGGCGTGGCGGTGATCGGCATGATGGCTCCTTGTTCGACCGAGATGTAAGTTCCGTGACAAGCGGGGAATTCCACACGCCTTGATTCTCGGACTATCGTATTGCGATGGAAGTACCGAAGCGTTGCGCCGAAAGCTTCTCTTGGTGTGCTGCTGTTTGTGTCATTCGTTGCTGAAGACAGCGGCGGCGATCCCGTAAATTGATGCCACCATCGAAAGCGCCTCCCCCGGCGACAGCGATCGCAGCGGCTCGGAAGCGAGCGCTCGCGGTCTTCGCTTCGCGTGCCTTCCCTTTTTCATTTGCTGCTGGTGAAAGGCCGCGAAAGAGCGCCTAGCCGGCGAAGAATTTGGCAGGACCTTCGCTGCTTACTTGAAGGCAGCGCTTGTGAAAGACACTCAACGGCAATCAGGCTCTAGTCGCCGCGTGACTCAACGATCTGCCGCTCTTGGCCCCGCCGTCACACGCGCGCGGTATTCGCCAGGTGACTCGCCGAACCAACGATGGGTGGCGCGAAAAAAGGTGCTTTGGTCGGCATAGCCCAGCAGATAAGCAATCTCGGCGGAGCTCAGCCGTCTATCAGCGAGATGTTGTTGTACGAGCTCACGCCGCGTTTCGTCGACAAGCTTGGTGAACGAGGTGCCCTCGCTCGTGAGGCGGCGCTGGAACGTGTGATCGCTCATGTTCAGCGCCGCGGCAATGGTCGAGCGCAACGGCGCTCCGTCCAGCAAACGGCACGCGACTGCCTGGCGCGCGCGATGGCTGACGTCGGCGTGCTCCAGACTGCGCAGCGCCTGCTCGGCCATGCGGTCGTGAAAGTCGGCCAGTTCGGGGGCGGCGGTCGGAAGTTTGCTCGCAAGATCTTCCCTGGAGATCAGCAAACCGTTGAAAGGCGCTTCGAACTGCAGGGGCGCATTGAAGGCTTCATTGTAGGCGGCAAGCGAGCTCGGCTGGTGGTGCCTGAAGGCCGCAGCCAAGAGCTGCGGCGGCCGGCCAAGCATCAAGCGGCAAAAGGTCAGGACGGTCAGAAGCAAATAATCGTTGCGTTGGCGGGGGATCGGACATTCGCCACCAAACAGCTCCACACGCGCCCACTTGCCGCCCTTTCCCGGGTCGAGCGTGATCATCATAGCATCGCTGACAACACTGTTGTAGCGGATCGCCCGCGCTAGGCCCGTCTCCAGGTCCGGGCTCGACATCATGGCATAGCCAACGAGGCCAAAGTGGTTGGGCCGCGCGTACGGACTGGACAGCCCGATGTCCGGATTGCCTGAGCGTTCGGCGGCAATCATCCAAAGCTTGCTGATCCCTTCGGTCGGCCAGCGAAACTCGACATGCTCCAGATTCTCAATGCGAAGTCCGGCTTGCGCGAACAACGTAGCCACGTCTAGCCCCTGCGCGAAAAGCGTGTTGGCGACACCGCGCATCCAGGTCGACGAGGTCGTACGCTTGTTCACCATTGCGTGTGGCGTTCCCAAGCCAATTGTTTGGCTTCCCCGGATCAATTGTTCAGGGCAGCGCCGTCCCTACCTGCAGACAATCCATACAAACTAGATTTACGAAGGAAAATCAAGGAGACGCAGCTATGTTGAGCCAAAATGAGGCGCCATCATACTGTGGCGACTTTTGGGAGAAGCATGGTCCCTCGAAGCTACTGCTATCCTCGGCATATCGTGGCTGGTCCGGCCTGACAGCCGAGCTGCGCAGCCATGGCAAGGGCGTGATCCCGTGGAAGGGCCCGCAATTCGACACCCATATTTGCCTCGACGTACACGGCAGGAAATCGCGCATCACGCGACAGGCCTCAGGCATCGAAGACTGCATTGTGACGGCCCGCAGTACTATTTGGCTTTCTCCCCCTGGTTGGCGCGAAGGCTCGATCGATATCGCCGAAGACCTGCCGGGCATCCTGCATCTCTATGTCTCGCCGAGCCAGTTCTCGCCCAGCAAGCTCGGTATCGACATCGATGCTTCATCGCTCGGCGCGCTGACATACGAAGCCGCTTTCGAAGATCCACTTTTTGGCGAGATGGCACACGCTATTGCGACGGAACTGAAGTCCGAAACATCTGCCGGCAAGCTGTTGGTCGAGTCTCTGACCAACAGCATGGCGGCAAGACTGATTCAAAAGCACGTTAGTACGCCAATCGCCCAGTCCTGTGCGCTTCACGCAAGAGGAGGGCTCGATCGGCGCAGGCTCTTTCGTGTCCTTGACTACATAGAAGCAAACCTGGAAGGCGATCTCTGCGTTGAAGACATGGCATCGATTGCGTGTCTGAGCCGATACCATTTCGCACGGGCCTTCAGACAGTCCGTCGGGCAATCGCCGCATAGTTACGTCAGTGCCAAACGTCTTGAGCACGCGAAAGCAATGTTGATAAGCGGCAATCGCTCGCTGATCGACATTGCGCTTTCTCTAAGCTTTTCCAGCCAAGCTAATTTTGCGCGCGCCTTCAAGCAGGCGACGGGTCTAGCGCCCGGTCAATACCGTCGACAGTTCGGATCGCGACATAGGACCTCACCATCCGACAATGTCAGCGTCAACCCGGTCCTCTCGATAGCGACGTAGATCTTTCCCGGTTTGCGCTCAGCAACGAAAGACACACCGACGGCACGCAATGCAAAGCCAGCTGCCGGACGCGTTCGCTATGCTCCAGTTTGTGAAGCGAGAGCCGCCAGGCGCGGAGAAGTACGAGTGGATCATCGCTGCCTTAGGTTACTGCCATGCCGATACGTCAATACTTTGTTTGGGTAGGGAGCGTCCTTCTTTTGGCGCTGTTTGCCGCCGACTGGTGTCTTCCGGCTCCGGTTGAACATTCACATTCTGAAGTTCCACCGAACGAGCAGGTCAATCTACGGATCCGCTCCGAACACAAGTGGCCCGAACGCGTGGTGTTCATTCCTGCCCATTCATGGCTGTTAGTCGCCGAAGCGGCTCATCCGCGACAAGACAGCACGTCAACTCCAAGCTTCACCTTCCTGCGACCGAGCATCGCCGGTCAAATTAAGGTTTCGAGAAAATGATGATAGCGCGTCTGACAATATTGAGCGTTGGCATTTTCGTCGCCCATACTATCGATGCGCTGCGCAGTGGCGCCCAAGCAGTAATTCCTTCGCAGTGGGCACAGGCTTCGTTCACTTCGAGCCGACGTCGCCAGTAAGTCGCCGAGACCAGCGAAAGGCGAGCCTCTCGCCAGCGCCTCCTACCATCCCCGCTTGATCTTGACGCCTAGGTAGTTGGAGTCGTGCCCCCGGCATTTCGCATCGCCTCGCCGAAGATGCTGGTGGCATTGTTTGCACTAACAAGCGCCGGCATTTTTGCAGCCGATATTCTGGACGCACTGGGCACTAGCCACCCACATCTACCTTCTAAAATTCCACGGAATGATGGGTCAACCTTCGGATTCGCTCCGATCACCAATGGCTGACCGAATGGCATTTGTCATTCCGCGCGAGCCATACGTTGCGCCGACGTTGACGGGAGATTACCGCTTCGGACCAACTCGGGGTATGGCCAACGACCAAATCGCTCAGCGTGCCGCTCGCAGTTATGTGAGCTTCTGGCGGGAACATTAGACCGTTATTAGCGGTCGAGAATACCAAGATACGCGGGAGGCGTAGCGGTGTAGATTTTCGCTTCCACCGACATGCCCGGAGAGATCCAGCGCAGCGCCTCGCCCGGATCAATGAAAGTGATCTTGACCGGCACGCGCTGCACGACCTTGACAAAATTACCGGTTGCATTCTCCGGGGGCAGCAGCGCGAACTGCGCGCCCGTGCCCCGTTGAATGCTGTCGACGCGTCCCTCAAGGCGCAGGCCTGGGAAGGCGTCCACTCGGACAGTTGCCCGCTGGCCAGGACGGACATTCGTCAGTTCCGTCTCCTTGTAATTGGCGGTGATGTAAAGTTCGTCGGGCACGATTGAGAACAGTACCTGTCCCGGCTGCACATAATTGCCGACTTCCACTGTCTTGTTAGCAACAGTGCCGGCATCGCTGGCACGAATGCTGGTGTAGGAAAGGTTGAGCTGAGCCTGGGCGAACGCTGCCCGCTGCCGTTCCGTTGCAGCCTTTGCTTGGACCAATTGTGTTTCTAGCACCGCCTCGTGGGCGCGGGCCGCATCGAGCGCCGCCAGGTCATGCTGCAGCGTGGCGCGGTGCTGCCCTACATCGGATTCGGCCTGCTGCAGGCGCTGGACGGTGCCCGAGCCGGAAGTCGCCAGCGACTGGTAGCGATCGAGCTGCTGCTGCGCGAAATCGAGCGTGGCTCGGTCGCCGTCAACGGCCGATTGGCTCTCTGCGACAATCGCATGCTGCTCGCGGATCTGCGCCTCGATATTCGCGGCGTTCGCCTGTGCGCTCTTCAGATCGGCGTTCGCCATCTCCACAGCAACCACGAAATCGCGCGGATCGAGTTCAAGCAGCAGATCGTCTTGCGCGGCCTTGGAATTGTCGTTGACATGCAGCTTGGAAACATAGGCGGCAACCTTGGACATGACTGACACTACATGCGCGTTGACATAAGCATCGTCGGTCGAGACCTGCCACAGCTCCGGCACATAGAAACAGAACCCAATCACCGCCGCGATGAGGAGGGTGGCACCGACGACGAGGGCGCGCCGCGGCGAGTGCAGGTCATGCGCAACGGCCTGCTTTTGCTCCGCCGGTTTGCCGGCCCATGGCACTGGCGGCGACGACGCCTCCCTCAGGGTTGTTTGGTCAGTCATGGCAATCGGTCTCCGCTTGCTGTCATGCGGCTCATTTCTTAGGTACGACGGGCGTCGGCGGGATCAGCGGCACGAGGCAGAGTGTAATGACCCCAATCAGCGCCATGAACAGGAAGGCGTCCGCATAGGCGAGCGTCGCTGCCTCGCGGCCCCCGACTTCGGCAAGCAATTTGGTGGCGATCTCATGGCTTCTGATCACCGAGTAGCCGCCGCGCACGGTGACGGTGTTCGAGGCCGTGGTCATCCATTCCCGTACGACCTGGCTCGAGGCCCTCAGATGATCGAACAAGCGCGAGGAATGCAGCGTCTCGCGCTGCTCCACCAGGATGGTAAGCACAGCGACGCCGAGCGCCGCGCCGAACTGGCGGAAGGTCATATAGAGCGAAACACCGTCAAGCAGCTTGTGCTGCTCGATCCGCGCGACGGTGCCGCTGCCGACCGAAGGCAATAGCGCTGAGACGCAAAGTGCATAGAGCATAAGCGGAAGATAAAAGTAGGAAACCGGCGTGTCCCTGGTGAGGAAGCGGTTGATCAGGAGCATCGATGCGATCAGGCAGAGGAGCGCGCCACAAATCGCCTTGCGCTGCCCGAAGCGGGCGACGACGCTAACGATCAACGGACGCACTGCCGCCGCCGTCAGCGCATACACCGCCATCACCCGCCCGGTCTGCGTCGCGCTGAGCGGCTGCGAGGCTACGTTGCGCAGGAACTCGGGCAGCATGTAAAGGCTGCCCGACAGGATCATCCCGGTAAACACGCCAATCAGCGCGGATGACAGCACATAACGGTCGAGCAAGAGCTCGAGGCGGAGCAAGGGCGCGCGATTGCGTGGGCTGGTCTGCCAGATCGCGAACAGGGCCAGCGCCGTGCCGCCGAGCCAGGCCAGCACGCGGATGCGTGGCGATCCGAACCAGTTGTCGATGTGGCCGCGGCTCAGAATGATCTGCAACGAGACCAGCGTCACGGCGATCAGGACGATGCCTGCCCAATCGGTTGGCCCATGCGACCGCTGCACCGGCAAATCGGGAAAATATCTCAGCAGTACCGCGATCGCCACCGCGGCATAGATGAGGTTGGGAACGCAGATCAACCGCCAACTGAACTCATCGGTGATGTAGCCAGCAAACAACATGCCTAACGCGCTCGACAGATAAAGCATGGTGGAGACGCGCATCAAGGCTTCACTGCGCTGCGGCTTGGGCAGCAGCATGTATACGCTCCCGCGCCACCAGACTACGAGGCCTGCTCCCGCAAGCCCTTGGAAGGCGCGTGCGACCAGCAAGGTCTGAAAACTATAGGCGGTGACGCTGGCAATCGAAGCCGCTGCAAACAGCAGGATGGAGCCGATGATGTAGCTCCTGTGGCCGATATAGCCGGCGAGCCAGACGCAAACCGGCACGCCCATGAAAAGCGCCGAGCTATAGATGGTGAGACTCCAGCTCGCTTCATCGCCGGAGACACCAAAGCTGCCCGTGATGTCGGTAAGCACAAGATTGACGCTGTCGGCGGTATAGAACTCCATACCGGTCGCAAAGCCGAAGCCGAGCAGCAGCATGTGAAGGTGACGCTGCGAAAACGTCACGGTTGGCTGCGCTATATCGACCGCCGTCGGTTGGATCAGCTCTTCCATCGTAACACCACGCGATCACCGGCTACCCGTGCAAATCATACGCTGCGACCAGAAGAAAACCTCCGACCAGACCAAGATGCTCGAAGAACGAGTTCTCCGTTTCATAGCGTTTAGGCAGTGGCGCATCCCAGAATCGGTTGGCCAGAAAGGTCGCGAACAAGGTGAATGCTCCCAGCAAGAGCGCGCCGGCCCAACAAAAGAGGCCGCTCATAACCAGGAGCGATGCGCCGATCTCCAGCATGATGACGGCAATCGCGAGTGGCGCAGCCGGCCTTAGGCCGAACTGTTTCATCTCGGCGAGCGCGGCGCCGAAATTGAACGCTTTGGTCAGTCCGCCCTGCAGATAGGCACCGCAAAGGAGAAGCGTGGCGATCCAGCGCAGCGTAGGGGTTGAGAAAACCGGCGCCAGCCAGGACGTCAATGTTGCATTGAGCGCATCGAGCCAGCTCATGGTCACACCGCCCAGCAGGCGCAGCCGAGCGCGCCCCAGAAGCTCTTGAGATCTGCAACGGGGACCCGGCTCGACCAGGCTCGCGCGTGATCATGCCCATGGACGCCGCAACTGTTGGCGCAGCCGCAGAATGTGGTTGCCTCGATCCTGGCCGCCCGCGCCGGGCCCTTCTCCGCCCAGGCACCGTAGCCGCCGAAGCTCCGCACCGGCGACCAGTCCGGCATCGCCGGCGGCGGCGCGGCCTTGTCGAGGGGAGCGAAATCCCGTGCGCCAAAAACGATCTTGCCGCCGACGATCGTCAACTCGCTGGTGATATCGGCAATCTCGTCCTCCGCGCAGGAGAAGTAGTCGCGATCGGGGACGATCAGGTCCGCGAACTGACCGACCTGTATACGGCCCTTCTTACCTTCCTCATTGGAGAACCAGGTGACGTTTTCCGTCCACATGCGCAGTGCCGTCTCGCGATCGAGGCAATTGCGCTGCGGCGTAATGCGAAGTCCGGCTACCGTCCTGCCCGTGACCAGCCAGGACAGCGAAACCCAGGGGTTGTAGGAGGCGACGCGCGTAGCATCGGTGCCGGCGGACACCTTGACACCCTTGTCGAGGATCTTTTTCACCGGCGGCGTTGCTTCCGCGGCCCGAGCACCATAGCGCTCGACGAAATATTCGCCCTGATAGGCCATTCGATGCTGCACCGCGACGCCGCCGCCAAGCGCGGCAATGCGATCGATCGACCGATCCGAAATCGTCTCGGCGTGATCGAAGAACCAATGCAGGCCTTCCAGTGGCGTGTCCTGGTTCACTTTCTCGAACACGTTGAGCGCGCGTGAGATCGTCTCGTCGTAAGTCGCGTGCAGCCGCCACGGCCATTTGTTCTGTACCAGCACACGCACGACGTCCTCGAGCTCGCCTTCCATTTCCGGCGGCATGTCGGGCCGCGCTACGCGGAAATCCTCGAAATCGGCGGCCGAGAACACCAGCATCTCGCCGGCGCCGTTGTGACGGAAATAATCGGTGCCTTGCTTGTATTTCGAGGTGCTGGTCCAGTTCAGGAAGTCCTCCTTCTCGCCCTTCGGCTTCTGCGTAAACAGATTGTAGGCAAGGCGAATCGTAAGGTTCCCTTCGTCAGACAGCTTCTGGATCACGGCATAATCGTCCGGGTAATTCTGGAAGCCGCCGCCTGCGTCGATCGCGCCGGTGACGCCAAGCCGGTTCAGCTCGCGCATGAAGTGCCGCGTCGAATTGACCTGGTAGTCGAACGGCAGCTTCGGACCTTTGGCCAGCGTCGCGTAGAGAATGTTGGCGTTCGGTTTAGCAAGCAGCAGTCCGGTCGGATTACCCTTGGCGTCGCGCGTGATCTCGCCACCAGGAGGCTCCGGGGTATCTTTCGTGTAGCCGACCGCACGTAGCGCTGCAGCGTTGAGGATGGCGCGGTCGTAGAGATGCAGGATGAAGACCGGCGTGTCGGGCGCGGCCGCATTGAGCTCATCGATGGTTGGCAGACGCTTCTCCACGAACTGATGCTCCGTGAAGCCACCGATAACGCGTACCCACTGCGGTGGTGGCGTGATCGCCACTTGCCGCTTCAACATCGCCATTGCGTCTGCGAGCGAGCGCACGCCATCCCAACGCAGCTCCATGTTGAAGTTCAGACCGCCGCGGATGATGTGGAGATGATTGTCGATGAGGCCGGGCAGCGCGCGGCGTCCCTTGAGATCGATGACTCTGGTCGAGGGGACGGCCAGCTTCATCACGTCGCTGTCGTGACCAACGGCCGTGAACACGCCATCCTTGATCGCGACGGCGGTGGCCGCGGGATTGCCGCGGTCGAGCGTGGCGAAGAGTCCGCGATGGAGGATGATATCGGGAGCGCTCATGAGATCTTGTCCGTAGTCTTGACGGTTGACGGCTCACTGCCAGCCGCGTGGCCCAGCAGCATTCCAAAGATGTGTGGCGCACATTTCGCCCGACGCCAGGCAGCTGACAGCGCCGAGCCTGTCATCATCTGCTTGCCGATCGGGATTGCCTGCTCACCAACGAGAATGCCGAGCAGTCCTACCAACGCCACCAGCGGCGGTGCCGGCGAGCGCACGTTCAGAAGGCTGTAGATGACTCCGATGAGAACGCCGGCAGCGAGAGACAAGACGTAGGTTTTCATGACGCTTTCCGGCTTCGAGGTTTATCGCCGGCGGCTCGCAGCGCCGGCGACATATCTGATGCGTTGCAAGGCTGCGTCAGGCCGCTTGCTTCTCCGACGAACCGATGCGCTTTGCGTTGTCGTAGCTCTCCATGACTGCCCTGTAGTTCGGGGTGGCCACGGTGTAGATGTCGGCGATCTCCGCCGCTTCGGGCCGCGCCCACGTGCGATGCAGCTCGGAGATGGTCGCGTTGGTCGAGGTCGGCACGATCCCGCCCTGGATGAAGCGCGCGAGCGTTGTGCGCGAAACGAACTCCGTGGGGTCGCCGGAGGCGTCCATCACCGCATAGACGTTGAAGCCTGCCGCCTTCGCATCCAGCGCGGGGAACATCACGCAGACGCTGGTCCAGACACCGGCCATGATCAGCGTTTTCTTACCGGTCGCGCGAACGGCCTCGACATAGGCATCGTTGTCCCAGGCGTTAACTTGGCCATGGCGCGAGACATAGACCGCATGCGGCGCGTGCTCGGCGATCTCCGGCATCAGCGGGCCGTTCGGTCCCTCCGGCACGGACGCCGTCGTGATGACCGGAATCTTCAGAAGGGTCGCGATCCGGGCTAGTGCGATGACATTAGCCCGCAGCTCAGCGACGGTGATGTCCTTCACGGTCTGAAGCAAGCCAGCTTGATGGTCGAGCAACAGCAAGGCCGTATCGTCAACATTGATCAAGGCCTTGCCGCCGCCGCTGGGGAGAATGTGGCTCATTTGGTGCTCCTGTCCTTTCAGAATTTTTCCAATTGATGGCGTTGAAGATAGGAGCAGAACCGTTCGCGCGCTTTGCACCGCGTGCTGTCGCTTTTTCCTTTAGTGCTGTCGATCGAAGGAGGTTTTAGTGACCGGAAGGCCCAGCCGCGGGCCCGGGCCGACGACTGACGTGCAGTTGGAGCGCGATCGTTCAGCGCCAATCACAAATTGATTTATGCCGTACCCGACCTAAGCGTTGGCAGAGCAAAGCCGAAACCGGCCCGCTCAGCATGCCTCGCTCATTCGGTCGTATCGAAATCGACCTCGTTAGTGCTCAGCATCGCGGCCAGCGTGCTGAGGCCGCTATCGAGCTGATCCATAGTCGGAGCCGCGAGCGCCAGTCTGACGGCGTTCGGCGCATGACCGGCTGTCACGGCGAAGGACGTTGAAGGCGTCAACGCAATGTCCCGTCTGGCCGCTGCCGCCACGAAACTCTGCGAGCGCCAGTGCGCCGGCAACGTCAACCACAGATGAAAGCACTTTTCATTGGTTTGGATTTCGAAGCCCGAAAGACGACCGATCGCCAGTTTCTGACGCGCGCGCGCGTCCAGGCGCCTCAGTCTCGTCAGTTCGGCAACTGTGCCGTCGCCCATCAACCGCTGCGCGGCCGCGAACGCAAACCCTGATGCGGTCCAGCCACCGGAACGCACCGAGGCCATCACGCTCTCGCGCAGTCGCTGCGGCGACACGATGAACCCCACGGTTAGCCCCGGCGCGACTCTCTTGGACAGGCTATCGATGACGATGCAGGAATCCGGGGCAAGCGCAGCAAGTGGGGCTTGGTCATCGAAGAACCCGTAGACATTGTCCTCGATGATCGGAAGCGCGAGCTTTTCAACGACGCGAAGGATGTCGGCGCGCCGCGACGCTGGCATCGTCATACCCAAAGGATTTTGAATGGCCGGCTGGATGTAGATGGCCGAGAGATGGGCCTCACGATGCGCCTTTTGCACCGAATCTGGCCGCAGGCCGTCTTCATCCATCGCGAGCGGCACAAGTGAAATACCGAGCCTGGCTGCGATGCCCTTGATGAAGGGATAGGTCAACGCCTCAACGCCGCAGCGGCCGCCCGTGGGAACGACGGCCGCGAGCGCCGCGGCAATGCTCTGCCGCCCGTTACCCGCGAACGCAAGTTGTTCGGGAGACGGGGACCATCCGTTCTGTGTCAGATGGGCGGCTGCTACGCTTCGCAGCGCCGGTGTTCCAACACTGGTCGCCCACCTCAATGCCTCATCGAGCGCCGCAGGTTTCTCCAATCCGTCCAGACTTTTTGCAACGAGCACAGTCTGCTCGGGACGCATCGGATAGTTGAACTCGAGATCGATCCGGATGCCGCGCGGCTCACTTGACGCTGCGGCGCCGCGTTTGGCGTCGCCTGAGATGAAGGTGCCGCGGCCGACTTCACCGACGACAAGTCCGCGGCGCAGGAGCTCTGCATAGACCCGGCCAGCCGTCGAGACCGCGATTTTGCGGTCATACGCAAAATTGCGCTGGGGCGGCAGCCGATCGCCCGGTTTGAGGGTGCCGTCGGCGATTTCCCCCGCAATCGCATCCGCCAGCCTCAGATATTCGAACCTCGACATGATTGCACCGAGATCAATGTTTATTGAATCGATGTCAATGTAAACATTGCACCGAGCAATGTCTCGGGTCATTCTGACCGCGTCAAGCCGATTGTAACGGATTTAGCGAAGATTTCTGCCGGTGATGAGCACGCGGACCGCTCGAAAGAGCGTTCGTCGCGACGGTGCAGCATTGCCCGCAGCCACCCATTGGAGGCCCGAAATGTCTGCAATCATTTCAAAAATCGCCCCGTGTGGCGTCACGAAGACGCCGGGTACCTGGGCTCAACTTCTCGGCAATTGCTGCGACGCCGTCGTGAGCCATTTCATCCGCCGAGCCGCCATTGCGACGCTTTGCCAGCTCGACGACCGTGCACTGCAGGGTATCGGGCTCGGACGGCCCCAGATCGAAGCGGCTGTCCACGGTCTCGTCGCCCGTTCGGAGCGGGAGCAGGTGTCATGATGATATCCTCCCCAGTCGACCTGAGCGCCACAACGATTGCCGTCGCCTTCGCCGGCGTCTTCCTGATCTGCTTCATGAAGGGTGCCTTCGGCGGCGGCTTTTCCATCGTCGGCATTCCGCTGTTGTCGATTGTGATGGATCCGGTCACGGCGGGCGGCCTGCTCGCGCCGCTGTTCATTGCGATGGACCTGTTTGCGCTGTTCTTCTGGAAGCCGTCGACCTGGTCGAAGCCGG
Source organism: Bradyrhizobium sp. CER78 (assembly GCF_029846235.1). Taxonomy (GTDB): domain Bacteria; phylum Pseudomonadota; class Alphaproteobacteria; order Rhizobiales; family Xanthobacteraceae; genus Bradyrhizobium. Next base: position 123,451 of record NZ_JARVWP010000013.1, read on the forward strand.
ATCTTGCTTTGCTGCTGCCGGGTCTCGTGGTCGGCATCGCGTGCGGCTACCTGGTATTCCGCTTTCTCGACCACCGCGCGATTGCGATCGTGATGGCAGTGACGACGCTGATCTTCGTTGGAATTTGGTTCGCCGGCGGCGGGAAGATCAACATACGACCGCGTTCCACGTCGAAGGCGATCACGGCCGGCTTCGCATCAGGGGTGACCACCATGGTGGCGCACTCGGGTGGCCCTCCACTGGCGATGTATCTTCTGCCCCTCGGACTCACCAAGGAGATTTACGCAGGGACGACCAGCCTGTTCTTCACGGTCGGCAACGCGACCAAGGCAGTGCCGTGGCTGTTGCTGGTGAAGCCGACGATGGGCGTGTGGAAGTTGATGGCGATCTGCCTGCTCGCGATCCCCGCCGGCGTGTGGCTGGGCTGGCGGCTGCACGGCGTACTGGATCAGCGCCAGATCTATCGTACCTGCTACGGATTGCTCATCGTGACGGCACTGAAGTTGTTATGGGACGGCATTTCGGGGTATGTCGCATGAGCGCGAATGTAAGCATTCGGCCGTTCCCGGTTTGCGGCCTGCAGAATCAGGTTGGTCCGACTTCAAGAACGTGTCGGCAGGCGCAAGAACGTGGGCGACTTGAACCATTGCCTGCTCCACAAAGATCGGCCCGGCAAACAAGAATCGATCGTAACGATTCAATCTTGAAGAAGCCGGCGTTGAAAGTGGTGCGGGAGCAACGCCACGGAGAACTGGCTGATCCATCCGTCTCGGAGAGATATGGTTCCGAGGGGCTGTTGCTGTCGTCCGCAGGTCGAGGCTGGTCCGGAATCTCGGCCGAGTTGCGGAATCATGCGAAAGCCATCATCCCTTGGAGGGGTTCGCAGTCGGGGGTCGAGATCTGCGTCGATCTCCGGGGCAACGAATCGTTCGTCACGCGGCGGACTGCAAGCATCGAAGATCGAAGAATCTCAAGCAGAGATACAATCTGGTTGTCTCCTCCTGACTTGCAGGAAGGTGTAGTCGATATTGACGCAGACATGGCTGAAGTGCTGCATATTCATCTTCCCTTGAGCCAGTTCACACCGAATAACCTCGGCATCAAAATCGATGAGGCAGACACCGGGGCCCTGAGATATGAGCTGGCCTTCGAAGATCCGCTTTTGGCGGAAATCGCACATGCCGTTGCGTCCGAACTTCAAGCACAAACCTCGGCCGGCGATCTGCTAGTCGACTCTCTGGCTACGAGTATGACGGCGAGGCTAATTCAAAAGCATACGGGACCATCTCCCGCTCAGTCTTCGTCGTGGATCACTAGAGAAGGGCTGGACCGACGCAGATTGTTCCGTGTGCTGGAACACGTAGAAGCGAACCTGGAAGGCAAGCTCACGATTGATAACATGGCCTCGGTCGCCTGCTTGAGCAGGTACCATTTTTCGCGGGCGTTCAAGAAGGCGACGGGGCAGTCACCTCACCGCTATGTCAGTGGCAGACGCCTCGAGCGCGCGAAAGGCCTCCTATCGAAGGGCGACCGATCGCTGGTGGACATCGCGCTGGCGCTCAGCTTCTCCAGCCAAGCCAATTTCACCAGAGCCTTCACGAAGGCGACGGGTCAGGCGCCTGGTCAGTTTCGGCTCCGCAATGGTGTAAGATCGCTCGCTCCGGAGTGGAAGCGCAGCGACTATGTTCGAGAAGTAACGCCGCGGGACCATCCGCACCGATCGGAAGTCTGGACGCGGAGGTCCGAAGAATCCTGAAGGACGTTTCGATGACACCATTTCTGAGTATAGGTCACAGTCAAAACGGGGAGCAGCCATGACGATAGCGTGGTTTGACGACCTTGTCGTGGGAATGCGCTTCGAGAGTGGCGAGACCCAAATCACGGCACCGGACATCAAGCGCTTTGCAGCCGAATTCGACCCGCAGCCGATGCATCTGGATGAAGAAGCCGCCAGCAAGACATTCTTCAAGGGCCTTGCGGCATCTGGATGGCACACGGCTTCAATTGCAATGAGGTTATTGGTCGAGTCGCCCTTTCGGTGATCATCCGATCATCGGGATTGGGGGCGGTGTACGCTGGCTGGCCCCAGTGCGTCCTGGCGACGTCCTGCGTCTGGAAGGCGAGGTCGAAAGCCTCACGCCATCGAAGACCAAGCCGCAGGGTACGGTGAACATGAAGTGGACGATGTACAACCAGGATGGCCAAGCCGTTTATGAGTTTACTCCAATGACGATCATTCCGCGTCGCCCGGACACGTGAGCCGTTGTGCCGGCTGGCGCGGCAAGGTCTTTTCGCGGCGCCCACCAGCGCGAGCGGCACCGTCGCCTTGGACAGTCTCGCCGCCGAGAGAACCATCAAGTCGAGCGAGAGCACGGTCGTCGTCATCGGAACGGGCACCGGCCCGAACGCCGCGTCGTTCGCTGACCTAATTCGGTGAGGATGACCTGATGGTCGGCAGGGCCACCGCATTCCCTAACAATCCGAAGAGGCTGACGACAGATCCGGCCGGCTCAATTTCTTGCCGTCATCGGACCGAAACCAGGTGCCGGCTGCAACCGACGAAGCAATGATGGCGCTATAGAGGAGCATGCCGCCCGCGTAGCCGACGAGCAGCAACGATGTCGATCCCGTCACGCGCAGCACGATCCATCCGCCGCCAACGGCAACGATCATTCGGACCAGGCTGCCGATTAGCGGCCAACTCAATCTGCCCGCGCCTTGGGAGGCGAAATACATAGAGATACCAAGCCCGAAGAAGCCATAGAACGGGCCGACCGTGCGCAAATATCGCAGGCGCTTGGCGAACGGCTCTCTGGCTCGAGAAATTAGCCGTACAAAAGAAATCGGCCAATTTTCCGGCTCTCACTCAGCTTGTCACTAACGACTCGACTGCAATTTTCGGTTGGTAACCGGACCTCGCGGAATCTTCTCCTCGCCACGAACATCCCTTGCGTTTTCCAGACAGGTCAACAGTTCGACATAGCTTGCGAAACTGCCAACCATCGTACCTAAGCAAGTCGTCTTGTCGGCGGCGACAAACTCCATCCACTCCGCTTGAAGTTGTCGGAGCGCATCAGCTTCGTCCTTTGAGCATCGATCAGGCGCCTCGATCGATTCGCCTTCGAGACGGCACTCTCTTGCAATGTCGAATGCTGGCGGAGCCGTGTCGGAAACTGTAATCGGCGAAACCAGAGCTGCGATTGCGATTGGCAGATGAAGCAACATTTTAACTTCCTTTTGGAGGTTTGGTGGAGGGCCCGAGATGTGCCTGGCCTAGACCGCTCCACGGAATCGGGATCTGCGTTCAACGTGTCGAGATATTGGGTGTGCGCGATTATTAGCCGCACATAGGCTCGCCATGTCTTTTCGTGGGATGCTGTGACTTTGTCATTCGCTGCTGTCGGCGCTTCGGCGCGTTCTGCCGAGCGGCACTGACTGCTATCCGTCGCGATTGTCGGATGACGGCAGCGCCCTTTCTGTGGGCGTGGTGGCCGCTGTCAATGCGATTCGGATCAATTTCGGCATTACCGTAACCATGGGATCCATCCGCCCATTCAGGGGCCGATATGGCGCCAGATAAGGACCGCCGCGACTCTGGATCGCAACATCCGGCATTGTCGCTGACCGATATCCGGCAGCCTACTTCGATCCTTTCGTGGTGCTTAAGATCGCAATCCCCCCACCTTCAGCAACGAATGACAAAACGACGGCAGTCGACGCAAGGCGATCGGCGGAATTGATCGATATCTTCATCGGCAAGGAACGATGCGCGCGTCGTGGGAGATCGGGCGCGCATCGCATTCGATTATCGATCAGTAATGGAGACGAACCCGTGAACCTGACCAACCTTCAAACCCTCGCGACGCTCCTCGGAGTATTTTTCGGCCTAGTGGCGCTCTTGAGCAACCGCCTGCCGTCGATCGGCGCGCTTCGCAGGGCGGCAGCGCCGTCCGCCGTCCGGCGTCGACAGCAAGCAATGACAACATCAGGGCACTCCGAGCAAAAGTCATCGGAGGCCGGTTTCTCCATAAAATGAGCCAGACCGGAAACCTGCCCAGTCCACCGAATGCCAAGGAGGCCCGCGTGCCCACCAAAGCACTTGCTCACGAATTTGACGACCAGACGCTGCTGCGTGCGCTCACCCACCGCATCAGCGGCGGCCTCGTCTCGACGATCAATACAATCTCCGCCTCGGTGCTGCGCACTGACAACCCTGCCGTCAAGCTCGCGCTTGCAGGCGTTATCGAACTGCTTGAGCACCATGCCGAGATTCATCGCGAGCTGGCGATGCCGGATCGCCACGGACTGGTCGACGCCGCCGAATCCATCCGCAAGCTCGCTGTCGGCCTGAGCCGATCCTCGCTCGAGCCGATCGGGATTCGTCTCGTGCTAAGCGCCGACAAGTTGCCACTCGAGACGGAGCGCTGCTGGCGTCTCGCTTTGGCCGTCCATGAACTCGTGACCAACGCCGCGCGGCACGCACATTTCGAAGGCCGGGATGGTGCGATCAAGATCAAGCTCTCGGTCGTCGGCGGGGTCGTCAGTTGCATCGTCGCTGACAACGGATCGCGCGCGGATCGCTTGCGGCCAGCGGGCGGCCTTCAGATGGTGGACGGCCTGGCCAGCAATCTTGGGGGTCGGGTCGAATACGGCTTCGGGTCGCACTTTTCCTCCTTTCTCGTCGTATTTCCCCTTAGCGCGCGCGAGCGGCGTGCGAATCGGGTTGTCGCATCGCGACGTCTGCGAGGCATGCGCAAGGCCATGCCGCGGCGCTCGCGACCGCAGCCGGCGCAAGCGCCTTCCGTTCCTGCACCGGACAACCTGCAGATCGATCCCATCAACACGACAGAAGCTGCGCTGGAGACGACATGATGAGCAATGTCAGCCTCGGCACGTTCTTTCCCAAAACGTTCGGCTTGGCAGTGCGCATGACAACGCCGCGGAGTCGCGAACGCGCTACGCGCGTCACCGGCGCCTTCACTTCGCGGCGTGGGAGCAGCCCGATCTGCTCGCCACCGAAATGCAGTCCGCATTCCGTTCGTTTCGCAGCGGCTCATAGAGCAATTGGCTGGGAGAACAAGTTTGCTTGCGGCCATTGCCGTTGCGCGCTGCCATGACGCAGTTTTCCTCATTCTTGTCGCGACATTCCGCTTCCGTCTTCGCGGTAAGAACGTTTGCGGCGGCCATGGCGGCGCTCTCGATCGCACTCTTGCTGGACATGCCGCGTCCCTACTGGGCAATGGCGTCTGTCTACATCGCCTCTAACGAGTTGACGGGGGCGACCGCCTCAAAAGCAGTCTATCGCATTCTGGGAACCCTGATTGGCGCGACGACTACTATAATCCTGGTTCCTAACCTCGTCGATGCCCCGGAACTGCTCAGCCTCAGCATAGCACTCTGGGTTGGCATTTGCTTGTACCTCTCGCTGCTTGACGGCACCCCGCGCAGCTACGTCTTCATGCTATCCGGCTACACCGTCGCCCTGCTCGGCTTCCCAATCATTTCGACGCCCGAGTTGACCTTCGATATCGTCACCGCCCGCGTGCAGGAAATCCTGCTCGGCATCACCTGTGCGAGCATCGCATCGAGGATCGTGCTGCCGCGCACCGTCACGGACGCGATTGCGCACCGCGCGGAGGCATGGCTCGCCAACACGCGCCAGCTCGCCGTGGAAGTCCTCACTGGCCAGGGCAGCGATCAGGAGCGCGACGGCGAACGCATGCGCCTCGCCGCTACGGCGGCAGAGATCGACCAGCTGAGCCGGCATCTCGGCTTCGAGACCGTGACATCCGCGAATACCGTGCGTGGCTTGGAATTGCTTTGGCAACGGATGCTGTTGTTGCTTCCGCTGCTCGCATCAATCGAGGCTCGCAAGAACACGCTCAACGCTCATGTTCGTGTTCCGACAGCCATCGTCGAGGTCAGCATCAGAACTGCAACCTGGCTCGCGAACGACGATCAGCACGGACACGAGGCCGACGGATTGCGCGCGGCGCTCGACGAAATTCAACCGCCGCTTGGCGCAGATGCGGACGGGGTCGAGATATCAACGGCCAGCCTCGTCATCCGGCTACATCATCTCATTGACATCATGCAGGATTGCCGCCGGCTGCGCGACGCAATTGCAGATGGACGCGATCCCACCTCGCTTGCGCTTGCCGTGACGCTTGATCTTTCGGCCCCCTCCACCCGGCACCGCGACCACGGGCTCGCGTCATGGGCCGCAGCGGCGACTGCGCTTTCTGTTCTCGCCTGCTGCGCATTCTGGATCGCCACCGGCTGGACCGATGGGGCATCGGCGGCGCTGTTCGCGGCTCTCGTAGGGTCGTTTCTCGCAGGCTTGGACGATCCCCTGCCGGCATTCCGCAAGTTCTTCGGCGTAATCGTTATCGTCATTGCGATCACCACGATCTACACATTCGGGGTATTGCCGAGGATCACGACCTTCGAGATGCTGGTCGTCGCGCTCGCGCCAGCTTACGTGCTGTTCGGTTGGTTGGCAGCGCGGCCGGCGACCGCATCCGCCGGATCCTGGCTTGCCATCTTCACGTCGGTGCAGTTGGCCCTGCAGTCGTCCTACGCGGCAGACTTCGGTGCCTTCGCCAACTCCAGCATATCACTCATGGTAGGTGTCGCGCTCACGGCCACAACGTGCGGCATCGTTCGCATGCTGGGCGCGGCCTGGATTGCAAACCGCCTGGTGCGGAGCAACTGGCGCACGCTTGCCGCGGTCGCCGTGGGCAGCTCGTCGCTGGATCGTGCCGAGATCAGAAGTCTCATGCAGCACCGTCTCGCGCTGCTTGCCGCACGCATCGCTGTGATTCCGGCAGATGCTCGAAGCGACGCAGCGAACCTTCGCCAGCTTCGAACGGCGCTCAACATCATCGACGTTAGGCACGCGAGCCTTGGTCTCTCGAGCGCAGCCCTGGCCGGCATCGACATGCTGTTCGACCGACTTGCATCGGCTTCCCGGGCACATACAGCGGGGCGGTTGCCGGAGGAGCTGATCGACCGGCTTGACAAAGTAATCGCCTCAACGTTGCGGGAGCCCGCGAGCAAGAGCCGCAACGATGCGCTGATTGGCCTTTCCGGAATTCGCGACGGCCTGTTTCCTACCTCGATGTCCTATCAGCGGCGCACATCAGAGCACGGGAGCGTAGCCGCATGAGATACGAAGTTGATCTGTTTGGCATCATCCTCCCCAGCTTCCTGCTGTGGGGTGTCGTTGCCTACATCTTGATGCGCATGGCCAGCATTCTTTTCGTACGCGTCGGTCTCTATCGCTACGTCTGGCACCCCGAGCTGTTCAATTTTGCGCTCTACATCTGTGTGATCGCCAGCCTCATTTTCGCCTGCAGGGAGCTCGTCTCATGAAACCCGTTCTGAATGCGGCCCGCCACGTCTCCCTCACCATACTCCTGCTTCTGGTCGCGACTTGGGCGAGCTACAAGCTCTGGGACTATTATATGAACGAGCCATGGACCCGCGACGGCCATGTAAGGGCTGACGTCGTCCCAGTTGCGCCCGACGTATCCGGCTTCGTGACAGAGGTGCTTGTCAAGGACAATCAGCTAGTCAACCGCGGCGACGTGCTGTTCCGAATCGACCGTGCGCGATATGAGATCGCGTTGAAGCAAGCTGAGGCGGTGTTGCTTGGTAAGAATGCCCAGCTCGACGAGGCCACCGCGGATTTGAAGCGCTACAGCGCGCTGACGCCCGACGTGGTAGTTTCCAAGCAGCGGCTGGATCAGGTGATCGCGGCTCAGGGCGAAGCTCAGGCCGCCCATGACCAAGCCGTCGCCGACCTCGGCCTGGCCAAGCTCAATCTTGAGCGCAGCGAGGTGCGCGCCTCCGTCAGTGGCGTCGTCACCAACATGGAGCTACGCCCGGGAACCTATCTCACGACTGGCAAGGGCGTCATGGCGCTGCTCGATTCCAGCACGCTACGAGTCGAGGGCTATTTTGAGGAGACCAAGCTGCCCCGCATCCATCTCGGCGATGCGGTCCATGTTCGACTGCTGGGCAGCGACCACGTGCTGCGCGGGAGCGTGGAAAGCGTCGCGGCTGGCATCGAAGACCGCGATCGCAGCGCCGGCTCGACCTTGCTTGCCAACGTCAATCCTACCTTCAATTGGGTACGCTTGGCGCAACGCGTTCCAGTCCGGATCGCGCTCGACACCGCCGCACGAAGCGAGCTTGTTGCCGGAGCCACCGCGACCGTCGAGGTGCTCCGATCGCCACCGCATACCGACCCGCGAACAGCGCAGGACCGGCGCGACGTATCTCGGTCACGCATATCGGGAAAGCCGCGAGACCTCGCGACCGGGTCGCAATGACGTCACAAAGCGCTTCTGATCGAGGATCCCGTCATGAACAACATCTCGGTTTCGGTATCTCGCCTTAGGTTGTCTTCACGGTCCGACCGGATCGCACGGATGTCCCATTTTGTCAGTTTAACAAAGCCGCGTGTCATGGGGCTCGCGGTGTTCACCGCGGTGATCGGATTGACGATCGCGCCGACCGGCCTCGATCCACTCCCTGGCTTCATTGCAATTCTCGCGATCGCAGCCGGCGCCGGCGCCGCCGGTGCACTGAACATGTGGTACGACGCCGACATCGATGCGGTCATGGCGCGTACCGCGATGCGGCCGATTCCCCGCGGCAAGGTCTCGAAGCTCGAGGCGCTTGTCTTTGGCCTCGTCCTCGGCGTTGTCGCAGTCACAGCTCTCGCGTTAGCAACAAACCTCGCTGCAGCTGCGCTGCTGGCCTGCACGATCGTCTTCTATGTCGCCGTGTACACGGCGTGGCTGAAACGGAGCACATCCCAGAACATTGTCATCGGCGGAGCAGCCGGCGCGCTGCCACCTGTGATCGGGTGGGTGGCGGCGACCGGGCACGCGGGGCTCGAGCCGACGACGCTTTTCCTCATCATCTTCCTTTGGACACCACCCCACTTCTGGGCTCTCGCGCTCAATCGCAGCGATGATTATGCCCGTGCCGGCGTTCCCATGCTGCCGGTCGTCGCGGGACGGGCGGCAACAACGCGTCAGATCCTGATCTATAGCAGCCTCCTCGTTCTCGCTTCGGAGCTGCCCTGGGTGCTCGGGTTTGCAGGTGCGATCTATGGCGTGATCGCCACAATCAGCGGCGCACTTCTCTTCCTGTTCGCACTTCGGTTGAACAGGAGCATTGGAGCCGATCGTCGCGATGCTCACAGGCTGTTCCTGTTTTCCATTTTCTATTTGTTCGCGCTGTTTGCTGCAATCCTGACCAGTCACAGCGACCGATTGAATTTGGGGACGTAGGCCCGCGCACTGACCGCAACATCGGATGGGCCCACGCCGATGCCCTGCCCTGCACCGCTGACAGCGGAAGCTGCCTAATCAAGCTCAACACGCGAGAGGTCTAGCATGCGATCCATTCTTCTTGCTTCGGTCCTGATCGGCGCCTCGCTACTCGGTGGCTGCACTGAAGGCGTGCTCAATCCGAAGGGTCCCATCGCGTTAGCCGAACGGCAAATTCTGATCAACGCGACCGGCATCATGCTAGCGATCGTGATCCCGGTGGTGATCGCGACGCTTGGCGTTGCCTTCTGGTTCCGCGCATCGAACGAGCGAGCGCACTATCGGCCAGATTTCACCTATTCCGGTCGTATCGAGTTACTCGTCTGGTCGGTTCCGCTGATGACGGTGCTCCTGGTCGGCACCGTCGCCTGGGTTAGTTCATATGACCTCGATCCGCCGAAGCCGATTGCTTCTTCGACGAAAGCTATCAAGGTTCAAGCCGTCTCGCTCGACTGGAAATGGCTGTTCATCTATCCGGAGCTAGGTGTTGCGAGCGTCAATCACCTGACGATTCCGGTTGGCACGCCGGTCAGCTTCGAGCTGACATCCTCGGGCGTCATGAACAGCTTCTTCGTGCCGCAGCTCGCCGGCCAAATCTACACCATGGCCGGAATGGTAACGCGGCTCAACATGCGAGCCGATTACGCTGGAACGTATCGCGGCTTGTCCGCAAATTTCAGCGGCGACGGCTTCGCGGATATGCACTTCAAAGTCGACGCGACGCCTTCCGAACGCTTTGCGCAGTGGGTCTCTTCGACCAGCAGCGCTGGACTGGTGCTGGATTTGAAGACCTATGCCGATCTCGCCAGGCCGAGCGCTGCCGTGACGCCGTTCACCTATCACTCGGTCGCGGCTGGTCTGTTTGACAGCATCCGGATGTCCTCAACCCAATCCGACGATGCTTTGTGCCGTAGCTATCCCACATCGATGAGGGCAGAGCGATGACTTTACTTGGCAAGCTGGACTGGAGTGCTGTTCCTTTCGATCAGCCAATTGTCATGGGCACGGTAGGCGTGATGGTCGTCGCCATCGTCTCCGTCCTTTCATGGGTCACGTTGAGGGGTTACGTACGCTACCTGTGGCGAGAGTGGATCACCTCGGTCGACCACAAGCGCATCGGCGTCATGTATATCGTCCTAGCGCTGGTCATGCTGCTGCGGGGTTTCGCGGATGGGATCATGATGCGCACGCAGCAGGGGATCGCCGCCGGTGGAGCGCAAGGGTACCTGCCGCCGGAGCATTTCGACCAAATCTTTTCCGCACACGGCACTATCATGATCTTCTTCGTGGCTATGCCGCTTGTGATCGGGCTCATGAACTTTGTCGTGCCGCTGCAACTCGGCGCCCGCGACGTCGCGTTCCCTACGATGAACTCGATCAGCTTCTGGCTCACCGCGTCCGGTGTTCTTCTCACGAATCTATCACTCGCCATAGGCGAATTCGCGAAGACCGGCTGGTTCGCCTATCCGCCGCTTAGCGAACTGCAATTCTCGCCCGGAGTCGGCGTCGACTACTATCTCTGGTCGCTGCAGATCTCCGGCGTCGGGACCTTGTTGAGCGGCGTCAATTTCGTCACCACAATTCTGAAGATACGGGCGCCCGGCATGAGTTACATGCGCATGCCGGTCTTCTGCTGGACGGCGCTCGCTTCGAACCTACTGATGGTAGCGGCTTTCCCGGTGCTCACCGCGCTTTTCGCGATGCTTCTTCTCGATCGCTATCTCGGCTTTCACTTCTTTACGGTGGACGCCGGCGGCAACGCGATGATGTATGTGAACCTGTTCTGGGTTTGGGGCCACCCCGAAGTCTATATCCTGGTCCTGCCTGCATTTGGCGTCTATTCCGAGGTCGCCGCCACGTTTTCGGGTAAATCGCTATTCGGCTATCGCTCGATGGTGCTCGCCACGATGGCGATCTGCGTACTGTCCTACACGGTCTGGCTGCATCATTTCTTCACGATGGGTGCCAGCGCGAGTGTCAATGCCTTCTTCGGCATCACTAGCATGATCATCGGTGTGCCGACGGGCGTCAAAGTCTTCAATTGGTTGTTCACAATGTACGGCGGTCGAGTCCGGTTCACGGTGCCAGTGTTGTGGACGATCGGCTTCATGGTGACGTTCGTGTTCGGCGGCTTGACCGGCGTGCTGTTGGCGTTGCCGGCGGTCGATTGGCAGGTCCACAACAGTGTTTTCCTGGTTGCCCATTTCCATCACGTCATCATCCCGGGCGTCCTGTTCGGGGCGATAGCCGGCTACAATTACTGGTTTCCCAAGGCATTCGGCTTCAAGCTGGATGAGCGCTGGGGCAAGGCGGCGTTCTGGTGCTGGTTCATCGGCTTCCACCTCGCTTTCATGCCGCTCTACGTGACAGGGCTGATGGGTATGCCCCGCCGCCTGCAGCACTCCGATGTTCTCGCCTGGCAACCATGGTTGTTGGTCGCCGAGGTAGGCGCAATCGTGATTTTTGCCGGAATCATATGTCAGATCGTCCAGATCGTGGTGTCCATTCGCCACCGTGAGCAACTGCGCGACACGACGGGCGATCCCTGGAACGGCCGCACTCTGGAATGGTCCACGGCATCACCGCCTCCGGCCTGGAATTTTGCGGTCCTGCCACGTGTTGATGGGCTTGATGCTTTCTGGGCGCACAAGCAGCGCGTGCTTGCGAAGCAGGAGTTGCCCGTGCAGCAGCACGCGTACCGGTCGATCGAAGTGCCCAAGAACAGTCCTGTCGGCTTCGTGACCGCGTTCTTCGCAGTGGTCACCGGCTTCGCTCTGATCTGGCATATCTGGTGGATGGCAGGCTTCGGAGTTCTCGGCGCGGTCGCGACATTGCTCGCCTTCATGTTCCGCACGAAGGACGAAGTCGAGATCCCCGCAGATGAGGTCGCTCTGTTCGATCGCGCGCACCCGGTGGAGGTTTCGCTATGAATGTCGCAGTTGAGATGGATGCGGTCCGCCATGGCGAACTGCTTGATATCAGCGAGGCGGGTCCCGCACCCAAGCGGATTATCGCCGGCTTTGGGTTCTGGATCTTCCTGCTGAGTGACATCGTGATGTTCTCGGCGCTGTTTGCGGGCTACGCCGTGCTTGCAAAGGCGAGCGCAGGTGGCCTCACCGGTGCTCAGCTGTTTGACCAGCGTAACGTCGCAATGGAGACTGCCCTTCTCCTGCTCTCCAGCTACAGCTGTGGAATGATGTCCTTGGCCATCAACTCGCAGCGTTATCTCGCGACCTTCCTTGGCGCCGTGGTGACGTTCCTTCTGGGAGCGGCATTTCTTGCTCTCGAGCTCAACGAGTTCCAGGGCATGATTGCCTTGGGAGCGACGCCCGAACGCAGCGCGTTTCTTTCCGCATTCTTTACGCTGGTCGGCAGTCACGGGCTGCACGTGACGGTCGGACTGGCATGGCTGGTTCTCATGATGGTTCAGCTGTCACTGAGAGGTTTTCAGGACGTCGTGTTGCGCCGCCTGCACTGCTTCTCCCTGTTCTGGCACGCGCTCGACATCATCTGGGTTCTTATTTTCACCGTTGTCTATCTGATGGGAGTCCTTCCATGACTGAAATGCGTTGGGATGTTGCACCGGGAGACAGGCCGAAAATCCCGGCCTCGGAGCAGAATGCAACCTCCGGCTTTCTCGTGTACACGCTCGGTTTGCTGCTGGCTGTGATCTTGACGGTCACGTCCTTCTGGGTGGCAAACACCTCAGCGATCTGGGCACCTGGCGTACCGGCCGGACTCACCGTTCTCGCCATCGCACAAATGGGCGTTCACCTCGTATTCTTTCTTCATATCACGACCGGACCGGACAGCAGCCACAACGTTCTGGCGCTCGCGTTTGGCGTGCTCATCGTATTCCTGGTCCTGGCAGGGTCGCTCGTGATCATGGCCAATCTGAACGAGAACATGATGATGGGGCATCCCGAGCTTATGAACCTTCAGATGCAGCACTGAACATTGGTACATGACCAACACTTACTAACGCCTTGGAGAACGACGATGATAAAGCCGCTCTTGTTTTCCGCTACCATCGCGGGCTGCCTTGCCCTGACTACTGTCGCGCAAGCCGGCTCGGCCTATGACGGATCCTGGGACCTCCTGTTCGTGACGCAGAGAGGCGCATGCGATCCGACCTACAACTTCGCTGTCAACATCAGCAACGGAATCGTCACGCATCCAAATCTTGTGCGGTTCAGCGGTTATGTGGCACGCTCGGGCGCTGTCCGCGCTTCCGTGACCGTGCACGACAAGTACGCCTCCGGTTCGGGCAGGCTCGCAAGCAGTTCCGGCCGTGGCACGTGGAGTGGCCATTCGGGATCCGCGCGCTGTTCGGGCTACTGGACCGCGCAGCGGAACTAGCGCACAGCTACGGCGGATTGGCGCAAGTGATCCAGGCCGTAGGAAGGAGAAGCCCATGACGGCGATTGCGTGGGTTGATGATCTTTCCGTCGGAATGCAGTTCAAGTCGGGTGAAGCTCAGATCACCGCTTCAGAAATCAAGCGCTTCGCGGCCGAATTTGACCCGCAGCCGATGCATCTGGATGAAGAAGCGGCCAGCAGAACCTTCTTCAAGAGCCTTGCGGCATCCGGATGGCACACGGCCTCACTTGCAATGAGGTTGTTGGTGGAAAGCCGCCCTTTCGGTGATCATCCGATCATCGGAATTGGAGGCGGCTTGCGCTGGCTGGCGCCAGTACGTCCCGGCGATGTGCTGCGCTTGGAAGGAGAGGTCGAAAGCCTTAACCCTTCGAAGAGCAAGCAGCAGGGTACGGTGAATATGAAATGGACGATGTACAACCAGGATGGCCAAGCCGTCTATGAGTTCACTCCGATGACGATCGTTCCGCGCCGCCCGGCCCCTAAGGCGAATTGAAGCGCTACCGCTCAAACGTCGAGGGCATGCGGTCATTGATCGCCTCCCTGGTGAACGACTGTTGCGACGGACATCCCGAGCTCTGCAATCCGGTCGCGGCTGACGCAACAGCCTGTTGCGCAGCGGCCCCGAACGACCGCAGCACGAAGAAGGTCGTCAAGCGCAAGAGTTGACCGCCGGGGCCGATGTCTTGGACTTGGTTGGGACTAGCCGTTCAGACTAATCGCGGCCTTTTTCGGCGCGGATGCTGCAGCGAGCGCCGGCCGGCTTTGTCGGTCGCAGCATTGCGGGTCTAGTCGACAGGCTCTCGATATCGATCCGGGGAGAGAAATCCGCGAGCGCTCTTCAAGCAGATCATCTGCGAACGCAATCGTGCAAGATCGTATTCTAGCGTGGAAAAGCGTAAGTTTGGTGCCCAGGGAGGGAAACATACGCAACCACCGACACGAGGAAGCGCTGTTTGTCCTTAATATGGTGGCGTGAGCGCCTGGCATGCTGCCGGAGGTTTGCTATCGCGAAACAGCTCTATCTTGTTATTGGCCGGCCTAGCTCGCTGGGAAGCATCGTTGCGGCCTGCCGGAAGCTGCAGCTTGTTCGGGCCCTGGCTGGGCTCAAATCCTGGAGGCGCAACCACCGATACCGACATTCGGTTCAGGTAGCGATCTAACCCACGTTTTTTCGTCCGTTTTTCGCGTCCGACGTAGAGCAGCTCAAGCTTCGCGCGCCATGTTCCTCGAGGTGGCATCCGTCCTCCGACCCCACGTTCTAAAGCTACGTTTTGCCCGGCTCGCAATCCTGCGCAGCGTTCAGAATCTGACCGGCCATCGCCGGTACGCGTTTTGCTGCTCGAACGACGCGCCGCTATCAAACAACACGCTCAACAAGCGCTTGCGGCTGCTTGGCATTGACACCAAGACTGATCATTGTGCCCACGGATTCCGGACCACCTCCTCGACGCCGTCTCACCAAAGACGCCAAGGCATGGGGTGGCGATGTCGTCGAGCTGCAGCCCGCGCATCTCGATAACTCTACCGTAGAAGGTCTCTACAAGAAGCACGGACCGCTCGCGCTGATCGGCTCGCGCACGAAGCTGATGCAGCATTGGGCTGATCGGATCGACCACTGGCTCGATCCCAAGACGCTGATGCTGATCAAGGGAGGCGCGCAGCGTTGACTCACCTATCATCAGGCTAGGTTGCTCAATTCAATCCGTGGCAGGCTCATGTGATGGTCGTCGACGCCGGTGCTCACGTGCTGGAAGCGGATCGATTCTTAGCGGATCTCGACAATCGCTTCTGATCTCGACTGACGCGCAGCCGTCGCGTGATTCAATCGCAGATTTTCCTGGCGCTTTGAGGATCTGCCCTGCGCGCGCCAAAGGATCCCCGCAAAACTACGGTGCAGAAAATCGATGGCTTCTACGCAAAATCGCAGAGGCCGCTACATCGATCTGGAGCAGTATGATCTGACACCTAATCAGAAGGTGTCGCCGCGCTGCCATAAGCTGCTTCAGAGACGGAATTCAGGAAATTGCACTCGGCGTTAAAGGTCCTGATTGTTTTCGCCGTGATCCTCACAGGATCGCTCGCCACCGCGGCGGATAAGCCGAAGCACATCATCGTGCTCCAATCGAATGGGCAGAATTTCAAGCCTTGGAGCGAATATCTAAAGGCGTTCCGCCAGGAGCTGGAACGGCAGTCGCCTCTACCGACCGTCGTGCAAACCTTTCCCGTAGCAATCGCGCCGGATAGTGAGAGCGCCGAGAGGCAACTTGCTGAGTATCTCAACGCGCTCTACTTAAATAACCCTCCTGACTTGATCGTGGCGTTTGGAGCACCGGCCGCTGGCTTTGCACAGCGGCATCGAGCCGGGCTATTTCCCGCTACGCCGATGCTGCTCGCCGCCATCGACGCGCGGCGTATCCAAGAAACGCGACTTGGCGCCAATGATGCCGTGGTGCCCGTTTGGATCGATATCTCGGCCCTGTTTGGAAATATCCTTCAGGTGCTGCCAAAGACACAAACCATAGCTGTCGTCATCGGGAACTCGCCGAACGAGCAATTTTGGGTCCAAGAGATCCAGAGCCGGCTCGGGCCGCTGAAGGATCGGGTCAATCTCCTGTTCTGGAACGACCTCTCGTTCGAGGAAATTCTAAGGCGCGCGGCAACGCTTCCCAGGGATAGCGCGATCTTTTGGATCCAGCCTCAGATTGACGTAACCGGCGCAGTTCACGAAGGCGAGCGAGCTCTAAAGCGCCTTCATGCCGTGGCCAATGCGCCAATTTTCTCCCACGACGACGCATTCTTCGCGGGTGAAATTGTGGGCGGACCGATGACGTCGGTCGAACAGGGTTCGACAGCAGCCGCCGACGTGGCGGCCCGGATACTTGGGGGTACCAAGGCCGGAGAGATCAGAACGCCGGTTCTGCAATATGGCCCGGCAAAGTATGATTGGCGCGAGCTGAAGCGCTGGGGCATTCCTGAAAGCCGGCTGCCTCCGGGCAGCGAAATACTCTTTCGTCCGCCAAGCACTTGGGATTTGTATCGGTGGCAGGTTCTCGCGCTATTCTTGGCGATCTTCCTGCAGGCGGTCCTGATTACCGTTCTGCTTTACGAGAGACGAGGACGTCTCTCCGCAGAGATTCAGCTACGACAGCGCATGAGTGAGCTTGCACATGTAAACCGCTACTCGACGGCCGGCGAATTGACGGCCTCTATCGCTCACGAGCTCAACCAGCCCCTTGGCGCTATCCTGGTCAATGCCGAGTCGATGGAGAAAATGCTTGCATCACCTTCGCCAGATATCGGCGAGCTACTCCAGATCGCTTCCGATATCCGCCGGGACGACGAACGAGCGGGAAAAGTCATCCAGCACGTGCGGAGCTTGATGAAGAAGACTCCGATCGACATCAAGCCGCTTGATCTCAATGACGTGGTTTCCGAAACGTTGGACTTTGTTTCCAGCCTAGCGATCGCCCGGGACGTCCAACTGCGTGGATCGACGGCTCAGGTGCCCCTTCCGGTGAATGGCGATCGTACGCAGCTCCAGCAGGTCCTTTTAAATCTCATCGTCAACGCGCTCGACGCCACCGCAGACAAGCCCATTCGGGAGCGGATCATCACCATCCGAACCTGGCGCTCCGATCATCGCGCGGCATTCTCGACATCGGATACGGGTCCGGGGATCGCCGCTGAACACTTGCAACAAATATTCGAGCCGTTCTTTTCGATGAAGCCCGCCGGAATGGGCATGGGCTTGTCTATCGCGCGAACCATTGTGGAGGCGCATGGCGGGACCATAACAGCGCACAACCAATCCCACGGAGGCGCCATCTTCTCTGTGACGCTGCCTCTGATCGGGTAATCTCGAAGCGAGCCCACCGGCCTGATCGGCGTTGTCGCAACGGAGTCACTTGAGCGAGATCGAGAGGCCACTAACGTTAGCGGCAAACTCCAGTCCCGCTTTTGGTCCCTTCAGATTGAGCACCACCCCGTGTTCATTCCGCAAACTGATGCCGCCTGCTCCGCCGACCCAGGCTCCGCCGCCACCGACAGCGGTATAGCTGCCGACGAAATCGTTCACATCCTTTATGCCTGATGCGGTGCCTTCCAGCCAGGTCGCTGAGGCGCCGGCTGATACGCCAAGGCTGAAGCCGGACACGACAAAGGGATAGTGCCGTCCTCGAAAGATCAGGACGCCACTTCCCCCGCCCCCGCCGATCAATAGGGCCGCCTTCACAAACTTGACTTGAACGTGCCCCATCGCTTGCGCAAACGAAGGAGGCGAATACGCCAACGCGAACAACGAGAGCAGCGCGATACGGAGCATGAACTTCAACATGGCTGTCGTTCCGTTCTCTCAAGGAGCGGTCACGTCGACCTTCTTCCAGGTCTGGTCCGGGTCGAACACGATGATGCGATTTGCGAGGAACTCGGTGCGCGGGCCGAGATCCTTCTGGTAGACGGTGCCGGCGTGATTGACCAAGAAGGTCATGACGCCTGAGTTGCCGTACTCCGCCGGATAGGCGATCAGCGCAAAGCCGCCGATCATCTTGCCCTTTACGACATAGTTCAAGGCGCCGCCGGGTGCGTCCGACCCCTGCGCTCGCAGGATCCGGTAGTAGTAGCCGTGATACGGCGCGGCTTCCGCTCCGACCTTGTAGCCTTCGCCGGCCGCCTGCGCCGCAAATTCGCCGAGCGGGCTCGGGTCCTGATCATCGCGCCAGAATAGACCGTCCTTCTTGCCGGGGCTGCTGACGATGCGCTGCGCATAGACGCCAGGTCCCTCGCCGGTACGGTCCTTGTCCGCATATTCATTCTGGGCATCGACATAGGCCAGGCAGCTCTGGATGGTGTCGAGCTCGTTGCGGCCGATGCGGCGATAGAGGATCTCGCGGCGACCCGCGGCCGCATCGAATTCCCAGCCGTTCCTGCTGTTCACCAAAGGGATCGGAAACGGGAAGTCCTCCTCACCGAGGATGAGCGTGGCCTTCTTGTTGCCTTCCGCCTTGATCGAGTGCTTGGTATCGTAGGTGGACAGGAAGGCCTCGCGGGTCCTGGCATCGTCGACTTCATCACCTGATGCGATGATGTCTTCGGCATCGCGGCCCAGCACCTTCAGGATCGCGCGCTTCTCGCCGGTCTTGACCGCAGCGGCCAGCGCTGTGGCGGCGTCTTCGGGACTTTGATAGGCCTGTTGCGCCTGAGCTGAGGAGATCAGCACCGCCAGGCTCGCCGCCGTCGCGACGCTGACGAACGCAATATGGTTCAATCGAGACATCGGAAAGCTCCTCATCGCGACACCTCCGATCCGGCCGGGATTTGCGCACCGGCGGCGAGCCACTCGCGATAGGTGCTGAACTTGAGGCCGAGCCTGTCGTAATAGACCCTGAGATAGCCGTCGCTGCCGCGCGTGACGGCTTGCGGCATCACTTGCGCGACCTGCTGCGCAATCACGCCGACATAGGCCTTGCTGCTGCCGAGATAGCTGAAGCGGTAATAGCCGAGGCCGTTGGCGAGATGGCCGAGCAGGACGATGTCGTGCTTTAGCGCGATGTCCGAGCGCCTGCCGCCGCCACCGCCGCGGAAGCCTCCGCCTCCTCCACCACGGAAGCCACCACCATGGAATCCCCCGCCACCGCGGCCGGCGAATCCACCGCCGCCGGCGAACCCGCCACCGCCCCGTCCGCCCATGCTCATCTGCCCGCGGGCGGATGCGAGGTTGGCCGCCCGGCCGGCCGACACGTTCCTGAATGCATTGTCGCGACCGCCGCCACCGCCCGCCGCGTTACGGCTGCGGTCAGCGGTCTTGGCGCGATTGCCAGCATCGCCAGCTTTGGCGCGGTCCGCGGTGCTTGGACGATTGGTGCGGTCACCACCGGGCCGATCACGCGAGGCGGCTCGCTCGCCGCCACGGTCACCCGTGCCGACACGATCGCCGCCACCCGGCCGTTCCTGCCCGGGACGCAGCACCTGCTGGCCGTCGCGGCCGCGGAAATCCATCCGATTTCCCGCACCGGCTTTCAGATTGTTGTTGCCGAAGCGCTGCTGGACGTTGGTGTTGTTGTAGCGGACACCTTGGCGATGCACGGAATTGTGCTGCCAGCTGTTTCCGATGTTGGTCGTTCGATTGTAGTGGTTGACGTAGAGATTGCGATTGCCCCAGTTGAAGCCACCGCCCCAGTAATTGCCCCAGCGCCCGATCGCCCAAGCGGTCCCGAAAGCAACGCCCGCCGCGATCACGCCGGCGCCGATATAGGACGGGTAGCCGAAATAGTAGGGTGGATATTCCGCGTAAGGCCACGCGCCGTAGACCGTCGCCGGATCGTAATAGGGCACGTACATCGTGTCCGGGTCGGTCTGCTCGATGACGATCACTTGCTTGTTCTCCTGGGTCTGGACGCTGACCTTCTGTTGCTTGGTCGTCACCAGCTTGTTGTTGGCCTGCGCCTTGGCGCGCAACCGCTGGATCGCGTCCATGACATCGGCTTGCTGTGCGAGCACGGCGTCACCAAGGTTCTTGGTCCAGTCGAGCTTGTCGCTCATCATCGAAAGCACCGCGGCGGTGCCGGCCAACGCCTTCACACTGTCGTCCCAGGACTGCTTGTCGACCTCGGCCTTGAGCGCGTCGCCCTTGAGGTTCTTGCGCGCGCTGAGCCAGCGGTCGGCCTGGACGACCTCGAGCGGATAGCTCGAAGCCGCCAGCACGTTCGCCAACAACGCGTCGGGATAGAGCGCAATCGGCGCCACCAGCGCCTCAAGCTGCTCGGGCTTCAGCAGTTGGTCAGCCGGTTGCGCTTGATTGGATGGTTGCGGCGGCTGCGCGGTCTGTGCCGGAGGATTGTTGGTGGTTTGAGCGACTACGGCAGCCGACATCGCCGACAGCAACACAAGCGCGAGCCGGATCTTGCCCGAACGAAACATCGCGACCTCCATCGACATCAACGGGCGCCAGCATCGATTGCGGCCATCGCTCCCCATTGATCGAGATCAAGGAAAGTTGCGCTGTCTCAGCTGCCGAAAGTGCTGACTTGCTGCGCCGCAAGATGGACACGGCGGTCATGGATCAGGTTCTCCAGACGATGGGCGGCAATGTTCACCGCCGTAACGGTGCGGTCGCCCGCGATCGCACGGCTTCGCTGGGTTCGAAGCAGCCGATCGATTTCGCACTCGATCTCGTCCAGATCCGACGCGTGCCTGGTTACCCTGATACGAGGCCCAAGCGCGTAGAGCGCATCGAGCGCCTCCTCCCTGGTCTGCGGCTTCACGGGACGAATGTACTTCCACGCCGCCGCCAGCACCGAAGCCAGCCCGCCGGCGATCATCGGCGCGAGAAAGATCGCGTTGCCCCACTTGTCGAGAAAGCTTTCCCGCGTGCCGTCGTAGAACCCGGCCGCTCCCGGATGCACCGGCACGAAAGCGTCAGCGGCGGTGTCAGGCGCCGCGATCTGCGCCAGCATGGGTAACTCCGCGAGCAAATCCCTGCGCGCATTCATCACGGACTGCGCCAGGTCACCCATCAGATCGGCGCCGAGCTTCTCCTGGGCCACCAGATAGAATGACGTCCTGAGCGTGGTCAGATCCTCAGCAGGAGTCGCTGGCGAGCCGCGCAGAGTTCCTTTCGGCACGTTGAAGCTTTCATATGCGCGCTCTTTTTCCGCGATCGCCCCCGCAGACTCCACGGCGATCAGCGCCGGGCCGGTTCGCGCGTTGTGCGGGAACAGATCGCGCAACAGCGAGAGATACTTTTCCGTCAGCGGTGTCACCAACAGGATCGCGCGCACGTCCTTTGCGTCGAGAGCTCGCCTCGCATCGGCCGGAGCGAGAGCCTTGAACGTTACGCCCGCCCGCGTCAGGTCGTATTCGTCGGTCAGGACCTTGATAAGCTTCCTGTTGGCGTCACCGCCGATCACGCCGATCGTGGAGCGCTTCAATTCCGTCACATCCGATATTGCAGTCCTAGGCGGGGCTACCAATAATACGACTGCATGCGCCAGCACCGCGACGGCGCGCGCTTGCGAAAGATCGCCGACGTCGCCGCGCACGACCGCAAGGTCGACCTTGCCGGACGCAAACAGGTCGGCCGACTCAAGTGCGCCCGGGGTCTGAACCAGCTTGAGACGGACCGGCGCCCCCGATTCGGCGAGCCTCCCGGCAATCGCGGACACCAGCTTGGTTGCCTCGCCGTCGAGCGATCCCGCGGCAACCGTCAGCGTCGTCGGACGGCCATACCACCGATATCCAAGAATGCCGGCGCCACCGAGCAGGAGCACCAGCCCGGCAACCAGGGTGATCCGCAGCGGTAGCGGCCATCGGACCGGATCCATGGCGTCTCACCCGAACGGTTTGACTTCGACCGGTGCGCGCACGGGGATTAGCAAACTAGGCCCCAATGGAGACCGCGTCCGTCTCTAGATCTTGCAGCGGTGATACGTAACCTCCATCCCCTCAATGCCCGGGAATTGCCGGGTGATGGTGTCGTCGTCGACGGTCTTGAGGAAGAACTGAACATTGGACAACATGATGCCTGAAGCGCAACCGACGACGATATTGATGGTCTGGCCGTCGTCCTTCCGCGACTTTATCACGCAATTCTCGAACTTGCCGCGAAGACGGTTGGGCTCCGCGATGAAGCCGCCACCATAGACGCCAGAGAAGTTCGTGAACGCAACCTGGTTCGCCCTGCCCTTGCGTGCGAACACCTTGCCGCACTGTTCCGCGCTGGTAGCCCAGGCACCGGTAAGATCGAATGCATGCGCGCTCTCGGGTAGTGCCAGGATCAAGGCGACAAATGCACAAATCCCGGCATACACTTTCATCCGAAGCTCCATATGGCATTTTGCGTTCGGTCAATGGCCGCTCAAGACCAGGGTTTTGATCGGCAGTAGCAGCGCCTGGATCCGAAGCAGCAGAGCATGCACCAGCCCGACGGCATCGATCGCGTGCAACACAAACGCCTGCCCGGTGCCGGTGTCTTTGGCTGAGATGATTTCGTGGTTGCTCGTGTAAGCATTGACGATGCAGGAGCTGCCCGCCGTCACCCCGTCCAGGCCCCCCTTGTACAGCGGCTCGAGAAACACCAGGATTGTGCCCGGCCGCGCGATGTTCTGGGCTTCAATCAACTGCTCTCCGCCGCGGAACTGACCGGCGGCGATGTAGTCCTGAACCGAGGTGATGACCATCGGGATGATCACCCATGGCTTTGAGATGCAGGCCGCCTCGGCAACCATCCCCGCCTTCAGGACTTGAGCCTCGATCTGGCCGAAGCCCGCCTGGAGCGCCTGCTGCCCTGCGCCCTCCGGAATCAGGACTCCCGCCGGACGCATCAGTGGATTGACGACATCACCGACCCGCAGAAAGAACTGCTCGACGCGCCCGTTGACGCCGGCCCGGATCACGGTCTTATCGAGATCGACCTGTGCCTGCGCAAGCGCCGCCTCGGCGCTGGCTTTCTCTGCCGGCAACAGCGTCGAAACACGCAGCGTTGCCGATTGCTTGACGGCGGTCGCGGCATCGATGCCGGCCTGCCGTTGATCGACCAGGACCTGCAGCTTCTCGATGTCACGCTGCGGCACAATACCGGGATTCCGGCGTTGCAGATCCCTCTTCACGTCAAGTTCGTCTTTGGCCTGCTGGTATGCGCTCTTGGCCTCCTGGATTTGCGCCTCCGACTTCACGACGTCGGCCTCGGCCGCCACCAATTGGGCGTCCACTTCGGCAATCTTGCGCTTGGCGGTCTCCAGGGCGGCTGTCTGCTTTGAACTGTCCAGCCGGAAGATCACCTCACCCTTGGTTACCGGCGCGCTATATCCAATGTTGACCTCAGCGACCCGGCCCGACCCTTCGGGAAGGATCGGGATGGTACGGTAAAACAGTGCGGCGCTGGTCGTCGAAGGATGGAAATAGAAGATCGTCGTAATCAGCGCGACCGTGAGCATCAGGCAGCCGGTGATACCCCACCGCAGCTCGTACCAGACCGAGTAGAACGTGATCTCCTTGCCGAAGCGCTTGCCTTGGACATAGCGGCGAAAGAGATAGTCAGGGAGGATCGTAAGCAGCGAACAGAGGATCAGCTCAAACATGGCCGTGCGCCTCGCGCTTGGGTATGTCAGTCTCCTTCACGCCCGGTTCTTTGGCGATCGGCGGTTCTGCCTTGTCACTCGTCGTCTCATCTGTCGTCGCATTGGCCTCAGAGGCATCGGCGATTTTCTCCACGGACCCTGCAATGCTGCGCAAGGGCGTCCCGAAATCCGGAATATCGATCAGGGCAAGTAGCAATCCCGCCACCCAGAACGCATGGATATGCGTAAACAACGAGATCAGACCGAGAATGGCGACGATCTCGAATTGCAGCTTCTCCGACTTGTGCGCCATCCGCTCGGGCAGGCTGTGAAGACGCCAATAGAGATTTCCGACGTAAAGGACGGTGACGACCAGGAAAATGCCCATCGCCACCATTAAGACGTCCGTCTCGCTCGCCGGCGGCGCAAGATAAAACGGCAGATGATGCGGCGCCAGCGGATGAAGCTGCTCGCTCAAGCTTTCTCTCCCCGTCGATCTCGAGCCCACGTGCGGCTCGACGGTACAGTGCGAGCCGCCGATCGGAGGAGATTTGATCTGGATCAAGGATGCGTAGTGATCCGATCCTAGCCTCGGCGAAAAATCGGTCCCAGGAGGCCCATGCTATGCCAGACAAGATCGATGATCTGATCCCAAATGCGCGCGAGATCCAGAAAGAGGTTGCGCTCAAGGAAGCAGAGAAGGCCGAGGAATACGCCCGCCGCGCGGCGGCGGCAGAAGTCGAGAAACAAGCCTTGATCGAACGGCTGAGCAAGCCGTCGGGACTCACCGAGCCAGAAAAGATCAAGCTCGCGTCGACCGTGATCCAGCGTGCGGTGCGCAATGGACTGACCGAGGTTCAAGTCTACCGCTTCCCGAACACGCTCTGCACCGACAAGGGACGCGCCATCAATCATATGGAGCCGGGTTGGCAGACAACCCTGACCGGGATTCCGAAGGAGATCTACCAGCTCTGGACGGATTACCTGCAGCCGCGCGGCTATCGCATCCGCTACCAGATCATCGATTTTCCCGGCGGTGTACCCGGCGATATCGCCGTCATCTTCGCCTGGGGCGATTAGTCCAGTTTGTTAGTCCAGTTTGAATGTGGGCAAGGCGAACATGGCCAAAGACGCATCGACGGAGAAGATGAAGCGCAAGGTATACGAGAAGGAACTGCAAAAGCTGCAGGTCCAGCTCTGCCATCTCCAGGAGTGGGTGAAGGCGCACAAGCTGCGCGTGATCATCCTGTTTGAGGGCCGCGACGCCGCAGGCAAGGGGGGCACAATCAAGGCGCTCTCCGAGAAGGTCAGTCCGCGCGTATTCCGCGTGGTTGCCCTTCCCGCGCCTTCCGATCGCGAGAAGTCGCAGCTCTTCATCCAGCGCTACATGCAACAATTCCCGGCAGCCGGCGAAATCGTCATTTTCGATCGCAGCTGGTATAACCGTGCCGGGGTCGAATATGTGATGGGATTCTGCACGTCGGCGGAGCACAAGCGGTTCCTCTCGCTTTGTCCACAGATGGAGCAATACATCATCGAGGGCGGCATCATCCTGATCAAGCTCTGGCTCGAGGTCGGGATGGAGGAGCAGGAGCGCCGTTTCAACGCGCGGATCGATGACCCGTTGCGACAATGGAAGCTCAGTCCGATGGACACGGAATCCTACCGGCGCTGGTACGACTACTCCCGGGCCCGCGACCTGATGTTCAAGACAACCAACTCAAAGCATGCACCCTGGTACATCATCCGCTCCGACGACAAGCGGCGGGCGCGCCTCAACTGTATTTCACATATCCTGAGCACCATTCCGTACGGACGCGTGAAGCGCGACAAGATCAGGCTCCCCAAGCGGTCCAGCAAGGGCCGCTATAACGATCAGACCAGCCTGCGCGGGATGAAGTCGGTTGCCGAGAGATACTGACGAGACTGACCGCGTGATGGCGCGGCCTGGTCGCCATCTCACTACTGCTTCAACCGTATCGTGACCCCGCCCACAGCGGCCGACAGTTCGGCGCCGACCTTGGGGCCACTGAGCTGCAGGATCACGCCGTTGGCGTTCACCAACTGCACGCCTCCCGCACCGGCTGCGATCGCACCACCGGCACCGGCGACGGTGTAGGAGCCTTCAATCGACGCTGGTCCCCTCAGATTGTAGGCGTGTCCAACGAGCTTGGTGGTCGAGGCGCCGATCGTGAATCCGACGCTCATACCCGACACCGTGAAAGGGTAGTGCCTGCCGCGGAGAGTCAGCACACCTTCGCCGCCCCCGACGCCGATCACGAAGCCACCCTTGGTGAAGATCACGCCGACCGATCCGACTTCGGCCTGCGACCTCGCGCCAAATCCAGCCACTCCCAGCACCGACGCAACCAGTGCAACAAGTAGACGACCCTTCATGATGTTTTCTCCGCGGACCAGGGTGCAGCGCCTATTGCGCGAGCAACATCGCGAAATAGCCGAAGATGGTGAGCAAGATTCCTGACACGGCGTAGCCGACCGGGAATCCGATCCAGGGCACGGAACTCTGGATCTCGACCGCGGCCTCGCGGCATGGGCCGGAATGCGACCGCGCGCCGGCGACGCCACCCATCAGCACCGCAGGGTTGATCTTGAAGATATGGAAGCCTATCGCCCAGACGATGAAGGGAGGGATCGTGCAGGCAATGAAGCCGGCGATGAAGATCTTCAGCGCAATCGCACCGGTCAACTGCGACAGCAGTCCCGCACCAGCATTGACGCCGACAATGGCCACAAAGACGACGAGGCCGAGATCCTCCAGCACGTTGCGCGCAGCGTTCGGCGTATTGCCGAAGAAGCGCAGGCGCGAAACGACCGAGGAGACGATCACACCCGACAGCAGCAGGCCACCGGCATTGCCAAGCCCGACCTTGGCGCCGAACGCCGGGAATTCGATCAGGCCGATCAGGAAGCCGAGAATCATTCCCGCGGCGAGCGTGAGCAGGTCCGTCGAGGTGTTGGTCCGCGCGATGCGTCCCCACATCTCCCCGAGCTCGCTGACGGCGGACTTCAGGCCAACTACCGAGACGATGTCCATCCGCTGCAACTCGGTCTTGAGACCGGCCGGGATCGTCACGCCACCACGTTCGACCTTGGTGACCTGAAGTTGACCCGCGACCGCCTCCCCGCGGAACGACTCGAAGGTCCGCCCAACGACCTCCTTGTTGGTGACAAGAATCTCGGCCTGATCGAGTGGAATGTTAAGCGCCTTCGCATCGGCAACCTCGGGGCCGATGAGGCCCATTTTCTCGGTCAGGTGCTCGATCGCGCCGCCGAGCGCAATAATGTCGCCCTTCTGCAGCACCAAGTCCGTATCCGCACCCATCTGCTGCCCGCCACGCAGCACATTGACGATCCGGTATTCGGGATCCGTCTTGCGGAAGTCGGCAATGCTCTTCCCGATTGTCCCGGGGCTTTCGAGCCGGTAAGCACGCAATCCGAATTGGCGATAGCCTGTTAGCCCGCCGCCTTCGAGATCCTTGACGCCGAACTCTTCCTCGTACTTTTTCGCCGCCGCCCTGGCGTCGACCCCCCACCACCGCGGCAGATATTTGCAGATCAGGATGATGCCGACGGTGCCCCAGATGTAGGTGATGCCGTAGGACAACGCGATCATGCCGGATGCCTCCTCGGGCTTCATGCCTTCGGGCAACTTCACGACGCCTGATGTGACCGCCTGCTCCGCCGACCCGATCGCAGCCGACATGGTCTGCGAACCCGCCAGCATGCCGCCGGCCGCGCCGACCGGCAACTGGAACAACTTCGCACCGATCACGACGAGCGTGAGTCCGAGCACACTCGACACCAGCGCGAGGACAAAGAATTTCAGACCGTCGCCCTTCAAACTGTTGATGAAGGACGGTCCGACCCGGAGGCCGACGCCATACATGAACAGATAGTAGAACAGGCTCTTGGCGAAATTGTTCAACTCGAGCTTCACGCCATAGGTCGACGCCAGAACCGAAACACCGGCACCCACCACGATGGCGCCTGCCACCATGCCGAGCCCGTAGCCCTTGACGCTGGCTCGGCCGATCCAAACGGCGAGGCCAACGACGAAGAACAGCAGCAGATACGGATTCTGCTGCAGGAACGTGAAGAAGCTTTTCATGACTGTCCCCTCCCGCGGCTCACGACGCCGCCTTGAACTCTGGCGCGGCGGCGGCTTTGGGCTTGCCCATTCTCGCCAATGCCTCGGTCCTGACGAGCTTCAGGCCTTCGGTTGCGTCGTAACCGTGGATCTCCTTCACATCGAGCTTGCGCATGAAGTCGATGGTCTCCTGGGTGACGACCTGTCCCGGCACCATGATCGGGAAGCCAGGCGGATACGGGATCACGAAGTTCGCGGAGACGAGGTCCGGACCGTTCTTCAGGCGACGGTCGATCTCCGGGTCGTTGAGCCGGATGTATTCGCATCCGGCTGCGTCATAGGCCGAATAGAAGCCGCCGCGAATGTCACCTTCATTGGTCCTGGAGCCGGCGTCACCGCGATAGCTCGGATGGAAATGCGAGAAATTCGGCAGGTCGGGCACATTCTTCATCAGGCTGCCGACGCGTGCCTCGAAGCCGACCCTGGCATTGGCGCCGCCCTGGGCCAGGCTACGATCGACCTCACCGGCGATCTCCGCCAGCACTCGCACGAGATGGGCGACGTCGCTGCGCGTGTTGTTGATATTCGACTGGATCAGGACCGAGTTGCGCGAGGTCTTGTTGACCTGAATGTTGTAGCGGCTGGCCAACAGCCCCTTGAACTGCGTGCCGTCGAAGCCGGCGGTGCCGCAAACCAGCGTCATGCGCGTCGGATCGAGGCAGAATTCGTCCTCGTCCAGGCTCTTCAATGCGGCCGCCCAATTCATGCCGGGCGTCAGGTAGTCGACGAAGCCGCTCTGGCGATATTGCGCGGGCACCATGGCATCGGCACCGAGCACCCGGAAATACCTGGAAATCAGCGGATTGTTGTTGACGGCCTGCCGGATGGCGAATGCGATCTCCATGGCGTTGGCCACGAGACCGTAACCCTCCAGCTCCATCTGTCGTCGCGACACGTCGAGGCTGGCGATGAGCTGCTGGTTCGGACTGGTTGAGGCGTGGGTGAAGACGGCCTCCTTGAACTGCGCCTCCACCGTATGGAATTCGACGTCCTTGACCGACAGCATGGAGCCCTGGCGGATCGCCGACATCGACTTGTGCGTGGAGTTGGTCTGATAGACGCGCAGCCGGATCTTGCGCGGATCGGGGATCAGCCTGGTCTTGAGCAGCACCTCGTCGGAAGGGTTCTTGCCGAGTTCGGCCTGCTGCTTCTCGTACGCCGCGACCGATTTCGGATCGCGCATCCACGCTTCGATCTCGTTGGCAGCCCCCATCGCGGTGCGTCGTCGCAGGAACGGCGAAAATCGTGCAAAGCCGAACCAGGCCTCGTCCCAGAGGAAGATCAGGTCCGGCTTGATCGCAAGGCATTCCTCCATCACCCGTCGCGTGTTGTAGATGTGACCGTCGAAGGTGCAGTTGGTCAGATCGATCATCTTGACCCGGTCGAGCCGGCCATCCGCCTTCGCACTCAGGAGTGCCTGCTTGATCGTCTTCAGCGGCACTGCGCCGTACATCGAATACTCGGTCATCGGGAACGCTTCGACGTAAAGCGGCTGCGCGCCGGCCAGCACCATCCCGTAGTGATGCGACTTGTGGCAGTTGCGATCGACGATCGCGATGTCGCCGGGCGCCAGGAGGGCCTGCACGGCCATCTTGTTCGAGGTCGAGGTGCCATTGGTGACGAAGAAGACGCGATCGGCGCCGAGCGCCCTCGCCGCCTTCTCCTGCGCTTTCTTGATGGTGCCGGTCGGCTCCAGCAGACTGTCGAGACCGCCCGTGGTTGCGCTGCTCTCGGCCAGGAACAGATTCAGGCCGTAGAATTCGCCCATGTCGCGGATCCAGTCCGACTTGAAGACGGATTTGCCGCGCGCGATCGGCAGCGCGTGGAAGGTGCCGATCGGCCGTTGTGCGTATTTCTTCAGATTGTCGAAGAACGGCGTGTCGAATCGGTCCTGCACGCCTTCCAGGATCGAGAGGTGCAACTCCAGGATATCCTCGACTGAGTAGAACACACGTCGCACCACGTCAGCCTCGGGATCACCGGCCATGCTTTCGACGTCGCGATTGGACATCAGGTACAGATCAAGCTCCGGGCGGACCCGCTTCAGGATGTGAGCCAGACGCAGCGCTGAGGCGTCGGATTCTTCGTTGAGCCCCATGGCGGCCGTCATGGCACGAAGCACGGGCGCATCTTGTCGCGAGCGCCAGCCGAAGCCCTCATTGATCACCACCGCCGCGATATTGGGGTTGAGCATGGCCGCGCAGAAGGCGTCCTCAAGGCTGCCGACGATGACCGGCTCATAGATGAATGCATCGACCGGGCGCCGTAGCCTGCGCCACTCCGCCGCGAGCGCCGGCCAATTCTTGGCCGGCACGCCTGTCACGATCAGTGTCTCGAAGTACGGACGGCGTGCCGCGGGCTGGCCAAAAGTCGGCGGAAGCAGATCGGGGACGTCACCATCACCCTCGTCCTCGGCATTCCAGTCGCCCGCATGCTGCCGAAACGACTTCGTCTGCAGCGCCTGCACGATCCGCGTCGCGAGCGCCAGCGACTTGGCAGCGTCGCCGACCGCGGCGGCTTCCTTCAGGGCAGCCATAAGATGAGCGCCAGGATAGCCGTGATACTCTTCCGTGATTGCGAGCCCCGACAACGCCGCGTCATACTTGGCGCGATCCCCTCCCTTGCTCCAGGCCTTGGCAGCATCAAGCAGATCCCGCCAGTCGTCGGCTCGTCCGCCCGGTCCGGAGAAGAACTGATCGATGCGCTGCTGTGTCGGTTCGGTGATGGGCATGGTCGGTCTCCCGCTCCTTTTGATTGCGCCGATGGTGCGGCCGCCTCACGCGGTCTCCTTGATCCAAGTCAAGCCGCGGCAAGCTCGAAGCGGCGGAATGAACCGCAATCAACCCTCAGCCGGCGGCTTTCTGTCGCTCAGCACGCTATCGAGCGTCCGCATCCACTCGTTGCTGTCGGTCTTGTCCGCGAGGCCGTCGGCCTTCAAGACCTCGCGCAGCTGTGCATGGGCGCCAACGATGCAGAATGTGACGCAGCGGGACGCCAGTTCGGCATGAAGGTCGCGCAGCATCTGAGAGCCCGCCAGGTCGATGAAAGGCGACGCCGAGAGATCGCAGACGACCAGCCGAACGTCAGGCGATGACCTCAATGCCGCGAGGACGCTATCCAGAATGGTTTCCGCGTTGACATAGAGGAGCGAAGTCTCGGGACGGAAGGCGATGATGCCGACCAGGGGCTCGACACCCTCGTGCCGGGCCCGGTCCGAATAGCGCCCACTGCCCGGAAGGCGGCCGAGGAAAGCAACGTTGGGCTGGGAAGCACGGAGCAAGAGCAGGAAGATGGAGGCAAGCGCGGCCAGCAGGACGCCCTCGAGAATGCCGAGGAACAACACCGAAACCAGGGCGATACTTGCCGCATAGAAGTCGATCCGGCTGATCCGCCACATCCGCATCAAGGCGCCGATATCGACCAACCTGTACACCGCGGCGAACACAACGGCTGACAGAACAGCCTTCGGCAGGTTGGTGAGAAGGCCGGTGAAAAACAGGAGGCACAACGAAAGGGTGACGGAGCAGAAGACCAGCGACAGCGGCGTGCGCGCCGCAGCCGAGTCGTTCACCGCGGATTGCGACAGGCCGCCCGCGACTGGATAGCCGTGACCGAACGCAACGGCCAGATTTGCGGCGCCCAGTCCGAGGAATTCCTGCCTGACGTCGAGCGCGTAACCGTGTTTGGTCGCAAAGCTCCGGGCGGCCGAGACCCCTTCGACATAGGCCAGCACCAGACACCCGGCGGCAACCGGAAACAGCTCGTCGAACTCGAGCAAACCAAAGCGCGGCGGCGCGAGGGCCGGCAACCCCTTCGGGATCTCACCGGTCACGGGCACGCCGAGCGCCGTCAGGCCAGCAATTGATGCGACCAGGATCGACAGGGCCACCACAACAAGGCCGACGGGCTTTCCCGGCAGCCGCCGTTCGCCGACGAGCAGCAGCAGGATTGCGACAAGACCGATGACCAACACGAGCGGCTTGGTATCGCCAAGCTGCCCGGCGAGCCGGATCGCCCGATCAAAGAATTGATGTCCTCCGCCCGCAACACCGAACAAGCCCGGCAACTGGCTCATGATAATCGTGAGCCCTGCCCCCGCCTTGAAGCCGACGAGAATGCTGTCGCTGATCAACCGCACCAGCAGGCTCAACCTGAACAGCCAGGCGAGCAGGCAAAGCACCGCAACGGAGAAAGCAACAAGGCTCGCGATCTGCCCGTAGCGCACCGGATCGCCGCCGCCCAAGGCTCCGACTGCTCCAGCGATCATCAGCGAGATCGCCGATGTCGGCCCAACCGCGAGCTGGCGGGACGAGCCAAGCAAGGCATAGCCAGCGCCGCCGAGCAGGTACCCGTAGATGCCAACCTGCGGCGGCAGGCCTGCAAGACCGGCATAGGCCAGCGACACCGGGATCGCGTACGCGGCAAGCGTGACGCCCGCGATCGCGTCTGAGCTGAGACACGACGCTTGATATTCGGCAAGCCAGGTCGCCGGAGGAAACAACCGAAGCCAGCTTCCGTGCTGCAGGGATAGGCTCATGTCCGCCGTCTGTGCGTTGGCCGAACGCTCCCTTGGCGCCAGTCGCACCAATGCGGCTTGATTTAGGTCAAGCTTCGCCCCTGGCCTCGCAGCGCAACAGCACGACCAACAGCGCGACCACGGGAAGGCCGAGTGCCACGTTGGGCATCCCCTTCGTCGCAAAGGCACCGATGGCCGCTCCCACCCCGAACGCAACGCACACGCTGGCAAAGATACCCGAGCGACGGAGCATCCGCGGCTGACCGCCTCCGGCGGCCGCGGCGAAGAGGCCTTCGATCGCCTGGCGCAAGTTTCCGGTGATCATCACCGAACTGTAGACGGCGCCCTCGACCTTGGTGAAGATCGCAGCCTGTATGGCGGCAACGAATGAGATGCCAAGCGTCCCTGCCAGGTCGGGCAGCCGATTGTGCAGGACACTGACTGTCACCAGCAGCGCGATCTCGACCAGTATGCTGATCATGCTCGCCCGATCCCCAGCGGCATGACGCAGCCACGACGCGACCACGACGCCGATCGTGAACGCGACGATCGGTGGCACGAAGTGGAGCGCCTCCTGCCAACGGCCCGCTGTGCTGTGTACCCACAGCAGGACGAGGTTGGCCGTCTGCGCGTTCGCCATCACGCCGTGAATCATCCAAGTGTAGGCGTCGAGATAGCCGCCGGCAAATGCCAGCAGGAGCGCGACCTGCACCGCCTCGTCGCGGCGGACCGGCTGGTGGCCGGCGATATCCAGAGAGCTCATGTGAGCGATGTCGGGTGGTGCAGGTCCTGCATCCGGTCATAAGCCGCCCCTCGAAGTCCGTTGGGCTTGATCTGGATCAAGCCGCCGCACGGTTTCTCGGGACTCCGTCGCTACGCAATCGTGTTGCGGGGAACGTGACCATGGGCATCGTCAGGCGAACCATTTCCACCGCTCTGGACACCGGCCTCTACGTTACTCGGCTGGTTGAGGGCAAAGATCGGCGGTGCCGCGATGTGCGCAAGCAAAGCTTCCAAATTCTCGCAGTCACCTTACTGGCGCTTCTGTTGAACTCGATTGGACCGTCACGCGCGGATGATCGGGGGAACGCTCCGCTTATCCAGGAGGAAATCTGGGCGCTGCCCTTGCCGCTTCCGATGTTCGCCTATCTGGTTCGGCCAGTTGGCAAGGGCCCCTTCCCGCTGGCGATCATGAACCACGGCGTCTCGCTCAATCCGAAGGAGCGGAGTTTCTTTCCGCTGGTCGAATTTCGCGATGCAGCGATGTGGTTTGCGCGGCGCGGATATCTCGTGGTGGCGCCGGTCGGCACGGGATATGGCGCCGCGGCAATCGACATCGCCGAGCGCGGGCTCTACGGCCCGTTCTTCTCCAAGGTCGGCAAGTGCACGAACCCCAACTTTCTCGATCCGGGGCTCGCCGTAGCGCAGGTCGATCTGTGGATCATCGACTATATGGCAGCTGAAAAGCAGATCGTGCCGAGGGACGTCATCGTGGTCGGACAATCCGCCGGTGGCTGGGCCTCGATCGCGCTGTCCAGCCTCAACCCCGCGCAGGTCAAGGCCATCATCACCTTCGCGGCGGGCCGCGGCGGCCGCGTCGATGGCAAGCCCAACAACAATTGCGCGCCGGACAAGCTGGTCGCAGCCACCGCTGAGTTCGGCCGCACGTCGCGCATTCCCATGCTGTGGATCTATATCGAAAACGACACGTTCTTCGGCCCGGCATTGTCCAAACGCATGCATGAGGCTTTCACTGCCGCCGGAGGCCGCGCTGAATATCATCTTCTGCCACCGTTCGGCAACGAAGGGCACTTCCTGATTGGCTCTGCTGATGCCATCCCAATCTGGTCGCCGCTGGTCGAACGGTTTCTGGACGGACCTCGGTAGAGAGTCCAGCCATGCCAGGAGGAGCAACCATGAGCATCCCGTACCGCTCCCGACGTCCGCAGTACCTGCCCGCTGTCGGATCGACCTTCGCTGTACTCCTGCTGCTGACCGCCAATTGCAGCCTTGCTCAAGGTCAGCAGGCTCCCTCACCGGGCAATGCCGCCAAGACGGACCCAGCTGAAGTCCCCACGCGCGGCGAACGTACGCCTCGCGAAATCAAATACGGTGACTGGCGCAAGGTCTGCGTTAAGGCAGCCGGAGCAAAAATGCTTTGCAGGACCAGCATAACCGGCACGTTCGACACCGGTCAAACGGCGGTCCGCGTCGACCTCATTGAACGCGTGGACGGCGGCGCGCGGCTACAGCTCTTCGTACCTGTCGGGATGTATCTGCAGGCAGGTGTGACGCTTTCGGTCGACCAAAAGGAGTCCTACCGTATCCCCTACACCTGGTGCCTCACCAATGCGTGCATCGCGGCCCTCCCCGCCGATCCCAAGCTGGTCACGGAAATGGAGTCTGGACGAGCGCTGGCGCTGGAGGTTGTCGACTCCAATATCCTGTCGGTGACGACGTCGATACCGCTCGAGCGGTTCGGAGCAGTGCGGCACGGCACCCCGACGCAAACGCTCGATCAGGCCGTCGACGAATGACCGCGCAGTGTGCAGACTACGACGATGACGCCAGGACCCGCTCAATCGGCTCGATGAGCGCCTGCGCCGGGAACGGCTTGGTCAGATAAGCAATGCATCCCGACTCCAGCGCCGCCATGCGGGTTGCATGATTGTCGTTCCCGGTAATGTAAATAACAGGCAGGTTGACCCCGCGATCCGCGAGGCAATGTCGCAGCTCGATGCCAGAGCCATCGCTGAGGTTTATATCGAGGATAAGACAGACCGCGCTGCGGAAATCATCATGTCTCAGCAAAGCCGAGCCGGTCTCGAACAGCTCAGACGCAAAGCCGTGCTCTCTCAGCAGTCGCTTGATGCCTCTGAGCATCGAAGGATTGTCGTCTACGACGAAAACGAGACGCGGCGGCGGCAAGGTGGTCAGCCTCGGCTACTTTCCAGCTTCTATGCTGATCCGACACCGCAAGGCTGGACCTGCGGATCAATCACTTCGGGCGAATTCCATCGACCAGTCGCCCCTCCCCGTGGTCCACGGCTGCTTTTGACGTACGCCCTGTCAAAACGCTTGCATATTGTCCCTTTGGACAGGAAACGAGACTTTAAGCAACGACGACCGGTATCAACGGCGTGGCGCCGCTGGATCGAGCACGCCAAGTCGCTCCGCGATCGAGACCAGTTCTGCCAGGGACTGCACCTGCATCTTTTCCATTACCTGATGGCGATGCGCCTTCACAGTACGTTCGGTCGTTCCAAGCTCGTAAGCGATCTGCTTGTTAATCTTGCCACGCACAATGAGCTCGAACACCTGATGCTCCCGCGGAGTCAACGTCGAAACAAGGGCGTGCAGCGTGTCGAGCTTGCGACGTTGACTAAGTGCGACCGTCTGACGGGCCATGGCACGCTCGATCGCATCGATCAGCAGCTCCGATGCGACCGGCTTGGTCAAAAAATCCTCGGCGCCCGCCTTGATCGCTTTCACGGTAGTCGCGGTATCGGCGTGCCCGGTCAGAAACACGATCGGAAGCGTCGAACCCAGCTCAATCAAGCGGCTTTGAAGCTCCGGTCCGCTCAGGCCGGGGATGCGAACGTCAAGCAGAATACATCCCGACAGGTGATTGTTCGGTAGCCGATCCAGCAAATCCTGGGCCGATGCATAGGTCACGACATCATAGCCGGCGAGCTTGAGCCGTCGCTCGATCGCCGTTCGAAACGAAGTATCGTCGTCAACCACATGGACGTAGCCGGGCAACTGTCTCTCCTGCTCGGCTGGCAGCAAAAAGGAGGGCGGCCGATCCGACGTTGAAGGATGACCGCAGAACACTGACTAAAAAAACTGCGTTCGTCCAAGATCAAGCATTGTTCGGCTCAAGGTCAACACCCGCGTTTCTTCAGGCGATACATTCCCCGAAGAAGTTGCGCCCACACTCAATGAAAATTCCCTCCTAGACCACGAGTGGCAGGGAAAGATGGAATACGGCTCCCCCGCCCGACTGATTCTCTGCCCAGATCTGTCCGTTATGAGCCAGCACAATTGTCCGAGCGATGGACAATCCGATTCCCATGCCCTGCTCCTTCGTAGTGTAGAACGGATCGAAAATTTCATTCAACTTGTCCTGCGGAATCCCGGGCCCCGAATCCGAAATCGACATTACGGCCGACGTGCCCCCATTGACTTCGGTGCGACCGATAATCGTGCGTCCGTAGGGCATCTTCGCCATCGCATCCATACTGTTTACAACAAGGTTGAGGATAACCTGCTGTAACTGCACCGGGTCGCCCTTGACCTGGAGTGGAGCCGGGAAGGTTTGCACATAGAACGCGACGTTACGAGCAGAGGCCTGAAGCGACACGAATTCGAATGCCTCGCGCATGGTCTGGTTGAGATCGACCTCCTTTGTTTCAAAAGGAGTGCGTTTCAAGAGGCTCCGCATCCGCCGGATCACTTCACTTGCGCGTAGATCATCGCGCTTGATGTCGTAAATGATCTCCTTCACCTCCTCCAGGTCAGGCGTTGCCGAGCGCAGAATCAACTCTGCCGACTCGGCGTTGGTCAGGATCGAACCAAGCGGTTGATTGAGCTCATGTGCAATCGACGAGGAAAGCTCCCCCGCCGTTGCCTGTCGATTGACAAGGGCAAGTTCGGACATACGCCTTCGCGACTCCACCTCCGCCCTGTGCCGCATCTGCCGCTCGTGGAGCATAAACGCGATCAGCACGGCCTGGATCAGCAGCGCGGCGGCAAGCGCGATTGCCTTCCACCGATACTCTTCGAATAACGACGGTTCGCCAGGGCGGATCTCTCTATCAGCAGGCGGGCCGGATTCCGCGACGTTCCAACCCTGCATTCGTGACCCGTTGAAGATCGGCTTCACGAGGTCGACGATCGATGACGGAACGCCTTCTGGCCGTTCATCAGGAGGGGCTCCAAATGGCCGCTTTGCCGCTTCCGAACCGATTAAGGTCGGGACAAGAACGACGACGCCGATTCCACCGGGCTCTAGATCTGAGGTCACCACCTCGACCCGCAATCCCGACGACAGCCGATGGTAAACCGAACCGCGCCGCTCGGACTGGTCCGACACCGACATGGAATGCAGACATGCCAGCTGGGCTCGGAGACTCACCGGCCAAAGCAACGCTACCGACCAGATGATCAGTCCAGGGAGCGAGATTGGCTTGTGCATAGCGTTCGGCCAGCAGACGTGGCGGCAGCAAGCTTATCATCGGACCGCCGCGACGAAAATTGAAAACAACCGCACGGCGGTATGCATCATAGGGTGCACAACTTCACCATCCATATCCTGTCCTTTGGGACAATGACCTCAAGGCCAATAGCAACGTAAGGTTGGCTTGCCGTAGATGACGGCGCGTACCCGGTATCGAGCCGCAGCGGACGCCCTCAATCTACCGCGCATAGGGAGTTGGCCCATGTTTGTTCGCGTCAACGCCAGCCC
This sequence comes from Bradyrhizobium sp. CER78, assembly GCF_029846235.1. Taxonomy (GTDB): domain Bacteria; phylum Pseudomonadota; class Alphaproteobacteria; order Rhizobiales; family Xanthobacteraceae; genus Bradyrhizobium. Next base: position 161,378 of record NZ_JARVWP010000013.1, read on the forward strand.
GAGCCTCCCCCCGGGCATTCTCGCCCCAGACATCCTCGGCACTCCGAACACCAGCCACGCCAGCTTTTCCACCAGCCAATTCAACTACAGGAGGGGCACAGAGATCTACGGCGAGAGGGAACCGGCGGAGTACGTCTACCAGGTCGTTTCCGGCGCCGTCCGCAGCTACAAGCTCCTGTCCGACGGGCGCCGCCAAATCGGCGCCTTCCATCTTGTCGGGGACATTTTCGGTCTGGAGAATGATGATGTTCATCGCTTTACCGCCGAGGCCGTCGTGGACACCACGGTACACCTGACGAGGCGATTGAGTCTCGAGCGCGTCGCGCATTCCGACCCCGCCTTCGCCCACAACCTCCTGATCATGACGACCAACAACCTTCAGCACGCCGAAGATCACATGCTGCTTCTGGGCCGCAAGACGGCGCTGGAGCGGGTCGCCGCTTTCCTGCTAGAAATGGACCGCCGGTTGAAGGGGGCTGACGTGGTCGCCTTGCCGATGTGTCGTCGCGACATCGCCGATTACCTCGGGTTGACGCTGGAAACCGTGTCGCGTGCCCTGTCCAAGCTGCACGCCTACGGTGCGCTCGACTTTCTCGGCTCGAACCAGCGCGAGATCATGCTGGTTGACCGCGACCAGTTGGCAAAGCTGGACACCTGAAACCAGATTCCCGATCTAGGGGGACTTCACGAGCGACGTTTGCCGTTCGATCGTCTTTTGCAGCACCTCGAACAGGACGGCGGTTGACCAGCCGAACAGCAAGATGCCGTTCATCGCCGCCATCGGTCCAATCAGGAGCCACGCCTTCACCGGCGTGACGTCGCCGTAGCCGAGCGTCGTATAGTTCACGAACGCGAAGTAGAGCAGATCGCTACCGGGAGGCGCGGCGCGAAGCACCCAGTAGGCCAGTGCCCACACTGCAATCTCCACGGTGTGGGCCAGCATCAACGCCAGGGCGGTCGCGACCATTACACCGGCGAGCTGCAGCCCTACCCGCGCCGCCGCAGTAAGAACAGAGGTCCGTAAGGCTCCGATCACGACGACGGTTATCAGCGAATGGATCGCGATGTTGATCGCACTCACCGCCCCCCCCATGAGGAGTTGAAGCACCATCGATCATGTCCCGGACAGGCGTGCGGGGTCCCGCATCCACGCCAGCATCAGCTCCCAGGCGACGGCCAGGATGATCGGGCCGACGAACAGTCCGACGATGCCATGCGCAAGCGTGCCGCCGATCACGCCGACGAAGATGACGAGAGTGGGCGTGGTGAGGCCTCGTCCCATCACGAGCGGCTTGAGCACATTATCGAGGACGCCGACCACCAGGAAAAAAAGCGTTAGAACCAGCGCCGTTGCAAAATCCTTCGTCGACCAGAGCCAGACGATGACGGGAAGCAGAACGATCGCTGCTCCGATCTGCACAATGGCGAGCAGCATCACGATGAACGCCAACAGGCCCGCGCTCGGAATTCCCGCCAGCTTGAAGCCGACCCCCGCCAGCAGGGACTGCAGGACCGCCACGCCGATGACGCCTTGGGCGACAGCGCGTATGGTCGCCCCGGCCATATCTAGGAAGTGCTCGCTCCGGTCGGGCACAATGTGGGAGAGGAATTCCCGGCAAGCGGCGGCGAGCCTCGATCCGTTCGGAAACAGAAAACCCGCCAGCGCGACAGCAACCAGAAACTTCAGCGTTCCTACGCCGGCGTTGCCCGCGAAGGCAAACAGGGTCCCCGCCAGCGGCTTCAAATGCGGAACGACCTCCTGCAACACGGCCCGCAGATTGGTCGACGCTCGATCCCATAGCTCGTACAGCGGCGCGCCGATCAAGAGCCACCCCTTGACCTGAGCCGGCGGAGACGGAACGACGATGCTTCCGGCACTCAACTGGTCGGCGATATCTTTCACCCCATCCACGGCTCCAACTCCGAGCCACGCAGCTGCCCCCATGACGATGCCGAGGCTGATGACGGTCAGAAGCGCCGCAGCGACCTTGGGACGGCCGCCTAGCGCGCGCGAAAGCCGGGTGAAAACAGGATAGAGCGCGACGGCAAGAACCACGCTCCAGGCCAGGATCGGCACGAATGGTTCGATAAGAACGAATGACCAGTAGATCAGCAGCGCCAGCAGGCCAAGCCGGATTACGAGCTGGATCAACTCGTCACCGGCCTCGAGCTGCCGCAGCGTTCGCAAGAGCGCGCCTTCTGTTGAGGGTCAGCAAGCACGTCGTCAGCGTAGCCGCCGCCTCCCCACATCCGGCTTGATCCAGATCAAGCGAGGCCCCTCAGCGCATGAAGCGAAGCGGTCCCGCCTTCGCGCCATCAGCGAAGTCCCAGCAGCGAACGTCGATAACCGCTGGCGCGGGCTTCATGTCTGCAGACGAAGCTGCCGTCGAACCCCGTCGCGTATTGCTTCTGCCCCTTCAGATAGTAGCGCGCCTTTCGAAAATCGAGCCATACGACCGTGACGCCGGGACAGTGCCGTTGTGCCTGGGCTTCGTGACGAAACGGCGTCAGCGGCAACGCGTCCGCGTGTTGCGCCAGACACGCGAGCGCGAACACTCCCAGACCCCAGACACTCATCCGGAACAAAGGCCTCCTTCCCCAAGGCTGAGGGCCGTACACCGGCCAAAGATTGCCGCCGGTCTGCCTCAAGCTCCTGCCTCGATAGAGGTCCAGCTCCAGCCTCGCCGCCCATTTCGGAAATATCCAGACATGTTCTTGGCACAAACTGCGCTGGTTCGGTCGAGAATTCCAGAATAAAATTCGTGCTCTGCCGCGGGGCTGCACCATGGCAAAGGAATTAGTCTATCAAGCGTGGCTCGTGATGCTGGGGCTTAGTCCCATCATTATCGCGGCCATCGTTGTATTCATGTAAGGACCGCGTCAGCTGAGCGACCTAATTTCGCTCGCATGGAACGTGACTTACTGTATTTTCGTCTCTCGCTGATCTGGCTGGCGATAGTTGCCGCCGCGCTGCTCTACGCTCTGATCATGTGAGAGATGATCACATCCGGTTGCTTTTCACATCCCGCTCGCAGGCCATCCGAACGCTCGCCGAGCAATGTGCTGTTCGGACAGTCCGCCGGATGCCGACTATCCTGCAAGCCCGCCGAACCACGCTCCAAAATATCCAGCATAAAGTGCCGGCAATTCGAGATTCATCGAATGCCCCACGCCTGGCACCACCACGAACCGGCAGTCCGGCATCTCGGCAGCCATCGTCTTCAGATCGCTGGGCGCGATCCATCCATCCCATTCGCCCCATAGCACCAGATGCGGATGGCGCAACTCCCCCATACGCCGCCCAAGCTCTCCACTTTCGTGCTCACGCGTGAGATTGACCGGTGTCCCGATCCACACGCCTTCGGAAACCGAAAAGGTCTGCTGCAGGATCTTCTCGAACAGCGCCTGAATATCGGCAATTCCATCGCGGAATTGGGGGACCGCGGTCGGCGCAAGACTGTCGGGCACGAAGAGAGAGGATGCCGCAGTCGCCATCACCGCCCGAGTCAAGTCCTTGCTCGCCATCATGCCGCGAAAGAGCCCGATCTGATCGGCATTAAACGACATGCCGAGCGGAGTGACGGGGTCCAGCGCGAACACCCGCCCGAACCGCTCCGGCTGCATCAGGAGCATCCGCGCGGCGATGATCCCTCCGGTCGAGTGCGTCGCCAGATGACAAAACCTGATGTCGAGGGCATCGAGCGCCGAAAGCATGTCTTGCGCATGCTGCTGCATGGAGTAGTTGGAATAATCGCCCGTGGGTACTGGTCGGTCGCTGTCCCCGCAGCCGCGCCAGTCGATTCCGATCACCCGCAGGCCTCTCGGAAACAGCGGAGCTGCGAGCTCGATCCAGTCCTTGCTGGCGAGATTGCCATGGATGAAGACGACGGTGATGTCGCCCTCTCCCCATTCCCGCCAACCAAGCTGCACCTCGCCCGCCTGCACCCAGGACATGACCGCTACCTATTTGTTCAGTCCGGCCGTCGGTGCTGCGCCAGCTGGCGTCGGCGCTACCGGCAACGCGGAAACTACCGCCCCCTTGATCATGCGATCCGTGCCAAGCGGCGAGCTGGTGTCGACCGTTCCGTTGTTCACAAACTCCACCACGTCGACCGGGAATTCCACCGGATTGTCGGTATGGATGAAATGCCCGGTCTCCGGATAGATCTTGAGGATCGGCCGGTTTCCGGCATTGTTCATGCGCGTCATGAACGGCGTGATGACATCACGTCCGAGGTCCGTCAGTCCGTTGAACGCGGGCGTCGGGATAAACGGCTCCTTGTCTCCGAAGGCTAGGAAGATCGGTGCCTTAATCTGGGTGAGCCGCTCGTAGAGGTTCTTCGGGTCGTCCTGCTGAACCTCCGCCCCGATCGTATAGATGTCGTAGATGAAGACGTTGCACCACTGCTCGAGCTCCTTGGGGTTACCCTTGGTCAGCCCGACGCGCTGCTCCGTGTGGAAGCGGGCATATTCGCTGTCCCGGAAGAAATAACCGCTCTTGGCTGCCGTCACGGCACCGGTTTCCGGATCGCGCTTCTTGAAAAAGAAGAAATCACGGATGGCCTGCTCGGGACGAGCGATCTCCGCCGCCAGGATTCCGGTCTGGTCCCAGGTCTGCTTCCACTTGTCGAAATCATGATCAAAAACCGGATCGAAGAGCCGCGCCTTCTTGTCCTTGGCGATCGTGATGTCGCGTGGATATTCCTCCAGACCGGAAGGCGCTTCGAGCGCGAGGCCCTGTACGGCATCTGGCCATGTCAGGGCGTAACCCATCACGAACTGACCACCAAGCGAGTGGCCGAGGTAATACGCCGTCTTGACGCCAAGCTGATTGACGACGAGGTCGTAGATGACTTCGCGCATGTCCTGCATGGTGCGCGCCGGGCTCTTGTCGAGATTGCCGGGGCCCGACATGCCATAGTGCGGCAGGTCGGGCACGATCACGCGCAGGCCGCTGCGCAAGGCATACTGCATGATGTTGCCGTAATGCCCGCCGAAAGCCCCCTTGCCATGGATGATCACCAGCACCTTGGGATCCTTGTCGGTCCCGGAATATTCATCCATGTAGCCGATCTGCCAGGCGTTACCGCGCTTGTCCTTCGCGGTCGCGTATTTGACCGGGTAGGGATAGGTCACATAAGTCTTCCAGAACGACTTCGTCGGATCGATATTCGCGGCTACTCCGGGTACGCGGTAGTTCTTGTCGACATATTGCTGCGCCCGATCGAGGCTCGCGACGTCGTCCATGAAAGCGACGAATTTGGGATCGTTCTTGCGGTGATTGATGATCGGAAACACGCCGTAATGGGCGACGGGGCTTTCCTCGGCGATCAGATCGGCTCCCGGCACCCGGTCGACCGCGCGCTCGGCCAGCTTGAAGTTCAGCCAGAGGTCGTTGGTGATATGCATCACCAGGGTGCGAGCCTGAATGCGGCCGAGATAGGGATTGATGTTGTAGGTTTCACCGACGCGGTTGCGCCAGACCAGATCAACGGCATCATAGAGCTTGGCACGGTTGGTGACGTTCAACCCTGCTTTCTCGTTCGGCGGGTCCCAGTAGAATACTTCCGGCTGGACTGACGCGAAGCTCTGCGTCGTGCGATATGCGAAATCGTAGCCGGTCAGGCCGAGCACCGACCAACCGAACGCAAGGCCCGGCACGGGGTGCTTCTCCTTGGGGAGACCGTAGTAGTCACCCTTGGTTGATTGCCACACCGGATCGGCCTGGATGGCCGCCGTCATTAACTGGAACGTCCAGTTACCAACCGGATCCTCGGCGTCGGATTGGGTCGTCCCGCCGATCGGCATCAGGGCGCCGATGAACTCCGGATGCATGACGCCCCAGACATAGGTCTGGGTGCCGCCCATCGAGACGCCGGTGACAAGCGCCACGCGAGCGACCTTCAGCTCGTCGCGCAGCATGCGGTAATTCGCCTGCACCATGTCAAAATAGCTGTACTGCGGAAACTTGATCCCGAGACCATCGGATGGCTTGCTGGCGCCCCAAGTGCCGAGCGGATCGACCATGATCACGTAATAGCGGTCGGTGTCGATCGGGCGCCCCGGCCCAATGATCGGGACGCCGCCGGACAGGGCAGCACCCTTGACCCATTGCTCATACATGTCGGTGGCGTCGCCGGAGTAGTAGGAATTGATCACGACCGCATTGATGATCTCGCCTGCGGCGTTGCGCCGCGGATTGCCGATCGCGATATAGGCTGTGTGCAATTTGCCGGCGCCGAGCGATTCAAGAGTGACGCCGCCCTCGCCGCCATTCTCCCATTTCGAGGGATCAGAGAGATCGTACTTGCCGCCAATGCGGAAGTTCGCGATCTCAACGGTCTTCTTCAGCCCATCATGCTGCATCTGCGACGAGCGGCGCGTGAACGGCTGCGCGACCGCGAGGCTGGTACCAACCAGCAGGACGATCAGGCTGACGACGCAATGCTTGATGGCGCTTCTACCGGCCATGGCGGCTTCCTCCTGAGGTGTTTCGCCGGAAGGCTAGGCAGGTCGACGGGAGGCGCTTTGATCTAGCTCAAGGGATTTTGATCGCGGGCGCCGAGGATCGCGATAGCTCAACCACCCGCCGGGTTGCCGCAATGCCCTTCCTCAATCACGGCTCATATCGGATACGTTATGAGCTCGACGGGCCGGCGGACGCACCCGCCTATGTTCTCGTCAACGGACTGACACAATATGCCGAGCTGTGGAGCGTCTACCGGGACAAACTGACTGCGCGACGCTTTCGTGTCGCTACATTCGACCTTCTTGGCCAGGGCGCTTCGGACAAGCCCGCGCTCTTCATCAGTCAGGACGACCAGGTCGCGGCGCTGGGCCTGCTCATCGACAAGCTCGGCGATGGCCCGATCTTCCTGAGCGGGATCAGCTTCGGCGGCCTGATCGCGCTACGCTACGGAATCGCCCACAGCGGGCGGCTCGCCGGCCTCGTGCCGATGAGCTGCTTTGCCGAGCTCTCTCCCCAACTTCTTCTGCTCGGCAACGCCATGCGAACGGGCCTGATCCTGGGCGGTACCGGGTATCTTCAGGATCTGCTCCTGCCCATGAACCTTTCCGATGCGTGGCTCGAGCCGCTGCTCGAAAAGCTCGACCAGGTGAAACGGCAGGGATGGCTCGTCAACGACCTCTATGCCCTGCAGAACCTGATGGAATCCTTCCTCGACTTTCGCCCGCTGACACCACATCTGGGCGCGATCAAGGTTCCGACCATGATCCTGAACGGCGAGTTCGACTTCTTGACGCCGCGCGCCCTGCACGAAACGCTCCGCGTCCAGATCCCGAATAGTTCGCTGGTCATCATACCAAGGGGCTATCACGCCTTCACCCTGGAGAAATCCGCCCTCACGGCGGATCTGCTCGCGCGTTTTGCGGAGGACGTGCTGGCAGGCCGCTGGCACGGCAACCAGTCAATCTGGATCGCTCCCGAAGAGCCCGGCGGCGCGCTGGCGGAGTTTCCTCCCGGATACGATCATTTGCGTGCCATTCCCACCCCGAGAGTGGCACCATGAGCGAATTCCTCGGACCACTTACGTCCGACGGCCGCGTGCCACCGCAGCAGCAGACGCGCGTGGCCGCATTCCTGATCTCGGCCCATGGAGCCCTGGCACGGCAGTATGCGCTGGCATTGCCGATCAGGCTGGAGGCCGCCTGGCAAATCGAGCTGAACGCGCAGCTTTATCGGGAGGCCGAATTCGTATCGCTGCTGCAGCGCGCCACATCATGGGTACCGGATGCCGCGCTGGGTTACCTGACCGCGCTTTGGGAAATGGCCTGGCTCCCGGCGGCTGTCGACGGGATCACGGATCGGTCGCTGGCACTGCCGGCGGATCTGGCCACTCTCGCGCATGCCGTGCACGCCGGCGTACGGCCCGCGGCCCTGCTTCCGGTCGAGGCTAATGCTCATGATGCCTTCGTCACGGCCCTTCGCCGCGTCGAATTCGAAAGCGGCCGGCTTCTGCAGGCCCAAATCGTCTTTCTGAAGGGACCGCAACTGGCGCCGTTCCGTCCGGCAATCAGCTCGGCTCTCGAGAGGCGCCACGCCGATGTTCGCAGACTGTGGGCTGAAACACTCGAAGGCATAGGTATCGCCAGCCCGCACGCGGGATGACCGGACGCTTTGACGCAGATCAAGAGTCGGCGGCAAACCGGAGTCAATGGTTGATCGGCTGCACTACGTCGTTCGGAGTGTCCATCATGAATCCAGTTTCCGTCGAGGAAGCCGTTGCGATGATCCCGTCCGGGGCCAGCATCATGGTCGGCGGCTTCATGGGCGTAGGCACCCCGGAACGTCTGCTCGACGAAGTGGTCCGCCAGCAGAAGACCGGCCTGACATTGATCAGCAATGACGCGGCCACGCCGGGCAAGGGAGTCGGCAAGCTGTTCGATGCTGCGCTTGTCTCGCGCCTGACCGCCACGCATATCGGCCTCAATCCGAAAGCTCAGCAGCAAATGCTGGCCAACCAGATCGCCGTCGATCTCATTCCGCAGGGCACCTTCGTCGAGCGCATACGCGCCGGCGGTTGCGGTCTGGGCGGCGTGCTCACGCCGACCGGCGTCGGCACGCTGGTCGCAGACGGCAAACGGTTGATCGAAGTGGATGGAAAATCATTCCTGCTGGAAACCGCACTGCGGGCGCAATTCGCACTGGTCCATGCCTTCCTCGCCGACTATCTCGGCAATCTGACCTACGCGCTGACCGCCCGCAATTTCAACCCGGTCATGGCCATGGCGGCCGAGACCGTCATTGTGACAGCCGAGCATATCGTGCCAGTCGGTGTCATCGCACCCGACCACGTCGTGACGCCGGCGCCCCTTGTCGACTACCTCATTGCGAACGGGTGAACCATGGATCCGCAGATCATCATCGCCCGGCGCGTCGCGCGAGAGCTTCACAGCGGCGACCTTGTCAATCTGGGTATCGGAATTCCGACGCTGGTTGCCAACTATGTTCCGGCCGATCTCAAGGTGTTCTTTCAGTCGGAGAATGGATTGATCGGCACCGGCCCCATCCCCGAGCAAGGCATGGCGCATCCCCTGCTGACCGACGCCGGCGGACGTCCGATCAGTGCGCTGCCGGGCGCCGCGACCTTCGACAGCGCAATGTCATTTGGGCTGATCCGCGGCGGCCATGTCGATGTGACGGTGCTCGGTGGCCTGCAGGTCGATGCGGACGGACATCTCGCCAACTGGATGATCCCTGGCAAGATGGTGCCCGGCATGGGCGGAGCGATGGACCTCGTGAGCGGCGCCAGGCGGGTCATCGTCGCCATGCAGCATGCCGCCAAGGGCAAATCGAAGATCGTCGCCAAATGCTCGCTGCCACTGACGTCGACGCGTCCGGTCGACCTCGTCGTAACTGATTTGGCGGTGATTGGCTTCGCCGGCGGCAAGGCGACCCTGATGGAGACCGCTCCGGGCGTCAGCGTTGCCGAAGTCATGGCGGTCACCGAGGCAGATCTGACAATTCCGGGTACCGTTCCCGAAATGAAGCTTTGATCAGGACAGAGCCATGCGGATATTCAACGACTTCAATGACATCAAATCCGCTATCGGGACTGAGATCGGCGTCAGCGACTGGATTGAAGTGACGCAAGATCGCATCAACCGGTTTGCCGACGCGACATGCGACGAGCAGTGGATCCACGTCGACCAGGAGCGCGCCAAGGCCGAGCTTCCCGGAGGGAGGACCATCGCGCATGGCCTGCTCTCCCTCAGCCTCGCACCAATGTTCATCCGATCCGTGGTCGGGCTCAAGGGCCTGCGAAACACCCTCAATTACGGGGCCGACCGGATTCGCTATCTGGCGCCGGTGCCGGCCGGATCAAGGCTGCGGGCGCGCGTCACGGTTGCGGAAGCGGAGGACGTTCCGCCGGACGGTCTGCGCGTGAACTACCACCTCGTCATCCAGATCGAAGGCGGCACGCGTCCCGCCTGCGTCGCGGAGTTGATCGCACTGCACTACCGCTGACGCCGGCCGGTCGCCACGACCGTCAATCGATGATGTGATAGCCGCCGTCGATATACATGACGCTCCCGGTGATCAGCTTGGCGCCATCCAGCGCCAGGAACGCCGTCGCGTTCCCAACGTCATCGATGCTGACAAGGCTGCGCGCCGGCGCCTTGGACTGGGCCCTGTCCATCAGCTCATCGAATTCGGGGATGCCCGACGCAGCGCGTGTCGCGAGCGGTCCCGGCGAGATCGCGTGAACGCGGATGCCTTTCGGGCCCAGCTCCGCGGCGATGTAGCGGACGGCGGCCTCAAGCGCAGCCTTGGCCACCCCCATCACATTGTAATTCTCGACCACCATCTGGCTGCCGTAGTAAGTCATGGTGAACATCGTTCCGCCGTTCTTCATCAGTGGCTCGGCCAGATGCGCCATGCGCATGAACGACCAGCACGAGACCTCCATCGTCTTCGAAAAGCCCTCGCGGCCGACGTCGACGACACGTCCGTGCAAGGCCTCCTTCGGCGCGAACGCGATCGAATGAAGCAGGAAGTCAAGCTGACCCCACTCCTTCGAGATCCGCTCGAAAACCTGTTCCATCTGCCCTTCCACCATGACGTCCAGCGGCAAGAAGATCGGGGCCTCCAGCGCCTGCGCGAGCGGCTCGACATGCTTTCTGGCGCGGTCGTTCAGATAGGTCACGGCCAGATCCGCGCCGAGCGCGCGAAACGCCCTCGCGCAGCCCCAGGCAATCGACTGATCATTGGCGATGCCCACGATCAGGCCCTTCTTGCCCTTCAATGCGACCTTGGTTTCCGGAAACTGGGGGATCATGATGCCCTCTCGCGGTTGGGACTGGACGGTTGACCATTCATCAGCAGCACCACGGTGTGCTGCGCAATCATCAATTCCTCGTCGGTCGGCACGACATAGACGGGAATGCGGCTGCCAGGGCGCGATATCAATCTGGCATGGCGAGCGTTCTCAGCTGCATCGAGCTCAACGCCGAGCCACGACAGCTTCTCCCCGATCCGCGCACGAATGCCGGCCGAGTTCTCGCCAATGCCGGCTGTGAACACGAAGGCGTCGATGCCCTGAAGCGCCGCCGCGAGCATGCCGGCGTGCAGGCCGATCCGATGGACGAAATATTCGATCGCCAGGATCGCATGCGGATCCTCGCTCGCCAGCAACTCCCGCATGTCATTGCTGATGCCGGACATCCCCTTTAGTCCGCAATCGCGATAGAGAAAGGTCTGCACGTCGGCGGCCGACATGCCCTTTCGAGCGATGAGGTAGAGCACAACGCCTGGATCGATCTGTCCTGGCCGCGTGCCCATCGGAAGGCCGTCGAGCGCCGTAAACCCCATCGTGCTTTCGACGCTGCGCCCGTCCTTCATCGCACACATCGAGGCGCCGTTGCCGAGATGTGCGACGATGACACGGCCATTCGCAACCTCAGGGGCCACCTGCCTCAAGGTTTTGGCAATGTACTCATACGAGAGCCCGTGAAATCCGTAACGCCGCACGCCCTCGGCATAGAGCAGGAATGGGACCGCGTAGTGGTCCGCCAAGGCACCGTGCGTACGGTGGAATGCGGTATCGAAGCAGGCCACTTGCGGAAGATCCGGACGATTTGTCAACAGTGATCGGATCGGAGCCAGATTGTAGGGCTGATGGAGCGGCGCCAATGGCACAAATTTCTCGAGGCGCGCCACGACGCCGTGGTCGATCCGCACCGGGCGGTCGTACTCGGGACCGCCATGAACGACGCGATGTCCGACCGCGATCGGATTGATGCGAAGCTCGTCCTTCAGCCAGATACCCGCAACTTCGAGAGCTGCCGTCACGTCCGGAACGCGCTCGATCGGATAGGCTCGGTCCGCCAGCGGATCCCCATTGGTCGCGGCGGCGCGCAGCCGCGGACGGCTGCCGATCCCATCCATCTGGCCCTTGATCTGGCGTTGCAGCCTGGCCTCCCCGTCGACCGCAAAGATTTGAAATTTTACGCTGGACGAACCGGCATTGACGACGAGGATCGTGTCCATGGCGATCACGCGACGGTTGGAGCGCGCCGGCGGCGCGCGTCGGCATAGAGCGCCGCGACCGCGCACGACGCCATCCTGGCCCTCGGTGAATCGGCGCGCGACGTCAGCACGATCGGAACCCGGGCCCCGAGCACGATGCCGGCGCTATCGGCCTTGGCGAAGTAAGCCAGATTCTTCGCCAGCATATTGCCGGCCTCGAGGTCGGGAACGAGCAGGATCTGCGCCCTTCCCGCGACCTCGGACTTTATGCCCTTGATCCGCGCCGCTTCCACGTCGATGGCATTGTCGAACGCGAGCGGACCATCAAGCACACCGCCGGTGATCTGGCCGCGGTCGGCCATTTTGCAGAGAGCGGCCGCCTCGATGGTCGATGGAATCTTGGACGTCACGGTCTCAACTGCCGACAGGATTGCCACCCGCGGCAGCGTTCCAAAGCCGGCTTGGGTATAGAGATCGATGGCGTTCTGGATGATGTCGCGCTTGCCATCCAGATCGGGGAAAATGTTGATGGCGGCATCTGTGATGAACAGCGTATCGGCGTAGGCTGGCACGTCCATCACGAAAACGTGGCTAATGCGCCGATCGGTTCGAAGCCCAACCGACTTCGCCGTGACGTTCCGCATAAGTTCGTCGGTGTGCAGACTGCCCTTCATCAACATCTCGCCCCGGGCAGCATGGATCAACGCGACACCCTTGGCGGCCGCGGCCTCGCTGTGCGGCTCGTCGACGATCTCGAGGCCGGCAATGTCGAGGCCATGCTTGCTCGCGGTCGCCTTGATCTTCGCTTCAGGCCCGACCAAGAGCGGCTTGATGATATCGGCCTGCGCACTATCCACGACGCCGCGCAACGACGTCTCGTCGCAGGGGTGAACCACAATGGTAGGCACCGGGGGAACAGCCTTGGCTGCGGCGATCAGTCGGTCGTACTTGGTGTGAGCCGTACCGCTCGACTCGGATGACATGACATTCATGGTGCCACCACTCCGGATACTCTCAGATCGGGTCACGACGCCTTTGCCTTGGGGTCGAAAGGGGCGACATTCGACGCTTTCTCCACGGCCTCTCTCTCATCCAGACCGAACAGCTCGGCGATCCGGTTCAATCGGCTGGCCACCTCACCCGAAATCGCGGTGCTGGCCGACAGCACATCGCGTATCGCGGCGAAGGCCGTCCGCCGGTCGTTCATATTGTCTGGAAGCAGTGTCGGGATCGCGGCCAGCGCGGCTTCGCGATCCAGGAGAAGCATGAAGAATTGCTCGCGAACCAGCATTTTGAATTCGGCAAGCGTCAGAGGCTTGCCGGGTACGTTGCGACGGACCTGGCGCAACGCTTCCAGGCTGCGCTCGTCCACCATGCCGCGCGCCGAACCGACATAGAGAAGCGCGCGGATCGCCGCCTCGCGAAGCCCCCCCTCACCGACCCGCGACGTCAGCTCCGCGATCCTCGCCTCCAGCCGCCCCCGGTACTCGGTTGACATCTCCTGTCTTCGCGACGGGGTCGAACGCGGATCGACGCCAACCGCGGCCTGCAACGCAGGCGAGCCATAGACGGCAAGGAAGACCGCCTCGCTGAGCGCTTCCTGAGAATCGCGCCAGCTGTCGAGCGCGTGGACGATCTGGTTAGAGATGTTTTCCTGGAACGCCAGGAACGGATTGTTCGAACTTGCGGGCTTGCGTTGGTCCCGGACGTGTTCGGCGGCCGCCTTGACGGCGGTCATGAACGGATTCTGGCTGCTGAATGCCTCGTACTGCGCTCGCAGCGGATGGGCGTTTCGCATCCAGTCGGCCAATTCAGGCGTCACCATGCGCTTGATCAGAGGCTGGACGAACTTGCGGTAGGCGGCAAGATTGATCTCGGAGACCCGCTTTGCAGCTTCGAACCGCCGCTCATCGTCCGGCGAGTTACCTCCCATGGCCCTGAGGTCGTCAAGGGTCCGGGCCTCGCAGCGCATCACCCATTGCCCCAAAGCCAGGTCGGCATTTGCCGTCTCGGCGCCCTTGGCCTCAAACGTCGCCTCATAGAGGCCGGGTGGGAGCACATCGATCAGGTCGATGTTGCTGGAAAACTCCGCGTGTTCTTTCTTGGCCACGCCGCCCGACACGAAAATGCCGAGGTGGCCGACGGTCTCGTGGACCGTGTAGACGATCGTCTGTCCATAGGCCCTGATCTCGTCGACATCGGCGTAGAGATCGAGGATCCAGTCCAGCGCCTGCTGCGGCGGGGTAATATTGTCGCCCTTGGAGCAGAAAACGACGATTGGCGATCTGATGTTGCGCAGGTCGACTCTTTCACCGTCCGACATCTTGATACGGCCAGCGGCGAGATTGTTGCCGATAAAGAGCTCGTCGACGATGAACTGGATCTCCTCCGCGTTGAGGTTGACGTGGCCTCCCCACCAACGCTCGAACTCGAGGTAGCGGTCCGCCTCCGTATCGACCTTGGAGAAGACGTTGTACTGCTTGGTCCACAGCGTGTTGGACGGATTCTGGTTCTCGAAGTTCTGGACGAGCCAGGCTCCATCGAACTTTCCGCCACCTAGATCGCCAGCGAGTGCCGTCAGCCAGCTCCCACCCAGCAGGCCGCCCGAATATCGCATCGGGTATTTGCCGTGCACGCCAGCCCAATAGGCCAGCGGCGCTCCCGCCACAATCACGGGACCAAACAGCTCGGGCCGCAATGACGCAAGGATCATCACCGCCCAACCGGCCTGACAGTTTCCGATGACACAGGGTTTGCCGTTTGCATCCGGATGGAGAGCAATGACCTTTTCAAGGAATAGCGCTTCTGCCCGTGCAATGCGCTCGATGGTCTGGCCCGGCATTGGCTCCGGCAAGAAGCCGATGAAGTAGCAGGGATGACCGGCCTTCATGGCGACGCCGATCTCACTATCCGCCTTGAAGCCGCCGATACCGGGACCGTGGCCGGCGCGCGGATCGACGACGACGAACGGTCGTCGCTTCAGATCGATCTCGACGCCCTTGGGAGGGATAATCCGCACCAGCGCGTAGTTGACGGGATCATCGAGCTTGCGACCGTCCATGATCAGTTCGGCAGCATAACTCAGGACGTGCGGAGCAGTTTGCGCCACATGCTCACGATATTGGTCGCCGCGCTGGCGTAGAATGTCGAGAAACAGCACGCTCCGCTGGCCGGCATCCGTCATGTATTCCACGGCGGACGCCACCAGTCCCGATACCGGATCGCCCGACAGCGTTGTCCTGTCCATCGCCATGCTCCGATTTCCGCGTCGGGAGCCATTGAATGTGCACCGCGAGAACGGGCTTTGATCTAAGTCAAGCGCTGACGATCAATGGCAACGCGACATGACGCTGATCAGCCAACACGAGAAACGCTGCGCATGCCAAATGCCGCCCACTACGCTGAAACGGAACCGCTCCGCGACGGTACAGTCGTGAACATCCGGGCGCTTCGGCCAGAAGATGAGGCCGACATGCTGGCCGCGGTCGAGCGCACCAGCCTGGAGTCGCGGTATCGACGATTTTTTGTGGCGAAGCGGGACTTTTCCGAGAAAGAGCGCACGTTCTTCATGAACGTCGACTTCAAGCAACATGTCGCGCTTGTCGCGGTAGTGACGGAGCATAGTCGCCCCGTGATCGTCGGCGGCGGGCGCTATGTCGTCTTTGAAGCGGGACGCGCCGAAATGGCATTCGTCGTGGTTGATGCATGGCAAGGTCGCGGCATCGGCTCTTTATTGATGGGCCACCTGGCCAGGATCGCACGGCAGGCCGGCCTCGAGGAACTCGTTGCGGACGTTCTGCCGGAGAACGCGGCGATGCTGAAGGTCTTCAGCAAGGCCGGCTTCGTGCCCATCACGCGGCACGACCCGCAAACCGTTCGTTTGGCGCTAAAGTTGGCGAGACCAAACGCCTAGCTCCCTTTCGCGCGGCTCAACAACGTGGTCGGTTCCGCTGGCTTGACCTATGTCAAGGGCTTGCGCAAAGGCAAGGCGACTGTTTGACTGGTTGAGCGCCAATCCCCCGCTCTCCGAAGGCATTCCCGGCGACAATCGATTTCGCAACCGCTGTCGCTTCGCTTTCGATGTGGATCGGCCATGGTCTTCCTGCTGTTCGCCGTAGCCATTGCCGCCCTGTTTTTCGTCGGCGCGCTCCTTGCGCTCCGGTTAGGACGACACCTCGGCTCGCGCTATCGCAAGCAAAACGGCGTTGACGGCGTGGGAGGATTGGCAACCGTAGAAGGCGCGATATTCGGCCTGATGGGTTTGCTGTTGGCTTTCACCATCTCCGGAGCGTTACAGCGGTTCGACGACCGGCGACAACTGGTCATTCAGGAAGCGACGGCGGCCACCACGGCATATGACAGGCTTGCCCTTTTCGGCGGCGACGATGCGCGCAACCTGCAGAGCCTTCTCAAGGAGTATCTTCGTGCCCGCATCGATCTCTATCGAATGCCGCATGATTTCCTGCTGCTGCAACGAGCCGAGGATTTTTCCGACCAGCAGGAAAGCAGGCTCGTCGAACTCAAGAACCAGCTATGGAACGCGGCGGTGGCGGCCTGCCCGCAACCGAACTACCGTCCCGCATGCGGGTTGTCGCTTCCCGCGCTGAACAGCCTCTTCGAGGTCGCCCGTCAGCGCGCCGGCGCAGCGGAAAAGCATCCGCCGCAGATCATCTTCTTCATGTTGTTTGGGCTTGGTCTGGCCTGTTCCCTCCTCGCAGGTTTTGGGATGGCAGCGGGCGCGGGGCGCAGCTGGATTCACATGACGATTTTTGCCGGCACGCTGGCCGTCGCACTCTACACTGTCACCGATATGGAATATCCCCGGCTGGGTCTCATCCGAATCGAGAGTTTCGACCACTTTCTCGACGACGCCTACGAGCAAATGCGCCCGGTTCCGGCCGAGAGCACGGGCGATCAATAATTGCGCGTCGTTGGTTTGACCGAGCAAACCGACGAGGTCGAGGACCGATCACCTATGGCCATGCGGGCTCCGAGGATAGACGCGCTCCGCTAGTGGACCCACAGCGCCACGAGGGCGCCGGCGAGGCCCACTGCAAGCACGGCCTCGCCTGTCACCGTGACCAAGTCAATCGTCCACAGGTGGCTGCTTCCGCCGCTAAGATTGAAATGTCTGGAGTGGCTTTTGTCCCGATAGGTGTGAAGGTGCATGGCAACGGCCTCCTTCTGTTCGGTCACCAGCTAGTCACCTATTTACCAAGAATAGTGCGCATATGCGCCATCCAACCGCGTGAACCGGGCCGCTGCTCACCAAATGCCGCGGGTGGCTTGGCCGGCAACGAGCGAAGTGCTCGGATGAGGTCCGGTCCGGCTTAAGCCATGACCAGCGGGTCGGCGTCGGATTGAGCTAAATCAATATCGAGCGGACCATTGCGTTCAGAAGGTGCTGTCGATCTGCTTTCGACGGGGCAACACGATGAACCTTCTGCTCAAGGAAATCCGGCACAACCCACTGCTTTGGATGCTCGTTTTCGTGCCCATCGTGCTGGTAGCCGAACATGCAGCCCCGTCCGCCCACACAGCCCTGTTTGTACTCGCTGTTTTGGCCATTGTGCCATTGGCGGCCCTTCTTAGCCACGCGACCGAGACCGTCGCGGAAAAGACGGGCGATGCGATCGGCGGCTTGCTCAACGCGACGTTAGGAAACCTGACCGAGTTAATCATCGCGATCGCCGCGCTTCATGCCGGTGAATACATGTTGGTCAAGGCATCCATCGCTGGCGCCATCGTGACCAACTCGCTCTTTATGCTCGGCGCATCATTTCTGCTCGGTGGGCTTCGGCATCATGTTCAGGAGTACAATCGCGCCGGCGGGCGGCTGTACGCAGCGCTGCTGTTGATGGCCACGATTGCGCTTCTCGCACCAGCAGCGGTTGCCAACCTTGATCTGGCACGAGGCGAAGTGATGGCCCAGAAGCTCAGTACAGGCCTCGCCGTATTGCTGATATGTGCCTATGGACTGGGCCTGCTGTTCTCACTCAAGACACACAAGGAGTTGTTCGGAAGCGAGGAACATGGCGAGGCGGGCGACGCTCGTTGGCCGATCGGACTGGCGGTCGGCACGCTTATAGTGGTCACGGTGCTAGTTGCTTTGGTGAGCGAGATATTCGTGAGTTCGGTGCAGAAAGCAGGAGAGACCTTGGGATTGAGCCCGGCTTTTGTCGGTTTCATCATAGTCGCGCTTGTGGGTGCTGCGGCGGAAATGGCGGTTGCGTTTTCTGCGGCGCGCAAGGACCGCCTCGACATGAGCGTCAGCATTGCGCTCGGAAGCGCTTCTCAGATTGCTCTGTTTGTTGCGCCGGTATTGGTGCTCCTAAGCTACGTTGTCGGTCCGAAACCAATGGACTTGCAGTTCTGGCCGGGCGCAGTGACCATGGTCATGATCGCCACCGTCACGTCCTGCTTTATCACCAACAGCGGGCGCTCGGCATGGTTTGTTGGCGCGTTGCTTGTATTCATCTACGCAATATTCGCCATGACGCTCTATGTGGTGCCCCCGGGCTCGCACAGCCCGGTGCAAGTGACCGTCCACGTAGGCTCCGGCATTTTTGCAACGCGCCTTTTGGCGCAAACTGCATACTGAATTGCAGGCGCACCTCGCGGCATTCGCGGACCATTTTGCAGCTTGGCCCACACCGAGAAAGAGCGGCGGATCGGAGAGCGGGCGACTGTAACGACGGTACACCGGTCCGCTCGCCGCCCGCGTCAATACGGATACTGCTGCGGGCAGACCCGATAGCCGTTGGCGTCTCGATAGCAGCCGCTGTTGTAGTAGCCGCCATAGTAGCCGTAGGCTCCGGCTGCCGCCGCGCCATAGGCTGCTCCGCGGTAAACCCCTCTGCGGACTGCCGCACGCGCTACCGGGCGACCCGGTATGGGACGATATCCATAACCGCGGCCAGCGACGCCATATCGGCCTCCGGCAACGCGATATCCGCCACCGTGCACGTGGGCGGCGCGCATGCCGCCGCCGTGGAAACCTCCGGCGCGCATGCCCCCGCCGTGAAATCCGCCGCCGCCACGGAATCCCCCACCACCGCCGCGGCGAGCGAAGGCGTCATCGGGAATGAAGCTCACGGTGATAAGAACGAGCGCTGCCAGAGCAGCGAGAAGACATCGAAGCATGGCGTTCCTCCTGAGTCAGGGTGCCCGTGCATTGGTTAGGCGATGCCGCACCAATGGATGGGCCACCCGACCGAAGCCTTGGCCTGTGCGCGACTTCGGATTTGACCTAAATCAAACAGTTCATGATTGCGGCTGGTCTAGCGCCGCATCGCCTGTCTCCAGCCACGCCAGCGCCTAGTCTAGCCTGCAAGCGGCGGGGGTTCGTGTCAGGAGACCGCTACAGCGCGAAACCCACTTTCAATAGTAGGGGGTCACGCTTGGTGCGGGGGAGCGAATCGAACCCCCGAAAATGTTTTTTGTCGTCACTATAGTCCGCAGAATTTTTCGCCGTAGGCTGGCCCCGAGCGCTACTCCTACGTGCACAAATTGATCCTCTGCCAGGCGCTTATCGACGCTATCGCGCAAAATCGTAGTCTGGCGCACAAAAAAGCGTAGTTTTGGTGCCCAGGGGCGGGATCGAACCACCGACACTGCGATTTTCAGTCGCATGCTCTACCAACTGAGCTACCTGGGCATACCCGCAGGACCGAAAAGGCCGAAGCGAGCGGGCGGTTTATAGAGAGGTCGGAGCGCTGTGTCCACCCGGCTTCGCGAAACGCTTCGCCGGGCGCGGCCCGCATTCCGAAGTTTCCCCAACTTGTTGGGAAATCTTGGCTATTCCGGGTCCTCCTCGTCGTCCTCGCGGCCGGGAACGACGTAGCGGCCGGTCAGCCAGCGGTTGAGGTCGACGTCGCGGCAGCGGGACGAACAGAACGGGCGGAAGGCCTGCTCGACCGGCTTGCCGCAGATCGGGCAGGCGCGCGGGGTGGCCGGGGATTGGGGTTGGTCGGTCATGGCTGGGGTTTAGCGTACATCATCTGGCAATTGCGAAGGTGGCGCGCATGAAATGCGCGACGGATGAGGGGTCTCTATCCGCAGAGACAGACCCCTCACCCGGAATTCAAGCTGTCGCTTGAATTCCGACCTCTCCCACAACGGGAGAGGTGCACTGTCGATGCGGCTACCGCCATCGATCCTAATCGGCCTCACACCGCGACGGCGTTGAGCCAGCCATGGCGGATCGGAAAGCCTTCGCCGCCGAGCAGGGTCACGGTCTCGTAGAGCGGCAGGCCGACCACGTTGGTGTAGGAGCCGACCATCTTGACCACGAACGATCCGGCGATGCCCTGCACGGCGTAGCCGCCGGCTTTGCCGCGCCATTCGCCGGAGCCGATATAGGCCTGGATGTCGTCCTCGCTAAGCCGCTTGAAGCGCACGCGGGTCTCGACCAGGCGCTGGCGGAACGCTTCGCGCGGCGTCACCACGCAGATCGCGGTGTAGACGCGGTGGTTGCGGCCCGACAGCAGCCGCAGGCACTGCGCGGCCTCGTCGACCAGATTGGCCTTGGGCAGGATGCGGCGGCCGACCGCCACCACGGTGTCGGCGGAAATGATGAAGGAGCCGCGCAGATCGTCGTCGAGTTGCACCGACTTCAGCGCCGCGTCCGCCTTCGCGCGCGCCAGGCGATTGGCGCAGGCGCGCGGCAACTCGCCCCGCCGCGGGGTCTCGTCGACATCGGCCGGGCGCAGCGCGTCGGGCTCGATACCGGCCTGGTTGAGCAGGGCCAGCCGCCGCGGCGAACCGGAAGCAAGAACGAATTTGGGACGGCCTAGCATGCGGGCTTTTGGGCTGAATCGGGGGGACGGACGCGGGCGGAACCTATCGGATGGGGCATGGATGCACAACCTTGGAACCGGCTGCGAATCGCGCTCCCGCTTGGAGACAAGGCCCCATAAGCACAGCTGTTTGTCAGTCTGGCGACAAGGGGCCGTCCTGCGAATCGGAACACGCCGCCTCTTCGCTTCACAGGTTCGCCGCGGCCTTGGCAAAGCGGCGGCGGATCCGCATCAACAGGCCGTCGCAGACCTCGCGATAGGCGGCGAGCTTCTGCTCGCGATTGCCGCTGGTGCCGGTCGGGTCGTGTGTCGGCCAGTACTCGACATCGGCGGCGAGCGTCCTGGTCAGATCCAGCGCCTTGTGATGCGCTTCCGGCGACAGCGTGATGATGAGGTCGAAGTTCAGCCCCTCCCAATCCTCGAGTTCCTCGAAGGTTTGCGGCTTGTGCCCGGAAATGTCCTGGCCGAACTCGGCCATGACCGAGACCGCGAACGGATCGAGCTCGCCCTTCCTGACGCCGGCGGAGCGGACATAGAGGCCTCGCGGAAACATGTGCTGCAGCAGGCTTTCGGCCATCGGCGAGCGCACGGCATTGTGGGCGCATGCGAACAGCACGGCCTGCGGGGTGCGCGCGCTTGGCGCTGCCATGCGATCAGGCTTTTTTCGACCGGGGTACGCCCCCGTCGTCTGGCGAAGTAAGGATAAGCGGGATCATGCGCCCTCGCCTTTCCAATGAAGGACGGTGATCAGCGTGAACAGCCGCCGCGCGGTCTCGAAATCGACGCGCACCTTGCCCTTGAGCCGCTCCTGCAGCGTGCGCGAGCCCTCGTCGTGGATGCCGCGGCGGCCCATGTCGATGGCCTCGATCTTGTCCGGCGTCGCGGTCCGGATCGCCTGGTAATAGCTGTCGCAGATCATGAAGTAGTCCTTCACGACGCGGCGGAACGGCGTCAGCGACAACAGATGCGCGACGACCGGCGTGCCGTCCTCTTTCCTGATATCGAACATCAGCCGGTTGCCGGTGATCGCGATATGCAGGGTGTAGGGCCCGGCCTCGGCGCCTTCGGGCGCGAACAGGTTCTGCTCGACCAGATCGTAGATCGCGATCGCGCGCTCATGCTCGATGTCGGGCCCGGAACGGCCGATCGATTCCTCGTCGAGCGTCACCGCGACGATGCGATTGTTGGAATCCTCGTCGTCTGGTGGCTTGTTCATGAGAGGTTGAGGCGCAATCCGACGGAACGTGAATGGGCATCGAGACCCTCGGCCTGACCGAGCGTCATCGCGGCGGGCCCGAGCGCACGAAGCTGATCCGGCCCGCACCGCAGGATCGAGGTTCGCTTCATGAAGTCAAGCACCCCGAGGCCGGAAGAGAACCGGGCCGAGCGCGCGGTGGGCAGCACGTGGTTGGAGCCGCCGACATAGTCGCCGATCGCCTCCGGGGTATGGGCCCCGAGGAAAATCGCGCCGGCGTTGCGGACCTTCTTCGACAGGCCCTCGGCATCCGCGGTCATGATCTCGAGATGCTCGGCCGCGATCGCATTGGCGAGCTCGACCGCGTCGTCGAGCTTCGCCACCTTGATGACGGCGCCGAAATCATCCCACGAGGCGCGCGCTATCGCCGCACGCGGCAGCGTCGCAAGCTGCGCCTCGACCGCGCGTTCGACATCGGCGGCGAGCCGCGCGCTATCGGTGATCAGGATCGATTGCGCGCTGACGTCGTGCTCGGCCTGCGCCAGCAGATCGGCCGCGATCCAGTCGGCATTGCCGGTGTCGTCTGCGATGACCAGCACCTCGGAGGGGCCGGCGATCATGTCGATGCCGACCTTGCCGAACACCAGCCGCTTGGCCGCGGCGACATAGGCGTTGCCGGGCCCGACGATCTTGGCCACTGGCGCGATCGACGCGGTGCCATAGGCTAGGGCCGCGACCGCCTGGGCGCCACCGACACGGTAGATCTCGGAGACACCGCCGAGATGGGCGGCCGCGAGCACCAGCGGGTTGAGCTTGCCGTCCGGGGCCGGCACCACCATCACCACCCGCGGTACGCCGGCGACCTTGGCCGGCACCGCATTCATCAGCACAGAGGACGGATAGGCCGCGGTGCCGCCGGGCACGTAAAGCCCGACCGCATCGACTGCGCTCCAGCGCCAGCCGAGCTCGACGCCTGCGGCATCGGTGAAGCGCTCGTCCTTGGGCAGCTGGCGGCGATGGAAGGTCTCGATCCGGTCGCGCGCGAATTTCAGCGCCTCGACGGTCTTGGGGTCGCAGGCCGCGACCGCAGCGTCGATCTCGGCGGCGGTGATGCGCAGGCCGGCGGCGTCGATATCGAGCCGGTCGAACTTCTTGGTCGCCTCGAGCAGCGCCGCGTCGCCGCGGGCCGCCACGTCGTCGACAATGGCGCGGGTGGCGCGCTCGACGTCCGCCGATACCTCGCGCTTGGCCGCCAGGAAGTCGCGGAAACGCTGGTCAAAATCGGCGCTCTGTCGGTCCAGGCGAACGGGCATGGCGGCTTTCTGAAGAGGACTCTGGGTCCCTGCTCAATGGCGCGGCGGATAATGGCCGTCAACCCTTGGGGATTGTCATTCCGGGATGGTCCGAAGGACCAGACCCGGAATCTCGAGATTCCGGGTTCGCTTCGCGCCCCGGAATGACGTGCCAATCAAGCCGTCGCCACCCCGAGATCATCCTCCCCGAGATCGGTCAATTCGCACTCCAGGCACTCGACATCGAGCCGCAGCGCCCCGCCATGGCCGAACATCAGCAGCGCGCTGCCGCCGGGCGGGTCGGAGGCATAGAACTCGATCCCGAGCAGCTCCAGGGCCGCTTCCGGGGCTTCGAGGTCGATATTGCGCGACTTGCATGCCAGCACCCGGTCGAACCTGAGCGCGGCGATCAGCCGCCGCGAGCAGGTGCCGCCGGACAGGGTCTGTTCCCAGTCGAGCCGGTTCAGGCCGACCACGAGGCGCTTCTCGTCCTGGCGCCAGATGATGTCGGCGGGCTGGACGCGGGCGTCCTGCACATGGGCGGAGATCACCGCGAGGTCATCGGCGTCGAGGGCGATCAGTTTCAGCGGCGCGGGTGGGGACATGATGGTGGTTATAACGCGTTCGGCAGCCAGAGGTACCACGCGACCGCGAGGAAATGCCGCTCGGGGGAACCGGCCGCGCACGAGCAAAATATCGAAAACAACCCCATGCAAAGGAGCCGACGACGGCGGCGTGACCCCGATCGAACATATGCGCATTGGCACTCTTCGTCAGGTGAGCACGCTCGTCAGGCTCCCTCCCCCACGCAACCGGGGTTTACCCCGGTTGCGCATTGTAAATTGCGCAAGTCGGGCAGGCCCGACTTGCGTAGCGGGGGCCGGGGAGAGGGGTAAGCCCCCGGGCGAGATGCGGGACGAAGCGATCGGCCTCGCAACCGATCATCGAAGGGCATTTCGAGAGAGCGCGCCGAGTGGCCACCCCTCTCCCTAACCCTCCCCCGCAAGGGGGGAGGGAACCCTGCCGCTGGTGGCTTCCTCACTTAGGCATCAGCAAAGCTGCGCGGCGTTGAGACAAGCCGTACGACGCGCAGCGCCAGCCCCTCAGCCCTTGATGAACGCCAGCAGGTCCGCGTTGATCGTCTCGGCTTCCGTCGTCGGCATGCCGTGCGGAAAGCCCTTGTAGGTCTTCAGCGTGCCGTTCTTCAGAAGCTTGGCCGAGAGCGGACCGGAATCGGCGTAGGGCACGATCTGGTCGTCGTCGCCATGCATCACCAGCACCGGCACGTTGATCTTCTTCAGGTCCTCGGTGAAGTCGGTCTGCGAGAACGCGACGATGCCGTCGTAATGCGCTTTCGCGCCGCCCATCATGCCCTGCCGCCACCAGTTCTGGATCGCGGCTTCCGACGGTTTCGCGCCGGGCCGGTTGTAGCCGTAGAACGGGCCGGCCGGCAGATCGCGGTAGAATTGCGAGCGGTTGGCCGCGACCTGGGCCTGCAGGCCGTCGAACACCGATTTCGGCAGGCCGCCGGGATTGGCAGGCGTCTGCACCATCAAAGGCGGCACGGCCGCGATGATCGCCGCCTTCGCCACCCGGCTCTCGCCGTGGCGGGCGATGTAGTGCACGACCTCGCCGCCGCCGGTGGAATGGCCGACGTGAACGGCATTCTTGAGGTCGAGATGCGCGGTGACGGAAGCGAGGTCGTCGGCATAGTGGTCCATGTCATGGCCGTCGGCGACCTGGGCCGAGCGGCCATGGCCGCGGCGGTCGTGGGCGATGACGCGGAAGCCGTGACCCACGAAGAACAGCATCTGCGCGTCCCAGTCGTCCGACGACAGCGGCCAGCCATGGCTGAACACGATCGGCTGACCCGAGCCCCAATCCTTGTAGAAGATATCGACGCCGTCTTTGGTGGTGATGGTGGGCATTTGATTGCTCCTCTTGTTGAAACGTCATTCCGGGGCACGCGAAGCGTGAACCCGGAATCCAGAAGTTTGGATTGCGAGATTCCGGGTTCGACGCTGCGCGTCGCCCCGGAATGACAAGGAGGATCAGGCGAAATTGACCGGCCTGAAGCGGCGCCAGGCGCCGATGATCATCACGACGAAGAACACCAGCACGATGCCCTGCACCGCCCCGAACACCGGCCCGGACGGCGGGTTCGGCGGCACTGCCGGCGCCAGCGCCTGCAATGCGGGTATCTTGAGGAAGCTCTGGATGACCAGCACGAAGACGTTGAGATAGAGCGAGACCATCGCGGTCACGATATAGATCGGGCGCCACGCGCCCTTGAGCTGCATCGCATACAGCGCGATGCAGGCGATCGCGAGCAGCACCAGCGAGAGGCCGCCGATGATCTGGGACGGCAGCACCTTCTCGGTGATCAGTGGCGGGATCACGAAGCCGGTGGCGCTGGTCAGGATCGTGAAGACGAGGAAGATCGCAGTCAGTCCGGGCATCGCGCGCGAGCCGAGCAGGCCGAACATCACGATCACACCGGCGATGATTGCAATCAGGCTGATAATGACGTGCACAAGCACCAACGTCGTCATGTAGCGCACTCCCCCGTTGAGAACCCGCACTACGTTACGATGCGTCTTTGAAAATTGCTACATGGTTCGATGGCAGGACGAGCGACATCTCATGAAAATCATGCCGACACTTGCCGAAAGATTTGGCGCCGGTGCTGCGCGCAGAAGCACGTGCGTGTCGTGAGAACTTGAATCAATAATAGCGCGGGATCGGCCCGTCATGCGGCGTCTCGCGCTTCGACAGGTCGAACAGCACCTCGTCGACATAGCACCAGCCCCAGCCTTCCGGCGGATCGTAGCCCTCGATCACGGGATGGCCGGTGGCGTGAAAATGCGCCGTCGCATGCCGGTTCGGCGAGTCGTCGCAGCAGCCGACGTGGCCGCAGGTCCGGCAGATCCGCAAATGCAGCCAGCGGCTGCCGCTCTTCAGGCATTCCTCGCAGCCGCGCGCGCTCGGCGTGACGTCCTGGATGCCGGCGATATGGGTGCAGCCTTTTGTCATTTTGGCCTCTTTACGTCTCTTTTGACCCGTCATCCTGAGGTGCGAGCTCTTGCGAGCCTCGAAGGATGCACGGCCCGCACTGTGGCCGATTCATCCTTCGAGACGCCGCTGCGCGGCTCCTCAGGATGACGGAGATAGATCTCGTCTGCATCCATCTGCCTACAGCGTCGGGCTGCCGGCATCGGCGAGATAGCCGTGCAGGGCGGCGACGACCTGCGCGCCCTCGCCGATCGCGCCGCCGACGCGCTTGACTGATCCGGAGCGGACGTCGCCGACCGCGAACACGCCGGGCACCGTGGTCTCGAGCAGCGGCACGGCGGGCGCGCCCTCGCCGTTCTGCACGCCGGTCTTGACGAAGCCGCCGCGGTCGACCTGCACCCCGCAGCCCTCGAGCCAGCCGGTGGCCGGATCGGCGCCGACGAACAGGAAGAGATTGCGGATATCCATCGTGAACTCGTCGGGGGCGAGCCGGCTGCGCCAGCGCACCCGCTCCAGCGTCTCCGCACCTTCGAGCCCGATCACCTCGGTGTTGAACATCAATTCGATGTTCGGCGTCGCCTCGATGCGCTCGATCAGATAGCGCGACATGCTGGCCCCGAGCCCACCGCCGCGGATCATCATGTTGACCCTGCGGGCATGCGCCGACAGGAACACCGCGGCCTGGCCCGCGGAATTGCCG
Source organism: Bradyrhizobium sp. CER78 (assembly GCF_029846235.1). Lineage (GTDB taxonomy): Bacteria > Pseudomonadota > Alphaproteobacteria > Rhizobiales > Xanthobacteraceae > Bradyrhizobium. The sequence goes on from NZ_JARVWP010000013.1 coordinate 188,364, forward strand.
CCGCCGACCAATACGACATCCTGCTGGGCGCAGAGCCGCGCCTCGATCGGCGAGGCCCAGTACCAGACGCCGCGGCCCTCATAGCGCTCGAGATGGTCGATCGCCGGCCTCCGATAGCGCGCGCCGCTCGCCACCACCACCGACTTGGCGCGCAGCGTGTGCCCGCATCCGGTGGCGAGCTTGAACGCGCCCGAAGCCTTCGAACAGTCGAGCGATTTGACGGAGACCGGGATCAGCATCTCGGCGCCGAATTTCTGCGCCTGGTTGAAGGCGCGCCCGGCAAGCGCCTGCCCGGAGATTCCGGTCGGGAAGCCCAGATAGTTTTCGATCCGCGCGCTGGCGCCGGCCTGGCCGCCGAAAGCGCGGGAATCGAACACCGCAACCGACAGCCCTTCGGAGGCCGCATAGACCGCGGTGGCGAGCCCGGCCGGGCCGCTGCCGACGACGGCGACATCATAGAGCCTGTCTTCCGCGTGGCTGCCGATCATGCCGAGCGCCATCGCAAGCGCGGTCTCGGAGGGATTGCGCAGCACCGTGCCGTTGGGGCAGACCACCAGCGGCAATTCGGCGCGCGTCGGAGAATAGCGCGCGACGAGGTCGGCGGCATCGGTGTCGGCCTCGGGATCGAGCACGTGATGCGGCTGGCCGTTGCGTGCCAGGAAATTCTGCAGCGGCGCCATGTTGCCGACCGACGCCGAGCCGATCAGCACCGGTCCGCCGGCGCCGCCCTGGATCAGGCTGACGCGGCGCAGGATCAGCGCGCGCATGATGCGCTCGCCGAGGTCCGCCTCGGCGACCAAGAGCGCGCGCAGCCGGTCGGGCGGCAGCAGCAATGTCTCGACCGCACCTTCGGCATGGCCGTCGACCAGCGCGGCGCGGCCGGAGAGTTGGCCGATCTCGGCGAGAAACTGGCCCGGCCCCTGGTCGATGATCGGCGTGACACGGCCGAGGCCGTCGCGCTGGGTGATCGCGACGCTGCCCGACAGCACCACGAACATGCCGGGACCAGGCGCGCCGGTCTCGAACAGCGCCTCGCCATCCTTGTATGACCGCGGCTCGCCGAAGCGGCGCATCCGCTCGATCTCAGGCACCGTCAGGGTCGGAAAGGTCTGTTCATGGCGCGGGAAGGCGTAGGCGGTTGCGTTCAGGCGATTGATCGTCGTCTCATCGATTGCAGCCATGTCGGCGACCCGTTTCCTTTGCTCACCTTGACGTTCGTCATTCCGGGGCGTGCGAAGCGCGAACCCGGAATCTCGAGGTTCCCCGGTGCGCGATTGCGCACCTGAGGTTCGCTTCGCGCCCCGGAACGACGTACCCTCATCACCTGCGCCATGCCGAAGTTCTCATTGGATCAGAACCGCGGCTTTAACCCGTCACTTTGCCCGGCTCGTTTCCGCCGGCGTCATCCGGCGAGGCGTGATCTAGCGAGCCGTCGGCCGGTTCGGAAGCCACATCCTCGCGACCGCGCGCCTGGGATTTTCGCCGCTTCAGGTTTTCGCGCAGCGCCAGCTTGAGGCGATCCTGCCGCGAATCCTTCAGGCGGGCTCCGGCCTGCCCGCCGCCTCTGTCCCGATCACTCGTCATTGCTGAACTCTCGAACCGCCGACGCCTTTGCGCGCGCTAAGCATAGACAATGGCGGCCGCCCGCGCACCCTGCCCGGTCGGCCAGTTGCGCACCACGACATGATTCGGCCGCAGGCGGACGGTCGCATTCCATTACGGTCGGGAACCCCAATCGGGCCGAAATCGGCCGAATTGGTCGAAATCACCGGCACGGAACGTGATTTCTGCCGATTTGCCCGGCAGGAGGGGCGCTGTTTCGCTTGCGCGAAGGGGAGGCCTGTGGCAAGAACCGCCCGCTTGGACGGGCCCCATGGGGCCGATTCAATTTTTCCCGGGCATGCTGCCGTAGCTCAGTGGTAGAGCACTCCATTGGTAATGGAGAGGTCGACAGTTCAATCCTGTCTGGCAGCACCAGGATCTTCTCAAATGACGGCTGCCGTCAACGAGCGCTTCCGCGCGTCGCATGAATCAATACCCGAGCAGCAGGCCCACGCCGCCGATCACCAGCACGATATAGAACGCGAACACACTGCCGACCCATTTCCAATCGATGTGTCCGTGTTCGGGGCTGAGGCTCTCGATGATGCCGTGCATGATGGTTTCCTTCTAGAAGTCGCATGCGTGGCGTATAGACCGCACCTCGAACACATCATGTGACTCACTTCACACACCTTCGTCGCGGAGCGGACCCGAGAGTGACCGGCCCAGAACTGAGGAAATTGCGCGAACATCTCGGCGAGGCGCTCGGCCGCAAGCTGACGGCGGCGGACATGGCGAAACTGTGCGGACTGCCGGGTGCCGGCGGTGCCGAAATGCTCCGCAGGTGGGAGGTCACCGGCCCGACCCCGAAGGTCGCCGGCCTGCTGAGCGTGCTGGCGATGGCCAGCGAGCACTATCCGATCCTGGAGAAGTTCGACGTGTTCGATCGCCACGACGTGCCGGTCAAGGAACGCGCCGCGCGGCGCCAGGCGTTCCGCGAGCAGATCCGCGACGACGTGCGCAGGCGGCTCGACTAAAGCGGGATGAGTTTTGGTCGAATAGGCTTCGCGCGGTCTTGCTTCACCTCTCCCCGGTGGGGAGAGGTCGGATTGCGCAGCAATCCGGGCGAGGGCTCTTGCTCTCTCGATAGACCGCAACCCCTCACCCGATTTGCTGCGCAAATCGACCTCTCCCAAGGGAGAGGTGAACTTTCGATGCCGTTCCAGCTCAACCTAATCTCATCAGGCCTTAGCCAGCGTCTCGATCGGCAGACGCGGCTTGGTTAACGGGAGAGCCATGCCGCGCGCGCCGCGTTAACCCTCTTGTCATTCCCGCTTAAGCGTTCGTTAGGCACAACAAAACGTTTCACCGCGAAGGGTGCGATTTAACGCTCCAAGCCGCCTTTCGGTGGGAAATTTTATTCAAATGCGGTCTAACCCCTCGGCCATGGATGGCGCCACTCACGCTGCGCCTCATGACTTGTCCGGAGACTGCCTTATGAAGAAGTTCCTGCTCGCAACCGCAGCCGCAGCGGCTGCCCTCGCTGCCTTTGGCGCGACCGCCCAGGCTGCCGATCTCGGCTCCCGTGGCTATTACCAGAAGGCGCCCGCGCCTGTTTACGCCGCGCCGCTCTACAACTGGACCGGCTTCTATCTCGGCGGCCATCTCGGCGGCGCGTTCTCGGGCAGCAACAACTCCTTCAACGGCCTCGCGCTGACCAATTCCGACGCCCGCTTCATGGGCGGCGTGCAGGCCGGCTACGACTGGCAGCTGTCGCCGATGTGGGTGATCGGCGTCGAAGGCCAGTATTCCTGGCTCGGCGGCCACCAGCTCAACGCGATCTTCCCGGGCGGCTACGTCTACAACAACAACCAGCGCGGCATCGGCTCGATCACCGGCCGCGTCGGCTACACCTGGGGCCCGGGCCTGATCTACGTGAAGGGCGGCTACGCCTATTCCGACAACAACGAAACGGTGACATCAGGCGGCGCGCCGATCGGCTTCGCGCTCAGCGACAACCACAGCAACGGCTGGACCATCGGCGGCGGCGCCGAATACATGTTCGCGCCGAACTGGTCGGCCAAGGTCGAGTACCAGTACTACGACTTCGGCGACAGCCGCTTCACCGCGCCGGGCGCGCTGGTGCCGGTCGGCAGCTTCCACAATGACGAGCACACGGTGAAGGCCGGCCTCAACTACCGCTTCAATCTCGGCAACCTTGGCGGCCCCGCCTACGGCCGCTATTGAGAATTACCCATCACAACCAATAGTGGAAAGGCCGGCTCGCGCCGGCCTTTTTTGCATCCGATCGCGTGCACCAATTCCGCACAGCGAACCAAGCCTGTGCGCAGAAGCCCTGAAAAATCCAGCAGATTGTCGCAATTTTCGCGATTTTGTTAACCCGCCGCACCGATACTCCCGCGCCGGGGAAACATCCAAGAGTAGTGGCCCGGGGGTAGTGGGCCAGGGGGACACGGGGCAATGGCGTTTCGGTTCAAGCTGGGCAAACCAAATCTCAAGCGTATCCACCTGCCGCAGATGGGCGTCAGGGGCAGCCTGTTCGCAGCATTCGCGGTCATCGCGGGCATGGCGCTCGTGATCAGCGCAGGCGCCGGCATCGTGCTGCATCAGCTCGGCGGCACCATGAGCGATCTCTCCGGCCGCGACATTCCGCGGCTCGCCGCGAGCCTGCAACTGTCCGCGCAGAGCGCCTCGCTCGCAGCCCAGGGTCCCGGCCTGCTTGCCGTGCAGAGCGAGGATGCACTGAACGATCGCACCAAGAAGGTGCAGGAGGTCGCGCAGCAGACCAATGCCAAGCTTGGCGAGATCATCGAACTCGGCGCCGACAAATCCGTCGTCAGCGCGCTGCAGGAAAACGTCAAGAACACCGACGAGGCGACCAAGAGCCTGATCTCGGCGGCGCGCGAGCGGCTCGAGGTCGGCGCGCTGCGCGACAAGCAGTACAACGCGCTGCGCAAGGCGCAGGGGTCGTTCGTCTCGGCCGCCGGTCCGGCGATGCTGGACGCGCAGACCCGACTCAACGCGATCCTCGCCTCGGCCGAGGTCTCGGCTGACGACGCCACCGAAGCCGCCCGCACCGTCGGCCAGATCAGCAACGTGCTGTCGATCGGCAATCTGATGGCCGCCGACATGACCGCGGCGCTGTCGGCCAATTCCAGCGAGACGCTCGATGCGATCGAGGCGGAGTTCAAGAAGGGCCGCGAACGCATCAAGTCCAACCTCGACGATTTGCCGAACAATCCGGCGATCGTCGCCGTGCGCGACACCGCCTCGAAGCTGCTCGTGCTGGGCGAAGGCAAGACCGGGGTGTTCAAGGTCCGCCAGAAGGAGCTCGACTCGATCGATTACGGCCAGACCATCCTGGAGGAGACCCGCAAGCTCAATGTCGGGCTCGGCATCAGCGTCCAGCAGCTGGTCGACGCGGTGCAGAAGGACACCGACGCCTCGACCTTCCAGGCGCGGCAGCAGATCTCGCTCGCGACCACGGTCATGATCGGCCTCGGCGCGCTGACCTTGGTCGGCTCGTTCCTGTTCGTCTGGCTCTATGTCGGGCGCAACATCCTGCGCCGCATCCGCGGCCTGCAGCGCTCGATGCAGCTGTTGTCCGACGGCGACCTCGACACCGAGATCCCGCAGAGCCGCCAGCGCGACGAGATCGCCGTCATGGCCGACGCGCTGCAGGTGTTCCGCGAAAGCATGATCGAGAGCCGCGAGCTCACCGAAAACCAGAACAAGGACCGCACCGCCAAGGCGGAGCGCGCCTCGCGCATGGAGACGCAGATCACGACCTTCGAATCGACGGTTCGCGACGCGCTCGGCAGCCTGCAGACCGCGGCAAACTCGATGCAGTCGACTGCGCAGAGCATGTCGGCGACCGCCGACCAGTCGAGCGCCCTGGTCAACGCGGTGGCTTCGGCCGCCGAGGAGACCTCGGTCAACGTGCAGACCGTGTCGGCCGGCACCGAGGAGCTGTCGTCCTCGATCCAGGAGATCGGCCGCCAGGTCGTTACCTCGGCGGAGATCGCCCGCAAGGCGGTGGAGGAAGCCAGCGCCACCGACGCCACCATGCAGGGCCTTGCCGACAACGCCGCGCGGATCAGCGTCGTGGTCGACCTGATCCAGACCATCGCCTCGCAGACCAATCTGCTCGCGCTCAACGCCACCATCGAGGCGGCGCGCGCCGGCGAAGCCGGCCGCGGCTTTGCCGTCGTCGCCTCCGAGGTGAAGAACCTCGCGAGCCAGACCGCCAAGGCGACCGAGGAGATCCGCCAGCAGATCGTCAGCATGCAGGAGGTCACCACCACGGCGGTCTCCGCGATCCGCAACATCTCGAGCACGATCGGCGAGATCAACGACGTCACCACCGCGATCGCCGCCGCCGTCGAGGAGCAGGGCGCGGCGACCCGCGAGATCGCCCGGAACATCCAGCACGCCGCCGGTGGCACCAGCGAGGTGTCGAGCAACATCGTCGGCGTCTCGACCGCCTCGGCCGAGGCCGGCGCCGCGGCCGGCGAGGTGCTGAGCGCCTCCGACGCGCTGCGCCGCGAGGCCGACGTGCTGCGCTCGGAGATCGACGGTTTCCTGTCGAACATCCGGGCGGCGTAGGAAGTCCACGTCATTCCGGGGCGGTCCGCAGGACCGAACCCGGAATCTCGAGATTCCGGGTTCGATGCTGACGCATCGCCCCGGAATGACGACCTCCATTCGTGGGATTTGTTCGGGTTGATCCGGGCTACGGAATTCGGGCTCACGCCGCCCCATTCTCCGGACGGCCATCTGATTTTCGGCTGGCGCGGCGGGCAATGTGCCGCTAAGCCCGTAGCATGGACAAGAAGACCGACAGCCTTCCCTCCTCGGCGGAGGCACTGCGATACCCCTGGGAAAATCATCCCGGCCACGACCAGGTCGTGGAGGTGGCCCCCGGCGTGCTGTGGGCGCGGCTGAAGCTGCCGTTCCGCCTCAACCACGTGAACATCTATCTGCTCGCCGACGGCGACGGCTGGACCATGGTGGATGCCGGCTTCGGCAACGAGGAATCGATCGCGGCGTGGACCACGCTGTTCGACGGGCCGCTGAAGCACGTCAAGGTCAACAGGTTGATCGTGACGCACTCGCATCCCGACCATGTCGGTCTCGCCGGCTGGATCACCGAGCGCTTCGACTGCCCGCTGTTCATGTCGCAGGTGGAATACCTGCAATCGGTCTATCACCAGAACCGCGGCACCGAGGAGCGGCGCAACGCGCAGCGGCTGTTCTTCCGCCGCCACGGCATGGACGAGGACCTCACCGAGAAGCTGCTCGGCCGCGGCCAGGATTATCTGAAGCGGGTGTCGGTGCTGCCGCCGTCCTATCACCGCCTGACCCATGGCGACGAGGTCGTAATCGGCACAAGGCGCTTCAAGGTGATCACCGGCGGCGGACACGCGCTCGACCAGGTGATGCTGTATTGCGCGGCCGACAAGCTGTTCCTGTCCGCCGACCAGGTGCTGAGCAAGATCTCGCCCAATGTCAGCGTCTGGGCGGTCGAGCCCGAGCAGAACTCGCTCGGCGAATATCTGGCCTCGCTGGCCAGCCTGACCACAACTTTGCCCTACGACGTGATGGTGCTGCCCGGACATGGCGTGCCGTTCTACGGGCTGAAGACCCGGATCAAGCAGCTCGCCGATCACCATGAGGAGCGCTGCCGGCTGATCGCCGAGGCCTGCCGCGAGGTGCCGCAGACCTCCAAGGAGCTGGTGCCGGTGGTGTTCCACAAGCACGTGCTGGACGAGCACCAGATGGGATTTGCCGCCGGCGAATTGGTCGCCCATGTCAATTACATGCTGGTCGAGGGCCGCCTGACGGCCCAGATGCACGACGACGGCATGCTGCGCTTCAGGACCACCTGAAGCGCCCGGGCGGCGATGCCGCCCGGGTCGATTTGCGCAAAAACGAACCGAAAAGCGCCGACCTAGGGCAATTTGCCCAACTGCGACGCATGCCCAGATGTGGGTCAGTGCATGGACATTAGAGCTGGAAAAGCTCTAAGAAGAAGCAGCTATTCCGGTCAGGTTCCGCTTTCTGGGTTTGCCGATGGATTACAGCCAGTTTTTCAATTCCGCCCTCAACCGCCTGCATGACGAGCGGCGCTACCGGGTTTTCGCCGACCTCGAACGGATCGCGGGACGCTTCCCGCACGCGACCTGGCATTCGCCGAAGGGCAGCCGCAACGTCGTGATCTGGTGCTCCAACGACTATCTCGGCATGGGCCAGCACCCCAAGGTGGTCGGCGCCATGGTCGAGACCGCGACCCGGGTCGGCACCGGCGCCGGCGGCACCCGCAACATCGCGGGCACCCATCACCCGCTGGTGCAGCTCGAGGCCGAGCTCGCCGACCTCCACGGCAAGCAAGCCTCGCTGCTGTTCACCTCGGGCTATGTCTCGAACCAGACCGGCATCTCGACGCTCGCCAAGCTGATTCCGAACTGCCTGATCCTGTCGGACGCCCTGAACCACAATTCGATGATCGAGGGCGTGCGGCAGGCCGGTTGCGAACGCCAGATCTTCCGCCACAACGACGTCGCGCATCTCGAAGAGTTGTTGATCGCCGCCGGCCCCGACCGGCCGAAGCTGATCGTCTGCGAGAGCCTCTATTCGATGGACGGCGACGTCGCGCCACTCGGCAAGATCTGCGATCTCGCCGAGAAATGCGGCGCCATGACCTATGTCGACGAGGTGCATGCGGTCGGCATGTACGGCCCGCGCGGCGGCGGCATTGCCGAGCGCGACGGCGTGATGCACCGGGTCGATATCGTCGAGGGCACGCTCGCCAAGGCGTTCGGCTGCCTCGGCGGCTACATCGCGGGCAAGGCCGAGGTCATCGACGCGGTGCGGTCCTACGCGCCGGGCTTCATCTTCACGACCGCGCTGCCGCCGGCGATCTGCTCGGCCGCGACGGCTGCGATCCGCCACCTCAAGACCTCGAACTGGGAGCGCGAGCGCCACCAGGACCGCGCCGCGCGCACCAAGGCGATCCTGACCGCAGCCGGCCTGCCCGTGATGTCGAGCGACACCCATATCGTGCCGCTGTTCGTCGGCGACCCCGAGAAGTGCAAGCGGGCCTCCGACCTGCTGCTCGAGGACCATGGCATCTACATCCAGCCGATCAACTATCCGACGGTCGCCAAGGGCACCGAGCGGCTGCGCATCACGCCCTCGCCCTACCATGACGACGGCCTGATCGACGGGCTGGCCGAGGCCCTGCTCCAGGTCTGGGACCGGCTCGGCCTGCCGCTGCACCAGAAGTCGCTGGCCGCCGAGTAACCCTATCCGTTACGGGTCCCGAATTTGGGCCGGCCGTGCATCGCGCGGCCGGCCCTTTGCGTTATAATCCTGAGACCCGGCCCTCCCAGCGGCCGGGACAGGAGATAAGCAGCAATGCTGCACGACTGGGGCGTCATCGCCACGGCGTTCGCCTACATCGGATTGTTGTTCTTCATTGCCAGCCGCGGCGACCGGATGTCGGCGGGCGAGCGCGGCCGCGCCAGCCACTGGATCTATCCGCTGTCGCTCGCGATCTACTGCACCTCCTGGACCTTCTTCGGCTCGGTCGGCTTCGCCACCCGCACCAGCGTCGACTTCCTGGCGATCTATGTCGGCCCGATCGTGATGGTCGGGCTGTGCACGCCGCTGCTCCGCCGCGTCATCGCGCTCGCCAAGTCGCAGAACATCACTTCGATCGCCGACTTCATCGCCGCCCGCTACGGCAAGAGTCAGGCGGTCGCCGCCACCGTGGCGCTGATCGCGATCATCGGCTCGGTGCCCTACATCGCGCTGCAGCTCAAGGCGATGGCCTCATCGCTGGAAACCATCCTGAGCGAGGATCAGGCATTCTCGAAAATCCCAGTGCTCGGCGACATCGCGCTGATGGTGACACTGGCGATGGCGGTGTTCGCGGTGCTGTTCGGCACCCGCCACACCGACGCGACCGAGCACCAGCACGGGCTGATCCTGGCGATCGCCGCCGAGTCCATCGTCAAGCTGGTCGCCTTCATCGCCGCCGGCGCCTTCGTCACGTTCTGGATGTTCTCCCCGGTCGAGCTCTACGAGCGCGCCCTGAAGACGCCGGAGGCGGTGCGCGCGATCGAATATGTGCCGTCGATCGGCAACTTCCTGATCATGACGCTGCTGTCGTTCTGCGCGGTGATGCTGCTGCCGCGCCAGTTCCATGTCAGCGTGGTCGAGAATTCGACGCCCGCCGAAGTCACAAGAGCCCGCTGGCTGTTCCCGCTCTACCTCATCGCCATCAACGTGTTCGTGATCCCGATCGCGATCGCAGGCCTCGTCATCTTCCCGTTCGGCGCCGTCGATGCCGACATGTTCGTGCTGGCGCTGCCGATCGAAGGCAATTCGCAATTGCTCAGCCTTGCGGTGTTCGTCGGCGGTCTGTCGGCGGCGACCGCGATGGTGATCGTCGAATGCGTCGCGCTCTCGATCATGGTTTCCAACGACATCGTGCTGCCGCTGGTGCTGCCGCGCAGCGACGACGCCCGCATCGGCCAGAAGGATTTCGGCGATTTCCTCCTGAAGGCGCGCCGCTTCTCGATCTTCGCCATCATGGTGATGGCGTATTTCTATTATCGCGCGCTCGGCAACACCCAGCTGGTCGCGATCGGCCTATTGTCCTTTGCCGCGATCACCCAGCTCGCGCCGGCCTTCTTCGGCGGCCTGTTCTGGCGCAGGGCCACCGCGCGCGGCGCGATGGCGGGCATGCTGGTCGGCTTCGCGATGTGGCTCTACACGCTGTTCATCCCGAGTTTCCTGGAAAACTCGACCGCCGGCCTGATGCTGCTGCAACACGGGCCGTTCGGGATCGAGGCGCTGCGGCCGCAGGCGCTGTTCGGTGCCGATTTGCCGCCGCTGCTGCACGGCGTGCTGTGGAGCCTTGCGCTCAACATCCTCACCTATGTGCTGTTCTCGCTGGCGCGCGCGCCGTCTTCCATCGAGCTGTTGCAGGCCGACGTGTTCGTGCCCAACGCATTGGCCCCGATCGCGCCGAGCTTCCGGCGCTGGCGCACCACGGTGACGGTGCAGGACATCGAGAGCACGGTGACGCAATATCTCGGCCCCGACCGCACCCGCGAGGCGTTCGCCGCGTTCGCCGTCGACCGCAACGTCGTGCTGCTGGCGTCGGCGCCGGCCGATTTCGAGCTGCTGCAGCACGCCGAGCGGCTGATCGCCTCCTCGATCGGGGCGGCGTCCTCGCGCCTCGTGATGTCGCTGCTGCTGCAGCGGCGCACGGTGTCGGCCAAGGCCGCGCTCAAGCTGCTCGACGACTCCCACGCGGCGCTGCATTTCAACCGCGAGATCCTGCAGACCGCGCTCAATCACGTGCGCCAGGGCATCGCGGTGTTCGACGCCGATCTGCAGCTGATCTGCTCCAACCGCCAGTTCTCCGAATTGCTCGCCCTGCCGCCGCATCTGGTGCAGCTCGGCATACCCTTGCCCGAGATCCTGGAATTCATGGGCGCGATCAGCCCGCCGCCGGCCGGCGACAGCGACAACCTGCTGCAATTGCGGCTGCGCGCCTACACCACCGAGGGCGAGCCCTATCTGGAACGCTTCACCGACCGCCATTTGGTGATCGAGGTCCGCGCCAACCGCATGCCGGGCGGCGGGCTCGTCATCACCTTCTCCGATGTGACGCCGAGCTTCGAGGCCGCCGAGGCGCTGGAGCGCGCCAATGCGACGCTGGAAAAGCGGGTGCGCGACCGCACCGAGGAGCTGACCCGGCTGAACTCGGAGCTCGCGCTCGCCAAGGGCATCGCCGAAGACGCCAATGCCTCCAAGACGCGCTTCCTGGCGGCGGCAAGCCACGACATCCTGCAACCGCTCAATGCGGCGCGCCTCTACGTCACGAGCCTGGTCGAGCGCCAGAACGGCGGCGAGGATTCGCGCCTGGTCGAGAACATCGACGACTCGCTCGAGGCGATCGAGGACATCCTCGGCGCGCTGCTCGACATTTCCCGGCTCGACGCCGGCGCCATGACGCCGGCGATCACGAGCTTCCGGATGGCCGATTTGATGCGCTCGCTGGAGATCGAGTTCATGCCGATCGCCCGCGACAAGGGCCTCGATCTGCGCTTCGTGGCCTGCTCGCTGCCGGTCGAATCCGATCGCTCGCTGCTGCGGCGGCTGCTGCAGAACTTCATCTCCAACGCGATCAAATATACCCCGCGCGGCCGCGTGCTGATCGGCTGCCGCCGCCGCGGCGACGCGCTGCAGATCAGCATCTTCGATACCGGCGTCGGCATCCCCGTGCAGAAGCGCGGCGAGATCTTCAAGGAGTTCCATCGCCTCGAGCAGGGCGCCCGGATCGCCCGCGGCCTCGGTCTTGGACTATCGATCGTCGAACGGCTGGCGCGCGTGCTCAACCACCGCATCGCGATCTCGGCCAATGTCAGCGGCGGCTCGGCGTTCTCGGTCACCGTGCCGGTCGCGACCGCGGTCAACCATACCGCGGCCGTCACCAGCGCCACGCCGCTGTCGAAGACGCCGATGAGCGGCTCGCTGATCGTCTGCATCGAGAACGACCCCGCCATCCTCGACGGCATGAAGACGCTGCTGACGGCGTGGGACGCCGAGGTGATCGCGGTGCTCGATGCCGAAGGCGCGATCAGTGCGATCGAGGCCGCCGGCGGCCGCGTCACCGGCGTCCTGGTCGACTATCATCTCGATCGCGGCAACGGCGTCGCCGCGATCCGCGAGATCCGCCGCCGCTTCGGCGACGGCATCCCGGCGATCCTGATCACCGCCGATCGCAGCCCCGCGGTGCGCGCCGCCGCGCGCGAGGAAAACATCGCCGTGCTCAACAAGCCGGTCAAACCCGCCTCGCTGCGCGCTTTGCTCGGACAGTGGCGGACGCAGCAGATGGTGGCGGCGGAGTAGCGGCGTGATCCGGGCGCGCGTCTCGCTCAAAAGCGCGATGCGATCAGGTTGAACTGGCGCCGCGAAGACCCTGCGTCGCCTCCGGCGGGAGCAGGCGGCCTGTGGCGGTCACCAAGCGTCGGCTCAGTTCGGTCCCATTCTGGCCGACGCCGGGTGCCCAGGCACCTGAAAGCGCTTGCCTGTGTCGGTGACGTTTGTGCCGTCGACCTTGAGGATCGAGAAGTCCTGGCTGAGATAGTTGCCGACCAGGATGTAGTTTCCGTCGGGGGTGAAGACCGCAGCCTCAGGCAGTCCGCCGACCTCGATATCACCGGTCTTACTCACTTTCTTGCCGTCGATCTTCAAGATCGAGACGCTGCCGTTCTTCTCATGGAAGAACGCATTCTTCATGTTCGAGCCGCGCAGGATCACCGAGACTGCGAGATCCCCCCTCGGGCTGACGGCAAGCCCTTCTGGTCCATCGCCGACCACCACGCGATCGATGATGCGCGGCGGCTTCGCTTCGAGATCGATGACGCTGGTCGTGTCGACGCTGCCGTCCGACGCGCCTGCGTTGCCATTGTCCGACGTCAACGCGATCTTGCCGTTCGGGGTCACTGCGACGTTGTAAGGCCATTGGCCGGTCGGCAGGTCTATCTTGGTGTAGGTAACTTTGTCGCCGGCGATATCGAGCACCGATATCTTGTGCGCGGGAAAACGCGCGACCAGCGCGTGCTTGCCGTCTGGCGCGAACGCGACGTGCGCGACACTGTCAGGCATCGATATCGTGTCGGTGATCTTGACGTCAGTGCCGTTGACCGAAAGTACGCTGATCGAATTGTCCCCGCGGTTGGCAACCAACGCCATCTTGCCATCGGGACTGAAGCTCAACCCTGACGGCTGCTTTCCGCCAGTAACGGTCGCTGCGAGCTTGGGCGGGGTCACCTTGAGATCGATCACATAAATCTTGTTGTCCGGCACCTGCTTAAGAGCGTCGCCCTCTTTCACCACGTCGACCGAATCCGCGACCAGCGCCACTGTTCCCGTCGGATCGATAGCGACGTTGACCGGGGGGCCGACCACTGAGTTCTTCAATGGAAGAGAAGCCGCAATCTTCGGGTTCTCGGGATCGGCGAGATCGACGATCAGCACTTGATCCTTGCCGGGCGCTGACAGCACTGGCTTGCCGTCGTCGTCCCACAACAGCTTCTCGTCCAAGCCGACGATCATCAACGGCTTGGCCTGAGCGCAGTTGAAGGCGCTGGCACCGAGAAGGATTACGGCGGCCAGAGACAATCCGGCGACACGAATTGCAGAGATCATGGCGTTCTCCCCAAAGCACACGGCCTCTCACGGGCCGATGCCGGGCAGGATACTCGGTTTTCGACCAACGCGCACTTTGAGTGGAGAGCCGGACGGCTTCGCGGACGCCTGCCATCGGGCGCGCATGCGCGCCACCCGTTGGCTCGCAATGCCGTGATTCGAGCCCGGCAATCGCAGCTGGAGTTGCCCGGGACTAAGTCGACGGCGTGCCCTGGCGCCATTGGCCGCCGGCGATCTTGGCGGCGGCGATCACGGCTTGGGTTCGGCTTTCAACGCCGAGCTTCTGCAGGATGGCGGAGACATGGGCCTTGATGGTCGCTTCGGAGACGCCGAGCTCGTAGGCGATCTGCTTGTTGAGCAACCCCTCGGACAGCATCATCAGCACCCGCACCTGCTGCGGGGTCAGCGTGACCAGACGGTCGCGCAGCCGCGTCATGTCGGGATCGCCGGCCGCCGACAGATCGGTGTCCGGCGGAACCCAGACGTCGCCCTCCATCACCTTCATGATGGCATCCCGCAGCGTCTCGACGCCGAAGCGCTTGGGGATGAAACCGGAGGCGCCGAAGTCGAGCGAACGGCGGATGGTTCCGGCATCGTCGCTGGCGGAGACGATGACCACCGGGATGGCCGGATATTGCGCCCGCAGATAGATCAGGCCGGAAAAGCCGCTGATCCCCGGCATGCTCAAGTCGAGCAGGATCAGGTCGACCTCGGAGTCCCGCTCCAGGAGCGCAGTCAGGTCCTCGAACGATCCGGCCTCGCTGATCGTGGCCGAACTCACGACGCTCGACACCGCCTGACGCAACGCATCGCGGAACAGCGGATGGTCGTCGGCGATGACAAGATGAGTATTGGCAGCAGCAGTCATCTCAGTCCCACAAGCGGGCAAGCCCGCGCCGTTCGGTTGTCGCCCGCGCGGCAGTATCACGCAAGGGCTCGAAAATACCAGATGCCAACGCAGTTAACCGGCCGAGCTTGTGCGCCGCAATAGACGCACGCCGGGGCGTTCCATCCAGCTCTCGCCTCCAAAGATAAGTTCAAGCGTGCAAAAGCCAAAAGTCTTATTGGGGCCGGTTTCACTGCGATGTTACCCTCAATTTAAGCCTAAGGCTCATTCGGGCCTAACCCGCCTGCCGGGGGCGAGCATCAGCAATAATTCGGGGGGAGCTATCCAGATGTCCACAATGACTGCAACCTCGGCGCGGCCCGCCGGCATGACGAAGGATGAGCGTTTCGTCATCCTCGCATCGTCGCTCGGCACCGTGTTCGAGTGGTACGACTTCTACCTCTACGGTTCGCTGGCCGGCATCATCGGCGCACAATTCTTCTCCGACTACCCGCCGGCGACCCGCGACATCTTCGCGTTGCTGGCGTTCGCCGCGGGCTTCCTGGTTCGTCCGTTCGGCGCGATCGTGTTCGGCCGGGTCGGCGACATCGTCGGCCGCAAATACACCTTCCTCGTCACCATCCTGATCATGGGCATGTCGACCTTCATCGTCGGTCTGTTGCCCAGCGCCAAGACCATCGGCATCGCCGCGCCGATCATCCTGATCTCGCTCCGCCTGCTGCAGGGTCTCGCGCTCGGCGGCGAGTATGGCGGTGCAGCGACCTACGTCGCCGAGCATGCGCCACAGGGCAAGCGCGGCTACTACACCTCCTTCATCCAGACCACGGCAACCCTGGGATTGTTCCTGTCGCTGCTGGTGATCCTGTTCACCCGAACCTTCACCGGCGAGAAGGACTTCGCCGATTGGGGCTGGCGTATTCCGTTCCTGGTGTCGGTGCTGCTGCTCGGCATCTCGGTCTGGATCCGTCTGCGACTGAACGAATCGCCGGTGTTCCAGCGGATGAAGGAGGAAGGCAAGACCTCCAAGGCGCCGCTGACCGAGGCCTTCGCGACCTGGAGCAACGCCAAGATCGTGATCCTCGCCTTGCTCGGCCTCACCATGGGCCAGGCGGTGATCTGGTACACGGGCCAGTTCTACGCGCTGTTCTTCCTGCAATCGATCCTGAAGGTGGACGGCTACACCGCCAACCTCCTGATCGCCTGGTCGCTGCTGCTCGGCACCGGCTTCTTCCTGGTGTTCGGCGCGCTGTCGGACAAGATCGGCCGTAAGCCGATCATCCTGGCCGGCTGCCTGATCGGCGCACTCACCCTGTTCCCGATCTTCAAGATGATCACGACCAACGCCAACCCGGCGCTGGAAAAGGCCTATGAGACGATCAAGGTGCAGGTCGTGGCCGATCCCGCCGGCTGCGGCGATCTGTTCAACCCGGTCGGCACCCGCGTCTTCTCGGCGCCTTGCGACACCGCCCGCGCCTTCCTCGCCCAGTCGTCCGTGAAGTACACCACCGTGCCGGGCCCGGCCGGCTCGCCCGTGAAGATCACGGTCAACGACAAGGAGGTGCCGTACACGGACGCCAAGACGTCGAACCCCGCCATCCTGGCGGCGGTGCAGGCGGCGGGCTATCCGAAGGCGGGTGACGCCGGCATCGTGAAGATGTCGAACCCGTTCGACATCTTCCGTCCGCAAGTGGCCGCGATCATCGGGCTGCTGTTCATCCTGGTGATCTACGTCACCATGGTCTACGGCCCGATCGCCGCCATGCTGGTCGAACTGTTCCCGACCCGCATCCGCTACACCTCGATGTCGCTGCCCTATCATATCGGCAACGGCTGGTTCGGCGGCCTGCTCCCGGCGACCGCGTTCGCGATCACCGCCTCGACCGGCGATATCTACTCCGGTCTCTGGTATCCGGTCATCTTCGCGGCAATCACCGTCGTGGTCGGCGCGCTGTTCATCCCGGAAACCAAGGACGTCGACATCACCAAGACCTGACCAGTCGACGCCTCGCTCAAAATGCATCGGCCGCGGAGCGATCCGCGGCCGATGTCATTTTGTTTGCTGTTCGAACGCGTCAGCGCACGGCGCCGATGAATTGCAGCACGATCTCGCGCAGGTGCGCCCTGGCGCGATGCTCGATCAGATAGATGCCCTGCCAGGTGCCGAGCGCCATCTCGCCATCGAGCACGGGGACTTGCAGCGAGGTCGCCGTCAGCATGGTCTTGATATGCGCCGGCATGTCGTCGGGACCTTCGGTGTCGTGACGCCAGCCGCCGTCTTCCGGCGCTGTGCGATCGAGCGCCGTCATCAGATCGGCCAGCACGGTCGGATCGGCATTCTCCTGGATCGTCAGCGAGGCCGAGGTGTGACGGATGAACAGCGTGACCGCGCCCTCGCCGGCGCGCACCTCGCGCAGGAATTTGGCGACCTCGCGCGTGATGTCGGTGAAGCCGGCGCCCGACGTTTCGACGGTCAAGCGCGATGAGACGATGCTGGTTGCCGCGACGAAGGATGGCGCCGAGCGCGTGATAGTTTTCGGTGAGGTCATCTATGCTTTCTCTGTACGTCGTCCCGGCGAAGGCCGGGACCCATAACCACCGATGTTCATTGGTTAGGCGAAACATCAACTCCGAGCCATCGAAATCGAGAAGCCGCGGCGTATGGGTCCCGGCTTTCGCCGGGACGACGCTGTGGTAACAGCGCCAGTACAAGATTAAATCTTGCCGCCGTTGACGTCGCGCTGCACGCGGTTGGCCATCTCGATCAGCCGCCGCCAGGCGCGCTCGACGAACGACATCATGCGATCCATGTCGCGGTCGCTCGGCAGCGGGATCTCGATCTTGCGCTCGCCCTCGGCGACCTTGGGCTCCGGCTTCTTCAGTTGATCCGATTTCGGCAACGCCTCGTCGGTCTTGGCCGACGGTGCGCGCGCGGCGAGTTCGCCTTTCAATTTGTCATTGTCGGCCTGCAGGCGCCCGATCTCTGCATCCAGCGCAGCGCGCTCGTCGGGCACCATGTAGCAGGCCCAGCCGGCGCTGGAATTGGTGCAGGTCGACACCGCGCCGGTGCGGGTGTCGAGCCGCAGGAAGCCATCGCCGGCCGGCGACAGCGCGTAGCGGCCGTTCTCGGTATCGGGCGCGGTTTGCGCCAATGCCGCACCGCTCGAGATCAGGATGGCAGCAATTGCGATCGACAATTTCGAGGACGACATCGCGATGGGCATGGGCTTGCTCCGCCTCAACCTGATTCCTGCCCCTAAACTACAGAGCTATAGGGCTTGCGGCCTGACTTCAACGCATCCTCGAGCAATTCGATCCGGTCCTGGCCCCAGAACACTTCGCCATCGAGCACATATCCGGGCGAGCCGAACACGCCGGCGTCCAATGCATTCTGCCGATTCTGCTCATAGGCCGCGCTGATAGCGTCACTGCCCGAGCGCTCCACCAGCTGCCGGCCCGGCAGACCTGCATCGTCGGCGAGCTTCACCAGCGTTGCCGGATCGGCAAGGTTGAGCTGCTGCTCCCAGACTGCCGGATAGGCACGTTGCAGAAACGGCTCGGGGTCGAGCCCGGCTTCGAGCATCGCGATCACGACGCCATCGGCGAGGCGCCCGTTGAACGGCCAGTTGGCCGGCTGCAGGTGAAAATTCAGTCCGCGCTTGTCGCGCCAGCGCTGCAGCTCGATCAGCCGATAGCGCTGCCGCACCGGATGACGCTTGGCGAGCGGCAGCCCGCCGGTCTCCGAGAACAGATCGACCAGCAGCACGGGCCGGTAATTTACCTTGAGATCGTAAGTGCTTACGAGCCGCGTGAAGGGCTTGTGGCCGATATAGGCCCACGGCGATTGCAGCGAGAAGTAGTAGTCGATTTGGCGCGCCATGCGGAACCTTGAGTGCACGAGGGACGACGACTTTCGATGATCCCAGCAGAGCGGGAAAAGCCACGCAACATCGCTTCAAAGCATACAAGCTGTTGCACTGCGAACACTGCGTCACTCTGACCTTGAATATCTCCAAATAAATCCAACAGAATCAATGCAATAACTGGTTACGACGCAATCTTGACTTGATTAGACGCGGTAAGTATGGTCCGCGCGGCTTTTGACGGGGACGGGGCGCAATTTCCATCATCCGCGGCATCGGTTAGTGTTTGCAGCATGGCTGAGAACACCAACCACGGCGCAGATGGAAGTCGCGATCAATCGCCTCCTGACGAAGCTGCGCTTTCCGCAAGGCTCGGAAGTCTCGATCATCGGTTGTCAGAAATTCGCGACAGCCGCAGGAGCAAGACTGATCAATCCGGTACTGAAAGCGGGGACAGTGCCGCCAGAGCTTCGGCGATGGCGCTCGGTTTTCGTCTTTCCTCGGAGCTGATCGCGGGCGTTGCCGTCGGAGCGGCGATTGGCTGGGGGTTCGACCGTTTGCTGTCGACGTCGCCATTCGGCTTCATCGTGTTAACGCTGCTCGGCTTCGTCGCCGGCGTGGTCAACGTGGTGAGGTCCGCAGGCGTGGCCTCGGGCAAGCGCTGAGCGCTGGCGGGAAGTCACGACATTTGAAATTCGATTACCGGCACGATGGCCGGTGGACCAAGAGCCGCGCGGATGAAAATCGACCCGATCCACCAGTTCAATATCGAGCCCCTCTTCACGCTCGGCCACATCGGCAATCACACGATCGCCTTCACCAATTCGTCGCTCTACATGTTCATCGCGGTGCTCCTGATTGCGCTGCTGATGCTGGCGAGCGGCCGGGACCTGGTTCCCGGACGGCTGCAGTCGGTCGCCGAGATCTCCTACGAGTTCGTCGCCACCACGATTCGCAGCACGGCCGGCTCGGAAGGCATGAAGTTCTTCCCGCTGATCTTCTCGATCTTCATGTTCCTCTGCGTCTCGAACCTCGTCGGTGTGATCCCCTACACCTTCACGATCTCGAGCCACCTGATCGTGACCGCAGCCCTTGCGCTGCTGGTGTTCTTCACCGTGCTGTTCTACGGCCTCTACAAGAACGGTCTGAAATTCTTCAAGATCTTCGTCCCCTCCGGCGTTCCGATCTACATCCTGCCGCTGGTCATGTTCATCGAGGTCCTGTCGTTCTTCCTGCGGCCGGTCTCGCACAGCGTTCGTCTGTTCGCCAACATGCTGGCCGGCCACATCGCGCTCAAGGTGTTCGCGGGCTTCGTCGCGATGCTCGGCTTCTCGCTGGGCGCGCTCGGCTGGGTCGGCGGCGTGCTGCCGCTGGCGCTCACGATTGCGCTGTACGCCCTCGAACTGCTGGTCGCGTTCCTGCAGGCCTACGTGTTCGCGATCCTGACCTGCATCTACCTCAACGACGCCATTCATCCGGGACACTAAGCGGTCCGGGGAATCTCCACCCACCAATCTGTCTATCTTTCTCAAGGAGCTACAAATGGAACCGGCAGCAGCAAAACTTATCGGCGCGGGCATCGCGTGCATCGGCATGGGCGGTGCGGGCGTCGGCGTGGGCATCATCTTCGGCAACTACCTCGCCGCTGCGGTGCGTAACCCCTCGGCCGCTCAGGGCCAGTTCGGCAACCTGATCTTCGGCTTCGCCGTGACCGAAGCGCTCGGCATCTTCTCGCTGCTGATCGCGCTGCTCCTGCTGTTCGTTCCGCTCTGAGCGGCACTTCCTTCGCGCCGCCCGAGGATCGTTCCAAGGGCGGCGCGCATGACAGCAACAGGAGAACTCCATGGCTGAGAGTCATGGCGAGGCAAAAGGCCAGGCGGCCGGCGCCCACACCGAGGCCGAAGGCGGACATCACGGCGGAACCTTTCC
Source organism: Bradyrhizobium sp. CER78 (assembly GCF_029846235.1). Classification (GTDB taxonomy): domain Bacteria; phylum Pseudomonadota; class Alphaproteobacteria; order Rhizobiales; family Xanthobacteraceae; genus Bradyrhizobium. Next base: position 208,791 of record NZ_JARVWP010000013.1, read on the forward strand.
GCCGTTCGATTCGTCCAACTACGCCTCGCAGCTGGTGTCGCTGGCGATTGCATTTGTCGCGCTCTACCTGATCGTGTCGCGTATCGCACTGCCGCGCGTCGGCGGGACGATCGATGCACGTCAGAACAAGATCGAGGGCGATCTGGCCGAGGCGCAGAAGCTGAAGGACGAGTCCGACGCGGCGCTGAAGGCCTATGAGACCGAGCTGGCGAATGCGCGCGCCAACGCGCAGGCGATCGGCAACGAGACCCGCGAGAAGCTGAACGCGGCCTCGGAAGTCGAGCGCAAGGCGCTGGAAGAGAAACTGGCGGCCAAGCTCGCCGACGCCGAGAAGCAGATCGCAACGACGAGGACCAACGCCATGAGCAACGTCCGCGGCATCGCGGCGGATGCGGCCGGCGCCATCGTCCAGCAACTCGCCGGCGTCACGCCGGACGCGAATGCGGTCAACAGCGCCGTCGACGCGTCGCTGAAGGGATAGACGATGTTTTACGAACCGGAAACCTGGGTTGCGATTGCCTTCGTCATTCTGCTGGTCGTGTTCGGCTATCTCGGCGTCCATCGCACCCTGCTGACGGCGCTCGATCATCGTGCCGAGCGCATCAAGGCCGAGCTGGAGGACGCCCGCCGTCTGAAGGACGAGGCCAACAAGCTGCTCGGCGAGTACAAGGCGCGCCGCGCCAGCGCGGAGCGCGAGGCCCAGGACATCATCTCCAACGCCAAGGCCGAAGCCGAGCGGATCGCGGCTGAAGCCAAGACCAAGATGGAAGATTTTGTCGCCCGGCGGACCAAGACCGCCGAGAGCAAGATCGCTCAGGCCGAGGCTCAGGCCGTGGCCGACGTCCGCGCCGCCGCGGCCAACGCCGCCGTGACCGCCGCCTCGACCATCCTGTCGCAGTCGGTCAAGGGCTCGGTTGCCGACGACCTCGTCGGCAAGGGCATCGCCGAGGTCCGCTCCAAGCTGAACTGACGCGAGCACAACTGCTTCCAAAAAAAGGCCGGCGCGAGATCATCGCGTCGGCCTTTTTCTTTGTTCAAGTCTGTCCGCGCCGCGCCGGGCGCTCTTGTTTCGACGCGTTGTCTTCACGCGAACCGCTACCCAGTTCGCTGGAAAACGCTCTGCTGCTACTTCTTCTTGTGCGGCGCGCGCGGCTTCGGTTCCGGCTTCAGGGCCTGCGGATCGAAGCCGATATAGAAGATGTAATTGTCGTTGTCGGCCGGCGACGGCGCCGGATAGACGACATCCTCGGCGACCAGGCTGAACGGCACGCTGCCGCTGTCGTCCATCTGCACCGTGGTCGTGTAGGCCTTGGTCGCGATGGTCTTCTCGCCGACGCCGCCCAGCACCACGGCGACGCGCAGCGGCACCTGAACGGTCGGCGGCGCGCCCTGGGGACCGACGATGATCCGTCCCTGGATCCCGATCTTGGCGGTGATCACGCCGCCATTCAGGTTGCACTGCCGCGCCGTCCGCGTGATCGAGGCCAGGAACTTGACGTCGTTGCCGACCGCCTCCTTGCCGTTCGCGGCCACCGAATAGGTCGAGGCCCCGGAGCGGATCTGCACCGGCGGGCAGGTCAACTCGGCGTCGGCGTCGTTCAGCTGCTGCGGCGCCGCCGGGGTCGCCGGCTTCGAATCCGACGAGCCGCCGCCGAACAGGCTCTTGAAGCGATCGCTCAGCGACTGCGCCGAGCCTGCCGAGGGTAGCAGGGTGGCGCCGAGACCGATCGATACCGCTGCCGCGAGCGCGAACCTGATCACCCTGTCACCCATCGATATCCTCAAATCTCCAAACCGAGTTCCCGTTTCGCGGGCGTTATAGCAAGCCAATGGCGGCGAACCCAAGGCATGTGAAGGGCATGTAACAAGGCATCTGGCAAAGCATCTGGAAGGCGCCGGGCGGCGCCGGCCATCAGCCGGCAGGCTTGCGATTCAGCCGCGGAAATCCTCGTGCAACAGGCCGAACAGCAAATGGTCCTGCCAGATCCCGTTGATGCAGAGATAGCGCCGCGCCAGACCCTCTCGGGTGAAGCCGCACTTCTCCAGCACGCGGATCGACGACGCATTGGAGGGGATGCAGGCCGCCTCGATGCGATGCAGATTGAGCTCGCCGAACAGCGAGGGCAGCAGCACCCGCAGCGCCGTCGTCATGTAGCCGCGATGGGCGTGCGGCAGGCCGACCCAATAGCCGATCGTGCCGGCCTGCACGATTCCGCGGCGGACATTGGCGAGCGTGATCCCGCCGATCATCACCCCGTCCGATTCGCGGAAGATGATGAACGGATAGGAGCGGTCGGCGGCGATATCCTCGCTGTAGCGGCGCAGCCTGCGGCGGAAGCCGGCGCGGGTCAGGTCGTCGGAGGGCCAGATCGGCTCCCATGGGGTGAGATAGGCGCGGCTGAACTCGCGCAATTGCGCCCATTGCGGGAAATCCGACATTTGCGGCGCACGCAGCAACAGCCCGTGACCGCGCGGCATCAGTGCAGCGGGTCCACCAGACGGCAAACGAAACAGGGCCATGGCCCAACACTCCCCCGCTCACTTCCCCCTCGCCCCGCCCTTGCGGGGAGAGGGTCGGGGTGAGGGGCTGCTTCCACGAGCGAGCCGATTGTCGGGGACCTGTACCCCCTCACCCGGATTGCTTCGCAATCCGACCTCTCCCCGCAGGCGGGGAGAGGTAACTTCTAATGCAGCAGCGTCTTTGCCTTCGACTTCGTCAATCCTTCCGCAAAAGACACCGCCGTGTCCAGACCCCTTCCGCTGCCGAGGGCAACAACGGCGGGTCGGCTGCGCGACAGCAACGCGCGGGCGGCGTTGCGGCTCGATTCGACGCTGACCGCGTCGATCCGCGCCACCAGTTCTTCCACCGTCTGCGGCCGGCCATAGGCCAGCACATGGCGTGCCAGCTGTTCGGCCCGGGATGAACAGCTTTCCAAGGCCATCAACAGCCCGGCCTTCATCTGCGCCTTGGCGCGCGCCACCTCGGCCTCGGTCAGGGTTTCCACGGCGTCATTGATGACGTCGACGATGACTTCCATCATCTCCGGCGCGTCAGCGGGATCGGTGCCGGTGTAGAGGCCGAAGAAGCCGGTGTCGGTGTAGGGGGCGTGGAAGGTGTAGATCGAGTAGCACAGCCCGCGCTTCTCGCGCACCTCCTGGAACAGCCGCGACGACATCCCGCCGCCGAGCGTGTTGGTGAAGACCTGCAGCGAGAACAGCGACAGGTCGGTCTGCGGCACGCCTTCGAGCGCCAGCGTCAGATGCGCCTGCTCGAGATCGCGGTGCACGACCTTCGAGCCGCCCTTGCCGAACATCGCCGGCTGCGGCTTCGGCGCCGGTGTGGGGTCGAAGCTCGCGAATTTCTGCGCCACGTCCTCGACGACCCGCTTGTGATCGACGGCGCCGGCGGCGGCCACCACCATGTCCGGGGCGCGGTAATGCGTCGAGAGATAGCCGCGCAGCGTGTCGCGGTTGAAGGCCTTCAGCGTCTTGGCGGTGCCGAGCAGCGAGCGCCCCATCGGCTGGTCCGGGTAGCAGAGCTCGTTGAGGTGCTCGAACACGACGTCGTCGGGCGTATCCTGCGCCGCGCCGATCTCCTGCACGATGACGCTCTTCTCGCGCTCGAGCTCGTCCGGCACGAAGGACGGATTGGCGAGGATGTCGGAGAGCACGTCGAGCGCCAGCGGCACGTCGGCCTTCATCACCCGTGCATAATAGGCGGTGGTCTCGGTCGAGGTGCCGGCATTGAGGTCGCCGCCGACCGCCTCGATCTCCTCGACGATCTCGCGTGAGGAGCGCCGCGCGGTGCCCTTGAACGCCATGTGTTCGAGCAGATGCGAGATGCCGTGCTCGTTCGGCTTCTCGTCGCGCCCGCCGACCCCGGCCCAGACCCCAAGCGCCGCGGTTTCCAGATGCGGCATGGTGTCGGTGACGATGGTCAGACCGCTCGGCAGCTTGGTGATTTCAACGCTCATCAGGCAACTCCCTGCTTGGCGGCACGGCTGACCGACAACACGAAGCGCTCGACCTCCGCGGAATCATTCTTCATGACCGTCATGTGTTCGGATTTCGTCATCAACCCGCCGAGCCAGGCCGGCAGCTGCGGACGCACGCCGCAGGCGGCCTCGACCGCGTCGGGGAATTTGGCCGCATGCGCGGTCGACAGCACGATGTTCGGGATCTTGGAGTCCGAGGTGTCGCGGTCGGCGACCGCGAGCGCCACCGCGGTATGCGGATCGACCAGATCGCCGGCCTCGCGCCAGGCGGCGCGGATCGCCGCCGCCGTCTCGGTCTCGTCGGCGCGGCCGGCATCGAAATCGCGGCGCACCGCGGCCAGCGTCGCATCCGGGAGTACGAAGCGGCCGGACTGCTTCAGCGAGGCCATCAGGCGGCGGACCTGATCGGCGTCGCGGCCGCTCGCCTCGAACAGCAGCCGCTCGAAATTCGAGGACACCTGGATGTCCATCGAGGGCGACGCCGTGGCGTGCACCTCGCGCACCTCGTAATTGCCGGTCTTCAGCGTGCGCGGCAGGATGTCGTTGACGTTGGCGGCAATCCGCAGCCAGCGGATCGGCAGCCCCATGCGCTTCGCCACATAGCCGGCGAAGATGTCGCCGAAATTGCCGGTCGGCACCGTGAAGTCGACCGTGCGCTGCGGCGCGCCGAGCGCCACCGCCGAGGTGAAATAATAGACCACCTGCGCCACGATACGCGCCCAGTTGATCGAGTTGACGCCGGACAGCGCCACCGCATCACGGAAGCGATGGTTGTTGAACATCTCCTTCACCAGCGCCTGGCAATCGTCGAACGTGCCTTCGATCGCCAGCGCATGGACGTTGGCAGCGCCGGTCGTCGTCATCATGCGGCGCTGCACCTCGGAGATGCGGCCGTTCGGGAACAGCACGACGAGGTCGACATTGTCGAGATTGGCAAACGCTTCGACCGCGGCGCCCCCGGTATCGCCCGAGGTTGCGACCACGATGGTGGTACGCTGCGCGCGCTTGGCCAGCACGTGATCCATCAGCCGCGAGATCAGCTGCATCGCGACGTCCTTGAACGCCAGCGTCGGCCCGTGGAACAGCTCGAGCAGGAACTGGTTCGGGCCGGCCTGATCGAGCGGCACCACCGCGGGATGGCGGAACGTGGCATAGGCCTCATTCGCCATGCGGCCGAGCTCGGCGTCGGAAATCTCGCCGGCGACAAACGGCCTGACGATCTCGACCGCGACCTCCCAATAGGGACGGCCGAAGAAGCCGGCGATGGTCTCGTGCGACAGCTGCGGCCAGGTCTCGGGCACGTAGAGCCCACCGTCCCGGGCAAGCCCGGTCAGCATCACATCGCAGAAGCCAAGCACCGGGGCCTCACCCCTGGTCGAAATATACCGCGTCAAACCGCCCTCCAAAGGCTTCGATCCGAGCCTTAAGCCTTTGATATCATGGATTTATCGAGTTCGCCGCATGCGAACCGGATCAGGTCACCATAGAAGATCGGACCGGCAATGGGTAGCCCGAAGCACGCGCTGTGGGGGCGCGGGTGCGGTGTGGGGCGTTGCCGGCAACTGGTCGCCGCCCGTGCCACAGACACCA
>NZ_JARVWP010000014.1:0-40000 GCF_029846235.1 Bradyrhizobium sp. CER78
CTCGCCTTCCTTGCCGCCAGCGCGTCCGCCACAGCGGTGCGGATATCGGCGACCGAGAACGGTTTCGTCACCACGTCATGCACGATCGCCTCGAGGCCCGAGGCGCGCTCGCGCTGATGGGCGAAGCCGGTCATCAGCAGGATCTTCAGCGCGGGGAAGTCGCGGGCTGCGGTCAGCGCCAGCGCGATGCCGTCCATGACGGGCATCTGGATGTCGGTGAGCAGCAGGTCGAACGCGCCTTCATCGCGCGTCAAAACCTCCAGCGCCTCGGCGCCGTCCTGCGCGGTCACGGTCTCGTGGCCGTCCATGGCGATGGCGCGCGCCACCAGCGAGCGCATCGAATCTTCGTCGTCGGCGATCAGAACACGCGTCATGGTGATGGTCGGTTCCCGAAAGTGTTGGCGCGCAGCCTCAGGCGCGGCCGCCGGTGAGGTCATGCTTGTTGAAGAAGCGTACGTCGATATTGCGGCCTTCGGGCGGCGGCGAGGCGAGGCGCGACTTGAAGAACGCGCGCTCGCCGGGCTTGAGCACCGGCTGCTCCAGCACCGCATTCCAGGCATAGATCTCGGCGCCCTGCGCGTCGCGGACCGAGAAGCGCAGCCGCGGCAATTCGACCGGCTTCCTGGTCTGGCCGACGATCATGCCCTCGATGACCAGCACCGGCTTGCCGTCCACGGTCTCGTTGGTGATCTTGAGATCCTTGAAGGCAAGCCCGCGCAGATTCACGTCGAGCCCGACCATCTTGTAGAACAGCGCCGTCTGCGGCAGCAGCCGCACCACGTCGTTGCGCCAGACGAACAGCGCGATGATCAGCGCGGCCATCGCGGCGCAGGTGGTCGGCAGCGCGCCGATTACCGGCATGAAGGGAATCCGGGGCAGGGAGGGCAGGCGGAATAGGCGGGGAAACCGCGGCAGGCGGAAGCGGCGCTTTTCGGTCGCCTCCTCGCCGTCCGCATGAGCCGCGGCATCCGCCTCGGCCACCGCCGGCCACGCGGTGACGGCGTCGCCGCCCTCGGGCAAATCGGCCGAAATCGACGGGCTCTCGACCACCGGGGTCTCGTCAGCCTCCTCGCGGCCCATTGCGTCCCATTCGGCGGCAAGATCGGAGCCGGCGGCCTCGTAGGCCAGGGTGGGGGCCGTCGCCCCGATCGCATCCTCCGGCCGCGCCAGCCAGACCTCGCGGCAACGGGAACAACGGACGGTGCGTCCGGCCTCCCCGAGGGTGGCCGGATTGATGGCATAGGATGTTGTACAATGCGGACAAACGATATGCATGGAGCCGAATCTCCACCGTGTGGTATGCCCGGATGCTACTGAGCGACCGTTAACGAATCGGAAACCATAACCGACGCACAAGCTTTCTGTGCGGTTCGCGGCCGGTCGGGCCGCCAGTATGGGGTATTGGGCCACTGGCCCTCTCGAACGGAGCTAGCGCATTGGTTCGGTTCGAAAATGTCGGTTTGCGCTACGGGCTCGGCCCGGAGATTTTGCGCGACCTCTCCTTCATGATCCCGGCGCATTCGTTCCAGTTTCTGACCGGGCCGTCCGGTGCGGGCAAGACCTCGCTGCTGCGGCTGTTGTTCCTGTCGCTGCGGCCGACCCGCGGGCTGGTCAATTTGTTCGGCAAGGACGTCTCCCTGCTGAGCAAGGACCAGGTCGCCGACCTGCGCAAGCGGATCGGCATCGTACTGCAGGACTTCCGCCTGCTCGACCACATGACGACCTATGAGAACGTCGCGCTGCCGTTCCGCGTCATGGGCCGCGAGGAATCGACCTATCGCCGCGAGGTGATCGACCTGTTGAAATGGGTCGGCCTCGGCGAGCGGATGGATGCGCTGCCGCCGATCCTGTCGGGCGGCGAGAAGCAGCGCGCGGCGATCGCGCGCGCAGTGATCTCGCGGCCGCAATTGCTGCTGGCGGACGAGCCGACCGGCAGCGTCGATCCGACGCTCGGGCGCCGCCTGCTGCGGCTGTTCATAGAGCTCAACAAATCGGGCACCGCGGTCATCATCGCGACCCACGACATCACGCTGATGGATCAATACGAGGCGCGGCGGCTGGTGCTGCATCAGGGACGGCTGCACATCTATGAATAGGAGCGGCGACGAGAAAGTGTCGTTGGTCGATCTCGGGCGCGAGCGCCCGCAGGTCCCGGCCACCGCGCGCAACATGTCGCCGATCGTGCCGCGCGCCTCGATCTCGGGCCGCGCGCTGGTCGCGGTGGTCGCCATCATGACCTTCCTCGCCTCGCTGACCACGGGCACCGTGCTGCTGGTCAGCGCGTCGGCGGCCGAATGGCAATCGGAAGTGTCGAGCGAGATCACCATCCAGGTGCGCCCCTCGCCCGGCCGCGACCTCGATCGCGACGCGCAGGCGGCGGTGGAGGCGATGCGGGCGCAGTCCGGCATTCTCGAGGTCCGTCCGTTCAGCAAGGAGGAATCCGCCAAGCTGCTGGAGCCGTGGCTCGGCAGCGGGCTCTCGATCGACGAGCTGCCGGTGCCGCGCGTCATCGTGGCGCGGGTGCAGCCCGGCACCACGCTCGATCTCGCGAGCTTGCGCGCGCGGGTGACGCAGGTGGCGCCGACCGCAAGCGTCGACGATCACCGCGCTTGGATCGAGCGCATGCGTTCGATGACCGGCGCCACCGTGTTCGCCGGCGTCGGCATCCTGATCCTCGTGATCATCGCCACGATCATTTCAGTTTCGTTCGCCACGCGTGGCGCGATGGCGGCCAATCGCCCGATCGTCGAGGTGCTGCATTTCGTCGGCGCCGGCGACAGCTTCATCGCCAATCGTTTCCTGCGGCATTTCCTCAGGCTCGGCCTCGAGGGCGGGCTGATCGGCGGCGGCGCGGCGATGCTGGCGTTCGGCTTCTCCGAGTCGATCGCCAACTGGTTCTCCGGCACGCCGGTAGGCGACCAGTTCGCGGCCCTGCTCGGCACCTTCTCGTTGCGTCCGTCGGGCTATCTGGTGCTGGCGTTGCAGGCGGTGCTGATCGCGGCGATCACCGCTTGGGCGTCGCGGCGCACCCTGTTCGCCACGCTCGACGACATCGACTGACGGCCGGCGGCATTGCAATGATGGCGCCGATTTCGTGATCGCGGTTCGCAACCCGAGTGTGATTTGGCGGGCATACGCGCGGGCTCGGCTGCGGCAAAACCGGTTTCCACTTTTCCGGATCATGCTCTAAAATCCCCGGGGGGAAGGGTAGCCGCATCACATGAGTTTGCAGTCCGACGATACGTCGCCGAATGGCCATGCCGCGCGCCCGCGTGGCTGGCTGCGCGCCGCTATCGTCGCGCCGCTGGCGCTGGTCTTCGTCGCCGCGGCGGTCGGCTTCATCGGCTTCCTGTCGCAACTCCGCGGCGTCGAGACCGATCCGCCGCACAATGCCGACGGCATCGTGGTGCTGACCGGCGGCTCGTCGCGGGTGTCGGATGCCATGGAGCTGCTGGCCGCAGGCTACGGCAAGCGCCTGCTGATCTCGGGCGTGCATCCGACCAACGACGCCAGCGACATTTCCCGCTCGGTTCCGGACAGCCAGGGGCTGATGCGCTGCTGCGTCGATCTCGACCGCTCGGCGGTCAACACCCGCAGCAATGCGGCGGAGACGCGGCGCTGGGCGCGCGAGCGCGGCTTCAAATCGCTGATCGTGGTGACCTCGAATTACCACATGCCGCGCGCGATCGTGGAACTGTCGCATGCGATGCCCGACATCACCCTGATCCCGTTTGCGGTGGTCGGCGACAAATGGCGCGACGAGCCGTGGTGGACGAGTGGCGGAACGTTCCGTCTCTTGCTATCGGAATACGCCAAATATGTCGCCGCGGAGGTCCGGGTGCGGCTCGCCGATCTCGGCTTCGACCTGACCTCCGATCTCGCCGAGCAGCCGGCGGCCACGCCACGCCGCCCGGCAACCGCGCTGGCGAATTGATGTATCAGGCACCGTCATTCCGGGATGGTGCGTCAGCACCCGACCCGGAATCTCGAGATTCCGGGTTCGATGCTTCGCATTGCCCCGGAATGACTGGTGACCTCACAGAGGATAGTCGTTGAGAATGACTTCGATCTTCCTGCGCTCGCTGATCTTCAACGTGCTGTTCTATCTGGTGCTGGTGCTGCTGTGCATCGTCGCGCTGCCGGCGCTGCTGCTGCCGCGCGGCGCGCTGATGGCGATCGAAGCCCTGTGGGCCAGCACCAGCCTGTTCCTGATGCGCGTGATCTGCAACATCCGGATCGAGTTCCGCGGCGTCGAGAAGATCCCGCCGGGACCGTTGGTCGTCGCCTCCAAGCACCAGTCGTTCTGGGAGACGTTTGCGCTGGTGCGCTTCTTCGAGCACCCGCTGTTCATCCTCAAGCGCGAGCTGATGATGATTCCGGTGTTCGGCTGGTACCTGAAGAAGGTCGGCATGATCTCGGTCGAGCGCGGCGGCGGCCCGCGCTCGCTGATCAAGACCTTGAAGCGCGCCGCGGCCGAAGTGAAGCTCGGCCGGCAGCTCGTGATCTTCCCCGAGGGCACCCGCACCGCGCCCGGCGCCGCGCCGAACTACAAGGCCGGCGTCGCGCAGATCTATGCCGAGAGCGGTGTGCCGTGCCTGCCGATCGCGCTCAATTCCGGGCTGTTCTGGCCGCGCCGCACCTTCATGCGTTATCCCGGCACGCTGGTGGTCGAATTCCTCGATCCGCTGCCGCCGGGCTTGCCGCGCGACGAGTTCATGACCCGCCTGCGCGACCAGATCGAAACCGCCACCACCCGCATCGTCGACGCCGGCCGCGCCGAGCAGGCGAAATTGTTCGGCGGCGTGCCGGGTGCGAAAGGGTAGGGGGCACTGACTTCCATTTAGTCGGTCGAGCGGCGCGCACACTGCACCTCTCCCGCCTGCGGGGGAGGTCGTATCGCATCGGAGATGCGATGCGGGTGGGGGGCTCCTGCCGCAGCGGGAGTTGTGGAGAGAGCCCCCACCCAACCCTCCCCCGCAAGCGGGAGAGGGAGCGCAGCAATGCTTGCGGCCTATGATGACCCGTTAGCCCTCACCGCATCACGAACGGATTGGCCGGCACGTCGGTCGCGGTCGAGATCCAGACGCTCTTGGTCTCCTGATATTCGCGCACCGCGTCGATGCCGCTCTCGCGGCCGACGCCGGAGAACTTCATGCCGCCGAACGGCATCATGTAGCTGATGGCGCGATAGGTGTTGACCCACACGGTGCCGGCGCGGAGCTGCTTCGGCACGCGGATGGCACGGGCGAGATCCTTGGTCCAGATGCCGGCGGCAAGGCCGTAGATGGTGTCGTTGGCGATCCGGATGGCGTCTTCCTCGGTGTCGAAGGAGATGATCGACAGCACCGGCCCGAACACCTCCTCGCGCGCGATCCGCATGGTGTTGTCGACATCGGTGAAGATGGTCGGCTCGACAAATTGCCCGCCCTTGATGCCGTCGCCGGAGGCAGGCTTGCCGCCGAGCAGGCAGCGCGCGCCTTCGGCTTTCGCGATATCGATGTAGTCGAGCACCTTCTTGTACTGCGCCGGTGTCGTGATCGGGCCGACATTGGTGTCCGACTGCATCGGATCGCCGATCTTGGCGGACTTTGCGAGCTCCAGCACGCGCGCGACGAACTTCTCCTTGATCGAGCTCTGCACCAGAAGGCGCGATCCGGCGATGCAGGTCTGCCCCGTGGCGGCGAAGATGCCCGAGATGGCGCCGGCTGCGGCCGCCGTGAGGTCGGCATCCTCGAACACGATGTTGGGCGACTTGCCGCCGAGCTCGAGCGAGACGCGCTTCAGGCTCTTGGCCGCGGTCTCGTAGACCTTGGCGCCGGTCGTGTCCGATCCGGTGAAGGTGATCTTGGCGACGCCGGGATGCGAGATCAGCGCCGAGCCCGCCTCGGGGCCGAAGCCGGTCACCACGTTGAAGATGCCGTCGGGAATTCCGGCCTCCTTCGTCAGCGCCGCGAACTCCAGCGTGCTGGCTGAAGTAAACTCAGACGGCTTGACGACCACGGCACAGCCGGCGGCGAGGGCTGCGGCGCATTTCCAGGCGACGAACAGCAGCGGCGAATTCCAGGCGGTCAGCGCCGCGACGACGCCGACCGGCTCATGCGTCGTGTAGGCAAAGGTCTCCGCCTTGTCGATCGGCACCAGGCCGCCTTCGAGCTTGTCGACGAGGCCGCCGAAATACCACCACCACTCCGGATGGTAGCGGAGCTGGCCCAGCATCTCGGCCATCAGCTTGCCGTTGTCGCGCACCTCGATCTCGGCGAGGCGCTCGGCGTTGGCGGCGACGAGGTCGCCGAGCTTGCGCATCGCCTTGCCGCGGGCGGAGGCCGTCATCTTGGCCCAGGGACCGTTCCACATCGCCTCATTGGCGGCCTTCACCGCCTTGTCGGCGTCGGCGGCCGTGCCGCGCGGAATCTTCGCCCAGGCCTCGCCGCGATAGGGATCGATCGATTCGAACCACTCGCCATTGGCCGGGTCGACATACTGGCCGTTGATGTAGAGCTGATAGGTCTTCATGAGATCCTCCCGCAAAACGCTGGTTCTGGTTGGCCAAACGCTATCACGCCTTTCGCGACGCCGTCATAACGCGGCTGCGTGAACGGGGTTGCGGCGGGCTCACGCGTGCGGCGCGGCAAGCTCGGCTGCGATGATCGCGCCGAGCGCCATGTCGCTCTGCTGGCCAAAACCGTGATGCACGATGTTGCCGTCGCGGCCGATCAGGATGCTGGTCGGGGTTCCCTGCATGCCGTAGCGCTGCATGGTGACGGGGATCGGCGTGCCGTCGCCGGCCTCGTCGACGCCGATCGGGAAGGTCAGCCGGTATTCGTGGATGAACGCTTCCAGCGACACTGGCGTCATCGCCGCGTGGTGCTCGAATACGGTGTGCAGCCCGATCACCTGGAGGTCCGAATGCTTGAACAGCTCGAACGCGCGCTGGGTCTGCGGCGTGCCGTGGGCGACGCAGCCGGGACACAGCATCTGGAACGCGTGCAGCAGCACCGGGCGGCCGCGCAGCTCGGCCAAAGTCAGCGGTTCGCTGCTGTTGAACCAGCGCGACGCGGCGATTTCAGGAGCTGGAGTCACGGCTTCATTCCTTGCGCCTGCCACTTCGCGGCAGGGTGGCAAGATCGGCGCCGGTCTGTCAACGACTGCTAGCATGATCCGGAAAAGTGCGAAGCGGTTTTCCGAAAAAGATCATGCTCAAACAATTCACGAAGCGCTTGTGGCGGCCCGGCGTGCGCGCCGCGCGGCGCGGCGCCGCTGGGTCCACAGCCTCGCGCGGTCGAGATAGAGATAGACCACCGGCGTGGTGTAGAGCGTCAGGATCTGGCTCAGGATCAACCCGCCGAAGATCGCGATGCCGAGCGGCTGGCGCAGCTCGCTGCCTTCGCCGAGGCCGATCATCAGCGGCACCGCGCCGAACAAAGCGGCGAGCGTCGTCATCATGATCGGGCGGAAGCGCATCAGGCAAGCTTGGTAGATCGCATCGCGCGACGACAGTCCGCGCTGGCGCTCGGCGTCGAGCGCAAAGTCGATCATCATGATGGCGTTCTTCTTGACAATGCCGACCAAGAGGATCACCCCGATCATGCCGATGATGTCGAAATCGGTGTGCGACAGCATCAAGGCCGCCACCGCCCCGACGCCGGCCGAGGGCAGGGTGGAGAGGATGGTCAGCGGGTGGATGTAGCTCTCATAGAGCATGCCGAGCGAGATGTAGATCGTCGCGAGCGCGGCAAGGATCAGGAACAGCTCGTTCGCCAGCGCCTGCTGGAAGATCTTCGCGGAGCCGGCAAAGCCGCCGGAAATGCCGGCGGGCATGCCGAGCGCGTGCATCGCGGTCTCGATCGTGGTGGTGGCCGTGCTCAGCGACACGCCCGGCGGCAGATTGAACGAGATGGTGCTGGACACCAAGAGATCCTGGTGGTTCACCGAGAGCGGCGTATCGCCATGCTCGAAGCGCGCGACGCTGGACAACGGGATCATCGTCTCGGCGCTGGTCGAGACCGCGGTTCCGGTCGAGGCGACGCCCTTGCCGGTGGCGCCGATCGAGTTGGTCGCCTGATTGCGCACCACGTTGGCGGCGATCGTGCTGACCGAGTTCTTCTGCGAGGATGAGGCCACCGTCCCGGCCACCGCATTGGTGCTCTGGGTGCCGGTCGCCGACCCGCCCGAGGTCGAGATATAGACCTCCTTCAGGGTCTGCGGGTCCTGCGAGAAGCGCGGCGCGACCTCCATGATGACGTGATACTGGTTGCGCGCGACGAAGATGGTCGAGACCTGGCGCTGCCCGAACGCGTCGTAGAGCGTGTTGTCGAGCTGGCTAACGGTGATCCCGAGCCGCGAGGCGGCGTCGCGATCGATCATCAGGTTGGCCTGCAGCGCCTTGTTCTGCTGGTCGCTGTTGACGTCGGCGAGCGTCGGCTCCTTCTGCAGCGCCGCAACGAGCTTCGGCGTCCATTCGTTCAGCTCCGCGAAGGTCGAGCCCTTCAGCGTATATTGATACGCCGCGTTGCCTGAGCGGCCGCCGGCGCCGAGGTCGCCGATCGATTGCAGGAACAGGGTGGCGCCGGCGACGCTCGCCAACGGCTCGCGCAGCCGCTCGATCACCTTGTCGGCGCGCAGGTTGCGCTCGCCCATCGGCTTCAGCGAGGCGAACACGGTACCGGTGTTGGTGCCGCCCGGCCCCACGCCGCCGCCCCCGGTGAAGCCGACCGCGGTATCGACCGCCGGATCCGACTTCACGATGTCGATGAACTGGGTCAGCTTCTGCTGCATCAGCTGGAACGAAGTGCTCTGGTCGGCCTGGATCGAGCCGACCAGCAGCCCGGTGTCCTGCTGCGGCACGAAGCCCTTCGGCACGACCCTGTAGAGATGGAAGTTCAGATAGAGCGTCGAGCCCAGGATCAGCATCACCAGCAATGGGTGGCGCAGTGCGAGGCCGAGTGTCGCGCGGTAGCCGCCCAGCAGCAGCTCGAACACGCGTTCGTTGATCCGGTAGATCCGGCCATGCGGCTGGCCTTGCTCCTTGCGCAGCAGCACCGCGCACATCATCGGCGTCGTGGTCAGCGAGACCACCAGCGAGATCACGATTGCGATCGTGATGGTCATGGCGAACTCGCGGAACAGGCGGCCGACCAGCCCGCCCATCAACAGGATCGGCACGAACACCGCGACCAGCGACACGCTCATCGACAGCACGGTGAAGCCGACCTCGCGGGTGCCGAGCAGCGTCGCCTCCATGCGCGACAGGCCGGCGTCCATGTGGCGGGTGATGTTCTCCAGCACCACGATGGCGTCGTCGACCACGAATCCGGTCGCCACCGTCAGCGCCATCAGCGAGAAGATGTCGAGCGTGTAGCCGAGCAGATACATCACGGCGAAGGTCGCGATCAACGACACGCCGACCGCCACCACAGGCACCAGCGTCGCCCGCGCATTGCGCAGGAACGCGAACACGACCAGGATCACCAGCGCGACCGCGATCAGGAGCGTGATCTCGACGTCGTGCAGCGAGGCCCGGATCGTCTTCGAGCGATCCATCGCCAGCGTGATGTCGACCGCGGGCGAGACCGAGGCCTTGAGCTGCGGCATCAGCCCCTTCACGTTGTCGACCATCTTGATGATGTTGGCGCCCGGCTGCCGGTACACGATCATCACGACGGCCGGCTTGCCGTTGGCGAGGCCGAGCGTACGCGCATTCTCCACGGAATCGATGACGTCGCCGACGTCGGTCAGCCGCACCGCCGCGCCGTTGCGGTAGGCGACGACCAGCGGCTTGTAGTCGGCGGCCTTGCGGGCCTGGTCGTTGGCGTAGATCTGGTAGCGCTGGTCGCCGACGTCGATGCCGCCCTTCGGGCTGTGCGCGTTGGCGCTCGAGAGCGCGGCACGGACGTCCTCGAGCCCGATGCCGTATTTGTAGAGTGCCGGCGGGATCAGCTCGACGCGCACCGCGGGCAGCGAGCCGCCGCCGACCGAGACTTCGCCGACGCCCTCGACCTGCGACAGCTTCTGGGCGAGCACGGTCGAGGCGGCGTCATAGAGCTCGGCCGGCGTCAGCGTGTCCGAGGTCAGGGTGTAGATCAGAATCGGCGCCGAGGCCGGGTTGAACTTGCGGTAGGTCGGATTGGCGCGCAGGTTGGTCGGCAGGTCGGCGCGCGCCGCGTTGATCGCCGCCTGCACGTCGCGCGCGGCGCCGTTGATGTCGCGGTCGATGTCGAATTGCAGCGTGATGCGGGCGTTGCCGAGCGAGGACACCGAGGTCATTTCGGTGACGCTGGCGATCTGGCCGAGGTGGCGTTCCAGCGGGCTCGCCACGGTGGCGGCGACGTCGGCGGGGCTGGCGCCAGGCAGCGTCGCCTGCACCATGATGGTCGGGATGTCGACGTCGGGCAGCGGCGACACCGGCAGCTTGAAGAACGCAATGATGCCCGCCACCACAAGTCCAAGCGACAGCAGCGTGGTGCCGACCGGCCGGCGGACGAAGGGGGCGGAGAGGTTCATTGCATCAGCGAGCGATGTTTGCGGATGAGCTTCTATCTGTCCGCGCCGCGATGCAAAAGCCTAAATGTCACGGGGCGCTGCCACACCTCCGCCGCGATTTGCCGGATTGCGGCCAGGCCACGATCGGATTTGCGGCGCGATCCATCCGAGCCGTTCAGCTCGCGTCCGGTTCGGAGGTCTTCTCTGCGCGGGTCGCGCCACGTTCAAGAAGCCAGGCCGCGACCTCGCGATGTTCCGCTTGCTCTGCGATGTCGAGCGGTGTCTGCCCGGACCAGGGAGCGGGCCAGTTGAGGTCGGCCCCGCGCTCGAGCAGATATCTTGCCGTAGCGAGTTGCCCGCCGCGGCAGGCGTTCCAGAACGGTCCTGAAATCTCCTCGGCCGGGAGGGCCGCGGTCTCGAGCCGACGGACAATCTCCGGCATCATGCCCAGCGCTGCCTCCTGCCACAGCGCCGTCCGCGCGCCGCGCTCGACCAGCCGCCGTGCCGCCGCCCATTGGCCGTAGCCGACGGCGCACGACAATGGCGGGCCGCCATCGATCGATGAGCCCTCATGCTCGATGTCGGCGCCGGCATCGAGCAGCGCGTCGATCAGCGCGACATCGTCGCTGCTGGCGGCCCAGTGCAGCGGCGTTTCGCGATGCCACATTGCGTCCGCCGGCGTATCGAGGTCGGCGCCGGCTGCAGTGAGGATCTGCACGATCGCTGCCGCATTCGGATTGTGGCCCGGCCAATCGGCAAGCAGGTGCAGCGGGCTCCGGCCGCCGCCCTTGGCATCCACGACCACGCAGCGGGCGAGTTCGGGGTGGGAGGCGAGCAGCGTGCGAAGGCGCTCGGCCTCACCGGCCTTGACGGCTGCCGTCAGCTCGACGGCGAGCGGGTCGTGGTTTCGCAATCTGGGCACGTCAGTGGTCATCGCCGGCCTCCTGTCGCAAACGGGATCGATGATAGCCGAACGGTATGGCGGATGTTATGCGCGCCGTGGCCCGGCATCCGGCCTATTTCGCCGCGTTCTGGCTCGCGCCGACGAAGTAGAAATCCTCAGCTCCCGGAACCGAACCGTAGCTGAAGGGCTGTTGCCGCCGATCGGTCGTGGCCATGACGTCGTCACGCACGAGGTCGAACAGCTTGCGGATCTCGATCCGCGGCGTCTGCATGCGCTTGATCAGGGCCGTCACGAACGGGCTGTGACCACCGTCGCCGTCGAGCGCGACCTGGCCGTGCTTGGCGGCATAGACGACCAGCGTGCCGCTGTCGGGTTCGACCTGGGCCAGGCCCCGGCCGATGGACCGCGACGCGACGGTGCGCTTGATCTGATTGGCGAACGGATTGTCGCGGCAGGCATCGAGAATGACGAGATGCAGCTTGCGCGCCCCTTCGGTGGCGCCCATCACCTGGGTCAGCGCGACCGCCTCGAACGGCACGTCGCGGTCGGTCGCGAGCTTGGCATCGACCGGCACCAGATAGTTTTCGCCCGCCATCTCCATGCCGTGCCCGGCATAGTAGATCACGGCCCAGTCGGCGCCGTCGGCCGCGCTGGCGAATGACTTGAGCGCCTCGACCAGGCTGTCACGCGTGGCGTCGGTGACGAGGCGGACATCCTGAAAGCCCACGGCGCGCAGCGTCTCGGCAATCGCAGCCGCATCCTGGGCGGGGTTCGGCAGTACCGGCACGGAGCGATATTTCGAGTTGCCGACGACGAGGGCGACGCGCCGTTCGGTCGTTGTCGCCTTTGGACCTGCGCCGATCGGCGCGACCGGAACGGCCGTGGCGAGTGCAGGGGCAGGCTTGGCCGCGGCGTGATCCGCGACGACGCTCTTGTCCGTGGTGGCGACCTTCTCCAGCCGCTGCAGGCCTTCCCTGGCGACGCGCTGGCCCTGGGTGCGGTCGAGCTGGTCGAGACCGATGACGTCGAGCGCGTGGCGGAAGTCGGCGCGCGCCGCGTCGATATCGCCCTTCTTCTCGTCGGCGAGGCCGCGCCGCGCGTAATTCAGCGCGCCCTGTGCGTTGAGCTGCGTGGCGTGGTCGTAGTCGCGCAAGGCCTGATCGAGCTCGCCTTTGCTCGCCAGCGTCAGGCCGCGCAGCGAGTAGAACTCGGGTTGTCCATCCTGGATGCCGATCGCGCGCTCGACATCCCGCGCGGCATTGTCGAGATCGCCGGCGCTGATCTCGACCATGGCGCGGCAATAATACGGGCCGGCCGCGCGGGGCGCGAGCTTGATCGCATCCTGGCAATGCAGCGCCGCGAGCCGGTCCTTGCCGCTGAAGTCATAGACCAGCGCGCGATTGACATAGGCGTACCACGAGTTGGGATCGAGCTCGATCGACTTGCCGTAATCGGCCAGCGCGCGCTCATAGTCGCCGGTGGCAACGAACAGCTCGGCGCGATTGTTGAACCAGCTGGCGCTGAACGGACCGGCGGGCTTCAGCTGGATCGCCCGATCGAAATCGCTTAGCGCGCGGTCGTAGTCCTGGTTCTGCAGATAGACCTTGGCGCGCTGGCCATAGGACGGCGCGAACGACGGATTGATCGCGATCGACTGATCGTAGTCGGCCTTGGCCTTCTCCAGATCGCCCTTGTTATGCCAGGCCAGCGCGCGGTTGTAATAGGTGATCGAAAGGTCGCGTCCCCTGGGATTGGCCGCGATCAGGCGGGTGCAGGCGGGGATTGCGAGCTCGGGATGCGGATCCTTGGCATCGCACGCCGCGCCATCCTCTCTCAGTCCGGCATAGGACGGGGCATTCAGCAGCAACAGCAGGCCGAGTGCGGCGAGCTTGAGCAAAGAGGGGCGCATTCCGGTCATTCCATTCCAGCGACCGGAAATTGAGACCACAATGTTGTTCGCGCCGTGGCAAAAATTCGCGAGCGAGGTTCCGTGCTCAGGCCGGATCGAGCCCGTCAGCCGCACGCGCATCCCGATGCAGCGGGCCGGAATCATGCAGCATCGTTGCGAGCTGATGCAGCGGGCCGTCGCGAAAGCCCTGCTTCTCGATCGAGGCCACCGTCGAGAGCACATAGTCGCGGTTGTTGCCGGAGCGGCCATGGCCCTGCTGCACCAGGCGTAGCTGCTCCGGCAGCGACAGCCGCCCGGCATATTGCACATGGCCGCGGTCGACCACATAGGCGAGCGCGGAGACGCGATCGCGCGCCGCATTCTCCAGCCACACCGAGCGCATCACCTCGCGATACACGTTGGTGGTCTGCTCGCGTGCCCGCAAATAGGCGATGGTGTCGTGGCGCAGGCCGGCCGCGACGCGGAACGCGATGCCGCGGCAGGCGCCGCCGCGATCGAGCCCGAGCACCAGGCCCGGCTTCTCCGGCGTGCCGCGGTGGTCGAACGAATAGACGCAGAGCGCGCGATGCTCGCCGATCAGCCGCGCCGGCACCTGCTCCAGGAATTCGAAGCCCGGCTTCCACATCAGCGAGCCGTAGCCGAACACCCAGAGGTCGCCGTCGGTTTCGGAATGGGGGGGATTTGCTGACATCGCGCTGATGGGCTAGCAGAACGGGCCGCCCAAGCGAAGCAGATTCCGTGATGTTTCCAAGGGTTGCTCAAAGGGTTGCTCAGGGCTTGGTCAAGGGTTGTTCAAGCCGTGCAGCCGCTTAGATTTGACAAATTCGCGCTCCAAAGGACGCCGCATGTCCGATTTGACCTCCGCCCCCCGCCGCCGCTCGCGCTTCGGCCTCTATGCCGTCCCGGTCGCGGTCCTGATCGCCGCGGTGCTGTGGAGCGGATTCTGGTTCTTCGCCGCCTCGCAGGTCGGCGTGCAGGCCGATGCCTGGCGCGCGCAGGAAGCGAAGGCCGGCCGGGTCTATGATTGCGACAAGCGTTCGGTGGCGGGTTACCCGTTCCGGCTCGAGATCCGCTGCGAGCAGCCCAGCGTGATGCTGGTGTCGCAGACCGCCTCGCCGCAGATGTCGTTCGTGGCGCGGCTGGCCGAAATCCTGGTCGTGGCGCAGATCTATGATCCCAAGCTCGTGATCGCGGAGTTCAAGGGCCCGGCCACGATCGCCGAACGCAATGCGCAGCCGACGCTGTCGGTCGACTGGCGCCTCGGACGCGCCAGCGTGGTCGGCCTGCCGGCGGTGCCGCAGCGCGCCTCGCTCGTGTTCGACGATCTCGCGATCGATCGCACCGGCGGACCTGCGCCGACGCCGCTGATGCGCGTCAATCACATCGAGCTGCACGGAAGGCAGGTCGAGGGCTCGGCGCCGGACAGCCCCGCGATCGAGACCGTGTTGCAGATTGCCGGCGGCACCTTGCAGGAGGTGCATCCGCTGCTCACCCAGCCGTTCAACGCCGACATCCATGCGCGGCTGAACGGGTTGAAGGATTTCTCGCCGAAGCCGTGGCCCGATCGCTTCCGCGAAATCCAGGCCGCCGGCGGCAGCGTCGAGATCCAGCAGTCGCGGATCGAGCAGGGCGATGTGCTGTCGGTCGCCGCCGGCACGCTGCGCCTCAACGCGCAAGGCCGTATCGAGGGCGAGCTGCAGATGACGGTCGCCGGCCTCGAGCGCGTCATCCCCGCGCTCGGCATCGACAAGATGCTGGAGGACGGCGTGCCGCAGTCGACGCTCGATCGCGTCGCCCCGGGCGTGAAGAGCCAGGACCTCAGCAATCTGTTCGGCGCGCTGGACCGCGCGATCCCCGGCCTCGGCAAGGTGATCAAGCAGAACGCTAATGCCGGCATCTCGGCCGGGATCAATTCGCTCGGCACCGAGGCCACGCTCGAAGGCAAGAAGGCGCGCAGCTTCCCGCTCCGCTTCGCCGACGGCGCGGTGTTTTTGGGCCCGCTGAAAGTCGCGCAGATCCCGCCGCTGTTTTGAGCGGATGCACCGGCTGTGTAGGGCGGATTAGCGTTAGCGTAATCCGCCATTTCGCAGCGTCGTTCGAACGGCGGATTACGCCTTCGGCTAATCCGCCCTACGCACCGGCAGGCGCTCAGGAATGCTCGAACGGGCCGACCTCGCGGATCACCTTGCAGATTTGCAGGAAGCCGCTGGCGTAGAATTCGGCATGTCCGCGCTTCATGGTTTCGACATGCTCTGGATGAGTGCGCCAGGCTTCGAGCGCTTCCTCTGAGGCGAAGCGAAACAGGGTGAGCTCCTCGCCATCCTCTGCCTTGAATGATTTGACCGACAGGAATCCCGGAAGGCGGCTGACGATCTCGTACATGCGCTCGCCGAGCCGGTTGTATTCGTCGAGCGGGGCGTGCTCGCGTAGCTTCAGGTCCCCCACGACAATGATTTCACCGATCATGTTCCGTCCTTTTGTCCGTCGAATGTCCATGGCGGGCTTGAGAACAAGCGTCCAACGACAATTCGAATTCGCGACAGGTGTTGTTACACGTCGCGCGATGTTGAGAGGCGCATTGCGCTGCGCCAATCCCGCCCTCCGCACCGAGCGGACTCATTACTCCCTCGCGCGCGATATCGTCCATCACGGCAATCTATTCCCGCGGCTGCGATGAGAAAAACGTGACCGCAATCTTGCGGGCCGCCGCGAATATCATTCCCCGAGTACCGCTCTCTCTCGCCTGAGGAAACAACCTCGTGTGGAGGAAGCGATGCGAATTCTCGGGGGAATTCTGCTCGGCAGCATGCTGTTGTCGGCAGGTCCAGCGTTGGCGGATGACGATGCGTCGGAGCTGAAGGCGTTGAAGGCACGGCTCAAGCAGCTCGAAGAGAAGATGGAGGTGCAGGCGCGCAAGGAGGAGGCGCTGGCCGCAAGGCAGAGCGCAATGCAAAACACGAAGATGGCGGCCAAGGCGCCGGTGCCGTTCGATCCCTGCGCATCGGGCAAGCTCTGCTACAAGGGCGTCACCTTCACCTTCGGCGGCTGGGTCGATCTCACCGGCATCTATCGCACCCGCAATCTCGCCTCCGACACCGGTTCGGTCTACGCCTTCATTCCGTTCCCGCAGAGCAAGAACTTCAATACCGGCGAGTCGCGCTTCTCGGCGCGGCAGACCCGCTTCTCGGTGCTTGCGGAAGCCGAAGTGTTTGCCAACACCCGCGTCGCCGGCTATGGCGAACTGGACCTCGAAGGCGCCGCGCAGACCGCGAATTCGGTTGCCACCAACTCGTTCAATCCGCGGCTGCGGCAGGCCAGCGTCGAAATCGATCGCACCGATCTCGGGCTGCACGTCCTCGCCGGTCAGAGCTGGTCGCTGAACGCGCCGAGCAAGGCGGGCATCGACCCGCGTGGCGTCGATGCGCCCGGCGTGATCGATTTCGAATCGGTGCCCGGCTTCCTTGCGGCGCGGCAGCCCGGCATCCGCGTCTGGCAGGATATCGGGCCCGAATTCAAGCTCGCGGTCTCGGCGGAAAATCCGCAGACCTCGTTCTTCGGCGGCAACGCGCCGTTGGTCGGCACGCCCGCGGTCGGGCCGCAGGGCGTGCTCAATCCGAACCTGCTGGTCAATCTCACCGGGCCGGGCGGCAGCTTCTTCAACAACGCCAACAATGTCAGCCTCAACCACGTGCCTGATTTCACCGTGAAGGGGGCGTGGGATCCGCGGCTCGGGCCCTACAAGCTGCATGTCGAGGGCTGGGCGATGTATCGCGACTTCTACGATCGCTTCAACTTCGCCAATCACGACGTCAGCACGGTGAGCTTCGGCGGGCATTTCTCGGCGGAGATCGTGCCGAAGCTGCTCGAGCTGCAAGGCTCCGCGTCGCACGGCGCGCTCGGCCGCTTCACCGCGGCGCCGTTCCCGGACGCCACGGTGCACCAGGACGGCACGATCCAGCCGCTGCCGATCACGGCCTTCCTGCTCGGCACGGTCTGGCACACGACGCCATCGCTCGATCTCTACGCCTATGCCGGCCTCGAGAAGACCAAGGCGACGTTCTCCAATGTCGGCACGGTGCCATTCGGCTACGGCAATCCGCTCTACAACAATCTCGGCTGCAACATCGAGAACTCGCCGGCCGCGACCTGCAACGGCAACACCTCGGAGGTCAGGCAATACACCGCCGGCTTCTACGACACGATCTTCAAGGGCGACTACGGGGCGATCAAGGCCGGCATCCAGTACTCCTACAACCAGCGCTTCGCCTTCGCAGGTGTCGGCGGCGCGCCGAAGACCGACGACCACATCATCATGTCGCAGATCCGCTACTACCCGTTCTCTCCGTAGGAGCGGAGGGAGCGAACGCAGGGCCGGCAAAGGAGACCGCACATGAGGATCGTGACCAGGCCGAAACAGCGGGCCGTGATCGCCCGCGAGTTGATGATGGTCAGCTGCGCTGCGCATGTGCTGCAGCGGACTGGGCTGGCGATGGCCGGTGCCATGGGCGGCACCTTCGTTGCCGCCCAGCTCGCGAAGGGGCAGGTCGCGATGTTCGGCACCCTTACCTTCATCGTGGCGGCGATCGTGGTCGGGGCCGTGGGATTCTATCTCGGCATCGATATTCCAAGGCCCGCCATGCGCGCTACTGAGCGCATCGATGCCGTCGAGCTCATGAGCGCGGGCGGCATCTTCCTCGCCGCGCTGGCTGCGCTGGTGTCGGTCTATGGCATCGTGTTCGACGAGATTCCGCCGCGGGCCTGGGAGTTCGTGATCGGCTCGTGGTGGTTCGGCGGCGTCGTCCTGCTGGCAACCGCCGGCCTCGTCGGCCGTCTGCGGCCGCCGCAGAAGGTTGCGCCGATATCGGCAGGGCCGATCAGAGATCAACGGTTGCGACGGTGAGCACCGTCGCTGCCCCGCTGCGCCAATCTGTCCCGTAGCTGCGACCAGCCGATACGATACCCTCACCGAAAAATCGGGGAGGAACCTCAATGCCAGCGAACATCAGCCGCCGTCACGTCATCACTGCCGGAGCTGCGGCTGCGGCGATGCCCTTGCTGTCGCGCGGCGGCTCGGCGCAAGGCGGGTGGCCATCGCGGCAGATCCGCATGATCTGCAGCTATCCGGCCGGCGGGCAGACCGACCTCCTGGCGCGCGCCTTCGGCGAATTCATCGCACGACAAGTCGGACAAACCGTCGTCATCGAGAACAAGGCCGGCGCCTCCGGCTCGATCGGCGCCGCGGAAGTCGCGCGCGCGGCGCCTGACGGGCACACCATCCTGTGCTCGATCTCGACCACCTATGTGATGAACCGGGCGATGATGAAGAACCCCGGCTACGACATGGACAAGGATCTGACGCTGGTCAGCGTCATTCCCGGCGCCGGGCTGCTGCTGGTCGCGAGCCCGAAGCTCGGCGTCAAGACGCTGGCGGAATTCGTCGCCCACGCGCGGAGCAGCGGCAAGGTGAACTTCGGCACCTACAGCGCGGGCTCCGCCCCGCACATGACGATCAACGAGCTCAACAAGCAGTACGGCCTCAATATCGAGCCGATCCACTATCGCGGCGAAGCGCCGATGTGGACCGGGCTTGCGGAGGGCACCCTCGATGTCGCGATGGGCAGCTACACCGCGGCGCAAACCGTCCTGCAGAGCAATCGCGGCGTCGTATTCGCGGTGCACTCCAAGGAGGTCGATGCGATCCCCGGGATTGCGACCCTGCCTGAACAGGGCGCGACATCGAAATTCTTCACCGTGAGCGGCTTCTCGGGTTGGGCGCTGCCGAAGGCGACGCCGCAGCCGATCGTCGACCGGCTGTCCGAACTCTGCGTCGCCGCCAACAATGATCCCAAGGTGAAGGAGGTGCTCGCGACCTTCGTGCTGGAGCCCGCGATCGGCTTCAGGGACAGCAACGCGCTCTATCAGCGCGAATTGCCGGTCTGGATGGAAGCGGCGCAATCGCTCGGCTTGCCGCCGGTGTAGGCATCTCTTCTTGTCAGTCCGGGAGAACTATCCTCACCGTCGTCCCTGCGAAAGCAGGGACCCATAACCACGAATGGTTATCGTTGAACGATGCTGGTACGACGAGTCCGTTCCATCACATCGGCCGCGGAGTATGGGTCCCTGCTTTCGCAGGGACGACGCGCGGGAGGAGCTGTATACTCATTCCGGTGTCATCGCCCGGCTCGACCGGGCGATCCAGTACGCTGCGGCCCATCGGTTCAATAACGACTGTCTCTGGAATACTGGATCACCCGCTTTCGCGGGGTGATGACACCGCGTGTCCGACATCTTGAAACGAGAACCATCCGCGTCGTCGTCCTGGCGAAAGCCAGGACCCATTACCCCAAATCTCAGTTGTTGTGCGACGCTGGGGCCACGATCCCGTTCACAAGCAAATGCGGTGGTTATGGGTCCTGGCTTTCGCCAGGACGACGAGGGGAAAGCCGCGTGCCTGGTCCTACTTCTTCAAATTCGCGTGCGGGCGGCCGAAGTCGGGCGCGGCGGAGTCCTGGCCGATCTCGACGATGCCGCGGCGGATGGCGCGGGTGCGGGTGAAGTGGTCGAACAGCGCTTCGCCGTCGCCGCGGCGGATCGCGCGGGTCAGCTTCGACAGGTCCTCGGTGAAGGTGCCGAGCATTTCCAGCACGGCGTCCTTGTTGGCGAGGAACACGTCGCGCCACATCGTCGGGTCGGAGGCCGCGATGCGGGTGAAGTCGCGGAAGCCGCCGGCGGAGAACTTGATCACCTCGGATTCCGTCACCTGCGCCAGCTCGTCGGCGGTGCCGACGATGGTGTAGGCGATCAGATGCGGCAGATGGCTGGTGATCGCGAGCACGAGGTCATGATGATCCGGCGTCATGATCTCGACCTTGGCGCCGAGCGCGGCCCAGAAGGCGCGCAGCCGGTCGGTCGCCGCGGGATCGGTGCCTTCGGGCGGCGTCAGGATGCACCAGCGGTTGATGAACAGCTCGGCGAAGCCGGAGTCCGGACCGGAGTTCTCGGTGCCGGCGACGGGATGCGCGGGAACGAAATGCACGCCATCAGGCAGATGCGGCGCCATGTCCTTGACGACGGCGCCCTTCACCGAGCCGACGTCGGAGATGACGGCGCCGGGCTTGAGATGAGCGGCGATCTCGGCCGCAACCGGGCCGCAGGCGCCGACGGGAATGCAGAGGATGACGAGATCGGCATCCTTGACCGCTTCGGCATTGGTCTCGACGACGCGATCGACGATGCCGAGCTCGGCAACGCGCGCCCGGGACTTCTCCGAGCGTGCGGTGGTCACGATCTCGCCGACGAGGCCCTGCGCGCGCGCGCCGCGCGCGATCGAGCCGCCGATCAGGCCGAAGCCGATCAGTGCGATGCGGTTGAAGAGCGGAGCCGTGGTCACGATGTCACTTTCCGGCCAGGAAGTCGCGCAGTCCCTCGACCACGAGGCGGTTGGCTTCCTCGGTGCCAATGGTCATGCGCAGCGCATGCGGCAGCTTGTAATTGTTGAGCGCCCGCAGCACGAGGCCGCGCCGCGTCAGATAGGCGTCGGCTTCCGCCGCGGTCTTGCCCTTGTCGGCCGGGAAGTGGATCAGCACGAAGTTGGCGACGCTCGGCGTCACCTTCAGCCCGAGCTTGCCGATCTCCTCGGTCAGCCAGTTGCGCCACTGTTCGGTGTGGGTCCGCGACATCTGCACATGCGCGGAGTCCTCGATCGCCGCCACCGCCGCCAGCATCGCAGGGGTCGTGACGTTGAACGGGCCGCGGATCCGGTTGCAGGCATCGACGATATGCGCCGGGCCGAACATCCAGCCGACGCGCAGCGCGGCAAGGCCGTGGATCTTGGAGAAGGTGTGCGTCACCACCGTGTTGTCGGTGGTCGCGACCAGCTCGATGCCGAGCTCGTAGTCGTTGCGCGAGACATAGTCGGCGTAAGCCGCGTCGAGCACCAGCAGCACATGCGAGGGCAGCGCGGCGCGCAGCCGCTTGACCTCGTCGAACGGGATATAGGTGCCGGTCGGATTGTTCGGATTGGCGAGCCAGACCAGTTTTGTGCGCGGCGTCACCACCTTGAGGATGGCATCGACGTCGGCGGTGAAGTTGGTCTCGGCCGCGATCACGTTCCTGGCGCCGTTCGCCATGGTGGCGATCGGATAGACCAGGAAGCCATGGGTGGTCGAGATCGCCTCGTCGCCGGGCGCGAGATAGGTGTGCGCCAGGAGATTGAGGATCTCGTCGGAGCCGGCGCCGCAGATGATGCGGTCGGGATCGAGCCCATAGGCGCGGCCGATCGCCTCGCGCAGCACGCGCGAGGTGCCCTCCGGATAGTCCTCGAGATGGTCAGCGGCGGCCTTGTAGGCCGCGATCGCCTTCGGCGACGGCCCGAACGGCGTCTCGTTGGCGGACAGCTTGAACACCTTGCGGCCCGGTTCCGGCACCGGGCTCTTGCCGGGCGTGTAGGGCGCAATATCGAGGATGCCGGGGTTCGGCACGGGGCGGGACATTATCAACTCCGATGGCCGGATGGGCCGGTGCTTCGCTTAGCTCCTGGCCGATCCGTTAGAGGGCACCGTATAGCGCGTTGCGTGGCTGCCGACGAGGGCCGAAGAGCGCACCGAGGCGCCGGCCTTGATCAAGGCGAGCTTGATCTTCTCGAAATCGTGTCCGGCGACCGAGACCAGCAGCGCCGCGCCGTCGAAGGCGGTGTCGGGGACCGCGACGATCTCGGCGAGCGGCGCCAGCGCGCGGGCGACATCGGCGTTCCAGCCGGAGACGCGCACGCTCCAGGTCTGCACCTCGGTCACCATGGCATCGTCGGCGACCCGCGAGATCAGGAACACCGGCAGCGCGGCGGGATGGTCGGCGCGTTCGAGGAACGGCAGCCGCGCGATGATCTTCGGTGCGCCATCGGCCTCGAGCGCATTCCACCACGGCGTGCGGCTCGCGATTGCCGAGACCAGCGCGAGGTCGCCCCTCGATTTAGCCACCGCCTCGACTGCGGCCTGGGCGCTGAAATGCGACACGTAGGGCACCACGAAGCCGAAGTGAAACCGCGCCGAGTCGCGCATTGCCGACTCGCCGACGGAAACGTCGGCATGCACGGCGAATGGCGCCTGCACGTAGGTGAAGGTCGAGATGATGACGCGCCAGATGCCCTCGATGGTGTCGAGCGGGAGAATGCCGCGATGGCGCTGCACCAGCTCGCGCATCATGCTGGCCTCGCGCGCCGGGCGGAACGCCGAGCCGACCTCCTGGGTCTTCTTGACCTGGATCAAGCGGTCGATGATGTCGCCGCGCGCCATCAGCAGGCGGTGCACCTGCTCGTCGATCGCATCGATCTCCTTGCGCAGCTCCTGCAGCGAAGGCGGCGACGGGGGTGGGTTGGACATGCTCTCAAACCTTGTCGTCCGGGCGGCCCGATGCCGTGCCGGACAGGGTCCCTGATTAGGAAAGACGGGCAGCGAAAGCAAAGAGAAACGTCGCAGGCGTGCCCTGCGCATTCGGTTAACCATGGGCGCCCGGCAAGGGGACGTTCGGCGGCCGCCTTGACGACGGGGGGCCCGAGGACTAGGTTCGCTGCACTCCGTGGTCATTTGAGCCGGCCGGCTTGCAGCCACGTTAAACAACTCGCTAAACAGGCCGGGGACAGATCAGCTCCCGGCCGAACCTTGTTCAGGCCGGGTTTTTTATGGCCTGATTTTCTGTTCGAGCCCTCCCGCGCGGAGGCAGGGTCGCCTAGATGAGCAACGTGCGTCCGATACCGAGCCCGCAAACCCAGAGCGATGATCGCGCCCATGAGGCCGATCATCCGTCGTCATTGCTGGCGAAGTTCGGCATGGACCAGCCGCTCAAGCTGGATTGCGGTGTCGATCTCGCGCCGTTCCAGATCGCCTATCAGACCTATGGCGAGCTCAATGCCGACAAGTCCAACGCGATCCTGATCTGCCACGCGCTGACCGGCGATCAGCACGTCAACAACATCCATCCCGTCACCGGCAAGCCGGGCTGGTGGGACACCATGGTCGGCGCCGGCAAGCCGATCGATCCCGACAAATACTTCATCATCTGCTCCAACGTGATCGGCGGCTGCATGGGCTCGACCGGCCCTGCGTCGCTGAACCCCGCGACCGGCAAGGTGTGGGGGCTCGATTTCCCGATCATCACGATCCCCGACATGGTGCGCGCGCAGGCGATGCTGATCGACCGGCTCGGCATCACGACGCTGTTCTGCGTGGTCGGCGGCTCGATGGGCGGCATGCAGGTGCTGCAATGGACCGCGGCCTATCCCGAGCGCGTGTTCTCGACGCTCGCGATCGCCTGCTCGACGCGCCACTCGGCGCAGAACATCGCGTTCCACGAGCTCGGCCGCCAGGCCGTGATGGCCGATCCGGATTGGCGCGGCGGCCGCTATGTCGACGAGGACACCCATCCGCATCGTGGATTGGCGGTGGCGCGGATGGCCGCGCACATCACCTATCTCTCCGATGCCGCGCTGCATCGCAAGTTCGGCCGGCGGATGCAGGACCGCGAGCTGCCGACCTTCTCGTTCGATGCGGATTTCCAGGTCGAGAGCTATCTGCGCTACCAGGGCTCGTCCTTTGTCGAGCGCTTTGACGCCAACTCCTATCTCTATCTGACCCGCGCGATGGACTATTTCGACATCGCCGCGGATCACAACGGCGTGCTGGCGAAGGCGTTCACCGGCATCAAGACGCGGTTCTGCGTGGTGTCGTTCACCAGTGACTGGCTGTTTCCGACCTCGGAATCGCGCGCGTTGGTGCACGCGCTGAATGCGTCGAGCGCGCGGGTGTCGTTCGCCGAGATCGAGACCGACAGAGGTCACGACGCCTTCCTGCTCGATGTACCCGAATTCCTCGAAATCTCCCGCGCCTTCCTGCAGGCGGCAGGCAAGGCGCGCGGACTGAAGGATGACGGCCAGTCATGAGCATGCAGCAGACACTGCCCTTGCCGGGCGTCGCGCCGGAGCGGACCGGCGGCTATCGCAGGGATCATCTTTTGGTCGCCGAGATGGTGCAGCCGGGCTCGCGCGTGCTCGACGTCGGCTGTGGCGACGGCGAATTGCTGCAGCTCCTGGAGAGCCGCGGCATCGACGGCCGCGGCATCGAGCTGTCGCGCGAGGGCGTCAACGGCTGCGTCGCCAAGGGCCTCGCGGTGGTGCAGGGCGATGCCGACACCGACCTCGTCAACTATCCCGACGACGCCTTCGACTATGTGATCCTGTCGCAGACCTTGCAGGCGACGCGGCAGCCCAAGGTGGTGCTGGAGAACCTGCTGCGGATCGGCCAGCGCGCCATCGTCTCGTTCCCGAATTTCGGGTTCTGGAAAATGCGGCTGCAGCTCCTGATCGGCGGCCACATGCCGCGCACCGAGAATCTGCCCGCGAGCTGGTACGACACCTCGAACATCCATTTCTGCACCATCAAGGACTTCGTCGAGCTCTGCGAGCAGATCAACGTCAAGATGGAGCGCGCGGTCGCGCTCGATCTCTACGGCCGCCCGGTACCGCTCAATCTGCCCTGGTGGGTGTGGAACATGTTCGGCGAGCAAGGCGTGTTCCTGCTCAGCCGCGGCGCGGGGAAGTGACGCCGGGGCGATAACTTACCCTCGTCATTCCGGGGCGATGCGTAGCATCGAGCCCGGAATCCATTCATCCACGAACTCTGCGGCCCAATGGATTCCGGGCTCTCGCGGAGCCTGTCATCGGGCCGCGCTTCGCGCGGACCCGTTGGCGAGCCCCGGAATGACAAGTCAAACCGGCGCTGCCACCAGTGACCTCGGATCGCGCACCGGCCAGCGGCCGGCTTCGACCAGCGCGATGAAGCGCTCCACCATCTCGTTGAACAGCGCCGGCTCCTCGAGGTTGAGCACGTGGCCCGACTTCGGAAAGAAGGCGAGGCCGGCGGCCGGCAGATGCTGCTTCAGGAACATGCTGGGCGCGATGCAATTGTCGTCCTCGTCGCCGCACAGGATCAGCGCCGGCGTCGCCGCGCGTTTGATGGCGTCGGTCATGGTGTAGATCGAGGGCCGGCCGCCCTGGAAGCTGCGCATCGTGTTGGCCGAGCCTTTGGCGTCATGGCGAGCAAGCGCGGCGTAGAAGTCGGCATGGCCGCGCGGATCCTTGACCAGGAACGGAATCCGGCTCGGCGCTTCGCGCGTCACTTTGGCGACCTCGACCGAGCCGATCGCCTCGTACTGCTCGGCATTGGCGCGGCACTGCGCGCGGAAGGCATCGAGATTCTCGAGGCTCGAGCCGGAGCCGACCGCGGCGAGCGTCATCGACAGCGCGCGCTCCGGCGCGTTGAGCGCGACCTGCAGCGACGAATAGGAGCCCATCGAGAGCCCGACGAAATGCGCTTTCGCGATACCGAGATGGTCGAGCACCGCGAGCGCGTCGGTGTAGAAGTGCTTGTAGGTGTAGACGTCGGCATTCGCTGGCACGTCCGACGGCGTGTAGCCGCGCGCGGAATAGGCGATGCAGCGATGGCCGCGCGCGAAGTAGCGCAGCTGCGGTTCCCAGTTGGTGTGATCAGCCGCGAACTCGTGCAGGAAGATGATCGGGGTGCCGCTGCCGGCCTCTTCAAAGTGCAGGCGGACATTATCTTTCGTGGTGGCGTAGGGCATTGAAATTCTCCTCTCGTTGGCCGGCCCCAGATTTGCAGTTAATTTTCGCGGCCGCAATGCGGCAGTTCTGGTTCCTTTCTTGTCATCGAATCAGCGCGGAATGACCCAGAAATCGTTGTCCCGGCGTCACATGAAATCTTCCTCTCGCCACATCCCGATTTTCAAAACGCCGGCCGCATTCCCTCAGGGAACGCGACGGGGAGTTGGGGCGTTTCAGAGGATCTCGTGAAGTATGGTTCAGTTGCTTGCGTATCGCCGGTCGCTTCGTGTTTTGGCGCTGGCCCTGTGTTCGCTCACGCTCGCCGTGATCTCCGCCGCTCCGGCATCCGCCCGTCCGCACCATCAGCGTCACACGCATTCGGCCCACACCGGCCATCACGCGCGGCACTATGTCCGTCATCACTATCGCCACGCGGCGCGGCTGTCGCGCGCCGAGCGCCGCGCTCTCGCGCAGCCGGACGGTATCGTCGAAACCAATGCGGCCGAGTTGCCGGGCAACGCTGAGGCCGTGCCCAATACCGGTGGCGTCAGCATGGCTGGCGGCTTTGGCTCGTCCGGCATCGTCGCCACGGCGCGCCGCTATCTCGGCGGCAACCCGACCGGCCGTTCCAGCCTGTGGTGCGCGCGCTTCATGAACATGGTCCTGCAGCAGACCGGTCATCGCGGCACCGGCTCCGACATGGCAAGTTCGTTCGCCAAATACGGCACGCGCGTTTCCGGGCCGCAGGTCGGCGCCATCGCCGTGATGGGCCGCCGCGGCGGCGGTCATGTCGGGATCATCACCGGCGTCGATGCCAAGGGCAATCCGATCTTGATCTCGGGCAACAGCAGCCACCGTGTTCGCGAGGTGCCGGTCTCGCGCGGCCGGATCTACGCCTATGTGATGCCGACGAACTGAGGCGGGACTGCCACCTCTCCCCCGGGAAATGCGGGAGAGGTGGTCACGCGCGGCGAGGCCAACCGGCGCTGCCGGCCAGCTTCACTTCTCGTGCTCCTTCGCCTCGATCGTGTCGACGTTGGTGGCCTCGAGATTGCTCAGGGGGACTTCGACCGCAGCGGGTTGATACCAGGCGAATTGCGAGAAGTAGTTTGCGAGCACCTGATCCTTGAAGAACCGGCCATGCCGCGCGAAAATCTCGTTTCGCGCGACGCGCAGTTCGACCGCCGACATGTCCTTGAGATCGGCTTCACTCAGAAATCGCCGATCGGAATCAGGAAAGAGAAAACCGTCATGCGCCTTGGCGCGCTGCGTGACGGAGGCCGGAACGGCGGGCGGCGTCGTGCGCCCGACCGTGGTCTGATCGTCCGATGCGCCCGATTTGACCGCGGTATGTTCGAACGCGGGCCCGACGGTCCAGAAGGCGAGCGCCAACGCTGCGGCGGCGATGCCCGCGCCGTACTTCCAGTAGCGCTTGATCGGTGAAATTTCACGCAGCGGCGATCGCCCGGCTTCATTCAGGACCTCGTTGATCGTGTCGATCAGGCGGGTCATGTGCATGCGAAAATCCTGCCCCGAGTCGACTCGGGCAGCGTTGCAGAAGTGCAGGAAGCGAAGCGATTCCGGCAGCTCGGCTGCCTCCGGCATGGTTGCGCCGTTCACCAGCAGCGGCAGCAGCGTCTTGTTGTGCTTCAGCGCCGTCTCGATCTCGAAACGCACGGAATCGGCGGGATCCTCCAGACGCGTGGGTTTCCCATCTTCGGTCTTGCCGATCCAATGCGGACCGATCACGGCGATGACGACGTCGCAGGCGGTGATGGCCTTGGCGATCCGATCGACGAAGTTGGCGCCGGTGCGAATGCTGTTGACGTCGAAGAATACGGATTTCTCGCCGTACTTCTCGATCAGATGGTCCGCGATGCGGCCCGCTGTATCCTGATCGACCCGCCGGTACGAAACCATGATCATGCTCATGGCAACCCCGTGCAATCAATTTCGACAAATTTGCTGCAGTTCAAAATGTCGAGCGAAGTCTATTTCACGCAACCGAACATTGCAATGCGATGCGCGTCTATGCCGTATTCAAGGAATACGGAACCCGACGTGATCTACTGCGGCTCCGCGGCAATCGTGTCGCCGACCGCCGCCCCGCCATCGCTGATGATCTCGGCGTAGATGCCGCATTCATTGTTGCCGAAGCGCTGCATCAGCGTGTTCGGGACCGAGAGGTCGCGTGCGCCGGTATCGGGATCGACATTGACCGCCGCGCAGCGTGTGATCCGCTTCACAACCTTGGCCCGTGCACTGCCGATCGCAATGGTCTGGTCGAGCAGGCTGGCTTCATGCCAGGCCGGCCAGCCTTCGACATAGAGGTTGGCGCGGAAGCGCAGCGGATGCACCGGCGCGTGCACCATCTCCTCGATCGCCCGCAGGCTCGCCAGGTTGATGATCGAGACCACCTTGCGCGGCACGTCGGAGAAGCTGTGGCCGGGGCTGACCAGCACCTTGGGCGGCCCCTTGATCTGGCCGGCGTGACGATCGGCGAAATAGCGCTCGATCGCTGCGCGCCCGGCTTCGGTCTCGAGATCGCCCTGGGCGACCATCGCGCCGTCCCGGCGCAGCGTCAGCACATGGCTGTCGTCGTCGAAATGGGCGCGGAGCGGCGCCAGCCACTCGTCCCGTTGCAGCATCAGGAAATGCGGCTTCGCCAGCCATTTCGGCGCCGCCGGATCGAAACCGCTCGGACCGTTCTCGATCGCGTAGCGGCGATCCGAGCGCAGCGTCTCGCACACCTTGAGCTCGGCGTGGGGCAGGGGCTCGGGCGTCAGGCCCTTGACGGGATAGCGGTAGATGCCGGTGATCCGGGCGGAGGGAGTGTGCGCGTTGTCCATCCGCCCGCTCTAGCCTGTTTGACGGGCGAGGAGAACCGCCGCCAGCACCACGGCAGCTAGTCGGGCCGCGCTGCGCCAGGCGCGTCCAGCACCCGCTGCATGAATACGAGCTCGAGCCAGCGGCCGAACTTGCGGCCGACCTCCGGCATCCTGGCGACCTCGACGAAGCCGGCCTGCGCATGCAGCCGGAGCGAGGCGGGATTGCCGCCGTCGATGCCGGCGATCATGACGTGCTTGCCGAGCGCGGTGGCGGCGGCGATGAGCTCGTCGACGATGACGCGGCCAAGGCCGCGGCCGCGATGGTCGGCATGGATATAGACGCTGTGCTCGACGCTGTAGCGGTAACCGGGGAACGCCCGGAAATCGCCGAACGTGCCGTACCCGAGCACCACAGGCCCTTCGGCCGCGACCAGCACCGGATAGCCCAGCGCCAGCCGGGCCTGCATCCAGGTCAGCCGTTCGGCCTCGGAATCCTGCTTCTCCGTCCAGATCGCGTTCGAGTTGGCGACCGCCTCATTGAAGATCGCGGTGATCGCGGGGATGTCCTGCTCGGTGGCGGGGCGGATAATCATCGGTCTTCCTCGACAAGTCCCTTGAATGGACCCCATCGTCTACTATATAAGACGGTATGTCAATTATAGAAGACAAGGCCGATGAGGCTC
Organism: Bradyrhizobium sp. CER78; assembly: GCF_029846235.1. Taxonomy (GTDB): domain Bacteria; phylum Pseudomonadota; class Alphaproteobacteria; order Rhizobiales; family Xanthobacteraceae; genus Bradyrhizobium. The sequence goes on from NZ_JARVWP010000014.1 coordinate 29,414, forward strand.
TCGGGCGGCGGGTTCGCGCCGAACGGGAGGGCCGCGGCTGGTCGCTGGCGGAACTCGCCGGGCGGGCAGGCGTGTCCAAGGCCATGCTGAGCAAGATCGAGCGGGCGGAGGCGAGCCCGACGGCGGCGACGCTGTCGCGGATCGCCACGGCCTATGGCCTGACCATGGCCGCGCTGTTCGAGGTTGCCTCGCATAGTTCCCGTCTGCAGCGGGCCAAGGATCAGCCGGTCTGGCGCGATCCGAAGGCGGCCTATCTGCGACGGCAGGTGTTCCTGCATCCGGCCAATCCACTGGAGCTGGTGGAGGTCGAGCTGCCTGCCAACCAGGAAGCCGGCTTCCCCGCCAGCGCCTATCACCTGATCCGTCAGGTGGTCTGGGTGATCAGCGGCCGCCTCACCTTGATGGAAGGGGCGGAGCGCCACGAGCTCGCTGCGGGCGACCGCGTCGAGCTCGGCCCGCCGTCGGACATCGTCTTCCGCAACGAAAATGCTCAGCCCTGCCGCTACCTTGTCGCCATCGTGCGGCGCTGAGCTCCACCGGGCGAAATCGCAGACTGTGGCTCTTCCGTTTCGGAACCAAGTGCCCACATCTGCGGCAAGCCTGAAAAATGATGGCGACGACCAGAGGCTGGTTGAGGAACGTCAACGCGGCCCGCGGAAACCCAATGAAGATGCCGTTGTCATGCCTTCGCGCGTGGTCCGCGAAAGTGTGTGCGGTTTCGCGACAAGAGCACGCGCAAACTTAAAGTTTGGGCGCGATCGGACGCAAAACCGGTACCCACTTTTGCTGATCGCGCCCCGGGTGACGATGGCAGGCCGAGGGAAAACGAATGAACATTGAGAAGTACACCGAGCGCGCGCGCGGATTCATCCAGTCTGCCCAATCGCTCGCAATGCGCGACGGTCACCAGCAGTTCTCACCGCTCCATCTGTTGAAGGTGCTGCTGGACGACAATGAGGGGCTCGCCGGCGGTCTGATCGACCGTGCCGGCGGCAATTCCAGAGCGATCCTGAAATCGACCGAAGAGGCGCTGAACAAGCTGCCGAAGGTTTCGGGCAATGGTGCCGGGCAGGTTTACCTGTCGCCGGAGCTGGCGCGCGCCTTCGACGCGGCGGAAAAGGCCGCCGACAAGGCCGGCGACAGCTTTGTCACTGTCGAGCGGCTGCTGCTCGGGCTCACGCTCGAGAAGGGCAGCGAGGCAGCCTCCATCCTGAGCAGGGGCGGCGTCACGGCGCAGAACCTGAACGCGGCAATTGAAGCGCTGCGCAAGGGCCGCACAGCGGATTCCGCGACGGCTGAAAATGCCTATGACGCGCTGAAGAAATATGCCCGCGACCTGACCCAGGCTGCGCGCGACGGCAAGCTCGACCCGGTGATCGGCCGCGACGAGGAAATCCGCCGCACCATCCAGGTGCTGTCGCGGCGGACCAAGAACAATCCCGTCCTGATCGGCGAGCCCGGCGTCGGCAAGACCGCGATCGTCGAGGGCCTGGCGCTGCGCATCGTCAATGGCGACGTGCCGGAAAGCCTGAAGGACAAGAAGCTGCTGTCGCTCGACATGGGCGCCCTGATCGCCGGCGCGAAATATCGCGGCGAGTTCGAGGAGCGGCTGAAATCCGTCCTGCAGGAGGTCTCGACCGCCGAGGGCGGCATCATCCTGTTCATCGACGAGATGCACACGCTGATCGGCGCCGGCAAGACCGACGGCGCGATGGACGCGTCCAACCTGTTGAAGCCTGCGCTGGCGCGCGGTGAGCTGCACTGTATCGGTGCGACCACGCTCGACGAGTACCGCAAGCATGTCGAGAAGGATGCGGCGCTGGCCCGCCGGTTCCAGCCGATCTATGTCAGCGAGCCGACGGTCGAGGACACCATCTCGATCCTGCGCGGCCTGAAGGACAAGTACGAGCAGCACCACGGCGTGCGCATCACCGACTCCGCGTTGGTGGCCGCGACCACGCTGTCGAACCGCTACATCACCGACCGCTTCCTGCCGGACAAGGCCATCGACCTGATGGACGAGGCGGCGGCGCGGCTGAAGATGCAGGTCGATTCCAAGCCCGAGGAGCTCGATTCGCTGGATCGCGACATCATCCGGCTGAAGATCGAGCAGGAGGCGCTGAAGAAGGAGAACGATGCCGGCTCCAAGAGCCGCCTGCAGACGCTGGAGAAGGAGCTCGCCGGGCTCGAGGAGCGGTCGACCGCGCTGACGGCACGCTGGAGCGCGGAGAAGAACAAGCTCTCCAACGCCCAGAAGCTGAAAAGCGAACTCGATGCGCTTCGTGTCGAGCTGGCCAATGCGCAGCGTCGCGGCGAATTCCAGAAGGCGGGCGAGCTGGCCTATGGCCGGATCCCCGAGCTGGAAAGGAAGCTCGCCGACATCGAGGCGCAAGAGAGCAGCAAGCCGAACGGCGGCGAGATGATGGAGGAGGCGGTCACCGCCAACCACATCGCGCAAGTCGTCTCGCGCTGGACCGGCGTGCCGGTCGACAAGATGCTCGAGGGCGAAAAGGACAAGCTCCTGAAAATGGAGGACAGTCTCGCCAAGCGCGTCGTCGGCCAGGCCGAAGCCGTGCGTGCGGTGGCTACCGCCGTGCGCCGTGCCCGCGCGGGCTTGCAGGATCCGAACCGGCCGACCGGCTCGTTCATGTTCTTAGGGCCGACCGGCGTCGGCAAGACCGAGCTGACCAAGGCGCTCGCCGCTGACCTGTTCAACGACGAGACCGCGATGGTCCGCCTCGACATGTCCGAGTTCATGGAGAAGCACTCGGTCTCGCGGCTGATCGGCGCGCCTCCCGGCTATGTCGGCTACGACGAGGGCGGTGCACTGACCGAAGCCGTGCGGCGCCGGCCCTACCAGGTCGTGCTGTTCGACGAGATCGAGAAGGCGCATCCCGACGTCTTCAACGTGTTGTTGCAGGTGCTCGACGATGGCCGCCTGACCGATGGTCAGGGCCGCACCGTCGATTTCCGCAACACGCTGATCATCATGACCTCGAACCTCGGTTCGGAATTCCTGGTGAATCAGCCGGAAGGCGAGGACACCGCGGCGGTTCGGGATCAGGTGATGGGCGTCGTGCGGGCGCATTTCAGGCCGGAATTCCTGAACCGCATCGACGAGATCATCCTGTTCCACCGGCTGCAGCGGAACGAGATGGGCCGCATCGTCGAGATTCAGTTCGCGCGGCTGACGAAGCTGCTCGAGGATCGCAAGATCGGGCTCACGCTCGATCCGAAGGCGCGGGACTGGCTCGCGGAGAAGGGGTGGGATCCGGCGTACGGCGCCCGTCCGTTGAAGCGGGTGATCCAGCGCAGCGTGCAGGATCCGCTGGCCGAGATGATCCTCGCCGGCGATGTCAAGGACGGTGATCGCGTGGTGATTTCTGAGAAGGTCAACGTGCTGACCTTCAACGGTCAGGTGTCCAAAACCGCCGAGATCGTGCAGTTCGATGCCCCGGTCTCGAAGCGCAAGCTGAACTGACGTTTGCCATTTGGATGCGGCCTAGCGATAGGCCGCATCCAGCGCCAGGTTCGCGGCGATCGTGCGCTCCCAGCGGTCGCCATTGGCGAGCAGCTTTGCCTTGTCGTAGTAGAGTTCCTCACGCGTTTCGGTTGAGAACTCGAAATTCGGACCCTCGACGATCGCATCGACCGGACAGGATTCCTGACAGAGGCCGCAATAGATGCATTTCACCATGTCGATGTCGTAACGCACCGCGCGTCGGGTGCCGTCATTGCGGCGCGGGCCGGCCTCGATCGTGATCGCCTGGGCCGGGCAGATCGCCTCACATAACTTGCAGGCGATGCAGCGCTCCTCACCGTTCGGATAGCGACGCAGCGCGTGCTCGCCCCGAAAGCGCGGCGAGAGCGGGCCCTTCTCGAACGGATAGTTCAGGGTCGGCTTTGGCTGGAAGAAATACCGCATGGCAAGGCCAAACGCGGAGACGAACTCTGCCATCAGCAGAGATCGCGTGGCTGAATCGAGTCTCATGTTGTTGTCCTGGCAACGCCGCGTAACTGGCACGGCCTGCGGGAGAGACGCACCGAACCCGTCCATCCTCCGATGGCGACGTCGCTGATCTGGCGTTGATCGAGTTCCGGTCCTCTCCCGGGGACCGATATCAAGCGATCAACCGCCGCGCCGGAGTCGCAGTTCCTAATGGACGGCCCGATTCTCGGCCCGAATTAATGAAACCGCCCGTCGGCGGCGTTCGTTTTCCTCATGAATGATCGGCTGGCGTGGCAACGTCCCGCGCAGCCTGTAAAGGCACGTATTTGGCGCGAATCGCATCGCTGATTCGCGCGACACCTTGCATCATCCTGCAAAGCCACGCCGCCGGTCGCCCTCAGCAGAAGGCGAATTGCATGAGCAGAGAACTCATTGCCCATAACCGGCCCGTCCATGACGATCTGCATCCCCGCGTTTACGGCACGGCCGCAGGCCTGGTCGGATGGTTCGTGCTGTCGGCGTGGATCTTGTTCGACCGCCAGAGCGAGGTCGAGTTGTCGCTGATGTTCGTCAGCGTATTGCTGTTTATCGCGGTGCTGCTGCCGTGGCTGCTCTCGCAGATCTGGCGGAGATACGACTACCGGCACGATCGGCATCCGCGGCCGATTCCGTTCGGCGAGTGGCGGAGGGGCGAATTCGCGGTCTGGGGCAGCACGATCAACAGCACCCATGCGACGATCGACATGCTGCTGCCGCTCGCGGCCGTCGCATTCGGATTGACCGCGATCGGGATCGTTTTCCTGATCTGCGCAAGCTTCGCGCCGTAGATCGTCTGTCGTGCTGTCATTCCTGCGGGGCGATGGGCGGAGAGGGCTCGTCGTCCTCGGCAGGCTCGAGTTCTGTGAGGATGTCGACCAGCTCGCGGGTACGGCCCGTGGCCAGCGGCCTGCCAGCATTCATCAGCGGCTCGTCATTGGCGAGCCAGGCCTGCGCCTCGGCAAGCTCGGCGATCGTTGCCCCGGATGCGATGATTCGCGCAATCGTGACGTCGTCGGCGTGGCTGACGGCCTTCAGCACGTCGTCGCGGGTGAGTTGGGTCATGGTTGCATATCCTCATTGGGCAAATGCCCTCACCCGCCGGCCATCCCAGCCAGCGGGTAAGGAATCGATCAGTTCGATGCCTCAGCTATGTGTGGTGAGCCGTGGCGGATGCTGCGACATCATCCAGAGCTCGATCGCCGCAAGGGCGGCGACTGCGATGCCGATGACCACGTGCACGGTCATCGCGGTGGTGGCTCCCTGGAAACCAAGGACCCACGGTGAGACCAGCGCCCAAAGCCCGACGATGAGGTTCAGCCACTCCTCCCAGACCGCGAAGGCTGCGAGCGCGGCGATCGCAAGGACCGCCATCGCAATGCCGACGATGTGGGCGTTGGCGGAAACCGTTCCGCCGTCGAACTTGAACAGCCACGGCGACAGGAAAAGAATCGCGCCGAGGATCAGGTTTGCGACGTCACACAGTTTTGCGTTTGTCCAGTTCTCCATGACTCCCTCCATTGGAGGTTTCACCTTCCGAATCAACTGGATGACCGCCATTCGGGTTCCCGTCTTGTTCCGCGAAATTTGGTGGATTTCAGGGGATTTTGGCGGAAATCGCCGCCGCCAATGTCCGGCGGCGCGCGTTTCGACGCGGCAATCAGCTCCCAAAAAGAAGCGCAGCGGCGTCGTCAGACCGCCCGTGTGGCCAATCAGCGGTTGGTGATGGAGCGCGTCTGTGAGGTCGAGCTCGTGGCGTCCGACACGATGCGCGAGCTGCCGCGGCTCGACATCTGGGCTTCGATCCGGTCGCGCTCCTTCTCGAAGTTCGCCAGCATCGGGCCTTCCAGCGAGCGGCCGCGCGGCAGTTTCACGCGCATCGGATCGACGAATCGGCCGTTGACCAAGATTTCGTAGTGGACGTGCGGGCCGGTGGACTGGCCGGTCGAGCCGACGAAGCCGATCACCTGGCCCTGCCGCACCTTCTTGCCGATCTCCATGCCCTTGGCGAAGGCCGACATGTGGCCGTAGGCCGTCTCATAGCCGTTGGCGTGCTTCATGCGGATATATTTGCCGTAGCCGCCCTCGTATCCGACCTTCTCCAGCACGCCGTTGCCGGACGCGAAGATCGGCGTGCCGTAGGCGGTGGCCCAGTCGACGCCGGTGTGCATCTTCACATAGCCGAGGATCGGGTGGCGGCGGCCGCCGAAGCCCGAACGCATGATCGCGTTGTTGACCGGCTTGCGCACCAGGAACTTCTTCGCGCTCTTGCCGGTCTCGTCGTAGTAGTCGACGAGGCCGTCATCCGAGCTCTGGAATCGGTAGTATTTCTTGGTTTCGCCGCCCACGGTCAGCGCGGCGTAGAGCACTTCGGTCTTTTCGGTGCTGGTGACGCCTTCGTCCTCGCCGGCAAAGAACACGTCGAACGAGTCGCCGGGCTGCACCTTGCGCTGGAAATCGACGTCATAGGAGTAGATCTTGACCATGTCTTCGATGACGGTCGGCGGCACCTTGTTGCGTAGCGCGGTCTCGTAAATGCTCTGATAGAGCCGCACGCCGCTGCCATCATCCTCGTCATCGTCGCTGGAATTGTCGGCGGTGTCGGTCGTGGTGTTCATGCTCTGCACGTCGACCGCGACGTATTTGCCGAGATCGGACAGGGCGGCGACGGCTTCGACCACGGAATCGTTGGCGACGATCACCCGATAGGGCTGCAGCCGGGCGCCCGGAGCTGCCGGCGCCATCAGGATCCGCACCTTCTGGCCTTCCTTCAGGCCGCCGTCGCGGCCGCGCGGGCCGAGTGTTGCGGCGATTGCCTTGGCCTCGTCGGGCGTTGCGCCCTGATCGCGCAGGATCGAGGTGATGCTGTCGCCCTTCTTGACGAGGTGAACCCGCTCACCGACCGGATTGCCGCCGGTGACCTGCTCTTTGGTCTTCGGCAGCAGGGTAACGTTCTCCGGCACCACGCGGGTCTCGAAGCCTGCATAGGGGTCGGAGGTGTTGCCCTCGGTGGCGTAGGCCATCCGCATATCGGGGCCGGCGCCGGTGGCATCGGCCGCGGCATTGGCGAGCGAAGCATAGCGCACCGAGTTGCCGGAGCCGCGCCAGTTGGCGGCGTCACGGACCCGCATCAGGATGTCGTCGAGCGCGACAACGGCGGCGAGCTTGGCTTTCGGCAGCACCGTTCCGAGATCCTTGGTGACGAAAGAGACCTCGGCGTCGGGCTCGGCGGCGGCCGCCGCATTCGGATCCTCGGTCGCCGCCGGCGCGTCGGAGCCGACATCGGTCAGCAGACGCTGCGCGTTGAACGGCGGTATCTTGGACGACAGATCGCTCGTGGTCATCGAGAGATTGCCGGAAATCCGGATGAAGGGCCTGACCCGCATCACGTCGCGGTTGCCGACGCGGGTCACGGTCGAGACGCGCACCAGGCTGCGGGAAGCGGAGTTTTCGTTGGGCGGCGGCAGGCGGTCACCCTTGTGCAGGCTGACGACGCGATCATTGCCGGTGAAGGCGCCGCGCAGCGCGCCTTCGACGCGCTCCGGCACCTTGGCGAAGGTCATCTCGCCATCGAGCGACGCAAAAACGGCGCCGCCGATCAGGGCCGCGCCACAGAGTCCGGTGAGAATGGTGCCGCTAAACCATTGTACGGAGACACGGCGGCGATCGATCACCGCGGCCTCGGTGCCGTCGACTGAAAGCGGCGGTTCGTGACCGAGATCGATCATCCCGGTCTCGCGCCCAATGCCGCTTCCGCGTGACGCCCGTTGGCTCAACCCGATGTCCCCCCAAATTCCAGCAACTGCGATCGACCTCTGCTCGTCCTCATCTCCGCCTCGCTCCCTCGGAGAGGGATTTCGGCAGTGTGGCGAGCCACACGCATCGAAGTCGAGGAGACGAAGGCCATTCGCAGGCCGCACTCTCGAACGTCAATGGTGTGCAGATCTCTCGATATTGCTCGGCCGCGTAGGGAAGAGGCGACGGGTTCTCGAAGAAATCGCCTGGTCCCCCTGAAAAACCACCCGAGCCCCCACTGGTTTCGAGCGGTTCATTGCATTCGTTATAGCGAGAACGTCGCAGGATTGTGGCTCAAGTGCGGCATTTAGGGTGGAAAAGTTTCCTGAAGCAGGTGGGTGCCGCCGCCCGCCTGGAGCGGGTTGGAACCCGTTCCGGAGGGCCTGACGGGGCCCCCGGCGACAAACTTTTTTTCAAGTTTTTTACCACGCGGGTTGGGTGACGAATTTTTACCTCCGACCTAAGTCACGGAAAGCACGAGATTTTCTTCGCACTGCACAAGCGATTTGGGCGTACGACGTTTTGTTGACAATGGGCGTTGACAATCCCGAGGGGTGGGGACTATAAACCAACCACTGAGCGCGGCGCCGCCGGGTCACTGACCAAGGCGAGCGAACGCGCCTCTGATGCTCCTCACTTAGATGAGTGACACAACAGCCGACATAAATCGGTTGAGGTTCGCTGTCTGCCGGTGAAGGGTAGAACCACCCTCTAAGGGTGTGGGGTCGTCTGATCCCGGGCTGTTTGACAAGTGAAGATGAAGAAAGAGAAACGTGGACGGCGGAGTCCTTGCGTCTCTCGGAATACTTGAAAGCTTCGGCTTTTGACTTCTGAGAGTGGACGAAAGACTTCGGCGGTACACGTTTTAAAGGTTACACCATCGCTGCCAACGATGTGAATCGCAGGCGGCTCGTTGACTTCGGTCGACGAAGAATGGTGGGACCTCGTCAAACGTTGTGATCAGCCGGTTCAAGGTTTCAAGTCCAACTTGAGAGTTTGATCCTGGCTCAGAGCGAACGCTGGCGGCAGGCTTAACACATGCAAGTCGAGCGGGCATAGCAATATGTCAGCGGCAGACGGGTGAGTAACGCGTGGGAACGTACCTTTTGGTTCGGAACAACTGAGGGAAACTTCAGCTAATACCGGATAAGCCCTTACGGGGAAAGATTTATCGCCGAAAGATCGGCCCGCGTCTGATTAGCTAGTTGGTGAGGTAATGGCTCACCAAGGCGACGATCAGTAGCTGGTCTGAGAGGATGATCAGCCACATTGGGACTGAGACACGGCCCAAACTCCTACGGGAGGCAGCAGTGGGGAATATTGGACAATGGGCGCAAGCCTGATCCAGCCATGCCGCGTGAGTGATGAAGGCCCTAGGGTTGTAAAGCTCTTTTGTGCGGGAAGATAATGACGGTACCGCAAGAATAAGCCCCGGCTAACTTCGTGCCAGCAGCCGCGGTAATACGAAGGGGGCTAGCGTTGCTCGGAATCACTGGGCGTAAAGGGTGCGTAGGCGGGTCTTTAAGTCAGGGGTGAAATCCTGGAGCTCAACTCCAGAACTGCCTTTGATACTGAAGATCTTGAGTTCGGGAGAGGTGAGTGGAACTGCGAGTGTAGAGGTGAAATTCGTAGATATTCGCAAGAACACCAGTGGCGAAGGCGGCTCACTGGCCCGATACTGACGCTGAGGCACGAAAGCGTGGGGAGCAAACAGGATTAGATACCCTGGTAGTCCACGCCGTAAACGATGAATGCCAGCCGTTAGTGGGTTTACTCACTAGTGGCGCAGCTAACGCTTTAAGCATTCCGCCTGGGGAGTACGGTCGCAAGATTAAAACTCAAAGGAATTGACGGGGGCCCGCACAAGCGGTGGAGCATGTGGTTTAATTCGACGCAACGCGCAGAACCTTACCAGCCCTTGACATCCCGGTCGCGGACTCCAGAGACGGAGTTCTTCAGTTCGGCTGGACCGGAGACAGGTGCTGCATGGCTGTCGTCAGCTCGTGTCGTGAGATGTTGGGTTAAGTCCCGCAACGAGCGCAACCCCCGTCCTTAGTTGCTACCATTTAGTTGAGCACTCTAAGGAGACTGCCGGTGATAAGCCGCGAGGAAGGTGGGGATGACGTCAAGTCCTCATGGCCCTTACGGGCTGGGCTACACACGTGCTACAATGGCGGTGACAATGGGATGCTAAGGGGCGACCCTTCGCAAATCTCAAAAAGCCGTCTCAGTTCGGATTGGGCTCTGCAACTCGAGCCCATGAAGTTGGAATCGCTAGTAATCGTGGATCAGCACGCCACGGTGAATACGTTCCCGGGCCTTGTACACACCGCCCGTCACACCATGGGAGTTGGTTTTACCTGAAGACGGTGCGCTAACCGAAAGGGGGCAGCCGGCCACGGTAGGGTCAGCGACTGGGGTGAAGTCGTAACAAGGTAGCCGTAGGGGAACCTGCGGCTGGATCACCTCCTTTCTAAGGATGATCCTTCAGCGAGCTCACGCTCACTATCGGATCGTTTTAGAAACATTCAGGGGCCAACAGTTTCAGGATTGTTGAGCTCCATTGGCGGGATTTCGCCGTCTTCGTTTCTCTTTCTTCGCGGACGAACACGCGCCAGGGGCTGAGCGCTGTGCGATGCATCGACTTCACGTCGGTTGCGCGCCGGCATGTCTCTCGTGTTAGGGGCTTGTAGCTCAGTTGGTTAGAGCGCGCGCTTGATAAGCGTGAGGTCGGAAGTTCAAGTCTTCCCAGGCCCACCATTTTGATCGAGTGCGGAGCATTCGTCTTCTGGTACGGGGCCATAGCT
>NZ_JARVWP010000014.1:45000-194040 GCF_029846235.1 Bradyrhizobium sp. CER78
CGAATCGAACCCGAATCAAAATGAGCCCCGGAGATATTCTCCGGGGTTTTTTATTTTCTCACAGAGCGCCCGGCATCAGGATGACCGAAATAGCGCGCACTGCTCTATCCCCGTCATTGCGAGCGAAGCGAAGCAATCCATCCCGGCCTCAAGCGGAGAAATGGATTGCTTCGTCGCTGCCGCTCCTCGCAATGACGGCGGTGCAAACCGGCGGAAATCAGACGCCTGGCTTCGTTGCAGTTGGGAAGGAAGATCTGCCGTTGGTCTCATCTGATACCCGCGCGATAGGCTGCGGGCGGCGCCGCGATCTGCTACGCAAGCAGCGAGTGACGGGAGTTCAAGGACATGGCCAACAAGAAAGTCGTGGTCGCCGGCGCGACCGGCCTCGTCGGCAACGCCGCCTTGCGACACTTCGGCGCATCCGATGATTGCGAGCGCATCGCGCTGTCGCGCCGCAAGCCGCGCGATCTCTACGGCGCGCAGCATGTGCGAATCGACCTGACCAATGCCGAGGATTGCCGTCGCGCCGCGGCCGAACTCGGCGGCGCAACCCATCTGATCTATGCCGCGCTCTATGAGGCGCCGAACCTGGTCGATGGCTGGCGCGATGTCGGGCAGATCGAAACCAACGACCGGATGCTGCGCAATTTGATGGGCGTGCTCGAACCGGTCGCGCCTGGCCTCAAGCATGTCGCGCTGCTGCAGGGCACCAAGGCCTATGGCGTGCATGTCCGGCCGCTCACCGTGCCAGCGCGCGAGGGCCGCTCGGAAATGTACGAGCAGCCGAACTTCTATTGGGCGCAGGAGAATTTCCTGCGTGAATTGCAGCGCGGCAAAAGCTGGCACTGGAGCATCCTGCGTCCGGTGCTGATCATCGGCGAAGCCATGGGCGGGGCAATGGATTTGATCCCGCCGCTCGGCGTCTATGCGGCAATGTTGCGCGAGCAGGGCAAGCCGCTCGATTATCCCGGCGGCGCGCCCCGCGTCGCGCAGGCCGTCGACGTCGATCTGCTGGCCCGCGCGATCGCCTGGTCCGGTGAGGCCGAGAGCGCGCGCAATGAAGCCTTCAACGTCACCAATGGCGACGTCTTCACCTGGGAGAATATCTGGCCGGCGGTCGCTGATGCGCTCGAGATGACGCCGGGCAAGCACGTGCCGTTGTCGCTGGCGCAGACCTGGCCGCAATGGAATGCGGCCTGGGACGAGCTGCGCAGGAAGCACGATCTGATCGCGCCGGGTCTGGAAGAGTTCGTCGGCCTGTCGTTCCAGTATGCCGATTACAGCATGCGCTATGGCCAGGCCGAGCCCGGTCCGCCCTCGATCGTGTCGACGGTGAAGATCAACCAGGCCGGCTTCACCGAGATGATGGATACGGAAGTGATGTTCCGGAAGTGGTTCAGGCTGGCGAAAGCGAGCCGGCTATTGCCGTGAGCCGATCGGGCGGGCTCTCGCAACTCTCTCGCCCCGCGCTTGCGGGGAGAGGGTTGGGGTGAGGGGCTTCCATCCGGCGAGCACTTCGCTGCTTGTTGAGCCGCGTGCCTTGCCCCTCACCCGGATCGCATCTGCGATGCGACATAGCCGAAGCTCAGCTTCGGCGTTCTTGAGAACGGCCGCCAAAGGCGGCCTTCGCCTCTCCCCGTCAAGAACGGGGAGAGGTGAAAGCCAGCGCTACCGCGAAAACGCCTGCTCCATCGCCTTGCGCGTCTTGATCGTGTCGTTCGCCTCATCGACCTCGACGTCGCTCCAGCGCACCGCGGCGCCATGGGCGACGCCGTTCTTCAGCTTGACCCGATGCGCGAGCCCGATCGGCAGTGCGCCGGCGGCGAGGCTGGCGGAGGCGGGCATCAGTTTGCCCCACACCGTGTAGCCGCCTTCGCCGTCGAGCATCTCGCCGGCGCGCAGATTGCGCTTCGCCACTGCCGCGACGTCGCCGCGGAAGCCGCGCGGCTGCCCGGTCGGCTCGTTGCGCAGCGCCGCCGACAGCACCGAAATATTCAGCTCGAGCCCGATCAGATGATAGGGCTTGTACATCGCCGCATAGCGCCCGGACGCATCGGTCTTGAGGCCGTACTGCCTGAAGCAATCGGCGGCGTAGTCGTTCGGCGCCTCCAGCACCACATAGACGCCCCAGCGCAGATCGCGAAACACCGGACGGCCGTCGCGCTCCAGCGACGACACCACTTCGACGATGCCGGATTTCTCCAGCACGCCGCCCGCCTCACGCGGTCGCATCACATGCGGCAAATCGTCGACGCCGCAGGGCGGAAACAGCAATCCCTCGGACGGCACGTCGAGCGTGCAGGCGTTGGCGATCGCGGCCATCTCGATCGCGGATTTGGTGCCGTCGAGGAAGGAGTTGAACATCTGCGGGTTCATGCCGGCGGATTGCGCCTCGCCCGCGGTGAGCCCGTAATGCTGCCACACGCCTTCCGGCGTCACGTCGTGATAGGCCGGCAGGTATTTCGTGCCCTTGCCGGCGGCGATGACGCGAAAGCCCGTGGCGCGCGCCCAATCGACCATTTCAGCTGTCAGCGCCGGCTGGTCGCCATAGGCGAGCGAATAGACTACGCCGGCCTTGCGCGCCTCTTCGGCGAGCAGCGGGCCGGCCAGCACGTCGGCCTCGACATTGACCATCACGACATGCTTGCCGGCGGCGATTGCCGCGCGGGCGTGGCGGATGCCGACCGCCGGATTGCCGGTCGCTTCCACCACGACATCGAACGCGCCGCCGGCGATCGCGCGCGCGCCGTCGTCGGTGAAGGTGGTCGCGCTGATCCGCGCGTCGTCCCACCCGACCGTGCGGCACGCCTCGCGGGCGCGATCGCGGTCGAGATCGACGATCACGGGCACCTCGAGCCCCGGCGTGTGCGGCACCTGCGACAGGAACATCGAGCCGAATTTTCCGGCGCCGATCAGCACGACGCGCACCGGCTTGCCGGCGGCGGTGCGGGTTTTGAGGAGGTGATGCAGGTTCATGATGCTTTCCAATGCAAAGAGTCATTCCGGGGCGACGCGTTAGCGTCGAACCCGGAATCTCGAGATTCCGGGTTCTCGCTTCGCGAGCCCCGGAATGACTGACTATGACTCTACTCCGCCGCTTGCCGCGGCGCACGGGCGAGGCGCAGCAGCGCGTCGTCGGCCACGGTCTGGATCGGCGTGAAGTCGCGGTGCGCGATGTAGTCGGGCCGCGTCGGGGTGCGGATGTAGTTCGAGACCGCATTCAGCGTCAAATAGACGATCTTGCGCGGGTAGGGCGTGATGTTGCCGCTCGATCCGTGCACCAGATTGCCGTGGAACATCAGCATGCCGCCGGGTTTGCCGGTCGGGGCGACGATGCCGCCCTGTTTCACCAGACGCGTCACCGTCTCCTCGTCCAGCGTCCACAGCGGGTAAGACGTGGTTTCGAGGTCGTGCGACGCCTTCAGGTCCCCCGCGGTCTGGCTCTGCGGCACCAGCATCAACGGGCCGTTGATCGGCATCACCTCGTCGAGGAAGATCGCGATGTTCATCGCGCGCGGCTCCGGCATGCCGTCGTCGCGCTTCCAGGTGCCGTAATCCTGGTGCCACTGCCAGACGTCGCCAGTGAAGGCCGCTTTCGCGTTGATCTTGAACTGGTGCATGTAGACCTTCTCGCCGAACAGCTGCTCGATGGGGTCGATCATGCGCGGATGCGCGCCGAGGATACCGAACGCCTCGTTGTAGAGATGCGCGGCGAATGCGGTGCGCGGCGCGCCGCTCTTCTCACGCCACACCTCGGGGCGGTTGGCGTCATAGATCGAGACGGCCTCACGTGCGAGGAAATCGACCTCTTCCTGGCTGAACAGCTCGGGCAGGAACAGCCAGCCTTCGCGATGGAAAAATTCGACCTGCTCTTGGGTCAGTTTCATGGTGCTTTCCTCCTGTTGTTTTTCATTGTCATTCCGGGACAAGCGAAGCGTGGATCCGGAATCTCGAGGTTCCCCGATGCGCAATTGCGCATCTGTGGTTCGCTGCTTCGCACCGCCCCGGAACGACGGCCTAACTACGCCGCCACGTCGATTGCCCTCAGCTTCTCTTCCGTCATCCGCCCCGCCGTCTGCGCATGCGCCAGCGCGGCAGCTTCGGCAGCATCCGCATTGCCGGAGAAAATATGCGCACCGATGGTCTCGTGTTCGATCCAGGCGCTGTCGCGGTAATCGAGTTCGGCGAGCACGGTCGCCATCGAGCGGCGCATATGCGGCCATTGCGGCGCGATCATTTCCTCGATCGCGGAATTGCCGGCGAGCCGGTAGATCGCGCTGTGGAAGTCGACGTCGAGCGCGATCAAGCGCGCCAGCGGTGCGTTGTCGTCGATCGCGCGTCCGGCTTCGAGCGCGCTTTCGAGCTGTGCGCGTGCCGCGGCATCCGCTTTCACGCGCGTCGCGGCAAGCCGCGCCGCCAGCGCGTCGATGGCGCCGCGCACTTCATAGAGCTCGCGGATGCGCTGCGGATCGAGCTGCGTCACCTCGAAGCCGCGCTTGCCGCTTTCCGCGACCAGGCCCTGGCGATGCAACAGATGCAGCGCGTGCGAGATCGGCTGGCGCGAGACGCCGAGCTTTTCCGCAAGTTCGTTCTGGGTGATGCGCTGGCCGGGCAGCAACGTGCGGTCGATGATCGCCTCGAGCAGCCGCCCGTAGACCTGGTCGATGAGGTTCGGAAGCGGATCCAACGGGATCATGCAGCCTGTCCAATTTGGAATACGGAATTCCGTGTTCGAAACAGGCTACTGCCGGTTGTGCGAGCGGTCAAGACTCCAATTCGCGGTGGAGCTAAGCAATTGATCGGTCGTCATTTTTCTGCGAGTTGAAGATGTCCGGCGTTCGCATCGGTTCCGGTGATCAGCCAGCATCAGTCGCTCGGCGAAGCATCAAGTAGCCGGTCGAGCGCCGGCCACCGGCTCCTTTGCATGGGGTTGTTTTCGATATTTTGGCAACGGGCCTCCCCGCAAGTGAAAGTGGGCGGAGAGGGGCCCCGGGTGCCGGCGCGAACGACTGGCGCTGCTGTGTCAACGCGATGCCGTTGTGCGCCTTCGCCCCGCTACTTCGCCTCGCCCAGCTCCATCAACATCCGCGTCATCAGATAGAGCCGCGGCACGATCGAGTTGGTGTCGATATATTCGTCGCGGGCGTGATAGCCCCAACCGGCGAGGCCGAAGCTTTCGACCACGGTCGCCTTGCCGCTGCGCGCGGCGTAGCCGGCGTCGGTGGCGCCGCCGGTCATTTCCGCGATATCCAGCGTGCGTCCGAGCTCGGCATAGATCGCCTGGCCCTGCTTGGCGAGCGCGCGGCCACGATCATTCGCGACGAAGGGTGGGCGGCCTGCGACGACCTTCACGCTCACTTCGGTGTCCGGGATCAGCCTGTCCTTCACCTTCTCGTCAAGCGCGGCCTGCAGCTTCTGCACGCCGTCTGGAATGGTGAGTCGGATGTCGGCGCCGGCAGAGGCATGATCGGGGATCTGGTTGCGCACGGTGCCGGCCTTCGCGGTGGTCCAGTTCAGCTGCGTGCCCGGAATCGATTTGGCGACGTCCTGGGTCTGCAGCAATTGATGCGCGAGCTCGATCAGCGCGTTGCGGCCGAGCTGCGGCGCGGCGCCGGCATGCGAGGCCTTGCCCTTCACGTCCAGCGTGCCGGTCGCGGTGCCGCTGGCGCCGAGCAGCAGGCTTTCATTCCTGGCGACCGGCGGCGCCGCGGTCGGCTCGCAGGACAGCACCACGTCGTGCTGGTCGGCGAGCTCGGCGATGATCTCGCCGGAGCCGATCGAGCCGACCTCTTCATCCGGATTGAACGACACGGTGAGCTTGGCGTAGTCGCGCCAGCCCGCATCGTTCAGGATCTTCAGGGAATGCAGGATGACGGCGATGCCGCCCTTGTCGTCGGCAATACCGGGTCCATAGATCCTGTTGCCGTCGACCTTGTAGGGCTGGCTGTCGAGGATGCCGTGCTCGTAGACCGTATCCATGTGCGCGATCAGCATCAGCTTCTTGCTGCCGGTGCCTTCGAAGGTGCCGATCACCATGTCGGCGCCGGCGCCCTTCGTGGTCTTGCGCCGCTCGGTCTTGGCGCCGAGCACCTTCAGCCGCGCTTCGGTGTAGTCGGCCATCTTCTTCAGGCCTTCGACATCGCTCGAGCCCGACTCGATCAGCACCATATCGTGCAGGCTCTCGATCACGGCAGGCTGGGCTTGCTCGGCCGCCGCACGCAGCTTTTCATCCGCGGCAGCAAAGGCGGGGGATGAGGCGAGCGCGAGCAAGCCGGCCGACGCGAGCAATTTGATCGATAATTTCATGATTGTCCTCCCCGCATAATTGCAGGGAGACACTAGCATCGCGACTTGATGGTCTCCAGCCGCGTCAATTGCGATCGAGCACCTCGACATCGAGTGCTTCGATCGCGGCCGGCTCGGCGGTCGCATCGATCGCCGCGATCCGCTCGCCTGAAATCGTGACCCGCAGCACGATCCGCAGCGCGCCGCCGAAGATGACGGCGACGCCGATCTCGCCATCGACCAGCGCCGGCCTCGCCGCCTGCGCGCGTCCCTTGAAGCTCTGCGCCACAGCCGTTGCGCCGCGGATGACCGGCAGCGAGCCGAGCCGCTGCGTCGCCTGATCGGCGCGCACCACGACGTCGGGCGCGAGCACTGCGAGCAGCCCTTCGAAATCGCCGTTGCGGGATGCGGCCAGAAAGGCCTCGACGATGCCGCGCTGCCGGCCGAGATCGGCATCCGGCGCGGGCGGCGCGCCCTGTACGCGGCGCCGCGCACGGCTGGCGAGCTGCCGTGCTGCGGCCGGCGTGCGTCCGACGATCGGCGCGATCTCCTCGAACGGCACCGCGAACATGTCGTGCAATACAAACGCCAACCGCTCGGCCGGCGCCAGCGTTTCCAGCACCACGAGCAGCGCCGCGCCGACGGAGTCAGCCATCTCGGTCTCGCGCTCCGACGGATTGTCAGCGATCGGCTCCGGCACGTGCGGACCGATCGGCTCCTCGCGGCGCGATTTGCGTGAGCGGAGCATGTCGAGGCAGATCCGCGCGATCACCGTGGTTAGCCATCCCCCGAGATTGTCGACCGCAGCGGCATCGGTGCGGCCGAGCCGCAGCCAGGCTTCCTGCACGGCATCGTCGACCTCGGCGGTCGAGCCCAGCATGCGGTAGGCCACCGCCCGCAAGCGCGGCCGGTTGGCCTCGAACTGTTCGGCCAGAAATTTTTTCTCGTCCATTGGTCACATTCCCTTGGTCCGCTCCGTCATGGCCATGACGAACGAAACCCGGACGATGTGACAGCAGATCGGCACGGCGGCGTCAAAAGGCAAATCAGGAGAGTGACATGATGAAAGCCCGCATGAACCACCCGGTGATGGTTGTTCCCGAGGCCATGAAGGCGCTGCAGGCGCTCAGCGAGAGCACCAAGCCGGCGCTGCCGGAAAAGCTGCTCGAACTGGTGCATCTGCGCGCCAGCCAGATCAACGGCTGCAGCGTCTGCGTCGACATGCACCCGAAGCTCGCCCGGCGCGCCGGCGAGACCGATGAGCGGCTGTTCGCGGTCGGTGCCTGGCGCGACACGCCGTATTTCACCGACGCCGAGCGCGCCGCGCTGGCGCTGACGGAAGCGGTGACCCGGCTCAGCGACCGCGAGGACCCGGTGACGGACGCGGTGTGGGACGAGGCTGCCAAGCATTTCGACGAGCAGCAGCTGGCGTCCCTGGTGCTCGGCATCGCGGCGATCAATGTCTGGAATCGGCTGAAGGTCGCCGTGCGGCAGCCGGTTGGTGCGTGGAAGGTGTGAGAGTATCTGTCGCCGAGCAGATGATGGTGCCCCCTCTCCCACAAGGGGAGAGGGTGCTCTGCCTATGCGGCAAGAAACTCCAGCACGATCTCGCTATAGCGCTGCGGAGCCTGCTCGAACATCGGATGCGTGGTGCCGGGGATCATCTCGGTGCGCGAACCCTTTACATTGGCGGCAAGGGCGTGCAGCACCTTCGGCAGCACGCCCTTGGTGTTGGCGCCGCCGATGAACAGCGTCGGCGTCTTGATCGCCTCGGCGTCCGCCTTCGAGAACGGCGGCCGCTGGTCGCGGGTCTGGCCGATCAGCGTAGTCGCATTGTCGCGGAGCAGCTGCTTGGAGGTCGCTGGAATCCGCTTCCAGGCGCCGGGGCCCTCGAGCGCGTCCATGAATATCTGCAGACCGCCGTCGATATCGCCCTTGGCGATTTCCGCGGCACATGCCGCGAAACGTGCTGCCAGCGGTGAGGGGCCGGGCTTGAAATCCGGATCAAGGCTTTCGTCGAGCTCACCGCCGGGCTCGGCCAGGATCAGCCTGCGCAGCAGGTCCGGCCGCCGCTGCGCGGCTCGGAAGCAGATGTGGCCGCCGCGGGAATGTCCCATCAGGTCGACCGGTTTGGTATCGAACGCCTCGATGAAGGCGATGACATCGTCGACATGCTGCGCGATCGAATAGGTGTCGCCAACGCCGTCCCAATGTGCCGGGAAGAAATGCCGCAGGCTGACCGCGATCACGCGATGGTGGCGCGTCAGCGGGCCGAGCACCGCCGACCAGATCCGGAAATCGCACAGCGAGCCATGCACGCAGACCAGCGGCGGGCCCTCTCCGATATCGAGATAGGGCATGTCGAAACCGTTGACGTGGAGGCTGTGCATTTTTGAGGGCTCGCGGAGGGCAGGGATGTTGTTGATTTAGCCGAAGTTCCCACGGAATTCGGGTGGATAGCAACATTCTCCAAGCCTAGATTTCAGATCAACAGCAGGCTCAAAGATATGAGCCGAATGAATATATGAAGGAACATCTGGAGCGAGCCATGACCGGCCAGCATTTTGCAATCTTCGAGACCATGATCGGCGCCTGCGGCGTCGTCTGGGGCGAGCACGGCGTCACCGGCGTGCAGCTGCCGATGGGCAATGAAGAGAAGACCCGCAAGCGGATTGCTCAGCGCAACGGCGACGTCACCGAGGCGGCTCCGCCGGCGGAGGTGCAGCACGCAATCGACGGCATGATCGAGCTGCTCGCCGGCAAGCCGAACGACCTCGCCGACATCGTGCTCGATCTCGACGGCGTGCCGGAGTTCAACCGCAGCGTCTACGACATCGCGCGCAAGATTCCGCCGGGCAAGACCATGACCTATGGCGACATCGCCAAGCAGCTCGGCGGCGTCGAACTGTCGCGCGACGTCGGCCAGGCCCTGGGCCGCAACCCGTGCCCGATCGTGGTGCCGTGCCACCGGGTGCTTGCGGCCGGCAACAAGCCGGGCGGCTTCTCGGCCAATGGCGGCGTCGTGACCAAGCTGAAGATGCTGCAGATCGAAGGCGCGGCGGTGAACCATACGCCGAGTTTATTCGATTGAGCGAGCCTGTTCGATTGAGAAGGTGCGCTCTTCATCCTCCCCTGGAGGGGGAGGATCGGTTCGCATGAAGTGCGAACCGAGGTGGGGTGAAGGTCTGTCGTATCGGGCAGTGCCCGAGTGGAGAGATCACCCCACCCCGCCTCACATCTCACTTCGTTCGCTGTGAGCCGACCCTCCCCCTCCAGGGGAGGGTGGCAGCGAGCTCGCCGCGAATTCAGCTCACCTCACGCCGTCTCGCACACAAACCCGTTCCCCTTCCGCCTGATCTTCCCCACCGACGGCGAAGGGAAGTGCGCGGGGCAGCACAGCGTCTCGGTGTCGCAATAGCGCTCGAGGAAGCCGCGCCGTGTCTTTGCGGCCTGCGCCGGGTCGACGTCGAACTTCGGCGACAGCTCCGGATAAAGCGTCTGGATCGGCGAGTGCATCAAATCGCCGGCGAACACCGCGTCGTCCTTGCCGCGGCCGAAGGTGAAGGCGACATGACCCGGGGTATGGCCGGGAGTCGGCAGGATGCGCATGTGATCGCCGATCGCAAAATCATTGCCGACGAGTTCGGCCCGCTTGGCTTCGACCACCGGCAGCACGCTGTCGACGAATGGCGGCACCTCCGCCTTCGCATTGGTCTCGGTCCAGTAGTCGAACTCGCTCTTGTCGAGCACGTAGCGCGCGTTCGGGAAGGTCGGCACCCAGCGCCCATTCTCCAGCCGCGTATTCCAGCCGACATGATCGACATGCAGATGCGTGCACATCACGTAGTCGATGTCGCCGACCGAAAAGCCGGCCGACGCAAGACCGCGCAGATAGCTGTCGTCGGTCTTCATGTTCCAGCTCGGCCGCCCCGGCCGCGGCTTGTGGTTGCCGATGCAGCTGTCGATCAGGATGGTGTGGTGCGGCGTCTTCACGATGTAGGACTGGAACGCCAGGATCAGCGTGTCGCTGTCGTCGAGCGCCCCGGCCGCTTTCATCCAGGCGCGGTTCTCCGCAAGCAGCTCCGGTGTCAGCCCGGGCAGCATGTCCTGCGCGGGCAGGAACTTGCCTTCCTCCTCCACGATACGATGAATGGTGAGATCGCCGGCGGCAAATTTCAGGCTCATGGGTGATTCCTTGGATAGGATCAGTGCGCGTCGCGCACGGCGGGAATGATGATGTTGGCGAGGATATCCATCGCCGCAAGGCCTTCCTTTGGTTGGCCGTACTGGGCTGCCGTCGTCATCATCACAAGATCGAGATCAGGGACAATGATGATGCGCTGTCCGCCCCAGCCGAAGGCGCCGACCCATCTCACTTCCTTGCCCTCGGACAGCGATCGGCCGACCCACCATTGATAGCCGTAGAACAACGTGCCGCCGAAATAGCCGACGGCCTGGAAGCGCGGTGCGATCGATTGCGCGATCCAGTCCGCCGAGACGATCTGCTGTCCGTTCCATTTCCCGCCATTGAGCAAGAGCTGGCCGATCTTCGCTGCATCGCGCGGACGAAGCCGGAGGCCGGCAGCGGCAGCGACCTTGCCGTTCTTCGGATAGGCCTTCCACTCGAGATCGGTGATGCCGAGCGGCTGGAACAGCGTTTCGCGCGCAAAGGCTTCAAGCGGTTTGCCGGAGACCTGCTCGATGACGTTACCGAGCAGGTCCGTGCCGCCGCCATTGTAATTCCATAACGTGTCGGGCGGCGCAGCGATCGGCTTGCCGAGGACGTAGCCGATCGGATCGGCATCGAAGGCCAGGTGCGGCTCGTCATTGTCGGGATGGGTCCAGGGTAGCGTCTCGTCCCATTTGATGCCTGACGACATCGTCAAGAGATGGCGCAGCTTGATCGCGTCCCATCCGGCCGACTTTACCGACCGGTGCTCGGGGAAGAATTTCACGACGGGCTCGTCGGCGCTCGCGATCAGCTTGCGGTCGATGGCGATGCCGACCAGCAGCGACGTGACGCTCTTCGATGCTGAGCGCATGTCGTGCCTGGTCGTCGCCGTGAATTCGATGCGGCCCTCCGGATAGCCCCACGGCTGGTCGATGCCGGAAAAATACTGTTCGAACACCAGTCTGCCGTGACGCGCAACGACGACAGAATGGATCTCGCTGCTGCGCAAGCCGAGCCGCGCGGCGATGCCGCAGAGCCTTGCGCCATCCATGCCGACGCTCTCAGGCGCGGCGGTCGTCCAGCCGTCGTCGAGCGCGGCAGGCGATCCGCAAGGATGATCCTGTTGTCCGGGTGTCATATCGTCGGCCCTCAGATTGGTGAATGAGGCCGTCAACGCGAGCGCGAGGCTCGCGCCGAGAATGAGCAAGCGGGGGAAGCGACGGCGCATCGTCATTTCCTCCCGCCTTGCCCTGCTACGCCGCTGGCGGCGCCGAGATCTTCACCGACGGCCGCTCCTGCATTCGCTGGTAGAAGGCGTCGAGTTTTGGATAGGCTTTGCGCCAGCCGCAATCGGCGAAGCGGAAGTCGGCATAGCCGAGCACACAGACGAGGCCGATCTGCGCGATGTCGAACGACGAGCCGTCCAGCACGTCGGGCCGGTTCTCGAACCGCGCCATGCCGGCCCAGGCCCTGTTCCAGTGATCGTCGTACCAGGCCTGCCACAGCGAGCCTTGCGGCCGCACCATATTCTCGTAGCGGCACAGCAGCATGGAATCGAGCATGCCGTTGAGCAGCGAGTGATCGGTCTTCAGCTTCCAGCGCCGCGGGCCGTAGCCCGGGATCAGCCGGCCGCCGCCGATCTCGTTGAGATATTCGACGATGACATAGGAATCCAGGATCACGTCGCCATGGTCGAGGATCAGCACCGGCAGCTTCTTCAGCGGCGTGATCTTGGAATATTCGTCGTTGGCCGTGCCCGGCGCGACGGTGGCCGGCACGAATTCGATCTTGTCGATCAGGCCGAGCTCGATCGCCGCGATGCGCACCTTGCGGGCGAATGGAGAGGCGGGAGAGAAGGTGAGTTTCATTGGAGGCTCCTCGGTAGAGCTATCGCATTGGAGCGTCATTGCGAGGAGCGAAGCGACGAAGCAATCCATTCATCCGCTTGGTTGGATAGATGGATTGCTTCGCTTCGCTCGCAATGACGTGGTCGCACCGGTGTTCGGCGCCGAACCTCAAGCCGCGACGATTTCCTGGCGCTGCTCGCCGAGGCCCTCGATGCCGAGCGTCACGACGTCGCCGACATTGAGGAAGGTCGGCGGCTTCATGCCAAGGCCGACGCCGGGCGGGGTGCCTGTGGTGATGATGTCGCCGGGCAGCAGCGTCATGAACTGCGAGACGTAGGAGATGCACTTCGCCATCGTGAAGATCATGGTCTTGGTCGAGCCGGTCTGGCGGCGCTGGCCGTTGACGTCGAGCCACATCGACAGGTTCTGCACGTCGGCGATTTCGTCCTTGGTGGCGAGCCACGGGCCGACCGGACCGAACGTGTCGTGCGACTTGCCCTTGGTCCACTGCCCGAGGCGCTCGGTCTGGAAGTTGCGCTCGGAGACGTCGTTGCAGACGCAATAGCCGGCGACGTAGTTGAGCGCGTCGGCTTCCGAGACGTACTTGGCGCGGGTGCCGATGATCGCGGCGATCTCGACTTCCCAGTCCAGCTTGGTCGAGCCGCGCGGCTTCTCGACCGCATCGTTCGGGCCGGACAGCGAGGTGTTCGCCTTCATGAAGATGATCGGTTCGGTCGGGATCGCCGCGCCGGTTTCCTTGGCGTGGTCGGAATAGTTCAGGCCGATCGCGACGAACTTCGAGATGCCGGTCACGGGCGCGCCGAAGCGCGGCTTGCCGGAGACGGCGGGCAGGGAGGCCGGATCGAGGGCAGAAAGCTTCTTCAGGGATTCCGGCGCGTAGGCGTCGCCGGTCAGGTCCTTCAGATGGGCCGAGAGGTCGCGGAGCTGGCCGGATTTATCGATCAGACCGGGCTTTTCCGCACCCTTTTCGCCATAACGAACAAGCTTCATTTGATCACTCCCTACGATGTCCTGAGGATTGTTACTGGTATACCTCGACACGCTTCATGGAACAGCGCGGGCGGAAATTCAACCGCTTCGCGGTCACGGCATTGCAGCCATCACCTACCGGCGTGGCCGTTTCGAGCTGTTCTTTCAAATAGCGGTCATGATCGCGGGCGCGGCACGGCCAGCATCCGCGTGAACATCTCTTCCAGCAGCCGGCACGGCGGCTCGGGATCCCGCGTGCCCGCGATGATGGCATCGTCGGCCACGGCATGCATTCCGTCGAACACGATCAGCGCCGCGCTGCGGGCGTCCGGGAACGTCCATACGCCGGCCTTCCGGCCATCCTCCAGCACGGCGACGATCTGGGCGATCACGTCGTCCTTTTCCTGCGATTGGCGCTGATGATGCGGGAAGTCGTGAAACACGACGTCATGCAGTTCGACATTGGCAAGATAGGTTCCAACGGCGCCGCGCAGCCAGGCCGACAGCCGTCCGGCGTGATCGTCCGCAGCGCGCTCATTGATCGCGGCCGCTACGCGGGACAGGAAGTCCTGCGTGAAGCACGCGCGCAGCGCGATTATCACGTCCACCTTGGTCGAAAAGTAATGGTAGAAGGTGCCCTTCGCGACGCCGGCGCGGGCGACGATCTCGTCGATCGTGGTGGTCTCGATGCCCTTTGCGACGAACAGGGCGGCAGCCGCCGACATCAGGTCGTCCACCCTGACCTCTGCGGGTTGAGTCCGCCGCCAGTGCCGCGATGTGTCGCGCTTGGCCGCCTGCCGCTTTCCGATCATGCCGTTAGCATCCATCCGTGGCTGATATCCGATTCTGAGATCGCATATTTAGAATGGCTTTGAAATGGCTTAGTTTTATTGACCGACCGTCGGTCGATACGTATCTGTGACCCTGCCGCCGCACCTGCCCGATGAGCGTGGCGAGGCGCCGTCCGTATCACGAGGAGTCTCCATGAAATTCTTTCGCGAGGCCGAGCCAGGCATCTTCATCGCCACCGGCCGCCTGCAGACCGAGCAGGACGGTTGCGATTGGACCGCGGAATACTCCGAACTGCTTGCCGCGGATCGTCCGTTCGCCGTGATCGTCAACGTCAACGATCAGCCGGAGGTCGCCGCCGGAAAGCCGATGGTGCTGTGGATGAAGGCGCGCAAGGCCGAGCTCGGCCGGCTGATCCGGGTCACCGTCTATATCGCCGATGACGACGCGGAGCGCGCCGAGCTCGAGCGCAGCCTTCCCGGACGGGCCAAGGCGTTGCCCTATCCGGCCGCGATCGCCGCCAGCGAGGCGGACGCGCTCTTTCTCGCGCGCGCCAGCTTGGTGTAGCTCAGTCCAGCGCGATGAACCTGAACGCGTCGCCGTCGCGCTTGATGTGCCCGGCATTGAAATGGCCGCCGATCACCAGCGTCGGTGTATCGGCAAAGCGCGAGAACAACTCGCGCCGCGTCACAGCCGATTGCTTCTGGTCGGAATCCGCGGTCGACGACCAGTCGAGGTGATACATCTGGCAGGGATGGTGCGCGACGTCGCCGGTCAGCAGCCCTTCCTCGCCGCCGGACTTGATGTGGATGCTCATATGGCCGGGGCTGTGTCCCGGCGTCGGGATCAGCGTGATCTCTTCGCTCAACCGGTGATCGCTCGGCACCAGCTCGGCCTTGCCGGCATCCGCGATCGGCTTCACGGAATCGGCGAATACGGCGGCGTGCGCTCCATCGTCGCTGTGGTCGCGCCAGTGCTCGTATTCGGTCCTGCCGAACACGTAACGCGCATTGGCGAAGGTCGGCACCCATTTGCCGCCGACGAGTTTCGTGTTCCAGCCGACATGGTCGACATGCAAATGCGTGCACAGCACGGTGTCGATGCTGTCAGGGGCAAATCCGGCCGCAGTCAGCTTCTCCAGGAACGGATCGCTGCGGTTGTTCCAGGTCGGCACGTTGCGGCCTTGCTTGTCGTTGCCGAGCCCGGTGTCGACAATGATGCGATGCTCCGGCGTCTCCACCAGCAGCGAATGGATCGACATTTTGAGCCGGCCGTCCTCATTGGCGAAATGCGGGATCAGCCACGGCAGGCTCAGGATCTCTTCCCGGCCGGCGAGCGGCAGGATGAAGCGCGTGCTGCCGACGGTCTCGAGTTCGACGACTTTTGTGATCCTGACCTTGCCTACGGTCCAATGCATGCGGCGTGCCCTCTGTTTTCTTGTTTCTCTCACCGGACCATGCGGGTTTCCGCGGGGCGGCGCAATGGATCAAGTCGGCGCCTCCCGCGTTACCGCCACGTTCGACTGAAGGAGTGCGCGAATGCCGGAACTCACAATCTCCCCTGAAAAGGTTGGCTTCTTGATCGAGAAGGCGCGGGAATTCGACGTCAAGGAGGGGATCGTCGATCCGGACTCCGGCTCGAACGGCGCCGACGACGATATGATCGACGTGCTGGAGGATGACGGCAGCGACCCGGTGGCGCGCGAGATATCAGGCTTCATCGACGCCCTGAGCGAGGATGAGCAGGTCGACCTCGTCGCCTTGATGCGGCTTGGGCGCGGCGACGGCACGATCGAGGAGTGGGCCGATCTCCGCCGCGAAGCCGCGCGCGGCCGCAACGGCCGCACCGCGAGCTATCTGCTGGGCGAGCCGATGCTCGGCGATTTCCTTGCCGAAGGGCTCGACGAGTTCGGCCTCGCGCCCGCCGACGAGCGCATCACGCCGATTCAGTAGGAGCAGAAGCCGCTTGCTCACTTTACCTCGCCCCGCTTGCGGGGAGAGGTCGGATCGCATCGACAGATGCGATCCGGGTGAGGGGGAGTCTCGGCGTACTCCGCTATCACCTTGTTCGCGGTGACGGCCCCTCACCCCAACCCTCTCCCCGTGAAGAACGGGGAGAGGGAGAAGGAAAACTTCGCGCACTATCGCGCGCAGTCGACGATCACGGTGCCGATCTTGTCGCCCTTCTCGACGGCGAGATGGGCGTCGGCGGTCTCGGCGAGCGCGAATTGCCCGGCGATGTTGTGCACGCGCGTGCCTGACTCCAGCCATTTGGTGATGTCGGCCTGCGCGGCGGCAAGCAGTGGCGGCGGCAGCGCGAACAGCACGAGCGAGCGCACCGTGATGCACTTCTCCATCAACTCGCGCACCGGCAGCGTGGGCGTGCGGTTGCCGTTGGTGGCGTACACCGCGATCGTCGAGTTCATCGCCATGAGCTTCAACGTGGTCGCAAGGTTGCCGCCGAAATCGACGTCGATCACGCGATCGACGCCGCGGTTTTCGGTGAAGGCCATCACCTTGGAGACGACGTCCTCGGTGAGGTAGTTGACGACCATGTCGGCGCCGCCAAGCCGCGCCTCGACGTCCTTGACCTGCGAGCTGACCGTCGCAATCACCCGCGCGCCGCCCCACTTTGCCAATTGCACGGCATAGTGGCCGACCGCGCCGGCGCCGCCGGTGACCAGCACTGTCTGGCCCGCGACCGGACCGTCGGCAAACAGCGCGCACCACGCCGTCATGCAGGGGATGCCGAGCGTGGCGCCAGCCGCGAACGACACGTCCTGCGGCAGCGGCGTCACCAGGTAATCGGCAAGCGTGATGTACTCGGCCGCGGTGCCGAAGGCGCGGCCGTTGCGCTGGCCGTTGAACAGCCAGACGCGGTCGCCGACGGCAAAGCGCGTGACGCCTTCACCGACCTGGTCGATGATCCCGGCGCCGTCGCTGTTCGGGATCACGCGTGGAAATTCCATCGCGCGATAGTTGCCGCTGCGGCGGCCGACATCGGCGGGATTGACGCCGGAGGCCTCAAGGCGAACGCGGACTTCGCCAGGGCCGGCGTCGGGCGTCGGCATCTCGCCGACGGTGAGCACTGTCGGCGCCGCGCCGGTCCGTTCGTACCAGACAGCCCTCATAACGTGCCCGGGAAGGCGCCGCCGTCGAGCAGGATGTTCTGCCCGGTGATGAAGCCGGCCTTGTCGCCGCACAGGAACGCGCAGGCATAGCCGAATTCGTCGGGACGGCCGAAGCGGCCGGCGGGGTTCAGCTTGGCGCGCTCGCTCAAGACCTGGTCGGCGGAGATGCCGCGCTTTTCAGCCTCGGGCTTTGCGGTGCCGCGCAGACGATCGGTGTCGAACGGGCCCGGCAGCAGGCCGTTGATGGTGACATTGTTGATTACGGTCTTGCGCGACAGGCCGGCGACGAAGCCGGTGAGGCCGGCGCGCGCGCCGTTGGAGAGGCCGAGAATCTCGATCGGTGCCTTCACCGCCGCCGAGGTGATGTTGACGATGCGACCGAACTTGCGCGCCATCATGCCGTCGACGGTCGCCTTGATCAACTCGATCGGCGTCAGCATGTTGGCGTCGATCGCCTTGATCCAGTCGTCGCGGGTCCAGTTGCGGAAATCGCCGGGCGGCGGGCCGCCGGCATTGTTGATCAGGATATCCGGCTCGGGGCAGGCCTTGAGCACGGCTTCGCGGCCTGCCGGGGTCGTAATGTCGCCGACGATCTCGGTGACGGTGATGGACGGATGCGCCTTGCGGATCTCGTCGGCGGTCTGCTTCAACGCCTCGGCGCCGCGCGCCGTCAACGTGACATGCACACCCTCATTGGCGAGCGCGATCGCGCAGGCGCGGCCCAGTCCCTTGCTCGATGCGCAGACGATGGCGCGGCGGCCTTTGATTCCAAGATCCACGTGTTCACTCCCTGTGATGTCGGGTCGGTTTGTAAAGGTTTGATGGCGGCATTCTAGCCAAGCTCGGCCGCGCCGATAAGGGACGTGCAATGCATAAGTGCATGCCGGGCAGGAGCGGGCGGGTCAACTCAATTGGCCACATCTCGATCGGCTATATGCGCTGCTCCCGCCGCAGCCGCTCGATCGCCATGGTGGCCTCGGGCGGCAACGAGCGGAATCCAGCCTGTCCGGCCGCGGAGAACAGCGGCCGCAATTGCGAACCGTTGAGGAATTGCGGCTGCCTGGCCAGCGGCACTAATTGATCGAACACCAGCACCAGCGTGGTCACGACGAGCCCGACCCTGACCGCGCCGAGCAGCGCGCCGCCGAGGCGGTCGCCGATCCCGATGTCCGAGCCGATGGTGTCGTCGAGCATCGTGCGTGCCATCTTTCCGAGGATGACGCCGATCACTAGGAACAGGCCGAACAGCAGCACCCCGTTGGGCGGAAACGGCGAGGATGGCAGCGTCGCGATGTGGGGCCCGATCATCGCCAGCACCGCGACCGCGAGCGGCATCGCAACGAGATAGGCCAGGATGGTGACCGCGCTGCGCAGCAGGCCGGTCGTGAAGCCGGTCACGACCGCGAACAACAAGCCGAGAGTCACGGCGGCATCGAAGAGGTTCATGGGTAAGGATTTCCTGCCCGATCTCCTACGGTCCCCAGGTTGATGAAACCGGCTTGCATCAAGGACAATTGTAGCGATCAACTATCCACTTCCGGCAACCTGTCGATATCCGGCCTATTCGATGCCGGTAAAGAAATCATCCTCGTCAGCGACGCTCGCCATACCACAGGCGTCATTCCGGGGCGCGCGTCAGCGCGAGCCCGGAATCTATTGGGCCGCAGGTTCCGTGGATGAATGGATTCCGGGCTCGCGACTTCGTCGCGCCCTCAGGTGCGCAATTGCGCACCGGGGAATGACGCTACCCCGCCCGCGCCTCCGCCCTGATCATGTCGGCGGCCTTCTCGCCGATCATGATGGTCGGCGCGTTGGTGTTGCCGCCGATCAAGGTCGGCATGATCGAGGCATCGACCACGCGCAGGCCTTCGAGCCCGTGCACGCGTAGCTTCGGATCGACCACCGCGAGCGGATCATTGCTGCCCATCTTGCAGGTGCCGACCGGGTGATAGACGGTGTCGGAGCGCGCCCGCAGGATCTTGCGGATATCGTCATCGGTGCGGACATCTGCGGTGAACATGTCCTTCTGCTGCAGCGCGCGCAGCGCTGGCGTGTCGAGCAGCCGCTTGGTCATCTTGAAGCCCGCGACCATGGTCTCGACGTCGCTGTCCTCGCCGAAGAAATTCGGATCGATCGCAGGCGCTGCCAGGGGATCTGCGCTGTTCAGCCACACGCAGCCGCGGCTTGCCGGGCGCAGCAGGCAGACATGGCAGGAGAAGCCGGTGCCCCAGCGCGGCTTGCGGCCGTGGTCTTCCACCATGGCCATGCAGAAATGCAGCTGGATATCGGGGACGTCGAGGTCAGGCCGCGTCTTCAGGAAGCCGCCGCATTCGGCGACGTTCGAGGTCATCGGGCCGCGCCGCTCGCGCCGATACTGCCCGATACCCTTGATGATCCGCCCGATGCCGCCCCACGACAGTCCCGAGAAATAAGGTGCGTCGGAGACGAAGCCGAACACGAAATCCGGATGATCCTGCAGGTTCTGTCCGACACCGGGCAGGTGATGCACGCTGGCGATACCGTGCTTGCCGAGCGCCGCGGCATCGCCGACGCCGGACAGCATCATCAATTGCGGCGACTGGAACGCACCGGCCGAGAGGATAACCTCGCGCTTTGCGCGCAGCACCTTCTTCTCCTTGCCCTGCATGTATTCGACGGCGACGGCACGCTTGCCCTCGAAGATGATGCGGGTCGCCTGCGCCTGCGTCTCGATGCGCAAATTGGGCCGGCGGCCCATGTGAGGATGGATATAGCCGCGCGCGGCGCTCCAGCGTTCTCCGTTCCTCTGGGTCACCTGGTAGATGCCGAGGCCTTCCTGCTCGGCGCCGTTGAAATCGTCGCGGATCCGGAACTGCGCCTCGCGCGCGCCCTGCAGGAACATCTCCTTGACAGGATTGTCGGACTGCAGGCCGGTGACGTTGAGCGGCCCGCCCTTGCCGTGATATTCGCCGTCGAGCTCGGTGTTATGCTCCGAGCGCTTGAAGTAGGGCAGGACGTCGGCGTAGCTCCAGCCCGGATTGCCGAGCGAAGCCCAGTGGTCGTAGTCGGCGCGATGACCGCGGATATAGACCATGGCGTTGATGGCCGAGGAGCCGCCGAGGCCCTTGCCGCGCGGCTGATAGCCGATGCGGCCGCTCAGGCCCTTCTGCGGCACGGTGTCGAACGCCCAGTTGTTGAGTTTGCTCGAGAGCATCAGAATGATGGCGCCGGGCGTGGTCACCACCCAATTGTCGTTCTTGCCGCCGGCATCGAGCACCGCCACCGAGGTCGCCGGATCCTCCGACAGCCGCCCCGCCACCGCGCAGCCGCCGGAGCCTGCGCCCACCACCACGAAATCGAATGTGTCAGTCATTTTGTTTCCCCCTCTTATTGTCATTCCGGGGCGATGCGCCAGCATCGAACCCGGAATCTCGAGGCTCCCCGATGCGCAATTGCGCATCTGTGGTTCGCTTCGCGCCCCGGAACGACAACCCGTCTACGACAACATCCGCATCAGCTTCTCCAGCCGCGCGACCTTCGCGCCGTAAGGCGGATAGAGATCGGCGAGCCGGTTGAAGCGCGAGCGGTAGAACACCGGCTTCAGCTTGGTCAGCGTCTTGAACCCCCATTCGCCGTGATAGGCGCCGCTGCCGGACGCGCCGACGCCGCCCATCGGCTGATAGGCCTGCGCGAAATGGAACAGGCAGTCATTGACGGTGACGCCGCCGGACACCGTGCGCGCCAGCACCGTGTCGCGGGCCGCATTGTCGGTGCCGAACCAGTACAGCGCCAGCGGGCGGTCGCGCTTGTTGATGAAGGCGATCGCCTCCGTTGCGTCGCGCGTGCCCACGACCGGCAGCAGCGGCCCGAAGATCTCCTCCTGCATCACGGTCATCTCGGGCGTCGCGTCGACGATGACGGTCGGCGGGAATTTGCGAGGCTCCTTCCACTCGGGATCGTTCGGCGCCGCCGGCTGCATGATGGTCGCGCCCTTCGCGGCGGCGTCGGCGACGAGGCTCTCGAGCCGCGCGTAGTGCCGGTCCGAGACGATCGAGGTGTAGTCGGGATTTTTGGGATCGGTGCCGAACATGTGCTGCATGTGGCCCTGCAGCCGCATCGCGAACGGCTGCACCGAGGCTTGCGGCAGCAGCACGTAATCGGGCGCGATGCAGGTCTGGCCGGCATTGAGCAGCTTGCCGTAGGCGATACGCTGCGCGGCCTCGTCGATGTCGGCGGAGCTGTCGACGATGACGGGCGATTTGCCGCCGAGTTCGAGCGTCACCGGCGTCAGATTGCGGCCGGCGGCCTCCGCGACCAGCCGGCCGATTCGGGTCGAGCCGGTGAAGATCAGATGATCGAACGGCAGCACGGCAAAGGCCTTCGCGATGTCGTCGTCGATATCGGTGACCGCGAGCTCGGCGGTGTCGAATTTCTTCGCGATCGCCTCCATCAGCAATTCGGAAAACCGCGGCACCAGCTCGCTCGGCTTGATAATGGCGCTGTTGCCGGCCGCGATCGCTGCGACCGCGGGCGCCAGCGTCAGCTGCAGCGGATAGTTCCACGGCGCGATGATGCCGACCACGCCGAGCGGCTGCGGGATCAGCCGGTTTCTGGCCGGCGCGAACTGCACCGTGGTCGGGATCCTCTCGGGCGCCATCCAGCCCTTGAGGTGCTTGGCGGCATGCTTGATCTCGCTGAGCACCAGCATGGTCTCGGCGATCGCGGTCTCGACGGTGGAGCGGTGGCCGAAATCGGCCGAGATCGCCGCCTCGAATCGCGCCTCGTTCTCGGTCAGCGCGGCGCGCAGGCGGCGCAGCCGGTCCAGCCGCGCCTGCAAGGTCGGCGCCGGCTCGCTGCGCGACAGCTCGAATTGGCGGTGAAAGACCTCCTCAAGCGCGTACAGCCCCGGGCTCTTCAATGGCCGGTCCATTGGCGTTTCCCCTCGGATGACGTTTCCTTGACGGATTTTGTTGGCGCCAAGCTCCGCTTTTACGTGCGGTCTGGCAAGGCCCGGTTCCCGGCGGTAAATTTGTCAGGAAAACCGGTGATTTGGACGTCACAAAATCCTCAAAAACCCGCATCCGGGGCTTTCCAAACCGACCTCACGTTGATACATACGCCCCGCACCCGACGGCTTCGGCCCGGGTCGCCTTCTCAGGAAGCTCTCCGGACGGATCGCTCGGCGCCGTTACAAGCGTTGGCCGACAGGTTCGGGCACCCTTTCTGCAAGGCATGCAACGGTTTAACGCGGGGTGGAGCAGCCCGGTAGCTCGTCAGGCTCATAACCTGAAGGTCATAGGTTCAAATCCTATCCCCGCAACCAAATTGATACGAAGCCCCGGCAATCTTGATTGGTTGCCGGGGTTTTTTGCTGCCCGGTCGACCAGGCGGCATCACCGCGGACTCGACAACATTCTCCGGAGGATTTCCTCGATCGAATGTGGCGCAATGCCAAGCTCGGCGAATCCTGCCATCCGCGGCGATGACACGGTGTCGATCTGCATAAGCTCCACCTGACTGCGCGTAAGCGGGAGGCCAGGAAGGATTTCGGAGGCCCATGCCAGCGCGTCCCAAACGGCAAAAGGGACTGGGATCAGGAGAGGCGCGAGGCCCGCCTGATGCGCGATCGCTCTCAGCAATTGCTCGTAAGAGTAGACGGTTGGGCCACCGAGCTCAAAAACCGCTGGCTGGCGCGCCGCTCGCTCCATGATCCGGGCAACCGCTTCCGCAACGTCTTCCACATAGACCGGTTGCAATCTGGTCCGCCCGCGGCCGAACATCGGATAGATTGGAAGCTGACGAAGTAGCTTGAGGATGGTGCTGAGAAACGCGTCGTCCGGTCCGAATATCACAGCCGGACGGACGAGACACGCACCGGCGAATTCCGCACGGACCGCCTGCTCGCCTTCGCCGCGCATTCGGATATAGCTGGATGGCGAGGAGGCATCGGCACCGATCCCCGACACCTGAACAAGCCGTTCGACTCCCGCCCGGTGGGCCTGGGCTGCCAACCGCCGAGCCGACTCGACGTGAACGGAGTAGAAAGTCTCCGGTCCGCGCTCGCGATAGAGGCTGACCGCATTGACGACTCCGTAGATGCCGACCAGCGCTTTCGCGACGGATCGCTCGTCGTGAATGTCGGCCTCGACGGATTGAAGTCGTGGATTCTCCGGGTCAGGTCGGCCCGGCTCTCCGTCCGGATGCCGTGACGCGATCCGGACGGCAAATTCGTGATCGAGCAGATGGCGGACGATCCGGCTGCCGAGAAAGCCGGTTCCACCGAACACGGTGATGCTGCGACCGTTCGTGGCTGCTCCTTTAAAGCGCGATGAGATTTGGTTGAATCATCATCGCGCTTTAGCATGTTGTTTGAGCATGATCTCCGCGCAAACGCGAAGCGTTTGTCGCGAGGGAAAACCGCTTCGCACTTTTCCGGATCATGCTTTAGCGCTCGCGGCTCCATGGGAAGAGAGAGGCCGGGAAATCTGCCGCGTAGCGGTGACCGATCGGCGGGCGAGGCTCTTCCTGCGGAGGATTCCGGTCGGGCTCAACCACCTTCCGGTAAAGATGCCAGCTGGCATGACCGAGCACCGGCAGAACGACGCAGAGACCGATGAAGAACGGCAGTGAGCCCACTGCCAGCAAGACCGCAACGACCAGTCCCCACACGGCCATCTCAACTGGATTCGTCTTCACCGCGCGTATCGAGGTGCGGATGGCATCGATCGCTGTCGCGTGCTGGTCCAGCATCAGTGGGAACGAGACAACGCTGATGCACAGGGCTAACACCGCGAACAGGAAACCGACGCCGCATCCGACGATGATGAGGGTCCACCCCTCGGACGTCGTCAGCACACGCTCCGCGAAATCGGGAATGCTCGCGGCCGGCGCATAGCCGAAGGTTGCGGTGTAGATCGCGTCCGCGGCGGCGATCCAGACTCCGAACAGAACGAACAGGAGGACGCCAAGTTCGAGCATCGCACCGAACGACGGCGCGCGCAGCACCTGCATTGCATCCCAGGCGCCTGGCTCCTCTCCGCGCTCGCGGCGGCGACTCAGTTCGTAGAGGCCGAGTGCGGCGAAGGGACCGATCAGGGTAAAGCCGGCCGCGAGCGGAAACAGCAGCGGCAGTACCGAGTAGCCAATGACAAGTCTGAACAGGAACAGTCCGAGGACGGGATACATCACGCACAGGACGATGGCGTGGGTCGGAATGGCCTTGAAGTCTTCCCAGCCCAGGCGCAGCGCGTTGCCCAAGTCGGAAAGGTTGATCTTGCGAACGACATAGACGGTGGAGACACCGAACAATTGCAGTTTGGGCCTTGCGAAGACGGTGGTCATGACTCCGGTCTCCTTGCTCGTGGCCGCAGGTGAACGGAGCGCTTCAAAACACACGCATCCGCCTCATGCGCGAAAATCGCGACTGAGTCCGGCAAATCAGGTTCAACGAGAAGGAGCTTGCCGGACGACATTCGCCGCAGCCGGTGGAGTCAGGTTAGTCCGATGCACGGGAGAAGCAAGGGTACGATGCGGTCCGCGAAATCGTGCCTTCGCATCGGTCGATTTTTGCGACGCACCATCGCCTGGTCGTGCCGAAAGGCGTTCGCCGACGTGCAGACGCGTTCGTCCCAGCACGCCGGACAAGGGGGGCAATCTACTCCTCTATTGACGCCGGGCCCGACGGGGACCATCTTAAATGGATGAACGCCCCCAGCTCCGATGCGATTGCGGTCGTGACGCTGAATCTTTGTCATGTCCGACCGGCAAAATGGGCGAGGCAAGAGGCGCGGTGATGGTGAAAGTAACACCATCCCTCTGACGTGAGCTCCGCCCTTTCGTTCGTCTCCGTAGCCTTCAATGGCTGGGAGGATGAAGGATGGCTGTAGCGCTCATACTGCTTCTGGTTGCGATCGCTTCGGTGCTGTTCCACATCTACAGCCCGTGGTGGTGGACGCCAATTGCCTCGAACTGGCGTTATATCGACGACACGATCAACCTGACGTTCTGGATCACCGGGGCGGTGTTCTGCGCGGTCATCGCGTTCATGGCCTACTGCGTCTTCCGCTTCCATCATAAGGAGGGACGGCAGGCTGCCTATAATCCCGAAAACAAGAAGCTCGAATGGTGGCTCAGCATCGGCACCGCAATCGGCGTCGTCGCCATGCTGGCGCCGGGCCTCGTCGTCTGGCACCAGTTCGTCACCGTTCCTGCCGATGCGACCGACGTCGAGGTCGTCGGACAGCAATGGATGTGGAGCTACCGGCTGCCGGGCAAGGACGGCCGGCTCGGCACGTCGGATGCGCGCCTCATCAGCTCCGAGAATCCTCTGGGCTTGAATCCCAACGATCCAAACGGACAGGACGACGTCGTCGTTCAAAACGACGATCTGCATCTGCTGGTCGGCAAACCGGTGAAGGTGCTGCTGCGCTCGATCGACGTGCTGCATGATTTCTACGTTCCCGAGTTCCGGGCGAAGATGGACATGATACCGGGCTCGGTGACGTATTACTGGCTCACACCCACCCGCACAGGAACGTTCGATGTTCTCTGCGCTGAACTCTGCGGAGCGGCGCACGCGCAAATGCGCAGCAGGGTCATCGTCGAGGAAGAGAAGGAATATCACGCGTGGCTGGAGAAGCAGCGGACGTTCGCCGCGTTGTCGGGCCAGCGAGACGTCGCGAAGGCGGCGTACAAGACAGGAAGCGAATGAACAGGCTGACGAGGATGTGCCGGAGATTTTGAAGCGAACTCGTCGCCGAACGGAAGACCAAGGAGGGAATTCCGATGGTCGATATCCCGCTTGATCAGGTCGCAGGCATCCCGCCCGCCGAAGTCGGCGAGGTGGAACTTTATCATCCGAGGAGCTGGTGGACGAGGTACGTGTTTTCGCAGGACGCCAAGGTGATTGCCGTCCAGTACTCGATCACTGCGATGTCGATCGGAATGGTGGCGCTGGTGCTGTCGTGGATGATGCGCCTGCAACTGGGATTCCCGGGAACATTCTCCTTCATCGATGCCAACCAGTATCTCCAGTTCATCACCATGCACGGCATGATCATGGTGATCTACCTGCTCACGGCATTGTTCCTTGGCGGCTTCGGCAACTATCTCATCCCGCTGATGGTCGGCGCCCGGGACATGGTCTTCCCCTATGTGAACATGCTGAGCTACTGGGTCTATCTGCTCGCCGTGCTGGTGCTGGCCGCAACATTCTTCGTGCCTGGCGGGCCGACCGGCGCCGGCTGGACGCTCTATCCGCCCCAGGCGATCCTCTCCGGCACCCCCGGGCAGGACTGGGGCATCGTTTTCATGCTGGCTTCGCTGATCCTGTTCATCATCGGCTTCACGATGGGCGGGCTCAATTACGTGGTGACGGTGCTGCAGGCCCGCACGCGCGGCATGACGTTGATGCGCATGCCATTGACGGTGTGGGGCATCTTCACGGCCACGGTGATGGCACTGTTGGCCTTCCCGGCGCTGTTCGTCGCCTCGGTGATGCTGCTCCTGGACCGCCTGCTGGGAACCAGCTTCTTCATGCCGACGCTGGTCGAGATGGGGCAGCTGTCGAAATATGGCGGCGGCAGTCCGATCCTGTTCCAGCATCTGTTCTGGTTCTTCGGCCACCCCGAAGTCTACATCGTCGCCTTGCCGGCCTTCGGCATCATCTCCGATCTGATTAGCACCCACGCGCGAAAGAACATCTTCGGCTACCGCATGATGGTCTGGGCCATCGTCGCGATCGGCGCTCTCAGCTTCGTGGTGTGGGCGCACCACATGTATGTCAGCGGCATGCACCCCTATTTCGGGTTCTTCTTCGCCACCACGACACTCATCATCGCCATTCCGACCGCCATCAAGGTCTACAACTGGGTGCTGACCCTGTGGCGCGGCGACATTCATCTCACGGTGCCGATGCTGTTCGCTCTCGGGTTCATCGTCACCTTTGTCAATGGCGGCCTGACCGGGCTGTTTCTCGGCAACGTGGTCGTCGACGTTCCGTTGTCCGACACGATGTTCGTTGTCGCCCACTTCCACATGGTCATGGGCATCGCGCCGATCATGGCCGTGTTCGGCGGGATCTATCACTGGTATCCGAAAGTAACCGGACGGATGCTCAATGATGTGCTTGGCAAGTTCCACTTCTGGGTGACGTTCATCGGGGCTTATGCGGTCTTCTTCCCCATGCACTATCTCGGCCTGCTCGGGATGCCCCGCCGCTATCACGACATTGGCGAGACGTCGTTCGTCCCGGCATCCGCTCATGACCTCAATGCGTTCATGAGCGTGGCGGCCCTGATTGTCGGCTTCGCCCAGCTCGTCTTCCTGTTCAATCTCGTCTGGAGCTTGTTCAAGGGAAAGCAGGCCGGCGGCAATCCATGGGGCGCCACCTCGCTGGAATGGCAGACGCCGGAGACCCCGCCGGGGCATGGCAACTGGGGCAAGGAACTGCCCATCGTCTATCGCTGGGCCTACGATTACAGCGTTCCCGGTGCCGCCAGGGATTTCGTGCCGCAAAATGAGCCACCGTCCGGAGTGGTGGCGCAGGGAGCACATCCGTGAGTGCCATCATCCTGTTCATGGCGACCATTGCGGCCATCGCGGGATGGTGGCTCTCGCAGCAGCGGCTCGCGGCCAAACCCTGGCTCGAGGAAGGGGTGGCCGTCGATTTTCGCGGCGAGAGGGGTTCGTCCGTGCCGCCGGCGAAAATCGGGCTGGGCGTGTTTCTCGCGGTTGTCGGTTCGCTGTTCGCGCTCCTGATCAGCGCCTACTCGATGCGCAACACCATGGTGGACTGGCGCGAGCTGCCGTTGCCGAAGCTGTTGTGGATCAATACCGGCGTCCTGATCATCAGCAGCGCGGCGCTGCAATGGTCGCTGCTGGCCGCGCGCCGCAGCGACGATGAGGACATGCTCGTCGGCTTGTTGGTGGGTGGAGCATCCGCCGTGACGTTCCTGGCCGGACAGCTGGTGGTATGGCAGCAGCTGAACGTCGCCGGCTATGTCGTGGCGTCCAATCCGGCCAATTCCTTCTTCTACCTGATCACCGCGCTGCACGGGCTACATCTGATCGGCGGCCTGGTGGCGCTCGGCAGGACGAGCGCCAAGGTGTGGCGCGGCGCGCCGATGGTGCAGGTGCGCCTGAGCGTCGAGCTCTGCGCCATCTATTGGCATTTCCTTTTACTGGTGTGGCTGGTTTTGCTCGGCTTGCTGACCGGCTGGACCGAAAATTTCGTGAACATCTGTCGCCAGTTGCTCACTTAAGCGAGGGCAAGGACCGATGGCAGAGACGACACTGATGCAGCCGAAGGCCGCGCCCGGGACGATCCCCGGATTGCGAGGCATCGCCGCCGACTGGGCCTCGGACCAGCGCGCATTCAAGAACGTGTCCTGGGGGAAGGCCATGATGTGGATCTTCCTCCTGAGCGACACCTTCATCTTTAGCTGCTTCCTGTTGTCGTACATGACGGCGCGCATGTCGACGACCGTGCCGTGGCCCAATCCGAGCGAAGTCTTCGCGCTCAACATCGGGAGCAAGCATATCCCGCTCATCCTGATTGCTATCATGACCTTCGTTCTGATCAGCAGCAGCGGAACGATGGCGATGGCCGTCAATTTCGGCTACCGCCGCGACCGCGTCCGAACAGCGGCCCTGATGCTGGCCACCGCGGCATTCGGCGCGACCTTCGTCGGAATGCAGGCCTTCGAATGG
Organism: Bradyrhizobium sp. CER78; assembly: GCF_029846235.1. Lineage (GTDB taxonomy): Bacteria > Pseudomonadota > Alphaproteobacteria > Rhizobiales > Xanthobacteraceae > Bradyrhizobium. The sequence goes on from NZ_JARVWP010000014.1 coordinate 73,901, forward strand.
ACCAAGCTGATCATGGAGGGCGTGCGGCCCTGGGGTAACCCCTGGGGTGCGCCGCAGTTTGGCGCATGCTTTTTCATGATCACCGGTTTCCACGGCACCCACGTGACGATCGGCGTGATCTTCCTGATCGCGATTGCGCGCAAGGTCTTGCGAGGGGATTTCGATCGCGAACGACGCGGCTTCTTCACAAGCCGGAAGGGATATTACGAGATCGTCGAGATCACCGGCCTGTACTGGCACTTCGTTGATCTGGTGTGGGTGTTCATCTTCGCTTTCTTCTATCTCTGGTGAGGTGGCGCATGACAAACGCAGCGGTACATGTGGAAGGGCAGGCAGCACAGCATGCGCTACACGCTTATGCGCACGAGGCCGTCGCATCGGGGGCGACGCACGCGGCAGGCCAGCAGCATCCGATCAAGCTTTACCTCGTGGTCTGGGGATGGTTGTTCGTGCTCAGCACCTGCTCCTATCTTGTCGACTACTTTGGCATCCATGGCCATCTCAGATGGTCGCTGATCCTGCTGTTCATGGTGTTGAAGGCCGGCTTGATCGTCGCCGTCTTCATGCATATGGCCTGGGAGCGGCTGGCCCTGGCCTACGCGATCCTGCTTCCGCCGGTGCTGGTGCTGGTATTCGTGGCGATCATGGTGTTCGAATCCGGCTACACCCATCTGCTCCGGGTCGTCTTCTTCGCTCCGGTGGCGTAGTGGCGTAGGCATGGAGGTTTTGAATGCAGTTTACCGTCGGCTTCAAACTGAACGGAAAGACAGACCACGTTGTCCAGGACGGACAAGACGCGCTCGCCGCCGCGCTGAAGGTAAAGGCAGAGCTTCCGGAAGTCGTCATCATGTACGTGCGCCCACAAAACCGGCGTGGTGACACCCGTCATCCTACGCATGCGCTCGCCGACGATGCTGGCCGATGAGAGGCCGGTGGATCCGGGATAGCCGCATAAGGATCGGCGAAATGAATGTTGAGCCGGAGTCGCCGTCGCGCCGGTGGCGGATCAGTCCAAGGGCCGAGCTTGGTTCGCTGGCGCCTGATCCTGCTAGATCTGAACTGCCGATGCCGTCCGCGAGCGGGTAATTTTGCCTGTTTCGGCGAATCTGCGCTTGGGCTGGTTTGGTTCGAGCTGTTCGCGTGTCATCTGACGACCGATCAGGTGAGCAAGTGCCCTTGAGGCCTGATCTGCGCGGATGGAAATGACAGGAGCGTCAGCAATCCGAATCTTTTGGTTCCCGTTTCCCATGAGTCAAAGAAAATCCTGAAGGCCGCCGGCTGTTTCTTGCTCTTTGCGAAGGCCAGGAATCGGAGCCTGAACTCGCCGTTCCCTTAAAAGTCGAAGCGAAGGCCGCCAGTGAAGGTCCAGCCGCGCACGCCGCCGTTGCTAATGTTCTGCCGGTAAGCGACGTCGCCAAAGACGGCGAGCCCGTTCGCCGGCGCGGTGCCGGTCAGCCCGCCGCCGACCTGGATCGCCGTGCCGTACGAGCCGGTGCCGAACCCGGCGCCGCCGAGCGTAATCACCGAGCCATCGCCAAAGCCTTGCAGCAAATTGGCTTTGAGATAGGGCGAAAACAGCGTCCCCTCCGGAGTTCGAAAGCGCTGGATCAGCCGGCCACCGATCCGCGCGACGCCTTGGTCAAGGCTGCCCATATTGACGCTCAGCCCACTGACATCGGTGCGTGGCGAGAAGTTGAGGCGCTGCCAGGTGAGCTGCGCCTCCGGCTCGACGATGAGATCCTTCCAGCCGATCGGCATCGGATAGCCGCTTTCGACCGACAGGCCGACCAACGTGCCGTTGAGGCCAGTGGTCTGCCCGTTGGTCGTCGCCTGGCCGTTGAAGAGACCGCCGGTGGCGATGCCATCGACATAAAGCCCGCTGCGCGCCTGCCAGGTGGCGATGCCCGACAGCTTCTCGGTTGTGAATGTGCCGCTGCTCGTGCCGTCGATCGCGCTCGGCGTGAAAAAGCTCCGGCCGAACGTGCCGGCAAGCCCCACGCGCAACTGCCCGCGCTGGTCGTTGATCACGATGCCGCTGCCGCCGAACTGGATCGCTTCGTCGCTCGCTTTGAAGTTGTACCCGAAATCGGAAAAGCTGCGGTTAGAGGTGTAGTTGTAGGGCCCGCCATAGGTGCGAACAAACGCCTCGAATTGCTGTGGCTTGCCCACGGCCTGCGTGTCGCGAATCTCCCCGAGCCGGCGGTGCAAGTCGTTGATGTCTTCCAGCCCGGCCTCGAACAGCGCGGTCGGCGCGCTGATATAGGCCGGCACTTGCGGCACGACTTCCGGCCGTGAGTTGGGGGGCTGGACCGGCGGAGTGACAGGTCCCGATGGCGTCACAAATACATTCTGCAGCCGGTAGTCCCAATTGGCGCCTGGCGCACCGATCAGAGTCTGGCTCGGGTCGGCGGAGCCGTTTGGCGAGCCGGGGCCGTAGCCATAGAGATTGTAAACGTAGGGGCCGCTGCTGACGGTGCCGCCGGCCAGGGCGAAGGTGCCGGTCGAGGACGCGCCGGCGACCTGGATGACCGAAATGCCGGTGATCGCGGTCGGGAAGTTGACGGCAGTAAACGCGCCGGCCCCGATTGGCGTGATGCGCACCGCGGTCGCGCCGGCGGCGCTGCCACCGACCAGCAGCCGGTCGGTCGATTGGTTCGACAGCGGCCCGCCGGCGTTGAGCAAGGTCTTGAGCGCCAGTGTGCTGTCGCCAGTGCCGACAAAATTGCCGCCGATCTTGAGCGTGTTGCCCGGCGCCGCGCCGGCCAGCGTCACCAGGCCGGAATTGGTTAGGTTGCCGCCGACGTTGAAGGTCGTATTCGGCCCGCTCGCCAGTGCTGGCAGCGCGTTGCCGACCGCAAACGTGCCGTTGTTGGTGACCGAGCCGGCAATGCTGCCGAACCCGCCGAGCGTCGCGCCGCTCGCAACGGTCACGAGGCCGCCCCCTGACAGCGCTGCCGTTGGGGTGCTCGCGTCACCGATCACAAGTGTGCCGGCGCTGATCATCGTCGCGCCGGCGTAGGTGTTGTTTGCCGTCAATGTCAGCGTGCCGCTGTTGGTCTTGGTCAATCCGCCCTGGCCGCTGATCACGCCGCCGATGGTGTAGTTGTTGGTACCGCTCACATCGATCGTATTGGCAAAGCCGGCGATATTATTGAGCACGATCTTGCGGGTGCTGCTGGTGGTCGCCGTCACCGCCAACGTGCCGCTGCCGGGCAGGCCCGTGTCTGCATCGGTGCCGCCGAAGGTGAGGGCTCCGTTCGTACTCCCCAGAGCGGCATCGCTGCTGATCTGCAGCGTGCCGCCGGTGATCGTCCACGGCGTAACCACGCCCGTCGCGCCCGCCAATTGCCAGGTGCTGGCGCCCGACTTCTGGAATAAATCAAAATTCTGATACTTCGCGCCGATCTGCGACACGTCGAAGATCGTCGCCGTGGCTATGCCATTGCCCGAGAGATTCGTGGAGCTCCCCCCGAGGATCAGCGTGTTGGTGGTGCCGGTCACGCCCGAAGCATTGCCGACATTGCCGTTGATCACCCAGCCGGATTGCAACTCCAGGCTGTTGGTACCTCTGGTGAAGAGAATCGCATTGGATCGCACCGTGCCGGTATTGCCATCAAAACCGCCGGCAATCGTGCCGGAATTGACGATGGTCAGATTGCCGCCGCGAATGCCGACGCCGCCAACGCCGCCATCTGTCACGCCGCCCAGTGATGGTGCCCCGCCATTGCCGCCCTGGAGGAGGCCCGTATTGACGATCGTCGTTGCGGGCCCGGTGATGCCGCCGCCAACACCGCCTGCACCGCCGCCCGCGCCTACACCGCCGCCGCCGCCAATACCAATGGCATCGCCACCATTACCCGCGGTGCCATTGCCGACGCCAGTGATACCGGCCCCACCAACACCACCGTAGATTTTGCCGTTATTGGTGATGCTGGCAGTTCCCGTCATGTTACCTCCGGCGCCGCCGACGCCGCCACCGCCATATCCGCCCGCGCCACCGCCGCCGCCGACGCCCGCGCCGCCGCCACCTCCGCCGCCTCCTCCTCCCACGACGTAAGTGCCGCTACCGCCACCGCCGCCGCCGCCGATTCCCGCGCCGCCACCACCGCCACCGCCGCCGCCGTAAAGGGTATTCCCCTGGCCGCCTTTGCCACCACTGATGATTGAGCCGGCTGGATTGGTGAAGGTGACAGGCTGGCTGACATTGCCACCCGGGCTTCCCGTTGACTGAAATGCGGTGCTGTTGCCGCCGCCGCCACCGATGAAACCAGAGCCGCCGCCACCACCTCCGCCGCCGCCGAAAGTGCCGCCGGCAGGCAGACCGCCGGTATCATCAGCGCCAGCGCCGCCACCGGGGGACGTGCCGCCCGTACCACCAACACCCATATTGGTGCCCGCTGTGCCGCCAGCGGCCATTGCGACAGATCCAACTATTGCATCTGTCAGGGTCACGAGAGCGAGCGCCGTGGTGCCGAGCAACAGCGCGCGGCGCAGGCCGCGGGTTTTAGCCGTCATGCGCGGCGTGAGGCTGACCTCAACAAGCGTCGGGCTGACGTGAGGCTGCCGGTTAACGCGCCGGCGACGGGGCATCACTCGCGTCATCGGCAAGGCCTCGCGGGAATCAGTTTGAACCCGCGAATCAGAACGAATCGAAGTCTCATGGCATCGGTCTCAGCCTCAACGGAGCTACTCCGTGAAGCCTCGCAAGCTTACATTGGTGAACGCGCTCTGCAAGTGAAAGATTACAACAATACAATCTGTTCGCGAAGTCAGATTGCCTGCGAATCTTCCAAGCGGAATCAAAATCACCGACAGGATTGAATTCAAAATTTACACGTGGCTATCTGAAGCGCGTCCGTCATCGAGAGGAGGAGGCGTTGGCTCAAAAACCCCTGCAGCGCCGTTTTCACTTCATATCTGGCCTTCCACGGTCCGGCTCGACATTGCTGTCAGCCATTTTGAGCCAGAACCCGCAGTTTCATGCCAGCATGAGCGGCCCGCTGGCAGGCATGTTTGATGCCATGTTGAGCGACTTGAGCGATCGCAACGAATATTCCGTGTTTATCAGCAATGACCAACGTCGCCGGATTCTAAGAGGACTGTTTGACGGCTATTACGGCCCGGAATTCAATGCCGATGTGATTTTTGACACCAACCGTCTCTGGTGCGTCAGGCTGGAACTGCTCAGGCAGTTATTCCCCCGCAGCAAGATCATCGCCTGCGTGCGGCACGTATCATGGGTTATCGACAGTATCGAGCGATTGGTTCGTCGGAATATCTTTCAGCCTTCAGGAATCTTTAACTACAAGCCCGAGGGCACAGTCTATTCGCGCGCCGAGGGGCTGGCTAAAGGAGACGGCATGGTCGGCTTTGCGCATAATGCGGTGAAGCAGGCGTTTTACAGCCAGGATCCGTCCAACCTGATGCTTCTGCGCTTTGAAACGCTGACAAGCGAACCGGAGCGCGCCATCGCTGCTGTGTACGCTTTCATCGGCGAGCCGGCGTACAACCATGATTTCAAAAATGTTCAATACGAGGCGGATGAGTTCGACCGGCGCATCGGTACGCCCGGGCTGCACACCGTGCGCCCGCAAGTTGAGCCGATCGCACGTGCCAGTGTACTGCCGCCGGATTTGTTCCGCCGATATGAACATGAGGCCTTCTGGCTCGACCCCGCCTTGAACCTGCACAACGTGGAGGTGGTGTAGCGCGTGACTGCCTCTAGCTGAAGCCCCTGGAAAAGGACAAACGCTGGGGGTCCTCGAAAATGGAGCACAGTTCCGGACTATCCAGCCTCTTCGTCCACATCAGTTTGCTCGACCGGAAAGTAGTCGAAGAATCTCGGTGATCGCAGCCCCGCGAATCTGGCATCCACCGAAACGCGGCTCAAGGGCTCATCTGCACAAAGCGGTACTTCCCTGGGAACAGAGACATACTCCTGGCCGCAGGGATACATATGGTTCATGTGGCTCATGGCTAGTGCACGTGGCTCATGGTCGCAAATGGCAGCGAGAATACCCGCTCACGAGGGGGCAGATAGTGGCACGGGAGTGCAGCTATCGTTACGGGCAAAGCTCGATGCAATTAATTAATATGAGAACGATTCAATCAGGCGGAGCTGCAGGGGTGCGGCCCGCCGGGTCATGACTCAAAAGCGAGTTGCACAGCGCTCGTCACCGCCGCGACAAGCTTCGCGTCTCGAGGCGTCGGTGCCCGGGGGACGGACGGATCACCGCCACCCGCCAAACCCGTCCGCTCGCTAGACGATGAAATGAAATTCCTGCCAGGTGCTCCACATCATGCCGTCGCTGGCGCGGACCCAGAGGTCGTCAGTCACGGTGCCGCCCTGGAAGGTGGTGCCGGCAAGCTGAGCGGGGCTGACGTTGATTGCGGTATTGGCGGGTTGCGCGTTGCCGCCGATGCTCCAGTGGCCGCTGCCGGCCGACGATGTCGAATCCCAGAATTGATATTGGGCGATGCTGTCCCCGTCGGGATCGGAGACCGAAAACAGGTTAGTTGCGGCCACGCTCTGGTTGGCGGTGGCGTGGAAGTCGGCTGCGGTGACAACCGGAGCATGGTCAATCGGTGCGTTGACGTGAAACTCTTTCCAGCTTCCCCACGTGAAACCGTCATTGGCTCGCACCCACAGGTCATCCGAGCCGGAGCCCGACTGGAACGAGGTGCTGGTCAGTTGAGCGGGGGACACATCGATCGCGATGTTGGCAGCCTGCGCCACGCCGCCGACCACCCAGTGACCGCTGGCGGGATCGCTCGTTGAATCCCACAGCTGATAGGCGGTGATCGTGTCTCCGTCGGCATCGCTGACGGCGAACAGGTTTGACGCGGCGATGTCCTGACCATGTGTAGCGGTCACGTCCGACGCGCTGACCACCGGACCTTGGTCGATCGGCGCGTTGACGTGGAATTCCTTCCAGTTGCTCCAGATCATGCCATCGAAGGCTCGCACCCAGAGATCGTCGGAGCCTGAACCGCTCTGGAATGACGTATTGGCGAGCTGTGCCGCACTCACATCAATGGCCTGGCCCGCCGGCTGTACGGCTCCGGCCACGACAAAATGCCCGCTGGCGGGATCGGTCGTCGAGTCCCAGAACTGATAGTTGGTGATCGTATCGTGGTCGGGATCGCTGGCCGTGAACAGGTTTGACGCGGCGATGTCCTGACCATGCGTGGCGGTCATGTCCGACGCGCTGACCACCGGAGCATGGTCGACCGGCGCGTTCACGTGGAATTCTTTCCAGGCTCCCCATGTGATGCCGTCATTGGCTCGCGCCCACAGGTCAGCCGAACCGGAGCCCGACTGGAACGAGGTGCTCGCCAGCTGAGCGGGTGAAACATCGATCGCGATGTTGGCCGCCTGCGCCACGCCGCCGACCACCCAATGACCGCTGGCGGGATCGCTCGTTGAATCCCAAACCTGATAGGCGGTGATCGTGTCGTTGTCGGCGTCGGTCGCGCTGAAGAGGTTGGATGCGGCGATATCCTGGCCGTGGGTCGCGGAAAAGTCGGTCGCGCTGACCACCGGCGCATGATTCGGACCTGGCGTGACCGTGAACGGGACCCACGCGCCCCACAGCGTTCCATCGTAGGCCCTTGCCCAAAGCTGGTCCGGAGCCGAGCCGAACTGGTAGCTGGTCTGGGCAAGCTGCGCCGCAGTGATGTCGATTTCCGCATTGGTGGCCTGAACGGCACCGTTCACCATCCATGCGCCGTTGCCGTTGCTGTCCCAGAGTGCGTACTGGGTGATCGGATCACTGTCCGGGTCGGAGGCGCTGAACAGGCCCGAAGCCGCGATCGAGGTTTGCGCGTGTGCCGCCGTGAAGCTGGCAGCCGAAACAACGGGAGGATGATCAACGCCGGGCGTCGCCGTGAACGGGACCCATGCTCCCCAGAGATATCCATCATAGGCGCGGACCCAGAGCGTGTCGGGGGCCGAACCGAACACATAGCTGACTTGCGAGAGGTTGGCGGCCGGGACGTCAATCTCGGCGTTGGTGGGTTGCGCGACACCGCCGATCGCCCAATGGCCGTTGCCCTGCGTGTCCCAGAATGCGTATTGAGTGATCGCGTCGCCGTCCGCATCGCTGGCCGTGAACAGGGCCGATGCAGCCGCCGAGAGCTCAGTATGCGCAGCGGTCACGTTTGCTGCGGTGACCACGGGTGCGTGATCGGACGGCGAGACCACGAAGGATTTCCAGTCGCTCCACAAATAGCCGTCGAAGGCTCTCACCCACAATGTGTCCGAGCCGGGTCCGGCCTGGTAACTCGTCTGAGCCAGCTGCGACGCGTTGATGTCGATCTCGGTCTTGGTGCCCTGGGCTACGCCTCCCACCGTCCAGTAACCGTGGCCGTTGCTGTCCCAGAAGGAATATTCGGTGATGGAATCGCCGGTGGCCATGTTCACCGAGAACAGCGACGAGGCCGCGAAAATCTGATTTCGGCCCGCGGCCTGATCGCTGGCCGTGACGACCGGCGTTGTCCGGATGCTGTATCCGAGATCCTTCAGAACTCCGATGTCCAGGTTGGAGATCGCGTACTGGTAATCGGGGTAGAAGACGATCCCGTTCATCAAGTCCAGTGTGAGCGGGTCCTTGACGGTCGACGGGGTGGCGTAGAGGTCGGATTGCTGGTTCCCGAAATGATAGTAGTTCTGGGTGGTGCTGTTTGTGGTCAGGGGCACCGGGCCGCCATAGGCGGCCTCGGCATTCGCGCCGACAAAGTATGCGCCCATGGCGGTCTTTTGAATCAGGTTGTCGAATGTCGATTCGTAGGCGCCGGCCAGCTGGCCGCTCTGGTTGTACCAGCCCGTCATGCCGAAGCCGTGCATCAGCTCATGCAGAAACACGTCGATCGGATTGATCACGTTTCCCGGCACCTGACTGGCGTAGGTCAGGCCATAATCCATGTCGATGTACTGGAAGTAGCCGGGATCGACGTTGATGGTGATGTCGCTTGTCGTGCCGGCGACATGCTGCCCGGTGGTCAACTCGTACTGGCTTGACGGCTCGTACACCGCGAGCCCGCCATTTGATCCGACATAGTAGCTCGACGTCGGCCCGCCGTCGGCACGGCCGACGCTGGTGGGCAGGATGTTGAGTTGCACCACCAGGGTGCCAATGCCCAGGACATAGCGCTGCCAGACATTGAGGGCCTGCTCGACATCGTAAACAAGAGAGGCGTCGGCAGACGCGCCGGCATTCGATGAATCATTCAATGTTACGGAATAATTCCAAGGCATCTTGGTCGGGCTTTCAATCTATGGTAGCGTACCAATAATAAGCATTATTCATGCTGACCAGTCACGGGCTAGTCAACCGAGGCCAAGGGGCCGGCCCCGGACAAGGCGGTGCGTGAGACTGTTCATTGATGTTCAGCGCCTCCGGTGGGATTGGCTTGGGGCATGGGATGGAGCCCGGCGCCGGTCTCGCATGCTGCAAGATCAGAATGGCATTTATGTGCCGTGAGGCCGATGCGATCGCCCTTGTGACCTCGCTGGCAGCCACGCCAAGCCCACACCAAGCACGCCGCGGTCCGTAAGACTACGGAGCGTGGTTCGGCTGCGAGCGGTTCCCGACTTAGGACTCCGGAATCGACATGATGTTGCTCGTGAATTCGGCTCGTTCGCTTACAAGGCCAATTGCATCCCGCCGAAGAAGCATAGTACTCTGGGAGTCATATTCATCTGCTGCTCTATCGGTTGGTTGCGAATAGCGGGTTTGCGCTGACGAGGCCGAAGGAGCAGGGACGGGGGGCGCGCTCACGACAGTGTCGGTTCGCGTTCGACGGCAGTCATTTTCAGCTACTGAGCAGATTAAATCGCGAGATGATTGAAACGCGGAGCGGTACGGCAGCAGATAGCGGGATAGTTGCGCTCGCGATGCTGCTGCGTTTTCACGGCATCCCGGCCGATGTCGACCAGATTCGTCATCAGTTCGGCCATGGACCCTTCGGAACGCCGGAGATGTTGCGCTACGCGCGCTCGACCGGCGTCAAGGCCCGGGAGGTGACGACCAACTGGTTAAGGCTCGAGAAGGCCCCGCTCCCTGCCATCGCGCTGTTGCGTGATGGTGGCCATTTGATCCTCGCCAAGGTGGGCGCCGACAAGATTCTCGTTCAATCGCCGCTGTCGGAGCGCCCGGAGCTGATCACGCGCGCCGATCTGGAAGCGGTGTGGTCAGGCCGGATGATTCTGGTCAGCCGCCGGGCGGGACTGGTCAGTCTTGCACGCCGCTTCGACCTGTCATGGTTTCTAGGGGCGATCCACAAGTATCGCTACCATTTCGTGGAGGTGTTGATCGCCTCCTTTTTCCTGCAGCTGTTCGCGCTGGTGTCGCCGCTGTTCTTTCAGGTGGTGATCGACAAGGTCCTGGTCAATCATACACTCAGCACGCTCGATGTGCTCGTCGTGGGATTGATCGGCATCGCGGTGTTCGAGACGGCGCTTGCGATATTGCGGACCTATCTGTTCTCCCATGTGACGAACAGGATCGATGTCGAGCTGGGAGCCCGCTTGTTTCGGCATCTCATCGGGCTGCCCATTGCCTACTTCCAGGCTCGCCGGGTCGGCGACTCGGTTGCGCGGGTCCGCGAGCTCGAGAACATCCGCAACTTCCTGACCGGCTCGGCCCTGACCGTCGTGATCGACCTGTTCTTCACCGTCGTTTTCATCGCGGTGATGTTCGTCTATTCGCCGATCCTGACCTGGATCGTGCTCGGATCCTTCCCGCTCTATGTCGGCATCTCGGCCGGCGCGACGCCGATGTTCCGCCAGCGGCTCGACACCAAATTCGAGCGCGGGGCCGAGAACCAGGCGTTTCTCGTCGAGAGCGTGACCGGGGTCGAGACCATCAAGGCGATGGCGCTCGAACCGCAGATGCAGCGCCGCTGGGAGGAGCAGCTTGCCGAATACGTTGCGGCCAGCTTCCGCGTGCTCAGCCTCGCCAATGTTGCGAGCCAATCGGTCCAGTTCGTCAGCAAGCTCGTCACCGCGGTGATCCTTTACGCCGGCGCCAAGCTGGTGATCGACGGCAGCCTCACGGTCGGCGAGCTGATCGCCTTCAACATGTTCTCGTCACGCGTCAGCGCGCCGGTCTTGAGGCTGGCCCAGCTCTGGCAGGACTTCCATCAGGCGAGGCTCTCGGTCGCGCGGCTCGGCGACATCCTGAATACGCCGGCGGAACAGACCTTCAACCCCGGCCGCGCCGTGCCGCCGCCCATCAAGGGGCAGGTCACGCTTGAACACGTGTCCTTCCGATACCGGGTCGATGGACCCGAAGTGCTGCACGAGATCAACATCAACATTCCGGCCGGTCAGGTCGTCGGCATCGTCGGCCCGTCGGGGTCGGGCAAGAGCACCTTCACGAAGCTGGTTCAGCGCCTTTACGTCCCGGAGAAGGGCAGGGTCCTTGTCGACGGCGTCGACCTTGCGATGGTCGATCCGGCGTGGCTGCGCCGCCAGGTCGGCGTCGTGCTGCAGGAAAATGTGCTGTTCAACCGCAGCGTACGGGAAAACATCGCGCTCGCCGATCCGGCCGCTCCGATGCAGCAGGTGATCGCCGCGGCGCAGCTTGCGGGCGCCCATGAATTCATTCTCGAGCTGCCGGAAGGCTACGATACCGTCGTGGGCGAGCGCGGCTCCAGTCTGTCGGGAGGCCAGCGCCAGCGCATCGCGATCGCGCGGGCCCTGATCACCGATCCGCGTATCCTGATCTTCGATGAAGCGACCAGTTCGCTGGACTACGAAAGCGAAAGGGTCATTCAGGACAATATGAGCCGGATCGTGAAGGGACGAACGGTCTTTGTCATTGCGCATCGGCTATCCGCCGTCCGGCGTACCGATCGAATCATCACCATCGACCGCGGCCGGCTGGTTGAGCAGGGGTCCCACGAGGAGCTGCTGAGCACGGGCGGAAGATACGCGTCGCTCTACCGGTTGCAGGCGGGGATCCATGAAGTCGGCTCGTGAAGCGCTTGCGACCGGGCGCAAAACGCGGGACGAGCTGGCCTTCCTGCCGGCCGCCCTCGAAATCGTCGAGACGCCGCCATCTCCGACCGCCAGGCTGACGGCCGTCTTGCTTGCCGCCCTGTTCTGTTGCGCGGTGGCATGGGCCGGCCTCGGCAAGATCGATATCGTCGCCTCTGCCCCCGGAAAGATCGTGCCGGGCGACCGCGTGAAGCTGGTCCAGCCGCTCGAGATCGGGGTGGTGCGGGCCATCCACGTCCGCGACGGCCAGACCGTCAAGGCCGGCGAGATTCTGATCGAGCTGGATCCGACCAGCAATCAGGCGGAGCTTCTGCACCTGAAAAACGATCTGCTTGCATCATTGCTGGACATTGCCCGCACGCGCTCTGCGCTCGACGGCAACACCAGCGGGCTCGATGGTGCGCCGGAGGACACGCCGCCTGCCTTGGTCCAGATGCATCTGGAGTATCTGCGCAGTCAGGATTCCGAGCAGCGCGCCAAATTGTCAGAGCTGGATCGGCAGCGGGTGCAGAAGGTGGCGGAGACCAAGACGATCGACGCCAGCATCGCCAAGATCGAAGCCTTGCTGCCGGTGCTGCAGGAGCGCGTCAACGTTCGCAAGTACCTGGCGGACCGGGAGTACGGTTCAAAGCTGCAATATCTGCAGGAGCTTCAGGAGCTCGTGGGGATGCAGCAGGACATCCTGGTGCAGCGGAGCAAGCTCCAGGAGGGCAACGCAGCCGTGGCCGCACTCGACGAGACGCGCGCCAAGCTTGTCTCGGAATACCGGCATCGCTTGTACGACGATCTGGCCAAGGCGACGCAGAAGGCCGGCAGTCTCAAGGACGAGGTGTCCAAGGCCGAGCACAAGACCAATCTTCAAAAGCTTGCGGCCCCGATCGACGGCGTGGTGCAGCAATTGGCCGTGCACACGGTCGGCGGTGTCGTCACGCCCGCCCAGACGCTGGCGGTGGTCGTGCCCAGCGACAGCCTGATCGAAATCGAAGCGATGGTTTCCAATCGCGACATCGGCTTCGTGCATCCGGGGCAGGACGCCGAAATCAAGGTCGATACCTTCAACTTCACCCGTTACGGCCTGCTGCACGGCAAGATCGTCAGCGTCTCGCCCGACTCGGTCTCCCGCGACAGACCGCGGGATTCCGCTCGCGAGCCCAACGGCGCAGCACTGGAGGAGAGCAGCGAGCCGAAGGGTCAGGGGCCGGTGTATATCGCGCACGTCTCGATCGACCGGACCAAGATGGTCGTCGACGACAAGGAGATCAGTCTTTCGCCGGGAATGACCGTCACCGTCGAGATCAGGACGGGCGCCCGCAGCATCATGAGCTATTTGCTGTCGCCGATCGTGCGCTACCGGCAGGATGCCCTCCGCGAGCGGTGACGAAGCCCGCCGGTTCGGGCCGTCATGATGTGGTCCGGGATTCCACGTGGCTCAGGCTTGGATCGGATTCATGGATCGCAAGGCAGTTTTGCCCGGCGTCGTATGTCCGGTATCCATGATCGTTCAGCTTGCGAACCAGCGCGGCCTTGTCGGTCTTGATGAATTCCGCATGAATGATTGGGTGATGCTGCCGAATCGTGGCGCTGGCGCCCTCCAGCACCTTCAACTCCATCCCCTCGACGTCGATCTTGATCAGGTCGCAGCGGCCCAGATTCAGCGAGTCCAGCGTGACCATCGTCGTCTCAGTCCCGCTGGCCTCTGAATAATCGATCTTCTGGCCGATTTGCTCGGTGGCAGAGCGTTGCGTCACCTCGAGGCTGCCGAAACTGGCGGGCTCCTGATGACTGAGGGTCGGCACCCAGGTTTTCCCGGCTTCCGACGAAATGACCGCGTGCATCGCCCTAGCGTTGAAACAGTTGTTGATGGCGATGTTGCCGGCAAGCGCGTAGTAGACCCGTTCCTGCGCCTCGATGGCAACGACGGAACCCCAGCCGTCCATGTGCTTGGACCATTCGATGGTGTGAACGCCGATGTTCGCCCCGCAGTCGATCGCGACCACGCCATCGCCCCGGTAGGTTCTTCGCAGTGCAAGAAGCCCCTTCGTCAGCTCGATTTCAGTGGCGTCGAACGTGCCGTGCTCGAGGATCTGAATCCCGACTCCAAAAGTGTTGCCGCCCGCCGTGTGATAGTCCAGCCGGTTGACGATCAGCGGGCCATGCGTCGATGCTGCGATCACAAACGGGATCTTGCTGGGGTTGCGACTCATCGTTGTGTGTTTCTCTGTGTATGCCGTTCGGGAACGGCTGCGAGGGGTGCTCGCTAAGGTTTTCGTCCGTTGACGCGGTTGTCAATCTCGCTTATCTTCCGTGCACTTTTTAAGAGGTTGTTTTTATTTCAGGGCAGGGGATATTTCGTGAATGCCATTGCCGTTGTTGCGTCGGCGATCGGGCTGAAGCGTTCGATTGACGATGCCACCGATCAACCCAAGATAGTCGTTGATCGTTCGACCGATGCCACACCACCAGTCAAGTCGGAGGTCGTAGCGTCGAATGCCGACGCTCCGAAGCCCGCCTATCCTGCGGCCGCCGAACTGCCGACAGAGTTGGGTCCGAAGGGGCTGCGATTCGACTTCAACGACGGTGCGCGAGTTGTTTGTCCGCATGGCGAGCAACCCTGGAAGGTAAGGATTCGCGATCTCGACACCGGCAACGTGCTGTTCGAAACGGAATTCGCCGGCGGCTATGTCAACAGCAGCAAGCGCTATTACATCCGTTTCGGAATCGAGGTTTCCCAGCAGGGCGAAACCATCCTTGATCATGAATACTCGGCGAAAGATCGCGAGGTACTGATCCAGTTTCCGGTCGGGACGCTCGGCGATACGATGGGATGGTTTCCCTATGCCGTGAAGTTCAAGGACAAGCACGGCTGCAAGCTGAGCTGCGCCATGGCGACGCCGCTGATCGAGCTGTTCCGCGACGCGTATCCGGACATCGAGTTCATCACCCATGAAGAGGTGAAGCCGAACCGATATTACGCGACCTACAGAATTGGCCTGTTCTTCGACGACAAGGATTGCGTCTATCAGCCGACCGATTTCCGCCATGTCGGGCTACATCGGACCGCGGGCTATATTCTGGGTGTCGATCCGACCGAGCAGCCTCCGCGCATCGTCATCAAGGACGATCAGAGGCCGATTGCCGAACCTTATGTCTGCATCGCGGTTCAGAGCACCACGCAAAGCAAATATTGGAACAACCCGCATGGCTGGCGCGAGATCGTCAATTTCCTGAAGGCGGCCGGCTACCGGGTGGTCTGCATCGATCAGAAGGCCACTCACGGCACCCAGTTGATCTGGAACCACATTCCGAATGGTGCCGAAGATCAGACGGGCGATAAGCCGCTCGCCGAGCGATTTCGTTACCTGAAGCACGCGGACTTTTTCATCGGTCTGTCGAGCGGCCTGTCGTGGCTTGCGTGGGCCTCGGGGACGCCGGTCGTCATGATCAGCGGGTTCACCCATCCGACCAACGAGTTTGAAACGCCCTACCGCATCGTCAATTTTCACGCATGCAACAGTTGCTGGAACGATCCGCGGGTGCGTTTCGACCACAAGGATTTTCTGTGGTGCCCGCGGCATGCCAATTCGCCCCGGCAATTCGAATGCACGCGGCTGATTACGGCCGATCACGTCAAGCAGATTATTCAGCGCATACCGGGATTTCCGGTCGGCGCCAAGGTGTAGCGCGTAGACGACGTCGATGCCCGACTAGGCGGCATCGACGACCGAACCCGACAAATGAATTTTATTCTGGCCCAGGGGCAGAGCCATGCAGACGATTTCCGGCGGCGTGACCGTTACCGTATCTTCTGGCACCGAAACCGGCGATACCGTCCTGAATGGCGGCACGCTGATCGTCGATCCCGGCGCCAGCGCCGTTGGCACGCAATTGAGCGGCGGCTTCATATTCGACTCCGGCACCACGACCGGCACGACGGTCTACACTGGTGGCCAGGAGCAGGTGGACTCCGGCGGCGTTGCTTCCGGCACGACGATCTCCGCAGGCGGTGCCGAGACCGTCCTGAGCGGTGGTACGCTCGTCAGCGGCGTGGTCGACGCCGGCGGCTTCCTGGCGCTGGGATTTAACCCCGGCAACGGCTCGGCCAATCTCGCCGGCGGGACCGCAAGCGGCACGATCGTGTCGGGTGGCGGTGTCAGCATCCAGTCGGGGGGGCTGGCGGTCTCGACGACCGTCACCGGCGGCGCAGGCTCCTACGGCAACGTTGCGATTTCCGCGGGCGGCTCGGCGACGAGCACGACGGTCGGGATTTCCGGCGGCCTGAACATTTCGAGTGGCGGCAGCGCCACCGGCACGACCTTGTCCGGCGGCTACGAGGTGATCTCGAACGGTGGTGTCGACAGCGGCGCCATGATTCTGTCCGGCGGCAACCAGAATATCTTGAGCGGCGGTCTCAGCGTTTCGGCCACAGTTTCCGGCGCGAACAGTTCCGGGTTCTTTGCGGCCCAATTCGTGTCGAACGGCGGCATCGCGAGCGGCACGACAGTCGGCAGCAATGGCTTGCTGGACATCGCGGGCGGCGGCACGGTGATCGGCGAGACGGTGCTGAGCGGCGGTCGCGTCACGCTCGAAAGCGGCGCGTTGTTCACTGTTTCAGCGGGCCAGACGCTGCACGATGTCTTCGTCAAGTCGGGTGCTCTCGAAACCATCGCCTCCGGCGGTATCGAGACCGCGCTCGGTAGCAGCAGCAACAACGTCGACAACGGGCAAGTCAACGTGCTGTCGGGCGGAACGCTCGACCATATGGCCGTCAACAGCGGCGCCATCCTCGGCGTTGCCGGCACCGTCACGAGCAATCTCTTCGTCGCCAGTGGTGGCGTGGTCAACGTCTTGTCGGGCGGCCTCATCACCGGAAGCGGCGGCGGCAGCGGCGGCCTTTTCACCGGCGACAGCGGCACCATCAACGTGATGTCCGGCGGCCAGGCCGACCATGTCGTCGTCAAGTCGGGCGGAGTGCTGAACGTCTACGGCACGACGCTGAGCAATGTCGGCATCTCGGCCGGTGCGGTTGAGACCGTCTACTCGGGCGGCCTGATCAGCGGCACGTCCGGTTCCGGCACGGGTGTGTCGGCCGGCGCCACCTTGAACATCCTTGCCGGCGGCTCGGCCGCCTTCTTCGCCGTTTCGAGCGGCGGCACCGCGAATATCGCCGGCACCGTGCTCCGCAATCAGGCGGTCTATACCGGCGGCGTCGAGAATGTCTTTTCGGGTGGCGTCGTCACCGGCTCCAGCGGCAGCGGCACCAACATTGCCGGCGGCACCATCAACGTGGCGTCGGGCGGAACGCTCGATCATGCTGCGCTGGTCTCCGGTGGCGTACTCAACATCAATTCCGGAGCGACGGCACACAATCTGACGTTCTCCGGATTGGGCACGCTCAATGTGGCGGGCACCATCACGTCCAGCGCCACCGTCGTTTCGGGCGGCATCGAGAATGTGCTGTCAGGCGGCATCGACATCGGTACCACGGTGTCCAGCGGCGGCCAGCAGAACGTCTACGTCCATGGCACGACGTCGAACACGCAGATCCTGTCCGGCGGCGTCGTCACGATTTCCGGTGCAGGCACGGTTGACCTGAACGGAGGAGCGACCGAGTCGGGGTCCGTGATTTTTGCCGGCGCGGGCGGCAAGCTCGAAATCGACGGCACGGCGATGCCCGGCACCGTCATCTCCGGATTCGGCATCGGGGATACGATCAATCTCACCGGTGAGAGTGCCGCAAACATCACCGGCATCACCCTGAGTGCCGGCAATGTTCTGGCGGTCGCGACCAGCGACCATGGAACGCTCAACCTGCAGCTTTCGCCCGGCGACACGTTCAGCGGCACGTTCAGCAGCGCCACCGACGGCGCGGGGACGGACATCACCTTCATCGATAGCTCGGCCATCAAGGTCAGCGCCGGCCAGACCTCCAGCGGCCTCGTGATCAGTGCGGGGCAGACGCTCGACGTTCTCTCGGGCGGCGCGGCGATCGGCACCGTGCTGAGCGGCGGCACCGAGAACGTGTTCGGTACCGAGCAGGGCACGACCGTCAGCAGTGGCGGCCAGCTCAATATCGACATCGGCGGCGTCGCGCATGACTTGACCGTGTCGAGCGGCGGCACGCTCAACGTTGCGGGATCGATCACCAGCAACACGTTCCTGCTCTCCGGCGCCACCGAGAACGTCCTTGCCGGCGGCAACGCCAACGGCGTCACCGGTTCGGGCACCAGGGTTTCCGGCGGCACGCTCAACGTTCTGGTCGGCGCTACGCTCGGGCATTCCACGGTCTACGCCGGCGGCACGCTCAACGTGTCCTCGGGCGGTGCGGCGTCCTTCCTCGCGGTGTCTTCGGGCGGCACGATGAACGTCGCCGGAACGGTGACAAGCCAGGTTGCGGTCTATTCGAGCGGTCTCGTCGTGATCTCTTCGGGCGGCGTCGAGACGGGCGCACCCGGCAGCGGGACGGGTATCTCGGGCGGTACAGTCAGCGTGACCGCGGGCGGCCAGTTCTCCTTCTTTACGATCAACAGTGGCGGTCTCGTCGCGGTCGACAATGGCGCGACGATCCACGACCTCAGCGTCAGCAGCGGCGGCATCCTCAACCTCGCAGGTTCTCAGACCAGCAACGCGTCGATCTACTCTGGTGGCACGGAGAACGTATCTTCGGGCGGCAGCGTGCAGAGCTTCGCCGTGTCGGGAGGCGCGCTGAACGTACTTTCAGGCGGCAACGCCCAGTCCTTCACGCTGTCGGGAGGCTCGCTCAACGTTTCCTCCGGAGGCCAGTCCGAGTTCTTTACCTTGTCGTCCGGAGCCTCGGCCGCGATCGCAGCCGGCGCCACTGTTCACGATCTGGCTGTATCGAGCGGGGCGACGCTCAACCTTCTCGGCGCGGCTACGAGCAACGTGTTCGTTACGGGCGGCGGCGCGCTGAACGTCTCTGCCGGCGGCGCCATCAGCGGATCGATCAATCCGTCCGGTTTCTTCACGGTCAACGTCAACGGCACCGTGAATGCCTCCTCAGGCGCCGCTGTCGGCGATGTTACCGTCAATAGCGGTGGCAACCTGAACCTGCAGGCCGGCGCATCGGCGCATGACGTCAACGTGAACAACGGTGGCCGGCTCAATCTCGCGGGAAGCACGACCAGCAATATCAACGTCTTCTACAGCGGGCTGGAAACCGTTTCGTCCGGAGGCGTGGCGAGCGGCACCAATGTCAACGGCGGTGAGCTCGACGTTCTCTCCGGTGGTGTGGCAAACGCCACGACCGTCAATGGCGGTCTGCTGAAATTGTACTCAGGCGGGTCGCTCAGTGGCGTCTCGGTCAACAATTTCGGCGCCGTTGAACTCGTCAGCGGAGCGTCCGTTTCGCAGCTTACCAACACGACGTTCGGTGGCGGCACCAACCTCGAGGTGGGCCCTGGCGCTGTCGTGAGCGGCTATCCGGTGAGTACCGGCCTGATCCTCGACGTGCTGTCGGGCGGCCTGACCTCCGCCATCACCCTTACGGCCAATGGGATGGAGAGCGTGCTGTCGGGCGGCACGGCCTTGGGCACCGTTGTTGGCAATGCCGGCTTCATGCAGCTCGGCGTTCCGCCGTACCAGGGGCAGGGTGGTGCGGCCGGCGGAACGGCGAGCAACACGACGGTGTCGGGCGGTCAGCTCAGCGTGAACTCCGGTGGCCTCGCGGTGTCCACCACGATTGCCGGCGGCGGCGCGCAAGTTACCTCGGGCGGTGTAGCGTCCGCAACGACGATCTCCAACTTCGGCGGCATGACCGTGCTGAGCGGCGGCACGGCGGCCAACACGACGGTGCTGAGCGGCGGCTTCTTCCAGATCGGCCAGGGACCGTTCAACGGCATTCTCGGATCGGCCGGTGGCAGCGCGACGGGCACGATCTTGTCCGGCGGATTCGAGGCGATCTCCAGAGGTGGCGTCGATTCCGGCGCCACGATTCTGTCTGGCGGCAACCAGAATGTCTCGGCGGGCGGCCTCAGTATTGGAGCCAAGGTCTCCAGCGGCGGTTTCCTGACAGCCGCGAATCTCGGCGCGACGTCGAACACGCAAATATCGTCGGGCGGCGTGGTCACGATCTCGGCCGGTGGCATCGTCGATCTGAACGGCGGATCGACCGAAAGCGGGGCGGTGATCTTCTCCGGCGCCGGCGGCAAGCTCGAGATCGACGGGATATCGATGCCGACCACGGTCGTCAACGGCCTGGCGATCGGAGACACCATCGATCTGACCGGCGTCAGCATGTCGGAGATCACCAGTGTCGGCCTCGGCGCCGGCAACGTGCTGACGATCGCGACCAACGATCACGGCACGCTCAGCATTCAGCTCGATCCGGGCCAGAGCTTTGCCAACCAGTTTGGCAGCAGCGCGGACGGTAGCGGCACCGACATCTACCTTGTCAGCAACGGTGCCGGAAATATCACCGTGAGCAACGGCCAGACCAGCTCGGGTCTGGTGATCAGCAACGGTCAGACGCTGATGGTGCAGGCCGGCGGCACGGTGAACAACACCGTCATTCACGGCGGCCTCGAGAACGACAGCGGCACCGCGATCGGCACCATCGTTTCCGCTGGCTCCGAGGTGGTCTATTCCGGCGGCGTGACGTCGAGCGCGACCGTGGAGACAGGCGGCGGCATACATATTTCCGGCGGCAGTGCCGTCAGCGTAACCGTCGCCGCCGCCGGCTACATGGAAATGGACGGCGGAAGTGCAACCGGCACCACGATTCTGTCCGGCGGCTATGAAGCCGTGAAGAGCGGCGGCGTCGAATCCGGCGCCGTGATCCTGGCCGGCAACGAGTCCGTTTCAGCGGGCGGCGTCAGCATTTCCGCGCAGATCGCGGGATCCAACAACAGCAGCTACGGCGTATTGACGGTTTCCTCCGGCGGAGCGGCTTCGCAAACCCAGGTTGGCAGCTTCGGCGGCCTCACCGTGCTCGGCGGCGGCACGGCGACGGGCACTGTCGTGTCCAGCCAGGGATACCTCGACCTCGGTCTGACGCCCTTTGGCAGCAATGCCGGCTCGGCCGGCGGCAGCGCCACGGGAACGATTCTGTCCGGCGGCTACGAGTCCATCATAAGCGGCGGCGTGGACACCGGCGCCCGGATTCTGGCCGGCGCCAACCAGAACGTCCTTGCCGGAGGTGAAAGCATCTCAGCGACTGTGTCCGGCATGAACGCTCCCGGACTGTTGGCGATATTGACGGTTTCGGGCGGCGTTGCCCTCGATCCGACGATCGGAAGCGGCGGGCAATTGGCGATTTTCGCCGGTGGTACCGTTTCGGGCGAAAACATTCTCAGCGGCGGGGCCATCTTCGTCGGCAGCGGCGGCACCTACACCGTGTCCTCCAGCGCCCTTCCGGGGCACGACATATCTGTTTCAAGCGGCGGTTCGCTGATCGTGGACGGCACGACGCTCAGCCATGTCTTCATCGGTTCCGGCGGGACCGAGACCGTTTCCTCAGGCGGTTATGCAACAGGCAACGCCAGCAATTTCACCGGCGATACCGGCACGATCAATATTCTGTCCGGTGGCAAGGCCGACCATATCCTGGTCAGCAGCGGCGGTGTCCTGAACGTCATGTCGGGCGCGCTGATCAGCGGCGGCACGGGTAACGGGACAGGTGTGTCCGCCGGCGGCGTGGTGAATATCTCGGCCGGTGGCTCGGCCTCAAATATCGGCGTGTCGAGCGGAGCGATCGTCAACATTGCCGGCACGATGCTCCACAATATGGGTGTCTATGGCGGCGGTACCGCGAACGTCTTGTCCGGCGGCGTCGTCACCGGCATCCCCGGCAGCGGTACGGGCATTTCAGGCGGCACGGTCAACGTCAGTTCGGGTGCCGAGTTCGACCATGCCGCGCTGCTTTCCGGTGGCGTGCTCAACATTTCTGCCGGGGCTTCGGCACACAATCTGACTTTCTCCGGATCCGGTACGATCAATGTGGCCGGCACGATCACATCCAACGTCACGGTTGTATCTGGCGGCATTGAGAATGTGCTCTCGGGCGGTATCGACATCGGTACGACCGTCTCCAGCGGCGGCACCGAGATCGTATTGTCCCACGGCACCACGTCGAACACGCAAATCATGGCTGGTGGCGTGCTCACGATTTCCGGCGGCACGGCCGATCTCGGCGGCGGCGCCGCGGAGGCCGGATCGGTGGTGTTTGTCGGCCCCAACGGCAAGCTTGAGATCGATGGCACGGCGATGCCGACCACGGTCATCTCCGGGCTCGCAGTCGCGGATACGATCAACCTGACCGGCGTGAGCATGTCGGAGATCACGAGCGTCGGTCTCGGCGCCGGCAATGTCCTGGATATCGTGACCAACGACCACGGCACCTTGGCGATCCAGCTCGATCCAAGCCAGACCTTCAGCACGCAATTCGGCAGCGCCGCTGACGGCGCCGGCACCGATATCTACCTGGTCGCCAGCAGTGGCGGGACCAGTGGCAACATCGTTGTCAGCAATGGCCAGGTCAGCGCCGGTCTGGTGATCAGCGGTGGCCAGACCTTGACCGTGCAGTCGGGCGGCACCGCTCTGAACACAGTGCTTCAAGGCGGCATCGAGCTCGACAGCGGAGTGACGGTCGGCACGGTCGTGTCGAGTGGTGGTCAGTTGCAGGTCTCGTCCGGCGGCCATGCGACCAGCACGACGGTGTCGAATGGCGGTACAGCGACAGTGCTTTCGGGCGGCCTGGCCGACAATTTGTTTGTTTCCAGTGGCGGTACGCTCAACGTCCTTGGCACCGTCCAAAGCCAGACGAGGGTGTTCGCTGGCGGCACCGAAAACATCTCGTCGGGTGGCCTGATCTCCGGCGCGACGGGCTCCGGGACCGGCGTTTCCGCAGGCGGCGTGCTGAACGTTCTCGCTGGTGGTTCGGCCGCCCATGTCGGCGTGTCGAGCGGCGGCACGTTCAACGTTTTCGGCAACGTGCTGAGCAACACCGCCATCTACGGCGGCGGCGTCGAAAACGTCCTGTCGGGCGGGTCGATCTCCGGAGCGAGCGGATCCGGTACCGGCGTTTCGGGCGGCACGCTGAACCTGTCGGCTGGCGGCTCAGCGTCCTATGTCGGCGTATCGAGCGGCGGTGTCTTCAACGTCGCCGGTACGGTGCTCAGCTCTGTCGCCGTGTACAGCGGCGGCGTCGAGAACGTGTTGTCGGGCGGCGTGGTCCAGGGTGTGTCCGGAGGCTTTGGCACCGCGATCTCCGGTGGTACGGTCAACGTGCAGTCGGGCGCTACGGCGACTGCAATGTTCGTCTATGCCAGCGGTGCTCTGAACGACAGCGGCATCGTGACCAACCAGTTCGTGCTTAGCGGCGGGGTGGAAACCGTTTCGTCCGGTGGTGTCGCGTCGCAAGTGGCGGTTTCGGCCGGCGGTCTGCTCGACATTCTCGCCGGGGGCTCGGCGACTGGTATCGGCGATGCCGGGAGGGTCGTCGTCGAAGCCGGCGGCACCGCCGACCACATCATCGTTTCGTCCGGCGGCGTGCTCAGCGTCGGCGGCACCATCACCAGCAATACCGGCGTGTTGGCCGGCGGCATCGAGACTGTGCTGTCCGGCGGGCTCATCTCTGGTGCGGCCGGATCCGGAACGGGAATTTCGGGCGGCACGATCAACCTGCAGGCCGGCGGATCGGCCTTCTACGTCGGCGTTTCGAGCGGCGGCACGTTCAACGTATCCGGCTATGTGGGTGCCGGGGCGGTGTACAGTGGAGGCGTGGAGACCGTTTATTCGGGTGGACTGATCTCGGGTGGCGCTGGAATCGGAACGGGGGTCTCGGGCGGCGGCATACTGACGGTACTCGCGGGCGGCTCGGCCGCATGGGTGGGCGTTTCGAGTGGCGGCGTTTTCAACGTGTCCGGCACCTTCCTCAACAATGGGGGCGTCTATGCCGGCGGCGTGGAGAATGTTTTCTCGGGTGGCGTTGTCACCGGCGTGACAAGCTCGGGGACGGGCATATCCGGCGGCACGGTCAACGTATTTGGCGGCGGTGCGCTGGATCACGCGACGGTTTCCAGCGGTGGCTTTCTCAACATCTCCGCTGGCGGCACGGCACATCACCTTACGGTGTCGAGCGGCGGCACCATGAACGTTGCAGGCACGACCACCAGCAACGTGGTGGTTACGGACAGCGGTGTCGAGACCGTGCTGTCCGGTGGACTGATCTCCGGAACCTCCGGCTCGGGGACCGTCATTTCCTCCGGCGGCATCGTGAACCTTCAGGCCGGTGGCGCAGCGGCTTATCTGACCGTTTCGAGCGGCGGCACGTTCAATGTGTCGGGTACCGTGCTCAGCAACGTGACCGTTTCTGCCGGCGGCGTTGAAAATATCTTCTCGGGTGGCGTTGTCGGCGGCGCGTCGGGCTCCGGGACGTCCATATCCGGTGGCACCTTGAACGTACTTGCGGGCGGTTCACTCGCGCAAGTGACGGCCTGGAGCGGCGGCACGCTGAACGTCTCCGCTGGTGGTGCCGCGCACAACATCACGGTGTCGAGTGGCGGCACCATGAATGTTGCCGGCACGATCACCAGCAACACGCTGGTCACGGACACCGGTGTGGAGAACGTGCTGTCCGGCGGACTGATCTCCGGGGTCACGAGCTCCGGGACCGGAGTTTTGGCTGGAGGCATCCTGAACGTTCTGGCCGGTGGTTCGGCTGTTCACGTCGGTGTGTCGAGCGGCGGCACCTTCAATGTTGCAGGCCAGGTGCTCAGCAACACGGCCGTCTACAGCGGCGGCATCGAGAACGTGTTGTCCGGTGGATCGATCTCCGGCGCGAGCGGATCCGGTACGGGCATTTCGGGCGGTACGCTCAACGTACTGGCAGGCGGTTCGGCCAGCTATGTCGGCGTGTCGAGCGGCGGCACGTTCAACGTGTCGGGCACCGTGTTCCGAAACGTGGGCGTCTATGCCGGCGGTATCGAGAATGTTTTCTCGGGTGGCGTCGTCACCGGCGCGCCAGGCTCCGGGACGGCCATATCGGGTGGTACGGTCAACGTATTTTCGGGCGGCGCGCTGGATCACTCGACGGTTTCGAGCGGCGGCGTGTTGAACATTTCTGCGGGCGCAACGGCGAACAGCATCGCGGTGTCGAGCGGTGGCATGTTCAACGTTGCCGGCGCGGTGACGAGCAACGTCGCGGTATTTGCTGGAGGTACTGAGGTTGTATCTTCCGGCGGCTCCACGGGGCCTGTCACGATCTCCGGCGGTTCGGTCGAACTGCAGGCCGGCAGCGTCGCGAGCGGCGGCATCACCTTCAGCGGCTCCGGCGGGCAGCTCAAGATCGACGGGACGTCTTTGTCCGGAACGACCATCAGCGGGCTGGTTCTGGGCGACAGCATCGATCTTGCTGGCCTCAATTTCGTATCGGGCGGCTCGGCGACCTTGCTTCCGAGCAATGTCCTGCACGTCACGGAGGGGGCCTCCTCCTTCGATCTGCAGCTTGATGCGACACCTGGCGTGCGGTTCGGCGTGAGCGCGGATTCCGGCACCGGCACTCTGGTCGCGACCCGTGCAGATAACCCGCCGGTCACGACGGCGGCCAACGTGACGGCAGTCCTCGGTGAGACCTCTGTACTGGCCTCCGCGCTCTTCAACTTTACGGACGCCGATGGCGATGCCATCACTCAATTTGCGTTCTGGGACACGCAAGGCAACGGACACTGGACTATCAACGGCGTCACCCAGGCCACCAACCAGGAGATCGATGTTTCCGCGGCGAACCTGTCGCAGGTGAGCTACGTGTTCGGTCCAAGCGGTTCGACCGATACGCTTTTCGTACGCGCCAATGACGGCACGCTTTGGGGCAGCTGGACTCAATTCACGGCAAAGGCGTTTGTCGATACTCCGCCGACCGTGATCGCCAACAACAGCAACGTCACTGCGGCGCACGGCCAAACGTCGGTTGCGGCATCGACCCTGTTCACGGTGTCCGATCCGGATGTTGGGCAATCGATGACCCAGTTCGCGTTCTGGGACACCGGCGGCAACGGCCACTGGGTGGTGAATGGCATTACCCAGCTGGCCAACACCGAGATCGATGTGTCGGCGGCGAACCTGTCGCAGGTGAGCTATGTCTTCGGGCCGACAGGGTCGATGCCCGATACGCTTTACATAAGAGCGAACGACGGAATGCTGTGGGGCGCCTGGACGGCGTTCACCGCAACACCGGGGCCCGACCAGGCGCCGGTTGTGACGGCGCAGAACGTGACAGCAACCCATGGAGAGGCATCGGCGCTTGCCACGACCCTGTTCTCGGTGACGGACGGCGACCACGACACCCTCACCCAGTTCGCGTTCTGGGACACCGGCGGCAACGGCCACTGGGTGGTGAATGGTGTCAACCAGCAGGCCAACACCGAGATCGACGTCTCGGCGGCGAACTTGTCGCAGGTGAGCTACGTGTTCGGACCAACGGGGTCGGCACCCGATACGCTGTATGTCAGGGCCAATGACGGCTTCCTGTGGGGCGCCTGGACGCCGTTCACCGCAACACCGGGGCCCGACCAGGCTCCGGTTGTGACGGCGCAGAACGTGACAGCAACCCATGGAGAGGCATCGGCGCTCGCAACGACCCTGTTCTCGGTGACCGACGGCGATCACGACACCCTCACCCAGTTCGCGTTCTGGGACACCGGCGGCAACGGCCATTGGACGGTGAATGGTGTCACCCAGCAGGCCAACACCGAGATCGACGTGTCGGCGGCGAACCTGTCGCAGGTGAGCTATGTGTTCGGGCCGACAGGGTCGGCACCCGATACGCTGTATGTCAGGGCCAACGACGGCTACGTGTGGGGCGGCTGGACGGCGTTCACGGCAACACCGGGGCCTGACCGCGCGCCGATCGTGACGGCGCCGAACGTGACAGTCGTCGCTGGAGAGACGTCAGCGCCCGCCACGACCCTGTTCTCGGCCACGGACCCCGATGGCGACGCGATCACCCAGTACGCGTTCTGGGACACCGGCGGCAGCGGTCACTGGGTGGTGAACGGTGTTGCGCAGGCGGCCAATACCGAGATCGATGTATCGGCGGCGAACCTGTCGCAGGTGAGCTACGTGTTCGGGCCGCCCGGCTCAGCGCCCGATACGCTGTATATCAGGGCCAACGACGGCTATCTGTGGGGCACTTGGACGGCGTTCACGGCCCCGCCGGGAGCCGACCAAGCGCCGGTTGTGACGGCGCAGAACGTGACAGCAACCCATGGAGAGATATCGGCGCTCGCATCGAGCCTGTTCTCGGCCACGGATGCCGACGGCAACGCGATCACCCAGTATGCGTTCTGGGACACCGGTGGAAGCGGCCACTGGGTGGTGAATGGTGTCGCGCAGCAGGCCAACACCGAGATCGATGTGTCGGCGGCGAACCTGTCGCAGGTGAGCTACGTGTTCGGCCCCGGCGGTTCGCCGGCGGATACGCTCTATGTGCGAGCCAATGACGGCATGTTGTGGGGCGCCTGGACGGCGTTCACGGCAACACCGGGGCCTGACCACGCGCCGGTTGTGATCGCGCCGAACGTGACAGTAACCCCGGGAGAGACGACAACACTCGCCTCGAGCCTGTTCACGACCTCGGACGCCGACAACGATATCATGACCCAGTATGCGTTCTGGGACACCGGCGGCAACGGTCACTGGGTGGTGAATGGTGTCGCGCAGGCGGCCAACACCGAGATCGACGTGTCGGCGGCGAACCTGTCGCAGGTGAGCTACGTGTTCGGGCCGAGCGGGGCGCCGTCCGATACGCTGTACATCAGGGCCAACGATGGCTTCATGTGGGGTGCCTGGACGGCGTTCACGGCCCCGTCGGGGTCCGATCATCCGCCGGTCGTGACCGCGCAGAACGTGGCAGCAATCCACGGAGAGACGTCAGCGCTCGCCTCGAGCCTGTTCTCGGCCACGGATACCGACCACAACACCATCACCCAGTATGCGTTCTGGGACACCGGCGGCAATGGCCACTGGGTCGTGAACGGTGTCGCGCAGGCAGCCAACACCGAGATCGATGTGTCGGCGGCGAACCTGTCGCAGGTCAGCTACGTGTTCGGGCCGACCGGCACCCCGCCCGACACATTATACGTCAGGGCCAACGATGGCCTTTTGTGGGGCACCTGGACGGCGTTCACGGCAACGCCGGGGCCTGACCACGCTCCGGTCGTGACGGCGGCGAGCGCGACCGGGATTCACGACCATTCGGTCGCGGCCTCGAGCCTGTTCACGGCGGTGGACGCCGACAACGACGCGATCACCCAGTATGCGTTCTGGGACACCGGCGGCAACGGTCACTGGGTGGTGAATGGTGTCGCGCAGGCGGCCAACACGGAGATCGACGTCTCGGCGGCGAACCTGTCGCAGGTGAGCTACGTGTTCGGCCCCGGCGGTTCGCCGGCGGATCTGCTCTACGTGCGAGCCAATGACGGCATGTTGTGGGGCAGCTGGACGGCGTTCTCGGCGACCGCAACCAACCAGACGCCGACGGTGTCGGCCTCGAACGTGGTGACGGTCTCCGGGCAGACCTTTGCCGCATCGAGCCTGTTCAGCGCGACCGACGCGGATGGCGATACCATAACGAAATATGCGTTGTGGGATTCCAACACGAACGGGGCCTGGATCGTCAACAACGCAACGGTGAAGGCAAATACCGAGATCGACGTCACCGCGGCACAGCTTGCTACGGCGATCTATCAGGCCGGCTCGGGCACCGATCAACTCTGGATCCGGGCCAATGACGGCATCGCGTGGGGGGCCTGGCAGCCCTTCAACGTGACGGGCGAAAGCTCAACCAGCGCCACCATCGCAGCGGGCGCCACGCTGGAATTGCCGGGGGCTTCGAACGCCGCCGTGGCGTTCCAGGGCTCTACGGGAACGCTGAAGCTCGACAATTCCGCGAGCTTCAACGGCACCGTCGCCGGGATGACAGGTTCGGACGCGATCGATTTCGCGAACATCAGTTTCGCGAACGTTCACACGCCGACCTTCAGCGGAACCAGCACGCGCGGAACGCTCACGGTGACGGACGGCACTGTCACGGCGAGCATTGCGTTGCTGGGCAACTACATGGCCTCGACATTCACGACATCGAGCGATGGCCATGGCGGTACCCTGGTTGTCGATCCGCCGGCGACGCAGGTCAGCCAGCTGGCGCAGCCGCAACACGCGTGAGGGCGCGAAGGATAGGCATGCGGAGCCGCCGCTAGGAGTAGCGGCTCCGCCTGTCGGCAGAGACGAAAAGGCCCGCCTCTCGGCGGGCCTTTTCCGTTTCATGCCGTGCTTCCGGAGTCCGCTCCGTGCGCCCGCGGTTCGATCACGACGGCGAGCCGGCCGCCTCCGTCGCCACGTCGTCGGCATTCGGGTCGGCCGCTGCCGTCGCCCAGGCGAGCTCGACGAGGGTCACGATGCGCCGGCCGGCGCCGTCGAGCTGGCAGACGATCAGGCCCTGCTCCTCGATATAGGTCAGGAGATGCCGCGCGCGGCGCAGCGAGTGCGTGCCGTAGGCGCGGGCGATCGCGGCATCGCTCGGGCAGGGCCAGCCTTCCTTCGCGGCGCGGGCGATCATCATGAAGACGCCCTGCATGTCCTCGGGCAGGATCGCGGCGCGCAGCTGCACATCCTGCCAGGCGTCGTCTTCCGCGATCTCGGTGCCGAGCCCAGCGCGGGCGCGCGTCAACATGCGGCGGAAGTCGGTCAGCTCCGGCACCACGGCGCCGAGCCCTTCGATCCGGCAGCGCACCACGAACTCCTGATAGAGCACGCCGATGGCGCGGAAGCCGGCATCCGGCTCGGCGAGAATGGCCCGCAGGATCCGATCCAGCCGCTCACGCCGCTCGGCCAGTTGCTCGGCGCTCGGCGGCGGTTCCGCAGTCTCGGGATCGATCTCAGGCGCCGCCGGCTTGGCGGCCATCAGCTGGCTGAGCAGGTCGGGTGCCGGCGCCCGGCGCGGCGGCCTGGCCGTTGTTTCGGGCGGCGGGGCTGCGAGGATGATGGCGCGTGCGTCTTCGAGTGCAGCTTCCGGCAGCGGCATCAGCCGCGGCGCCGCGTTGCGCGGCTGCGTATCGGTTGGACCGATGCGCAGGCCGAGCGGCCGGCGCGAAAGCGCCGGGCCCAGCGCCATGAATTGACCGCGTTCGAGGTCGCGGAAGGCCTCCGCCTGTCGTCGCTCCATGCCGAGCAGGTCGGCGGCGCGCGCCATGTCGATATCGAGGAAGGTGCGGCCCATCAGGAAATTCGACGCCTCGGCGGCGACGTTCTTGGCGAGCTTCGCCAGCCGCTGGGTCGCGATGATCCCGGCCAGTCCGCGCTTGCGGCCACGGCACATCAAATTGGTCATCGCGCCGAGCGACAACTTGCGCGCCTCGTCGGACACTTCGCCTGCGACCGCCGGCGCGAACAGTTGCGCCTCGTCCACCACCACCAGCATCGGATACCAGTGATCACGGGGGACCTCGAACATTCCGCCGAGGAAGGCGGCGGCGCGCCGCATCTGGTTCTCGGCGTCGAGCCCTTCGAGATTGACCACGGTGGAGACGCGATGAATGCGCACGCGTTCGCCTGCGACCTGCAGACTGCGCTCGGTATGGTCCTCGGCGTCGATGACGAGGTGGCCGAACCGCTCGGCCAGCGTGACGAAGTCGCCCTCGGGGTCGATGATGGTCTGCTGCACCCACGGCGCGCTCTGTTCCAGCAGCCGGCGCAGCAGATGGGATTTGCCGGAACCCGAATTGCCCTGCACCAAGAGGCGCGTCGCCAACAGCTCCTCGAGGTCGATGGCCGCCGGGGCGCCGGCCGTCGTCTGTCCCATCTCGATCGCTACGGTCATGTCCCCGACTCAAATCGTCCTTGCGGAGACGCGGCTTAACAAGCCGATCGCGCCCCGTCGAGCGAACCGCACAACATCATCCCCAGGCACAGACGGGACGTCGATGGCGTAAGGATTGATCGGCACAGTGCGCCGTGATTTCTGTGGTCGGCCTGCCGGAGCCGGTCAGACCGCGACCTTGATTCTGCGGTTCTGGCGGCCCTTGTTGTCGATCTTGACGATACGTGCGGGGCGGGACTGCCCGGTCGAGGCCAGATGGGTGCCGCCGCAGGCCTGCCGGTCGAGACCGAGGATCTCGACGATTCGAACGAGCCCGTCCTCGCCGACCGGCGGGGCGACGGCCTTGCTGCGAAACAATCCGGGGATGGCTTGCGCCT
This sequence comes from Bradyrhizobium sp. CER78, assembly GCF_029846235.1. Taxonomy (GTDB): domain Bacteria; phylum Pseudomonadota; class Alphaproteobacteria; order Rhizobiales; family Xanthobacteraceae; genus Bradyrhizobium. The sequence continues at coordinate 105,108 of NZ_JARVWP010000014.1, forward strand.
CGCTATGCGCCATGAAGGCGGCGCTCACGGCAAGGTCCTGCCGGATGATGTCGTTCAGCGGCGCCTCGAGCGCCCGCAGCGCTTCGTTGTCGGCGCCGGGCAGATCAAAATCGACGCGGAAGCTGCCGTCGTCATTGAGTTGCGCCCCGGTCAGAAGCGCGCCGCCGAACCGCGTGTAGACCAGCGCGTTGATGACGTGGGCGAGCGTGTGCAACTCGCACATCAATGCGCGAAACGCCGGCTCGACTTCGAGCATGACCTTGCCGGAGATCACGCTGTCGTCCGGCACCGTGTGCCAGAGGCCGCGGTCGTCGCGTGCGAGCCCGGTCACCGGCAGCTCGCCGCCGGACCATCGCAGAATTCCGCGGTCGGCGAGCTGTCCGCCGCCGCCGGGAAAGAACGGCGAGCGTTCGACCAGGATGGCGCCGGGCCGCGCGTCGAGCACGTCGGCTTCGAGTTGCAGGATGTCGGGATGGTCGTGGGTGAAGGCAGGGGACATGCCGTCACTCTAGAGCGTTTTCGAGCGAAGTGGATACCGGTTCGCGTGAAGAAAACGCGTCAAAACAAAAATCTAGAGCCCCGTTCCGATTCAATCGGAACGGAATAGGCTCGAGCGCATGCGCAGCGCCGCTGACCACCCGCGTCGCCCTCGACACGCCCGCCGGCTATTCCGCCGGCTTCGCGGCCATTGGCACCTGTGCTGCCGCGGTTTTGGGCGGCGCCTTGTCGACCTTCTTCGACCAGGAGCGGTAATAGGCGAGCACGGTCATCAGCACGATGCCGACAACGCTCACCACGATCTGCATCCAGAGGCTGCCGGAGACCTCGACCAGCACGACATGCGCGACCACGGCAAGGAAGACGCCCGAGGCGAACACCTCGAGCGACTGCTGGCCGCATTTGATGATCGGCTCGAAGATCGGCCACTCGTAGCCCGGCCATTCGCGCGGCAGGAAGCGCGTCACGAAGAAGGCGAGCACCACAAAGTGCAGCACGCGATACGGTGCGAGGTTGGTCTTGTCGTTCGGATTGAACGCATCAAAGAGCCATGCCGGCATCGCCTGGCCCAATTCCGGGAAGCGGCCCGCCAGGGTCATGACCAGCGCGAACAACAGATAGGCGCCGCCGAGCCACAGGAAGGCGCGCGAGCGGATGAAGGTGATCGATTCGCTGGCGCCGCCGAGCGCGAACCAGCCGCCGAACACGAACAGGAACTGCCAGCAGAACGGGTTGAAGTACCATGAGCCGGACGGATAGGCCGGCAGGTTCCAGCCGAAATGGCGCGCGGCGAGATAGAGCAGGAATGAGGCTGCCAGCGTCAGATTGAGCTTCCGCAGCATCGCCCACAGCACCACCGGATACACCAGCATCAACGTGATGTAGAGCGGCAGCACGTCCATGTTGACCGGCTTGAACGCCAGGATCAGGCCCTGATAGAGCGTCTCGGCCGGGTTCTGCATGAAGCCCGCGACGTTGAATTCGTTCTCCAGATTGGGATCGCGGTAGCGCTGCGCGAGATAGCCGATCTCGGCGATGTAGATCACGAACAGCAGGACGTGCGCGACATAGATCTGCCAGGCCCGCTTGATCAGGCGGGTAGCGCCGATCACGGTGCCGCGCTCGAGCATCATGCGCGCATAGACAAAGGACGCCGTGTAGCCGGAGATGAACACGAACAGATCGGCCGCGTCGCTGAAGCCGAAATTCTTCTGCGTGATCCAATTCACCGCGTTGTTCGGGATGTGATCGAGATAGATCGCCCAGTTGGCGAAGCCGCGCAGCAGATCGAGCCGATAGTCGCGGCCACGCGGCGGCAGAACAGCCTTGACGTCCATCGGTTCGCTCCCATCCCCAGTGCCCGCGCGTCCGGCCGCGGGTTGCCCACCGCCGATACTAGAACATGATTTCGACGGCTGTGTATTGGTTTTCCGGTAGGGAATGCCTCGACAGAAGGCCGACGCGATGTATTTGGATCAAGTCGTTCCGGCCGCCGAAGTTAAGACGTAGATGCCCCGGGGGCGCAGGGCGGGCGTTACAAGCCGGATGGGTGGAGCGCAGCTAATGCTGCACGAACCCGTTGTGCAGCGTCGTGAACAGTGTCCTGCCCTTCTTCACCAGATCGTATTTGCGGCCGTAGAGCAGCCAGACCGCGGTGAGGTGGCACATCCCGCCCATCATCAGCGACATCGCGGTGTAGGGATCGAGATTGCGGCGATAGGTGCCGGCGCGGATCGCCTGCTTGATCAGCTGCACGTAGCGTAGCGCGTATTTGTCGACCGCCTTCTTGACCCGCGGTTCGGCGGCCAGCACGCTCGGCCATATCTCCAGGAAGAACACGCGGCCCCAGCTCGGATTGTCCTTGATGTACTGGAAGTTGGTCAGGAAGATGATGCGAAGCTGCTCGACCGGGTCGCCGCCCTTCGCCAGCAGCGGCTCGGTTTTCTGATACAGCGCTTCGAAATTGCCCGCGGGCACGTCGAGCACCAGCGCGCGCTTGTCCTCGAAATAGTCGTAGATGCTGGAGAGCGGTATTTTCGCCACCGCAGCGACGTCGGTGAGCGAGGTGCCGTCGATGCCCCGCTGGCCGAACAGCTTGGTCGCTGCCGAGAGGATCTGCTCGCGCCGGTCGCGGCTGCGTTGTTGCTTGAGCTTGAGCGTCGTCCCCGAAGCCACGGTCGTCTCCTCGCATCCCGCAAAAACAGTAAGGCAGCGGGATCGGAACACAAGCGCTATTGCGACGGGATACAGCCTAAGATTGCCGGTCAGATCGGCGTGTTCCGCCGTTCATGGCTGCGGAATGCGTTGCCGGCGATGATCTGTCGCATGATCTCCGATGTGCCATCGAGAATGCGGACCACCCAGGTTTCCCGCCAGATGCGCTCGATCGGCAGATCCCTGGAATAACCGGCACCACCGAACAGCTGCATGGTCATGTCGGCCACGCGCTGCACCATGTCGGCGCCGGTATATTTGGAGAGCGCGGCCGCCGCGGTGCGCGCGGCGGCGTCGCCCTGATCGTAGCGCCAGGCCGCCTCATAGGCGACCAGGCGCGCAGCATGCAGCGCGCTCGCCATGTCGGCGATCTGCCATTCGATGGTCGCGCAGCCTGCGTCCGAACGTCTCGCGCACCGAGACGTGATCAAGCTCGTAGTCCAAAAGCTGGCTCGCCGCACCGACGCAGTAGGCGCCCCAATGCGTGCGTCCGGCATCCCGGCACCGCATCGCGATCGCGAATCCGTCGCCTTCCTGGCCGAGCAGGTTTTCACGCGAAACGCGGCAGGGCGCACCAGAATTCGAAGAATATTCGAAAAATCTGCGCCGCCATTCCGGCGATGTCAAGAATTTGGGCACGCGCCGAAAGACAAGGCTGCGGGTCGGATGACGCGACGCACGCGTGGTCGGCCGGGAGACCTTGCCGGCGGCGTTTCCGCCGCAAGTTTGTCCATTTCTTGCGCGACAAAACCACCAGTTGTGACTAGATGGTTTATCACCGGGGGAAGAAATGACGCTGCATCCGCTCCGATCGACCCGTTCAGCATGTATGATCCTCGGGCTCGCCGCAGCCCTTATGATCGGGCTTGCCTCGCCGGTATCAGCACAACAGGCGTCCGGCACTACGCTGGCCCGGGTGCTGGTGCTCGGCACCGGCGGCACGATCGCAGGGCAAGCCAATGCACGCGCCGGCAATGCCTATGATTCGGGCAAGGTCCGCGCGGCGAATCTGATCGCGGCTATTCCGGGCATCGACAAGCTCGCCGAGATCTCGGCCGAGCAGATTTCCTCGATCGGCTCGCAGGACATGAACGACAAGGTCTGGTTCGACCTCGTCAAGCGCATCCGCGCGGCCATCGACAACAAGGAGGTCGACGGCGTCGTTATCACCCACGGCACCGATACGATGGAGGAGACCGCGTTCTTCCTGCAAAACGTGCTGGACACCGACATGCCGATCGTGCTGGTCGGATCGATGCGGCCGTCGACCGCGATCGGCGCCGACGGGCCGGCCAATCTCTACGATGCGATGCGGGTCGCCTCGGCGCCGGAATCCCGCGGCCGCGGCGTGCTGGTCGTGCTCAACGACACTATCCATGGCGCGCGCTGGGTGCAGAAGACCAATACCACGAGCGTCCAGACGTTCCGTTCGCCCGATGCCGGTCCGGTCGGCTATGTCGACGCCGGCTCGCTGCGCTTCCTGCAGCCGGCCGTCACGATCAAGACGGCGAAACTGAAGCTGCCGGACACGCCGCCACTGCCGCGGGTCGACATCATCTATTCGCACGCCAACATGGATGCCGCCGAAGTCGAAGATGCGGTCAAGCGTGGCGCCAAGGGCATCGTGCTGGCCGGCGTCGGCGACGGCAACTCATCGAAGGGCGCCATCGATGCGCTGGCGGCGGCGGCGAAGCAGGGGGTCGCGGTGGTGCGCTCGACCCGGGTCGGCTCGGGCTATGTCAACCGCAACGTCGAGGTCGAGGACGACAAGCTCGGCTTTGCGGTCTCGCTCGACCTCAATCCGCAGAAGGCGCGCGTCCTGCTTGAACTCCTGATTGCCAACGGCATCACTGACCCCAGCGCGGTGCAGCAGGCGTTCGCGCAGCCGTAATCGGCGATGTGAAGTGAGCACATTTGTCGGGCTCCCTCTCCCGCTTGCGGGGGAGGGTTGGGGTGGGGGCTCTCTCCGCGAGTCACAACGTGGAGAGAGCCCCCACCCGGATTGCATCGCAGATGCAATCCGACCTCCCCGCGCAAGCGGGAGAGGTGCAGCGAGTTTGCTGCGAGATCCGGCCTCATATCGCATAGACACGAGGCACCATGTATCTCGGGATCGATCTCGGCACCTCGGCGGTCAAGACCGTTCTCGTCGACGACGCCCAGCGCGTGGTGGCGAGCCGCAGCCGGTCGTTGACCGTGGCCTCGCCGCTACCACGCCACAGCGAGCAGGACCCGGCGCAGTGGATCGAGGCCACCTTCGCGACGCTGGACGCGCTGAAGGCGGATCATCCGGCCGAACTGGCTGCTGTCGAGGGCATCGGCCTGTCCGGCCAGATGCACGGCGCGACGCTGCTCGATGCCGATTGGAAGCCGTTGCGGCCTTGCATTCTCTGGAACGACGGGCGCTCGGCTGCGGAATGCGGCGAGCTCGAGCAGCGCTGGCCGGCATTGCGGGCGATGACGGGCAACAAGGCGATGCCGGGTTTCACGGCGCCCAAGCTATTGTGGGTCGCCAAGCACGAACCTGAGATTTTCGCGGCCACCAGACTGGTGTTGCTGCCGAAGCCCTATCTGCGCCTGGTGCTGACCGGCGAAGCGATCGAGGACATCTCGGACGCCTCGGGAACGTTGTGGCTTGATGCGGCGCGACGGGACTGGTCCGACGCCGCGCTCGACGCGACCGGCCTGTCGCGCCGCCAGATGCCGCGGCTCGTCGAGGGCTGCGCGCCTGCGGTGCTGCTATCGAGCGCACTCGCGCAGCGTTGGGGCATGCGCAAGCGGCCGATGATCGCAGGCGGCGCCGGCGACAATCCGGCGGGCGCGGTCGGCATCGGCGCGATCGGGAGCGACGCTGCCTTCGTCTCGCTCGGAACTTCCGGCGCGTTGCTGGTGCCGACCCGTGCGATCGCTGCCAACCCGGCGCGCGCCGTGCACACCTTCTGTCATGCCATTCCCGGCATGTGGATCCAGGCCGGCGCGATCCTCTCGGCGGCGTCTTGCCTCGCCTGGATCGCGCGGCTGCTGCGGACTCCTGAGGCCGAATTGCTGGCGCCGCTCGGCGAACGTCCGAAGGCGCCGTCGCCTGTCAGCTTTCTGCCCTATCTGTCCGGCGAGCGGACGCCGCACGACGATCCCGATGTGCGCGGCATGCTGGATGGCCTGGGCCACGGCACCGATCGCGACGCGATCGTGCAGGCCGTGCTCGAAGGCGTCGCGTTCGCGCTGGCGGATTGCCGCGACGTGCTAGCCGATAGCGGAATGGCGATCACCGCGGTGGATGCGATCGGCGGCGGCTCGCGTTCGCGGTTTTGGCTTTCGGTGCTGGCCAACGTGCTCGATATCCCGGTGCACCGCTTTGCCGATGGCGAAACCGGGGCCGCGTTCGGCGCAGCGCGGCTCGGGCGCCTTGCGGTCAGTGGCGAGCCGGTTGAGGCTGTCTGCACGGCGCCGCAGCGCGTCGAGACGTTCGAACCTGACCGCGCGCTCGCGGCAGCCTATGCCGAGCGGCTGCCGAAATGGCGCAGCCTGTACCGGCCACGGCACTGACGAGAGTCAGCGTGTCCGCAAACCGCGGAGAGTTCCGCAACACCAGTCTGGTTCCCGACTAGTGATCGTTCGAAGGTATTGCTCTACGATACAACCTTTTGTTTAATGCTGACCGCTCGCGCGAGAAACCAAAACAAGACGCGGGTGCGACGCAATGCTGTCGCGCGTGCCGTGGGGAGGTAAGATGATCGACCCGATCCTCGAGATGCGCCGGGTCTCCAAGTCCTTCTTCAGCATCAAGGCGTTGCGCGGCGTCGACCTCACGGTCTATGCCGGCGAAATCCACGCGCTGATGGGCGAGAACGGCGCCGGCAAGACGTCGCGTCCCACCATCAGGCGGACGATGGTGTCGGCGCGCCGGCCGCAAGGTCAGCGATATCGCCTACGCGGTCGGCTTCAACGACCTGTCCTATTTCCACCGCTCGTTCCGCAGAAAGTTCGGCGTGGCTCCGGCTCCGGCGGAGATGCAGATGGAACTGGGACGCCGGCATTGAACGGCTCCCGCTGCTGACGTAGATCAGGAGCCTAACCTCATCCCAACGCGTGTGCTCTCGATGCCTCTCTGGTCCTGCGAACAATGCGGCGCGCAATTTCCCGAAACCGCCGCGGCACCACCGCGCTGCCCGATCTGTGAGGACGAGCGGCAATATGTGAACTGGAACGGGCAGGCGTGGCTGACCCGCGAGCAGCTCGCAGAGCGGCACAAGCTGGTCTGGCGCGACGATCTCGGCCTCGTCGGGCTGGCGCTCGAGCCGTCGTTCGCGATCGGGCAGCGCGCGCTGCTGGTGCCGGATCGCGGCGGCTGCGTGATGTGGGACTGCGTGCCGCTGGCGACCGCCGAGGCGATCGCGCATGTCAAATCGCTCGGCGGGCTGACGGCGATCGCGATCTCGCATCCGCATTATTACGGCGCGGTCGCCGACTGGAGCGCGGCGTTCGACGACGCACCGGTCTATCTGCACGGGGACGACGCGCAATGGGTGACGCGACCCTATCGGTCGATCGTGCCGTGGCAGGGCGACAGCCATCGCATCTCCGACGACATCCTGCTGGTGCGCGGCGGCGGACATTTCGCCGGCGCTACCATGCTGCATTGGGGCAAGGGTGCCGACGGGCGCGGGGCGCTGTTGACCGGTGACATCGCGATGGTCGCGATGGACCGCTGCTCGGTCAGCTTCATGTACTCCTATCCGAACTACATCCCGCTCAATGAATCAGCGGTCCGCCGCGTCGCGCGCGCGGTCGCGCCGCTGGCGTATGATCGGATCTACGGGGCTTGGTGGGGCAAGAACATCGCCTCCGACGCCAGGGCGGCGTTCGACCGTTCGGTCGAGCGCTATATCGCGGCGATCTCGGACTGACGGTTCCTTCCGCGCGTCTTGCCAGCCGGCGCGATCGCGCTATATCAGGGCTTTCCCGCCACTTCAGGTTTGTCCGAGTTTTCCGCATGACCACAACTGCCGCCGCCGAATCCCAGCCGTTCCAGGCCGAGGTTGCCGAATTGCTGCACCTGATGGTGCATTCGGTCTATTCCGAGACCGATATTTTCCTGCGCGAATTGATCTCGAACGCGTCGGACGCCTGCGACAAGCTTCGCTACGAGGCGATCGCCAATCCCGGCCTGATCACCGACGGCGCGCCGCCGGAGATCCGGATCGTGCCGAACAAGGCGGCCGACACGCTGTCGGTGATCGATACCGGCATCGGCATGGAGCGGCAGGAGCTGATCGACAATCTCGGCACCATCGCGCGCTCCGGCACCAAGTCGTTCCTGTCGAAGCTGACCGAAGCCAAGGACGGCGCCAATCTGATCGGCCAGTTCGGCGTCGGCTTCTACGCCGCCTTCATGGTCGCCGACAAAATCATCGTCACGAGCCGCCGCGCCGGCTCGGACGAGGTGTGGGTGTGGACGTCGGAGGGCGGCAGCGGTTTCGAGATCGCACCGGCGAGCGAGGAGGCAGCGCAGCGCGTCGCGCGCGGCACCGAGATCGTGCTGCATCTGAAAAAGGACGCCGCCAAATATCTCGAGGCTTACGAGATCGAGCGCATCGTCCGCGAATATTCCGACAACATCCAGTTTCCAATCCTGCTGGTGCCGGAGGAGGGCGAGCCGCGCCAGATCAACTCGGCGAGCGCGCTGTGGCAGCGTTCCAAATCCGAGCTGAAGCCGGAAGACTATGCGCAGGCCTACAAGCAGATTGCGGGTGCGTTCGACGAGCCGGCGATGACGCTGCATTACCGCGCCGAGGGCCGGCAGTCCTACGCCGTGCTGCTGTTCGCGCCGTCGCAGAAGCCGTTCGACCTGTTCCAGGTCGAGCGCAAGGGCAAGGTCAAGCTCTATGTCCGCCGCGTCTTCATCGCCGACGATGCCGAGCTGTTGCCTGCCTACCTGCGCTTCATCCGCGGCGTGATCGACAGCGAGGATCTGCCGCTCAACATCTCGCGCGAGATGCTGCAGAACAATCCGCAGCTCGCGCAGATCCGCAAAGCGGTCACCAGCCGCGTCGTGGGCGAGCTCGAGACGCTCGGCGAGAAGGAGCCGGAGACCTTCGCGAAGATCTGGGATGCGTTCGGCCCTGTGATCAAAGAAGGCCTGTGGGAGGACTTCGAGCGCCGCGAGAAGCTGCTGGCGCTGGCGCGCTTCACCACGACGTCGGGCGAGAACCGTTCGCTGAAGCAGGTCGTCGACGACTTCAAGCCGAACCAGACCGAGATCTATTACCTGGTCGGCGACAGCGTCGAGCGGCTGAAGTCGAACCCGAAGCTGGAATCGGCGCGCGCCCGCGGCATCGAGGTGCTGCTGCTCACCGATCCGGTCGATGCGTTCTGGACCTCGGCGCCGCTCGATTTCGGCGGCAAGCCGCTGAAGTCGCTGAGCCAGGGCGATGTCGATTTCGGCCTGATCCCGCTGGCCGACGACAAGGACGACAAGAAGGACGAGCCCGCGGCCGACGCGGCGACCACGATCGCGATGATCAAGGATGCGCTCGGTGAGCGTGTCTCGGACGTCCGCGCCTCGCAGCGGCTGACCTCGAGCGCGTCGTGTCTCGTCGCCGGCGGAGATGCGCGCGATCGTGCGCTGGAGCGGCTGCTCGCGCAGCAGAACCGCGGCGAGATCACGAAACCGATCCTGGAGATCAATCTGCGCCATCCGTTGGTCGCAGCGCTCGCGACCGACGGGGCGCAGGCCAAAGACCTCTCGCTGCTGCTGTTCGAGCAGGCGCAGATCCTCGACGGCGAGATGCCCGCCGACCCCGCCGCCTTCGCCAGCCGCATGAACCAGCTCGTGCTGCGCGGCTTGGGGAAGTAAGCGAAGCTCGTAACCCCGTCATCCCCGCGCAAAGGCTTCGCCTTTGTCGCTGGAGGTGCGAGCGGAGCGAGCCTCGAAGGATGCACGGCCGCGCAGTCAGAGCGGGGCCGTCGTGCTTCGAGACGGCCGCTACGCGGCCTCCTCAGCATGACGGGACTTAAGAGCATTGCCGGTTGCCAGTAGATGCCCCGGATTTCGCTTCGCTCCATCCGGGCTACGTCTGCTCAGCCGATCGTGGTCGCGTCCGGCTGTGGATTGCCGAGATCGTCGGTCGGCACCAGCTGCTGGGTGAAGGCCGAGACATAGGCCGCCCATTCCGGCTCGCCGAGATCGACCATCACAGCGCCGTCCTGCCAGATGTCGTTGTGGTCGTTGGAATCATCGCCCGGGCGATGGATGAAGCCCTTGCTCGAGCCCTGGTTGAGATGGACGTCGTGCAGGCCGTCGCCCTGCGCGTAGAAGCGGCCGAAGATGTAGACATCGCGGCTCTCCTGAAGCGCGCGCGACAGCAGCCGCCTCAGCGTCGCCGCCGGCTCGGTGTCGTCGGAGTCGTCCATCACGTCGCTGTCGCGCCATTTTCCGGTATTGTCGAGCAGATTGCTACGCAGGAAATCCAGCGCCGGCAGTTTCTTCTGCCCGGTCAGATCCTGCGAGCCGCCGCTTGCGGCCGCAATCGTCTGGATGATCGGATGGCGGAAGTCGAACACCAGCTTGTATTTCAGCAAATCGTCCGCGTCATTGGTGCCGACATTGATGGCAACGTCCCACTGCTCGCCGTCGACGTCGAGATTGCAGTGCAGGTGATATTGCGTCTCGTGCCCGTGGTGCGACGGCTTCAGCTTGGGCTCGGAGGTCACCTTGGTCTTGACGAATCCGTAGGCGAGGGTCACGGCGCGATCCTTTCCGGTTCAGGCGGGTATTTTTCCAAAACTACAACCTGAGATGAGACGCGCGCGTGAAGCCGCCCACATGTGGCTGCTTTTTCGTGACGACGCCGGCGCGCGCGTGCCGGAAGCCGCCGTGTCGGCTGGAGGCAGCTCCCATCTTGACAAGGCGCTCGACAGTTGATGTTATGTTATAACATTACATGCATGCGAATGCCCATGTCCCGCCGCCGCCTATCCCTCCAACAACTGTTTGATCTCGATGCAGAAACTCCCCGTCACCATCTTGTCCGGCTTCCTCGGGGCTGGAAAGACCACTTTGTTGAACCACGTCCTGAACAACCGCCACGGCCTGAAGGTTGCGGTGATTGTGAACGACATGAGCGAGGTGAACATCGACGCCGACCTCGTTCGCGATGGCGGTGCGAACCTGTCCCGGACTGACGAAAAACTGGTCGAGATGAGCAATGGCTGCATCTGCTGCACCCTGCGCGACGATCTGCTCAAGGAGGTGCGCGCGCTCGCCGAGAGCGGACGGTTCGATTATCTGCTGATCGAATCGACCGGGATTTCCGAGCCGCTGCCGGTCGCCGCGACCTTCGAGTTTCGCGATGAAGATGGCGCGAGCCTGTCCGATGTCGCGCGGCTCGACACCATGGTCACCGTGGTCGACGCCGCCAATCTGTTGAAGGACTATGCCTCGACCGATTTCCTCAGCGCGCGCGGCGAGGCGCTCGACGGTGACAAGCGCACGCTGGTCGATCTCCTGGTCGAGCAGATCGAGTTCGCCGACGTCGTCGTGCTCAACAAGGTCGATGCGGCGACGCCGGCCGAGCGTGAAGCGGCTCGCACCATCGTGCGCGCGCTCAATCCCGAGGCCGACCTCGTCGAGGCGAATTTTGCACGGGTACCGTTCGACCGCGTGCTCGACACTGGCCGCTTCACCTATGAGCGGGCGCAGCAGCATCCGCTGTGGCACAAGGAGCTCTACGGTTTTGCCGAGCATGTGCCGGAAACCGAGGAATATGGCATCACGAGCTTCGTCTATCGCGCACGGCGCCCGTTCGATCCGGTGCGCTTTCACGGCTTCCTGCGCGAGAGCTGGCAGGGCGTGATCCGCGCCAAAGGCCATTTCTGGATCGCGACGCGTCCGGACTGGTGCGGCGAGATGAGCCAGGCCGGCGCGATCGTCCGCACCGAAGGCCTCGGTTCATGGTGGGCCGCGATCCCGCGCGAGCGCTGGCCGGATCATCCGGACTGGAAGCTGATGATGCAGCGGAGCTGGAACGATCTCTATGGCGATCGGCGCCAGGAATTGGTCTTCATCGGCTCCGGCATGAACGAGGACGACATTCGCCGCCGGCTCGATGCCTGCCTCGTTGCGGGCAAACCGGGCATGGACCCGAAGGCCTGGGCAGCGCTGCGCGATCCGTTTCCGCCCTGGCGAAGAGCAGGCGAGGCGGCGTGATGCGGTAGCGCGGTAGCCCGGATTGCGCTTCGCTCCATCCGGGCTACGAAGCCATCACCGTCATCCTGAGGTGCGAGCGAAGCGAGCCTCGAAGGATGAATCGGCCTCAGTCGTCCTCACGGGGGCGCCGTCCGTTCGTGGCGGCACTCGGGCCGTCGATCCTTCGAGACGCCGCTTCGCGGCTCCTCAGGATGACGGGACTTCGCTCCATCCGGGCTAGGGTCGAAAACCGGGTCGCAAACCGCCGCGTATCTGCTAGAGAATCTACAGAGGTGAAAACAACACGGCGTAGCGATGGCTGGCGGCAGCGAGATCTTCTACGGCGGCATTCCGGTGTTTCGCGGCTTCGCGCGCCTGATGGATCCGTCGCTGTATGCGCCGCTACCGGATGACTGGACGGTCGGCGTCGCCGACATCGTCGAGTCGACCAAGGCGATCGCGGCGCAGCGCTACAAGGCGGTCAACATGGCCGGCGCCGCGGTGGTCGCTTCCGTCACCAATGCGCTCGATGGCCGCGAATTCCCCTTCGTGTTCGGCGGCGACGGCGCGAGCTTCGCGGTCGCGCCCGCCGATCTCGAGAAGGCGCGCGAGGCGCTGGCTGCGACCGCGCGCTGGGTGCGCGACGATCTCGATCTGGTGCTGCGGGTGGCGCTGATGCCGATGTCGGCGATCCGCGCCGCGGGCGCCGATGTGCGTGTCGCGCGTTTCGGGCCGTCGGCCAATCTCTCCTATGCGATGTTCACCGGCGGCGGTCTTGCCTATGCCGACGCCGCGATGAAGCGCGGCGAGTTCGCGGTCGATCCGGCGCCCGTGGGCACGCAGCCGGATCTGTCCGGCCTGTCCTGCCGCTTCGAGGTGATGCCGTCAGCGCGTGGCGTCATCCTCTCGGTGCTGGTGCTGCCCGCGAAGGGCGCCGATCCCGCGTCCTTCCGCAAGGTGATCGAGGACATCGTCGTCCGCATCGAGAACAGCCCGGAGGCTGGACGGCCGGTGCCTGCAGACGGCCCGTCGCTGCGCTGGCCACCGCAGGGGATGGAGTACGAGGCGCGTGCACGACGCGGCGGCTCGCTCGCGCTGCGCCGTGCCACGGTGCTCGCGTTCACGCTGTGGACCTATACGCTGATGCGGTTCAATATCCCGGTCGGCAAATTCGTGCCGAAAAACTACCTGCGGCAGTTGGTCGAGAATTCCGACTTCCGCAAGTTCGACGACGGCCTGCGCATGATCCTGGATTGCACGCCGGAGCTTGCTACCGAGCTCGAGCAGCGCCTCGTCGCCGCAGCCGCGCAGGGCGTCGTGCGCTACGGCCTGCATGCGCAGGATGCCGCGATGATGACCTGCTTCACCCCGTCGGCGATGCGTGCCGACCACGTCCATTTCATCGACGGCGCCCGCGGCGGTTACGCCTCGGCCGCCACCGTGCTGAAGGCACGCGCGGTGTAGCGAGCGGTTGCTTTTCTAACCTCTCCCCGCTCTTCTGCGGGGAGAGGTCGGAACGCATCGCCAGATGCGTTCCGGGTGAGGGGCATGGCAATGCGCGGCCGCAAAGAGGTATCCATCCGACTCGCGAGACGACTGCGCGCCAATCAAACGGATGCGGAGATCGCGCTTTGGAAACACCTGCGCAATCGTCAGATCGACGGCCACAAGTTTGCGCGGCAGGTCCCGATCGGAAACTACATCTGCGATTTCGCCTGCCGCGAGAAGCGACTCGTCATCGAGGTCGATGGCGGTCAGCATGCGGGCTCGGCGGCAGATGCGATCCGTGACCGCTATCTGGCCGACGAGGGATATCGCGTGCTTCGCTTCTGGAACAACGAGGTTCTCGGGAATATCGAGGGGGTACTGACTACAATTGAGGCCGCGCTATGCGGATAGAGCCCCTCACCCCAACCCTCTCCCCGCAAGAGCGGGGCGAGGGAGCGCAGTCCCGCTGCGGTTATTACTCAGCTGGAAATCACCGCCCCACCCGCGTCCAGGTCTCGCCGCCGCATAGCGCGCCGACGCAGCCTTCGACGCGCAGCGTGCTCTCGCCGGTGACCGAGACGCTGCTGGCATAGGTGCCGCCGTCGTCGGCATTGTAGATCTGGCCCGACCACTTGCCCGCGGCGACCGGCTGCATGGCTGAGAACAGCGGCAGCCCGATGATCGGCCGCTTGGCCAGCGACGGATTGGGATTCTTGTTGTCGACCTGCGGCTTGCCGGTCATCGGATCGATCGGGTCGCGCAGGCTCACCACCACGCCACAGATGCCGCCGCTGCATTTGCTGATCTTGACGCGGGCATCGCCGGCCTGGGTCTGCCAGACGCCGAAAGGCTCAGGCGCGCTCTGTGCATGCGCGGCAGGCACAGCAAGTGCCGCCGCAATGATTGCGATCACAAATCCCAGTCTGCAGGCCATGGCTTGTTCCCCAAAAGGTCGGCCTGCATAACAAGTCGAAAGATTTCTGCAATGTCATATTCGCGCGATCAGGCGCGCGGTACCCGGAAAATTTTTGCTGCGTTCGTCCGGGATGGTCATGCCCAGGCAACGCGCAGCCGCGCCGCGGCAGTTATCCCCAGCGGGTCAGCCGGATCGAGACGATGGTGGCGAGGCCGAAGGCCACCATGGCCGCCCCGACCAGCGCAAACAGTGTCCACGCCGGCGCGCTCACGGTCGCAAGCCACCAGCCGCCGATGCCGACCAGCAGCAGGCGGATGGTCCCGGCCAGCACCGGCCCGCCGACCTTGGCGGCGCCCTGCGACGAAAAATAGAGGCAGACGCCGACGCCGAAGAAGCCGAATCCCGGGCCGGCCAGTGCGAAATAGGATGAAGCCGCGGCCGTCACGCCGGGATCGCCGGTGAACAGCGCGATCCACAGCGTCGGCTTGACTGCGACCGCAAGTCCGACCAGTCCGACGACGAGGCCTGCGACCGTGCCGGCGGTCCACGCCACCTTGCGCGCCCGCGCGACAAGTCCGGCGCCGATCGCCATGCCGACCATCGGCACCGAGGCGACGCCGACCGCGAAGGCGATCGGGATCAGCAGGAATTCCAGCCGCGAGCCCATGCCGTATCCGGCCAGCGTCTCGGTGCCGAAGCCGGCGAGGATTTTTGTGAAGATCAGGATGGTCAGCACGCTCTGCAGCGGCGACAGGCAGGAGATCGCGCCGACCTTGAGGATGTCGAGAAACATCGCGCGCTGGAAGCTGAAGGCGGCGAAGTCGAGCTTCAGCCGGCTGCGGCCGGAGGCGAGATACCAGGCGAGGAAGATTGCACCACAGATGAAGGCCGTGAGCTGACCCGCGGCGACGCCGCGCATGCCAAGACTTGTCACGCCGAACAGCCCGAGCCCCAGCACGCCGCCGACCGCGATCTGGATCATCGAAACCGTGATCAGCGTCATCGAAGGAATCCGCATGTCGCCGGTGCCGCGCACCACGGAAGCGAGCGTGTTGACCAGCCAGATCGAGATCGCGCCGGAGAACAGCACCTGCGAGTAATGCAAGGACTGTTCGAGCACGCCGCCGTGGCCGCCGAGCAGCTCATAGAAGTTGCTGCCGAAGCCCAGCATCATCACGGTGAAGAACAGGCCCAGGCCGACCCCGATGATCGCCGCATGCAGCGCCAGATCCGCGGCGCGGTCGCGGTCGCCGGCGCCGAGCGCGCGGCTGATCGCCGAGGAGACGCCGCCGCCCATCGCACCGGCCGACATCATCTGGTTCAGCATCGCGAACGGAAACACCAGCGCGATGCCTGCCAGCGGCTCGGTGCCGAGCCGGCCGATGTAGGAGGTCTCGGCGACCGCGACCAGTGTCGAGCCGAACATCGCGATGGTGTTGGGGACCGCGAGACGCAGCAGCGTCGGCAGGATCGGTGCCGTCAACAAATGATCGACCGCTACCGCAGGCGTGGCCGCGGCGGGGCTGATGTCGTCGATCGAGGTGTCGATGGTCATGCGTCACGGCTCACTTCGCAAGCGGGAGAGGGCGCACTGCAATTCGACGCCAGTGAACCAGGCTCGCAATCAATAAATGATGGTCAACATGTTACGGGTTCGAGCTGGTCATCGCCACCCGCGCCCGCGCAGGGGTCACCACGGCAGTCCGCATAGGTCGATCTTGCCCTGGCGTGGCGCGCGGACGATGTCGTTGACGAACGGCGCCATCGCCTCGAAGCGGATCGGCCCCGAGGGCTGTTCGCAATGAACTTCGCCGGTGAAGGGGTGCCAGCCGCGCGCCTGATAGAACGCGAAATTGTGCGGCTCGCAGAATAAGATTGCAAATTTCACCGCATCGTTGGCACGAATGGTGTGCACGGCGGCGTCGAGCGCGAGCGACGCATAGCCGCGCCCCCGGCAGTCCTCGCGGGTCGACACCCCGCCGATGCCGGCGACATGCACCTTGTGGCCATTCCAGGTGATTGTCCGGAAATAGATACCGACATGGCAGGCCAGCCCGCTGTCATCGGGCGCATCGAGCAGCACGCGCAAATCCGCGTGAGCCCATTTGATATCGGCCCACGGTTTGTTCTGCATGACCTCCGGGCTCCAGACTGTCCGCAGCAGCGGCTCGGCGCGCGGCCATGACGCATCTCCGTTGAGAATGTCGATTTCGATGCTCATCGTCTGGGTCCTTGGTCTTCGCCTTGGTCTTGGCTTTGGTCTGGCTTTCGGCTGTGCCGATCTGTCATAGCCGATCAGAAAATGCGGTGTTTCTCCGCCGTGGAACCTTCTATAAGGGGGACCCGTTAAGTGTAGTCTCCCACCCTCTGTTGGACATTACCCCATGACCTTCACGCTACCCGATCTGCCCTACGCCCACGACGCCCTTGCGCCCTATATGTCCAAGGAAACGCTGGAGTTTCACCACGACAAGCATCACCAGGCCTACGTCACCAACGGCAACAACGCGATCAAGGGGACCGAATTCGAAGGCAAGTCCCTCGAGGAGATCGTGAAGGGTTCGTTCGGCAAGAACGCGGCTGTCTTCAACAATGCCGGTCAGCACTACAACCACATCCACTTCTGGAAGTGGATGAAGCCGAACGGCGGCGGCAGCAAGCTGCCCGGACGGCTCGAGAAGAAGATCAACGAAGACCTCGGTGGCTTCGAGAAGTTCAAGACCGACTTCGCCGCCGCCGGCGCCGGCCAGTTCGGCTCAGGCTGGGCCTGGCTGCAGGTCAAGGGCGGCAAGCTCGAGGTCGCCAAGACCCCGAACGGTGAGAACCCGCTGGTCCACGGCGCGGTGCCGATCCTCGGCGTCGACGTCTGGGAGCACTCCTACTACATCGACTACCGCAACCGCCGTCCGGACTATCTGAAGGCGTTCGTCGAGAATCTCGTCAACTGGGATTATGTCGACGAGCTGTTCGGCAAGGCCGGCTAGGCGTTCTTTCACGAACGGCCCTTCACCCTCCCCTGGAGGGGGAGGGTCGACGCGAATGAAATGAGCGGCAGGGTGGGGTGACGGTCTATCCGCGCGCGATACTGTCCGTGCCGAGAGATCACCCCACCCCGTTTCGCTTCATGCGAACCGACCCTCCCCCTCCAGGGGAGGGTGAGCTTTGAGCAGGGCTGCTCAAGCTTCTTCACACACCAGCGGGGCATTGGTGGGTAACGCGGCAAGCTATCTTCTGGTGTTCTTCGGCGGCGGTCTTGGCGCAATGCTGCGGCACCTGATCAACGTCACCTGCGCGCGCTGCATCGGCACCGCATTTCCCTGGGGCACTTTCATCATCAACATCACAGGCTCGACCGTGATGGGCCTGATCGCCGGCTATCTCGCCTTCAAGGGCGAGGCCTCGCAGCCCTGGCGGCTGTTCCTGATGACCGGCATCCTCGGCGGCTACACCACCTTCTCCGCGTTCTCGCTCGACGCCGCGCTGCTCTATGAGCGCGGCGAACTCGGGCTTGCGGCGCTGTATGTCGCGGGCTCGGCGGCGTTGTCGATCATGGGGCTGTTCGCCGGGCTTGCGATCGTGCGGCACTTGACCTGAGCGGACGTCATTCGGGGCTCTCGTCCTAGGCGAGCCCCGGAATGACGCGAGGAGAATGCGGAGCGACATCCCCCATCAAGGCTGTCATCGCACGGCTCGACCGGGCGATCCAGTACGCCGCGGCCTTTCGGCTCAAGCATAACGGCCTCTGGAATACTGGATCACCCGCCTTCGCATGCGCGGGTGATGACACCCGTGTTCGGCGTCTTGAATCGTGAACCATCCTCATCGTCGTCCCTGCGAAAGCAGGGACCCAAAACCACGAATGGTAATCGGTGAGCGATGTTGGAACGACGAGTCCCTTCGAGAACGACCGCCGCGGAGTATGGGTCCCTGCTTTCGCAGGGACGACGGCTGTGGATGCGGCGGTCGTCACGCCTCACGAGGGGATCCGTTCATCCCGGGAACCCGCCAACTGGCTCCGCCGGCGGCATTTCCCGCCTGCAAATTTCCCTTTGGTAACCTCGCCTTAACCATGATTAGCGTTTGGTTAGGGTCGGAATGATGCGTGAAAAGCCCTCGTTTTGACATGTTGGCAGGGGAAGCAGGGCTCGGCTTTGGACGGGCCCCCCCATGCGACAGATGTAAGAGGCTCTCGCGCAGTTTTGCCGCGCCGGGCGCGGCCGTGGAAGGGGTGCCGATTGGCGGCCCGCCGAATTGGGACACTTGCGTTGAGAGGATATTGCCGATGAATCCCGCCGATGTGGCTCAGTCTACACTGCCACTGGCATCGAGCGATGTATCGCTGATCGCATTGTTTTGGCAGGCTCATTGGGTCGTCAAATGTGTGATGCTGGGACTTCTGTCCTGCTCGGTGTGGGTCTGGGCGATCGCAATCGACAAGATCCTGCTGTACGCCCGGACCAAGCGGGCAATGGACAAGTTTGAGCAGGCGTTCTGGTCCGGCCAGTCTATCGAGGAACTCTACCGGGCGCTCTCGGCCAAGCCGACCCAGTCGATGGCGGCCTGTTTCGTGGCCGCAATGCGGGAGTGGAAGCGCTCCTTCGAGAGCCAGTCGCGGTCATTTGCCGGCCTGCAGGCCAGAATCGAGAAGGTCATGAACGTCTCGATCGCCCGCGAGGTGGAGCGGCTGGAACGGCGCCTCCTGGTGCTCGCCACCGTGGGCTCGGCCGGCCCGTTTGTCGGCCTGTTCGGCACCGTCTGGGGCATTATGTCGAGCTTCCAGTCGATCGCGGCCTCGAAAAACACCTCTTTGGCGGTGGTGGCGCCCGGTATCGCGGAAGCGCTGTTTGCGACCGCAATCGGCCTGATTGCCGCAATTCCGGCGACTATTTTCTACAATAAGTTCACCTCGGAGGTGAACCGGCAGGCCGCGCGCCTGGAGGGGTTCGCCGACGAGTTCTCGGCCATTCTGTCGCGTCAGATCGACGAGCGGGGTTGAGGCTGATGATGGTCACGATGGTCACTCTTGCGAGCGCACGATCATGGCGATGAGCATGGCAGGGTCCGGCGGTGGCAGACGTCGCCGCGGCGGGCGCAAGCCGGTCATGGCCGAGATCAACGTCACGCCGATGGTCGACGTGATGCTGGTGCTGCTGATCATCTTCATGGTGGCGGCGCCGTTGATGACGTCGAACATCGACATCGACCTGCCGGTCGCGAGCGGCGGCAAGTCGATCTCGTCGAACCAGCCGCCGCTGACACTGTCGGTCAAGCGCACCGGCGGCGGGTGCAATTCGAATGTCGAGCTCTATCTCGGCGACGCACCGGTCACGGCCGCCGATTTTCCGGCCAAGATCAAGGCGATCGGAGACGCCCGGTCGGAAGCCGAAAAAGTGGTCTATCTGCGTGGCGACAAGGACGTCTGTTACACGGATATGATGAAACTGCTCGGAGAAGTCCGGGCCGCGGGATTCAAGGCGAATATCGTCATCATCCCGGAAGGCGGATAACCACCATGCCAAGGCACGGGGAAGCCTGATTTGAAGGTCAAGGTCGACAAGACTCTGGCGGCATCGATTGTCCTGCACGTCCTCGTGATCGGGTGGGGCCTCGTGTCGTTTTCGACCCGGGCGTATGTCATGCCCGAAGAGGAATCCGTTGCCGTCGACGTGATCTCCTCCGACCAGCTTTCGCACGTGATGTCTGGCCAGAAGGACGGCAAGAAGGAAAATCCCAAGCCGCTGGTCGAGAAGGTCGCCGAGGCCAAGCCGATGGACGACGCTGTTGGCAAGATCGACGACAAGAAGCCACCGGTCGTGACCGATATGGCGCCGGCGCCGACGCCGAAGGTCGAGAAGCCGGAAGACAAGAAGCCGGATCCGCCGAAGAAGGTCGAGAACAAGCCGAAGGAAGAGCCGAAGCCGGTCGAGAAGAAGCCCGATCCGGTGAAGCCCGACCCGATCGCGGAAGCGATCAAGAAGGAAGAGAAGAAGCCGCCGCCGAAACCTGTCGCACAGGCCGCCAAGCCGCCGCCGGAGCAGAAGCCGAAGGATCGCGTGTTCGACCAGAGCAAGATCGCAGCGCTGCTCGACAAGCGCGATCCGACGCGCGCTTCGGCGACAGGCGATACGCTCAACGCCAACGCCTCGCTCGGTACCGCGAAGGGTAAGGCTGCCGACAACTCCGCGACCTGGGGCGCGATGTTCAAGCAGCAGGTCGAGCGCTGCTGGAAGAAGCCCTATGGCGGCATCGAGGCACAGCAGACCGAGGCCGTTTTCGAGATCAAGCTGAACCGTGAGGGCAAGCTCGAAGCGCCGCCGGTGCCGGAAGGCACGCCGGGAACGCCCTATTTGCGCGTCTATCAGGAGAGCGCGCTGCGGGCGATCATCGAATGCCAGCCGTATAAGCTGCCGGCCGCCTTCTTCGATGAATGGAAGTATTTCGCGCCGGTGTTCACGGAACGGAAGACCTGAGGACAATCGCGTCGCCTGGCCAACGGCAAGCAAAGTTACCGACAATGACCAACACGAATGATTTGCGGACCATGAAATTTCGCCTCGACCGTCGACAGATGATCTCCGGAATTGCGGCCCTCGGCGCGCTTGCCGGAACCCGGAGCGCTTTCGGGCAGGCTGGCCCGAAACGAATTCCGATTCCGGAAGGCGAGTTCGCGCCGGTGCCGATCGCGATCCCGAATTTTGCTGCCGGCACGCCCGGCGACGCCGAGGTCGGCGTCGGCGTCACGCAGGTGATCACCAACAATCTGAAGCGCAGCGGTTTGTTCGCGCCGATCGATCAGGCCGCCTATCTCGAGAAGCAGATCAACATCGACGCGGCGCCGAACTTCAACAACTGGAAGAGCATCAACGCGCAGGCGCTGGTGACCGGCCGGATGACGCGCCAGGGCAGCGGCCGCGTGAAGGCGGAATTCCGGCTCTGGGACGTCAACACGGGCCAACAGCTCGCCGGCCAGCAGTACGACACCTCGGCGGAATACTGGCGTCGCATCGCGCACATCATCTCCGACCAGATCTACGAGCGCATGACCGGCGAGAAGGGTTATTTCGATACCCGCGTCGTGTTCGTCGACGAGAGCGGCTCGGCGGATCGCCGCGTCAAGCGGCTCGCGCTGATGGACCAGGACGGCGCCAATGTGCGCTATCTGACCCGCGGCTCGGATCTCGTGCTGACGCCGCGTTTCTCGCCGTCGACCCAGGAAATCACCTACATGGAATTCGGGCAGGGCGACCCGCGCGTCTATCTGCTCAACATCGAGACCGGCCAGCGCGAGATCGTCGGCAATTTCCCGGGCATGTCGTTCTCGCCGCGCTTCTCGCCCGACGGCCAGCGCGTCATCATGAGCCTGCAGCAGGGCGGCAACTCCAACCTGTTCGTGATGGACCTGCGCTCGAAGTCGATGACGCGGCTGACCGACACGCCGGCGATCGACACCTCGCCATCCTACGCGCCGGACGGCACGCGGCTCTGCTTCGAGTCCGATCGCGGCGGCAAGCCGCAGATCTATGTGATGCCGGCAACCGGCGGCGCCGCGCAGCGTATCTCGTTCGGCGACGGCACCTATTCGACGCCGGTGTGGTCGCCGCGCGGCGATTACATCGCCTTCACCAAGCAGGGCGGCGGGCAGTTCGCGATCGGCATCATGAAGCCGGACGGCTCGGGCGAGCGGATCCTGACCTCGGGCTTCCACAATGAGGGTCCGACCTTTGCGCCGAACGGGCGCGTCGTGATGTTCTTCCGCGATCCCGGCGGCAACAGCGGACCGTCGCTGTTCACCATCGACGTGTCCGGGCGCAACGAGCTGCGGGTCCCGACCCCGGGTTTTGCCTCCGATCCCGCCTGGTCGCCGCTGTTGTCGTGAGCGCGTGCATAGCTGCTCCGGGGAACCCCGGGGCGGGTCGCCGCTTCTCATCTAGCGCACTGATTTTCATGACGAATTCCGGTCGTCGAGGGGCCGCGGCAAGGACTCGCTAACGATATTCCCTCAGAAAGACTTCACCTGCGATCAGTAAGAGTGCGAGCTGAAAAGGACGCGCGCTCTCACAATGCAGTTTGCAAGTCAGACGGGAGAACCGGACCAGTCGATGTCGCCGACGATCTCCGCGGCGCTGGTCGATTCCCTGTTCATGAACCCCGCGCCCATGATCTTCGGCGCTTTCGGCCCCGCGATCGCGGGCGCCGTGATTGCGTTCGTCACCGGCAATCTGTTGTCCTGGCTGTGCGTGCCGCTGTTCATCGTGGTCGGCCTGGCGCGCGCGTGGCAGATGTACCGCTACCAGCAGCGCAATTCCCGGCTCACCGTCGAAGAATCCGTGACGTGGGAGAAGCGCTACCGGATCGGCAGCCTCGCCTACGGCATTGCGCTCGGCCTGTGGGGCGCTGCCGTCCTGGTCACCACCAACGATGCCGCAGCCCACATGCTCTGCGTGACCACGGTGGTCGCCTATACCTCGGCGGGGGTCGGGCGGACCTTCGGCCGGCCCCAGATCTTCCATCTGCATCTATTGATGTCGATCGGTCCCTTGATCGCCGCGCTGATGTATGTCGGCGGTCCCTATCACATCGCGCTTGCGTTGCTCAGCTTGGTATTCTTCAGCGCCATCCGCCACCTCACCACGAGCCTGCAGCGCATCTACGTCAATGCCTGGATCGCCAAGGAGCGCGAGGCGGCGCTGGCGGGCCAGTTCGATACCGCGCTGAACAACATGCCGCACGGGCTGTGCATGTTCTCTGCCGACGGCCGCCTTGCGGTGATGAACCACCGCTTCATCGAGATGATGGAGCTGTCCGACGATTTCGTGCAGCGCGGCGCCAGTGCGACCGACATCTGCAATGCGTGCGTGCTGTCTGGCGCGATCTCGGCCGCGGCCGCGCAGCAGATCCTCTACGAGATCGAGAGTTCGCAGCGCGGCGACATGGTCACCAGCGACCCCGATCCGGCGCAGAACCGTTCGCTGGACTGGACGTTCCAGCCGATGGCCGGCGGCGGCACGGTGGTGCTGGTCGAGGACATCACCGAACGCAAGGACGCCGAGGCCAGGATCAGCCACCTCGCACGCTACGACGAGCTGACCGCGCTGCCCAACCGCGTCAATTTTCGCGACGAGATCGGCCGGCTGCTCGCCATGCAGCACGGCGACCACCGCTCCGCGTTGCTGTTCGTCGATCTCGACCAGTTCAAGCAGGTCAACGATACGCTCGGCCATCCCTGCGGCGACCAGCTGCTCTGCGCGGTCGCCGAGCGGCTGCGCGAGATGTTGCGTCCGGAAGATTTCGTGGCGCGGTTCGGCGGCGACGAGTTCGTCGTGTTCCAGCAGAACATCCACTCGCATGAGGACGCTGCCGCGCTGGCGCGGCGCATCGTCGACCGCCTCAGCGAGCGCTACAAGATCGACAACCATCTGGTCGAGATCGGCGCCAGCGTCGGCATTGCGATGACCGCGCCGGGTGTCGGCGCCGACACGCTGCTGAAGAACGCCGACATGGCGCTGTACCGCGCCAAGGCAGACGGCCGCGGCACCTTCTGCTTCTTCCGCGATGAGATGGCCCAGACCGTCGAGGCCCGCCGCATCCTCGAGCTCGATCTGCGCAAGGCCCTCGCCAACGAGGAATTCGAGCTGTTCTATCAGCCGCTGATCAACCTGAAGTCCGGCAAGGTCTCGACCTGCGAGGCGCTGCTGCGCTGGAACCATCCGGCGCGCGGCACGGTCTCGCCGGTCGACATCATTCCGGTCGCCGAGGACATGGGCCTGATCGTCGATCTCGGCCGTTGGATCCTGCGCAAGGCCTGCATGGAATGCATGAAGTGGCCGGAGGCGGTCAGCGTCGCGGTCAATTTCTCGCCGCAGCAGTTCCATCAGCGCGACGTGTTGAGCGAGGTCCGCTACGCGCTTGAGGTCTCCGGCCTGCCGGCGCACCGGCTCGAGATCGAGATCACCGAATCCTCGCTGCTGCACAACACCGAGCTGACCCACGACGTGCTGTCGCAATTGCGTTCACTCGGCGTTCGGATCTCGCTGGATGATTTCGGCACCGGCTACTCGTCGCTCAGCTATTTGCACAATTTCCCGCTGCAGAAGGTCAAGATCGACCGTTCCTTCCTCGAAGGCATCGACAGCGACCGGCCGCTGACCTTGCTGCGCGGCGTGGCGCGGCTGTCTGCGGACCTCGGCATGTCGGTCGTGGTCGAGGGCATCGAGACCAATGAGCAGCTCGAACTGATCAGCGCCGATGGCGCGGTGACCGAAGCTCAGGGATATCTGTTCAGCCGGCCGGTTCCCTCCGTCCGCATCCGCCAGCTGCTGAATGCCTCGCATGGCCGGCGGCCCGACGAGCAGCTGCACGTGGTTCCCTCGCGCTCGATCGCGTGAGCCGTCCGAATATCTTCAATCGATAGTTGTGGCGGCCGTCAGATGGACGACCTGACGTGCACCCTTGCGGTCAAGGTTAACTGTATTGCCTCGATTGCTTTGACGAAAATTAAGAAGCTGTTAATCTTTTGGACGCGCGTTCAAGTTGTTGAGTTGTTTCAGGGAGTACCACATGAGGTCCGCGGCCGAAGCCATCAAGCCCGCGACAGGAAGGCTTGCGGACCCGCTGGATCAAGTCGACTACCGTCTCGCTGAGACCCCGGAACAGAAGGACGAGATTTACCGCCTGCGCTACCGCGCCTATCTGCGCGAAGGCGCGATCCGGCCCTCGGCGGACGAACGCGTCGTCGATGCGTTCGATGATGCGCCCAATGCCTGGGTGTTCGGCGTCTACCTGCAGGGCGAGCTCTGCAGCTCGATCCGCATCACCGTGGCGACGCCGGAGTGGCGCTCCTCGCCGACGCTCGATGTGTTCGGCGACGTGCTGCTGCCGAAACTCGATGAGGGTCTGGTCTTCATCGATTCGACGCGCTTCGTCGCGGATCCGGAAAGGGCGCGGAACAATCCGGAACTGCCCTATGTCACGGTGCGCCTCGGCTCGACCGCGGGCGTGCATTTCAATGCTGATTACGGGCTCGCGCCGGTCCGGCCCGAGCACATGGCATTCTACCGGCGCGTGTTCCTGCACGAGACCTGGTCGGAGCCGCGGCTCTATCCCGGGCTGGTGAAGCCGGTCGGCCTGATGGCGTCGCATCTGCCGACGGTGCGGGAACGCGTGCTGGCCCGCTATCCGTTCCTCCGCTCGAGTGCCTTCGAGCGTCGGATGCTGTTCGATCGGGAAGGCCAATTGCAGCCCGACGGTATGGTCCGGCCGTTCGAGCGTGCGTCGATCGTGCCGAATCCCTGAGAAAACCGGCATTCGCATCGATCTGAAGACGGCCGGCTGTTGCGCGCGGGCCAAATTGTCCTGCAAAAGCGGCCGGTTCCCGCGAACCTTGCCTTCCCTTCACCATCGCGCCACATTTGCCACCCATTAACCATCGGGGGCGCTTTCCGGCATTGTCTGGCATTTGATGGGGTCCAGCAAGGTCTCGTCAAGGTTGACGGAACGTTCGCTTAACCATCGCCCTGTAGACCGATTGGGTAGTACGAAGAGCGTGAGCGTGGAGGCTCCGGGAATGAAATATCTCCAGGGTATGAAGCTGGTTGCGGTTCTGGCGGTGGCGCTGTCGATGGGCGCCTGCGCCAACAAGAACCCGTTGGACGCCAATGGCGCGATTGGGGGCGCCGCGACCCCGGGTAGCCAGCAGGACTTCGTGGTCAATGTCGGCGACCGCGTGTTCTTTGAAAGCGATCAGACCGATCTCAGCCCGCAGGCGACTGCGACCCTCGACAAGCAGGCGCAGTGGCTGCAGACCTACAACCGCTATTCCTTCACCATCGAAGGTCATGCGGACGAGCGCGGCACGCGCGAATACAACATCGCGCTTGGTGCCCGCCGCGCCCAGTCGGTTCGCGCCTACCTTGCCTCGCGCGGCATCGATCCGAGCCGCATGCGCACCATCTCCTACGGCAAGGAGCGCCCGGTCGCGGTCTGCAACGACATCTCCTGCTGGTCGCAGAACCGTCGCGCCGTCACCGTGCTGAACGCCAGCTCCTGACGCGATCCTGAATACGTTTCCAAGCCGGCGCCTTCGGGCGCCGGTTTTGTTTTGGCCGCACGGCGGCCCGGCCGCTTTCATCAAGATGAACGAAGCTGCGCGCAATTGGCCGCTTGCTTGTTCCAGCGCCCGTACTAAACCGGTATCCGCGGCGTTGTCCCGGATTTGAAGTGCCAGTCACAATTCCGGCGTACTCCGTCCCTCAATGTCGCTCGCTTTTCACGTCGATCTCGTCGTCAGGGCAAAATGTCATCCAGGCTTCATTTTCTTTCCTCCGCCGCGGCGATCGCGGCGCTGTTCGCCGTTTCCGCACCAGTGTTTGCCCAGTCCGACGATTCCGATGCCGAGATGCGGATCGAGCGGCTTGAAAACCAGCTGCGGCAGCTGACCGGTCAGAACGAGGAACTGCAGTACCGCAACCGTCAGCTCGAAGAGCGGCTGCGCCAGCTCGGCGGCCAGCCGCCCGGCGCGCCTGCACAGGCTCCGGCCGGCCAGCCCAATGTCGCGGCGGTGCCCCCGGCGCAGCAGCCGCAGGCTTACCCGCAAGCCCAGCCGGGCTACGCCCAGCCGCAACAGGGATACGGCCAGCCACAGCAGGGATACGGCCGGCAGCCGCAGGGCGGCTATGACCAGCAGCAGATCGCAACGCCTGCGCCGATCGTGCAGGAGCCGGCAGCCGCGGCAGCCCCCGGCCGCCGGGGCCGCGGCGATGCCTTCGATCCGAGCCAGAACCCGAATGCTCCCGGCGCTCCGCGCGCGCTCGGCGGCGGCCAGATGCCGATGCAGAGCGAGGCGGCGGTCGGCGCGCCCGGCGGCCGCGGGGCGGGCGAGCCGCTCAATCTCGGCAACAGCAGCCCACAGCGCGGTGCCCCCGGCGCAAGCGCGGCTCTGACCACATTGCCGCCGTCGGCCACGTCGAAGGACGAGTTCGACCTCGGCATCGGCTACATGCAGCGTAAGGACTATGCGCTCGCCGAAGAGACCATGAAGAACTTCGCGACGAAGTATCCAACCGATCCCTTGGTGGCGGATTCGCAATATTGGCTCGGCGAAAGCTATTTCCAGCGCCAGCAATATCGCGACGCCGCGGAAACCTTCCTCGGCGTGACCACCAAGTTCGACAAATCCGCGAAGGCGCCCGACGCGCTGCTGCGGCTCGGCCAGTCGCTGGCGGCGCTGAAGGAGAAGGAAGCCGCCTGCGCCGCATTCGGCGAGATCACGCGGAAGTACCCGCGCGCATCCGGCGGGGTCAAAGCTGCGGTTGACCGCGAGCAGAAGCGCGTGAAGTGCTAAACCGGCAAGGGGAGGCCGCTTCCGGCCTTTCCACGACCTGCTGGTTCTGCGATGCCCGACGACCAATCCGCCATCCCGGCAAGGGACGCCAAGCGCCTGTTCGCAGGCCTGGCGCGCGCGCCGGCGATCGTGCTTGCGGTGTCCGGTGGTCCGGATTCAGTCGCACTGATGTGGCTGGCCGCGCGCTGGCGCCGCGCGCTCGCGCAAGGGCCGCGGCTGGTGGCGGTCACCGTCGATCACGGCCTGCGTCCTGAAGCGGCTCGCGAGGCGCGCGATGTCAAGCGGCTGGCGCGAAGCCTCGACCTGCCACATCACACGTTGCGCTGGAATGGATCCAAGCCCAGGACCGGCGTGCCGGCCGCCGCGCGCGAGGCGCGCTATCGTCTGCTCGCGCAAGCCGCGCGCAAGCACGGCGCCACGCACATCCTGACCGCGCACACCCGTGACGACCAGGCCGAGACGCTGCTGATGCGGATGCTGCGCGGCAGCGGCGTCGCGGGCCTTTCGGCGATGGCGCGCGAGACCGAGCGCGACGGCGTTCTGCTGATGCGGCCGCTGCTCGATATCTCCAAGGCGCAGCTGATCGCAACGTTGCAGAAGGCGCGCATCGGCTTTGCCGACGATCCGACCAACCGCGACCTGTCCTTCACGCGGCCGCGGCTGCGCGCGCTGATGCCGTTATTGGCCGAGGAGGGCGGCGACGCGCGGAATCTGGCGCGGCTTGCCACGCGGATCGCGCGGGCCAATGCCGCGCTGGAGCTGCTGGTCGATGGCGCCGAGCGCTATCTTGCGTTGAAAAGCGAGGATAACCTCGGCGCTGGCTTCGACGCAGCGCTGTTCGCGGTGATGCCGGACGAGATCCGCCTCCGTTTGCTCAAGCGCGCCATCGACCGCAGCGGACATGAGGGGCCGGCCGAACTCGGCAAGGTCGAAACCCTGCTCGCCGCGGTCGATCAGGCGCTGGATGGGCCCATCGGACAACGCGAATCCAAGCTGAAACAGACGCTTGCCGGAGCGGTTATCAGCGTCGCCTCGGGGCGCATCAGGATCAGCCCGGCACCGCCCCGCCGGGCACGTTCCCGCTGAGCCGGGTTCGATTGTTTCAATCGCTGTCATAATCCGGCAAGGTGGCTTAACCACCCCGGAAAAACACCGGATTCTGCGTCATTTTTTGACCGGGAATCGCGCTAGGATGCGGTAAATAGTCGTGCGTGGTTCCCTTGGCATCGACCCCAGCGGCACCTAGATTGTAGGGCATCGACGGGATGGATTCCCTGGGGATTCCCACAGAGCCTGCCCAAGGATAGAGAGAGGCCGCGATCCGCGCGACCACCGAAGGAAGACCATGAACGCCAATCTGCGGAATTTCGCCCTCTGGGTCATCATTGTCCTGCTGCTGCTGGCGTTGTTCACGCTTTTCCAGAATCCCGGCCAGCGCTCGTCGTCCTCGGACATCTCGTTCTCGCAGCTTCTCACTGAAGTCGATCAGGGCCATGTCCGCGATGTCGTGATTCAGGGGCCCGAGATTCACGGCACCTTCAACAACGGCACCAGCTTCCAGACCTACGCGCCGAGCGATCCGACGCTCGTGAAGCGGCTGTATGACGCCAAGGTGCAGATCACCGCGAAGGCGCCCGGCGACAACGTGCCGTGGTTCGTCTCGCTGCTCGTCTCCTGGTTGCCGTTCATCGCGCTGATCGGCGTCTGGATCTTCCTGTCGCGGCAGATGCAGGGCGGCGCCGGCAAGGCGATGGGTTTCGGCAAGTCGCGCGCCAAGATGCTGACCGAGGCGCATGGCCGCGTCACCTTCGAGGACGTTGCGGGTGTCGACGAGGCCAAGCAGGACCTGCAGGAGATCGTCGAATTCCTTCGCGACCCCGGCAAATTCCAGCGGCTCGGCGGACGGATTCCGCGCGGCGTGCTGCTGGTCGGCCCTCCCGGCACCGGCAAGACGCTGATCGCGCGCGCGGTCGCCGGCGAAGCCAACGTGCCGTTCTTCACGATCTCCGGTTCTGACTTCGTCGAAATGTTCGTCGGCGTCGGC
Source organism: Bradyrhizobium sp. CER78 (assembly GCF_029846235.1). Taxonomy (GTDB): domain Bacteria; phylum Pseudomonadota; class Alphaproteobacteria; order Rhizobiales; family Xanthobacteraceae; genus Bradyrhizobium. The sequence goes on from NZ_JARVWP010000014.1 coordinate 134,794, forward strand.
GCGAGCCGTGTCCGCGACATGTTCGAGCAGGCCAAGAAGAACGCGCCGTGCATCATCTTCATCGACGAAATCGACGCGGTCGGCCGTCATCGCGGCGCCGGCCTCGGCGGCGGCAATGACGAGCGCGAGCAGACGCTGAACCAGTTGCTGGTCGAGATGGACGGCTTCGAGGCCAATGAGGGCGTCATCCTGATCGCGGCGACCAACCGTCCCGACGTGCTCGATCCCGCGCTGCTGCGTCCGGGCCGCTTCGACCGTCAGGTCGTGGTGCCCAATCCGGACGTCGTCGGCCGCGAGCAGATCCTCAAGGTTCACGTCCGCAAGGTGCCGCTGGCGCCGGATATCAACCTCAAGACCATCGCGCGCGGCACCCCGGGCTTCTCCGGCGCCGACCTGATGAACCTCGTCAACGAGGCTGCGCTGACCGCCGCCCGCCGCAACAAGCGGATGGTGACGCAGGCCGAGTTCGAAGAGGCCAAGGACAAGGTGATGATGGGCGCCGAGCGCAAGTCGCTCGTCATGACCGAGGAAGAGAAGTTGCTGACGGCCTATCACGAGGGCGGTCACGCCATCGTCGGCCTCAACGTCGTCGCGACCGATCCGATCCACAAGGCGACCATCATTCCGCGCGGCCGTGCGCTGGGCATGGTGATGCAGCTGCCGGAGCGCGACAAGCTCTCGATGTCGCTGGAGCAGATGACGTCGCGCCTCGCCATCATGATGGGTGGCCGCGTCGCCGAAGAGCTGATCTTCGGCCGCGAGAAGGTGACCTCGGGCGCCGCCTCCGACATCGAGCAGGCGACCCGCCTTGCCCGCATGATGGTGACGCGCTGGGGCCTCTCGGAAGAGCTCGGCACCGTCTCCTATGGCGAGAACCAGGACGAGGTGTTCCTCGGCATGTCGGTCTCGCGCACCCAGAATGCGTCCGAGGCGACGGTCCAGAAGATCGACTCCGAGATCAAGCGTCTGGTCGAGGAAGGCTACAAGGAAGCGACCCGCATCCTGACCGAGAAGCACGGCGACCTCGAAGCCCTGGCCAAGGGCCTGCTCGAGTTCGAGACGCTGACCGGCGACGAGATCATCGACCTGCTGAAGGGCAAGAAGCCCAACCGCGAGTCGGTGCTGGAGCCGTCGACGCCGCGTGCCTCGGCGGTGCCGCCGGCCGGCAAGTCGCGCCCGCGTCCCGATCCGGACACCGGCCTGGAGCCGCAGCCGCAGGCGTAAGCTTCGCTTGCCATGGCCGGCGCTTCCGGCAAATCAGTTATCCAAAAGCTCGGCCTCAAGCCGGGCTTTTGTATTTTTGTCGACGGGCTGTCCGTTCCCTATGACGATATCGTCGGCGAGCTACCGGCCGAGCTGCGGATCGCGAGGACCGCGCGGGCGCCGCTCGATGCCGTGCATCTGTTCGCTACCACAGCCAAGGGGCTCTCAGCCAAGCTGCAACGTTACCGGGAGGCGATCGCGCCTGACGGCATGATCTGGGTCTCGTGGCCGAAGAAGAGCTCAGGCGTTGCGACCGACCTCGACGACAGGGCTGTGCGCGAGGCGGGGCTCGCGGCCGGTTTGGTCGACATCAAGGTCTGCGCCGTCGATGCGATATGGTCGGGACTGAAATTCGTGATCCCCGTCAAGGAGCGCGGCAAGCGCTGAGACTGCCCGATTATCCTTGGCCTCCGCCGGCGCGCCGTGGCATCCTCGCGACAAGCCGTCAAACGGCACGGCCACGTCGCCTGACGACGCGGCAAGAAAAAAGGGAGGGGAGGCCGATGCGCAAGGCATTCGGCGCGCTTGGCGCCATTTCAATCCTGCTGCTGCCCGCCGCCTCATTTGCCGCCGAAATGCGCGGCGTCACGCCAACCGAGATCAGGATCGGTCAGACCATGCCCTATAGCGGGCCGGTGTCGGCGTTCGGCGCGCTGGGCAAGGGCGAGGCCGGCTATTTCAGGATGCTGAACGAGCGCGGCGGCATCAACGGCCGCAAGATCAACTTCATCTCGCTGGACGATTCCTATGCGCCGCCGAAGACGGTGGAGCAGACGCGCCGCCTCGTCGAGAGCGACGAGGTCGCGCTGATCTTCTCCTCGATCGGCACTGCGCACAACACGGCGATCGCGAAGTACCTGCAGGGCAAGAACATCCCGCAGCTGTTCCTGGCCTCCGGCGCCTCGAAATTCGGCGACATCGCGCAATTCCCGCAGGCGACGATGGGCGTGCAGGCGCCGTTCCGCTATGAGGCGCGGCTTTACGCGCGCTATGCACTGGCGAAGAATCCGAATGCGCGGTTTGCGGTGATCTCGCAGAACGACGATTACGGCCGCGACTATCTCGCCGGCCTCAAGGACGTGCTCGGCGAGAAGTACGATTCCTTCGTCACCGTTGCGACCTACGAGATATCGGACCCGACCATCGACTCGCAGATCGTCAAGCTGAAGGCCACCAATGCCGACGTCTTCGTGATCGCGGCGACGCCGAAATTCGCGGCGCAGTCGATCCGCAAGGCCTTCGAGATCGGTTGGCGGCCGATGACGTTCCTGTCCAACACCGCGGTGTGGATTTCGACCGTGATGCAGCCGGCTGGTGTCGAGGCCGGCACTGGCATCATCTCCACGGCCTATGTGAAGGATCCGGACGATCCGGCCTGGAAGGACGATCCAGGCATGAAGGGCTGGCGCGACTTCATGACCAAGTACGTTCCGGAAGGCGATCAGCACGACACCAATTACGTGAATGCCTACAACAGCGCGATGGCGCTGGAGGCGGTGCTGAAGGCCTGCGGCGACGATCTCTCGACCGAGAACATCCTGCGGCAGGCGTTCGCGATCAAGGATCTGGAATTGCCGATGCTGCTGCCGGGCATCAGGGTCAACACGTCACCGGCCGATCACGTGCCGGTCGACCAGATGCAGCTGATGCGCTTCAACGGCAAGAGCTGGGATCGCTTCGGCGAGTTGCAGACAGGGAATTGAGAGGGCCGCCGGTCGTCTCTCGCTTGATCACGGGGCCGCACACTATCCCCGTCATCCTGAGGAGCGCGAAGCGCGTCTCGAAGGATCGACGGCCCGGCTGGTGGCCGATTCATCCTTCGAGGCTCGCTCCGCTCGCGCCTCAGGATGACGGGGCAGGTTAGGTTCGTTCTGGGTGAAAGTGGAAGCTAGTTCGAGCTCGCAGCCGCCGGCACCGCGGCGGCCTTGTCGTCCGATCTTACATGGATGACGGCGACGTCGTCCTTGTAGAGCCGCTTCCAGCCCTTCAGGTGGTCCAGTGCGTTTCCGGCGGGAGAGTCCGAGCTCAGCAGTGTGGCGTCGATGCGGTATTTGTCGAGCAGGTCGAGCAGCTGGCCGGCGTCGCGGGCGTCGAGTGCGGCGTAATAGTCGAGCACGAATTGCTCGCCATACAGCTCGGCGCGGCCGTCGATGAACACCTTGATGTCGCGGCTCACCAGATAGCCGCCGAACGGCGCGGTATTGAACACGCGCTGCGCCTTGTGTTGCTGGAGGACGTCGACCGCGGCGGCGGGCCAGAACACCGGCAGGAATTTGAACTGGTGCTGCGCGACGAACGTCGTCGTCGTCACCCACGCGCCGATCACCATCGCGACAGCAGCCGGGATCGTGACGACGGGGAGCGAGCGGCGTACCTCGAAGCGGGCGGCGGTGACGGCCGCCATCCCCCATTGTTCTGATATCGGCTTGGCGAGCACCAGCGGCGCGATGAACGCGAACACCTCGATGTTGCGGATATGGCTCAGCGCCATCCAGACCAGCCCGAGCAGCAGCAGGATCCGCGGCACCGACAGCGTCAGCCCGCGATAGCAGATCAGGCCGATCAGGCCGAGCAGCGTGGCTTCGAAGAAGCTGGGCTTGCTGAAATCCGCCGGCATCCACTCGCCGATCAGCGTCAGCAGCTTGCCGAGGCTGAGGATCTTGGTCGCACCGAGCAGGCTATTCCAGCCGTAGGGCGTCACGCAGCTCGCGGCCAGCGCCGCGATGCCGAATAGTCCCCATCGCACGATGAGCTCGCGGCGGCGGCTGGGCTCTGCGCTCCACACCGCCTCCAGTCCGATCGGCCCGATCAGCGCGAGGCCGAGCACGAAGCCGCCATGCAGATTGGCCCATAGCGCCATCAGCGGCAGCAGCCACCATGACGGATAAGTGCGACGATCCGCCGCCGCCATCAGGCCGCCGATGAACGCCAGCAACACCGGCAGCGCCAGCACATGCGGCCGCGCGAAGAAGTGGATCGTCGACAACAGCAGCGCCAGCGCGGCGATCAAGATCGCACGCGCCGGATCGAAATACGGGTTCAAGAGATGCAGGAAGATCCCGACCGTCGCGCCGATCGCGATCGACGTCAGGATCACCGGCCCGGCCCAATCGCCGCCATAGACGAGGGCGTACGCCACCTGCGACAGCCACGAGCTCGAAATCCATGGCTCGCCGAAACGGGTGAAGGAGAACACGTCCGATGTCGGCATCGCGCCGTGTTCGAGGATCCACTGTCCGACCTTGATCTGCCATTCCGTGTCGGAATCGCGCAGCAGGATTTCACCGGCGGAGAGATAGAACAGATAGGCGCCCACGGCCGCGCACAGCGGCACCAGTCCTCGCACAGAGCTGCGGCTGCTCACGCTGCTGGTGATGGAGAGTGACATGCGCTTTCTTGGTTCGGCCGGGGACATCCAGGGACAACGCCACACGTGACGTCGGGCGCACTCGACCATGGTCTCAGATAAATTCGGGTAAATGCGGCTGCGATGTCGTGTCTCTGCGCGAGACCAGATGCCTCGATTTCGAGCGACGATCTTAGCTCGCGGTTTACCATCGAAGGCCAGATCCGAACGTGAGTGCCGAGGCGACTGCCGATCTGTCGCGGAATCCGGGCCGTGAGGGCACCTGCGGGCCGGAGCGGCCGCCGGCTCAATCGGAGGTGGCATGCGGCCGTCGCAAAATCCTTGCAATTCCAGCTTGTCATCTCCTCTGAATAGTTGTTCACTTCTTCACGCGATTGCGGGATCAATCGCACAAAACATTGAAGACGCGTGTGTTCTGCCGGTGGGCGCCGGCCAGGGCATACGGTGGGGGGACGGAACGCCATGGTCTACCGGCGAACACATCAAGTCGTGAAACGGCTGGCTGCCCGGCGCAGCGCTATCCTGTCGGCTGCGCGGGATGCTGCGGCTGCGGGCGGCATGGCGGCGGTCCAAATCGCACCCGTCGCGGTGCGGGCCAATGTCGCGGCAGGCACCGTCTACCGCTACTTCCCGTCCAAGGCCGAGCTGATCTCGGAATTGATCACCGAAGTCTCGCGCGACGAGCTGTCCGCGATCCGGCGCGCCGCCGATGCCGCGCCCGGACCGTCCTCGGCGCTGGCCGCCGCGGTGACGACGATCGCGGTCCACGTGCTGTCGCAGCGCAAGCTGGCCTGGGGCATCCTGGCCGAGCCGGTCGATGTCGACGTCACCGCATCGCGCCTCGCCAGCCGCCGCGATATATCCGGCGAGCTCGCCATGCGCATCGATGCCGCCGTGCGTGCCGGGCATCTGCCGGCGCAGGATACGGCATTGGCCGCCACCGCTTTGCTCGGCGCCCTGCACGAGGCGCTGGTCGGCCCGCTGGCACCAAGCAATCTCGACGATCCGATCAAGCTGCGCGATGCGGTGCAGACCGTGACGCTGCTTGCGCTGCGCGCGGTCGGCGTGATGGATGCGCGCGCCCGCGGTCTCGTGGTGCAGGCGACGACCCCGGCGAAGGCGCTGGTCGGCGCCTAGAGCTTCGGTTCTGATCGAACCGAAGCTCTCAGTTTTATTTTGACGCGTTTTCTTCACGCGAACCGGCGTCCACTTCGCTTGAAAACGCTTTGACGCCAAGCGCGCGGCGAACACTTCCGTCGCATTGGCGTTGTAGCTTTGCGGGCTGGGATCAACCAACCTCAGGGAGCAACGCATGACGACGACCCATGGTTCGGCCAAATGGCAGGGCGGCATCAAGGACGGCAAGGGCGCGATCTCGACCAAGAGCGGCGCGCTCGCCGATTACCCCTATGGCTTCGCCAGCCGCTTTGAAGGCAAGCCCGGTTCGAACCCTGAAGAGCTGATCGGCGCGGCGCATGCCGCCTGCTTCACGATGGCATTGTCGCTGATCCTCGGCGAGGCCAAGCTCACCGCCGAGCATATGGAGACCAAGGCCGACGTGACGCTGGAGAAGGTTGCCGACGGTTTTGCCATCACCGCCGTGCACCTGACGCTGTCGGCGAAGATCCCGGGCGCCGATCATGCGGCGTTTCAGGAATTGGCGGGCAAGGCCAAGGCCGGATGCCCGATCTCGAAGCTGCTCAACACCAAGATCACGCTGGACGCGTCGCTGCAGGGCTGAACGCCGCGCACCATTCAGCACGGCACAGTGATCGTTAGAGCTGCGCGTCGCCCTTCGGTCCGACCGAGGCGATGCGCAGCATGTTGGTGGTGCCGGGCGCGCGCAGCGGCACGCCGGCGACGATGATGACGCGCTGGCCGGCCTTGGCAAAACCGTCGCGGAAGGCAATCGAGCCGGCGCGGTCGACCATGTCGTCGAGATCGTGGGCATCCTCGGCGACCACGCAATGCACGCCCCACACCACCGACAGCTTGCGGCCGGTGGCGAGATTCGGCGTGATCGCGACCACCGGCACCTTGGGCCGCTCGCGTGCCACGCGGATGCCGGTCGAGCCCGATGACGTCCAGCAGATGATCGCCGACAGGTCCAGCGTCTCGGCGATCTGCCGCGCGGCATCGGCAATGGCGTCGCCTACCGTCGCTTCGGGATCGACGCGCTGCGCATTGATCACGCTGCGATAGGTCGGATCGCGCTCCACTTCCTCGCCGATGCGGTTCATGGTCGAGACCGACTCGACCGGGAATTTGCCGGCGGCGGATTCCGCCGACAGCATGATGGCGTCGGCGCCCTCATAGACCGCGGTGGCGACGTCGGAGACTTCGGCGCGGGTCGGCACCGGCGCCTGGATCATCGACTCCAGCATCTGGGTCGCGACCACCACCGGCCTGCCGGCGCGGCGCGCCATCCGGATCATCTGCTTCTGCAGGCTCGGCACCCGCTCCAGCGGCAGCTCGACGCCCAGATCGCCGCGCGCCACCATCAGTGCGTCCGCCGCATCGATGATATCGGCGAGGCGGTCGATCGCCTGCGGCTTCTCGATCTTGGCCATCACGGCGGCGCGGCCGCGGATCATCTTCTTGGCCTCGATCACGTCCTCGGCACGCTGCACAAAGGACAGCGCCACCCAGTCGATGCCTTCCGGCAGTGCGGCTTCCAGGTCGGCGCGATCCTTCGGCGTCATCGCCGAGACGGGCAGATCGGTGTCGGGCAGGCTGACGCCCTTGCGGTCCGACATCTTGCCGCCGATCACGACGCGCGTGACCGCGCGCTCGGGCGAGGTTTCCTCGGCGATCAGCCGCACCTTGCCGTCGTCGAGCAGCAGCGCATGGCCGGGGCGGAGCGCGGCGAGGATCTCCGGATGCGGAAGCTGGACGCGGCTGTTGTCGCCCGGGGTCTTGTCGGAATCCAGGATGAAGCTCTGGCCGTTCTTGAGCTGGGTCGATCCTTCTGCGAACGAGCCAACCCGCAGCTTCGGGCCTTGCAGGTCGACCAGGATGCCGATCGGCCGGCCGTAGCTCGATTCGACATTGCGGATGGTCTTGACCAGCTCCCGCATCTTGTCATGCGGGGTATGGCTCATGTTGATGCGGAAGACGTCGGCGCCCGCCTCGAACAGCTTGCGGATCATCGCGCTGTCTGAGGAGGCCGGGCCGAGCGTTGCGAGGATCTTGATTCGACGCAGTCGTCTCATTGTTTGTTTCCGGGCGGCGTTGCGGCTGGCGGCAGACCCGGCGCGCCCGGCGGCGTTGCGCCCGGCGGCGGGTTTGGCAGCCCCGGCATCGCCCCGGGGCTTCCCGGGGCTACGCCGCCCGGCATTCCCGGTACCTTCTGCGGCTGTTGTTCGTTGGCTTCGGTCAGCTGGACGGTCCATGCACGCTGCTCGCCGGTGTCGACCTCGAAGAAGCCGGTGCGGTCAAAGCCCCGCGCCAGGCAATTCTCGGTGCCCTTGATGGTGAATTCCTTGTCGCGCGAGCACATGAAGGCCTGGCCGGACCATTCGCCGCCGCGATCGTAGTCGAGAGCGTAGATGTAGTAATAGCGCGCCACAAGATTGCCGCGGAGCAAGGTCTCGCAGGTCCGCGACGACACATTCCACCAGCCTTCGGTGGTCCAGCCTTCGGCGTCCTTGTAGCCGAGCGCGATGCCGACGCGGCTCGAGGTGTTGTTGCAGAGCCGGAAATCGGCGGCTGCCGGGCTCGTCCACAGGCAGGCCGCGACGACCGCCAGCACCGACAGGAGGCCGGCCAGGAGGCGGATGGTGCGGGGAGGAGCTGAGGCGGGAGAATCTGTTGGGCTCATGCGGCGAAGCTATATCAAACCATTGACGATTTCGCGTGCCCGGCAGGCACTCTCAACGGGCGGCCGCCCGTTTCCCGCGCTGGTGGACCGTGGCAAGTGTGGCCGGACAAGCCCTTATTGCGCGTCGATATGGCAAAATCTGTGACAATTCCCACCTGATATCAATTATGGTGAGCACCTCACACCGGGATCACGATCATGAGCATTGACGACAAAACCAGAACGGAACTTGAGGCCGCGGTGTTTCGGCGCCTTGTCAGCCATCTCCGTACCCGGACCGATGTGCAGAACATCGACCTGATGAACCTTGCCGGCTTCTGCCGCAACTGCCTGTCCAACTGGATGAAGGAAGAGGCCGACGCCAAGGGCCTAGCGGTGAGCAAGGACGAGAGCCGCGAAGCGGTCTACGGCATGCCCTATGAGGAGTGGAAGGCGAAGTACCAGGGCAGCGCCACGCCGGAGCAGTTCGCGGCGATGAAGAAGGCCCAAAGCGGGCATTAGCTAACCCAACAATGTCATTCCGGGGCGTCCGAAGGACGAACCCGGAATCTCGAGATTCCGGGTTCGATGCTGCCGCATCGCCCAGGAATGACGTTTACGTGTGGAACACCAGCATCTCCTGTGGGCGCGCTGTGGATGAGCGCGATGTTTCCTTGACGGAACGTGCTCCAAAATCGAGGGTCGCCCGCAACAAGCGGTGCGCGTGGCGCGTATTCGCGCGACATTTCATTGCCATTTCAGGAGTACGCGATGGCCACCACGTCTGCCGCCGTTCAGGACGAGCCCGCAACGCGATTTGCCAAGGACCAGCTTAGGTCCATCATCGAGCGCATCGAGCGGCTGGAAGAAGAAAAGAAGACGATCTCGGACGACATCCGCGACGTCTATGCCGAGGCCAAGGGCAACGGCTTCGACGTCAAGGCGCTGCGCACCATCGTGCGCCTGCGCAAGCAGGATGCCAATGAGCGCCAGGAGCAGGAGACTATCCTGGAGACCTATATGCAGGCGCTCGGCATGCTGTGAGGCGGCCGGCGGGGCCGGCCCGACGCCATCAGGCCGCCCGCCGAGGGTACTCCCGATGGCTCCCGCGGAGCCTCGGTCTAGGCTTGGGTGACATCCCGGGATTTGCTAGACTGGCGATGAGGTAACCGGGCAGATCGTTCAGATGGACGTGCCAGGACCAGAGCGCCGGCTCGCTGCGGTCCTCGCCGCCGACATGGTCGGCTTTAGCCGCCTGATGGAGGCTGACGAGACGGGCACCCTTGCGCGCCTCAAGACTCATCGAATCGAGCTGATCGATCCGGCCATCGCCAAGAATCGCGGCCGCATCATCAAGACCACCGGCGACGGCATGCTGGTCGAGTTTCACAGCGTCGTCGATGCGGTGCTGTGCGCGGCCGAGGTCCAGAGCCGGATGGCCAAGCGCAACACCGACGTCGCGCCGGCGCGGTGGATGCAGTTTCGCATCGGCATCAATCTCGGCGATGTGATCGTCGATGGCGCCGACATCTTCGGCGATGGCGTCAATGTCGCGTCCCGCCTGGAGACGCTGGCCGAGCCCGGCGGCATCTGCATTTCCGGCGCGGTCCGCGACCAGGTCGGCGATCGTCTGGAAGATCTGAGCTTCGAGGATCTCGGCGACCAGACCGTCAAGAACATCGCGCGCCCGATCCGGGTTTTCCGTGTCCATTTCGAATCGGGCGCCAAATCCGCGACCGGGCAGCCGAGTGTGGCGGCCGCCCCCGTCGTCGCCAAGAAACCCTCGATCGCCGTGCTGCCGCTCGCCAACATGAGCGGCGATCCCGAGCAGGAATTCTTCGCCGACGGGCTCACCGAGGACATCATCACCGAGCTGTCGCGCTTCCACGATTTGCTGGTGATCTCGCGCAACTCGACCTTCGTGTACAAGGGCAAGGCCGTGAAGGTGCAGGACGTCGCGAAGGAGTTCGCGGTCGACTATGTGCTGGAGGGCAGCGTGCGGAAGGCGGGCGGCCGGATCCGCGTCACGGTGCAGCTGATCGACGCCGAGGCCGACCGGCACGTCTGGGCCGAACGCTACGACCGCGAGCTCGCCGACATCTTCGCCATCCAGGACGAGATGACGCGCGCGATCGTGGCAATCTTGCCGGGACGCGTCGAGGCCGCAGCTCACGACCGCGTCAAGCGCAAGCCGACCGACAACATGGCGGCCTATGAGTGCGTGCTGGCCGCAAGGGTGCTGCATCATCGCTCGGCACGAGACGACAACATGGAAGCGCAGCGCTTGCTGGAGCGGGCCATCGTGCTCGATCCCAATTACGCCCATGCGCACGCCTGGCGGGCCTGCGTGCTCGGCCAGACCTGGGTCTACAACTGGTGCGACGACCGCGACGCGACCCTTGCGCAGGTGGCCGCCGAGCTCGAGATCGCGCTCAAGCTCGACGACAATGACAGCGACGTGCACCGGATCCTCGCCGCGCTGAACCTCAACCGCGACGACCACGACAAGGCGGCCTTCCACCAGGAGCGCGCGCTCGCGCTCAACCCGAACTACGACCTCGTCGTCGTGCAGCAGGGCGAGCTCCTGACCTGGCTCGGACGGCCGGAGGAAGGCATCGACTGGATCAAGCGGGCGATGCGCCTCAATCCATTCCATCCGGAGCGCTTCTGGAGTCACCTCGGCCGGGCCTGCTATTGCGCCGAGAAATACGCCGATGCGGCCGAGGCGTTCTCGCGCATCACGCGGCCCGACCACACCCATCACGCCTTCCTCGCCGCAACCCTGGCGCAGATGGGCAACGCGGTGGCGGCCACAGCTCATGCGGCCGAGGTGCTGAAGCGCGAACCGGCCTTCTCGGTGTCAGCCCATCTGGCAACCCAGCACTACAAGCACGCGCCCGACCGGGCGCGCTACGAGGCCGGCCTGCTCAAGGCGGGACTGCCGGCCTGACCCTCGGATCGCGCGGCGCGATCATCTGCATTTGCCGATAACTGCGATCTTCGAGGTGGGGAGCAATCGCCACCGGTCGCGATCGAACGCCGATGGCGACGTCGTTTCGGCGCCGCGAAGGCAGCTCCACGCGTTTCCCGCTGCGCCGAACCGGTGAGCGAGCTTCATCATTGTTGAAGGCGTTTCGCTTGTTGCGCGCGGCGTCCGCGGGTTGAAGTCGCACCAGGTCAATTATGAGAAGCGCAACTGACCGGATCGGTGTCGACGCGGTCCGTCACTTGGCGCACTACGGTGTGAATTCGTCATGATGAAGCATTCGCGCATGTTTTTGTTGCCGTCTCGTCCCGCGGGCCTCGCGCGATTCCCTCGATACACATCATTCGCTGTGACAGCGCCGTTCGAGTCTGCGGTTCATGTTGAACAATGGCCGCGCAGGAAATGCCTCGTTGCGGCGAGGTGCGATGGAAACACCATTAACAATAAGGTTGGGCTTGCGCTACCAGTCATTTGGGTTGCCGCGCTGACCTCTGCGACATGGCTTTCGCTTGGCGCGGCGCACGCTGACGGCGTTTGCGACCTTCCGATATTTGTCGGTAGCGGCGCAATCCCGATAAAGAGCGGAGACACTGTAACGTGTGGTGGAACGGTGACGATAGCTACGCCGCCAGCCGTGGTCGCTACGTCAGAGGTCACCAACGTTGTCGTCAACTTTCTTGCTGCAGCCTCGATCGGTCCCAATCAGGCAGTTGGGATCGACGGCCGGGGAGGCACAGGTGACGGGTGGATCATTAACAATCATGCTTCGCTGGTAGGCGGCGATCCCTTCTCCATCATTCTGGGAGATGCGACCGTAAACAATTTCGCGTCGATGAATAGCGTGCAGCTCGGTACGAACGGCACGGTCGACAACTTCGGCAAACTCGGTGTTGGCCTTACCCAGGCGACAAATGGACCTCAGGCGGGCATCGAGATCGGTGGTGGCCGCGTAAGGAATGGGGAGGGGGCCACAGTCTCCGGTCCGGACGGTATCAAACTGCGCGCGGGCGGATCCATAACGGTTGACAATTGGGGGAGCATAATAGGGGGAAACATCGGCCTAAACCTGCTCGGTTCCAGTGTGATCCACAATTATGCAAACAGCGTGATCTCCGGCGGCCACGTCGGGATTTCCACAGGCGGGTCCACGATTACAAATGACGGCTGGATCAAAACAAACGTATCTGACGGAAATGACATTGCGATCACCACTGACGGACCGACAACGATCATCAACGGCAAGACTGGCAAAATAACGGGTACGTCTGCACTGCAGATTTCCGATGCTTTGACGCTCACAAACTACGGTCGCATTGAAGGATTTATCGTTACTAATTCGTCGCCTGCCGTCACTCTGGCCATTGCTCCGGGGTCTTCAATTACAGCACCCGGGTCCACGGCGACGTCGATAGTTAACGTGACTGGCGGAGCAGGAAGCGATGGGAAGCGCGAGCTTCAGTTGATTGGTGGCGGAACGAAAAGCCAAGACACCTATGACGGCTCATTCGTCGGGTTCAGAAGTCTTTCGCTCAGTGCAGATAGATCGACCGTGTGGACCCTCACTAATGATCAGAGCTATGACCGCGGCACGGTCGTCGGGGATGGCATGCTGTTGGTCAACGGCAATCTGACGTCGCAGGTCGCCGTCACCTCGGGCGTTCTCGGAGGCAGCGGTCATATCCTCGGCGACGTCACGGTCAATAGCGGCGGTACGCTTGCGCCGACGGGGCGGCTCACTGTCGGAAGCGCCACGCAAAACGCGAACGTTACGCTGAGCGCGAATGCGACCTTTAGGGTCAATGTCAGCGACCTGCAAAACGATCAGCTCTTGGTCAACGGCAAGGCTAACCTTACTGGCGCGAGCTTCATGGCGTTGATCGGCTCCGGCGGAATAACGATCGGGAAGTCTTATGTCGTTCTGACCGCCAGCGGCGGCTTGTCCGGTACTACGTTTGGATCTGCCGCGAACAATCAATCGGCCTTCCTCAGCACGGTGCTGACCTATGATACGAACAATGTGCGGATCAGCTTCGTCAACGCAGGGAGTGGAAGTGGTGGGGGCAATGGCGGAGGCGGCGGTACGGGCAACGGCGGTGGGGGTACTGGCGGAACTGGCACGGGTGGCAGCAACAGGGGAATGTTCGCGAGCGTCGCGCTGACACTTAACCAGCGCGCCGTCGGTCACGCGCTCGATGTCAGCAATGGCGGCAGCCAAGTCTTCACCGGTCCTATTCTGCTCGCGCTGTTGCCGCTGGGCGCCGACCAGGCGCGTAGCGCCTACGACTCGATCTCCGGCGAAGGTCTTGCCGGCGCGCAGAATGCCGCGTTCCGCGCCAGCTCGCTGTTCACCTCGTCGGTCAATGACCAGGCGAATGCGTGGCGCGCCGGCCGTGATGGCGGCGGCAATGCCATCGTGGTCGGAGGCAACGGTGCGCTCGGCTACGCGCCGGAGGGCGCCCATGCGAGCGCAGGGCCGTTCACCAAGGCACCCGCATCGGCGCGGCTCGACCGAACCTGGCGCGTCTGGGGATCGGCATTCGGCGGCGGCGGCACCTTGCAGGGTGACGCCGGCCTCGGCACCGCGATGCAGAAGGACAGCCTGTTCGGCGGCAATATCGGCCTCGACTATCAGGTGTGGCCGAACTGGCTGGTCGGTGTCGCCTTCGGCGGCAGCGAAGGCAATTTCACGGTCGACAGCCGCGCCACCAGCGGCAAGGTCGACGGCGTTCACGGCGGCTTCTACAGCATGCTGTCGCTAGGCCAGTTCTATCTGAGCAATACCACCACGGTGTCGTCGTTCAACAACAAGACCACGCGGTTCACCGGCAATTTCGGCGGACTACCGGGCGAAACCGAGCGCGGCGATTTCAGTTCATGGCAATTGCGTTCGCGCTTCGAGGTTGGGCACGACTTCGACGTTGTGGGTGCACGGTTGACGCCATTCGCAGCATTCGAAATCGCACAGCTCACCAGCGACGGCTTCAGGGAAAGCAGCCAGACGTCTGCTGGCGCGCCTGGCGTGCTCGGGCTTGCGATTGCGCGGCAGACCACCACGTCGGCGCCGCTGTTCCTGGGGCTGCGCGGGGAGCGTCGCATCGAGCTTGCCAACGGCATGGTGCTGACGCCGCAGGCGAGCCTGGCCTGGGTGCACGAGTTCACGCCGACGCGCAATCTCAACGGCTCGCTGGTGTCGCTGCCGGGCGCGAGCTTCATTGTCGACGGGGCTCGGCCGGCAAGCGATGCGGCCCAGGTCAGCGTCGGCGCGCAGTTCGACGTCACCCGCAACGCCGCGCTGTTCGCGAACTTCGAGGGCGAGTTCTCCAATGTGAGCCAGGCCTATGCCGGCAAGGGCGGCGTCAGGGTGGCTTGGTAATCACGCTCGTCGGAAGCGAGAACGATGACGAGAACGGTCACAGCCAGATGTCGGCCGCTCTCGTCCGCGACCTCATCGCGCGTCACTCCAACAACATGCGAGGCCTCAGTTGACTCCGCGGACATGGGAGAACGAGCATCGTTGCATTTCAGGTACGATCGACCGATTGGCCGCGGCGTGGAATGATGGTGATGAAGCCGGCTACGCGTCCCACTTCACGGATGACGCGGTCTATCTCGCGGCCAGCGGCGAGCGTTACAAGGGCAGGGCGCAGATCAGGACAGGGTATGGCTGGCTGTTTGCGACCACTCTGCGGGGAAGCCGCATATCGCTGGATGTCGAGAGCATACGGTCCTGGTCTCCCGCGATCGCGTTTGTCACGGTCCGGGTCAGGCTCGACTCACCCGACGAATCCGCTGATTGCCGGCATGCATTGATCCGCTCCTCCGTTGTGATGGTTCTCACCATGGGCGACTGGCGCGTGGCGGCGCTGCACGGCACGCGTGTCGCCGACGACAGCTGCGGCCCTCGACGGCCGCCCTCGATGTGGACGGGGCAGATCGGATCATGAATGGCGGCCAAGGCGGCCGACCTCGCGCAAACGTCCATTCCGACGGTGTGCAAGGTCGACGTGCGCACAAGGCAAGCGGTCCGGCAGGTGTTGAAATCTCGATCGCGCGGTCGCCTTCACCGCGTTGCAGATGATGGTGCGATCGCCTGTACCGCGTCGCGCAGCCAATGCGTGAGGGCCTTGATCTTGGGATCGGCGCCGGCCTCGATCTGATGCACCAGCCAGAAGCTCAGCTCGCTGCTCGCCGGCGGGTCGATCGCAGCGATCAGGGTCGTGCCGAATCCGGGATGGCTGCGTACCAGCGGATCCATGGTCAGCACCACGCCGACGCCGTGCTGGGCCGCCTCGAGCGCGATCGGAAGGCTGTCGAGCGTGACGTCGCGCCGGGTGTCGTGATCCTCGATCGAGAGGCCGTGGACCGCGAACCAGTCCGACCAGGCGCTTGGGAAGAAAGCGTTGTGAATGAGCGGGAGTCCCAAAAGATCGGCTGGAGCCGTGACCGGATGTGCTTCAAGAAACGATGGGCTCGCCGCCGGCAGGCCGCGCACGGTGAGCAATCGGGTTCTGGTCAAACCTGGCCATGGCCCCCGCCCGATGCGGATGCCGGCGTCGACCTGCTCGATGCTGAAGTCGACCATCCGTGCGGTGACCTCGAGGCGGAGATCGTAGCGCGGCCAGCGGCGGGCGAAATCGCGCAGATGCGGCACCAGCACGGTTTGTGAGAACAGCGCGGATGCGCTCAACCGAATCTGGCGCGTCTGCCCATCGGTTGCGAGGTCGTCGAGCCCGCGATTGATGGCGGCGAGACCACGGCGAACCTGGTGGGCGAAACGCTCTCCCGCCGGCGTGAGCCGTACCGAACGGCCGACCCGGCTGAACAGTCGCTCGCCGAGCTGCGCCTCCAGACTTCCGAGTTGATGGCTGATTGCCGACGCGGTGAAACCGAGCTCTTCGGCTGCGCGCCGGAAGCTCAGCAGGCGGGCGGCGGCTTCGAAGGCGAGCAGAGCGGAGGTCGGAGGAATGCGGGCGCGGGAGGCTGAGATCGGCGGCGGTGAATGATTGTCATGCATGATGAAGCTAATTCACGTGCAATTCGCTGGCGGGACGGCCGCTGTGGCGGCGACACTATCGCGCCAAGTCGGGATATGCTCGTTCCCCCGCGCGTTGATCCATCACGTTTTCGCGGGTCTTCCCGGTGATGCATCCGCCCAGGGGGCGCTCATCGCCGTAACCGGAGCATGGAGGTCACCAGGGCCGCAGCCTTCCGCGCACCGGACCTATCGGCGGTGCGGATCAGCGCGATGTCATCGTTGGCTGGCGTGCCGAAGCACTCAGCGCAGCGAGGCGGTGCGCAGCACGAAGGACTGGGTGGTCAGGGGGGCGGTCGCCGAGCCCGAGAAGTGGTCGCAGGTCATGCCCATCATCGGATCTTCCGAGAAGGTCATGGCGACGGCGGCCTGTGGCTTCACGAAATGAGCCCGCATCAGGCTCATGTCGGTGTCGCCAAGCACCGTGGTCAGCATGGCATTGCTCGCGCTCGGCGCCAGCATCACCACGCGCATCCAGACATCGTTGCCCTTGGCGGCCGAGATCCGCGCCGACGTCGTGATCACGCCCTGGCTGGGCGCGCCCTTTGCGACGACGGTGTTGATTTCGGTGCTGGGCGACGCCGCATTGCGCGTCGGGCGCACATTGCGCGGGATCGGCGCGGTCGCCGCGACGATGTTGGCGCGATCGACCGGTGACGATGCAGCGGGCGCATAGGCGAGCGCCTTGTTGAAGTTTTCGGTCGTGCTGGCCGTGGTCTGCGGATCGGCACCGCCGACCGCCTCACGCGCCTTCAGCGCGGCGATCTGCGCAGCCGATGCCTGCTTCGGCGCCGCCGACTCGTCGCCCCAGAAGCCGCGGGCATTGATGATGTCGGCGGGCGATTGCGGCTCGGTATTCTCCGCGGTCTGCACCACCTGCATCGCCGGCCTCGCCTTCGGCGTCGGAACCAGCTGCGCGTCGGCGGCGGCGAGCTGGATGGCGGCCGCGAATTGCGGCTTGGCGCGCGGCAGCGGAATCGGATCGGCGGATTTGGCGGGCGCTGCGGCCGCAACCACGGAGTTGGCGGCGGGCTTGTCGTTGACGCTGGCCGCGCCTTCGTCTTCATCGTCACCCGACTTGCCGGCCCCGAACAGCTTCGCGAACAGCGTCGGCTTGCTGATCACAGCGGCATCGTCGCCATTGCCGCGGCGCTCGATGTCGGCCTTGGCGAGCTCATAGCCCTTCAGCGGCGTGCCGTCGGTCGGGACATGGACAGTGCGGCCGTCGGGGAACACCTTGACCAGCTGCTCACGGGTCATTCGCGGCCAGTGGCGAATGCCGCCGGTGTCGAGATGCACGAACGGCGAGCCGGAGGTCGGATAGAAGCCGACGCCGCCGCGCTGCAGGCGCAGGCCGGCGTAGCGGATCTGCTCCAGCGGCACGCCCGGAATGAAGAAGTCCATCGCATGCCCCAGCATGTGCTGGCTGTGGCGCGCGACGCCCGAGGAGCGGCGGCGGAGCATGGCGTTGGTGGCGGGGGCGCGATAGGCGGAGATGATCTGGATCGGCTGCTTGCCGTCGACGTCGCGATAGACTTCCCAGAGGATGTCGAACAGATGGCGGTCCATCACCGTCTCATCCTGGGAGCGCCAGTCGCGCAGGAAGTGGTTGAGCTGCTTCAGCGCGGCTTCATCGTAGCGGCCATCGCGCTTGAAGGTGACGGTGAGGTCTTCGCCGGAATGGGTGTGGTGGAACGAGAGGGTGCGGGTCTGGTTCAGCGCAGTCGCGTCATGCACCGATCCCGCGCCGGCCAGCAGCAATAGCGCGGTCAGGCCGACTTGGTACCCGGCCTTAGGCAACGACAGCGGATTGCAGCGGCGTGCGAAGACAGCCAGCACTATGAGCCCACCCAGTCGACGAGCGTTCGGTCGGCACCTTTCGCAGACCCCCTGCGGAAGACGGTGAACGCTTTCTTAAAGCGGGAGGGTTAACCGAGGTTTACCGACCCGCCCCCAAGTTAGGCTTAACTAACTGGGCGAGTGTGGCAAAAAATAGCCCAGTCCCCCGGCTGGCACCGGGAATGGTTAACGTAAACGATCTCGCTTTTTGAGCGAGGTCGTTGATTTTGCTTCAAAATTTATCGCAATCGGGCCGCGAAGCAGATCAGCGGGTGATCACCCGGCGCTGCTGCTGGGCCTGACCGCGGCGGGCCGGCTGCGGCTCCGGCTGTCCGAACCCTCCGAACAGGCGCTCGAAGAAATTCGGTCCGGAGGAGCCAAAGCCGCTGTTGTCGCCGGCGACATTGACGCCCGGAGGCAGGCTGCTGCTCGGCGGCCGCGCATAGCTCGGCTGGGCGTGCGCCACCACCGTTTCGAGATCCTTGCCGCGGCTGTTCTTGAGCAGCGACAGCATGGTGGCGTCGCGGCCGTAGACGTCCCTGCGGATCTGCAGCTTGCCGGCATCGTCCACGAACGCGGTCTGGTAGGTGATGTTGACCGGGATCGGCGTCGGGAATTTCAGATCGACTTCGCTCGAGCCGTACATGCTGCGGATCCGCTCCGGCGTGTAGTGCTGGTTCGGCTCGGTGATGTTGAGCAGCACGGACGCGTATTGATCCGGGTTCTGCACGCGCATGCAGCCATGGCTGTAGGCGCGCTCGTCCTTGGCGAACAGGTACTTGTCCGGCGTGTCGTGCTGATAGACCAGGAACTTGTTCGGGAAGTTGAAGCGGATGCGGCCGAGCGCGTTGGCCTCACCGGGCGGCTGCGAGACGTGGATCGAGCCGTCGCGGTTGCGCTCGAGCTTCAGGCCCATGCGCTGCAACACGGTCGGATCCTGCTGCAGGGCCGGCAGGTACTCGTTGTAGATGATCGACGGCGGCACGTTCCATGTCGGGTTGACCGTGATGTACTTCATCGTCTCGGTCAGAAGCGGCGTGGCGTGCTGGCCGGGCTTGCCGGTCACGACGCGCGTGGTCCAGACCTGCGCGCCGTTCTGCATCACCTTCAGCGTGTAGTCCGGGATGTTGAGGATCACATAGGCGTTGCCGACACTGGCGGCGCCGAGCTGGCGCGGCAGCCAGCGCCAGCGCTCCATGTTGACAATCACGGTGTCGATCTGGCGGTCGCGCTTCGGATTGTTCAGCGCCTTCACCGTGCGCTCGTCGAGCACGCCCGTCGGCTTGAGGTCGACGCTGCTCTGGAATCTCTCCACCGCGCGCGCGACGGTCGCATCATACTTCGTGCTGTCGGCATTCTCGGTGACGCCGAGCTTGCCCCGCAGGTCCGGCACGCGCGGATCGTCCATCTCGACCGCGGCCTGCTTCTTGCGCGCCGGCAGATATTTCAGCGCCGGGCCGTCCGGGATCGTGATGACCGGGCCGTCACCCTGGCCGCGCAGCTCGGCGAGCTTCTTCTTCAGCTCCTTGTAGAGCTTCTGCGGCGGATTGTAGCTGTCGAGCGCGGCCGAGGCGTCCTTGGCGGAGGTCACATTCGTGAACACTTCCGCCGGATCAATCGGGTGCTCCGGATAGAGGATGTCTGCCGACACCTGCGACCAATGCATGCGGCCGCTCTGGGCCTGGCGCGCGTAGTCCAGCATGCTGGCCGCGAGCTTCAGCTCGGCGTCGGCCAGCGCATCGGGCGTCGTCGCTGCGGCGAAATCCGGCACCGGATAGTCTGACGCATCGAGGCCGTCGGCGGCCGCGTCCTTCAGGCGGGCGATGACACCCTTGCCGGCGTCGGTCAGCTTGCCGGCCTTGGTGAACACAGGCGCGTATTCGCGGGCCGAATAGAATTTCTCGGCGGCGGCGCGCTCGTTCTTGCGATCGAAGGTGCGCAGCGACTTGTTGGCGAGCAGGTCGCGCAGCTTGTCGGCGACCGGCTGATCCTCAGCGGCGACAGTGCTCGCGGCCTTCGCGGGCTCGGTCGCGGGGGCTGCAGCCGTCGCGGGAGCCGGAGCTGCGGCGGGCGCCGTTGCGGTGGCAGGGGCGGGTGCTGCCGCAGGCGGCGCGACCGCGGCATCGGTCTTCGGTGCATCGGTCTTCGGTGCATCGGTCTTCGGCGCGTCGCCGGGCTTCGTCGCCGGCGCGGTGGCGACATCGGCGGGCTTCGGCTCGACGGCCTTTGCAGTCGCGTTCGGCTCTGCCGGCTTTCCGTCAACGGGCTTTGCGTCAGTAGCCTTTGCGTCAGTGGGTTTGGCCTCAGTGGCCTGCACATCGGCGGGCTTCACGTTGGCCGGCTTGGCTGCGTCGGGCAGCGCGGCGGTCGTGTCGGGCTTGAAATCGCTCGCGGTGGGCGGCGGCACGTTGGCCGGTTCGGGGCGCGGGATCGCAGCGTCGATTGCAAGTTCCGAGGCGCTGGAGCGAGGCGTGTCCTGCGCGAAGGCCGAGCTCGCGGACACCGTGAGGAAGGTCGCCGCGACGGCCATCAATACGCGGTCAAATCCTCGACGGTTGTTCGAACAGTCACGCATTTTCACACCCCCTGGGTGGAACTGCCCCTTAAGAATCTGGAACAGTTCAAAATCGATATTCGGTTTCATAGCTTGCGCGAAAGCGCCGGCTTCTCGAACGACTCGTATGCCTGCACGCAACGAACGCAGACGATACATTTGCCCCTCTTATGCAGCCAGCGCCACGCGGGGCAACTCACGACAAACTGACCTCGAAGCAACTGATTTCGCTCAGGCTGTGCGTTTTTGCCACGCGGCACAGCCTTTGTCTGTCACCGCCACGACACGGTTCAAAAGGTTCCCAGGTAATGGCCTCGGCGGCCTCGGGGCTTAACCGGCGTCGCTTGCGCGGGTGTCGGCCGCGGCCTCGTCGAGCTTGCGGTAGAGGGTCGAGCGGCCGATCTTGAGACGCCGCGCGACTTCCGACATCTGTCCGCGATAATGCGAAATCGCAAATCGGATGATCTCGTTCTCGAGATCTTCTAGCGGGCGCACCTCGCCCGCGGCATTGAGCATCGAGAGGCCGCCGGCAGTCGGGAGGGCAGTCGATGCTGGTATTTCATTACCGGAAATCATGGCGGGCGCCGTGGACGGCGACACCACCAGCGGCTCGCCCTGCAGGGACTTTCCTTCCGGCACCGGGTGTGCCGAGCCTTGCGGGAAGTCGGCGAGCCCGAGCTGATCGCCCTCGCTCATGACCACGGCACGATACACCGTGTTCTCGAGCTGACGGATGTTGCCGGGCCAGTCGAGCTGCGCCAGATGCGCCATCGCATCGCCGCTGATGCCGGTGATGTTGCGGTTCTCCTCGGCGCAGAACCGCGCCAGGAAATGCCGCAACAGATGCGGGATGTCCTCGCGCCGCTGCCGCAGCGCCGGAATGGTCAGCGGCAGCACGTGCAGGCGATAGAACAGGTCCTCGCGGAACTGGCCGGCCTTCACGAGATCGAGCAGCTTGCGGTTGGTCGCCGAGATGATGCGGACATCGACCTTGACCGGCTTGCGGCCGCCGACCGCCTCGACGGTGCCTTCCTGCAGCGCGCGCAGCAGCTTCACCTGCGTCGCCAGCGGCAATTCGCCGACCTCGTCGAGGAACAGGGTGCCGCCATGGGCCTCCACGAACTTGCCTTGGTGACGCTCGGTGGCGCCGGTGAAGGCGCCCTTCTCATGGCCGAACAGGATCGATTCGACGAGATTGTCCGGGATCGCGCCGCAGTTCACCGCGACGAACGGCTTGGCCTTGCGCTCGCTGCTGCCGTGGATGGCGCGCGCGAACAGTTCCTTGCCGACACCGGATTCGCCCTCGATCAGCACCGGGATGGTCGAGGATGCGGCTTTCTGCGCCGTGCGCAGCACGCCGGCCATCGCCTCGCTGCGGGTGATGATGTCGGAGAAGGTCAGCCGGCCCTCGCGGCTGTGGCGGATGCGCTGCAATTCGCCCTTCAGCGCCGATGCGTTGAGGGCATTGCGCAGGGAGACCTGCAGCCGCTCGAAGCCGACCGGCTTGACCACGAAATCCTGGGCACCGGCGCGCATCGCCGACACCACATTGTCGATGCCGCCATGCGCCGTCTGCACGATGACCGGGACGTTCAAACCAGCTTCACGAATCTTTGCGAGGACTCCGAGACCGTCGAGGCCCGGCATCACAAGGTCGAGCACGACGGCATCGATCGCCTGCGTCTCGGATGCGGTCAGGGCCGCTATCGCGGCGTCGCCACTGTCCACGACGAGGGGCTCATAGCCGCACTTCTGCACCATGTTTTCAACCAAACGACGCTGTACTGCGTCGTCATCGGCGATCAAAATGGTGGCAGCCATGGTTTTCCCCGCACGCTACGATTATTTGTCTCGAATCGGGGCAATGTCGCCGATGCCGATTAACGCACTCTTAAACGTTGCCAGCCCGCCCTTATTCCGCCGCCGCCGACATCTTTCCGACTGAACTAAGGTTACGAACAAGATGACCTCGCGCTCCAAAACTGCGTCCAACAAGACTGCCGTCAGCAACAAGACTGCCGTCGGCAAGGCCGCCCTCCGCAAGGAGGCCGCATTGCGCAAAACCGGCGCCCAGCGCAAACCTGCCACGGGTGGACCGGCGGCAAAAACCGCAGCCGGCAAGACCGGCAAGCTTCCGGAATGGAATCTGGCAGATCTCTACTCCGGTATCGACGCGCCGGAAGTGGCGCGCGACCTGCAGAAAATGGATGCAGATTGCGTCGCGTTTGAGACCGACTACAAGGGCAAGCTTGCCGAAAATACCGCCAGGGAAGGCGGCGGAAAGTGGCTCGCCGAGGCGGTCCGCCGCTACGAGGCGATCGACGACCTGGCCGGCCGTCTCGGCTCCTATGCCGGCCTGGTCCATGCCGGCGACAGCGTCGACCCGGCGATCTCGAAATTCTACGGCGATGTCTCCGAGCGGCTGACGGCGGCGTCGGTGCATCTGCTGTTCTTCTCGCTCGAGCTCAATCGCGTTGACGATGACGTGATCGAGCGCGCGATGGCCGAACCGGCGCTCGGCCACTACCGGCCGTGGATCGAGGATCTGCGCAAGGACAAGCCGTACCAGCTCGAGGATCGCGTCGAGCAGCTCTTCCACGAAAAGGCACAGAGCGGCTACGCGGCCTGGAACCGGCTGTTCGACCAGACCATCTCCAGCCTGCGCTTCAAGGTCGCGGGCAAGGAACTCGCCATCGAGCCGACGCTGAACCTGTTGCAGGACAAGGCGGGCGACAAGCGCAAGGCGGCGGCGCAGGCGCTCGCCAGGACCTTCAAGGACAATGAACGCAGCTTCGCGCTGATCACCAACACGCTCGCCAAGGACAAGGAAATCTCCGACCGCTGGCGCGGCTTCCAGGATATCGCGGACTCCCGCCATCTCAGTAACCGCGTCGAGCGCGAGGTGGTCGATGCGCTGGTCGCCTCGGTGCGCGCGGCCTATCCGAAGCTGTCGCATCGCTATTACGCGCTGAAGGCCGGCTGGTTCAAAAAGAAGAAGCTGCCGCACTGGGATCGCAACGCGCCGCTGCCGTTCGCGACGACCGGCACGATCGCCTGGCCCGAGGCGCGCAACATGGTGCTGTCGGCCTATAACGGTTTCTCGCCGAGAATGGCCGAGATCGCCGAGCGCTTCTTCGATGATCGCTGGATCGATGCGCCGGTCCGTCCCGGCAAGGCGCCGGGCGCGTTCTCGCATCCGACCACGCCGTCGGCGCACCCTTACGTGCTGATGAATTACCAGGGCAAGCCGCGCGACGTGATGACGCTGGCGCATGAGCTCGGCCATGGCGTGCACCAGGTGCTGGCGGCGAAGAACGGCGCGCTGATGGCGCCGACGCCGTTGACGCTGGCGGAAACCGCGAGCGTGTTCGGCGAGATGCTGACCTTCAAGCGTCTGTTGTCGCAGACCAAGAACGCAAAGCAGCGCCAGGCGCTGCTCGCGGGCAAGGTCGAGGACATGATCAACACCGTGGTGCGGCAGATCGCGTTCTATTCATTCGAGCGCGCGGTTCACACCGAGCGCAAGAACGGCGAGCTCACCGCCGAGCGGATCGGCCAGCTCTGGCTCAGCGTGCAGGGCGAGAGCCTCGGGCCGGCGATCGAGATCAAGCCGGGCTACGAGACGTTCTGGATGTACATCCCGCATTTCATCCATTCGCCGTTCTACGTCTACGCCTATGCGTTCGGCGATTGCCTGGTGAACTCGCTCTATGCGGTCTACGAGCATGCGTCCGAGGGGTTCGCCGAGCGCTATCTCGACATGCTCGCCGCCGGCGGCACCAAGCATTACTCCGAACTGCTGCGGCCGTTCGGGCTCGACGCCAAGGACCCGAAATTCTGGGATGGCGGCCTGTCGGTGATTGCCGGCATGATCGACGAGCTGGAGGCGATGGGCTGAGGCCCGTCGACCTTCCGGCCGGCCGGGGTGAGAATCGTTCGGCGCTTTTTTTGCGCCTCACGGCATGACCATCCCATGACGCCTGCGCTTGGGAGATCAATCCTGCCCGAGCGGCGGCCGCTGGGCCGTCGCTCGAGGGGTGAATCGGGGACGATTTGCGCTCCAAATCACCCGATAGGGACCGCGCCGTTGCCCTGCCAATCCGTTTGCGGTAATGGCTCGCAGAACGCGAATTTCTGACTGGGGACAGCGATGGCAGACCATAGCGAAGTGGCCTATACGACCGCCGACGGCAACGATTACGTGGCGCATGAGCAGACCTATGAAGGGTTTCTCATGCTGGTCAAATGGGGCACGATCAGCGTCGCCATCCTCCTCGCTCTGATGGCCTATTTCCTGGTCTGATCCTTAAGTCGGCTAGCGGCGCCGCCGTCCCGCGGCGGTGCCGGAATTCCTGTTGAACCCGGCTGTAAAAACCGGGGTATCCAATCTGGCGAAAATAACGCTAGTTTGAAGACGCGTGCGCCGCTCGCGCCGCCGGAGGGCCCATGAAGATCGCCGTTGCCAAGGAAATCGATCCGTCCGAGCCGCGGGTTGCGGTTTCGCCGGACACCATCAAGAAGTTCAAGGCGCTCGGCGCCGAAGTCGCGGTCGAGCCTGGCGCGGGCATCAAGTCGGGCCTGCCTGATTCGGAGCTCACCGCGGCGGGCGCCACCGTCAGTGCCGATGCGCTCAAGGACGCCGACATCATCATCAAGGTGAAGCGGCCCGAGGCCTCCGAACTCTCCAAATACAAGCGCGGTGCGCTGGTCATCGCGATCATGGACCCCTACGGCAACGAGGCCGCGCTGAAGACGATGGCCGATGCTGGCGTCTCCGCCTTCGCGATGGAATTGATGCCGCGCATCACCCGCGCCCAGGTGATGGACGTCTTGTCCTCGCAGGCCAATCTGGCCGGCTACCGCGCGGTGATCGAGGGCGCCGAGGCCTTCGGCCGCGCCTTCCCGATGATGATGACCGCCGCCGGCACCGTGCCGGCCGCCAAGGTGTTCGTGATGGGCGTCGGCGTCGCCGGCCTGCAGGCGATCGCGACCGCGCGGCGGTTAGGTGCCGTCGTCACCGCGACCGACGTCCGCCCCGCCACCAAGGAGCAGGTGGAATCGCTCGGTGCGAAATTCCTCGCCGTCGAGGACGAGGAGTTCAAGAACGCGCAGACCGCCGGCGGCTACGCCAAGGAGATGTCCAAGGAGTACCAGGCCAAGCAGGCTGCGCTGACCGCCGAGCACATCAAGAAGCAGGACATCGTGATCACGACCGCGCTGATCCCGGGCCGTCCGGCGCCGAAGCTCGTCACCGGCGAGATGGTGAAGTCGATGAAGCCCGGCTCCGTGCTGGTCGATCTCGCGGTCGAGCGCGGCGGCAATGTCGAGGGCGCCAAGCCCGGCGAGGTCGTCGAGACCGATGGCATCAAGATCGTCGGCTACACCAATGTCGCCGGCCGCGTTGCGGCCTCGGCCTCGGGGCTCTACGCACGCAACCTGTTCTCGTTCATCGAGACGATGGTCGACAAGGCCAGCAAGGCGCTCGCGGTCAATTGGGACGACGAGCTGGTGAAGGCCACCGCGCTGACCAAGGACGGCGCCGTCATCCATCCCAACTTCCAGCCGAAGTAAGGAGAGAAGCCATGGAGCATCTCGCGCAGGCCGTCGATCCGTTCGTGTTCCGGCTGTCGATTTTCGTCCTCGCCGTGTTCGTCGGCTATTTCGTGGTGTGGTCGGTGACCCCCGCGCTGCACACGCCGCTGATGAGCGTAACCAATGCGATCTCGTCGGTGATCGTGGTCGGCGCGCTGCTCGCGGTCGGCGTCGGCATGGTGTCGAGCGGCTCGGGCTGGGCCCGCGGCTTCGGCTTCATCGCGCTGATCTTCGCCTGCGTGAATATCTTCGGCGGCTTCCTGGTCACCCAGCGCATGCTGGCGATGTACAAGAAGAAAGCCAAGTAACGGCAACCACCTCGGGGTGAGTTAAGAATTTGGGGGGACCTGAGATGAGCGCCAATCTCTCTGCACTGTTGTATCTCGTGGCGGGGGTGCTGTTCATCCTGTCGCTGCGCGGCCTGTCGAGCCCGGCGTCGTCGCGCCAGGGCAACATGTTCGGCATGATCGGCATGGCGATCGCCGTCGGCACCACGCTGGCGAGCCATCCGCCGGCCGGCGGCGTCGCCTGGCTGCTGGTGATTCTCGCGGTCGCGATCGGCGGCGGCATCGGCGCCGTGATCGCGCGGCGGGTGCCGATGACCTCGATGCCCGAGTTGGTCGCTGCGTTCCACTCGCTGGTCGGCATGGCCGCGGTGCTGGTCGCCGCCGGTGCGTTCTACGCGCCCGAGGCGTTCGACATCGGCACGCCCGGCAACATCCATCCGCAGAGTCTGGTCGAGATGTCACTCGGCGTCGCGATCGGCGCGCTGACCTTCACCGGCTCGGTGATCGCGTTCCTGAAGCTCTCGGCGCGAATGAGCGGTGCACCGATCATCCTGCCGTTCCGCCACATCATCAACATCGTGCTGGCGCTGGCGCTGGTGTTCTTCATCGTCGGCCTCGTGCTGTCCGGCAGCGCGTTCGATTTCTGGATGATCACGATCCTGGCGCTGGCGCTCGGCGTGCTGATGATCATCCCGATCGGCGGCGCCGATATGCCGGTCGTGATCTCGATGCTGAACTCGTACTCCGGCTGGGCCGCGGCCGGCATCGGCTTCACGCTCGGCAACTCGGCGCTGATCATCACCGGCGCGCTGGTCGGCTCGTCGGGTGCGATCCTGTCCTACATCATGTGCCACGCGATGAACCGCTCGTTCATCTCGGTGATCCTCGGCGGCTTCGGCGGCGAGACCGCGGCAGCCGGCGGCGGCAGCGGCGAGCAGAAGCCGGCCAAGCTCGGCTCGGCCGACGATGCCGCCTTCATCATGAAGAACGCCTCCAAGGTCATCATCGTGCCCGGCTACGGCATGGCGGTGGCGCAGGCCCAGCACGCGCTGCGCGAGATGGCCGACCTGCTGAAGAAGGAAGGCGTCGAGGTGAAATACGCCATCCACCCGGTGGCGGGCCGCATGCCCGGCCACATGAACGTGCTGCTGGCCGAAGCCAACGTGCCTTATGACGAGGTGTTCGAGCTCGAGGACATCAACTCGGAGTTCGCCCAGGCCGACATCGCCTTCGTGATCGGCGCCAACGACGTCACCAACCCGGCGGCGGAAGAGGACAAGACTTCGCCGATCTACGGCATGCCGGTGCTGCAGGTCTGGAAGGCCGGCACCGTGATGTTCATCAAGCGCTCGCTGGCCTCGGGCTATGCCGGCATCGACAATCCGCTGTTCTACCGCGACAACACCATGATGTTGCTCGGCGACGCCAAGAAGGTCACCGAGAACATCGTCAAGGCGATGTAAGGCGGGCGGCCAATGGCGCTGAACCGGGAGTGGCATCGAGAACATCGCATGCCGCCCCTCGCTACGCGCGAACAGCGCATCAAGTGGCATGTGATGCATGCGAATGTTTGCGCTTGCCGCCCCGTTCCCGACAGCATCAGGCTCGACGTCGAAAAACTGCTCAATTCCAGGCGCAGGCCTGTCTCGGCGGCCGCCAAAAACCAAGGCCGGGACTAAAAATTGCGAAAACAACCCCATGCAAAGTAGCAATGGGGGGTCTCACATTACCCGACACACTAAACCTAGAGCTGCAGGCGAGATTTGCGCGTGGTTCTGACGATCCTGAAATGGCTGCTGATCGTCGCCGCGGTCGTCTATCTTGGTGGCCTCGCGGTGCTGTACGTCAAGCAGCGCGAATTGCTGTTTCCGATCCCGCCGGTCGGGCGCACTGCGCCGGCAGCCGCCGGCCTTCCCGCAGCCGAAGAGCACGTGCTGACCACCGCCGACGGCGAGAAGGTCATCGTCTGGCATGTGCCGGCCAAGCCGGGCCGGCCCGTCGTGCTGTTCTTTCCCGGCAATGGCGATTTCCTCGCCGGCCGCGTGGCGCGCTTCAAGGGCATCATCGCCGACGGCACCGGGCTGGTGGCACTGTCCTACCGCGGCTACGCCGGCTCGAGCGGATCTCCGAGCGAGCAGGGGCTGCTGCAGGATGCCGCAGCGGCTTATGCGTTCACCACCGCGCGGTACCGCGCCGAGCAGATCGTTGCCTGGGGATTTTCGCTCGGCACCGGCGTCGCGGTCGCGCTCGCCGCCGAGCACCCTGTCGTCAAACTGATCCTGGAGGCGCCGTACACGTCGACGGCCGACGTCGCCGGCGCGCACTTCTGGTATGTGCCGATCAGCCTGCTGATGCGGGATCAATTCCACTCCGACCGGCGAATCACCGGTGTCACCGTGCCGCTTCTAATCATGCACGGCACCGATGATCCGGTGATCCCGATCGCCTTCGGCGAGCGCCTGTTCGGTCTCGCCCATGAGCCCAAGCAGTTCGTGCGTCTGCCCGGTGGAGGGCACGACAATCTGGACGATTTCGGTGCGATGGGAATTGCGCGGCGATTTATCGACGCCGCAGGAGGCTGACGGCGCCGATTGTCTGTCGCATAATCGGGGTTACTGAAGTGAGGGGACCCCACGATGAGCGCACACGGACCGATGCCGCGGTCGGCCTGGCTGTATCCTGTTCTGGCGGTGCTGTTGTTTGCCGCGGTCTCGGCCTCCGGCTACAGCTTTGCGCCATCGGCCGCCGGCTGGGTGTTCGCGGCCGTGCTGCTGGTGATTTTGTTCGGCACCGTGTTTGCGGCCGTCCATCATGCCGAGATGATTGCCGAGCGGATCGGCGAGCCCTTTGGCACGCTGCTCCTGACGCTCGCCGTGACCATCATCGAGGTGGCGCTGATCTCGACCATCATGTTGGGCGACACGCCGGCGCCGACGCTGGCGCGCGACACCGTGTTCGCCGTGGTGATGATCGTCTGCAACGGCCTGGTCGGGCTCTGCATCTTCATCGGCGGCATCCGCTACCGTGAGCAGGATTTCCAGATCACCGGCGCCAACCTTTACCTCAGCGTGCTGTTCGTGCTCGCGACCATCACGCTCGACATGCCGAATTTCACGCTGACCGCGCCCGGCCCGATCTATTCCACGGCCCAGCTCGCCGTGATCAGCGTCGTGACGCTGCTGCTCTATGCGGTGTTCCTCTACACCCAGACCATCCGCCACCGCGATTACTTCGTCAGCGGCGCCAATGAGGCGGCGGCGCATGGCGAGGTGATGTCGGACCGCATGACCGCGATCAGCGTGGCCCTGCTGCTGGTGTCGTTGCTGGCGGTGGTGCTGCTGGCCAAGAAATTCTCGCTGGTGGTCGACGTCGTCACCGTCAAGATCGGTGCGCCGCCGGCCTTTGCCGGCCTGGTGGTGGCGGCCCTGATCCTGCTGCCGGAGAGCGTTGCCGCAGTGTCGGCGGCGCGCAAGAACGACCTGCAGAAGAGCATCAACCTCGCGCTCGGCTCCTCGATCGCGACCATCGGGCTCACGGTTCCCGCCGTGGCCCTTGCCGCCAATGTGCTCGACAAGCAGCTGGTGCTCGGGCTCAGCAACCAGCATATGCTGATCCTGCTGCTGACTTTCATGGTCAGCATGCTCACCTTCGGAACCGGCCGCACCAACATCCTGTTCGGGCTCGTTCACATGGTGGTGTTCGCGGTGTTCGTGTTCATGGTTTTCGTGCCGTAGTGCATGATCCGCTCAAACAAGAAACTCGGAGAAAATGACGATGCTCAGCGCCAAATCGGATGTGCAGGTGGATACGGCGGAGGTTCGCGTGACCGAATGGCGGCTCGCGCCGGGCAGTGCCACCGGCCACCACACCCATGAGATGGATTACGTCATCGTTCCGATCACGGCCGGGGAAATGACCATCGTGGCGCCGAACGGCGAGCGCTCGAAGGCGCAGCTTGGGGCCGGCAAGTCCTATTTCCGCAAGGCCGGGGTCCAGCACGACGTGCTGAACGAGACGGCCAGCGAGATCGTGTTCCTCGAGGTCGAACTCAAGCCCTGACATGGCGCTTAACCCTGCGCGCGCCGAATGCCTGCTCCGAGCCGGAGCGGTTGTGGAAATTCATAACCCGTTAACGGCTGCACGATGAATTAAGAGGCGGATGCGGCCTGCGCAGGGGGCGCCTCCGCTGAAACCAAAGTGACACCAAAGGTGACGTCGGAACGGGGGTTTGCCACCGATCCGACGCAGTTGATCCCTGAATGTGCCTCAAAGTTCCAGCATGAAATAACGGGGTGGGGAGTGGCAGGTCATGCTGAGTTACCTGAAGAAATTTGTGATGGACATCTTACCCTCGGTGGCAGCGACCATCATCGGGGCATACATCGTCAATCACTACATCGTGGCCAAGCCGGACGCGCCGGCGGCCGCAGCCTTGACCGCCGCCGTTGATCCCAAAGCCGATCCGAAAGCCGCCGCCAAGCCCGCCACCGTGGTCAGCAGCCTCCCGGAAGCCGGCGTGAAGGCCAAGGGCATGTCCGAGCGCACGCTGATCGAGCGGTCGGCGTCGGAGAAGGCCACCGTCACCGAGAAGCCCGCCGAGAAATCCGCCGACCAGAAGTCTGACGCTCCGGCCGATACCGCCAGCATCCCCGCCGACACCCGCCATCACCCGGCGGCGCCGAAGGCGGTCGCAAAGGTGACGCCCGCCGCGCCGCAGCCGGCCGCGCCCGCCACGTCGGCCGCGCCAGTCGAGGCCGCCGCCACGCCGGAGGAAAACCGCGACGCCAACGACCTGGCGCGCGCCGCCATCGAGCGGCTGCGCAAGGAGCGTCCGCAGGAAGCGGCGCGCTCCCAGGACGCCACGCGCTCTCAGGATGCGGCGCGTACCGATGTTGCCCGCCTGCCTGACGCGCAGCGCCCCACTGCTTCGTCGGCGATCCGGCCGTTGCCGCCGCCGATCATGGTGTCGAACCCGTCCAGCGACAACGCCGATCAATCCTCGCAGCCGCGTCCGCCCTATGCCGCCAATGCGCAGGATTCGAACCGCCTGACGCCGCCGGCCGACATTCCGGTGCCGGTGATCCAGGCGCCGCTCGACCTGCGCGCCGACGCGGCGATGGCTGCGCCGAAGAACGAGCACACCTCGGTGACCGACGACATGTTCTCCGGCATGAAGTCGATGTTCCACGCCGTTCTGCCGAAGTAAGCGTCCCGCTGAAGCAAGCCTGAGATTAGAGCGCGATCAGCTTTGATTGAATCGGCTTGGCGCGGTCTTGGTTCACCTCTCCCGCGCGACTCGGGTCCACCCGAGTTGCGCTCTTTCTGTTTGCCGAAGTCGGATAAATCCGACTTCGGGTGGGGAGAGGTCGGATTGCGCCTGGCGATGCGAAGCATCGTCCAGTGCAATCCGGGTGAGGGCTCTTGCTCTCTCGATAGACCGTCACCCCTCACCCGATTTGCTGCGCAAATCGACCTCTCCCAAGGGAGAGGTGGACTTTCGACGCCGTTATAGCTCAACCTGATCTCATCCAGCTTTAGCCGCCGGTGCGCGCCAGCCCGCTGCGCGCGCTGCCGTCATTCGGCCGCAGCGCGAGCACGCGATTGTACGACGCCGCCGCCTTGGCCTTGTCGCCGAGCCGCTCATAGGCCTGGCCCCGGGCGCTCCACGCCGCAACATTGGTGGGATCGGCCTGCACGGCCTCGTCGAGGTCGGTGGCGGCCTGCTTGGCCTTGTCGAGCGCGAGGTAGCTGGTGGCGCGGCCGACCAGCGGCTCGGCCTTCTGCGGCGACAGCCCGCTGGCCGCCGTGAAATCGTCGATCGCCTGCTGATGTTGCCCGCGGCCTTGATAGATCAGGCCACGGCCGTACAGCGCCTGGATGTTGTAGGGGTCGGAGGTCAGCGCCTGCTCGAACTCCGCCTGCGCTTCGTCGACCTTGCCGGAATGCGCCAGCACCTGGCCGCGCGTGGCGTGATCCTTGGCGCTGTTGACGTCCTGCGGCGTGATGGTGTCGGCAGCCGGCTTGTCGGCCGTGGCGGCTGGTTTCGGCTTGTCGTCCGAGCCCCATGAACCGAGGTCGAAGGAGCAGCCCGCAAGCGGTAGGCCGAGAGCTACTGCGATGAAGAGTTGCGCCGCGCGACGGTAGCGCGGTGGTGCCGGAAAGAGTGGGCGGGGTGCCGGAGCATCCGTCATGCAAAATGCTCTTGCCGGTAATCTTGCATGGGTACCCTGGAACGCGGCCTGCTTCAAAACGACAACGCGGGCCCGTGGCCCGCGCTGTTAGACTTCCAGATCGGCAAAACGGTTCAGCGGGGGCCGCGACCAGCGCCAGCACCACCGGGACGGCCGCCGCGGTCGCCACCGGGACCAGCGCCGAACACCGGCTTGGGCTTCATCGGCAGCAAGCCTTCACGCTGCAGCTTCTTGCGCGCCAGCTTGCGAGCGCGGCGCACGGCTTCGGCCTTTTCGCGAGCCTTCTTCTCAGAGGGCTTTTCGTAGTGACCGCGGAGCTTCATCTCGCGGAAAATGCCCTCGCGCTGCATCTTCTTCTTCAGCGCCTTCAGGGCTTGGTCGACATTGTTATCGCGGACGAGAACCTGCACGCGGCATCCTCTTTTGAATTGATCGGTTCGGAATTCTGGCGAGGTGAAGGGGCGGCAAAAGGCCTGCCTCTTAACCCTAGGCGCGCGCATGTATCAGACAAACGCGCAGATGTCCACCGGTCGAGTGACTTTCGGGCCTAGTAAAGCCACGAAATGGGGCGAAAATGCCTTTGTGCGGCCCTGATTTGGGTGATTTGGCGCCCGGTTGAGGGCCGCTCCCGGCGTTTTGGATGACCCGGGCATTGGAAATAGGGGAGATGGCACATGGATATGAAGAAGTATGCGGCCGAGCTGATCGGTACGTTCTGGCTCACATTCGCCGGCTGCGGCAGCGCGGTCATCGCGGCCGGCTTTCCGCAGGTCGGGATCGGCCTGGTCGGCGTGTCGTTGGCCTTCGGGCTGAGCGTGGTGACCATGGCCTATGCGATCGGCCATATCTCGGGTTGCCACCTCAACCCGGCGGTGACGGTCGGGCTCGCCGCGGGCGGGCGTTTCCCCGGCGGCCAGGTGCTGCCCTACATCATCGCGCAGGTTGCCGGCGCGATCATCGCGGCCTGGCTGCTCTATGTGATCGCCAGCGGCGCGCCCGGCTTCGATGTCAGCAAGGGCTTCGCCTCCAACGGCTATGACGCGCACTCACCGGGCCATTACAGCATGGTGGTGTGCTTCATCATGGAGGTCGTAATGACCATGATGTTCCTGTTCATCATCATGGGATCGACCCACGGCAAGGCGCCCGCCGGCTTCGCGCCGCTCGCCATCGGCCTCGCGCTGGTGATGATCCATCTCGTCAGCATTCCCGTCACCAACACCTCGGTGAACCCGGCGCGCAGCACAGGACCCGCGCTGTTCGTCGGCGGCTGGGCGCTGGCGCAGCTCTGGATGTTCTGGGTCGCGCCTTTGATCGGCGGTGCGCTCGGCGGCGTGATCTATCGCTGGCTCAGCGACGAGCCGACCGGCGTCGTCGCCGGCGTCAAGACTGCGTGATCGGCTAGAGCGTTTTCGAGCGAAGTGGACGCCGGTTCGCGTGAAGAAAACGCGTCAAAGCACAAAACCAGAGCATCGGTTTCAATCAGAGCCGATGCTCTAATGGGATCGTGCTCGCCACGATCCCGACGGCGCCGGAGCGCGATGAAGATCTCATCGCGCTCCAGCGGAATTCATGGCTTGCGGGGCGGCGTCACTTCGGTGACGTGCCCCATCTTGCGGCCGGGGCGCGGCGTGCCCTTGCCGTACAGATGCACGGTGGCACCGGGAACGGTGAGCCACTGCTCGTAGCTCAGGATGTCGTCGCCGATCAGGTTGGTCATGGTGACCACGTCGCCATGGCGCACCGGCTTGCCCAGCGGCCAGCCGGCGATGGCGCGGATGTGCTGCTCGAACTGCGAGATCGAGGCGCCGTCGAGCGTCCAGTGACCGGAATTGTGCACGCGCGGTGCGATCTCGTTGACCAGCACCGTCGCCGCCTTGCCGTTGCCGGGAACCACGAACAATTCCACCGCGAGCACGCCGACATAATCGAGTGCCGACGCGATCTTTTCGGCGATCGCGCGCGCCTGTGCGGCAAGCGCCTCGGGAATCGCGGCGGGGGCGCGGGAGATCTTCAGGATGTGGTCGCGATGCTCGTTCTCAGTGACGTCGAAGCACTCGACTTCGCCGGACGCGGAGCGCGCCGCGATCACCGAGATCTCGCGTTCGAACGGCACGAAGGCCTCGAGGATGGCCGACTTGGTGCCGAGGTCTTCCCAGACCTGTTCGATGTCATCGCCCGGGCGGATGATGGCCTGGCCCTTGCCGTCATAGCCGAAGCGGCGGGTCTTTATGACAGCAGGCAAGCCGATCCGTTCGATCGCGCCGCGCAGCGTGGCGACCGAGGAGACGTCGGCATAATCGGCGGTGCCGATGCCGAGTTTGCAGATGAAATCCTTCTCGATCAGCCGGTCCTGCGTGGTCTCGAGGATCTTGTACGCGGGCAGCACCGGGCGGCGCGCGGCGAGCACCATCGCGGTCGCGGCCGGGACGTTCTCGAATTCATAGGTGACGACGTCGACGTCGTTGGCGAACAATTCGAGCGCCTCGACGTCGGCGTATTCCGCGCAGGTTGCCTTCTGCACGACGTCGAAGGCGGGCGAATCCGGATCCGGCGAAAACACCTCGCAGCGCAGCCCGAGGCGCGCCGCGGACATCGCCAGCATCCGGCCCAATTGTCCTCCGCCGAGGATTCCAATGGTGTCGCCCGGCTTCAGCTTCACTCCGTTCGAAGCCGTCACGCCGCGCCCTCCGGATGGTCCTTGACCGCATCGGTCTGCTGCTTGCGCCAGGCCGCAAGGCGGCTCGACAAAGCAGGATCGTTGAGCGCGAGCACGCTCGCCGCGAGCAGCGCGGCGTTGATCGCGCCGGGCTTGCCGATCGCCAGCGTTCCGACCGGGATGCCCGCCGGCATCTGCACGATCGAATAGAGCGAATCGACGCCGGACAGCGCTTTCGACTCGACGGGAACCCCGAACACCGGAAGCTCCGTCAGCGCGGCCGTCATGCCCGGCAGATGGGCGGCACCACCGGCACCGGCAATGATCACCTTGTGCCCGGCAGCCTTGGCGCCCTTGGCAAAGGCATAGAGCCGATCGGGGGTGCGGTGCGCCGAAACGATGCGCGTTTCGCAGGCAACACCCAGCGCCGCCAGGGTTTCGGCGGCATGGCGCATGGTTTCCCAGTCGGACTGGCTTCCCATGATGATGGCGATCGGAGCGGTCATCTCTTCAATTCTGTGCAGGAATCCAAAAGCATAGGCCGATTATAGGGGCGGCCCGGTTCTCATCCAAGGCGTGGCAAGGGAGTCAGAATGGACTATCCTGTCTTGGTGAATCCCGGCAAGCCTTCATAAGCAGGCCTCAACAAGGATGCGCATGAAGAAGAAGACGACGGCGGCCGCCTCAGGGGCCGCAAAACGACGGAAAGGCGCGTCCGCCGCGCGTAAACCAGGGCCGGGCGGGACTGGAATCAAGGGTGCTGGAACCAAAGCGACTGGAACCGGAGCTTCCACGCGAGGCGCGGTCGCATCCGGCGACAAATCCACCATCCGCCGGTTGCGGGCGCAACTGGCGCGGGCCCAGGCCCGGATCGAGGAACTGCAGGCCTCGGCCGAGACCGACTTCCTGCTCGGCATCCTGAACCGGCGCGGCTTCGAGCGCGAACTCGTCCGTTCGCTCTCCTTCATCAAGCGCTATCAGGCCTCCGGCGCGCTGATCGTGCTCGACGTCGATCGCCTCAAGCCGATCAACGATGCCTTCGGGCATGCGGCCGGCGACGAGGTGCTGAAGAAAATCGTTGCCGCGATATCGGACCAGGTGCGCGCTTCCGACGTGGTCGGCCGTCTCGGTGGCGACGAGTTCGCGGTGCTGCTGTGGAATCTCAGCGAGACCGATGCGCGCGCCAAGGCGGCTGCGCTGGAAGATGCGATCGATCGCCTGACCTTCGTGTTCCGCGACAGCCGCGTCTCCGCGGGCGCCTCCGCAGGCGTCGCGATCCTCACCGCGCATTCGGACATCGATCGCGTTCTCGATGAGGCTGATCGCGCGATGTATGTGCGCAAGGCGCAGCGACGCCATGAATCCCAGGAGAATCCCAGAGCAGGATGAGTTTTGGTTCAATCGGCTTGGCGCGGTCTCGGTTCACCTCTCCCCGTTGGGGAGAGGTCGGATTGCGCCTGGCGATGCGAAGCATCGTCCAGTGCAATCCGGGTGAGGGCTCTTGCGCTCTCGATAGACCGTAACCCCTCACCCGATTTGCTGCGCAAATCGACCTCTCCCAAGGGAGAGGTGAACTTTCAAGGGCCGTTCCAGCTCAACCTGATCGCATCATCACTAGCGGTTACAGCGCGCTGAGATCCTCCGGCACATTGCCGTAGGCGCGCAGCAGCTTGGCATCGCCGAATTCGCCGATCGCGGGATCGCCGGTGCGGCTGAACGCGACCGCGCCGATGCTGCCGGGCATCCGCGACATCGTCTCCGCCCGGCGCAGCGCGATCGCCGAGCTCTGGCATTCCTCGGCGCTGCCGGCGACCGGCGTGCCGTCGTCATCCTGCATGAAGGGCAGCGCCACGTAATAGGTCACGTCCGCCATTGCTGTGCTCCCTGAACGTCAGGACAAAAATCAGGCGGCGTCGCTCGCCGCATGGCTTCGCGCCGGCACGCAGCCGGCCGTGATCGCGGCCTGCAATTCCTCGAGCTCGGCTTCCAGATATTCGTTGGCCATGATCAGCGCCTTGATGGTGCTGCGCAGGTTGCCGTCGCACATCGCGATCGCCTGATCGCAGGCCTTCTCGTAGTGGCTGTGCTCGGGCAGGGACGGCGGTGCGGACATGGCGAAACTCCCTCTGATGGCTGGCGGCTGGATCGGCATGTTCTTATTTTGTTCTTTTGGAGTCAAGCGGGGAAAACCGCGCGCGCGTCCGTTGCCGCGAACGTGAAGCCAACGAGGCGCTGTGGATGACGGGGAAAACCCACCGGCCGACCTGAACCGGCGGGCCGCCCAACCCGAGCGGCGCGCGTCAGGCGATGATGTCGGGCGTGATTTGATCTTCGATGAAGGCGATGCGGTCGCGCAATTGCAGCTTCCGCTTCTTCAAGCGCTGCAGCATCAGGAGATCCGGCGCTGGCGACTGATGCAGCGCGTCGATCGCGGCATCGAGGTCGCGGTGTTCCTGTTGCAGACGCGCAAGCTCGGCGAGGAGTTCGCGCTCATCCTGATCGTTCATGGTTGTGTATTAACTGGTAAGCACGATGAGGTTGTTGCGGCCGAAGCAGCCGCTTACCGGAATATCCTCCCTGCGCGCGCGCCGCGCAAGCCGAACCGGTTCCACAATCACGATTGGTTACAGATAAACCGAAATGAGTGCATGCGGCATTTCGCGTCCCCCATCGACAGCGCCGCCCACTTGTGTACACTCAGGAGTCCGGATCGAACCTGAGGTTTAACGCACCGAGGAGAGTTCGCAATGGCGATACAGGCCCATCTCGTTGAGCTGGAGCGTAAACACAAAATACTTGAGAACGAACTGCACGAAGCACTCGTTCACCCCTCAGTAGACGACCTGCATATTTGCGAGCTGAAGCGCCGCAAGCTGATGGTCAAGGATCAAATCGAGCGGTTGAGACTTTCCGCTGACGACACGGTCCACTAAGCCGGTCCCCCTGTAAATTCGCAAATAATCTGGCCTTTCACCGAGGGATGAGCGCCAAAGCGCGCGTCCCCCGGGAGGCTATGCTGCATTTGCTCAGAGCTGTGCCAGCGCGCCGACATGGTCGGCGACCGCGAGCGACGATGTCAGCCCTGGTGACTCGATCCCGAACAGGTTGATCAGGCCGGCGACGCCGTGATCGGCCGGGCCCTGGATCAGGAAGTCCTGGGTTGCCACCGCTGGCGGCACGATCTTGGGCCGGATTCCCGAATAGCTCGGCATCAGCGCGCCATCCGGCAGGGTCGGCCAGTATTTCCGGATTGCCGGATAGAACCGTTCGGCTCGGGCCGGATCGACGGCGTAATCGATGTGATCGATCCACTCGACGTCGGGGCCGAACCTTGCCTGTCCGGCCATGTCGAGCGTCAGGTGCACGCCGAGCCCACCGGGCTCCGGCACCGGATAGATCAGGTGCGAAAACGGCGCTTTGGCGCTGCAGCTGAAGTAATTGCCCTTGGCCAAATAGGCGGTTGGAATCAACGCGATCGGCATGCCCTCGACGTTGCGCGCGACCGCGGTTGCGCCGAGCCCGGCGGCATTGACCAGCAGATCGCAGGCGAGCGTCATGGGCGCTGCGCCGCCAGCCTCGATCTCGAACCCGTTGGCCGTCGCCCTGGCGTGGAGCAGCGGCGTATGGAAGGCGAACGCCGCCCCGGCTGCCTCGGCGTCGCCGCGCAGCGCCAGCATGTAAGCATGGCTGTCGATGATCCCGGTCGAGGGCGACAGCAGCGCCGCGTCGCAGTTCAGCGCCGGCTCCAGCGCGCGCGCCGCCTCGCCGGACAACAGTTGCATGTCGTCGACGCCGTTGGCCGCGGCATGCGAGCGGATCGACTGCAGTTTCTCGGTCTCCGCGGGTGTGGTGGCAACGATCAGCTTGCCGCAATTCCTGTGCGGGATGCCGTGCTCGGCGCAGTAGCGGTAAAGCGCTCGCTTGCCGCTGACGCACATCCGCGCCATCAGGCTGCCGGCCTTGTAGTAGATCCCGGCGTGGATCACCTCGCTGTTTCGCGACGAGGTCACCGTGCCGATCGCATCAGTCTCCTCGATCACAATCACTTCGCGGCCGGCCTGTGCCAGCCGGCGCGCCACGGCGAGGCCGATCACCCCCGCACCGACGATCACGCAATCAACCCTGTCCATCACGTCCTTCAGGTCCGAATATTTCCGCGCAGCCGCGCCTTGGTCATGGCCGCCAACATCGTTCAGCCGATCCGCTCGTTCTGGGCAAGTGGTTGGGCCATCTCAAATTGTCGGGGGGCCATGCCGCGTTAGTGGGGCATTAATCATGTCAGGGCAATTGCCGTAAATTAACTCGCATTGTCCAGTTGCATCCGTACGCGTTTACCCGATCCAAACCGCCGGAGCCGGACACTCGTCCTGGAAATCCGCGGGTGATCGATGGCTGGCAGGAAGTGGCAGGCGGGCGGGAAGAATTCGATTCCGGCAAGGGCCGTCCTTTGCCTGATCGCCGCCGTTGTGCCGTTCGGCGCCGCCCGGGCCGCCTCCGCCGCCTTCGCGCCCTCGAGCTATCTCGGTGACCTCGATCCCGGCGTGGTCTGGGAGCTCCTGATCGGCAGCGTGGTGGTTGCCTCCTTTCTCGGCGCGGTCGGGCTCTGGGTGCTCTCCGCCCTGCGCAGGGCCAAGCGCGCGCAATTGCGGCGCAACGCCTTCGTGTCGTCGGCCCTCAACCATCTTAACCAGGGCGTCGTGATGACCGATGCGCAGGAGCGCATCGTGTTCTGCAACGACCGCTATCTCGATATCTACGGCCTGTCGCGCGCCGACATCCGGCGCGGCATGACCGGCACCGAGCTGCTGGAGTTGCGCCGCAGCCGCGGCGTGCTCGACGTCAGCGTCGACGATTTCTTCGCCAGGGCCGCAGAGCCCGAGGGGCTGGTCACCGAACTGCCGGGCGGCAAGTCGGTGCTGGTGAAATATTTTCCGCTGCCGAACGGCGGCTCGGTCGCGACCCATCTCGATTGCACCGACCAGCGCAAGCTGTCGCGCAAGCTGGCCTCGACCACGCAGTTCCTCGAATCCGTGCTCGACAACGTCCCGGTCTGCGTCGCGGCCAAGAACATCGAGGACGGCCGCTACATCTTCGCCAACCGTGCGTTCGAGCGCTTCTCGCGTTTCTCCCGCGATCACATCGTCGGCAAGCGCCCCGACGAGATCTTCCGTCCCGAGACCGCGCTCAGCATCGACACGGCCGACCGCGCGGCGCTGGACGCACCGGAGGGCTATCACCGCAGCGAATTCTTCGTCGAACGCGGTGCGGAGAAGCGCATCCTGGCGTCGAACCGGGTGATCGCCCGCAACGAGGCCGGCGAGCCGGAGTTCCTGATCGCGCTGTTCGAGGACGTCACCGACCGCCGCTCGCTGTCGCGCGAGCTCGAGAACAACAAGAAATTCCTCGAGCTCGTGGTCGACAACATTCCGGTCTCGCTGATCGTGCAGCGGGTCAGCGACGGCCGCTACCTGCTGGCCAACCGCAGCGCCGAGACGATCCTCAACCGGCGCCGCGAGGATGCCGCCGGCCTCACCGCGTCCGACATCTTCAACGCCCGCGAAGCCAAGCTGATCATCGCCCGCGACGAGGCCGCGATCCGCAAGCGCAGCATGATCGCCGAGGAGCACCCGATCTCGACCAAGGATGGTCTGCGGCTGTTCCTGACCCGCCGCATCACCGTGCTCGATGACCATGGCGAGCCGCAATATCTGATCAAGACCCATGAGGACGTCACCGACCGGCGCCAGACCGAGTCGCGCATGGCGCACATGGCCTATCATGACGGCCTGACCGATCTGCCGAACCGCGCCGCCTTCCTGCAGGCGCTGACCCAGATGATCGAGGCCTGCGACGGCACCGACGAGGAGTTCGCCGTGCTCTGCGTCGACCTCGACGGGCTGAAGGAGATCAATGACGTCTACGGCCACGCAATGGGCGACAAGGTGCTGATCGAGGTCGCGCAGCGTCTGCAGACCGTGGCGCGCGGCGGCGTGGTCGCGCGGCTGTCCGGCGACGAATTCGGCCTCATCATCGACGGCAAGCAGCCGGTCGCCGGCATCGCGCTGGCCGAGCAGGCCGCCGAGGCGTTGGGTGAGGATTTCGCGATCGACGGCAAATCGGTGCGCACCGGGCTCACCGCAGGGATCGCCGTGTTCCCGCACAATGGATCCGACGCAGCCTCGCTGCTGGCCAATTCGGGCGCGGCGCTGTTCCGCGCCAAGGCGAAGTCGCGCGGCACGATCTCGATCTTCGAGCCCGAGATGGACCAGCAGATCCGCGATCGCCGCGTGCTGCATCAGGAATTGTCGGTCGCGATCAAGAACGGCGAATTGTCGCTCTACTACCAGCCGCAGGCGGCGGCGGGACCGAGCGTCGCGAGCAGCCAGATCATCGGTTTCGAGGCGCTGGCGCGCTGGCACCATCCGGTGCGCGGCTTCGTGCCGCCCAGCGACTTCATTCCGCTCGCGGAAGAAAGCGGCCTGATCGTCGAGATGGGCGAATGGATCCTGCGCGAGGCCTGCCGGGAGGCAGCCTCCTGGGCGGTGCCGATGCAGGTCGCGGTCAACCTGTCGCCGGCGCAATTCACCCATGGCGACCTCGTCGGCCTCGTCCATTCGATCCTGCTCGAGACCGGGCTGACGCCCGACCGCCTCGAGCTCGAAATCACCGAGGGCGTGCTGATCGAGGATTTCGACCGCGGCCTGTCCCTGCTGCGGCGGCTGAAGGCGCTCGGCGTGCGCATCTCGATGGACGATTTCGGCAGCGGCTATTCCTCGCTGAGCTATCTGCAGGCGTTTCCGTTCGACAAGATCAAGATCGACCGCGCCTTCGTCATCAACCTCGGCCGCAATCCGCAATCGGCGGCGATCGTGCGCGCGGTGATCGATCTCGGCCATGGCCTCGAAATGTCGATCGTCGCCGAAGGCGTCGAGACCGAGGCGCAGCTCGGCTTCCTCGCCGAAGAGGGCTGCGATGCGGTGCAGGGCTATCTGATCGGCCGGCCGGCCCCGATCGGTCAATTTGCCGCGTTGGTCGGCGGCGACCACCTGGCGGAAACCGTGCGCAGGGCCGGGTAAACCGGCCTGAACCGTCAGGGCGGCTCCGCCGGCTGCGCTTGCCATCCGTTGCACGTCCGGTTACCGTCGAACCACCACATCATTTCGGCCGAGAAAGGAGGGCTGCGTCGTGGCGCGATTCAACGATCCCCACCTCAAGCGTGGCCCCGTCAACGCCCTGCAAATGCGTTTGCAGGGCTGACCGGAAACTCGCCTAAAATCTCTTCCTGGTCTGCCCTTCGTGGCCGTGCGGCGTCGAACGTTTGAGCGTTCGCGCCTGCACCTCAATCCCTCGCCGCGCTTCGACATGCACATCCGATGGCTGGACGCCTCGCGATGTCGTCGTGATCGCCGGCAAGACCAGAGAATTGACCGTGACCCTCATCAATGTGCGCAATCTCGGCGTGACGCTGAACGCGCCGCTGTTTTCCGACCTGAACTTCGTCGTCAATGCCGGCGACCGCATCGGCCTCGTCGCCGCCAACGGCCGCGGCAAGTCAACGCTGCTGCGCTGCATCGCCGGTGCGATGGAGCCCAACGAAGGCGACATCACCCGCGCCCGCGGGCTGACCGTCGGCCATGTCGCGCAGGATGCGCCAATGAGCCTGCTGGACACGGCGTTCCATGCCGCCGTCCTTGGCGCGCTGCCCGGCGAGCAACGCGGCAGCGAAGGTTGGCGGGTCGACGTCGCCCTGCAATCGCTCGAGGTGCCGGAGGAGCTGTGGGCGCGTCCGCTCAAGCAGCTGAGCGGCGGCTGGCTACGGCTTGCGCTGCTCGCCCGCGTGCTGGTGACCGAGCCCGACATATTGCTGCTCGACGAGCCGACCAACCATCTCGACCTCGCCAAGATCGCCCGGCTCGAGGCC
Source organism: Bradyrhizobium sp. CER78 (assembly GCF_029846235.1). GTDB lineage: Bacteria > Pseudomonadota > Alphaproteobacteria > Rhizobiales > Xanthobacteraceae > Bradyrhizobium. The sequence goes on from NZ_JARVWP010000014.1 coordinate 178,284, forward strand.
TGGCTGAATGCGCTGCCGCGCGAGATGCCGGTGGTGATCGCAAGCCACGATCGCGCCTTTCTCGACGCGACCACCAACCGGACGCTGTTCCTGCGCCCGGAGCGGTCGCAGCTGTTCGCGTTGCCCTACACCGCGGCGCGGGCGGCGGTCGACGAATTCGATGCCTCGGACGAGCGGCGCTATCAGCGCGACATGAAGACCGTCCGTCAGCTGCGGCAGCAGGCCGCGAAACTCAACAATCTCGGCATCAATTCCGGCAGCGACCTCCTGCTGTCGAAGACCAAGCAATTGAAGCAGCGCGCCGAGAAACTGGAGGAGACGGCGAAGCCGGCGCACATGGAACGCTCGGCCGGCACGATCCGGCTCGCCAACCGCGACACCCATGCCAAGGTCCTGATCAGGCTGAAGAACGCTGAGATCGCCACCCCCGATGGCCGCCCGTTGTTCAGGACCGGCCAGCAGTTCATCTGCAAGGGCGACCGGATCGCGCTGCTCGGGCCGAACGGCGCCGGCAAGACCCGGTTCGTCGCGGCGCTGCGGCTGGCGATCGAGACCCCCGCGGCGGCAGCCGCCGAAATCCGGGCCACCGAGTCACTGGTTACAGGCTATTGCGACCAGGCGCTGGCCGATCTCAGGGATGGCGACACGCCGATGCGGATGCTGACGCGGCGCTTCGAGGTCGGCGATCAGCGGGCGCGCGGCCTGCTCGCCGGTGCCGGCCTCTCGATCGAGATGCAGGGCCGTCCGATCGGGCGGCTGTCGGGCGGGCAGAAGGCCCGTCTCGGCATGCTGGTGCTGCGGCTGACCCATCCGAACTTCTATCTGCTCGACGAGCCGACCAACCACCTCGACATCGAGGGCCAGGAGACCCTGGAGGAGGAACTGATGGAGCAACAGGCCAGCTGCCTGTTGGTGTCGCACGATCGCCAGTTCGTGCGGACGGTGGCCAACCGGTTCTGGGTGATCGAAGGCAGGAAGCTGATCGAGGTCGATGGACCCGAAGGCTTCTTCGCCTCCGCGGGCGCAGGCTGATGCTTGATGCTTTTTTCTGCGAGCACGTATTTCGTTCGCATTGAAATGCGATAGGCGTCGTGCATGGCGGACTATGACGTCGCGATCATCGGCGGTGGCCTGAACGGCACGAGCGTGGCTCGCGACGCGGCCGGCCGCGGCCTGCGCGTGATCCTGCTGGAGCAGGGCGATCTCGGCTCCGGCGCGTCGCAGGCCTCGCCGCGGCTGGTCCACGGCGACCTGGCCGGTCTGGAGCGGCGCGAGTTCTTCCGTGTCCGCAGGGCGCTCAGGGAACGCGACGTCTGGCTGCGCATCGCACCGCATCTGGTGCGGCCGATGCGCTTCGCGATCCCGGCGCATGCCGAGGAACGGCCGCCGTGGCATTTGCGGTCGTTGCTGCTGCTCTATGAGCATCTGGCCTCGCGCAGCGGCCTGCCGCGCTCGACGACCCTCGACGTCACTCACCATCCGGTCGGCAATGCGTTGAAACGGCCGTTCGGAACTGCGTTCGAATATTCCGACTGCGTCGTCGACGATTCCCGGCTCGTCGTGCTCACCGCCGTCGATGCCGCGGCGCGCGGCGCCGAGATCCGCACCGGCGCGCGCGTGACCCGGGCCGAGCGCGGCGACACCTGGCGACTGGTCGCGATCGATCGCGGCTATCGGCGGGTGATCACGTCGCGGTCGCTGGTCAACGCGACCGGCGCCTGGACCGCCTCCGTTGCCGATACCGTGTTGCGGGTGCCGGCGCCACAGCTTGCGACCGTGCAGATCAGCCAGATCGTGGTGCGCCGCCTGTTCGATTGCGACAATGTCTATGCGTTCCAGAATCCCGATGGACAGTTGATCTTCGCCAGTCCCTATGAGCGCGACTTCACCCTGATCGGTAGCGTCAGTCATGCCTTCAAGGGCGATCCCGCCATTGTCGCGATGGATGTGCGTGAGGTGGCCTATCTCTGTGACGCAGCCAATCGCTATTTTCGCGAACAAATTGCGCCAGTCGATGTGCTGCGGACGATCTCCGGCGCCAATTCCGTCGTCGCGGCCGGCCGGCGCATGGGCGGCGGGGCCGCCTCGCTCGACTACAGGCGCGGCAGGGCGCCGCTGCTCACGATCTTCGGCGGCGACGTGACCACCGCGCGGCGCCGCGCCGAGCGGGCGGTGACGGAGTTCACGCGGTTCTATCCGATGACGCCGCGCTGGACCGCGACCGCGCCGCTGCCGGGCGGCGAATTCGCCTGGCAGCGCTTCGAGACCGAGGTCGACATCGCGCGCGACCGCTGGCGCTTCCTCAGCGACGCCCAGGCGCGGCGGCTGGTGGCCGCCTATGGGCTGAACGTCAGGGATGTTCTGGGAGATGCCAAAGAAAAGGCCGATCTCGGCCCCGCCTTTGGTCCTGAGCTGACCGGCGCCGAGGTGCGCTACCTCATGCGCAAGGAATGGGCGCGCTTTCCCGACGATATCCTGTGGCGCCGCTCCAAGCTCGGTTTGACTATGCCGCAAGCCGATCGTGATGCGCTGGCGGCATTCATGGCGAAGCCGGATTGAGGATCGGCTATTGCCGCGCGGCCTCCTGCGACCAGGCGAGGTCGCGCCGCGATGGACGGCGATGCAGCCGGTCCGCGATCAAGTTCGTTGCCTGTCGGCCCTGACCGGCGCGCAGGCACGCCACGATGAAGGTGTCCTCCCACAATTCGCGTTGCGCATGGCTGCCGCCGATCCGCACCAGCTCGGGCATCAGCGGCGCCAGGATGCGCACGGCGCTCTCATGGTCGCCGGCCGCGAAGGCGGCAATGCCGCGGCCGAGGCCGATCGCGGCAGGGCCGGGCGCCAGTTTGCCGTCGGCATCGCGCGCCGCCATCTCGGCGAGCCGCGCCTCGAGCGCATCGTTGTTCGTCGTGGCGGCGACCAGCGCGTGGTGGACGTCGGCGAAATGCGCGCCGGCCTTCGGGAAATAGCCGTCGCCATAGGCGGCGACATCCTTCCAGTGCGCCTCGAGACCGGTCTTACCGGCGACCGACAGCCGCCACAGCAGCGAAGCCGTGTCGGTGTAGATATTGAGCGGCGGATAGGGCCGGCCCGCCGGCTTGATATGCTGCTCGTAAATGGCGAGCGCGCTGTCGGCGTCGCCTTCCTCGATCGCGATCAGAGCGAGGTGCCAGGCGAGATGGCCCTGCAGGAAGCTGGTGCGATCATTCGCCGGCAGCCATGCCGAGAGGAAGCTGCGGCCTTCCGCCGCGTCGCCCTGCTCGAACAGTGCATGCGCCAGCGCGTGCGCGGCGCCGCCATTCTCGGGCTTCAGCGCGTAGCCGCGCTCGGTGATGGCGCGGCCCGAGACGAGGTCGCCGGCCTCGGTCTTCGACCAGCCGAGATAGGTGAGAAACCACCAATCGTCGCCATAGTCGCTGGCGTAACGCTCGGAGATGGCGAGCCGTGCGGCGTCATGGTCGGATCGGCCGGAGAAGGCATAGAGGCCGAAGGCGCCGAGCAACAGCGAGAGTATCTGCGCATCGCGCGGATATTCGGTGAGATGCTGTTCGGCCGCCGTCATCGCCTTCTTGCCCTGGCCCTCGATCACGGACGCGATGATCTCGATGTGCTGACGCTCGCGCGGGCTCGCGGCCGCCGCGAGTTGCCGCGCATCGCTGGCCTTGGCGCGGGCTGCGGCCGCTTCCATGTTGAGCTGGTGGACGCGGGCACGGCCGAGATGGGCCAACGCGAAATCGGGATCCTCGGCGATCGCTGCCTCGAACGCTGCATCGGCGCCGAGCTGCGCCGCCAGCATGCGATCGACGCCGTCGACATAGTATGCAGCTGCGCGGTCCGAACTGGTGGTCAGCGGCAGGCCGTAGCGGTCGCAAATCATCGGTTGTCCTCCCGAGTTTCGCCGCGAAGTCTAGGGCATGTGCTCATAAAGGCAACGAGCCCCTTCGGGGCTTACGTCTGCTTAGCCCTCAGCAGCATCGCAAGAGCTGATATCGCCGGAGGTCCGAGTTGGGCCACAAGCGGCCTTCCGCACCGTGAGAAGGCAGTGCAGTGTAGTCGATATTGCCTTAGATTGCGCAGTTGGAGAGTAACGGTCTGTAAGGCTGAAGATCGATGGACGCGATCAGGTTCGAACTGCGTGACATTAACGCCGAAATGGTTCAGGCGTGGCAGCGGTATTTCATGGACATTCCCAACGTTCGGATATCTCAAGGTGAGATATTCGACAGTTCAGCAGATGCCATTGTCAGCCCAGCGAATAGTTTCGGCTACATGGACGGTGGCATCGATCTCGTCTATCTGCATCGGTTTGGCTGGGAATTACAGACGAGACTTCAGACGCACATTAAGGCTGACTACGATGGCGAGTTGCCTGTGGGGCAAGCGACCATCATCGAGACCTTCGACGAGACAATCCCGTATCTAGTCAGCGCACCAACGATGCGCGTTCCGACGAATGTGGCAAATACAGTCAATGCTTACTTGGCATTCCGAGCAGCAATGCGCGCGATCAAGCAGCACAATCGCGAGTACCCTGGATCCATCCGTACCGTCCTTTGTCCCGGGCTATGTACCGCTATCGGGCGAATGCCAGCCGAACTCGCAGCTAGGCAAATGGCAGCCGCCTTTGAAGTTTGTATTCTAAACCAGACCGTGAGCCCAAGTGGACATCGGTACCTTCTTGGCGATTGATTGAGCAGCCTGATGGTTGATTTCGGCTTTGGGTTAAAAGCGGTAAGGTTCAGACTAAGCAAGTGCCTTCCGGTTTGTACCTCAAAGCCGACGCAACGCATTAAGAGCCCCCCTGCAGAGGCCGACAATATTGCGGGAGATGTCCGTGAGGCGGTTGAGCCGGTGGCGATCCGCCGCTAGCTTGCCGCCAGGATTGGACCTTGTGGGGAATCGGGGCTTCTTGACGTGACATCGGGCGAAGCGAGTGCGGAGGCGGCAAAGCCGCTGCCTGAACCGGCCGTCTCGGACATGCCGCTGCTGCGGATCGAGGGCGTCGCAAAATCGTTCGGGAATTTCCGCGCGGTCGACAAGCTCTCGCTCGATATCCGCGCCGGCGAGTTCTTCGCGCTGCTCGGCCCGAGCGGCTGCGGCAAGACCACGCTGCTGCGGATGCTCGCGGGCTTCGAGACGCCGGACGAGGGCCGCATCCTGCTCGGCGGCAGCGACATCGCCCAGGTGCTGCCGCATGAGCGGCCCGTCAACATGATGTTCCAGAACTATGCGCTGTTCCCGCATCTGTCGGTGCGGGATAACATTGCGTTCGGATTGAAGCGCGCCGGCATGGCGCGCAAGGATATCGCGACCCGCGTCGCGGAGATGGTGGCGCTCGTCAAGCTCGAGGGGCTCGAGAAGCGCAAGCCCGACCAGCTCTCCGGCGGACAGCGGCAGCGCGTGGCGCTGGCGCGCTCGCTGGCGCGCCGGCCGCAGGTGCTGCTGCTCGACGAGCCGCTCGCCGCGCTCGACAAGAAGCTGCGCGAGAGCACGCAAGGCGAGCTGATGGAGCTGCAGCGCCGGCTCGGCATGACCTTCATCATCGTCACCCATGACCAGGAGGAGGCGATGACGATGGCCGGCCGGATCGGCGTGATGGATGCCGGCCGGCTGGTGCAGGTCGCAACCCCGCGCAATCTCTATGAGGCGCCGGCCTCGCGCTGGATTGCCGAGTTCGTCGGTGACATCAACCTGTTCAACGGTCAGGTCACCGCCCGCGACCGCGGCCGCCTGACGGTATCCACCACGGAAGCAGGCACGCTCGCGGTCAGCGAGCTGTGGCCGCCGGTGACCAAGGAGGCCGTCAGCGTCGCGATCCGTCCCGAGAAGGTGAAGCTGTCGCGCCGCGCGCCGGCATCGGATGCGGGCGCATCGCAGCCGATCAACCGGCTGGAAGGCGTCGTCATCGACGTCAACTATCTCGGCGGCATCACCAGCTATCGGGTGAAGCTGGAGACGGGCGCGGTGGTGCGCTCGTCGATGGCCAACACCGCGCGGCTCGATGTCGATGCCTATTTGGCCGGCCAGCGGGTGGTGGCGTGGTTCACCGCCGACGATTGCCTGGTGCTGGAGCAATGAGCGCGCGCCGCATCTTCGCCCGGCCGGCGCGGTTTGCCGCGATCGCGCCCTATCTCTGGATGGTGCTGTTCTTCCTGGTGCCGTTCGGCTTCGTGCTGAAGATCAGCCTGTCGCAGACCGCGATCGCGCAGCCGCCCTATACGCCGGTGTTCGATTTCAGCGAAGGGCGCGCGGCGCTGGCGGCTGCGTTTGCGCAATTGTCGTTCGACAATTTCGGCCTGCTGGTTCAGGACAATCTCTACATCCTGTCCTATCTGCGCAGCCTCGTCGTCGCGGTGACCTCGACGCTGATCCTGCTCTTGATCGGCTATCCCATCGCCTACGGCATGGCGCGGCTGCCGCAGCGCTGGCAGGCCGTGGCGATGATGCTGGTCATCGTGCCGTTCTGGACCTCGTTCCTGATCCGCATCTATGCCTGGATCAACATCCTGCAGCATGACGGTCTGCTCAACCAGGTTCTCCTCACGCTGCACATTGTCTCCGCGCCGGTGGTCTGGCTGTCGACCGACAGCGCGATGTATCTCGGCATCGTCTATTCCTATCTGCCGTTCATGATCCTGCCGCTCTATGCGACGCTGTCGAAGATGGATGCGTCGCTGCTGGAGGCCGCCGGCGATCTCGGCGCCTCGCCGCGGCAGGCGTTCTGGCTGGTGACATTTCCGCTGTCGCTGCCGGGCGTCGGCGCCGGTGCGCTGCTCTGTTTCATCCCGATCGTCGGCGAATTCGTGATCCCCGACCTGCTCGCCGGCTCCAACTCGCTGATGATCGGGCAGACGTTGTGGCTCGAATTCTTCACCAACAAGGACTGGCCGGTGGCATCCGCCGCCGCGGTCGCGCTGTTGCTCCTGCTGGTGCCGCCGCTCGTGCTCTACGACCGCCTGCAACGGCGGCAGCTCGAGGCGAACCGCTGATGGCGCACACCGTCACCAGGCTCACGCGCTTCAACATGACCTCGCTGGCGCTCGGGCTGGCGTTCCTCTATCTGCCGATCGTCATCCTCGTGATCTACTCGTTCAACGCCTCGCGGCTGGTCACGGTGTGGGGCGGCTGGTCGCTGCGCTGGTATCATGAGTTCTTCAACGACCGCGCCATGCTGGAGGCGGCGTGGATGAGCCTGTCGGTCGCCGCGGTGTCGGCGACACTGGCGACGCTGCTGGGCACGCTGGCGGCGGTCGGGCTGGCGCGGGGCGAGCGGTTCCGGGGGCGGGCGCTGTTCTCCGGCATGCTGTATTCGCCGCTGGTGATGCCCGAGGTGATCTCCGGCCTGTCGCTGCTGCTGCTGTTCGTGGCGCTGAATGCCGAGCGCGGCTTCTGGACCGTGACGATCGCCCACACCACGCTGACGATGTGCTTTGTCACCGTGGTGGTGCAGTCGCGCCTCTCCGCGCTCGACCGCAGCCTGGAGGAAGCCGCAATGGACCTCGGCTGCGATCCGGTGCGCGCGTTCCTGATGGTGACGCTGCCGCTGATCGTGCCGGCGATCGTCGCGGGTTGGATGCTGGCCTTCACGCTGTCGCTCGACGACGTCGTGATCGCGAGCTTCACCACCGGTCCCGGCTCGGCGACGCTGCCGATCCGGATCTACTCCGAGGTCCGGCTCGGTGTGAAGCCCGAGATCAACGCGATCTGCACGCTGGTGATCGCGCTGATCGCCGTGATCATCGTGGTGGCGTCGTTCGCCTCGAAGCTGTCAAGCGCGCGCGGCGAGAGCGCCGCGCCGCTCTAGAGCATGATGGTTGAGCTCGTGCTTCACCTCTCCCTTGGGAGAGGTCGGCGCGCAGCGCCGGGTGAGGGATTATGGTCTCTCGTTAGTGCCGCGGCCCCTCACCCGGATTGCTTCGCAATCCGACCTCTCCCCGGCGGGGAGAGGTGAGCCGAGACCGCGCCAAGCCTCACGACTTGACCGCGCCTGCGGTCAGTCCGCCGACCATGTAGCGCTTGAAGGCGTAGTAGACCGCGGCCGGCGGCAGTGCGTAGATGAAGCCGGTGGTCATCAACAGCTCCCAAGGCGAATCGTCGGCGGCGAGGAAGTTGCCGAGCGCGACCGGCAGCGTGATGTCGGTGTCCTTCGACAGCAGCAGGAACGCGTAGAGATATTCGTTCCAGGCAAGCAGGATCGCATAGGTGCCGACCGCGACCAGCGAGGGCATCATCAGCGGCACGTAGACCAGGCGGAACAGCTGCAGCGTGGTGGCGCCGTCCATCGTCGCGGCCTCGTCCAGCTCGACCGGCAGCTTGTCGGAGGCCTGCTTCAGCACCCAGATCGCGTAGGGCGCGGCGATCGTCACCATCGCCAGGATCAGCGACCAGTGATTGTTGAGCAGGCCATAGGTGCCCATGGTGCGGTACATCGGCACGGCGAGGAACGCCGCCGGGATGAAGTAGGTGAACAGCGCCATGTTCATCACGGCGCGGCCGCCCGGCACCCGCAGCCGCGAGATCGAGAACGCGGCGGCGGTGGCGACGAACAAGGTCAGCGCGCCGACGGCGAGCGCGATCACGGTCGAATTCCAGAACTGGATCCAGAAGTCGCGCAGGAAGTAATGCTGCTCGTGGAACACGATCGAGAAATTGTGGAAGGTCGGATGAGCAGGCCACAGCTTGCCGGAGAACGCGTCCTCCTTCGGCGAGATCGCGAACACGAACATGTGGTAGATCGGGATCATGGTCCAGATGAAGACCGGGATGCCGATCAAGAGCAGCTTGGCTTCGGTACCGACTTCGCGGAGGGTGGGCAGCTTCATCGCGACAACCGTTTCATCATGAAATAGACCAGCGGCAGCACGAACGGCATCGCGCACACGATCGAGGCCATCGCCAGCGACAGCTGGTCAAGCCTGAGATAGCGGATGCCCAGCGTCGAGAGCACGTGGGTGAGGTCGGCGGGCCCGCCGCCGGTGAGCAGATAGACGCTGTTGAAGTCGCCGAGCGTCCAGATCATCGAGAGCAGCGTGCAGGTGATGTAGAGCGTCTGCATCGACGGCCAGGTGATGTAGCGGAATTTCTGCCACCAATTGGCGCCGTCGACGTCGGAGGCCTCGTACAGGTCGTGCGAGATAGCGAGCCGCCCGGTCAGCAGGATCAGCGTCCAGAACGGCAGCGACTTCCAGATGTGCACGCCGATCGCCATCGCGAGCGCGACCGCCGGATCGTTCAGCCAGTTCGGGCCGTCGTCGCCGGTGAACTTGAAGATCAACTGGTTGACCACGCCCCATTCGGGATTGAGCATGAAGCGCACCGACAGGATGGTCGGGATCGACGGCACCGCCCAGGGCAGGATGAAGATGACCGACAGCCACCTGATCCAGGGTCGCTGCTGGGCGAAGAAGCCGGACAGGAACAGCGCGATCAGCATCTTGATGTTGATGCCGATGACCAGGAAGATCAGCGTGTTGACCGCGGCGCGCGCGAAGATCGGGTCGTTGTACAGCGCGACATAGCTCGCCGGCTGGCGCGCCAGCCACAGGCCGTAGCCGACCGGATAGACCACGAAGGCGAGAAACACGAGCAGGTAGGGCGCGAGCAGCACGATACCCCAGACCTGCGGCGGCGACAGCCGCGCCGACAGTGGCGGCGAGGGGGCTTCGGATGCGGAGAGTGTGATCGCCATTCGGTTACTCGATGTCGCCTGTGCCTACGCTGTCGTCCCTGCCTAGTGCGCAATTGCGCACGGGAGCAGGGACCCATAACCACCTGCTTTCGTTGTTGCACGAAAGCCGGTGACCAGCATCTTTCAAAATCACCGCCGCGGCGTATGGGTCCCTGCTTTTGCAGGGACGACAGAGACATACGGTCGCGGCGGTGCGCATCATCTACATCACCCCGCGACCTGCTTGATACGGGCGATCAGTTCGTCGACGGCCTTGTCCACCGGCACCTTCTCGCTGACGACGCGGTTCATGGCCTTGGCCCAGACGTTCTCGTTGTTCAGGATGGTGAACTTCCAGTTCTTGGTGAAGTCGAACGGCGTGGTGCCGCCGGTGAACTGATTCCAGACCGCCTTGCGATGGCGGTCGGCCTGCCAGAACGGGCTCGCCTGGCTGGCCTTGGTCACCGGGAACCAGCGACCGAGCGCACCCTCGATATAGGGCCGCACGTTGTCTTCCTGCATCAGGAAGCTGATGAACTGCTTGCCTTCGGCCTTGTTCTTGGCGTTGGCGAAGATCAGTCCGGTCTTGACGTCGGAGCGGTAGCGGATCGTCGAGCCATCCGGCGCCTTCGGGAAGGACGCCGTGATGATGTCCTGCTCATAGGCCTGCTTGCCGGCGGCGCGCTGCGCGTCGGTCAGCGCCGGGTTGGTGGAATCCTCGAACCACTTCGCCGCGATCGAGATCGTGAAATTGTGGGTCATCACGATCGTCTTGTTGTGGAAGGCGACGTTGTTGTCCGGGTCCTTCCAGGTGGTGGAAGAGGGCGGCGTGCAGCCCTTGATGTAGGTGTCGGTGTAGTCCTTCAGCGCGTGGATCAGGCCGTCGCGCACCTTGGGATCGTCGACCAGGAGCTTGCCGTCGTCGTCGACCAACTTGACGTGGTAGGCGTCCATGAAGGTGTAGAACGACTGGAAGGAGTCGGTGGATTCCACGCCCATCGGCTGGCCGACGCCGTAGATGCGCTGGCCGGTCGCCTTGCGGATCGCCGGCTGCACCTTGTCGCACCAGAACGTCCAGTAATCCTCCCACTTGGTCGGGATGTCGGCGGCCTTGAAGCCGGCTTTCTCCAGCATGTCGCCCCAGATCTGGACGTGCATGCTCTGCTGCTTCAGCGGGAAGCCGTAATAGGACTTCTTCTTGGTGACGTCGTTGTAGAGCAACGCCGCTTCCAGCGTGTTCGGCGCGAAGGCGTCCTTCATCGGCAGCATGATGTCGGAGAGATCCTCGAGCTTGCCCTCGAAGGCCCACTTGCCCTGGGCTTGCACGTCGTAGGTGTCGGAATAGGCGACGTCGGGCACGGTGCCGGAATCCAGCGCGGCGACCGTCTTCGGAATCATGTCCTGGATCGCGTATTGCGACAGTTCGACCTTGATGCCGGTCTTGGCTTCGAATTTCTTGATCGTCTCAAGCAGCGCGTCGTCTTCGGACTTGTAAAATCCCTTGCCCCACCAGACGGTGATCGTCTTGCTCTGGGCCAGCGCGGGTGCAGTTGCGGCAAACAGGCCGACCGCAGCGACCGCAATCGATAGCGCACCGATAACCTTGGATCTCACGTTGTTCTCCCTCATGAGGCCGGCTTTTTTAACCGGTTGGAGAAAACACTAGCGCATGCCCGTGACCCGATAAAGATGCCGGATCGACGACTTCTGTAGGGGTACGCGGCGAGGGCGTGGATCAGTCCCGGTGCATCCATGCGGAAAGTGAATGGATTCGACTTCTTCAGTTCGACCTGGTCAGTTCGACTTCTTCAGTTCGGCGTCGTCAGTTGGATTTGGCGTTCTCGGCCGCTGTTGCCGGTCCGTTGCCGGGTGCGCCGGCGGCAGCATCGGGCGCGGCCGCGGGCCGCGTGGCGCCGCCAGTGAAGCGCTCGATCACCGAGCGCACCGCATCGCGCGTCTTGCGATCCTTCACCGCATCGAGCAGCGGGGCGGATGCCGGCGAGCGGCGGATCAGGCTTTCCGGATCGGGGAAGATCAGCGGATCATCCCACGGGCCCTGGATCACGAAAGGCAGATCGAACGCGTTGCCGCCGGCAGATGCCGAAGTCAGGCTGGCGACGCCCTTGAGATCGTATTCGCGCGACGGCACCGAGGCGGTGCCGGTCAGCGTGATCTTCGCCGCGGGGCTCTCGACACGGATGTCGTCGGCAGTGGCGACGCCATCGGCGAACTTCACCGAGATGTTGAGATTGTCATAGGGCGTCGAGCCGGAGCGGAAATTGCCGCCGCCGGACAGCGGCCGCTTCTCGAGCCGCCTCAAGAGCTGCTCGACATTGAAGCCGGCGATCGCGCCGTCATGCCCGTTCAGCGTGGCGGTGCCGTCCAGCGACGATGCGAGCCCGAACGGGCTCGAGCCGGAGGCCGTCAGCGAGACGTTGAGGTTGCCGCGGCCGGAGAGCTTATTGATGCCGAACAGCTCGCTGGCGCAGGCCTGTAAATCGACATCGGTGAACTGGAATTGCGCACGGACGTCGGCAACCGCATCCGAGCGCGCGATCGCGAACGAACCCTTGGCGATGCCGCCATACATCTGCGCCTCGCCGACGCTGAGCGCCAGCGCGCCACCGCGCAGATTGGCGCCGAACGCGGTGCGGCCGAGCTTGGACGGGCCGACCGTCACCTTGGCCGCCGACAGGCGCATGTCGAGATCGGTCGACGACAGCGAGGACAGGTCGAACAGCTGCCTGTTCCAGTCGCGCTGACCGCTGGCCAGCAGGCGGAAGGTCGAGATGTAGGGCGTGAAATCGAGGTTGCCGGCGGCAAGCGTCGCCTGCAGCGACTGCCGGCCATTATTGGCGTAGGTCATCACGCCCTCGGCGACATTGCCGTCGAGCTCGACATTGACATTGGTGAGCGCGACCGAGCCGCCGACCACATTGGCGCGGGCCTTCAGTGCGAAGCGGCCGAAGCCGCCACCGCCGCCGGGCGGCGCCTGTCCCATCCAGCGCAACGCGTTGCGCAGCGACGGTGAGTCCATGGTGGCGGTGCCTTCCATCATCAGGCTGGTGCGGTTGGCGACGGTTCCGTCGAACGCAACCTTCAGCGGGGCACTGGCGAGGCGCGCCTTGAGGCCGGAGCGGTCGCCCGACAGCAGCGCGACGAAATCGCTGGCGCTGATCGAGCCGTCGACGCGCTCGCCGCGCCAGTCGAACTGGCCGGTTGCGGCAAAGGAACGCGAGATCGACGGCCAGGCCAGCGACAGGTCGATATCGCCGAGTTGCTCGGAGACGTTGTTGGTCCCATCCTGGTAGTTCAGTTCACCGTCCTGGATCCGGATTTCGGAGAACGACACTTGATTCTCGGCGCCGGGCGTCATCGCCTTGGCGATGGTCACGACAAACGGTGTCCAATTGCTGTCGCCGGCGGTGTCGCGCACCACACGGATGTGCGGGCGCAGCATCATGACGTCGGCGATCTCGAACCGCCGCAGCAACAGCGGCAGCAGTCGCAGGTTGGCGGTCAGCACGTCGACCTGCAAGGCTGGACCGACGGTATCGGCGCCCTTCAGCCCGACATTGTGAAAGGAGACGTAGCTGCCGGGAAACACCGAAACATCGATCGGCCCGTTGACGACGAGCTCCAGCCCGGTCACGGCGCGAATCTGCGCCTCCACTGCGCGCTGCAGCGCGTCCCGGTTGAGGAACCAGGACGTTCCGACCAGCCCGACCAGCGCCAGGCCTAAGAGCGCCGCGATCGGCATCCCCAGGCGCTTAATTCCTTGGGCCATCGTCAATGACATATCCGGGTCGGGTTGAGTTTTGTCGGGTCGTCGTCGAACACAGCGGGCTCTCGCCGGAGGCCCCTGCCAACCCACGCAACTTGAAGGGTTTTCTTGACGCTTTCAAGGCCATGTTGACGCCGCGGGCTGCCGCCCGTCGCCGCACGGGGCCGTGATTGACGCATTGCGAAGATTTCGCCTAATAATCCGCATTGTCACAGCCGTTCCGCGCCCTCCATCAGGTATTCGCTGCATGAACAAAGTTTATCCCGACGCCAAATCGGCACTCGATGGTCTCCTCAAGGACGGCATCATGATCATGTCGGGGGGCTTCGGCCTCTGCGGCATCGCCGAGACCCTGTCGGACGCGATCCGCGATTCCGGCGTCAAGGGCCTCACGGTCGTCTCCAACAATGCCGGCGTCGACGGCATCGGCCTGAGCCGGCTGCTGGAGACGCGCCAGATCAAGAAGATGATCTCGTCCTATGTCGGCGAGAACAAGCTGTTCGCCCAGCAATATCTCGCCGGCGAGCTCGAGCTCGAGTTCAACCCGCAGGGCACGCTGGCCGAGCGCATCCGCGCCGGCGGCGCCGGCATCCCGGCCTTCTACACCAAGACCGGCGTCGGCACGCTGATCGCCGAAGGCAAGGAAGTGAAGGAATTCGACGGCGAGAAGTACATCATGGAGCGCGGCCTGTTCGCCGACGTCGCCATCGTGCACGCCTGGAAGGGCGACACCGCCGGCAACCTGGTCTACCGCAAGACCGCGCGCAACTTTAACCCGATGATGGCGACCGCCGCGAAGGTCACCGTCGCCGAGGTCGAGCATCTGGTGCCGGCCGGCGAGATCGATCCGGACCACATCCATACCCCCGGCATCTTCGTCAAGCGCATCATCGAGGTCGGCACGGCCAAAAAGCGGATCGAGTTCCGCAACACCCGTCCGCGGCCCGCAGCGTAAATCACACCTTTTCAGGAGAGCCTCATGGCCTGGACCCGTGAACAGATGGCCGCCCGCGCCGCCAAGGAGTTGCGCGACGGCTATTACGTCAATCTCGGCATCGGCATTCCGACGCTGGTTTCGAACTACATCCCCGCGGGCATCGACGTCAGCCTGCAGAGCGAGAACGGCATGCTCGGCATGGGCCCGTTCCCCTATGAGGACGAGGTCGATGCCGACCTCATCAATGCCGGCAAGCAGACCGTCAGCGAGCTGCCCTCGACCAGCTATTTCTCCTCGGCCGATTCCTTTGGTATGGTGCGTGGCGGCCATATCGACCTGTCGATCCTCGGCGCCATGCAGGTGGCGCAGAACGGCGACCTCGCCAACTGGATGATCCCCGGCAAGATGGTGAAGGGCATGGGCGGCGCCATGGACCTCGTCGCCGGCGTCAAGCGCGTCGTGGTCGTGATGGAGCATTCCGCGAAGGATGGCCCCAAGCTGCTCAAGCAGTGCAATCTGCCGCTGACCGGCGAGCGCGTGGTCGACATGGTGGTGACGGATTTGGCGGTGTTCACCATCGACAAGCACGGCAAGGACGGCATGGCGCTGATCGAGCTTGCCGACGGCGTCACGCTCGACGAGGTCAAGGCCAAGACCGAGGCGGAATTCCGCGTCGCGCTGAAGAACACCTGAGATGATTGACGCGGGACGATCCTCGATCCGTCCCGCACGATCCGACGATGCGGGCTTCATCGCCCGCATTGTCCTCGCCGCGCAGCGCGGCCCACTGCCGCGCGGCTGGATCGACATCGCGCTCGATCGTCCCGAGCCGGAGTGCCTCGCGTTCATGGCGCGGCTCGCCGTTGCGCGGGTGAAATCATGGTATCACGTCGCCCACTTTCTGATCGCCGAGGTCGATGGCGTCCCGGCGGCCGCGCTGTGCGCGATGCCGGCATCCGGAACGATCGTTGCCGCACGCGCGGCGATCGAGGAGGTGGCGGCACAGCTCGGCATCGATGCCGATGCCATCGTGGCGCGCGGCGGCTACGCCCGCAATTGCTGGGTCCAGGGCGGTGAGGGCGACTGGCTGATCGAGCATGTCGCAACCGATCGAGCCTATCGCGGCAACGGCCTGGTGCAGCCGCTGATCGGCCGCGCGCTCGCCGACGGCAGGGCCGCCGGCTTTGCGCGGGCGTCGATCTCGTTCGTGATCGGCAACGGCGCGGCCGAACGCTGCTACACCAAGGCCGGCTTTGCCTTCGCCGAAGAGAAGCGCGACGCCGCATTCGAGGCGCTGACCGGCGCGCCGGGTTTTCGCAGGTTTGCGCGCGCGATGTGAGGCGAGACGGTAAGCGGGCCACATACGTCG
>NZ_JARVWP010000015.1 GCF_029846235.1 Bradyrhizobium sp. CER78
TTTCGCGGGTGATGACATCGCGTTGTTTGGCATCTTGAATCGCGAACTAGCCACCGCGTCGTCCTGGCGAAAGCCAGGACCCATTACCCCAACTGCACATTGTCGCGCGACGCTGGGACGACGATCCCGTTCATCACGGAATGCGGTGGTTATGGGTCCTGGCTTTCGCCAGGACGACAACGAAGAGTCTCGCCTACAATGTCCGTCACGGAGTATGGGTCCCGGCCCCCCGCGCGCAATTGCGCACCAGGCCGGGACAACGCGTGGGGTGAACACCATGGCCAAACAACAACCCGATCGTTCGCGGCGCAGCTTCATCTGCACCGCCATCGCAGGACTTCCCGCAACGCTCCTGCTGCGAGGTGCCGCCGCTTCCGACAAGATGACAAAACCGCAGGCCGAATATCAGGACACGCCGAACGGCATCTACTCCTGCGGCCTGTGCACGCTGTTTGTTGCGCCCGATGGCTGCAAAGTGGTCGAGGGCGCGATCAGCAAGGACGGCTGGTGCAAGGCCTTCGCCGCGGCGGATTGACTCTTCACCCTCCCCTTGGAGGTCCTTGGAGGGGGAGGGTCGTTGCGCATGCAGCGAAGCGGAATGCGCAGCGGGGTGGGGTGATCTCTCAACACGGGCAGCACCCGATACGAGGGACCTTCACCCCACCCCGCCGCTCATTTCATTCGCGTCGACCCTCCCCCTCCAGCGGAGGATAAGGAAGCGAGACTACAGCTCCCGCGCGTTTGAAAACGCGAACGACGACACCCGCCGCGTGGTCTCATCCAGGATCAGCGTGCGCGTGATCGGCGGCTCGGCGCGCTGGCTGCAATTCTCGCGCTCACAGAGCCGGCAGTTGACGCCGATCGGCGTGCCCTCGATCTTTTCCAGATCCATCCCGGTGGCGTAGACGAGTTTTGCTGCGTGACGGATCTCGCAGCCGAGCCCGATCGCAAAGCGCGGCTGCGGCTGCGGATAGGGTGCCACCGGCCGGCGCACCGTCTGCGCGATCGAGAAGTAGCGCGTGCCGTCCGGCAGCTCGATCACCTGGCTGAGCAGGCGGTCCGGCATGTCGAAGGTCGAATGCACGTTCCACAGCGGACAGGTGCCGCCGAACTTGGAGAACGGGAAGGTGCCGGAGGAAAACCGCTTCGACACATTGCCGGCATTGTCGACGCGCAGCAGGAAGAACGGCACGCCGCGCGCGTTCGGCCGTTGCAGCGTGGTGAGGCGGTGGCAGACCTGCTCGAAGCCGGCGTTGAAGCGCTGCGCCAGCACGTGGACGTCGTAGCTCAGCGCTTCGGCGGCGGAATGAAACGGCTGGTAGGGCATCATCGCGGCCGCCGCGAAGTAATTGGCGAGCGTGATGCGATAGAGCCTGCGCGCCGTATCGTCGAGCGGGCCGGCGCGGCTGACGATCGCATCGATCGCGGCGCCGCATTCGACGAAGCCGATTTGCAGCGCGAGCTGGAAGCTGCGGCCGGAGCTGTCGACGAGCTCGGAGATCAGCAGCTGACGGCGATGGCGGTCGAAGCGACGCAGCGTCTCGCGCATCACGTCGACCGGCATCACACGGGTGACGATCGAATGCTTTTCGCGCAGCCGTGTCGCGAGCGCCGTGAACAGGCCTTCGGTCGGGACGTTGAGCTCGTCGCGCAGATTTTCCGCCGCGGTCTCGAGCTCCGGAAAATAGTTGCGGTTGGCCTCGATCAGGTCGCGCACCCGCTCGATCGGGTTGGCGTCGAACTGCGAACCTTCACGGTCGGCCATCTGCGCCGCCACCAGCGTCTCGCCGCGGCGCGCCTCAGTGTAGGCCGCGTAGAGCCGCTGCAACGCATGCGTCACGCCGGGGCAGAGCTCGGCGAGGTCGCGCAGCTCCTGCTTCGGCAAGTCAATCTGGCGGAACAGCGGATCGGAGAAGATCTCGTTGAGTTCCGCGAAGAAGCGGTCCTCGTCGGCGGTGGCGAGATCGCGCAGATCGAGATCGTAGGTCTCGGCGAGACGAAGCAGTATCTGCGCCGTCACCGGCCGCTGGTTGCGCTCGATCAGGTTGATGTAGGAGGGCGAGATGCCGAGCCCCTCGGCGATCTGGGTCTGCGACAGCCCCAATTGCTGGCGGATCCGCCGGAACCGCGGCCCGACGAACAGCTTCTTTCCGGACTTGCCGGGCATGGCAGTCTTCCTGACCTATTTTGTGACAAAATTTACAAATCGACATTTATTACAAGTTCAGATGTTACATGACATCACCAATAAAAAACAAGGCATCTGTACGAACTTCAGCTTTTAGCGTTTATCTCCTGACACGCACTTCGCGATGCTCTGTCAAGAATGTCGAACCGGCGCGCAGGTTGCGGGGATCAGGTTTCAGGCGGCTGAGCAAAGGCAGCACGGTTTTTTCAAAGGAGACTGACGATGAGCAAAGGCAGCAATTTTTGGGTGATCGGCGGCGAGTTCGGGTCGATGAACTTCCACAAGCTCGTCGAAGGCTCCGCCCAGGTCCGCGGTCCGTTCAAGACCCGCAAGGAAGCCGAAGAGTGCTGGAAGGAAGTCTCGGAAGAGAGCCGCCACAAGGCGGGCGTGCGCTTCTCCATAGTTGAGGAGCCGTCGCGGGTTTCGGCCTGAACGAGCATGATCCGGAAAAGTGGGAACCGGTTTTCCGGAAAGATCATGCTCAAACAAGAGATCATGTCACGGCGCGCAGTCGCATTGTGACGGAGCTAAGAAACGTCCAAGGACGGCGGCCCCATCCGGTTTCAACCGGGTGGGGTCGACCGCTTTTGGGACACCGCCGGGCGTTTTTGAACTGGGGATAAGTGGCAGCCTAAGTGCTTGGGAACCAACGTCCTTTGCGGACGTCATGGTTGCTGATAGGTTAATGGGTAAGGCAACCCGTCAGCACGAGACCGCAAGGCATGTCCGATCCGCAGAACACCGGCAGCGAGGCGCGCGAGATGCGCCCGACGCTGCGAGAGGCGCTGCGACGGGCGCGGATCGAAGCGGCCGACCGCACCGGTGTCGTCGTCGAACTGCGCGATGCCGAGGTGGCGCGGCTCGAGATCCTCAACGACGCGCTCGATCCGCTGTTCGCGCAGGTGCCGGAGAAGGTCGACCTGTTCGACCGCGGCATCAGCCAGGGCGAGACGCCGCGGCTCTGGATCGACGTCGTCGCGCATGTGCTGATGGGACGCGACAAGCGCATCTACCGCTTCGTGCAGGACACGAGGTTCGGCCGCATCGTGCTCGCCGAATCGCACGACGTGGCCGTGATCGTCAATGCGGTCACCGACTATGTGGCGCGCCGCCTGATCGAGCGCGAGCACGCGATGGTGGCAACGCCGCTTCCGGTCGCCGAGCCGGCAGCGCCGCCGCCCGTGCCGGTGGTGGCGCCGAAGCGCCGCGGTCGGGTCGGCATGTTCGTGCTGGGCTTCATCCTGGGCGCGCTGGCGCTGTTCGGCTTCGCGCTGCTGGCGAGCGTGCAGAATTTCTGAAGCATGATCCGGAAAAGTGCGAAGCGGTTTTCCGATCAGATCATGCGCAAACAAGGAGCTAAAGCGCGGTGACGATTCAATCGCGCTTTAGCCGCTGAGGGGCGGGGGCATCGTGGTCATAACTCCCGCCTCGGCATTTTTCGGCGTGCTGGCAGCAGGCGCCGTGATCGGCAGCGCGGTGCTGTTCGGCAAATGGCAGACGCTGCGGCGCGCCGAATATATCCGCACCTTCAAATGGCCGGCGGGGCTGCTGGCCCGGCTCGAGAAGCATCACCCCGGCTTCAACCGCAAGGACAGCGCGCTGGTGTCGCGCGGCCTGCGCCAGTTCTTCCTCGCCTATCTGATGAGCGGAAAGCGCTTCGTCTCGATGCCGTCGCAGGCGGCCGACGACCTCTGGCACGAATTCATTCTCTACACCCGCGAATACGACGCGTTCTGCCGCCGCGCCTTCGGCGGCTTCCTGCATCACAGGCCAGCCGTCGTGCTGGCGAAGGAGCAGCGCCGGAGCAATGAGGGGCTGCGGCGGGTCTGGTGGTACTGCTGCAAATACGAGAACATCGATCCGGTCAGGCCGACGCGGCTGCCGCTGCTGTTCGCGCTCGACGCCAAGCTCAGCATTGCGAACGGCTTCATCTATCACACCGACTGCGAGGCGCTGCGCCGCAGCGGCATTGCCGGCAGCAGCCCCTATTGCGGCGGCGATTTCTCGGACTCGTCGATCGACGGATCGTCGGCGGGTTTCGGCGATGCCGGCAGCGACGGAAGCCATGGCGGCGATGGTGGTGACGGCGGTGGCCACGGCGGCGGCGGTGGAGGTGGCGGTGGCGGCGACAGCGGAGGCGGCTGTGGCGGCGGGTGTGGCGGCGGCGGCGGTGGCGACTAGAGCATTTTCGAGCGAAGTGGACACCGGTTCGCGTGAAGAAAATGCGTCAAAACGAGAATCTAGAGCTTCCGTTCCGATGCAATCGGAACGGAAAAACGCTCTAGGACAATCGTATTTGCTTGAGCTCGCGAATGCCGTCGTGATGGCCGAGGCCGCGCACGGTCTGCTCGCAGCGCCAGGCGTTGCCGTCGCGCTCGATCGAGAACAGATTGTAGGCCGCCGCCGGATAGTGCTTGCGCGCCAGCGCCGATGCCGACGGCACGCCGATCGCCGGGATCTTCCGCTCGGGGCCGTCGAACCACATCGTCGAATGGATGTGGTCGTGGCCGTGCAGCACCAGCTCGACGCCGTGCCGCTTGAGCAGCGCGAGCAATTGATGCGAATCGGTCAGCCGCTTGGCGCGTCCGTCGGAGTGCAGCGGGTGATGCACCAGGAGGACGCGGAAGGCATCCTGCTGCGACAGCTGCGCGAGGATCGTCTCCAGCGCGGTGAGCTGGGCATGGCCGAGCCAGCCGGTCGCCATCAGCGGCGGCGTCGGCACCGCCGAGGAGACGCCGATCAGCGCCACCGGGCCGCGGCGGCGCACGAACGGAAAATGCGTCGCCGCGCCATCGGCATCGCCGCGCAGATAGTCCCCGAAGTGGCTGACGAAGCGATGCCGGGTCGCGCGCACATAGGCGTCGTGATTGCCGGGGACCACGGTGACGTCGGCGGCGCCGCCGACACCCTCCAGCCATTGCCGGGCCGGATTGAATTCGGCATCCAGCGCGAGATTGACGAGGTCGCCGGTGACAGCGACATGATCCGGCTGCTGCGCCTGCATGTCCGATACCAGCGCATCGAGCACGTCGCGGCGGTGATATTTGTGACGGTTGCGCGTCCAGTTCAAATAGCCGAAGGCGCGCTTGCCGGCGAGATCGCGTAGCCGCGCCGCCGGCAGCGGCGGCAGATGCGGATCAGACAGATGTGCGAGGCGGAACGCCGCCATCACGCGATTCCCTTCGGATTGTCGGTGAAAAGTGGCCGGCAGCCGGTCATGTCGTGCTATCCCGAACGTCCTGCCCTGTATTGGCAAGAGCTGCGCAGGCGCGCAAGGATCAAGTCAAGGATCAAAGCAAGGATCAAACACCATGACGTCGGGGGTTCAGTGACGATCCTGCTGGATTTACGCAAGCGCTTCGAGCCGCAGATCAGGTGGGTGTTTCATTTCTACTGGCGGCTGGTCCGCAGCATGACGCTCGGGGTCCGCGCCGTGGTGCTCGACGCCGACAACAAGGTGTTCCTGGTCAAGCACAGCTATGTCCATGGCTGGTATCTGCCCGGCGGCGGGGTCGAGGTTGGCGAAAGTTTTATCGAGTCGCTGCGGCGCGAGCTGGAGGAGGAGGGGCGGATCGAGCTCACCGGCGAGCCGGTGTTGCACGGCATCTTCCACAACAGCCACGTCTCGCCGCGCGATCATGTCGCGGTCTATGTCGTCCGGAACTACCGGCAGGACCGGCTGCCGGAGCCGAATCGCGAGATCGTGGCCTGTGGCTTCTTCGATCCGGCCGCGCTGCCGGAGGAGACCACCCCCGGGACCCGGCTGCGGATCGCGGAGGTGCTCGAGGGCAGACCGCCGCCGGCGACATGGCGGTGATGGACCGCGCCCGCGCCAGATGCTATCCCGCGCCCCACAATGACCGAACTGTCCCTGACCATCCTGCCCGAGACCCCGAAAGACGCCCAGGCGATCGAGCGCCTGCACGAGCGCACCTTCGGGCCCGGCCGCTTCGCGCTCAGCGCTTATCGGCTGCGCGAGCATGTCGATCATCTGCTCGATGTCTCCTTCACCGCGCGGATCGGCACGCTGCTGGTCGGCTCGGTACGCCAGCTTCCTGTCTGCATCGGCGACACGCCGGCGCTGATGCTCGGGCCGTTGACGGTCGAGCCGCCGTTCCGCAGCCGCGGCGTCGGCCGCGCGCTGCTCGAGCGTGCGATCAATGACGCCCGCGCCAAGGGCCATCGGCTGATCGTGCTGGTCGGCGACGAGCCGTATTATGCGCGGGTCGGCTTCAAGCCGGTGGCGAAGGGGCGGATGACGATGCCCGGCCCGGTCGACTACAGTCGTCTGCTTGTCATGGAACTGGTCGACGGCGCGTTCGAGGGCGTGTCCGGCCCGATCCAGCCGGACTGGAGCAAGGCGATCTGACATCCGCGCGAGCCATCGCCGGAACGGTTGCACCCTCCGACAATCTGACGCACAGTTGAGGTAAGCGCCGGGACAAGACCGGCGCATGTCATATCAACAGGGAGAGTGCGCGCCATGATCAAGGTCAGTGTGATGTATCCGAACAATCCAGGCGCACGCTTTGATCACGATTATTATCGCGACAAGCACATGCCCCTGGTGAAGGCGCGGCTGGGCGACGCCTGCAAATACTACACCGTCGACAAAGGTCTCGCGGGCGGCGCCCCGGGGACGCCCGCAACCTATGTCGGGATGTGCCACATCTTCTGCGACTCGGTCGAGGCCTTCGCGGCCGGCATGGGCAAGCACGCCCAGGAGATCATGGGCGACATTCCGAATTACACCGACCTGCAGCCGGTGATCCAGATCAGCGAAGTCGTCGTCGGCCACTGAACGCCAAGCGCCCGCACGGATTCGTAGCCCGGATGTAGCGAAATCCGGGAGCAGTTCTGCCGCGGAGGCAGTCTCCCCGGATTGCGCTTCGCTCCATCCGGGCTACGCGACAAAAATCCCTCTGCCGCCTGCGGCAGAGGGATTTGCGTGTCTCAGAACTTCAAGTTCGCAAAAGCCCGCACGCCGAGGCCCGGCATCAGCACCTCGTCCTTGGTGTAGGAGACGGAGTTGCGGATGTTTTGGTTGAGCAGGTTGTTGCCGGCCAGCCCAAGCGTCATCTCGCGCGCGCCGATCCAAGACGAATTGAGCTTGGTGTTGTAGGTCACCTCCGCGTTCAAGAGATTGTAGCCCGCGGTCGGGGTTTCGCGGATCACCGCGATGTCGTTCTGCGCGAAGGCGTGCACCAGGTTGATGCGGGTGAACCAGTTGCTGTCGCGCCAGTACATGCCGCCGCCGAGCCGCACCGGTGGAATCCGTGGCACGTTGCTGCCGTCGGTGAAGGTGGCGCGCACCACGTCGAACTGGTTCTCGATGCCCCAGATGCCGCCGTTGAGCGGGCCGATATCGAGCTGGCTCTGGAATTCGGCACCGCGGAAGATCGCGTCACGCTGTGCGTATCTCGCCTGGTTCAGCTCAAGCTGGTCCGGATTGGCTATGTCCACGCAAGCCGCACTGTCGCAGGTGTTGCCGGTCAATTGGCGGTAGATAAAGCCGTTGAACTTCGTGTAGTAGCCGGTGAGTTCGAATCGCAACGGCCCTGTTGCCCGCCGCAATCCCACTTCGATCGATTTTGCCGTCTCAATGCCGAGATTGGGATTGCCGATGTCGAAGGTGGCGGTCGCATCATGAGCGCCGCGCGAAAACAGCTCTGCCGGTTTCGGGGCACGTTCGACGTATTGACCGGTAATGCTCGCAACTAGATCCCACGGCAGGTTCTGGATCAGGCCAATGCTCGCGCTTTTCGGCGTGAAGCGCGGATTGCGCGGAGTAGCGGGACCAACACTGGCAGGATCGATGTTGACGTCGAACACGTCAGGTATGAATGCCGGCGTTGTCCCGGACAGGTTGACGTGTTCGATGCGCCCGGCGATCTGCGCCTTGGTGGTCTCGCTGAATTTCAGCTCATTGAAGACGTAACCGGCGACCCTGTTGTTGTTGTTGGGGTCCCACAACCCGTTGAGCGGGCTGCCTGGATCGTCCGGACTTGGGGCCGTCAATTCCTGATGCCCGGCCTGCAGGCCGAAAGCGGTGGTCACCGTGGCGAAGCGTGCGTTGAACGGCATCATCTGCACCTCGACGCGGGCTTCCTGCTCCTTGCTGGTGAAGGTCTGGCGCACGCCGTCGCTGAACAGATCGGTTGGGTCGGCAAGGCCGAGCTCGTTGTGGCGGTAGTCGGTCGCGCCGACCCAGAACCGCACGGCGTCGATCGCAGCGGCATCCGGCCGGTACTCGCCCTTGACCGCGATCTTGGTCTGATGCGCGTCGATCCGGGTCTTGTGGTCGGAGCCATCAATACCGGGGATGTGATAAAGCGAGTCGTTCTGGGTGATCGCCGCACCGATATAGCCGCCCTGGAAGAAATACGACGCGCCGACCGAAGCGCCGTCCGACTGCGTCGCCGAGTTCGGCTGGCGGCCGCCCACCGGCCGGGTCTGGTCGAACAGATACGGATAGCTCGGGATGCTGTAATCGCTGGTGGTGCGGCCATAGACGTCGGCATGCACGGCGACATTGTTGCCGCCGGCATCCAGCAGCATGCCGCCTTCGACGCCGCGATTGACCGAGCTCACGGAGGTGCGGGTCTCTACATTGAGGCAACCCGGGCCGCCGGCGTCGGCCAGCGGCGCCTTCACGGGCAGTCCATAAGTTTGGAACGGCGCTGCCGCGCAGGTCGGCATCGCGTCGGGAATCCGGTTGTTGGTCGCGCTCACCACGCCGCCGATCGAGGTCGAGCCGTAGCGCAGCGCGGCAGGTCCCCGCACTACCTCGATCTGGTTGGTCGAGAACGGATCGATCGGCACGAAATGATCTTCGCCGAGATCGGAGACGCCGCCGCCGCCGAGACCGTTCTCGACGATGCCGACGCGGTTGACGTCGAGGCCGCGGATGATCGGCCGGCTCGATGCGCCGGGCGCGAAGCTTGAACCGGTGATGCCGGGCTTGGAGAACAGGAGATCGCCGAGCGTGGCGCCGCCGGAGCGCCGCAGCTCCTCGTTGGGCACCACGGTGACGGTCGCGAACTGGTCGGTGACGACAGGCAGCACGCCCTGCTGCGGTGCCGGCGCTGGCGCCGCTTGCGCCGGTTGTGCTGCCGCGGTGCGTTCGCGGTTGCGGCTCGGTGCAGCCCGGACGACGTGAACCGGCGCGCGTGTTGGCACGGTGCGGTGCCGCTGGATCGGGCTCGGCGCCGTTACGGTGATGTCAGGGAGTTGCGTCGGCGTGTCATCGGCCAGCGCGCTGCCATGCATGGCGCCGAGCAGCAGCCAGCTCGCGCCTCCGATGTGGAGTGCTCGTGTCTTCTGAAGTGTCATTGTCCTGGTCCAGTCCCGTCGAAATGACGACGGATCGATCCCGATTTGCCCTGCGGGAGGCCGCAACTGTGACGCGGCCGTCCGCTCAGGGCGTGCAGCAATCAGTCGATGTCAGGACACAGGAGGTGCGCGGGAGCGGAAGGCCGCAGGCGCCGACTTCAGATGGACGAATTCGGCATTGGTTGTGCGGAACAGAAGCTCGACAGCTTCCGGCAGCAACAGCACCGGCGGCGCGGTGAACAGCATGCTGCTCGCGAGCGAGATGACGGTGCAGATCGCGCAATTGTCGGCGGGATGATGCCGGTCTTTGTCGTGCCTGACGGGTGGCTCGGTCCCGGTCACCTGGACCGCGAGGTCCGGCGTCGCCGAGGTCCCGATATAGGCGAGATCGAGCAGCGACAGGCCGTTCTGGACGGCTGGTGCTGCTTGCGCGGCTGCGATGGGGTGGAAGTGCCCGAACGACAGCACGAACTGGACGGCGAGCGCGAACAGCGCCAGCCGCGAGCCAGTCTTGATGTGTCTTCGGAACCAGTTCATGCCGATTGAGCCCCACCCGTCGGCACGGCGCTCATTCCCCGGCCCTCCGATGTTACATTATAACATCGGAGGGCGACCGGGATGTCAACGGTGGTTCAGATACACTGTATCGATCCGTTGCTGGTGTGTGATTGCAGCAACGGGGCCGATTGGACACTCAGCGCTATTGGTCTCAGCGTCCCTCACGCAGCCAGGTTGCCGCGAATCCGCCGAGCAGCAGCAAGAGGCCGACCAGGCCGGCGAACATCGGCAGCACGCCGACGCCCTTGACCACGCTGGCGTCGCGCATCTTGACGCCGAGCCAGCCGTCGCCGCGGAAGATCGAGGACGCGCGCACCGGCACGATGCGCGGCATGTCGAGGCTCGACCCGTCGACGATGCGCCGCGCGTCGCCGCCGGTCGCCTGCGCCAGCGGCTTCAGCATGTCGGTGGTCGAGGTGACTTCCGAGAATTCCTTCGGGTTGGTCGGGCCGACATTGATCAGCGCCTTCAGCGTGCCGTCGGTGGCCTGCCACAGCCCGAGCTCGTTCGCGGACAAGGTCGCGCGCCATTCGCCGGGATCGCCGGCGGTCAAGGTCAGTTCATGCGTGGCGCCGCTTGGCGACGTCACGGTGACCGGCGACACGGTGTCGGCCATGGTTTGCCGCACCACCATCAGGTCCTTGCCCTGCACCTGCATGCGCAGCGCCTCTTCGTCGAGGTCGGGCTGTTTCATCAGCCAGTGCGACACCCGCCGCAACAGATCGAGATGCGGTCCGCCGCCTTCATAGCCGCGCGCCCACAGCCAGATCTGGTCGGACAGCAGCAGCGCGACGCGGCCTTCGCCGAACCGCGACAGCAGCAGCAGCGGCTTGCCGTCGGCACCGGTCATGACGGGCGGGTTGATCGCGTTGCGGGTGTCGACGGTGCGGAAGAACCGGCTCCAATGCGGCGGCTCGGCATTCGAGCCTTCGAGCCCGCGCGTCACCGGATGGCGCTTTCCGGCGTCGCTCAAATGCGCATAGAACGGCTTCTCGGTGACGCCGACCGGCTCGGCCGGCAGCACCGAATCCAGCGGCGTGCGCCAGATGCTGGTGGTCGAGGCGTAGTCGGGGCCGGCCGACACCAGCACCGCGCCGCCGGAGCGGACATAGCGCGCGATGTTGTCGAAATAGGCGATCGGCAGCACGCCCTGACGGGCGTAGCGGTCGAAGATGATCAGCTGGAATTCGTTGATCTTCTGCTGGAACAGCTCGCGGGTCGGAAACGCGATCAGCGACAGCTCGTTGATCGGCGTGCCGTCCTGCTTCTCCGGCGGACGCAGAATCGTGAAGTGCACGAGATCGACGCTGGGGTCCGACTTCAGCAGGTTGCGCCAGGTGCGCTCGCCGGCATGCGGCTCGCCGGACACCAGCAGCACACGCAGCTTGTCGCGCACGCCGTCGATCGCGACCACGGCGCGGTTGTTGACCAGCGTCAGCTCGTTCTCGAGCGGCGAAGCCTCGATCTCGACGATGTTCGGGCCGGCATGCTTGATGTCGATGTCGACACTGGAGGTCTGGCCTGAGGTCAGCGTGCGCTCGTTGATCACCTCGCCGTCGCGGCGGATCGTGACCTTGGCGCGCTCGCCGGTGACGCCCTGGTCGTCGAGCCGGTAGGTGATGGTCTGGGTCTGGCCGACGATACCGAAGCGCGGCGCCGCCGTGATCGCGATGCGGCGGTCGCGCTCGTCCTTACGGCCGGTGATCAACGCGTGCACCGGCGCCTGGAAGCCGAGCGCCTGGGCGTTGCCGGGAATGTCGTGCACGCGGCCGTCGGTGATCATGAACGCACCGGCGACGCGCTCGACCGGAACGTCCGACAGCGCCGACGTCAGCGCGCCGAACAGCTTGGTGCCGTCGGTTTCGCCGTCGGCCTGGCCGGCCTCGACGACGCGGACCTCGAGGCCCTTGATCTGCTTCAGGCTGTCGACCAGCGCCTGCCGCGCCTTGTCGGTCTCCTGGTTGCGCGTGCCGAAATTCTGGCTCGGGCTCTTGTCGACCACCACGGCTGCAACCGAGGTCAGCGGCTCGCGGTCCTCGCGGGTGAAGGACGGATTGGCCAGCGCGAGCAGGATCAGCGCCAGCGCGGCGACACGCACCGCGGCGCCGCGCGCGCGCGACAGCAAAAGCAATGCCGCGATGACGACGATCGCGCCGAGCGCGATCCACAGCACGATCGAGGGAACCAGCGGTGTGAACGCGATACCGTAGTTCATGGCGTTACTCCGTCATTCCGGGATGGTCCGTAGGACCAGACCACAGATGCGCAATCGCGCATCGGGGAATCTCGAGATTCCGGGTTCGATGCTGTCGCATCGCCCCGGAATGACGGTCTGGGCAGCTGAACACAACACTCGCATCTCTACTGTCCCAGCCGCTCGATCAACGCAGGTGCGTGCACCTGGTCGGCCTTGTAGTTGCCGGTCAGCGTGTACATCACGATGTTCACGCCGGCGCGGAATGCGAATTCGCGCTGGCGCGGCTCGCCCGGCGTCAGCGGCAGCATCGGCTGGCCGTCGGGGCGGATCGCCCAGGCGCCGGCGAGGTCGTTGGACGTGATGATGATCGGCGAGACGCCGTCGCCGCCGCGCGCCGGGCGCTGCGCAGCCTCCTCGTCGTCTTCGCGCGGCAGCGCCTCGACCCAGGTCTGGCCCGAGTTGAAGCGGCCGGGGAAGTCGCGCAGCAGATAGAACGTCTTGGTCAGCACATGCTCGCGCGGCACCGGCTCGAGCTCGGGCACGTCGAGGGTCGACAGCAATTCGCGCAGCGTCTGCATGCCCGGCGTCTGCGAGGCGCCGTTGTCGCCCGGCGGCGCCTCGACGGCGTCGCGGGTGTCAAACAGCACGGTGCCGCCCTGCTTCATGTAGGCGTCGATCTTGTTGATGGCGTCCTGCGGCGGCTTCGGCGCGCCCGGCACGATCGGCCAGTAGATCAGCGGGAAGAACGCGAGCTCGTCGCGCGCGGGATCGATGCCGACGGGATCGCCGGCTTCCAGCGCGGTGCGCTGCCCAAGGAACAGCGTCAGTCCGGACATCCCGGCCTTGACGATGGAATCGACGTCGGCATTGCCGGTCACGACATAGGCGAGCCGGGTCTGCGACACCGACTTGATGGCGAAATCGTCGCTGCTGGCGTTCTGCGCGCGCGTCGGCGAGGGCACTATCGTCGTCGCAAGGATGAAGGCCAACACAAGCACCGCGGGTGCGGCGCGGCGCCGGATCAGCGCGGCGAGGCCGCCACCGAGCATCGCGACCACGATGGCGTCGAGCAGGAACAGCGCCAGCGCCGTCGACAGCATGATGCCGCGCAGGTCCCGCGGCTCGGCGTTGGTGTAGGTCGCACGCTTGGCGCGCAGGCCGGAGGTGTCGAGCGGCGCGATGCGGTCGGCGGAGGCCAGCGTGTTGACTGCGATCGGGCTCTCGGCGGTGCCGTAGAAGCCGGGCGGATGGTCGGCGGTGCCGCGGTCGCGGTAGTCCGCCGACATCGGCTTGGCGGTCGAGGGCGGCGGACCGAAGACGCCGAAGCCATCGAGCGTGCGCAGCGGCGCAACCGTCTCGGCATTGGGATCGCTGGCGACGCCCGGGCCGGGCTTCGAGGTGTAGCCGGACATGTCGATCAGCCGCCGCAGCATCTCGACGAAGGTGCCGGACATCGGCAGGTCCGACCAGCGCATGTCGGCGCCGACATGGAACAGGCTGACCACGCCCTTGCCGCGATGCTCGCCGGTGACGAGCGGGGTGCCGTCCTCGAGCGAGGCCCAGCTCTTGGTCGCGAGCACGGCATCGGGCTCGGCGAGCACCTGGCGGCTCACGGTGATGTCCTTCGGCACGGTGAGGCCCGCGAACGGACCATCGGCAGCGAACGAGGCCATGTGTTGCGGCTTCTCCCAGGTCAGGCTGCCGCCGAGCGTGCGCCCGCCGCGGCGCAGCTTGACGGGAACGAGGTCGTCGTCGGCTTGCGCGAGGCGGGGACCGGCGAAGCGCACCAGCACGCCGCCTTGCTCGATCCAGGCGTTGAGCCGGTCGCGAATCTCCGGCGACAGCGTGCCGACATCAGCCATCACGATCATCGGCAGCCGCTGATCGAGGAATTGCCCGATCACCTGCTGCGGCGCGCCGCGATCGCCGAGCCTGACATCGGCGAACGGCGACAGCGCGCGGGAGAGGTAGAAGGTCGACGCCAGCAGCGGCTGTGCGGTGTCGTTGCTCGCACCGGAGACCACGCCGATGGCGCGGCGGCGCCAGCGCCGGTCGAGCAGCTGCACGGCGCCGGCCGAATGCTCGCCGGAAATTTCGAGCCGCGCGATGTCGTTGCGCAATTCGACCGGTAGATCGAACGCGGCTTCGGTCTCGCGGTCCTGCGGGCCGAACGTGTAGCGGGCCTCGCCGATCGGCGAGCCCTTGGCGTCGACCGCGCGCACCGTCCCGGCCGCGATGCCGCTCTCGGTGCGCAGCACCTTCACGGTCATCTTGGCGGCGGCGTTCTCGGCTGCGACCAGCGCCTGCGCAGATTGCGCGCCGCCGGCATAGATCGTCAGATTGCGGCTCTCGATCACCTTGCCGAGACCTTCGGTGAACTCGCTGCCGCGGCCGGTGTCGACGCCGTCGGACAGCCAGGCGATGTCGCAGTCGCCGGTCGATTTGAGGAAACGTTCCAGCGTCGCAAGGGTTTCAACGCGATCGATCGAGTACGGCTTTGGCGCAAGCTGGCGCAACGCGACGCGCGCGGCGCCGGCCGGCATCAGCGTGATGTCGCGCGTCGGCTCGGACAGCGGCACCAGCGCAACGCCGCGGCGGTCGCTGTCGGCATTGGTGACCAGCTCGTCGGCAGCCTTGATCCGCGCATCCCAGCTCGAAGCCGAACTCCAGCCGTCGTCGAGCAGGATCACCAGTGGCTGCTTGCCCGCGGCAACGCCGGTCTGCGGATTCCAGATCGGGCCGGCGGCGGCGAGGATGACCAGCGCGGCGGCGGCGAGCCGCAGCAGCGTCAGCCACCACGGCGTGCGCGAGGGCGTCTCCTCCTTGGGCGCGATGTCGAACAATAGCCGCGTCGGCGGGAATTCGATCCGGCGCGGCCGCGGCGGCATCACGCGCAGCAGCCACCACAGCACCGGCAGGCTGACCAGCCCCAGCAGCAGCAGCGGTTCGGCGAAGGAGAGCGGGAGGCCTGCGATCATGCGCTGCGTCCCGCCTTGACGGTTGAACGTCCGCCGCCCTTGCTCACCATCATGCCAGCGTGCAGGAACAGCAGCAGCTCGGCCGCGGAGCGGCTGGTGGTGTGGGTCGAGAACAGCCAGTCGAGCCGGTTAGTCTCGGCCCGGATCTGCTCGCGATGCAGCGCGACGCGCGCGACATAGTCGCTGGCCCAGCTCTCGGCACGGCCCGCGGTGATGGCGCTGCCGGCCTCGGGCTCGACGAATTCGACGCGGCCGGAATAGGGGAAGGTCTCTTCGGCGGGATCGACGACCTGGATCATGGTGCCGTGCGCGCCCGAGGAGGAAAGCCCGCCCAACATCGCCGTGATCTCGGCCAATGACGACCAGAAGTCCGACAGCACGACGACTTCGGCCAGCGACGACGGCACGAAGGACGGCGGCAGGCTCGCGCGCGTCGTCTCGTCGTGCAAGATCGCTTCCGCCATCTTGTCGATCACGTTGAGGCTTGCGGTCGGGTTCATCAGGCCGGGAATGCCGACGCGTTCGCCGCCCGCAACGAGCAACTCGGCAAGCGCGAACGCGACGATCAGTCCGCGCTCCAGCTTGCTGTCGCGCGCATCGCGCGATGCGAAGGCCATCGAGGGCGACCGGTCGGGCCAGATCCACACGGTGTGCGCGGCTTCCCACTCCTGCTCGCGCACATAGAGATGGTCGTCGCGTGCCGAGCGGCGCCAGTCGACGCGCTGCGACGGCTCGCCGGAGACGAAGCGGCGGTACTGCCAGAAGTTCTCGCCCGAGCCGGCGCGGCGGCGGCCGTGCAGGCCATGGATGACGTTGGCGGCAACACGGCGGGCCTCAAGCACCAGGCGCGGCAGCGACGCGGCGAGCGTTCGGCTTTCGCCATCTGCACGTCGGACCGCCAGAATCTCCTCGTTCTGGTGCCTGTTGTCTGCTGCCATCAACCGATCCGCGTCTTCAATTGCTTGATCACGTCCGGAATGGTGCGGCCCTCGGCGCGCGCCGAGAAGGTCAGCGCCATGCGATGCTTGAGCACGGGCTCGGCGAGGTCGAGCACGTCGTCGATCGACGGCGCGAGCCTGCCGTCGAGCAGCGCGCGGGCGCGCACCGCGAGCATCAGGGACTGGCTGGCGCGGGGACCGGGTCCCCACGCGATCAGCTT
Source organism: Bradyrhizobium sp. CER78 (assembly GCF_029846235.1). Lineage (GTDB taxonomy): Bacteria > Pseudomonadota > Alphaproteobacteria > Rhizobiales > Xanthobacteraceae > Bradyrhizobium. The sequence continues at coordinate 16,413 of NZ_JARVWP010000015.1, forward strand.
GCCGGCCTCGCCGCCCTCAGTGCCGGGGCGCGCGGCGCGCACCAGCGTCAGGATCGCTTCGACCACGGAATCGCCGACCGGCAGGCGCCGCACCAGGCGTTGTGCCGTGAGCAGCGTCTCCGCGTCCATCGATGGCTTGGCATGCGCCTCTTCGGCGCCGGTGGTTTCGAACAGGATGCGGCGCTCGGCGTCGCGATCGGGATAGTCGACGTCGATTTCCATCAGGAAGCGGTCGAGCTGCGCCTCGGGCAGCGGATAGGTGCCTTCCTGCTCGAGCGGGTTCTGCGTCGCGAGCACGTGGAATGGCTTCGGCAGATCATGCCGCGCGCCGGCAATGGTGATGTGCTGCTCCTGCATGGCTTGCAGCAGCGCCGACTGGGTGCGCGGGCTGGCGCGGTTGATCTCGTCGGCCATCAAGAGCTGCGCGAACACGGGGCCCGAGATGAAGCGGAACGAACGCTTGCCGGCCGAACTCTCGTCGAGCACTTCGGCGCCGAGAATATCCGACGGCATCAGGTCAGGCGTGAACTGGATGCGCTTGGCGTCGAGCCCGAGCGTGACGCCGAGCGTCTCCACCAGCTTGGTCTTCGCAAGGCCGGGGACGCCGATCAGGAGCGCGTGGCCGCCTGACAGGATCGTCACCAGCGTGTTTTCGATCACCTGGTCCTGGCCGAAGATGACCGTGGACACCGCTTCCTTGGCGGCCTTGATCTGGCCCGCGACCTGCTCGGCCGAACGGACGATCACATCCTCCAGTTTCTCGACGCTGTCTGCACCAGCCATTCGATCCGCTCCTTACTCGGCGATGCGCGCATTGGCGCGCCGGCATCTGCCATCATCTCTTGGTCGTCATCGCATGGCCCGCATGCTAAACCTATGCGAAGGCCATGTATTCGTTGAATTAAACTATCCCCACCTTATCGGTATTTCAGGGTATGAACGGCATCACGATGTGGCGAGAATGACATCCCGACCACATCTCACGATATGTGCACCAAACGTGCCAGATTGAAGGTCGGAAACTTCAGGGCAAACAATGGCGAAGCAAGGGCAGAGTGATTCCGGCGGTGAAACTACGGGCCTCGGAGGCAAGGGCCTCGAAGGCCTCACCAATGCTGCCAACCGAGCTGCGACGTCGGGTCCGGCCGGACGCAAGGGCCTGCCGCCGGTTCACCTGTGGAATCCGCCGTTCTGCGGCGATCTCGACATGCGAATCGCGCCTGACGGCACCTGGTTCTACATGGGAACGCCGATCGGACGCCCGGCGCTGGTGCGGCTGTTCTCCACGATCCTGAAGCGCGAGGACGGCAAGCACTTTCTCGTGACACCGGTCGAGAAGGTCGGCATCCGCGTCGACGACGCACCGTTCCTCGCCGTGGAAATGCAGACCGAGGAAGACGCGCGCGGCCGGTTGCTCAGGTTCCGCACCAACGTCGATGACTGGGTCGATTGCGAGAAGGGCCACGGCCTCAGATTCGAAGCCGCCGAGGATGGCGGATTGACGCCCTATCTGCATGTTCGCGCCGACCTGTGGGCGAAGGTCACCCGCGCGCTCTACTACGATCTGGTTGACATGGGTGAGGAGCGGATGGTCGATGGTCAGGAGATGTTCGGCATCGAGTCCGGCGGCGAGTTTTTCGCGATGGCCGATGCCAGTCAGGTGAGGGGCGCACTTTGAACGAGCCGTTGCTGAAGGTGAAGCCGGCGACGATCAGCTCGACGGAATTCTTCGCGCGGGCCCGCACGCGGCTCAATTTCGAAGTGCCGCCGGGCCTGGTCGATCCGCATATCATTCCGCGCACCGGAGATTCCGGCAATGACCGCATGCTCGAGATCGTCGCCCAGGAGCAACCGGTGCGGCCGGCCGCGGTGCTGATTCCGGTGGTCGATCATCCCGAGCCGACCGTGCTGTTGACGCAGCGCTCGCCCCATCTGTCGAGCCATGCCGGCCAGATTTCGTTTCCCGGCGGCAAGATCGACGCCACCGATGCCTCGCCGCTCGATGCCGCGCTGCGCGAAGCCTGTGAAGAAGTCGGCTTGAGGCGGGAATTCATCGACCCTGTCGGTTATCTCGACCTCTATGGCACCGCGTTCGGCTTCCGCATCCTGCCGACGGTCGCCAAGGTGAAGCCGGGATTTACCCTTGAGATCAACGAGGCCGAAGTCGTCGATGCGTTCGAAGTGCCGCTCGCTTTCCTGATGAACCCCGAGAATCATCAGATCCACACCAAGGAATTCCGCGGCGTGGACCGCTCCTACTATGCGATGCCGTTCGCCGAGCGTTACATCTGGGGCGCGACTGCGGGCATCCTGCGCGTGCTGTTTGAGCGGATCTATCTGTCATGATCCGCACGGTGTTGACCGAGATCGGAATCTTCCTGATCCCTTTCGCGGTCTATGCCATCTTCCTCATCGCGACGCGGTCCGGCGTGACGCTGCCGGCGTCCTGGCCGCTCGACATGATCATGAAGCTGACGCTGGCGGCGCTGGTGATGGTCATCGTGAGCTTTGTGCTGCTGGCCGAATTGACCGGCGCGCCGCCGAACTCGACCTACGTTCCGGCTCACATCGAGAATGGCAGGCTGGTGCCGGGAGCTGAGCGATGAGCGAGGTGCGCCTGCTGTCCGACGCGCCGTGGCTCGCTTCCGGGCCGGCGGCGCGCGTGCTCGGCCTGCTCAATGCCGACGGCGAGGAAGCGCGGGTGATCGGCGGCGCCGTGCGCAACGCGCTGATGCGGATTCCGCTCGCCGACATCGACATCGCCACCACGGCGCTGCCGGAGGAGGTGATCCGCCGCGCCAAGCGGGCGAGCATCAAGAGCGTGCCGACCGGCATCGAGCACGGCACGGTGACCCTGGTGGTCGACGGCCAGCCATTCGAGGTAACGACGCTACGCGAGGACACCGAGACCTATGGCCGCAAGGCCAAGGTGTCGTTCGGGCGCGACTGGGTGCGCGACGCCGAGCGGCGCGACTTCACCATCAACGGCCTGTCGGTCGACGCTTCGGGCGTCGTGCACGATCACGTCGGCGGTCTCGCCGACATCGAGGCTCGCCGCGTGCGCTTCATCGGCGACCCCGCACAGCGGATCGCCGAGGATTATCTGCGCATCCTGCGCTTCTTCCGTTTCCACGCCGCCTATGGCGCAGGCGAGGTCGACCGCGCCGGCTATCTCGCCTGTATCAGCGGGCGCGCCGGACTCGCCGGCCTCTCGGCCGAGCGCATCCGCATGGAGATGCTCAAGCTCGTGGTCGCGAACGGCGCCGCGGGCGCGGTGGTCGCGATGGGCGATGGCGGGCTGCTGCTGCCGCTGCTCGGCGGCGTCGCCTATGCCGGGCCGTTCGCGGCGATGATCGAGATCGAAGGGCTGATGGAGCTTCCGCCGAGCGCGATGCGCCGGCTCGCCGCGCTGACGGTCGCCGTGACCGAGGACGCGCGGCGCATCGCAAGCCGGCTGCGGCTCTCCAACGCCGAGGCCAAGGCGCTGGACTCGATGGGCCATCGCTGGTGGCGCTTGCCCGGCATGGACGAGGCGCATGCCAAGCGCCGGCTCTACCGGCTCGACGAGGAGCCTTATCGTGACCGCCTGCTACTCGCCTGGGCGCGAACCGGTGTGGGCCGCGAGGTCGATCAGTGGCGCGCGCTCGCCACGCTGCCGCAGCGCTGGCGCGCGCCGCATTTTCCGTTGCGGGCGTCGGATTTCATCGCGCGGGGGATCGCCGAGGGGCCGGCGCTCGGGCATGTCCTGACGCTTGCCGAGGATGCCTGGCTTGCTGCGGATTTTCCGCTCGATCCGCAGGTGCTGTCCGGCATCGCCGACCAGACCGTTTCCCGTTTCACCCGCGATCACCGGCTCTGAACTTTCGTACCGCCGAGTTCATCGGCGGCACGGTGACGAACGTCGTACGGAGACGATGCCGCACGCGAGAGGCAGCATCGCATCAACGGGGCTTACGCAGCCTTGCGCTTCTTCTTGCGGTCGCCGTCGTCGTCCTCGTCGTCCTCTTCTTCCTCGTCGTCGTCTTCGACGTCTTCCTCTTCATCGTCTTCCGGATCGATCTCGGTCGACTCGAGTGCGACGAGCGGAAGGGTTTCGCGAAACAGATCGCCGTCCGTGCCCATCCACAGGCAATCGACCTTGTCTTCCTCGACTTCCACCACCGTGATCGGATGGCCGCCGGACTTCAGCATGACGACGTCGCCTGGTTTCAGTTCCATCAGTAATCCCTCCGCGCTTGATGACGCGGGCGGCAGGTTAGCGATGGCTGATGACAGCCCGATCACGGCTGTTCGCCGTGTGATGGATTCGGCATGGAAACAGGCCGGTGAGGCGCCATTTGCGCGCGGCAGGGATACGCACAGGTTTCTTTGCGAGCCGATGGCGCAATTTCCGCGGTCGCCGGCTAGATTGATGCGAACAATTCGCGCACCTCATTCGTCGGACGCCGGATCGTGGTTTAGCGCTCAATCGAAGGAAGTCGTGATGACAACGACGAATGCGTTCAAAATCATCCCGATTGCGACCGGCAATGACGCGCCAAAACTATCCAGAAGCCAGAAAACGTTCAACGCATTGATTCTGCAGATAGAGCAACAGCGTGCTTTACTGCGCGCCTGGGAGGAGTTGGACGGTTCCTACCAGCAGAAATATCACGAGGCATTGCTGCCTTTGCAAACGCGCCGGGCAGAGCTGCAACTGAAGATGGCTCGCTGCCTCGATAGTGCATGGCGCGACAAGGGTCTTGGCAAGTCTGAAAAGCGAACAATTTCGGATATCGTGACCGACCTGGTCGGCGGCCTGCTCGCCGATACAGAGGAGCAGGAGAGGATCGAGTTAACCGAGATCTACAACAGGCACAGCGGGACGGATTTTGCTACCGAGGCCGCCGCCGAGCTGGATGACATGAAGGCGATCACCGAAGCATTGTTCGGTGTCAAGACCGGTGACGATGTGAAGTCCTCCGACGACCTGATGCAGCGCATTCAGGAATCCCTGAAAAATGACGCTCGGCTGCACGACGAAGCGGCTTCCCGAGAAGAAGAGCGCCAGGCTAGGCGAAAGAAGTCCCCCAGACAACTCGCGGCCGAGGCTCGCGTTCAGACAGAGCAGGCGGAACTCAGCCGATCGATCCGTGAAGTTTATCACAAGCTGGTAGTCGCCTTGCATCCGGATCGTGAGCCTGAGCCGCGCGAGCGCGAACGCAAGACCGAACTGATGCAGCGAGCCAACGCAGCCTACAAGCAGAAGGACCTGCTACAGTTGCTGGAGCTGCAACTTGAGCTTGAGCACATCGATCAGCATGACATCAATGGCCTCAGCGAGGAGCGTCTCAAGCGCTACAACACCATTCTAAGGGAGCAGCTTGGCGAGCTGAAAGCAGAAATCAATGACGTTGAGCTCGCATTCAGAATTCGTTTCGATATCGATCCATTCGGGGCGATCACACCCGCCGGTGTGATGCGCCGCCTCGATGGCGACGTTGGAGAATGCCGCCGGCACATCCGCGAAATCGAGAGGGATCTTCGCGTACTCGACGACCCCAATACTCTTAGGATGTGGCTCAAAAATATCAAGCGCGCTCGGGCACGTTCGCGCTTCGATCGCGATGAGTGGTTTTGACGAAGTCGGTCGCGTTCAGCCCGGAACAAGCTCGGTCAGCGAGCGGATGATGCGGTCCGGCTTGATCGTCGATCCCACCGGCAGCCCGACACCGTGCACATCCATCCAGATCGCGTAGATGCCGAGCCGCTGCGGCGCCACGACTTCCCACTCCAGATTGTCGCCGATCATCCAGGTGTCGGCTGCGGTGACGCCAAGTGCTTGCATCGCGTGCAGATAGGCGCGCTCCTCGGGCTTGCCGAAACCGTGCTCGCCCTCGATCTGGATGTGATCGAAGCGATGGCTGAGCGCGAAGCGTTCGACCTTGGCGCGCTGCATGTCGGCGGCGCCGTTGGTGACCAGCGCAAGCTTGATGCCGAGCGCCTTGAATGCATCGATCGCTTCATGCGCGCCCGGGAAGACGAACATCTCCTCCTCGCGATAGGCGGTGAAGCGATCGGCGATGCGGTCCGCGAGTTCATCCGGCAGCGCGCGGTGGCCGGCTGCGGCCAACTGAGCGAAGCCGCCCTTCACGGTGAGCCGGCGCGCCTCGCCGAGCTTGATCCGCCAGATCGGCTCAGCGGTCGACCAGAATTGCCGCGCATAGGCGAGGAGCGCGGTCGCGACCATGTCCGGGGGCAGGGGAGTGAGCTCCGCGGCGAATTCGGCGGTGATCGTGTTCCAGGCGATCTCGGGACGTCCATAGGCCGACAGGATGGTGTCATCCATGTCGATCAGCATCGCGCGCGGCAGCTTGGTCACGGCCATTTCACCTCCGGCGGCAGCGACGACAGGATCGAATCGACATTGCCGCCGGTCTTCAGGCCGAAGATGGTGCCGCGATCGTAGAGCAGGTTGAATTCGACATAGCGCCCGCGACGGATCAGCTGCTCGTCGCGATCCTCCGCGCTCCAGTCGGCCGCGAAATTGCGCCGCACCAGCTCGGGATAGATCTTCAGGAAGCTGCGCCCGACGTCCTGGGTGAACGAGAGATCGGCCTCCCAGTCGCCGCTGTCGTGCCAGTCATAGAAGATGCCGCCGACGCCGCGGGCTTCCTTGCGGTGCGGCAGATAGAAATAGTCGTCGCACCATTTCTTGTACTTGTCGTAGTCGGCGACGCCGTTCGGTCCGGTGCAGGCCGCTTTCATTGCGGCGTGGAAGGCGACTGTATCGGGGTCTTCCTGGGTGCGCCGCCGGTTCAGCACCGGCGTCAGATCCGCGCCGCCGCCGAACCAGGCCTTGGTGGTGACGACAAAGCGGGTGTTCATGTGCACGGCGGGCACGTTCGGATTGCGCAAATGCGCGATCAGCGAAATGCCCGAGGCCCAAAATCGTGGATCGTCGGCCGCGCCGGGAATCTGCGCGCGGAATTCGGGAGCGAACTCGCCATGCACGGTCGAGCAGTGCACGCCGACCTTCTCGAACAGCCGGCCCTTCATGATCGACATCACGCCGCCGCCGCCGGGCTTGCCGGTATGGTCGGTGCGATCCCAGGGGGTGCGCACGAACCGGCCGGCATCGCCGGGATAGAGCGTAGGGGAGGCGTCGTCCTCGAGCTGCTCGAACGCCGCGCAGATGTCGTTGCGCAGCGCCTCGAACCAGCCGCGTGCACGCGCCTTGCGGTCCTCGATGATGGCGGGGTCTGTTGGCAGCATGACTAACCTTGCGGGCCGAAGTAGGTGCAGCTTTCGTTGCAGCTGTCGCGGTGGACGCTGACGCGGGTCAGCTTGCCGGCGTGCTGCAGCCGCTCCCAGATGAAGCGCGACAGATTCTCCAGCGTCGGCACCCCGATCGCCTCGATCTTGTTCAGGAACTTGTGGTCGAGCGTCTTCTGAACCTCGGCCATGGCGCGTTCGAGCAGGCCGAGATCGATCACCATTCCGGTTTTCGGATCCGGCGTGCCGCGGACCGTCACCTCGGCTCGGAAGGAGTGACCGTGAATCTCCTCGCTGGCGGTGCCAAAGGTCGTTCCGGACAGCGCATGCGCAGCCTCGAACCGAAACGCTTTCGTCAATTCCCACATCTCGTTCAACAATCCAGTTCTGTCTTGTCTCTAGTTTGGTCGCGTTTTCTTAATGCGAACCGGTACCCACTTCGCTTGAAAACGCTCCGGTTGGTTCATCTAATGCCGAGCGTCTTGTGCGTCTGCACGCTGAGGCGCCATTGCGGGTGCTTCAGGCAATAGGCGATCGCCCGCTCGGTATTCTCGATCACGTCGGGGCCGTCCATCGGCTGCAGCGAGAAGCGCTCGAAGGCGAGTCCGGCAAAGTCCTCCGGTGCATTCTCCGGCTGCGGATAGACCAGCTTGAGCTCGTGCCCCCTGCGCACCACGAGCTCGGAGGCGGCCTTGGGGCTGACGCAAATCCAGTCGAGCCCGTCGGGCGGGGCGATGGTGCCGTTGGTCTCGATCGCGATCGCAAACCCGTGGCCGTGCAGGGCCTCGATCAGGGCGGTATCGACCTGCAGCAGCGGCTCGCCGCCGGTCAGCACCACGTAGCGGTCGGCCTCGCCCCCGGTCCATTGAGCGGCGATGGTGCCGGCGAGCTCGGCGGCGTCGGCATAGCGGCCGCCGAGCGTGCCGTCGGTGCCGACGAAATCGGTGTCGCAGAACCGGCAGACGGCGCCTGCGCGGTCCTGCTCGCGGCCGCTCCAGAGGTTGCATCCGGCAAAGCGGCAGAACACGGAGGCCCGGCCCGCATGGGCGCCTTCGCCCTGCAGGGTAAGAAAGATCTCCTTGACCGCGTAGCTCACCAAAAATCCCTTAAGTTACCGGACCGGCAATTCCTGAACCGGCAAGTCCTGAACCCGTCTGCCGCAGCGCCTCACCGACCGCCATGGCCGCCGTGACGGCGACATTGAGCGAGCGCATGGTCGGCCTGATCGGAATCACCAGCCGCGCGTCGGACGCGGCCACCACCGCGTCGGTCACCCCTGCCGTTTCGCGCCCGAATAGCAGGACATCGGAGGCCGTATAGTCGAAATCAAGGTAGGATTTCGCAGCCTTGGTCGTGAACACGACCAGCCGGCAGGAGGCCTCGGCCCGCCATTCCTCGAATTTCGACCATGAGTCGTGACGCTTCAACCGCACATGGTCGAGATAGTCCATACCCGCCCGGCGGAAATTCCGGTCCGAGGTGTCGAATCCCGCCGGTTCGATGATATGGGCTGACACGTCCAGGCAGGCGCAGAGGCGCAGAATCGTCCCTGTATTCTGGGGAATGTCGGGCTGGAACAGCGCGATCTGCATGGTGCTGGCGACCTGTGAAATCCGGATGAAATTGTCTCAATAAAACATCGCTCGGCGCGGATTTCGTGCATTGCACGTGTGCGAGCCGATAGCGGGCTTGCGCTCGTCCGGCAAGGGTGCCAATAGAACGATTCTGGACTGCTGTTCCGCCATTTGGGGTGGGGAATAGCGGTTTTCTGCCGCCGCGGGGGCCGCGGGCGCCGGCAGCCTTTCTTGGGGCGCATCCCAGCGCCTCTGGGGCGGTTCCACCGGCTGCAGAAAAGAAAGGGCTAGGAATCGTGACGACAGCGTCTTCGGCGGACCATCCGACACGCCGTGATTTTCTCTTTGTTGCAACCGGAGCTGCCGCCGCGGTCGGCGCAGCCGCCACCGTCTGGCCGCTGGTTGCCCAGATGAACCCGGATGCCGCGACGATCGCGGCCGGCGCGCCGATCCAGGTCGATCTGGCCCCGATCGCCGAGGGCCAGGACATCAAGGTGTTCTGGCGCGGCAAGCCGATCTACATCAGTCACCGCACCAAGAAGCAGATCGAGGAGGCCCAGAAGGTGCCGCTGTCGAGCCTGCCCGATCCGCAGCCCGACTCGGCCCGCGTCAAGTCCGGCCATGACCAGTGGCTGGTCGTGATCGGCATCTGCACCCATCTCGGCTGTATCCCGATCGCCCATGAGGGCAATTACGACGGCTTCTTCTGCCCCTGCCACGGCTCGCAGTACGACTCCTCCGGTCGTATCCGCCAGGGGCCGGCGCCCGCCAACCTGGCAGTGCCGCCCTACGCCTTCCTTTCCGACACCAAAATCCAGATCGGCTAAGTTCCGGACCCTCCGGGGCTTCGGCTTCCCCTTGGACCCATCGCGTCGTTTTTCTTCTTCAGGATCGCATCAATGAGCGGACCATCTGATTTCCAACCGAGCAACCCCGCCTTGAAGTGGATCGAACGGCGCCTTCCGATCTTCGGCCTGATCCACTCCTCCTTCGTGGCCTATCCGACGCCGCGCAATCTGAACTACTGGTGGACCTTCGGCGCCATCCTTTCGATGATGCTGGCGCTGCAGATCCTGACCGGCGTGATCCTGGCGATGCACTACACGCCGCACGCCGACCTCGCCTTCAAGTCGGTCGAGCTGATCGTTCGCGACGTCAACTACGGCTGGCTGCTGCGCAATATGCACGCCGCCGGCGCGTCGATGTTCTTCTTCGCGGTCTACATCCACATGTTCCGCGGCCTCTATTACGGGTCGTACAAGGAGCCGCGCGAGGTGCTGTGGATCCTCGGCGTCATCATCTACCTCTTGATGATGGCGACCGGCTTCATGGGCTACGTGCTGCCGTGGGGCCAGATGAGCTTCTGGGGCGCCACCGTCATCACCAATCTGTTCTCGGCCGTGCCGTATTTCGGCGAGAGCATCGTGACCCTGCTGTGGGGCGGCTATTCGGTCGGCAACCCGACGCTGAACCGCTTCTTCTCGCTGCACTACCTGCTGCCGTTCGTGATCGCCGGCGTGGTCGTGCTGCACATCTGGGCGCTGCACGTCGCGGGTCAGAACAACCCGGCCGGCGTCGAGGCCAAGACCGAGAAGGACACCGTTCCGTTCACGCCCTATGCGACCATCAAGGACGCGTTCGGTGTGTCGTGCTTCCTGATCTTCTTCGCCTGGTTCATCTTCTACATGCCGAACTATCTCGGCGACGCCGACAACTACATCCCGGCGAATCCCGGCGTGACCCCGGCGCACATCGTGCCTGAATGGTATTACCTGCCGTTCTACGCGATCCTGCGTTCGATCCCGAACAAGCTCGCCGGCGTCGTGGCGATGTTCTCGGCGATCATCATCCTGTGCTTCCTGCCCTGGCTCGACAGCGCACGGACCCGTTCGTCGAAGTATCGTCCGCTGGCCAAGCAGTTCTTCTGGATCTTCGTGGTGGTCTGCATCGGGCTCGGCTACCTCGGCTCACAGCCGCCGGAAGGCATCTATGTGATCGCCGGCCGCATCCTGACGGTCTGTTACTTCGCCTACTTCCTGATCGTGCTGCCGCTGCTCGCCCGCATCGAGACGCCGCGTCCGGTGCCGAACTCGATCGCCGACGACGTGCTGGCGAAGAGCAAGGGCAGGGCCGCGACCGCAGCTTCGGTGATGCTCGCGCTGGTGCTGGCCGGTGGCCTGTTCGCCGGCAGCATCCAGAACGCCAAGGCCGAGGAGGGTGGCGACACCCCGCCGGCGCAGAGCTGGTCGTTCTCCGGCCCTTTCGGCAAGTATGACCGCGGCTCACTGCAGCGTGGCCTGAAGGTCTACAAGGAAGTCTGCTCGGCCTGTCACAGCCTGAACTACGTCGCGTTCCGCAACCTCGCCGATCCCGGTGGTCCCGGCTATTCCGAGGCACAGGCGGCGGCTTTCGCGGCCGAGTACAAGATCAAGGACGGTCCGAACGACCAGGGCGAGATGTTCGAGCGTCCGGGCCGCACGGCGGACTACTTCCCGGCACCGTTCCCGAACGAGCAGGCCGCGGCCGCGGCCAACGGTGGCAAGGCGCCCCCGGACCTGTCGTTGATGGCCAAGGCACGGTCCTACAAGCGCGGCTTCCCGCAGTTCGTGTTCGACTTCTTCACCCAGTACCAGGAGCAGGGACCGGATTACGTCGACGCCATCCTGCAGGGCTTTGAAGACAAGCCGCCGGCAGGTGTCACCGTCCCCGATGGCACCTACTACAACAAGTTCTTCCCCGGCCACGCCATCAAGATGCCGAAGCCGCTGTCCGACGGTCAGGTGACGTTCGACGACGGCTCGCCGGCGACGGTCAAGCAGTACGCGCATGACGTCACCACCTTCCTGATGTGGGCCGCCGAGCCGCACATGGAAGCGCGCAAGCGGATCGGCATGCAGGTGTTTGTGTTCCTGATCATCTTCGCGTTCTTGATGTACTTCACCAAGCGCAAGGTCTGGGCCGACGCCCACTGATCTCAGGCGAGACTTTGAAAAAGCCCCTTCGGGGGCTTTTTTGTTTGGCTCACGTCATTGCGAGCGTAGCGAAGCAATCCACCTATCCGCTTGCGGGGATCTGGATTGCTTCGCTGCGCTCGCAATGACGGCGAATGGATTTGCGTCCGCCACCGAGTACGGACAAGATGCCGGCCAATCAGCCGGCTAACATCGCGGAGGAACTCATGGGTACCAGCATCAGCTTCAAGCGTCCGGACGGCAAGGAAGCGTCGGGCTATCTCGCCAACGCCGCCCGCGGCAACGCGCCTGGGGTCGTCGTGATCCAGGAATGGTGGGGCCTGCAGGACCAGATCAAGGGCATGTGCGATCGCTTCGCGCGGGCCGGTTTCGATGCGCTGGCGCCCGATCTCTACAAGGGCAAAGTGGTGCCGTATCACGACACCGACGCGGCCGGCAAAGAGATGAACTCGCTCGACTTCATGGACGCCACCACGCAGACGGTGCGCGGCGCCGCGCAGTATCTCGCCAAGAACGGCGCCAAGGTCGGCCTGACCGGCTTCTGCCTCGGCGGCGCGGTGACCATCATCGGCGCCACCAAGATCCCGGAGCTGACGGCCGGTGTGGTGTTCTACGGCATTCCGCCGGAGCAGGCGGCCAAGCCCGCGGATGTTCGGATTCCGCTGCAGGGCCATTTTGCCACCAAGGACGACTGGTGCACGCCGGCGCTGGTCGATGGCTTCGAGAAAGCGATGAAGGCCGCCGGCAAATCGCTGGAACTCTATCGCTATGACGCCGACCACGGTTTCGGCAACGAGCAGCGCCTGTCGGTGCACGACCGCCAGTGCGCAGAACTGGCTTGGGACCGGGCCACGGAGTTTTTCAAGAAGCATCTGGGGTAAAGGCGTGTCCCGCACACGCCCTGTCGTCCCTGCGAAAGCAGGGACCCATAACCACAGGATGCGGTTGTCTGGCGAGATGGCTGCCAGTGTGCCCTTTGCCAAGGCTGCGGCGTATGGGTCCCTGCTTTCGCAGGGACGACGGCGCGATTAGCTCTCCGCCTTCACCCCGTCCCACCACGGGCAGGTGCCCGACATCAGCCTGAAATTGCCTTCCATCACCTGCACCGGTGCGCGCTTGCCCTCGGCGGCGGCGCGCATCCGCATCTCGCGCGCGACGGCGCGGTCCTCAGCCGATAGCCAGACCCGCTCATGGCCCCACAGGCTCGGGCCGTCATGCATCTCGAACGGCGTCCAGTTCGCAGGGTCGATCTCGCGGCCGCCCCAGCCGCATTCGACCATGAAGGCCGACGGTGACTTGGCGTAGAACGACGTCATCAGATCGTTGGTGTGACGGCCGAGCGTGACGTTGACGCGGTCTTCCTGCTGCGCGACGTCATAGGCCTGACCGACATCGTCGAGCGAGAACAGCTCGACCATCAGATGATGCATGCCATTGCTGCCGGTCTCGATCAGCGCCAGCGAGTGGTGGCGCGCATTGACGTGGAAGAAATACGCGCGGAACGGTTTCTCGATGTAGTCGCTGAGCCCGAAGCCGAGCACGTCGACATAGAAGCTCATGACAGGCGCGATGTGCTCGACCGTCAGCACCGCATGGCCGAGCCCGAGTGCGCCGGTGCGGAAGCCCGAGATCGAGCGTCCCGGCCTGAACGGCATGTCGTCGATCTCGGCGCCATGAAACGCCTCGAGACGATTGCCGGCCGGGTCCCGGAACGAGATCAGCCCGCGCACCCGCCGTGCGTCGGCGAGGGTTTGCGGCTCTGATGTCACGGCAACGCCGGCGCGCTCGAGCCGCGCCGCCAGCGCGTCCAGCGCTGCGGCGTCCGCCACCTCCCAGCCGAAGAACCTGGTCCCTTCGCCCTGCGCGCGGTCGATCACGATGCGTTGCTTGCGGTCGTCCATCCGGAACGCGAGCAGCGAGTTGCCGCGCTCGATCGCCTGCAGCCCAACCAGGCCGGTGCCGAATTGCCGCCAGTCGTCGAGTGCGTCGGAGCCGAAGCCGGCATATCCGAGACCCAAAATCGCCATCTGCGCCTCCGCCATCTGTCTGTTTTTTGGGCGGCTGGCAGGCCGCCATTTCCACAAATCCTACGCGGAATCCCGTCCCTTCAAACCCCGAAAATGCCGCCTGGAGGGGCGTCCAGGATTGGGGCAGGGGTGTCGGGCCATCCCTTGACACGGCCCGCGCCGGGTGGTGTGTAACGGCCATGAGCACTGTCGCCAGTCCATCGCGTCGTTGGTGGCCCACCTTCTCATAGGTGGCCGGTGCGTTTTCATTTTCTCAAAAACGTCGAAGGTCGCCATCGCAGTGCGACGGTCCCCTTCGTTTGTCCTGTGTGGCGCTCTCTCGGCAAGTCTCGTAAGAGGATCACATGAACAGGACAGTCTTCTCCCTGCCGGCCAAGAGCGAATACCTCACCAATGGTGGCCTTGCGGTCGCGCGCGTGGTCGAGCAGTTCACCGGCGGCGCCAATCGCCTCGACGAACTGATCGCGCTGCTCGACCGCCGCCGCGGCGTGGTGCTGTCCTCGGGCACGACCGTGCCGGGCCGCTACGAGAGCTTCGACCTCGGCTTCGCCGATCCGCCGCTGGTGCTGGACACCTCGGGGACCGACTTCTCGTTGCAGGCGCTGAACCCACGCGGCGAGGTGCTGATCGCTTTCCTCGGCGACGCGCTGCGCGAGCCCTGCGTCGTGATCTCGGAGCGGAGCGCAACGAAGCTTGCCGGCCATATCATCCGCGGTGAAGCACCGGTCGAGGAAGACCAGCGCACCCGCCGCGCCAGCGTGATGTCGCTGGTGCGCGACATGGTGGCGGCGTTCACCTCCAATGCCGATCCGCTGCTCGGCCTGTTCGGCGCCTTCGCCTACGACCTCGTGTTCCAGATCGAGGACCTCAAGCAGAAGCGCACCCGCGAGGCCGACCAGCGCGACATCGTGCTTTACGTGCCGGACCGGCTGCTGGCCTATGACCGCGCCACCGGCCGCGGCGTGGCGCTGAATTACGAGTTTGCGTGGAATGGCCGGTCGACCGCCGGCCAGTCGCACGAGACCGCGCCGAGCCTCTATGCCAAGACCGACCGGCAGGGCTTTGCCGATCACGCGCCGGGCGAATACCAGGCGACCGTCGAGGTGGCGCGCGCTGCGTTCGCCCGCGGCGACCTGTTCGAGGCGGTGCCCGGGCAGCTGTTCGCCGAGCCCTGCGAGCGCTCGCCGGCGGAAGTGTTCCAGCGGCTCTGCCGCATCAATCCGTCGCCCTATGGCGCGCTGATGAATCTCGGCGATGGCGAATTCCTGGTCTCGGCCTCGCCCGAGATGTTCGTGCGCTCCGACGGCCGCCGAGTCGAGACCTGCCCGATCTCCGGCACCATCGCACGCGGCTCGGATTCGATCGGCGATGCCGAGCAGATCCGCAAGCTGCTGAACTCGGAGAAGGACGAGTTCGAGCTCAACATGTGCACCGACGTCGACCGCAACGACAAGGCGCGGGTCTGCGTGCCCGGCACCATCAAGGTGCTGGCGCGGCGGCAGATCGAGACCTACTCGAAGCTGTTCCACACCGTCGACCACGTTGAGGGCATGCTGCGGCCGGGCTTCGATTCGCTCGACGCGTTCCTGACCCACGCCTGGGCCGTGACGGTGACCGGCGCGCCGAAACTGTGGGCGATGCAGTTCGTCGAGGACCATGAGCGGTCGCCGCGGCGCTGGTATGCCGGCGCGATCGGCTGCGTGAATTTCGACGGCAGCATCAACACCGGGCTCACCATCCGCACCATCCGCATGAAGGACGGTCTCGCCGAGGTGCGCGTCGGTGCGACCTGCCTGTTCGACTCCGATCCCGCCGCCGAGGACCGCGAATGCCAGGTCAAGGCAGCGGCGCTGTTCCAGGCGCTGCGCGGCGATCCGCCGAAGCCGCTGTCGGATTTCGCGCCCGACGCCACCGGCTCCGGCAAGAACGTGCTGCTGATCGATCACGACGACAGTTTCGTGCACATGCTGGCCGACTACTTCCGCCAGGTCGGCGCCAATGTCACCGTGGTCCGGCACGTCCATGCCCAGGATATGCTTAAGAAGAAGGGCTGGGACCTCTTGGTGCTGTCACCCGGGCCGGGTCGCCCGGAGGACTTCGGCATCGCGAAAACCATCGACACCGCGCTCGAGAAGAAGCTGCCGATCTTCGGCGTCTGCCTCGGCGTGCAGGCGATCGGCGAATATTTCGGCGGCCAGCTCGGCCAGCTCGGCCAGCCGGCGCATGGCCGCCCGTCGCGCGTCCAGGTGCGCGGCGGTCGGCTGATGCACAATCTGCCGAATGAGATCGTGATCGGCCGCTATCACTCGCTCTATGTCGAGCGCGACAGCGTGCCCGAGGTGCTGGCGGTGACCGCGACCACCGAAGACGGCGTCGCGATGGTGATCGAGCACAAGACCCTGCCGGTCGGCGGCGTGCAATTCCATCCGGAATCGCTGATGTCGCTCGGCAACGAGGTCGGCCTGCGCATTGTCGAGAATGCATTCCGGTTGAATGTGAGCACGAATTGAAAGACGGATTTTCACCATCGTCATTCCGGGATGGTGCGTCAGCACCAGACCCGGAATCTCGAGATTCCGGGTTCGATGCTTCGCATCGTCCCGGAATGACAGTTAGGGCGAGACAGCAATGACCTTCGACCACGACATCAAGGCGACCGTTCGCACCATCCCGGACTACCCGAAGAAGGGCATCCTGTTTCGCGACATCACGACGTTGCTGGCGGATGCCCGCGCCTTCCGCCGGGCGGTCGATGAGCTGGTGCATCCCTGGGCGGGCGCGAAGGTCGACAAGGTCGCGGGCATCGAGGCCCGCGGCTTCATCCTCGGCGGCGCGGTGGCGCATCAGCTCTCCGCCGGCTTCGTGCCGATCCGCAAGAAGGGCAAGCTGCCGCACACCACGGTGCGGATCGCCTACTCGCTGGAATACGGCATCGACGAGATGGAGATGCATGCCGACGCCGTGCAGCCCGGCGAGCGCGTGATCCTGGTCGACGATCTGATCGCGACCGGCGGCACCGCGGAGGGCGCGGTGAAGCTGCTGCGCCAGATCGGCGCCAATGTGGTCGCGGCCTGCTTCATCATCGATCTGCCCGATCTCGGCGGCGCGGCAAAGCTGCGCGCGATGGACGTGCCGGTGCGCACGCTGATGGCGTTCGAGGGGCATTAACCCCTCCGCGTCGTCTCGGCGAAAGCCGGGACCCATAACCACGATGCTGGTTGTGGGAAAATGCTGCGGCTCCAGCTTTCGCCAAACGCACAGCTGTGGTTATGGGTCCCGGCTCGCGCTTCGCTTGGCCGGGATGACGGCTAACCCCGTTGCAGCAGCATGCTCAGCTCAAGATCCCGGAACGTCGTGTAATTCCGCCGGATCCACTGGTGCAGCTCGGTCGATGAATCCTTCTCCTGGCGCAGATAGCCGGTGAAGGAGAAGGTCAGCCGGTCGATATAGGTCTTCAGGAACACCGGCAGCGCGCGGAAGCGCAGCACCTTGCTTGCGGTCATGACCGGCGGCAGCTCGCCGCGCACCACGAATTCATTGTCGATGACGACGAGCCCGTTCGGCGGGATCAGGCCTTGCAGCGTCTGGTAGCCGCGCACCGAGGCGCGGTCGGTGTCGGCGACATAGAGGATCACGGGCGAGACGCGGCGGCGCAGCGCCTCCTTCATCAACCCGATCTCGTCGCACATTTTGAAGAATTCGTCGAAGGCGTGGTAGCCGAGGTCGATCACCTTGGCGATGCCGTCATTGACGATGACGCGGTCCATCAGCTGCATCTTGCCGTAGGTGTCGATCACGTCGGCGGTTTCCGTGATCCGCGGCAGATAGTCGAGCAGCGACGGCTCTTTCAAATTGATGTCGTAGCAGACCACGTCGCCGTTCTTGAGCAGCAGGAATTCGCCGAGCAGCCGCGCGATCAGCGTCTTGCCGACCTGCGGGCGGGGCGAGCAGATGATGTAGACGGGCGTCGATGACATCGCCCGCTATATCAGGCCAAATTTTCGCCTAATCCAGCCCCATCGCCGTCCCGAGCGCGACTTTTTTCGTTGCCCCGGGGCACGACTTTCTCGCCGCCTTGGCAGCGACTATTTTTCGCCCTTGGCCGACTTGGCGCCGACCAGGTCGGTCAGCTTGATCCGGTCGAACTCGCTCCAGACATTGGCGAGCCAGTGCCGGACATAGCCGCGCAAGACGAACGAATAATTCGCGGCGTCGTCGTTGATCTGCTTGTTGGCGACGAATTTCAGGAACGGAACCGAGGACACCTCGACCTGCTCATAGGCCATTTCGTTGAGCTTGGGGATCGTGAGGTCGGTCGCGTCCTTGATGCGATGGAAGTAGGAATTGTAGGTCGCCTGGTCCCACTGGAAGAACTGGGTGTCGTTGATGAAGTTCTTCACCAGGAAATATTTTGCGCCGCCCATGAAGCCGGCGGTCTCGGCGATCTCGTCCAGCGAGGCGATCGAGGGGCCGAGGATATGGAACACGGCGAAGGTGATCTGGCCGGAGCGCGCCGCGTCGAGGAAGCCGATGTCGCGCAGCGAGGCCAGCGCGGGCGACAGCAGGCCGGCGCGGACGTCGATCACGGTGACTGCGGGGCCCGAGTTCAGGGTATCGAAGATCTTCATCTGGTCCGCGGTCGTCGTCATGTCGACGATCTCGGTGATGTCGGGATGGAAGCGCTTCAGCGTGCCGCGCGGCGACTCGGTGTCGAACGCCCGGGTCTGCACATTGTTGGCACTGAAATAGTCCAGGAGCGTCCGCGAGACGGTGGTCTTGCCGACCCCGCCCTTGTCAGCACCCACCACGATCACAACCGGCTTTGCCATGGAAGTCCCTTAAAGCGCGCTCCCGACCGCGATGGCGGCCGGCAAGTCCCCACACTGCTTTGGGCGCGAACATGGCAGAAACGAGGGAGAATTCAATTCCTTAAGGCGCCCACAATCGGTTTGGTGGGGAATTCCTTAATGGACTGAGTAGGCTAGGGCGTGATCCGGAAAATGGCGCAGCGGTTTTCCGGGAAAATCACGCCCAAATCAAAGCGCCGGCGCGATCAGCGGTGCCGGCCCCAAGGACCTTGGAGAGGACCTTGGAGTGGGTCCAGCGGCCCCAACGGACCCTGCCTGGGCCCGGTGCCCGGTAGCGGCGGCGGGCTGTTCGGCTGCGCGGGCGGCGTGTCGCCCCACGGGCCATGGGTGACCGGTGGAGGCTGTTCGCCGGCCGCGGTCGGTTGGTCCTGCGTCGCGGTCTGGTCCGAGGTCTCATCCGGCAGCGCCAGCGGTCCGGGATCGTGGCCGCCGGCATATTTCACCAGCGCATCGACCCGGGACTTCACCGACGGATGGGTCGCGAACAGGTCGGCAAAGCCCTCGCGCGGATTGTCGACGCAGAGTTCCATCACCGCCGAGGTGGCGTCCGGCAGCTCGCCGCGGTTCTCGATCTTGCGCAGCGCCGAGATCATCGCATCTGGGTTCTTGGTCAGCTCGACCGATCCGGCATCGGCGAGAAATTCGCGCGACCGCGACAGCGCGAGCTTGACCACCTGCGACAGCAGCCAGGCCAGCATGATCAAGGCGACCGCGATGATGATCACGACGATCGCGCCGCCGCCCGAGCCCTTGCTGTCGCGATCCGAGGACGATCTCGACGATGAGGAGGATGACGACGACCAGCCGCCTCCGCCGCCGCTCGAGTTCCACGACAGGTTTGTGAACAGGCGGAAGAACAGCTCGCCGAAGAAGCCGACCACGCCGGCGATGATCACCGCGATCACCATCAGCTGCACGTCGCCGTTCTTGATATGGGTGAGCTCGTGGCCGAGCACGGCCTCGATCTCCTGGTCGTTCAGCGCACGCAACAGACCCGTGGTGACCGTGACGGCATATTGGCGCGGGTTGAGGCCGGTCGCGAACGCATTCAGCGCCGGGCTGTCCATCACCTTCAGCTTCGGCATCGGGATGCCGCGCGAGATGCAGAGGTTTTCCAAGAGATTGTAGAGCCGCGGCTGCTGCTGCCGCGTCACGCTCTGGCCGCCGGTGACGGCGTCGATCATCTTCTGGTGGAAGAAATAGGCGATCACGATCCAGGCCACCGCCGCAATCGTCGCCCATGGCAGGGCGGACACCAGGTCGCGCGAGGCCCGCGTCAGGTAATAGTCGACGGTGCGGCCGCTATCGATCATCACCTCCGCGACCAGCGCACCGGCATAGACCAGCACGTAGATCAGCAGAAACAGGCCGCCGAGCAGCAGCATCGAACGAAACTTGTTCGATGCGATATGCGTGTAGAGACCATAGGCGGCCATGACTAACCATCGTCATTCCGGGGCACGCCAACGGCGTGAACCCGGAATCCAGAGGTGTTTTGGTGGATCGAGATTCCGGGTTCGATGCTTCGCATCGCCCCGGAATGACGGGACAAGGCGGACACCATGCCGCTCAGAACTTCACGCTCGGGGCCGCCTCGACCTCCGTGCGGCTGGCGCCGAGGTCGAAGAAATCCTTGCGGGTGAAGCCGAACATGCCGGCGAACAGCGCGGCCGGCATCTGCTGGATGCCGGTGTTGTATTCCTGGACCGCGTTGTTGAAGAAGCGACGGCTGGCGGCGATCTTGTTCTCGAGATCGGAAAGCTCCGATGCGAGCTGCTGGAAATTGGCGTTGGCCTTGAGGTCCGGATAGGCCTCCGACAGCGCGATCAGCCGGCCGAGCGCGCCGGAGAGCTGGTTCTCCGCAGCCGAGACCTGGGCCGGACCCTGCGCCGAGATGGCCGAATTGCGCGCCTTGATGACGTCATCGAGCGTGCCGCGCTCGTGCGCGGCATAGCCCTTCACGGTCTCGACCAGGTTCGGGATCAGGTCGTGGCGCTGCTTGAGCTGCACGTCGATGTCGGCAAAGGCCTGGCTGACCCGCTGGCCGAGCGCGACCAGGCGGTTGTAGGCGCCGAACGCAAACAGCACGAGAAGGACGATGACGCCGATAACGATCCAGCTGGTCGACATGACAGGGCAACTCCTGATGGACGAGACGGCGGCACCGTAGCCCAAGATCGGGGCGCAGGGCAGCCCGCCGCGAAGAGGTGGGCAAAGGGTTGGTCGGGGCTGGCCGCGATTGGTTCAACATCGTCGTCCCGCTGGCTCTACGTCGTCCCGGCGAAGGCCGGGACCCATACGCCGCGGCCCGCGGAAGCGGCACAAGGGGCGACGGCTTTGCTTCACAATTGAGATCGGTGGTTATGGGTCCCGGCCTTCGCCGGGACGACTCAGGCTGTTGGGCTAGACCGCATCGCCCCAGCGCCAGCGCCGGGCGCTGGCGTAATCGGCCTTGGCGCGGCGGGGGACCCTGGCGACCGCGACGCCCTCCGGCGTGCAGAGTTTGGCTGCAATCTCGACCTTGCCGACATCCGGCTGCGCCAGCACGCGCGATGGCCTGTTCTCAACGCGCGCGCGGCTCAGCGCGACATAGGCAAAGCGTTCATCCTCGAACGGGGCGTCGGCGCCCTTGACCTGCTTGTGCGCGCGCGAGCGCTGCAGGCGCTGCGAGAAGTGGCACCAGTCCGGTGCAACCAGCGGACAGTCGACGTCATGCGGGCAGGGCGCGGCGACATGCGCGCCGGCTGCGATCAATCGTGCGCGGAGTGCGATGATCCGGGCGTAGCCCGCCGGCGTGCCGGGCTCGACGACCAGCAGGGTATCCCTGGCTTTCTCCCACATGACATCGGTGAGCGCGTCGCGCTCGGCATCATTGAGCTCGTTGATGACGTAGCTCGCGATCACGAGATCAGCGGCATCAGCATGCGCCGCATAGGTGCGGGCCTGGCCGAGCTCGTAGGTGATGCGGCGCAGGCGGTCACTCCGGCGCGTGAGGTCGAGCGCCAGCGTGCGCAGCGCTTCATTGGCATCGAGCAGCGTGAACGACTGCAACGACGAGAAGGCTTCCGCGGCCGCCCAGCTTGCTGTCCCCGGCCCGGCGCCGACATCAAGCACGCTCGTGGGCGCGAAGTCCGGCCTGATTTCGGAGAGTGCATTGAGGCTCGCCACGACTGCGGCATAGGTCGCGGGCATCCGCGCCAGCGCGTAGGCCAGCGCATCGGTCTCGGTCCGGATCGTCGAGGAGCCGCCGCCTTCGCGATAGGTCTGCGAGATGATGGCCGCTCGGCTGGCGGCGTCGCTGCGCGACAGGCCTTCGAGCCGGGCGTTGAGGGCGGCGCGCAGTTCGGCGGGAAGGTCAGGTGAGGTCATGTGCCGTCATTTCTACGTCATTCCGGGGCGGCGCAGCCGAACCCGGAATCTCGAGATCCGAGTTCGGCGCTACGCACCGCCCCGGAATGACGACATCGTATCCTACGCCACGTTCTGGTCGAGGATGTCGACCGCGCCCTGCAGATCGACCGACACCAGCTGCGACACGCCGCGCTCGGCCATGGTGACGCCGAACAGCCGGTTCATCCGCGCCATCGTGATCGGATTGTGCGTGATGATGATGAAGCGCGTGTCGGTCGAGCCGGTCATTTCGTGCAGCAGGCTGCAGAACCGTTCGACGTTGTGGTCGTCGAGCGGCGCGTCGACTTCGTCCAGCACGCAGATCGGCGACGGGTTGGTGAGGAACACCGCGAAGATCAGCGAGAGCGCGGTCAGTGCCTGCTCACCGCCCGACAGCAGCGACAGCGTCTGCGGCTTCTTGCCCGGCGGCTTGGCGATGATCTCGAGGCCGGCCTCGAGCGGATCGTCGCTCTCGATCAGGTGCAGCGCGGCTTCGCCGCCGCCGAACAGTTCGGTGAACAGCCGCTTGAAATGGTTGTTGACGGTCTCGAACGAGGTCAGCAGGCGCTCGCGCGCTTCGCGGTTGAGGCTCTGGATGCCCTGGCGCAGCCGCTTGATCGCCTCGACGAGGTCGTCGCGTTCGGTGGTCAGCGCGGTGTGCTGGGTCTCGACTTCCTTGAGCTCTTCTTCGGCGCGCAGATTGACGGCACCCAGGCGCTCGCGGTCGCGGCGCAGCTTTTCGAGCTCTTCCTCGACCTGGGCGACCGGCGGTAGCTCCTGGCCCGGCTCGATCTCGGCCATGCCGACGACTGCGCTCGGCTCGACCTCGAGCATGTCGTGGATCTCGCGCTCGATATCGGCGAGGCGGCGGCGGGTGCCTTCCATGCGCTCCTCGGCGCGCGCGGTGGCTTCACGGGACGACGACAGCGCTTCGAGCGTGGCCTTGGCGACGCGGTCGGTTTCCGCCATCGCGGCTTCGGCGGTCGCGAGCGCGTCGGCGGCAATGCGGCGATCGCCTTCGGCGTGCTCGATCTCCGAGATCAGCGCGCTGCGCTTCTCGGCGAACACTTCCGGCGCATTGGCAAGCTCTTCACGCTCGATCGACACCTCGGCGATGCGGGCCTCGACGGTCTCGACCTGCGAGGCGGCGCTGGTCTTGCGGTTCTGCCATTCATTGCGCTCGGCAACGATGGCCTGGACGCGGCGGTCGGCGAGCTCGGCCTCGCGGGCAAGCGCCTGCGCCTCGGCGCGGACCTGCGCCGCGGCACGGCGCTGATTGTCGATCTCGGCGCGAACGGCGGCGAGCTGGGCTTCGGTCTCGACACCCGGCGGCAGCTCGGCGAGCGCGGCAGCCGCGCTCTCATGCGCAGCCTCGGCCTCGGCGCGGTCGGCGGCGACGCGGCTGTGCGCCTCTGTCAGCGCCGATTTGCGCGCGGCATGGCGGTTGATCTCGCGCTCGGTCGCGGCATGGCGTTCGCGCGCGGCATCGGTCTCGCGGCGGGCGGCGCGCACGGCTTCACGCGAGGCACCCTCGGCGGCGGACGCCGAGCGCAGTTCTTCTTCGGCCGTCTCCAGCGCCTGGCGCTTGGCGGCGGCGTCGATGCGGGCCTGCTCCAGCTCGTGCTCGATGTCGACCAGGCGGGCGCGCTCGGCGAGGCGGCGGGCCGCGCCGGTCGGGGCATGCGCGTCGGCGACAAAGCCGTCCCAGCGCCAGACGTCGCCTTCGAGCGACACCAGCCGCTGGCCGGTCTTCAGCTGCGACACCAGCGCCGCGCCGCGCTCCTTCGCCACGACGCCGATCTGGGCCAGACGACGCGCCAGTTCCGGCGGCGCCTGGACGTGATCGGCCAGCCGCTCGACGCCGTCAGGCAGCGAGGGATCGCCCGCGGCCTCACCGACATTGGTCCAGCGCATCGGCGCGGATGAATCCACCGGCGCATCGAGGTCGTCGCCGAGCACGGCGCCGATCGCCTTTTCATAGCCCTTGGCGACCGTGATGCCGTCGATGATCGGCGGCCACAGATTCTTGGTCTCGCTGGTGACCAGCTTGGAAATGGTGCGGGCTTCGGTCTCCAGCCGCTGCACGCGCTTCTCGGCCTCAACGAGCGGATTGCGGGAGGCTTCCAGCGTCTGCCGTGCGGCAGCGTGGTGCGCCTCGCTCTCCTGCACCGCGGCCTCGGATTCGGCGAGCGCCTGCTGCGCCATCTCCATGGCGGCGGCGAGCGCGTCGATGTCGCCGAGATTGCCGGTCTCCTGCGCGAGCTTGGTCTCCTCGGCCTGGACGTTGGCGATCTCCTGATCGAGCCGCGCCAGCCGGTCGCGATGCGTGCGCACGCCGGCTTCGAGCTGGTTGCGCTTGGCGGTGAGGTCGGCGAGCTGCGTGGTCAGCTCGGAGAACTGGCGCTCGGTCGCGGCCAGCATCTCTTCGGCCTCGGCAACGCGCTCGTCGACGCCGGAACGCTTCTCGACGCGCGACTTGATCTCTTCCTTCAGCTCGGCGTCTTCGGTGTCGAGCCGCTGCAGCGCGATGTCGGCATCGGAGGTCTGCTGCTGCTCGCGCGCGATGTCCTGGGCAAATTGCGTGAGGCGGCGATCGAGTTCGCCGACGCGCTCCTTGGCGCGCTGCTCCTCGCGGTCGAGCATCTCGCGCGCATTGGTCAGGCGCTGCAGGCCGGCGGCGGCGCGCGCCTCGGCATCGCGCAGCGCGGGCAACTCGGTGGCGCGGATCGCCTGGATGCGCGCGGCTTCCGCTTGATGCTGGGTGCGCTCGGCCATCTCGCGTACGGCGAGATCGTGGGTGCGCGCGGCGTCGTTGACGTCGGCGTTGGCCTCGATCCAGCGCAGGTGGAACAGCATCGCCTCGGACTTGCGCACCTTGGCCGCGACCTCACGGTAGCGAATCGCCTGGCGCGCCTGCTTCTTCAGGCCTTCCATCTGGCCGGTGAGCTGGCCGATCACGTCCTCGACGCGGGTGAGGTTGGTTTCGGCCGCCTTGAGCCGCAGTTCCGCCTCGTGACGGCGAGCGTGCAGGCCGGCGACGCCGGCGGCGTCTTCCAGCACGCGGCGGCGCTGCTCGGGCTTGGCCTGGATGATTTCGCCGATCTTGCCCTGGTGGACCAGCGCCGGCGAACGCGCGCCGGTGGCGGCGTCGGCGAACAGGATTTGCACGTCGCGGGCGCGCACGTCGCGGCCGTTGATGCGGTAGACCGAGCCGGCCTCACGCTCGATGCGGCGGGAGATTTCGAGCAGCTGGCTGTCATTCATCGCGGCCGGCGCCGAGCGATCGGAATTGTCGATCGTCATCACGACTTCGGCGTGGTTGCGCGCGGGACGGTTGCCGGAACCGGCGAAGATCACCGCATCCATGTCGGCGGCGCGCAGCGATTTGTGCGAGGTCTCGCCCATCGCCCAGCGCAGCGCTTCGACGAGATTGGATTTGCCGCAGCCGTTCGGTCCGACGACGCCGGTCAGGCCCGGCTCGATCATGAAATCGGTGGGTTCAACGAACGACTTGAAACCGTGCAGGCGGAGGCGCGTGAGCTTCATGTACACAAATCTCGTTTGGCCGGGCGCGAATCTCCCTGCCGTGACAATACCATGGATGGCAATGTCGGTGTCTGGGGTGAATAGCTGCGTGCAGCTCTCATGAGCGGCGACAATGGCGATGCCTGCGCGTCAGGGCAACCGCTTGACCTAGCTTTTCCCAAGGGATTTGCAGGGGTTTTATGGCCCTTGCATGTCCGCGGAGATTCGCATCTGGCGAATCAAGTTTTCAACAACGAAATAATGCGATCGCCGCATGTGCGATCGCAAGTCGTCCACAATTATCGTGCCCGACTCAAAATCGGGCACGACGATGTCAGGCTCGAGGGCGTGCGATCAGCTCTTCAGCAGCGGATCGATGTGCTTGCTGAATTCCTCGAACGAGGTCTCGCCCTTCAGCATCTCGCCATTGATGAAGAAGGTCGGCGTCGAGTTCACCTTCAGCACGTCGTTGGCGTATTTCTGGTCGGCGGCGATCTTGTCGAGCAGCGTCTGATCCTTCAGGCAGTCCTCGACCTCCTGCTGGCTGAGGCCGGCCTGCTTGCCGATCCGGGTCAACGTCTCGGTGGTGTTCTTCATCACCCAGTCGTTCTGCTGGCGGAACAGCAGGTCGATCACGGCGAAGTACTTCGGCGCGTCATCCTTGGCGATGCAGCGCGCCAGCATCGAGCCGGCGGCGGCCTTGATGTCGAGCGGGAATTCGCGGAACACGTAACGGACCTTGCCGCTGTCGATGTAGGTCGACTTGATCTTCGGGAACACGGTCTCGTTGAAATTGGCGCAGTGCGGGCAGGTCATCGAGGCGTATTCAACGATGGTCACCTTGGCGTCCTGCGGGCCCAGGCCCATGTCCGGCAGCGACTGCGGCTTGGCGACCTCGGCGGCGGTCTGCGCGAACGCGTCCGAGATCAGGCGCAGCGGCGACAGGCCGGCGAGGGCGGCAAGCCCGGTCAGCGAGAGAGCGGTGGTGAAAGCGCGGCGCGTGATGATCAAGGTCAGCTCCCGGATTGGCGCATTCACGCCACAATGAAGGGGGTCCCGAAAAAGAAGCCTTCGCTAGCTTGAAACGGCCATTGTGGCAATGCCGGGGTCTCGCGGCCGGCCTGCGGAAAAGCGTCAATTTCGCTTGATCGAGGCACCCAGCCGGGCCAGCGCCGCTCGCAGATCGTCGTCCTCCACGGCCCCGAGATTTGCCGCCTCCCGGGCCACGATTTTGGCGTCGGGCGGGCGCGGCCGCGCCGGGCGGCTGCGGCGCGAGAGGGGCGCCTGCCGGATCGTCAGGCGGCCGACCGCGTGCCAGCCGAAGAATCGGTTGACTCGTTCCAGGATCACGTCGGAGGAGTGCTGGATCTCGAGTGCCATCGGCCCCTCGACCCGCAGCACCAGCGTCGCCGGCTCCTGGGGCTGGCCCTCCACCGGCCGCGGCCACTGCATCTTCAATGGCTCACAAAAGGTGGCGATCCGCTCGCCCGCGATCTCGGTCCAGCGCGTCACCAGTTCGCGCGCGGCAAAGCCCTGCTTGGCGTAGGCGTCGGTGAAGACGTCGCTGAGCAGGATCGACAGGGGCTTTGCGCTGATCGGGCCGGGTTTGGACATGACGGGGTTATAGCAGCGGTGGCGATGTGGCCGAAACAATGTTCATCATTGTGGCGGCGTTTCCGCGGCCAGCAAAGAAAGACGTGGATGCCCGGGTCAAGCCTGGGCATGACGTAGCGGGATGTGCCTTAAGATGCGTCCATGAGTTCGCGCGCGGCCGCCAAAACCAGATCGACCGACCAGCAGGCCAACCGCCCGGCGCGGCTGCTCGCCTGGTATGACCGGCATCGCCGCACGTTGCCGTGGCGCGCGAAGGCCGGGGAGCGGGCGGATCCGTACCGGGTGTGGCTGTCGGAGATCATGCTGCAGCAGACCACGGTGCGGGCGGTCGGGCCTTACTTCGAGAAATTCGTCGCGCGCTGGCCCGACGTCACCGCGCTCGGCCGCACCTCGCTCGACGACGTCCTGAGGATGTGGGCCGGGCTCGGCTATTATTCGCGGGCGCGCAATCTGCACGCCTGCGCGGTCGCGGTGACGGGCGATCATGGCGGGGCATTTCCGAACACCGAGGAGGGCCTGCGCGCGCTGCCCGGGATCGGGCCCTACACGGCGGCCGCGATCGCCGCGATCGCGTTCGACCGTCGCACCATGCCGGTGGACGGCAATATCGAGCGCGTGGTCACCCGGCTCTACGCCATCGAGGAGGCGCTGCCGCAGGCCAAGCCGCTGATCAAGCAGATGGCGGCAACGTTGCTCGGCCCGGCTCGTGCCGGCGACAGCGCGCAGGCCTTGATGGATCTCGGCGCTACCATCTGCACGCCGAAGAAACCGGCCTGCGCATTGTGTCCGCTGAATGACGATTGCGCTGCACGCACCCGTGGCGACCAGGAGACGTTCCCGCGCAAGGCACCGAAGAAGAGCGGCACGTTGCGCCGCGGCGCTGCCTTCGTGGTGACGCGCGGCGGCGAACTCCTGGTGCGCTCGCGCCCGGAAAAAGGCCTGCTCGGCGGCATGACCGAGGTGCCCGGATCGCAATGGCAGGCCGGGCTGGAAGATGCTGCCGCACTTGCACAGGCGCCGGAACTCAAGGGCATGGCGCGCTGGCACCGCAAGGCCGGCGTCGTCACGCATGTGTTCACGCATTTTCCGCTCGAGCTCGTCGTCTACACCGCGAGCGTTGCGGCGCGGACCCGCGCGCCGGAGGGCATGCGCTGGGTGCCGGTGGCGACGCTGGACGGCGAGGCGTTTCCGAACGTGATGCGCAAGGTGGTCGCACACGGGCTCGACCTCTGACGCAAAACCGGTTCCCGCTTTTCCGGATCAGGCTCTGACCTGCTGACACCATGCTGGCAGCAGCGCTCGGTTACGACCTCCGTCACAATGGAGGCCGCCATGATCGCAACCGCACTCGACCACATTCCGAGATCGCCCTGCGCAGACCTGCTCGGCTGACAGCTTGTCGACGCGCGTCCGCAGGACGGCTGGATCAGGATCGTCTTCGACGGCAAGCAGGATTTTTGCAATCCGGCCGGCTTCATCCAGGGCGGCATGCTCTCGGCGATGCTCGACGACACGATGGGACCGGCGGTGTTCGTGATGACCGAGGGCAGGCTCTACACCACGACGATCACGATGACCGTGAACTTCCTCGCGCCCGCCAAGCCCGGACCGATCACCGGCGAGGCCACCGTGACGCAGCTCGGCAAGACAATCGCCTTTGTCGAGGGCCGGCTGACTTCGGCTGAAGGCACGCTGCTCGCGACGGCGAGCAGCAGTATCCGCCTGGTGGAAGCGGCGCGGGCGCTGCGCTAGCGGCTTGCGCTCCAGCTTAATCCGTCACCCTGAGGTGCGAGCTCTTGCGAGCCTCGAAGGGTCGACGGCCACCGGCCGGGCCGTGCATGCTTCGAGACGCGCGTACCGCGCTCCTCAGCATGACGGGGATAGATTGCAGCCGAGCCTAGGTCAGCCCGGCCGCTGCACGATCGGCGGCTTGGCGTTCAGCCCCTCGACCTGGAAGCCGGCGACGCGCTTGTAGTTGGCGGCGATGTCTTCCAGCTCCTGCTGCGACAGCACGTCGGTGACGACCTTGAAGCCATCAGGCGCGCGCTCCTCGACCAGCTGCATCACCTGCTCCGGGCCGTTGCGGCGGTTCAGCATCACGAGATCGGTGGTCGCGGGCCGCCGCTCGGCCTCATAGGCCAATAGCGCCGCCTGCGTCGCGCCATGCGCCAGGATCTCGCGCGTCAGCGTGCGCGCATCCAGAATCGCCTGCGAAGCGCCGTTGGAGCCGATCGGGTACATCGGATGCGCAGCGTCGCCCATCAGCGTGACGCGGCCGAAGGTCCATTGCGGGATCGGATCGCGATCGACCAGCGGATATTCGTAGGCATGCGGGCAGTTCCGGATCAGGCCGGGTACGTCGAGCCAGTCGAAATTCCAGCTCTCGAACCACGGCAGGAACTCGTCGAGTTTTGCGGTGCGGTTATAGTCCTCGCGGCGCCACTGATAGGTCGGCGGCATGTGTCGCTCGGCGACCCAGTTGATGTCGAACTTGCCGTCGGCGCCGGCTTCCTTCGAGATCGGATAGCAGACGAACTTCAACGTCTCGTGGCCGGCCATGATCATGGTACGGCCGGTCAGGAAGGCGTTGCCGCGGGTGATGCCACGCCACAGGATGCGGCCGTTCCAGATCGGCGGTCCTTCCTTCGGATAGAGCTTCTCGCGCACCGCCGAGTGGATGCCGTCGGCGGCGATCAGCACCGCGCCGTCATGGCCGCCCGCCGGCTTGCCGGTGGCGCGGTCGATGAAGTCGGCGCGGACGCCGTCCGCCGTCTCGCTCCAGCCGGTGAGGTGATGGCTGGTCAGGATGTTCGCAGCGCCCAGCCGCGCGGTCGCGGCATCGAGCAGCAGCTGTTGCAGCCGGCCGCGATGGATCGAGAATTGCGGCCATTTGTAGCCGGCCTCGAGCCCGCGCGGCTCGCTCCAGATCGGCTTGCCGTGCTTGGAGAAATAGGCGAGCTCGCGCGTGCGCACCGCCGACGCATCGAGCACATCGTGCAGGCCGAGCTCGATCAGTTCGCGCACCGCGTGCGGCAGCACGTTGATGCCGACGCCGAGCGGCTTCAGCTCGGGCACGCTCTCGAATACGCGGCAGGGCACCCCGATCTGGTGCAGGCTGAGCGCCAGCGTCAGCCCGCCAATTCCGCCACCTGCAATCAGTACAGTCATGAAAAGCCCTCTCGATTGGCCATGGTCATCGCACGGCGGCGGCGCCGCGGGCAAGGTCCGCGGCAGCGCGCGGGGTGGACGGCAGGGGATGCTGCCGCTAACGTCCGCCGCATCCCATAAAAAGGTAAGGGCCGGGTTCAGAGCGAACCGACAAGGCCCGCAGAGGACAACGTCATGCTCAAGCTCTATACCGCCCCCGGCACCTGTGCACTCGCCTCCCACATCGCGCTGGCCGAAGCCGGCGCGCCCTATACGGTCGAGCGGCTCGACTTCAAGGTCAACCAGCAGAACAGCCCTGAGTATCTCAAGATCAACCCCAAGGGCCGCGTGCCGACGCTGGTGACCGATCGCGGCGTGCTGACCGAGACCCCTGCGATGCTGGCCTACATCGCGCAGACCTATCCGCAGGCGAAGCTCGCACCGCTCGACGACGCCTTCGCATTCGCCAGGCTGCAGTCCTTCAATTCCTATCTGTGCTCGACGGTGCATGTCTGCCACGCCCACAAGATGCGCGGCGCGCGCTGGGCGACGCAGGAGACGTCGTTCGCCGACATGAAGACGATGATCCCGAAGACCATGGGCGCTTGCTTCAACCTGATCGAGCGCGACATGCTCGCGGGACCGTGGGTGATGGGCGACAGCTACACGGTGGGCGACGCCTACCTCTATACGCTGACGCTCTGGCTCGACGGCGACGGCGTCGACATCGCGACCTTGCCCAAGGTGAAGGCGCATCGCGCGGCGATGGAGCAGCGGCCGGCGGTGCAGAAGGTGCTGGCCGAGCAGAGAGCGTAGACGCCAAACATTCGGTGTCGTCCCGGCGAAGGCCGGGGACCCATAACCCCAAATCTTCTTTGTGGCGCGACGCTGGGGCCACAACCCTTCATCCCCAATTCACAGCCGTGGTTATGGGTCCCGGCTTTCGCAGGGACGACGGGGATAGAGCGCCGCGCTATGTGGCCTTCCCCGTCTCCAGCTCCCGTCCTGTCTCCAGCATCAGCTTGCGCAGCCAGATCGAGCCCGGATCCATCTGTGCTCGCGTCGGGTAGAACATGTGCTGCTCGTCGATCCCGGGATCGAGCGGCGGCGTCACCGTCACCAGCGAGAGCTGCTTCGACAGCGCCGAGATCAGCCGGCGCGGCACGAAGGCGACGAGGTCGGTGCGCGCGGTGACGTGCAGCGCCTCGATATAGCCCGGCACCACCAGCGCGATCGGCCGCTCGATGCCCTTGGTGCGCAGCCAAGTGTCGATCAAATCCTCGTTCTGGCCGCGGATGATGACGGCGACATGGCGTGCGGCGAGGAATGCCTCGCGCTTCTTCAGCTTTGTGCCGGCCGGGTGGCCGCGGCGCACCGCGAGCGCGTCGCTGTCGGTGTAGAGCCGCTGGCGGTGAAAGCCCTTGAAGGAGTCACCGATCGAGATCACGAGATCGATGGTGCGGGCGAATTCGGGTGCGAAGATCGCGGGTCCCCGCCACGGCACCACGTCGATGGTGACGTTGGGCGCAAGCCGCGTCACCTTCTCCATCAGCGACGGCATCAAGAGCTCGACCGCGAGATCGGGCATCATCAGGCGGAAATGCCGCTCGCTGCGCGCGGCGTCGAACTCGTCGGAGATGAACAGCGTGCGCACCTGGTCGAGCGCCTGCGCCAGCGGCAGCCGCAGCGCCTGCGCCCGCGGCGTCAGCTCCATGCGCGCGCCGTTGCGCACCAAGAGCGGGTCGCCGATCAGGTCGCGCAGCCGCTGTAGCGCGTGGCTGGTCGCCGGCTGCGACAAACGCAGCCGCATCGCGGCGCGGCTGACATTGGCCTCGCGCAGCAATGCGTCGAGTGCGACCAGCAGATTGAGGTCAAGCGAATTCAAATTCATCAGGTGAATATATATCATATCACCTATCGATTGGAAGAATGCGCGTCGGTGCCGCATGGTCAGGAGGCAAGGCGTTCTCACGCGTAGCGAACCGCGGTTCGCGCGCAGCAGCGCCCGAGATCAGAGTCAACCCATCGCAAGGAGACGCGCCATGAGCGCAGCCGACAACAAGAAACTGGTGCAGGAGATATTTGTGATCGCGGGCAGTCCCGATCCCGCGGTGCGCGAGAAATCGCTGTTCATGACTGTCCTTGCCGACGACGCGATCTGGACCGTGACCGGGCAGTATTCCTGGTCGCGTACCTTCACCGGCAAGCAATCGATCATGACCGACCTGCATGGGCACGTCCGCTCGAAGCTGGTCGAGCGCGGCCGCACCGTCGCGCATCGCATCATTGCTGACGGCGACATCGTCGTGGTCGAGGCCAAGGGCAACAACCTCACCAAGGAAGGCCAGCGCTACGATAACGACTATTGCCTGGTGTTCCGCTTCGACGGCGGCCGGATCAAGGAGGTGCGGGAATATTGCGACTCGGTCCTGACCGAGAAGGCGCTCGGCGCGTTTCCGGCATAGCCGCGCACCGCAAGAAGGCCGCACAAATGAAAACGGCGCCCGTGAGGGCGCCGTCTTGCTGTCGTATCGATCGGCTTACGCCACCTTGTTCTTGAGGTGGCCGAACATGATGTCGCGGGCCGCGTCGTCCATCTCGGCCTTGAAGGTGTGCTTGTCCTTCAGCGCGATCGCGCGCGTCGCCGCCGGCCGCGCCGAGATCTCGTCGACCAGCCGCTTCACGTTCGGATACTTCGCGTAGCCTTCCTCGCCGAGGATGAACGGCGCCATCCGCGCCCAGCCCCAGAACGCCATGTCGACGATCGTGTAGCTGTCGCCGACCATGTAGCGCGATTTTGCCAGGTGATCGTCGAGGATCTTGTAGTGGCGGTGCGCCTCATACTGGTAGCGGTTGTTGGCGTAGTCGAGGTCCTTCGGCGCGAAATGCTTGAAGTGCACGGCCTGGCCGGAATACGGGCCGAGGCCGGTCGCGATGAACATCAGCCATGACAGAGTCGCGGCGCGGTTGGCCGGGGTGTTGGCGGGCAGGAACTTGCCGTGCTCTTCGGCGAGGTAAAGCAGGATGGCGTTGCTGTCGAACACCAGCACGCCGTCATCGTCGATCGCCGGCACCTTGCCGTTCGGATTGACCTTCAGGAAATCAGGCGCGAACTGCTCGCCCTTGCGGGTGTCGACCGGAATCGCCTCGAACGGCAGGCCGGATTCTTCCAGGAACAGTGCGACCTTGTTCGGGTTCGGCGCGCCATTGAAATAGAATTTGATCATGAAGTGACTCCCTTGGTTCTTGCGACCGGCGAGACGGGACGCGGCGGGGAAGGCCGCAGACGCGTCCCTCTTGCGCAAATTTCGCCGCAACGCGCAAGCGACGAGTTTGTGAATCAGGGTCGCGTGCTGCGCTGGTCAGCCGGCCCAGAAGAAGCCCAGGATACCCACGACGACCAGCGCAATTCCCGCAAGGTCCAGCAAAGCGGCGGAGCGGGTCGCGGCATGCAGGTGCGAAAGCTGCGTCGCGCGCTCGGAGCCGCGGGCAAAGCCATGCACGATGATCTCTTCGTTGAATTCGCCATGCGCCTCGAGCGCGAGCGTCAGCCCAACGCAGACCAGCAGGATGCCGAAAATGATCAGGCCGAAGAATCCGAGCAGGCCGATCAGCAGCATCGGAAACATGCCGAGCAGGAAGATCGGCAGCAGCGGCACCAGCAGCAAAGTCTCGGATTGTCTTCGCATCGGGGCGACCAATCGAAACGGCAAGTGACGTCGCTCAATCTAGCCCCGCCGATATGATGCAACAAGGCGGCCCGCGTTCAAGACGGCGTCATTTCCATGCGTCATCCCCAGATGCGCAATTGCGCATCGGGGGAATGACGAGTGGGGAGTTCTACGGCCCGCTCAGCCCACCGCCATTTCGGAGCGGATCTCGGCGCGCAGCTCGTCGATCAGCTTGAGGCCGGTCTTGGTCTCGACGTGCCAGAAGGTCCAGCCGTTGCAGGCGCCGGAGCCCTGCGCGACCGCGCCGATGCGGTGGATCGAGCCGACCTTGTCGCCGAGCATGATGGCGCCGTCGGCGCGCACCAGGGCGCCGTGGCGCTTCTTGGCGTCGACCAGTTTTGCGCCGGGCACGATCATGCCGCGCTCGATCAGTTCGGAGAACGCGACGCGCGGCGCCTCGCGCGCGGTCATGAACGGCGCCAGCGTTGCCTCCGGCAGCGGTTCGATCGCGGCGATGCGGGCTTCGGCGGCGGCGGCATAGGTCCGGTCGCGCTCGAAGCCGATATAGTTGCGGCCGAGGCGCTTGGCGACGGCGCCGGTGGTGCCGGTGCCGTTGAACGGATCGATCACGAGATCGCCGGGCTTCGACGACGACAGCAGCACGCGCGCGAGCAGCTGCTCGGGCTTCTGCGTCGGATGAACCTTCTTGCCGTCGTCGCCCTTGAGGCGCTCCTCGCCGGTGCACAGCGGGATCAGCCAGTCGGAGCGCGCCTGGACGTCCTCGTTGGACGCCTTCAGCGCTTCATAGTTGAAGGTATAGCCTTTGGCCTTCTCGTCGCGCGCGGCCCAGATCATGGTCTCGTGCGCGTTGGTGAAGCGGCGGCCGCGGAAGTTCGGCATCGGATTGGACTTGCGCCACACGATGTCGTTCAGGAGCCAGAAGCCGAGGTCCTGCATGATCGCGCCGACGCGGAAGATATTGTGATAGGAGCCGATCACCCACAGCGTTGCCGACGGCTTCATCACGCGGCGGCAGGCGAGCAGCCAGGCGCGGGTGAAATCGTCATAGGCAGCGAACGACGAGAACTTGTCCCAGTCGTCGTCGACGGCATCGACATGCGATTCGTCGGGGCGCTTGAGATCGCCCTTGAGCTGCAGATTGTAGGGAGGATCGGCGAAGACCAGATCGACCGAGCCGGCCTGAAGCTTCGACAATTCGGCCACGCAATCGCCAATGACGATGTGGCTCGACGGGGCACTCTCAAATTTAGTGCGGGGCGCCCTTGCAGACGCCCCGCGACGCGACACTACCATGACTCAAGAACTCTGACTCAGGCGACGCTGTCGGCGACGCGGGACTAAACAACCGACTGGCGCCACATTGACCCGGCAAAGTAAAAATCGACTTAATTGGAAATGTTCATGCAAAAGATTGCAGCAGTTTTTGAACGACGTGGCGCATTGTCGTCGGCGTTGTGCTGCAACATCAGCGCGTTCTGCGAAAAATTTTTCGGATCATCAAACCGGCACGATTCGGCCGGTAAATTGGCCGGCGTTTGCAGCGTTCGCGGCGCAAAGGATGCGCGTGCAACGGGCTAGGCAATTTTTGCCGGGCAGGATATTGATTAACAGAATGGAAATTTTAGGTTGGTGTGTCCCGCAATGGGTCGCCGACGGGGATGAAGGGAAACCGCCATGCGTTATGATGATTTCCGCCGCAGCGACGACATCGAAGACCGTCGCGACGACAGCGGAGGCGGCGGCGGTGGTGGCGGCTTCGGCATTCCGATGGGCGGCGGTGGCGGGCTCGGCATCGGCACGGTCATCGTGCTCGGCCTGCTCGGCTATGCTTTCGGCATCGACCCGCGCATCCTGATCGGCGGCGCCGAGATTCTCACCGGCGGCGGCCAGGCGCCGACCTACCAGACCGATCGGCAGTCGTCGGGCGGGCAGGCCAAGCGCGGCGCGCCGACCGACGAGATGGGCAGCATGATCGCCGGCATCCTCGGCGAGATCGACGATCGCTGGAGCGAGATCTTCAAGGCCAGCGGTCAGTCCTACACCGGTCCGAAGATCGTGCTGTTCCGCAACGCCACCAATGGCGGCCGCTGCGGCATGGCGCAGTCGGCGATGGGACCGTTCTATTGCCCGCCGGACAAGACCATCTTCCTCGACACCGGGTTCTTCCGCGAGGTCGAGACGCGCTTCCGCGGCTGCTCGGGCAACGCCTGCAAATTCACCGCGGCCTATATCATCGCGCATGAGGCCGGCCATCACATCCAGAACCTGCTCGGCATCATTCCGCGCGTGAACCGGTTGCAGCAGCAGGCCGGCAGCAAGGCCGAGGCCAACGCGCTGCAGGTCAAGGTCGAGCTGCAGGCCGATTGTCTCTCCGGCGTCTGGGTCAATCGCGAGGAGAAGAAGCGGCCGGGCTTCCTCGAGGCCGGCGATATCGACGCCGCGCTGACCACCGCGAACGCGATCGGCGACGACACGCTGCAACGGCAGGCCACGGGCCGGGTGGTGCCGGATTCCTTCACCCACGGCTCCGCCGCGCAGCGCAAGCAATGGTTCATGACCGGCTACCAGCAGGGCACCGTGCAGGCCTGCAACACGTTCGGCGGCGGTTAGGAAGCCGGTTCAAGAGGGGCAAGGCCGCGAGTTCAGTTCACCTCTCCCGCTTGCGGGGGAGGTCGCATCGCATCGTTAGATGCGATGCGGGTGGGGGCTCTCTCCACTATATGACTCGCGGTGCCACCCCCACCCCAACCCTCCCCCGCAAGCGGGAGAGGGAGCGAGAGAGCAGGCCATGTCTTCGATCGACGAAACCAAGCAATTCGTCCCGCTCAACATCGCGGTGCTGACGATTTCCGACACCCGCTCGCTGGCGGATGACAAGTCCGGCACGACGCTCGCCGACCGCCTCACCGCGGCCGGCCACAAGCTCGCAGGCCGCGAGATCGTCACCGACGATGTCGAGGCGATCCGTGCGGTGATCCGGCGCTGGATCGCGGATCCGGGCGTCGATGCCGTCATCACCACCGGGGGCACCGGCTTCACCGGCCGCGACGTGACGCCGGAGGCGGTCGAGCCGCTGTTCGAGAAGCGGATGGACGGCTTTTCGATCGCCTTCCACATGCTGAGCCATGCCAAGATCGGCGCATCGACGATCCAGAGTCGCGCCACCGCCGGCGTTGCCGGCGCGACCTTCATCTTCTGCCTGCCCGGTTCGCCTGGTGCGTGCCGCGACGGCTGGGACGGCATTTTGGCCGCGCAGCTCGACTACCGCACGCGGCCCTGCAATTTCGTCGAGATCATGCCGCGGCTCGACGAGCATCTGCGCCGCCCGAAGGCGAAGGGGTCGAGTGCGTAGGCTTTTATCCCCTCGTCATTCCGGGGCTGCGAAGCACGAAGCCGGAATTTCGAGCCCGGTCCCCGTAGCCCGGATGAAGCGAAGCGAAATCCGGGGCAGTTTCCCCGCGGCGGTAGCGTTCCCGGATTGCGCTGCGCTCCATCCGGGCTACGGAGTCAAGATTCCGCGATCGGGAAGCTATCAACCGCCGATCAATCTGATCAAGCCGCGCCACAACGTCCGAACCGCGTCGCGATACGTCTCGGCCCGCAGCGCATGCGCCCTGCGCGTATAGAATGAGATCAGCTCAGCCGTCACGCGCCGCCCGGTGTCGCGGCGCTGCGGCTTCACAACTCGAGCTCCCAGGTCTCGCCGACCAGATCGGCGCCGAAGCTTTGGTGCTTCTCTTCCTTGATGCGCTGGAAGCCGGCGCGGGCGTAGATGCCGCGCGCGGCGAGCAGGATGCTCTGGGTCCACAGCGTCATCTTCTTGTAGCCCTTCTCGCGCGCGGTGCGGATGCATTGCTCGACCAAGGCGCGGCCGACGCCGAGCCCGCGCGCCTTCTCCTCGACCAGCAACAGCCGCAGCTTGGCGACCCCGTCGCCGCCGTTGACCAGGAAGATCGAGCCGACCGGCTCGCCATCGACCTCCGCGATCCAGCAATGCTCGCGGACAGGATCGAACGATCGCAGAAACTGCGCGCAGATCTCGGCTACCAACGCCTCGTAGCTGATGTCCCAGCCGTATTCCGCGGCGTAGGCTTGTCCCTGTCGCGAGACGACCCAGCCCATGTCGCCGACGCGGTGGCTGCGCAGCAGGAAGCCGGTGGGTTTTTGCATGGTTGGCTCCAACGCTTGTTCGATTGTGCTCATCGCATGCACCACCGCGGCGCGGTGGTTGCTGTCGATCTGCATCAGCAGCGCCGCGACCTCGTCGCGCGAGCGGCTGTCGAGGTCTGCGGCCGTGGCGCGGCCCTTGGCGGTCAGCGCCACCTCGTTGACGCGCTTGTCGGCCTTCGACGGTTTGCGCGTCACGATCTGGCGGCGCTGCAGCGCTGCCAGCGTGCGGCTGACGAAGCCAGCATCGAGGTCGAGATCGCGCACCAGGTCGGTCGCGATGCAGTGCTCGCGGTGCGCAAGCTCGTAGATGATCCGCGCTTCCTGCAGCGTGAACGGGGAGTGCAGCAGCTTCGGTTCGATGATGCCGAGCTTGCGGGTATAGAACCGGCTGAAGCCGCGGACCGCGGCAACCTGGCTCTCGAGGGCGGCGTCGTAGGAATTTGATTTCATCAAATATATTATTTGACGGAATCAAATAATATGCAATAGCCTTTATGCGACCATGATCCGGCTGCGCAGCATGGTGCGGGAGGAGCGGCCGAGCCGGCGCAGCAGCCGCGCCTCGGAGCGGCGGGCGTCCGGCCGGTAGCCGCCGATCCGCTCGTAATGCTCGCGCGCGATCAGCAGGCCCTGTTCGGCCGAAGGCCCGGCGATCATCCGGGCAACGAATTTGAGACCGTCGCGCAGGCCGGGGTCGGAGTAGGGTGCGCGGGCGTAGCGGAAGATGCCGGCGCGGTCCTTGCCGCTTGCCGCCACCATCTGGATGAACTGGGTGGTCTCCTCGATCCAGCCGGCATCGAGCACCGCGCCCGGATGCAGGAACATCAGCCAGGGCGAGCGCGCCTGCCGTGCGCCGGCCGCGAGCGCCGCAGCGCGCGTGCCCTCGAAACGCAGGAACCGGCAGCCGGCGACGTCGGCAACGCGCTCCATGATGTCGGTATTGGTGCGGTCGACCAGCAGCACTTCACGGATCACGCCGGCGGCCGCGCCCGGCACCAGCGCGGCCAATGTCGCGACCGCGGTGCGCTCGATCCCGTCGGTTGGAATGATCACGCTCAGCATGATTTGAGGCTTCGGTGGCTCAAATGGTTCTGGAAACTCCGGCCGTGTTATCACCTTGTCATATTCAAAGCAGCCTGTTCGCCTGCGGAATTTTGTAGCAAGGTTCTGTGGAATTTCTCCGCTCATGTTCTTGATTTGTTCTTGTGCTGTGTTAGCTTCGGAACATGAGCCGAGCATCCTCTCATGCCCTCAAGCACCCGCCGGTAACGGCGCCCTCCGATAACCCGGCGGGTGCACCCACCCCTTTTCCCGAGCTTGCGGTCGCGATCGAGCGCGAGCGGCGGCGCGGCCGCGGCGCGCAGTCCAACGCCAGCGGCCGCTATGAGGCCGAGGCGCGGGTCGCCTTCGACGACGGCTGGCAGAGCCTCGAAGACCTGCCGCCTTTTTCCACCAGCGTTGCGCTAGACACCTCGCGCAAGGTGATCACCCGCAACGACTCGCCCGACATCGGCTTCGATCGCTCGATCAATCCGTATCGCGGCTGCGAGCATGGCTGCGTCTATTGCTTCGCGCGGCCGACCCACGCCTATCTCGGCCTGTCGCCGGGGCTCGACTTCGAGTCAAAACTGTTCGCCAAGCCGGACGCGCCGGCGCTGCTCGAGAAGGAGCTGGCGGCGCCCGACTATGAAGCGCGGATGATCGCGATCGGCACCAACACCGATCCCTATCAGCCGATCGAGCGCGAGCGGAAGATCATGCGCGGCATTCTCGAAGTGCTGGAGCGCGCCGGCCATCCGGTCGGCATCGTGACCAAGTCGGCGCTGGTGACGCGCGACATCGACATCCTGGCGCGAATGGCCAAGCGCAATCTTGCAAAGGTCGCGCTCTCGGTGACGACGCTCGATCCGAAGCTCGCCCGCACTATGGAGCCGCGCGCCTCGACCCCGCCGAAACGGCTCGAGGCGATCAAGCGCCTCGCGGACGCCGGCATCCCGACCACGGTGATGGTCGCGCCCGTGATCCCGGCGCTGAACGATTCCGAGATCGAGCGCATCCTCGATGCCGCCGCGCATGCCGGCGCGAAAGAGGCGAGCTACGTGCTGCTGCGGCTGCCGCTCGAGGTCCGCGATCTGTTTCGCGAATGGCTGATGGCGAACTATCCGGACCGCTATCGCCACGTCTTCACGCTGATCCGCGACATGCGCGGCGGCCGCGACTATGATTCGCAATGGGGCACGCGGATGAAGGGCACCGGCCCGATGGCTTGGATGATCGGCCGCCGCTTCGAGATCGCGTGCGAAAAGCTCGGCCTCAACAAGCGGCGCACCAAGCTGACCACCGATCATTTCGCCAAGCCGAAGCGCAGCGGGCAGCAGTTGAGCTTGTTTTAGGGAACCGTAGCCCGGATGAAGCGCAGCGAAATCCGGGAGTCTTGCTGCAGACACAGGCCCCGGATTGCGCTTCGCTCCATCCGGGCTACGAAGAAACAAAACGGCGACGGCGCCATAAATAGAGTGAGTGCAACAATGAGTAACGCCCCGACACCGCGCTTCACCGTCCTCACGCTCGGCGTCAGCGACATGCGCGCCAGCATCGCCTTCTACGAATCCCTCGGCTTCACCAGGAAGATGCGCGCGACCGGTGCGGAGGTGGCCTTCTTCGAAACCGGCGGCAGCGTGCTCGGGCTGTTCCCGTGGCATCTGCTCGCCGACGACGCCGGGCTGCCCGATCAGCCGCGGCCGGCTGCATTCCACGGCGTCTCGATTGCCTGGAACTGCAACAATGATGCCGAGGTCGATCGCGTGATGGCGTTCGCGCTGTCGAAAGGCGCCAAACTGCTGAAGCCGGCGCAGCCGACCAGCTATGGCGGTTATTGCGGCTATTTCGGCGATCCCGACGGTCACGCCTGGGAAGTGGTGCGGGCGCCGGGTTTCGAGGTTCTCGAGAGCGGACGGGTGTCGATTCCCGACTAGCGCGGGCCGACGAGCGAGCAGGACTGAATAACGGGGAAGGGCGCCCGGTTCCCGGTTGCGCCGCGGGCGGCGCTTGATCACGATCCCCGCATGATTCGGGACAAGTCCAAAAGCACGTCCAAGAGCACGTCCAAAAAGACGCCGGCCAAGTCAGCCGCGCCGGACAAGCGCGTCATCACCGTGACGCGACCGAGCTTCCGGCGCGAGCGCGCGCTGATCAAGCGTGGCGTCTGGCCAGTTGCAGGCTGCGACGAGGCCGGGCGCGGCCCGCTGGCGGGGCCCGTGGTCGCCGCCGCCGTGGTGCTGGACCCCAATCGGATTCCAAAAGGCCTCGATGATTCGAAGCGGCTGACCGCCGAGCGCCGCGAGGAACTGTTCGAGGAGATCTGCGCGACCGCTGCGTTCTCGGTCGCAGTGGCCTCACCGGCGCGAATCGATCGCGACAACATCCTGCGCGCCTCGCTGTGGGCGCTGGCGCGCGCGGTGCACGCGTTGCCGGAGATGCCGAAGCACGTCTTCGTCGACGGCCGCGACAAGCTCGCCACGCCCTGCGACTGCGACGCCGTGATCGGCGGCGACGGCATCGTGGCCTCGATCGCGGCGGCCTCGATCATCGCCAAGGTGACGCGCGACCGCCTGATGTGCCAGCTGGCGCTGGATTGCCCCGGCTACGGTTTCGAGCAGCACAAGGGCTATGGCGTTCCCGAACACCTCGAGGCGCTGGACCGGCTCGGGCCGAGCAGCCATCACCGCAGCTTCTTCGCCCCCGTCGTCGCCGCGCGGCTGAAGCATTTTCCGGCGCCGGCCGAGCCCGACCTGTTCACGGTCGATTCGGAAAGCGAAGCCGCGGCATCCGAAGCGGCGTAGCGCGCACCGCCTCCAACCCACCCAACGCTGTCATCGCCCGGCTCGACCGGGCGATCCAGTATTCCAGAGGCGGTCGTTTTCGATCGATAGGCCGCGGCGTACTGGATCACCCGCTTTCACCGGTGATGACAGCGGAGTTTGGCTTTGCAGGGGGCGCACTTCCGGCCATGGTTGCCTCCACCGCCGCCTGCCGTTATCAAAACCCTCGGGATCAGATGGCGCCGCCATGTTGTAGCATGATCTTTTCGGAAAACCGCTTCGCACTTTTCCGGATCATGCTCGCGGGTGGCTGGGGCATTTCAGGCGTTTCATGCGGTTTACCTCCCTGGTTGTCGAACTGATCCGCGCCCGGCCGCGCCTCGTGGTGTGGGTCGTGGTGCTGGTGCAGGCCGCGATCTGGCTGTTGCTGCCGCTGATCTTCTACGGCTGCCCGCCCGGCAATCTCGCCACCGTGCTCGCCTTCGGCCGCGAATATCAGGTCGGCACCGACATGGGGCCGCCGCTGGCGTTCTGGCTCGCCGACATCGCCTTCCGCGCCGCCGGCAATCACGTGTTCGGCGTCTATCTGCTGGCGCAGGTCTGCGAGATCGCCACCTTCATCGCCTTCTACCAGCTGGCGCGCGCCATCGTCGGCGGCCCGCAGGGCGTGCTGGCGGTGCTGCTGTCGATGACGGTCGTGGTATTCTCCTCGCCGAGCGTCGAGTTCGGCCCGCTGATCCTGGCGCGCCCGCTCTGGGCGCTGTTGCTGCTGCATTCCTGGCAACTGATCGGACAGAACCGGCGCAGCGCCTGGTTCGCCTGGTCGATCGATTGCGGTCTGCTGCTGCTGACGACGCCGGCGGCGATCGGGATGATCCTGCTCGTGGTCGGCTTTGCGGTCGCAACCGAGCGCGGGCGGCGCACGCTGCGTGCGGTCGATCCGCTCTATGCGCTGCTCGTGATCATCGTGCTGGCGCTGCCCTATCTGATCTGGCTGGTCCGCGCCGACGTGCTGGCGCTGCCGGCCTTGCCTGCGCTCGCCGATCTCAAGGCGCGCGCACTGCGCTGGGGTGTCGTGCTCGGCGGACTGATCGTGGCGACGGGGGCGATCGTGCTGCTGGCGATCCTCAATTCGCGCTGGTTCGCCCGCGATAATGAGGACGCGCCGATCATCTACCGTCCGCCGGTCAGTCCGCTGGCGCAGCAATTCGTCTATTTCTTCGCGTTCGCGCCCGCGATCGTGAGCAGCTTCATCTCCGGGCTGTTCGATCTGGATCGCGCCTTCGGCGGCGCCGGCGTGGCGCTGTTGATGTCGGGGCTGGCGGTCGTCGTCGCGACCGGCGATCTGATCCATCTGCGGCGGCAGCGGCTGCTGCGTTCGGTGTGGGCCTTCGCGGTCGCAGCGCCCGCGGCGCTCGCGCTGGCCGCGGCGCTGTTCCAGCCCTGGACCAGCACCAAGGAGGTGCCGACCTCGCTGCCATCAGTCGCGATGGGGCGTTTCTTCGACGACAGCTATGAGCGCCGCACCAACCAGCGCCTGCGCGCCGTCGCCGGCGATCCGGAGCTCGCCAGCCTGATCGCGATGAACGGGCGCCGCCCGCATCTGTTGCTCGACGCCGCGCCGCAGCGGACGCCGTGGCTGTCGGTCGCGAAGTTCAACGAGACCGGCGGCGTCGTGGTCTGGCGCGCGCAGGACACCGCCGGCACCCCGCCGCCCGAACTCGCGCAACGTTTCCCCGGTCTCGTGCCCGAAGTGCCGCGCTCGTTCGACCGGCTGGTCAATGGCCGGCAGCCGGTGCTGCGGATCGGCTGGGCGATCGTGCGGCCGAAGGGGTAGCAAGACGCAGATCTGTAGGGTGGGTTAGCCGAAGGCGTAACCCACCATTTCTCTCCGCGGTGAGCAAAGTCGGTGGGTTACGGTTCGCTAACCCGCCTTACGAAGCTAAGCCGTCGCCGGCTGCAGCACCTTCGCGATCGCGCGCAGATCCTGCCACGACAATCGCTTGTAGGACGGCGAGCGCAGCAGATAGGCCGGATGGAAGGTGGCGACGGCGCGGATCGTGCGGGTGCCGGTGTCGTAATCGATCCATTTGCCGCGCGTGCGCATGATGCCCTCGCGCGTTCCGAGCAGCGCCTGTGTCGAGGGATTGCCCAGCGTCACCAGCACGTCGGGATTGACCAGCTCGATATGGCGCTGGATGAAGGGCAGGCACACCTGCGTCTCCTGCGGCGTCGGCGTGCGGTTGCCCGGCGGCCGCCACGGGATCACGTTGGCGATATAGGCCGAACGGCGGTCGAGCCCGATCGCGGCGATCATGCGGTCGAGCAGCTTGCCGGAGCGGCCGACGAACGGCAGTCCCTCGATGTCCTCGTCGCGGCCCGGTGCCTCGCCGACGAACATCACGCGCGCCTCGGGGTTGCCATCGGCGAACACCAGCCGGGTCGCGGTGTGCTTCAACGCGCAGCCGTCGAACGTCTCCATCAGGGTGCGCAATGCTTCAAGCGTCGGCGCGGTGCGCGCGGCCTCGCGCGCCGAGGCGATCGCGGCGTCCGGCG
This sequence comes from Bradyrhizobium sp. CER78, assembly GCF_029846235.1. Classification (GTDB taxonomy): domain Bacteria; phylum Pseudomonadota; class Alphaproteobacteria; order Rhizobiales; family Xanthobacteraceae; genus Bradyrhizobium. Next base: position 61,023 of record NZ_JARVWP010000015.1, read on the forward strand.
CGACGGTGATTTCGCTGCGCGGAACGGCGGGCATCGGCGCGGGGCGCAGCGGATTGAGCGCCACCGGCCGCGGCGCGGCGGGGGCGGGAACTGGTTCGGGCTCTTCCAGCCGGTTGATCGGCTCGTCGCCAAGCGCGCAGTCGACCCCGGCCTCGAGGTAAAAGGCCAGCAATTGCTGCAGTGTAGGGGTGGGCTCGGGCGTCGGGGCCATCATCGGCGCAATCTAGAGCATCAACGGGAAAAGTGGAGGCCGGTTTTTGGAAAAGAACTATGCTCCTGCGGCGTCGCGGCCGCGCGAAACCTCGCAAAGCGCAATTCCATGGTTGTCCTTCCGCTAAAAATCGGAAACAACGACCTCTGAAAAGCTTAGAAGCGTTCTCAATGGGCTGAGATCAAAGATCATGAGTGCTGAAGACCTTCCTCCGCGCGAGTCTATGGAATTCGACGTCGTCATCGTCGGCGCCGGCCCGTCCGGCCTGTCGGCCGCGATCCGGCTGAAGCAGCTCAATCCGGAGCTCTCGGTCGTCGTGGTGGAGAAGGGCTCCGAGGTCGGCGCGCACATCCTGTCGGGTGCGGTGATCGATCCGGCCGGCCTCGACAAGCTCGTGCCCGATTGGCGCGAGGATGCCGATTGTCCGCTGAAGACCCAGGTCACGAGCGACCGCTTCTACTGGGCGACGTCGCAGGGCTGGTTCCGCATCCCGAACTTCATCATGCCGCCGCTGATGCACAATCACCACAACTACATCGGTTCGCTCGGCAATGTCTGCCGCTGGCTGGCGCCGAAGGCGGAAGCGCTCGGCATCGAGATCTATCCGGGCTTCGCCGCGGCCGAAGTGCTCTATGACGACAAGGGCGCGGTGCGCGGCATCGCGACCGGCGACATGGGCATCGCCAAGGACGGCAGCCACAAGGATTCCTATACCCGCGGCATGGAGCTGCTCGGCAAGTACACGCTGTTCGCCGAAGGCGCGCGCGGCTCGCTGTCCAAGCAGCTGATCGCGAAGTTCAAGCTCGACGCTAACTCCGAGCCGCCGAAGTTCGGCATCGGCCTGAAGGAGGTCTGGCAGATCGATCCGGCGAAGCACAAGAAGGGCCGGGTGCAGCATACGCTCGGCTGGCCGCTGAACGACAAGACCGGCGGCGGCTCGTTCCTCTATCATTACGACGACAACCGCGTCGCGGTCGGCTTCGTCGTGCATCTGAATTACTCCGATCCGTATCTGTCGCCGTTCGACGAATTCCAGCGGATGAAGACGCATCCCGATATCCGCGAGCTGTTCGAAGGCGGCAAGCGCCTCGCCTATGGCGCGCGCGCCATCACCGAGGGCGGCTACCAGTCGGTGCCGCGGCTCTCTTTCCCGGGCGGCGCGCTGATCGGCTGCGCCGCGGGCTTTGTCAACGTCCCGCGCATCAAGGGCGTCCACAACGCGATGGGCTCCGGCATGCTCGCCGCCGAGCATCTCGCCGCCGCGCTCGGCGCCGGCCGCGCCAATGACGAGCTCGTCGAGTATGAAAATGCCTGGCGTTCGTCGGCGATCGGCAAGGATCTGTTCAAGGTCCGCAACGCCAAGCCGCTGCTGTCGAAGTTCGGCAATTTGCTCGGAATGGCGCTGTCCGGCTTCGACATGTGGTGCAACACGCTCGGCTTCTCGCTGTTCGGCACCCAGTCGCACGCCAAGCCCGACCGCAAGACGCTTGATCCCGCCAAGCAGCACCAGCCGATCGCCTATCCGAAGCCGGACGGCAAGATCTCCTTCGACAAACTGTCGTCGGTATTCCTGTCCAACACCAACCATGAGGAGGACCAGCCGGTCCATCTCAAGGTCGCCGACATGAACCTGCAGAAGACGTCGGAGCACGACGTGTTCGCAGGTCCGTCCAACCGCTATTGCCCGGCCGGCGTCTACGAGTGGGTCGAGGAATCGGCAGGACCGCGCTTCCAGATCAACGCCCAGAACTGCGTCCACTGCAAAACCTGCGACGTGAAGGATCCCAACGGCAACATCACCTGGGTTCCTCCGGAGGGTGGCGGCGGTCCGAATTACGAGGCGATGTAAGCCGACCACATTTGCGTGAGGCCGAGCGCAGCCCGCCGCAACCTCCGCTTGGCCTCTGCCTTGCGGAAGCGGCCGGATTGCACTGTCGGATGCGTCCGAACACTCGGAACAAGGTGCCGCGGCGTCAGGATCCGGCGCTTTTTGCGTCTGCGCGCGAATATGCCCGGCCCGGTCACGATACCGCCATAGTGGGAGCGTCTTGCGGGGGCTGGCTGGATCGGCGGATCCAAGGGCCTAATCTGCCAATTGATTCGTCACGGATTGCCTTTGGGCGATCCTTGCGGATGACCGCCAAAAGCGGCATTGTCGCTCGCCGTGATGCCGCCGCTTGGGTTCGCATTTTGAGACTGATCGCAAGATCTTGGCCGTAAAATCCATCTTGGCGTAAATCCCTGGAGCAAGGCGACCGTGATGCTGTCCACCCGTTTCAACCGCCTGACGATTGCCCTTCTTGCTGCCGCGGCGCTTGCCGTGCCTGCGCAGCTGTCGGCGCAAACGCCGGAACATCCGACCGACAATACCGCCCAGTTCCCGTCCAGGACCGACCTGAAATCGCTGACCACGGCCGGCAGCTATCTCGCCGCCCGCCACGCCAGTGTCGAACGCGATGCGGCCTCCGCCGCGGCGTTCTACCGCTCCGCGCTGCGCACCGATCCGAAGAATTCCGAGCTGCTCGACCGCGCCTTCATCTCCTCGCTCGCCGACGGCGACATCGACGAGGCGGTCAAGCTCGCCGACCGCATCCTGACCCAGGACAAGGCCAACCGCGTCGCCCGCCTCGTGGTCGGCGTGCGCGACCTCAAGCTGAAGAAGTACGCCGCCGCGCAGTCCAACATCAACCAGTCGGTGCGCGGCCCGATCACCGATCTGGTGGCGACGCTGCTGTCGGCCTGGGCCGCCTATGGCGCCGGCGACAGCAAGGGCGCGGTCGCCTCGATCGACAAGCTGACCGGCCCCGAATGGTATCCGATCTTCAAGGACCTGCACGCCGGCATGATCTACGAGCTGTCCGGCAAGGAGAAGGACGCCGGCGCCCGCTTCGAGAAGGTCTACAAGCTCGACGATTCGATGCTGCGCACGGTCGACGAATATGCGCGCTGGACCTCGCGCAACAAGGACGCCGCCGCCGCCACCGCGATGTACGAGGCGTTCGACAAGAAGCTGCCGCGCCATCCGCTGGTGCTGGAAGGCATCAAGGAGACCAAGGCCGGCAAGAAGCTGCCGCCGCTGGTCGACAGCCCGCAGGCCGGCGCTGCCGAAGCGCTGTACGGCATCGGCGCGACGCTGACCCGTCGCGGCGGCGAGGACCTCGCGCTGGTCTACCTGCAGCTCGCGCTCTATCTGCAGCCGAACCATCCGCTGGCGCTGCTGTCGCTCGCCGATCTCTATGAATCGGTCAAGAAGCCGCAGATGGCGATCAAGGTCTATGAGCGGATGCCGGCGTCCTCGCCGCTGAAGCGCAATGCGCAGATCCAGCTTGCGACCAATCTCGACGCCGCCGACCGCAGCGACGAGGCGATCAAGATCCTCAAGGAAGTCACCGCGGATCAGCCGAAGGACATCGAGGCGATCCTGGCGCTCGGCAACATCGAGCGCGGCCGCAAGAAGTTCGCCGACTGCGCCACCACCTATTCGCAGGCGATCGAGGCGCTGCCGGCCGGCAGCGGCGACAAGAATGCCTGGGTCACCTATTACTACCGCGGCATCTGCGAGGAGCGTTCCAAGCAGTGGAACAAGGCCGAGGCCGACATGCGCAAGGGGCTCGAGCTGCAGCCCGAGCAGCCGCATGTGCTGAACTATCTCGGCTATTCCTGGATCGACCAGGGCATCAACCTCGACGAAGGCATGAAGATGATCAAGCGTGCCGTCGATCAGCGCCCTGACGACGGCTACATCGTGGACTCGCTCGGCTGGGCTTACTATCGGATCGGCAATTACGACGAGGCGGTGAAGAACCTCGAGCGCGCGATCGACCTCAAGCCGGAAGATCCGACCATCAACGACCATCTCGGCGATGCCTATTGGCGCGTCGGCCGCACGCTGGAAGCCAAGTTCCAGTGGGCGCACGCCCGCGACCTCAAGCCCGAGCCGGAAGAGCTGCCGAAGATCCAGGCCAAGATCGACAACGGCCTGCCGGACGACACCTCGAACGCCGCCGCCGCCGACAAGAAGAAGGACGACGACGGCAAGGGTGGTTAGTCGGCACCCTCGCACTACATTTCCGGAGAAAACGGTGATGCCCGGGCTCGTCCCGGGCATTGACGTTTGTCCACTTGCTTTGTCATTCCGGGGCGATGCGAAGCATCGAACCCGGAATCTCGAGATTCCCCGATGCGCAGTTGCGCGTCTGAGGTTCGCCCTTCGGGCGCCCCGGAATGACGGAGCAGTCACGAGCATGACGGTTTGCCCGCGTCCGGCGCGTGCGAAAACCCGGAATTTCCGTCCAAACAAAGGGATAGGATCGTGAGGCGATTTACGCTAATCGCTCACGATCATTGTTTTTTAGGGGTTTATCGCCGTGCCGGCGCTGATTGAAGAAGGGCGTGCCAAGGTCAACCTGACACTGAAGGTTGTCGGGCGGCGCGTCGATGGGTTTCATGACCTCGAAAGCGTCGTCGCGTTTGCCGATTGCGCCGATCGTCTCATGCTGGAGCCGGGACCGGAGCTGTCGCTGACGATGGCGGGGCCGCTGGCCGATGCCTGCGGAGATACGTCTGATAATCTGGTGCTCAAGGCCGCGCGGCTGCTCGGCGAGCGCGTTGTGGATCTCGAGGTCGGCCACTTCACGCTGGAGAAGGTGCTGCCGGTTGCCGCCGGCATCGGCGGCGGTTCCGCGGATGCCGCGGCGGCGCTGCGGCTGTTGGCGCGGCTCAACGAGCTCTCGCTCGATGACAGCAGGATCATGGAGGTCGCGCTGCAAACCGGCGCCGACGTGCCGGTGTGCGTCGCCTCGCGCGCCTGCGACATGACCGGCGTCGGCGAGGGCCTGCTCCCGCTCGACCTGCCGAAGATGCCGGCCGTGCTGGTCAACCCGCGCCTGCCGGTCGCGACCAAGGACGTCTTCAATGCGCTCGGCCTGCGCCATGGCGAGCTTTTGATCGGCGCCACCGATGTCGTGATGCAGGCGCCGGCCTGGCCGGAGGCCGGCAGCGCGGTCGACGACTGGATCGCGGCACTGTCGCGCGGCACCAACGATCTCGAATCTCCCGCCGCGCGCATCGAGCCCGTCATCAGCGACGTCTTGTCCGCGCTGCGTGCGACCACCGGCGTTCGTCTGGTGCGCATGTCCGGCTCCGGCGCGACCTGCTTTGCCGTGTTCGGAACCGACGCCGACGCAGAGGCCGCAGGCGAGAAGCTCCGCGCCGACCATCCCGGCTGGTGGGTGCACGCGGGCTCGTTGAGCTGACGCAATCGCGCGGCCCGCATCTGTCAGCGCCCGGCTCGACCGGGCGATCCAGTACGCCGCGGCCCATCGGTTCAATAACGACCGCCTCTGGAATACTGGATCACCCGCCTTCGCATTCGCGGGTGATGACACCCTGTTTGTTCTGCATGTGTGTGTCCGCAACGCGCAGCGACGACAGCGATGGATGTGGCGCCCATCCCACCGCAACGCCGGGCAGCCTTGCGCCCTGGATTGCTTGGCAAGCCAAACCCCGTTTGCCATAACAGGATGAAACAACAACGTTGCGCGTGCGGGGCCGTTCGGAGACCGCCGGCAGCCAAAGAGCCGGGAGGATGCCATGGCCAATATCCGAGTTCTCGCCACCGATCTCGAGTTTCCCGAAGGTCCGGTCGTCATGCCCGACGGCTCGGTCGTGCTGGTCGAAATCCGCGGCCAGCGGCTGACCCGGGTTTATCCGGACGGGCGCAAGGACATCGTCGCCAAGGTGCCGGGCGGCCCGAACGGCGCCGCGCTCGGTCCCGACGGCAAGATCTACATCTGCAACAATGGGGGCTTCTCCTGGATCCCGACCCGCAACATGATCATGCCCGGACCGCAGCCGGAGGATTATCTCGGCGGCTCGATCCAGCGCGTCGATCTGCAATCGGGCAAGGTCGAGACCGTGGTGACGAAGTGCGGCGAGCATGAGCTGCGCGGGCCGAACGATCTGGTGTTCGACAAGCAGGGCGGCCTGTGGTTCTCCGATCTCGGCAAGCGCCGCGCCCGCGACATGGATGTCGGCGCGTTCTATTACCTGAAGCCCGGCATGAACGAGATCGTCGAGGCCGTGCATGGCATCCTGCCGGCCAACGGCATTGGTCTGTCGCCGGACGAGAAGACCGTCTACATCGCGGAGACGCCGACGGCGCGGCTGTGGGCCTACGAGGTGTCCGAGCCCGGCACCATCAAGCCGCGCGACGTGATCTATCGTGGCGAGCGCGGCAAGCCGATCGCCGGCCTTGGCGGCTACCAGATGTTTGATTCACTCGCCGTCGAAGCGAACGGCAATGTCTGCGTCGCGACGCTGATCTCGGGTTGCATCTCGGTGATCGCGCCCGACGGCACCGTGGTCGAGCAGGTGCCGACCGGCGACCGCGTCACCACCAACATCGCGTTCGGCGGCCCGGATCTGAAGACCGCCTATATCACGCTGTCGGGCAAGGGTGAGCTGATCGCGATGGACTGGTCGCGGCCGGGATTGCCGCTGAATTTTCTGAACAAGTGACGATTGCGCTTCGCAAAGCGCAATCGTCATCCCGGGGCGATGCGTGAGCATCGAACCCGGGATCTCGAGATTCCCCGATGCGCAATTGCGCATCTGTGGTTCGATGCTGCGCATCGCCCCGGAATGACAACAACGGAGAGATTTCGAATGCCCTGGCTTGAACCGGTCACCCTTCGCGGCGCGCATGCGCGGCTTGAACCGCTGTCGCATGATCACCTCGCTGGACTGACCGAGGCGGTGAAGGACGGCGAGCTGTCAAAGCTCTGGTACACCGCGATTCCGCAAGCGGAGAACATGGCGAAAGAGATCGACCGCAGGCTTGGCTTGCAGAAGGCCGGCTCCATGCTGCCCTTCACGGTGTTCGATGCCGATGGCCGGATCTCGGGCATGACCACCTACATGAATGTCGACACGCCGAACCGCCGCGTCGAGATCGGCTCGACCTGGTACGCCAAGCGCGTGCAGCGCAGCGCGGTCAACACGCAGTGCAAACTGCTGCTGCTGCAACATGCCTTCGAGAAGCTCGATTGCATCGCGGTCGAGTTCCGCACGCATTTCTTCAATCACCAGAGCCGGCGCGGCATCGAGCGTTTGGGTGCCAAGCAGGACGGCATTTTGCGCAGCCACCAGATCGCGTCCAACGGCACGTTGCGCGACACCGTGGTTTACAGCATCATCGCCAGCGAATGGCCGACGGTGAAGGCGCATCTCAACTATCAACTCAACGAAAAGCCGCGCTGACACGGTGGTCGGCGCCAGAAACGAGACGATGGAAACGTTCGATTATGTGATCATCGGCGCGGGCTCCGCCGGAAGCGTGCTGACCAACCGGTTGAGTGAAGACGCGGGCACGCGGGTGTGCGTGCTCGAGGCGGGGCCGAGCGACTGGCATCCCTACATCCATCTGCCGGCCGGCTTCATCAAGACCTTCCACATGAAGAGCGTGAACTGGGCCTACCAGCAGGAGCCTGGTCCCTACACCGGCGGCCGCAGCATCTACGCGCCGCGCGGCAAGACGCTCGGCGGCTCGTCCTCGATCAACGGCCATATCTACAACCGCGGCCAGCGCCAGGATTTCGACACCTGGGCGCAGCTCGGCAATCGCGGCTGGGGCTACCCTGACGTGCTGCCGTATTTCCGGCGCATGGAGCGGCGGATCGGTGAGGGCGACGACACCTATCGTGGTCGGAATGGCAATCTCACCGTCACCACGATGGATTGGCAGGACCCGCTCTGCGAGGCCTTCATGGCGGGCGCGGTCTCGCTCGGCATTCCGCGCAACCCTGACTACAACGGCCAGATCCAGGAGGGCGTGTCGTATTGCCAGCGCACCATCCTGAACGGCCGCCGGGTCAGCGCCGCGACCGCCTTCCTGCATCCGGCGCGCCGCCGTCCGAATGTCGATGTGCGCACGCACGCCCATGTCACCGGTATCATCTTCGAGGGCAAGCGCGCGGTCGGCGTCCGCTATAACCGCGGCGGCAAGCACGGTGATCCCCTGGAGATCCGCGCCACCAAGGAGGTCATCCTCTCCGGCGGCGCCTACAACTCGCCGCAGCTGTTGCAGCTGTCCGGCGTCGGCTCGCCGGACCTGTTGCGATCGCACGGCATCGAGGTGCGCCACGCGCTGCCCGGTGTCGGCGAAGGCCTGCAGGATCACTACGCGCCGCGCTCGGTGGCGCGGGTCAAGAACATCCGGACCATCAACGAGCTGCGCCGCGGCTTCAGCCTGTGGGGCGAGGCGATCAAATGGGCGACGACGCGGCGCGGGCTGCTGTCGCTGTCGCCGACCATGGTCTACTGCTTCTGGCATTCCGGCGAGACCACCGAGAGCTCCGACCTGCAGCTCACCTTCACGCCGGCGAGCTACAAGGAAGGCGTGCAGGGCCAGCTCGAGGACGAGCCCGGCATGACGGTCGCCTCATGGCAGCAACGGCCGGAGAGCCGCGGCTATGTCCGCATCCGCTCGGCCGATCCGTTCGCGCCGCCGATCATCCAGACCAACTATCTCGCCGAGGAGATCGACCGCCGCGTCGTCGTCGCCGGCATGAAGCTGGCGCGCCGGCTGCTCGCCTCCGAGCCGCTCAAGCCGTATTTCGCCTATGAGGACTTTCCCGGTCCGAAGGTCACGAGCGACGAGGAGCTGCTTGCGGCCGCAACCCAGCGCGGCACCACCACCTTCCATCCCGGCTGCACCTGCCGGATGGGACCGGCCGACGCGCCCTGGGCCGTGGTCGACGACCAGCTTCGGGTCCATGGCATGGAGGGCCTGCGCGTGATCGACGCCTCGATCATGCCGCGGATGATCTCGGCCAATCTCAACGCCTCGACCCTGATGATCGCCGACAAGGCCTCCGACATGATCCGCGGCAAGACGCCCGAGGCGGCTGCGAAGCTGCCGGAGTATGCGTGAGGGGGGCGTCATTGCGAGCGGAGTGAAGCAATCCATCTCTCCGCGTGTGCGGATGCATGGATTGCTTCCGCCTTCGCCAAGGCTTCGGCGGACAAGTCGTCGCGATCACTCCTTGCAATGACGGAGTGTTTGATGAAGACGTGACGCGCTCTTTGATCAGCGCGTTTCATCTATCACCGTCATGCTGAGGAGGCCGCGCAGCGGCCGTCTCGAAGCATCGACGGCCACCAGCGGGGCCGTGCACCCTTCGAGACGCGCTACGCGCTCCTCAGGGTGACGGGATCAGCAGCCGGTGACCGGAAGAAGGAAGCAGCTCAGCCGTAGACGAACGCCTTGTCGTCGAGGTCGATCGCGGGGAATTCGTCCTTCTCGGCCCAGTAGTCCTGGTTGTGCTGCCACTCCGGCTTGTCGCCGCGCTTCGGCAACAGGTGCATGCCGCGCATCATGTAGCCGGGGTTGAAGTTCTCCGGATCGATCCACGGCAGCAGCGGCATGTTGTGGTCCTCGGGGCGCAGCGCCGGCGTCACCTTGTTCACGCCGGTTGTCTTCATGTGCTTGAGCATGCGGCAGACGAAGTCGCCGACCAGATCGACGCGCAGGGTCCAGCTGGCGCGGAAATAGCCGAACACCCAGACGAGGTTCGGCACGCCGGTGAACATCATGCCGCGATAGGTCACGGTGTCCTTGAAGTCGAGCGGCTTGCCGTCGATCTCGAAGTCGATGCCGCCATTGGCGGAGAGATGGAAGCCGGTCGCGGTGATGATGATGTCGGCCTCGAGCTCCTTGCCGGACTTGAGCAGGATGCCCTTCTCGGTGAAGCGGTCGATCTCGTCGGTGACGACGGATGCCTTGCCGCCCTTGATGGCCTGGAACAGGTCGGCATCCGGCACGAAGGCGATGCGCTGCCGCCACGGCCGGTAGCTCGGCGTGAAATGCGTGGCGATATCGTAGTCCTTGCCGAGAACGGCCTCGACCGCGGCCAGCAGATCCTTCTTGGCGCCCTCGGGGTCGGCGAAGGTGCGCTTGGTGAACGCGTCCTGCTCGAACAGGATCTTGCGCCTGACGATCTCGTGGATCCAGGCCTCGTCGACCTGCAGCCTGCGCAGCTCCTCGGCGATCTCGATCGCGTTGCGGCCGGTGCGGAAATAGGTCGGCGAACGCTGCAGCATAGTGACGTGGCCGGCGTCCTTGGCCATCGCCGGAATCAGGGTCGCGGCGGTGGCGCCGGAGCCGATCACGACCACGCGCTTGCCCTTGTAGTCGAGGTCGTCGGGCCAGGTCTGCGGATGCACGACCGTGCCCTTGAACTTCGCCATGTCGGTCCATTCGGGCGTATAGCCCGCGTCGTGGCGGTAGTAGCCCTGGCACATCCAGAAGAAGTTGGTGGTGAAGCGCAGCCGCTCGCCGGTGTCGATGCGCGTGGCATCGATGGTCCACAGATTGGTCTCGTTCGACCACTTCGCCGCGGTGATGGTGTGGCGATAGCGGATGTGGCGGTTGAGGTCGTTCTCCTCGATCACCTCGCCCATGTATTTCAGGATCTCGGCTGCGCTCGCGATCGGCGCGCTGGTCCACGGCTTGAAGCGATAGCCGAAGGTGTGCAGGTCGCTGTCCGAGCGGATACCGGGATAGCGGTGGGTCGACCAGGTGCCGCCGAACGTCTTCTGCGTCTCCAGCACCACGAAGCTGGTGCCCGGGCATTGCGTGGTGAGGTGGTAGGCGGCGCCGACGCCGGAGATGCCGGCGCCTGCGATCAGGACGTCGAAATGCTCTGTGGCGACCGGCTCGGCGGCGCGGATCTGGGTCTGGACGTTCATCTTCCCTGGTCTTCTTGTTGTTGGCTTGTTTGTTGAGCGATGGAAGCAAAACGCCGGAGCCATTGCCCGGCGCCTGCCGATCTCGAAACTAGACTTCGCGGCGGCTGAGGAACGCCAGCCGCTCGAACAGATGCACGTCCTGCTCGTTCTTGAGCAGCGCGCCATGCAGCGGCGGGATCAGCTTGCGCGGATCGCGCTCCCTGAGCATCTCGGGCGTGATGTCTTCGTTGAGCAGCAGCTTGAGCCAGTCGAGCAGCTCGGAGGTCGAGGGCTTCTTCTTCAGGCCCGGAACCTCGCGGACCTCGAAGAAGATCCGCAGCGCCTCTTCCACCAGCCGCTTCTTGATGCCGGGGAAGTGCACGTCGACGATCTGGCTCATCGTGTCGGCGTCGGGGAACTTGATGTAGTGGAAGAAGCAGCGGCGCAGGAAGGCGTCCGGCAGTTCCTTCTCGTTGTTCGACGTGATCATCACGATCGGGCGCAGCTTCGCCTTGATGGTCTCGCCCGTTTCGTAGACGTGGAACTCCATGCGGTCGAGTTCGAGCAGGAGGTCGTTGGGGAATTCGATGTCCGCCTTGTCGATCTCGTCGATCAGCAGCACCGGGCGCTTCTCGTTGGTGAAGGCCTCCCACAGCTTGCCGCGCTTGATGTAGTTCTTGATGTCGGACACCCGCGCGTCGCCGAGCTGGCTGTCGCGCAGCCGCGACACCGCGTCGTATTCGTAGAGGCCCTGCTGCGCCTTGGTGGTCGACTTGATGTGCCAGGTCAAAAGCGGCGCGTCGATCGCCTTGGCGACTTCCTCGGCCAGCACGGTCTTGCCGGTGCCGGGCTCGCCCTTCACCAGCAGCGGGCGCTCGAGCACGATGGCGGCATTGACGGCGACCTTGAGGTCATCGGTGGCGACGTAGTCCTTGGTACCGGTGAATTTCATCTATCTCTTTGCCTTGCTTCGTTCGTTGGCCGGTTCGGCCTCAACATGAAACGACCGCTCTCGCAGCGGCCGTGGGAACTGCAAATTGTTCGATCAGACCCGCCTGATCAGCGACAGGATCACGAGCACGACCACGGCACCGATCGTCGCGTTGACGATGTCGCGGACCGTGCCGCTGCCGAGGCTGACGCCGAGTTGCGGCAACAGCCAGCCCGCCACCAGCGCGCCGATGATGCCGACGACGATGTTGCCGATCAGCCCGAAGCCCGCGCCGCGCACGATCAGTCCAGCGAGCCAGCCGGCAATCGCACCGATCACCAGTGCCGCAATGATGCCCATTCAAACAGCCTCTGCCTCAATGACCTGTCACATACAATTGTAGTTGAAAAACCCGGCCGGTCTAGCGCGGATTCCGCAGCGCAGCGGTACCGAAGGCGGTGTCAGTATGGAATGTCATTCATCATCTTTCCGCTGCGCGGAATGCCCGGCGGCCTGCGCATGGCTGCATCGGGTCGTGCAGGCGCCTCCGGCGGAGCCGGAGCGCAGGAAGCTACCGGGTGGAAACGAATGGCTGATCTCGGAATGGAGCAAGGCCGGGGGCCCTTGACGCCACCGGCCCCGCGGGCGATTTAAGTAACCATGTTCCTCCAGTTCTTCACATCACTGCGCGCCGCCCAGGTCCCCGTGACGCTCCGGGAATATCTGACCTTGATGGAAGCGCTCGACGCCGACCTCGCCGAACAGACGGTCGAGAACTTCTATTATTTGTCGCGCGCCGCCCTGGTGAAGGACGAGCGCAATCTCGACAAGTTCGACCGCGTGTTCGGCACCGTGTTCAAGGGGCTCGAGAGCCTGCTCGACGCCATGGGCAAGGCGGAGATCCCCGAGGAGTGGCTGAAGAAGCTCGCCGAGAAATATCTCACCGAGGAAGAGAAGAAGCAGATCGAGGCCATGGGCTGGGACAAGCTCATGGAGACCTTGAAGAAGCGGCTCGAGGAGCAGAAGGGCCGCCACCAGGGCGGCAGCAAGTGGATCGGCACCGCCGGCACCTCGCCGTTCGGCGCCCACGGCTACAACCCCGAGGGCGTGCGCATCGGGCAGGAGAAGAACCGCAACAACCGCGCCGTGAAGGTGTGGGACAAGCGCGAGTTCAAGGATCTCGACGGCAATGTCGAGCTTGGCATCCGCAACATCAAGGTCGCGCTGCGGCGGCTGCGCAAGTTCGCGCGCACCGGCGCGCCCGACGAGCTCGACCTCGACACCACGATCAAGGAGACCGCCAACCACGGCTATCTCGACGTGCACATGCGCCCCGAGCGGCGCAACGCGGTCAAGGTACTGGTGTTCTTCGACATCGGCGGTTCGATGGATTCGCATATCGAGCAGGTCGAGGAACTGTTCTCGGCCGCCAAGAGCGAATTCAAGCACATGGAATATTTCTACTTCCACAACTGCCTCTATGAGGGCGTCTGGAAGCAGAACAAGCGGCGCTTCACCGATCGCACGCCGACCTGGGACGTGCTGCACAAGTACCCGCACGACTATAAGGTGGTGTTCGTCGGCGACGCCTCGATGTCGCCTTACGAGATCATGGTGCCCGGCGGCTCGGTCGAGCATGTCAACGAAGAAGCCGGCTCGGTCTGGCTCGACCGCATCACCCGTACCTATCCGCACGCGGTGTGGCTCAATCCGGTGGCGCAGAAGCACTGGGACTATTCGGAATCGACCACCATCATCCGCCGCCTGTTCTCCGAGCGCATGTATCCGATCACGATCGAGGGTCTGGAGAACGCGATGCGGGAGCTGGTGCGGTAATAACTTCCGTCATTCCGGGGCGATGCGAAGCATCGAACTCGGAATCTCGAGATTCCGGATCACCCGCTTCGCGTCTGTCCGGAATGACGGTGGCAAAAGACAAGGACAAAGGGAGAGCCCCATGCCCCAGAACATCCACCGCGGCATCAAGGTGATGATGGACGAGGCCAATGCCGAGATCGAGACCATCAGCGCGGCCGATGCGATCACCATGATCGGCAAGAACGACGTCGTGATCGTCGACATCCGCGATCCCCGCGAGATCGAGCGCGACGGCAAGATCCCCGGCGCGTTCTCCTGCACCCGCGGCATGCTCGAGTTCTGGATCGATCCGAACAGCCCCTACGCCAAGCCGATCTTCCAGGAAGACAAGAAGTTCATCTTCCACTGCGCCGGCGGCCTGCGCTCGGCACTGGCAGCCAAGACCGCAAAGGACATGGGCCTGAAGCCGGTCGCGCATATGGGCGGCGGCTTTGCCGCCTGGCGCGAGGCCGGCGGTCCGATCGAGGCGTGGGAGCCGAAGAAGGGCTGAGCTGAAGGTACGTTCTCCGTCATTCCGGGGCACGACGTTAGTCGCGAACCCGGAATCTCGCGCGACAACCTCTAGATTCCCCGATGCGCAATTGCGCATCTGCGGTTCACGCTTCGCGTGCCCCGGAATGACATGAAGGAATGATCATGACCGCGACCGACGATCCGCTCGTTTCGACCGAATGGCTGGCCGCGCATCTCGGCGATGCCAATGTCAGGGTGCTCGACGCGACCTTCAAGCTGCCCGGCGTCTTGCCGCTGCCGAAGGACGACTACCTCGCCGCGCATCTGCCCGGCGCGGTGTTCTTCGATGTCGATGCGGTGTCCGATCATTCCAATCCGCTGCCGCACATGTTTCCGAGCGCCGAGCAGTTCGGCCGCGATATCGGCGGGCTCGGCATCAGCAATGCCGACACCGTCGTGATCTATGATGCCGGCGGCTGGGTCGCCGCGCCGCGCGCCTGGTGGATGTTCCTGTCGTACGGCCATCGCAACGTGCGCATTCTCAACGGCGGCCTGAAGAAGTGGCGCGCCGAGGGCAGGGCGGTCGAGAGCGGCGAGGTGAAGCCGAAGCCTGCGACCTTCAAGGCGAGCTATGATCCGAAGCGTGTGCGCAGCATCGAGCAGATGATCGCCAATGTCGAAAGCCGCAAAGAGCAGGTGATCGATGCGCGCGCTGCCGATCGCTTCGAGGGCCGCGCGCCGGAGCCGCGGCCGGGCATCCGCACCGGCCACATCCCGGGCGCCCGCAACGTGCCCTACAACCAGCTGTTCGACGCCGCGACCGGCGAAATGAAGCCGCTCGACGAGCTGCGCAAATCGTTCACTGGGGCGGGCGTGAAGCTCGATGCGCCGATCATCACGAGCTGCGGCTCGGGTGTCTCGGCCGGCGTGCTGACGCTTGCGCTCTATCGGATCGGCGTCACCGACACCGCGCTGTATGACGGTTCGTGGTCGGAATGGGGGCAGGCAAGCGGCCCGCCGATCGCGACGGGGCCGGCCTGATCGATACTCCTAAAGCGGGATGAGTTTTGGTTGAATCGGCTTGGCGCGGTCTTGCTTCACCTCTCCCCACCGGGGAGAGGTGAACTTTCGACGCCGTTCCAGCTCAACCTAATCTCATCAGGCTTTAGCGCCGCGTCAGCGGCACCAGGGTCGGATTGCCGAACGGATCGAGCTGCTGCTGAACGGCCTGCCGCACCACCGGCCGCGCGCGGACGATCCGCCGTCTTTCCTTGCGATGCGCCGGCTTGCTGGTCGCATTGTGCTCCGGCTTTTTCGCCTCAGTGGCCTTCGGCGCCACCGGTTGTTCGACGACAACTTCCGGTCCGCCCAGCGTCGCGATCTTGGTCTCGGCCGCGATGGTTTCGGGTGACGGCGGCGGTGTCGGCTCCGGCGCCACCATCGCTGGTGCCGGTGGAGCAGGCGCGGGCTCGCTGGTTGCGGCGGGCGGATCGGCCACGGCGGCGACCTTGGGTTCGGCAGCGGCCGGCGCCACTTCGGCTGCGGCCGGTGTCGGCTGCGATGCTGGCGGCGGATCTGGGGTCGGAGGCTGCGGAGCGGCCTCGGCGGATTGCGCCGGTGCGGGCGTCTCCACGGCTGGAGGTTCGGCCTTGGGGGAGGCGGGCGGCGGCGCATCATCCGCCTTCACCGCGGCGAGCTTGTCCGGCTCGGCAGCAGGCGACGCCTCCGCGGGAGCGGCCGGTTCAGACACTGCCGGTTCGGCGACGGTCGAGGGGGTAGGAACGTCCGTTGTCGTCTTGTCCGCGGCGGGCGGCTCGACCCGCACCATGGCGAGCACCGGCGCGGCCTCGGGCTGCTGCGCGAACTGCGGCTCGGGCGGGGCCCGGCGGGCCGGAATGCTGGCGAATTCCTCATGCGCCGCGCGAAACAGCGCGGCGGCTCCTAACCCGAATACCAGGAGCGATATCGCCAGCACGATCGCGGCGAACAGGAAACGAAGGCCGGGGAGCATGGGCGCGGGTTCCCCCTTCTGCGGGAGGGTCTTTGATGTCGAGGGAACGCGGTGACCACACAAGAAAGCCGACGTCGCGAACGCGAATCAGGCCGATTCGAAGATATCGCAACCCCCGGAGACTGTTTGTTACAAAATGCGGGTGATTGATGACTTTGGGCACGTGGACAAACAATCCCGACCCATGAGACATCTTTGCCGCAGCGTTGACGGCAAATCACAAATGCCCGAAATAGCCCGGATTTCGCGGATTTGTCTTGAATGCGCCGCTATCTTCCTGCATTGGGCCGTTAACAGTCCGGTGTGGCTTGGGGACTATAATAGAGCAATGATGATCAACCGCATTCTGACGATTTGCGCTGCCGCGGCTCTCGGCCTGGCAGGAACTTCGCTTGCGCATGCGCAGCAGGGTTATCCGGCCCCCCAGGGCACTGGCTATTCGACGGCGCCCCAGCCCTATCCGCAGGGCAGCATGCCGGATTTCGACGCCCTCAACGACGATGAAGATGCGCCGCGTAGTTCGGCCGCGCTGCCGCCGCCCGGCCCGGTGATGTCGCCGGATGATCCGCGCTATGGCCGCCCGATGAACGCTCCGGTCTATTCCGATCGTGGCGCGCCGTCTGGTCCGGTGATGTCGCCGGACGATCCGCGCTACGGCCGTCCGATGAACGCTCCGGTCTATTCCGATCGTGGTGCGCCGACCGGCCCGGTGATGTCGCCCGATGATCCGCGCTATGGCCGTCCGATGGGGCCGCCGCCGGTGATCTATGGCGATCGTCCGGGCGCGCAGCAGGCCAATCGCGACAATGGTGTTCCCGCTGCAGGTGTCTCCTACGGCGACGACCGCGGCGGCATGCGTCCGCCCGAGGGCGTGACCGGAGCCGTGCCGCAGCAGCAGGCGCCGGTCGATGCCAATGGCAAGCCGGTGCGGATCGCAGCGCTGCCGGCGGACGAGCAGCCGGAAGACGGACCCGCGCAACTGCCACCGAACCTGCGCCGCCAGGAAGTGGCGTTCGCGACCAAGGAGCCGGCCGGCACGATCGTTGTCGATACGCCGAACACCTATCTCTATTACATCCTCGGCAACGGCCGGGCGATCCGCTACGGCGTCCGCGTCGGCCGCGACGGCTTCACCTGGACCGGTGTGCAGAAGATCACCCGCAAGGCCGAGTGGCCGGACTGGCATCCGCCGACCGAGATGATCGAGCGCCAGCCCTATCTGCCGCGCTTCATGGCCGGCGGACCCGGCAACCCGCTCGGCGCCCGCGCGATGTATCTCGGCTCGACCGTGTACCGTATTCACGGCACCAACCAGCCGTCGACCATCGGCAAGTTCGTCTCGTCGGGCTGCATCGGCATGCTGAACGAGGACGTCTCGGATCTGTTCGAACGCGCCAAGGTCGGCACCCGCGTGGTTGTGCTGCCCGGCGGCGCAGCCCCGGGAACGACGACGGCCTCTGCCGCGCCGGCGAACCCGATGGCCCCCGCGCAGGCTCAGGCCGCGCCGCTGCCCGGCACGCAGCCGACCTCGGTGCAGCCGCTGCCCGCGCCGGTCACGGTGCGCTAGGCCAACAGGCACATCCATCATTGAAAAAGGCGCGCGAACTGCGCGCCTTTTTTGTTTGCCGATCGATGTCCGGCCTCAGGCCAGGCGCCGCGGCGGCTCGCCGCCCTTGGTGAAGGCGTCGATGCACGCGACCATCTGCTGATAGTGCGCCTGCAGGCTCTCGCGCGTTGCATAACCGAGGTGCGGTGTGATCACGACATTGTCGAGCTTGCGCAGCGGGTGATCGGTCGGGAGCGGCTCGACGGAGAACACGTCGATGCCGGCGCCTGCGATCTTCTTCTCGCGCAGCGCCGAGAGCAGCGCGTCCTCGTCGACGATCGGCCCGCGCGCGGTGTTGACGAGATAGGCCGACGGTTTCATCCGGGCGAGATCGGCGGCGCCGACCAGTCCGCGCGAGCGCGGGCTCAGCACCACATGGATGGTGATGATGTCTGATGTCGCGAACAACTCGTCCTTGCTGGCATAGCCGACGCCGGCCTCCTTGCACTTCTCGGGCGTCAGGTTGGGGCTCCAGGCGATCACGTTCATGCCGAACACCTTGGCCATGCCGGCGACCTTGCTGCCGAGCTTGCCGAGGCCGATGATTCCGAGCGTCTTGCCCTCGATCTCCGTGCCGGCAAAGGTCTGCCACGGCTCGCCGGCATGCATCCGCGCATTCTCGCGGCCGATGCCGCGGGTCAACTCCAGGATCAGGCCCAACGTCAGCGGCGCGGTGGGATCCTGGCTATATTGGGTGCCGCACAGCACCACTTGGCGCGCCTTGGCGGCGTCCATATCGATCGCGGCGTTGCGCATGCCCGACGTGATCAGGAGCTTCAGCTTGGGCAGCGCATCGAGCAGGCTCTTCGGGAACGGAGTGCGTTCGCGCATCGCGCAGATGATCTCGAAATCCTTCAGCGCGCCGGCTGCTTCGGCCTCGCTCGCGAAAGGCTTGTCGAACACGGTGGCCTCGACGCGATCCTTGATCTGTGGCCAGTCCGCCAGCGAAAGCGCGATGTCGAAATAGTCATCGAGGATTGCACAGCGGAGCCGCGTCATCGGAAGGTCCATTCAGGGTGAGGGCGACGGCAGAAAATCGACCGTCGAGATCCCTGATGGTCGCGCGCAATCGGCAGGCGCGCAAGCGGCCACGGTTTCAAAAAGCGGCGATTGCTACAAGGCTCAGGACGGCTTGCGCGTCTTCGCGGTGCGGATATCGGCGAGCATCGACCTGACCGCAGGCGACAGCGCCATCTGCTTGGCACGGCAAGCCGGGCCCGGGCCGCGCATATAGTGCAGTTCCGGCCGGTAGGGATTGAAAGCCTTGGCGGCGAAGGCCCGCCAGAAGGCGCGGAATTCGGCGAACAGCGTCGCCTCGGATTTGGTCACCGGGCGCGAAAGCGGTGCTGAAATGATGGTAGCCATGACGTGGCCTCAACTGTTTTGGTCGCGGTTCTGCCGCGAAAATCGCCGTTTTTCGGCGTTGCAGACGAGTTTTGGCCTGATTTATTAAAAGATGGTTTCAATTGTCGGGATTCCGCGCGCACATTGCCGCGAACCCGTAGTCACCCGTGCTGATCGGACGAAACGTGGTGAACGGATGGAAAACGCCGGCCCCGCGGTTGCGCTTTCGGGGGCCGGCCGTTACATCGGCGGCAGCAAAATTTCCTCTAAATCGGATCAATTCCAGGGACAGCGGATGGCTCGCCAGTTCATCTATTTCATGCAGGGTCTGACCAAGGCGTACCCGACCCGCAAGGTGCTTGATAACATCCATCTGAGCTTCTACCCGGACGCCAAGATTGGCGTGCTCGGCGTCAACGGCTCGGGCAAGTCGACGCTGCTCAAGATCATGGCCGGTCTCGACAAAGAGTATAACGGCGAGGCCTGGGTCGCCGAGGGCGCCCGCGTCGGCTATCTCGAGCAGGAGCCGCATCTCGATCCAAAACTCTCGGTCCGCGAGAACGTCATGCAGGGCGTCGCCAAGCAGAAGGCGATCCTCGACCGTTACAACGAGCTCGCCGTCAACTATTCGGACGAGACCGCCGACGAGATGACCAAGCTGCAGGACGAGATCGAGGCGCAGGGCCTGTGGGATCTCGACAGCAAGGTCGACCAGGCAATGGATGCGCTGCGCTGCCCGCCCGACGATGCCGATGTCACGAAACTGTCGGGCGGTGAACGCCGCCGCGTCGCGTTGTGCCGCCTGCTGCTCGACCAGCCAGAATTGCTGCTGCTGGACGAACCGACCAACCATCTCGACGCCGAGTCGGTGTCGTGGCTGGAAGGCCATCTGCGCAATTATCCCGGCGCGATCCTGATCGTGACCCACGACCGCTACTTCCTCGACAACGTCACGAGCTGGATCCTCGAGCTCGACCGCGGCCGCGGCATTCCCTACGAGGGCAACTACTCGTCCTGGCTGGTGCAGAAGCAGAAGCGGCTCGAGCAGGAAGGCCGCGAGGACGCCGCCCACCAGAAGACGCTGGCCCGCGAGCAGGAATGGGTGGCGTCGTCGCCGAAGGCCCGCCAGGCCAAGTCGAAGGCACGCTACCAGCGCTATGAGGAGTTGCTCAAGCAGGCGAGCGAGAAGCAGACCCAGACCGCGCAGATCATCATCCCGGTGGCCGAGCGGCTCGGCGCCAACGTCGTCGACTTCGAGGGCCTCAGCAAGGGCTTCGGCGATCGCCTGCTGATCGACGACCTCAGCTTCAAGCTGCCGCCCGGCGGCATCGTCGGCGTGATCGGTGCCAACGGCGCCGGCAAGACCACGCTGTTCAAGATGATCACCAAGCAGGAGCCGCCGGACAAGGGCAGCATCACGGTCGGCGAGACCGTGCATCTCGGCTATGTCGACCAGTCGCGCGACGCGCTCGACGGCAAGAAGACGGTGTGGGAGGAAATCTCCGGCGGCAACGAGCTGATCCTGCTCGGCAAGAAGGAAGTCAACTCACGCGGCTACTGCTCGTCGTTCAACTTCAAGGGCGCCGACCAGCAGAAGAAGGTCGGCGCGTTGTCAGGCGGTGAGCGCAACCGCGTGCATCTCGCCAAGATGCTGAAGTCCGGCGCCAACGTCCTGCTGCTCGACGAACCGACCAACGACCTCGACGTCGACACGCTGCGCGCGCTGGAAGAGGCGCTGGAGGATTTTGCCGGTTGCGCCGTCATCATCAGCCATGATCGCTGGTTCCTCGACCGCATCGCGACCCACATCCTGGCCTTCGAGGGCGACAGCCACGTTGAATGGTTCGAGGGCAACTTCCAGGACTACGAAAAGGACAAGATGCGCCGGCTCGGCCAGGACAGCATCATTCCGCATCGCGTGAAGTACAAGAAGCTGACGCGCTGATCGGTTCGATCGGTCGAGCGCGGCGATCGTGCCGCGTTCGACTGTTCCTTGTTTGCAGGATCGTGACGGCATCGCGGCGCAATCTGCGGCCAGTTGTCGCTTTTCAAGCGCGCGGGATTACGTAGATAGAGCGCTCCGCAATTTCAATTCCGCGAGCACTCCAACATGTCCGCTGTTTCCGACGCGCGTGCCCCTCTGAAGGGCCGCTCGCTGCGTCCCGTTCCGATGCTGATCTTCGGATCGCGCTGGCTGCAATTGCCGCTCTATGTCGGCCTGATCATCGCCCAGGGCGTCTATGTCGTGCTGTTCCTCAAGGAACTGTGGCACCTGTTCGCCCACGCCTTCGATTTCAGCGAGCAGCAGATCATGCTGGCCGTCCTCGGCCTGATCGACGTCGTCATGATCTCGAACCTGCTTGTGATGGTGATCGTCGGCGGCTACGAGACCTTCGTTTCGCGCCTCAATCTGCAGGGACATCCCGACGAGCCGGAATGGCTCAGCCACGTCAACGCCAGCGTGCTGAAGATCAAGCTGGCGATGGCGATCATCGGCATCTCCTCGATCCATCTGCTGCGGACCTTCATCGAGGCCGGCGCGCTGTCGTCAGGCAAGGGCAACTACACCGAGACCGGCGTGATGTGGCAGACCATCATCCACTGCGTCTTCATCCTGTCGGCCATCGGCATCGCCATCGTCGACAAGCTGTCGAACGACTCGATCGAGGGCGCCAAGCAGCAGTCCGGGCACTGAGCATGATCCGGAAAAGTGCGAAGCGGTTTTCCGAAAAGATCATGCTCGAACAAAGAGCTAGAGCGCGATGGCGATTTAACCTGGTCTCATCGGCTTCAGGACCAACGGCGCGGCGTCATCGCGCCGCGCGTGAGCCAAACAAGGCCGGCGCGGATCGGCCGAGCCATTCGGGGATCTGCGCCGCGCCGCGCGGAAATCCGCGGGCCATGGCAAGGATGAACGCGCTCTGCCAGACGCCAAACAGCACCAGCCAGCCGAGCAGGGTCGGCAGCCTGACGATTGCGCCATAGATGGTTCCGGCCGCGATGGCGGCGATCCAGGTCACCACGACGCTGTCGATCCGCCTGAACGCGGGGTTGGTCAGCAGCACGCCGAGAATGGTGATCGCTCCGCCGACCGCGCCGCCGATGCCGCCGATCAGGTAACCCATCAACGGGTTGTTGCCGAGCGTCTCGGTGATCTGCGCAGGGCTCGCGGCATTGCCGTCGACCGGGACGGTCTTCGCGTATTGGCCGAGCGCCTGAAGCGTGACCGCGCTCGCATCATAGGCCGCGATCCAGGCCGCGGTCGTGATTGCGACCACCAGCGCCAGCTGAAACCGGTCCTTCGCGCCGAACATGACATTGCAGGTCGCGATCGCCGCGCCGAAGATCACCCCGGGCAGGATCGTGATCCCGCCTGCGTCGGAGACGACGAACGAATATTGCAGGACGTTGAGCGCAAAGGTCGTGACCAGGCTGCACACGATGGCGGAGGCCAGCGCCAGCACGAGGAACGGCAGGTTCGGCTGCCCGCGCGACTGCTCGCTTTTGGCCTCCAGCATGCGATCCACCGCGGCGCGCGTCTCGGCGGCGGCGCTGCCCTGCGGCTCCAGGATCGTAACTGCCTTGAGATAGGTCGGAACCTGGTCGAGCGGCGTCGGCGCCATCATCACCGGAAGCACGCGATTGCTCGGGTTCGGCCATTTGCTGCGGGCAAAGGCGAGCTCGCTCAAGGTGTAGCGGCCCTTGGTCACCGATTCCGGGCTGATCAGGAACACCATAAAATCGCTGCTTTCGATGGCTTTTTCGACGCGCGCATCGAAGCTGTCGCCCGGCGGGAGATCGTCGTGCGAAAAGAAAACGTCATGGTCGCAATTGCGCAGGGACTGAGCGATGTTGTCAGCCTGCGATTCCAATTCGGAGGGAAATGACAAAAATATGCGCATGGCAAAACTTACCACCCAGAATTGAATTCTGACATTGCCGAATCCACGTTGCAATGCCTGTTTCCGCGGGGTGAGATCGATCATGAAATGGCCAGCCACAATCGTCGTATTCGCGCTGTTGCTTTGTGTGCCGCTGCAACGGCCGGCATATGCCGCCGACGCCGCGTTCACCCAGTTCATCGCCTCGCTGTGGCCGGAAGCCAAGGCCGCCGGCGTGTCGCGAGAGACCTTCGAGCGTGAGACGCGCGGGCTCGAGCCTGATTACAAGCTGCCCGATCTGATCCTGCCGGGACGTCCCAAGACCGGCGCGCCGGCGCAGGCCGAGTTCGTGCAGGTGCCGGCCGACTACATCAAGGAAGCCTCGATCGCGCGGCTCGCCGCCGAGGGGCAGCGGCTGTTGCAGAAGTATCGCTCGTCGCTCGATGCGATCGAGAAGCGGTTCGGCGTTCCCCCAACGATCGTGCTGGCGATCTGGGGCCGCGAGACCGACTATGGCCGCTACTCGCTGCCCTACGACACGCTGCGCGTGGTGGCGACGCAGGCCTATGTCGGCCGCCGCAAGGATCAGTATCGCACCGAGTTCATCCTCGCGCTGAAGATCCTCGGCGAGGGGGCGGTGACGCGCAAGGAGATGCGCTCGTCCTGGGCGGGGGCGACCGGCTACACCCAGTTCCTGCCGTCGGAGTATTACAAGCACGGCGTCGACCTCGACGGCGACGGCAAGGTCGACATCTGGCACTCGGTGCCGGACGCGCTCGCCTCCGCCGCGCAGCAGCTCGTCAACAAGGGCTGGCAGGCGGGCGTGCGCTGGGCCTACGAGGTCACGGCACCCGCCAATGCCGACTGCACGATGGGCGTGCCCGAGGTGACAAAACCGATCAGCCAGTGGCTGCGGGCGGGCTTCGTGCCGGTGCGGGGGCAGAGGCTCAGCGCCGCCGAGCAGGCGCAATCGGCCTCGCTATTGCAGCCCGAAGGCATCTACGGTCCGGCCTTCCTGACAACGCCGAACTACTTCGTGATCAAGGAGTACAATTTCTCCGACCTCTACGTGCTGTTCGTCGGCCATCTCGCCGACCGCATGACGAGCCCACAGCCGTTCGCGACGCCGTGGTCGGCGTCGAAGCAACTGCGCTCCGCCGACGTCGAGGCGATGCAGCAGCAACTGACGCGGATCGGCCTCTACAAGGACAAGCTCGACGGCAAGGCCGGCATGCAGACCCGCGCGGCGCTCGGCGCCTACCAGAAGCAGGCCGGGCTGAAGGTCGATTGCTGGCCGAGCGAGGCGGTGCTGCGCGCGATGAACGGGCAGCGCTAGACTAGAGCCCGCGGTCCGCTCGGTGACGGAAAACAAAAACCCGGCCGAACGGCCGGGTTTTCGAGTGTGATGCTGAAACCGTGTCGGTCGATCAGTCGCAAACCTGGACGCGACGGAAGCGCCAGCCGTAGCCGTCCCAGAAGCGCTCGCGAACCCAGCGGCACGGAGCTTCTTCGACGTAGACAGGCGCCGGTGCAACATAGACCGGGGCCGGACGGGCGCCTGCGATCGCGCCGCCCAGCAGGGCGCCGCCGATCAGGCCGCCGGCAACGCCGGCCGCGACGGCGCCGCCGTCACCAGCCTTGGCAGCCGGAGCAACCGCCAGCGAACCGGCAATCGTGGTAACGGCAACGAGGGCAGCTAAAGTCTTCTTCATGTCTTTGGCTCTCCTGGAAGGTGGTGGCGTCGTGGTTCGACGCCGGGTTTTAGGTGACTCGCACGCTGATCTCGAACTGCTGTCTTGCTAAACAGCGCAGAACAGTCAACCGAAAGTAAACGTCCGCAGGCTCATCGCGCAGAAAAGCGGTTTTTTCTGGCCATCTACAGCGGATGTCCCGGACAAACAGTCGGTTTTCCGGGACATCTGGTTCGAATTAATCGAGATGAATGGCGATCAATCGCAAACGCGGACGCGGCGAATGCGCCAGGTGTAGCCGTCCCAGAACCGCTGGCGCTGCCAGAAGCAATCGGGACCATAACCGGGCTCGGCGACATAGGCCGGACCCGGCGCGTAGTAGCCATAGCCGGGGCCGTAATAGCCATTCTGCGAAGCGATCGCGCCACCGACGATGGCGCCACCGATCAATCCCGCAGCGACGCCAGCGGCGACACCGCGTTGTGCCTGGGCGGGGGCGGGCACCGCCACAGCCGAAACCGCCAGAGTGGCGGCGGCGCAAAGCGCCAGCAATGTCTTCTTCATGACCTCACCTTTCTCACGGGAGCTGGGACAGCGTGCGTTGGCGATCTGTCTCGCCTGAGGGTTCCATATTCCGCTTGAATGATCAATGAACGACGCTGCCGCATTCGCGACCAAATGCTTGCAGCTTTTGGCATATCTTGCAACGCACAAGCCCGTAGTGCCGCAGTGAACCGGCGGCTGTGGCGAGCGAAGCCGGATCGGGCCGGTAGACCCGCCGGGCGGGTTTCTTATTCCCGAAAGGGCGGGCCGACCGATTTAGATTCATTCCAATATGAATCCCGCATCAGTTTGGAATTGCTACAAGAACGGCTTTTTCCTTTTGCATCCGGACGGGCCCGACAATATCCATATGGCGAAGCATCACCCGTTGGACCTGCCTCCTCTGATGATTGTCTGTTCCTGTAACGTCCTCAGCGACCACGATGTCCGCAATGCCGTGAACGGTGGCGGGTCCGTGACACGAAATGCCAAGCAGGTGTATGGCTGCCTCGGCTGTAGCGCCGAATGCGGCCGCTGCGCGCGCACCATCAAGGCAATCATTGACGAGGCGCTCGGTCCCTGCGCCAAGGCCTGCTGCTCCGGCTGCCCCCACAGCGGCCATCCGCACGCCGCCAACGACGAAGACGCCGAGCCGGCCGAATTCGCGCTCGCGGCCTGCTGAGGCCATTTTCGGCTCCGAGCCGAAGCTCCGACTCCCTGTCTTGACGCGTTTTCTGCCCGCGTACCGGCTCGCACGCCGCGGAAGCGCTCTGTCCTCTCCAAATCGACCGAATCCGGTTATCCACGCGCTGCTTCCGCGATGGGTTGCTCTCTCCGGTAATCTGATTTAGAAGCATTCTAAATTTAGTGCTGGCCGGTTTGGCCGCGACAGGTGGAGTGGATCATGCAAGGCGACCCGAAGGTCATCGACTATCTGAACAAGGGGCTGCGCAGCGAACTGACCGCCATCAATCAGTACTGGCTGCACTACCGGATGCTCAACAATTGGGGCCTCTTGGAGATGGCCAAGGTCTGGCGCAAGGAATCCATCGAGGAGATGGAGCACGCCGACAAATTCGTCGATCGCATCCTGTTCCTGGACGGCTTCCCGAATCTGCAGGTGCTCGATCCCCTGAAGATCGGCCAGGACGTCAAGGAGATCATCGAGTGTGACCTGGCCGCCGAGATCGGCGCCCGCACGCTCTATCAGGAGGCGGCGACCTACTGCCACGGCGTCAAGGATTACGTCAGCCGCGACCTCTTCGAGCAGTTGATGAAGGACGAGGAAGACCACATCGACTTCCTCGAGACCCAGCTCGACCTGATCAAGCGTATCGGTCTCGAACTCTACACCCAGAAGCACGTCGGTCATCTGAAGGGCGAGGATCACTGAGCGGCTGTTTCGCGCTCCGTGAATGGCCGAAAAATACGAGAGGCCGTCCTTGCGGGCGGCCTCTTTTGTTTTCGCGATCCGCGACCGAGCTCTCGCTTAGTAGCACCGCATGATGTTGACGGTGCGGTCGCCGCCGCGTCCCGGCACCGTCACGGTCTCCGTGGGACAGCTCGACACATAGGGGCGATCCGACGGCGCCACGGCCGGCGGATAGCGGTGCGCCCAGTCCCAGGGCACGTCCTGGGTGTAGGTGTAACGGACATCGTTCGAGACCGGCGCCGGCACCTCGGCGGCGATCGGCGCAGCGGCTAACGCATCGTCGTAATATCCGCTCGTCCCCGGCAACACGATGCCGGGCACCCGCACATGATGGCGGAAGGCCGGATGGTGCGAGGAGAACGGTCCGCGCGGCGCCGTTCCGGATCTCGCATCGGTCTCGGTCGAGGAAGCAAGCAGCAGCGCTGCAATGCCGAGGGACGCCATCAGCGCCCCTGATGTTCGAAACGCCGTTCTTCGATACGTCATGGCACGCACCAACCCGCGGTTACGGAGCATTTGTGCTGACGCTAGGCTGCGCCTGAGGGCGCCCGCAAACTCATCCTTAACTATTGGTTAAAAAGTAAGGTTAACAGGACGTAAATGTTTCAAATTGGCGCGATCAGCCGGCGCCGACGTGCGATGCGCGTCCGACGGACGTGCCGGCTCAGACGGCGTCCGCCGGAACGAAGCAGCTGATGATGATGCTGCCGCGGTGGTGCACGTACCACACCACGGCCTCGCCGACCGGATTGCCGCGATCGCGGATCACGGCGCGCTCCGGCACCATCATCCATTCGCCCTCGATCGGCACCCAGTACGCGCCGCCCCGAACATCGTAGCTCGTGCGATGACCGTCGGAGATGTCGCAGCACGGCACGCCATTCGGCGCGATCACGCTCTTGAACCAGGCGCGGATATCGGGCGGCACGTTGTCGTATTGGCCGTTGTCGAACGCCAGCGCAGCGCCCGCCATGATGACGAGCCACGCGAGCACCGCGCCATGCGTGAGCCTTCGCATTGCATTCCTCCGCGAAAACTTCGTGCGTGATCCGCGCAACGCCCGCGCGCGAATCCGGTGTTGCGCGATTAGGCACGAACCGCGCGCGGGATGCATGCTCAAAGAATGAGCGAAGCGGCGTGGCCTCCGTGATGCAGTGCGAGATCGCGGCGTTCAGGCCGGCTTCTTCGCGCGAGCCTTCTTCGCGGGCTTCGCCGCGATATTGTCCCGCGCCATCGTGAGCGCGCTGCGCAGCGTGAGCTGGTCGGCTTTCGCAAGACGGACATTGGTGCTGCCGCTCTTGCCCCAGCCGCCCGGCACCGGCCGGAAGATCTCAGGCTCGGCCTCGACCACGACAGCCTGCTGCTCCGGCGTCAGCTTCACCATGCCCCAATCCTTGTCGGGATAGCCGAGCGTCGCGAAGATGCGCTTGCCGACGCGGAAGTCGACTGTGCCGTGATGCGCGCCTTCAATCACTTCGGGCAGGCTCAGCGCTGTGCGGCGGAAGCGGTCTGCGGACATCGCCCCGACCTCGATCGCTACATCGTCCGTTGCGGCGCGGTCTGCAGCAGCTCCTGCAATTGCCCGGCATAGAATTTGGCGTCACCGGTCGTGAGGTGCCCGCGCGTCTCGCTGCTCGCCGGGATCAGATAAATCTTGCCGTTCTTGATCCGCTTCACTGCAGCCGCAGTGATGCCGGTTTCCGGCGGATTGCGTTCGTCGTCGGCGGCGTTGATCGCAAGCAGAGTGGCCTCGATCTTCTCCATTCCGGCGGACGGATCGTAATCGTGTGAGGCCTCCCATTGATAGATGTAGTCGTTGGCATCTGCGGTGACCGGCAATGCCAGCTGATCATCGACCATCTTGTCGGCTTGCGGCGCAGTCGGCGCCTGCGTCTGGTAGCCGAGCGTGCCGCCGGCGCTGGCGAAGCGGTAGGCGGCGATGGCATATTTCATCATGCGCGGCTGGCTCGTGTAGTTGCCGCCGTTGTAGTCGGGGTCGTTGCGGATGGTTTCCAGCATCGTCCGGCGCAGGATCCAGTTGCGCGCGGCCATCGCTGATGGCTGCGAGGCCATCGGCACCAGCACGTCCATCATCTGCGGATAGCGCACGCCCCAGATCCAGGTGTGCATGCCGCCCATCGAGTTGCCGATCACGAGCCGCAGATGCTTGATGCCGAGGCCTTCGGTGACGAGCCGGTACTGCGCGTCGACCATGTCGTTGTAGTCGTATTTCGGAAAGCTCGTCCGCATCGCATCCGATGGCTTCGACGATTTGCCGTGTCCGATGCCGTCGGGGATGATGATGTAGTATTTCGCGGCGTCGAGCGGCTGGCCGGGGCCGAACAATTGGCCGGCAAATGCCGGCGTCAGCATGCTGGCCGCCGAGCCGCCGGAGCCGTGCAGCACCAGCACCGGCTGTCCGGTCGGCGCGCCGACCGTGGTGTAGTGCAGCCGCAGTTCCGGCATCACCTCGCCGCTGTGAAACTTGAAGTCCTTCGCGATCCACTCGCCATCCTGCGGCGCGGGATAATCTGCAGCCATGGCCGGTACCGACATCGAGACGAGAGCGGCCAGCAGCGCCGCGCACAAACGGATCATGGTGCTTCTCCACAGGCGCGGCGGGTTTGTCCAGCCGCGCCGGCGCAAGCCTAGCATGACGCAAAGCGTTGTCCGAGAGCACGCCCGCGCGGCCGGCGAAGAAGTGTTCGGCTAAGGTCTGATGAGATTAGGTTCAGCTGCAGCGACGTCGAAAGTTCACCTCTCCCTTGGGAGAGGTCGATTTGCGCAGCAAATCGGGTGAGGGTCATGATCTATCGAGAGAGCAAGAGCCCTCACCCGGATTGCTTCGCAATCCGACCTCTCCCCAACGGGGAGAGGTGAATCGAGACCGCGCCAAGCCGATTCAACCGAAACTCATCCTGCCTTAGCTCGCCCTCAGCACATTCAGCGCATACCATCCCCAATAAACGCGATGACGCTCGATCAGGCCGCCCTTGATCTCCATGACCTCGACGAGATCCATCTGGTCGCCATCGGGAGACTGGCGCGGATATTCCCAGGTGAGGATCCGGCCGTCGCTGAAGAAGCCCTGCTTGAAGCGCCGCCGCTGCGGCGGGTTGGTGCGGAACACGCGTGAGATGAATTCGCGCAACGCCTCCCGGCCCTGGACGATGCCGTCTTTGCTCTGCATCAAATGCTGCACCAGCGGGCTCTCGATCGAGGCATCGGGTGCGTAGAGCGCGAGTGCCGCCTCGAGGTCCTTGTCGCCGAGGGCCTGATCCCAGAGCTTGTAGATGCGTTCCGCGTCTTTGTTGGCTTCTGTCATGACTGTTCCCTTGTGTGTCGTCGACTGCCGCCGATCTGACCGGAAGCAGCGGCCCTGACGTTTCAGGAAAATCTGAAATGAGTTTCGCGATGTTACGAATGGGCGTAGGACGGTTTCAGCGCGACATGGAGGACGACGCGGTGGGATCATCCCAATCCGTGCAGACCGGATTCTCGCGGATCGCCGAGGCATTGGGCGATCCGGTGCGCGAGGCCATGGTCAGCGCGCTCGCCGACGGCAAGGCGCTGCCGGCGGGCGAGCTTGCCGAGGTGGCCGGCATTTCACCGCAAGGCGCCAGCGCGCATCTGCAGAAGCTGGTCGATGCGCGCGTGCTGTCGGTGTGGGCGCAGGGCAGGTTCAGATATTACCGGATCAGGGACGACGATGTCGCGGCGCTGATCGAGAACCTGGTCGATCTCGCGGCGAAAACCGGTGCCGGGCGCAAGCGTGCGATGCCGGCCGAGCAGCTCAGGCAATCGCGCACCTGCTACCATCATCTTGCCGGCCAGCTCGGCGTGCTGCTGTCGAATGCGCTGGTGCGCCGCCGCCTCGTCATCATCGATGGCCGCGATGGTCGCGTGACCGAGCAGGGGCTGGCCTGGTGCCGTGCCGAACAGATCGTTTTCGATCCGGCGCGGCAGCCGCATCTGCGGCTTTGCAACGACTGGACCGAGCGCGTGCCGCATCTCGCCGGCCCCTTTGCCAATGCCGTGCTGGCGCGGCTGGTTGAGATGCGCGGCGTTGCGCCGTATCGGATTCCGCGCGCGTTGCGGATCACGGATCGGGGGCGGGCGTTCTTTGACAGGCTTGGCGTGCAGGTTCCGTTCTGAAGCCGTGACTGGACTAAAGCGTGACGAGATGAGGTTGAACCGGATCGGCAGCGGAGGTTCACCTCTCCCTTGGGAGAGGTCGGCGCGTCGCGCCGGGTGAGGGGTTGCGGTCCCTCGTTAGAGCTGCGCCACTCACCCGATTTGCTTCGCAAATCGACCTCTCCCCAATGGGGAGAGGTAAAGCGAGCACACAGCCAAACCTATCTAACTCATCGCGCTTTAGCGGCCGTCCTCGACCTCGGTCTCCGGGCGGTCGTTGCCGGAGGCGGTCTCGGTCAGCCATTTGCCGTCCGAGGTCTCGTACTGGATCGCCTCGGTGCGCCCGGGAACGCGCTGCTCGTTGGCGGCGCGCCGGGCGGCGGCAAGTGCCGCGGCATGGGTTGGAAACGGTTCCGAGAACACCCCGTTGACGGTATAGGCCCAGCCGCCGTCGTGCTGGACAACCTTGTAGATCACGTGGCTCATCCGGAACCCTCGTTTCCCTCGTGGACGATGAGGCTGCCAGAATAGACCACGATGTCGTATTTTGCAGCAGCCGATCGTCTTTGAGACAGCCGCCCCGCTGGTGCGGGCGAGGGAGACCGACATGTGCCGCAATATCAAGACGCTGTTCAACTTCGAGCCGCCCGCCACCGAGGACGAGATCCACGCCTCGGCGCTGCAGTTCGTGCGCAAATTGTCCGGCTTCAACAAGCCGTCGCAGTCCAATGAAGCGGCCTTCAATCTTGCCGTGGCCGAGGTTTCCGCTGCCGCGCGAAAACTCCTGATCTCGTTGCAAACCACGGCGCCGGCGCGCGATCGCGAGGTCGAGGCGGAGAAGGCGAGGGAGCGCTCGCGCCTCCGGTTCGGCTGAGGCCCAGCGCATTCCGTGACGCAGGTCACGGTAAGGCGTCAGGCCACCGGGGCATCATTGCCGTTCACCCCGGCCCCGGAGCAACGCCATGAAGCCTGCCGCCCTGCTCACACTGTGTTCGATCGCGTTCGCCGTGCTCTGGACCTGCGGCATGCTGTGGTCGAGCGGCACGATCGACCTCGCCAACGTCATCATCCTGTCGGCGTGCGGGGCATTTGCAGGTGTTGCCTGGTACTATGCGATGCGCTGGGTCTTCCAGCTCATGCAACTCGCGCGGCCGTCCGATCCTCCGCCAAATCCCGGCGCGGAGCGGTAAGCATCGGGCGCGCTCATGCAAGCGTTTCGTAGCCAATGATGCAGACGGAGCCAGCCGCATCATTGCGCAATGACAAGAAAGGTTACTTCTTGTCCTTCTTGCGGTGCTTCTTCTTTTTCTTGTGATCGCCGTCTTCGTCGTTGTCTTCCTCGAGATCGATGTCGTCGACTTCAAGGGCGATCGCCTCCGCTGCCGCGCGCTCGACGGCATCGCGTTCAGCCTGCTCGGCGGCTTCACGCTCCTTGGTGCGCTTGTAGTCCTCCCAGGCGTCGAAGATCATGTGCAGCCACGGCATCACCTGCTCGATCGACGGCAGTTGGCCGGGCGGGCCGGCTTCACCGCGCGGACCGGCCGGTCCCTGCGGCCCTTGTGGACCTGCTTCGCCGCGCGGCCCCTGTGCGCCTGCCTTGCCTTGAGCACCCGGCTTGCCCTGGGGGCCAGCCTTTCCGACCACGCCCGCCTTGCCCTGCGGACCCGGCTTGCCGCGCGCACCTTCCGGCCCCGGCCGGCCGGGATGTCCCTGCGGTCCGGGCTTTCCCGGCTCGCCCTGACGGCCCTGCGGCCCCTGTGCCCCTCGTGCCCCCTGGCGGGAAGTTGTCTCGTCAGCCACTGATATGCTCCGTCGCGATTTGAAGCCGCTTGTAACAGAGGTTGGACGACGGCTTCAATTCTGCCGGCCGCCACCGATGCGAGCGATCAACAGTCATAATTCCATGGGCATTATGACAACGGAGGACGCATTGCGGGTTCTGGACGGCAGCTACGGCGACGCATCGCAACCGCTCGACATCGTCGTGACGCGGCACGATGTGCTCGACGAAGCGGCCTTTCGTGACACGGGTGTGCTCTATCTCTACGAGGAGCTGTTTCCCGCGAGCGAACGCGACAGCCCCGACGACATCGTGCGCTGGCTGCTGTCGGACGATGTCGGCGAGATCAGACAATTCAGCGTCGGCGGCCGCCAGCTGTCCTATCGCCTGGACTCGCGCTGCTTCATCCTGCGCGCCGCCGGGCGCGCGATCGGGCTCGGCTTCTTCACCTATGATCACGCAAGCGATCTGATCTTTTGCAACCATGTCGGCATCGGGAGGACGTGGCGTGGCAGTGGCCTTGCGCGCGTCTTCTATCGCGAGATGGTCGACATGCTCGACGCGCTGTTTCCGCGTAACATCGGCGTCGTGCTCGAAGTCGAGCCGTTCGATCGCGACCGGGTGGCTGCGATCATCGCCGGACTCGAGCGGACGGGCAGGCGGCCGCTCGCCGCGGACGAGCAGGACGCGGTCCGCCGATTGCTGCGTGCGCGTTGGTACGACAAGCTCGGCTATGCCGTGTTCTGCAACGGGGCGACGATGCTGCCACTCCTGTGCCGCTCGCCATGTCTTGATCCGTGCTTGCCGTCATCGGATTGGGCAGGAGGCGAAGAGAATTACTGGCTGATGTGGCAGGCGCGAACCGGCGCGCCCTCCGCCGACGGGCGCGCAAGCGAGTTCTGGCAAAATGCCGTCGCCGCGATCTACGTCGAGATCCTCGCAAAGTCCCTCGTCGATGACGATCCGAATGGACGGCGCGACTATTGGGACTATGCGACCGCGCTGGTGGCCCAGACGATGCAACAGACCGCGACGACCGACATGCGTCTCGCGCGCTGCCTCGGTGACGAGGACAGCGCGTTGCTGTCACGCTGGCGGCAGCTTGCGATCGATCTCTCGATCTAGGGCCTAATGAGACTAGGTTGAGCTAAATCGACGGCGGAAATTCACCTCTCCCTTGGGAGAGGTCGGCGCGTAGCGCCGGGTGAGGGGGTACGGTCTATCGAGAGCGCAAGAGCCCTCACCCGGATTGCACTGGACGATGCTTCGCATCGCCAGGCGCAATCCGACCTCTCCCCGACGGGGAGAGGTGAACCAAGGCCGCGCCGAGCCGAAACTCATCCCGCTTTAGGGCCAGCTAGGCCGCGGCGTGCTCGCTCAGCGGCACGTCGATGCCGTCGGCCGAATATTCGCGGATCTTGTTCCGCAACGTTCGGACCGACAGTCCCAGCACGCGCGCGGCGCGGGTGCGATTGCCGTCGCAGCGCGCGAGCGTTTGCAGCACCAGCTCCCGCTCGACTTCATCGACGGTCGCGCCGATCAGCAACGGGACGATTTCATTTGGAGCCAGCGACGGCAGCAGTGCTTCCGGCGACGGTACGGTGGACGCGTATGACATGAACTCCTCCCGATCAAGGCCCGCCTCGTCGATGAGGCGGAGACATCGAGAAACCAACTACCCCGTACACCCACGGTGTGCTGGTTTGGTTAACAAGACCTTAACGCGTCGCTAACTCCCTGCTTTGTAAGCAAAATACCCAGAAATCGCCACGATTGCGGTTCCATCCGTCACAGTGTCCTGTAGCCGCCGTCGACCATCACGATCGATCCGGAGACATAGGCCGAGAGGTCAGAGGCGAGGAAGATCGCCGGGCCGACGATGTCCTCCGGCTTGCCGGCGCGGCCGAGCGGGGTGTGATCCATGAACACCTTCACGAGATCAGGATTGGTGGCGCGCACCTTCTCGTTCAGCGGCGTTTCGATGAAGCCGGGGCCGATCGCGTTGACGCGCACACCGTCCTTGCCGAGCTCGACGGCCAGCGCCTTGGTGAAGCCGAGCACGCCGTGCTTGGAGGCGGTGTAGGCCGGCGAGCTCGGCGTGCGCAGATGCACGAAGGACTGGATCGAACCGATATTGACGATGCGTCCCTTGTTCTTGCGCAGCGGCGCGAGGAACGAATGCGTGACGTTGAAGACGCCGGTCAGATTGATCGAGATGATATCTTCCCAATCCTTGATCACGGCTTCCTCAGCGCCGAGCATGCCGTTGCGGCGCGCGATGCCGGCATTGTTGACCAGGATCGAGACCGGTCCGACCTTGTCGGCGACCTGCTTTGCCATCGCGATGCAGGCGGCGCGATCGGTCACGTCGAGCGCAAAGCTCTCCGCCTTGCCGCCGGCGTTCCTGATCTCCTTGGCCGCTTCCGCCACCGCATCGCCGTTCATGTCGAGCAGCACCACCCGCGCGCCCTCGCGGCCGTAGCCGAGCGCGATGGCGCGCCCGATGCCCGAGCCTGCACCGGTGATGACGGCGATGTGATTGTCGAGAAGGGGCATGGCGTTTCCTCGTTCTGATTTATGAGCGTTGTCGACAACACTATTCAAAACTGCGCCAACCGAAACGCCAAGCCGCGTTTGCGCGTTGCTGTCATCCATATTCGGATGACAGTACGGACCGATCATGGACCCGCATATCAGACACTGGAAAGTTGCGATCGAGCGTTTCTGCGCGGCGCCTGATCCCGACTATCGCGAGATGACCAAGATGATCGCCGAGATCGCCACGACCGATATCGACGAGACGCTGCGGCATGCGGCCGCACAGGTGCTGCCGATCCTGCGCCAGGCAGCGCTGAAATCGGCCGACCGCCGCACCAAATCGATGGCGCTGCGTCGTCTCGGCATCGTCAGCGATGCGCTGCACATGCTGTCCGCACCGCAGTTCGGCCGGCGCGGCCTGACGCCGAAGGTGCTGACGCAGGAAGAACGCTACCGGCAATTGCTGGGCCTGCCGTTCGGCCGCCGCCTTGCGGCGACCGAGGTGCATCAAGCGTTCAAGCGCGCCGCCAAGACGGTGCATCCCGATGGCGGCGGCAACGGCGCCGCGTTCCTCGAACTTGCTGCCGCGCGTGACGCGCTGATCAAGCATCACTGATGCTGATGGCGTGATGCTCTGACAGCAGAAGAGCGGACGCCGCGTGGTTGCCGCGGGGTCCGCCCTGTACGTGATCGGCGAGCGCTCAGAACGCGCAGGTGCCGTTGTTGAGCAGTCCGGTCTTGTAGGTGAACGCGGCGTCGAAGGTCGGCAGCTCCTCGCTGACGACGGCGAAGTTCGCGGGCCACGGCGTGGTCGGGATGCTCTGGTCCCAGATCTGGCAGAAGCCGGTGTCTTGCCAGCGGATCAGATGATACGGGTTGGCGCTGGCGGGGCTTGCCGCGGCAAGCACGGACACGGTGGCGGCACAGGCAATTGCAAGACGACGCATCGAAAATCTCCGGTTTGAATATGTGAATGCTCCGCGAGAAAATCCTGGAGCTCAGGGGCCGATCGCCCCGGACATGCAGTGAGTGTTGCAACCCCGGGAACAGGTTCAACGCCGGTTGCACGGAAACAGCCGTCAACAAATCGGGCGGCGCTGTGCCAAATTGCGCCTGGTCACGCGCTTGCTACAGTCGGCGCGTTGTGATTCGCGCACGCTGCGCGACGCAAGAAAATCGACGTGAGCAAATCTTGGGGAGACTGCACATGCAATTTTCATCCACCCTTCGTGCCGCATTGGTCGCGCTGCTGGCGTTCACGGGACTTGCTTTCTCTTCGGCCGCTCGTGCCGACAGCGGCTTCGTGACGCTCACGATCTACAAGGCCGGATGGATCATCGGCGGCTCCGGCGGCAGCGGCGTGCTGACCTTCCGTGGCCGCTCCTATCGGCTCTCGACCGGCGGTCTCGATTACGGCCTGGTGTTCGGCGGCTCCAAGACCGTGCTGCGCGGCCGCGTCAGCAACATCAATCGTCCGTCGGACGTTGCCGGTGTCTACGGCGCTGCGGGCGCGGGGCTTGCCGTCGGCCGCGGCGCACGCGCGATCGTGCTGACCAATCAGAAGGGCGCGGTGCTGGAGCTGACCGGTCACCAGGTCGGCCTGATGGCCAACGCCGATCTGAGCGGACTTGCGATCACGATGCAGTAGGAGGCTTCGTTCGATCTATCCCCGTCATCCCCGTTGCGCGGGGATGACGGGGATAGGGGTCGGCGTGCGCCTGCGTTATTTCGGAATATTAGAAGCGTAGCCGTGAGTTGCCCGACGTGTCAAGTGGACAGCCGGCCAGCGCCGGCTCCTTTGCATGGGGTTGTTTTCGATATTTTGGGAGCCCGTCCCCGCCGGATCGCGGCGGCTCCTACCTGAACAGATGCAGCGCTGCGTATTGCAGCAGCATGATGGTCTTGGCGTCGACGATCCGGCCGTCGCTGATCATGGCGAGCGCGTCGTCGATCGCAAGCTCCAGCACCTCGATGTCCTCGCCCTCGTCGGCGAGTCCGCCGCCGTCGCTGATGCGCATCGCGGCGTCGTATTCGGCGATGAAGAAATGCAGTTTCTCGGTTACCGCGCCCGGCGTCATGAAGGCTTCGAACACCTTACGCACATGCGCGAGCCGGTAACCGATCTCTTCCTCCGCTTCGGCGCGAATGCGCGCTTCCGGCGCGGCGTCATCGAGCATGCCGGCGGCGGCCTCGATCAACAGATCGTCGTAGCCGTTGGCGAAAGCGGGATAGCGGAACTGGCGCACCAGCACGACGCTGCGGGCCTTCAGATTGTAGGGCAACAGCACCGCGCCGTTGCCGCGGTCGTAGACCTCGCGCACCTGGGTCTGCCATTCCCCATTGCTGCGGCGGTAGTCGAAGGTCGCGCTCTTCAGCTCGTAACGGCGCTTCGACAGCAGCTGAACGTCCTTGACGCGGACGCGGTCGGCGATGCTCATGCGTCGATCCTCAAACTTCGTTACGGCGTCGCTTCGCGACCGTCGAGCCACTTGGCCAGCATCACCGAGGTGGATTCTTCGTAGCCGAGCGTTTGGTAGAATGCGCTCGCCTTGGCGTTCTCTCGCCGCACCAGCAATTGCAGCTTCGGCACGCCGGCTGCACGCAGCCAATCCTCGACCGCGGCCATCATCGTCCGGCCAAGGCCCTTGCCCTGGCTCTTGGGATCGACCGCGACGTAATAGACCCAGCCGCGATGGCCGTCATGGCCGACCATCGCGGTTGCGACGATCGCGCCGTCGTCGCGGCCGACCAGCACGGTCGAACCCGGTCCGCGCCGCGCCAGCGCAATGTCGGAAGTGGGATCGTTCCATGGCCGCGTCAGGCCACAGGCCTGCCACAGCGCGACCACGGCAGAAATGTCGGCGTCGGTGATGGGGGCAATGGCGAGGGAGGGAGAGGGCATTGTCGCTTGCAAGGTCACAGCACCTTGCCCGGGTTCATGATGCCGAGCGGATCGAGCATCGCCTTGACCTGACGCATCAGTTCGATCGCGACCTTGTCCTTGACCTCGGGCAGTTCGTCGCGCTTGAGCACGCCGATGCCGTGCTCGGCCGAGATCGAGCCGCCCATCCGCAGCACGATGTCGAACACGACGGCGTTGACGTCGTGCCAGCGCGCCAGGAAGTCGGCCGCATTGGCGCCGACCGGCTGGCTGACGTTGTAGTGGATGTTGCCGTCGCCGAGGTGGCCGAACGGCACCGGCCGCGCGCCCGGGATCAGCTTCACCGCCGCCGCATTGGCTTCCGCGATGAAGGCGGGCACGGCTGCGACCGGCACCGAGATATCGTGCTTGATCGAGCCGCCTTCAGGCTTCTGCGCCGCCGACATCTCGTCGCGCAGTTTCCAGAACGCCTGGCGCTGGCTCAGATTGGCGGCGATCACGGCGTCGTCGACGATGCCGTCTTCCATGCCCTGGGCGAGGATTGCCTCCAGCGTGTCGCGTGCATCGTCGCGCGACGACGACAATTCCATCAGCACGTACCAGGGATGCTTGCTCTCGAGCGGATCGCGGATATCGATGCCGTGGCGGATCGAGAAATCGACCGCGATGTCGGCGAGCAGTTCGAAGCTGGTCAGGCTGCCGGCCGCCTGATCGCGCGAGATCGACAGCAGCTTGAGCGCGGCTGCCGGGGACTTCAGGCCGACATAGGCGGTCTCGACCGCACGCGGCCGCGGAAACAGCTTGAGCGTTGCCGCGGTGATGATGCCGAGCGTGCCCTCGGCGCCGATGAACAGGTTGCGCAGATCGTAACCGGTGTTGTCCTTCTTCAGCTTCGACAGCGCGTTGAGCACGCGGCCGTCGGCCAGCACGACCTCGAGCCCGATCGCCATCTCGCGCGCCACGCCGTAGGCGAGCGCTCCGGTGCCGCCGGCATTGGTCGACAGGTTGCCGCCGATGGTGCAGCTGCCTTCGGCGCCGAGCGACAGCGGAAACAGCCGGTCGACGTCCGCAGCCTTCTGCTGCGCGATTTGCAGCACCACGCCGGCCTCGCAGGTCATGGCGTTGGATTCGACATCGATGTCGCGGATCTTGTCGAGGCGCCGCAGCGACACCACCACCTCGCCATTGTGCGGCGTCTGGCCGCCGACCAGGCCGGTGTTGCCGCCCTGCGGCACCAGCGCGATCCTGTGCTCGGTTGCAAGCTTGCAGATCGCGGCGACTTCGGCGGTCGAGCCCGGACGCAGCACCAGCGGCGAGCGGCCGTGGAACAGGTCGCGCTCCTCAGTGACGTAAGGCTGGATGTCGGCGGCATCGGTCACCGCATATTTCGCGCCGACGATGGCGCGGAATTTTTCCAGCAATTCGGGCGGAAGCGGCGGCACCGCTGATTGGACGATGTTCATTTTTTCTTGGTCTTTCACTCAGCCGGGGTTCTTAGTTTACGCA
This sequence comes from Bradyrhizobium sp. CER78, assembly GCF_029846235.1. GTDB lineage: Bacteria > Pseudomonadota > Alphaproteobacteria > Rhizobiales > Xanthobacteraceae > Bradyrhizobium. The sequence goes on from NZ_JARVWP010000015.1 coordinate 100,571, forward strand.
TGACCTCCGCGCAAACGCGTCGCGTTTGTCGCGAGGGAAAACCGGTTTCCACTCTTCCGGGTCATGCTTGTTATCGCCCAACCGCTGCGCGGCGCAGCCGGTCATTGATGGCTTCGCCCAGCCCGTCCTCGGGAATGGGCGTCACCGCGATAGCATCCGCGTTTCTTATGTCGAGCGTGCGAAGGTAGCCGAACAGGTTGGCGGCGGCCTCGGCGAGATCGCCGCGCTCGGACAGATTCATCTCCACCGAGGCGCATTCGCGCCGCGCGACCTTGACCGGCCCGAACGAAAGCAAGGCCTCGCCGACATGGACGTCGCTGGCATTGAGCCGGACCGGGGTCCGTGGCGCGTAATGCGAGGCGAGCATGCCCGGGGCGATCGGCTGAGCATCGTTCTCGGCATCCTGCGGCGGCGATTGCAAGGGATGACCGAGCACGCGCTCGATCTCGGCGCGGGTCAGCCCGCCCGGCCGCAACAGCACCGGATCGGAGAAGCAGCCGACGATGGTGGATTCGACGCCGACCTCGACCGGGCCGCCGTCGACGATCATGTCGATGCGGCCGGCCAGATCGCCGTTCACATGTTCGGCGGTGGTCGGCGAGACATGGCCGGAGAGATTGGCCGACGGTGCCACCACGGCACCGCCGAACGCCTTGATGATGTCGCGCGCCACCTTGTGGGCCGGGATGCGAATCGCAACGGTATCGAGCCCGGCGGTCGCGAGTTCCGCAACCGGGCAGGACAGCGCCTTCGGCAGCACCAGGGTCAGGGGACCGGGCCAGAAGGCTTCCGCCAGCCGCAACGCCTGCCCGTCGAACAGGGCGATCCGGCGGGCGGCGCCGAGATCGGCGACATGGGCGATCAGCGGATTGAAGGCTGGCCGGCCCTTGGCCTGGTAGAGCCGGGCAATCGCGGAGGCGTTGCCGGCGTCGGCGCCGAGGCCGTAAACCGTCTCGGTCGGAAACGCCACCAGGCCGCCCTCGGCCAGAACCCCGGCGGCGGCGGCCGTGGCGGCGGCGCCGGCGGGCAATACGTGCGTTTTCAGACCTGTATCCACTGTGACTAGATTCCTCAATTGGGTGCCCTGTGGTCCCTTGCGGTCCCCGAAACCCGACGCTATAAGCCCGGCTCTTAGTCGGAGTGTGGCTCAGCCCGGTAGAGCACTGCGTTCGGGACGCAGGGGTCGCAGGTTCGAATCCTGCCACTCCGACCATCTTTCCAAGCACTTATAGTTTCTGTGTTTTTTGTGCGCAACGAGATGCGCATCGATTTGTCGCGCGGCTGCCATGCCGTTCGATTTCGGGCCGCGCGTCCCTGATGTCGGGGAATAGCTCAAGCTGGTCGCGATGATTCGACGCCGCTCGGAACCTGAAATCGGACGATCGTTGAGCGCGAGGGAAACGGCCCCGGACGTGATGTTGCGTAGCACGTCACCAAACACCACGAGGCCTCCCTTCAGATTATCGGCCGATCCTCGCCGACATCAAAGCACGAATACCCCGCGGCGAGTAGTGCTCCCTGTGCCGGCGCAAATGCCGACCCTGTATCAGGGGTTGCCGACCTCGAAGGCCAGCAGGACGTTGCCGGGCAGGCCGCCCCACTGCGCGTAGCCGGAATTGACGTACAGCATACCGTCCACGACGATCGGCCCGGGTCCGTCCATGGCGCCGCCATGGCCCGGAACGCCGTTGACCGTGGTGTACTCGCGCGCAGTGTCGATCTCCCAAAGCAGCTTTGCGTCATCGGTCGCGTAGGCGCGCAAGAAACCGCTCACGCCGCCCGAGAACACGACGCCGGGAATCGCGGTGACCGCGGCGGAGAGGGCGGGACTGCATTGCGGGCGATCGCCGCAGGCAACCGGCGCCACCTGCATCGCGATTTTCCCGGTGGCCAGATCGAGGCCGAACAGGCCACCGCCTTCGCTTGAGTTGAGACGCCTCGAGCCGTCCTTCAGGAACCGCACGTCCGAGTTGGCGACATAGATTCGGTCCTGATCCGCGGCGGAGCCCCATTCGGTCCCGCCCAATGGGCCACCTTGGCCGATCCGGGTCTGCCACAGGATCTTGCCCTCATGATCGGGATCCAGCGCGTGGACCACGCCGGATTTCTGGCCGATGACCAGCGCGCGATGTCCATCACGCAGGTTCACGAGGATCGGTGATTGTCCGAAATCATGGTCGGGGCCGGGGTCCTCCGGACAGTTGCTCTGGTCGGTGCCGAAACACGCGACGACAAAGCTGTCCTTCGGCGTGGCCTGCTGATGCCAAAGCATTTTGCCGGTCTCGAGATCGAATGCGAGGACGGCGTCGCTGGTGTCCGTTGCCGGGTCGGCATAGCTGTTCGACGTCGCGACATAGAGCGCCTTGCGCTGAACGTCGATCGTGGGAGCGGACCAGACCGACGCGCCGGCCGGACCGAAAAGCTGGGTCCCGATCGCGTTCGTCCGTGTCGGATGCGGCGCTTCGGCGATCGTGTAGGTCTTCCAGACCTGCGCGCCGGTCTCGGCCTTCAGCGCCACGACGCTGCCGCGAAACGTGCAGCATTGGTAGGTGGGGCGCGACCCAATGGCCTCCTCGATCGACGACACGCCGACATAGACGACGCCGGAATAGAAGACGGGCGCGCCGGTGATCCGGGCGGCCAGATGATCCTCGATCCTGGTCTTCCAGATCGGCGTGCCGGTCATCGCATTCACGGCGTAGATGTTGGCGAGCAGATCGCCGAAGAAGACGACCGGCTGGCCGTTATCCATCGTGGCGAAATTGATCGCCGCCCTGACCGGCGCCTCGGTCGGAAACACCCAACGGGTACATCCGGTCCTGGCATCGAGGGCGTGGACCTTGCGGTCGGTGCCGCCGACGAACAGCAGGCCGCCGATGACGGTCGGCTGAGCGAACGCGATCGATGCGCCGGGAAACCCGAAGGCCCATTTCAGACGCAGCCGGGAGACCTGTTCCTGCGTGAGGCCGGCCATTGCCGCCGGCTGAAACCGGCTGTTGTTGAGATCGGCGCCCCAACCGTTCCAGCGCGGCCCGTCGATCGGCTGCGGAAAGCCGGCTTCGCCCTGTGCGCATTGGCCTGGGTTCTCGGCCGCCGCATGCGAAGCGGCCTTTCCAGTGACGAGCGAGGCGATCGCCGCCCGCTCGTCATTGCTCAGCCCCTGCGCGAAGGATGCCATCGGGCCTGTGGTGATCGCACCCAGAACCTCATCGAACGACCTTGACTGCAGCGCGGCGCGGCTCGGCGCCCGAATATTCGCGTCGGTACTGTCGTGACACTGTGCGCAGCGTTGCGCGTAGAGGGCGGCACCGCCCTGCTGCGCTGTCGCAGGCAGGCAAGACCCGATCAGGACGACGGCAAGCGCCGCACTCAGTTTCATCTGGGTTCACCGCCGTTGACTTCGATGAGATGAGCGATCGCAGCGTAGCACACCCCTGGATGTCGGCGTGCCCCGCGGAGGCTGCGCTGTGTATCTGACGGTGCCGGGCTCGCTCGGACCGCCCGCAATTCCGACGCCGGTGGGCGCGATCTCCCATTGACAGGCCGCCCGTTGTGATAGAATTATAACACAATAAGTTGCAAAAATAACAAGATGTCATCATCGCATCAGCGTTTCGCGCGGGCGGCGGGAGGAAAATGGAATTGTCCGGTTCGATCGCGGCAGAGCCTCGGCCGTCGACGTCGCTTTTGATGGTCGGTGGCATCAACAAGCGCTTTGGCGGCGTGCGGGCGCTGCGCGACGTCAACCTCGAAGTCCGTGCCGGCGAGGTGCATGCCCTGTTGGGCGAGAACGGGGCCGGAAAATCCACGCTGATCAAGATCCTCAGCGGCGTTCATGCGGCCGACGGCGGCACCATCGAGATCGCCGGCAAACCGGCGACGTTCGACAGCCCGGCCCGGTCGCGCGAGGCGGGGATCGCCGTCGTCTATCAGGACCTCAGTCTCGTCGAATCGCTGAGTGTCGCCGACAATCTTTTGCTCGGCCGCGAGCCGCGCGCGCGGTTCGGCTTCGTCCGCAAGCGCGAACTGATGGCCAGGGCCGAAGCGTTCCTGGGCGAGCTCGGCATTCCCCTGGATACCAAAGCTGCGGTCGGCTCGCTGCCGTTCGCCTACCGCCAGATGACGGAGATCGCCAAGGCGCTGATGGGCGAGGTGCGGCTGTTGATCCTTGATGAGCCGACATCCTCGCTGACCTCGGATGAGGTCCGCATCCTGTTCGATGCGATCGGCAAGGCGACGCGCCGCGGCGTCGGCGTGATCTATGTGACGCACCGGCTCAACGAGGTCTTCGAGATCTCGCAGCGGGTCACGGTGCTGCGCGATGGCGCCAACGCCGGCACCTTCGTCACCGCCGAGACCGACATGAAGCGGCTGGTGAACGCCATCATCGGCACCGACCGCTTGGCGGGCGCGGCGTCGCGCGCCGCGCCTGCGGCAGCGCGCGCGCTCGATCCGTCGCCGGTGCTGTCGCTGTCTGATGTGTCCAACGACCGGCTGTCGGCCGTCGACCTGACCGTGATGAAGGGTGAGATCCACGGCCTTGCCGGATTGATCGGCAGCGGCCGCACGGAGATTCTCGAGACGATCTTCGGCCTTCGGCCGATCGAGCGCGGCACATTCGAGATCGAGGGCCGCCCTTGGCTGCCGAACAGCCCGGCTGATGCGATCGACCAGGGCGTCGCACTGGTGCCGGAAGATCGGCACGTGCAGGGCCTGGTGCTGGATCATTCGATCGAGCGCAACATCACCCTGCCGCGGATCCCGCATTTCTCGCGCTGGGGCTTCATGCAGCAGCGCGCCGCCATCAGGCGCGCGGACACTGCGGTCGCGCGGCTTTCGGTGAAGGCGCAGGGCGCCTCCAGCCTGGTCAGGACATTGTCCGGCGGCAACCAGCAGAAGGTCGTGTTCGGGAAATGGAACGAGCCGCGGCCGCGCGTGCTGCTGCTCGATGAGCCCACGGTCGGCGTCGATGTGGGCGCACGCGAGGAAATCTACGGCGTGATCCGCAACGCCGCCCGCGACGGCAGCGGCGTGCTGGTCGTGTCGTCCGATCTCGTCGAACTGATCGAGCTCTGCGACCGCATCTCGGTGATCGTCGATGGGCGCGTGGCGCGGACGCTCAAGCGCGGGGAGATCGTTGATGCCGAAGAGCTGCATCATCTCCTGCAGATCTACCAGGCTTCCGGACAAGGCGTATTGCAAGAGCAGCCCGCATGACTGAACTGACCGCGCCCAATGTCGCCGCCGCGCCGACCCGATCCGATCGGCGCCGCAAGCTGCTGCAGAACCTGCTGCGGGGCGAGCGGCCCTACATGCTGTACATCGCCTTCGTGGTGCTGCTCGTCGTGTTCAGCCTGTCCTCGCCCTGGTTCCTGTCGGTCGACAATTTCCTGAATATCGGACGCCAGACCACGCTGGTGTCGATCATCGCGGTCGGCATGACCTTCGTGATCATCGCGCGTCAGATCGATCTTTCGGTCGCATCGACGTTGGCCCTGTCAGGCATGGCCGCGGCGCTGGCGATGAGCCAGGTCAGCAACAGCTGGATTGTCGGCGCCGCCGCCGGGCTCGGCACCGGCGCGCTGGTCGGATTGCTCAACGGCATCCTGACCACGCAGCTCTCAATTCCGTCCTTCCTCGTCACGCTCGGCTCGCTGAGCATGGCGCGCGGTTTGGCGATGATGGTCACCAACACCAAGCCGGTCATCATCACCAACGAGACTTATTTCGCGATCTTCGGCGAAGGCACGTTCTTGGGGATTCCCGTTCCGATCGCCTGGACGCTGGTGGCGATGATCGTCGGCATCCTGCTCCTGCACTACAACGTGTTCGGTCGCCGCATCTATGCAGTCGGCGGCAATCCGACCGCGGCGCTCTATTCCGGCATCAACACCAAATGGGTGACGACCGCAGCCTTCGTGCTGACCGGCGCGCTGGCCGGGCTTGCGGCGCTGGTGCTGTCGGCGCGCTCGCATGCTGCGCGGCCGGACGTCGTGCAGGGGATGGAGCTCGACGTCATCGCCGCCGTGATCCTCGGCGGTTGCAGCCTGTTCGGCGGCCGCGGCTACATCCTGGGAACGCTGTTCGGGAGCCTCATCATCGGCACGCTCAACAATGGCCTCGTGCTGCTCGGCGTCAGCTCGCCGATGCAGCTCGTCATCAAGGGAGCGATCATCGTGGCGGCGGTCGCCTTCACGAAACGCTAATCGAAGTCAGGTGCAGCGCATGGGTCGCAAGGTCACTGCGCTGCAAGGGTAGGGGCAAGGTCGCCGGCCTCCGGTCAATCGGCGACCAAACACGGGAGGAAACAATGAAGCCAATCTTGCGACAAACCCTGCCGCTGACCGCGCTGATCGCGGCGACGGCCATTTCGATCGTCCCCTCGGCCCGCGGCGAAGTGCCGGCAACCTGCGTCAAGGGCGTCGATCTTGCGACACTCGGACCGAAATCGATCGTCGGCCAGGGGCCCCATGGCGAGAAGGCCGCTTCTCCCGAGGTGCTCGCGCTGTCGGATGCCGATGCCGCCAAGGTCAAGGAGAAGCACTTCAAGGTCGGCATCTCGATGCAGACCGTCAACCTCGACTGGGCGCAGCTGCAGATCCAGGGCATCACCGACACGCTGAAGAAGTACGGCGTGACGGTGACCGGCGTCGCGTCCGCCGAATATCAGGTCGACAAGCAGATCGCCGACATCGAGAATACCATCCAACAGCATCCGGACGGCATCATCTCGATCCCGGTCGATTTCACCGCGACCGCGCCGACCTACAAGAAGGTCGCCAAGGCCGGCATCAAACTGGTGCTGATGGATAGCATTCCGACCGGCCTCAAGCATCCCGAGGAATATGCCTCGATGATTTCGGCGGACAATCTGGGTAACGGGCAGATCGCGGCGCAGATCCTGGCGTCGTGCATGGCGCAGGGCGCCACCATCGGCCTCGTCAATTTCGGCGTCGACTATTTCAGCACCAACGAGCGCACCAAGGGCGTTCGCGAGTGGATGCAGAAGAACCGGCCCGACATCAAGATGAAGCAGGTCGACTTCACCGATCCGCCGAAGGTGTCGCAGATCGCGGGCGACTTCCTCACCGGCAATCCTGACGTCAAGGGTGTGTTCGCGGTCTGGGATCAGCCGGCGCTCGATACGCTGAGCTCGATGCGCGCGCAGGGCATCGACATTCCGGTCACGACCGTCGATCTCGGCCTGCAATCCGCGATCGAGATCGCCAAGGGTGGTCCCTTGAAGGCGACCGGGTCGCAGCGTCCCTATGACCAGGGTGTCGCAGAGGCGATGGCCATGATGAACGCGCTGCTTGGCAAGGAAACGCCGGCCTGGGTCGGCGTGCAGTCGCTGCCGGTGACACAGTCGAACGTGCTGGAATCCTACAAGACGGTGTTCAAGAAGGAGCCGCCGTCCGAACTGACTGACGCTTGCAACAAGGCGAAGCCCGCCTGCAACTGATCTTTGGCCAGCGATGCGCGGTGTCGCAACGGCGTGCATCTTGGACGAAGCTGACCCGGGCGAGCCAGCCCCCGCCCGGGTCAGATTGCGCTGGTCACATATTCGACGGGAAGGCTGCGGAAGTGCTTGCGCATGTCCGATGACGCCGCGCCGCCGACGATGATCCGCGAGAACGCGCCGATATCGGAGAAGAATGCCGATTTGAGACTGCCGAGCTTGCTCGCGTCGATCACCAGGATGCTCTCCATCGCGGTCTCGATCACGGCCTGCTTCACGGCGACTTCGTGAAAGTTCGAGCAGCTCGCGCCGCGGGTCCAGTGCACGCCGCCGGCGGAAATGAAGGCCTTGTTGATGCCGAGCCGCCGCAGATAGGACAGGCCATCGTCCGACGCAAAGGACTGCGATGAGGGATGATAGAGCCCGCCCATCAGCATCACCTGTGTGCCGGGCCGGCGCGTCACGATCGACGCCACGTTCATCGAATAGCAGATCACCGAGAGCGGCAGATCCTCGGGCAGGCAGTCCGCCAGCGATTGCATCGTGGTGCCGCAATCGATGAAGATCGTATCGCCTTCCTTGATCGAGGCGGCCGCGGCCCGGCAGGCAAGACGCTTGTCCTGGGTGTGCTGGTCGATCTCCTGCTCGAACGTGTACTTGATGCCGGTCGGCGACGCCGCGTTGACGACGTAGCCGCCGAGCAGGGCGAGGGCAGCCTCCGGACCGGCAAGATCGCGCCGCACCGTCATTTCGGAGACCTTCAGGAGCTCAGCGGCGTCCTTCAGGTGCAGCGCGCCACTCGATTCGACGGCGCGGCGCAGCCTCTGCAGGCGTTGGACGCGTGTCTCGCTTGGTCGTGCGTTCGGGGTTTCAGCCATTTTGATCGCCGAGCTTGCTTATCCGATTGACAATGATCTTACAATGTTGTGAGTTTATCAACGTCGATTTGTTACAATAATAACATCCGGTCTGCTGGTTCATCTCGCGTCGGGGCGATGTCGCTCCTCGGCAGGTGGCAAACCCAGCGGCAAGGTCAGGGGAGGATCACATGTTGCGATCGACACATTCAGTCTATCTGGCGATCTCGCCGATTCGCTAGGACCGCACGGCGCTTCCATGACGCAGAGCGTCTTCATCCAGAATCCGATCGCATTGACCGCGCTGCCGGCTTCCCCGGCCGGCGGGGATCCGCACCAGCTCGCGCGCAACAGCGGCCGCGCGCTGGATATGGATTGGGTCGACGAAATCAGGATCAATCTGTCGGCCGCCGAACGGCGGGTCGCGAGCCTGCCGGGCCGTCGTACGGTCAAGAAGGATGCGCAGGCGGCGTGGCTGCTCAAGGCGATCACCTGCATCGACCTGACGACGCTCAACGGCGACGATACGACCGAACGCGTGAAGCGCCTCTGCGCCAAGGCCAAGGCGCCCGTGCGCGGCGACCTTCTGGAGCGGCTCGGCTTTGCCGGGCGCGAGCTGCATACCGGCGCGGTCTGTGTCTACCATCGGTTCGTCGGCACGGCCGTCGAAGCGCTCGCAGGATCCGGCATCCCGGTCGCTGCGGTCTCGACCGGATTCCCGGCCGGACTGATCCCGCACGAACTGAAACTGAAGGAGATCGAGGCGTCGGTGCGCGACGGCGCCAAGGAGATCGACATCGTCATCACGCGCGAGCATGTGCTGACCGGCGACTGGCGGGCGCTTTACGCCGAGGTCCAGGATTTCCGCGCCGTCTGCGATAACGCGCATCTGAAGACAATCCTGGCGACCGGCGACCTCAAGACGTTGCGCAACGTCGCCAAGGCATCGATGGTCTGCATGATGGCCGGTGCCGACTTCATCAAGACCTCGACCGGCAAAGAAGGCGTCAACGCCACGCTGCCGGTGACGCTGGCGATGCTGCGGATGATCCGTGTCTACCAGGAGCGCACCGGCTTCAAGATCGGCTTCAAGCCGGCCGGCGGAATCTCGACTGCAAAGGACGTGCTCAACTATCAGTTCCTGATGAAAGAGGAACTGGGACGCGACTGGCTCGAGCCGGATCTGTTCCGTATCGGCGCCTCCAGCCTGCTTGCCGATATCGAGCGGCAGCTCGAGCATCACGTGACCGGCCACTATTCGGCTTTCAACCGCCACCCCGTGGGATGAGACTCCAGCGATGAGCGTCGCAAATTATTTCGAGACCATGGAGTATGGCCCTGCGCCCGAGGCGGACGGCGAGGCGCGCGCCTGGCTGGCGCGGCACGGCGCCACGTTCGGGCATTTCATCGCCGGCAAGTTCACGGCGCCGCATGCGGGCAAGCACCTCACCACGATCGAGCCCGCCACCGGCAAGGCGCTGGCGCGCATCGCGCAGGGCGCGGCTGCCGACGTCGAGGCGGCGGTCAACGCCGCGCGCTCCGCGCAGGTTGCGTGGGCAAAGCTTGGCGGTCACGGCCGCGCGCGTCATCTCTACGCACTGGCGCGCATGCTGCAGCGTCACGCCCGGCTGTTCGCGGTGCTGGAGGCGATCGACAACGGCAAGCCGATCCGCGAAACCCGCGATCTCGACGTGCCGCTTGCCGCGCGCCATTTCTACTATCACGCCGGCTGGGCGCAGTTGCAGGAGCGGGAATTCGCAGATCAGGTGCCGATCGGCGTGATCGGGCAGATCATCCCGTGGAATTTCCCGCTGCTGATGCTGGCCTGGAAGATCGCGCCGGCACTTGCCGCCGGCAATACGGTGGCGCTGAAGCCGGCGGAGTTCACCTCGCTCACCGCGCTGCTGTTCGCCGAACTCTCGGTTGAGGCCGGCCTGCCGCCGGGCGTATTGAACGTCGTGACCGGCGATGGCGCCACCGGCGCGCTGCTGGTCGAAAGTCCCGTCGACAAGATCGCGTTTACCGGATCGACCGAGGTCGGACGGCTGATCCGTCAGACGACGGCAGGCACCGGAAAATCGCTGACGCTCGAGCTCGGCGGCAAATCGCCGTTCATCGTGTTCGACGATGCCGACATCGATGGCGCGGTGGAAGGCGTGGTCGATGCCATCTGGTTCAACCAGGGTCAGGTCTGTTGCGCCGGATCGCGGCTGCTGCTGCAGGAGGGGATTGCGGAGACCTTCCGCAGGCGGCTGGTCCGCCGCATGTCGACGCTTCGCGTCGGCATGCCGCTCGACAAGGCGATCGACATGGGCGCGGTGGTAGCCCCGGTGCAGCTCGAGCGGATCAAGACGCTGGTCGAGACCGGCGTGAAGGAAGGCGCCGAGAAATATCAGACGCCGGGCGCGATGCCCGCGGAGGGATGCTTCTATCCGCCGACACTGCTCTGGAACGTGCATCCGTCTTCGACGGTTGCGACCGAGGAGATCTTCGGTCCGGTCCTGGTTGCGATGACGTTCCGGACGCCCGACGAGGCTGTGATGCTCGCCAACAACACGCGCTACGGCCTTGCCGCCAGCGTGTGGAGCGAGACGATTGGTCTTGCGCTCGACATCGCGCCGAAGCTGCTGGCCGGTGTGGTCTGGGTCAACGCCACCAATCTGTTCGACGCCAGCGTCGGTTTCGGCGGCTATCGCGAGTCCGGCTTCGGCCGCGAGGGCGGCCGCGAAGGCATGGTTGAATATCTGAAGCCGAAGGCTTGGAGTGGGCGCAAGGCGCGGCCCAAGGCATCGCCGCTGCCGATTGCGTCCGGCGCCAGCGCCGGTTTCGACGTGCCGCCGATCGATCGAACGGCAAAGCTGTTCATCGGCGGCAAGCAGGTCCGCCCGGACGGCAATTATTCGCGCGCGGTGCTATCGCCAAAGGGCCGGCGCCTCGGCGAAGCCGGCGAGGGCAATCGCAAGGATATCCGCAATGCGGTGGCCGCCGCGCGCGCCACCGAATCGTGGGCGCGGGCGACGGCGCATAATCGCGCCCAGATCCTCTACTACCTTGCCGAAAATCTCTCCGCGCGCAGCGACGAGTTCGTCCGGCGCATCGCCGACATGACCGGCGTGTCGTCGGCCAAGGCGCGCACGGAAGTCGATGCGAGCATCGAGCGGCTGTTCAGCTATGGCGCCTGGGCCGACAAATTCGAGGGATCCGTTCACACGCCGCCGCTGCGCGGCGTGGCGCTCGCGATGCATGAGCCGATCGGCGTGGTCGGTGTCGCCTGTCCGGACGAAGCGCCGCTGCTCGCCTTCATCAGCCTGGTGGCGCCGCTGGTTGCGATGGGCAACCGGGTCGTCGCCGTGCCGAGCGAGCGGCATCCGCTCGCCGCGACCGACTTCTACCAGGTGCTCGAGACGTCGGACGTGCCGGCCGGCGTGGTCAACATCGTCACCGGCGATCGCGGCGAACTGGTCAAGGTGCTTGCCGAGCACGACGATGTCGACGCGCTCTGGGTGTTCGGATCGCAGGACGCGTCGGCGGCCGCCGAGCGTCTGTCGATCGGCAATCTCAAGCGGACGCTGGTCGATCACGGCCTCGCGCTCGACTGGTACGACAAGGCCGCGAGCGAGGGCCCGATCCTGATGCGTCATGCCGTGCAGGTGAAGAACATCTGGATTCCGTATGGCGACTAGAGTTGTGTTTGGCAGTCCATTCGGTCATTCCGGGGCGCGACGACGTCGCGAACCCGGAATCTAGAGGTCGTGTGGATCGAGATTCCGGTTCTCGCTTCGCGAGCCCTGGAATGACACTGAGTGAATTGCGCGGCAGAGATACAGCACTCGCGACGTCATCTTGCGGTGATATCGGTGGGGACCCGGACCGTCAGAGTCCGGAGATTTTGAAGACGAGGGAGGGACGCAACATGCTCAAGGGCATCAATCCGCTGCTCAATGCCGACGTGCTCTATGCCCTGCGGGCGATGGGGCACGGCGATCGCCTGGTGGTGTGCGACACCAATTTTCCGGCCGATTCGATCGCGCGCCAGACCACGCTTGGCAAGTTGCTGCGCATCGACAATGTGAGCGCCGCCAAGGCGGTCGAAGCCGTGCTCTCGGTGATGCCGCTCGATACATTTGTCGACGATGCCGCGAGCCGCATGGAGATTGTCGGCCAGCCGCAGGAGGTGCCTCCTGTGCAGCGCGAGGTGCAGGCCGCGATCGATCACGCCGAGGGACGATCCTGGCCGCTGGTCGGCGTCGAGCGCCATGCGTTCTACGAGAAGGCCAAGACGGCCTATTGCGTGATCGCGACGGGCGAGCGCCGCTTCTACGGCTGCTTCCTGTTCAGCAAGGGCGTGATCGCGCCCGACGGGGAGTGACGACATGAGCAAGCATGGCGTCGCCGTCCTCGGCGTGTTCGTCGTCGACCTCGCGTTCCGCGCCGGCAACATGCCGGCGATCGGCGAGACCATCGCCGGATCGGGATTTGCCATGGGGCCCGGCGGCAAGGGATCCAACCAGGCTGTCGCGGCAGCAAGAGCCGGCGCCAGCGTGAGCTTCATCTCGCGGATCGGCAGCGACGCCTTCGGCGAGCTTGCGGTCAAGACCTGGGAGGCCGAGGGAATCCGGCCGCGCGTGGCGAGGACGGCGGACGCGCCGACCGGCGCTGCCTTCATCTACGTCCACGAGACGCGAGGCGACAATGCGATCATCGTGGTGCCGGGCGCGGCGGGCGGCATCAGTCCGGCCGACATCGACGCGGTGGCGGACGCCATTCGTGACTCCAGCGTGTTCGTGACGCAGCTCGAGCAGCCGGTCGATGCGGCATTTCGAGGGCTCGAGATTGCGCGCGCCGCGGGCAGCATCACGGTGTTCAATCCGGCGCCGGCGATCAAGTTCGACACTGGTCTGTTTGCGCTCTGCGATTATGTCGTCCCCAACGAGACCGAGGCCGAAGCGCTGACCGGGATCGCGGTCGGCGACCTCGCCGGCGCCCGACGTGCCGGCGATGCGTTGCTGGCGAAAGGCGCAGGCACGGCGCTGATCACGCTTGGCGAGCGCGGCGCGCTGTTCCATGCGCGGGATCGCTCGCTGCATGTGCCGCCGTTTGCCGCCGGCAAGGTGGTCGAGACCACCGGCGCGGGCGATGCCTTCGTCGGCGGCTTCGCGGCGGCGCTCGCGGACGGTGTCGATCCGCTCGAGGCTGCGCGCTTCGGTTCGGCCACGGCCGGAATTTCCGTCACGCGTCCCGGGACCGCACCCGCGATGCCGCAGCGGGCCGAGATCGACGCGCTGCTGAAGGGATGATCGCGCGATGATGCGGAATGATCCGATCAAGCATGTCTTCATCTGGCCGGCGGTGCTCGTCGTGCTGGCGATCTCGATCTTTCCGCTGATCTATTCGCTGACCACGAGCTTCCTCAGCTATCGCCTGATTCCGCCGATCCCGCCGCGGGTGGTCTGGCTCGGCAATTATGCGACGCTGCTGCAGGAACCGCGGTTCTGGAGTGCGCTCTTCACGACGACGCTGATCGCCTTCATCGCGGTCGGCTTGCAATACGCGATCGGTTTCGGCGTCGCGCTGGCGCTGAACGCGCGCGTGCCGGGCGAGCGGCTGTTTCGCGTCGCCTTGCTGTTGCCGATGCTGCTCGCGCCGGTGGCGGTCGCGCTGGTGGCGCGCATGATGTTCAACCCGACCATGGGACCGCTCAACCAGTTCCTGTCGAAGTTCGGTCTGGTCAATCTGCCCTTCCTCACCAATGGACATTGGGCGCTCGCCTGCATCATCGCGGTCGAGGTCTGGCAATGGACGCCGTTCGTCATCCTGATGATGCTGGCCGGCCTGCAAACGCTTCCCGAAGATGTTTACGAGGCCGCCGAGCTCGAGAATGCCAGCGCCTGGCAGCAGTTCTGGGGGATCACCTTTCCGATGATGCTGCCGATCTCGGCCGCGGTCGTCTTCATCCGCCTGATCGAGAGCTACAAGATCATGGACACGGTGTTCGTGATGACGGGCGGCGGGCCGGGCGTCGACACCGAGACGCTGACGCTGTTCGCCTATCAGGAAGGCTTCAAGAAGTTCAATCTCGGCTACACCTCGGCGCTCAGCTTCCTGTTCCTGATCGCGATCACGATCATCGGCGTCACCTATCTGGCGCTGCTGCGGCCGCATCTGGAGAAGCGCCGATGAGCGATCGGGGCTTGACCGGACTGTCGCAATGGAGCCGTCGCCTGGTCGCGGTCGGTGTTCTCGCCTGGTGCCTGATCACGGTGTTTCCGCTCTATTGGGTGGTGGTGACGGCGTTCAAGACGCCGCCGGGCGTCGTCGGCGGGCCGACCTATCTGCCGTTCGTCGACTTCACGCCGACCCTGCAGCCCTTCATCGATCTCTATCAGGGGATCCGCGGCGAGTTCTTCCGGACCTTCCTGAATTCGACCGTTGTCGGCCTGTCGGCGGCGGCGATTGCCACCGCGATCGGCGCGATGGCGGCCTATGCGCTGGTGCGGTTCGAGTTCAAGGTCAGGCTTGGCGCGGGCCTCGTGTTCTTCCTGCTTGCGCTCGGCGGCTATCTGCTGTTCAACGCGACATTCGGATTGACCCGCTCGCAGGCACTTCTGCTCGCCTTTCCGATCGCGCTGATCGCAGCCGTGGTCGCCAATCGCCTGCCGCTGCCCGGGCCGATCCTCGGCAACGAGGACATCCTGTTCTGGTTCGTCAGCCAGCGCATGTTTCCGCCGATCGTCACGGCCTTCGCGCTGTATCTGCTCTACAGCGAGATCGGCCGGCTGGGCTTCCAACTAATCGACAGCTATGTCGGCCTGACGCTGTGCTACGTCGCGTTCTCGCTGCCGATCGTGGTCTGGCTGATGCGAGACTTCTTCGAGGCGATCCCGATCGAGGTCGAGGAAGCCGCGATGGTCGACAACGTGCCGAGCTGGCGCATCTTCATCGGCATCGTGGTGCCGATGTCGATGAACGGGCTGCTGGCGACGTTCATGATCACGCTGGCCTTCGTCTGGAACGAGTTTCTGTTCGCGCTGTTCCTGACCAATTCCAGATGGCAGACGCTGCCCATCCTGGTGGCGGGTCAGAACAGCCAGCGCGGCGACGAATGGTGGGCGATCTCGGCGGCGGCGCTCGTCGCCATCGTTCCCATGATGATCATGGCGGGCCTGCTCAGCCGGATGATGCGGTCGGGCCTGCTGCTCGGGGCCATCAAATAGCAAAAACTTTGTAGGGAGGACTAAACGATGTTGCGACGGACGTTCCTGATGCTGACTACCTCGCTCGCGATGGCTTGCGCCGCGGGCCAGGCGAATGCTGCCTGCAGTCCGGATTACACCGGCGTCACCCTGACGGTGGCGTCGCAGACCGGACCGTATATCGCATCCGCGCTCAAGCTCGGCGCGGACGAATGGGCCAAGAAGACCTGCGGCAAGGTCAATGTCGTCGAGTTTCCCTGGTCCGAGCTCTATCCGAAGATCGCGACATCGCTGACGGCGTCGGACGCGACGTTCGACCTCGTCAGCTTCGCGCCGGCCTGGCTGCCGGACTTCGTGCCTTATCTGAGCGAGATGCCGAAGGAGATGCAGTCCGGCAAGGATTGGGACGATATCGAGCCGGCTTATCGCGAACGCCTGATGGTGTGGGAGGGCAAGATCTACTCGCAGTCGATGGACGGCGACGTCCATACCTACACGTATCGCACCGACCTGTTCAGCGATCCCAAGGAGAAGGACGCGTTCAAGGCCAAGTACGGTTACGACCTCGCGCCGCCGAAGACCTGGAAGCAGTATCTCGACATTGCCGAGTTCTTCCAGCGGCCCGACAAGGGCCTGTGGGGAACGGCGGAAGCGTTCCGTCGCGGCGGTCAGCAGTTCTGGTTCTTCTTCAGCCACGCGGCGGCCTACGCCAACAATCCGAACTATCCGGGCGCGATGTTCTTCGACCCCGAGACGATGGACGCGCAGATCAACAATCCGGGCTGGGTGAAGGGGCTCGAGGAATACATCCGCGCATCGAAGCTCGGGCCGCCCAACGCGCTGAACTTCTCCTTCGGCGAGGTCAACGCGGCGGTCGCGGGCGGCCAGGTCGCGGAATCGATCGGCTGGGGCGACACCGGCGTCATTGCCGCCGACCCGAAGCAGTCGAAGATCTCGGGCAAGGTCGGCTCGGCGATGCTGCCTGGCTCGGACGAGATCTGGAACGCCAAGACCAAGAAGTGGGATAAATTCCCGAGCGTGCTTCCGGGCCCGTTCATGGCATTCGGCGGCTGGCAGATCGCGGTGCCGAAGGCCGGCAAGAACCAGAAGGCGGCGTGGGACTTCGTCAAGACGCTGACCAGCCCCGAGGTGTCGGGCCAGGCGGCGATCACCGGCGGCAGCGGCGTCAATCCCTATCGCAAATCGCACACCGCCAATCTGCAGCTGTGGAGCAAGATCTTCTCGCCGGAGGAGGCCAAGGAATATCTCGGCGCGCAATCGGACTCCATCAATGCCAAGAACGTCGCGCTCGACATGCGTCTGCCCGGCTATTTCTCCTATACCGAGGTGGTGGAGATCGAGCTCGGCAAGGCGCTGGCCGGCCAGACCACGCCGCAGGCGGCGCTCGACGCGATGGCGAAGGAGTGGAATCGGCTGACCGACGAGTTCGGCCGGGCCAAGCAGCTCGCGGCCTATCGCGCGGCGATGGGCCTGCCGCCGAAGAACTAGCCTTCAACCGAGACATCCCGGATGATGCGCGCGCGTCATCCGGGATTTTGACCAGCCGTCGATGAAGAGACGGAAAAGGATTCCATGGCGCACGTCGAGATCGAGAACGTCAGCAAGGCATACGGCCCCTACAAGATCATCGAAGGGCTCGACCTCAAGGTGGCCGACGAGGAGTTTGTCGTGCTGGTCGGCCCGTCCGGCTGCGGCAAGACCACGACGTTGCGCATGATCGCGGGACTGGAGGCCGTCACCAGTGGAACCATCCGCATCGGCAACCGCGACGTGACGCAGTTGCGCCCGGGTTTGCGCAACTGCGCGATGGTGTTCCAGAACTACGCGCTCTATCCGCACATGACGGTCGCCGAGAACATCGGCTACGGCATGAAGGTGCGGGGCGAGCAGCGCGCCAGCATCGACAAGGCCGTGAACGACGTGGCGCGCGTCCTTGACCTCGAGCAGTATTTGCAGCGCCGGCCGAAGCAGCTTTCCGGCGGACAGCGCCAGCGCGTCGCGATCGGCCGCGCCATCGTGCGCAGCCCGGACGTATTCCTGTTCGACGAGCCGTTGTCCAATCTCGACGCCAAGCTGCGCATCGAGATGCGCACCGAGATCAAGGCGCTGCACCGCCGCCTCGCCAAGACGATCGTCTATGTGACGCACGACCAGGTCGAAGCCATGACGATGGCCGACCGCGTCGTGGTGATGAACAAGGGCCGGATCGAGCAGGCAGCCGATCCGATCACGATCTACGAGAAGCCCAGCAATCTCTTCGTCGCGGGCTTCATGGGCGCGCCCAGCATGAACTTCATCCATGGCGAGATCACAGCCCGCGACGGCGTGCTCACCTTCACCGAGCCGTCGGGCACGGCGTTGCGCGTGCCGAAGTCGCGTGAGGCTGCCTATGCGGGCAGCGTCGGCAAGCCCGTGGTTCTTGGGGTGCGGCCCGATCATGTGTTGCGCGAAGGCGCGCCGGCAGGCTCTTCCATCCGCATCCTTGTGAAGGACGTAGAGCCGCTCGGGCCGCACACGCTCGTGATCGGAACCGTCGGCGCATTCGCGTTCACGGCGCAAATGCCGGTCGGCGTCGCCGCCGAGCCGGATCAATTCATCGACGTCGCGCTCGATCTGGAGCGAACGCATTTGTTCGACAAGGCGTCCGGGATGGCCATCTCCTGATTTGCCGCGGCGCCGGAGCGGGCGTTCGAACGCCCCAGGAGCCGCAACGGGGCCCCTTCCGGCGAATTGACCAGGACATTTGACCGAATCGGTTCCTGCCCGCATCGGGATGCCCGAATCGAGGGCAAATCGCGGGGCGTGCCGCCGATGGCGGCTTCTGACGCCACTGCTTTCCATGTTATCACGTGATCCGTCGAAACTGCGCTCGTGCAGAACCTGCCCGAACCTTACGAATCTGGATCTTGATGATGTTGTCGCTTCCCAAGACAAAAATACGCGTGCTGCTGCTGGAGGGCGTGAACGATTCCGCGGTCCGGATGTTCGAGGCGAACGGCTATACCGAGCTGCAACGTCTGCCCAAGGCGCTGGGACCGAAAGACCTCAGGCAGGCGCTGTCGGGCATCCATATGCTGGGAATTCGGTCGCGGACCCAGTTGACCGCGGAAATCCTCGAGGCCGCCGACCGGTTGCTGGTCGTCGGCTGCTTTTCGGTCGGCACCAACCAGGTGGATCTCGACGCCGCGCGGAAGCTCGGAATCCCGGTCTTCAACGCGCCATACTCCAACACCCGCAGCGTAGCGGAGCTGACCATCGCCGAGATCGTCATGCTGTTCCGCCGGATCTTTCCGCGGTCGGTCTCCGCACATGGCGGCGGTTGGGACAAGTCCGCCGAAGGCAGCCGCGAGGTGCGCGGCAAGACGCTCGGCATCGTCGGCTACGGCAACATCGGCTCGCAGCTGTCGAACCTCGCGGAAGCGATGGGCATGCGCGTGATCTATTTCGATCACACCGACAAGCTGCGTCACGGCAATACCGAGCCGGTCGACTCGCTCGACGAGCTGCTCGCGGCCAGCGACATCGTATCGCTGCACGTGCCGGAGACG
The DNA here is from genome assembly GCF_029846235.1 of Bradyrhizobium sp. CER78. Lineage (GTDB taxonomy): Bacteria > Pseudomonadota > Alphaproteobacteria > Rhizobiales > Xanthobacteraceae > Bradyrhizobium. The sequence continues at coordinate 119,649 of NZ_JARVWP010000015.1, forward strand.
CCGGCTACCGCCAACATGATTGGCGCGGCCCAGCTTCGGCTGATGAAGCCCGAGGCCTATCTGATCAACAACTCGCGCGGCACCGTGGTCGATCTCGACGCGCTGGCGAGCGCATTGCGTGAGAACCGCCTGGCCGGTGCCGCGGTCGACGTGTTTCCGGTCGAGCCGGTGTCGAACGAGGCGCGCTTCGTCTCGCCGTTGCAGGGGCTCCCCAATGTGATCCTGACGCCGCACGTCGGCGGTTCGACCGAGGAAGCGCAGGATCGCATCGGCGGTGAGGTCGCACGCAAGCTGATCGATTATTCCGACGTCGGATCGACCTTCGGCGCGGTCAATTTTCCGCAAGTGCAATTGCCGGCGCGACCGACCGGTACCCGTTTCATCCATGTTCACCGCAACGTTCCCGGCGTCATGCGTCAGGTCAACGACGCGCTCTCCCGGCACGGGATCAACATCCTGGCGCAGTATCTGCAGACCGATCCGGAAGTCGGCTATGTCGTGCTCGAGACCGACGTGGTCGGCGGCGAGGGCGAGGCGCTCCTCGCCGACCTGAAAGACATCGACGGTACCATCCGCGCGCGGGTGCTGTACGACCAGAACCGGCCGCAGGGATGATCGACCACGTCAGTCAGCCGAGAAGCCGAACGGCACGCTCGAGGTTCTGAAATCGTCGGGAAGAATCTCGCGCCCGATCGGCGGCGCCGATCGTGCCGCGCATCGCGGGCGATGACAGACCCGGCAGGCGACACCGATCGGGGTCGGCTCGTCGGCGTTCGGCCCCTGTCCGTCGCGCGTGTAGATCAACTGGCCCGCATGCTCGGCCGCGCAGCCGATCGCAATCGCCCGCTCGACGCGGATGGCGCCGAACGCGCCGCCGCCGGCGGTCACGGTGCGGGCGATCGAGAAGAACCGCTGTCCGTCGGGCAGTTCCAGCCATTGCGTGACGATCTGGCGCGGCGTCTTGAAGATGTCGTGGACCGACCACAGCGGGCAGGCGCCGCCGTGCTTGGCGAACGGGAAGCCGGCACCGTCGAGCAGCTTGGAAATGTTGCCGGCCGGATCGACGCGGATCAGGAAGAACGGCACCTTCTCAAGGCCCGGCCGCTGCAGGGTCGTGACCCGATGCGCCGTCTGCTCGAAGCTGGTGCCGAATTGCCGCGCCAGCGCCTCGAGATCGTAACGCCGCGTCTCGACCGCTTTCGCAAACACCGAGTACGGCATAATGAGCGCGGCCGCGGCATAGGCTGCGAGTGCGCGGCGGGCCAGCAACTCGGCGCTTTTGCTGGTGAACTTGCCGTCTTCCACCGCCGCGCTGATCTCGCCTTCCAGTTCCAGATAGGCGAGTTGCTTGGCGAGCTGGAAATTGAGCCCTGCGGTATCGAGCGAGTCCTCGAGCAGCAATTGTCTGCGATGCATATCCAGTCGCCTGACCGAGCCGAGCATGACGTTCGGCGGCAGATAGCGGACCTGGAGCTTGTGACGCTCGCGAAGCCGCTCGATGAATCCGGCCGGGCCAGCCGGCTCATGGACGAGACGCTCGGCGGCATCGTCGAGGTTGGCGAAATTGTTGCGGCGCGCGGCGAGAAATCGCCTGACTTCCGCGACGGGATCGTTGGCGTCGAAGTTCTCGCCCGGCAGCAAGGTGGTGCCCGCCAGGTCCGGCGCACGCCGCTCCGCAAGTGCCAACTGCTCTTCACGATAGGCGGTGTAGAGGCGCAGGAACGCCTCGGTCATGCCGGGATAGCTGACCGCGAGGTCGCTGACCTCGAGCGTGGGGATGTCGATGTCGGCAAACATCGGTTCCTTCAGAACCGACTGCATGCGGGCGGTGTGATCCGCACCGCCGTCACCGGCGAGGTCGGCCAGATCGATCTTGTAGGTGCGCGCCAGGCGAAGCAGCATGTCCGCCGTCACCGGCCGCTGGTTGCGTTCCAGCAGCGCGACATAGGGGGCCGAGATTTCGAGATCGGCGGCCATATCCGCCTGGGTCAGCCCGAGGTCCCGCCGCAGCCGGCGCAGCCGCGGGCCCATGAAAACGGAACGGGCGCTTGAGGTTACCATCGCCGTATCCAATCTTTGTAAGATTCTTACAACAATACAACGGTTTCTTGTAAGTTATGACAAGTTTTCCGCGTCAGGTCTAGCTCCCGACGCCGCCAGGCGCCACAAACGGTGCAGTTATTTCGTCACCGAAGGGATCACGGACATGAACTTCCAACCGCGCGGGATCAGCGACCGGGCCATCCAGGGACCGGCATCGTATCAGAGCGAGCTTGAGGCGGCCGAAGCGCTGCTGAAGACCAAGGACACCTGGAATGGCGTCACCGCCGAAGCCGTGGCGCGCATGCGCCTGCAGAACCGCTTCAAGACCGGTCTGGATGTCGCCCGCTACACGGCTGCGCTGATGCGCGCCGACATGGCCGCCTATGACGCCGACAGCACCAAGTACACCCAGTCGCTCGGCTGCTGGCACGGCTTCATCGCCCAGCAGAAGCTGATCTCGGTCAAGAAGCACTTCGGCAACACCGACCGCCGTTACCTCTACCTCTCTGGCTGGATGATCGCGGCGCTGCGTTCCGAATTCGGTCCGCTGCCCGACCAGTCGATGCACGAGAAGACCTCGGTGCCGGCGCTGATCGAAGAGCTCTACACCTTCCTGCGTCAGGCGGATTCCCGTGAGCTCAACGATATCTTCCGCGCGCTCGACGCGGCGCGCAAGGAAGGCGACAAGGCCAAGGAAAAGGCGCTGATCGAGAAGATCGACAACTTCCAGACCCACGTCGTGCCTGTCATCGCCGACATCGACGCCGGCTTCGGCAATGCCGAGGCGACCTACCTGCTCGCCAAGAAGATGATCGAGGCGGGCGCCTGTGCCCTGCAGATCGAGAACCAGGTTTCGGACGAGAAGCAGTGCGGCCACCAGGACGGCAAGGTCACCGTGCCGCACGAGGTGTTCATCGCGAAGATCCGCGCCTGCCGCCATGCGTTCCTCGAGCTCGGTGTCGAGGACGGCATCATCGTGACCCGCACCGACTCGCTCGGCGCCGGCCTGACCCAGCAGATCGCGGTCAGCCACAAGCCCGGCGACCTCGGCGACCAGTACAACAGCTTCCTCGATTGCGAGGAAGTGACGGCCGCCAATGCGCGCAACGGCGACGTCATCATCAACCAGAACGGCAAGATGATGCGTCCGAAGCGGTTGCCCAGCAACCTCTACCAGTTCCGTCCCGGCACCGGCGCGGATCGCTGCGTGCTCGACTGCATCACCTCGCTGCAGAACGGCGCTGACCTCCTGTGGATCGAGACCGAGAAGCCGCATATCGAGCAGATCGCTTCGATGGTCGATCGCATCCGCAAGGTCATTCCGAACGCGAAGCTGGCCTACAACAACTCTCCGTCGTTCAACTGGACCCTCAACTTCCGTTGGCAGGTCTACGACGCGATGAAGGAGGCTGGCAAGGATGTCAGCAAGTACAACCGCGCCGAGCTGATGAAGGCGGAATACGACGATACGCCGCTGGCGAAGGAAGCCGACGAACGCATCCGCACCTTCCAGGCGGATTCGGCCAAGCGCGCCGGCATCTTCCACCATCTGATCACGCTGCCGACCTACCACACGGCTGCGCTGTCGACCGACAATCTCGCAAGGGAGTATTTCGGCGAGCAGGGCATGCTCGGATACGTCAAGAACGTGCAGCGCGCGGAGATCCGTCAGGGCATCGCCTGCGTCAAGCACCAGAACATGGCGGGCTCCGACATCGGCGACGATCACAAGGAGTACTTCGCCGGTGAGGCTGCCCTCAAGGCGGGCGGCGCCCACAACACGATGAACCAGTTCGGCTAACGGCCCGAACGGATCATTGCGACGATTGGCTGGACAGGCGGGATTGCGAGGCAGTCCCGCCCGTTTGCTCGTTTGGCTGGGCGATTTCGACCACGGTGACGCGGTCGGGATCGCCCCGCAACATTTTGCAAGGCGCTTTCTCCCGTTCTCCGCCCATTCGTAGTGGCTCACGCATTCGACGCGCGCGTGGTATTGCGTCGCTGCGATCCTGAGGGGCGTGCCACGCCATGACCGTCGAAGACTACAAGTCCGCCGTCACCAGCTCTGCCGTGCTGGAGCGGCTCGAGCCATTTGATCCCCGTATCGTCGGAACGCTGCCGCTCGGCCTTGCTGTGTCCGGCAGCGACATCGATATCGTCTGCCATGTGCTCGACCCGAACGCCTTCACAGACATCGTTTGGAAGCATTACCGATCGGCTGATGATTTCGTGCTCTACCGATGGACCTCGGGAACGCGGCCGGCGATTGCCCACTTTGTCTGGGATGGCTGGCCGTTCGAGCTGTTCGGCGACCAGCGTCCGGTCGAGCAGCAGCGGGGCTGGATCCATTTCGAGGTCGAGCGGCGGCTGCTCGCGCTTGACGACGGACGACTGCGGCGAGCCGTCGGAACCTTAAGGGCAGGCGGCCTCAAGACCGAGCCTGCGTTCGCTGCCGTCCTCAGAATATCCGGCGATCCCTATCAGGGATTGCTCGAGCTTGCGGTCGAAACGGACGCCGGGTTACGCGCCCGGCTTGCGGCGTGCGATCCCGGCTGATCGCCGGCTCCTGAAGCTCACTCGCCCGGCACGAGGTGCGCGACGGGCGGCCGCGCAAGGCGCCGGTGCCGGCGGCGGGACAGATAGAGCAGCAGGCCGGTCACGGCGAATAGTGGCATCATAGCCGCGGCCAGCATGAAGGCGAGCTTGCCGGGCCAACCCAGGATGGCGCCGCGGTGGATGTCGAGCACGCCGGCAAGGACGCGCTCGCCGAACGTCTTGTCCGCGTAGCGGTCCGACGAGATCACGCGTCCGGTGACGGCGTCGATGCGGAATTCGTCACGCACGCTCTCGAGCGTCGAATCCCGCGACCAGGACCGCACGCGCACAGCCGTGCCCGTGCCGGCCGGCAGGGTCAGGAGAGCCCTACCGTAATCGTTGTTCTCCTGCTGCAGGAACGCTGACCAGACGTGATCGAACACGAGCGGTTTTGCCTCGGTCTTCGCTTCCGCCCTTGCTTCACTCTTGTTATCGGCAGCCGCTGCGCCGCGCGCTGGTTTGGGCTGCATCGCCGCGGCGGCGGTCTGCGGGCGCGCCAGCAGCCAGTTGGCGCCGGCCTTGTACCATTCGAACGAATACCACAGGCCGGTCAGCGTCATCACCAGATAGACCGGCAGCACCCAGGTGCCGATCACCGCATGCAGCGAGCGGTGCAGGCCGCGCCCGCGCAGTCCGAGATTTGGCTTCAGCCACATCTTCACGCTGCGCGCGCGATGCGGCCAGCGCAGCACGAGGCCTGATATCAGCATCACGATCAGGCAGATCGCGGCTGTGCCAGTGATCTTGCGGCCCATGCCATTGCCGTCACCCGGCAGCAGCAGCAGCCAGCGATGTAGCTTGCGGACGGTGGCGAAAAAATCCTCGCCGCGCGGCGAGCCGAGCACGTGTCCGTCATAGGGATCGACATAGACCGAGGACGGCCGCGCACCACCTTCGCTGCGGGCGAAGCGGATATGCGCCGCGGCTGATGGATCGCTGGACATGGTGACGGCGGAGACCTTGCCGAAATCGCCCGCCGCCTGAAGCCGCGCGACCAGTTCGTCGGGCGTGAGCCGTCGGGTGGCGCTGGCGTCGACACGCATCATCTGGCTGTTCAGGCTGGCCTCGATCTCGTCCTCGAAGGCCATCGTTGCGCCGGTGAGGCCGACCACGGCCCAGAGCAGCGCCAGCGCGAGGCCTGCGATGGAGTGGACCTGCAACAGCGCGGCCTTGATCGGGCGCCGGACATCACTCATCGAATCCGACCTTTCGGATCAGCGCGACTGCGGCGGCTTGATGCGCGGCGATCTCGTCGACAGGCAGCGCATCGACGGGGAACGATCCGATCCCGTCGACGATCCGAGGCCGCTTTGTGGTTGCCAGCACGGGATATTCCAGCTCGGCAGTGGAGAAGATGGTCTGGGCCTCGGGCGTGACGAGGAATTCGAGGAAGGCGCGCGCAGCGGCCCGATGCGGTGCGTGCCGGGCAATTGCCGCGCCGGTCAGATTGACGTGGCTGCCGCCACCGGTGAACGCGGTCGGCACGGCCTTCACGGCGTCGGCCCACGCGCGCCAATCATTGCCTTCGCGGCCGTCGCGAAGCTGCGCGAGCGCGACCGTGTTGCCGATCCCGATCTCGCAGCGTCCCTCCGCGATCTCGCGGACCACATCGTTGTCCTTGCCGGCCGGCTTGTGGGCGAGATTGGCCTTCAGCCCGGCGAGCCAGCTCTCCGTTGCATCCGCTCCATGATGCGCGAGGAAGGCCGCGATCAGCGCGACATTGTTCTGGTGCGTGGCCGGCCGCATGCACAGCTTGCCGCGCCATTTGGGATCGGCGAGCTCCTCATAGGTGATCGCGGCGAGGGGGCTGCCGTTGCGCGTGAAGACCACACGTGGACGGACGGCAAGTGCGATCCATTGACTATTGTCACCGCGCAGGTTCGCCGGCACCGTCCGGTCAAGCACCGCAGATGCGATCGATTGCGTCAGCCCGCGCGCGGCAAGCTGCATTGTCTTGTCGAGACCGATGGTGAGCAAGACGTCCGCGGGTGAACTGTCGCCCTCAGACGTCAGGCGCTTGACTAGGCTGTCTTCGATGAAGACGGTGTTGACCTTGGTGCCGCTCGCAGCCGTGAACGCCGTGATGACGGGCGCGACCAGATTGGCTTCCCGGGTCGAGTAAAGCGTGAGTTCGTCGGCGTGTACCGTCGTACAGGCGACCGCGGTCGCGGTCAGGACGGCCAGCAGCCTGATCGCTGTCAGCACGGTGGCCATGCTAGAATTTCACCGTCGCCGAGAGCGAGAAGCGCCGCGCATCGCCCATCGCCACCGTCAGGATGTTATTGGCGGACGGATAGTAGACGGTGTCGAACAGGTTCTTGACGTTGAACTGGTAGATCACCGGGAAGGTCTGGACCTTGGTCTCGTAGGTCGCAAACACATCCGCGACCGTATAGGACGGCAGCACGAAGCTGTTCGCCGCGTCGCCGGGCCGGTCGCCGACATAGCGCGCGCCGCCGCCGAGACGCAGCCGGCCGGGCAGGGTGGCGCCGAAATCGTAGACCAGATAGAGCGAGGCAGTGTTGAGCGCCACGTTTTGCAGGGCGTTGCCGGCGAGCGTCGGATCCTCGGTGACGCGCGCATCGGTATAGCCGTAGCTTCCGATCATGCTCCAGCTATCAGTCAGCCTGCCGGTGACATCGAGCTCGACGCCGCGCGAGCGAACCTTGCCGGCGGTGCGGTATTCGACGATGGCGGTTGCAGGGTTGAGCTGCGAGACCAGCACGTTCTTCTTCTCGATGTCGTAGAGCGCAAGCGTGCCGGAGAGCCGCTTGTTGAAGTCGAACTTGACACCGGTCTCCCACTGGGTGCCCTCTTCGGGAGCGATGTTGGAGCCGATCACGACGCCGCCGGTGAGCGGCGCAATGGTCGAGGTCGGCTTCAGCGACTGCGTGTAGCTCGCATAGAGCGAGACCTGGTCGGTGAGCTTGAGAATGGCGCCGCCGAGCGGCAGCGCCTTGTCCGCCGACACGTTGGTGTTGGTGATGAACGGCCGGCCCCTGCCGGCGATCTGGTCGTAGTCCATGTAACGCACGCCGCCGACCAGCGCGAAGCGCTCGGTCAGATGCAGCGTGTCCTGGAAGAACAGCGACCACTGGCCGAGCTTGTCGGTCTGGGCGCTGTCGCTGGCCGACACCATGGTGCCCGGCGTGATCAGCCCATAGACCGGATTGTAGAAGTTGAAGCTCGGCGTCGCCTGCCGGATCAGATTGTCGCGGTAGATCGTGCGGTACTGGCCGTCGCCGCCGAACAGCACCTCGTTGCGGAACCCGCCGAGCCAGACATTGCCCTGCAGATAGGACGTGCCGTAGCTGGCGTTGCTGAGCGAACCCTGCGTGCCGTCATTGCTGCGGGTCTCGACGCCGGTCTTGCTGTTGATACCGGTGATGCGGAGCTGGTTGGCGCTGAAGGTCTCGGTGTTGTAGCTGTAGGCCGCGAACAGATTCCAGTCCTGGTTCAGCCGGCGCTCGACCGAGGCCTGCATCAGGTCGGAGGTTCCCCACATGTTGTTGAAGGGCTCGTCGAGCCGGCGTGTCGCGGGGATCGCCAGCGGCGCCTTGGTCACGGCATCGAACGCGGTGCCGCGGTCGAACGGCGCGATGAATTCGCGGTGCTCGTAGTTGAGCTGGACGGTGGTGCCGTCGCCGTACCAGGCCAGTGACGGTGCGACCAGCATCTCGCGATGGCGTCCGAAATTGCGCCAGTAGTCCTCGCTCACGCCATAACCGATGAAGCGATAGGCGAGGCCGCCATTGCCGATCGGGCCGGTGATGTCGAAGGTGCCGTCGGCGCCGCTCTTGTTGTTGGCGTAGGTCGAGCCGAGCAAGGTCACCGAGCCGTGCTGATAGAGCTCGGGGCGCTTGCTGATCGTGTTGACGATGCCGCCGGGATCCATGATGCCGTAGAGCAGCGAGGCCGGGCCCTTCAGCACCTCGACGCTTTCGACCTCAGCGTTGAGGCTGCGGCCCTGCACCAGCGGCATGCCGTTGCGCATGATCGAGCCGTCACGATTGTCGCCGAAGCCGCGGCGCATCACGGCATCCTGGGTGCCGGCCAGCGTGTTGCCCTGGGTGACGCCGCTGACATTGGCCAGTGCGTCGTCGAGGTTGCGCGGCAGCTGATCCCTGAGCACCTGCTCCGGCACGACGTTGACCGTCTGCGCGGTGTCGAGCGGCGAGGCGCCGCTGCGCAAGGTGGTCGAGCTCGGCATCGCGCGATAGCCGAGCTTGGCTTCGTTCAGCGCGGCGGCGCTAGCTGCCGCGCGCTCCGACGCGGTCGGTGGCGCCGGCTGGGCATCCCGGCTGCGCTGCCGCGCCGCGGCCTGAGTTCGTTGTGCCGGCTTCGCCGAACTGGCTGCAGGCTTGCGCTTCTGCGTCGGGTGCTCGACCGTGACCGGCGGCAAGGCGACGCTCGATTGGGCGCTTGCCGGTGTTATTGCGGAGGAGACGTCGGCGAGCAGGAACGCTGCGCCGATCAGCAGGTGGGGGCGGCCCTTGTCGGCGGCAATTCGACGGTCGCCGACAACCCGGCGATCAGCATTCACAGGCACTCTTGGACTTCCGATTCACGCGAACTCATTCACGCCGCGCCTCTAGCAGCCGGCGCGCGCGAAAAGAACCGGAGCAGACTTGAATCCCTCTAACCGGACTGGATTTGAATCGTTCTAAGACACAGCGAGGCTCGCGCGTATGCGCGAGCCTCGCACCGCATGGCTTGGTCGTTGCGTCAGCGCGTCAATTGGTCGCGCGATCCCGGAGGTCGCTATCCTGTCACGCCTCACGCGTAGGGTTCGCCGTAGGTCGCGCGATGTGTCTCACGACATCGCCAGGCTGACGGGCGCCGAGCCGACCACTCCGGTGCTGACGCCGTCGCGCGCCATCGATTCGATCGTGCCCCAGTTCTCGCGGAAGATGCGCGCCGCCTCGTTGGCGTTTTCCGCCTGGATCGTGAGACTGCACGCGCGTCTGGTGCCATTGCTGGCGAGCTGGAAGTGGAGAACATATCCAGACGATTCCGCACTCCGTGCGGCCAGCGGTGCCTGCTGCATGTAGGTTTTCCCCATAGTGTTCTTGTTGCGCCACCCGCGAACAGGATTTGACAGGGATGCGGCACCTTCGTGATTCAAAACCCGCAATCTGCGCGATTGTGCGTTTTTGTCTGGCGGTGTTGCCCGGATTCAACAGACGGTGGAACCAGCGCGGCGCATCGACAGCAACCCAGCCGCGATCACGGCACGCGCTCAACTGTCGCGGCGTGGCTTACGCATCGCCGTCGGGATGCACCATCAGGGTTTCCTGGATCGATGTCGCGAGCATCGACCCATTGCGGTCATGGACGCGGGCGATCGACAACCCGCGGCCGCCATCGGCGCACGGGCTCTCGGTGTCGACATGCATCCAGGCGTCGGGCGAAAACGCACGATGAAACCAGATGCAATGGTTGAGGCTCGACAGATAGAGCGGGGCGCGCGCCTGCAGGTCGCGGAGATGGCCGCCGACGCTGGAGAAGTTGAGCCACCAATCCGAGAGATAGGCGAACACGGCAGCCTGGGCGCGGGAACCCGTGGCGAGCGGCTGCCGGGATCTGATCCAGAAACGCAGGCGCGGTTCTGCCGTCGCGGCCGAGAGCTGCCGCTCGATCTCGGGAACGCGAAAATCCATGCTGGGTTTGATCAGCGGCGAGTAGGGACCGAGCGGCCGCAGCTGCGCCATCAGCGCGTCCGGGATCATGCTCAGCTCGGGCAGGCTTTCGGGATCCTCTTGCGGAGCAAATGGCACTGCATGCTGCGGACCCGGCTGCGGCGCGCAGAATGTGGCCTGCGCGCTCAGGACCGTTTGTTCGCCCTGCTGGCCTACGACATGGCGGGAGGAGAATCGCTTGCCGTCCTGGAGGACCCGAGCGTCGAAGGTGATGCGCCGGGCAGGATCGGCGCCGCGCAGGAACAAGAGCTGCAGCATCGCCGCCGGGCGATCCTCGGGCGCACTCAGCGTCGCGGCCATCATGGCCTGGCCAAGGATCTGGCCGCCGTAAGAGCGCCCGTTGAGATTTCCGTCGCCGAAGCGGCTGCGATAGCGCAGCGGGGCGATGGTCTCGAGCGAGACCAACGCCTCCGCTGCCCTGTCATCCCATGGATCGCACGCGGTTTCGTTACCGTCCGCGATGCGGATGCCTTGCCCGTCCATCACATCGCCGGGAATTTCTGCGGTCCCGGGTAGCGCGGATAGCCGGCGGCGACGCCGTATTCACTGATGCCATATCCGGTCTCGTTGCCGCTTTCGAGCCGCACGACATGGTCCGACAGCGTGCGCGCGATGGCACGCGCTGTGGCATCGTCGAGGTTCCAGATGTCGTGTGCGGCATGGTTCTCGCCGCGGTCGTCGCCATGGGTCCAGCCCTGCAACCCGCCATACATGCCGGCCTTGAGATAGAACCGGGTCGGCAACCCCAGCATTCTGACGCGGCGCGGTTCGCCGCGATCGAAGCTGAAGGTGAAGTCGGCCGCAGCGATGGTCTGCCCGAGCGGATCGTCGGCCCACTCGATTGTGTGTTCGACCGCGGTGACCTCGCGATGCGACACCGATCCGTCGGCCTCGCGGCGGAACTCGGTGCCCGAGAGGTAATGCGGCTTGCCCGGCGTGCGCTCCTTGATGAAGATCGACAGCGCCGACGCCTCGAACTGGAACATCGACCAGGTCCAGAAGAAATTGCGATGGGTCGCAACCGGCGGCCGCGTCTCGTCGGTGCGCATCTCCGAGCGCAGACCCCAGGAGCGGTCGCGCTGTCCCCACCATTGTTCCGGCTCGATGTCGTAACGCTTGCCGTCGGCGACGATCCAGCCGCGCCAGCGGCCGAATTGCGAGACGCGCGCGAGGTCCTCCTCGACGACGCCGTTGCGCTCGCGGAAATTCTGCTTCTCCTGCGCCGCGGGAAAGCTTGCCCTGAATTCGAGCGCGAAGCTGATGCCGGACGGGTTCTCGGCAAGCGACAGCCGGTGCAGGCTGTTGCCCTCGACGACCTCGATCCTGAGCCCGCCAACCTCGGTCTCCAGCGGACGCGTCCCAAGCCGCCGCGAGGCACGGAAATTGTGCTGGCGGCGGCCGATGGTGATGCCGGCAAAGCCGTCCATCACGTTGCGGTTCGGGTAATAGCCGAGCCCGATATCGATCAGCAGCTCGCTGCCGTCGATCGGATGTGCGGTGTACCAGTAGCGCTCGGTGAACCTGATATCGCCGCCGCCTGCCTTGGCAAACGGCTGCGGCGTCTGGTGGCCGATGAGATCATCCTGGGCTGTCAGCATTGTTCTTGTCCTTGTGTTTGAGCCTCGGTCGTTCGATGCGCCGCGCGGTCAATCCTTGGCCGCCTGCTTGGCCGGTCCTGCTCCCACGATGTCGCCGAACAGCACCCAGGTCTTGCCGTCGAAACGGGCGAAGCGGCGTTCGGTGATCGCGGCGTAATCCTGCGGCGTGGTCTGGATGGTGATGCCCGGCAGCAGCATCGGCAGCTCGATGCCGCTGAGATTGGTGGCCTGCTTCAGCACGTTCTCCCGTGTGAGGTTGTCGCCGCAACGCTGCAGGATGATCGCGCCGAGCTGTGCCGTGGTGTAGCCGGTCACCGCGATCACGTCGTTCGGGTCCATGCCCGGCATATATTTGGCGACGAAGGCGAGGTAGTCGGTCATGCCCTTGTCGTTGGCCCAGGCCGGATCGTTCGGCGTCTTGTAGGAGGTCGTGGTCAGGATGCCGGTCGAAGCGTCGAGCCCCGCCGGCACCAGCACGCCGGCGATCGAATTCGCGGTCGAGCCGAGGAAGATCAGCGGCTTCCATCCGAGTTCGTGGATCTTGCGGATCGCCATCGAGGCGAACTTGTTCTGCGCGGCGATCAGGATCGTGTCGGCGCCCGAGGCTTTCAGGTTCACGATCTGCGAGTCAATCGTCGGCTCGGTCGACTGATACATCGCCTCCTTGACGATCATCGTGTCGGCCTTGGCGCCGAGCCCTTCCTTCAGGCCGAGCACAAAATCCTTGCCGATGTCGTCGGCCTGCAAGAGCACGCCGATCTTGGCATCCGGCTTCTCGCGCAGGACGTAGCGGGCGATGATCCGGGACTCGTTGACATAGGTCGGCGAGTAAGGCGTGGTCCAAGGGAATTGCTTCGGCTCGTTCCAGCGGGTGCCGCCGCTCTGCACCAGGAGTTGCGGGACGCCGTTGCTGTTGAGATATTTCTGGATCGCCGCGTTGGTCGGCGTGCCGAACGGCGCCATGATCGCGAGCACCTTGTCGTTCTCGACCAACGCGCGCGTCACCTCGACGGTCTTGGGCGGGCTATAGCCGTCGTCGCGGGTCAGGAGGTTGATGTGGCGGCCGTTGATGCCACCCTTTTCGTTCAGCATCGCAAAATAGGCGAGCATGGTCTTCGGGAAGCTCGCATAGATCGACGCCGGCCCGCTGTAGGGCGCATTGGCGCCGAGCAAGATCTCGGTGTCGCTGACCCCCGGACCATATGCCTTCTGGGCGTTCGCTGTTCCGAGCGCAGCGGTGAGCGCGCACGCCCACACTGCAAACGTGACGATTGGCTTCCGCATCTTCCCCTCCCATGACGGCCCTCTTTTGCGGGGCTCGTTGATCCCGACGGCGGCTGCCTTCCAGGCTTTACCCGCCGCGTTCGCTGTGCAATAATAGACCGTCTGTCCGGATTATCAACTGGAATCTCCGGGCGGCGTTTTCGGCTTCACGCATGACGGAAACATCCGCAGGCGTGGGCGACCGCACGAGGATGAGGAGGAAACATGAAGCTGACGCAGGCGCTCATCTCGGCGGTGCAGTTGCGCAAGGATTCACCGGGCACCATCCATGCCGGACGGTCGCGGAGCTGGAAGGAGATCGGCCGCCGTGTCGCCTGTGTCGCGGGCGGGCTGCGGCGGCTCGGCATCGAGCCCGGCGATCGCGTTGCCATCCTGGCGCACAACAGCGATCTCTATATCGAGGCGCTCTACGCGATCGCCTGGGCCGGTGCCGTCGCGGTGCCGCTCAACACGCGCTGGGCGGCCGCGGAGAATGCCTATGCGATCGACGATTCCACGCCGAAATTACTGCTGGTCGACAAGGCCTTTGCCGAGATCGGCTCGGCGCTGCGAGGCGCGAAATCGCTCACCGCGATGGTCTATCTGGACGAGGGACAGGTCCCGGACGGCATGCAGGGCTATGATGAGCTGGTTGCGCACGCGCCGGTCGAAGATGCGTCCGGCGCCTACAACGATCTCGCCGGCATCTTCTACACCGGCGGCACCACGGGCTTTCCCAAGGGCGTGATGCTGTCGCATGCCAACATCATCTACGAATCGCTGGTCTGGATCTACGCGCTCCGATTCCGCGAGGATACCCGATACCTGCACTCGGCCGGCATGTTCCATCTGGCGGGCACCTCGCCGATGATCGCGCTGACCCTGGTCGGCGGCACCCATGTCACGATCCCGAAATTCGAGCCAGAGCTTGCGATGAAGACCATCGCCGAGCACAAGGTGGATTACTGCCTGTTCGTACCGACCATGCTCAACATGATGCTCAATCATCCGTCGTTCGGCACCTATGATCTGAGCAGCGTCAGGGATTGCGAGTATGGCGCCTCTCCGATGCCCGATGCGCTGCTGGTCAAGCTGATGCGCGTGCTGCCGAGCTGGCGCTTCCATCAGGGCTACGGCATGACCGAGAGCGCGGCGCTGGCGACCATCCTGCCCTGGGAATACCACGCGCTGGAGGGACCGCTGGCGGGCAAGCGCAAATCGGCGGGACGAGCGGCACCGGGCGTCGAGATCCGCATCGTCGATCCCGCCGGCAACGAGGTGCCGCGCGGCACGGTAGGTGAGATCGCGATCCGCGGCGCCGGCGTGATGCTCGGCTATTGGCGCAAGCCGGAGGAAAGCGCGCGGGTGCTGCGCAACGGCTGGCTACACACCGGCGACGGCGCCTGGATGGACGAGGACGGTTTCGTCTATATCGTCGACCGCCTGAAGGACATGATCGTCTCCGGCGGCGAGAACGTCTATTCCGGCGAGGTGGAGAACGCGATCTTCCAGCATGAGCACGTCAAGGAATGCGCCGTCATCGCGGTGCCCGATCCGCAATGGGGCGAAGCCGTGCACGCCATCGTGGTGCCGAAGGACGGCGCGCGGCTCGATTCCGACATGGTGATCGCGCATTGCCGCACGCTGATCGCCGGCTACAAATGCCCGCGCTCGGTCGACATCCGTCTTGAACCGCTGCCGCTCACCGGCTCCGGCAAAATCATGAAGTCGGCGCTGCGCGAAGAGAAGTGGCAGGGCTATACGAGGTCGGTCAATTGATGCAGGAGGCTGCGAAACGATCCGACGATGTGCCGGGTGCGGTGCCGAACCTTGTTCGCCCGGCCGCGGTGAATGACGATGCGGTGCGGACTGCGCTGGCGCAACACATGTCGCGGATATCCGGGAGCCGGACGGAGATCACGAGCTTCGGCCGCAAATCGTCGGGCTTCTCCTGGATCACCTATGCTTTCGTGGCGCGCGCTGATGCTGACGGAGACCGCAAGCTGATCCTGCGCGTCGGTCCGCCGAACGGACTGTTTGCGCCTTACTCGGTGCTGCCGCAGGTCTACGCGCTGCAAGCGCTGGCTGGAAGTGGCGTTCCAGTTCCAGCGCTGGTCTCTTCCGCGCAGGATGGCGCCGAGATCGGCTTTCCCTTCTTTATCTGCGAGCACATCGAGGGCGACGTTCCCGCGCCCTGGGCCGCGAGCGAACTCGATCCCGACCACAAGCGCGCGATCGCCCGGCAGTTCATCGAGATTCTCGCATCGCTGCACCGGATCGACCCGAGCGCAACGCCATTCGCATCGCTGCACCAGGGCGGCGAACGTGCCGAAGTCCGCGCAATCGCCGGCTGGCGTGCCTCCCTCGCGCGTCCGACAGCGCGTTATTATCCGTTGCTCGATTGGGGCGGCCGCTGGCTGCACGACAATTGCCCGCAGCCGCCGTGCCGCACCATCGTGCATGGCGACTACCGGATCGGGAATTTCATCGAGCATAAGGGGCGGATCGCCGCCATTCTCGATTGGGAGCTGACTCATCTCGGCGATCCCCATGAGGATCTGGCCTGGGCGATGATGCCGACCTTCAACGCCAGGAGCCGGAAGCTCTATGGCGTGCTCGAGCGCGCCGAGGTGATCGATCTCTATCAGCGCATCTCCGGCATTGCGGTTTCGGACAGGAGCCTTGCCTTCTACGAGGCGTATGCGCTGTACCAGGCGGCGGCGATCCAGATGTGCGCCGTGCGCGCCTTCGAGGTCGATCGCTTCAACGACATGCGGCTTGCGGTGATGGCAAGCCAGATGCCCTCGATCGTGCGGGCCTTCGAGCGCGCATTGGAGGCCGCGGCATGAGTGCATCCTTCGAGCGGTTGATCGACGGCATCATCGATGCCCTGCAAAGCCATGTCGTGCCGAACAGCAGCGACGATTTCGTCCGCGGGCAGGTATTTTCAGCGATCTACGCCCTGAACGGCCTGAAGCTCGCCGCCGACTGGAAGGCGGGGCCGCTGCTCGAGCAGGTGCGCCTGCAGGACGAGACTTTTGCGGCAGTCAAGCGACTGGCCGACGGCATGACGCATCCGGAGATCGCCGCGACGCCTCGCATTCACGGTGACGTGTCCGACGCTGCCGCGATCGAGGCGTTGCGCGACGATGGCGACCGGCAGCTGGGACAGCTCCTGCTCTGGGCCAGCGGCGAGGGCGCGCGTGCAGCCGATCGCGATGCCGCGACCGAGATCGAGCGGCTGTTGCGGCGGGTGATCTGCGACCAGCTCAAGATCGAGCTCGCGACAACACCGAAGTCGATGCTGCAACAGATCGCGGGCGGTGACGGCGGCGCGGCGTAGGGCTGAGGCGCACTGGCGACCACCGGGAATTGCATCTTTGCGCGCCGCTCCGGGATTGGCTGGGCGTTCGGAAAGAAGCTTGCCGCCCCGTCGAGCTCGTGCTATTAATTTACCGAACGGTCGTTCGGATTATTATTTGAACGATCGGCAAAGGCACCCGCCAGCAAGCGGCCGGCGAGGGAGACGGAGCGATGAACATGATGACCGGCGTCCCGCCTTGGGAGCGGCTGATCCGGCCCGACCGGGTGCACGGATCGCTCTACACCGACCCCGAGATCTTCGAAGCTGAGCTGAAGAACATCTGGTACCGGACCTGGGTCTATGTCGGTCACGAGAGCGAGGTGCCTGATGCCAACGACTACGTCGTCAAGTCGATCGGCCCGCAATCCGTGATCATGACGCGTGACGAGCAGGGCAAGGTCAATCTGCTGCTCAACCGCTGCTCGCATCGCGGCAACCAGGTCTGCTCCTTTGAGCGCGGCAATGCGCGCTCGTTCACCTGTCCGTTCCACTCCTGGACCTTTGCCAATGACGGCCGCCTGGTCGGCTATGCCTTCCCTGACGGCTACGAGGGGCAGGACAAGGCGCAGCTCGCGCTCGGGCGGGTGACGCGCGTCGAGTCCTACCGCGGCTTCGTGTTCGGCTCGTTCGCGGCCGATGGTCCGACCTTGAAGGAGCATCTCGGTGGCGCCGCCGAGACCATCGACCGCCTGGTGCGCACCTCGCCGGAGGGCGAGGTCGAGATCACCGCGGGCTTCCTCAAGCATCGCGTCAAGGCGAATTGGAAGTTCATCCTGGAGAACGAGTGCGACGGCTATCACCCGGCCTTCGTGCACACCTCGATCTTCGGTGTCGCCGACAGCATGATCGGCAAGCTCTATGGCGGCGCGTCGACCGCGCTGACGCGCGACTACGGCAATGGCCATACCGAGATCGATTTGCGGCCCGAATTCCGCAAGCGCGATGCGCCGTTGAGCTGGTTCGGTACCAGTGAGGAGCGGCTGCCCGACTACACCGCGCGGATGAAGACGGCCTATGGCGACACCGCGGCGCGCGAGATCATGATCGACGGCACGCCGCATGTCATGATCTTCCCGAACCTGTTCATCGCCGAGATCCAGATGTTCGTGATCCAGCCGCTCGGCGTCGATGACAGCGTGCAGCACGTCACCGCGCTGCAATTCAAGGGCGCGCCCGATCTGAACCGCAGGCTGCGCCAGCAGACCATGGGCTCGGTCGGCCCGGCCGGCTTCCTGCTCGCGGACGATTCCGAAATGTACGAGCGCTGCCACCGCGGCGTGTTGGCGCGCAATCCCGAGTGGATCTTCCTCGGCCGCGGCGAGAAGCGCCAGCGGCAGGACGAACTCGGTTTCACGGTCGGCCACGTCACCGACGAGGTGCCGTCGCGCGGCATCTGGACCCATTATCGCAAGCTGATGGAGCCGGCCTGATGCTGTCGCGCGAAAGCAGCGCCACCTTGATGAGCGCCATCACCGCCTTCCTCTATCGCGAGGCGCGATTGCAGGACGAGCATCAATACGAGGCCTGGGAAAAGCTCTGGACCGACGACGGCGTCTACTGGGTGCCGGCCAACGGCGCCGACATCGACCCGGAGCGGCAGATGTCGATCATCTATGACAATCGCTCGCGGATTGCGCTGCGCGTCCGGCAGTTGATGACCGGCAAGCACTTCACCCAGACGCCGCAGTCGAACCTGCGCCGGCTGATCTCCAACATCGAATTGATGGACGAGCAGCCTGACAATGGCGACATCGCGGTCGCCAGCAACAGCCTGATTTTCGAATCGAGCCTGCGCGACGACACGCTGTGGGCGGCGCGCAACGAATATCGGCTGCGTCATGTCGATGGCGAATTGCGGATGGCCAGCAAGAAGGTCATCCTCGTCAACAACGACAAGGCGATCTACACGCTCTCGTTCCTGGTTTAGGGAAGGTCTCGCCATGATCGACAAGGGCCCCGTTCTGCTCGACATCACCGACGGCATTGCGCGGTTGCGGCTCAACCGTCCTGACGCGGCCAACGGCATGAGCGCCGAACTCTTGAGCGCGCTGTGCGACGCCATCATGGTGTGCCACGGCCATCCGGACCTGCGCGTCGTGCTGCTGAGCGGCGAGGGCACCAATTTCTGCGCGGGCGGTGATGTCCGCGCGTTTGCCTCCAAGGGCGAGAAGCTGCCGGACTATATCCGCCAGGCCACCGCCTATCTGCAGAATGCGGTGACCGGATTGCTGCGGCTGGAGGCGCCTGTTATCGCCTCGGTGCAGGGCTTCGCGGCCGGTGGCGGTGGCTTTGGCCTGGTCTGCGCCTCCGACATCGTGATCGCGGCGGAATCGGCAAAATTCCTTGCCGGCGCGACGCGGGTGGCGATGGCGCCGGATGCCGGCGTCTCGGTCACGCTGTCGCGGCTGGTCGGCCTGCGGCGGGCGATGTCGATCTTGCTCACCAATCCGGTGATCCCGGCCGCCGAAGCGTTGCAGATGGGCATCGTCACCAAAGTCGTGCCCGATGATGAACTGGCCGATGCATCGCTGGCGCTGGCGCGTGAGCTTGCCGCCGGTGCGCCGAAGGCGCTGGCGGCGACCAAGCGGCTGGTCTGGGCCGGCACCGGCACCAGCATCGAGCAATGCCTGTCGGAAGAGGCGCGCACGGTTGCCGAACTCTCGGGAATGGCCGACGCCCGCGAAGGGCTCGCCGCCGTGATCGAACGGCGCAAACCAGTATTCACGGGACGCTGAGATGGCGACCTTGCCATTCGGGCGTCTCGATGGCCGCCGCGCCTTCGTCTCCGGCGGCGCGCGTGGCATTGGTGCCGCGATTGTCCGTAGCTTTGCCGGCGCCGGCGCCAGGGTCGTGATCGCCGATCTCGATGTGGCCGCTGCCTCGGAGCTCGCGCGCGAGACGGGGGCTCACGTCGCAGGGCTCGACGTCAGCGATGCGACGGCGGTGCAAACCGTGATGGCGCAGGACGGCCCGTTCGACATCGTCGTTAACAATGCCGGCATCGATCAGCACGCCTTCTTCACCGAGACCAGCGTGGAGGATTGGGCCCGGCTGATCGCGGTCAATCTCACCTCGGTCTTGGCCTGCACCCACGCCGCGTTGCCGGCGATGCAGGCGGCGCGCTTCGGGCGCATCATCAATGTCACATCGGAGGCGGCACGGCTCGGTTCCAAGGGCGGCGCGGTCTATTCCGCGGCCAAGGGCGGCGTAATCTCCTTCACCCGGAGCATCGCGCGCGAGAATGCACGCTATGGCATCACCGCGAATGCGATCGCGCCGGGACCGATCCGCACGCCGATGCTGGAGCAGGCGGTCGCGAAAGGCGGCGACAAGATACTGCAGGCGATGACCGGCGCGACGCTGCTCGGCCGCCTCGGCGAGCCGGAGGAGGTCGCGGCGGCCGCGCTGTTCCTGGCCTCCGACCAGGCCGCCTATATCACCGGCGAGACGCTCGGCGTGTCCGGCGGCATGGGCATCGGCGGCTGAGATGGCGAGCGCCGGCGACGATATCGCAATCGATCCGATCGAACGTGCGATCGAGCGCCTGCGTGCGATCTATCGGAACTGGACCCGCGAAACGACTGTGGCGCAGATGCGCAACGATTGGGATGCCGCCTTTGCCGGCTGCTCGGTGCCGGTGACGTGCCAGCCGGTCTCCGCCGGCGGCGTCGACGGCGAGTGGCTGGTACCAGCGGACGCACCGCGCGACAAGGCGATGCTCTATTTTCACGGCGGCGGCTTTCGCATCGGCTCGGTCGCGTCGCATCGCGATCTGACCGGGCGGATCGCGGATGCATCGGGCTGCCGCGTGCTCTCGATCAACTACCGGCTCGCGCCGGAGCATCGCTTTCCCGCCGCGCTGGACGATGCGCTGACTGCCTATCAGTACCTGTGCGATCAGGGATTACGCCCGGCGGGCATTGCCTTCGCCGGCGACTCGGCCGGCGGCAATCTCGTACTCGCTGCGATGCTGGCGGCGCGCGATCGCGGCCTGCCTCTCCCGGCAGCCGGCGCGCTGATGTCGCCCTGGACTGATCTCGCCGCGGCCGGTGCCAGCTACGAGAGCAGGGCGGAGGCCGATCCGATCCATCAGCGCGCGATGATCCTGGCGCTCGCCAGGAATTATCTCGGCAGGGACGGCGATGTCAGTAATCCGCTGGCTTCGCCGCTTTATGCCGATCTCACCGGTCTGCCGCCGCTGCTCGTGCAGGTCGGAGACCGCGAAACCGTGCGCGACGATTCGACCGAGCTTGCCGCGCGCGCCAAGGCCGTCGGCGTCGACGCCGAACTCCAGGTCTGGGACGGCATGATCCACGTGTTCCAGATGTTCCCCGAGGTTCCGCAGGCGCGAGCGGCGATCGCATCCCTTGCGGCTTTCTTGCGCAACCATCTTCACATCGGCCACGAGAGGGCGCCACAATGAACGTCATGACCTCGGATCCGCGCCAGCACACCGAAGCCGAATTCCATTTCTCGGAGCCGCCCAATCTGCCCGAGGAGCTGCGCATGCTGCGTGAGCAGGTTCGTCGCTTCGTCGAAAAGGAAGTGGTGCCGCACGCCGAGGCGTGGGAGCGCGACGGCAAGATCCCGCGCGAGATCTATCGCCGGATGGGCGCATTCGGCTTTCTCGGCATGCGCCACGCGGCCGAATATGGCGGCACCGACATGGGGCCGCTGGCCTCGATGGTATTCGCCGAGGAGCTCGGCCGCTCGAGCTTCGGCGGCTTCACCTCGTCGATCCTTGTCCACACCGACATGTCGGCGGTGCACATCTCCATGCGCGGCACGCCGGATCAGAAGCGGAAGTATCTGCCGGCGATCATCCGCGGCGAGACGGTCTGTTCGATCGCGGTCACCGAGCCGGATGCAGGTTCCGACGTCGCGGGTCTGAAGACCCGAGCGCGGCGCGACGGCGATCATTGGGTCATCAACGGCGCCAAGATGTTCATCACCAACGCGGTCTATGGCGATATCCTGATCGTCGCCGCGCGCACAGATCCTCATGCCAAGGGTAGCCGCGGCATCTCGCTGTTCATCGTTGAGCGCAACACGCCCGGCATCACGGCAACCAAGCTCGACAAGCATGGCTGGCTTTGCTCGGACACCGCGGAGCTCGCCTTCCAGGACGTGCGCGTACCGGCGGAGAATTTGCTCGGCGAGGAGAACAAGGGTTTCTATGGCATCATGGAGACCTTCCAGAACGAGCGGATCTGCATCGGCGGCATCTGCGCCGGCGAATCCGCCAAGGCGATCGAGCTGACGACGAACTATGTGAAGACACGGCAGGCGTTCGGCGGCCCGCTCTGGAATCAGCAGGGCGTGCGGATGAAGCTCGCCCAGCTCGCCGCGAAGGCGGCTGCCGCGCGGGCGCTGGCCTATCAGGCCGCCGAGCTCGCCGCGGCCGGAAAGGAATGTCTGCGCGAAGTGTCGATGGTGAAGGCGCTGTCGCCGGAGGTGCTGCACGAGGTCGTGCATGGCTGCCTGCAGCTGCATGGCGGCTCAGGCTTCATGCGCGGCACGCCGATCGAACGCATGGTGCGCGACGCCCGCGTCCTGACCATCGGCGGCGGCGCCACCGAGGTGATGCTGGAAGAGGTCGCCAAGCGGATGTGAGCGGCTTACCTCGCCCCGCCTGCGGGGAGAGGTCGGATCGCATCGCAAGATGCGATCCGGGTGAGGGGGAGTCTCCACGAGCGCTTCTGTCAGCGTGTCTGCGGAAGCAGCCCCTCACCCCAACCCTCTCCCCGTAAGAACGGGGCGAGGGAGCGCACTTCCGTGGCGGCAACTTTACTTTGCGCTGTTCGAGGAGGTTGCAGATTTGCCTTGACCGACCGCCTGGGCCGCGATCCCCGGCTTCAACCGCCAGTCCTTGCCAAAATCCGCGAGCGGATGGAAGAACAGCGGCTCGGTGGTCTCGAGCCGTCGCAGCCGTTCAGCGTAGTCCTCCAGATAGCGATGCCGCGTCGACTCATCGACGAAATTCACCGAATAGGACACGAACGGCGGCAGCACCTTGCAGCCGGCATAGGCCAGCATGCCGTTCTGGATCGGCCACAGCACCACGTCAAGCGCGCCGACCAGCCCGTCGGGTGCGCACATGCCGGGATAGGCGGCGGTCGAGGTCACGACCATGGCGCGGCGGCCGGCGAGACCACCGGTGTCGTAGCGGCGGCCGCTGCCGTAGACCGCGCCGTTGACGAACACGCGATCGATCCAGCCCTTCATGATGGCGGGGACGGAGAACCACCACAGCGGGAACTGCAGGATCAGCAGGTCGCACCACAACAGCTTCTCGATCTCGGCGGTGATGTCGCCGCTGAGCGAGCTTTGCTGCAGATTGTATTTCTGCTCACGGTCATATTGCAGCCGGTCGGGAAATCGCCGTTCGCCGAAGTCTTCCGATGTCGCCACCGGGTTGAAGCGCATGGCGTAGAGATCGGAGATCCTGATCGTATGCCCGAGCGCGGTGAGCTCCGCGACCGACCGCGCCAGCAGCGCAGCGTTGAACGACTGCGTCTCTTGATGGGCAAAGACGATCAGGACTTTCATCGCTCTAGTCCACCGGCTTGAAGCTGAGCGTTTTCGCATCAGCCTGCATGATCTGCAGCTTCTGGTTGGAGAAGCGGACGCCGGGGCCGAAACTGATCGGCGCCATCACGCCGGTCTCGACGTTCTTGGTCTTCTCCAGCTCCGCGATGGTGCAGGCCCAGGTCGGCTGCTTGCCGCAGCGCTCGATCGCCGCGATCAGGACCTTCGCGGCGGCATAGCCGGTCATGGTGTAGCGGTTGATGCCCTTGAACTCGGCTTCCGACACCAAGGGCTTTGCCTTCTCCAGGAACGCCTTGCCGGCCGGGCCTGCGAACGGCTCGACATAGTCGACCGCGTAGATGCCATCGCCGGCCGGACCCATCAGCTTCAGCACCGGCTCGATGCGGCCGGGCCAGAAGATGCCGGTCACCGGCTTGATGCTGAGCTTCTCGAGCTCCTTCATCATCGCGATGTTTTCGGCGATGATGCCGCCGGCAAGGAACACCTCGGCGCCGGACTCCTTCAGCTGCAGCATGTCGGACGAGAAGTCCTGCTGGCCTTTCTTGTAGTTGCCGCTGTAGACGACGTTCAGCTTCTTGGCCTTGACCACGGAATCAAAGCCGTCGCGCACGGTGATGCCGTAATCGTCGTCCTGGGTGATCAGGCCCCATTTCTTGCCCGGGTTCCTGTCGGCGAGGAAGTTGACGAGGTGGATGATGCCCTCCTCATAGGATTGCCCGACCACGAACACGTTCTTGCGCGGCGGCTCCCAGAGGTGCTTGACCGGCGCGACGTCGATCACGGTCGGGATGCCCGACTTTTCCAGCACCGGCATCACAGCGATCGACTGGCCCGAGCCGGAGATGCCGATCATCGCGAACACCTTGTCGACGTCGATCACCTTCTTGACGCCCTGGATGGTACGAGCGGTGACATAGCCGTCGTCTTCCAGCACATATTTGATCTTGCGGCCGTTGATGCCGCCGGCGGCGTTGGCTTCCGCGATCGCGATCTTGTGGCCGATCGAGGCGGCGACGCCGAGCAGCGCCGGCGGTCCGGTCAGCGGTTCGACGTCGCCGATCAGGATTTCGCTGTCGGTGATCCCGGGATCGGCGGCACGCGCCGGGCCGGCGACAAGACAGGCGGTGGTGAGCAGGAGCGAGGCTGCCGCCAGATGTTTGATCATTGTTTCCTCCTCATGGTGTTGTGTCGTTTTCTTGTTAGTAGCGCAGCGGCCAGTGCACCCAGGCTCGCTTGATGTCGTGCCAGGCGCCGACCAGCCCCCTCGGCTGGAAGCGCAGGAACAGGATGATGACGAGGCCGTAGAGCATGCTCTTCAGCTCCTGCGCACCGGTCGTGAACGCTGCATCCATCTGCGCGCTGAACAGGCTGAAGACGAGCCTCGTCGCCTCCGGCAGCAGCACGATCAGGACAGTGCCGAGCACCGCGCCGAGCGCCGAGCCGAGCCCGCCGACGATCAGGATCGCCAGCGCCTCGATCGAGAGCAGGAACGGAAAGCCTTCGACACTGACGAAGGAGAGATAGATGCCGTACAGCGCGCCGGCGATGCCGGTGATGAAGGCGGAGGTGACGAAGGCGAACAGCTTGTAGGTATGCAGATTGATGCCCATGACGCGGGCCGCGGTGTCGTTGTCGCGGATCGCGACAAAGGCGCGGCCGACCCGGCTGCGGCGGATGTTGAGGGTGGCGAACAGCGTCAGTGCCGCGATCGCGAGGCAGAGATAGGTGAAGGCGGCATCGCCGTCGAAGCCGATGCCGAATATCTCGGGCCGCTGCACCTGGATGCCGCGGGCGCCATTGGTGAGCCAGCGCATCTCCAGGATCACGGTGTTGATGATGAAGGAGAAGGCGAGGGTGGTGATGGCGAGATAGAGCCCTTTCAGCCGCAGCGACGGCGCGCCCACGATCAGGCTCGCCAGCGCCGGCACCACGCCGGCGCCGAGGAAGCCGACCAGCGGCGGCATCTGATATTTCGACACCAGCACCGCATAGGCGTAGGCGCCGGTGACCAGGAACCCGACATGGCCGAGCGAGATCAGGCCGGTATAGCCGGTCAGGATGTTCAGCCCGAGCGCGCCGGTCACCGTGATCAGGATGATCATCAAGAACGACAGCGCGTATGAGTTCAGAACGTAAGGCGCTGCGATCAGCGCCAGCAGCAGCACGGCCGACCACAGCCACACCGGCGGGGAATCGATCAACGCAACCAGTTCGCCATAGCTCTGCTTGTAATCGCCGGTACGCATCAGACCCTCTCGATGTCGCGTTCGCCGAAGATGCCGAACGGGCGGACCATCAGCACCACGATGATCATGGCAAAGCCCGCGACCTCCTTCATGCCGGAGCCGAGATAGCCGCCAGCCAGGTTTTCGGTGATGCCGATCAGCAGGCCGCCAAGGCCGGAGCCGAGCACGGCGTCGAGGCCGCCCAGGATGGTGGCCGGAAACGCCTTCAGCCCGAGCTGGAACATCGCCGGCGACAGGTCGTAGGACAGCGCGAAGAACACGCCGCCGATGCCGGCAATCACCGAGGAGGCAGCCCAGGCCAGCGCATGGACCTTTGTGGCGCTGATGCCCATCAACAGCGCGGTGCGGTCGTCGGCCGCGACCGCGCGCATCGCGACGCCGACCTTGCTGTAGCGGAAGAACGCCCAGATCGCCGCGAGCAGCAGAAGCAGCGTCGCGATGACGGCAAGCTGCCCGGTGCGCACGCCGATGCCGCCGAGATGCACGATGCCGCGGCCCATGCCGATATCAAGGCCATGCGGATAGGCGTCCCAGATGAAGTTGATCGCCGAGCGCAGGATCACCGCGAGCCCGATCGTGACCATCACGGTCGCGAACACCGGCTCGCCCAGCATCGGCCGCATCACCAGCCGCTCAATGACGAGGCCGAGCACGACCGCCGCCAGGATCGCGCCGATTGCGACGACGAACACGTTGCCGCTGACCGTGGTCGAGATCGTCCAGGCGACATAGGCCGTGATCATGGTCATTTCGCCCTGGGCGAAATTGACCAGCCCGGTGGATTTGTAGATCACCGCAAAGCCCATCGCGATCAGGCCGTACATCGCGCCGATTGCAAGGCCGGAGATCAGGAGCTGGACGAGATACTGCATTCAGCCCTCCGCCCGGTAGATAATGGCAAGCTCGCGCGCGAACTTCTTCTCGATCATGGCGCGGCGTACCTTCTGCGTCGCAGTCAGCTCACCGTCGTCATGGTCGAGCTCCTTTTCCAGGATGGCGAAGCGCCTGATGTTCTCGACCCGGGCGAAGCGCTTGTTGGTTTCACCCACGATGCGCTCGACCAGCTCGTGCACTTCCGGCAGCTGCGACAGCGACTTGTAGTTGGTGTAGGCCAGCGCGCGGTCGCGCGCCCAGCGGCCGACATTGTCGTAATCGACCTGCACGATGGCGCCGAGGTACTTTTTGGCCTCGCCGACCACGATCGCTTCCTTGATGAACTCGGAATCCTTCAGCGCGTTCTCGATCTCCGACGGGGCGATGTTCTTGCCGCCGGCAGTGATGATGATCGCCTTCTTGCGGTCAACCACAGCGATCTCGCCATTGTCGAGGATGTCGATGATATCGCCGGTGCGCAGCCAGCCGTCGCTTTCCAGCGAGGCCGTCGAGGCATTCTCGTCGAGGAAGTAGCCCTTGAAGACGCCGGGGTTGCGCAGCAGGATCTCGCCGTCGGCATCGAGTTTCCATTCGGTCTGCGGTAGCGGCACGCCACAGCCACCGATCCGGTGGTGGCCCTCGGTCTGGATGAAGGCAACGCCGCCGCTCTCAGTCAGGCCATAGCCCTGCGACACCGGGCGGCCGATGATGTCGAAGAAGCGCAGCGTCTCGGGCGAGATCGAGGCGCCGGCGCACAGCCGGTGACGGCTGTAGGCGAAGCCTAGATGGCGCTGCAAGTTGCGGAACATCAGCAGGTAGAGCAGCCCGTAGGCGGCGTGATCGAGCCAATTGGCCTTACCGGCCTGCCGGCGGTCGGACAGCCTGCGGCCCCAGGCGAGGCAGGCCTTGGTGAAGCCCTGCCGCAGCCGGCCGCTCTCACCCAGCCTGAACAGAAAACCCTGCTGCAGCTTCTCGTAGATGCGCGGCACGCCGACGAAGAACGTCGGCGCGATCTCGCGGATGTTGATCGCGACCGTGTCGATCGACTCGGCGAACGAGACGGTGCCGCCGAGCACCAGATGCGTCACCGTGCCGTAGCAGCGTTCGGCGACATGGCACAGCGGCAGATAGCTCACCGCCTCGAACGGCTTGTCGGCGATCCCGACGGTTTTGGCGTAAGCAAAGGCGGCGTAGACCAGATTGCGATGGGTCAGCATCGCCCCCTTGGGCGGGCCCGTCGTGCCGGACGTATAGACCAGGATGCAGACATCGTCGGGCGCGCCCTGGCCGATCAGCCGGTCGAGCGTGGCATCAGCGTCCGGGTTCTGCTGCGCATAGGTCTTGCCGCGTTCGCATAGGGCCTCGAACGACATCAACTCGGATTGCCGGTAATGCCGGAGGCCCTTCATGTCGACGCAGACGATTGCCTCGAGATCCGGCAGGCCGCCATTGTTGGCCATCGCGTCGAGCACCTTGTCGGTCTGCTCCTGATCGCCTGTCACGACGATGCGGGCGCCGGAATGCTTGACGATATACTGCAGCTCGACCCAGGGATTGGTCGGATAGATGCCGACCGCGACCGCGCCGATCATCTGGGCGCCGAGATCGGCGTAGAACCATTCCGGCGTGTTCTCGCCGGCGATGGCGATGCGGTCGCCCGGCTTGATGCCGAGCGACAGCAGGCCCAGCGCCACCGCACGCGTGGTCTCGTAATAGTGCCGCCAGGAATACGGGTTCCAAATGCCGTAGTCCTTCTCGCGCAGCGCCAGCGCCTCGCCGTGCATGGCGGCGCGCTGCCGTAGCAGTTGCGGGATGGTGATGGCGGCATCCGCAAGTGCCGCCTGCAGCGTGTCGGCTCCTGCCGCAGATGCGCTGCGCACGGCACTGGCCTGCAGCGGCGGATGAGCGGTGCGGAAGCTGTCGAGCGTCGACATCACGCGCCCACCTTCATCGCTTCGGCGCGCTGGCCGCCGAGATAGGCCTCCGCGACCGCGGGGTCGCGCCTGATCTCGTCTGGCGTGCCTTCGGCGATCTTGCGGCCGAAATTCAGCACATGGATGCGGTCGGAGATGTCCATCACGATGCGCATCTCATGCTCGATCATCACGACGGTGATGCGGAGCTCGTCGCGGATGTCGAGCACGAAGCGCGCAATGTCCTCGGTCTCTTCCTGGTTCATGCCGGAGACCATCTCGTCGAGCAGCAGCAGCTTCGGTTCGCAGGCGAGCGCCCGGGCGAGCTCGACGCGTTTCTGCTGGCCATAGGACAGCGTGCCGACCACGGCGTCCCTGATATGCTCGATCTCGAGGAATTCGATGATGTGCTCGACGCGCTGCCGTGCCGCGATCTCTTCCTTGCGGGTGCGGCCGAAGAACACCACGGCATCGAGCACGGTCGAGCGCAGATGGGTGTGGCGGCCGGTCAGGATGTTCTCGACCACGGTGCCGTGCTTGAACAGTGCCAGATTCTGGAAGGTGCGGCCGATGCCGACGGCGGCGAATTTCCACGGCGAAATCGTCGCAAGGTCGATGCTATCGAAGGTAATCCGGCCGCCGCTCGGTCGCAGCACGCCCGAGATCATGTTGAACAGCG
This sequence comes from Bradyrhizobium sp. CER78, assembly GCF_029846235.1. GTDB lineage: Bacteria > Pseudomonadota > Alphaproteobacteria > Rhizobiales > Xanthobacteraceae > Bradyrhizobium. Next base: position 148,471 of record NZ_JARVWP010000015.1, read on the forward strand.
TGGTCTTGCCGGCGCCGTTCGGGCCGATCACGCTGCAGATCTCGCCGGGGCTGACCTGCAAGCTGACATCGGCGACCGCCTGCAGGCCGCCGAAGCGCTTTGACAGGTTCTCGATCGTCAGCAAAGCGGTCACGACAGCCACCGCTTGCGGCGCTTGTAGTGCTTGACGTCGCGCAGGCTCTTGCGGCCGAACGAGGAGACGCCGAGGTAGAATTCCTGGACGTCCTCGTTGGCGGTGAGCTTTTTGGCCGTGCCGTCGAGCACGACGCGGCCGGTCTCGAGGATGTAGCCATAGTCGGCAATGTCGAGCGCACGCTGCGCGTTCTGCTCGACCAGCAGCACCGTCATCTTCAGCTCGTCGCGCAGGCGAACGATCACCTCGTAGATGCGGTCGATGATCAGCGGCGCGAGGCCGAGCGACGGCTCGTCGAGCGCCAGCAGAACCGGATCGGTCATCAGCGCGCGGCCGATCGCGAGCATCTGCTGCTCGCCGCCGGACATGTAGCCGGCGATCTGGTCGCGCCGCTCATGCAGCCGTGGAAATAGCGCAAACACCTTGTCGCGACGCTCGCGCGCCTCGGCGCCGGTCCTGATATAGCCGCCCATCTGCAAATTCTCATCGATAGTCAGCGCGGCGAATACGCGGCGTCCCTCCGGTACCTGGACGATGCCGCGCCGAACCAGTTCATCCGGCGCAAGGTGATGCACCTCATCGTTACGGAAGCGGATGCTGCCGTTCTCGATCACGCCTTCCTCGGTATAGAGGATGCCGGACATCGCCTTCAGCAGCGTCGACTTGCCGGCGCCGTTGGAGCCGAGCAAAGCGACGATGCTGCGTTCGGGCACTGCGATCGAGACATCGCGGATCGCCTCGATCGCGTTGTCGTAGACGATCCGGATGTTGCGGAATTCGAGCAGGGCGTCCGTTGCCGTGGGCGGCGCGGCCTGCGGCGTCGGATGCGGGATCGTCGTCGGCATCGCGCTCAGACCCGGCCGGCTGAGCGGCGCGGGCGCGCGGCGAGGATCGCGTCGGTGACGATCTTGGCGGTCTCGGCGCAGGCCTGGGTGCCGCCATTGCCATACTGCTTCACCGCGTCGCCGACACACCATAGGCCCTGGATGCCGGTTTCGCGCGGCAGGTCGTAGCCGGCGCAGCTGCGTTGCGCCGGCCAGTCGTCGCGCATCACCCGGATCGACAGGATTTTTGCTTGCTCGAAATTGGCAAACTGCTCGCGCAGATCTTCGAGCGCCAGCGCGACCTCGGCATCGGAGTCGAAATCGCCGAGCGCGGGCACCGGCACGGCATAGGCGACATAGAGGTGCCAGCCGGGTGGCGCCAGTTCGGGGCAGGTGGCGGAGAGGTTCGCCATGTTGCAGAGCCGGCGCGTCTTGCCGAAAGTGACGATGCCGGGATGGTTGATCAGCGGCTCGCGGCTCGCGACATTGATCACGATGTTGGCGGCCGGGCGCAGATCGTTCTTCACCTTGGCGATGTAATCCGCCGGGAAGGCCTCGCTGCCGGCAAGCGCGACAGTGGCTTTCGGTCCGGCATTGCTGATGACGAGGTCGGTGTCGATCCGCACCCGCTCGCCGTTCCGCAGAACGGTGACGCCTTCGACGCGGCCATTGGCGGTGTGGATCGTGGTCGCCGGCGTGCCGAGCCAGATGTCGCCATTGCGCCGGATCACGCTGCCGAGGCTGTTCCAGACGCCGATCGTGCCCTGCGGGCAAAAGCCGAACTTCTTGAAGGCGCCCTTGCTGGTGAAATAGGTGAGGAAGGCGCGGGCCGGCAGTTCGGCGGCGTTGCAGGCGAAGATCGCCGCGCAGAGATTGCGGAATAGCGCGTGCACCGTGGCGTTGCTGGTGTAGCCCTTCAGCCAGTCCTCGGTCGATTGCCGTCCGTCGGGCAGATTGCCGGAGCGGGCGTCGGCGAATTTCTCCAGGATGCGCGAGGCCTGTTTCGTGAGCTGCCCGAGCAGCAGCGACCAGCCACCGCGGCCGACGTCGATCACCTTGCCGTCGATGAAGAACGAGCTCGCCGGCTCCGGCGCGCGGATGTCGAGCGGCGCGCCGACGGTGTGGAAGGTCTCCTCGAACACGCCGCCGAACTCGATCGCGATCGCGCCGATATTGACCTTGAAGCCGTCAATCTCCTCGGTCGAGGCGCGGCCGCCCAGCCGGTCCTTGTCGTCGACGACCAGCGTATGCAGCCCGCCATGGGCGAGACGCGCCGCGGCGCACAGTCCGCCGGCGCCGGCTCCGATCACGACAGCATCGATCCTCTGAGTATCCACGCGCAGCCTCCCTCGATGCCGCCGGGTTGGTCCCGGCGTGCGCAATCCGCTTGCTTGACGGTGGGCAGTCTAATATAATCCGACCGGTCGTTCAAATTATTTTTTGACGCAGGTCGAAGCCTGGATGCGAGCGGTCGAACAGTTCTGGTGGATGGTGCCCGCAAAGGGGAGGAGGGCGCGGAGCCGCAGTAGTATAGAGAGACGGCGGCTGACCGATTCCGGCGGCGTCGATGGTGGATGAGAGAGACAGGTATGGCGCGGACGCGCTCAGAAAATTACGACGAGATCCAGCGGGGCATTCTCACCACCGCCTGCGGCCTGTTCGCGCGGCAAGGCTATATGCGTGCCTCGATCGCCGACCTTGCGGATGCCTGCAAGCTGTCGCGCGGCGCGCTGTACCATTATTTCGATTCGAAGGAAGCGATCCTGTTCGCAATCCTCGATGCGCATATCCGCGAGATGATCGCCGATGTCGAGGTCGCGATGGCCGGCAAGACGGCGACGCTGGAGCAGTTCCGCGCCGCGATCCAGGCCATCGTCGCGCTGAACGCGCGCTCGAGCGACGAGCAGCGCGTGATCCTCAACGACCTCTCGTTCCTCGGCGAGACCGAGCAGGACGCGATCAAGGCGCTGGAGCGCCAGATCGTCGATACGGTCTCCGATCTTCTGGTCAAGCTCGACAAGGAAGGCAAGATCGTCAAGCGGACCAAGAAGATCTACAGCATGATGCTGTTCGGCATCCTGAACTTCAGCCACACCTGGTACGACCCCAAGGGCGGCATTGATCCTCACGAATTCGCCGACATGGTGGTGGACCTGTTCCTGTACGGGTTCACCATGCCGGTGCCGGCGAAGGATGCCGCGCGGCCGCTGCGCCAGCGCGCGTGAGCTGACGCATCTTCAGGCGGCGGCGTCACTTCTGCAGAATGTGCACGTAGCAGACCGCGCCCACGCCGACCATGTGCGCGAGCCCGGTCCGCGCGCCGCCATGCTGGCGCGGACCCGCTTCACCGCGCAGCTGCATCACGATCTCGCCGATCTGGCCGATGCCGGTCGGCCCGATCGGATGTCCCATCGCGATCAAGCCGCCGGAGGGATTGATCGCGCATTGCCCGCCGATATCGAGCGCGCCCTCCTTCAGCATACGAACGCCGCGCCCCTCGGGGCAGAGGCCGATGCTTTCGATGTAGAGCAACTCCTCGACCGTGAAGGCGTCGTGCAGCTCGATGATGTCGAGGTCTTTCGGCGCCAGCTTGGCCTGCGCCAAGGCGAGGTCGGCGGTCTCCTTGGTGAGTGCCGCGTCGAAGCCGGCGCCGGGCGGATAGACCCGCTCGCTGCGGCCGACGGACGCCGTGGTGCGGATGGCGCGGCCGGCGTCGATGCCTAGCCTGCGAATGCCGTCTTCGGATGCGACGATGACCGCGGCAGCGCCTTCGCCGATCGGCGTGCATTGCAGCGCCGTCAGCGATCCCGACACCCGCTTGCCGCCAAGCACCTCGTCGAGCGTGCGCTCCTGCTGCCGCTGCGCATTGGGATTCTTCGCTCCATTGCGATGGTTCTTCACCGCGACGCGCGCAATGTCCTCGGCCGACGCGTTGTGACGGACCGAATACTCATTGGTCAGCAGCGCGAAATGCGTGAAGGGGACGATGGCGTCCTCGGCGAGGTGGCCGATGCCGGTGTCCGAGCGTCGCACCGGGTTGCGCTTGTCGACGCCAACCGCCAGTGCGACGTCGGAGATGCCGCTTGCGACCTCGATGCAGGCGTGGCGGAACGCGGTCGATCCGGAGGCCGACGCATTCTCGACATGCATCAGCGGCGCGCCGGTCGCACCGAGATGGCGCAGCATCGGCCGTCCCGACGCCATGCCGAGCAGCGCGGTCGCGACATAGCTCGATTCCACCGCGGGCCATTCGATGCGCGCATCCGCCAGCGCGGCGCGGATCGCGGTGAGGCCGAGCTCCACGTAGGGCGTCTCGCTCGGGTTCTGATAGCGGTGCCAGCCGATGCCTACGGCGTAGACCGGCCGCAGTTCGTTGAGTGATCGTGTCATGGCGAACCTCCGGATCAGGATGCGATGCTGAAGCGGAGATCGAGCACGGTCTCGCCGCTCTCGCTTTGTCCAACCGCGGCGAGCCGGCCGGTCACGCGCTGACCCGGCGCAACCGGTGCGCTGTCGTCGGCGAGCAGGGTGCGGATCACAGGCCCGTCGTCGAGCGCGACCTTGACGATGGTGAAGGGGGCCGGGCGGTTCTTGTCGGCGTGCAGGTGAACAGTCGCTTCCGCAAGTAGCGTTCCATTGGCCGGTAGCTCGCAAGACGTCAGCGCATCGCCATGGCTGCCGCAGCGCTCGCAGCCATAGGTCTGCATCGGGAAGAACACGTATCCGCAGCGGCACCGGCCGCCCTTGAGGCGGACCGTCGCCCCCTCCCGATCGCTCGACCCCTCTGAATACAGGCCTGGTTTCAACAGTTTGCTCGGTTGCATGGTTTCCTCCAAAGAAACTTGTTGACTGACCAACAAACATTATTCTAGCTTGAATGCAAGCAAGAAGTGGCCGCACGGCAAAGGGAGCGAAGCTGAATGGCACGAGCAGTTCGACGCGCGCAGGAGCCGCGGGATGACGCACCGGCGTCACGGCGGACGCAGGTCGAGCGCCGCGACGAGGCGGAGCGGCGGATCCTTGAAGCCGCCGCGCAGATCGTCGCCGAAAACGGGCTCGATGCGATCACCTTGGCGGAGGCCGGTGCGCGCGCGGGTTACAGCCGCGGGCTGCCGTCGCACTATTTCAAGACCAAGGCGGATCTGTTGTCGGCGCTCGGCGCCTACATCATCGATTCATTCATCACCGATCGCCGCGCCGCCTCGCCCGAGCTAACCGGCTATGACGGCCTGATCGCATCGTTCAAATATTACTTCGTGATGCCGGCGCGGGCGCCGGTCATGGCGCGCGCGTTTCACGCCGTGCTGGCTGGTGCACTCACCGTGCCGCCGATCACGGCGACCGTCGCCAAGCTCAACCGCGAGACGCGAGGCGAGATCGCCGCCGGCCTCAGGGCGGGGATCGCCGCAGGCCGGTTGCGCGCCGACATCGATCTGGAGACCGAGAGCGCGCTGATCCTCGCCGGTCTGCGCGGATCGGTGGCGCAGTGGCTGGTCGATCCGGAGGGCGTCGATCTCGAGGCCATCAGCGCGCGCTTCATTGCCACGGTCGAAGGAAGGCTGGCGAAATGAGCATTCTGCCGAACAGCGTCGAGTACTGGGCGGCCAATCGTCCCGATGATGTCGCCTTCATCGAAGGTGATCGCCGGCTGACATGGTCGCAGCTCAACGATGCCGCGAACCGTGTTGCGCATGGCCTGGCGGCTCGCGGTGTCGTCGCCGGCGACATTGTGGTGCTGCGGACCCAGATCCGGATCGAGTGGCCGATCCTGAGCGAGGCGATCGGCAAGCTGCGCTGCTCGCTGCTCGGCCTGAACTGGCGGCTGACGCCGTCGGAGACGCAGTATGTGCTGTCCAACAGCGGCGCCCAGGTCATCGTCTGCGACGATGAGGATCCAGCCGCACTGAAGCCCGCATTCGAGGGCTTGCCGATCAAGCTCGCGGTCTCGATCGGCACGGCGTCGCCCGGCTTCGTTGCGTTCTCCGAACTGCTCGAGGCGCCTGCCGAGCCGGCGCTGCATTCAACCGGCCGGCCGCCACTGATCCTCTATACGTCAGGCACCACCGGCCTGCCCAAGGGCGTGGTCTCGGTGCTGCAGCCGGGCGTGCAGATGGATGCCCGCACCAGCGAATATCTCTCCGACGTGGCATCGACCCGGCGTGGCCAGCCGGGCGGCGTGTCGCTGTTGACGCTGCCGCTGCATCACGGCGCAGGCCCCTCCCAGGTCTGGGGCGCGATCCAGCTCGGCAATCCGACCGTCATGATGCGCCGTTTCGATCCCGAAGGCGCGCTTCGCCTGATCGCGACGCATCGCGTCACCAACTGGACCGGCGTCCCCACCATGTACAAGCGCCTCGCGGCGCTGCCGAAGGACGTGCTCGATACCTACGACGTGTCGTCGATCCGTGCGCTGTCGGTCGGCGCGGCCCCGGTGCCCTTTGAACTCAAGCGCTGGATCATCCGCTATTTCGGTGGCGGCGTCCTCGGCGAAGGCTACGGCGCCACCGAGGTCGGGATGATCAGCTTCCTGCCGCCTGAGATGCAAGAGCTTAAGCCGGGCTCGAGCGGCCGTCCGCACAAGCATGTCGACATCTCCATCCGCGACACCGAGGGGCGCGAGCTGCCGCGCAACCGGTCCGGTGAGATCTGGATCAGGACGCCGGTGACGATCCGCGCCTACCTGAACGGCAAGCCGCTCGGAGCCGACACGCGCGACGACGACGGATATTTCCGCGTCGGCGATGTCGGGATGCTCGACGATGACGGCTATCTGTTCATCACCGATCGCGCCAAGGACATGATCATTGCCGGCGGCGTCAACATCTATCCGGCCGAGATCGAGGCTGCGATTCTCCGGCATCCCGATGTTCAGGACGTCGCTGTCATCGGCATTCCTGACGACGAGTTCGGCGAGCAGGTCAAGGCGTTCTGCGAGCTGAAGCCGGGTCACGAAACCGACGAGGCCGCGATCCTCGCGTTCTGCCGCGATCACCTTGCTTCGTACAAGCGGCCCAAGACGCTGTCGATTGTCGATGAACTGCCACGCAACACCATGGGCAAGCTGCTCAAGCGCGAATTGCGCGAGCCTTACTGGAAGGGACGGGAGAGAAACGTATGAGTGATATCCTTGATCTGAACGGCAAGGTGACGCTGATCACCGGTGCGGGCCAGGGCGTCGGGCGCCAGATCGCGCTGCATTTCGCCGCGCACAATGCGGCCGGCATCGTCGTCAACGATTACTTCCTCGAACGCGCCGAGCAGGTCGCGCGGGAAATCAATGCCGCCGGCGGCAAGGCGATCGCGGCGCAGGCCGACGTCACCAATCTCGCCTCCGTGAAGGCGATGATCGGCAAGGCCGAGCAGGCCTTCGGCCCGGTCGATGTGCTCGTCAACAATGCCGGCAATGCCGGCGCCACGCCCGATCCGGATGCGCGCAAACCGTTCTGGGAGACCGGCCCTGAGGTCTGGAACAGCTTCATCGGCGTCAACCTCTACGGCGTCATCAACTGCGCCTCGGCCTGCATCCCGCAGATGATCGAGCGCAAGGGCGGCCGCATCGTCACCATCATCTCGGATGCCGGACGCGCCGGCGAAGCGGGCCTCGAGGTCTATTCGGGCGCAAAGGCGGGCGCCGCGGGCTTCACCCGTGCGGTCGCGCGATCGCTCGGCCGCCACAACATCACGGCGAACTGCGTGGCGATTGCCGCCACCCTGACCCCTGCGATCGAGGCGCGGCTGAAGGCCAATCCCGAGATGCAGAAGAAGATGATGGAGAAATACGTCATCCGCCGCCCAGGCCTGCCGTCCGACGTTGCCAACATGGTGCTGTTCCTCGCCTCCGATGCGAGCGCGTGGATCACCGGCCAGACCTATCCCGTCAATGGCGGCTTTACCTTCGCATTGTGAGGCGCAGCGATGACCACTGAAAACGAACAGGTCGTTCTGACCGAGCGGCGCGGCCACATCCTTGTCGTCACCCTGAATCGCCCCGAAGCGCGTAACGCGTGCAATCTCGCGCTCGCACGCGGCATCTCCGATGCGATGGATCTGCTCGACGCGGAGGACGCGCTGTTCGTCGGCGTCATCACCGGCGCAGGCGGCAATTTCTCGGCCGGCGCCGATCTCAAGGCGGTGGCGCGCGGCGAGCGCGGTGTCACCGAACGCGGCGGCTTCGGCTTGTTTCGGAGGCCGCCGCGCAAGCCGCTGATCGCGGCCGTCGAGGGCTATGCGGTAGGCGGCGGGCTCGAGCTTTGCCTGTCCTGCGATCTCATCGTCGCCGCGCGCGACGCCAAGATGGGCCTGCCGGAAGTCAGGCACAATGTCGTCGCCGTCGGCGGCGGCCTGTTCCGCTTGCCGAAGCGGATTCCCTATCACGTCGCCATGGAGCTGGCGCTGACCGGGCAGTTCAAGGGCGCGGAGTATTTCGAGCGCCTTGGCCTCGTGAACCGGCTCGTCGAACCCGGGCAGGCGCTCGAGGCCGCGATCGCTTTCGGCAACGAGATCCTGGTCAACGGCCCAACGGCGCTCGCCGCCTCGAAGGAGATCGTCTTCCAGGCCGCGAACTGGACCGACGAAGCAGGATGGACCGCACAGGCGCCGATCGCGGAACGTGCCTTCAACTCCGAGGACCGCGTCGAGGGCCTGAAGGCGTTCGCCGAGAAGCGCAAGCCGGTGTGGAAGGGACGCTGATCATGCAGGCCGTCAGCCGCCGGAGCGCGCTTCCGGCCGCGATCGCGCAGCGGCTTCGGCTGCCGCTGATCGCAGCGCCGATGCTGCGTGTATCGGGCATCGATCTCGTCACCGCGGTCTGCCGTTCCGGCGCGATCGGCGCGTTTCCGACCGCGAATGCGCGTTCGGTCGAAGAGCTCGATGCCTGGCTCACCCGGATCGAGCGCGGTGTCGCCGAGCTCGGCCGCCCGGCCGCACCGCATTGTCCGAACCTCATCATCCGCCAACCCCGCTTCAAGGACGATCTCGCCTGCCTCGTCCGGCACAAGGTCGAGATGGTCATCACCAGCGTCGGCTCACCGGCAGCGGCGGTTCAGCCGCTGCATGACGTCGGCTGTCTCGTGTTCGCGGATATCGCCTCGTTGCGGCATGCGGAGAAGGCGATCGAGGCCGGCGCCGATGGTTTGATCCTGCTCACGGCAGGGGCCGGCGGGCAGACCGGCTGGGCCAATCCATTCGCCTTCGTGCGCGCGGTGCGCGCCATGTTCGACGGTCCGGTCGTGCTCGCGGGCGGCGTGACCGACGGCACCGCGCTCGCCGCGGCGCGGCTGCTCGGCTGCGATCTTGCCTATATGGGAACGCGCTTCATCGCGGCGCGCGAGAGCATGGCAAGCGATGCCTATCGGAGGATGCTGGTCGACAGCACGCTCGACGATATCATGCTGACCAAGGCCTTCACCGGGCTCGACGCCAGCATGCTGCGGCCCTCGATCGTTGCCGCGGGCCTCGATGCCGCAAATCTCGACGAGTCCGTGTCGGAGGCGCGTGCGCGCGAAACGTTCGGCGGCAAGAGCGACGCGGAAGGACCACGGCGCTGGATCGAGGTTTGGAGTGCCGGGCATTCGGTCTCCGGCGTCCATGCGGTGACGGGAGCTGCCGCCATCGTCGACGAGATCGCCGCGCAATATCAATTGGCATTCGAAAGAGGCGCCGCATAAGGCGTCCAATCCAACGGAGGAAATCCATGATGACGATCAGCCGTCGAACGCTGCTCGGGACGACGGCGGCCGGGCTCGCGGCGTCGATTGACGGCAAGGCATTTGCCGGCGCTTCCTATGATCCTGGTGCCAGTGACGCAGAAATCCGCATCGGGCAATTCGGACCGCTCAGCGGCCCGGTGTCGTCGTTCGGAGTGCTTGCCAATGCGATGGATGCCTACTTCCGCATGCTGAACGACGCCGGCGGCATCAATGGCCGCAAGATCAAGTTCATCAACTATGACGACGCCTACAGCCCGCCTAAATCGGTCGAAGCGGCGCGGCGTCTGGTCGAAGGTGACGAGGTGCTGTTCATCGCCGGCGCGATGGGAACGCCGGGCAACATCGCCGTGCAGAAATATTTGAACGCGCGAAAGGTCCCGCAGCTATTCCTGGCGGCGGCCGCCAGCAAGCTGTCGGACCCGGCCACCAATCCGTGGACCATGGTCGGCGGATCGACCTATGAGATTGAAGGTGGCGTCGTCGGCCGCTACATCGCCGGCTCCACGCCCGATGCGAAGATCGGAGTGCTGTATCAGAACGACGATGCCGGTAAGGCAACGCTGTCGGGCTTGAAGGCGGGACTGGGCGCGAAGACCGCGCAGATCACGTCCGAGCTGAATTATTCGGTCGGCGATCCCACCATCGATTCCCAGATCGTCCAGATGAAACTGTCCGGCGCCGAAGTGGTGTTCCTCATCACCATCCCGAAGATGGCGAGCCAGGCACTGCGCAAGATGGCCGCGCTCGAGTGGCGGCCTCAAGTGTTTCTCGGCGCCGGCAATGCCTCGGTACGCGCGACGTTGAAGCCCGCGGGTTTCGAGACCGCCCAGGGCATTCTCGCCTTTGCGACCCGGATGGACCCCGGCAACCCGCTCTGGGCCGATACGCCGGACATGAAGCAGTACATGGCGTTCCTCGACCGTTACGTCCCTAACGCCGATCGCGCGGACGACCTCTACGCCATCGGCTACACGGCGGCAGCAACCGCCGCCCACGTCGTCAGGCAATGCGGCGACCAGCTGACGCGCGCCAACATCCTGCACCAAGCGACCAACCTGAAGAACTTCGCAGCGCCGCTGCTGATTCCCGGCATCACCCTCAACACCACGCCGAGCGACTATGTGCCGATCAAGCAGTTTCAGCTGATGCGGTTCAAGGGCGAGGCCTATGAGAAGGTCGGCGAGTTGCTCACCGCGGCCTGACCCATCACGTCGCCTGCACATCCTTGTGATGGGCGTCGTGGGGTGCCGCGCGTAACACGCGCGCGGCACGCTGCGTAGTCCTGCCACGAACGCCGCAACGGCGGCCGATGGTGGCATCGCAGCAAGGGAAGAAACATCCGCATGAATCTGTCGTTCAACATCGCCGAACGGGGCGAGGGGTCTTTTGGTCTGCTCGCGATCCTGCGCTGGGTCATGGTGGTGATCTTCGTGTCGTTCGGCATGCAGAAATTCACGCTGCAATCGGCGCAAGGCATCGTGCAATTCATCAGCAACAGCCCGTTCGTCTCATGGCTGTCGGTGTTCGGTCTCCGCGGCGAGGCCTATGTGCTTGGCGTCGTCGAGTTCGGCATCGCGGTGCTGCTGGCTGCCGGCGCCTTCAGCCCGATACTGTCGGCGATCGGCGCGCTGATGGGCGTGATCACCTTTGCGGTAACCTGGTCGTTCTTCTTCACGACGCCCGGGGTGGTGAAATGGACCCTGTCAACCGACCCGATGGCCTGGAACCTGGCCGGCGAGTTCCTGTTCAAGGACATCGTGCTGCTGTGCGTCTGTCTCGTGCTGCTGCTGGCGTCGTTGCCGCGGTCGATCGTCCGGCTGCGCGGCAAATAGGTCTCGCGCCGCGCGATCATTGGTTAACCCGCGCTTAAATGGGAACCGCGTGCATCCACGATCTGGAACAGGACGATTCGTCGCACCTCATCGTGTCTTGTCACTCGAATCCCATCGGCCTATGCAACCCTCGATTGACGATTTGTTGCTAGAACGAAACGGTCCCCAGTTGGGAGCGGAATGTGACGAAGTCAGACATATCGGTGGTCCGCCCGGCAGACGCCGGTATTGCGTTTTCGTCCAAGCACATTCGATGCATTTTTAAAGATCCCGCTTTTATTAATTCCATTGCAGTTCCCGCACCGTGGCTGGAGTGGGAGGGCGGTCGCGATCGCGGTTTCCGGTAGTGACCCCTGGAACAGCGATCGGGCCGCCCCTTCCCCAGCCGGGACAGGTAACGGTGAAATACGCGCAATTGTGAACGCGGACGCCTAGGTTCCATCGCTAGGATCGCGATGTCGCCATCTCGCGGTGGCTGAACGGATCAGGCTGCGGATGACATCGCAACATCGACCCGATTTCGCTCTTGATGAAACAGTGGCTCCCCGTCCGGATCGCGGCCATCGTGCTTGCCGTCGCAGCTAGCGCGCTCGCGGGGGCGCGCGCGGATTCCGACATGGATGCGCTGATCAGGGACATCGTCACGACGGAACTCGCGCCGACCGCGACCGCGGCCGATCCGGGCGGCCTCGCCGCCGCAGTCTATGCCGGCGGCCGCCTCACCTTCGTCAACTACGGTTTCGCCGACGCCGCGGCGAAGCGGCCGGTCACGTCGGACACGCTGTTCAACCTCGCCTCGCTGCGCAAGCTGTTCGAGGCGACGCTGGTCGCACTCGCAACGGAGCGCGGTGAATTGCGATTGGACGATCCCGTCGGCAAGATTTTGCCCGAGTTGCACGGCGACTATGTCAGCCGGGTCACCGTCGGCGAGCTCGTCAACCATACGTCCGGGCTGCTGCTGCCGACCGATCATCCGCCGTGGCCGAACGAGACATTCAGCCGCGACCAGTTCGTCGCGATGCTCAATGCGTGGACGCCGCCGGCAGGAGTGCAGCCGGGCAAGCAGCGCATCTACAGCCATGCCGGCTATGTGCTGCTGCAGCTGGTGCTGGAACGGCGCTATCGCATGCCGATCGCGACGTTGATCGAGAGTCGCATCCTCAAGCCGCTCGGCATGGCGTCGTCCTTCGTTGCGGATCGCGGCGAGGACAATCGCGCGGCGATGATGCCGGAGATCATGCAGCGCATGGTCCAGGGCTACTCCCACGATGGAGCGCCGATCGGCCCAATCGGCAATCAGCAGAGCTATTACGATTTTCCGGGCACCGGCCAGATGTTCTCCTCGGCGCGCGATCTCGGCATCCTGCTGCGGGCCTGTCTCGACGGCGGGGTGATCGATCCCGAATTGCGTGCGGCATTGCAGATGACCATGCGCGAGAGTTTCCGTGTCGATGCGAAGTTCGGACAGGCGATGGCATGGGAGCATGTGCGGCTCGACGGCGTCACCGTCATCGACAAGCCCGGCGGTCTCAACAATGCCTCGGCCTATATCGGCCTGGTGCCGGCGCGCAGATTCGGCATCGTGCTGCTCGCCAATCGCGGCGACTATCCGCACGAGATCGCGCGCTACAGGATCCTGCCGGCACTCGCGCGACTCTGACCAAACCAACATACCGTAGCGATACTGCGTGCCAATCCGATGACACGGCCTGCACGGCCGGGCAGGGGATGCATGCAAAAATCGCGATGGCGCGGAACCATGATCGGCTGTATAAGCCGGTAGCTTCTTCTCCTGCTTGAAGAGGCTGATATGAGTGATCTGAATAATTCCGATCTGCACGGTTGGCTTTCGCAACAGCCGCACGGCTTGCGAACCTACCGAACCCTCCAGGAAAAACTCGAGACCTTGAGCAGGCACGACCCCGAGCAACGGGCGATGTGCCGTCTGCTGAGCGGTCTCGTCGGCAATTACATCGAGACGTTTGACGAGGAGCCGTTGCCGGTTGCGGTCGCCGACCGCGCCTATGGCCGGCTGCTCGATCTCGTAGCAAGCCTTGATTTCAAGGGAAATCCCGACCGGCGCCTTGCCGATATCAACCGCATCGCGTCCTGCGATCTCTTGAACTGATTGTGCTTTACTTTCGCGCCGCGGCGAGCTCGCGATAGAGCGCAGCGTAGCGGCCGGCGCGATTGTGCCAGGAGACATCGGTGGCCATGCCGGCTAGCTGCAGCCGGCGCCAGGTCACCTTGTCGTTGAACAGCAGGTTCGCTGTGCGCAAGCCATGGGCGAGCGCCTCCGAGGTGACGGGCGCGAATTTGATGCCGGTTGCCGCACTGCCAGTGATTGCGGCTTCGTCGAAGCCCTGCACGGTGTCGGCGAGGCCGCCGACATTTGCAACGATCGGGACCGCGCCGTAGCGCAGCGCGCAGAGCTGGGTGAGGCCGCAGGGCTCGAACCGCGACGGCACCGCGAGCGCATCGGAGCCTGCCTGGATCAGATGCGCCAGCGCCTCGTCATAGCCGATCACGACTGCGATCCGTCCGGGATTGTCGCGCGCCAGCGCAGCGTAGCGATCCTGCAGATCGCGATCGCCGCTGCCGAGCAGCGCGAGCTGGATGCCTTCGCCGAGCAAGGTCGGAATGTTGTCGAGCAGCAGGTCGAGCCCTTTCTGCCATGACAGCCGGCTGATGACGCCGAGCAGCATCGCATCCGGCGCCGGATCGAGCCCGAACCGCCGCTGCAACGCCGCCTTGTTGGCGGCGCGCTCTGCCATCTGCTCGGCGCTGAAGCGCGCGGCGATGTCGGGGTCCGTCGTCGGATTCCACACCGCGATGTCGATGCCGTTGAGGATGCCGCTCAGCACGTCGGAACGTTCGCGCAGCAGGCCGCCGAGCCCCATGCCGCCCTCGTCGCTCTGGATCTCCTGCGCATAAGTCGGCGACACCGTGGTGATACGGTCGGCGAATTGCAGACCGGCCTTGAGCAGGCTGATGGTGCCGTAATATTCGACGCCGTGCAGCGAGTAGGCCTCGCCGGGCAGGCCGAAGGTCGCGAGCATATCCGGCGAGAATTGCCCCTGATAGGCGAGGTTGTGCACGGTCATCACCGTGCCCGGCCGCGGTTGCCCGCCATAATGCAGATAGGCCGGCGCGAGACCGGCCTGCCAGTCATGGGCATGGACGATGTCGGGGACGTAGGAGGCGATCGCGCCGCGGCCGATTTCCGCCGCCACCCGCGACAGCGCCGCGAAGCGGATGCCGTTGTCGGGCCAGTCGCGTCCGTCGGGGCCGATATAGGGATTGCCGGGCCGCGCATAGAGATGCGGCGCGTCGAGCGCGAGCAGATCGAGGCCGCCATGGGTGCCGCCGAGCACGCGGATCGGCCCGCCGTAGAATTCCGGCCAATGCAGCAGCGTCTCCGCCGAGGCCAGCGCGCTCAGCACCGCCGGATAGCCCGGCACCAGCGTCCGCGTCGTGACGCCGTGCTGCTGCAGTGCCGCCGGCAGCGCGCCGGCCACGTCGGCGAGGCCGCCGGTCTTGACGATCGGGTAGACTTCCGAGGCGACCGCGAGGACGCGGATGGGCGTCATGTGCCGAGCCTGTCGATCATCGATTGCGTAATCAGCGTGATCCCGTTTTCGGTGGTGCGGAAGCGCTTGCCGTCGAATTCGGGATCCTCGCCGACCACAAGGCCTTCCGGAATCCGCACTCCGCGATCGATCACGACGTTCCTGAGTCGCGCGCCGCGGCCGACATTGACATAGGGCATGATCACCGCGTTCTCGACATTGGCGTAGGAATTGACATGGACGCCGGTGAACAGCAGCGACCGTCGTAGCGACGCGCCGGAGATGATGCAGGCACCCGAGACCAGCGAGGTGACCGCCTGGCCGCGCCGTCCGTCTTCGTCGTGGACGAATTTGGCGGGCGGGGTGATCTCGGCATAGGTCCAGATCGGCCATGAGCGATCGTAGAGATCGAGCTCGGGCACCACGTCGGTGAGATCGATGTTGGCGCCCCAATAGGCATCGACGGTGCCGGCATCGCGCCAGTAGGAGCGGGGATCGTCGCCGGAGCGAACACAGGAATGGTTGAACTGATGTGCGATCGCGCGGCCGTGCTTCACGATATAGGGGATAATGTCCTTGCCGAAATCGTGGGCCGAGTTCGGGTCGGCGGCATCGCGGCGCAATTCGTCGAACAGGAATTCCGAATTGAAGACATAGATACCCATGCTGGCCAGCGACTTGTCGGGCTTGCCGGGCATCGGCGGCGGATCGGCCGGCTTCTCCAGGAAGGACTGGATCAGGCCGGTCTCGTCGATATGCATGATGCCGAAGGCGCTGGATTCCGCGCGCGGCATCTCGAGGCAGCCGACCGTGACGTCGGCGCCGCTCTCGACATGCTGCTTCAGCATGATCTCATAGTCCATCTTGTAGACATGGTCACCGGCGAGCACCAGGATGTACTTGGTGCCGTGCGCCTCGAGGATGTCGATGTTCTGGTAGACCGCGTCGGCCGTGCCGACATACCACATCGTCTCGGAAACGCGCTGGCTTGCGGGCAGGATGTCGAAACTCTCGTTTCGTTCCGGACGGAAGAAGTTCCAGCCGCCTTGGAGATGCCGGATCAGGCTGTGCGCCTTGTACTGCGTCGCCACCGCGATGCGACGGATGCCGGAGTTGACGGCATTGGAGAGCGCGAAATCGATGATGCGGGACTTGCCGCCGAAATACACGGCGGGCTTGGCGCGTTTGTCGGTGAGCTCCTGAAGCCTGCTGCCGCGTCCGCCGGCCAGAACGAAAGCGAGGGCGTGACGCGACAAAGGTTCATTTCCGACTGGTCTCATGGTCATCCTCCCAGAACTTCAGGCTGGCCCCGCTACCTTCTCTTGTCCGGAAGGCCTGATCGGGCGCCAACGGGGCCGATTGGAACGTAGCAAGAGCGTCCCGGTTGGGCAAAGCGGGATGGCGGGTTTTCGTTCCTTGGATTTCAGCTGCCGGGGAGCGGGGTTGCGACTTGGTTAAACCTATTGACGACGCGCGATTTCGGCCTAGAGCAAGCCAGCGCATTTCCTGCCCGGACCAGCATCTCATGACACTTTCTTCCGTCACCCCCCAGGACATTCGTGCGACGCTGCTGCTGCGCCGGGAGATCGCGCTGCTCGACGTCAGACATGAGGCGGAATTCGCCACCGGCCATCCGCTGTTTGCCGCCAACATGGCCGCCGGCCGGATCGCGCTGGAGGCCGAGCTGCGACTGCCGCGCGGGGACGCGCCGATCGTGCTCTATGACAATGGCGAGGGCCTGGTCGCTGCCGCAGCCGACCAGTTGCGGGAGCTCGGCTATAGCAACGTCGCGGCGCTTGTCGGCGGCCTCAAGGCCTGGAAGGCGACCGGTTACGAGGTGTTCGAGGACGTCAATTCCTACGCCAAGGCGTTCGGCGAGCTGGTCGAGGCGCGCCGGCATACGCCCTCGCTCAGCGCCGATGAGGTCGCCGCGCTGATCTCCGACAAGGCCAACATCGCGATCCTCGATGTGCGTCGGTTCGACGAATATGCCACCATGAACATCCCGGGCTCGGTCAGTGTGCCCGGCGCGGAGCTGGTGCTGCGCGCAGGCGGCGCGGCGCCCGATCCCGACACCACCATCATCGTCAACTGCGCCGGCCGCACCCGCTCGATCATCGGCACGCAATCGCTGATCAATGCCGGACTGCCGAACAAGGTGCGAGCACTGCGCAATGGCACCATTGGCTGGACGCTGGCGAAGCACGATCTCGAGCACGGCGCCGGCAAGCGCGGCGATGTCGGGCCGTTCGCGGGCGCCGCCGACAATGCCCGCGACGTCGCCTATCGTGCCGGCGTCCGCCACATCGGCGCGCGCGAACTCGCCGCGCTGGAAGACGACGCGCAGCGCACGCTGTATCGCTTCGACGTGCGCGATGCCGAGGAATATGCGGCCGGTCATCTGGCCGGCTTCCGGCATTATGCGGGTGGCCAGCTGGTCCAGGAGATCGACATGGCCGCGCCGGTGCGCGGCGCGCGCATCGTGCTGACCGACGACAGGAGCATCCGCGCCGACATGACGGCGTCCTGGCTCGCGCAGATGGGCTGGGAAACTTACGTGCTCGAAGGCGGCTATGACGGATCGCTGGAAATCGGACCGCCGCGCGTCGTGCCGCGGCCCGACCCCGCGCACCGCTATCGCCGGCCCTATGAAGGCACCGGCGTCGCGGAGCAGGCGATGCAGGCCTATCTCGATTGGGAGTACGGGTTGGTCGAGCAGCTTCGCCGCGACGGCACCCACGGGTTTTATGTGATCTAGCGCCTGTGCATTACCTCGCCCCGCGTGCGGGGAGAGGTCGGATCGCATGGAGCGAAGCGTAATGTGATCCGGGTGAGGGGGAGTCTCCGCAAACGCAGTTATCACCGTCTACGCTGAGGCCGCCCTTCATCCCAACCCTCTCCCCGTAAGAACGGGGAGAGGGAGCGCAACACCACTTGCTCCGCCGCTACTTCGGCAGCGCCACCGGCGTCAGCTTGAACGGGCCGGGGTCCTTGCCCTTGTTGTCGCCGATCACGTAGGACAGCTTGCCCTCGGCGACCCAGCCGACATCTCCGACCTGTGTCACCGAGACCGGTTCGACGAGGCCATCCTTGATGATGTCGATCGTGGCATCGCTGCCCTTCACCGTGACCTTGTCGAGCTTGCCGTTGCCCTCGATCAGCAGGAAGCCGC
Organism: Bradyrhizobium sp. CER78; assembly: GCF_029846235.1. Lineage (GTDB taxonomy): Bacteria > Pseudomonadota > Alphaproteobacteria > Rhizobiales > Xanthobacteraceae > Bradyrhizobium. Next base: position 166,709 of record NZ_JARVWP010000015.1, read on the forward strand.
CGCCATGGGCGCGCAGCGCGTCGGCGTGGTCGAGCGGCCGTGACGGCTTCAGCTCGGTCACGGCACCGGCCTTGCCGTCCTTCATCTCGATCCTGAACAGCTTGGCCGGAATGAAGGTCGTGACATAGAGGTTGCCGTCGGCGCCGATCGCGATGCCGTCGAGCCCGACGCCATCCTTGGCCGGCGCGAGCTGCGGATCGGTCGCGAACGTCGCCAGCGCGGTGCCGCCGGGCTTCAGGCTGTAGACGAACGGCGCGAAGGAATCGCTGACATAGGCGGTGCCGTCGGCGCCGACCACGATGTCGTTGCAGAACGATTTCGGATCGCTCAAGGCAAAGCTGCCCCTCGGTGCGCCGCTCTTCAGATCGAAGGTCTTCAGCCAGGCGCCCTTGGTGTCGCTCGGCCCGGCGACGCCCATGGCGCTGATGTCGTTGGAGCAGACATAGAGCGTGCCGCTCTTCTCGTCGGCGAGCACGCCGAGCGTCGAGCGGCTGTCGGCGGCCCCCGGCTTGACCAGCTGCTCGGCCTTGCCGCCGGAGATCTTGGTCACGCCGCCATGGTTGAAGCTGCCGACATACAGCGTCCCGTCGGAGGTCGAGGTCACGCTCTCAGGGAAACTCTTGTCGGGAACGCCGACCGGAGCCGTTTCGGCGCGGGCCATGCCTGCGATGCCGAGCGTAAGGATAACGGCCGCAGCGCTCAGCGGTGACGCGCGGCGGATCTTGAGCAGTTCTCCCGTTGCGCGCGGATGCCCCGCGTCGCCATTCTTTCTTATCATGATCGCGTTTCCTCGATGAACCTGGTTGGACCAGGCAGGAATTGTGAGGCGATCGTCTCCGGTCGATGGTTGTTGTGTGCAGGGTTCCCGACCGGATTGTTCACCCGCCTGCCTTGTCGGGTTCGATATATACGATAGTATATAGCGTAAGGGAAGCGACGGCTGGGGAACGCGTCATGGAGCGAGAGTTTGCGTCGCGCCACCAATGCGTGTGCTGCGGTGGCGTCATCGGCGGCCTCACCGACGACGATGCGGTCGGACTGGAAGCACGGATCGGCTTGTTTACGGATGCGTGTGCGTTCGTCTGCAACGAATGCACCGCGAGCCTGATCGCAGCCGCAGCACGGCGCAGGCAGGAGAACGTCAGGCGGAAGCCGTAAGGCGCGACGCTTCCGCTTTCGTCATTGCGAGCGAAGCGAAGCAATCCATCTATCCGCGTGCACTCGGATAGATGGATTGCTTCGTCGCTTCGCTCCTCGCAATGACGGGGCCACTAGCGTAACTTAGTCCGGGCTGAACGCGTCGTACACCAGCTTGCGGAACGCCGGCGTGATGCGCTGGCGCTCGTTCTGGGTCTGCTCGAGCATGATGTAGATCATGTCGAGCTTCGGATCGACGCCGAAATAGGTTCCGCTGCCGCTGTCCCACTTCAGCTCGCCGATCGAGCCGGGCGGCGGCGGCTTGGCGATGCCGGGATCGGTGCGCACCGCGATGCCGTAGCCATAACCGAAGCCGTCGCCGGGGAAGTACCAGTAGTCGCGGCCGACGCCGGAGCCCGGCCCGATATGGTCCCTCGTCATGTCCTTGAAGGCAGCGGGGCTCAGATAGCGCTTGCCGTCGAGCTCGCCGCCATTGAGCAGCATCTGCGCGAAGCGCGCATAATCGAGAATCGTCGACACCAGGCCTCCGCCGCCGGATTCCCATTCCGGATGCGCGCGCCGGTCGTTCTCCCCGTCGATCAGGATGGTGTCCGAGGGCAGCGGCTCGGCCAGCCGGGTCCGTTCGGTCTCCGCATCGAGTACGTATCTGGTGTCGTTCATCTTCAGGGGGTCGAAGATGCGCTCCTTCTCGAACTGATAGAGCGTCTTGCCAGCGACGATCTCGATCACCCGGCCGAGCACGTCGGTGGAATGACCGTAGCGCCACAGCGTGCCGGGCTGCCGCGACAGCGGCAGCTTGGCCAGCCGCGCGGTGAATTCCTTGTTGTCGAACTTGCCGTCGAACAGATGGCCGTCGCGGTAGATCTTCTGGATCCAGTCGGCGCCGATATATTCGTAGGTGATGCCCGAGGTGTGCCGCATCAGGTCTTCGATCGTGACCGGGCGGATCGGCGGCACCAGCTCGACCTTGGCCGGATCGTTGCCGCCGTCCGGTTCGACCGCGACCTTTACGTCGGCGAAGGCCGGAATGTATTTCGACAGCGGGTCCTGGGGCGACAGCTTGCCGTCATCGACCAGCATCATGGCAGCGGTGTTGGTGATCGGCTTGGTCATCGAATGCAGCGCGAACATGGTGTCCGGCCGCATCGGCGATTTGGTCGTGACGTCGCGATAGCCGAAGGTTTTCAGATAGACCGGCTTGCCGTGCTGCTGGATCAGGATGACGGCGCCGGGCAGCTTGCCGCTTGCGACCTCGTTGTCGAAGAACGCGGTGATGCGTTCGAGCTTTTCCGGCGACGGGGCAGGGGCGTCCGAGGCGCGCGCCGCGCCCGATGTGACAAGCGCAAGACAAGCGACCGCTGCCGCTGCCGCGTGAAGCGTCCGCATGGCAACGGGGATCGCTCGACCATATCCGTACGACATTGAAAAGCTGCCCCTGCCTGATGCCCTGGAGCGCCCAAACTTAGCGAGAGCGCTCCCGCGCACCATAATCATTTTCGAGCGATTTTATTCCTTAACGATGGTCGAAAATTTACACAATTTGCGTTGCGCCGACCGGCGTGCGCACCGCATTCGACAGCACCTGCAGCGCCTGGCTCAGCTCGGCGCGGTTGCGGGCGGCGCCGAGCGAGACGCGCAGCCCGCGCGGCGCGGCGTCTCCGGCCGTGAAGGCATCTTCGCCGACCACGGCGAGGCCGTTGCGCATCAGATGCGACAAGAGGTCGGTGCCGTCGAAATGTTTTGGCAGCGGCATCCAGAGATGGTGGCTCGCCGGCCGCGCCGCATAGGTCACGCCCTTGAGGAAGCGGGCCGCGAGCTGCTGACGGGCGGCCGCCTCGTTGCGGATGGCACGGATGATCTCGGCAGCAACGCCGGAGCGCAGCCATTGCGTCACCAGCGCGACCATCAGCGACGGCGGCATCTGCATGGTGGCCTGCATGCCGGCGCGCATGCGTTGCTCAGCGGCGGCGTCGGGCGCCAGCAGATAGGCGACCCGCAGTGCAGGCGCGATGCATTTCGCGATGCTCGCGGCAAGGTAGGTGCGCTCGGGGATCAGCGTGGCAATCGGTGCCGCCTGCGGTTCGAGCGGGCCGTAGACGTCGTCCTCGATCAGCACGCAGCCGCGCTTCCTGATGATGTCGGCGATCGCCTGGCGTCTGATCGCGCCCATCGTCGCCGTGGTCGGGTTCTGCTGCGTCGGAATCAGATACACCGCCTTCGGTCTGTGCTTGCTGCAGGCCTCGTCGAGCGCGTCGGGCCTTGCGCCCTCAGCGTCGATCGCAACGCCGACAAGTCTAACATCGAGCCGCGCGGCCGCAGCCTTGATGCCGGGGAACGTCAGCGCCTCCGTCAGCACGACATCGCCGGGCGACGTCAGCGCCAGCAGGGCGTTGAAGATGATTGCCTGTGACCCCGGATAGATCACGATCCGGTCGGCCGAAGCATTGGGCACGCGCGGCGCGAGCCACGCGGCGCCGACCTCGCGCTCGTCGGCGGTGCCGCCCGGACGCGTGTAGCCGAGATAGGCGGAGAACCCGGCCTCGGAGCGGATGTTAGCCAGTCCCTGCGCGATGCGCAGGTCGAGATTGGCCTCGACCGGCTGCGGCGGCAGGTTCATCGACAGGTCGATATTGACAGGTGTCGGCAGGTCGGACGCTGCGCGCGCGGTGGTCTCCGACACGAAAGTGCCCTGGCCGACGCGGGCGTCGAGCAGGCCGCGCCGCCGCGCCTCGCCATAGGCGCGCGTCACCGTTGTGAGATCGATGTCGAGTGCGGTCGCCAGCGCGCGATGGGTCGGCAGCCGCTGGCCGCGCACCAGCCGTCCGCTGGCGATATCGGCGGCCAGCGCATCGACGATGCGCAGGAACATCGGGCCGTGCCATTCCGAAACTGTAGGGATCCAATCCATGCAATCCGACGCTTTGTCTTTGATTGTATGCTCTCGGAGGCATATTGTATGGATCATCAGATCAGGTCAAGGACAACGACCAAGGACGACTGCGATGACCGAGACGGTTTCCCTGCCAAAGGCGATGTTGCGCGGCTTCACCATGAAGTGCCCGAACTGCGGGCGCGGCCATCTGTTCGGTCGCTTCCTTAAAGTTGCTGACCATTGCGAGGTCTGCGGCGAGGACTACACCCCGCAGCGTGCGGATGATTTTCCGGCCTATCTCGTCATCGTCGTCGTCGGCCACGTCGTGGTGCCGGCGCTGCTCTGGATGGAGATGACCTACGCGCCGCCGGCCTGGCTGCAACTGGCAATCTGGCTGCCGTTCACGCTGTTCAGCGCGCTCGGACTGTTGCAGCCGACCAAGGGCGCGATCGTCGGCCTGCAGTGGCAGCTCGGGATGGAGGGATTTGCCGCGACGCGGCGTGTCGCGGCTCGAGTGCGGGCGCGCAACAGCGTCGGCTCTGTAGGGCGGATTAGCGAAGCGTAATCCGCCGTTCTGTCCGCGGCAAAGAAAGTTGGTGGGTTACGCCTTCGGCTAACCCACCCTACAAGAAATCAAATCGGGTGATGATGCGGCCGGAACATGCGGCCCTTTTCTGTCACCAGCACGACGGCGAGCGCGGCCAGCGTGCAGAGGAAGAAGCCGGTCGCGAACGGCAGCAGCGTGCCGTCGTAGTCCTGGCCGATGGTGGTGCCGACGCCGATCCCGAGCAAAGTGGTGATGGTGCCGTAGAGCGAAGACGCCGTGCCGGCGATCTTGCCTTGCGGCTCCATCGCGAGTGCGGTGAAGTTCGCCATCATCAGTCCGAATGCGAACATCATCAGGCCCGACAGCACCATGAACAGCGGCAGCGACAGCGTGCCGATCTTCACGGTGAGGAACAGCAGCCCGGCGACGACGGCAAAGCCGGTCAGTGCGGCGTGCGAGATCACCCGCATGCCGATGCGGCCGACGATGCGCGAATTGAGGAAGCCGGCGATCGCGACGCCGACCGCGCAGGCGGCGAACGCCACAGGGAAGTAATGCCCGAGCTTGAACACCTCGGTGAAGATCTGCTGCGAGGAGAACACGAAGGCGAACAGCGAGCCCTGCACGCCGCCGGCGGCGAGCGCATAGCCGAGCGTCTGGCGGTTGGTGACGGTCTGACGGAATGCGGAGAGCACTTCCGGGATCGCCAGGGACTTGCGCAGTTCCTTAGGGAGCGTCTCCGGCATCCGCATCGCGCTCCAGGCCAGCGCAATCACGCCATAGATCATCAAGAGCACGAAGATGCCGCGCCAATGCGTCAGCAGCATCACCGCCTGGCCGAATGACGGCGCGATCACCGGCACTGCGATGAACACCATCATCGCAAGCGACATCACGCTCGCCATGCGGCGTCCGGCGTAGCAGTCGCGCACGATCGAGGTCGCGATCACGCGCGTCGCCGCGGTGCCGAGCCCTTGCAGCGCGCGCGCCAGCAGCAGCGTCTCGAACGACGGCGCCATGATCGCAAGCAGGCCCGCGATGGTGTAGACGGTCATGCCGCCGAGCAGCACCGGGCGGCGGCCGAAGCGGTCCGACAGCGGGCCCATCACGAACTGGCCGACACCGAAGCCGACCAGGAAGATCGACAGCACCATCTGCGGGCGGTTGGCGTCGGCGATATGGAATGCGGAACGGATGTTCGGCAGCGCCGGCAGCATCATGTCCATCGCCAGCGGGTTCAGCGCCATGATGGAAGCAATGACGACGACGAATTCCGGAAAGCCCATCGGGCGGTGGCCTGAGGAAACCCAGGCATCGGCATTGATGTCAGACACTTAAGACCTCTTGGAGAGCGGGGATCATAGCGGTCTTGCTGCGTTGCACAATCGGCGTTTCGGGATGGGAGACCGTCGGCAGCGGGTGAGGTAATCCGGTCATGGAACCGGCCCTGGGGCATCGGTTGGCGCATTATCGTTGCTGCTGCAACTATTTCCTCGTGCCGCGCGGAAAGCTCTGCTATCCCGGTACCAGCACCCGTGCAGGGCAGGCGCATCGCCGCCGACCACGCCCGCACGGTCAAGAACGTTTTTGGGGAGGCCACATGTCCATCGAAATCTCCGCGCGCTCGCGCGGCGCTACGCTGTCGGATGAGGAGCGCAAGGTCCTCACCGCAACGCTCGTCGGCACTACGATCGAATGGTACGACTTCTTCGTCTACGCCCAGGCGGCGGGCCTGGTGTTCGGCGCGCTGTTCTTTGCGCCGATGAACGCGAACAATCCGCTGCTGGCGCAGATTGTCTCGTTTGCGACGCTCGGCCTGTCATTTCTGTTCCGTCCGCTCGGGGCCATCGTCTGCGGCCATCTCGGCGACCGCTTCGGCCGCAAGAACATGCTGGTCGTCACGCTGCTCTTGATGGGCGCTGCGACCGCGCTGGTCGGCCTGCTGCCGACCTATGCGCAGATCGGCGCCTGGGCGCCGGCACTCCTTATCCTGCTGCGCATCCTGCAAGGCTTCTCGGCCGGCGGCGAGTGGGGCGGTGCGGCGCTGATGTCGGTGGAGTCGGCGCCGATCGACAAGCGCAGCTTCTTCGGCTCGTTCCCGCAGATCGGCACGCCGCTCGGCATGATCCTGGCGACCGGCGTGCTGTGGGTGCTCACCACGACGCTCGGCAAGCAGGCCATGATGGAATGGGGCTGGCGGATTCCGTTCCTGCTCTCGATCCTGCTGATCGTCGTCGGCATCGTGATCCGCCGCACAGTCGAGGAATCGCCGGTGTTCAAGGCGATGCAGCGGCGGCACCGGGAATCCTCCGCGCCGCTGAAGGAATTGATGCGCAGTCACAGTAAGGAGATTTTCCGCACGGCGCTGATCTTCATGGCCAACAATGCGGCCGGCTACATCCTGATCGCGTTTCTGATCAGCTATGGCGCCAACACGCTGAAGATGCCGTCCGACCAGTTGCTGCTGATCGGCACGCTGGCGGCGGTGAGCTGGTTCATCTTCACGCTGCTGGGCGGCATTCTCGGCGACAAAATCGGCCGCGTGCGCTGCTTCCAGATCGGCTACGGGTTGATGGTGCTGTGGGCGGTGCCGATGTGGTTCCTGATCGACAGCAAGAACCTGTTGCTGTTCTTCGTCAGCGCGGTCGGCCTCACCATCGCGCTTGGTTTGTCCTATGGCCCGCAGGCGGCCCTCTATGCCGAGCTGTTTCCGGCCAAGGTGCGCTATTCCGGCGTCTCGATCGGCTACGCGCTCGGCGCCATCTTCGGCGGCGCCTTCGCGCCGATGATCGCGCAATGGATCATCGGCACCTACGGCGAGTCCTGGCGTGTCGGCGTCTACATCGCGGTGCTGTCGCTGATCTCGCTGATCACGGTGTCGACCATCAAGGACCCGCAGGGCGTCGATCTGAACGTGAATGATGCCAACACGTAGGCTTTGTAGAGCGGATTAGCCGTAAGACGTAATCCGCCTCTTATGCCACGGCGGATTACGCCCATCGGCTCCACGCTTCGCGCGGACCCGGTGGGATAATCCACCCTACGCAGCGGCGGTCACTCAGATGCGGGCGCCGCGGTTGTAGCCGTCGACGAGCTGATTGTAGTCGCGCATCAGCCGAGCCGGCGATCCTTCCACCATCCAGCCGGAGCCGGCGTTGCTCAGCATCATCTTCTCACCTGAGCTGTAAGGCACCTTGTCGCGAACGCGGCGCATCAGCTGCTTGGCCGTGGTGAGGAATGATTTGGCGCTGCCGATGAACATCGAGCCGAGCTTGACGTCGCCGTCCTTGCCGGAGGCGTCCTCGGTTGCCTTCACCGTGGCCTCATACTCGTTGAGCGCCTGGGTGATCGCGTCGATGTCGGGTTTGTCGGCCTGCTGCGCGCGAAGCAGGCGTTTGGCCTGGATCATCAGGGCCTCGACATAGTAGTGCGACTTGCGGCCTTCGCTCGCCTCGATCGCGGCCAGCTGCTCGGCGGCGCGTTTGTCATTGATCGCCTCGACACCGGCGCGCAGCGCCTTGTCGGCGCTGGCAAACGCATCCCATGCCGCGACCAGGCGCGGATGCAGCGCCTTGCCCTTGGCCATCTTGTCGTCCTTGTAATTCTCCTGGCTGTAATAGTCGTCCGCCTCCTTCAACAGCGGCTCGAGCGTGGTGACGGCCGCAACATAGGCATTCGCAGCGGCCTCAAGCTCGGCATCATGCGGGTCCGCCGCATTGGCGACCGCGACGCTCGTCTTGCAGTCGGAGGTGTCGTAGATCGTGTAGGTGCCGTAGATGATCCGCTCCTTGCCGGTGGGACCGCTCTTGGCGGCCCAGGAAAAGTAGCGGTCGCGAGACTCGTACGATCGCGCCGAGAGACGGTTGATGCACCCGACATAGGCATTCATCTTATGCGTCAGTTGCCCGCTCGCCGGTGACGCAGGCGGGGCCTGCTGGGCGGCGGCCGGTTCGAGACAAGCAACGAAGGCTGCAATCACAAGGAAACAGATATTTCGCATCGGGAGTTTGCCCTCGTCTCGGCCGGAAGTTAGCCGCCTCAGCCTGAAGATTATGTGACGGCGGAGGGTGACGTCACACGAGCCTCTGCGGAGGCCGCGCGGCACACTATCGATAGACTTAGTTGTCGGCTACGGGCAAAAGCCGTCGATCGACCGCCGGGACCCGGCGTTGATGGCCGCACCTACTTCCCGAGCATAGCCTTCAGCTTGAGTACCGCGCTGTCGGGCGTCGTCAGCACCTCGCGGCCCGTCACCTCGGCGACGCGCTCGGCCGCAGGCGCCATGCTGTATTGGGCAAGCGCGATCAGATCGCAGTCGCGCAAGTCCTTGCTTGCCTCGACCACGATGCGATCATGCTCCGTGCGGTCGCCGCGATCGAGCGCGGCCAGCGCGCCCTCGGCGAGCTTCGGCGCCAGCGTCACTGACGTTGGGAATTCCGGCGGCATCGACACCAGCGTCGGCGGGAAGGTCGAGAGCAGGCCGATCCGCTTTCCCTTGGCGACCGCCTGTTCGATCATCGCCTCGTTCGGCTTCAGCACCGGCATCGGCGCGTGCGCGCGCGCCACCGCCTCGATGCAGGGGCCGAATGCCGAGCAGGTGAACAGAATGCCGTTGGCGCCGGTGCTTGCCGCATAGCGGCCCATGGTCAGAAAGCGCTCGGTCATGCGTTCGGAGAGCTTGCCGTCGCGCGCAAGATCGGCCGACAGGCTGTCGTCGAGCAGGTTCATCAGCCGCGCCTCCGGCCAATGTCGTGCGAACGAGGCCTCGATCGGCACGATCGAATGCTTCAGGGCATGAATGAGCGTGATGCGCATGATTTTCTTCTTCTCCCTCTCTCCGCAAGTCGGGGAGGTTGGGCGCTAATCCATCAACTCGTCATTGCGAGGAGCGATAGCGACGAAGCAATCCATCGCTGTACTCGTGACGCGATAGATTGCTTCGCTTCGCTCGCAATGACGGGAGCAACAGGTTCAAGGCTGCTCAGGTGATCACTTGAACGGGATCGCGTACATCAACCCACCCTTGCTCCAGGTGCCGTTGAGGCCGCGCTCGAGTTTCAGCGGGCTTGCCTTGCCGACATTGCGCTCGAAGATCTCGCCGTAATTGCCGCCGGCCTTGATCGCCGCGACCAGCCATTTGTTGTCGAGGCCGAGCCGCGAGCCGAGATCGCCGGACGCGCCGAGCAGGCGCTGGATCGCCGGGACCTGCGACTTGGTCATCTCGTCGACATTGGCCTGCGTGACGCCGAGCTCTTCGGCTTCGACCAGGCCGTAATGCAGCCAGGTGATGATGTCGCTCCAGACCTCGTCGCCGTTGCGCGTGAACGGGCCGAGCGGCTCCTTGCTGATGGTCTGCGGCAGCACGACATAGTCGTCGGCCTTCGGTGCTGCGGTCGCGACCGCGCCGGCGAGCGCGGAGGCGTCCTGGGTCATGGCATCGCAGCGGCCGCCGAAGAAAGTCTGGTACATGGTGTCGGGGCGATCGAACACCAGCGGCTTCCAGTCGATGCCGTTGGCGCGGCCGTAATCGCCGAGCGTCACCTCATGCGTGGTGCCCTGCGCGACGCAGACGGTCGCGCCCTTGAGATCCTTCAATTCCTTCACGCCGAGGTCCTTCTTCACCACAAAGCCCTGGCCGTCGTAGAAATTGACCGGGCCCTGGCGCAGGCCAAGCGTGGTGCCGCGCAAGTAAGTCTGCGTGGAGTTGCGGTAGAGCACGTCGATCTCGCCCGACTGCAGCGCGGTGAAGCGGTTCTGCGCGGTCAGCGCGACATAACGCACCTTGGCGGGATCGCCGAGGATGCCGGCGGCAAGCGCGCGGCAATAGTCGACATCGAGACCCTTGAAGTTGCCCTGCGAGTCCGGCGCCGAGAAGCCGGCAAAACCGGTCGAGACGCCGCACACCAGCGTGCCGCGCTGCTTGATGGTGTCGAGCGTCGCCGCGCTTGCGCTCGAGAGCCCTGCGACGAGCAGGCTCGCCGCGATCAGTACGTTCCTCATTCTGTCCTCCTCCCTTCCTGTTTCAGCATGATCCGCTCCGGATCATGCTCCGTGACCAACGTCCTTCAATGCGCTGTCTACCGCAGCGCCTAGTCTTTCGACGATCATGTCGATGTCGCCGGAAGTTGCGATATAGGGCGGGGCGAGCAGCACGTGGTCGCCGCGCTGGCCGTCGGCGGTGCCGCCCGACGGATAGCAGCCGAGCCCGCCGGCGAAGGCCGCGGACTTGATCCGCTGATGCAATTTCAGCTTTGGATCGAACGGCTGCCGCGAGCCGCGGTCGGCGACCAGCTCGATGCCCCAGAACAGGCCGCGGCCCCTGATGTCGCCGACATAGCGATGATTGCCGAAGCGTTCGATCAGCCGCTGCTCGAGCTGGCGGCCGCGCTCCTTGACTTGGTCGAGCAGCTTCTCCTCGCTGATCACCTTCTGCACCTCGAGCGCAGCGGCGCAGGCGAGCGGATGCCCCAGATAGGTATGGCCGTGCTGGAACGCGCCGGAGCCGTTGCGCACGGTATCGACGATGCTGCCGCTCGCGAGCATCGCGCCGATCGGCTGATAGCCGCCGCCGAGACCCTTGGCGATCGCCTGGATGTCGGGCGAGATGCCTTCCTGCTCCCACGCATGCAGCGTGCCGGTGCGGCCCATGCCGCACATCACCTCGTCGAGGATCAACAGCGCGCCATGGCGGTTGCAGATCTCGCGCACCGCCTTGAAGTAACCTTCCGGCGCTGGCACGCAGCCGGCGGTGGCGCCGACCACGGGCTCGGCGATGAAGGCCGCAACATTCTCCGGGCCGAGCCGCTGGAATTCGGCCTCGAGCTCGGCGGCGAGCCGGGCCACGAAGGCCGCTTCCGATTCATCGCCGCGCTTCTCGTGATAGGCAAAGGCGGGCGTGACATGGCTGAACGACGGCGACAGCAGCGGCGCGTAGGGCTCGCGGCGCCAGGCATTGCCGCCGGCCGACAGCGCGCCCAGCGTATTGCCGTGATAGCTCTGCCGTCGCGCGATGAAGCGCGCGCGCTTCGGCTCGCCGCGCTCGATGAAATATTGCCGCGCCAGCTTGATCGAGGCTTCGATCGCCTCCGAGCCGCCGCTGACGAAATAGACATAGCCGAGGCCGCCGGGCTCATGGCCGACCAGCCGCTCGGCGAGCTCTTCGGCAGGCTCCGACGAGAAGAAACTGGTGTGCGCGTAAGCAAGCTTTGAGGCCTGCCTGGCGATGGCGGCCAGGATCCGCGGATGCTGATGGCCGAGGCAGGACACTGCGGCGCCGCCGGAGGAGTCCAGAATGCGGTGGCCATCCTCCCCGATCAACCAGACACCTTCGCCGCCAACCGCCTTTGGCGGGGTCTCGCGCAGGCTGCGATGCATCACGCGGCTCTTGTGGGCGGCCAAGTGGAGTGCCATGACACTCATCCTTTCTCGACAAAATATTGCGACATCTCGGCAAGCCGGCCCTCGGTTTCCTCCAGCTTGCGTTTTGCCCCGGCGCCGCCCAGCGTGAAGGCAACGGCGGCGAGCGACTGCGCCACCGCGATCGCGCCGGTGAGGCTCGGGAAGAAGCCGGGGGAAGAGGCGGCCTCGAACAGCAGCAGGTGATCGGCGCCCTCGGCCATCGGCGCGCTGATGGTGTCGGCGATCGCGATCAGCGTGGCGCGCGCCTGATGCGCCGCACGCGCCGTCTCGACGCTGACCAGGGTGTAGGGCGCAAAGCCGATCACGACCACGGCGTCGTCGGCACGGAAGGCACCGTGGTCGAGATCGAACGGGCCGGAACCGCCGACCAGTTGCGCCGCGTCGGGGCGGAACAGGCGAAGCTGGTAGGTCAGCAGTTCCGCAACGCTGCGGCAGCTGCGAAAGCCCGTGATCCAGATCCGGTTCGCCGTGTGCAGTGCACGCGCGGCGTCGGCAATCGCGTTTGCGGAAATGCGCGCGAGCCCCGCGGCTTCCGCCTCGAGCTTGTCGTGAACCAGTTTGACGTCGGCATTCGGCCCGCCGCGGCGGCTCTTCGCGCGGCCGGAGAATGGCGAGCCCTGCGCCGGACGCCGCGCCTCGGTAAGTGCGGCGCGCAATTCGTCCCAGCCGGAATAGCCGAGCGCTTTGGCCAGGCGGGTGAAAGAGGCGGGATCGGCGCCGGCGACGGAGGCAAGCTCGCGCATCGAGCGGGTTGTGGCGTCGTAATCATTGGCTGCGACAAACCGACCAACCTCCTGCAACCGCATTGGCAGCGACGGCAATGCGCTGCACAATTCGTTCAGGGGCGATGGTTTCGGCTGAGCCTGGGCCATGAAACATATGTTGCACATCCATCAATTTGGTGCAACATATGACGCGCGCACAAGTGCGCATGGCAGAAGATCGCTTCTCACTGGGGTCCTTGTGCTGTGACGACATCGACGCCGAAACGCCCTCCCGCCCGGCCCTGGCGGCTCTCGCTCAGCGATCCCCGCGTCGCCGGCCTGTTCTGGCAGATCCTGGTGGTCGGAATCGCGGTCGCGATCGTCGCGTTCCTGTGGTCGAACGCGATCCACAATCTCTCGGTGCGGCGCATCTCGACCGGCTTCGCCTTCCTCGGCCGCGAAGCCGGCATGCCGATCGCCGACAGCTGGATCGACTACACGCCGAAGGACACTTACCTGCGCGCCTTCATCGTCGGCATCGTCAACACGCTGCGCGTCGCGGTGATCGGCATCGTGCTGGCGACCGTGATCGGCACGCTGGTCGGCATCGCGCGGCTGTCGTCGAACTGGCTCTTGGCGCGGCTCGCCGCCGTCTATGTCGAGGTGCTGCGCGACCTGCCGCTGCTGCTGCAGCTCCTGTTCTGGTACGTGCTGATGCAGGGCCTGCCGGCGGCGCGCCAGGCCTGGAAGCCGGTCGAGGGCGTCTATCTTTCCAACCGCGGCCTGATCCTGCCGTCGGTCCCGCTGCATGAAGCCAATTGGTGGACCATCCTGGCGCTGGTCGCAGGCCTGATCGTTTTCACTTTCGTCAGGCGCCGCCTGATCGCGCAGCAGATGCTCGATGGCAAAGCGCGCCCGGCCTGGCCCTACGCGCTCGGCCTCGTCGTCGCGCTGCCTGCGCTGGTGTCGTTCCTCTCCGGCGCGAGCTGGAGCATCGCGCTGCCCGAGTTGCGCGGTTTCAACTTCGTCGGCGGGCTGACCCTGGCGCCGGAGTATTTCGCGCTGCTGATCGCGCTCGTCACCTATACCTCGGCCTTTATTGCGGAAATCGTGCGCAGCGGCATCCAGGCGGTGCCGCGCGGCCAGTCGGACGCCGCCAAGGCGCTCGGGCTGAAGCGCAGCTTCGTGTTGCAGCACATCGTGCTGCCGCAGGCGCTGCGCGTCATCATCCCGCCGATGACCAGCCAGTACCTGAACCTGACGAAAAATTCCTCGCTCGCGGTCGCGGTCGGCTACCAGGACATCGTCTCGGTCGCCAACACCACGCTGAACCAGACCGGGCAGGCGATCGAGTCGATCGCGCTGATCATGATGGTGTTCCTCACCATCAGCCTCGGCATCAGCCTGTTCATGAACTGGTACAATGCGCGCATCGCGCTGGTGGAGCGCTGACATGAGCTCGGTCGCACACCTGCCGCAGGACCCATTGCCGATCGGCCCGCGGCCCGCACCGCGGGCGCTCGGCGGTCACCTCACCGCGTGGCTGCGCGCCAATCTGTTCGCCTCGATCCCGTCGAGCATCATGACGCTGCTCTTGCTGTTCCTGCTCGGCAAGGCGTGCATCGGCCTCTGGCAATGGGGCATCGCCAACGCGGTCTGGATCGTCTCCGGCAACGACAGCAGCGCCTGCCGTGCGCTGCGCGGCGTCGGCGCCTGCTGGGCGGTCGTGCCCGAGAAGTACCGCTTCATCCTGTTCGGCACCTATCCATTCAGCGAGCAGTGGCGGCCGGCGCTCGCGGTCGTGATCTTCATCGCGCTGTTCGCGGTCTCGAGCCGCCGCAGCTTCTGGCGCAAGGAGCTGTTCCTGCTGTGGGCCGCGGCGCTGATCATGATCGGATGCCTGATGTGGGGCGGCTTCCTTGGCCTGTCCTTTGTCACGCAGGACCGCTGGGGCGGGTTGCCGGTGACGCTGATCCTTGCGACCTTCGGCCTGGCGTTCGGCTTCCCGCTCGGAATCCTGGTCGCGCTCGGCCGCCGCTCGAAATTGCCGGCGATCCGCTCGCTCTGCGTGCTTTATGTTGAGCTGATCCGCGGCGTGCCGCTGATCAGCCTGCTGTTCATGGCGAGCGTGATGTTCCCGCTGTTCATGCCCGACGGCGTCAACATCGACAAACTCTTGCGCGCGCAGATCGCCTTCATCCTCTATGCCGGCGCCTACCTTGCGGAAGTGGTGCGCGGCGGCCTGCAGGCGGTGCCGCGCGGACAGTATGAAGCGGGGGATGCACTCGGCCTGTCCTATTGGCAGAAGCACGCGCTGATCGTGTTGCCGCAGGCGATCCGCCACGTCATTCCGCCACTGGTCAACACCTTCATCGCCTTCTTCAAGGACACCAGCCTCGTCCTGATCATCGGCATCTTCGATCTTCTCACGACCGCCAAGACCGCGATCGTCGATCCGGCCTGGCAGTCGTTCAGCGTCGAGGTCTATGTGTTCGTCGGCGTGATCTACTTCGTGTTCTGCTTTGCGATGTCGCGCTACAGCCGCAGCCTCGAGGCGCAGCGCGGAACCAACTGAGCGATCGTCGCTCGCCAATTCCTCAAATGTTCGGTCTGTCATCATGCCGGGATGAGCCCCGGGCAGGGCGGCCCTTAGAGCGATCGCCCCTTGCCAAGCCGGTCCGATCCTATTTATGATCATAAAATGGATAAATCGGCCCTTCCGTCCCTGGACCCGTCGCGGCGCGCCTCGATCAAGCGCAAGCGGTCGGACGCGGTTGCCGACCTGATCCGCAGCCACATCTTCAAGGCGGGCTTGCAGCCCAACGACCGGCTGCCGCAGGAGCCCGAATTGATCGAGATGTTCGGTTGCAGCCGCTCGACCATCCGCGAGGCGCTGAAATCGCTGGAGGTGCAGGGGCTGGTCCAGAACACCACCGGACCCGGCGGCGGCGCACGGGTGGCGCCGGTGTCGATCAACCGGATCGTCGGCCTGCTCAGCAACTACTTCTATTTCCAGTCGATCTCGACCGCGCAGATTTACCAGATCCGCCGCCTGATCGAGCCGGAGCTCGCCTTCAGCGTGGTCGGCCACCTCACGGCGGAGCATCTCAAAGCGCTCGACCAGGCGATCGCGGTTCAGGAGCACCATCCCGGCGACGCGGAGGACTGGGAGCATCACCGCCACGCCGAGATCGACTTCCATGACATCCTGATCGAGGCCTGCCCCAATCCGCTGCTCGGCCTGGTCGCCCGCTTCGTCAACGAGGCGATCCGCCATCTGATCGGCAAGCTCGGCGTGCAGGAATTCGCGTCCAGCTTCACCTGCGAGAACATCGAGTTTCACAAGCGCCTGATGGCCGCGTTCCGCTCCGGCAATGCCGCGCGCGCCCGGCGCGTGATGCTCGATCATGTGCTGAGCGCCGAAGCCGTGGTCGTCCCGGCGGAAGACCGGCGCATGGATTTGCCGGTCTTTCACCAGCCGTTGCGGCTCGACTGAACCGCATCGGCAGACTGCTGCATCACGCGTTGGAGGAAACAACAATGGTCACGCGGCGCGAGAATGAGTTGTGGAGTTGGTCGGCCGTCGACCTGGCGCGCGCGATCGCAACGCGTGCGATTTCCAGCCGGGACGCCGTGCAGTCCAGCCTCTACCGCATCGCCGCGGTCAATCCGGCGTTGAACGCCATTGTCGAGGTGCTGGCGGATGAGGCCCTGGCCGCCGCGGATACCGCGGACGCCGCGGTGAAATCCGGCGCGGAGCTCGGCGCACTGCACGGCGTGCCGGTCACGATCAAGGTCAATGTCGATCAGCGCGGCCACGCCACCACCAACGGCGTTGTCGCCTTCCGCGATGTCATCGCCACCGAGGACAGCCCGGTGGTCGCGAATCTTCGCAAGGCGGGCGCCGTCATTGTCGGCCGCACCAATACGCCGGCGTTCTCGCACCGCTGGTTCACCAACAACGATCTGCACGGCGCGACCTATAATCCGTGGGGCCGCCGGCTGACGCCGGGCGGCTCCAGCGGCGGCGCCGCATCGGCGGTCGCTTCCGGCATGGGCGCGATCGCGCATGGCAATGATTTCGGCGGCTCGATCCGCTATCCCGCCTATGCCTGCGGCGTCGCCGGCCTGCGTCCGACGCCGGGACGGATCCCCGCGTTCAATCCGTCGGCCAGCAGCGATCGTCCGATCACGGCGCAGATGATGTCGGTACAGGGGCCGCTCGCCCGCTCGGTCGCCGATCTGCGCGCCGGCCTCGCCGCGATGGCACAGGCGGACGCCCGCGACGGCACCTGGTTGCCGGTGCCGCTGCAAGGTGCGCCGCTGAAGCGTCCGGTCGGCGTTGCGATCGCGCCGGCGCCGTTCGGCGACGAGGCGCCGGAGGTGAGCGCGGCGGTCCGCGCTGCCGGACGCTGGCTCGCGGAGGCCGGCTTTGCCGTGGAGGAGACCACACCGCCGCGGCTCGCGGAGGCCGCCGATCTCTGGCATCGCCTCGTCATCAATGAGGAGCGCCGCGTCCTGGCGCCGATGATCCGCAAGTTCGGCGACGAACGGAGCCGCTACAACCTGGATGGCCATATTGCGTATGCGCCCGAGCTCGACGGCGATCAGGTGCTGGCCTGCTTCGAGCAGCGGCTCGCCATCGTGCGGGCCTGGCAGCTGTTCCAGGAGCGCTGCCCGGTCATCATCCTGCCGGTCTCGGCACAACTGCCGTTCCGCTTCGATCAGGATCAGGAGGACGCTGACGTCGTGCACGCGCTGCTCGACGCGCAGCGGCCGCTGCTCGCGGTGCCTGCGCTCGGCTTTCCGTCGGTCGTGGTGCCGACGGGGACCGCCGGCGGCGTGCCGGTCGGCGTGCAGGTGATCGCCGGCCGCTTCCGCGAGGATGTCTGTCTCGCCGTCGCCGAGGTGATCGAGGCGCGCGCGTCGACGCTGACGCCGATCGATCCGCGCGACTGAACCAACAACAAAGCACCTAACACAACGGGAGGAATACCACGTGACGAATACACCGATCTGGCAATGGTCCGCCGTGGAGACGGCGGCGGCGATCAGGAGTGGCGAGGCGACATCGGAGCAGGTGGTTCGCGCCCATCTCGACCGCATGCAGGAGGCCAACCCGGCGCTGAATGCCGTCGTCGTCGATCTCGGCGCGTCGGCGATGCAGGGCGCCAAGGCGGCGGATGCGGCGCTGGCGGCGAGCAAAGGGAAGGGCGGCGCCGTCGGGCCGCTGCACGGCGTGCCGGTCACGATCAAGATCAACATCGACGTCGAGGGCCAGGCCAATTCGAACGGCGTGGTCGCCTTCAAGGACAATATCGCGCCGGGCGACTCGCCGGTGACGGCCAATCTCAAGAAGGCCGGCGCTATCATCATTGGCCTCACCAACACGCCGGAATTCTCGCTGCGCGGCTTCACCGACAACCCGCTGCACGGCTTGACGCGCAATCCCTGGAACGCGGACGTGACCTGCGGCGGGTCATCGGGCGGCGCCGGCGCGTCGATCGCGGCCGGCATCGGCACCATCGCACATGGCAACGACATCGGCGGCTCGCTGCGTTGGCCGGCGCATTGCAACGGCATCGCCACCATCAAGCCGACGCAGGGCCGGATTCCGGCGTTCAATCCCTCAGCCACGGCGGAGCGGCCGCTGATGGCGCAGTTCATGTCGTCTCAGGGACCCTTGGCGCGCCACGTCGCAGATGTCCGTCTCGGCCTCGAGGTGATGGCGCAGCGCGACCCGCGCGATCCCTGGTATGTGCCGGCGCCGCTGCAAGGGCCGAAGCCCGCCGCACCGGTCAAGGTCGCGCTCGCGAAGATACCGGAGGACATGGCGACCGATCGCGGCGTGATCGCGCTGCAACGCAAGGCGGCTGATCATCTGGCCGATGCCGGCTATGCGGTCAGCGAGGTCGAGGTGCCCGATCTCAACAAGGTCTGGCAGCTCTGGTGCGACCTGATCATGTCCGAGACCCGCGTTCTGTTGCAGGACCAGATGCTGGCGAATTCCAGCGTCGACTTCCAGAAGACGTTCCACGGCTTCATGGCGCTGGCCAACCCGCTCGATCAGGCCGGCTACATGAAAGCGATCGCCGAGCGGTCGCGCCACATCAGGAATTGGATGACGTTCCTCGAGCAATACCCTCTGGTGCTGATGCCGACCTCGGTGCGCAAGACGCCGGAGGTCAATGCCGATCTCGGCGGCGACCAGCGCGTCAAGGAGTTGTTCTGGAACGATCTGCGCTTCATCTCTTCGATGAACGTGCTGGGGCTGCCGGCGGCGGTGGTGCCGGTCGGCCTGCTTGAGGGCGTGCCGGTCGGCGTCCAGATCGTCGGCTCGCGCTACCGCGAGGACATGTGCCTCGATGCGGCCGAGGCGATCGAGCGCAAGGTTGGCATCCTGGCAAGGCAATTGTGGGAGCGGCGCTGAGGCGATCCCGCATTATCCAATGGTATGATCCAAGGCACGCCGCGACGAAATTTCGTCGCGGCGTTCGCATGATTGGCGACGCGCGCGGGTCAGCGTCTCGGCCGTGTTCCTCCTCCCGGAATTTTGGCGTGGATTCGCAGAGCGCCATGCCGACCAACGGGGTTGCCGGTGATCCCTGATTGCTTCAGGAGATCGTTCGAACCATCCGAACCTTGGGAACGAAATGTCCATCACGAAACGCTCGCATGTCCTCGCCGCAATTGCCGCCGTGTGTCTCTCCTTTGCCGCCGGCGCAGCTCGCGCGGAGGACGGCGTCCTGCGTGTCGGCATCATCACCGACATGAGCGGGCAATATTCCGACGGCAACGGCCCGGGATCGGTGATTGCGGCACAAATGGCCGCCGAGGAAATCGGCGGCACTGTCGCCGGACGCAAGATCGAGATCATCTCGGCCGATCACCAGAACAAGCCTGACGTCGCGACCGGCATCGTGCGCAACTGGATCGACAACAAGGGTGTCGACGTGATCGCGGAAGGCGTCAATTCCGCGGTGGCGCTCGCGATCCAGACTGTGACGCGCGAACGCAAGAAGCTGTTCCTGATCTCGGGCTCCGGATCATCCGACCTCACCGGCAAGCAATGCTCGCCGACCAGCGTGCAGTGGACCTACGACACCTATGCTTCCTCGAACGCCACCGCGAAGGCCGTGGTCGCGCGCGGCGGCACGCCGTGGTTCTTCCTCACGGCCGATTATGCGTTCGGCCAGGCGCTGGAGCGCGACGCCAGCAAGGCCGTCACATCGGCCGGCGGCAAGGTGCTGGGCGCGGTCCGCCATCCGTTCGACACCGCCGATTTCTCCTCCTTCCTGCTGCAGGCCCAGTCCTCCGGCGCCAAGATCCTGGCGCTCGCCAATGCCGGCTCCGACTTCCGCAACGCGGTGTCGCAGTCCGACGAGTTCAACATCCGCGCCAGCATGCAGCTCGTCGCGCTGCAGGTGACGCTCACCGACGTGCCCGCGCTTGGCCTTGCGCATGCGCATGATCTGCTGTTCACCGATTCCTTCTATTGGGATCGCAGGCCCGAGACCCGCGCCTTTGCCCAGGAGTTCTTCAAGCGGCACGGTGCGATGCCGACCGCCTACCAGGCCGGCGTCAACTCGGCGCTGCGGCACTACTTCAAGGCCGTCGCGGCGACCAACTCGGTGGATTCCGAGACCGTGATCGCGCAGATGCGCAAGACCCCGGTCAACGATTTCTTTGCCCAGAACGGCGTGGTGCGCGAGGACGGCCGCATGGTGCACGACATGTATCTGATGCGCATCAAGAAGCCGGAAGAGTCCAAGAGCAAATGGGATCTCTACGAGTATCTGGCGACCGTGCCGGGCGATCAGGCCTTCCGTCCGCTTGATGAAGGCGGTTGCCCCTATATCGCCAAGGCGCATTGAGACGAGCGAGCTACCATGCCTCGAAATGCGGTGAGGTGAGCACATCTACCTCTCCGCGCGTCATTCCCCGGTGCGCAATTGCGCACCTGAGGGCGCGCCTCTTGGCACGAGCCCGGAATCCATTGGGCCGCATTATCCGTTGACGAATGGATTCCGGGCTCTCGCTTCGCGAGCCCCGGAATGACGGAAAGAGGTGCGACAAATCACCCCGACGGGCAAATGAGCGCTTCCGTCGGGCAAATCAAGGATGCGCTGCGGCGTCCTCATCCTCACCCGTCATCGCCCGGCTTGCGCGGGTGATGACCCCGCGTTGTTTGGCGGCCTGAATCGAGAACGATCCGCATCGCCGTCCTGGCGAAAGCCAGGACCCATTCCCCCAAATCTCGATTGTTGCGCGACGCTGGGGCCACGGTCCCGTTCACAATCGGATGCG
>NZ_JARVWP010000016.1 GCF_029846235.1 Bradyrhizobium sp. CER78
AATGGAAGGCGCCGGGCCATCACCGCCGCGACAGCGGCGCGGGCGGGGGCGGGGCGGTGGCGCCGGCGGCGAGCGAGCGCTGCACCATCACGGTGTCGGACCAACGGCCGTAGCGGTAGGCGACGCCGGGCAAATGGCCGACGCGAACGAAGCCGAAGCGGTCGTGCAGCGCGAGCGATGCGGCGTTGTCGCTGTCGATGTAGCCGATCATTTGGCGGAAGCCGGCCGCGGCGCAGGTGTCGACCAGCTCCTGCAGCAGCTTGCCGCCGACGCCCTTGCCGGTGAAGCGGTGGTGAATATAGATCGAGTGCTTCACCGTGTAGCGGTACGCCGGGCGCTTGCGGAACTGGACCACATAGGCGTAGCCGACCACCTCGCCGTCGCACACCGCGACCAGATGCGGCAGGCGGGTGCTGCGCAGGTTCTTGCGGCGGTCGCGCAGATCGTCGGGCTCCGGCGTGCCGCTATCGTCGACGCTCTCCTCGATGCCGTGGCGGATGTGGTGGCGGTAGATCGACAGCATCGCATCGACATCGCTGTCACGGGACGGACGGACGGTGATCTTCTGATCATTCTCCATTGCGTGTAGACCGTTGCCTTATTCGGAGACCACGTAGGTGTAGAAGCGGACGCGGCCGGATTCGTCAATCTCCTTGTAGATGCCCTGCACCTCGACCTCGAAGCCCGGGAACGCGTTGAAGCTCGCCTCGAACATCTTGAGGTAGTCGATCATCGGCTTGCTGCGTTCCGACAGCCGCTCGCCGGGCACGATGGTTGCGATGCCGGGCGGATAGACCACGAACGGCGTCGCAGCGACACGGCCGAAGATCTGGTCGATCGGCAGATAATCGACGTCGTTGCGGATCAGGTATTGCGCGGCCTGGCGCGGCGACATCGCGATCTCGGGCAGATGTTCGGGGAGGAATTGCCTGGCCTGCAGCGTGCTGACGCCGCCGTCGCGGAAGAAGCGATGCATGTCGCCGCAGAGGTCGCGCAGCCGCACCCCGCTGTAGCGTTGCGGGCGGCGGCGGAAGAATTCGGGGATGACGTCCTCGATCAGCGCGTTGTCGTCGTGCAGCTTCTTGAAGGCGACGAGCCCGGAGACCAGCGTGCCGGCCTTGCTGGCCTCGACGCCGGGCGTCAGCAGGAAGAGCAGGGAGTTGAGGTCGTTCTTCTCGGCGACGATCTGGTTCTCGCGCAGATATTGCGCCACGACCGGCGCGGGGATGCCGTGATCGGCATAGGCGCCGGTGGCGTGATCGAAGCCCGGCGTCAGCAAGGTGAGCTTGTTCGGGTCGGTCATGGCGAAGCCTTCCGTCAGCTCGGGGAAGCCATGCCAGGTTTGGCCCGGGCTGAGCTGCCAGTAGGACGGATTGGTCGCCAGTTGATCGGTCGAGATCGTCTCCCAGGCGACGTTGTGCACGCCGTTCTCGCGCGCGACGTCCGGGATCATGACGCGGTCCGGTACGAACGGCTCGAAGAACCAGCGCCGCTCGGGACGCGTTTCCTTCTCCTCGAACTCGCGCCTCACCGCGCGGATCTTCTTGCGCAGCTCGATGCCGAGCCGGATCGTGTCGTCCCACAGCACTTCGCCGGAGCGGCCCTTCATCATCTGCGCGCCGACGTCGAGCGAGGCGAAGATCGGATAGAACGGCGAGGTCGAGGCGTGCTGCATGAAGCTTTCGTTGAAGCGGCGGTGCTCGACCCGGCGCTTCTGGCCCTTGATGTGGCGGTCGCGGATATGGATCTGCGAGGCCTGCGAGAAACTCGCCAGCTGCTTGTGGGTCGATTGGGTGGCGATGATGCCGGGCGCCTCGGGGCCGAGATTGGCTAGCCCCATCGCGAAGCGGCCGGCATAGATCGGGTGGAATTTCATGAAGCCGGCCCAGGCCTCGTCGAACAGGATGTAGTCGCAGAGATGGCCGATCCGCTTCAGGATCATCTCGGCCGAGTGGATGGTGCCGTCATAGGTGCACTGCTCGACCACGGCGACGCGGAACGGGCGCTCCTTCTTCCAGGCGTTCTCGTCCTTGACTAGCGGATGCTTGCGGATGTGGTCGCGCAGCGTGCCCTCGTCGAGCAGGTCCCAGCGCATCGGGCCGATCAGGCCCCAGGCGTTGCGCACCGTCGGCACATAGACCGGGATGCCGCCGCCGATCAAAAGCGCGCCGTGATGCGCGGCCTTGTGGTTGTTGCGGTCGAACAGCACGAGGTCGCCGTCGGTCACCAGCGAGCCGAGCGCGACCTTGTTCGAGGTCGAGGTGCCGTTGAGCACGAAATAGGTCTTCTCGGCGCCGAAGATCCGAGCGGCCTCCTTCTGCGCCTTCAGCGCCGGCCCCTCATGGGTGAGGAGGTCGCCGAGGTCGAGCACGGAATTGTCGAGGTCGTCGCGGAACACGGCTTCGCCGAGATGTTCGACGAACACCCGGCCGATCGGGCTGCGGCTGTAGAACACGCCGCCATTGTGGCCCGGGCAGGTCCAGAGCTGGTTGCCTTCCTCGGCATAGTCGACCAGCGCCCCGAAGAACGGGGTCTTCAGGTTCTCGGCGTACTGCTTGAGCCTGGAGATCAGGTTCTTGGCGATGAAGGGCGGGGTTTCCTCGGACAAGAAGACGTAGCCGTCGATGAAGTCGAGCACCTCGACCGGGAGGTCCTCGAAGCGCTTGCGGCGGATCAGGAGGATGATCGGGAAGTCGAGACCGCGCCGGCGCATCAAATTGATCAGCGCCGCGGTCTTGCCTTCGAGTCCCTTCTTGCCCCAGTCGACCACCATGCAGCCGATCGCCGCATCGGTCTGCACCGCGATCTCGGCATCTTCCAGCTTGCGGGCGCGGACCACCTCGAAGCCGGAGCGCTCGATTTCGGTGATGATCTGGTTGAACCGGATGCCTTCGAGGTCGTCGGCCTCGAAAACCGGCGCGGCGAACAGGAAGTTGAAGCGTTTGAAATAGTCCATGCGTGTCCCCGAACTGTGCTGGCGCTGACGTGTCGGCACTATTCATGACAAACAGATGACAATGGGGATGGCAGACTATCAAATGCGAATGGAGGGGTCGCCTTTCAGCGCTCGGCGTAGCCTCTCGCATATTCCAGCTGCACGGCGACGAAGTCCGCTGTGCCCGAGCCATAGCGTGCCTCGATCCCGGCAAGCGCCTGGTCGAGCGCCTGTGCGGGCGGTGTCGTGCCGACCGCCGGCAGCAGGCGGTCGGCGGGCCAGCTGGCCGCCACGATTTGCGGATAGATGCGCAGGCCATTGCGGGTCGTCACGGGATCGGCGGTCGCGGCGAATGTCGCGGCATGCGAACGATAGGTGCGCGACCAGCTGTCCGCCACCAGCGCCAGCGAGACCTCATCGGCACCGGGGACGAGTGCAAGGCCGAACTGCTCCCGGTTCCAGAATGCCAGCGTGTTCCGGATCGCGGTCAGTGCGAAGGGGCGGGTGAACTTGAAGGCGCTGCTGTCATGCCGCGCATCCCAATCGGGCAGGCCGATCTCGCGGGCGACGGCCTCCGCCCTGGCGCGGCCGGCGATCGCCTCGATCAAGGTAAGCGACATCGGCATCGACGCCGAGATGCCGGTCGTCGTCGCGACGCCGCGGTCGACCACGATGCGGCGGTCGGCGACGTAGCGGATCGCGGGATGATTGTCGCGCCAGTCCTTCAGGTAGAACCAATGCGTCGTCGCGCGCCGTCCGTCGAGCAGGCCGGTCGCGGCGACGACCTTGCCGCCAGCGCAGATGCCGACGATCACGGCGCCTTGCTCCGCCTGCCGCCGGATCCATTGCATGACGGCCGGATCGTCGTCGCGGCTCATCGCCGGCACGATGACGTAGTCGGCGCCATCGGGGTGCGCAGCATCGAATGCGGCAATCGTGGCATCAGGCTCGACCTTCAGCACCGGGAACAGCGTGACCGGACCTGGCCCGGTCGCAAGCGTGACGACATCGGCGATATCGGCACGCTTGAGGATGCCGTAGGGCATCAGATAGTCGGTGGTCTCGGTCATGTCGTTGATGCCGATGATCGCGATCAACGGGCGGGCGCGCTTCGGCGGCTTCAGCGCAGCGAGCGTTGCATCATGCTCTTGCTGTGCGATCGGTGGCGGAACCCGGAACGCCGATGCCGCGGGCAGGATGAGGAGCCAGATGCCGCCGATGATTGGAGTCAGCGCGGCGACGGCGATGCCGCTCCACGCGAGAAGCCGCCAGGTCATGATGATCGATCTCGTATCCGCTTGCGTCGCACGGCGCGGAAGCTAGTCGGCGCGCATGCCGATCGGAATGGCGAAATTCCCGCAAAAACGGACACGCGGACAGCGCGCCTCAGGCGCGCTGTCCGGATGAGCGCCAGCGACATTCGGGGCCGATGTGTCCCCGCATGTTGCTCATGCGCGCTACGAGCTCGCTCAATAGACGAGACTTGTCCCCGGCGGTTTCTCGAGCGCGGCGGCCAGCGAGCGATATTCGTCGCAATCGGTGCCGCAGATCTCGGCGATCCGGCTCAGATGATACTCCGCAGCCTCGCGGTTGCCCTGTTCGATCTGCCACAAGCCGTAATAGTTCCACGTCAGCACGTGGTTCGGGTCGGCCTTCAGCGCGCGCTCGTACCAGACCTGCGACTGCTTGTAGTCGCCGAGCTTGCGATAGGAGTAGCCGATCAGATTGGCGACGTTCGGATGATCGTCGTTGCCGAGCGCGTGCAGCTGATCGATCGCGGCCGCGTAATCGTTACGCTCGTAGATCGTCGCATAAGCCGCGCGATAACCTTCGCGGAATGCCGGATCCTCGAAGCTCGACTGCTTGGCGGGCTTCTTCTTCTGTGTGGCCCTCCTGTCTTTCAGCTGAGGATAGGACGGTGCGGGGGTGCTGTAGTGCGACCCGTAGAAGTCTCCGTCATTTACGTCACCACCACCACCGCCGCCACCGCCACCACCACCACCACCACCGCCACCACCGCCACCACCGCCACCTCCCGCCGCAATGACGCTCTGTGGCGGGAACAGGATGAGCGGCGCTGCCAGGAGTGCCACATACGTTGCGAGCTTCATCGGTGACCGGATCATGCAAACCTCCCGATTCGAACAGGCCAGTCGTTGGCCTGAATCAACAACTCCGCGTGACGCGTGGCATTCCCCATTCTCCAAGAAAAATATTGCGGGAAAGAATCTGGCAATCGCGCTGCCCTTCTGGCGCGAGCGGCGCCGCGTGTCGCACACACGGTGGTGCGGTCCTGGCGTGGGCAGTCAGAATCTAACATCCGTGTTAGTTGCGGGGCGTGATGGTTTGCTCTTGCCCGGTGAGGCCGCGGATTACGCCGTCGGCGACGGCGCATGATATTCGGTTGCGACGGTTTCGTCGGTCGAACCGGCGCCCAGCGAGGTGAGCAGCAGGGTGAGGACAACTGTCAGACCGAGGTTGACGATCACCGCGTAAAGCGCCGCATAGCCTGGGAAGGTGAAGGTGCCGATCGCAAGCGCATAGGTCGGGGCAAGATTCGCGGCGATGAACATCGCGGTGCCGGTGGCGATTCCGGCGGCCCAACCGATCAGCAATGCCCAATCATTGAACCAGCGCGTATACACGCCCAGCAGCACCGAGGGCAGTGTCTGGATGATCCAGATGCCACCGAGGAGCTGCAGGTAAATCGCAAACTTGGACGGCAGGAAGAGGATAAAGACCAGCGCGCCAAACTTGACAATCAGCGATACCAACTTTGCGATCTGCGCTTCTTGCCTGTCGGTCGGCTGTCGATTGATGAACTCGCGATGAATGTTGCGGGTGTAGAGGTTGGCCGCGGCAATCGACATGATGGCCGCCGGGACGAGTGCTCCGATCCCGACGGCCGCGAATGCGATCCCCACGAACCAAGAGGGGAAGCTATGGAGGAACAGTGCCGGCACTGCAAAGTTGTTGCCGAACTGCCTGAAGCCGGCCGCATATTCGGGAAGTTCGCTGACGCCTGCGGCGATCGCGAAGAAGCCGATGAGCGCGAGCAGACCGAGCATGAACGAATAGCCCGGCAGCAGTGCGGCGTTGCGACGGATGGCTTGACCGCTGCTTGCGGCGAAGATCCCGGTGATGGAGTGCGGATAGAGGAAGAGCGCAAACGCCGATCCCAGCGCCAGTGTCGCGTAAGCCCCATATGCGCCGGTCGTGTTGGCGCCGGGAGGAGCCAGCAGCAGTTTCGAGGCCGGTACGGCCGCAAAGATCTTCTCAAAGCCGCCCAGCTGTATCGGCACGACGACGACCGCGGCGAATGCGGTCACATAGATGAGGATGTCCTTGACAATGGCGATCGAGGCGGGGGCTCGTAGCCCGCTCGAATAGGTGAAGGCCGCGAGGATGATGAAAGCGATGACGAGCGGCAGGTCGCCGGCGTAACCCTCTCCGGAAATGCCCAAGCCTCCGATCACGACCTGCAGCCCGACAAGTTGCAACGCGATGTATGGCATCGTCGCCACGATGCCAGTCACTGCGACTGCCAGCGCGAGCCAGCGGTTGCCGAAGCGCCCGCGCACGAAGTCGGCGGCGGTGATGTAGTTGTGCTTGTGACAGACGTACCACAGCCGCGGAAAAGCCAGGAAGAGAATGGGGTAGGCGACAATCGTGTAGGGGACGGCGAAAAACGCGATTGCGCCGGCCCCGAAGGCGAGTGCCGGAACGGCAACGAACGTGTAAGCCGTGTAGAGGTCGCCGCCGATCAGGAACCAGGTGACGACGGTGCCGAAACGACGTCCTCCGAGCCCCCATTCATGCAAGAGATCGAGGTCTCCCTGGCGCCAGCGGGCCGCGGCAAAGCCCAACCAGGTGATGAAGGCAAACAGCACCACGAAAATGATGAAGGCGGTCCAGTTCACGTCCTGCACGGCACCCTCCCGGTTAGCCCTCCTCGTTACCTCGTCGCTTTCTCCTCATCTCGGCAGTCCGGCCCGACGTTGTTTCGGTGCGCAGCACGATGAGATTGCGTTGAATCGTCCTAGCGCTGTAGCTCCTTGTTTGAGCGTGATCTCCGCGCAAATGCGTTCCGCGTTCGTCGCGAGGGAAAACGCTTCATGTTTTTCCGGATCATGCTCTAGTCCTCGGTTGCAACGTAGACAATCGCAGTCAGGACGGCTCCGATGATGATCCAAAGAAGTTGGTACCAGTAGAAGAATGGCATGCCGATCCAGGATGGCTCGATCCTGTTGTAGAATGGCGGCCAGAGCACTGCGATGAATTGAATGAGAAGGAGCAGATACCACCAGCTCCATTCTGTACGTCTGATATGTTGATTCACGTTTCCTCCTCGGAGGAAGCCAGGCTCCTGCTGATGTTGCGCTCGCCAGCGCGATCGCTGCGTGGTTCGAAAACTCGCTCGCGGCTCGGCGATCCATCACCAATGTCGTGCCTGATCCCGCGAGCGACGGGGCTCGTCCAAATTTGATGGCGAGCCGATCAACTCTCTTGCAGCATCAACGAGCTGAAAAGCGATCCACGGCAACGCGCCGCGGCCATCCAGTATATGACTTTCGCGGAACTTTGGTTCCCAATCCCTGTCATTCCGCTAGTCAGAACCGGGCTATAGGTTTGTTCGCAAGTGCAGCATCGTCCCGGCATTGTCGTGGACGGCGCGTCGCCGCACTCTTATGGGGTACCGGTTGACGGCACCCTCGGAGGAGAACGGAAACGCGGGCACGTCCATCAAACCCTCAATGTCGATCCGGATGCGCGGCGACGAGGACGATCGATGATGAAAACGGGTCTCTCCGATATCGACCGAACCGGCTGAGCCTGCCTGCACAATTCATGACATTGATGGCCTTGACGGCCTCAAGGCGCCACAGGCACCAGACCGTAGCGCAGCATGGTCTCCTTCATCTTCGCGGGATCGGGCGCGCCGCCGCTCAGCAGCGCTGCCATCTCCTTGAAGTATTGCGGGCCGAGTGCACCGGGGCTCAAGATGCAGAGACAGCTCGCGGGACCGTTCGAGCGGTTGGTGAAGCCGTGCACGATGCCGCGCTTGATGAACACCGTGTCGCCGGCGCCGAGGTCGATGTCCCTGCCGTCGACCCGCCAGGCCGAAACGCCCGACAGCCCGTAGATCGTCTCGTCCCAGCTCTCGTGATAATGCGGGATCGGCATCCGCGCGTTCGGCTGCAACGTCATCTCGAACAGGTCGATGCTACCGCCGGTGATCTCCTTGCTCTGCAGGAATTTCAATTGCAGGGCGCCAAGATTGATCAGTTCAGGCATGATGGTCTCGTGCATGGCTGTGTGCAGGATATGCGGCGCGCGACGTGACGCCGGTGGGTAACTCTACTTGGACTCAAGGTGCCACGCACCGTCCCAATCGGCTGCCGGCGGATTCTGCCGGAAACTCACGACCCGCGCCTTCAGCGCGGTCGATGGTCCATCGTTCGGCACAGCCGCGAGCGCAGCGGCAAAGGCCAGTTCGGCGTCGTCCCAGCGGCGCTCGCGATAGGCGGCGAGGCCGTCCGCGTAGTGCTGCCGCAGTTCGGTCTGCGCCGGCGACAACTCGTCCTTCTTGCCGATGATCTCGAACACGGCGACCGGCTGGGTCTGGCCGACCACGACCAGACAATCGATCTCGCGCAGCTCGATGGTGGTGGCGCAGGCCGCGGCGGTCGCCTCCGAGATCAGGCTGCGGCTGCCGTAGAACTTGTTGGCGCCTTCCAGCCGCGAGGCGAGGTTCACGGTGTCGCCGAGCACGGTGTAGCTCATCATGAATTCGGAGCCGATGCTGCCGACCAGCGCCTCGCCTGTGGCGATGCCGATCCTGATGTCGCAGTCGGCCGGGATCGCGCGCACGCCGAGCAGCTCGGGCAGATCCTTGCGCAGCTGATTGACCTGGCCGACCATGTCGATGGCGGCAAGTGCGGCGAGGTGGGTCTGCTCGGCTTCCTCGACGAAGGGCGCGCCCCAATAGGCCATGATGGCGTCGCCGATATATTTGTCGATGATGCCGCGATGCGCGTGGACCGGCGCCGACATCGTCGACAGATAGAGGTTCATGATCTTGACGAGGCCGCGCGGCGTCACGCCTTCGCTCAGGCTGGTGAAGCCCTTCATGTCGCAGAACATCACCGTCATGATGCGGCGCTGGCCTTCGGTGGCGGCGATCGCCGGCTGCTCGAGCAGGCCCTCGGCGATCCGCGGATTGATGTAGCGGCCGAATGTTTCACGGATGCGCTGGTTGTGGCGCAGCGTCTCGATCATGCGGTTGAAGGCCGCCGACAGCTGGCCGATCTCGTCCTGGGTCGTGATGGCGATGGTACCGTCGAGACGGCCGGCCTCGACCTCGCGGGTGCCCTCGAGCAGGCGCATCACCGGGCGGGTGATGCCGCTGCCGACCAGCATCGCGAACACGAAGCCGAGGATCGCGGCAATCGCAGTCACCACGCCCGAGATGATGATCGCGCGCTGTTGCGCGCCCATCACCTTCGCAGCGGCCGAGGCGACCTGCGCCAGCATGTCGGCTCGGATACCTTCGATTCGGTTGTTGAAGTCGTCGCGCAACGCGTCGGCGCGGAGTGTGGTCTGCCGGGCGGCCGCAAAGTCCTTCGCGTCGAGCTGCTCGAGCAGGGTCTTGTTCTCTGCGTTCAGGCGCATCAGGAGATCGTTGACGGCATTGTCGATGCGGTCGTCGAGACGTCCGAGCGCGGCATTGTCGGAGGGGGTCGAGCGATCGGCGATGATCGCGTCGATCAGCACGCGCGCGGCATCGGCCTCGCGCTTGAGCAGGGGCTCGATTTCGTCGAAGCTCTTGCGCGCCGTCGCATAGCCGCTGTCTTCGCCCGGCCCCTGCATCTTCGCCATCATCATCCGCCGCATCGCCAGCGAACGCTCGAGCGCGCGGATGTTGACGCGGGCGAGATGGCCGTAGGCGGGGATGTAGCGGTTGGTGAGCTCGTCCAGGAGATGGCCGACCTGGCCCGCCATCACCATGGACAGCAGCGAGGTGATCACCGCGAGGACGATCAGTCCCGCGGCAATGCCGACGATCTTCTGCCTGATCGAATTTCGAAACATGCCGAGCCCCGCCGCAGCTGCAACAAGCGGGTCACCCCCGCCGTGGCGGCGCACCAGCTAATAGAGTTCCACGGCCCGCGGTGCAAGCGACCGGTTCCTGCCATCCCGTGGTCAGGCGAGCAGGGGCGGCTAGCGGATGCCTTCGTAGACCATCAGGCCGCGCGCGATCGCGAGCTTGCGCAAGGTGCGCGGCACGAACCGCTCCTGGGGATGCAGGTAACGCCACGAGGTCAGGGCCAGGCCGTGCAGCCGGGTGACGTCGTCCTCGAACGGGGCGAGCAGGCCGGTCAGGCTCGCAGGCATATGGACGCGGGCGGTGAAGGGCAGCAGCAGCAATTCGAGATGCGCCTTGGACCCGGTTTCGGTCGTCGCGGTGATGCCGGCGATGGCCGGCAGGGTCTCTTCGACGACGCAGGTGATGATGTCTTCGATCTCGCCGCGGCTCTCGCCGGTGAACAGGGCGGAAAAGCTGCGGTTCTTGAGGTCGCAGCCGAGCAGGGCGGAGGTCCGGGTGCCGGCGACGCGGAAGGGAAAGCGGGTCTCGCCGTCATAGGACAGTACGAAGATGTCGGAGAGCAGCTCGCGCACCGCGGACGGCTCGAACTCACTCCGGTCGGGTGCACGCGCGGTGCCGCGCTTCGCATTCCAATAGGCGAAGAATTCGCGGCTGGAGCTGTGTTTCATCTAAAGAACCTTGCCCGGCGCCCTGGCTCGGCGGGACACATCTGTCCCGGTTTTGCTCAAGGCGCCTTCCCTTCTCTGTTGTGCAGGGAAGGCTGTGCAGCGTCCATGCCGCGGCCGCGGTTTGGGCGGCTTATCGGCAGCTTTGTGTTGTTAACGTAAATTTAACTATGTCCTTGGCGTCCCAGGAACTCCAACGTAGGGTCCGCGCGTTCTCGTTCGCCGGCTGCCCCAAGCGCCGGCGCGGTTGGTACACAGGTGGCGTCAAACAGTTTGGTCATCGTGCGGGGAGGGGTGGGGATGTTCTCCCTGATCCTCCAGGGGCGCGAGAAGACCAGCCGATAAGGGAGGGTGTTCTCAGCGCCCTCCCTTTTCTTTTGTCTCGATTCCGGCACCCTGCTGCACCCTGTGTCCGATTTCGGGATTGTGCACTTGCACAGGGGTGTGAAAGCCGCCTATCTCTGATTCACAGCCGCTTTCGAGGTCGCCGACCCCTTGGACTCCCATCCCGAATCCCCGCTCGAGCCGCCGCCGGAGGCGCCGCCGCGCGAGCCGATCCTGACCTTGCCGGCGGCGCTCATCGCCTACATCCTCCTGATCGCGGCGATCCATCTGCGGGTGCTGCTGCCGCCGGAGATGGAGAACTGGACCATCGATGTCTTCGGCTTCATCCCGAAGCGCTACGATACGACGCTGCTCGACATCACCTTCCCGGGCGGCGAGGGCGCCAAGGTCTGGACCTTCGTCACCTATTCGCTGCTCCATGCCAACCTCACCCATATCGGCTTCAACGTGCTGTGGCTGTTGCCGTTCGGCAGCGCGTTGGCGCGGCGCTTCGGCGCAGTGCGCTTCTTCGTCTTCATGGCGGTGACGGCGGCCGCCGGCGCGCTCGCGCATCTGCTGACCCATGAGCATGCGATCGCGCCGATGATCGGCGCCTCGGCGTCGGTTTCGGGGACGATGGCGGCGGCGATCCGCTTCGCCTTCGTGAAGGGCAGCTTCCTGTCGTTCAGCCGCGGCGATGCCGAGGCGGCCGCCAAGGTGTCCGCGCTGTCGCTGTGGCGGGCGCTGCGCGACGGACGGGTGCTCGCGTTCCTGGCGATCTGGTTCGGTGTCAATATCCTGTTCGGCGCCACCTCGCTGTCGCTTGGCGGCGAGGAGGCGAGCGTCGCCTGGCAGGCACATATCGGCGGCTTCCTCGCCGGGCTGTTGCTGTTCTCGCTGTTCGATCCGATCCCGCGCGCGCGAGACGATGCTGCAGATGCGTCATCGGCGGATCAGTCGAGGCGCGTCTGATCCCCGCTTGCGG
Source organism: Bradyrhizobium sp. CER78 (assembly GCF_029846235.1). Taxonomy (GTDB): domain Bacteria; phylum Pseudomonadota; class Alphaproteobacteria; order Rhizobiales; family Xanthobacteraceae; genus Bradyrhizobium. The sequence continues at coordinate 12,018 of NZ_JARVWP010000016.1, forward strand.
CTCGGTTCGAATTCCTCCATCATCTTTGCGACGCAGAAACAAAGCGGGCCGACAAATCGAGCCCAGCTACCGACCGCGCCCCGGAACCGAAATCGGCGCGGAACTGTTGATTGAAGACTCTGGCGAACAGGCGCGGCCCCGCTCAAGCGAGGCGCGGACGGATTCAGGGAGGCCGACAATGACGGTACGTTCCATTCTCGATGCAAAGGGCCATCAGGTGATGAGCGTCGCACCCGGCGCGAAGCTCTCGGCCGCGATTAAGCTGCTTGGCGAGCGCAAGATCGGTGCGGTGCTGGTGATGGAGCAGGGCCGCATCGAGGGCATCCTGTCGGAGCGCGACATCGTGCGCGTGCTCTCGGAGCGCGGCGCGGGCGTGCTGGACGAGCCGGTGAGTACGGTCATGACCAGGAAGGTCGTGAGCTGCCGGGAGTCCGATACTGTCAGCGGCCTGATGGAGATGATGACGACAGGCAAATTCCGCCATCTCCCTGTTGTCGAGGACGGCAAGGTGGTCGGGCTGATCTCGATCGGCGACGTCGTCAAGCGTCGCGTGCAGGAATACGAGCACGAGCAGGAAGCGCTGCGCGACTACATCAAGACCGCCTGAGCGCTATTTTCCGGTCGTGCTCGCGCCGCTCGACGGCGGCACCAGGATATCGATCGCTTCCTCGATCGCGCCGATGGCGCGTTCGGCCGCGCGGATGCCGTGTGCGATCAGGTCGTCGGCGCGGTGGAAGTCGAACCAGCCGATCTGGCCGACCCGCGGCGAGATCAGCATGTCCGGCGGATCGCCGGCGAGGCGCGCACGGGTGATGCGGTCCTGCATGATGTTGAAGGCGTCGACCATGACGCTGGAGATCCCCGGCCGGCTGGCGCTTCCGAAAAATTCCCGCTTCACGGTGCGTTCGGCGGAGAAGAAGCGGCCGAACCGGCGCTTCGGCGGTTCCGGCTCGATCTCCGCCTCGGCGGTCACCGCGACCGTCACCTGGGGTGCAGGTGCCGTGGCGCCGTGGTTATAGATCGTGGTCGAGTGCGCGAACACGTCGCTGGACAGATTCGCCGCAATGACGATCTCGGCGCCGAGGGCGCGGGCGGCCGAAACCGGCACCGGATTGACCAGCGCGCCGTCGACCAGCCAGCGGTCGCCGATCAGCACCGGCGCGAAGATGCCGGGCAGGGCGTAAGAGGCGCGCATGGCGTCGACCACGCGGCCTTGGGTTATCCAGATCTCGTGCCCGGTGCGAACTTCGGTCGCGACGCTGGCGAACTTGACCGCGAGGTCCTCGATGTTGGACTGCCCCAGCGCTGCCTCGATCTCGGCGGCGAGCTTGGTGCCGCCGATCAGGCCCGAGCCGTTGAGGCGGATGTCGAGGTAGCCGAGCACGCTGCGCGGCTGCAGGCTGCGGGCCCATTGCTCCAGCGTGTCGATATGGCCGGCCGCATAGGCGCCGCCGACCACCGAGCCGATCGAGGTGCCGACCACGACGTTGGGGACGATGCCATGGGCGAGCAGGGTCTTGATGATGCCGATATGGGCAAAGCCGCGCGCTGCGCCGCCACCGAGCGCAAGCCCGATCACGGGCCGGCGAACCGTTCCCAGTCCCACCTTGTCGGGGCCGTCGGAGCTCTTGTGGCCGCGGCCCATCCAGCTATCCAACACGACAAATCTCCTGCCAGCGCGAGACTAGGCTGCGCGACACAACTGCGCCAGCGTCGTCCGTCTTCATGGTTATTCCTGCAGGCACGATTCATGCCCCGGGTGGACCGCGGTAGGCAGGGAATGTGACTGGACCGCGACGATAGGGCTAACATCGGCTTGATCGAGCGGTTCCAAATGGGGGGACAGCCCTGCCAGGACTGTGACGAAGCTTCGACGAAGGCTTGAATTTGCCGCGTTTTCGTTGAAAAGCATTGACATGACTACGAGGGGCAACGGCATCGGCGGATGCGGGCGGGGCATGCGGCTCCTTCCGCTATTGACGCTTGCGGCATTTTTGCTCGCCCTGATCCCCGGTTCCGGCTCGGCGCAGTTCTTCAGCGACCGGCCGCCGCCGATCCCGCCGGCCTCGGTGCCGGACGTGCCGTCCAGCCCGGCGCTCAATCTGGCGCCACCGTCCGGATCCGGTTCAGGCCCCGTGCTGCCCGGCCCGCTGAACCAGCCGACCATCGTCCAGCCGTCGATTGCGACCGTGCCTCCGGTCGCGCCGCCGGCCGGCTCGCCGACCGCGGGACAGGCGGTGCTGTCGCTGACGGCGCGGTACGGCAAGGACCTGCCGGTCATCAATGCCGGGCTGGTGTGGCGGGTGTTCGCCGACAAGCCTGACGACAATGGCACCTACAAGCTGATCCGCGAGGAACGCGGGGCGACGCCCAACGTGGTGCTGCCGCCCGGCAACTATGTCGTCCATGTCGCGCTCGGCCTCGTCAGCGCGGTGCGCGCCGTCAGCCTGAAGTCGGAGACCGACCGCGAGTCGTTCGTGCTGCCGGCCGGGGGCCTGCGGATCGAGGGCCGGGTCGGCTCGAGCAAGATCCCGGCCAACCAGATCTCGTTCGCGATCTACAAGGGCAGTCAGTTCGACGGCTCGGACCGCGGACCGCTGGTGCCCAACGTGTCGGCCGGAGACGTCGCGCTGCTGCCGGAGGGCACCTACTACATCGTCTCCAACTATGGTGACGCCAACTCGGTGGTGCGTTCCGACATTCGCGTCGCGGCGGGCAAGCTGACCGACGTCACCGTTACGCATCGCGCAGCCGTCATCACCCTCAAGCTGGTCAGCGAGAAGGGCGGCGAGGCGCTCGCCAACACCGCATGGTCGGTGATCACGCCGGGCGGCGACGTGATCAAGGAATCGATCGGCGCGTTCCCGCGCGTCGTGCTCTCCGAAGGCGAATATCGTGCGATCGCCAAGAACGAGGGCAAGGTGTTCGAGCGTCCCTTCAACGTCGTCAACGGCGTCGACGGCGAAGTCGAGGTCGTGGCGCGCTAACGCCCGACCGACCTGCATTTCATGCAACTGTCATAGTCTCTAATGCGAACTAACCATCGCGCCAATTTGTGCTGTCATAATCGCTGGTGGTGACGCACGGCACTGCCATTTTTACATGACGTTAAGCCGCGGCGTGACTTGGATGCCACGGGGATTTTGGTTTGAGCATGATCTTTCCCGAAAACCGCTTCGCACTTTTCCGGATCATGCTCGTCGTTCGCGTCAACGGGGCGTGCCATGGTCATGGCCAACAAGAAATCTGCAAAGACATCGGCCAAGTTCAGTTCCGAGATGTTCGCCGACGTTCCGGTGCTGCAGCGCAAGTGGCAGGCGGCGGTCCGTCCCGGTGAAAGGCTGCCGCACTATGAAGACGTGATGCTCGGCAGCCTCGGCCGGCTTGCGGACCATATCGTGTTGTTGCGCGACGTCGATGGCGTGCTGTGCGCTTCGCATACCGGCCGCTATGTGCAGACCTGGCTGAACGACGAGCGTTGGGACATTCCGCTCAGCGCGCTGCCTCCGGACTGCGCGACGGCGTTGACAGAAGCCGCCGCGAACGCGCGCGAGAACTGCCGGCCTTATCTGGCGTCGGCGCATTGCGTGCGCGATGGACTGGTGCGGACCTTCGACGTGCTGGCGCTGCCGACGCGGTCGCGCTGGGGCGGCATCCTGGTCGGCGTCTACGTCAACGAGCGCAACGACCAGTACAATCTGCTCGATACGATTTTCTCGGCCACCGACGAGGGCGTGCTGTCGCTCGCCGCGATTCGCGATGCCCGGGGTGAGGCAGCCGATTTCCAGATCGTTCATCTCAACCAGGGCGCAGCCAGGCTCCTGATGCAGCCCGCAACCGAATTGCTGTGGCGCCGGCTCAGCGCCGGCGGCAATCCGCTTGCGGCGCCACCCGTGATGAACCGCCTGCGCGGGTTCGTCGGAAGCGGCCCCGGCGGCCAGTTCGAGATCGACAGCGGCGATCGCTGCCTGCGGCTCGGCGTCACGGCGTTCGGCGACATGCTGTCGCTGACGGTTTCCGACGTCACCGCGTTGAAGCAGCGCGAGGTGTCGTTCCGCCTGCTGTTCGAGAACAACCCGATGCCGATGTGGGTGTTCGACGCCGGCACGATGGAATTCCTCAGCGTCAACGACGCCGCCGTTCAGCACTACGGGTACAGCCGCGAGCGGTTTCTCGGCATGACGCTGCGCGAGATCTGGCCGGAGGACGAGTGGGGCGCGCACAGCGCCGCCCTGCGCGAGATCGGCGACGTCTATCAATCGAGCCGCGACTGGCGCCACATCAGGGCCGACGGCACAGAAATCCATGTGCTGACCTTCGGACGCCGGGTGGCGTTCGAGGGCCGCGACGGCTATCTGGTCGCGGTGGTCGACATTACCGAGCGCCGCGCCGCCGAGGCACGGATCGCGCACATGGCGCACCATGACGGTCTCACTAACCTGCCGAACCGGGACTTCTACCAGGAGCGCCTGGGCGAGGCGCTGGAGCGCAGCCGCTCCGGCAACCGGCGCGTAGCGGTGATGTGCGTCGATCTCGACCTGTTCAAGAATGTCAACGACTCCTTCGGGCATCCGATGGGCGATCGCCTGCTCAAGCTGGTGGCGGAGCGGCTGCGCGAGGTGGTTCGCGACGACAACGTTGCGGCCCGCCTCGGCGGCGACGAGTTCGCGATCGTGCTTGCCGCCGATGTCTCGCCGAACGAGGCGAGCGCGTTCGCCGAGCGGCTGATCGAAGCCCTGAGCGCGCCCTACGAGATCGACGGGCTCGAAGTCGTGGTCGGCGCTAGCGTCGGGATTGCACTGTCGCCAGGCGACGGCACGACGTCGGAAGAATTGATGCGCAATGCCGACATGGCGCTGTATCGCGCCAAGTCCGAAGGCGGCGGCGTGCATCATTTCTTCGAACCGGAGATGGATCAGCAGGCGCAGAAGCGCCGCGACATGGAGCGCGATCTGCGCGCGGCCTTCAGCAACGGCGAGTTCGAGCTGCACTATCAGCCGCTGGTCGATATCGCAGCCGACCGCATCTCGGGTTTCGAGTCGCTGCTGCGCTGGCGGCACCCGCAGAAGGGCATGGTCTCGCCGGCGGAGTTCATCCCGGTTGCGGAAGACATCGGCCTGATCGTCGCGCTCGGCGAATGGGTGCTGCGTGAAGCCTGCGCCGAGGCGATGAAGTGGCCCGCCGACGTCAAGGTTGCGGTTAATCTGTCGCCGGTCCAGTTCCGCAGCCGCAATCTGGTGCAGGCCGTGATCTCGGCACTGGCGCATTCCGGCCTGCCGGCACGGCGACTCGAGCTCGAGATCACCGAGTCGGTGTTCCTGGCGGAGACCGAGGCCAACCTTGCGATCCTGCATCAGCTGCGCGAGCTCGGCGTCAGCATCTCGATGGACGATTTCGGCACCGGCTATTCCTCGCTGAGCTATCTGCGCAGCTTCCCGTTCGACAAGATCAAGATCGATCGCTCGTTCGTGAAGGACCTGGCGCGGCGCGCCGATTGCCTCGCGATCGTGCGCGCGATCTCCGGCCTCGGCCGCAGCCTCAAGATCACCACGACCGCGGAGGGGGTCGAGACGACAGATCAGCTCGACTGGCTGCGCGCCGAAGGCTGCAACGAGGTGCAGGGTTTCCTGTTTAGCGCGGCCAAACCCGGAAGTGAGATCGCGGGGTTGCTGAGCAAGTTTGCGGAACGCGCGTCGAAGGCGGCGTAGCCGACATTCTAGCGACGCTTCTCGATAGCCTCGCCGGTCTCTTCCGAGACGACCAGAGAGCCTCCGGCATCGCCTTCGGGCATCGGCACGCCGCGCAGCAACAGGAACCTTGCTGCGTGGCGTCCCACCAGCGCGGTCGGAAACCGCATCTGCTTGTGAATCAGGAACTCGCCGCGCTGATTTCGCGTCAGCGCGCCGCTCTGCATCAATTGAACCAAGCCTGCTTCCTGGGGTCTGACCTCGTAAGGCACAGCGGTCGTGCTTGTCACCACGGACACGGCGTCGATCTCGATCAGGCCGCCGGGGGTAAGTTGCCGGAAGTTGCGCTCGACATCGCCGGTCGCGGCCTTCTGGTCCGGATTTGGCGTATCGGGTCCCATCGTCGGAGCACCGACGGCTGGTTTCGCCAGCAAGGCGATGCGATAGCTCTCGGATGTATCCGCCTTGCCCGAGGGAATCTGGAATCCGGTGACCCTCTGAAGGCCCGCGGTGACGTCGACGTCTTTCTTGATCTGTTGCTTGATGGTCGCGGCCGCCTTGGCTGAATCGAGCGACGGCGCATCGGTGAAGTAGCCGAAGCATCCCGATTGGTGTGGAAAGGAGACGCGGTCTGCCGCGAGCCCCGTTACTCCGGCCCATGGCGGATCCTTGGCGGCGTATTTGTTGATACCGGTCTGCGTGGTGGTGATCACGACACGCTCAATCCGCTCGACCGCGCCTTCGAACCGCCAGATGATCGGCTGGTAGGACGCGATGAGGAGATAGAGCGGTTGATCGCCGGGTTCGACGACGATCGTGCCGGCGCCGGTCAGGCTGTCCTGCGAGCCGAGCGCGACGCTCGACAGTGCATTGGTCTCGTAGGTTCCGAGCAGGACCACCTTCGACCGCTCGGACGCCGCCGGCAGGCCGCAATCGATCACGGTCTTTTCCTCGCGGAGCGTGCGTTCAGCACGCGATCGCGCCTCGCTGAGCTCGTCCTGCGAGATCGTGCCGTTGTCGTCGCTATCGACTGCGGCGAAGACCGCGGCCGCGGCCGCTTCGATCTCGACCAGCGAGACCGATGTGCCGCCATTCGGAGCCAGTGGCAGCAATTGCCGGATCGACGTCGCCGCGGCGGACGTGGAATTCCGCGTGTAATTGTTCTGCCGCTTAGCGTAGTCGATGATCTCATTCCAGGTGACGCGTCCGTCGCCGTCGGTATCAGCCGCCATCAGCCGGCGAACCTCCTGGGAGATCTGCTCGTCGATGTCAGCCGGCGACCTCGGCGGGAAAGACAGGTTTGCCGGTCCACGCAGCCGCAGCTCATATCCGAGCTTCTGCCGCAACTCGCTCTCCGTCACCACGCCGTCGCCGTCGAGGTCGGCGTTGATGAACGGCGACGCGGCATTGCTGCGAAAGTTTGCGCCGGCAATGGCGTTCAGAAGATCGGCGTCGGCCGTATCGATTGCACCGTTGCCGTTGGCATCGAGCCGCAACAGCTCGGTGCGCAACGACTGCAGATACCGCGCGAGCGTCGCGCCGGCCTGAACGCGCGCGACAAGATATTGGTTGGGCGCGACAGATTGGTTTGGCGCGATCCGGCGATCGGCCGGCTGAGCATGGGCCTGTCCAATGAACAGCACTGAGCAAACGGTGGCGAGAGCGAAGCCGTGTTTTCTTGACATGAGTCCCCTGTGCGGATGGCGACAATGTAACGGCGCGCGTGTGTCGCAAGCGTTACTCCGTCGCGGCGTGCGAGAGTAGGCCTAACGCAACCGTAACGAGATCGATAAATTTAGCGCGGCGACGGTAGCCAAATGTGGGTGGCGTGAACCCTCGCTTGCAACTTTACCGAAAACTCACGGATGCCATTGCACGGTCGGGCCAAACAGGGATCGAGCCAATGCGACGAACGCTTGTCATCGTAGCTGCTGTCCTCATTGCCGTCGTCGTGCTGGGATCATCGTTGCTGTATGCGCTGGTCAAGGACGGATTTGCCCCTCACTCGAAGCTGACAGCATATTTCACCATCGGCCGGTGGAGCTTGTTCGACATGTCGCACCTCGATGAGTGGAACCGTGCCGCCAAGGAAAAGTACGGGCCGCGATCATCGACGGCGATTCGCGGCAAGAACTGGGAGGCCTATGTCGAGGGCAAGGTGGTCGAGACCAAGGCGTTCACGTCAAGGCCCGCGACCGCCTACGGGGTCTTCATGGTGCCGCACAGGAACAGCTTCCCGTTCGAGGTCTCGATCGATCCGAAGCATACCCTGGACCATGTTCTGGACCATGACAGCACGACCGAGAACATCAAGGAGAAGCTCGCCGGGACCGTCCCAGCAGAGGCGCTCGCGTTCGATGCCGGGGATTGGCGGGTCGCGCATTGTCATTCTCCCGCCGCGCCGGATTTCGGCATTCTCGATCCGGCGCTTCGGCTCGGTCCAACCGATGTCTGCCTGACCCGCTTGAGCGCCGCGGAATCCGGAACGTTCGTGATGGGTTATGCGGTGGTCTATGGCGAACTGTGGACACGTCCGATGTCGAAGCGGATTTGCCGCATTCTGTCGACGTCCTGGATCAAATCGATGATGTCGCGCCCCGGTGTCAAGCGGCCGGATTTCGTCGGCTGTCTGCTCGCCAACAGAGCGAGCGAGACGGCGGATCCGACCCTGGAAGTTCCATCGCCCCATTTCTTCGAGATTCGCGACGACCAGACCGTCGCCGCCATCGATTGAACGGACGACGACGGCGACGACAGGCTCAGAACCGCGTCACGATATCCGTCAGCGCCGGGCGCGGGCGGTCCTCGCTCGGCCTGGTCGGCGTGCCGATGTGGATCAGGCCGGCGAGCTTCTCGTCCGGCTTGAGGCCGAGGCCGTCGAGCACGTCGCGGTCGAAGGCGAACCAGCCGGTCAGCCAGCAGGCGCCGTAGCCGAGTGCGGTCGCCGCGGTGACGATGTTCATCGCGCTCGCGCCGGCCGACAATTCCTGCTCCCACGGCGGCACCTTCGGGTGCGGCTTGGTGAAGGAGACCACGCCGATCACCAGCGGCGCGTCGGTCAGGCGCTTTTTCTCGACCTCGATATCGGCGGCCGGCGCGCCGGGATTCTTGCGGGCAAACACCTTCGCGATCACGTCGCCGGCGCGCACCCTTGCATCACCCTCGAACACGATGAAGCGCCAGGGCGCCAGCTTGCCGTGGTCGGGCACCCGCGCGCCGATGGTCAGGATGGTCTCGAGCTCGGCCGCGGACGGGCCCGGGCCGGTCATCTCGCGCGGTTTCATCGAGCGGCGTGTCTTCAGGAGTTCAATGGCATCGGGCACGGAAATGTCCTTCAAGTGGAGTCGTGCCCCCAAGATGGGGGCACGACCAAGCCGACGAAAGCCAGTTTAGACCGATTGTGAAGATCAGGCGACGGATCGCGCCTGCTTCACGTCCGGCGGCGTCGCCTCATCGACCAGTGCGGCGATCGCCTCGTCGGTCGGCATCACGGTCTGGCGCTCACTGCCGAGGCGGCGGACCGAGACCGAATGGGTCTCGGCTTCCTTCTTGCCGACGACGAGCAGGGCCGGGATCTTGGCCAGCGAGTGCTCGCGGACCTTGTAGTTGATCTTCTCGTTGCGCAGATCGATCTCGACGCGCAGGCCAGCGCGGCGCGCCGCGGCCGCCACCACCTTGGCATACTCGTCGCCTTCGGAGGTGATGGTCGTGACCACGAGCTGCGTCGGCGCCAGCCAGAGCGGGAAGTTGCCGGCATAGTGCTCGATCAGGATGCCGATGAAGCGCTCCATCGAACCGCAGATCGCGCGATGCACCATGACCGGCGCCTTCTTCGAGCCGTCGTGATCGATGTAGAAGGCGCCGAACCGTTCCGGCAGGTTGAAGTCGACCTGGGTCGTGCCGCACTGCCAGTCGCGGCCGATGGCGTCGCGCAGCACGTATTCGAACTTCGGCCCGTAGAACGCGCCTTCGCCCGGATTGATCTCGGTGCGGATCCGGTTGCTGCCCTTGGCCTTGATCTCGGACAGCACGGTCGCCATCACGCGCTCGGCGTGATCCCACATCTCGTCGGTGCCGACCCGTTTCTCCGGCCGCGTCGAGAGTTTCACCGTGAGCTCGCCGTCGAAGCCGAAATCGGCATAGGTTGACAGGATCAGGTCGTTGATCTTGAGACACTCCTCGGCGAGCTGCTGTTCGGTGCAGAACACATGGGCGTCGTCCTGGGTGAAGCCGCGCACGCGCATCAGGCCGTGCATCGCGCCTGACGGCTCGTAGCGATGCACGACGCCGAACTCGGCGAGCCGCAAGGGCAGGTCGCGGTAGCTCTTCAGCCCGTGCTTGAAGATCTGCACATGGCCCGGGCAGTTCATCGGCTTCAGCGCGAACCAGCGCTTGTCCTCGGCCTCGTCGCCGGCGGATTGCGCCGCGAACATGTTCTCGCGGTACCAGTCCCAGTGACCCGAGGTCTCCCACAGCACCTTGTCGAGGATCTGCGGAGCATTGACCTCGTTGTAGTCGCCGAGCAGCCGGCGCCGCATATAGGCGATCAACTGCTGGAAGATGGTCCAGCCCTTGGGGTGCCAGAACACCACGCCGGGGCCTTCCTCCTGGAAATGGAACAGGTCGAGCTCGCGGCCGAGCTTGCGGTGGTCGCGCTTCTCGGCTTCCTCGATCTGCTTGAGGTAAGCGTCGAGGTCGTCCTGCTTGGCGAACGCCGTGCCGTAGATGCGGGTCAGCATCGGATTGTTGGAATCGCCGCGCCAGTAGGCGCCGGCCACCTTCATCAGCTTGAAGGCGTTGCCGACCTTGCCGGTCGAGGTCATGTGCGGGCCGCGGCAGAGATCGAACCAGTCGCCCTGGAAATAGATCTTGATCGGCTCGTTGCCGGGAATGGCGTCGACCAGCTCGACCTTGAAGGCCTCGCCCTTGTCGCGGAACACCTGTTTGGTCTTTTCGCGATCCCAAACCTCTTTCGTGAAGGGCTTGTCGCGCGCGATGATCTCGCGCATCCGCTTCTCGATCGCGGCAAAATCTTCCGGGGTGAACGGCTCGTTGCGGAAGAAGTCGTAGTAGAAGCCGTTCTCGATCACCGGGCCGATCGTGACCTGGGTGCCCGGCCACAGCGATTGCACAGCTTCGGCGAGCACATGCGCGGCATCGTGCCGGATCAGTTCCAGCGCGCGTGGGTCTTCGCGGCCGATCAACTCGATCTTGGCGTCGGCTTCGATGGGATCGTTGAGGTCGGCGAGCGTGCCGTCGAGTGCCATCGCGACGGTGCGCTTGGCGAGCGAGGGCGAAATGCCGCGGGCGATGTCGAGGCCGGTGGTCCCTTTCGGGAAATCGCGCCTCGCTCCATCAGGGAAGGTGAGGGCGATCTTGTTCACGGGTTCTGCGGGTTTGAGGTTCGAGAGGCTGTACTGGAATCCGGATTCGGATTTGGGCGGCGTGTCGGCCATGATGTCTCCTGTAGCTCACTCCTGCGAACGAGCGCAGGTAAGCGGAAAGCAGCGGTATAGCAGGGGATTTGACGCCTGCAATCCGGCAATATCAAGAAATTGGGCCTCCGGCCGCACCAAATCGAGGGAAGCTCGCCAGCGCCTGACGGCTGTGATCGTTGCGACGCTGGCGATCATCGTCTAACGTCAAATGCCCATTCCCCGACATCGCGCGCCCCGCAAGGTTCATGTTTTCCCGTCTCCTGCTTTTCGTGGCGTTGCTTCTGATCCCCGGCGTGTTGCGGGCGGAAGAAGCACCGGTCGAGAAGGTCGGATTCGCAAAAAAGCTGACCATCTATCTCGCCAAGGGACCGGCGAATGCCTGCGGCGCCGGTTGCGATCGCTGGATCGCGATCGAAGGCGAGATCGATCGGGATGCGGCGGCGCGGGTTCGCAGTTTCCTGCTTGCCGTCAAGGACCCGCAGCTTCCGATCTATCTTCATTCGCCGGGCGGCAATGTCGAGCAGTCCTATGCGATCGCGCGGTTCCTGCGCGCACGCAAGGCGACCGCGCGGGTCGGCCGTACCAGCGTGCCGGCCTGTTCCACGGGGCCGCAGATCGACGCCGCCTGCCTGAAGATCAAGGCTGCGAAGGGGGAGGTCGAGGCCGAACTCGCCACGCGCAACGCGATGTGCGTCTCGGCCTGCGCCTATCTGTTCCTGGGCGCAACCGACCGTGAAGTCGCGCCGGACTCGGTGCTCGCGGTGCATAACTCCAGGCTGATGTTCGTGGTCCACGGCCATCCGCCGCCGCAGGTCGTCGCGGACTTCAGGCGGCGCGAGATGGTGAGCGCCGATCGCGACCGCAACGTGTTCCTCGCCGCGATGGGAATCAGCCGTGAGCTCAGCGACCTGATCCGGACCGTGAAGTTCGAGAACCTGCACGTGTTGACGCGTCCGGAGCTCTATCGATTCGGAATCGACACGCGGCCGTTGCCGGACACGCTGTGGGCGGTAGAGAAGGAAACGCGGCCCTATGTCCGCAAGATCGTGCAGCAGAAGAAAGGCGACGGCAGCTCGTTCCGCATGATGGAGTGGCGGCTGTTCTGCGAGAGCAAGGATCGCGGGCGCCTGATGTTCGTGCGCGAGTTCGACGAGGGCGCCGCCGGCAAGAGCACGGTGGTGATGATGGCGGGCGTCACCAAGGCGATCGCATTCGGCAGGTTGCCGGCGCGGTTCGGCAAATACGAGGTCTGGAGCGATCCGGTGACCGCAGACATCGTCAAGGCGATGACCGCGGTCCCGCATCTGCAGATCGGCGAAAGCGCGCTGTCGTCCGACGGCAAGCCGGATCCCACGAGGCCCGGCGTCGCGACATTCGATATCGACACGACCGGGCTGGAGCAGGGATGGACGCAGCTTCTGGCGTCATGTCCCGCTGCGACCGCAGGTCCGAAGCCCGCAAGCCCGTGGCCGGCGGCCGCCACACCGAGCGTCAGCGCGGCGCCGGTGGCATCGCCGTCGCCATGAGCACAAGTGGCGCAAATCGATCACGTGCCATGCATTTAGATGCAGTTGCATTGAAATCGGGGTCTGCTATCAACGCGGCGTGAAACGCTTCGCTCCCACCGCATTGATGCTCGGCAACATCGTCACCGGTTGTTCGGTGCTGGCGCCTGCCGGCATGCTGGCGGAGCTGTCGAGCGGGCTCGGCGTCACGATCCACACCGCTGGCCTCCTGATCACCTTCGGCGCGATCGTGCTCTGCGTGGGCTCGCCGGTGACGGCGTGGCTGACCAGCCGGTTCGAACGGCGAGCCTTGCTGACGGCGACGCTGCTGGTGCTGACGCTGACCAACGCGGCATCGGCCTTTGCGCCGGACTACGACAGTCTCTTGATCATCCGCCTCGTGATGCTCGCGGTCGGCGTGCTCTACACGCCGCAGGCTGCCGGCACCGCGGCGCTGATCGTGCCGGTGGAAAAGCGCGGCAGCACGATCGCCTATATCTTCCTCGGCTGGTCGCTCGCCGCTGCGATCGGGCTGCCGCTGATCACCTTCATCGCAAGCCGTTACGGTTTTCGCGTGACCTATGGTGCGATCGCGCTGACCGGGCTCGTGAGCTGCGTTCTGCTGTGGTGGCGGCTGCCCGGCGGATTGCATGGCGCGCCGGTTGATCTGCGGACCTGGGCCGATCTCGGCCGCAACCCGACCGTCATCCTGCTGCTGTCGATCACGACGCTGCAGATGTCCGGGCAGTTCGTGGTGTTCACCTTCATGGGGCCGCTGCTCGCCAAGTTGACCGGCGCGAACGCGGACGCGGTCGGCATCGTGTTCGCGCTCTACGGCATCTTCGGGTTCGTCGGCATCGCGATCGCAACCCGCATCGTGGATTCCTGGGGCGCCTGGAAGACGTCGGTGCTGTTCACCGCGATGTTGCTCGCCGGCGTCGCCGGCTGGGCGCTGAGCGCCGGCGCCTATGCCTTGATGGCGGCTTCGGTGGCGGTGTGGGGCCTCGGCTTTGCATCGACCAATTCGATGCAGCAGGTGCGTCTGGTCGGCGCGGCGCCGGCGCTTGCATCGGCATCGGTCTCGCTCAACACCTCGGTGCTGTATATCGGCCAGGCCATCGGCTCGGCGATCGGCGGATTGCTGTTCGCGCGCGAATGGCTGCTTAGCGCGGGCTATGTGGCCACCGCTTTCGTTGCGGCGGCGCTCGTAGTGGTGGTCATCACGCGGCCGCGGCAGGCCGCGAGCACAGCCGCGGCCGAGTGAGCTTGCGCGTCACCAATTCACGCTCTGGCTCGGCACGATGAACGCCGTCGTGCTCGGCTGGGTCGCGTTGTGAGTGAAGTAGCCGTAGGCGGCGACGATCACGACGAGCAAGGCAAGGACGGCCAGCAAATCGATCTGCCGGGGATCGTGACCGTTGTGGCTGAGTTTCCAGCGCATTGTTGTTTCCTCCCCAAGGAACAATAAGGGGGCACTGAAACAATGCGCCAACTATCGCCACAGTTCCGCCCGGTAGCAATGCGCGCCGGGCTTGGGAGCGCTGCGGAAATCGATCAGTTGTCGTTGACGCCGCGCCAGCGGCCGTAGCGCCACGGCACGTACCAATGCGCGCCCGGCGGTTTGACCGGCGGCACATTGTCGATCCCGGAGGTGCCCCACGGCTGGCAGCGCAGCAGCCGCGCCAGCGTCATCCACCCGCCGGCCCACAACCCGAAGCGCTCGATCGCTTCATCGCCATAGACCGAGCAGGTCGGCAGATGGCGGCAGTTGTAGCCGACCAGCGGCGACAGCGTGTGCCGGTAGATCCAGATCAAGGCGCGGCCGAAGTTCCGCGGCAAGCGGCGTGCGGTGGTGGCACACTCCATGCATCGTGAATGGTGTGGCGTTGAATGATCGGTCGACGGCATACGCAAGTATGTACGTAGTCTTGCGGGGGTTCCAAGCCAAGGAACTGTTCTGTTGCAGATATTTACGCCACAGTTCGCTATTATCGCACGGCGCTGGTCGCGGTGCAGCAAGGGTCCTATGGACGGTCCAGGTCAGCAAGGCTACCGTTCCCATAACGCGCCGATGACAGAATCGTGGCGCATTGCCATGGGGCCATTGCCACCGCTCGCGTCACCAAGGGCTTTGGGGAAGGAACCAAATTGAGGCTCGTCAGGTCGCTCTCGTTGCGCAGTTGGGTGCTCACCGGCGCCGTTGCCGTTTGCTTTGCGATTTCCGGAACCGTCACGACGACGGGGAGTTCCGCGCAGGCCAGCTCGACCCTCGAAGAGCGCAAGCTGCCGATGAAGTTCAGCTGGATCGCCTGTCAGCCGAATTGCCGCGGCTGGGTGTCCGCGGTCGGCATCATCACGGCCGATAGTCCCAAGGAGTTCGACGAGTTCGCGCGCAGCCGCCAGCTCAACGGCGCCACCATCGTGCTCGACTCCAGCGGCGGCTCGGTCAACGACGCAATCGCGCTCGGCCGCCGCTTCCGCGGTCTCGGCGCGCTGACCACGGTCGGCACCAGCGTCGTCGGCCACGCCGCGCAGGGCGACCGCGCGAGCGTGCTGCCGGACGCCTATTGCGAGTCGATGTGCGTATTCCTGCTGCTGTCGGGCAAGACGCGCTATGTGCCGCCGGCGGCCCACGTCCGCGTGCATCAGATCTGGATGGGCGACCGCGCCGACGATGCCAAGGCCGCCAGCTACACCGCGCAGGACCTGATGATCGTCGAGCGCGACATCGGCCGTCTCGCCAAGTACACCTTCGATATGGGCGGTGCCGGCGAGCTGCTGTCGCTCGCACTCAGCGTGCCGCCGTGGGAAGACCTGCACGAATTGTCGGCGGCCGAATTGCGGCTGAGCAATCTCGTCACCACGGATGCCGTCGCCGACGTGCTGCCGCGGCAGGACAATTCAATTCCCATGGCCGAGGCGAAGCCGAAGAACAACGATCGCTTCGTGAGCACCGCCATGGAGGGTGAGGTGCAGCCGCAGGCCGCGAAGGCGACCAAGACCGCCGAGGCCGCCGTTCCGGTCGGCGCCAGCGCCGCGCCGCCGCCGGTCCAGCCGGCTCAGTAGGAGAGGGCTTGCGCCGGCAGTCAGGCTTACGCCGGCTGCTTTGCCTTGGCCTCGATCTGGCCGATCGCATCGACCACCGCATCGAACGTCAAGAGCGTCGAGGCATGACGGGCCTTGTAGTCGCGCACCGGCTCGAGCAGCGCGATGTCGGCCCATTTGCCGCCCTGCGGGGGCTGGCCATTTTCCTTCAGCATCTTGCGGACCGTCTCGCGCAAGCCGCGCAGCTCCTCTGCGGTCGACCCCACCACATGGCTTGCCATGATCGAGGAGGAGGCTTGGCCGAGCGCGCAGGCCTTCACGTCATGGGCGAAGTCCGTCACCACGGGGCCGTCCATCTTGAGGTCGACCTTGACGGTCGAACCGCACAGTTTGGAGTGCGCGGTGGCGCTGGCGTCCGGGTCGGACAGCCGTCCGAGGCGCGGAATATTGCCGGCCAACTCGATGATCCGCTTGTTGTAAATGTCGTTCAGCATGGGGACAGATGCCTGGTTCCGGCCGTGCCGGGCGCTCTTGGCGGCTGGGATTCACCGTCCTATATATGGACCGCAGCGCCGGAAACATAGCCCGGCCATGCGGCCACCGCGGACCACATCCGCCGTTGTGGTGCTACAAAAGGGGACTCAGGCGCCCGGCGGTTCGACAGCCCGCCCCGTCTGCCCGGTGACACATCCGGCCCGAGGGCAGTGCCAGGGCCGGTCGAACGGAGAAGACATGGACGCCTTGATCAAACCGATTCGCCCGAACAAGCCGGCCGACGCGAAGCCAGGCGAGCTCGACCCTTCAGAATTCTTGGCGGCGGCCGTCCGTGCCGACCAGCCGCGCCCGTCGCGGGCCGAGGCCGAGGACGCCGTGAAGACCCTGCTCGCCTATATCGGCGAGAACACCGGCCGCGAGGGCCTCCTCGACACGCCGCGCCGCGTCGTCGAAGCCTATGACGAGCTCTATCAGGGCTACCATCAGTGCCCGGCCGAAGTGCTGAACCGCACCTTCGGCGAGACCGCAGGCTACGACGATTTCGTCCTGGTCCGCGACATCGAATTCACCTCGCAGTGCGAGCATCATATGATGCCGTTCTACGGCAAGGCGCATATTGCCTACACGCCGGTGGAGCGCGTCGTCGGCCTCTCCAAGCTGGCGCGGCTGACCGACATCTTCGCCCGTCGCCTGCAGACCCAGGAGCATCTCACCGCGCAGGTTGCAGCCGCGATCGACGAGGTACTGAAGCCCCGCGGCGTTGCCGTGCTGATCGAGGCGGAGCATACCTGCATGTCGGTGCGCGGCGTCGCCAAGCATGGTGCGTCGACCTTCACCAGCCGCTTCACCGGCATGTTCCGCGACAATCCGGCGGAGCAGCAGCGTTTCCTGTCCCTGGTGCGAGGACCGAACCGGTAACCTCGCATTTTCCCGAGCGAGGTTTTCCGTGTCCGCATCGACCCACGATCACGACCGCGAAGAGGGGCTGGACTTCCAGCCCAAATTCGACGCGGCAGGTCTTGTGACCTGCGTCGCGACCGATGTCGCGACCGGCGACGTGCTGATGGTCGCGCACATGAACGACGAAGCCCTGCGCAAGACGATCGCGACCGGCGAGGGCTGGTACTTCAGCCGCTCGCGCAATGCGCTGTGGCGCAAGGGCGAGAGCTCGGGCCAGACCCAGCGCGTGGTCGAGATCCGGATGGATTGCGATCAGGACGCGGTGTGGATCAAGGTCGAGCAGATCGGCGCGGCCTGCCACACCGGACGGCGCTCCTGCTTCTATCGCGCGGTGAAGGGCGAGGGCGGTGACATCAGCCTGTCATTCGTCGACGCCGAGCGGATATTCGATCCGGCGCAGGTCTATCGCAAATAGCGGCATCCGCGCGTGTCGGGCCTTAACGTGCCGTTAACCATAATTACGGCAGGTTGACAGGACATGGGTGCCGATTGCCGGCGCCCGGCAAGGCACCGGATCAATGGTGGTCGACCTCTTCACTGCGACGGCTTCGGCGGGTGTCGATCCTTCGCGCCTGAAGGTCGCGAGCTCGATCAAGCAGGCGGCCGCGACCACCGGCACCAGCTTCGAATATCTGCTCACCACCGCGAAGATGGAATCCAATTTCAATCCGCGGGCCGGCGCGACCACCTCGTCGGCGCATGGACTTTATCAATTCATCGACCAGACCTGGCTCGGCACCGTCAAGGAAGCGGGGAGCCAGCTCGGCTACGGCCAGTATGCCGATGCCATCACCAAGAATTCCGACGGCAGCTATTCGGTCAGCGATCCCTCCGCACGGAGCGCGGTGATGAAGCTGCGCGACGATCCCGATGCGGCGTCGTCGATGGCGGCAGTGCTGACGCAGTCCAACAGCTTCAAGCTCACCGGCACGCTCGGCCGTCGCCCGACCGACGCCGAGCTGTACATGGCGCATTTCATGGGCGTTGGCGGCGCCGGCAAGCTGATCTCGAGCGCCGAGGACAGCCCGAGCGCCAGCGCGGCCGCGATGTTTCCGAAGGCGGCCGCGGCGAACCAGTCGATTTTCTACGACAAGTCGGGCAGCGCGCGCAGCGTCAGCCAGGTCTATTCGGTGTTGACCACGCGCTATGCCGCGGCTGCGAATTCCAAGGACACGCGCACCGCCTATGCCGCGGCGGGCGGCGACACCATGAGCCCTTACGCGATCGCCAGCGCCGCGCCGACGCAAGCGGTGTCGATGGACACCGCGTCGTATCTCTCGACCTTCCCGAATGCCGGTGCGGCCTCATCAGCCGGTGCGACCTCGACCGTCGCATCGGCGCAGCCGGCGCCGGCCTTCCGCTCGCTCTACCAGGGCGGCGAACGTTCCGAGCCGATTTCACCTGCCGTGCAGGAGCTGTGGGGCAATTCCTCCGCGCTGACCACGTCGGCGACGCCGAAGGTCCGTGCGCCCGGCCGGCTTGATCTGTTCAGCGATCCGAACGGCACCTACAGCAACGGCTAGTGCTGCCTTGCTGCGCGCGCGAAGCCGCGCGCCAGTGCCGTCTTAACGAAACGTCAATAATCCCAAATGTTTATGGTGAACCCTTTGTTAAGCGTCATGGTTTATTTTTCCTTGTAGTTGGTATCGTAAGTCGATGCCGTTTCGTTGCGTAAGCCGGAAGGACCATGATCGTTCGGCAGTTCATTAGTTGGATTAGGACCGCTCCGGCAGGCGAGCGGGCAGAGGCGACGCGGGCGTTGGCCCGAGCCTGGCTCATTTCAGATCTCACCGAGGACGACCGCATCGCAGCCGAAGGCGCGCTGCTGATGCTGCTCGACGACCCGTCGCCGCTGGTGCGACAGGCGATGGCCGAGGTGTTCGCACACAGCACGGAGGCGCCGGCTGCGATCGTGCAGGCGCTGTCGGCCGATCAGCCGGCGATCGCGCTGCCCGTGCTGGAGCATTCACCGCTCCTGATCGATGCCGATCTCGTCGACATCGTCGCGACCGGCTCCGACGAGATGCAGTGCGCGATCGCGCGCCGCGTCAACCTTCCGGCCTCCGTCGCTGCGGCGATCGCCGAGGTCGGCTCGGCCGCGGCCGCGCTCGAGCTGATCGAGAATCCCTATGCCGGGCTTGCGCCATTCTCCTGGGACCGCATCGTCGAGCGCCACGGCCATCTCGCGGCTATCAGGGAATCGATGCTGGCGCTGGATGACCTGCCGTCGGCGACGCGGCTGGCGCTGGTCGCAAAGCTCTCCGACACGCTGGCGCAATTCGTCGTGGCGCGAAACTGGCTCGGCGCCGATCGCGCCGACCGCATCGCCGGCGAGGCGAAGGAGCGCTCCACAGTGAACATCGCCGCGCGCGCTCTCGGCGACGACATGCAGAACCTGATCACGCATCTGCGCGCCACCGGGCAACTGACTGCCGGGCTGATCCTGCGCGCGCTGCTGTCGGGCAATCTCGATCTGTTCGGCGCTGCGCTGGCCGAATTGTCCGGACTGCCCTATGGCCGCGTCTCCGCGCTGTTGAACGACCGCGGCGGCAACGGCCTGCAGGCGCTGCTGCGGCGCGCCGGCCTGCCGGAATCGACCTATGCGGCGTTCCGCGTCGCGCTCGAGGCCAGCCACGAGGTCGGCTACGTCGACAGCGGCGACGGTGCGGCGCGGCTGCATCGCCGCATGGTCGAGCGGGTGCTGACCCATTGCGAGACTGACCGTTCGGCGGCCGAGCCGCTCTTGATCCTGCTGCGTCGCTTTGCGACCGAATCGGCCCGCGAGGATGCGCGCATGTTCTGCGAGGAGCTCGCCGCCGAAGACGCGGTCGCGGTGCTGCCCTACGACGACGATCTCATCGCGGCCTGACGGCCGCGTTTCCTTCCGATTTGACGATGATTGAAGCCGCGGCCTTGCGCCGCGGCGCTATTCGCCCGGCACGATGCTCGGCGCGAGGATGGCCTCGAGATGCTCGGGGCGGTCGCGATTGGCGTGGGTCAGGAATTCATCGGCGATGCCGCGGAGCTGCTTGCTCAGCACGCCGGCGACGACCGCGGTGTCGAGCTTGGTGCGGTTGCGCACGATTGCCTGCACGGCGTTGATGTGGTGGGCGATCAGCTGGGCAGGCACGGCGGCGAGGTCGGGCGCGTGCTCGATGATGCGGCACAGGCTCTCGGCGGCTGCGGCGGCCGACGGATAGCCGAATGTTGCGGCATCGCCCTTGATGTCGTGCGCGGCGCGGAACAGCTCCTCGCGGGTCTTGTCGTTGAAGCCCTCGCGCAGCGCGGTGGCGTGCGCGGCGGAGAGGCGGTCGGCCTCGATCGTCATCCATTCCTTGAACTCGCTCGACAGTCCGGCGAGCGCCTTTTCCGCGCGGCCGACCGGATCGTCGAGGTCGCTCTCGGGGACCCGCAGCAGCATCTTGCGCAGCGGGTTCGGCTGCGTGATCACATGATGCGTGCCGAAGCTCTTGACCTCGATCGTTCCGGGTTTGTCTTTCGCCATGGCGATATCCTAAATAGACGAGCGCGCCTTTTCGAGCAGCGACGGCTGTTGCAGCACCTCGACCTCGCCGCTGCCGCGGCGTTCGGGGCCGATATAGGTGTTGGTGGTGTTGCGGCGGCGGTCGGGGCCGAAATAGGTCTTGGTCTTGATGAACGGGCGCGGATTGGCGACCACGTTCATGATCCGCTGGTACAGCCCCTTGGCCGAGATCGGCTTGGCCAGGAATTCGGTGACGCCGGCATCGCGTGCCACCGTGACGCGGCGCTTCTCGGAATGCCCGGTCAGCATGATGATCGGCGCGTAGGGGTTGCCCTTGGATTCCGGCTGCCGGATCATCTGCGCGAGCTCGAGCCCGTCGAAGATCGGCATCGACCAGTCGGTGATGACGATGTCGGGCACATAGTGCGTATACATCTCGAGCGCGGTGGCGCCGTCCTCGGCCTCATAGACTTCGCGCGCGCCGAACGAATGCAGCAGCGTGCGCAGGATGCGGCGCATGTGCGGATTGTCGTCGCAAATTAAAAATCGCAGCTTGTTGAAATCGATGCGATACATGGTCCGGTCCCGAACGGGCATACCGGGCCAAACGCGGTATTACCCGACGTTAACCATATCCCGCCCGGGTTAATGATTGGTTGCCGGGCAGGGGCGAACGCGGCCGTCAGTAGCCGAACTGCTCGCGCAGGATGCGCTCCTCCAGCGAATGGCCGGGGTCGAACAGCATCCGCATCGCAATCGTCTTGTCAGAGAGCACCTCGACGCGGCGGACGTCGCGGACCTCGTCATGGTCGGCGACCGCCGCGACCGGGCGCTTCTCGCCCTCGATCACCTCGATCACCACGAAGGCGGAATTCGGCAGCAGCGCGCCGCGCCAGCGCCGCGGCCGGAACGCGCTGATCGGGGTCAGCGCCAGCAGCGCCGCGTTGATCGGCAGGATCGGGCCCTGGGCCGAGAGGTTGTAGGCGGTCGATCCGGCCGGCGTCGCCACCAGGATGCCGTCGGCCATCAGTTCGGGCATCCGCTCGTGCTCGTCGATCAGGATGCGCAGCTTGGCGACCTGATAGGTCTGCCGGAACAGCGCGACCTCGTTGATGGCGTGATGCAGGTGCACGGCGCCGTGGATGTCGGTCGCGCGCATCAGGAGCGGATTGATCAGCGACTCCCGCGACGCCGCAAGCCGCGTGCGCAGATCGTGCGTCGAATATTCGTTCATCAGGAAGCCGACGGTGCCGCGATGCATGCCGTAGATCGGCTTGCCGCTGCGCATGTTGGCGTGCAGCGTCTGCAACATCAATCCGTCGCCGCCGAGCGCAACCACGACGTCGGCGTCGGCGGCCGAATGGTTGCCGTACATCGCAGTCAGCTGCTCGAGCGCCGTCTGCGCTTCCGCACTCGCGCTGGCGACGAAGGCGATCTTGTCATACCGCTTGGGGCTAGCCATCGCTCACGAACTCTTTTGGCCCGGATTACGCCGCGCTCGTCTATACATCCCGGGCGGCCTTGTCGAGATGGTCCGGGAACGGACCGCACGCCACACCGGTGCCGCCAGGCTATCGTAGTTTATGGCGCGGAGCCCGGTTCTGACGACTCGGGCTCTAGATTTTGATTTTGACGCGTTTTCTTCACGCGAACCGGTATCCACTTCGCTCGAAAACGCTTTGATATGCGTAAACGTCGGCCCAGGGAGTGAACGGCATGGCTAACAGTTTTGCGACACGGCTCGCGGCAGCGCTGCTGGTCGCCTGCCTTGTAACCGCGGCGCGGGCCGAGGACGAGGCTCCGCAGCCATCGCCGTCGCCGAGCGCGCAGGCCCCAAACGGTCAGAATCCAGGCGGTCAGACCCCAAGCGGCCAAAAGGGCCGGGGAGGCCGCGGCGAGGCGGGCTCCGGCGCCAATGCCGCGGCCAATGCGGCGACCGCCGAGCAGCACCGTCTGCCGCCGGACTCCACCACAAAGCAGTCGGTGGCGCTGCCGGGCCGCACGTTGAATTTCAGCGCGACCGCGGGCTCGATCCGCGTGTTCGACGACAAGGGCGAGCCGCTCGCCGACATCGCCTACACCTCCTACCAGCTCGACGGCGCCGAGAAGGCGAACCGTCCGGTGACGTTCCTGTTCAATGGCGGGCCGGGGTCCGCGTCGGCCTGGCTGCAATTCGGCAATGTCGGGCCGTGGCGGCTGCCGTTCGACGGCGACGGCGCGGTGTCCTCGGCCTCGCCCGAGCTGCAGGCGAATGCCGACACTTGGCTCGATTTTACCGATCTGGTCTTCATCGATCCGGTCGGCACCGGCTACAGCCGTTTCGTCACGACGTCTGAGGATGCGCGCAAGCGCTTCTTCACCGTCGACGGCGATGCCAATTCGGTCGCGCTGGTGATCCGGCGCTGGCTGGAGAAATACGACCGGCTGACGTCGCCGAAATATGTCGTCGGCGAAAGCTATGGCGGCATCCGCGGGCCGAAGGTGGTGCGCAATCTGCAAATGCAGCAGGGCGTCGGCGTACGCGGCCTCGTGCTGATCTCGCCGGTGCTCGATTTCCGCGACTATGCCGGCTCGAGCATCCTGCAATATGTCGCGAGCCTGCCGACCATGGCGGCGGTCGCGCGACAGGCCAAGGGTCCGGTGACCCGCGAGGATCTCGCCGACGTCGAGAGCTATGCGCGCGGCGATTTCCTGCTCGATCTCGTCAAGGGGCAGGCCGACACTGAGGCTACCACGCGGCTCGCCGACAAGGTCGCAAGCCTGACCGGCATCGATCAGGCGGTGAGCCGCAGGCTCGCCGGCCGTTTCGACATCGGCGAATTCCGCCGCGAGTTCGATCGCAAGAACGGCAAGGTGACCGGCCGCTACGATGCCTCGATCGAAGGCTTCGATCCCTATCCGGACTCCAGCTACTTCCGCTTCAACGATCCCTCCGGCGATCCCCTGATGGCGCCCTTGACCAGCGCCGCCGTCGATCTCACCACGCGCAGGCTGAACTGGCGGCCGGACGGCTCGTATCATCTGCTCAGCGAGACCGTGAACAAGGCCTGGGAGTTCGGTCACGGCATCAATCCGGCAGAGTCAGTGACGCAGCTGCGCCAGATGCTGGCGCTCGATCCGAAGATGAGGCTCCTGGTCGGCCACGGCCTGTTCGATCTCGCAACGCCGTATTTCGCCTCCAGGATCATCCTCGACCAGCTGCCGGCCTTCGCCGGTCCAAGCCGCACCAAGCTTGCGGTCTATCCCGGCGGCCACATGTTCTACTCCCGTGACGGCTCGCGCCAGGCCTTCCGCAAAGAAGTCGAGGCGCTGGTGAAGTGAGGGGTGCGGCCGGTGCCGCATCGTCATTGCTAGCGGAGCGAAGCAATCCATGGCTCAGCATGTGCGGAGCTATGGATTGCTTCGCCGCTTCGCTCCTCGCAATGACGGGGTGAGAGCTGATCCAACTGTCACACAGCTTGTTCGGTGTCATCACCCGCGCGTGCGGGTGATCCAGTATTCCAGAGGCAGCAATGCTTGAGCCGAGAGGCCGCGGCGTACCGGATCGCCCGGTCGAGCCGGGCGATGACAGATGTGGAGAGGACGCGGCCTCGCGTCTCTCGCGACACATCTGCCCGAGCTGAGTTGCCCATCGGGACAATTTGCCTCACCCATACGTCTCCACGATGAAGTCGATCAAGGCGCGAAGCTTCGGGGTCATCTTGCGGTTCCTCGGCCACAGGATCTGGCGTGCGCGGGCCTGCGTCGTGTAGTTCGGCAGCAGCACCCGCAGCCGGCCCGCGGCGATATCGTCGGCGAGCAGCTCGTCGCGCATCAGCACGATGCCGGCGCCGGCGAGGGCTGCATAGCGGATGCCGAACGCGTTGTTGATGGTGAGGCGGCTCTCGACATCGACATGCACTTCGCCCTCCGGCCCGAAGAAGCTCCATCGCCGCGCATCCGACCAGCCGGGATAGCGCAGGCAATCATGATGGACGAGATCCCTTGGATGGATCGGCGTGCCGCGTTCGGCGAGATAGCTCGGCGCGGCGCAAACCACGCCGGTGTAGGGCGACAGCGAGCGCGACATCATGCTGGAGTCGGTCAGCGTGCCGACCCGGATCGCGGCATCCAGCCCTTCCTCGAGCAGGTCGGCCATCTTGTCACTGAGGACGAGGTCGACCGAGACCTCAGGATATCTCTTCCTGAAGCGGACCAGCGCCGGCGCCAGGCTGTACGACCCGAACGCGACCGAGGTCGCCACGCGGAGTTTGCCGCGCGGTGCGCTCAAGGCTTCCTCGACCAGCGCGTCGCCGGCCTCGGCCTCGACCAGCAGGTGCTTGCAGTGATCGAGATAGCTGCGGCCGAGCTCGGTGAGGCCCTGCCGGCGCGTGGAGCGGTTGATCAATTGTGAGCCGAGCCGGTCCTCGAGAAAACGGATATGCTTGCCGATCATGGTCGGCGACATCCGCAGCTCCTTGGCCGCCGCGGTGAATGAGCCGAGATCGGCGACGCGGGCGAACACTGACATGCTGGTCAGTCGGTCCATAATTATAAACCAATGGTTATTTCACTGTGGATCGAACCGGCGCTTCTAGGCCGTGGCAGTTCTATTTATTACCATAAGTGAGCAATTGGCGCGAGAATGCACGCGATTGCTTTGGAATGTGGCGGATCGCGCCCGGAGGGGCCGATCCGCGCGAGGCTCGAACCAGGACAGGAGTGTCAGATGCCTTTCCAGATCACGATCAATGGGACCAGTCATTCGGTCGATGCCGACGGCGATACGCCGCTGCTGTGGCTGCTGCGCGATGTGCTGGGCATGACCGGCACCAAGTTCGGCTGCGGCATGGCGCTGTGCGGTGCCTGCACGGTGCATCTCGATGACACCGCGGTGCGCTCCTGCATCACGACGATCGACAGCATCGGCGATTCCAAGATCACGACCATCGAGGCCGTCGGCAAGACGCCGGCCGGCAAGAAGATCCAGGACGCCTGGCTCACGCACGAGGTGCCGCAATGCGGCTACTGCCAGTCCGGGCAGATCATGTCGGCTTCCGCGCTGCTCGCCAGCAAGCCGAAGCCGACCGATGCCGATATCGACGAGGCGATGTCGGGCAACATCTGCCGCTGCGGCACCTATGTCCGCATTCGCGACGCCATCAAGCAAGCCGCGCAGTCGGGAGGTTGAGCCATGACGCTGATCGACAATCTGACTGAGCGCGCCGCCGATCTGTCGCGGCGCAACTTCCTCCGCTCCAGCGCGATCGCCGGCGGCGGCCTGCTGCTCAGCGTGAGCCTGCCGTTCGCGAGAAGCGAGAGCGAGGCCGCGGTTTCCGCTGATTTTGCGCCGAATGCCTTCATCAGGATCGGTGCCGACGGCAAGGTGGTGCTGACCATGCCCTATGTCGAGATGGGGCAGGGCACCTACACCTCGATCCCGATGCTGATCGCCGAGGAGCTCGAGATCGGCCTGAACCAGGTGCAGCTCGAACACGCGCCGCCGAGCGACAAGCTCTACGCCAACCCGCTGCTTGGCGTGCAGGCCACCGGCAATTCGAACGCGATGCGCGGCGCCTGGCAGCCGATGCGGAAGGCCGGCGCCACTGCGAAGGCGATGCTGGTCGCTGCCGCGGCGAAGCGCTGGAACGTCGAGCCGGCGTCGTGCCGCGCCGAGAGCGGCGAGGTGCATCACGCGGCCTCGGGACGCAAGCTGGGTTACGGCGAACTGGCGGCCGACGCGGCGCAGATCCCGGTTCCGGAGAATGTGACGCTGAAGAGCCCGGCCGAGTTCAAGCTGATCGGCACGCCGGCCAAGCGGCTCGATACGCCGTCCAAGGTCAACGGCACCGCGGTCTATGGCATCGACGCGCGGCCGCCCGGAGTGAGGGTCGCGACGCTGGCGCAGTCGCCGGTGTTCGGCGGGCGGGTCAAGCGCGTGGATGATGCGGCGGCAAAGGCCGTCAAGGGCGTGCGCCAGATCGTGACGCTCGATGACGCAGTCGCCGTGGTGGCCGATCACATGGGAGCAGCCAAGAAAGGCCTCGCGGCGCTCACGATCGAGTGGGACGAGGGGCCGCACGCCAAGCTCGCCACGGCCGATATCGCGCGCGAGCTCGAAGCCGCCACCACGAAGCCGGGCGCCGTCGCGCAGAACGTCGGCGACGCCGACAAGGCAATGGCGGGCGCAGCGACGAAGGTCGAGGCGACCTATCAACTGCCGTTCCTCGCCCATGCGACGATGGAGCCGATGAACTGCACCGTGCATGTGCGCCCCGATGGCTGCGAGATCTGGGTCGGCAATCAGGCGCTCTCGCGTGTGCAGGCGGTGGCCGCGAAGATGCTGAACCTGCCGCCGGAGAAGGTGGTGGTGCACAATCACCTGCTCGGCGGCGGCTTTGGCCGCAGGCTCGAGGTCGACGGCGTCGTTCGCGCCGTGCAGATCGCCAAGCAGGTCGACGCTCCCCTCAAGGTGGTGTGGACCCGCGAGGAGGACATCCAGCACGATATGTACCGTCCGTACTGGTTCGATCGGATCTCGGTCGGACTCGATGCGTCGGGCAAGCCGGTCGCCTGGAATAATCGCTTTGCCGGTTCGTCGGTCATCGCGCGCTGGGCGCCGCCGGCGTTCCGCAACGGTCTCGACGGCGACACCACCGAGGGCGCGATCGATCTCGTCTACGACATTCCAAACTTCCACGTCGAATATGTCCGGGTCGAACCACCAGGCATTCCGACCGCGTTCTGGCGCAGCGTCGGGCCCTCGCACAATGTGTTCGTCACCGAAAGCATGATCGACGAGATGGCGGCGGCCGCCAAACAGGATCCGGTCGAGTATCGCAAGGCGTTGCTCGGCAAGTCGCCGCGCGCCAAGGCGGCACTGGAACTCGCGGCGGCCAAGGCGGGCTGGGGTGGCAAGCTGCCTGCGGGACGCGGACGCGGCGTGTCGCTGCAGTTCGTATTCGGCAGCTACCTTGCGCAGATTGCCGAGGTCGAGGTCGCCAAGGACGGCTCGGTGCGTGTCCACCGCGTCGTCTGCGCGATGGACTGCGGCACCGTGGTCAATCCCGACACGGTGCAGGCGCAGCTGCAGAGCGGCATCAATTTCGGCGTCACCGCCGCGCTCTATGGCGAGATCACGCTGAAGGACGGTCGCGTCGAGCAGACCAATTTCGACACCTACCAGATGCTGCGCATCGATCAGTCCCCGGCGATCGAGGTCCATATCGTACCGAGCACCGAGCCGCCCGGCGGGATGGGCGAGACCGGGACATCGGGAATCGTGCCGGCGATCAGCAACGCGATCTTCGCGGCGACCGGTAAGCGGTTGCGCAAGATGCCGGTCGATCCGGCGATTTTGAAGCAGGCGTGAGGCGGCAGCCGCGCCACTGGCGCGATCGTGAAGTCGCACGGATTTGCAGGTTCCGCTGATCCGTGCGACAAGCGGGCATGCATGTGAGGCGGCTCGTCAATCTCTGGATTCTGCTGTTCGTCGCGGCCGGGCTGTTGCTCGCGCCCGTGGCGCCGGCGTTTGCCCGGATGATGCCGGATGCATCGGCCGCCACGAAGGCAATGTCTGACCATCAGGCTATGTCGGACCACGCGATGTCCGGCCACGCGATGTCCGACAAAACGATGTCCGACATGGCCATGCCCGGCGAAGCCATGTCGGGGCAGGCGATGGCGGACAACATGCCGTGCTGTCCGGACCAGACCAAGAGCAAGGGGTGCGACGATTGTCCGTTCCTTGCGCTGTGCATGCTCAGCGTCTCGCTGCCGGCGCCCGGCGGCGCGATGTCGCTGATCACGCGCCAGCCGTCGCAAAACGCCTTTGCGGCGGGCGACGACCGCCTGCTCGACGGGCTTGGCGCCAAGCCTCCGGATCATCCGCCTCGAACCAACGTCTGACAGGCGCTGAAAGCGCCTGATCGCTGACGCGTGCGCCCGATAGCGCGTGTGTCGCTGCATGCCGCTCACGCGGTTCATCAGACGTATCGAGGAATCATACCCATGAAGTCTTTCCACCTCGCGCGCGCCGCTGTGGCCGCGTTGATCGGCGTTGCCCTGACCCATGTGCCCGCCCATGCCGAGATCAAGAACTACGAGTTCCAGCTGGTGCAGCCAACCGTCAAGGCAGGCGCCGATCGTATCGTCACGGTGCGGCTGGTCGACAAGAGCACCGGAAAACCCGTCTCCGACGCGATCATCTTCTCGACCCGGCTCAACATGGCGCCGGACGGCATGCAGGAGATGGCCACCAAGGTGACGCCGATGCCGGGTACCGAGCCAGGGACCTACCGGTTCAAGGCGACCTTCGGCATGGCCGGCCGCTGGCAATTGTCGCTCGGCGCCAAGGTGCAGGGCGAGACCGGCTCGGTCGAGAACAAGCTCGTCGTCACGGCCGAGCAATGAGCCGCCGAGCAACGAGGCCCTTGATATGGGCTGGCACTGCTGCTGCGATCGCGGCAGCGGCAGGCGTCGCATGGACCGCCCGCGGCCTGCCGACGCGGCCGGTGTCCGCTGCCATCGTCTCCGCCGCGCGGGCGGCGGAGAGCGCTGCGCCGATCTATTACCGCGATCCTGACGGCAAGCCGCTCTACTCGGCGACGCCGAAGCAGACGCCCGACGGGCGCGACTATCTGCCGGTGTTCCCGGAGGGCGATGCGCAATCCGGCGAGCCCGAACCGCCGGCGAATGCGAGGTCCGCGCCTGCGAACAGCGAGCGCAAGGTCAAATATTATCGCAACCCGATGGGGCTTGCCGACACCTCGCCGGTGCCGAAGAAGGACTCGATGGGGATGGATTACATTCCCGTCTATGACGGCGACGACAGCGACGACGGTTCGATCACGCTGTCACCCGGCAAGATCCAGCGCAGCGGCGTGAAGTCCGAAGCCGCGCAGATGCGCCGCATCCGCACCCTGGTCCGCGCGCCCGGCACGATCCAGCTCGACGAACGCCGCGTTTCCGTCATCGCGATGCGCGCCGAGAGCTATGTGCAGAAGGTCGCCGACGTCACGACCGGCAGCCGGGTGACAAAAGGTCAGCCGCTGATGGAGGTCTATAGCCCGGCGATATCGTCCGCCGCGGCCGAATATGTCGCGACCATCACGTCGAAGGCGATCGCAGGCATCGAACCCTACGGGCGAGGCTCCAAGCAGCGGCTGACCAATCTCGACGTCCCCGAGGCCGTCATCGTCGACATGGAGAAGAGCCGCACCGTTCCGATCGCCATTCCGTGGTCGTCGCCGCGCGACGGCATTGTGCTGCAGCGGGCCGCGATCGAGGGCATGCGCGCGCAGCCGGGCGACGTGCTGTTCCGGATCGCCGACGTCTCCGTGGTGTGGGCGCTGGTCGATGTCGCCGAACGCGATCTCGGCAACATCGTGGTCGGGCAGACGGTCACGGTGCGGGCGCGCAGCTATCCCGGCCGCAATTTCGCAGGACAGATCAGCGTGATCTATCCGCAGGTCAACAAGGAAACGCGCACCGCGCGGGTGCGGATCGACCTGGCGAATGCCGATCTTGCGCTGCTGCCCGACATGTATGTCGACGCCGAGATCGACACCGGCAGTGCGGCGCCGGTGCTGTCAGTGGCCGACAACTCCATCCTCGACACCGGCAGCCGGCAGACCGTGCTGCTCGACCGGGGCAACGGACGGTTCGAGCCGCGCGAGGTCAAGCTCGGACGGCACGGCGAAGGCTATGTCGAGATCCGCGATGGGATCGCCGAGGGTGATGCGGTCGTCACCTCAGCCACTTTCCTGATCGATGCCGAGAGCAATCTGAAGGCCGCGATCAAGGGCTTTGCCGAGGCGGGCGAGAAGCAGGCGGCGGGCGGAAGCGAGATGATGGATGGAGGCAAGCCATGATTGCCCGCGTCATCGCCTGGTCGGCGCGCAATCTGCTGCTGGTGCTGTTCGGCACCGGCTTCGCGGCGGCCGCAGGCCTCTATGCGTTGCTGCATTTGCCGCTGGATGCGATCCCCGATCTCTCGGACACCCAAGTCATCGTCTACACCGAATATCCGGGGCAAGCGCCGCAGGTGATCGAGGACCAGGTCACGTATCCCCTGACCACGGCGATGCTGACGGTGCCGAAATCGAAGGTCGTGCGTGGCTTCTCGTTCTTCGGCGTGTCCTTCGTCTATGTCATCTTCGAGGACGGCACCGACATCTACTGGGCGCGCTCCCGCGTGCTCGAATTCCTCAACAGCGCGGCGTCGCGGCTGCCGGCCGGCGTGTCGCCGACGATCGGTCCCGACGCGACCGGCGTCGGCTGGGTCTACCAATATGCCGTGATGTCGAAGCAGCTCAATCTCGCCGACACCAGAACGATCCAGGACTGGAATCTGAAGTTCGCGCTGGCCAAGGCCGAAGGCGTCGCCGAGGTCGCGAGCGTCGGCGGCTTCGTCAAGCAGTACAACGTGATCCTCGATCCGCAGCGGATGCGCGACCGCGGCATCACCATGCAGCGGATGCGCGACGCGATCCGCGCCAGCAATGCCGATGTCGGCGGCCGCACCGTCGAGCTCTCCGAGTTCGAATATGTCATCCGCGGCAAGGGCTATCTCAGGGATGTCAACGACCTCGGCAATGTCGTGCTGAAGACCGACAACGGCACGCCGGTGTTGTTGCGCGACGTCGCCCGCGTCGAGCTCGGCCCCGACGAGCGGCGCGGCATCGCCGAGCTGAACGGCGAGGGCGAGGTGGCAAGCGGCATCGTGCTGCAGCGCTTCGGCATGAATGCGCTCGACGTGATCGAGAACGTCAAGAAGCGGTTCAGGGAGATCGCGACCAGCCTGCCGAAATCGGTCGAGATCGTGCCGGTCTATGACCGCTCCAATCTGATCTATGCGGCGGTCGCGACGCTGAAGCGCACGCTGTTCGAGGAAAGCGTCGTGGTCGCGCTGGTTTGCATCGTGTTCCTGCTGCATGTGCGCAGCGCGCTGGTCGCGATCCTGATGCTGCCGGTCGGCGTGCTGATGGCGTTCGGCGCGATGAAGTTTTTCGGGATCGGCTCCAACATCATGAGCCTCGGCGGGATCGCGATTGCGATCGGCGCCATGATCGATGCGGCGATCGTGATGATCGAGAACGCGCACAAGCATCTGGAGCGCGCCAAGCCCGGCCAGTCGCGTATCGCGATCCTGATCGAGGCAGCATCGGAGGTTGGGCCGGCGCTGTTCTTCAGCCTGCTGATCATCACCGTATCGTTCATGCCGATCTTCACGCTGGAATCGCAGGAGGGTCGGCTGTTCTCGCCGCTCGCCTTCACCAAGACGTTTGCGATGGCGGCGGCCGCGCTGCTGTCGGTGACACTGGTGCCGGCGCTGATGGTGATCTTCGTGCGCGGCAAGATCGTTCCCGAACACAAGAACCCGATCAATCGATTGCTGATCTGGATCTACCGTCCGGTCATCAACGGCGTGCTCCGAGCCAAAACGCTGGTGATCCTGCTGGCGCTCGGTGCGCTCGCCGTGACGGTCTGGCCGGCGCGGCAGCTCGGCACCGAGTTCATGCCTGATCTCAACGAGGGCACGCTGCTCTATATGCCGACCACGTTGCCGGGCATCTCGGTGACCAAGGCATCCGAACTGATGCAGACCCAGAACCGCATCATCAAGAGCTTTCCGGAGGTCGCCTCGGTCTATGGCAAAGCCGGCCGTGCCGCGACCGCGACCGATCCGGCGCCGTCGGAGATGTTCGAGACCGTCGTCAACCTCAAGCCGAAGCAGGAATGGCGCAAGGGCGTCAGCCTCGACGGCCTGATCGCCGAGATGGACAAGGCCCTGCAATTCCCCGGCGTCTCCAACGCCTGGACGATGCCGATCAAGGCGCGCATCGACATGCTCTCGACCGGCATCCGCACGCCTGTTGGCGTCAAGGTGATCGGCCCGGATCTCGCCGTGATCGACAAGCTCGCGCGCCAGGTCGAGCAGGTGCTCAGGACCGTGCAGGGGACTTCGTCGGCCTATGCCGAACGCAGTCTCGGCGGCTATTATCTCGAGATCACGCCGAACCGCGAGGCGCTGGCGCGTTATGGTATCGCGGTGCAGGACGTGCAGGACACGATCGCCACCGCGCTCGGCGGCCAGAGCGTGACCACGACGGTGGAGGGGCGGCAGCGATTCACCGTCAACATGCGCTATCCGCGCGATTTGCGCGACAATCCCAGCGCGATCGCCAGCGACATCCTGGTGGCGATGCCGGCCGGCGGCGCGGTGCCGCTCGGCGAGGTCGCCAATGTCGTGCCGGCGCGCGGACCGAGCTCGATCCGGACCGAGAACGGGCAGCTTGCTACCTACATCTATGTCGACATCCGCGAGCGCGATCTCGGCGGCTACGTCGCGGATGCGCAGCGCGCGGTGCAGGCGAGCGTGTCGTTTCCGCCGGGCACTTACCTGGTCTGGAGCGGCCAATACGAATATCTCGAGCGCGCCGCCGCGCGGCTCAGGATCGTGGTGCCGGTGACGCTCTCGATCATCTTCCTGTTGCTCTACCTCAACTTCCGCTCGGTGGCGGAGACCATGATCGTGATGCTGTCGCTGCCGTTCGCGCTGGTCGGCGGGCTCTGGCTGATGTGGGCGCTGGGCTTCAACCTGTCGGTTGCGGTCGCGGTCGGCTTCATCGCATTGGCCGGCGTCGCCGCCGAGACCGGCGTCGTGATGCTGATCTATCTCAACCACGCGTTAGACGAGGCGAAAGCGCGCTGTGCCGCCGAACGGCGGACGGTCGGCCGCGACGATTTGCATCGCGCGATCATCGAGGGCGCAGTCGAGCGCGTCCGGCCGAAGATGATGACGGTGGTCGCGATCATGGCCGGCCTGCTGCCGATCCTATGGAGCACCGGCACCGGCTCCGAGATCATGCAGCGCATCGCAGTGCCGATGATCGGCGGCATGATCTCCTCGACCTTGCTGACGCTGATCGTGATCCCCGCGATCTTCGCCATCGTGAAGGGAATCGAGATCAGGGCGAAGGCGCCGGAACGAGAGATCGGCGCAACCGCCGCGCGCCAGCAGCCGCAGCTGTGACCGGGACAACGCATTTTTTGAAATGGAGAATCCAATGAAGAACGTCACCAGAACCTGCATCGTGCTCGTTGCACTGTCGGTCACCGCCGCGCCGTCGCGTGCGCACGACAAGCACGGTCACCAATCCTATTCGGCCGGCGAGCCCGGCGATCCCAGCAAGCCGTCGCGCACCGTCGAGGTCGAGATGAAGGAGATGGAATTCACGCCGTTCCGCATCGAGGTCAAGCGCGGCGAACAGATCCGCTTCGTGATCAGGAATGCCGGCACCGAGGATCATGAGTTCCTGCTCGCCACCACCGCGGAGAATTTGAAGCATGCCGAGGTGATGAAGAAGCATCCGCATATGGAGCATGACGATCCGAACGGCGTCCGTCTCGCGCCGAAGAAGAGCGCCGAGATCGTCTGGAAGTTCACCAAGCCCGGAACGTTCGAATATTCCTGCCTGATCCCCGATCACCGCGACTATGGGATGACCGGCCGCGTGATCGTGAAATGAAATCAACGACGAATGAAAGGACAAACACGATGAACGGGATCACCAGGACCGCAGGCGCGGTCATACTCGCCTTGGCGCTGACATTTGGCGCGGCGTTCGCGCAGGCTGCTGTCATCAATGGCGAGGTCAAGAAGATCGACGAGAGCGCGGGCAAGATCACGCTCAAGCATGGGCCGGCCAAGAGCCTCGGCATGGAGGAGCCGATGACGATGGTCTACCGGGTCAAGGACCCCGCGCTGCTCAAGCAGGTGAAGGTCGGCGACAAGGTCAGGTTCGAAGCCCAGGAGGGCGACGGCGGCTACACCGTGACGGCGATCCAGAAGGCGAAGTGAGACGATCGCCGGCGTCGCGGCGCGCGCGATGCCGGCTGGTCGCACCGCATGGTCAGGTCCTCATTGGCTGCCGCATGCGGCATCGCCGCAGCATTTTCCGTCCGCCTGGACCGGAGGGCAGGGCACCGAGCCGTAGGAGCAGAACACGCAGCAGTCGCCTGCCTTCGGCTTGAGGCGGGTGCCGCAGCCCGCGCAGTCGTAGAAGAACCGGCAGGCGTCGGTCGGCATGGTCTCGGCCTTGGCGAAGCCGCAAGCCGGGCAGGTCAGGGTGGAGCCGAGTTGCATGTTACCTTCGTAAGCTCTGCGCTTGGCGACCACAAGGACCCGAAAGGCCGCCGGCGGAAGCGGCTGCCTTCGATGATGTTAACTCCACTGCATCGGCGATCGGCGGCATTGGAACGCGATCGGCCCTGGCGCGTTGCCGTGCATCATTCGTGTGCAGAAGGCCCCCTCCAATGACAGTCAACGCGGCAATACTGATGGTGGCATTGGCGCTGTCGGGAACCGTGTTGGCGCAGAGCTCCGGCCCGTCGGCCGGCTCAGCGGGGGCCGGGCAGGCCGCCAATGTGACCACCACCGGCCAGGCGCTGAACACCAGCAAGAAGACCGGCGACAGCGGCCCGCCGATCGAGAGGGCTGCGCGCCCGGCGAAGCCGGGGGAAGCTGCGGCCGGCAACACGGTCGGCGCCAGCCGTCCGCAAAAGCCCGACCGGCGCCTCGAGCACTACCCGTGAGGTTGAGGTCGCCGCGACGTCGTAACGATCCGTAGATCCTAGGATGGGTAGAGCGAAGCGAAACCCATCAACTGTGCCAGCCCGGCGAATGATGGGTATCGCGGAGTTTATCATCGGGCCGCGCGATGCGCGGACCCGTTGGCTCCACCCATCCTACAGGGCGACAAAAAGCCGGCGCGTCACGATGACTGCGCCGGCTTAATGTTATGAACGGGTGGCTTGCTCAGTAAACCAGGCCGGTGCCCGGAGGCTTCTCCAGCGCTGCGGCGAGCGAGCGATATTCATCGCTGTTGGTGCCGGCAAGCTGCGCAATGCGGTTCAGATGGTACTGCGCCTGGTCGCGGTTGCCCTGTTCGACCTGCCAGAGGCCGTAATACTGCCAGGTGCGCACATGGGCCGGATCAGCCTTCAGCGCGCGCTCGTACCAGATCTGCGAGACCTTGTAGTTGCCGAGCTTGCGATAGGAGTAGCCGATCAAATTGGCGACGTCGGCGCGGTCGTCCTGGCCGAGCGCCTTCAGCTGCTCGATCGCGGCGGTATAGTCGTGCTTGTCGTAGATCGTGGCATAGGCGGCGTGGTAGCCGGCGAGGAACTTCTGATCGTCGATCGCGGAGCTCTTGTCCTTCTTCGCCTTCTTGCCCTTGCTGCCGCTGTCGGACGCCGGCGGCGAAGGATTGTCACCGCCTGCGGCGTAGGCCGAGATAACCGGCCCGGCGGCGAGCGTCATCGAGAGCACTGCGAGGCCTAGAAACTTCGTCGTCTTGCTCATTCCTGGTTGCTCCTGATCGTTCCTGATCGTGCTTGGTAATCCTACACCCAAGCCTGCTGACTTGAACACCCAAGGGTGCAGAACATTCCCGGCCGATCCCACGATTGCGTGAGGCCTGAGGCCCGGCAAGGGCGGGCAACAAGGGCGGGCAACATGACCAAGATGTCATTCACATGAATGAATTCCGTCCATGTCCTTCAGAACGGGTTCAGTGCGCGGCCCCTAAGGTCACGTGCATTGATCGGTGAGGCCGACCATCCGGCCGGAGACCTCTCGATCCCGAAGAGGAGGACCACCATGTTGAAGACGATTTCCGCCGCGCTGCTCGCCGTGTCCGTGATCGCAGCGCCCGCGTTCGCCGCCGAAACCGGTAAGACCGCAACCCCCGCGCCGGCGACCACCACCGCCCCGGCGACGACTGCCCCGGCGACCAAGGCCGCCCCTGTCATCAAGAGCGAGCAGGTCCCGTCGAAGGTGCGCAACGCCAACGCGAAGATGCACCACAAGCACTATCGCCATCACAGCCACCACAAGCACATGGGCATGCTGAAGGTGAAGTCGCCGAAGCACGCGACCAAGCACGTTCACGCCAAGGTCGCGACCAAGCACGTCGTGCCGGCCAAGCGCGGCTGATCGAGGCAGAGCTGATCTCGAGTCTGATCCTGGGGGCGTAGTTCGCTCCACATTGCCCCGCTACGCCCTCCGCGACAAAGGCGAAGCCTTTGCGCAGGGATGCAGAACCGGCCCGTCCGTCCATTGCTTCCCCAATGGTGGCGGGCCGGAGTGCGTTTGGGCTTCCGGTCGCCTCGCGCGGAAATAACCCTGTTGCGAATTCCCTTCCGCCGCCCGGCGGTCTATGAGACGCAACCGGGGCCACATGAAACAGCTGACTTTGCGGACTTCATTACAACTGGCGGCGATCCTGCTGCTCTCGATGCCGCTCGCCGGCTGTCTCACCAGTGATGACGGCGGCGGTTCGACCACGTTCACCGACGATCGCGGCGTCGCCAACCAGCCGTTTCCGGA
Source organism: Bradyrhizobium sp. CER78 (assembly GCF_029846235.1). Lineage (GTDB taxonomy): Bacteria > Pseudomonadota > Alphaproteobacteria > Rhizobiales > Xanthobacteraceae > Bradyrhizobium. The sequence continues at coordinate 49,004 of NZ_JARVWP010000016.1, forward strand.
CCGCTACCGCGAACAGATCGTCGCCTTCATGCGGACCTATCTGAACAATCCGGTCGGGGTCCGCGAGGCCGGGATCGCCGAGCCGGTGCAGCGCACGGTCGGCGGCCGGCTGCGCTACGTGGTCTGCCTGCGCTACAGCGCCAAAGATACCGACGGCAATTACCGCCCGGCGCGGGAGCGCGGCGTCATGTTCGTCGACGGCCGGCTCGACCGCATCCTCGACAACGCCGTCGAGCCCTGCGCCGGCGCGTCCTACGCGGCCTTTCCGGATCTGGAAAAAATGTCGCGCTGAAGCGCGCGGCGGCTTGTCGCAGCCCTGATCGAAACGTTAGCGAACTCCGATCACTTTTCGGGGAGCGCTGAACTTCACCTTAGCCGTTTACGACTTACATACAGCCGAAATACGGCTGCTTAACCGGTGAAGAAACCTTCTGTGCCAAGGAACAAACGGGCGTTGTTGCGACCCCGTTACAGCTCAGAAACATCACGGGTCCGGCATTGCCCCAAAGCAACCTAATTGGCGTCACGTTGTTTGGCTTAACAGCGCAGCGTTAGTAACGGGGATCAGAAATGAAGAAGTTTTTGCTCGGCACAGTCGCGCTGGCTGCCCTTGCGGGCCCGGCATTTGCGGCTGACATGCCAGCTCGCACCTATACCAAGGCCCCGCCGCCCTATACCGCTCCGGCGCTCGTCTATAATTGGACCGGTTTCTACATCGGCGGCCATGTCGGCGGAGCGTTCACCGACGGCACCAACCTGATGGGCAGCGATGCGCGCTTCATGGGTGGCGTGCAGGGCGGCTTCGACTATCAGTTCGCGCCCAACTGGGTGATGGGCGTCGAGGCGCAGTACTCCTGGCTGCCCAGCTCCTCGAACAACAATGGCGTGCTGCTCCCGGGCGGGACGCTGGTGACCGGAAACACCGACCAGCTCGGTTCAGTGACTGGCCGCTTTGGCTACACCTGGGGTCCGGCGCTGCTCTACGCCAAGGGCGGTTATGCCTGGCGCGACAACAACAACATCACAGCGACGGTCGGCGGCGTGCCGGCGGCCTTCACCACCGATGGCGGCCACAAGGACGGCTATACCGTCGGTGCCGGCCTCGAATACATGTTCGCCCCGAACTGGTCGGCGAAGGCCGAATACCAGTACTACAATTTCGGCAAGACCAACTTCACCAGCGGCCCGGCCGACCTCGTCGGCACAAGCTTCCGGAACGACGAGCATACCGTCAAGGTCGGGGTCAACTACCGCTTCGGCTGGGGCGGTCCGGTGGGCTCCCGCTACTGATCGCGGTTTTGTTGCAGCGAGATCAAAGGCCGGCCTTCGGGTCGGCCTTTTTTGTTGCCCCACGCCTGTCCATTCAGCCGGTGTTCACGCCTGATCGTGCAATGCAAAAAATAATTCCTGCATTGCACGGAACTTTCATCGTGATCCGTTATTATGCGATCGCCGGGCTGGTGGACAAACAAACATGCGTAGCTTTGCGTTAGGGCTGATCCTCTCTGCGGTCTCCGTGCAGTGCTTTGCCCAGACCATCCTCAAATCCGAACCCTTGGCGCTCGCGCCTTACGAGGTCGTGTTCGTGCAGGATTCGTCTTGCTCGGCCGGCAAGGTGCTCAAGGTGACGGGCGCGATCCGGGGCCTGCATCGGCGGAAGATCTGCGTGTCGCTCGCAGCCGAACAGGCCTCGCTGGCAACGGCGACGCCGTAGGGGCAACGCGACGATCGCACCAACCAGCCGGTTCGCTCATGCGCACCGGGCGATCCGCCATCCCTTAGTTCAGCCGCGGCTCCTGCCGCGCCTCGCGATCGGCATCGGCCTTGTTCTTGACCGGGTCCTCGTTCGGCTCAAGCTGGCAGGGCTTGATCTCGTAGTCATTGTCCAGCAGCGGGCGCGGCGAAGACGTCTCCTCCTCGGTGACGGAATCCACCACCAGGCCCGACTTCCGGGCCAGCTTCCAGACGTCAGCCTCGGTCGGATACGCCTTGCTCAGCTTGGCGTCCTGATAGAACAGCGCGTACGGCATTTGTCGTTCCCCCAATCAGCGACAACGCCAGTGGCCGTCCCGGGTTTCGGGGAGGATCACCCGTTCCAATCACGGAACCGTGAGCAGGCATGCGCAGCAAGCATCTGAAAATATGAGTCATTTCGGCCCTTTCGCCCGAGGGCCTTGAGTCCTTAACGGGGCGTAAACCCCGGAAAAAAGAATCCCCGGGACTCTCCGGGTAGAATCGCCGGATGCTCCGGCCCATGAGAGCGATCCACCAGCCCCCCTACGAACGCGTGCAGCTCGCGCTTGCGGTTGCGCTGCTCGCGGCCTGCGCCGCGAACGTGGCGCTGGTCTGGTCCTGGCTCTAGCTTCCTCCTCACGCGGACCGGGTGCCGGCCTTACCGGACGGCGCACCCGGCGAAAACGCCGTGGCCCCGCCACGCCTGTAGCGATTGACGGTTCGGCCGTTCCTTCCATCATTGCCGGCAGAACGAGTGCCCGCTGCGGTCTGCGCGGACGGGCCGCCAAGCGGGGTGGAGATGGACATGATCGAGATGCTGAAGGAACGGGTCAACGGCGACGCCGGCCTGGTGCGGCGCGGCCGCTATCTCACCACGACATTCCTGCTCGAGATCGGCAAGACCTCCTGGCTGATCGCGATCCATGAGGGCCGGATCGTGTCGGTGACCAAGGGGCCATTCGTGATGCCGTCGTCGTCCTTTGCGCTGCGCACCTCGGACGAGGAATGGGACAGGTTCTGCGAGCTGAGGCCGCCGCCTGGCTCGAACGACCTGATGGCGCTGATCAAGCGCCGCGTGCTGAAGTCCGAGGGCGACCTGCAGATCTTCATGGCGAACCTGCGTTACTTCAAGGAAGCGTTCGGCAAGCTGCGCCGCGAGGGAGTGGCCGCATGAGCGCCAAATTCGAACCGATCATCGGCCGCTACATGCAGCTCGAACTGTCCGGCCGGGCGCACCGCGTCTACGTCGAAGAGGCGGGCGAGGGCACGCCGCTGCTCTGCCTGCACACCGCGGGCGCCGACGGGCGGCAATATCGCGGGCTGATGAATGATCCGCGCGTCACCCGCAACCATCGTGTCATCGCCTTCGACATGCCCTGGCACGGCAAGTCGTCGCCGCCGCAAGGCTGGCACGACGAGGAGTACCAGCTCACCTCGACGCAATACACAGCGATGATCCTCGCCGTGATGGATGCCCTCGACCTCGACAAGCCGATCGTGATCGGCTGCTCGATCGGCGGCCGGATCGCGCTGCACCTCGCGCTCGAGCATCCCGAACGCTTCCGCGCCATCATCGGCCTGCAGGCCGGCGCGCATGTCGATCCCTATTACGACCTGAATTTCCTGCACCGGCCGGACGTCCATGGCGGCGAGGTCGCGGCCGCCATCGTCTCCGGCCTCGTCGGGCCCGACGCGCCCGACAAGGAGAAATGGGAGACGCTGTGGCACTACATGCAAAGCGGGCCTGGCGTGTTCAAGGGCGACCTCTATTTCTACAAGATCGACGGTGACATCCGCGCCCGCGTCGCCGAGATCGACACCAAGCGCTGCCCGCTGTTCCTGCTGTCAGGCGAGTACGATTATTCCTGCACGCCGGCGGAGACGCTGGCGGTGGCCGGCAGCATTGCCGGCAGCGAGGCCACCATCATGAAGGGCCTCGGCCATTTCCCGATGAGCGAAAATCCCGGCGAGTTCTTGCAGCATCTGCTGCCGGTGCTGGAGAAGATCGGCGGACGCTAGAGCGCTGGCGCCGCCTAATCATGGTTTCGGCTGCATGCCCTGCAAAAAGCGAAGTGGGTTGAGCGGGCCAATCGGGATCAGTTCGAAGCTCATCATATGGGCTTTGCCCAAAGGCAGCTTTTCGAGCATCTCGTGCGCGACAGCCGGATCGGTGACGTTGATGATGAAGGCGACGCCCGGCTTTCCCTGGAGCGAGTACCACTGCTCGATCTTGCCATCGAGATAGAGCTCGACGGTTTCGCGAACTTCCTCCGGCAGGACAGCACGCACCTGCGATTGCTCAAAACCGGGATTGATGGTCCCTATCGCGAGGATTTTTGTCGTCGGCGTCGTTTTCATGGCGGCGCCTTGTGCGTTTGCGGCATTGAAGCCCGCAAGCCAGCCCACAAGTGCCAATGCGGCAGCAGCAACGAATTTCATGTTATCTTCCCTCTGTGTAGTATGACAAACTGCATATCCAAGTGGATGGCGTGAAGCGGCTGCGCTAGAGGTCTCGATGCTTCCGAAAGCTGAAGCGGCATATTTCGCGATTGCCGACATCTCCGGCTACACGAACTTCCTCGCAGCGGTCGAACTCGACCATGCGCAGGACATCATCGCCGATTTCATGGACGCGGTGGTGAAGGCGCTGCGCCCGCCATTTCGCCTCGCCAAGTTCGAGGGCGACGCCGCGTTCGTCTATGCGACCGGCGGGAACATCGACGGCTCGCTGCTGCAGGACGCGATCGAAGGCGCCTATTTCAAATTCCGCCGGCGGCTGCGCAGCGTCCGCCAGGCCTCATCCTGCGAGTGCCGGGCCTGTGTCGCGATGGGCGATCTCGATTTCAAATTCGTCATCCATCATGGCGAGATGGTGAAGCAGAGGATGGGCGGCCGGGAAGAGCTCGCCGGGCGCGACGTCATTCTGGTCCACCGGTTGCTCAAGAACACGGTGAGCGAGAAGGTCGGCGGGCGCGCCTACGCGCTCTATAGCGACGGCGCGATCCGCGCCATGGGCGTCGATCCGGTGGCGCAGGGTCTGATCGCCCATCACGAAACCATCGACATCATCGGCGACGTGACATTGTGGGCGCGCGATCTCGAGGCGGCGTGGCAGCAGGACGACGCGCAAACGCGGATGGAGGTGACGCGCGACGACGCGCACACTACGTTGGCGTTCGACATCGCCGCGCCGCGGCAGACGGTGTGGGAGTTTATCAGCGTGCCCGGGCAGTGGCGGAAATGGTGGGACGCTGACGACATCGTCGAGCATTCGGGCAAGGGACGGCGCGGTGTCGGCACCAAAAATCACTGCATGCACGGCAAGAATACCAACGTCGAGGAGACGCTCGACTGGCGTCCGGGCGATTACTTCACGGTCGCCATCACGCTTCCAGTCCCCGGCGCGCCGCGGATCGTGATGACCCGCGCGGTACTCGATGGCCCGGACGGAACGACCCGCTTGGAGCTGCGGATCGCTAAGCCGAAGCCGAAGGACAAAGCGTTCGTCGACGGCGCCGCGGCCAAATACGCCGAACGCATGACCCAGGCGATCGCCGGCTTGCGATCGATGCTGGAAGGCAAGCAGCCTGCATCTGGAACGATGGAAGAGCCGGCGCTGATGCAGTCGAGCGGACGCTTCCTGACCGAGCCGGTGAAGTCGGGCGCGCGAGGCTGATAGTCGACAAACGGTCCGGAGAAGGAGCGCCGGTTACTTACCGGAGCGCGGCAGTTCGCTGTTGTCGCGGATCGCGGCACGGACCTTGGCCATGGTCGTGGTGCAGTATTCCTCGCGCTCTTTCAGGAAGCGCTGCTGCTGCGCGCGGAAATTGGCAACCCGTTCCCGCACCTCGGACCCGAAGTCGCCGCGGATGTCGAGTTTCGGGAAATGCGGCGGCTGCGCCGCCGGTGGGACCTCGACGACCGTCACCGCCAGGGGCGGCGGAGCGGGGGGCAGGCCCTCGAGCACGGTCGGCACCGGGAGCGGGGGCGGCATGACGACCCTTGGGGTCTCCCTTGGGGCCTCGGCCGCAGGCTCGAACTCCGGCGCGACCTTTGTTTCCAAGGCGGCCTCTGTCTCCAGAGCGACCTTCTCCAAGACTGTCTCGGTCGCGGCCGCCGGGGCGGCCGGCTGCGGGGCGGGCGTCGCGGCGGGCCGCTGGGCGGGCGCCGGCAGCTCGGCGTCGGGCAGCTTGCCCTTCACCGACTGTACGAAGGCCATTGTCTGCGCGATCAGGAGATCGCGTTCTTTCATCCACTTCATGGCGCACCTTGAGCGCGCGGATTCCAGCAAAGCAACCGCGCGGAATCAAGCGTCGGCCATCATGATGGTTGACGAAGACGTCTGTTTCACAGGTGCGGTGACATAATTGTGACATTCCCGGGGCGGGAGGACCGTCAGCGCTGGCGTGGATTGGTGTTCGGGACGAACGGGGTACCGACGATCCGGACTGCAGTCTGACGATGTGCCGGCACTTGATTCGCAGTGGACCGGGGCGCGGCGTTGGCCGGCACAGGTGCCGGATCGAGCAGGGCGACGATGCCGGCAGCGGCCACGCTGAGCAGCGTGAAGCTGCCCAGAAGCAGTAAATTGCGGTTGGCCTCGCGTAGCCTCATGCGGGAAAATCGCCTGAGGGGGCATAATGTTCCGAACAAATCCTCAAGGCGTTTCGCGCAGTTTGGCCGCGGCCTGAGAAAGTGCCTTATGGATGCCGTCGAGAGCTTCCAACCGTGTCCCTTGCGTGTGAATTTTCTGACCGCGACCCGTGAGCGGGATGAGGCAGCCTTAGTGGGCGGTCACCGCCTCGACGGGCGCCGGTTCGGCGCTGCGGGCCTCGATCAGCTCGGCGTAGCGGCCATACTCCTCGGCCATTTCGAGCAGCTTTTCCCGCACCGCTGCGTCGGTGACCTGGCGGGCCAGCCGTCGCGCCTGATCGGACTGGAAGCGGTAATGTACTGCGTCGGACATGGTGGGCTCCTCACACATGTGTAAGGGCCATCCGGCAAAGGTTCATCAAGGCGTCATTGAAGGGTCTGGGGGCGTCCGGTCAGCGCGGTCGCGGTCGCGTTCCCTGCTTTGTCCTCGCGGACCTCGACCTCGAACCAGCCCATTTCCTTCAGCTCGCGTGCCTTCTTCTCGGCCGCATCTTCGCTGTCGCGCTTCAGCACGATTTGGCTGGTGCCATCCCGGGCAAGGATCAAATAGGTCATTGGCTGAGTCCCATCCCGCATTCTGCATACCCCGTTTTGGACCGCAAGGACAGAAGCAAGACGAGGCATGGGTGAAGCTACGGGGATGATCCCACGATTCCTGCCAAGGTGCGGCAGGTGCTGCGAGCCGGCCCCGGCGCGCCGGTCCGCAAGAGGCTTGCCCTCGCGCGGCGTGCGGGCGGAGCGGGTTGGCTGCTTGGCAAGCGCGGTCGTTGTCGTCGTTCGGCAGACAGGTGAGACGAATAAATGCAGGTGCGCCGCGATCGATGATGTGAAGCGCCGGCTGTGGACCGGAATAGTACGGCTCTCTCCGTGCTTGTGGGGAATCAAGCGAAGCGCTTTGATTGAGCAGCAAGTGCGTGTTCGGATTGCTCCTGGGGACGACGCTCGGCGTGAGCCGCAAAAAATCTGGATGGAGGACTCGATGCCCAGGCATTTCGGTTTGAAGGCAACATCCGCAGCAGGACGATCTGCATTCACGGGATCATCGCGAGATCTGCAGCAGCGGACTGCGTCGGCAGCAGCATCGAAGAACCAAGCCGCGGCCAGCGCACCAGCGTCAAAGCTCTCGGCCCCGTCCGCGGAGCTGCCGCTTTCTCCGGCGAGCTGGCGGGGCTGCCGTGGCCGGCGGTCCATCTCGCTGGACTGAAGATCCGCGCGACGAGGCATGGCCGCCCAGTCTTCATGGCTGGGACGGGTCGTATTTTTTCTCGCGCTTCAGGTCCATGCGTTCGATGCGTTCATCGATCAGTCGATTCAGCCTCTCGTCCTGCAACGAATCCCTCCTGAACAGCCCGCCATGCAGGCGATAGGCGAGGAGCAGCAGGACGACAGCCACGACCACGAGATAGTACGACCAGTCCATTGTCAGAACCGCGCCTGGCAGCCTCTATTGCCGCAATGCACCAAGGGTAGGGCGAGTTCGGGCGTCTTGTCCAACGCTATCCTCTGCCGGGCCTGCCGAACATGTTTCAAAACATCAATGGATGTAACAGCCGCAACATCGAGAGCGCCGGCAAACGGGGCCGAGGGGCGTTACCGGCGTGGAAGCGCAGCCCGGCTCAGTTGGAGCCCGCGAGGATGATCAGATTGTTGTAGACGGGCGTTGCGATGAAGGCGACCACATAGGCCATCTGGCGCTCGCTCTTGCCGCGCCACAGCATCCACATCACGAGATAGGTCAGGCCCAGCTTGGCAATCAGCCACCATTCACCCATCCACTCCTGAGTGAACCGCATGATCGGGTTCAGTTCACCCATTCCGCGCTGCAATATCTCGTTGGTGGTGATGAGATCCGAGTAGCCCATCAGCAGGGCTGAGACCAATAGCATTGCCTTCAGCAAAGATGTTCTCGCCCGCAACTGCTTTTCCGTCATCCGGTACCTGCCCGAAATCCGCGTGTGGCTCGTTGTGCCACAATTTTGCGGAATGTTTTCCGTAAGCGCAAGCCTCCGCGACCTGGTTGTCCAACGCTATGGCTTACAGACCGCGCTGCAAACCGCCGTTCGATGGCGTGCGCGCGATGGGCCAGCATGAGGGGCTGGTGCCGGCTGAGGGGATTGAACCCCCGACCTTCAGTTTACAAAACTGCTGCTCTACCGCTGAGCTAAGCCGGCGACATGGAATGATTTGCGGGCTCGCATAGCAGACTTGGCGGGCCAGAGCCAGAACCTGGGGGCCACAACCCGGGCGGCCGACGGGCCCTTTCGCCTCCATCGGCTGACAGCAAAAAGACGGCCCGAAGGCCGCCTTTTGCGCCGTCAGCGTTGCGTTTGAACTATTGGCAGGGGTGCTGGCGGCCGTCGCTGCCGCGGAACCAGGTGCCGGGGGTGCAGACAAGGCCGTTCTGCCGCACATATTCCGCGCTGCCCATCGGGGCACGGCCATAATAGTCGGGGCCGCCGAACGGGGCGGTCGCGATCGCAGCGGCCGTGCCGACCGCGCCGCCGACCACGCCGGCCGCGACGCCGGCGGGGCCGGGGTCATACCGGTTGTAGCTGCCTTGCCAGTCGCGGTCCCGCCGATAGCCGTGGTGGCGATAGGTGGTGCGCGTGGTGCCCGGTGCCATGGTCTGGCATCGAGCGTTCGGGTCGGCATTCGAGCAGCGCGCGGCGGTACCGATGGTCTGTTGCGCCATCGCGGGGCCGGTCAGTACCGAAGCGAGCAGGGCTGCTGCGCCGAGGAAGGCGCCGCGCATCTTGAGCTGTGTCATGCAAGGTCTCCTCTCGTCGTTGTGACGAGCTAATCTCGCCGCGCCGTGCCTGTTCCGACGCGGCCTTGGCCTGCGTTCAAACCAGTGTGAAGTTCCGCAACTCTCGCGCATGATGGGTTCCGGATCTGCTGCCTTTGACGGGAATTGCATGTACAGCGGTGTTCGATCTGATGTCGGCGCCAGCGCGGGGGATTGATGTTCGGAATCTTGAGTCTTGGCTTTCTGCTCGGCATGCAGCATGCGCTGGAGCCGGATCATATCGCAGCGGTATCGAGCATCGCAGCGCGGCGGACCCATGTCGGTGATATCGTCAAGCATGGCCTGACCTGGGGCCTCGGTCACACGCTGACGCTGTTCATTTTTGCCGGCGTGGCGATCCTGCTCGGTCGGGCGATCCCCGAAACGGTTTCGCAGCCGATCGAGACTGCGGTCGGCGTCATGCTGGTCGGTCTCGGCGCGCATGTGTGGTGGCGGTTATGGCGAGACCGCGTGCATTTCCACAGCCATTCGCATGGCGACACCACACACTTCCACGCCCATAGCCACGCGGGCGAGACCGGGCCGCATGTCAGTGCCGCGCACAGCCACGCGCACGGCTTCCGCTGGCGCACGCTGCTGGTCGGCCTGATGCACGGCATGGCAGGCTCGGCGGCGCTGCTGGTGCTGACGGTGTCGCAGGCGCCAAGCCCTGTGATCGGGCTTGGCTATGTCGCGCTGTTCGGCATCGGCTCGATGATCGGCATGGGCGTCCTGTCCAGCGTGATCGCGGTGCCGCTCGCGGCCTCGGCGCGCTGGCTGACCTGGGCCAATCGCGGCCTGCAAATGGCGGTCGGCGCGGTCACGATTGCGATCGGCATCCACTCGATCATCGAGAACGCCTTCACCTGACTTCACCTCGCTCGGGCTCGCCCAGCACGGCCGTTAACGATTTCTGATCCGGCTCGGCCGCATTGACCGGATGCCGATGCTTACGCGTTAGGCTTACCGGCAGTTTGGCCCGCGCCCTTAACCCTTCCGCCAAGCCGTTGGATTAGGCTGCACCTGGAACAATTCGGGACGCTGGGTGAACATGCGCGCAAGTCTTGCGCTGGCGATATTGGCTGCGATGAGCTCGACGGCGCTGGCCGGCGGCGGCTTCGACATTGTCGTGCCCAACCGGCCCGGCGTGCCCATCATCATCAACGGCGTCGACGCGTCCTACGCGGTGGTCGAAAGCGCGATGGGGCTTGCCCGCAACGACTCGCTGGTGCCGACCGTCTATGGCGGCCGCCCGATCGATCCGGTGCCGAATGTCGGCCACTACTATCCGAGCCTCGGCCACATGCCGGGTTACGGCCGCCTCGAGATCGAGCCGCCGGCCAACCGCCAGCTGCCCAAGCCTGCCGAGAGCTATCATGAATCATGGTCGGCGCGCTCAGCGCCGCTGCCGGCGCAATCCAACGTGCCGGTCGATCCGCCGCCGGTGATCTACGCCCCGCAGTTCAACGGGCCGCGGCCGCTGCCGGGTCCGCCGATGCGGCCACCGCGACCGAGAGGCCCCTAAATCAAGAGCCTTCGGGCAGAGGGCCCTTCATAGCCATCAAGAGCTACGCGACGACAACAAGACCTACAGGCAAGATTTACAGGAGAGAGTAATGCGTCAAATGATCAAAGGACTGATTGCGGCCGTGGCCGTCATGGTGACCGCGCCCGCAATGGCGTGCGGCTTCAACCCTTGCGGCTATTCCGCGCCCGTCGTGAATTACGGCTGCGGTGGCTGTGGTGGTTACGGCTATGGCTATGGCGGTTACGGCGCGGTCGAACGGCTGCCCGACCCGGATGCGGCCTATCCCGACGCTGCGCAGCAGTACTACTACGTCAACCAGGGACCGGCCTACACCGGCCCGGGCAATTGGGCGCCGCGTCCGTACTATCGCGAAGGCTATGGCCGTCCGTATTACGGTCATCGCCACTATGGCTACCGTCACTACTACCGGCCCTATCGTCCGCACTACGGCTATCGCTACGGCTACGCGCCGCATCGCTACGGCCATCCGGTGCTGCGCCGCTACTACTGATCCGGCGATTTGTCGAAGCCAGCAACGCCCGTTCGCACGACGCGAGCGGGCGTTCTTCGTTTGACAATTGAAGTCGCGTCACTTCCGGAAGGGGCGCGCCGCATCCACCGCAAGCGACTACCGCAGGTGCGCGCTGCCAAAATATCGAAAACAACCCCATGCAAAGGAGCTGGCGGCGTTCGAGGGGGCGACTTGACATGTCGGGCAAATCAGGGGTATATTTCGAATATTCCGAAATCATCCAGGCGCCCTTTGCAGGCGCCCTTTGCAGGCGCCCTTTGCAGGCGCCCTTTGCAGGCGCCCTTTGCAGGCGCCCTCTGGCCCGCAAGTGCTCCCATCAAGTGCTGCGGTCCTATCCAGATATCAAGCTAACCCATCAGCCCGAGCCGGCTGGCGCCGATATAGAGCGCGAGCGCGGCGGCGTTCGACACGTTCAGGCTCTTGATCTCGCCGGGCATGTCGAGGCGGGCGACGACGCGGCAGGTCTCGCGCGTCAATTGCCGCAAGCCCTTGCCTTCGGCGCCGAGCACCAGCGCGAGCGGCTGCTGCAATGGAACCTTGCCGAGATCTTCCGAGCCCTCGCTGTCGAGGCCGACGGTCTGGAAGCCGTGCTCGTTCAGCTCGTTCAGCGCGCGTGCCAGATTCTGCACGGTGACGACAGGCACCAGCTCGAGCGCGCCGGAGGCCGACTTCGCCAGCACGCCGGTCGCCTCCGGGCTGTGGCGGGCGGTGGTGACGATCGCCTTCACCGCGAATGCCGCCGCCGAGCGCAGGATGGCGCCGACATTGTGCGGGTCGGTGATCTGGTCGAGCACCAGCACGATGCCCTCCTGCGCCAGCGTGTCGATGCCGGGCGAGGGCAGGGGATCGGCCTCCGCCAGAAGCCCCTGATGCACGGCATCGGGGGTAAGGCGCCGGTCGAGGTCGCCGGGCCGGACGATCTCCGGAGTGACGCGGGTCGCGATGTTTTCCTCGGCGAGCCGCCGCGCCGCGTTCTCGGTGAGGTAAAGCTTGCGGATCTGCCGGTCCGGGTTGGCGAGCGCAGCTGCCACCGTGTGCCAGCCGTACAGAATCACCGGCCCGTCGGAACCGGATTCGCGTTCCCGCCGGCCTTGCGGGCGGGCGAATTTCGGCCCTTTTTGGAAGGGTTTACCGCCCTTGCCTCGGAAATTGGGTCTGCGGTCGCGATCGCTCATGTGAGGCTTGTGTCACGGCTCTCGAATATTGGCAATTTAACCGCCAAATAGGCGGCCCGCTTGGTTGACTTTGGGGACCGCCTTCCCCCATAAACGCGCCCGACCGCGCACCCGCTTCGGGTCGGCCGGTTATCAGCGTCATTTCGATGACCCGGTCCGCCGCCACTCGCGCGGCCGGTCTGATGCTGTTGGACGGGGGAGTGTCCCGAGTGGCAAAGGGAGCTGACTGTAAATCAGCCGCCTCATGGCTTCGCAGGTTCGAGTCCTGCCTCCCCCACCACGCTTCGCCCTGTCGGGCTACGCGTGGCGCAGCCCGTCAGGGCGAAGCGTGTCCGGCGTAGCTTGAGCGCAGCGAAAGCGAAGACGGACTGGCCGCACAATCCCGAACTCGCAAATTACGGCTGGGCAGGCCAGCAAAACTCCATCGTAGCGAAGTGAGGGAAGGCTGCCGCGCCGAAGCCCAAAAGGGCGAAGGCGGGCCTTGTCCGCAAAATCTGCTCGCTTGGCCCCCGTAATCGCTCTGACTGTCCCGATACGACCCGCGGTGGTAATCATCTATCGAACGGGATGGAGTTCAGAAATCGGGCAGGGCAATGCGACCGGAGCTACGGGCATTGACTGGATTGCGCGGAGTGGCGGCGATGGCCGTCGCGTTTGCTCACTTTCAGCTATTTTATCCCGGCTACGCCAACGCCCCCTTCATGTGGGGCAACGCCGTCGACCTGTTTTTCGTGCTCAGCGGCTTTACGCTGTCCTACGTCTATCGCCGCGAGGACTTCCAGTTCTCGAGCTTTTTCGCGGCTCGCATCGCCAGGATCTATCCGCTCTACCTTCTGACCACGGTCGTTGCCGGCGCGGCCATTGTCGTGCCGCTACAACTCAATCCAACAACCTACCCGCTCAAAGACACGATATCGGACTTCGCACTTCAGGCCTTGATGCTGAACGCCTGGCCTATCGGATCCGACGTTCATTGGAACGTGACGGCGTGGTCGATATCCTCCGAATGGTTCTGTTATCTCGTACTGTTCCCGCTGTTGCTCTTTCAGAAGGTGGCAAGGTCGGCAGCAATGAGGCTGCTCTGTATCGTCGTGCTGTCGGCGACGTCATACTCCATCTTCGTGCGTTATTACGATGGCAACCTCGGCACTGCCCAGATTTACCATGCGAATAGCCAATGGAGCTATTGGGTCGCTCTTCTCCGAGGGGTCTTCGGCTTCACGGCCGGCTGGGTCGTCTTCGCGTGCTACGAACGTCGCGACGGGCTCTACACCTTCTGCACACAGGCTTCGGCGTTGATTTGGTCAATGTTGATCGTCGGCGTTGTCCTGGCATACCGCGATCTCCTCAACCCGCAGGCGCTGGTGTTCATCCATCCGTTCGTCGTCCTTGCCGCGACCGACCAGGGATCGGCCACGTCGCGCCTGCTGGGATCAAGGCCGCTGCATTTTCTGGGCGTGATTTCGTACTCGATCTATATGACGCATTATATCCTCTTCGTGGGATACCTTGCTGTGTTCGGTCTGCCCAGTGCTTGGTCAGCCCAGACCTATGTCCTGTTGGCCTGTACAACCCTTGCCGTCTTCGCAGGCAGTTATTTCTTCTTCGAGCGGCCAGCGCGCGATGTCATCCGGAGCCTTCAACGCTTGCGCGCGGCGCAGACCAGCGCGTGACAGGCAGAGCTTTCCGTCGCGGCGGGCTGCTGGTTCCACTCCACCTAAAGTTTAAGTGGACACCGCAATCGCGCCAATTGTGTCTGCGCTACCAGAAGTGGTAAGCACTCGCCCTTACGCGGGAAAACCCGCGCAGCAAGGGCGCGGGAATGCGGCAGGAGCTACGGGCGTTGACCGGGCTGCGAGGGGCGGCCGCTATGGCCGTTGCTCTGGCTCATTTCAACAATGCCTTTCCTGCCAATGCCGGCGCCGCGTTCATGTGGCACAACGCCGTCGACCTGTTCTTTTGCCTCAGCGGATTCACACTGTCCTATGTCTACAGCCGCGAGACGTTCCGCTTTTCAGACTATCTGACGGCGCGCATTGCCCGCGTCTATCCGCTCTATGTGGTCTGCCTGATCGCCGCCGGCGCGCTCTACGTGTGGCCGTACCTGGTCGATCCAGTCACCTATCCCGCTGGCCGCGCTGCCCTGGACTTCGCGTTGCAGCTCACCATGCTGAATGCGTGGCCGGTGATCGGTACCGGCATGCACTGGGACGCACCGGCCTGGTCGCTCTCGGCCGAGTGGTTTTGCTATGTCGTGCTGTTCCCGTTGCTGCTGTTCTGGAACGCACCGTCCACGGTTGCCACCAGGTTTCTCGGCATCGTGGTTTGCTCCGCCGTCGGCTTTTGGCTGTTCGCGCGCTACTATTTTGAGGGCAGCATCGGTCTGAGCGTCCCGGAAAGCCAGTTGAGCTATTGGGTCCCGGTGGTGCGGGCAACCTGCGGATTCGTGTCGGGCTGGCTCGCCTTCGCGAGCTTCCAGCGCTGTGACGGGCTTCATGCCGCGTGCACGCGATTTTCCGGCGTGATCTGGTGCGGCGTCGGGCTCATTGTGCTGCTGGCCTATTGCGGGCTGATCAACCCGCAGATGCCGGTGTTGCTGTGGCCGTTCGTGGTGCTTGCTGGAACCGGCGAGGATTCGCTCAGTTCACGGCTGCTTGGATCGAAGCCGATGCACTTCCTCGGCGTCATCTCCTACTCGATCTATATGACGCATTTCATCATCCTGATCACGTTCATGGCGAGGTTCGGCCCGCTCGACATCTGGTCCTTGGCGATTTTCGGCCTGCTGGCCGGGACGACTATCGTCGTGTCGATCGGTACGCATTTTGTGCTTGAGGTGCCGGCGCGCGATGCGATCCGCGGCCTGCGGCGCTTGCGTCAGGCTCCGGCAAGCACGTGAGAAGGCTCGATCATGCGAGGCCGCGCGGTCACGCGGTAGTCAGGCAGGATGCGGCTGCGGCACTCAGGACTGGCAACGTTCCATAGTTGGGTGCCATCCGATCCTCACGCCCGCAGCGTGCGCCGGAGCAATCCGGCGAAATCCTGCGCCACCTGGGAGGGCGCTTCGTGGGTGGGGGAGAGGATGGCGATCTGGTACTGGATCCGCGGTTTGAGCGGGCGAACGACAAGGCCCTCGGTGAAGGGCTTGCTCACCACCGGATCGATAATCCCGACGCCGCGGCCCTCAGTGACCAGCTGGCACGCGGTCGAGAAGAACTCCGTCTCTGCGACCACGTTCCAGCGTGCGCCGTATTCGGAGAAGGCCGACGCCAGCTGGTGGTAGATCGGGTCGCCGCGGAACAGCGTCACGAACGGCACGCCGTCGAGGTCATCAGGGGTGATCTGCTTCAGCTTCGCAAGCGGATGCGCGTGCGGCAGCATGCACATGCAGTCATATGAGAACACCTCCATGTGCGAGGTCGGATAATCCAGCGGCAGCTCGGCGACCGCGAGATCGAATTGCTGGGTCGAGATCAACTCCCGGACGGTCGCGGAATTCCGCGTAATGATCTTGATCTGCAGCTCCGGCTTGTTTTTGGCGAATTGCGACAGCAGCCGCGGCAGCAGGTTGATCGAGATGCTCGGATAGGCGGCGATCGCAAGATGACCGCGCCGGCCGGACCTGATCTCGGCGGCAACGCGCGACGCGTTCTCGGCAGCTTCGAGCGCGCGCGCCGCCTCGACATAGAACAGCTTGGCTTCCGGGGTCGGTTGCAGGCGGCCGCCGCGCCGCACGAACAGGTTAAGGCCGGTCTCGTGCTCGAGGCCCGCGATCATCGTGCTGATCCCGGGCTGCGACATGCCGAGCAGTTCGGCCGCTCTGGTCATGGTGCCGTGGAGCATCAGGGCGCGGAAGCATTCAAGCTGTCTGAGGCGCATCGGACGACTATACGAATACGTTATAATGGACACAATTAATATTATTAGAATTACATCACCAGCGGTGCTCCAATGGTGCGTCAGAGCCTTGAGGAGACATCACGTGAACGCTGCAACCGCCGATCTCACCCGCGCCCGTCTGATCCCAGCCCGCAATGGCGTCGCGGCCCGTCTGAAAGCGGGAGAGACCGTCACCGTGGTCAACACCCATGGCAAGCAGGTGGTCGACACCTGGGCCTTCAATGCCGGCGACACCGGCGAGTTCATGTCGATGGAGCACAGCCGCGCATCGATGCTGCGGCTCATTCCCCGCGTCGGCGATACGCTGACGACCAACCGGCGCCGTCCGATCCTCACATTCGTCGCCGACACGACGCCGGGAATCCACGATACGTTGATCGCGGCATGCGACATTCACCGCTATCGTCAGCTCGGTGCCGCCGGCCATCACGACAATTGCACGCAGAATCTGGCGCACGCGCTCGAGGCGGTCGGCCTGTCGGCCGCAGTGACGCCGGCCCCGCTGAACCTGTTCATGAACGTGCCCGTCACCGACAACGGAGAGTTGGACTTCAAGTCGCCGGTCAGCGAGGCCGGGCAGTATGTGGCGCTGCGCGCCGAGATGGACCTGGTCATCGTGTTCTCCGCCTGTCCGCAGGACATGGTGCCGGTGAACGACATGCGGCCGACCGACGCGCATTTTCTCATCGCCTGATGCGGCCGCGCGGAGAACCGATCATGCGCAAACTGCCGCCGCTCAATGCCGTCCGCGCGTTCGAAGCCGCGGCGCGCCACGAAAGCTTTACCGCCGCCGCCAACGAACTCTGCGTCACGGTGACGGCGATCAGCCATCAGGTCCGGCAACTCGAAGCGATCCTCGGACACAGGCTGTTCGAGCGCTCCGGCCGCGCGGTCGTGTTGACCGCGGAGGGGCATGCGCTGTTCCCCATGCTGCGCGACGGCTTCGACCGCATGGCCAGCGCGTTCGCCGCGATCCGGCCGCCGGCTGACGGCGATGCGATCACCGTATCGACCACGCGCGCCTTTGCCGAGCGCTGGCTGATGCCACGGCTCGCGCGCTTCAACGCGGCATTTCCTCACCTCGTGGTCCACATCGATGCGACCGAAGAGGTGCGGGCGCCGGGCACCGAGGGCGTCGATCTGGCGATTCGCTACGGACGTGTCGACCGCGCCGGCGAGACGTCGGTGCTGTTCAGCGATAGCTACATTGCGGTTGCGGCAAGTGCGATCTGTCCGCCCGGTGCCCGTCCAGCCATCGACGACATCCGTTCGCGCTCGCTGCTGGCGTTCCGCTGGAAGAACGCCGCGCTGGATTCGCCGGCGTGGTCGGCCTGGCTTGCGGGGGCCGATCATGATCCCGGCCGGGACTTCCGCATCTCCTGGTACAGCGAGGAGCCGCTGGCGCTGCACGCCGCCGAGCGCGGGCTCGGTCCGCTGTTGTGCAGCGATGCGCTGGTGGACGAGCAGTTGCGCGAGGGCACGCTGCGCCGGCTCGACGGACCCGCACTTGCAGGCTTCGCCTATCGGCTGGTGGATGCGCCGAGCGCTGCCCGGCGCAAATCGGTCACGGCGTTCATCGATTGGCTGCGGGCAGAGGCCGCGGCATTCCGGGCGGCTCCCGGACAGGTCATGACACGGGCTGCGTGAAGTAGGGCAGGGTCTCGACGCGGACCTGGTAGGTGCCTGCCTTGACCAGGCCGTCGAGATGCGCAGCGATTTCCTCGAGCGATGCGAACCAGACCTTGCGCTCGCCGACGATCCGCTCGAGCCAGCGCTCCACCACGCGCCAGCGCGCAAGCCGGCCGGTCAGGAACGGGTGCCAGATCCCCATCCAGAAACCGCCGGCCTCATAGGCGGCCTCGAATTCCTCGAAGGAGGCGGCAAGGCCATCGCTCGGCGATTTGACCGGCATCATGTAGCCGATCTCCGCGTAATGGGCGAAAGGCGGCCAATCGTCCGATCCCCAGTGCGGCGGCATCTCGTAGAGCGATCCGCGCGCGGTGCGCATCTGGTACGGGATGTCGTCGGCCATCAGCGACGAATCGTAGACAAAGCCGTGCTCGATCAGGAGATCGATCGTGGTCTGGTTGGCATTGTAGACCGGCGCGCGGTAGCCGCGCGGCTTGCGTCCGGTCATCGCGACATGAACCGCGAGGGCGCGTTCGAAGGCCTCGCGCTGCTGCGCCGAGGAAATCTCCGTCGGATCCTCGTGGATGTAGCCGTGATGGCCGATCTCGTGGCCACCCCTGAGGATCGCCTCGACCGCATCCGGATAGCGCTGCATGGTCCAGGCCGGCATGAAGAACGACTGTTTCAGGCCGAGGCGGCGATAGGTCTCAAGGATGCGCGGCACGCCGACGGTCGGGCCGTATCGTCCCATCGTGATCGGATAGAGCCGGTCGAACGAATCGTTCGGCCGGGCGATGTGGATCAGGCTGTCGGCGTCGACGTCGAACGTGATCGCGCAGGCGCAGCGCGCGCCGTTCGGCCAGGGGATGGGATTCTTTATCATCGGATTATCCTCGCGCAGCCGGCGAGAGGCCGTGCTTCATTCCGCCGCAACATTAACAGGCCCGTCGATTCCAAGACACTGCCGGACCAGCACCGGGATCGCGGTGAAGGCGTCGGCGAGCGACCGGCGGTAGCGCTCATCGTTGAACTCCTGGTAGTCGACCGCGATCAGATGGCTCTCCTGCACCCCGAGATAGTGGGCGCAGGTGAAGATATGGGTTTCCAGATGGTTCATGGTCTCCCGCACCCCGCCGGGACCGAAGCCGAATTCGCCGCGCGAGCTCAGCACCACCAGCGTCTTGCCGCGCATGATCGGATCGAGCGGAAAGTCGCCGCGTGCGAGATCGAAGCTGAAGGTCTTGTCGATCCGGATCACCTTGTCGAACCACGACTTCAGCGCCGCCGGCATGCCGTAATTGTGCATCGGCGCCCCGATCACGATCACGTTGGCGCGTTCAAGCTCGTCGATCAGCTCGTCGGAGAGACGAAGCTCGTCGTGCTGCTCTGCCGTGCGGTCGCCGGGTGCGGTGAAAGCCGCGGCCACCCACGCCTCCGTGATGAGAGGCGGCGGGTTGCGGCCGACGTCGCGCGAGATGATCGTGGCGCCGGGCTCGTGCGTCAGCCAGTGCTCGACAAACGATCCGGAGAGCTTCCGGCTGACCGAACGGTCGCCGCGCGGACTGGCATCGATATGCAGAAGTGTCGTCATCCCTGACCTCGGCTGATTGGGGGCAATGCGTCGGCTCCACAATGACCGAGTGCAGCGGGCTGCGTGATTGACGAATCCGGCAGGCGAGTTGAGAAAATCTCAACAGTGAAGCGGCGCGCCATTGTGGCGCGGTGAGCGGGCGTTGCCGCAGCCCGATTTGTCCAAATCCGCAATGCAGACTTCACTCTCGACATGGTCTCAACCCGGCTTGAGGATTTCTCATTATCGTCTCATCGCCGCCTGCTGCTCAGATGCCCCATCCCGGCCCAAAGCCAATGCGCCGGACAAACGGGGGAAACATGTTGCTCAAGCAGACACAGCTTCCGGCGCAGGATGAAGCCGGCTTCGATGCCCACGGAATTGAGCCGGTGCCGGCGGCGCACCGCACGTCGTCGGCGTTCGATCAGTTCTGGATCTGGACCGGCGCGAACATCGCGCCGATCAACTGGGTGCTCGGCGCGCTCGGCATCCAGCTCGGCCTCAGCCTGCTGCAAACGCTTGCCGTCATCGTCGTCGGCAATCTGTTCGGCGCGGCGCTGTTTGCCGCCTTCTGCCTGATGGGACACCGCACCGGCGTGCCGCAGATGGTGCTCGGTCGGCTGGCGTTCGGCCGCCGCGGCGCCTACCTGCCGGCGCTCGCGCAGGTGCTGATGCCGATGGGATGGGTCGCGATCAACACCTGGATCGTGCTCGACCTCTGCATGGCCGCGCTCGAGCGGATGGGAATCGGCGGGGGCGTCGAGCTCAAATACGCGATCGCGGTGCTGGTGATGCTGTTTCAGGTCGGCATCGCAGCCTGGGGCTTCAACGCCATCAAGGTGTTCGAGCGCTACACCATGCCGGTCATTCTGCTGATCATGGCCGTCATGACCGCGCTGGCCTTCCTGCGCGTTGACGTCAAATGGCAGTCCGCTGGTGTGACCGGCATGCCGGCCTTCGCCGCGGCGACGCAGCTGATGACGGCGATCGGTATCGGCTGGGGTATTTCGTGGCTCACCTATGCCTCCGACTATACCCGCTTCACCAGGCCCTCGCTCGGTGCCGCCAAGGTGTTCCGGGCGACATTCCTCGGCATGTTCGCCCCGACCGTCTGGCTCGCTTTCCTGGGCGCTGCGATCGCGTCCGCCGGCGCCGGCTCCGATCCGTCGAAGCTGATCATCGCCGCGTTCGGCACCATGGCGCTGCCGGTGCTGCTGGTGCTGCTCCATGGCCCGATCGCAACCAACATCGTCGTGATCTATTCGGCGGCGCTGTCGTCGCTGGCGCTCGATCTGCGGCGGCCGCGCTGGGTGATCTCGGTGGCATCAGGCCTGATCGCCTCCGCGATCCTCTATGGCTTCCTGCAATCGGGCGATTTCGCCCATGCCTTCGACAATTTCATGGTCGCCCTGATCGTCTGGATCAGCCCGTGGGCCGGGGTCACGCTCGCCGACTTCTACCTCGTGCGACGCGGCCGGATCGATGTCGCCTCGCTTTACGACGAGCCGGGTCAGGGCCACGATTTCAACTGGGCCGGGCTGATCGCCTTCGCCGCCGGCTTCGTGGCGGCGTGGGCGTTCCAGATGGGCACGATCGGGGCGATGCAAGGTCCGCTGGCGCTCGCGACCGGCGGGGTCGACCTGTCGTGGCTCACGGGGATCGGCGTGGCAGCGGTGAGCTACCTGGCGCTGCATCGGCTCTTTGGACGTCCGTTGGCGCGGAACGGTGCGTTGCCGGCTGCGGACGAGGCATCGATCGAGCCCGCGCCGACATCGACCTGACGGGGCACACCTTGCGCCTGTTCACTCCATGCGCGCGAACAACTCCACCAGCGTCTCGCGCAGCCAGCGCTGCGCGGGCACGGTGTCGTTGCGCTGGTGCCAGAACAGGCTGACGATGCGTGGCGGCGCGGGAAGGGGCACCGGCACGGCGTGCAGATGCGGCGCCTGGCGGGACTGCGCGCTGAGATCGCGCGGCAGCACGGCGATCAGGTCGGACTGCCGCACGATCTCGTAGGCGGCGTTGTAGTGATTGACGATGGCGACAAGGTTGCGCGACAGCCCGCGCGAGGCGAGGAACTGATCGTAGGTCGGCGCCGTCCGGCCGGCGAGGCTTACGTCGACATGCTTGGCGTTGAGGAAGCTGCGCACGTTCAGCCGGCTCCGGTTCGCGAGCGGGTGATCCCGTCGCATGAAGCAGGCATAGTCGACCGTCCACAACGAACGCGAACGGATCAGTCCCGGATGCTGGGCCTCGTTGACATAAACGCTCAGCACGCAATCGACGCGGTTGTCCTCGAGCTGGTCGGCGATCCCGATGATGGTGTTCGGTGCGGTCCGCAGCCGCGCGGTCGGCGCCATCTCGGCAAAGCGGTTCAATAGCCGCGGCATCACCAGCGATGCCACGTAATCCGACATCGACAGGCTGAACTCGGTCTGCGCACTGCGTGAATCGAAGACCTTCTCGTCGAGCGCGCCGCGGATGCTTTCCAAGGCACCGCCGATCGGATCCCACAATGCCACGGCCCGCTGGGTCGGGCGGATCCCGGTGCCGGATCTGACGAAGAGGGGATCTCCCAGCGCGTCGCGCAGCCTCGCAAGCGCGTTGCTGACCGCCGGCTGGGTCATGGTCAGCGCGCTGGCGGCGCGGGTGACGCTGCCCTCGGTCATCAGCGCCTCGAAGACTTTCAACAGGTTGAGGTCGAGCGTGCGGAAGGACAGGGGCAATATTCACCGTGGTGATGTACCAGATAATAATTATAAATTATTCCGATAATGCCGATTTGTCTATCATTCCCCTCGCTGACCCTGCGGCGTGTGCCGATCGCGGGGCGGAGGGGGGCTATTTCATGTCGATGATTTCGGCGCGCATCGAGCGCCTGCCGTTCGCGCGTTTCCATGTGCACCTGCTGCTGATGGGTGGCCTCGGCTATCTGTTCGACGCGATGGATGCCGCAGTGCTGGCGTTCATCCTGCCGGTGCTGCGCACCGCCTGGGGGCTGACCAATGTCGAGACCGGCGTGCTCGGCAGCAGCACCTTCGTCGGCTATCTCTTTGGCGCGCTACTGGCGGGGACGCTGGGCGATTTGATCGGCCGCCGGGCGGTGATGATGTCGGCGCTGGCGCTCTACAGCGTGGCCTCGCTGGTCAGCGCGGCGGTGGATAGCTGGCCGGCGTTCTTTGCCGCCCGCGTCGTCGCCGGCATGGGCACCGGCGCGGAAAGCGCGATCATCGCGCCGTATCTCGCGGAGTTCGTGGCGCGGCGTTACCGCGGTGCCTTCACCGGCGCGCTCGCCGGCTTCTTCTCCTTCGGCTTCGTCGCCGCCGCCTTGCTCGGCTATTTCATCGTGCCGGCCTACGAGAACGGCTGGCGTATCGTGCTCATCATCACCGCGGTGCCGGTCGTGATGCTGCTGTGGTGGCGAAGGTCGCTGCCGGAATCGCCGCGCTGGCTGGAAAGCCGCGGCAGGGCGAAGGAGGCCGAAGCGGTGCTCGACAAGATCGAGGCTGTCTTCGCGCGCGAAGGCCGCGTGCTGCCGGCTCCGGTCCCCGAGCCCGTGCTGCCTGCCGTATCGTCGGGAACGCTGCTGAGCAATTTTGCGGCGCTGCTGGCCGGCCGCCAGGCCCGCATCACCACCATGACCTGGATCATGTGGCTGTCGATCACCTTCAGCTACTATTCCTTCTTCGTCTGGATTCCGGGCCTCTTGGTGCAGAACGGCATGAGCATCACCAAGAGCTTCGGCTATTCGCTCGCGATGTATTGCGCGCAGGTGCCCGGCTATTTCACCGCCGCTTTCTTCAATGAACGGATCGGGCGGCAGGCGACGATTGCGACCTATATGCTGCTCGGCGGCGTCAGCGCGCTCGGGCTCGCCTTTGCCAGGAGCGATGGTGAGATCATGACGGCTGGCCTGCTGCTGTCGTTCTTCATGAACGGCACCTATGCGGGCGTCTATGCCTACACGGCCGAGGTGTTCCCGACATCGATCCGCACCACCGGAGCCGGGCTCGCATCCGCGATCGGCCGCATCGGTGCGATCGCAGCGCCGATCCTGGTCGGCTACCTCTATCCGAACTTCGGCTTTGCCGGCGTGTTCGGCGTCACCACGTCGGTCCTCTTGATCGGCGCGCTCACCGTCGTGCTGATGGGCGTGCCGACGCGCGGCCGGTCGCTGGAAGATATTGCAAGCGAAGCGGCGTGACCCCGCCGGCCGCGTCCTGACAGGAGACTCTCATGCCAACAATTCTCTTCAAGAATGCCGCGCTGCTCGACCCGCTGCGCTCCGACCTGCTCGAAGGGCACCACGTGCTGGTCGAGGATCGCTTGATCAAGGAGGTGTCCGACCGGCCGATCGAGGCTTCGGCCCATCGGGTCATCGACCTCAAGGGCAAGACCCTGATGCCCGGCCTGATCGACCTGCACGTGCATGCGGTCGCCGTCGAGCTCGATTTGTCGCAGCAGGCCCGGATGGCGAACGTGCTGGTGACGCTGCGCTCGACCATGCTGTTGCGCGGCATGCTGAAGCGCGGCTTCACCACCGTCCGCGATGCCGGCGGCGCCGGCTATGCGCTGAAGCAGGCGATCGACACCGGCCTGACCGATGGTCCGCGGTTGTTCGTCTCCGGCCGCGCGCTCAGCCAGACCGGCGGCCATGGCGACGGGCGTGCCCGCTCGGATTATCTGGCCGATCCGACCTGCTCCTGCTGCGTGCGGGTCGGCGCCATCGCGCGCGTCGTCGACGGCGTCGATGCGGTGCGCAAGGCGGTGCGCGAGGAGCTGCAGATGGGCGCCGACCAGATCAAGATCATGGCCTCCGGCGGCGTCGCTTCGCCGACCGATCCGATCGGCGCCTACGGTTATTCCGAGGACGAGATCCGCGCCATCGTCGCGGAGGCGAAGGCGCGGCACACCTATGTGCTGGCCCATGCCTATACCGCGGAGGCGATCGAGCGCGCGGTGCGCTGCGGCGTTCGCACCATCGAGCACGGCAATCTGATTGATCTTCCGACCGCGCGCCTGATGGCGGAGAAGGGCGCCTATGTGGTGCCGACCCTCGTCACCTACGAGGCATTGGCCAATGAGGGCGCGAAATACGGCCTGCCCGCGGCGAGCGTCGCCAAGATCGCCGACGTGCGCGACGCCGGCCTGCGCTCGCTCGCGATCTATCGCGAGGCCGGCGTCAAGATGGGGTTCGGCACCGACCTGCTCGGACCGTCGCAGCGCTTGCAGAGCGACGAGTTCCGCATCCGTGCCGAGCTGCTCGGCCCGCAGGCGGTGATCGCGAGTGCGACCGTCGTGGGCGCCGAAGTGCTCGGCATGGAAGGCAAGCTCGGCCGGATCGCGCCGGAGGCCTTCGCCGACCTGCTGGTCGTGGAAGGCAATCCGCTGCGCGATGTGACTTGTCTGCTCGGCCAGGGCGAGCATATTCCGATGGTGATGAAGGCAGGCCACGCCGAGGTGGACCGGCTGGGCGAGTAAGCGCCTGAGCACGCTCGCGGGCAGAGCGCTCGTTCTCGCGGCGTCACGCGGAAGCTGGTGACGCCGATTTAACCGATCACATTGCTCTTGGCAGCGTTGACGCGGCGGGGCGGAAGCACGACATATCGCGTGCCGACCCCACCCGCCGCTCCGGAGCCAGCCATGAACGCGCCCAACATCGATTCCGTCACGCCGCAGTCCGACGGCGACGTTGTGAACTGGCTGACCAACGAAACGCGCGACCAGCGATTCATCGACAACATCTTCGCCGAGCTGTGCCTGCGGCTGCAGCGCACCGGCATTCCGCTCAAGCGGGCGACGATGAATCTGCTGATCCAGCATCCGCAATGGCTCGGCGCCCGGATCATCTGGGCCGACGGGAAGCGCGAGGCTGAGATCACGCGGGTGGACTACGATGTCCAGCAGCGATCGGAATATATCGGCAGTCCGGTCTATGAAATCCATCAGGGCGCCGGCGAGGTGCGCGAGAAGCTCGAACGCGACCCGTCACAGGGCCGCAAGCACGCGCTCTTTGACGATATGCGCGCGCAGGGCCTGACCGACTATGTGGCCTGGCCGCTGCTGCATACGCTCGGCAAGCGGCATGTCGTGACCTTTGCGACCGACCGTGCCGGCGGCTTCGATGAGGCTGATATCGCCGAACTGCGGAAGGTGATGCCGGTGCTGGCGCTGGTCAGCGAGATCCGGATGAAGAACCGCCTGGCGCGGACGCTGCTCGAGACCTATGTCGGGTCGCATGCCGGCGAGATGATCCTGGCCGGTGCCACGCGGCGGGGCAGCGGCACCACGGTACGTGCCGCGATCATGATCTGCGACCTCAGGGATTTCACCCGGATATCGGACTCCTGGCCGCGCGATGACGTTATCGATCTCCTGAACGATTATTTCGATGCGATGTCGGAGCCGATCGCGCGGCATGGCGGGGAAATCCTGAAGTTCATCGGCGACGGGCTGCTCGCCATTTTTCCGCTCAGCGACCCCAAGGCCTGCGCCAACCTGCTGCATGCGGTGGCCGAGGCGCGGCTGGCGATGGCGGCGCTGAGCGAAAAGAACAGCATGATGGGCCGGGCGCCGATGAACTACGGCATCGGCGTTCATGTCGGCGACGTCATGTACGGCAATATCGGCTCGCGCAGCCGGCTCGACTTCACCGTGATCGGTCCTGCGGTGAACATGGCCTCGCGCCTCGAAGCGCTGACCAAGCAGTTGAAAAGGAACGTGCTGCTGTCGCGCGCATTCGCCGATCTGGTCGAGCATGATTTCGCGCTCGAGCATGTCGGCGAGCATGCCGTGCGCGGCTTCAGCGAGCCGATCGAGCTATTTGCCTATAACGGTTGAAGTCTGACCGGCCGGAAATCTCAGGCCGGCGTCGTCTTCTGCGCCGGCGAGGCCCGGTCGATGAATCCCTTGGCGAGGGCGTGATAGACGCCCTCCTTGCAGATCAGGCGCGAACTGGCGTGGGCGATCAGGGCCGCGGCCATCAGCGGCACCACCATTGCGTGATTGTCGGTCATCTCGGTGACGATCACGAAGGCCGTAATGGGCGCCTGAACCACGCCTGCGAAGTATGACACCATGCCGAGCAGCATGATGGCCGGCAGCGGCGCGCCGTGAAACAGCGGGGCGATGTTGGAGCCGAGCCCGGCGCCGACCGCGAGCGAGGGCGCGAAGATGCCGCCCGGCATGCCGCTGATCGAGGCAAATGTGGTTGCGAGGAATTTCCACACGCTGAAGCTCGTGGGCAATTGTGACCCGGCTTCGAGCGCAGACTTCACCTGCTGATATCCCGTGCCGTAGATCGCGCCGTCGGAAGCAATGCCGCAGATCGCCGCCGCCAATCCGCAGATCGCGGCAAAGCCGACCGGATAGCGCTTGATCGCGCGCCCGGCCGGATTGGCAAACCCGCGTGCCATCGCGATCAGGATGCGGCTGAACAGGCCGCCGGCCAGACCGCCGGCCACGCCGCAGAGCGGGATCGCGAGCCAGTCGGCGCCGTTGCGCAAGCCCGTCGCGCTGGTGCCGAAATAGGTGTAGTTGCCCATCAGCGCGAGCGAGGTCAGGCCCGCGGCGATCACCGCGCCGATGATCAGGCTGGAGGTTCGCGTCTCGAAGGCGCGGCTCATTTCCTCGATGCCGAACACGATTCCCGCGAGCGGCGTGTTGAAGGCTGCCGCGACACCCGCGGCCGCGCCGGCAAGGATCAGGCCGGGCTGGCGGCGGGGCGAGAAGCGGCCGAGCGCAAACATGATCGATGCGCCGATCTGCACCGTCGGTCCCTCGCGCCCGACCGATGCGCCACACAGCAGGCCGAACAGGGTCAGCAGGATCTTGCCGGCCGCAATGCGCAGCGAAACGAGGTTTTCGCGGGCGGTCTGGTCGGTCAGATGGCGCGCAGCGATCGCCTGCGGGATGCCGCTGCCTTGCGCGTTCTGAAAGAAGCGATTGGTCAGGAAAACCGACAGCGCGAAGCCGGCGGGCGTGAGCAGCAGCGAGGCATAACGGAAATGCGACACCACCGCGCCAAAGGCGATCTGTGCCCAATCGGCGAGCTGTGCGAGCGCGACGGCCGCCGCGCCGACCGCAATGCCGCCCAGCAAGAAGATGGCCCGGCGCTGCCAACGCGCGGAGACGATTCTGAAGAGCCGCCGCTGGCGGTTGGAGGGGAAGGTCATGCTGGCGGATTCTGGCTCATGTCGTGGTCCGATACGAAACGGATCACGTCATTCCTAGCACGCGTCAATGGAGTGCGAAGCTCAAGAAATCAGCAAGATATGTCGGCGCAATCGCCAGATCGCGGTGCTGAAAACGGCGCCCGCCGTCTAGCTCCGGCGCCGCTATTTTCTCGGAAACAGGCGGTCGCGGATGTAGCGCGAGGTCGCCGTCAGGCGGATTCCGCGGGGCTTCTGCCAGGCGGCGCGGTCGATCTCCTTCTTGTCGCCGATCGCCAGCCGTCCCTTGGCGTTCTTGGCGATGAAGATCGCGTCGCTCATCCTGCGGCCGGAACGCTTGTTCTTGGCCGTCACTTCCTTCCACAGGCTGAGCCTGCCGAGCTTGAGCTTCGGCAGCTCTTCCTTGATCTCGCGCTTGATGCAATCCTTTCCGGTCTCGCGCGCGCGCCTGCGGCCGCCGGGGAACATCCACAGCCCGTCAGATCGGCGTCGAACCAGAAGAACCTTGCCGCGCTTCGCGGCAACCAGCTTGGAGGACTTGGTCATGTACTGCGCAATGATCGAAACAGAATCTGGTCCTATTCTAACTTGTCTACTTAGGTAGACAAGTTTTAATGGTGCATTGTTCCACAGCCATGTGTCGGCTGTTTGTCTGCGGCAGCAGCCTGCACTCGGAGCTTTGACGACGCGCATATCCGGTGAGGAGAAGGCGGCAAAATGACAGAGACCGTCAGCTGTGACGGTCTGTCGCGCCTTCGCTGCGTCTCGGTGCTTTGCGTGCGTTCGCGTGATCCTCGGCCATGCGCGCTCGTCGGTGGCGAATCTCGCTGCATCGAACATCGTCACGTTGAGCTCGTGACCGTGATGATGTCAGCAGTTCCGGCGGGAAGGAACTGGCCCGATCGCGTTTCGATGACAACATCCGCGACGACGGCTCCGCTGCTTGTCATCACTTGACTCAATGTTCTTGTTTTGTTCTAATTGCCTTCCACCGTGAATAGGAGGCCGCCATGGACAACCGTATCAGCGAAATTCGCAGGCAGATCAGGGCGCTGCGCGTCAGCATGCTCGAGGCCGAGGCGATCATGCGACAGCAGATCAGCCGGGACGAGGACTGCGCCTTCGTCGCCGGAGACCTCCTGAAGATGCGGCTGGTGATGAGCCGTCTGGTCGAAGAGCGGGCCGTGCTGGGCGACCGCGACCCGATCATCGTGCATGCGAGCGTTGCTCCGCGCCGCCGGGCGGCGACACCCATCTTTCTTCGCGCGGCGAAGAAAGAACTCGTCGCCGGCGAAGCGCGTGCCTGATGACGCCGTCAGGACGCAGCGGCTGCGCGCCGAGTTGCGCGCGCTCGATTCATCCGTGAACCGGCTCAGGCGTGCCGGGCGCGACAGTGCGTCTGCGCAGCTTTTGCTGTCGCGCAAGCGCGCCGAGCTGGAAGATGTGATTTGCCGGAGGAAAGATGAGAGAGCCGCTTCGGTATTTCCACGACAGCGATGATCATGCGCCCTGGATCAAGGCGCTGGCCGAGGTTCGGCACATGGCAACGCGGGAAGGCTGGTGCTTTCACCACGTGCAGGCGATCATCGTGGCGATCGACCAGTATGCGGAGGCAGCACTCGGCAACCGCGAGTTTTTCCTCAACCGCCCGCAGACCGTCGGCCCAAGGCGGCGAGGCGAGGTGCCCTAGCGCGTTTTCGACCGGGCGGTCGCAATCGACACGCGGCTTTTCTCGCGTCCTGTTCAAGAGAGGGGAACGAAGAGCAAAGCTCGGACAGGTCATGCCGCGAGAATACGAAGGTGTGTCCCATTCTCATCTGTCATCGCCCGGCTTGACCGGGCGATCCAGTACGCCGCGGCCTCTCGGCTCAAGCACTGGCGTCTCTGGAATACTGGATCACCCGCTTTCGGGGTGATGACACTACGTTGTGCGGCATCTTGAATCGAGAACTGTCCCAAGTGTCGTCCTGGCGAAAGCCAGGACCCATTACCCCAAATCTTAATTGATGCGCGACGCTGGGGCCGCGATCCCGTTCATCACCGAATTCGGTGGTTATGGGTCCTGGCTTTCGCCAGGACGACGGCTGTGAATATGGACTCATCCGGGCCACCGGTCGGGATGGTCAACCCGCCACAGCCGACATATCGTGACGATCCGCGGCCGAATCTGAGGCGGATCGTTCATCGCCGGGTCATCTACGTCAGGCCATCGTCAGCACCGCGCCCGCGGGGGCGGCGGCACATTTTGCGGAGGAGGTTTCGGATGATCAGGGGCTGGCAGATTGCGACGTCGGCGCTCGCCATCGTCGTGATGGTTGCAACGCTGGGCACAACGGCGAATGCGGCGCAGTGCGGCAACGGGCCCGGCGGGTTCGAAGCCTGGAAGGCGCAGTTTGCCGGCGAGGCGCGGGCCAAGGGCGTTGGCGCCACCGCGATCGATGCGTTGATGCAGGCGCATTATGCCAGTGCGACGATTGCCGCGGATCGCGGCCAGCGCAGCTTCGGCCTGTCGCTCGAGCAGTTCATGGCCAAGCGGGGATCGGCGACCATCGTGGCGCGCGGCCGTTCGCTGAAGCAGTCGCAGGCGGCGATGTTCGCCTCGATCCAGCAGCGCTACGGCGTGCCGCCGGGACCGCTGATCGCGATCTGGGGCATGGAAAGCGGCTTCGGCAGCCAGCGCGGCAACCAGAACATGCTGTCGTCGATCGCAACGCTCGCCTATGACTGCCGGCGTCCGGAGTTCTTCACCGAGCAGCTCTATGCCGCGCTGAAGCTGATCGATCGCGGCAGCCTGTCCGGCAGCACGCGCGGCTCGATGCATGGTGAGATCGGCCAGACCCAGTTCATGCCGAAGAACGTCCTTGCCTATGGTGTCGGCAATCTCGACGTCGCCGCCAACGCGCTGGCCTCGACGGCGAATTTCCTGCGCGCCAATGGCTGGCGCGCCGGCGCCGGCTACCAGCCCGGGGAACCTAACTTCGCTGCGATCGAGGCATGGAACGCGGCAGGCGTCTATCAGAAGGCGATCGCCATCATGGGACGGCAGATCGACGGCCAATGAGCGCAGGGAGCGGTTCCTTCACCGCCTGTTAACCCAACGGTGCCCAGATCGTTTGCGGTGAAACGGAGCAGGTGGAAACAAGCTCCATGCTCAAGAACGGCACCTATGCGGCGTGGTTCCGCACGTCCCTTGCCGACGGCACCGGCATCGTGCACGTGGCCGACGGCCGGCTGTGGGGCAGCGACGCGGTGATGCTCTACAGCGGCACCTATGAGGTCGACGGTGAACGCTTCTCTGCCGTCCTCACCACCAAGCGGCACTCCAAGGAAGGCTCAACCGTGTTCGGCACCGACAACCTCGTGGTGCGGCTCGAGGGCACCTGGAGCGGCCCGATCGCGATCTGCAAGGGTAGGGCCGATGCAGTGCCGGATCTTGCCTTCGAGGTGACGCTGATGCCGAGCCACGAGGTGCCGCCCGATCCGCCGCCGGATTTGCCGCTGCCGAAGTTCGATCCGAGCAGGCTGCCGAAATTGCCGAAACGCTCCAGCCGCTGAGCAATTTCTACACGTCGCCCGGGCCCGCGGTCTCCGGAAACGGTGCACCGGGGATGTAAAGCTTCAGCGGGCGGATCTCGTAGACTGCCGACGGGTTGACGCTGCGCAAGTCGCGCGCCGCGGCGATCGCCTCCGCCTCATCGGCGCAATTGATCACGTAGAAGCCGAGCAGTTGCTCCTTGGTTTCCGCGAACGGGCCGTCGATCACGACGCCGCGGCCGGGCCCGCGCAGGGTGCTGGCCTTGCGGGTCTCGCCGAGCCGCGCAGCCGGCCCGAGCCGGCCCTTCAGCCGTTGATGGACCTCGCGCAGACCCGCCATGACGGCTGCGTCCTCATCGGCATTCCACGACTTGACCTCGGCTTCGACGTGATAGGCCAGGATGGCATAAAGCATCTAGTGAACTCCTCATTTCTGCTGCGGCAGGCGCTGAAGCGCGATGATGTTCGAGCATGATCTTTCCGGAAAACCGCTTCGCACTTTTCCGGATCATGCTTTAGGACGTCTCGCGCGCGCCCGCGCCGACATTTCATGTGTAGCGGATCGGACCGATTTTGTGCTGCGACAAGGCAGCCCGCAGGTCGCATGGCGGCGGCGAATCGCGCCGCCCGAACAGCAAAAAAGGCACGGCGGAGTTGCTTCCGCCGCGCCCCCGATGTTGATGTCTCGCTGGTCCAGGGCTGAGAGCGCCCCGATGCCAGGCTGATTGCTCAGCGCCTAGCGGGCGATCCCAGCGAGGTGACAGCGCTTGAGACAAGACACTAGATCACCTCCTTTCTTTGTTGATGGGACCAGCAATATAGGTGGCGAATCTGCCGCTGTTAAGGCCGCCATCCGGCCCGTCCGCCCCAGGAACCGGGCGGAATACGCGGGCAAATTGCCGTGGACCTGTGCACAAGGACGCCCGCCGAGGCGGTTGAGGCGGCCGTCGGGCCGTGTTAGGGGATCGTTCGATGCGGGTGTAGCTCAGTGGTAGAGCAGCAGCCTTCCAAGCTGAATACGAGGGTTCGATTCCCTTCACCCGCTCCAATGTTTTCAATGATTTAGCGTGATAGGGCGGTCTCGTTCTGACAGGCCGCGTTTTTCCATTCTGACAAACGTTCACTTTCCCTTCGCTTGTCTTGCTCGGCGCTTGATGCGTTTCATTTGCGCATCCTGCTTTGCCTCGTCGTCATCGTGCAGATAGTGAGCCATCGCTGCTGTCGATGACCATTGGCCCTTCTGCATCAGCTGAGTTTCCGTAAGACCAGATGCGCTCGCTTCGGTGGTACCGCCGTGTCGGCCGAACGAGGTGAACGTCAACTCCGGCCGCAGACCCGCAGCCAAGATAATCTTCTTCGTGATGCGCTGGACCTGCGTCAGCATTTCTGCCTTGCCAAACCAGGGCAGACTGCTGCCATCACGCCGCATCATCAGGCCGCCAGTTGGACGCAGCTGCTTGATGGCGTCGAGCTCAGCCATTAGGACCGGATAGAGTGGGGCGCCTTTTGAGTTCAGTAGCGGCTCCCAGGATCCGGTGCTCGTCTTGTAGTTGATGACGTAGACATGGTCGGGCCGGCTTGGTGGGCGGTAGTGGTCGACCATGAAGCGGATGAAGATATGCGCCTCGCGTTGAAGCAATTCCCAACCGATTAAGGCACCCGTAGCCAGCGAGGAATAGCCCATCTCGATCGCTTTGGCGCGGAACGCTACAAGTTCGGCGAAGGTGGCGTGCGGTGTTTCTCGCGAGGTCGATTGCAAGCCCATTCTTTCGAACGGATTCTTTGGCGGAAACGCACCTGGATGTGCTCGAGAAATCGTATTCCAGGCGCTACGAGCAGTCTTCATCGCATGGTTGACCGTGGTGCGCCGCTCGACTTTCTTGCCGTTCACGTCTCTGAACAGGAGCTTTGCAAAGAGATCGTCGACGAAAGCGGTGTCGATGCTTGAGACGCGGCGAACGCCCAATCGTCGTCCATCCTGCAGGATGTATTCGCAGATCATCTTGATCCCAGTCTCGTGAACCCGGCATTGGCCTGGGCTCAAAGGCTGGAGCCGCTTGGCTGTCGGTTGAGACCAAGTTTGGCGGTAGAGGTGAAACATCCAATCCAACGTACCGACGACCACGCCGGTGTGAGTTGGTTTTGCGTCCTCGCCACCGGTGCGCCAACTATCGAAAGCGGGGAGCAGGATTTGTTCTGCGCGCGTAACCGCGCGACTGTAATCGGTGCCAAGTGCCTCGTTTTCGATCGAGCATCCACGCTTGCGTGCCCACATCGGAATATTGAAAAAGTATCCGAAGACGCCGCCCTTGAGACGCTTACGCAGGGTGTACCGAGGTAGCGGTAGCGCCGATCGCCCAACTCGTTTCAAAGCAGTCTCCTGGACACCTCCGGGTCGTCCTCGGGATCGATTTGAATCGATCTTTCTTCTCGCATCAACACAGAAATGCGTCCGTCTGGCCAAATCTCAACGCGCGCAACTCTGCCGCCACTGTCGAGGATGCCTCTAACAGCACGCTTGACGTCTGCCTCAGTAAATCGAACTTTCGACATCGAAGGGAGTGGATACGAGCGCGACAGAGCAACTGACTTCATCTAATCATGACTCTCCACGATCGCTCCACTGAACGTAGAACAAGCCTGGTGCAGGTTGCGGTATCTGGAAGGCGCTAGAATCAAGGTGAGACAGTGCGATCACATAAGGACCCAGTGATCATTTTTTATTGAGATCGAACTACGCGGATGCTGAAGTTAGACCTGATTGCCCGAACATGGCCGGCGCTAGCTCAAACTTCCTGATGATGGATTGCGGCACAGGTGTGCGATATTTGCGGGAAGTCTGCTCACAGAAAACCCCGGTTATCCACGTGCTGGTGCGATCCGGCCGACTCACGCTAAGCAAATATTGTCGATCAGCCCAATTTATTAGGGACGAAGATGGTTGCTGCTGCTCGTAGACTGCCCACTTCTGGCTATGCCCTCGAAGTCGACGGTCGATTAAAGGCCGAATTTGAAACCAGAGACGGGGCTTGGGCAGGAGCGGCGGAGCTGAAGAAGCGCTTCCCCATCCTTCGCGTCAGGATCTACGACGCGCAAACCAAAGCTACAGAGGAAGTGCCGCTGCCACAGGCTTGAGCGCCCGTCGGCCGATTGTTTCGGCGCGTGCGGCGGTGGCCGCACCGGGCTCTCGTCAACGAGACGCGCGGCGTCTCGGCCATCCGGCGTCGATCCCTCGCGCAAGTAGTAGATAGTAATGTGTCGCTCGCCGGAGGCACTCGCTCGCGGGTCCCGCCGGCATTGCATGCCGGCGTCGTTATCACTGTCCCGCGCTCGGGTGCCTTGTTAACCGGTCTCGCGACTGCAGTCGCCTCGGTGCCCGCGGTCATTGCATGCCCGCGTCGCTATCACTGCCCTCTCGTCGGCTGCCTCTTTGATTTTCTCACTCTTGGCTTGATTTCACTTCTTCCGAGTTGCCCGGCATTCTCACGCTTGAGATCTAAGGGGCATCCGCCCCTCGCGCGCGCCAGGGTAAAGCGCCGGCTTTTGCCGGCGCCGCCCCGAGCGGTCTCCCCGGTCTTCCGCGCTTTCGCAGATACTTCACCTTCTCGAACGACTGACATGCGCCCGTGCAGACCCGCTCTTACGAGCGGCCCTTGCGGGCGGGAGATCCCCCTCCACTCGGGTCGCCCTGGCACTTGCTACCCCCGGTCTCGCCGACGGGCAGGGGTGCAGGCGCGTGGTGCGCCTTGCACCCATGGAAGCAAGAGGAAGATTGATCATGTCGGCCAAGCACGTTGAAATCATTGCCGCGAGCGGGACGGAGATGTTCATTCCGCTCAACAAACTGAAAAAGTCGCCCAAGAATGCGCGCAAGACGCCGCACAGCGAGGCGGCGATCGAGGCCTATGCGGCGAGCATCGCCGCCAAGGGCATTTTGCAGAATCTGGTGGTCGAACCGGAGTTCGATGGAGAGGGAACCGCTACCGGGTTCTACCTCGTGACCATCGGCGAGGGCAGACGGCTCGCCCAGCTGCTGCGGGTCAAGCGGAAGGAGATCAGGAAGACCGAGCCGATCCGTTGCGTCGTCGACACCGCGAACGATCCGCACGAAATCAGCCTGGACGAGAATGTCACCCGGGAAAACATGCACCCGGCCGACCAGTTCGAGGCGTTCAGGAAGCTTGCGGACGAGCGGGGTTTCGGTGCGGAGGAGATCGCGGCTCGGTTCGGCGTGACGCCCAATGTGGTGCGGCAACGGCTGCGGCTGGGTGCGGTTTCTCCACGCCTGATCCAGCTCTATCGGGATGGCGAGCTGGCCCTTGAGCAGGTGATGGCCTTCGCCATCACCGATGATCAGGCGCGGCAGGAGGCCGTCTATGAGCGCCTGTCCTACGACCGGGATGCCGCCACCATCCGCCGTCTGCTCACCGAAACCCATGTGGCTGCAACCGATCGCCGCGCGCGGTTTGTCGGGCTCGAGGCCTACACGGAGGCGGGTGGTACGATCCTGCGCGACCTCTTCACCGAGGATCGCGGCGGCTATCTGGAAGATGTCTCACTGCTCGATCTCTTGGTAACCGCAAGGCTTGGCCGTGAGGCGGACAGCTTGCGGGCGGCCGAGGGGTGGAAGTGGACCGAGCCCCATCTCGACTTCCCGCACGCCCATGGCATGCGCCGCGTCTACCCGCATCCGGTCGAGCTTTCGGCGGAAGATCAGACCGTCCTCCAGACGGTCCAGACCGAGTTCGACCGGCTCACTGAGCAGCATCAATCAGCCGAGGAACTGCCTGACGAGGTGGACGCGCGGTTCGGTGAGCTGGAGACCGAAATCGACCGGCTGGAAGCCAAACGGCAGGCCTACGATCCTGACGACATCGCGCGCGGCGGCGCCTTCGTGATCCTCAATCATGATGGCACCGTCCGGATCGAACGCGGTTTTATCCGCCCCGAGGACGAGAAACCCCACACCGAGACCGGCCAGGACGGCGATACTCAGGCATTGGGAGAGGAGGGCGAAAGCGACGATCAAGCCCCGCGCGATGGTGAGGACGAGGAGGGAGCCGGTGACGAGGAGGACGAGGATCAGCGGCTCTCTGATACGCTCGTCCGTGACCTCACCGCGCATCGGACCTTGGGGCTGCGGCTCAATTTGAGTGAGCAGCCGGAGGTCGCCATCGTGGCGGTGACCCATGCGCTGGCGGCTCAAATCTTCTATTTCGGGGCCAATGCCCATGTGGTCGGCATTCAACCCGTGAAGACGGATTTGGCCGCGCATGCGGTCGGAATCGAGGACACGGCGGCCGGTAAGGCGTGGTCGGATCGCCATGCCAATTGGGCCCGGCAGATGCCCAAAGACCCGAGCGGGCTGTGGGAGTTTGTGGCCGGACTCGATCACGACAGCCGGATGTTCCTGTTCGCGCATTGCGCGGCGTTGACCGTCAATGCGGTCAAGCTGCCGTTTGACCGGAGGCCGCGCGCCATGGCGGCGGCCGGGCATTTGGCAGGGGCCGTGGCCCTCGACATGACCGGATATTGGCGGCCTACGGTCGGCGGCTATCTCGGCCGGGTCACCAAGGCTTGTATCCTTGAGGCCGTCCGCGAGGGCGTCAGTGAGGAGGCGGCGGAGCGTTTGTCGGGCATGAAAAAAGCCGAGATGGCAGCCGCTGCCGAGCAGCTGCTGGCGGCAACCGACTGGCTGCCGTCGTTGCTACGGACGGCCACCATAGAGGGCCAGGTCGATCCGCAAAGCGACGCGCAGGACAGCGAACTCCATTCGCAGGCTGCCGAGTGAAGCCAGCGCCGAGGCCGCAAGGGCGGCCCCGGCAAGCTCCAAATTTGCGGCCGCGCACCTGACGGCGCGCGGCCGGTTCAGTTGAAGCGAAGCTGCGATTGCTGACGCTCGCCTCTTCTCAAATGCGGACCACAATCCATCCGATCCACGCTGTATG
Source organism: Bradyrhizobium sp. CER78 (assembly GCF_029846235.1). Lineage (GTDB taxonomy): Bacteria > Pseudomonadota > Alphaproteobacteria > Rhizobiales > Xanthobacteraceae > Bradyrhizobium. The sequence goes on from NZ_JARVWP010000016.1 coordinate 86,163, forward strand.
CAGCAGCCAGGGTGGCCGTGTCGCGCCTCGTTTTGCAGGGCGAGGTGATCAAACCGGACGCCTTGGTCACGTCCGGACCTCGCAAGGCGAGAGCGCAATCCGGCGGATAATTCTGGCAGCGACGTTGGTTCCGCGTACCAAAATGTGGTCGGGCTCGCGGTCATTTGCCTAGACATCAGCCTTGCCATTGATGCAGGCATTGGCTTTTTGCTGATCGATCCGGCCGTGTTCCTATGCTGCGTTACGCGGTGGCAGCCATGGTAATCCCCGTCAGTTCGCACACGGGCTCGCGTCCAACGCAGCCTCGAATGGGCTGATCAGGCCCGTGGGACGGCAAGTGCCTCGATCGCCTTCCCGCAACGGCTGCGCCTGCTTTTTTCCCCTGCCGGCCTGGCGGCGGCATTCCTCGCGCAAGACAAAAAAGCAGGCTTTCGCCGTCCTCCGCTGGCGCTGCGGGCCTGACGGCTGCGGGCCGATCGCCCTCCGAGCCCAAGATCGCCATCGAGGCTGCGATGGGCGCGGCCCGAGCAACAGACGGAGACTACCATGGCGACCATCGGCACTTTCACCGCTTCGGACAACGGCTACACCGGCTCGATCAAGACGCTGACGCTGAACATCAAGGCCAAGTTCACGGCCTCCGAGAAGGACAACGACAAGGCTCCCGACTACCGCATTTTCGCCGGCGCGACTGAGTTCGGCGCCGCCTGGAAGAAGACCGTCCGCGACAGCGATCGCGAATATCTCTCGGTCAAACTCGACGATCCGAGCTTCCCGGCCCCGATCTACGCCTCGCTGGTCAAGGTCGAAGGCGAGGAGGGTTTCACCCTGATCTGGTCGCGCCGCAGCGGCGACTGATTGCATCGGATCATAAGCCCCGCCTCCTCGAGGCGGGGCTTCTCTTGCGTGCTTTGCGCCGCTTTGAAAGGGAGGAGAGGGGCATTTTTTCGTTTGGAAGAGGGGCTTCGCCGCTCGCAAAAATGCGAACAACCGGAACGATTTTGGCGTAGAATTTTGGGCCGATCATTCACGATTTTGAATCCGATCTCGCCCTGATTTTCGATCGCTGAGCGGGTTATTTCGTCAGCTTCCAGGGACGAAATTGTGCCGTTGATGAGCGTGGAAACCTTCACGGCGCGCCGGGATTTTTGCGGTCGGTGACTCTTCCTGGCGTCGACGCAAGGCCTTGTCACGGCAGAGAGAGGAAGCTTAAGCGAGTTGATCGTGAAGATGGGGAGAGCGCAAGATAAAAGCACTGGCGCCTGAGTGCGGCTAAGTCGTTGTCTGCACATCCAAGTGTTGGCGATACCTGGGGAGGCAATGTCGCTAAGCGGGGTCTAAGACTATTTCGTGGTTTGCAAATTGCGTCTACGTCTTGGCGAGTCTCGGTTTTCGCAGCGCGAGCTCGCATGCTTGGTGTCGACGATGATGAGTTCGAAGCCGGGCGCGATCCGATCAGGACCCGAAGAGCCAAAGAGAAGATCGGATATTTTCGGCACGTTCGGCAGGGCTCGCCGAGAGTCCTTTGCCGCGGCTTGAACTTCTTAGGCGGCCCGATCGGTCGCGGGGTGAACGAAGCTCAATGCTTGCCGGGCACGCGACAATGGATTCAAGCCCGTCCCAGGGCATCCACAAGGATCGGCCGTCGCGCGAGAGAACGAGCCATTCGACGTCGTGAGGCTCGACCGCGCTGAAGGTAAGGCTTTCGCCAGATGGAGTGGACACGATTGCCACGGGTTCCGGCTTGTCGAAGCGTCCGCGGATAGCTCGGAGCTTCTCGACAAGGAGCCACGGCAATGGGCGCCAGCTCGACAGGGGACACGGCCATCGCTTCAAGACACGTCATTCGCCCAGACATGGGCTCCGAGGCAAATATGATGTTGGGCACGACCTCGCGCATATCATGGGAATGCATAGCGTTTTGGTCCGCACGCGCCGAATGGCGACGAGACGATCCGCGAGCCTTGATTGCAAGCTTACATTTGCAAGTGACGAAAGGTGGGTTCGAGCCTATCGAGCTAATGGGTTGCGCGCTCCTAGAAAGAGTTGGTCGTCCGGACACTTAACCCGGAATGGCAGCTAGCGCGGCTTGGACTTGATCAATCGCTGCCTCTAGCGAGCTCAGGAGGCTACGTAATTCGTTTGCTGTGGCTTCCTCCAACCGAATATTCTCGGCGGAGACAGTTTCTGAGACTAACTGTTCGATCGAGGTCGTCAATTTTGGCGCGGGTAGTAGTGATCCCGATGAATCCACGAGATGGGATGCAATCTGTCCAGTCGGCGTGACCCTAACGACCATCTCCAGGTGAGCCGCGAGTTCTTTCTCGAGGAGCTGGATCGGGACATCAATGCTGACGACGTCATGATCTCCCTGCCGATAACCAGCGCGTACGACCTGTTCTCCAATCGATGACTGATCGAGCAAAACACGATCGACGAATGCTGCAATTGGCAAGGCTGGTGTGCTGGTCATCGTAAGCGTCCCAAACTCGCGCCCAAAATACCTAGTATACTAGGTGGAGATCAAGCGGAGATTGGTGCCGTCATGCCGCATGAAGTTGCGGCGGTTGGTAGCAAGGAATCTTCGATATTGGAGGCAAGAAGGAGGCCTTTCCCAAGAGGAGTTGGCTGATCGTGCTGGCTTGAATCGCAACTACATCGGAATGATTGAGCGCGAAGAAAATGCTCCGACGGTCGATGCTCTTGAACAGATTTCGGCTGCCTTAGGTATCGATCCGATTGCATTGTTCCAAGAACGGTGACTGTCCGTCCGACCTCTCAATTCGTGACTGACGGCGGCCCGGCTGGTTGTTGGGATTTCGGCGCCACGGTGATGCGTCGTGGATTTGACGTTTTCCCGCCGGCCCTATCGCAGCAAGTCAAGGATGCCACCGCCGAGAAGCGAGTGATCCCTCCACCTTTAAATCGCCCAAGCAAACCGATCTTCCGTGATACGCGTCGTGTCCTGCGTCTCGGCTGCGCTCGGGGGCGTTTGTCTCGCCAGTGGGCCGGGTCTTTTCCGTGGGCTTGCAGCAGTTCGACCATGAACGCTTCGATCGTGACTTGCGCCTTCACAATGGCCAACATCATGTCGTCCATGCGCGCCGTAAGCTCCATCGATTGACGGTGTGCTTCCTCGAAGACGTCCTCCTGGTTTCGTCCGTCCACTTGCATTCGCACCCCTGACTTCCGATCGAATGATCGAGTGCTTCAGTTGTTCCCCGTGCCCCTAGCGCGAAAGAGCTCGTCGAACATGTGGTCCGCGCCCCACGCCTGCGCTGAAGTGTACGCGAGCTTGCGCTTGTCGTCGGCGCTGAGGGGCGTGCTGCCTGGCTTGTAGCCAAGATCGTGCTCCGCTTCCGACCAGGCGTGCTGAAAGAGTGTCTTGATCTGGAGTTCGAAGAATTCGGGAAGCTTCGACTTGTCGATGGAGTTGCCTTTGACGTCGCTGGGCAGAACCAAGACATAGTGTCTGCCGAAGTAGCCGAACTCCCATTCGGATTCCGGAATCCGGTCGCGGAACTCGATGGTCTTGAAGTAGCTCTTGATGATGCCGTCCAATCGCTCCACGTCAGTTCGGAAGAACGTGATGATCCGGGCGCCGATCTGATCCTGTATCTGGGCGAGGGGCTCGGAATATTTCGACTTCCCGTCCAATAGCGCTCCGGCCTTCTTGAGGAAGCTTGCCGGATCTTTCGCGCGCGCAGTCACACGATCGATCCTCGGCTCCTCCTTAAGGAGATCGGCCAGATGTCCGCGCAACGCGTTCGCCGCTGGCTTCAGCGCGTTTTCGTAACGGTCGCCGTATTCCTTCTCGAGCACGTCACCGCGCTGTCTTGAGTTTTTCATCGATCACTTGGCCTCGGGTCACGAACTTGATTTCGTCCTTCGAACCTTCGACCGGCTCCTGTTCGAAGACCTCGTCGAACTTGTCCGTGTCCGCGGTGAGCAGCGCGCCGTTGCTTAGTTCGACTGACTTGAAGGCGACGAGGTTCTTGTAGGTGCCGACGTCGAACTGAAAGACTTCCTGCGCGGCAGCGGAGGATCTGAGCTCGCTCTTGATCGCGCTCTTGGCGGCGTCCGAGAGGCCCAGCCGGTTTGCGAAATCGTCGATGTTTAGCCTTTGCCCGGCCAGGCCGCTCGCGAGTGTTCCCGCGGCGGTCAATTCCTGTTTGATGTCGAGTGGCGCCTTCTTCGCGGCGTCCCGGAGCGCTATCGCGAGCCGCCGGGTGCCCGCCGCCGGCGTGGTGGTGAAGTCCGACAGCAGAAAATCATTGATCCAGTAGTTCGACGGCTCGCCCGACAGCGTGTTGAGTTGCTTGTCGATCGCGCGTCCGGACCAGAAGCCGCCCTGCAGCGAAGAGTGCTGGTAGAGCACGGCCTTGTAAGAGGTCTTGCTCTTCATGAAGACGCGTTCGAGGAATTGGACGGACAGCGTGCCCGGTGTCTCGTCGACATAGATAGCGCTGTCTGTCGGAAAGCGGGACAGGACGATCTTGTGATCACGCCCCTCCTTGCCCGCGATTAGGAACAGCAGGCCGAGGCCCGAACGGCCGTCGCTGTGCTCGGCGAGCCGTTCGGCGATCTTTCGTCCCTTCGGGAGGTCCGGCTTGCTCAAGTACGCGACGACCAGATCCCTGCAATCGTTCTGCTGCCTACCGTCGGCGGTCGGGCTGAAGGTGATGTCGACGTCGCACTCGGTGTCCGACTTGGCGTAGATCCCGTTGAGAAGGTCGAACATTCCGCCGGTCAGGGCGACTGTCGTGCCTACGATCTTCGCCTTTCCCGTCGCCTTTCCGGGATGAACCAGAAAGGTATGAATGTGCTGTACAGCCAAAATTCCCCCCAATCCCCAATTCGCCCTTTTTGACGCTGAATATAGCGGCGCAACGTCGGCGAGCACAACCAGAACCGCAGCGGTCCGGCGTAAGCGTGCTCTCGGCTACCGTTTGCGGGCAGATGGCGATATCGGAATAGGACGTATCGGGCGGCTAGATCTCTCCGCCCGGGTCCTCCTTTTCGCCGCTTGCGACGATCTTCAATGCGCCGTCCGGTAACGGCCGTTGCAGCGCCTTGGCTTCGTCCCACGGCGCGCGCATCCAGACGTCGTGTTCTTCGGTCGTCGTCAGGATCACCGGCATGGCCTTCGGATGCACACGACCGACCTCGGCGTTCGGCTCCGTCGTCAGAAACGCGTAGATGTCAGCAGTGACCTCGCCTTCCTTCGCCTTTCGGACCGACGTCCAGTTCGTCCAGAGGCCGGAGAAGGCGAGCAGGGGCCGACTTGCTCCCCGAGCGAACCAGACCGGCACCTTCTTGCCTTCGATGGTGTCGTATTCGCTGAAGGAGGTGAACGGCACAAGGCAGCGATGCTCTGGGCCAAGCCATCGCTTCCAGTGCACGCTATTCACGTTGCGGATGTTGGTAGTTCCGGAATCGGGCTCCATCCGGAGCAGTTCCTTGAAATCGACGGTCTTGCCCTTGGCCTGCAGCTTTTCCGCGCGTTTCTTGGTCGCGTCCATCAGCGCCCGCTGCGAGCTCGGCATGCCCCAGCGCGCCATCGCGATCTCGCGCCCTTCGGCACCATTGCGCACGATCGGCGCGGAATAGTCGGGAAAGATGCCGGGCATGCTGGGCAAATTGCCGACGTTGCTGTTGAGCGCTCCGAAGAGGCGACGCATCGCGTCAACGTTCTTGGTCATGCTGTAGAGGTTGCACATCTCAGGTTTCCGGCGCGGCCTGGCGGGCGCGTCGCACGAGTTGAAGCAGCGTCGCGGCCGGCCGACGGTTGGCCTTTGCGCACCTGCTGCACCGAAGCCGGCCGGCCAGATCATGGACAAAGGTCGTCGGCGGGTGGGGTAGGGCCGCGAGGTCGACCTCCCGCCGGGTCTTGCAGCGGGAGCATTCGATCTCAAGCCAAGGATAGCCGCCGTCCACTGCCTGGTCGATTGTGGGCGACGGATCGATCGGGCCTCCGTCGGCCCACATTTTTTCGTTCCAGGACTCGCAACTCAGTTTGTCGGCCCGACGGATCAGCGCTTCCCCCTTTGCCCGTGCCTCGGCCGACTGCGTGGCGAGGATCGTCGTCATCGCACGCGCCTTCTCCAGCTCTTTGCGGTCGCCACCGGACAGAGGAGAGGGGTGGTGCTTCGGCGCCATCCGCACGACATCCAGTTTTCTTTTGCTCCAGCGGTGCGCCGGCGATTACCCGACCGAGGGCCAGCAGCCGTCTTCCTCGAGCCGTCCGGTGCGTTCCTGACAGGTGGCGTCGAGCAGCGGCTGCGCGACCGTCTTCCAGAGTGCCTGGGGGCCGTACAGCCTGACGGCGTCCGCCTTCTGGATCTCGACGGTACGGCCGCAGCGCCTGCATTCAACCCGCAGCAGGTGCCGAGCGATTTGATCCAGTCGCTGCAGTCGATCGGCCGAGCCTCGCGGTTTGGCGCCGACCTGGGGGTCGCTTAGGACCGCATCCCACCATTCGACCGGCATCGGATCGCCCGGGCCCGACGAGGCCGACGTAGGCTGCTCGCCGACATCGGGGAGGGCGTGAGCCCATCTTTCCGTTTGCGCTCGGGTCGGCATGCGCCAGCTCGCGGGGTGATTGGTCATCGGCAGATACAGAACATAACAAGAACAGTCGGTCTAGTCGAAATGGTTCTTGGTACCCCGGAGACTCGCAACTGGCGTGAACAGTACCAGAACAGACGGCTGTTCTACGAATGCCCAAAAGTTTAGCGATTTCATACATATAGTGGATTTAAGGAATGTTGGTGGCACATCTTGTGTACGGGAACTGTCACCATATGTAGAGTTTTGGGGTGTCCGTAGCTCGGCGGTTGCCGGGCTGCCGACAATAATTCTGGCTAGTTTGCAATGGGTTGGTCATGGTTTTCGAGAAAAGAGATTTCATCGAGGTGAGCAGCGAGAGCGGCTGCCGCCTTGTTACGGGGGCAGTCGGTGGACAACTCCGCGGCTGACACCTTCGAAGCTCACGCAGAACTCGAACCAGCTGCGAGTTCCGGACGTATCGGTCTTGCGCTGTCCGGCGGCGGAATCCGCGCCGCCGTGTTCCACCTCGGTGTGCTGCGACAGCTGGCGAGCCGTGATCTGCTGGAGAAGGTCTCGGCGCTCTCCACCGTGTCCGGGGGCAGCCTGGTCGCCGCGGCGATCTTCTCCCAGACCGGCATGAAGTGGCCGTCCTCGGCCGAATATCTGGGGTCGGTCTATCCCGAGCTCCGACGGCGGATCACCGCGGCCGACCTTCTCAGCGTCAGATCGATAGGGTGGGCGGGACTGGCCGAGTTCAGGCTCGACCTCGTCCGCCGCCGGGCGGCGGTCCTGGCGACCATGCTCGAGCGCGTATGGGGGGTCTCAGGACGTCTCGCCGAACTTCCGGACGCGCCGGAGTGGTTGATCAACGCGACCTGCATCGACACCGGCAAGAACTGGCGCTTCTCCAAGCGCGAGATGGGCGACTGGACCTTCGGCCGGCACTACGCTCCCAACGTGCCGATCTCGGTCGCCGTCGCCGCCTCGGCCGCGGTGCCGTACGCGATCGGCGCGATGCCGCTGGCGCTGCCAGCCGCCGGCTGGTGGGAAACCGATCCGGCGACCCGCGGACAGATGCGTCCAAAGACGCCGCCGGCGACGTCGGTGCTGCTCTGGGACGGTGGTGCCTACGACAACATGGGGCTCGAGGCGCTGACCAAGCTGGGGCGGGGCCTGCGCTCGTGCGACTTCCTGATCTGCAGCGACGCATCCGGCCCGCTGCGGCCTCCCGGCGGCTCCCATATGGCAACCCTGCTGCGCGGGGGCTTGTCCAGCCCCAGGCTGTTCGACGTCGCCGGCGACCAGATCCGCGCGCTGCGCAGCCGGATGCTGATCGCGGACATCGCGAACGGCACGGTCGACGGAGTGCTGGTCCGCATGGGCAATTCCGTCCGTGCCGTCGACGTCAAGAGCGGTACGACCCGGACGCCGTCCTTCTACGACGCCTTCCAGACCGACGAACAGGCAGAGCTGGCGCTCCGCCATCCTACCGACCTCAGGGCACCGTCGGAGGGCCAGTTCGACTTGCTCGCACGCCATGGATTCGAGATCGCCGACGCCACGCTGACGACGCACGTGCCGGACCGGTTTCCGCAATCGTCGCCATGGGGGGATCCCGCATGAGAAGCATCCGCACGCGCTTTCGCGCCTACTACCTCGGCACGTCCGGCTCTTCCTTTTCTTATTTCGCCGACGGCCGCTTCACGATGATCGAAGGGAGGCTCACCGCCGATAGCCGCCCCTCAGTCGAGCGCGAGATGGAGATCTGCGGCGTCGAGGAGGCGGCCAGCCTTCACATCACCAGTTGGGATTCCGATCACTGCAACAAGTACGAACTGTCGGACCTTCTGAATCTCACCCGTCCGCGGCTCATCGAGTGCCCGGGCTACAATCCCCTCAAGGACTACGGTCATGGCGAGGATTGTCTGGCGATGATCGCGGAATACCGGTCCAGACGACGCAACACCGGTTTCGTGCCGACGATCCGGCACATCACGCCCACCTACATCCAGGGGCTGAACCACGCTTCTGCGCTGGCGTTCAACGACATGTTCTACAATCCGTACCACATCGTGCAGAACGCCAACGACAACTCGACTGTCAAACTGTTCCGCGGCGGCAGCTTCAACGTCCTAAGCCTGGGCGACGTCGAGGATTCCCTCATCAGCGCCAGGCTGCGCCGATGCCGGATCCTGAAGAGCGAGACCGACGTAATGATCTTGGCGCACCACGGCGCCGACAACGGTTTCACCACCAAGAATTTCCTGAGACACGTCGATCCGACCGTGGCGATCTGCTCGTCGAACTACGACAACATGTACGATCATCCGCGGCAGGAAATCCGCGATCTCCTCTTCGAGGAGGACATCGACCTCAAGACGACCAAGACAGGCGACGTGATCATCCAGTCCATCGGCGATCACACCGGCGCCTATGAGGTCGTCAATCTGAAGGCCAAATCGACCGAGATCTCATCCAGAGTCTCGTTCGTCTCGAAGAAAGCCCACATCCTCGATGCGAACGCGGACAGCTTGCGCCAACGGTACGGTGTCCGTCGGCGCTATCCGCGCTAGGTAGGGAGCTTTCGATGAAACGGCTCGCGATCTTCCTGGACGGCACGTTCAACACGCTCAACAACAACACGAACGTCTGGCGGTTGAAGTCGCTGACGACAGAGACCGCCGACCAGCGCGTCTACTACTCGCAGGGCGTCGGCACGATCCGAGGCGAGGTGGTCCGCGGCGGGGTCGCCGGATACGGCATCGACGACGAGATCATCCGCGCCTACACGTGGCTGATCGAGAACTTCGACGACGGCGACGAGATTTTCATCTTCGGATTCAGCCGCGGCGCGTACACGGCGCGGTCGCTATCTGGACTGATCAGCAAGTGCGGGATCCTGCGGCTCGGTGCGCCGCTGTCGATCGAGCAACTCTACGCGCGGTACCGTCTCTACGTCGCGCCGACCATCAGGTCGCTGCTCGGAAAGCCGCTGGCGCAAGACGCGTCGCTCGAGGAACGGTGGCTGACGAAGTATTCGAGCCCGACCAAGATCAAGTTCGTCGGCGTCTGGGACACCGTAGGGGCGATGGGCATCCCGCTCAGCAGCGCCGAGGCCAAGGTCCACAAGTACCGCTTCCTCGACACGCATCTTCGCCTAGACAACGAGTATGCGTTTCACGCGCTGGCACTCGACGAGCACCGAGCGGACTTCGAGGCGACCTTCTGGACGCGGACTGTCAAGACCGGAGAGGCGGGCGCGCCCGAACGCCCAATCGAGCACGTGGAGCAGCGTTGGTTCGTCGGCTGTCACGCGAACGTCGGCGGCGGTTACGCCAGCGACCCGCTGTCGCAGCGCCCCCTGGTCTGGCTGATGGAGAAGGCCGGCGCGCTGGGCCTCGCCTATCGGAACGCGGTCGAGATCGACGCGACGGAAAAAGCCCCGGCCATCAACGATTCCTACAGCGAGTTCGGAAAGGGATTCTACCACTTCTTCTCGAAACGATTCTTCCGGTCCGTCGGCATCGCGCCGGAGACGGGAACGGCGGCGACGACGTCGCGCATCAACGAGACCATCGACGGTTCAGTGTTCGACCGCTGGCGCAACGACGCGACCTACCGTCCGAAGAACCTGGTCGCGTGGGCGAAGGCGAAAGAGATCGATCCAGGCAAGCTCGTCGGGGCCGTCAAAGCGGCGGATCCCAAAGTGGGTGTGATGTGACGCTCGACATCCTCAGGCTAGGCGTCACCAAGGATCTGCTTCGCTCGATGGCGAAGGAGGAACGCGCGCTCTTCCTCGCGCTCGGCCACGCGTCGAACCAGGTGAACGCACTCTGGAAGCTGGTGATCGTCCTGACCAACGGAGACGCCGAAGATCCCGTGAAGCAGCGGCTCCAAGGCGCGCAGACCCAGGTGTTCGTGCGGCTCACGATCGGCTCGATGTGGGAGGCCTGGCGCCTGGTGGAGGACCGATTTCTCAAGCGGCCGCTGGGCAGGGAATTCCTGCCGCTGTTGGACGGACCGGCCGCTGAGGCGCTGGACCGGCTCAAAAAGCGGTTCGGCAAGGGGAGCAGTCTCTCGACGATCCGCAACAACTTCGCCTTCCACCATCCCGCGATCGACGATGTCGACGCGGCCTTCGAGAAAGCGGCCGGCGAGGCCGACGGCGAGGAGGCAGACTGGGCCGTCTACTTCAACACCGCGCTGCTCAATACCTTCTTTTTCGTCTCAGACTACGTGGTCGTCCACGGTATGGCGGCGGCGCTGGGCGAGCCCGACGTCAACGAGGCCCACCGCAAGCTGCTCGGCGAGATGGCACCGGTCGCGAACGACCTGTCGGAGTTCGCATTCGGTTTCGCTGCCGCGATCTTCAAGCGGCACGTTGGCTCCGAATTGACGATGACGGTGGTGGCGAAGATCGCCGATGCGCCGGACATCGAGGGCATCCGCTATCCGTTCTTCGTCGAGACGCCGGGTCTGCGTAACGCCTGACGTCGTGTTCGTCCGGTGGTCCAAAGGTCTCGGAGAAGGGGGCGACACTGGCTGCATAAGTTTGGTCAGTCCGGCCTCTGCCGTGACGGCGGTACGTTTCCGCCGACCGCGCCGCCACGCCCGGCGCGATTCCGGCCGAGGTCGGCGCGGCGGCGGACTCTTCTTGACGCCGTCGAGCAAAGTCTCCGTCGCCTGGGATTGAACTCGGTAACGTAACGAACGCGAAGCTCAGTGTTTGCGTCAGTGACAAATTCCGATCGCAAGGGATCAGAACTGCAGTGCACGAGAAACGCCGTTGGCTGGAAGGGTCAATTGCTTCAACGGGGCCAGTGACAAATTCAAGCGGGCGCCAGTGTCAAAATCAAACGCGGACGACACCAGAAAACAGGCGAGCGTCCTCCTGATGACCTGAATTCGCATAAGGTTCGTTACGCGAAAAGTGTGGCGCTCGTGCCTGTTCTAAAAGGTACTCTTCGGCAGGAAACGCACCTGACTCTTTGATTTAGTGTGCCAAGTCATTGAAATTGCATAAAATGCGAACGCCCTCCGAGCGCATCATAAACCCACCAAGGTCCTGTCGATGGACAAGGCGCAGAAGGGCTTCCGCGTTGGCCCTGGCTACTCGGGACCCTGCTTGCTCTCAAACAAGATCCGCTCCGCCGCGCCCTCAAGATCGTCATACTGGCCGTTCTTGAGCGTCCACATGAACGAAGCCAGACCCGCCAGGCCGAGGCCGATCGCGATCGGTACGAGGAAGAAGAAATCGATCATTCGAGCGCCCCCAGGACCGCAGGCTTTGTTGCCGGTTGGAGTACGTTGCCAGGTGCATGCCTCGGCCGGCTATGAAGCCTGAGAGCATTGGCGACGACCGTCACGGACGAAAGCGACATGGCGATCGCGGCGAGCAGCGGGGTGACCCAGCCGAAGACGGCGAGGGGGATCGCCACGACGTTGTAAGTGATCGCGAGCAGGAAGTTCTGCCGAATCAGCGCGCGAGCCGTTTGCGATAGTGCGATGGCCTGCGGAACGGCCTCAAGGTTATCGCGCAAGAAGACGAGATCAGCGGCGTTGCGTCCAATGTCCGACGCTGAGGCCGGGGCCATCGACACATCAGCCGTACGCAGCGCGGCTGCGTCGTTCAATCCATCACCGATCATCAGGACCTTGTTACCAGCTTGCTTCAACGCGGAGATGTGTCTGATCTTGTCTGCCGGGGTGGCGCCGGCTACCCACGTCAACTCGAGCTCCTGCGCAATGTCGCGAACGCGCGCTTCCGTGTCGCCGGACAGAATTTCCACGAACGCGTGCGATCGTCTGACGTCTGCGACGGCCTCGCGCGCTCCCGCCCGCAGGGTGTCATCGAAATGGAAATGGGTTGACGCGATGCCGTTGATCGACAGCGTCACGGCCGCGTCGTCATCATTCGGGGTGAGCTCGTCGAACACGGCCCAATCAGGGCGGCCCAGACGGTAGATGTTGCCGTCGGCCCGCGCTTCGACACCTTTGCTGGGAAATTCGGATACCGTATCGAAGGCGGGGTGCGATCCAACCGGCCGGAAGTTTGCTAGCGCTTGGGAATAGGGGTGGCGCGAGTGCGTCGCGAGCGCGCTAGCCAGACCGATCGAATCAGCATCGGTGCTGCCCCTCGCGGTCAGGCGCGACTGACCGGCGGTCAGCGTGCCGGTCTTGTCGAAGATGACGACGTTGACTTCGGCAAGTCGTTCCAGCGCACTCCCGTCCTTGATCATGATGCCTTTCTCGAATAGCCGACGGGCGGTGACGACGTGGACCATCGGAACGGCGAGGCCAAGCGCGCAGGGGCAGGTGACGATCAGAACAGCGATCGCGATGGTGATGGCACGGTGCGCATCGCCGGTCGCGAGCATCCATCCGAGGAAGCTGAGGAATGCGACCGAATGAACCAGCGGGGCGTAGAGCCGCGCGGCGCGGTCAGCGATCCGGCGATAGGTTGATCGGCCGGCGTCGGCTGCATCCATCATCCGCCGCATGTCGGCGAGGAACGATTGCTCCGCCGTGGCGGTCGCAACGATCGTCAAGGGACCGGTCAGGTTGAGAATACCAGCCTGGATCTCTGCGCCCTCGACCGCGGGCTGCGGCGCGCTCTCGCCGGACACCAGCGAATAGTCGAGTTCGGACTGTCCCCTGAGAATGCGCGCGTTGACCGGGACACGGTCGCCGGCGGCCAGCAGGATCGACATGCCCGGCTCGATCTCGTCAACCGGTAGATACGTTTGGCTGCCGTCGGATCGCAGGACGAGCGCACCGCGCGCCGCGAGCCGCGCCAGCCCATCCACGGCCTGCCGCGCGCGCTCGCGCATGACGTGGTCCAGCGTGCGGCCGATCAGCAGAAAGAACAGCAGCGATACCGCCGCATCGAAATACGCGTAGGGAGCGTGATGAATGGTCTCGTAGAGGCTCATGAAGAAGGTGAGCAGGACCCCGATCGTGATCGGGACGTCCATGTTGGTCCGCCCGTGCCTCAAGCCATGCCAGGCCGAGCGGAAGAAAATCCGGCCGGAATAGGCAAGGGTCGGAAGCGCGATGCACGCTGACATCCAGTGGAAGAGGTCGCGCGTCCCGGTTTCCGCGCCGGCCCAGACCGAAACCGACAGCAGCATGATGTTGCTGGACGCAAAGCCTGCAACCGCCAAGGCGCGCAGCAACTGGACCGGCACCACGTCTTTTGCGCCAGTGTCGATATCGTGGACGTGGGACGGATAGCCGATCGATCTTAGTGTCCCCAGGAGCGGAGGTGGCCTGTCGCCACGCCAGAGCACCTTGACGCGCCGGGTCGAGAGACTGGCCCTGACTTCGCCTACGCCATCGAGTGGACGAAGCGTCGCCTCGATCCGCTGCAGGCAGCCGCCGCAATGGATGCCGGGCACTGACAGGTCGGTCTGACGCAGCCCGTCGTGGACCGGCCGGCTGGCAAGCAGGACCTCGTCGTCCTCGGCCTTGGCTTGGTAAAGGTAGACGTCCGCGCCCGACGCACAACAGCTCATGGATCAGCTCCGCAGCTTTCGCGCGATCACTCCGTGTCCGGCTGCACAGCCCGATAGGCGTGCCATGTGGCGTGGCCGAGCAGGGGGTAGGTCACGATCAGTCCGATCATGCCGGTTGCAAGGCTTGCCAGGAAAAGACCGAGCACGATCGCAGCCCAGACCATCAGGACCCGCAGATTGTTCCAGACCAGCGCCATGCTGGAGCCCATCGCCGTCAGGGCGTCGGTACGTTGGTCGAGCAGCATCGGAATCGAAAATGCGCTGATCGCAAAGGAGAACGCCGCGAACAGGCCGCCGACCAGGGTGCCGACAATGAGCATTGCCCATCCCGTGACGGTCGTGAACAGCATTGGTGCGATGCGATCGAGGCCGGGAAACGCCACCATGCCAAAGAACAGGGCGTAGATCAGCACGGCCGCCCGGATCCAGACGATCATCAGTAGGCAGAGCAATACGCCGGTGAACAGGATCTGGCCGCCGGAGCGCGGCCTGACGAAGAAGAGGTTCCGCCAGCTGACCGGCAGGCCTTGCTCGATCCGCCGGCTTTTCTCGTACAGCCCGACGGCTAGGATCGGGCCGATCACCATGAAGCCGGCGAACACCGGAAACAGGATGTAGTCACGCTTGAGCGCGATCAGGCCCGACACCAGCCCGAGGGAGATCGCGAGGATCAGCAGGCCATAGGCAAGGCTCATCGGCATCTGCGTGCGAAAATCGCTCCAGCCCTGCGCCAGCCAGTCGAACGGATCGGCCATCGTCAGCGGGCGGGCCCACTTGTTGGCCGTCTGGAGCGGAGGTGCGACCGAAGGGAGCATCGTCATCGCTCGTTTCCTCGTGCAGATGGGCGGATGGCTGACGGCGTGCAGGACGACCCGGCGGCGCGGTATTGGCCCGACGCTTCGCCGGTTTCGTCCTGGCGGAGATGATCGACGCAGGGCGGCTGCGAGGTCGACGCGAGATAAAGCAGGTGGGCGTTGGCCGCGAGCACAGCAACCACCCCGCACACGATCAGGATCCAGAGTGCGACGGGTGCTCTGCAGCTCTTTCGTCGTGCGAAGGCAAGCTCGGTCATGGACTCGGTATCCTCTTGTCGAGGATGTAGAGCGTCAGAATTTTGCGATCGAGCTGCGACAGCCTACTCTCCCAGGTCGGCATGTGACCCTGGCGGCCGCCCCACACGGTGGTGTCGATGGTTTCGAAGTCGCCGCCATAGATCCAGAAGCGGTCGGTCAAGTTGGGAGCTCCCAACTCAGGATTGCCCTTTGCATCAGCTCCATGGCAGGCCACGCAGTTGGCCGCGAAAATCGCCTTGCCGGCCTCGATCTTCGCAGGGTCGATGTCCGCCGGGCGCGGATGCGACAGCGAGTAGATGTAACTCGCGACCTTGATGACGTCCTGGCGGGGCAGTATCTGGTCGCGGCCGAATGCCGGCATCTGCGAGACGTGCGTGTCGGGATGCGTGGAATTGACGCCAACGCGAATGGTGTTGAAAATCTCCTCCGGCTTGCCGCCCCAGATCCATGAGTTCGTCGTCAGGTCCGGGAAGCCAGGCCCGCCCTTGGCATCGGCGCCATGGCACGCCGCGCAGTTGTTGCCGAACAGGGTGTGGCCGGTCTCGCGCACGGTCGTCATCAACCGCGGGTCGGCCTGGATCGCCGCGAAGCCCTCGGTCTCGATGCGTTTGGTCCAGGTGCTGCGTTCGAGCGCGGCATCCTGCAACGAGGTTGTCACGAGCCTGCGTTGGTCGATGCCGAGCAGGCCCTTGGTATAGGTCACGCCAAGCGGCCAGGCCGGCATCAAAATCCAGTAGCCGACCGAGAAGAGGAAGGCCAAGGTCAGGAAGAAATAGAGCACGCGCGGGACCGGCGTGTTCAATTCCTTCAGGCCGCTCCATTCATGGCCGGTGGTGAGGTAGCCGGTGTAGCCGTCGCGATCGGGTTGCTCTACCGCCATGGTCCTGCCTCGTCGCGAAGGATCGATCGGGCGGCCTCATCGAACCGCTTCTTGTTCGATGGTCTCATCGCGTGAAGCACGACCGCAACTGACAGCACGACCAGGTAGAACAGGCCAAACGACTTCGAGAAGCCGACCAGGAACGCGTGCTCGACAATCATTGGCGGGCCTCCGCCGTTGCTAGCGATTTGTGTGCGGCGTCGGTAAGACGCCCCAGGACCTGGAGATAGGCGACCAGCGCATCCATCTCGGTCAGCTTGCTGGGCAACCCGTCGAAGGCCCGCATCGTGGTTGCCTTGCCGTAGCGCTTGGTGACGCCGTCTGCCTGCGGAGAATCCGGATTGGACTGGGCGTAGGCGTCCATTGCTGCATTGGCGATCATGTCGTTGGTATAGGGTACGCCAACCCTGCGTTGGGCCTTGAGGTGAAGGTCAAGATCATCGGTCCGCAACTCTGTCGCAAGCAGCCATCCGTACGCCGGCATCACTGACACTGGCACCACGTCGCGCGGATTGTTCAGGTGAGCGACGTGCCACTGGTCCGAATACTTCTCGCCGATCCGGGCGAGGTCGGGACCGGTGCGCTTCGACCCCCATAGCATCGGATGGTCGTATTTGGACTCGACGGCCAGCGAGTAGGGACCGTAGCGATCGACGTCATCGCGCAAGGTGCGGATCATCTGCGAATGACAGGCGTAGCAGCCCTCGCGGATGTAGATGTTGCGACCGGCGAGTTCGAGTGGCGTATAGACCCGCATGCCGGGAGCGTCCTCGACGGTCTGGTGAATCGTGAACAGCGGCGCGATCTCGACCAAACCGCCGACGCTCGCCGCCGCGATGATCCCGATCGTCAGGCCGATGGCTTTGCGTTCGAGTCGGTAGTGGAAGCCGAACAACGACATGACCGTCACTCCGCTGCGGCGTGGAGCGCGCCGGCCAGGGCAGGTTGGGGAAGATCGCTGGCATGTTCTGAGGTCACGCCGGGGACAGTGATGGTCTTCCAAATGTTGTAGGCGCCAAGGCAGCCGCCGATCAGGAACAGCAATCCGCCCACGGCACGCGCGATGTAGTAGGGATGCATGGCGACCAGCGTGTCGACGAACGAGTAGGCGAGCGTCCCGCTGTCGGTGTAGGTCCGCCACATCAGCCCCTGGATGATGCCGGAATTCCACATTGCAAAGATGTAGATGACGGTGCCGGACAGTGCGAGCCAGAAGTGGGCCTCGACGAGCTTCGTCGAATACATCCGCTCGCGTTTCCACAGCCAGGGCACGCAAGCGTAGATCGATCCGAAGGTGATCATGGCAACCCAGCCAAGGGCGCCGACATGCACATGACCGACGGTCCAGTCGGTGTAGTGCGATAGCGAGTTCACCGAGCGGATCGCCATGAATGATCCCTCGAATGTCGCCAGCCCGTAGAACACGCCGGCCACCATCATGAAGCGCAATGTGGCGTCGTCACGGACCTTGTCCCAGGCGCCATTCAGCGTCAGCAGCACGTTGCCGGCAGACGCCCAGGACGGGATCAGGAGCATCAGCGAGAACGTCATGCCGAGCGTCTGCACCCATTGCGGCAGCGCTGTGTAGTGCAGGTGATGCGACCCGGCCCACATGTAGAAGAAGGTGATGCCCCAGAAGCTGATGATCGACATCCGGTAGGAATAGATCGGCCGTCCGGCGCGCATCGGCAGAAAGTAGTACATCATGCCGAGGAAGCCAGCGGTCAGGAAGAACGCCACCGCGTTGTGCCCGTACCACCACTGGGTCATCGCATCCTGCACGCCGGAGAAGGCCGAATAGCTCTTGGCGTGGCCGAGCGAGACTGGAACGGCGAGGTTGTTGACGATGTGCAGGATCGCCACCACCAGGATGAACGCCATGTAGTACCAGTTCGAAACGTAGATATGGGGTTCCTTGCGCCGCGCCAGCGTGCGCAGATAGAGGATGAAATATGTGACCCAGACCACGACCAGCCAGATGTCGGTGTACCATTCCGGCTCGGCGTATTCCTTCGACTGGGTGATGCCCATCAGGTAGCCGGTCACGGCGAGCAGGCAGAAGAGGTTGTAGCCGAACAGCACGAACCACGGGCTGACCTGGTCGGGCAGGCGCGCGCGGGACGTTCGCTGCAGCACGTAGAACGACGTCGCGATCAGTGCATTGCCGCCAAATCCGAATATCACGGACGTGGTGTGGACCGGCCGCAGCCGTCCGAAGCTCGACCATCCGGTGCCAAAGGTCAGGTCAGGGTTGACGAGCTGCCAAGCGACCCAGTCGCCGACACCGAGCCCGACGACTGCCCACATCATCGAGATGACAATTCCGACCTTGCTCGGATCATCGTAATAGTGCTTCAGGCGATCGTCGGAGGGAGGCGGCGCATAGTAGCTGCCGCCGATGCGGAAGATCATGAGGATGCTCACGACGAAGATCAGGGCGCCATGAGCGCCCATCGGATCGTCGCGGCCGGCCAACATCATCAGGAAGCCGAGCAGGGCGACGGCGGCGCTGATCAGGATCGCGTGCTGCCGCTCTATCAGGGTCAATTGGGCGATCATGCGATTGTCCCGGCCTGGTGGGTCAAAGATGTGGATCGAAGTGTGGCCCAGGGCGCACGCGGCCCTCGCGAAGCCCGTTGTCGATTCAAGAACGTCCTTGCTGTATTATCGGGCGTGTGGGAGGTGGGCTATGCGCGTTGCTCTCGCGCGATCGTTCTGCTGCCGACGGGATGCATCGGATGCTGTCGAGAATGTCGACGACAAGATCAATTCCGTTGCGCGGTCCAGTAGCCCGAGCATTGCGCGGTACCGGAATGGCCTCGCCATGTGCCTCGGCCCGAGCTGCTCGAGAGGCGACCTGTGCCCGAGGCATATTTCTCGTGGACGGTGACCGACGCGCGGACCGCGCCTGATTTACCGACATACCCTCTGAATTTCACCAGGTTGGGATGGGTCACGATGCCATTGGAAACGTTGACCGTGAAATTATAGGATGCGTCGCAGCCGCCGGCTTGGGTGACAAAGACGAGGTCCCACCAACCATCGTAGGCGGATCGGGCATGGACCGGGGCAGCCAGGCTGATCACAAAGCAAGTCGCTGCGGCTCCAAGCCAGGCCGGTCTCATGGCAATGTCTCCTGATCATCGGACATACTCCTGCCAGATCGACGGGGTCGGCACGGAGCACATCGCTCACTTCACGCGGTCGAAGCGAAGATCTGATCTTGCTGACCCGCAAAGGGCTTGTTCAAATTTGCTTCAATCCGCGCTCTGGCGGATTTTGAAGGCTGTCAAGGTTGACCGACAGAGGGAGCATGCATATCGCGCTACGAGCCACGTCCTTTCCAGCGGCCTTGATGCAGTGCTAGGCTGGTGATTGCAGGGAGAGCCTGCTCCCTGTTTCATACCGAACGGGAGAACGACATGCCTGAGAGCGTCTACAAGGTCATTGAACTGATCGGCACCAGCAGCGACTCCTGGGAGAAGGCCGCAGCCAACGCGGTCGAGCAAGCCGCCAAGTCTCTCCGGGATCTTCGTGTCGCGGAGGTCGTGAAGCTCGACATGCAATTGGACGACAAGGGCAAGGTCGAAGCCTTTCGCGCCAAGTTGAACGTGTCGTTCAAGTTCGAGGGCACTTGAGTTTTTACTCAACCTCGCCTCGCTCGCGGGGCGAGGTCGGCCTTGCAGCGCGGCGCCCGGCGATCACCCTGCCGCAGGTATTCACTCGTGTTGCGCGGCCGGGCGGTCCCGCTCGCGTGCCGGGGCGCGTTCCGGCAGGATCGTGAGCCGATATGCAATCAGCTTAGTACCTACAGCGTAACGAGCCTGGCCGTGAAGGAAGCCGCGCGCCGCTACAGCCCGGCTGAGGTAGTAGCAGTAAGCCGTGAGGTAGAGAGCGGCACGCCGGGCCATATCTCGACCAGCTATGTCGAGCGCCAGAACCTCACGCTGCGGATGACGCAGAAGCGCTTTGCGCGCCTCACCAACGGCTTTTCAAAGAAGCTGGATCACCACTCCGCAGCCGTCAGCCTGTACGTGGCGCACTACAATCTCTGCCGCGTACACGAAGCTCTGCGCACCACGCCAGCGGTCGCACTTGGCGTTGCCGAGCGGGTCTGGACGATCGGGGATTTATTGGACGCCGTGCTGCCGCTGGAGCCGAACCGGCCGGTCGTCCGAGTAACGCGCAACTTCACGGTAATTGACGGCGGCGAAGGATTAGGCCCTCCCCCAAAGGTTGTAGTTGAAAACTCAACTTATGATGGGTACCAATACTCGGATTCAACCAAAAGACATTGGAGGAAATTAAATGTCTAAGGTTCCTGCCTATCATACGGATTCGCCCGAATATCCGCCGTCTCACCGCAATGTCTATCATGACCATGACAACTGCCAGACCGGGAAGCAGATCAAGCCGCAGCACAGGAAGTCCGGAACGGCTAATCGTCCGCGCTGTGATGATTGCAAGAAGCTCGGCTAGGCCGGAGTTCGCCCAGTTTTCTTTCTTCTAAAATAGGCATCCGCGATAGCCTTTTGCCGCCTAAAGATGCGTGGTTGCCTTTACGCTAAAAGTCATCGACCAGATCGGGCCTTCGATCTCTCCGTCAACGACGTGCCACACGCGGCGCAGCTCTGAGACAGGGAGACCGAAGGCCAAGGCAACGGCCACAGCGCGCGGTCCCTCCGCCTTCCCTCCCAGAAAATCAATCGTTGGCTCTAGATAGGCATCCCGGGGCCACCCTGACATGACTGGCAGGTCTCGACTCCCTGCGATCTGAGAACTGCAACATAATGCTCGATACCAATATCGAGACCGCAGCCGCTTACGATGCGCTCTAGTCCAGCCAAAGAGCCGATAGTGAGAAGGCTGCGCAGATCAGAATTTTTGTCTGCCAATTTCTCTGTCCTAAATTGACAGAGTGCGTGTCCTAACTAGGACAGCATCTGGTTTCGGGTTGAACGAGGCAAATGCGTTCTAGGCGCGACAACCCCATACAAGAGCGATCGGCTGGTCCGCCGTATTCTGTTTTGGATGATGCCAGGCGGCTTCAGCAAACGAGATCGTCAGGTAGACCGATGAGTACCGTTTTAAGCGAGGATCCTTCGCAGGCGAACGGCTCGCCGGCTATCGGTCTGCAAGGCGGGCGCAAGCGCATCGTGATCGTTGGCGGTGGATTTGCCGGGATCGCGGCTGCGCGCGCGTTGAAGACAATCGACGCCGAAATCATCCTGATCGACCGGCGCAACCACCATATCTTTCAACCGCTGCTCTATCAGGTTGCGACGGCTGTCCTGGCCCCGTCCGAGATCGCAACGCCGATCCGTCAGCTCGAGGCCACGCAGCAAAATCTCAGCGTGGTGCTGGCTGAGGTCACCGGGATTAGTCTAAGCGCGCGAACCGTCGAGGCCATTCACCCAGGACTTGGAATCCGCAAGATCGGCTTTGACTATCTCGTTGTGGCCGCGGGGATGCGCCCGAGCTATTTCGGGCATGATGAGTTCGCTCTGCACGCGCCGGGCCTCAAGAGTCTCAACGAGGCCGAGACGATCCGGAGCAAGATCCTCAGTGCCTTCGAGTTGGCTGAGGCCACCGAGGATGGGGCCGAACGTGCCCGCCAGATGACATTCGTGCTGGTTGGCGCTGGTCCAACCGGCGTCGAGCTGGCGGCGTCGATCGCGCATATGGTGTCGATCACGCTCCGTAACAATTTTCGCAGCATCGATCCCGCGCAAAGCCGGATCGTCCTGGTCGACGGTGGCGATCGCATTCTGCCAACCTTCGCCGAATCCCTGTCCGGGAAGGTCGCGAGGCGGCTTGCTAGGCTCGGTGTCGAAGTCAGGACCGGCCTCAAGGTCGATAAGGTCGACGAGCAGGGCGTGGTCGCCGGCGGCGAGCGGATCGCCAGCGCGACTGTGCTGTGGACCGCCGGCGTGGCGGCTTCGCCGGTTGTCAGAATGCTCAATACCAGGACGGACCGGGCAGGGCGCGCCCTGGTTGGTCCCTACATGGAAATCGCGGAGGCCGGCGACGTATTCGTGGCCGGCGACGCCGTTTCAATGACCCAGGACGATCGTCCTGTACCCGGGGTCGCGCAGGCGGCAATCCAGCAGGGACGGTTCGTCGGGCGCCTGATTGCCAACCGCGTCAAGGGGCGTCAAGACGGCCGGCCCTTCCGCTTCCGGAGCAAGGGGAGCATGGCCGTGGTCGGCAAGAATTATGCGATCCTGGAAGCCGGCCATCTGCGCACCAGCGGCTTTGCGACCTGGGTCATATGGGCCGTCCTCCATGTGCTCGCGTTACCCCAGCTTCAGAACCGCTTCCGGGTGCAGACGCAATGGCTCTGGTCGTATCTGACCGGCCAACGCAGCTCGCGGCTGATTGCGGAAGCGCCTCGCATCATCGATCCCATCAAACAGAAGCCGTCACCATGAGCGCCTCATCTGCTGCATTGAAAACCATGCGCTGGACTGTTCTGGCCGCCGCTCTGCTTGGCTTGGGTACGTTCTTGTGGTTTGCAACACGGCCGCCGCCGCTGACCGTTCAGGGCGAGGTCTCGGCGAGCCGGGTCGACGTCAGCCCGCGCGTCAATGGCCGGGTGGCAGAATTGCGTCTTGACGTCGGTGACACGGTTGACCGCGGCGTGCTCCTTGCGCAGTTGGATAGCCCTCAGCTCAAAGCCGCTCTCATCTCCGCGCGCGCGCAGCTCGCGGTCGCCAAGGCCGATTTCGATCGCGTCTATAGCACGCGCCCCGAGAACATCGCGGCCCACAAGGCCGACCTTGCGGCTGCCGACGCTGATGTGGTCCTCGCCAAGGAGGTGTTTGACCGGCAAACCAGCCTGATCAGCTCTGGGTCGACCCCGCAGCAGCGCGTGGATGAGGCGACCCGCAATCTGGAAACAGCAACCCGCAAGCGCGAGGCTGCAAAAGCCGCACTTGATCTCGCAATCAAAGGCGCAAGTGACGAGGAAAAGACGCTGGCAGGAGCGCAGGTCAAGCAGGCCGAAGCCAACCTGAACCAGCGTGAGGTCGATGTCGCCGAACTTACGCTGCGCTCGCCGATCTCGGGACAGATCACCAGCCGCGTTGCCGAGCTCGGCGAGAACTTCAGCGCCGGTGCGCCGATCTTCTCGCTGATCGATATGGGCGATCTCTGGTTTACCTTCAATCTCCGCGAGGATCTGCTGGCTGGGTTGAAAATCGACGATAAGTTCGAGGTGACGGTCCCAGCTTTGAAATCCCAGGTCATTCCCGTGCGCGTGACAATGATCAATGTCCAAGGCCAATACGCGACCTGGCGTGCGACGCGCGCGACAGGTGATTTTGATCTGCGAACCTTCGAGGTGCGCGCAAAGCCTTTGCAACCGCCCGACGGATTGCGGCCCGGCATGAGCGCCATCGCAGCCTGGTCGGCACGGGAGCGTTGATATGCAGCGTCGCGATCGCCAGCATCCGGGATTTTCGCTGGTGTTCTGGCGTGAGCTGTTCTGGCTACGCCGACGTCCGTTGTTGTTGATGCTCACCGCAGTCGTCCCGCTCGGCCTGATGCTGTTGCTGACGGCGATCCTTAGCGCGGGGCTCGCGACGCGGCTTCCGATCGCGGTGCTCGACCTCGATGGCTCCGAGCTTTCTCGTTCAGTCATTCGCGCCGTGGATGCCACGCCTGACACCGCCGCGGTGCTCCATGTCGCCGAATTGTCTGAGGGGAGGCATCTCATTGTCGCGCGGAAGATCCGCGGGCTGTTGATGCTGCCGCGCAACCTCGAGCGCGACGTGTTTGCCGGACGTCGCCCGGAAGTCGTCTTCTTCTACAACACGCAGACGTTTACGGTCGGCAACCTCGTGCTGCGTGGTGCGAATGCAGCGATCCCGACGGTCGCCGCCGGGATCCGCATCTCGTTGCGAACCGCAGAAGGACAACCGGTCGAGGAGGCGCAGGCTGCGATCACGCCGATCCCCCTGCAAACCCATGCGCTGTTCAATTCGACCCTGAATTACGTCCACTTCCTGCTCGCCGCGTTGTTGCCGGCGGTGTTGCAGACCGTCGTGGTGACGACCATGGCCTATGCCGTCGGGCTCGACGTCGAGACGCGTCATCGCTTCACCGTGTTGCGGCGGCTGGGTGGGGGGGGGTGCCGGCGATGTTCGGCAAGATGCTCCCATACACGATACTGTTCTTATCGATGCTCGGTGTTGCCGATGCTGTATTGTTCAGGCTCCTGGAGCTTCCGCTTCGAGGCAATCCAGCACTGCTCGTGCTCGCCGGCGCCCTCTTCGTGCTGTCCTGCCAGTTCATCGGCGCGCTTTTGGCGCTGCTGCTCCGGCAGGTGGCGGTCGCGGTCAGCATTGCGACGTTGTTGACTGCGCCGGCATTCGGATTCATGGGCATCGGCTTTCCACGGCTCGGCATGAACGATTTTGCCTATGGCTATGGCGAGCTCTTGCCCGGCACCTGGTATCTGATGAGCCGCATCGACCAGACTATCCGGGGGACACCGTTCGACCTGTCGTGGAAGCCGATCCTGACGCTGATTGGCTTCGTGGCGCTGCTGGTGGTCGTCACCGCACTCAGAGTCAGGCAGATGCGGGGCTCCAATGGAGGCGGCACGCCGTGACGACGGTGCTTGGCGTCTTTCGCAACGAGCTCGGCAGGGTGTTCGCGCTGCGCCCGGTGGCGTCGGTCATGGTGATCGCCGCTGCGGTCTACGCGTTATTCTACCCGCAGCCCTACCTGAATGAGGCCCTACGCAAGGTTCCAATCGCCGTGGTCGACCAGGACCGCAGCCAGACCAGTCGAGAGCTGGCTAGGCTCATCGACGCGACGCCAGACGTGGCGGTGGCCGAGGTAGCGCCGGATATGCCGACGGCGCAGCGCGAGGTCTACACAAGATCAATCTTCGGAATCCTGCTGATCCCGCAGCATTTCGAGCGCGACCTGCTGCACGGCCGCGCTTCGCCGATTGCACTTTATGCCGACGCCAGCTACTTCCTGATGTATCAACGGATGAACGGCGCTGTGACTGCGGTGTCGCGTACGATGGGGACGAACTTCGAGGTCTCGCGTCTGGTTGGGCTCGGTGTCGATCTTCCGGTGGCCGAGGCGGCTACGGATCCGATGCCGTTCATTCCGGTGCCCCTGTTCAATCCGCAAGGCGGATACGCGACCTACATCCTGCCGGCCGCCTTCGTCCTGATTTTGCAGCAAACGTTGCTGATCGGCGTCGGCCTGCTCGGGACGTTGCCGGGGGCAATCGTCGGGCCGGCCGGCGCGGCGCGGCGGCGCTTCAGCGACATGGCACTCGAGTCCATTGTGATCGTCGCCGGCAAGCTGCTTGCTTACCTCACGGTCGAGTCACTGATTGTCTCGACTTATCTGATCGGCCTGCCATACCTCTATGGCATTCCACGCCTCGGGTCAGTTACGACTATTCTTGCCTTTGCGTTGCCGTTTACGCTCGCGGTCGGCGCGCTGGGTCTCCTCGTGGCTGCGGTTCTCCGCAAGCCGCTGGCCGTCCAGCTTGTCTTCGCCGCCATCGGATTACCGTTCTTCTTCCTCGCGGGCTTTGCCTGGCCGGTGGAGGCCATGCCCACAGCTGTCAAATGGCTGGCGAAGCTGCTGCCGAGCACGCTTGCGATTGATGGCCTCGTCGATGTGGCCCAGCTCGGTGCCAGCCTCTCTGACGTTCGCAGCGAGTTCCTCGGGCTGTGGCTGCTGGTGGCAGCGTACGCAGGCATTGCCGTGATCGTCGAGTTCAACAAGCGCCGGCTTGCGGCCTATCCCGGTTCTGACCAACCCGTCCGCGCTCAAGAGGTCTTGTGATGGACGCGTCAATCATCTCGGCCCTTGCCGCTCTGACCGGCACTGCCGTCGGCGGAATGACCAGCCTTATTGCCAATCTGCTCAGCCAGCGCGTCCAGCTTCGCGCGCAATGGCTGTCGCATGAGAAAAACCGGCGGCAAAACCTTTACCGGGACTTCATCGAGGAGGCGTCGAAGTGCCACATCGACTCGCTCCAGCATGACGAGGCCGACATACCGAGCCTGGTCAGTCTTTACGCCAAGCTCAACCGGATGCGGGTGCTTTCGAGCGAACCGGTCGTCAACTGTGCCGACCACATCGCCAGGAAGATTCTCGATACCTATCTCGAGCCGGACAAGAGTTTTACCGAGCTGCGGGAAATGGCCGCCAATGGCACAATCGACCTTTTGCGCGAGTTCTCCACTGCATGCCGTGTGGAGTTCGAGGCCCTCGACGCGGCAAACCGAAGATTTTGAGTGTCGGAACCCGTGGCTCAGGGAGGGGACAAAGGGGGGCTGCCACCCACTGTCACATTCCGGCCAGCCGCGCATCAACCGTAGCTGACCGGCGCAGCGTTTCGCTCACCGGGCATTTTTCCGAGATCTGCAGGAGGCGCAGCTTTTGCTCGTCGGTCAGTTCTCCTTCGAGGCGGATGGTCCGGGTGAAGTAGTCGAGCTCGCCGGCGTCATTGATCGACGGCAGGATGAAATGCTGCAGTTCGACGGTCGTGCGGCTGAGCGGCATTTTGTGACGCTCGGCGTAGGCCCGGATGGCGATGGCGGTGCAGGCGCCAAGCGCGGCCATGATGAGCTCATAGGGAGACGGCCGGTCGTCACCGCCGCCGGTTTCCGCCGGTTCGTCGGCGCGAAGTCGATGGCGGCCGATCGTGATCTCTTGTCCATGCAGGCCGTTTCCGCTTTCCCTGACCGTGACCAGTTGCGTCGTCATATCGGCCTCGCCTGTTCTGGAGCGTTGCCCCTAGGCTGCGGAGTGTTTTTGCTCCTTGGCGCGTGGCACGGCGCCGCTGACCAGCAGACCCTCGATCCGGCTGTCGTCGTAGCCGAGCTGTTTCAGGATCTCGGCATTGTGTTCACCGAGCTCTGGGGCGCGGCGAGCCGGGACCTTGGTCACGCCATGGACGTTCAGGGGGCTGCTGACCGTGAACGTCAGATTGCCGCCTGCGCCAGCGAGCGGAACGACAATGTCGTTCTCCTGCAGTTGTGGGTCCTTGACCACCTCGTGGGGGGCGCGGACCACGCCGAAGGTGATGTGGTTGTGATCGAAGACGTCGTGCCAGTGCGACATCGGCTGCGCTCTGAAGACCTCGTCGAGGATCGCGGTGAGCTGAGTTGCGTTGGCCACCAGCTTGGCTGCGTCCGAGAAGCGGGCATCCGACAACAGGTCTGGGCGGCCGATCCCAGTCGCAAAGGCCGGCCAGCGATCCGGGGTCAGGACGATCAGGAACCAGGTCTCGTCGGAGGCCTGGTAAACGTTGAAGATCGCGTTCGGCGGGCTCTTCCGATCGTGCAGCGGATAGAATTGGGCGTCGCAGAGGGCCGCTTGCACCGAAACGCCACAAGCCCAGACGCCCGACGCGAGCAGCGACGTCGTCACATAAGAACCTTGGCCAGTCCGCTCGCGCCGATACAGCGCGGTCACGATGGCCGAATACAGGCTTACGGCCGTCGCATGGTCGCCGCTGCCGGAGACCGGCAAGGTCGGCGGCGCCCCAGCGTCGCGCGTGAGGGATAGAAGGCCACTTCGTGCCCAATAGGCAGTGATATCGAATCCGGGCAAGTCAGCGTCGGGACCCCTGTCGCCGTAGCCGGTGATATCCGCATAGATCAGGCGCGGATTCCAGGCGCTGACGTCCTCGTAGTTCAGCTTCAGTCGTTTGCGTGCCGGGTGCGGTGTGTTGACGATCAGGACATCGGCCCATTTGACGAGCCGTTCGAGGATCTCGGCAGCATGCGGGGACTTCAGGTCGAGCGTCAGGCTCCGCTTGTTGCGATTGTTGAGATGCCAGGGATAATTGTCCTTGGCGCGGGGCTGTGGAGGAATTTTGTATCCGATCCGCCAAGTGTCGCCACTCGGCGGCTCGACCTTGATGACGTCGGCCCCGAAGTCGGAGAGGATGACGGCGGCTCCAGGGCCGGCAATGAAGCTCGCGAGATCCACGACCTTCAGGCCGGAAAAGATGTTATCGGTGGACATTACCGTCTCCTCAGCGTTGCAGTTGATGCGCGATGGAAAGATGTTCGGCATAGCCGCCCAACCGGTCGAGCAGGCGCGTAATCCAGTCGAGCAGCCGGCCCTGAACGTCGCGTCGGTTGATCTCGTTGAGCATCTCGTGGCGGCCGCCGGCGTAGAAATCGAAAGCCAGGTCGCGCAGGCCGGCGGCCTGGTAGCGCTCGATCAATAACTTCACGCCAGCCAGGTGCTGGCCGACCGGATCCTCGCTACCGGAGAACAGGTAGACCGGCAGGCCGCGACGCACCTTCGACAGCGCGAGGGGATCGGCGAGCCGCCCCGCCGAACCGAGAAACGAGGCGAGTGAATCCGGTTGCAGCGCTGCAAAGCAGAGGGGATCCTTGATAAAGGCATCCACGACGGCATCATCGCGACTCAACCAGTCGAATGGGGTTCGCGCCGGCTCGAAGGCGGCATTGAGCAGGTTCGCGCCTGGCGGTGCGGCGCTTGCCAGACGCGCCAATCCATCAAGGGCGCCGGATCCGGACAGGATCAGGCCATCGATCTCGTGGCTATGGTCGATCACGTAACGCTGGGCGGCGAAGGAGCCCATGCTGTGGCCGAGCAGAAGCAGGGGGATGTCGGGATTTTCATCGCGGATGAGTTCGGTGAGGCGCAGCATGTCGGCAACCAGCAGCTCGAAGCCGCCGTCGCCGAAGTCACCGAGATGCTCGGGGGAGCGTGCCGAAAGCCCATGTCCGCGGTGATCATTGCCGTAGACGGTGAGCCCTGCCGACATCATCAGATCGATGATTTCGGTGTAGCGCCGCAGATGCTCGCCCATGCCGTGGGCGATCTGGATCACACCGCGGGTCGGACCGCGGCTGTCCCAGCGAGCGCATCCGATGCACAGGCCGTCGGCGCTGGTCAGGTGAAATTCGGCGTCGGGAAGCGGCAGTGTGCTTGGCATGGCCATGATCGGATGTCCCGGGTTGGTGCCTCAGCGCCCGTGGAATTGCGGTGCTCTTTTCTCGAGGAATGCGGAAGTGCCTTCCTTCTTGTCCTCAGTTGCCGCGCAAATGCCGAAGTAGGAGGCTTCCAGCGCGAACCCCTCGACCTGGCTGGTGTCGAGACCCTTGTTCGCTGCTTCCAGCGAGAACTTCACGGCGATCGGCGCGTTGGCCGAAATCTGCCTCAGGATCGCCTCCGCCCGCGCGATCAAGTTCGCTGCGGGAACGACCTCGTTGACCAATCCGATGCGGTAGGCCTCCTGCGCCGAAATCGTCTCGCCGGTCAGGATGAGCTGGAGCGCGCGGCCCTTGCCGACCAGCCGCGGCAGGCGCTGCGTGCCGCCGCCGCCCGGCAGCAAGCCAAGCTTGACTTCCGGTTGACCGAACTTGGCATGCTCGGCGGCGATCCGGATCGTGCAGGCCATCGCTGTCTCGCACCCCCCGCCGAGCGCAAAGCCGTTGATCGCCGCGATCACCGGCTTGCCGAGATTCTCGATAAGGCTCAGGACCTCCTGGCCGAAGCGGCTCGATTCCTCCGCCTCATAAGCGTCGGCGTGGGCGAGCTCGCCGATATCGGCGCCGGCGATGAATGCCTTGTCGCCTGCGCCCGTGAGGATCGCGCCGTGCACTGCGCGGTCCTCCTTCGCATCGAGGAACGCCTTCCGCAGATCGATCCAGGTTGGCGTGTCGAGCGCGTTGAGGACTTTCGGCCGATTGAGTGTTACGTAGGCGATGCCGCTTTTCTTCTCGTAAAGGACGTTGTCCAGCGCCAGCTGGTCTGCCATGGCGGTCTCCGCTTTCGAAAAGGGGCGGGCGGATCAGTCTCTCGCCCGTACTGATTGGTCAGATGAAGGCGCTGATGCCGGTGATCGCCTTGCCGACGATGAGGTTCTGCATCTGGTAGGTGCCCTCATAGGAGTAGAGCGCCTCGACATCGGCAAAGAACTTGCCGACATGGTGGTCGGCGACGATGCCATTGCCGCCGAGCAGCTCACGCCCCCAGGCGACGGTCTCGCGCGCCTTCGCCGTGCAGAATGCCTTGGCGAGCGCGGCATGGTGGTCGCTCAGCTTGCCCTCGTCGTCGAGCTGCGCCAGGCGCAGCATCATGCATTGGCACGCCGTGAGATTGCCCAACATCTTGGCCAGTAGGTCCTGCACCAGCTGGAACGAGGCGATCGGCTTGCCGAACTGCTGCCGGCTCTGAGTGTAGGCGAGGGTATTCTCGAATGCGCCCATCTGGGCGCCGGTCGAGGCCCATCCGACCATGTAGCGGGTCATCCGCAGCACGCGGGCGGTGTCGCGAAAGGAGTTGCCACCCTGTAGTCGATTGGCTTCCGGGATGCGGACGTCCTTCAACGTGATCTGTCCGTTCTGCACCACTTTCAGCGCCATTTTGTGCTCGATCTTCTCGACGCTGAAGCCCGGCGTGGTCTTGTTCTCGACGATGAAGCCCTTGACCTGGTTGTCAGCGAGGTCGCGCGCCCAGATGATGGAGAGATCGCACCAGGGCGCGTTGCCGATCCAGCGCTTCTGGCCGTTCAGGATCCAGGAATCGCCGTCGCGCTTGGCGGTCGTGGTCAAGCCGCCGCTGGCACCGGAGCCGATCAGGGGCTCGGTCAAACCGAAGCATCCGATCTTCTCGAAGCGCGCCATCTGCGGCAGCCATTTCTGCTTCTGCTCCTCGGAGCCGTCGAGATAGATCGAGCCCATCGCAAGGCCGCTATGGACGCCGAAGAAGGTGCAGATCGATGGATCGACCCGCGCCAGCTCCATTGCAACATAGCCGAACTGCTTCTGGCTGCCGCCGGCGCACCCATATCCTTCATAGCCGAGGCCGCCGATGCCGAGTTCCTTGAACGACGGCAGCAGCTCGAACGGGAAGGCGTCATCGGACCAGTATTTGCTGATGATCGGCTTGACCCTGGTCTCCATATAGACCCGGACCTTCTTCACCAGCGCGATTTCATCGGGGTTCAGCAGTTCGACGAGCTGGTAGAAGTCGCCATTCGGCGCCGGCAGCGCCTTGGGTGCGTCGGATTTGTGGGCTGCAGCGGCGGTGACCATGTTGGGATCTCCTTGGCACGACGTTTGGAGCGGAAGCGCTGAGCGCAGCGGATGCTTCGTTCGGTCTCGCGATCGAATGTGCCGGGCCTGACGCTGCCGCGCTTGAAGCCGCTTGCCGTTCCAGGGACGTTTTTGCGTTGTTGTAGGCAGGCACGCAGGGACAAGAAGGTAGAGCGATGCTGCAAACCAATTCGCCCCCGGATGCCGTGGCTCCGGAGGCGAATCGACGCGATCAGACGAGGCGCGGCAAACCCGGCCGGTCAGGCGACCCTTGCCTGGTTCGCCTTCGCCACCTTGTTGCGCATCTCGATCAGGCCGAGCAGGATTTCGTCGCGCTCGGCGGCGAGTTCATCGATCGAGCGGGCACCGGCTTCCGCGTGAACGCCCTCGATCAGCTTCTTCTGGACTTCCGGGGTCAGCTCGGGCGAGCCCAGAACCTTCCACCACGCCGTGATGGGCCCGGTGAACTGCTGGAAGAAATGCTCGATGCCGCCCTGGCCGCCGCCGAGATGATTGAGCATCAGCTGGCCCATGATGCCCCAGCGCAAGCCGGGTCCCCAGCTCAGGGCCGTGTCGACGTCGGAAACGCTGACGACGCCATCGGCAACGAGGTGGTAGACCTCCCGCGCGAGCGCCGCCTGCAGCCGGTTGGCGACATGGCCCGGTACTTCCTTGTTGAGGCGGATCGTCCGCTTGCCCAATGAGGTATAAAACTCCGCGGCCCGTTGGATCGTCTCCTCCGATGTCTTGGCGCCGCCGACGATTTCGACCAGCGGGACGAGGTGCGGGGGATTGAACGGGTGCCCGATCACGCACCGCTCTGGATGCGCCGGGCAGGCCGACTGGATCTCGCTCATGGTCAGGCCAGACGAGCTGGATGCGATGATCACGTCGGGCGGCAGCAGTTCGTCGAGCTGCTTGTAGAGTGTCCGCTTGAAATCGATCTTCTCCGGGCCGTTTTCCTGAACCAAGTCGGCATTCTTCACCGCGCTGACCAGCGCCGCGGTGAAGGTGAGCTTGTTCTGTGTTGCGCCGGGCGCGAGGCCTAAACGTTGCAGCGCCGGCCAGGCCGCTGCAACAAAGCGCCTGAGGGCCGCTTCCGCGTCCGGCGCAACGTCGGTCGCCACGACTTCGAGGCCATTGGCCAGGAAGAGGGCCGTCCAGC
Organism: Bradyrhizobium sp. CER78; assembly: GCF_029846235.1. Taxonomy (GTDB): domain Bacteria; phylum Pseudomonadota; class Alphaproteobacteria; order Rhizobiales; family Xanthobacteraceae; genus Bradyrhizobium. Next base: position 118,406 of record NZ_JARVWP010000016.1, read on the forward strand.
TTGCGCCGATGACGCCCGTGCCGATGACAGCAACCCGGCGAATGGGTATGTGCTGCGACATGTCACTTCTCCTTGGGGATTTCGGCATAGGCGATGCCGGTAAGGTTGCCCTGAGCGTAGAGGAAGTTGCGTTCGCCGGATCCATCGAGATGTGCCGAGTAGATCGAGCCCGCGAAATCTGTCACGAACATGCGATCGTTGGGCACGTCCAGCGCAATGCCGATGCCTTCCATCAGGTGTGTCACCACGATCTCCGGCTCCGCCGGCTTGTTGTCGATGGAGGCCCTGTTGACCGTATTGCCGCGCGGAGGGTCGCCGCGGTCGGTCCAGTACAAGACCCTGTTCCTGACATCGAGCTCGAGGTCGATTGGCTCGGGAAGGCGGTCAAAAAACACTTCGATATCGGTCCGGTTGACCGGTGTTTCGCCTTTGGGAATCTCGAGGTTGGCGCAGAAAATGCGACCTCGGCCGGCATTGTCTGGTCCCTTCTGGGTCCAGTAGATCCTGTTGCGCTTGGGATCGATTGCGAGACCAACGCACCACCTGGTCTGATCGCGGCGATCGGCATCGCCATGTCCGGATTCGATCAGCGTCTCCAGCTTGGAGCCATCGAGATTGGCGCGCATGAGGCGCATTCCCTCGCGATCGCACCAGTAGAGCTTGCCGGCCCTCTTATCGAGGATGATCTGCTTGGGGGTGAAAGTATCGCCAGGGGCCACGATCGTCCTGCGATTGCCGCCGTCGAGATCGGCGCGCTCGATCGAGCCGTCGTTTAGGCTGGGAACACCCATATTGGTCCAATAGATGTGGCCCGCCCCGACATCGACGACGATCCCGTCGGGATGACGGCAGCCGGTGACAATGGTCTTCTTGTCCGAGCCGTCGACATCCATCGCGTGGATGCACCCGGCATTCAATTCGAGAACGAAGAGGCGGGGAGCGGTCGCCGGCGCGTCCGCCGATTTGAAGGCCGGTTCGGGCATGTGTCACCTCTCTGGCGAGTGCGTCCAACACGGAACCGGCTTCGGCCCGCGTCAGCGGCTAGGATGCGTCAGGTGACCAGTGCCCGATTGGATGGGATTGCGACGTCCGGAATGGATTTGCGCTTCTTGCGGCAACAGGGGGAGGCCGCGCTGGGGTTTTGGTGCGTGCCTACTGCAAGGTTTCATCGGCCGCTGGGAGCGTGAAGAAGAAGCGGGCGCCTCCATGGACGCTGCCGTTGTCTGCTCCCATTCGACCACCATGCGCTTCGATGACCGAGTGACAGATGGAAAGCCCCATGCCCATGCCGCCTTGCTTGGTCGAGAAGAAGCTTTCGAACAAATGGGGCAGGTGGACCGTCGCGATTCCCGGACCACTGTCCTCCACGCTGCAACGCAGCGAGCCGCCGTCCAGGCGTGACGTTCGAACCGTGATCCTGCGCTCGGCGGTGCCGTGCTCGGCCATTGCCTGCATGGCATTGACCGCGAGATTGACAATCACCTGATGCAACAGGGTCCGGTCTGCAAGAACCTGCGGCGCCTCCGGCGCAAAGACGTGCGACACGGTGATCCCGCGCCATTCGACCTCGTGGCGGAGGAACTGCAATGCCTCCAGGATAACATCGTGCGGGCACATGAGCACGCGTTCGGGCACCCGCCGCGCCGCCATCGCACGGATCCGGGCGATGATGTCGGCCGACCGCTGGGCGTCCAAGAGGCTGCGTCGGATCGCGGCATAGACCTCCTGCAGATCCGGCTCCGGTCGATCGAGCCAGCGCAAGCCGGCCTCGCAATTGGTCACGATGGCGCCGAGTGGCTGGTTGAGCTCGTGGGCAATCGAAGCGGTCAACTCACCAAGCGTCGAGACGCGTGCGGTGTGAGCAAACTCCATCTGCAGGCGTTCCAGCCTCTCCTGTGTTCGAACCAGATCCGTCAGCTCGACGAGGCCGGCCAGGGTTACGCCAAATTCGGTACGCGCAGCAGTCAAGAGCACATCGATCAAGCGGCCGTCCAAGGTGACGAGTTGTGACTTTTCCTCGAACAGGGGGGCATCGTTGAAGCGGCTCTCGAGGATTCTCACCATCGTATCGGGTCGTTGCTTGAAGAAACGACCAACCGATCCGAGCAATTCAGCCTGACTGCGGGCTCCAAACATGCGTACCGTTGCCTCATTGACCTCTTCGGCGACGATGACGTTCATGGCGTGCTGGAAAAATTCAGGGTGGTCGGCGAGGTATGCAGGGAAGTCGGCGATGCCGGCGGCCTTCAATTCATCGAACATTTCCATTAGGCGCCGTACATCGAGCTTCCACAGCGAAATCGGCATGAACTTAAAGAGGTGGCGGTATCGAAGCTCGCTGTTCTCCAGCGCATCGTAGGCGACCTTGTGTGACGTCATGTCCATCACGGCGCCGATCAGTTCGATATTCCCGCGCTCATCGGTCAACGGACGGCCGACAACATGCAACACCTTGATCGAACCATCGGGCATCTTCAGGCGATGTTCGATATCGAGCGGCTCCTTGCGCGCGATCGCGCGGTTCAGGGCTGCTCTCACCCGTTCGCGATCCTCGGGGTGGATCCGTTGAACTGCCAGAGCGAGCGTTGGCTTGATATCCTTGTCATACCCAAAGATTCTGAAACTTTCTTCGGACCAGTTCAGTTCTCCGCTTTGGTAGTGCCAACCGAAGCTCCCCGTATGGCTGAGCCGTTGCGCTTCGGACAGGTAGGCCGCCTGGCTTTCGCGGAGCGCTTCCTCAGCATGTCTGCGGGCGGTGATGTCGGTATTGCTCTCGAGGGCGCCAATCGAATTGCCGTTGAAATCGCGTCGCAAGATCCACTTGCTCTCGACAAAGACCTTGGCGCCGTCTTTCGTTGTCTGAATGAGCTGGCCTTCCCAGCGCCCGGCGCGTCCAGATGTCTCGAGAATCTCCCCCAATGGAGCAGGGTAAACGGTTTTCAAGAGGACGTGCGCTACCTTCCCGATGGCCTCGTCTCGCTTCCACCCGAATAACTTCTCCGCGCCCCGATTCCAGTAGGTGATTACGCGGTCGACGTCGAGGACCAGGATTGCATCGGGTGTCAGGTCAAGCAGATGGGCTTGCTCGTGCTGAGTCTCGCCGAATCGGCGTGCCCGTCGCACCAGTGTTGTGATCACTAACGACGTCACGACGAAAGCGACGAGAGCAACGATGTCCTGCGTGCTCGAGATATCAAATGAATGCAGGGGGACGATGAAGAAGTAATCGAGACAAGCCACCGAGATCAGTGAAAAGATCGCCGATGTGACAAAGCTGTCCATCAGCGAAAGCACGACAATGATCAAGAGGTATGCCATGACCGCCGTGCCTGGCCGGTCAAAAATCTCTAGCCTGACCATTCCCCAGGTCGCGGCGGTCATCAGAACGATGCCGACGGTCCAGAGCTTCCCAAGATAGCGGATCTGCGCATCGAGTGACGGTTTCGCCCGCGGGACCACGACGCCTTGATAACCCTTGTCGTTGAGAAGAGCCTTCACGAACTCCGAGATGAAGCTCTTCGGCGCGTCCGGGCTCGTGGCCAACGGCTCGAAAGCAATCTTTGGATCCGGTTGCTTGAGATGCTTCATGCGAGTTGCTCGTCGCTGCCTCCGGGCTGCTAACGGCTGGCCGGTTAGGATCCGGCTGAGATTATCATTGCGTCCACGCGGCCGGATGCAGACCGGTCACGCGTCTGAAGGCGCGTATCAGATGAGCCTCATTGGCAAATCCACAGGATTTAGCGATTTCATTGAGGCTGGCGGCCATCTGTCGACCTAGTAACGCCTTGGCCTGCTCGACGCGGTGCTGTAGCAACCAGCCATGGGGACTGACGCCAATTGATGCACGAAATGCCCGCAGGAAGGCACCAGTCGGAAGTCCACATTCTCTCGCAAGGTCGGATACGAAAATGTCGCCGTTCAGCCGGGAGGCCAGTATCTCCTTGACGCGCGCTTCTTGCCAGGGGGCGAGCGTCACAATGGTGGAGGGAGAGAGACGCGCTCTTACACCATAAGTCTTCAGGGTGTGCGCTGTCGTCGCGATCGTCAGATGATCCACGAAGAGAGGGGTGGCCTCGTCGGGGCGCTGAAAAGCTGGCAGCAACGCCGCGCCGAGACCTGCCAATGTTGCGTCCCTGGTGCCGAGGCCAGGCCGATTATTGAATTCGTCGACCCGGCCGCAATCTTCCATGTCCGCAATGGCGTCCAGTGCCGCTCGAGGCACGTAAAAGTGTAGCGAGTGGAAGGCGCTTATGCTGTTGGCGACGGGGCTTGATCGCAAATCGTAGATGCAGATGGAGCCGGGCTGCAGGTGGCTCGTCGGCACCTGCCGGTCGTCGATAAATAAATCATGCCTGGGGCAGTCCCGGAGCTGCAGCGTGATCAGAAAGGCGTCTTCGCGCGGGATCGGCGCGGTCAGGCCATGATCATGAAGATCGCATTTGATCTCGGTAACGGCGATCGTGGATTTCTGCAGGGATCGGGTTACGAACGCAGGCGCGCGCTCGAGCTGAAAGACATCTGCAAGCCGCTGTCCATAGGCGCCCAGTTCGGTCATCTCTGCTTTCCCGATAAAGGTGCAATGCTGCTATTTGCCTCGGCTTGCGGGAAGAGGATTGTCAAAATCCCGCAGGCTTTGACTGAATCAAGCAAGAACGGAGAGGGCCGCATCAATCCAGGGTTCGCCGCCATGCGCCTGGGCTGATGCCTGCTAGTCGAGAGAAAACGCGCGTGAAATGGCTTTGATCACCAAACCCGCAGGCGAGGGCGATCTCGGAGAGAGTGATCTGGCGGTCCCGCAGCAGGTGCTTGGCTTCCTCCACGCGATGCCGCAGCAGCCATTGATGTGGCGAAAGACCCGTCGACTGCCGAAATGCGCGCGTGAAGTGGCTTGCTGAGAGCCCGCAGTCGGCCGCCAGATCCGCCAGCGAGATGTCGCCGTGGAGGTTAGCGGCAAGAGCATCCTGCGCCCGCCTCAATTGGCTCGGCGCCAGACCTCCGGTTGGCGGCCGAACCGCCGAGATCATGCCTCCGTATGTCTTGGCGACATGAATGCCGACCGCCAATGTCACGTGATCGACAAAGACGCGGCTGGCCTGGTCGGGCTTCTCAAAAGCGGGAATGAGCGAGGAGGTCAGGGCGCGCATGACGGGATCGTCGATACCAACGCCTGGCTCATAGCGGAGCTCGGCGATGCGGTTTGCCTCTGCATTGTCTGCGATGATGTTCAGTGCGGTCCGGGGAAAATAGAAATGGACGCAGTGACACGCCTTGTTGATATTGAATTGCGGGCTGCGCTTGAGGTCGTAGAGCGTGGTAACTCCCGCCTTGAGGGACGTAACGGGAGCGGCGCGGTCGTCCTCGAAGTACTCGTGAACCGGGTAGTCGACGAGATGATGCCCGATCAAATACGCATCCTCGCGCACGAGCGGTGCGGATATGCCATGCTCCGGATTGTCAGAACGAAGCTCGGTGACCGCAATATCGGTGGTACGAAGCGAGCGTGAAACGAATACAGTTGCCTTCGCTCGTAGCCGTTCGCCGAATCTTTCGCCGTAGCCACTGCTGTCCTGCATCCCAAGCCTCCGTCGCTTGAGTGCCGCCTGGCCGGTAGCGATGGTCACCGACCCGTCGCACCGAAACTGCCGTTGCACCCGTAGTCAACTCAGCCAAGGAAGACGTTCGACTCGTCGTGGTCCGTGGCTGGTTTCCCGTAGATTGACGGAGCCATTCAGCCGGCGCTTGAAGAAAATGCGCGAGAATTGTCGATTCCGATCATTTGTCCGGACAATCCTAGTCGCAGTTGCGGCGCCAGGCTCCGGGGCTGATGCCCGCAAGGCGGGCAAAGACGCGCGTGAAATGGCTCTGGTCGGCGAATCCGCATGCGAGCGCTATATCCGACAGCGACAGCTTGCGGTCGGGCAGGAGGCTCTTCGCCCTGTCGACCCGGTGTCGCAATAGCCACTGATGCGGCGACAACCCGGTGGATTGTCGGAACGCTCGTGAAAAGTGACTGGTCGAAAGGCTGCAATCGTTCGCGAGATCCGCGAGCGAGATATCGCCCTCGAGATCGGCCGCCAGCGTTTCCTCCACACGTCTTCTCTGCCAAGGCGCAAGGCCGCCCTGGGTCGGCCGGGCAGGCCGCATTCCGCCATAGATCTTGGCGGCATGTGTGCAGGCTGCCAGAGTGACATGTTCGACGAACAGGCGGCTTGCCTGCTCGGGATGCTCGAAAGCCTGTCGTAGCGAGGCAACCAGGCCGCGCATGACGGCATCGTCGACACCGGTCCCGGGTTGGTATCGCAGTTCATCGATCCGCTTTGCTTCAACTCCATCCGCGACAAGTTCAAGTGCGGCACGCGGGAAATAGAAGTGAACGCTGTGAAATGGATTATTGATGAGAAACTGCGGGTTACGCTTCATGTCATAAAGCACAGTTTCTCCAGCTTTAAGCGACGTGACTCCCGCGATTCGTCCGTCCTCAAAATACTCATGAGCCGGATAATCTCGCAGCTGGACCGCGACCAGGAATGCATCCTCGCGTATCTGGTCACCTGACAGGCCGTGCGGGGGAGCATCGGCGCGCACCTCCGTTACCGCGATCTGGGTATGATGCAAGGTACGAACGAAGGAGGTGGCTTCCGCCCGCAGGCGCTCACCGAACGCTTCGCCGTAAGCGCTGCTATCGTCCATGATCGGCTCCGTCGACTTCGATGTCGTTAGACGTGCGATCGGAGCAGGAGAGCCTCCGCCCGAGCCGTCGTGCGACAGCAACAGCTATTTACTCACGCTCATACCGCAGTTGTCTTTACCGATCTTGCTCTCGTACGTTGACCTTCGTGGAGGGTCTTTTGACTATCATCTACGGCGCTTGCCGCCCATGCGGAATGCACCAGGTGGCACTCCAAACGCGCGGGTAAAGGCCCTGGTGAAGCTCGATTGGGAAGAAAAGTTACAGATCAGGGAGACTTCTGCAAGGGTGGCATTACCCTCGATGAGTAGCTGCTTCGCTTTCTCCAGGCGGCAACCTCGCACAAACCGGTGTGGCGATTCCCCCGTCGCCTTTCGGAAAGCCCTCGCGAAATGAAATGGGCTCAGGTTCGCAACGTCGGCCAGGTCCTTGAGACGAATCGGGCTGTGCAGGTTGGCGTCAATGAATTGCATGACGCGGCGCAGGCGCTGATGATCGAGTGCGGGCGACGACGGCGCTTTATCGCCGGGGCGCGGCATGTCTACCTCGCCCGGCGGTCGAAACCGCGCCGTTCATACGTTGTGCAATCGCGCCGTGGCAAAGCAACGCTCCCTCTCCAGTGGTTGATCAATAACCTCGGAGGTGAGTTAGGCCGCGTTGGGCGGATGCGGCATCACGGAGAACCGTGAATAGCTGGCCACAGACGCAAGCGCCTGCGTTGACAGCAGAAAATTGCCATCGCAGCATTCCGAACACGCCACGCGAGGCCGGGAGTGCTGGATGCCGTATTCCAATGAGAGTTCGACGGCAGGCCTGCGCAGAGGACGCTTCTTGCCGCCGCGCGCGCCGGCCGTCATGGTTGAGCGGGCTCGTCTGGTATCCCAGATCGACGAAAGCGACGCCCGGCTGACGCTGATCTGTGCGCCTGCCGGATTTGGCAAAAGCACGCTGATGCAGCAATTGCGCCGGCGTTTCGAGGCGCGCGGCGTGGTTACGATCTGGTTAGCGGTTGAGCCCGCCGACAACGACCTCGGCCGCTTTGTGCAATCGCTCGCGACGGCCATCGAGGGGTCGCTCGGGAGACCAACGCAAGGTCCGATTCCGGGGCCTTATGCAATTAGTGCCAAACCATCGCAGGGCAAGGCGGCGGAACTGATCGAGCGCCTGTCCCTCTCCGAAGTGCCAGTCACCATGTTTCTCGACGATCTCGAACTGATCGTCGATCCGGATGTGTGGGCGTTTGTGCAGCGCCTGCTTGCCAATCTCGACACGAATCATCGCATCGTCCTTGCCAGCCGTGTCGGGCCTTCGCTCGCGCTCGGCCGGATGCGCGCGCATGGTCAGCTTCTCGAACTCGACCACGGAGAACTGCGCTTCACGTCCGAGGAGACCGAGACCTTTCTCGCGCGGCAGAACGTCGGCGCGCCGGTCATCCGGGCCCTGCAGCAGCACACCGAGGGGTGGCCAGCCGTTCTGCAGCTTGCAGCCGTGGCTGTCAGCGGCAAACGCGGTGCGGATGCCTTGCGGTCGATCTCCGGGACGAATGACGGGATTGCCGAATATCTGGCTCAGGAGATTCTGGATAGCCGGTCAGCCCCGCAACGCGACTTCCTCCTGCGCTCCGCGTCGCTCGGCCAGTTTTGCGCGGAATTGTGCGACGCAGCGTTGGAGCGATCCGACAGCCATGAGATGATCGAGCAGATCACGCGCGACAATCTTCTGCTTGTCCCGATCGACGCCGAGGAGCGATGGTATCGCTATCATCCAGTGCTCGCCGATTTTCTTCGTGCCCGCCTGGCTCACGGCACCAGAGAGGATCTGATCCGTTTGCATCGACGGGCGGCGACCTGGACGGCCGCACATGGCTTCACGAGTGAGGCCTTTACGCATTCGCTGGCTGCCAATGACCAGGCACTCGCGGCCGATCTGCTCGAGGCGTCCGCAATGGATGATCTCCATTCGGGCCGCGTGACTGACACCGCGCGTGCGATCGCAATGTTGTCCGATACGGAGGTGTACCGTAGGCCGAAATTGCTTCGGGCCGCCGCGTTTGCCGCGATCTTCGCGCACCGCTATGACGCGGCCAGGCGGTACATGGACATTATTCGGCAGGTCGATGACCGGGCCATGAAGGACGACGAAACCGTCGCGATGCAATTGATGCTGCTCGGTTGGACCGACAGTATTCCCGACCTGCTTGGCGCGGTCGACGTGCTGCGAGCTAAGGCGAACAGGTTCGGTCAATTCACCGCCGGATTGGTCGCTAACGCCAGGGCATTCTGTCACATCGCGCTCGGTGAGTATGTTGAGGCGGAGCGCGATCTGACCGAGGCGCGGCAGGCATGCGAACCGATCGACGCTCTCTATGTCCTGAGTTACAGCGCGTGCTTCGCCGCCGCGATCGAGCTCAATGTGGGACAGTTGGCCGTCGCGCGCGCGGCGCTGGAGACTGCCTTCAATCGCACGATCGACGGAGGCCAACGATACGGCAGCGCCGGTGCGGTTGTCGCGACCTATCTGGCGGAATGCCTTTATGAAGCGAATGAACTCGACGCCTGCCAGACCCTGGTCGACGATTATTTGCCGATCGTGATCCAGACGGGAATGCCCGATCACCTGATCGCGCTGCATCGCATAGCCGCCCGGCTGGATTTCCTCCGCGGACATACCGATGCCGGTCATGCCGTGCTGGTTCGCCTCGGCGAAATTGGGGCGCGGCGAGGTTTGCGTCGGTTGGTCGCTGCGGCCTGGCTGGAGCGCTCCTATGCGTCGCTGCGCAGCAACGATCTCGAAAGCGCGCGTCGCAGTCTTGCCAATGGCAGCAATATGACGCTCTGGAAGAGCTTTGGCGCTTTCCATCCTCATGCCAATGAAATCGATGATGTCGAGATCGCGAACTTTCGCTTGCGACTGGCGACAGGTGAGGGGGGACAGGCGCTGCCGGATATCCGCACTGAGCGACAAGCGGCGGAAACCGCGGGGCGTCGACGCAGGGCATTACGACTGCTGCTCCTCGAAGCGCAGGCGCTCGAGACGGCAGGTTACTACCAGGACGCTGACGCAGCGTTCGATCGGGCGCTCGTGCGGGCGACCGAAAATGGAATGGTTCGTGTGCTGGCTGACGAGAGCTGGATCGCAAGTTCGCTCGCTGTTCGCTCGACGGTTGTGGGCGAACCTCACGTGGTTGGCCTGCTGCGCGAGCTGGGGCAACCACCGGTCCTGCCGACCGTCTCGGAGCGGCGGGATGCGTCGAGTGCTCAGGCGAACATGGCGAGCCGACTGACGACGAGAGAAGTCCAGATCTTGCGGCTCGTCTGGAAAGGAAACTCGAACAAGGCGATCGCTCGCGTGCTCTTCTTGTCCGAGAATACCGTCGAAACGCATCTGCGGCGTGTCTATGACAAGCTCGGCACCCGCAACCGCACGCAGGCGGCCGCCGTTGCGCATGAAGCAGGCGTCATTTGATGGCGTGTTCGGCCCGGCTAGCGAGCGCCTTCTCCAGACAACCGGCCATTGTCAGCGCATCAAGCGGCTTGCGAAGAAAGCAAACCGCTCCGCTTTGCAGCGCCTTCTCCTGCAAATCCGGTTCGGCCCGTGCCGTGATCATGATCACCGGGAGAGCTCCATGATGCAGGTCAAGCAGCCGTTTGAGCTCAAATCCATCGATACCCGGCATCTGGATATCCGTGATCGCACAGGAAAATTGCCCGAGCTCGCTGGATTGCAGGAAGGCTTCCGCCGAGGAAAAGACGCGCACATCGTATCCTAGTGACCGGACCAATCCGGCGAGCGCTTCGCGCATCGAAGGATCATCGTCAACGATCGAGATCAGATGCCCCGCCTGCATGCTTCAGCTCCCACGCAGCCGGCTGTAAGCGATTTCGGCTTGCGCCACGTGACTCCACCGGATGGACGCCTGAATCGCTCCGCTCATCGGGACTGGTCTTTCAATGCGTCCGCCATGCGAACGAGGTCGGCCAGTGACCGTGCTCCCATCTTCCGCATCGCCGCACCGCGGTGGATTTTGACGGTGACCTCGCTCAATCCGAGTTCAGCGGCGATCTGCTTGTTCAATTTGCCCGCAGTCACGAGCGCCATGACCTCGCGTTCTCTCGGCGAGAGTGTCGCATGCCGGTCCAGAACGGCGACTGACTGGGTCTCGCGAGCGCGTCGCAACCGATCGCGATTCAGTGCCAGCGTAACCGCATCAATCATGTCCTGCTCGCGGAACGGCTTTGACAGGAAGTCGACCGCGCCTGCCTTCATCGCGCGCACCGACATCGGGATATCGCCATGCCCAGTCATCAGGACGACCGGCAACCTGATGCCCAAGCTTGCCAGCTCCTCTTGGAAGTCGAGCCCGCTGATGCCGGGAAGGCGAACGTCGAGCACGATGCAGCCCGGCCCGTCGAGCCGATCCGCCTTCAGGAATTCGTGCGTCGTGCCATAGGTTCGTGCGGTCAGGCCCACCGAGCGAAGCAGGCTGTCGAGCCCAAGGCGCTGCGATTCGTCGTCATCGACGATATGCACGACAGGGGTCTCGCTCGACACCTGAGGCATCACAATCCACCCAGCAACTGGATCGGAATCCACTGCGGTATGCCTATCATGGCTCGGTCTCCCGGCATCATCACACAAAGGTATGATAGAGGGCCCGCCTGGGGCTTCGTGGCGCGACTTCTTGCCGAGGGTCAGTAGCACAGGGAGGCGGCCATCCGAGCCCGCATTTTTGGACGAAACGTGCGCGCGTTTTACGGATCGATCATTTTTGCCGGGTTGCACCCATACTTAGGTGTGATGCGATAAGTCCCAGGCACGATTGGCGCAACGCGCGACGACGGCGATCCTCGCCGCATGACAATGCCACGGCGGTGAACCAGTGGTGGCTCCGTACACGAAACGGAAGCGGCAACAAAGAGGATGAGGAAAGGAATCGAAACATGCTCTTCAGCTCGCTGGACAAACATGTAGGCGAACATTCGATGTTTCCCTTGCCCACATCCGTTGCGGAAAGAGAACCTCAATCCGCAACGCCGCTCATGGAAGCTCTGATGGATCGCGCGCCCGCGCGGAAATCGCCAGCCTTTATTCGCGGTGGAATACCGCCGAGGGTCTTAAGGCGCATTCGCGAGTATATTGACGCCAATATCGAGCAGCGGATCAGTGTCGAAACGCTGGCTAGGCTCGCGGATCTTTCGGTGTGCTACTTCGTTCGCGCATTCAAACAGTCCGTGGGGCTGACGCCGCACGACTACGTGATCCGGCGCCGCGTCGAACGGACAATGAAGCTGCTATCAGACACCAACCTCTCACTTTCGGAGATTGCCCTGGCGGCCGGGTTTGCCGACCAGAGCCACTGTGCGCGGCGTTTCCGCCAGCACGTTGGGATGTCGCCGCGCGATTTTCGCTGGTCGATACCATAGGCCTCGCCAGTCCCCTCGTCCGTTGGGTCGGTGGAAGAGTGGCGATGCAAGCTAGCGTCGCCTCTTCTTGAAGTGACGCCCTTGCGTCGTCCGTCCACTGCGAGCAATGGCAGCTTTATCCACCACACCGGCTTGCCAACGCATTGTTGAGAGCGTCGATTTCGGAATCGAGAAGTTTGAGATCGCGCAGCAGATTGTTGCCGCGGGCACAGTTCGCCACAATTTGACGAGCAGTTACCAGTTCATAAAAGGATGCGGCGTAGGCGCGGCACGTCTTCTCGTCGTCTGTGGAGGCTGGGAGGCCGCGTGTGGCCGCCAGGCGGGTGCGGGACGCGGCGATGTCCGAGGCCGAGACGCACTCTGAAGCCGAACCATGGGACGACGCTAATAACGCGAAGAATGACATGAGAATGGCTGGTCTTGTCATTGGCGCGAGTCCACTATTGTGACAACTGGATGTGCACAACAATTGTCGTTTTGTGGGAGTTAATTCGCGAACGGCCTTGCGGCTATGCGGACGACTTTGCGCCGGATCCACGTCGATGTGCGTTTCATCGCCGGTGAATCAATCGCCTCTTTGCGACAAGTCCATACAAGATGGCGCCTTCAGATCGACCTAGATTTGATTGCGTCACACCTGCCCCTCCCTTAGTGTGACATCACGACCCGCGCGGGCGCCTTCGCCTACCGGGATGCTCGCGGTGTGCTGGTAGTCCATGCGTGACGCCGACCGGGTCAATTGGGCCGATGGTGCCGCTGCCATCGGCCCACCTTGTCAAACGCCGGGATAGATGGGGGAGGCGCCCGGTAGAGCCTGACAGTTTCACTCGTTTCTGAATTGGCTCGGAGTCTTGTTCGTCCAGCGGTGGAAAGCCCTCCTGAAATTTGCGGCATCGCTAAAGCCGAGTGCCAGCGCGATGTCCTCATTCGCCAGCTTCGTTCCGCGCAGGTATTTTGCTGCGATTTGGGTTCGCAGCTCATCTCGCAGACCACGAAAAGACAAGCCTTGCTGGTGGAGTTGGCGGCGTAGCGAGCGATCGTTGATGCCGAGCATTTTCGCAGCGGCCTCGAAGGTGAGCGGGCTCGCTATGTCCCTGAGCAGGATGGCGCGAATCTTTCCGGCGATTCCGTTTCGCAATTGCAAATCTCCAAGCAGATCGTCGCATATCGCGACGACGGCAGGATATGTCGTCTTGTTGCCAAGACCGGCTTTTTGGTCCAGATGCCGAGACTGGAGAACAATTCGATTGGCCGGACGCTCCGTGTCCTGTCTTTGCGCGCGACGGTCGATCCATTGGGCGTGGACGATATCCAGGACAGCTTGCCTGTTTTATTTCTGAATGCGGATTCGCTGGCCTGGGAAGAAGGGCACCAATTTACATCGTGCCGTCTGGTGGCGTGGCATATTCCGCAAAGTTCGGCGTCTGCTCGGATGAACATAGGCGAACCGACTACCCCCATTCTGACAACGGGGATTTCCTTAATGATTTCAATGGGCGAGAATCACTGAAAATGTCAGAGCGGTTACTGAAAGCACCAGCGTATTTTGAGACTTCCAAGCTGAATACGAGGGTTCGATTCCCTTCACCCGCTCCAGTATTTTCAATCACTTGCGGCACGGTCTCGACATCATTCGGGCAAAGGCGCTGCTGCTCCCTCGGACATAATCCGCGCCTTGGTTCACGCCGTGCGGCGTCGGCCAGACCACGCCGAGCGCCTGGCGGGGCGCGCTGCAACGGCGCGCGGCGTCCGCATTGAACTCGGCCGAAGATAGGGGCGACAAACGATCGGCAGACTGGAGGATCACGACATGCCCGACTGGATTCTCGCGCCGATTTGCGTGGCCGCACTGGGCGGCTTTATCTGGTTCGCGTTTCGACAGGGCTTCAAGGTCAAGCCCGACGAGAACAACCGCGACCATCCGACTTTGCCGCTTGGGCCGGACGGGTCGTGGCGCTAACGGCCGTGTGAGATCGTCATGGGGCCGAAGGCGCCGAGGATGGGTATCCATGGCGTCCTTTGCGGTCGGCGATCCTACACCCTTTGGAGTATGCCGATCGTCACGTGAACTTTCTGGCCCGATGTGTAGACCTAATGGCTACCGGGATTTTGCATTTCCTTCCTGGGGCTAGAGCCGACGCCGTCCGCATGCATTTTAAGCGGGCGGTGTTGTGCTGATGTGAACCACCGCCCCGTCGCAGTATCCCGCTCCGCGCGCGGAGGCGGCCTTTGAAGCGAATACCCACGAGCGAAGCGATCATCACCGTCGCCTTGTTGGTGATCTTCGCGCTCGTGATCTGGTTTGGCGCCATGCCCTGAGCCTCGGGCGCCGCCCTGTTAGGGGAGCGAAACGACTCGCAGATTGTTGGTGCTTCCCGCCTGCCCGAAGGGAATGCCGGCGACGACGACCAGCAGGTCGCGGCTTGATGCAAATTGCTCGTCGCGCGCGAGCGCCGTCGCGCGCTCGACCATCTCCTCATAGCTGCCGACATCGTCGGAAAGGACACTGTGAGCTCCCCAAAGCAGGCACAGGCGGCGGGATACTTCGCGGCTTGGGGTGATGGCGAGGATCGGGAGGCTCGGCCGCTTGCGCGCGACGCGTGCGGCCGTGGTGCCGCTCGACGTGTAGGCCACGATGGCTGCGGCGTGAACTACCGAGGCGAGGTCGGCAGCGGCCGTCGCAACGGCATGCGGCGGCGTTTGCTCCTCGCCGGGCTGGGTCGCCTCGACGATCGAGCGGTACATCTTGTGCTGCTCCGTGCTGCGGATGATGCGATCCATCATCTCGACGGCCTCGCGCGGATAGCGGCCCGTCGCGGATTCCGCCGACAGCATCACGGCGTCCGCGCCATCGTAGATGGCGGTCGCAACGTCGGAGACTTCCGCGCGCGTCGGCGTCGGCGCGGCGACCATGGAGTCCAGCATTTGCGTGGCGACGATCACCGGCTTCACCGCGAGACGGCAAGCCCGCACCAGCTCCTTCTGCCGCCCCGGCACGTCCTCATCCGGAATTTCGACGCCGAGATCTCCGCGCGCAACCATGATGGCGTCGCACAGCTGGATGATGTCGTCGATCCGCTCGAGCGCCGCCGGCTTCTCGATCTTGGCCATCAGGCCGGCGCGGTCGCCGACGAGGCCTCTCGCCTCGATGATATCGGAGGGCTTCTGCACGAACGACAAGGCGACCCAATCCACCCCGAGCTTTAGCCCGAACTCCAGATCGCGGCGGTCCTTGGTGGTGAGCGGCGAAAGATCGAGCACCGTGCCCGGCAGATTGACGCCCTTGTGGTTCGAGATCGTGCCACCGACGATCACCTTGGCTTCGATGAAATCGTCACCGAGCCCGGCGACGCGAACGCGGACCCGGCCGTCGTCGATCAGAAGGTCGTGGCCAGGGGCCACCGCGGCAAAGATTTCCCGATGCGGCAGCGGAATTGCGGATCGGTCGCCATCCGATCCGGACAGCACGAACCGGATGGTCTCTCCGGCCGCCACGGCAATCTTTCCATCGCGCAAGGTGCCGACGCGGATCTTCGGACCCTGCAGGTCCATCAGAATGCCGATCGGCCGGCCGACTTCCTGTTCCAAGTTCCGGATCGCGGCGTGGACGGTTGCGTGGTCGCTCTGGGTTCCGTGACTGAAGTTCAGACGGAACGTATCGACGCCCGCCAGCAGCAGCGCCTTGAGCATCTCGGGGGAACTGCTCGCGGGGCCGACGGTTGCGACGATCTTGGCCCGTCGATGACGACGCATGGGTCACCTCATTGCTGGCTTGCCGGACGCAATTAGCACGGCTCTGATATCGTTGACATTCGTAAGCGTTGGCCCGGTGCGCACGAGGTCTCCAAGGCGGTCGAAGAACGTGTAACTGTCATGGGCTGCCAAATAGGCCCGTGCGTCGAGGCGATCCGCGGCGGCGCGCCGCAGCGTATCCGGTCCGATCAAAGCGCCGGCAGCATCTTCCGTTCCATCAATTCCATCGCTGTCGCCGGCAATCGCCCAGATATCGGACGTACCTGATAGCGCGATGACAAGTCCCAGCAAAAACTCGGTGTTGCGGCCGCCGCGGCCCGCCGGCCCGCGCCCGATCTTCACCGTCGTCTCTCCGCCGGACAGCAGCACGGCAGGGGCAGGGCCGGGCTGCGCGCGCTGCGCGACCGACCGGGCGATGCCCGCCATCACGGTTCCGAGTTCGCGAGCCTCGCCTTCGATCGCATCGCCAAGGATGATCGGATTGAGACCCTCATCCCGGGCCGCGCCGGCTGCAGCGTCCAGCGCGAGGGACGGCGCGGCGAGGATGCGGACGTCGGCATCGATTGCGCCGGGCTTCGGCGTCTCGTCGGCTTGCGCGAGGACGAGCTGCGCTGCTTCCGGCAACTCGATTGCAAAGCGCCGGATGATCTCTTGCGCGTCAGCCTTAGTGCTGGGGTCCGGGAGCGTGGGACCGGAGGCGATCGCCGCCGGGTCGTCGCCGGGAATGTCGGAAATCACCAGCGTCGTCACGTGGGCGGGACGGGCGGCGAGCGCCAGCCTTCCGCCCTTGATTGCGGACAAATGTTTGCGGACGACGTTCATCTCGGCAATCGTCGCGCCGCTCGCAAGCAGCGCCCGGTTGACCGCCTGCTTGTCGGCAAGCGTCATCGGGGATGCGGGAAAGGTCATCAGGGCCGAGCCTCCGCCGGACATCAGGGCGATGACGAGATCGTCCGCTGAAAGTCCCTCGACGGCACGCAGCATGCGAACGGCGGCGGCCTTGCTCGAGTCATCCGGAACGGGGTGAGATGCCTCGAGCACGTCGATGCGGCCCGCCGGAATCGAATGGCCGTGGCGCGTCACCACGACACCCGAAAGGTCGACGTCAGGCCATGCCGCGTCGAGGCCGGCGGCCATCGCGGCCGAAGCCTTGCCGGCGCCGATGACAATGCATCTGCCCTTCGGCTTTGCCGGCAGGGCGCGTGCGATGGTCATCCTTGGATCGGCGCTGGCGATGGCCGCATCGAAGATCTTCCGGAGCGCAGTCCGAGCGCGCAAGTCCGTCCATGTGTCGCTCAATCGCTACGCTCCGGCCAATAGGTCTCGCATTATGGCGTCTTCTTGAGACTGTCGTAAGACGCCGATGTCTCCAGTAGATTATTTTCGCCGAGGGCTGGCCTTGTGCGCACGACTATGCCGCCAGCCGTGCCTTCACTGCCGAGAATGAACGCACGCCGCATCGGCTTGATCACCAGCAAGGCGGTGAGGGCTGCGGTGGCATTGAGCGCGACCGCGACGATGAACACGGCCTGCCAGCCGAACTGCGAGGAGATGATGCTGGCGAGCGGGACGAGCAGCGCCGCGGTGCCCTTCGCGGTGTAGAGCATCCCGTTGTTGGTGGTTGCGTATTTGGCGCCGAACGTGTCGCCCGACGTCGCCGGGAACAGGCTGTAGATTTCGCCGAACACGCCGAAATAGATTGCCGTGGCGAGCACGAAGACCACCGGAATGTGGCCGTAGACGGACAGCGTCAGCAGCATCAGCGCCGCTGTCGCAAACGCGATGAACATCGTGTGCTCGCGGCCGATCGTGTCCGAGACCCAGCCAAAGAACGGGCGGCCGAACCCGTCGAAGACACGATCGAGTGAGATGGCAAAGGTCAGTGCCGCCATCTGGAAGCCCGCGAGCGTCACCGGCGTATCCGCGATCTTGAAGTCGTGGGCGATCGGCCCGATCTGCGCGGCGGTCATCAGTCCGCCGGAAGCCACCATGACGAACACCAGATACATGACCCAGAAGATGGGGGTACGCAGCACCTGTGGCGGCGTGTAGTCGATCGCGCTCTGCGGCAGATTGAGCCGCTTCTTCCTGGGTGCCTCGACGCCATGCGGCGGGCGGACGAACCAGGCCAGCAGGAGAACCGTGAGGCCTTGCCCGATTCCGAACGTCAGGAAGGTGCTCTGGTAGCCGCTCGCGGCAATCATGTTGGCGATCGGCACGACGGTGAGGGCAGCGCCCGCGCCAAAGCCTGCGGCGGTCGCGCCTGCGGCGAGGCCGCGCCGGTCCGGAAACCATTTCAGCGCATTGCCGACGCAGGTGCCGTAGACCGCGCCGGCGCCGATGCCCGCGACAATTGCTGCGGCATAGAGCATGACGAGGGATGCGGCGAATGAGTTCAGCACCCAGGCCAGTCCGATCATCAGCCCGCCGAACATGATGACGATGCGGGGGCCGTATTTGTCCACGAACCAGGCTTCCACCGGCACCAGCCACGTCTCCGTCATCACGAAGATCGTGAAGGCGAGCTGGATGGCCGGACGGCCCCAGTGATATTGCGCGTCGATCGGATCGACGAACAGCGTCCAGCCGTATTGCAGATTGGCGATCATCGCCATGCAGACGATGCCGATCGCGAGCTGAAGCCAGCGGAAGCCGCCGGGCGACGATACCGTGCTGGAAATCATGTGCGCTCCCAAAGCAGGTGTTGGTCGTTTGGTCCGGCGTCGGTGGTCCTGCCGCTGCCTACTGACGAAATTCGTTGGTCAATTCGCCAATGCCGTCGATCGCGACGGTGACCGTATTGACCGGCTCCTTCATCACGCCGACGCCGATTGATGTCCCGCAGCAGATCAGGTCGCCCGGCAACAGCGTCATGTCGTGTGAGATCTTGCTGACCAGCGCCTGCGAGCTGAAGATCATGTCCGCGATCGGGTAGTTCTGGCGCTCGACACCGTTGAGGACGGTGCGCACCACGAGGCGCGCGGGGTCTAGGCCCGAGGCGATGACGGGACCGAAGGGACCATATCCGTCGAAGCCCTTGGCCCGCGCCCATTGCGGGAAGGTCGGGTCGCGATTGAGGATGTCCGCTGCGGTGACGTCGTTGGTGCAGGTGTAACCGAAGATGAAGGCGTCGGCCTGTTCGGGGGCAACAGCCGTGCAGCGCTTGCCGATGACGATGCCGAGCTCGCCCTCATAGGTCGTCTTGCCGTCGTAGCCGACCGGACGCGTGATCACGGCGCCGGGCTCGGTCACGCTGGTCACAGCTTTCAGCAGGTACAACGGTTCGGCCGGTTCGGGTGATTGCAGCTTGGCCGCCAGCGCGTGGAAATTGTTCCAGAGCGCGATGATCTTGCTTGGCCGGGTCGGCGCGAGCAGCTCGACTTCGGTGAGCTGCAGCGTTTGTCCGGTTGGTCGTGTGTCGCCGAACATCTCCCCTGCGTGTACGGAAATGCCGGACGGGGTGAGTTGCCCGAAGCCGATTTCGGCATGGTGGCGGAAGCGAACCCAGCGTGTCACGTCGGCCATCGGGATCACGCCACCGCCAGGGTTTCTGCTACGGCCGCGCCGGCCGCCCCGTCATAGAGCCCCGCCAGCCTGGTGCGCTGCGCGACCAGCGCCAGCACTGCGTCGAGGGCGGGCGTCGCAATCCCTGTCATCCGGCCCATCTCCTGCACCACGGTGATCAGTGGATCGATCTCGACCGGACGTCCACGCTCGAGATCCTGCAGCATCGAGGTCTTGTGTGCGCCGACCTTGCGTGCGCCCTCGATGCGGCGTTCGACGTCGACCCGGAACTTGACGCCGAGGCTTTCCGCGATCGCCTGGGCCTCCAGCATGATCGCCCGTGACAGCGCGCGCGTGCCGGGATTGCTGCAGATCACGTCGAGGGTCGCGTGGGTGAGGGCGCTGATCGGGTTGAAGCAGACATTGCCCCACAGCTTGAGCCAGATCTCGTCGCGGATGCGGTCGAGCACCGGCGCCTTCATGCCCGCCGCCGTGAACAGGGCGGAAAGATTCTCGACGTCGGGCGTGACCTCGCCGGAGGGCTCGCCGAGCGGAAAGCTGTTGCCGTAGACGTGACGGATCACGCCGGGTGCCTCGATCTCGGTTGCCGGGTACACCACGCAGCCGATGGCGCGCGCAGCGCCAAGCTCGCTCCACTGCCGTCCGCCGGGATCGATGCTCTCGAGCGTCGATCCTTCGTGCCGGCCGCCATGCTTGTAGAAATACCAATAGGGAATGCCGTTGACGGCGGTGACGATGCGGGTCCGCTCACCCAGCAGGGGGCGCATCGGTTCGATGACGCCGGTGATCGAATGTGCCTTGAGGCAGATGATGACGAAATCCTGCTCGCCGAGTTCGGCGGGGTTATCGGTGCAGCGAGGATGCACCACGCGCTCCTCGTCGCCGATCAGGAGCTTCAGGCCGTTCTGCCGCATCGCGGCGAGGTGTGCGCCCCGCGCGACCAGGCTGACATCTGCGCCTGCGCGCATCAATTCGACACCGAGATAGCCGCCGATGGCACCGGCGCCGTAGATGCAGATCTTCATGAAATCCTCGCGAGCAGGGTGGGGACACATTACGAGCCGCAGCGGCTCGAGCCGGGTTGCGTGGTCTTCGGAACGTCCGTCAGGCCGCGCAGGCGGCTTCCTCCAAGGCAAAGCCGATGTCCCGCATGCTCACGACGCCGACGAGCCGGCCGTTGTCGATGACGGGGAGATGGCGGATGTCGTGATGGGCCATCAGACGCTCGACATCGGCGAGCGCGTCTTGCGAATTGCAGGACACCAGCGGCCGCGGACAAATGAACTGTGCGACTTTTGCGGCAAGGCCACCCGTGCCGCGCTCGGCGATCACGGCGACGACGTCGCGCTCGCTGAACATTCCGATCACGGCGGCGTCGACGCTGCGCGAGCCATTCCTGACCACAAGCGCGCCGACGTTGCTGGCGTACATCAGGTTCGCCGCGATGCTGACGGTTTCGCTCGAGCCGATCGTCACCGCAGGCGCACGGTTGGTGCGAAGGATGTCCCCGACATACATGGCATGGTCCTCCCGATTGGGTTGTTAAGAACTAATCGTGGTATACATTATCCCAGAAGTCAAACAAAAGAATCGAGGCATTCCGCAAGAAAAACGGCAAAAATACTGACCTATTCGTGAACGTTGCCGCCTTGACTTCCAAGCCATTTGGCATGCCATATGCCAATTCTGATGCTCGTTCCGGCGGGCGATTTCGTTCTGAACCACAACCGGTTAGGGTCAGGTCGTGATGAAAAGAGAGCCGATCCGCCGCAAGCCGTCCGATCCCGATGTTCGCGCGCAATCGGATCCGGATGCACGAGATGGCGGCGTTCAATCCGTCGATCGCGCGCTGCAAATCATGGAAGCGCTTGCCGAGGACGACGAGGGCTATCGGCTGACCGATCTTGCGATCCGCATCGGCTTGCCGCCGTCGACGGCGCACCGGCTGCTGACGACGCTGGAGAACCGCAGGTTCGTGCAGTTCGACCGCGAGGAGTCGAAATGGCACATCGGCGCGCAGAGCTTCGTGGTCGGCTCGACCTTCATGCGTCGGCGCAATTTTTCCGCGCGGGCCTTGCCTTATCTGCGCAAGCTGCGCGACCAGACCAGGGAAACCGCCAATCTTGCGGTGGTCGATGACGACTCGATCATCGTCGTATCCCGGATCGAAAGCCGGGAGATCATGCGTTCGCTGACCAAGGTCGGTGGACGCGTGGCGTTGATCGCTTCGGGCGTGGGGAAGGCGGTGCTGGCCGCGTATTCCGATGCCGACATCAATGCGATCATCCGTCGTCGCGGTATGCCGCGGCTGACGGAGAAGTCGATCATTCGGCCGGGCGAGCTGTTCAGGGAATTGGAGACCGTGCGCCGCCAGGGCTACGCGGTGGACGATGAAGAGGCGCGGCTCGGCCTGCGCTGCGTGGCGGCGGTCGTCTTCAACGATTGCAGCGAGCCGTTCGCCGCGGTGTCGGTATCCGGGATGGCGGATCGGCTGACGGATGATCGCTTGCCGGAGATCGGCGCCGTCGTGCATCAGATCGCAGCCGAACTCTCGGCGGAGCTGCGCGGCAGCAACGCCGCGCAACCGTAGCAGGCGCAAAGCCTGCTGCTGCTCTCGTCATTGTCTGTTTCCACGCTTTCGTCGGCGCTAATTACTTGGCGACAAGCAAGAAATCGCGAGCGCTGCCACAGCGTGGAAAATCCCATCGATTGCGTTGAGATCGACGGTCGCGGGCCTGATGATCCTGCTCAGGCCAACTCATAGCGAAGCGGGATCGTCACATGAAGATGCGAGCGGTGGATGCGGCAGTCCGCATACTTGAACGCGAGGGGATCACTTGCGCCTTCGGCGTTCCCGGCGCTGCGATCAACCCGCTTTACTCCGCACTGAAGCGTAACGGCTCGATCCGGCATGTTCTGGCGCGGCACGTCGAAGGCGCCTCGCATATGGCGGAGGGCTATACCAGGGCGAACGCGGGCAACATCGGCGTTTGCATCGGCACGTCGGGCCCCGCCGGAACCGACATGATCACCGGCCTCTATTCGGCGATCGCGGATTCGATTCCGATCCTCTGCATCACCGGACAGGCGCCGCGGGCGCGGCTCTACAAGGAAGACTTCCAGGCCGTCGACATCGAGTCGATTGCAAAGCCGGTGACGAAATGGGCCGTCACGGTGCGCGAGCCGGCGCTGGTGCCGCGCGTGTTCAGCCAGGCTTTTCATGTCATGCGCTCGGGGCGGCCGGGACCGGTGCTGATCGATCTGCCGCTCGATGTGCAACTGGCCGAGATCGAGTTCGACGACGAGACCTATTCGCCGCTGCCGGTCTACAAGCCAACGGCGACGCGCAAGCAGATCGAGAAGGCGCTCGAGATGCTCAACGCCGCGGAGCGGCCGCTGATCGTCGCCGGTGGCGGCGTGATCAATGCCGATGCGTCCGAGCTGCTGGTCGCGTTCGCCGAAGCGGTCAACGTTCCCGTCGTTCCGACGCTGATGGCGTGGGGCGCCATACCCGACGATCACGCGCTGATGGCCGGCATGGTCGGCCTGCAGACCAGCCATCGCTACGCCAACGCCACGATGCTCGAATCCGATTTCGTGCTCGGCATCGGCAACCGCTGGGCCAACCGGCATACCGGTTCGATCGAGACCTACACCAAGGGGCGCAAATTCGTCCATGTCGACATCGAGCCGACGCAGATCGGACGGGTTTTCAATCCGGACCTCGGTATCGTGTCGGATGCCAGGGCCGCGCTGGAGATGTTCGTGAGCGTCGCCAGGGAGTGGCGGAAGTCCGGCAGACTGCGCGACCGGCAGGCCTGGCCCGCGGCCTGTCGCGACCGCAAGCGTTCGATGCTGCGCAAAAGCCATTTTGACAACATCCCGATCAAGCCGCAGCGCGTCTACGAGGAGATGAACAAGGCGTTCGGCCGCGACACCTGCTACGTGACCGTGATCGGATTGTCGCAGATCGCGGGTGCCCAGTTCCTCAACGTCTATCGGCCGCGCAACTGGATCAACGCCGGGCAGGCCGGTCCGCTCGGCTGGACACTGCCGGCCGCGCTCGGCGTGCGCGCCGCTGATCCCGACCGCGACATTGTCGCGCTGTCGGGCGACTACGACTTCCAGTTCCTGATCGAAGAGCTCGCGGTCGGCGCGCAGTTCAATCTGCCCTACATCCACGTCGTCGTGAACAATTCCTATCTCGGGCTGATCCGGCAGGCGCAGCGCGGCTTCGACATGGACTATCACGTCCAGCTCTCGTTCGAGAACATCAACGCGCCCGAGATCGGCACCTACGGCGTCGACCACGTGGCCGTCGCCGAGGGGCTGGGCTGCAAGGCGATCCGCGTGACGGATCCAAACGACGCACAGGCCGCGTTTGCGACCGCGCGCGAGCTGATGGCGAAGCACCGAGTGCCGGTAGTGGTGGAGTTCATCCTCGAACGCGTCACCAACATCGCGATGGGAACGGAGATCGACAACATCGTCGAATTCGAGGAGGTGCTCGACCTTCCGCTCGATGACGTGCCGAGCGAACAACGAACCGGCACGCTGCTGCCGGCCTGACGACATCATCCAGCGCTGTCCAAGCGGAGATCCGACCCGTGCCTCAGTTTGCCGCCAACCTCACCATGCTGTTCAACGAGCTGCCGTTCCTCGACCGGTTCGCGGCAGCCAAGGCCGCCGGCTTCAACGCCGTCGAGTATCTGTTTCCGTACGAGTTCGAAAAGGGCGCGTTGCGGGAGGAGCTGTCGCGCTGCGGGCTGACCCAGGTGCTGCACAATCTTCCGGCCGGCAATTGGGCTGCCGGCGAGCGGGGCATTGCGATCCTGCGCGATCGGGTCGATGAATTCCGCGACGGCGTGGTGCGCGCGATCGACTACGCCAAGGCGCTGGAGTGCCGGCAGCTGAACTGCCTGGTCGGCATCGCTCCGGCCGGAGCGGACGCGGCGGAGCTGCGCGAAATCCTGGTGCCCAATCTGCGCTTCGCCGCCAGCGCGCTCGCGCAGCATGGCATCAAGCTCTTGATCGAACCGATCAACACGCTCGATATTCCCGGCTTCTTCCTGAGCGGGACGGAACAGGCGGTGCAGCTGATTTCCGACGTCGGCTCACCCAATTTGTTCATCCAGTACGACATCTATCACATGCAGATCATGGAAGGTGATCTGGCGCGGACCCTGCAGCAGCATCTCGGCCGGATCGCGCATGTCCAGCTCGCCGACAACCCGGGCCGTTTCGAGCCGGGCACCGGCGAGATCAACTATTCCTATTTGTTCAAGCATCTCGACAGCATCGGATATCGCGGCTGGATCGGATGCGAATACAAGCCGCGGACGACCACGCTCGAGAGCCTCGCCTGGCACGCCGCGCAGACTCTCGTGACCTAGAGCATTTTCCGTTCCGATTGAATCGGAACGGAGCTCTGGACTTTTTCTTTAACGCGTTTTCTTCACGCGAACCGGTATCCACTTCGCTGGAAAACGCTCTCATCCGGCTGACAGGAGCGACGACAATGAAAGACATAGGATTCATCGGGCTCGGCACCATGGGACGTCCGATGGCGGGCCACCTCCTGGCTGCCGGCTATCGCTTGTTCCTGCACGACGTCGCACCCATTCCGCCGGAGCTGATTGCAGCCGGCGGCATCGCTTGCGAGTCCGGCAAGCAAGCCGCGCAGGAAGCCGACGCTGTGATCATCATGGTGCCGGATACGCCGCATGTCGAAGCCGTGCTGTTCGGCGAGGGCGGCGTCGCGGAGGGCGTCTCCAAGGGCATGATCGTGGTGGACATGAGCTCGATCTCGCCGCTCGCAACAAAGGAGTTTGCCCGCAAGATCGATGCGCTCGGCGCCGACTATCTCGACGCGCCGGTTTCCGGCGGCGAGGTTGGCGCAAAGGCGGCAAGCCTGACCATCATGGTCGGCGGGCGGGAGCGGGCGTTCAATGCGATGAAGCCCGTGTTCGAGACGATGGGCAAGAACGTCACCCATGTCGGCGGCAATGGCGACGGCCAGACCACCAAGGTTGCGAACCAGATCATCGTGGCACTGACCATCGAGGCGGTGAGCGAGGCCCTGCTGTTCGCCTCCAAAGCGGGCGCCGATCCGGCGCTGGTGCGCCAGGCGTTGATGGGCGGCTTTGCCTCGTCCCGGATCCTTGAAGTGCACGGCGATCGCATGATCAAGCGCAACTTCGATCCCGGCTTCCGCATCGAGCTGCATCAGAAGGATCTCAACCTCGCGCTGGAAGGCGCGCGGGCACTCGGGCTGTCGCTGCCAGGCACGGCCGCCGCCCAGCAGCTGTTCAACACCTGTACAGCCCTCGGCGGCAAGGCCTGGGACCATTCGGCAATCCTGAAGGCGCTGGAAGTTATGGCGGGCCACGAGGTCGCGGCTGCCTGAATGTTTCAGGCAGCTGGATGGATCATCGCCAACGGTTAGCCCTTTTCGATGATATGAAGGTCCCACGGGGAGGGGCGTCGCGCCAGAGCGACGAACCCTCGCATCCCAGGGGTCTTTGGCTCCTTGACACGGTAAGTAAAAATATTATTACATGCCGGGATGGGAGAAACGAGCTGATGTTGCAGACAAAACGAAGCTATGGCGGCATGGTGACCGCGCCGCATCACCTGGCAGCGCAGGCGGGCCTCGCCGTGTTGTCGGAAGGTGGCAATGCCATCGAGGCGATGATCGCCTCGGCCGCGGCGATTGCCGTGGTCTATCCCCACATGAACGGCCTTGGCGGCGACAGCTTCTGGCTGGTCGGCCGCGCCGGCTCGATGCCGGTCGGGATTCAGGCGTGCGGACGCTCGGCGATGGCGGCCGATCGCGACTGGTATCGCGCGCGTGGCTGCAGCAGCATTCCTGGCCGCGGCCCGCTCGCCGCGCTCACCGTCGCCGGGACCGTCGACGGCTGGCAGAAGGCCTATGAACTCAGCCGCGATCGTCATGACGGCCGCTTGCCGTTGGCACGACTGCTCGAGCCCGCGATCCGTCATGCCGAGGACGGCGTCGCCGTCACCAGCACGCTGCATGAAAACATCCGCAAGAAGCGGCATGAGCTCGAAGACGTGCCCGGCTATGCCGAAGTCTATTTGCCGCAAGGCAGCCCGCTCGCGGTCGGTGCGCGGCTGCGGCAGCCGCGTGTCGCCGAGACGCTGCGGCGGCTGGCCAAGGCTGGGCTGTCTGATTTCTATCGCGGCGAACTGGCGCGCTCGATGGCGGCCGACCTCGAACGGGTCGGGAGCCCGCTGCGACTGGCTGACCTGGAGCGCCATCAGGCATCGCTGGTGACGCCGCTCTCGGTCGAGGTGTCCGGTCACAAGGTCTACAACATGCCGCCGCCGACGCAGGGGCTGGCTTCGCTGTTGATCCTGGCACTCTATGCCCGGCGCGTGGCTGAGGAGGCCGACGGCGTCGATCATTTGCACCGGCTCGTCGAATGCACCAAAGCTGCGTTCCGGATTCGCAACGGCCATGTCACCGATCCCGACTACATGAAGCGTGCGGCCGCTGAATTCCTGTCCGAGCAGTCGCTCGCCGCGCTTCACGAAACCGTCTCCGACCGCCGCGCCGCGCCGTGGCCCGATCCGTCCAAGCAGGGCGACACGGTGTGGCTCGCCGCGACCGATCGCAATGGGCTCAGCGTCAGCTTCATTCAAAGCGTCTATTGGGAGTTCGGTTCGGGCGTCATCCTCCCCGAGACCGGCGTCACCTGGCAAAATCGCGGAACGAGCTTTGGCCTCGGCGAGGCCGATACCAACAGGCTGGATCCGGGACGCCTGCCGTTCCACACGATCCAGCCGGCGATGGCCGAACTCGGCGATGGGCGGCTGATCTCCTATGGCACGATGGGCGGAGAGGGGCAGCCGCAGACCCAGGCCGCCATCTTCAGCCGTTACGCCATGCACGGCCAGGAGCTGCAGTCCGCAATCACGGCGCCGCGCTGGCTGCTCGGCCGCACCTGGGGCGAGGAAAACAACAATTTGAAGATCGAATCCCGCTTCGATCCCGCGATCATCGAACGGCTACGCGCGCTCGGCCACGACATTCAGGTGGCCGGCCCGTTCGAGGAGTTCATGGGACATGCCGGCGCGATCGTCTGGCATCCGGATGGCCTGATGGAAGGGGCCAGCGATCCGCGCAGCGACGGTGTTGTTGCGACCCGCTGAAGGGCATTGCCAGCGCATGATCCGCACGATGCTGCTTCGTGCGGATCATGCGTTAGCGCGACGGCTTGCGGGGCTGCGCGGTCGTCTTCGATCGGGCGGACTTGTACTTGCGTTCCCCGGCGGGAGCCGTCAGCCAGGTCAGGATCATGTCCTGCGCATGCTCGCGGCGCAGCGCAAGCCAGTCCGAATCGCCGAGATCCTTGTCGAACATCGCCGACAGCGTGTAGCGGTTGGACACGTGGAAATAGCTCATCGCAGTGATTGAGACGTAGAGCTGGATCGGATCGACGTCACTGCGAAACAGGCCCGCTGCCACGCCGCGCCGCAGGATGCTTTCGATGCTTGCAACCAGGGGCAAGGTGAGATCGGCAATCTTGCGCGACTTGCGCATGTTGCGACCACGCTGAAGGTTCTCGGTGTTGATCAGGGCGATGTAGTTCTGGTGCTGCCCGAAGAACGTGAAGGTGAAATCGATCAGCTCGCTCATCGCGGCGATCGGCTCGAGATCATCCAGCTTGAGCTGCTGCTCGGCCGCGCGGATCTCGGTGTAGACGTCCTCGAGGACCGCGATGTAGAGCCCGTTCTTGTCGCCGAAATAGGCGTACAGCAGGCGCATATTGGCCTTGGCGCGCTGCGCAATGGCTTCGACGCGCGCACCGCCGAGGCCATTGTGGCAGAACTCGAAGGTCGCCGCGCGCAGGATCGCCTCCTTGGTCAGCGCGGAGTCGCGCGGGCGTTTTCCGCGCGTGGTACTGCGGGTGGGGCTGGTCTGTGCTGTCGTCTCTGTCACGGCGTCAACCTTGCCTGGGCTCGGGTAGTCACGCAAGGCAGGTCCGCATCAGGCCACATCGGGCAGCGGTCCGGTTCCCGGCGCAAGCAGCTGGGATTGAGATCGGCATTACGGCTGTTCGTCAAGGGCGATTCCTCCCTGTTCACTGCTTCCGGGCGCCTTCGGTCACCATCACGCCGCCGCGCGCGACGAGGCGGCCGGCCTTGTAGACATCGCGCGGCTTGGGGCGAGCGACCACGGCTTCCTGGACATGCCGTGCGTCCAGCACGGCGAAATCCGCCGCCGCGCCGACAGTGAGGCCGTAACCCCCAAGGCCGAGCGCCTGCGCCGCGTTGGCCGTCACCATGTCGAAGGCCGCGGCCAGCTGATCGTCGGTGTTGAACCCGGAGCGGTAGCCGACCATCATTGCGCGTTCGAGCAGGTCGCCGTCGCCGTAGGGCCACCAGGAATCGCGGATGTTGTCATTGCCGGAGAACACGGTGACACCGGCATCGCGCAGCAGCAACACAGGCGGAAATGGGCGCGCGCCTGGGGCATTGGTGAGAATGGCAACGCCAGCCTCGGCAAGCTGCTGCGCGGTCCGTTGAACCACGTCAACAGCCACTTCGCCGAGCGCATAGGCATGACTGATCGTGACCTTGCCGCCAAGGCCCGATGCTTTGGTCCGCCGCGCGATTTCCTCGATCTCCGAGATGCCTTGCTGACCGCCGTCATGCAGATGAATGTCGATGCCGACGCCATGCCGCCCGGCAATCCCGAAGACGACGTCAAGATGCCCGGCGACGTCACCATCATGGCTTGCGGGATCAAGTCCGCCGACCAGGTCAGCGCCGGCACGAACGGCTTCCTCGAGCAATTCGGCCGTACCGGGCGATGTCAGGATGCCGCTCTGGGGAAACGCGACGATCTGGATCGAAACCTTCTCGCGATGCGCCTCGCGGGCTGCCGCGATCGCCTCGAAATGCCGCAGGCCGACCTCGGCGTCGACATCCACATGGCTTCGCATGTGAGCCGTGCCTTGGGAGACACAGAGGTCGATCAGGGCTGCTGCCCGAACGGCGATCGGCCTGGCGCCGGCAAGAGCTTCCTTCTCGAATCTGACGCGCTCGCGCACGCTGAATCCCGCGGTGCAGGGCCGATGCGGCTTCCAGTCGTCGCCGATGAAGCATTTGTCGAGGTGGATATGACCTTCCACCATGCCAGGAAGCACCAGGCGCCGGCCGAGATCATGGATGACGCCGACTGCGCCGTGATCTTGCCGGGACGATGTGATGGCAACGATCTTGCCGCCGCTGACGGCGATGTCGACAAGCCGGCCATCGGCCAACCGCGCATTCTGGAAGAGTGTGTCGATAGCGGTCAATTGAAGTCTCCGGTTTCTTATGTCGGCACGATGCCGTCGGGCAGGGCGCGAGAAAATGCCGCGATCTCGCCGGCGGTGGTGATCCAGATGTCGTCGCGCTGGGCGACGATCGCCTGCAGAGCGCGCCGCAGCGGCCGCAGCCGGTGGGGCTGGCCGACCAGATAGGGATGCAGCGCGATGCCCATGACCAGCGACTGCCTGGCGGATTGCGCCAGCATTTCCTCGAACGTGTCCGTGATCATAGTCGCGAACTGCTCGCCGCTGTCCTTGCGTCCGACAATCGCGGGGATATCGTTCAGTTCCTGTGGATATGGGACGGACAGGATGCGGCCGCCACCCCGTGTCGAGAACCACACCGGCTGATCGTCCATGCACCAGTCGAGCAGGTAGTGGTAGCCCGC
Organism: Bradyrhizobium sp. CER78; assembly: GCF_029846235.1. Lineage (GTDB taxonomy): Bacteria > Pseudomonadota > Alphaproteobacteria > Rhizobiales > Xanthobacteraceae > Bradyrhizobium. Next base: position 148,524 of record NZ_JARVWP010000016.1, read on the forward strand.
CTCGGTGAGCAGGTCCGGCGTCACAGCGGATTGCGAGATCCACGGACCGAGCCAGCCGAGCGGCCGTCGTGCCTCGGCGCGCGCGATGATATCGGTCGCTTCCGCGATCAGTCGCTGCTCTTCGGCAGGGGAGAGCACGCCCTGGCGTTCGGAATTGGTCCGCCCATGGCCGACGACCTCGTCGCCACGCGCGCGAAAGGCGTCCATGACTTCCGGGCAGTAGTGATAGATGCTGCTGTTCGCGAGCACCGAGAGCGGCAGCTTCAGTTCGTCGAACAGATCGATCAGCCGCCACACGCCGACCCGGTTGCCGTAGTCGCGCCAGGCATAGTTGAGGACGTCAGGATGCGGGCCGCCCGGGCAGAGCTCGGCACCAAGCCCGTCGCCGAACGCGAAATGCTCGAGGTTGAGCGCGATGTAGACCGCCAGCCGCTTTCCGTTCGGCCACACGAAGTCGGGGCGGCGCGTGATCGCGCTGTAGCGGTAGCGGTCATGAGAGACGAGACCGCGCGCCGGATCCGGCGTTTGCGCGCATGTTGCATCGCCGAGAACGCCACGCGAGACGGCTCGCTCGGGTTCCTCTCCAATCTCCCGCTGCATTGCAATCTCCGTTCGGCGCGCGATCGGCCGCTTGACATTCGTCGATTTGTGAAGAAAGTTTTTACTTCCGTCAAGACCGCGGAAACGGCGGCGGCGGACCAGAGGCGGCTCGGGAGCCGTCGGAGCGGGAGGAATTGCAGAAATGAGCTACGCTTGTACCCCCATTACCGGGCTGTGCCGCCGCGTTGCCTTGCAGGGCGCGCTCGCCATTCTCATTGGCTCGCTGCCGTTTGCGGAGCGGGCGCAGGCCGCCGAGCCGATCAAGATCGGCCTGGTCACGGCGCTGTCGGGGCAGTCGGCGCGCGCCGGCGAAGCGCTGACCCGCGGCGCGACGATCGCGATCGAGGAAATCAACGCGAAAGGCGGCGTGCTCGGCCGTCCGCTGGAGCTGGTGCGCCGCGACGATGAAAGCAATCCCGCCAAGGGGCTGACCGCCGCGCGCGAACTGATCCAGCGCGAGAAGGTCGCGGTGCTGCTCGGCGGTCTCGATACGCCGGTCCAGCTTGCGATCGTGCCGTTCGTCAACAACGTCAAGATGCCGTTCGTGGTGCCATGGGCCGCCGGAACCAACATTACGCAGAACGGCGCCGCGTCCAACTATGTGTTCCGCGTCTCGGCGATGGACGACGAGGTCGACAAGGCGATCGTTGCGTTCGCCGGCAAGACCTTCGCCGCCAAGAAGCCGGGCCTGATCCTCGTCAACAATCCCTGGGGGGAATCGAACGAGCACGGCCTGCGCGCCGCGCTGAAGGCCGCCGAGATCGAACCGGCCGGCGTCGAGAAGTTCGAGGCGAACGATGTCGACGTGGTCGCGCAATTGTCCCGCCTCAAGCAGGCCGGCGCCGACTCGCTGTTCCTGGTCGGCAATGTCGGTCCATCCTCGCAGGTGGTGAAATCGCTCGACCGCATGGGCTGGGCGCCGCCGATCGTGTCGCATTGGGGGCCGGCCGGCGGTCGCTTCACCGAGCTCGCCGGGCCGAGCGCAGAGAGCGTCGTGTTCGTCCAGACTTACAGCTTCTTCGGCAACCTCTCGCCGGTCGGCAAGCGCGTGCTCGCCGAACTGCAGGCGAAGTATCCGGATATCAAGGGGCCCGCGGACGTGACGCCTGCGGTCGGCTTCGCCAATGCCTATGACAGCGTGCAGGTGATCGCCGGCGCGATCCAGAAGGCCGGCAGCACAGATCCGACCGCCATTCGTGACGGCTTCTACGGGATCGACAGGCTGGAAGGCCTGATCAAGACCTATGAGAAGCCGTTCGCCCAGAACAAGCACGATGCGCTGACGGCGCAGGACTACATCTGGGCCCACTTCGAAGACAACCACATCCTGCCGTTCAAGAACTGACGGCGGCGGTCGTCCAGCAAGCAGATCGGGGTGATCATCAATGTCGTTTCTTTCGGCGATAATAACCGGAATGGCGCTGGGGAGCATGTACGGTCTGCTCGCGCTAGGCTTTCACGTCACTTACGCCGTGTCCGGCACGGTCAATTTCTCGCAGGGCAGCTCGATGACCCTGGGAGCCGTTGCCGGATACTTCTTCCTCGTCGTGTGGGGTTGGCCGGCCGCGATCGGCATCCCCGCGGTGCTGCTGGTCTGCGCGGTCTACGGCGTTCTGATCGAACGCTTCGCGGTTCGTCCGTTTGTGCAGCGCGGGTCGGACAACTGGCTGATGGCGACGGTTGCGGTCGGTATCATCGTCGACAATGTGATGCTGTTCGTGTTCGGCAAGGAGCCGCGCAGCTTCCCGTCGGTGCTCGCGGCCAAGCCGATCCAGATCGTGGAGGGGGCAGGGGTCTACCCGCTGCAGCTCCTGATTCCCGTGGTCGGCCTGCTGCTTGCCCTGGCGCTGCATCTGATCAGCCGCCGCACGCGGCATGGCGTCGCAATGCTTGCAGTGGTGCAAAATCCCAACGCCGCACGGCTGATGGGCATCAATGTCAGCGGCGCCATCGCCGCGAGCTACGCGGTGTCGGCGATGCTGGCGGGCGTCGCCGCGCTGCTGATCGCGCCGCTGCTCAACGTCTCCTCGGAGATGGGCACGCTGTTCGGCATCAAGGCGTTCGCCGCCGCGATCATCGGCGGTCTCGCCAGCGCCTGGGGCGTCATGCTGGCCGGACTGTGTCTTGGCCTGATCGAGGTGTTCGCGACCAACTATCTCGGGTCGGTCTACACCCAGATCATCACGTTCGCTTCCGTCATCGTCATCCTCGTCATCATGCCGCACGGGCTGCTCGGCCGAGCTGGAGTTAAGAAGGTATGATTTCTCGCGCTTCCCTTCTGATCGCGGTCGCAGCGTTCGCGATTGCCATCTTCTATGCCGCGGTCGCGGACAGCTACGCGGTGTTCCTGATCGCGACGATTTCGCTGACCGCGATCGCCTGCATCGGGCTCAACGTCCTGCTCGGCCTCGCGGGCCAGATCTCGCTTGGACATATCGGCTTCATGGCGATCGGCGCCTACACCACGGTGTTGCTGATGGAAAAGGCCGGCTGGCCCTACCTTGCCGCGACAGCGGGAGCCATCGTCCTGGTCAGCATCGTCGGCGGCCTGCTTGCGCTGCCGGCGCTGCGCGTGCGCGGGCCGTATCTGGCGATGGTGACGATTGCCTTTGGCTTCATCGTCGAACATGTCACGATCGAGTGGCGCGATCTCACCGGCGGCGGCAACGGCCTGATGCTGAGCGCGCCGCCGAGCGTGTTCGGCTACACGCTGTCCGAGCGCTCCCTGGCTATCGCGGGCATCGTGCTGGTGTTTGCCGGCCTCTTCCTGTTCGAGCGGTTGAAGCGCAGCGGCTGGGGCTATGCCATGCGCGCGGCCCGCGATACCGAGGTCGCGACACGCTCGCTGGGCATCGATCTGGTGCATGTGCGCGCCATCGCCTTCGTGATCTCGGCGGCCGCGATGGCGCTGGCCGGCGCGCTGTTTGCGCCGCTGCAGGGCTATATCAGCCCGAGCTCGTTTCCGTTCCTGCAATCGGTGCTGCTGCTGTTCGGCGTGATGGTCGGCGGCGCCGGTTCGGTGCTCGGCCCGGTGATCGGCGCCGCGCTGGTGGTGCTGCTGCCGGAGGCACTGTCGGATCTGGCCGAATATCGCCTGCTGGCCTTCGGCGTGTTGCTGTTCGTCGTGTTGCGCGCCGCGCCGTCCGGCATCGTCGGGCTCGTGGAGCAGCTCGCGGCAAAGTTCCTGCCGGCGCGCAAGCCCTTGGCCGAGACTGCGATTGCGCCGGCGCTTGCCGATGCGGCGATCCTCGAAACGCACAACGCGGCCGGGCTCGACGTGACGGATCTCTCGATCTCGTTCGGCGGCGTGCGCGCCGTCCAGGGCGTCTCGTTCAAGGCGGCGCCCGGTGCCGTGACCAGCATCATCGGCCCGAACGGCGCCGGCAAGACCAGCGCGCTCAATCTGCTCTGCGGCTTCTACCGGCCGCAGGCGGGAACGGTGATGCTCGGCGATCGCGATGTCACGGGCATGACGTCGCATTTGCTGGCGCGGGTCGGCGTGGCGCGGACGTTCCAGACCACGCAGTTGTTCGGCTCGCTCACGATCCTGGAAAACATCCTGCTCGCCGAGCGGGTCGGCCGTCTCGGCGGCATCGTCTCTGCGTTGCGCAACGCAGAGACCGAGGGATTTGCCCGGTTCCTGCTGCGCTTTGCCGGCGTCGATGGCGACGTCGACCGTCTCGCGGATTCGCTGTCGCACGGCGAGAAGCGGCTGGTCGAGATCGCGCGCGCGCTGGCGCTGCGGCCCCGCATCCTGCTGCTCGACGAGCCCGCGGCGGGCCTCTCGAAGGGCGACAAGCAGCGCCTGACCACGCTGTTGCGCCGGATCGCCGATCTCGGGATCGCCGTCATCATCGTCGAGCACGACATGCCGATGATCATGTCGCTGAGCGATTTGATCGTCGTGCTCGACGGCGGCAAGCGCATCGCGATCGGCGATGCGGCGGCGATCCGTAATGATCCGGCGGTCCGCAAGGCCTATCTGGGCGACTCCACGCCGGGCGAGAAGACCCGTGCGCCGCGGCCGGAGCGGCAGGGCACTGCGCTCGAAGTCAAGGCGCTCGACTCGTTCTATGGCCTGTCGCGCGCCCTGAACGGGATCGATCTGGTGGTCGCCCCCGGCGAGGCGGTTGCCGTGCTCGGCGCCAACGGCGCCGGCAAGACCACCCTGATGCGGTCGATCGCAGGTCTCGAACCGCCGCGATCCACGGGCGAAGTGCGGCTCGCCGAGACGCGCATCGACACGATGCCCGCACATGTTCGGGCCCGCTCGGGCGTCGTGCTGGTGCCGGAAGGGCGGCAGGTGTTTCCGGAACTGACGGTGAAGCAGAACCTTGAGCTCGGCGCCTATGCGCGCAAGGGCCTCGACCTCGACGCCGAGATCGAGGCGATGTTCGTGCGCTTCCCGCGGCTGAAGGAGCGCATCGACCAGCGCGCCGGCCTGTTGTCCGGCGGCGAGCAGCAGATGCTCGCGGTGGCGCGCGGGCTGCTGACCGGGCCGAAGATCTTCATGCTGGACGAGCCGTCGCTCGGCCTCGCGCCGCTCGTCGTCGACGAACTGTTTGCGTCCTTCGAACGGCTGCGCAGCGAGGGCATGACCATCATGGTGGTCGACCAGATGGCGGGCCACGCGCTCGCGCTGGCCGACCGGGCCTATCTCCTCGAGACCGGGGCGATCCTGAAGAGCGGCGCCGCCGACATCATCGCCGAGGATCCGCTGCTCGAGGCGGCCTATCTGGGCGGGGAGGCCCAGGCCGGCGCGCCGCAACGCTTCGCGGCCCAGGCACGCTGAGGGAGGCGAGGGCGGATGTTGGTCGGAGACCGCGAAACTGACGGAAGGCAGGCTGGTCGCATCGGTGCGCGGGACGAGCTGTGTCCCGGGCGCGCGGCGGCCGTCTGCACTGGCGTGGAAGTGGGGCTGCTTGCCGACAGGGCGCTTCGCGATCGCGCCGCGGGCCAGGTCGTCGCCGTGTTCGAACGGTCGTTCTATGCCGTGATCGACGGGATCTGGATCTGCGTTGGACGGACCGGTATCGGATCGGGTCCCTTGCACGTGCTCGGCGACTTTCGATGGCCGCGACTAGTGGTCGGAGATCCCGTGCGGGTCGCGGACTCCATGCTGTGGGTCGCGGGGACGCCGCTCGCGGAGCTGGCCGGGCGCTCCGTCTGGGCGCCGCACGCAGCACCACACTGGTCGACGGGCAGCCTGCGACGCGGCCTCGACGGGGTCAATGCGGTGTGGGGCGGAGTGCTGACTTCCGAAGGCCTCGCCGTCGCCGGGTCCGGACGGGTGCCGAGCGATGCTTCTCCCCTCGTTCGGGCTGCCATGCCCGGTCTTGCGGCTCTCGCGCAAGTCGTGGCCGGCTCGGATGGTGATGCGGATCAGAGCCTCTCGCTCGGCAGCTTGATTGGTCTCGGGCCGGGACTTACGCCGTCCGGCGATGACCTGATCGGCGGTGCGCTGATTGCGCTGGCTGCGCTGGGGCGGATCGAACGTCGCGATGCATTGTGGGAACAATGCCGCGCGCTGCTCGACGGCACCAATGACATCAGCCGAATCCATTTACGCGCGGCGGCGCTGGGTTACGGTGCGGCAGCGCTACACGCCGCCATTCATGCAACGATGAGCGGCGAGGGCGCCGGATTTCGTCGCGCACTCACAGCGCTCTCGGCGATCGGGCATACATCCGGACTGGATGCATTCGCGGGCAGTTTGATCGTCCTTCGCCATGAACTTCGCGGACGATGACGCCGTCGCCGATCAAAATTTCGAGTTCTCCCAAACTGCTCCGAACGAAGTTCGGAGCATTTTTTTAGCTGAATTCCCTTCGCACCGAAGATTTCGCATTTCCCGAGAATCCGGTCTTGACTAAGTAAGTGTTTTCTTATTAGCTCGACAAAACGAAAACGAACGTTAGGGCGGAGACGATGACGGATCAGGATAGGCCGCAGTATCAGCAGTTGCTGGCGCGCAAGGTCGAGGTCGTGAATGTCGGGCTTGAGGGGTTCGTGAAGGACCTCCGCGACTGCGACATCGGCGTCGTTCACGTCGACTGGAAGCCGTCGGCGGGCGGCGATCCGCAGATGGCGGCCCTGCTCGCGAAGCTCGGTGTGTGAGGGCGCACCGATGAAACTGATCGAAGACGCAAACCAGCAAGCGCTCACCCGGATCCTCGAAGGAGAGCCGCGGCTGATCGACATCGTTCCCGCCCGTCAATTGATCCCGGGCCTGCGCGAGCGGATGATCCTCCACGCCGGACCGCCGATCTCCTGGGACCGGATGTGCGGCCCGATGCGCGGCGCGGTCGCCGGCGCCATCGTGTTCGAGGGATGGGCAAAGGATCTGCCGACCGCGACCAAGCTCGCCGCCAGCGGCGAGATCGAATTCCACCCGAACCACCATTTCGGGGCGGTCGGCCCGATGACCGGCATGACGACGATGTCGATGCCGCTGTTCGTGGTCGAGAACGCGCGCTTCTCCAACCGCGCCTATTGCGCGATCAACGAGGGGCTCGGCAAGGTCATGCGCTTCGGCGGCAACGACGCGAGCGTGCTGAAGCGGCTCGCCTGGTTGCGCGACGTGTTCGGGCCGACGCTGGGCAAGGCGATCCGCGCCGCCGGCGGCGTCGACCTGAAGTCGATCGTTGCGCGGGGCCTGTCGATGGGCGACGAGTTGCATCAGCGCAATCTCGCCTGCTCGAGTGTTTTCCTGCGCGAGATCGCGCCCTGGATGGCGCGCACCTCGACCGACAACGCCGTCCTCGCCGAATGCCTCGCGTTCATCGGGCAGAACGATCAGTTCTTCCTCAACATCGCGATGGCGATGGGCAAGGCGATCACCGATCCTGCCAACGGCATTCGCGGTTCGACCATCGTCACCACCATGTGCCGCAACGGCACCGATTTCGGTATCCGCGTCAGCGGGCTCGGCGAGCAATGGTTCACCGCGCCGGTCGAAATGCCGGAAGGGCTGTATTTCGCCGGCTATTCCGAGAAGGACGCCAATCCGGACATGGGCGATTCCGCCATCGTCGAGACGATCGGCCTCGGTGGATTTGCGATGGCGGCGGCGCCTGCCGTCGCAGGCTTCGTCGGTGCCGGCGCGCCGTCAGAGGCCGGCAACTTCACCCGCTCGATGGGCGAGATCACGGTCGCGCAGAATCCGGAATGGACCATCGCCGCGATGGACTTCGCGGGCGTGCCGACCGGCATCGATATCCGCCTGGTCGTTGATTCCGGCGTGGTGCCCGTCATCAACACAGGCATCGCGCATCGCGAGCCTGGCATCGGCCAGGTCGGTGCCGGCGTGGTCAAGGCGCCGCTAGCGTGCTTCCAGCAGGCGATCGTCGCGATCGCCAAGGATTTGGGTGTGTCATGAACGTCGTCGTCCTGAACGAGGTCCGCAAGGGATTCTATCTCGACTCGGTCGCGCTGATGCGGCTGTCGCGCGAGGTGGCCGGCTCGCCCGGCGTGATCGAGGCGGCGTTGATGATGGGAACGCCATCGAACGCGGCGATCATGCGCAATGCGGGGCTGCTGGAGGAGGGCACTGCGGTAAAGGGCAACGACCTCGTGATCGCGGTCAAGGCCGAGTCCGAGTCCGCCGCCCGCGAAGCCCTCGACAATGCGATCAAATCGCTCGACAAGCCGAAGACCCAGGGCGAGGCGCAGGCCGCCTGGCGGCCGCACTCGATTGCCGCCGCTGTCAAAGCGAGGCCCGAGATCAATCTTGCGCTGATCTCTGTTCCCGGCGAATTCGCCGCCGCCGAGGCTCGTAAGGCGCTCAATCGCGGCCTGCACGTGCTGATGTTCAGCGACAACGTGTCCCTCGAGGACGAACTGTCGCTCAAGCAGCAGGCGCGGGCGGCCGGCCTCCTGATGATGGGACCGGATTGCGGAACGGCCGTGATCGGCGGCGCGCCGCTGGCATTCGCCAACAAGCTCACGCGCGGCAGGATCGGCATCATCGGCGCGTCGGGTACCGGAACGCAGGAGATCTCGTGCCTGATCTCCGAAGCTGGCGCGGGGATCTCCCACGCCATCGGGGTCGGCGGGCGCGATCTGAAGAAGGATATCGGCGGTATCACCACGCTGATGGCGATCGATGCATTCGATGCCGATCCGGAAACCGATCACGTGGTGCTGATTTCGAAGCCGCCGCATCCCGATGTCGCCAAGTCCGTCCTCGAGCGGATCGGCAGAAGCAGCAAGTCGTACACCGTGTGCTTCATCGGTGCTTCAGAGGTTCAACTGCCGCCGAACGCCCGCTTCTCGCCGACGCTGAAGGGCGCGGCGGAGCTGGCGCTGGGACACCAGCAGATCGGCGCGGACTTCGACGCGAACGCCGTCGCGTCACGGCTTCCGCGTAACGGTCGGGGCGGCGTCGAGGGCTTGTTCGCCGGCGGAACGCTGTGTGCCGAAGCCCAGGTGATCCTCGCTGCCGCAGGCCGGAAGGTGGCGTCGAACGCCGCTATCCCCGGCGTGCTCAAACTCGGCGTCGAGCCTAGCAGCGGACGCGATCGGCTGATCGACCTCGGCGACGACGAGTATACCCGCGGCCGGCCGCACCCGATGATCGACCCGTCCGTGCGCGATGATGCGTTGCGTGCCGCGCTGAAGAACCGCGATCTCTCGGTGATCCTGCTCGATCTCGTGCTCGGCTATGGCGCGCACGCCGATCCCGCCGAGCATCTGGTGAAGATCGCCGCAGATCGAGGGCCGGATGCACCTGTCTTGGTCGCGTCCGTCGTCGGCACCGAGCAGGATCCGCAGGGGCGCTCTGCGCAGATCAGGAAACTGGAGCAGGCCGGATTCATCGTTGCGCCGTCGAACGCGCAGGCTTGCGAGCTTGCGGTCGCCATCGTCCAGAATGCCGGGAGGTAAGGAAATGCGTACACTCAACGACGTGCCGCGCCGCCTGGTGGTTGCGATCGGCGGCAATGCGGTTCACCCCGAGGATATCAGGGGCACCTCCCAGGAGCAGAAGTCGGTCGCGCAGATCACCGCGGAAGCGCTGCTGCCGCTGGCGCAACTCGACAACGAACTGGTCATCACCCACGGCAACGGCCCGGTGGTCGGCAAGATCATGATGCGCCAGATGCTGACGATGAGCCGGATTCCGCCGATGGACATGGACATCTGCGTCGCGCACAGCCAGGGCGGCATCGGCTATCTCCTGATGCAGGCGATCGAGAATGCGCTGCGCGAACAGGGCAACCAGCGACATGTGGCAAGCCTGCTGACCCAGGTCGAGGTGGACAGTGACGATCCCGCGTTCAAGAATCCGACCAAGTTCGTCGGGCCGTTCTTCTCCGAGGACGAGGCCAAGAAGATCAGCGCCGAGCTCAATTGGGCGATGCGCGAGGATTCAGGGCGCGGCTGGCGTCACGTCGTGCCGTCGCCGAAGCCCAAGCATGTCTGCGACATCTCGCTGGTCGACGCATTGGTCAAGCGGGGGACGATCGTCATCGCGGGAGGCGGCGGCGGCGTTCCCGTGGTCCGTGATGCAAAGGGCGTGCGCACCGGCGTGCCGGCGGTGATCGACAAGGATCTGACATCGGCGCACATCGCAAACGTGCTGGGCATCGAGGAGTTGCTGATCCTGACCGCCGTCCCGCGCGTCGCAGTGAATTTCGGCAAGCCGAACAAGCGGGACCTGGATCAGGTCAGCCTCGAGGAGATCAAGGCTTACCACCGCGAAGGACATTTTCCTCCCGGAAGCATGGGACCCAAGGTCGATGCGGCGATCCGGTTTCTCGAGGGCGGGGGAAAGCGGGCGATCATCAGTCACCTCGATTGCGCCATGGCGGCGCTGCGGGGCGAGACCGGGACGCACGTCGTTCAGTAAGCACCGGGATTGGCGCTTGGGCGGGACATCCACCTGCGCCAATCCGTATCGAGTGTCGAGCAAGATGGCGGTTCGATCTTCATGGCCGCAATAGCGCCCGCGCTCACCGAGCAGAAGCAGTTGAGACGCCGGATCGGCGCCTCAACCGATCAGGCAATCGAGCTGGCCGCCGGCTGAAGCTCAAGCATAAGACCAACAAGCAGCCTGCGGGATTCAAGGGAACGACAGGGCCATGGCCATCCAATCCAGCATTAAGGCGAACCTGTACAAGGATTCCGTGTCGTTGATGCGGGTCTCGCAGGTCACGGTCGCGCGGACCGGCGTGCAGCGGGTCACGCTGCTGATGGGAACGCGCAGCAACAAGGAATTCCTGCAGCAGGCCGGGCTGATGAGCCCGGCGCTCGAGAGCGCCAAGCCTGGCGATATCATGATCGTTGTGGCGGACGATGCGCCCGAAAAGCGCGCAGCCGCGGAGCAGGAGATTCACTCCTTGATCGTCGGTGAAGAACCGAAGGGCGGATCGGCTGAAGCGGCGGCGGAAGCACCGCCGCGCTCGATCTCCCGCGGCGTCGCGATTGCCGATCACGCCGACCTCGCATTGATCTCGGTGCCGGGCCCCTACGCCGCGGCGGAAGCGTTGAAGGCGCTGCGGCGGGGTCTGAACGTGCTGCTGTTCAGCGACAACGTGCCGATCGAGCAGGAGCAGGCCATCAAGCGCGTCGCGGCGCAAAAGGGGCTGCTGGTGATGGGGCCGGATTGCGGCACGGCGATCATCAACGGCGTGCCGCTTGGATTTGCCAACGTCGTTCGGCGGGGCGCGATCGGGCTCGTCGGCGCATCAGGCACCGGTCTGCAAGAGGTGATGTGCCAGATCCATCGTCATGGCCAGGGCATCTCGCAGGCCATCGGCACCGGCAGCCACGACGTTTCCAGCGAGGTCGGCGGCATCACCATGTTGCAGGGCCTTGAGCTGCTGGCGGCAGATGCGCAGACCAAGGTCGTCGCCATCGTCTCCAAGCCTCCTGCGCGCGATGTGCAAAGGCGGGTGATCGAGCGCGCCGGCGCGATCGGAAAGCCGGTCGTGATCTGCTTCCTCGGCGGCGAGCCGGCCGCATCTGCCGGCAATGTTCACCGCACGTCGTCGCTCGAGGAGACGGCGCGACAGGCCGTCGCGCTTGCGGGAGCACGTCAGCCCGGAGGTGACGAGCAGTCCATCGAAGCGTTGGCAACGCGGATTTGTGCGTCGCTGGCGCCGTCGCAGCGCTACCTGCGCGGTCTCTATTCGGGAGGAACGTTCTGCTCGGAGGCTCAGACCATTTGGCGCGCGGCGGGCCTTCGGGTCCGGTCGAACGCGCCGCTTGCGGGCGCGGATCATCTCGCCGATGTGGAAGCGAGCCAAGGACACACCGCGATCGATCTCGGCAGTGATGAATTCACGGTGGGACGGCCGCATCCGATGATCGACTATGGCGTGCGGATCGAGCGGCTGCTGAAGGAAGCAGACGATCCGACTGTCGCCTGCATCGTGCTGGACGTCGTGCTCGGCTACGGCAGTCATCCCAATCCCGCAGAGATCCTGGCTCCGGCGATCCGCCGGGCGAAGGCCGCCTCGCGCGGGCAGGGGCGGGAGCTTCCGGTGATCTGCTTCGTCTGCGGCACCGACGCCGATCCGCAATCCTTCGAGACCCAGAAGGCCATGCTGGCGGACGCCGGCGCGGAGCTTGTCGGCAGCAGCACGGGCGTAGCGCGTGCCGCGCAAGCCATCGCGAGCCGCATGGAAGCGGACGACAACGCCACGGGGCGTCGCGTGATGCAAGGTGGAGAACGATGATGAATGCAGCCCCTTCCGCGCTCCAGAACAAGACATCCGTCATCAGCCTCGGCGCCTCCGACCTCGATCGCGGTGTCGAAAGCAGCGGTGCGCCGCTGGTGCGTCTGCAGTGGCAGCCGGTCGGCGACGGAAGTCCCGAGGTCGCCTGGAGCCTCGCGCAACTGGTCGGCGATACCACCGATGCGGACTGCTTGGGATCGCGGATCGATCGCGCCAATGCGGAGGTGCTCGAGCGGATCCTGACCGCGCAGCCGGTCTGGGTCGACATCGCGGCACATGCATCCGAGGTTTGGCCGGACATGGGCCGGACGTTGCTCCATGCCGGTCCGCCGATCGCCTGGAACGACATGTGCGGCCCGATGAAAGGGGCGGTGGTCGGCGCAATCCTCTATGAGAACTGGGCGACGAGCCCGCGAGAGGCCGAGCAACTCGCCGCGTCCGGCAGCATCCGCTTCGCGCCGTGCCATGAATTCGGCGCGGTCGGGCCGATGACCGGGATCATCTCGCCCTCGATGCCGCTGTTCGTGGTGCAGAACAAGACCTCCGGCAATCGCGCCTATGCGCCGATGATGGAATCCGGCGGCGCCAAGACTTTGCGTTTCGGCGCGTTCGCGCCCGAGGTGATCGAAGGCCTCAAGCTCATCGAGACTGTGCTGGCGCCATGTCTGAAGGCCGCGGTCACCGGCATCGACGGCGGGTTGCCGTTGAAGCCGCTGATGTCGCAGTCGCTGCACATGGGCGACGACGTCCACAATCGCAACACGGCCGCGACCCTGCTGTTGTATCGCGCCGTCACGGAATCGCTGCTCAAGTCCTCGATCTCGCGCGATCTGGTTCACGAGACGCTGCGGACGATCGGGGCCGACGACATGTTCTTCCTGAGCCTGTCGATGGCGGCGTGCAAGGCGACCATGGACGCGGCGCACGGCGTGCCGTTCAGCAGCATCGTCACGGCGATGGCGCGCAACGGCGTCAATGTCGGCATCAGGGTCAGCGGACTGGACGGGCAATGGTTTGTCGGTCCGGCCGATATTCCGGTCGGCCTGTTCCTGCCCGGTTTCAGCGAGGCCGATGCCAATCCCGATATCGGCGACAGCGCGATCACCGAGACCGCGGGACTCGGCGCGTTCGCGATGGCAGCGGCTCCGGCGATGGTCCAATTCGTCGGCGGCACGCCGCAGGACGCCCTGCGCTATTCGCGCGAGATGGCGCACGTCACGATCGGTCGCAACCCCGGCTTCACTCTGCCGATGCTCGACTTCATCGGAGCTCCGGTCGGCATCGACGTCCGCAGGGTAGTGGACGAGAGCATGCGGCCGGTCATCAACACCGCAACGGCGCACAAGGAGCCGGGCATGGGGATCATCGGCGCCGGCGTCGTGCAGGCCCCGATGAAGTGCTTCGTCGACGCCGTCGGCGCGCTGGCGACGATTGGCGTGAGATGACGCGGCTTCGATTCTAAGGAAGACGGCGCGGCCGCGCCGCCGATACAAAAATGCCGCAACAAAGAGTGCGGCGACACCGGGAACGAACAGGAGGAAACACATGAGCGCTACCCGTCGTGCATTTCTGCAAACTGGCCTGCTCTCGGCAGCCTTTATCGGTTCATCGGGCCGGCTTGCCTTCGCCGACGATGCGGCGAAGCCGCTCCGCATCGGCATTCTCATTCCGGGGTCGCGGGCCGACCATGGCTGGATGGAGTCGGCCTACAACGGCATGAAGGCGGCCGAGCAACGCCACGGCAACAAGGTCGTGATCACGTCGATCGAGAACGTCAAGTTCGCCGACATGGAGCAGGCGCTCGTCACGCTCGCGACCAAGAACGACATGGTGATCGGCGCCGCGGGGCAGACCCAGGCGTCGGTGCTCAAGGTCGCGAAGCGCTTCCCGAAGGTGAAGTTCTCCATCGTCGGCCCGACCGGACAGCCGACCGAAAACGTCGCGCAGTACGACGTGCTGCAGGCCCAGATCGGCTTCATTGCCGGTGCCGTCGCCGCGATGATGTCGAAGAACGGTGCGGTGAGCTATGTCGGCGGCCTTGAAATTCCGGCCATCGTCAACACCGGTACGGAGTTCGCCAACGGCGCCAAGCACGTCAAGCCGGATACCAAATGCTTCGTGACCTACACCGGCGACTTTGACGACGTCGCCAAGGCGAAGGAAGCAACCCTTGCCGCGATCGCGCAGGGCGCCGACGTGCACTACAACATCCTCAATCTCGGCGTACGCGGCATGGAGCAGGCGGCGCGCGAGAAGGGCACCAAGATGATCGGGAGCTATACCAACTACTGCACCGACAACAACCCGCTCTACATCGCCTACACGGTCAGCGGCATCGGCTTCATGGTCGAATACGCCATCGACCAGGCCGTCGCCGGAACGTGGCACCCGGAATACAAGCAGTTCGGCCTCGCCATGGGGCCACGTTCGGCCGACATCGAGATCTGCACCGGAGCAACGCCCGAGATCCAGGCCAAGATCAAGGAGCTGAAGGACGACCTGCTGTCGAACAAGATCAAAGTCAAGGTGGGCTGACCGTGGCTGTTCTCGAACTGTCTGGCTTGACCAAGCGCTTCGGGGCCTTCACCGCGCTCGACGACATTTCGCTGCAGATCGAGCGCGGCGAGGTGCATTGCCTGCTTGGCGAGAACGGTGCCGGCAAATCGACATTGTGCAACCTGGTGTTCGGGGTGCATCGGCCTGATGCCGGCACGATGACGCTGGGCGGAGAGCCGTTCCACCCCCGCGGCCCGGCGGAAGCGCTGCAGCGCGGTGTCGTGATGGTGCACCAGCATTTCAGCCTGGTGCCCAACATGAGCGTGGCCGAGAACCTGATGCTTGGCCGGGCCAGTGCGGTGCTGAAGCCGCAGGACATCATCGTGCGGATGGAGCAACTCGCGGCGGAGTACGGGCTCGAGATCGATCCCGAAGCGCGCATCGAGGACCTCTCGGTCGGTGAGCGGCAGCGGGTCGAGATCATCAAGTGCCTGCTCGGCGATCCGCAACTGCTCGTGCTCGACGAGCCGACGGCCGTTCTGCAGCCGGACGAGATCGACGCGCTGCTGGCGATCTGCCGCCAGGTGGCGCTGCGCGGAAAATCCGTGATCCTGGTGACGCACAAGCTCGGCGAAATCAGCCGGGTCGCCGATCGCACCACGGTGCTGCGGCAGGGCCGCATCATCGAGACCGTCGCGATGGAGGGCGCCGACATCCGGTCGCTGGTGCGCTCCATGGTCGGCCGCGACGTGCAGTCGGCGGGCTCGGTGCTCGCCGCGGCAGTCGACATTGAAGGCAAGACGCCGGCGAAACCCTCAAGCGCTGCTGGTCCGGCGTCGCCGGGCGAGGCGGTGCTGCAGATCTCGGACCTCGTGTATCGCGACCCGCATGGCGTGCCGAGGCTCGACGGTTTGAGCCTCACGGTCGGCACCGGCGAGATCGTCGGGATCGCGGGCGTCGAGGGCAACGGCCAGACCGAGCTCGGGCTGATCCTGGCCGGGCTCGCCGCGCCGAGCGCGGGCGCGATCGTGGTCGGCGGAACGTCGGTCGGCGGTTGCTCGCCGCAGGAGATCACGGACGCGGGCGTCGGCATCGTTCCCGAGGATCGCCATGCGGTCGCCTGCATCAAGGAATTGTCGGTGGCCGAGAACCTTTATCTCGGCGCGATCGGAAAATTCAGCCGCTTCGGCCTGCTCGACAAGTCGGCGCGACGCAAGGCGGCGGAGGCGATGATGCGCGACTTCGACGTGCGGGCGAGCAGCCCGGATGTTTCGATGGCTAGCCTTTCCGGTGGCAATCAGCAGAAGGCGGTGCTTGCACGCGAGCTGTCGCTCGATCCGCTGGTGTTCCTGCTCGCGGCACAGCCGACGCGCGGGCTCGACGTCGGCGCGATCGAGGCCGTCTACAACCGCATCCGGGCCGCGCGCGATGACGGCCTCGGGGTGCTTCTGATCTCCAGCGAGCTCGAGGAGCTGATGGCGGTGTCGGATCGGATCGCGGTGATCTACCGCGGAAAGCTGGTTGGCGAGCTCGCCGCCGGGTCGTTCAGCCGTGAGGCGATCGGGGCGATGATGTCGGGGCACGCACATGTCTAGGTTGGCCATGGTCATGAAGAATCCGAAGCTCGCGCGGGTCGCGCAGGGCGCGAGACTCGAGCTCGTGCCGTTGCAGGTCCTGGTGCCAGTGGTATCGACCATTATCGCGCTCGGCATTGGCCTCATCATCATCGCTGCGACAGGTGCCTCTGTCGTCGAGGCGATCGAAGCCTTCTGGGACGGCATGGCGGGAAGCGATTTCAACATCGGCGCGTCGATCAATCGCGCCATCAGCCTCGCGCTGGTCGGTCTCGGCTTCATCTTTGCCAGCCGTGCCAATTTGACCAATGTGGGAGGCGAGGGGCAGATCGCGATGGGTGGCATGTTCGCAACCGCAGCGGCTCTGCATGGCGCCGGCGGCTTGCCGCTGGGACTGGCGTTCATCGTGCCGCTCGTTGCCGGAACCCTCGCCGGAGCCGTCTGGGGCGGCCTTGCGGGCGTTCTCAAGTCGGCCCGCGGCACTAACGAGGTGATCAGCACATTATTGTTGAGCTTCATCGCGTTGCCGCTGGTGTACTGGTCCGTCGAGTCCTTCCACCTGCTGCGCAAGCCGATCAGCGATGTGTCGTCGCTGCCGGAATCGGCGGAGATTCCGGACTCGACCAAGCTGCCCCTGCTGTTCCCGGACAATGGATCTCCGCTCCATATCGGATTGCTGATTGCGGCGATTGCGGTCGTCGTGGTGTGGCTGGTGCTCAAGCACAGCTCGCTCGGCCTGCGGCTGCGCGCCGTCGGCCTGAATGCGATGGCCTCCCGCCGTGCGGGGATGCGGACGAGCTTCTACGTGATCCTGGCCATGACGGTGTCCGGAGGCCTGGGCGGTCTCGGCGGCGCGATCATGATCCTCGGCCAGCAATTCTACCTGACGAGCGATTTCTCGTCGGGCTACGGATTCGACGGCCTGGTCGTCGGCCTGCTGTCGCGCGGCTCGGCCGTCGGCGTCGTGATCGGCGCGTTGCTGTTCGGATTCCTGCGATCGGGATCGATCAACATGGAGATTTCGGCGCACGTCCCGTCGGCCGTCGTGCTGATCTGCCAGGGCCTGATCGTCATCATCATTGCAGGTTCCGCGATCCTCACCAACCGAAAGGTGACCCGATGATTGACGAACAAATGGCCGTGTTCATCGGCTCCGGACTTCGCCTCGCGGTCCCGATCATTTTTGCCGCAACCGGCGAGATGCTGAGCGAGCGCGCCGGCGTGCTCAATCTGAGCCTCGACGGCATGATGCTGATGTCGGCTTTCACGGCGGCGCTGGCATCGTGGGCGACCGGCTCGCCGCTCATTGGTGTCGCGGCCGGCGTGTTGGTCGCGACTGCGGTTGCCGCGGTCCAGGCCGTGCTGAGCGTGACGTTGCGCGCCAATCAACTGGTCGTCGGAATCGGGTTCAACATCCTGGCGCTGGGGACAACGACGTTTCTCTACCGCGAGATCTTCGGGCCGCTGTCGCGCGATCCGATTCCCGGCTTCGCGCAGCTCAATCTGCCGTGGC
The DNA here is from genome assembly GCF_029846235.1 of Bradyrhizobium sp. CER78. GTDB lineage: Bacteria > Pseudomonadota > Alphaproteobacteria > Rhizobiales > Xanthobacteraceae > Bradyrhizobium. The sequence goes on from NZ_JARVWP010000016.1 coordinate 166,385, forward strand.
TCCCACGTATCCCGGTGATCGGGCCGGCGTTGGCGAACCAGACCGGCCTTGCCTATGTCAGCATCCTGATGGTCGTCGTGACCTGGTTGATCCTGAAGTACACGTCGTTCGGGCTGGCGGTGCGGGCGGTCGGCGAAGATCCGCGCGCCGCGGACAAGGCCGGCATCAGCGTGGCGAAGACCCGTTATCTCGGTGTGCTCTACGCCGGCATCCTTGCGGGCCTTGGTGGTGCGTTCATGTCGGTTGCGGACAGCAATACGTTCACCGAGAACATGACCAAGGGCGCGGGCTATCTCGCGATCACGGCCGTGATCTTCGGCGGCTGGAATCCCTGGTACACGCTGGCGGCGTGCCTGCTGTTCGGCTTTGCGACCGCGCTGCAATTCCTGGTGCCGGCGCTGCAACTCGATGTGCCGGTCGCGTTGCTGTTGTTGCTGCCGTATCTGCTGGCGCTGGTCGCCATCGCGGGCCTCGTCGGAAAGAGCAGACAGCCCTCGGCGCTGACCATTCCGTTCGAACGGGGCGGCTGATCGCAACGGACTTCAAGAAAGCATAAGCAAAGGGAGGAAAGTCCAATGACGAGTTCCACGTTAGCGAAAGCCGCGGAGTCCGCTGCGTCCAGCGCCGCCAATCCTCTTGGGTCCGCTCCCGGCTACAAATGGCTGGTCGATGACAACAACGTCAACATGGCGATGGCGCCGCCGCCGCCCCGCGTGGTGACGATCGACGCGCAGCCCCAGACGGTGACTGTCGATCTGCACCGCACCGTCCTCATCGTCGTCGACATGCAGAACGATTTCTGCGCCAAGGGCGGATGGGTCGACCATCTCGGCCTCGATCACACGCCGGATCGGGCGCCGATCGAGCCGCTGCAGAAGCTGCTTCCGGTATTGAGGAATGCCGGCGTGCACGTCATCTGGCTGAACTGGGGCAATCGGCCGGATCTGAAGAACATGGCGCCCAACCAGCTCCATTTGTACAAGCCGAAGGGCACTGGCATCGGTCTTGGCGAGCCGTTGCCGGGCAGCGGCGCGCGCGTGTTGCAGAAGGACAGCTGGGCCGCGGCCGTTGTCGATGAGTTGAAACAGGAACCCGAGGACATTCACGTCGACAAATACCGGATTAGCGGCTTCTGGGACACGCCGCTGGACAGCATTCTGCGCAATCTCGGCACCAAGACCATCCTGTTTGCCGGCGTCAACACCGATCAATGCGTGCTGCATTCGCTCACGGATGCGAACTTCCTGGGCTATGGCTGCCTGCTGGTCGAGGATTGCTGCGCGACGACTTCGCCGGGCTTTTGTGTTGAAGCAACCCTGTTCAACGTCAAGAAATGCTTCGGCTTCGTGACGCATTCGTCTGACGTCATCGGTGCCGTTCAGGAGCATATCCAGCAGCACCGGTGACACCCCGGGCAAGTCGTGGCTTCGTGATCCCGGCGGGCGTGCCCACGCTAGGTTTGCGAAGCCGCGTTCGATCCTTGTCTGCCTGATCCCAGGCGTGGTTCCGTCCCAGCCAGCAGCCGCTGAATGTTGGCGCGATGGCGCACGATCACGTAAAGGCCACCTGCGATGACCAGCAGCCGATATGGTAACGGCTGCTCCATGGCGCAGACCAGGGCGATCGCAGCGAGCGCCGCCGACATCGAACTCAGGGACACAATCCGGGAAAACGCCAGCACAACGCCAAAGACGAGGGCTGCGCCCAGGCCGACCGGCCAGGACATAGCCAGCAACACGCCGAGCCCCGTCGCCGCGGATTTCCCGCCGGTAAAATTCAGCCAGATCGAGCGGCTGTGTCCCAACAACACGGCAAGTCCGGCCAGGCAGACCGCCCAGGGCAGCAAGGTTTGCTGGTCAAAGGGTGTCGGTGGCGTGACCGACGGCAACGTATAAAGCCAGGAATAAAACCAGCGGGCAAACGCGATCGCTGCCGCGCCTTTCAGCACATCCACCAGCAGGACCGCCAAGGCGGGCCACTTGCCGAGGGTGCGCAAGACGTTGGTTGCGCCGGTGGATCTGGAGCCGTGCTGGCGGATGTCGATGCCCTTGAGCAGTTTCCCCGCCAGATAGCCCGCGGGCGTAGCACCGAAGAGATAGCCGACCACCAATCCGGCCACGCTTGCTATCCAGAAAACCATAGGCGTCCCTCCGTGCCGTAGTGTCAGGGATGCGTCGTCCGGAGTCTACCTCGGTGCGGCGGCCGAAACCTCGATACGAGAGGTGGATTGCCTTCTTACCCGCTTCAATCCGCTTTGGAATAGGCTGGCCGCGCGATAGATACCGCGATTGACTGGCCGATCGACCGGCCATGCGGCCGCGACGGAGACAGGACACGGAATGACGACACGCTCCAGCGAGATACGACGCCTCTTGCCTGCGGACGCCGCGCTTTATCGCGACATCCGTCTCGAGGCGCTGCGGTTGAGCCCCGAGGCGTTCGGCAGCGCATATGAGACGGAGAGCGTCCATCCCGTTAGCTGGTTCGCCGAGAGGCTGGACCGCGGGGTGGTGATCCTCGGAGCATTTCAGGGCGGTGAACTCGCCGGCATTGTCGGCTTCATTGCGGCTGATGGGCCGAAGCGGCAGCACAAGGGCATGCTGGTCGGGATGTATGTGCGGCAGCAGGCGCGGCGCGCCGGCGTCGGCCGTCTCCTGGTCGAAGCCGCGCTCGAGCTCGCGGCACAATCGGTCGAGCTGGTGCAGCTTGTCGTGGTGAAAGGCAACGAGCCGGCCTTTCGGCTCTATCAGAGCATGGGGTTTGTCGAGTACGGGCTGGAAAGGCACGCGCTGAAGATCGACGGCCGCTACCATGACGACATCCTGATGGCGAAGGATCTGGTCGGGCGGAGCTGACGGCCGCAAATCAAGCGACACATTTCCGACCGGCGATCGCGCTAGCTATGGACACAGCCGAGAAACGCTCGCTCGTCACCTCGCGGGGAAGTCGCCATGCCGAAGATCGATCTGACAAAAGTGCCGGAACGCAAGGGGACCGGCTATCCGGCCGAATTCGCCGCCTCAAGTGCCGAGCGGGTGCGGCAGCGCCTCGGTGATGCCGGCGGGCTCGTCGATTTCGGCGTCAATTTGATGCGGTTGCCGCCGGGCAATTGGTCGAGCCAGCGCCATTGGCATTCCGACGAAGACGAATTCGTCTATGTGCTGGCGGGCGAATTAGTGCTGATCGAGGACGCCGGCGAGACGGTGTTGCGCGCCGGCGATTGTGCGGCGTTTCCGAAAAACTCCGGCAACGGGCATCACATGATCAACCGGTCGCAGATGACGGCGACCTATCTGGAGGTCGGCTCGCGCTCGCGTACCGACGTCATCACCTGCTCCGACATCGACATGATGAGCCCGAGCTCCGATGGCCGCTTCCTGCATAAGGACGGCCGGCCCTACGAATAGACCTGAACCGCAAACCGGTACGAAATCCGGCGTTGCGGATTGGCCCGCGAAGGATCAATCTTCCGGTGAGGGAGCTTTGGTCGCGGGCTATGGCGGAATGGTATTTCATCTGGATTGACGGTCCGCGCGGGCCTGAGCCGCAGAAGTGGTCGTCGGACGCACTGTGGGGGCAGCTTGCGCGCCAGGACATCATCGTCCGTTTTCCCCTGAGCGATCGCGAGGCTGGGTTGTCGCTCGATCAGCTGGCAAGGCTACATCCCGTGCCGCAGTGAGTTGCGCGGCCGGAGAGCGCGGCAGCCTCACACCACGAGCCGTCCTTCGCGATCCGCGACTGTGATCTGCGCTTCCGTCCCCGAATTGAAGTCGAGCCGGTCGGCCTCGATGCCGTCGCTGAAGATCACGCCGTTCTCCGGCATCAGCGAGCGAACGCTGAGGTGCTCGGCACGATCGAGGCTGCCGCAGACCAGCGTGACTTGCGAGGTGCGGCTCGGAAACGGCTCGCGCACCGCAAAGCGCAGCGCGCCGGCATCCCACGCCTGCGGCAGATAGGGCGGGCTGCCGGCGCTGCCGCCAAAGGCGCCGGCGATTGCAAGCGAGCCGGTGACGATGCTCTTGAACCAGGCGGTCGAGCCGAGCCCGGTCGCGACGATCAGGCCGCTCGAGGACTGCCGCTCCCTCTGCTCGGCGAGCGCGATCTCGTAGACGGCCGAGGTATGCGTGCGCGCGCCGATGAAGAGGTCGTTGACCGCGTACAGCACCTGGCCGTTGGTCAGCGCGGCCTTGGCCATCGTCACCGCCTTGTGGCCGCGCTTTTCGGCTGCGACCTCGCGCAGCAGGGCAGGGAGGTCGCGCGGCACGAACGGCAACAGGATGCCGTCGTAACGCTTGGCATCTGGGTTGAGCCCGATCAGCGAATGGCCGTCGAGATACTTCATCGTGTTGGCGACGACGCCGTCCTGGCCGAGTGCCACCACGATGTCGGACGGGCCGAAGATGAAGTTCGGCAGGAAACTCCGGTCGATGATCTGGTAGCGGCCCCATTGCTCCAGTGCCTGCACGGTGACGCGGCGCTCAGCCTGATAGACATCGTGCTCGCGCTGGTAGTCGGAGAAGTCGGCGCCGAGATGCTCGACATAGAAGCGCGCCTGCGCCGCCGTCAGATATTTCGCGATCAGCTCCTCGAGCCGCGTCTTGCGGGTGACGAGGACGATCTTGCGGTCATTGTCGGCGGGCACGGAGGGCCTCCACGGCGGCGGGCTTGTCCAAGAGCGTGTTGAGCAGATCGGGCGAGACGTTGAGCTGACCGATCTTCTCGGCCTTTTCGGCAATCCCGCTGAAGGCCTGCGCGATCAGCTGTCCCGGCTGCATGCCGGCTGCGGCCAGCGCCTGGATCACGCGGGTGTCGACGCCCTCGAATATCTTCATCAGCGCACCGACCCGATAGGCTTCGGCATCCGCCAGCGTGCGGGTGTTCTCGGCGTTGAGGCCTACAAAGTCCTTGCGCTTGCTCTCCAGCGTGATGTCGGCGACCATGCCGGCCTCGCGCAGCTCGGCCTGCTTGGCTGCGACGCTCGCTTCGGCGTCCATCTGGGTTTCCCGGATCGAACGCTTCTTCTGCTCGACCGCGATCTCGGTGTCGAGCTCGCTCTCGCGGATGGCGCGTTCCTGCTCCACGGCAAAGTTGCGCCGCGCGAAGATCGCTTCGTCCGCGCTCTTGAGGATCGCCTCGCGCGCCTCGGCCTCCAGCGCCTTGGCAGTGTCGGGCGTCGGCTTCACGCCGCGGATCGAGACGCCGAGGATTTCGAGGCCGAGGGAGGCGATGTCGGCGCGGCCGCGCAGCCCGCCTTCGATCAGCCCGGCGATGCGATCGGCGGCTTGCAGGGCTTCCTTCAAGGTCAGCTCCTTCACGGCCTGCTGCGCCAGCACCTCGACGGTCGCCAGAATCCGCTGCGGCAGCTTTTCCGGGTCGTCGGACTCATAGGTCTTGCCGTCGGCCTTGAGGGTGAAGTTCAGCATCGCGGCGGCCTTTTGCGGCTCGCTGATCCGGTATGTGACATGGCCCTGAATGGTCAGCGCCTGAAAGTCGCGCGCGATCTGCTGGAAGATGAAGGCGGCGTCGCGGCTGCCGATCGGCACCGCGACCCACGATGTAACCGGCCCATAGTAGAAGCCGGACAGGCCGGCGCCCTGCTGGGTCACCGCGCCGCCGCGGTATTTCATGAGGTAGGTGGTCGGCTGGGCCTTGATGAAGCGGAGACCGAACATGGCGTGCACTCCTGAGTAAGTGTGGCTGAACAACTAAGTTAGTTGGACTGTACAACTAAGTATGTTATTGTCAAGCCGGGACGCGAAAAGGTTCACGGCACCGGAGCGTTTTCAAACGAAGTGGACGCCGGTTCGCGTGAAGAATGCGCGTCACAGGAAGCTCCAAGGAGGCGGGGAGAGCATGCCCGAGAGACCGGAACTCGACTTTCCGCGGCCGCTGACGACGGTCGACGTCGTCATCTTCGCCATCAGGTCAGACGCGCTTCAGGTCCTGCTGGTTCAGCGGCCAAGAGCGGAAACCGAACCGTTTCCAGGGGTTTGGGCGCTGCCCGGGGGCTTTGTCGATATCGCCGGCGACCGCGATCTCGAAGCCTGCGCGGTGCGCAAGCTGAAGGACAAGACCGGGGTGGTCAGCCCGTATCTGGAGCAGCTCGGCAGCTGGGGCAGTGCCACGCGGGATCCGCGCGGTTGGTCTGCGACGCACGCCTATTTCGCATTGTTGCCGGAGCACGCCGCGGGAGGCGCGCTCGCCGCGGATGCGCAGTGGTTCGCGGTCGAGGGCGAGAAAGTGCGGCCGAAACTTGCCTTCGATCATGCCGAGATCCTGCACGCGGCGGTGCAGCGCTTGCGCAGCAAGGTCGAGTACACCTCGCTGCCCGCCTATCTGATGCCGCCGGAATTCACGCTGCCGGAATTGCAGCGGACCTTTGAGATCGTGCTCGATCGTCCGTTGGAGAAGAGTGCCTTCCGCACCCGCATGCTCGCCGCCGACCTGATCGAGCCGGTCGCCAGGATGCGCAAGGGGCCGAATCGGCCGGCGCAGCTCTACCGGTTGAAGAAGGCGAGGGCGCCGGTGTTCTTCGCGCGCACGTTCAATCCGCCGGGGTAAACGTCATACCGACAGATCGAAGCCAGGCGTCGTAATGTCGGAGAGGAACGCGGCGAGAAACATCTTGCCGAGCACGTGCTTGGCCGCGGGTGTGCCGATCCTGATCCGGCCGGCGCGGGCGGCCTCCGCGAACTCGGCAAGTGTCGGCGCTGCGAGGCTCGTGTCGGCGATGGTGCGCGGCGCCGTCGCGGATGCGCTGAACAGCACGCTGGCGTAATAGAGCCGGGTGAGGGCGCGGACCAACCGCAGCCGCGCGCGCAGCGCCTCGTCGAGCGGGCGGACGAGCCAGGCGCGATGCAGAATGTCTTCCAGCTCCGGCGTCCGTGCGATGCTGTCGCTAACGATGGCGATGTCGACCAGCGGGTCGGTGCGGTAGGCGGATTCCCAGTCGATCATCCAGAGCCTGTTGCCGTCGAACAGGATGTTGGCGGGCAGCGAATCGTTGTGGCTCGACACCGAGTTCGCCTCATCCCAGGCATAGGCCGCACGGATGCGTTCGAGATGCTCGTTGCTTTGGTCGAGCATGCCGGGCGCGAACAACTCGGTGCGACAGACATGAGCCCACAGCCGCGTCACAATATCGGGATAGCGCACGAAGGCGGGAAAGGTCGGTGTCGCCTGCAGGCGCGACAGCAATTCGCCAAGCGCCTTTGCCAGCGCCGGCAGGCCGCCGGGATAGCGGCCGAGCGGCTGCCGCTGTACAAAGTCCATCACCGCGATGCGCGACGTCTCGTTCACATAATAGAGTCGCGGGGCGATGCCGGCGCTCGCGGCAATCCCGAGCGAAACATATTGATACGGATTGCGCAGCGGGCTCGGCGCGCCTTCGATTCGCAGCAAATAGTTCCCGCCGCCGGCATCGATCCGGAACAACCGCGCTGCCGTGGCGCCGCCGGAGACGGATGTCACGGCGTCGATCGTTTGCGTGCCGATCACCTCACGCAGTGCGGCATTTGCTGCATCGCGCTCGGCAGGCGAAAGTGTATCGAGAGCACTCATGCGCAAAGAGTTAGCATGACCGCTATGCGCGCCGAAATCGCATTGATGCAGGGTTCCCGATCTTCAATCGCTGGCCGCGTGCGGCGAAGCGTGAAACAATGCTGCGAAAATCATGTCGGGAGAAAACTTGATGCCGTTCGAGCGGGGGTTGCATTGCGCCGTTGCGTGCAGAAACATTAAGTGCAACTCCGTCAAGTATGGGTCTTGGATCGCGTTGCCATTATTCTGCCTGATCAGCACGTTCGGAGTGATGCGTAACGCCGTCGCGAACGAATCCTTGGCAATTGTGGATGCGCGCGTAGCGGCGGTCGACAAAGCGGGCGGGGATCTTCCCTTGACGATGACGATCAAGAACGAGGCCGACAGCGCCGATGCGCTGCTCCGTGTCCGCTGCCCGGTCGCGAATTTTTCCGAGCGGCACACCGTCGATCGCGGCGAAGGCGCGCCTGCCATGCGATCGATATCCAATATACCAGTCCCGGCCAAGGGAACACTCGAGCTGAAGCGCGACGGCTATCACGTGATGCTGCTGCAGCTGCGTCAGGCGCTCACGCCGGGCGAGACGTTCAAATGCGCGGTCGTTTTCCAGAAAGCAGGCACCATCGAGACGGAGGTACAGGTCCAGAAGTGACCGCAGGATAAGTGAATAAAGAAGGCGGCGGATGGCACAGCCATGCGCCGGGACTCAGGGCTTCTCGCGAGATTGTCCGTATGTGACGGGCGGTTCGATCAATGAAGAATGCTAGATCCGGAGGAAATGCATCTATGACAAGGTTGAATTGGGTAAAGTCTCATATGCTCGCGGCGGCGGTAGCATCCGCTGCGACCCTCGCGGGCTCGTTCGCGCTCGCCGAAGATGTCAGCCAGGACCGTCTGCTCAACGCTGACAAGGAAGCAGGCAACTGGCTGCACCATCACAAGAACTATTCGGCGACCCGCTTCTCGTCGCTGGCGGATATCAACAAGGACAACATCAAGAATCTGAAGGTCGCCTGGACCATGCATCTCGGCGGCGTCGAGGGCGGCGGAATCTGGGCGCATGGCGGCCTGGAGGGAACTCCGATCGTCGAGAACGGATTCATGTACGTCACCGACGGCTGGGGCTCGGTCTATAAGATCGATGCGCATGGCGGCAAAGGCGTGCTGGTCTGGAAGATGGATCCCAAGACCGACCACGACTGGGCCGGCGCGGTCGCCTGCTGCGGCGTCGACAATCGCGGCGTCGCATTGTGGAACAACCTCGTCATCTCGCACACGCTCGACGGCCGCCTGATCGCGACCAACAAGGAAACCGGGCAGGTCGCCTGGCAGCGTCAGGTCGCCGATCCCGACAAGGGTGAGGTGATCACCGGCGCACCTTTGATCGTCAAGGACAAGGCGATATCAGGCGTAGCCGGCGCGGAATACGGCATTCGCGGCTGGATCGCTGCGACCGACCTGAACAGCCAGAAGGAAGTCTGGCGCACCCACACCATCCCGGGCAAGGACGAGCCGGGTGCGGAGACCTGGAAGGACGACAAGAACGCCAAGGCGAGCGGCGGCGGTTCAACCTGGGTCACCGGCAGCTATGACCCCTCGACCAACACCATCGTTTGGGGCGTCGGCAATCCCGGACCGGACTGGGACAATGAATACCGGCCCGGCGACAATCTCTACACCGACTCGTCGCTTGGTCTCGATGCCGACACCGGCAAGATCAAGTGGCACTACCAGCACACGCCGAACGACCCCTACGACTATGACAGCGTGGCGGAGAACGTGCTGGTCGACGTCCCCGGTCCGAACAACACGACGCTGAAGCTCGCGCTCGAGGCCGACCGCAACGGCTTTGCCTATGCGATCGATCGCAACAGCGGCAAGTTCGTCTGGGGTCTGCCCTTCGTCAAGAAGGTGACCTGGACCAAGGGTCTCGATCCCGAGTCCGGCAAGCCGGTGGAATATGATCCGAAGCAAGGCGTGCAGAAGTACAACGCCTCGGTCACGCCGAGCCGCACCAACAAGGAAACGGATATCTGCCCCGGCAACATGGGCGGCAAGAACTGGCCGCCGACCGCGTATAATCCGAACCTGAAGCTCTGGTACATTCCCGTCATCGAAAGCTGCAACCACATCAAGGTCGAGGAGATGACGCCGGACAAGGTCAAGGCGCGCGAGTTCTTCACCGGCGGCGGGCCGAGCCAGAACGTCAAGATAACGGGCAGCGTGACCGCGATCGACGTCACCACCGGCAAGGTGGCGGGGAAGGCGGAGACCCAGTTCCCGAACCTCGGCGGCATCCTGGCGACGCCCGATCTCGTGTTCTCCGGACAGCCATCCGGTGAGCTGATCGCCTATGACGCGAAGTCGTTGCAGAAGCTGTGGGAGTTCAACACCGGCGGCGGTCTCAACGCGCCCCCGATGACGTTCTCGGTCGACGGCAAGCAGTATGTCGCGGTCCTGGTCGGCCTCGGCGGTGCCTGGGACAAGTGGTTCATCGACGCAACGCCCGAGCTGAAGCGGATGCAGCCGGGCTCGATGCTCTACGTGTTCGCCCTTTGACGTCGCACGCGCGGGAGGCTTCCGACCGGAGCCTCCCGCGTAATTTTGGTTCAGAGAAACAAAAACAAATGAAGCACAACTGGCTGGTTGGCGCGTGGCTCGGCTGCGCGCTCGTGATGGGATTTATTGGCACGGCGCATGCGCAGTCGGCGAGCGATCCGACCGATGCGGGCAAGGCGGTGTTCAAGCGCGGCAATTGCATGGGCTGCCACAAATGGCACGGCAATGGCGGCGGCGGCTATGGCGGCGACGCGCTGTCGCTGCGCAAGACCGAGCTGACGAAGGAGCAGATCATCGAGACCGTGACGTGCGGGCGGCCGGGCACCGGCATGCCGTTCTTCGTGCGCGGCTCCTACGACACCACGAAATGCTACGAGATGAGCCGGCAGGATGTCGCCGACCGCATGCCGCCGGAGGCGAACGTGTTCCTGCGGCCGAACGAGATCGAGGCCGTCGCGGATTATGTGCTCGCCCACGTCAAGGGCAAGGGTGAGCCGAACTATGACGAGTGCATCGCCTTCTTCGGCGACGGCTCGCGCGTCTGCAATATCTACAAGGAGGCCGGCCATGCCGCCGCGCCGTCCGACCAGAGCGAGAAGAAGCCATGAGCAAGCAGAGATCGGCAATCCGCGGATTGGTCTTCGCCGCCACCGTGACGGCAGCCGTGCCGGCGATGGCGACGGCGGGAGACCTGCGCGACATCAATGTCGGAATGGAGATCAGCAAAGTTCCCGATGCGGGATACATCAACCTGACCTGCGCCGGAGAGAAGACCACCGACAGATTGGCGGAATGGGCGCAATGGTCGAACTGCCCGGAAGGGCCGGACCAGTTGCGCGGTATTCGCTTTGAGTATGATCGCGAGACTGCGCGGGAAGGCACCATGGTCGCCGGCCATCCGGCGATCCTGACCGTGATGATCGACAAGGACGCCAGGATCGCGGCGCTGACCATCGAGACCGATCCGAAGGCGCGGCTCTATCTGCGCAAGAAGGCGTTCCTGCTCGGCCTGCAGGCGAAGTCGCGCTACGGCGAGGACGGCTGGAGCTGCTCGGAGGCGAAGCCGGGCGGCGACAGACTGGAGGTCGGCGGGGTATTCGTCGATGAAAAATGCAGCAAGACCACCGATGGCCGTACCGTCGATATCGAACGTCACCTCTACCGTGAGCCGAACAAGGAGCTCAAGGACATGACCGACGAGACCCGAATCACGATCCGCCGCGCCGGGTCGTAACGAGTTGGGGTGGTGCCGGGCTAGAGTGCAATGAGATAGGGCTGAATCGCAGTCGCAAAGGTGGTGCGCTCCCTCTCCCGCTTGCGGGGGAAGGCTGGGGTGGGGGCTCTCTCCGCGAGTCGCATTGAGGAGAGAGCCCCCACCCGCCGCGCTGCGCGCGTCGGCCTCCCCCGCAGGCGGGAGAGGCGAAGCGAATCCGCGGACAGGCTGCTTTAACCAAATCTCATCGTGCTAATGCCGCGCCAGTAGCACCACGATCACCAGAGCAAGGATGGCGCACAGCACTTTCCAGAAGGTCACGGGATCGCGGTCGTGCAGCGATTTGCGGGTGGTGACGGCGGGGCCGGCCCAGGTCGCGCCGTTCTCCAGTTCGTGCGCGAACTCGATCGCATCGCCGAAGCGTTGTGCCGGCTCGACGCTGAGCGCCTTGCCGATCACGGCATCGAGCCAGGCCGGCAGGTCCGGGCGATAGCGTGACAGCGGCGCGGGCTTGCCGAAGCGCGGCCGCGAGAACGGCTCGATCTCGCCGAACGGATAGTTCGCGGTGAACATGCGGTAGACGGTGACGCCGAGCGCGAACAGGTCGGAGGCCTCATCGCCGGCCTTGCCGCCGAACAGTTCGGGCGCCATGTAGCTTGCCGTGCCTGGAATATCTTCGGCGGGAAAATCCTCCAGCAACGGCACGCGCGCGACGCCGAGATCGACGAGCCGCAACCCGCCGTCTTTCAGCAGGATCACATTGTCCGGCTTGATGTCGCGATGGATGATGCCGGCGCGGTGCAGCGCCGTGACCGCGCGCACCAGCTTGGTCGCGATCGCGATGCCCTCGGTCAGCGACAGCCGCGGCGCCCGCTTGAGCCTTTCCTCCAGCGTTTCGCCCTCGTAGAGCGGCATCGCCGAATAGAGCCGGGTCTGCCGCTCCGCCGGCACCTCGATGATCTCGCCGATCCACAGGCTGCGCACCCGTGCGGCGACCCAGGCCTCGCGCACGAAGGCGAGGCGGTAGGAGCCTTCGCTGGCAACCCGCGGATGCGGAAATTTCAGCACGACGTCGCGGCCGGCGCGCTTGTCGGTCGCCTTGAACAAACGGCTGTAACGCCCGTCGGACAGCACGTCAGAGAGCGCGAAATCGTCGATCACCTCGCCGCTTTGCGGCAGGTCGAGGATCGGCAGCGTTGCGATCGCGTGGGTGAGATCGCCGCGATCCGCTGGCGGCAAGTCGACGACGTCGAGCACCAGCGCGGTCGTATTGTCGCTGCTGCCGGCCGCAAGCGCGGCATCGACGATGCTGCGCGCCGATTCGTCGGGCGGCGTGCGCTCCTCCAGCAATTGCTGGAGGCGGCCATCGTCGAGCGCGCCGTGAACCCCGTCACTGCAGATCAGGAGACGGTCATGTTGCCGGAGCCCGACCGACGTGTAATCGAAGCGGGCGAACTCCTCGAAACCGATGGCGCGGTTCAGCATATGCGCAAGGTCGCCGCGGCCGGCGATATGGTCCTGCGTCAGTCGCTCCAGCCGTCCCTCGCTCAGGCGGTAGGCGCGGGTGTCGCCGATATGGATCACATGGCATTGCCGCCGCGACAGGATGATCGAGGAAAACGCGCAGGCCATGCCGCTGCGCGCGGCATCGACACGGCCCTGGCCATAGATCCAGCTGTTGGCGGCTTCCAGCGCCCGCGCGGCGCGGCGGCGGACGCCGAGCGTCTCGGGCAGCGAATAATAAGCGTCGATGAAGCTGCGGACCGCGACCTCTGCGGCCTCGCGTCCGCCCTTGTGGCCGCCGACGCCGTCGGCGACCGCGGCCACGACATCGCGGTGAAGCGTGCCCGGCTGGCCGAGGCAGGCCGCGACATAGTCCTCATTGGCGGCGCGCTTGCCGGTCTCGCTGGCGAAGCCTAAGCGAACGCCGAGATCCCTTTGCAGGTCTCGCTGCAAATGCCGTTGCGCGCCGTTCGCCACGTCCGAGCTATCCTCTCCCGAGGGAGCGGGCTGTCAGACGCGCGCTCCCGACACCGCGCCCCACGTGGTGCGCCAGCGGACCTTGACCATCGCAAGTCCGATGAAGCCAAGCAACGCCAGCGCGCCGAAGAACAGGAAGCCGGCGCCGAAGCCGCCGGTCATGCCCTTGGCATAGCCGAGCGTCTGGGCGAGGAAGAAGCCGCCGACGCCGCCGGCGCAGCCGACCAGCCCGGTCATCAGGCCGATCTCGTGGCGGAAGCGCAGCGGGATCAGCTGGAACACCGCGCCATTGCCCATGCCAAGCGCCAGCACGCCGATCGAGAACAGTAGCACCGAGACCCAGGCGATGCGCGGCAGCTCGGTCAGTGCCCAGCCGCCCGGCGTTGCCGCCGCCGGGCCTTCGGGCATGAAGGCGATCACGACATAGGCGGCCACGACGACGCCGAACAGGATCGAGAGCGAACGGATGCCGCCGATGCGATCGGCGATCATGCCGCCGACCGGGCGGAACCCGGAGCCGAAGGCGACGATCAGCGCGACCAACATGCCGGCCGCAACGCCGGAGACGTGATACTGCACGGTGAAATAGAGCGGCAGCGCGTTGGCGAGGCCGACGAAACCGCCGAAAGTGATGAAGTAGAAGAACATGAACCAGCGGCTGTCGGAATCCTTCAGCAGCGCGCCATAGGCCTTCAGCGAGATCTTCTTGCGCTCGCCCGGCGCGTCCTTGGCGGCGAATGCGTAGTAGGCGAGCACCATCAGCATCGGAATCAGCAGGCAGCCGAACACGGCCTGCCAACCCCAATGCTCTGCAATGGACGGCGCTAGCAGCGTGTCGAGCACGACGCCCATATTGCCGGCGCCGGCGATCCCCATCACCACGCCCTGATATTGCGGCGGATACCAGCGGCTGGCCTGGGGCAGCGCGACCGCAAACGAGGCGCCGCCGACGCCGAGCGCAAGCCCGAACAGCTCAATCGCAAGCTTGCTGGACAGCCCGAAATGCCAGACCGACGCGGTCGCGGCGATCACGACAAGTTGGGCGATGATGCCGGTGCGCTTGGCACCGATGATGTCGGCGAGAATGCCCATCGGCACGCGCAGCAGCGCGCCGGCAAGCACCGGAATGGCGACCAGGGTGAACTTCTCGTTCACGGCCAGATTCATGTCGCGCGCGATGTAGACGATCAGCGGTCCGAGCGCGACCCACGCCATGAAGCTGATGTCGAAGTAGAGGAACGCCGCAAGCAGGGTCGGCCAGTGACCTGCCTTCTTGAACTCGGCTAGCTTCATCGCAAGCGTCTCGCGTTGATGCGGCGGAGACAGCCGTGGAAGCGGCTCTCTCAGGCGCAGATAAATCGAATGTGGGTGAATGCGTGAGCGCGCTCGTCGTTGAGACGCACTCCGTCAACAGATGAAGTCAGCAATTTGCGTGCCATCGAATCGATCGCATCGCTTTGCCTTGCAGTCGCAAGACGTTGCAGCGAGATCGCGAACATTATTCTGCGATCGGAATTGGCGTGGCTTGCAGCAAGCGCCGCCGCGCAAACGCGCACGCTGACGCTTTCTTGTGCGATGCGCCATCGGCATGCGGTGGCACGTCGATCGCGGGCTCGCGATCATCATCGCTGACGCCGATGCTGTGATGCACAAGAGATCATCGGCGTGGCTAAAAAATCGGCCAGCATTCTCGGCGGCGCGCTATCAGGCTGATTCGATGTCGCCGGAAACCGATTGATTTTACTGTCAAACTTGCCTGCCGCGAGTTGGCACGCGTTTTGAATATTATTCACTAACGGAACATCGATCGTCATTGAGGACGGTCTGCGCCCGCGGCTGGGCTTCCTAACAACTCCAAACCTTATCGGTGTCGATCGACGACGCGCGCCGCGTCGCTGAGCACCGTCATCGGAATTGAGAGGCAGACCATGCTCGACAAGGTGATCAAGCAGAAGCTCGTGGTGATCGGCAACGGGATGGCCGGTATCCGCACGGTGGAGGCGCTGCTCGAGCGCGCGCCCGATCTCTACGACATCACCGTGTTCGGCTCCGAGCCCTACGGCAATTACAATCGCATCCTGCTGTCGCCGGTGCTCGCCGGCGAGAAGACCGTCGACGACATCATGCTGAACACCGCCGACTGGTACGAGGACAACAACATCACGCTGCGCAAGGGCGAGACGATCAGCATGATCGACCGCCGGACCTGCGAAGTCGTCACCGAGGCAGGCGAGCGCGTTCCCTACGACCGCCTGCTGGTCGCCACCGGCTCAAACCCGATCATGCTGCCGCTGCCGGGCAAGGAGCTTCCGGGCGTGATCGGCTTCCGCGACATCTATGATGTCGATCGCATGATCAAGGCCTCGACCGACTATCGCAACGCGGTCGTGATCGGCGGCGGCCTGCTCGGCCTCGAAGCCGCCAACGGCCTGATGAAGCGCGGCATGAACGTCACGGTCGTGCATCTGCTCGACACCTTGATGGAGCGTCAGCTCGACCCGGTGGCCGGCGGTCTCCTGCGCAAGTCGCTGGAAGAGCGCGGCATGGTGTTCAAGATGCCGGCGCAGACCCAGGCGATCCTGGGCGAGGATCGCGTCACCGGGGTGCGCTTCGGCGACGGCACCGAGCTGCCGGCTGACTTGGTCGTGATGGCGGTCGGCATCCGCCCGAACTTCGAGCTCGCCAAGAAGGCCGGGCTCTATTGCGAGCGCGGCATCGTCGTGTCCGACACCATGCAGACCTATGACGGCCGCATCTATGCGGTCGGCGAATGCGTGCAGCACCGCCGCCAGACCTACGGTCTCGTCGCGCCGCTGTTCGACCAGGCCAAGGTCTGCGCCAATCACCTCGCGATGAAGGGTTTTGCCACCTATGACGGTTCGGTCACCTCGACCAAGCTGAAGGTCACCGGCATCGACCTGTTCTCGGCCGGCGACTTCGCGCCCGGGCCGGACAAGGAGGAGATCGTGCTGCAGGACGCCAATCGCGGCGTCTACAAGCGCATCATCCTGAAGGACAAGAAGATCGTCGGCGCCGTGCTCTATGGCGATACCATCGACGGCCCCTGGTACTTCCAGCATTTGCGCGACGGCACCGACGTTTCGCACATGCGCGAGCGCCTGGTGTTCGGCGCCGCCAATCTCGGCGAGGGCGGCGTCAGCGGCCAGAACTCGGTTGCCGCGATGAGCGACGAGACCGAGATCTGCGGCTGCAACGGCGTCTGCAAGGGCGCGATCGTCAAGGCGATCTCGGAGAAGAAGCTGTTCACGCTCGACGACGTCCGCGCCCATACCAAGGCATCGTCGTCCTGCGGCTCCTGCACCGGCCTCGTCGAGCAGATGCTGGCGTTCACGCTCGGCGGCGACTATTCGGCGGCGCCGAAGGTCAAGCCGCTGTGCAAATGCACCGATCACAGCCATGACGACGTCCGCCGCGTCATCATCGAGCAGCAGCTCAAGACCATTCCCGCCGTGATGCGCTTCATGGAGTGGAAGACGCTGAACGGCTGCCATTCCTGCCGCCCGGCGCTGAACTATTATCTGCTCGCGACCTGGCCCGGCGAATACCGCGACGACCAGCAGTCGCGCTTCATCAACGAGCGCGTCCACGCCAACATCCAGAAGGACGGCACCTATTCGGTGGTGCCGCGGATGTGGGGCGGCGTCACCACGCCGAGCGAGTTGCGCGCCATCGCCGACGTTGCCGAGAAGTTCAACATCCCGACGGTGAAGGTCACCGGCGGCCAGCGCATCGACCTGCTCGGCGTCAAGAAGGAGGACCTGCCGGCGGTCTGGGCCGATCTCAACGACGCCGGCATGGTGTCGGGCCACGCCTACGCCAAGGGCCTGCGCACGGTGAAGACCTGCGTCGGCTCCGAATGGTGCCGCTTCGGCACCCAGGACTCCACCGGCCTCGGCGTCAAGCTCGAGAAGTTCATGTGGGGCTCGTGGACGCCGGCCAAGGTCAAGCTCGGCGTCTCCGGCTGCCCGCGTAACTGTGCGGAAGCGACCTGCAAGGATGTCGGCGTGGTCTGCGTCGATTCCGGCTACGAGATCCATTTCGCCGGCGCCGCAGGCCTGCACATCAAGGGTACCGAGTTCCTGACCAAGGTCGAGACCGAGGACGACTGCCTCGAGGTGATCGTGGCGCTCACCCAGCTCTATCGCGAGGAAGGCTGGTATCTCGAGCGCATGTACAAATGGTGCGACCGCGTCGGTCTCGAGCAGATCAGGAAGCGGGTGGTCGACGACATCACCAACCGCAAGGCGCTGTTCGCCCGTTTCGCCTATTCGCAGCAGTTCGCGCAGACCGATCCGTGGGCCGAGCGCGCCAGCCGCGGCGTCGACCGCAACGAATTCGCGCCTCTCGCCGAACTGGAGCTCGCATGACCAGATGGATCGAAATCGGCGCACTCGACGACATTCCGCGGCTCGGCTCGCGCCTGGTGCGCACCCCCGGCGGCAACATCGCTGTGTTCCGCACCGAGAGCGACGAGGTGTTCGCGCTCGACGACCGCTGCCCGCACAAGGGCGGGCCGCTGTCGCAGGGCATCGTGCATAACAAGCGCGTCACCTGTCCGCTGCATAATTTCGTCATCGAGCTTGCGAGCGGGCAGGCGGTCGCACCCGATGAAGGATGCACACACACTCATCCGGCCAAGGTCGAGAACGGCATTGTCTGGCTGTCGATGCGGCAGGCGGCTGCGGTGAGCTGAGCGTCAGGCGATGCCCGTCAAGACCACGTGTCCTTATTGCGGTGTCGGTTGTGGCGTCATCGCGTCGAAGGACGCGGCGGGCGTGGTCCGGGTCGAAGGCGACAAGCAGCATCCGGCCAATTTCGGCCGGCTGTGCAGCAAGGGCTCGGCGCTCGCCGAGACCATCGATCTTGACGGGCGTCTGCTCGAACCTGTCATCGATGGCGCGCCCGCGGCGTGGGACGACGCGCTCGATCGCGTCGCCGACGGTTTTAACCGGATCATCAGGGAGCACGGGCCCGACGCGGTCGCGTTCTATGTCTCCGGCCAGCTTTTGACCGAGGACTATTACGTCATCAACAAGCTCGCCAAGGGTTTTGTCGGCACCGCCAATATCGACACCAATTCGCGGCTCTGCATGGCTTCCAGCGTCGCCGGGCACAAGCGCGCGTTCGGCAGCGATACCGTGCCAGGCTGCTACGAGGATCTTGAGCAGGCGGATCTCCTGGTGTTGGTCGGCTCCAATGCCGCCTGGTGCCATCCGATCCTGCACCAGCGCATGCTGGCGGCCAAGGAGAAGAACCCGGTCTGCAAGATCGTGGTGATCGATCCGCGCCGCACCGCGACCTGCGAGGGCGCCGATCTGCATCTGCCGCTGCGCTCGGGCAGCGATTCCGTGCTGTTCAACGGGCTGTTCGCATTCCTCGCCGGCAGCAACGCGGTCGATCGCAGCTTCGTCGGCAATTGCACGACCGGCGTCGTCGACGCGCTCAAGCAGGTGGCGGGACAGACCGTGGCGCAGACGGCTGCGACCTGCGGCCTGACCGAAGGCGCGGTCGGGTTGTTCTTCGACTGGTTCACCCGGACCGAGCGCGTCGTCACGCTGTACTCGCAGGGCATCAACCAGTCGTCGAGCGGCGTCGACAAGGTCAACGCCATCATCAATTGCCATCTGTTGACCGGACGCATCGGCCGTCCCGGCATGGGGCCGTTCTCGCTGACCGGGCAACCCAACGCGATGGGCGGCCGCGAGGTCGGTGGGCTCGCCAACCAGCTTGCCGCGCATATGGAGATCGAAAATCCCGCGCATCGCGAGCTGGTGCAACGGTTCTGGCGCGCGCCTGTCATTGCGGAGAAGGCCGGGCTGAAGGCGGTCGACATGTTCGACGCGATCGCCGACGGCCGCATCAAGGCGGTGTGGATCATCTCGACCAATCCAGTGGTGAGCCTGCCCGACGCCGACCGCGCCCGGGCCGCACTCGAGGCCTGCGAGCTCGTCGTGGTGACGGATTGCATGCGCGAAACCGACACCACGCGCCATGCCGACGTGCTGCTGCCGGCGCTGGCGTGGGGCGAGAAGGACGGTACCGTCACCAATTCCGAGCGCCGGATCTCGCGGCAGCGGCCGTTCCTTGCCGCGCCGGGCGAGGCGCGCGCCGACTGGCGCATCATCTGCGACGTCGCCACCCGGATGGGATATCCGGGCTTCGACTACGCGTCAGCCGCGGAGGTGTTCCGCGAGCACGCCGAACTGTCGGGCATCGAGAATGACGGCCGGCGCGATTTCGACATCTCGGCGCTGGCTGTTCTCGACGACGGTGCCTATGACGCGCTGGCGCCGGTGCAGTGGCCGGTGACATCGGAGCATCCGGCCGGCACGCCGCGGATGTTCGAGAGCCAGACATTCTTCACGCCCGACCGCAAGGCGCGCTTCGTGCCGGTGGCGCCGCGCGCCGCGCGCCACGCCACCAGCCGCGACTTTCCGCTGGTGCTCAACACCGGTCGTATCAGGGATCAGTGGCACACCATGACCCGGACCGGAAAGACCGGTCGGCTGCTGTCGCACGTCTTCGAGCCCTATGCCGAATTCCATCCCGACGACGCGCGGCAGGCCGGTGTGCAGAGCGACGGGCTGGTGCGGCTGACCTCTGAATGGGGCGAGATGATCGCGCGGGTCGTGGTCACCGCCGACCAGCGCCGCGGCTGCGTGTTCGTGCCGATGCACTGGAACGAGGAGTTCGCGGGTGAGGGCCGCGTCAACGCGCTGGTCAATCCGGCGGTCGATCCGCTGTCCGGCCAGCCGGAGTCCAAGCACACGCCGGTCAAGGCCGATCCTTACGCGCCGAAATGGCACGCCTTTATCCTGAGCCGCGACGCGATCAAGCGTCCGGCGTCGGGCTATTGGGTTTACGGCAAGGCCGGCGACTGCACGAGGCTGGAGCTCGCGCTCGACGTCCGCCCAGAAAGCTGGCGCGACTGGGCGATGGCGCAGCTCGGCCTTGAAGGTGTCGAGATCGAATGGATCGCCTACCGCGATCCGGCGGCGGGCCGCTTCCGCTACGCGGCGGTGCGCGACGGCCGGCTCGAAGGCTGCGTGTTCATCGCGCCCGATCACTCGCTGCCGTCGCGGGCCTGGCTGACCGGTCTGTTCGCCGAGGAGCAATTGTCGGCCAATGCGCGGATGGCGCTGCTCGCAGGACGGCCCTTCGGGGCGGGCGAGGACATCGGCCCGATCGTCTGCTCCTGCTTCAGCGTGGGACGGCATCAGATCACCGCCGAGATCAGGAAGGGCGCCGACAGCATTGAGGCGATCGGCCGCTGCCTGAAGGCCGGCACCAATTGCGGCGGCTGCAGGCCCGAGATCGGCAAGCTGATCGGCGCCACCGCGCAGCCGCGGCAGGCGGCGATCGCGTCCTAGACTCCCGCTATCGGCTTGAGCTGCGCGATGCATGATCTCCGCGCAAGCGCTTCGCGTTTGTCGCGAGGGAAAACCGCTTCGCGCTTTTCCGGATCACGCTCTAGAGCATTTTCCGATCTGGCGGAATCGAGAGGGATTCCCTAGCGGGATAAATCGTGATTCACCTTGAGGGCTGGTGG
>NZ_JARVWP010000017.1 GCF_029846235.1 Bradyrhizobium sp. CER78
GGGGATTTGTGGCGTCTTACTTGGTCAGCAGCGCGAACGCGCCGTCCCAATCGTCCGGCGGCGGCTCCTTCTGGAAGGCGCGGATGCGCGCCTCGTAGAGGCGGTAGAGATACTGCAGCGTCTGCGCCTCGTCGGTCTTGCGGCCGCGCTCGATCGCGGCGAGTGCGCCATCCCAGTCACGGCTGCGGTAACAGGCCAGCATCTCGATGGTCAGGTTGCGCAACCGCTGGAAGCGGCCGGACCCGGCGACGTCTTCGCGGCCGGCGATCGCATAGATCACCTCGGGCTCCTTCTTGCCCTTGACCATGATGAAGTCGAGCTCGAGGATCGCGAACTTCTCCTTCACGGCAAGCGCGGTCTTCGATCCCACGATGATCGGGAAGCCGTACTCCTTGGATTGCCCTTCCAGCCGCGAGGCCAGATTGACGCTGTCGCCGAACACCGAATAGTCGAAACGCACGTCGGAGCCCATATTGCCGACCACGCACGTGCCGGTGTTGAGACCGACACCGATGTTGAGCGGCACATAGACATGGCCGCCGGCCTTGGCTTCCTGCTCGCGCGCACGGTTGAGGTCGTCGACGCGCTCCAGCATGTCGAGCGCAGCGTCGCAGGCGTTGAGCTGATGCTGCTTGTCGTCGAGCGGCGCATTCCAGAACGCCATGATGGCGTCGCCCATGTATTTGTCGATGGTGCCCTTGCGGGCGAGGATCGCGTTGGAAAGCGGCGTGAGGAAGCGATTCATCAGCGCCGTGAGGCCCTGCGGATCGCGCTTGTAGGTTTCCGAGATCGTGGTGAAGCCGCGCATGTCCGAGAACATGATGGTCATCTCGCGCTCCTCGCCGCCGAGCACGAGCCGCTCCGGCGACTGCGCCAGCTGCTCGACCAGCGCCGGCGACATGTACTGCACGAATTGCGACCTGATCTGCCGGCGCTGCTGCTGCTCGCGCACGAAGGCCGAGAAGATCAGCGTCAGATAGATCGCCGTGGTCGACATCAGCGGATAGGTGAAGTCGATCAGGAGCCGGTGCTGGGAATAGAAATACCAGGACGTGCCGGTCAGCACCGAGGCGAACATGCCGCCGACGATGACCAGCGTGATCGGACCGAATTTCGGCGCGAAGGCGATGACCAGGAGCCCCATGATCATCGCGGCGAGGAATTCGATGGCGATGCCGTAGCTCGGCTGCGAAACGACGTCGCCGGTGAGCGCGCTCTCCAGCACCTGGGCGTGAACCTCGACCCCGGGCATGGCCGGCGTCACCGGCGTGGTCTTGATGTCGTTCAACCCGACCGAGGAGGTGCCGATCAGGACCAGCTTGCCGGCGATCCGGTCCGGCGGGACCCGCCCATCCAGCACATCGACGGCGGAGACATAGATCGAAGGGTCGCGGCGCGCGTAATGGATCCAGAGCTGGGCGAATTGATCGGTCGGGATCGCAAAGCCCTTGATGCCGAGGCTCTGGATGCCGCCCTTGTCGGCCTTGATCAGGATGGTGCCGGAGCCGCTCGCCACCCGCAGCATTTCGAACGTCAGCGATGGCATGGTGACGTCCTGCGCGACCATCATCATCGGCACCCGCCTGACGATGCCGTCGCGCTCCGGCCTGATCGTGAACAGACCTCGCCCGGCGGCGGCCTCCTCAAGCACCGGCACGTTGCGCAACAAGCCCGGAAACTGGAACATGAACTGCTGCGGCTCCTCGCCGAGCATCGCAAGCCCGGTGACCGGCAGCTTTTCGTTGAGGTCGGCGCGTACATTGGGGCCGCCGGATTCGCCGAGCACCACGCGCGAGTTCCTGATGGCGTCGGCGAAAATGCTGTCATTGCTCGGCAGCTGCCGCAGCCTGGCGCGCATCTCCTCGTCGAGGCTGCTGAACGTGTCGGCCGCGATATCGGGATTAAGACGGTCCGGCTCGGAGAACACCGCGTCGAACGCGATCACCACGGCGCCGAGCCGGGTGAGATTGATGACGATGTCGGCGAGCCGTGTCCGCGGCCACGGCCACTGCCCGAGCCGGGGATCGGCGAGACTCCTCTCGTCGATATCGACGATGGTGACGGGCCGCGCGGTCTTCTGGCGGGGTTCGAGCACCTGGAAGGTGTCGAACGTCCTGACGCGGAGCTCCTGCACCGGAGCCGGATCCACAGCCCGCAACGCGGCAAAGCCGACCAACAGCGCCACGCAGGCCAGCCGCGCATAGCCGAAGCGCCGTCCGAACCACCTTCGTATCGCCTTCAGCCGTCTCATGGCGTCTGGATATCACGCGCGGAGGGTTGTTCCAATGGAGCCGGCAAGCGCGGTGCACAATCAGCCCGACCCGCCCCGCCGCCGATGGCGGCTCGGCCGCACAGCCGTCACGTGACGTGAAGCAGGAAGTCGTTGTGGCCGAGCGCCGCGGGGCTGACGTTGCGCAGTGTGATGGTGTCCGCGCTGTCGATCGTGATCAGCGTATCGGCCGCATTGGTCGGCGACTGCGCAACGTGCTGGCTGATCCAGGTGTCGACACTGCTGGTCGACACCACCGCGGTGAGATCGATGTGGTCGACGCCGGGCTTGTAGTTCAGGATCGTGTCGTGGTTGAAATTCGGCGCGAACACGAACTGGTCCTGATAACCCGCCGTCCCGAACAACACGTCCTTGCCGCTGGTGCCCGTCAGCGTCACCGGCTGGGATGGATTTTGCTGGACGTTGAAGATCAGGTTGACCGTATCGCTCGCGCCGTTGCCGTCGGTCACGGAGAGCGTGACGGTGTCGGTCGGCGCGGTGCCGGGGTGATAGGTGAGAGCCGACGATGCCAGCGCAGCGTTGATATCGGCGAGGTGGCCCGTTTGCGCCGGCGGCGTCACGCTGCTGCCCAAACCGACCGCGGTGGCCGCCAGGGTGAAATTCTGCATGGCCGTTGCTTCGGCATCGGTAACGGTCAGGCCGGAGATCGAGTCGGTCCCGTTGGGATTCTCGGTGATGATGATGTTGTCGGTGTGGATTTCCAGCGGCGAGGCGGGCGTCAGATTGATCGCGAGATCCATCGTTGCGGTCAATCCGCCCTGGTCGGTCGTCGAAACGTGCAGCGAGTCGGCGCCGCTGTAGCCGGATGTCGGTGTGTAGACCACGCCGCCCGCCAGAGCCGCGTCAACCGCAGCCACAGTGCCGTTGAACGTCAGCGTACCGTTTGCTCCGTTGGCACTGACCTCGACCCCGGCAGCGTTTGTGAGTGCGATCGCGCCATGCCCCACATTCAGCGTCACCTGCTCGGTGCTACCGATGTCGACGTCGGAGACTTTCAGACCCGTGATCGAAAGCGCTGTGCCTGGCGCGGTGGAAAGACCGGTGGCAGGCCAGCTCGCGTCGCCGTTCACCACCCATGCGGGGTTGCCGTGAACCGTCAGATTGCCGGCGCTACCGACCAGATCGGCTGCACTGGTGCCGCTGCCATCGCTCAGCGGAAAATAGGCCGCAAGCCCGCTCTCATTGCCCGCCAGCATCGTGGATTCGAGCGCCTGGACCTGTGACTGCGTCAGCGCTGAGTTCCAGACACTCACATCGGCGATGCTGCCGGTGAAACCCTCGGCCGCGAAGCTGCTGCCGTTCTCCGAGGATACGCCGCCGATCAAGGTGAAGTCGGCATGCGAGCCCGGAATGGTGTTGACGCTCGCGTTGGTCGTGAACGCGACGGCCCCGTCGACATAGAGCGTGAAGTCGCCGTTGACGTGGGTCAGCGCGATATGGTGCCACGCACCGCGCGAGATGGTGATCCCTGTATCGATGCCCGCGATCCCGCCGTTCTGGATCTGTAGATCCAGTAGGCCACCGGCCGTGACCACGCCGTTGACCCCGAGCCCGGCGTCGGACGTGCTTCCATCGTAGAACAGAAGCTGAGAATCGCCGGCTTTGCCGCTGCCGTTCCAATCCACCCAGCCCGCAAGCGTGACCCCGTCCGTGCCGTTTCCGACATGCGTCGTCGCCACCGCGCCGACGGCCGTCGTGCTGCCGTCGAAATTGAGATAGGTCGGGTGGAAGGCCAGCGTCGGGGTGTCGTTGGCGCCGATCACATCGACCGTCAGCGTCGCGGTCGCGGTCGCGCCATGCACATCGATCGTCTCGACGGTGAACGTGTCGGCATAGCTCCCTTTAGGCAGCGCATTGATCGCGGCATCGTTAGGAACGTAGCTGTAGGTGCCGTCCGCATTGACCGTGAGTATGCCGTAAAGGCCTGAGATCTGCGTGACCGCGGCGTGGTCCGAATTGAGGGCGGCATAGGTCAGCGTCGCGGTCTCACCGTCGTCGACGTCATGGCCATGCAGCGTGCCGGTCAGCGGGCTGAACGTGTCGTAGGCAGCGGTATCGACGAGCGTGCCGGCATTGACGTCGGCGAGCGTCGGCGCGTCGTTGGCGCCGTGGATCGTGATCGTCACCGGCGTGTTGACGACGCCGCCATGATGATCGTTGAGCTGGATCGTGTAGGTCAGCGTCAGCGTCTCGCCGGCGGCGAGGTAGTCGAAATTCTTGTCCGCGGCCGAGAAGGTCCAGGCCTGCGATCCGGTCAGCCCGCCGGTCGAATCCGTCAGCGTCCCCAGCGACAGCCAGTTCAGGATGGTGGACTGGTCCTCGGGCAGGCCCGCGGTCGCTCCGGCTTCGGCGACGCCGGTGATGGTCATCGTGTGGGTGTCGCTGAGGTCCACATCGGTGAAGGTCACCGTGCCCGATGCGCTGTCCGGCTTGGACGAACCCGTGGTGTCGGGCTGCTCGGCGATGGTGGCCGTCTGCGCCTCCGACGTGACCGTCGGCACGTCATTGCTGCCGGTGATCGTGATCGTCAGCGGCTGGCTGACCACACCGCCATGATGGTCGTCGACCTGGATCGTATAGGTCAGCGTCAGCGTCTCGCCGGCGGCGAGGTAGTCGAAATTCTGATCCGCGGCCGAGAAGGTCCAGGCCTGTGACCCGGTCACGTGGCCGGTCGAATCCGTCAGCGCCCCCAGCGACAGCCAGTTCAGGATCGTGGACTCGTTCTCGGTCAGGCCCGTGGTCGTCCCGGACTCGGTCACACCGGTGATGGACACGGTGTGGGTGTCGCTGAGATCGACGTCGGCAAAGCCCACCACACCCTGGGCCACGTCCGGCTTGGATGAACCCGTCGTGTCGGGCTGCTCGGCGATGGTGGCGGTCTGGGGCTCGGCGGTGAATGTCGGGACGTCGTTGGTGCCCGTGATGGTGATCGTGACGGGCTGGGTGACGACGCCGCCATGATGGTCGTCGACCTGGATCGTATAGGTCAACGTCAGCTTCTCGCCCGCGGCGAGATAATCGAAACTCTTGTCCGCAGCCGAGAACGTCCAGACATCCGATCCGGTCACGCCGCCGGTCGAATCCGACAGCTTCCCGAGCGACAGCCAGCTCAGGATCGTCGCCTGATCGGGGAGCCCTGACGTGACGCCGGTTTCGGTGACGCCGGCCACGGTGACGCTGTGGGTGTCGCTGAGATCGACGTCGGTGAAGGTCACCGTGCCGGACGCGGTATCGTGGGCCACCGAACCGGTCGTCCCCTCGACTTCGGTGATCGCGGCGGCCTGGGTCGGCGACGTGATCACCGGCATGTCATCCGTGCCGACGATCGTGATCGTGACCGGGACCGTGACGACGCCGCCATGATGGTCGTCGATCTGGATCGTGTAGGTCAGCGTCAGCGTCTCGCCGGCAGCGAGATAGTCGAAACTCTTGTCGGTTGCCGAGAACGTCCAGGCGCGCGATCCAGTCACGCCATCGGTCGAATCGGTCAGCGCGCCCAGCGACAGCCAGCTCAGCACCGTGGCCTGGTTGGCAAGCCCGCTGGTGACGCCGGCCTCGGTGACGCCGGTGATGGTGACCGTGTGCGTGTCGGTCAGATCCGCATCGGTGAACGTGACCGTGCCGTGCGCGGTATCCGGCGCGCCGGAATTCGTCGTCCATGGCAGCTCGGTGATCGAAGCGACCTGCGGCGCAGACGTCACGACCGGCGTGTCGTTGGTGCCGGTGATCGTTATGGTGATGGTCTTGAACGCGGTCTCGTTGCTCGGCGCGTAGTTGTTGTCGACGCGCACCAGATAGGTCAGCGTCAGGGTTTCGCCGGCGGCCAGGAAGTCGAAGGCGCCGTCGGCTAGGCTGTAGGTCCAGGTCGCCGAGCCGACATTGGTGTTGTTCGGATCGGGATCGAGCAGCAACGGGATCTCGACCGCGTTGATGGCCGCCTGTTCCGCCGCCGTCAGCTGCGAGGTCACGTCCTTGCCGCTGGCATCGTGGTAGCTGAACGTGCTGAAGCTGACCGCCGCACTGGGCTTGTCGCCGAGATTGACGTCCGTCCATGTGATCTGTCCGGTCACTGTGTCGGGCAGCGTGCTATGCGTCAGCCCGGGCTGTTCGGCGAACGACGCATTCTGGGTCACGACATGCGGCGCACCGGGAGCGTGGTCGGGCTTGCTGGCAGCGGCCTCTGGTCCGGCATTGCCGGTCAGGGCCAGCAGGAAGCTTGTCGGCAGGATCACGTCGCCGGTCGGGAATTTGAGGCCGATCGTGACCGGGACGACGCTGTCCGTGAAGTTCGTCGTGAGCTTGGTGTTGGGATTGTTGTTGTCGGTGAACTTCAGCGCGAAGACGTCGGAGATCAGCTTCTGCGCATCGGTCGACAGTTGCGCCGACGAGACGAAGCTGACGCTGCCCTGGCCGTTGACGATGGTTTGGGTGCCGGCCTGATCGACGGTTGCGATCGGATTGAGCGTCGTCTTGTCGAACAGGATGTAGGAGCCGGTGGTGCCGTCAGGCTCGACCAGCACCTGGAATTTGGCCGGCGGCACGCCGCCCGAGCCCTGCACGTCGAAATCGATCTCGACCAGAACCGCGGTGCCGCGGATGCCCATGGTCGCGACCGGCGTATCAACCTTCATGTCGCCATGCTTGGCGGTCGCGCCGGCGACGAACGAAATGGTGCCCGAGACGAGGCTCATCAGCGACGAATTGCTCGACCCGTTCGGGTCGTAGATCATCTCGTTCAGCACCATCTTGGCGTTTGGTCCGAGACCGAAGACGGTGCCGTCGATGAAGGTGATGCCGAGCGTCGAGTCGCCGCCGGACTGCACCACGTCACCCTTGTTGACGTTGTCGCCCTGGTTCAGGACGATCGCGACGCCGTTGCGGATGGCGGTGGCGCTGCCCGTCAGCTTGGTGACATGGCCGATGACCTTGGCTGGCTCCGCCGCGCCGCCCGCCTGGGCATATTGGGTGTAGCCGGTGAGCGCGTTGACGAGATCGCCGGTGAGATGCGCGCCTTCAGGCGATGCCAGCGCCGCGCGCTTCTCGCCCTTGAAATAGTCGTGCAGGACGAGTTCCCGATCGTCCTTCGAGATGACGAGATCGAGCCCGGTCCGCTTGAAGTCGCCGGTGAACAGCAATTGCCCGTCGTCGACCGTGATCGCGCCAGGCGGAGCATTCGAGGTAACGCTTTCGACGTATACCGGTCCGCGGGCATAAGCGTCCGCGCTCGGCAAATGGCCGTCGAATTTCTCGATAAAGTTCACTGCGGATCACCGCACGAGGGTTAATATTGGTAAAATATCCGAATGATTACGCCTGCATATCATCGGATAAAGCTTGGCGAAACCATCCTTTGCTTTCGCAAGGTGCTCTGGTCGCGCGGTTTGAGCGGATGTGACTTGGCTCACTCTCACATGAGTCGTGTATTCCGAACTTGCCTGACGGTACCATGAGATGGGATTTGAGCCAAGATGGGTAATGAGCCACGTATTCGTGGTATTGACTGGCATTTCTGTACTTGCCTTTATTTCCCCGCAGCCCCGAGAGGGCATTTGACCCGATTTTTCCGGCTAATGCTGTGACTTGGCTTACAAATCGCAGCTATCCCGTGCGCGGACTGGCCGGGTTAACCAGTAGGCAAGGATGAGGCGTTTCGCGGTGGAAAAAGGTTCGCCGGTTCGTTTCACAAACCGGTAAAGTTTTCGGGACCCGGACCACGCGCCCTTTAGCGTCCGGCCCGGTTTCCCCACATCTTAAGTCGATTCGAAGGGATCGCTGGTCATGCTCGCGGCATGAAAAGTTCCGGTCGCGTGTGCGGTGTAGTGTCCACCCGCCGATGAGCGGACAGGGGGTGTCACATGGGATTCTCGCTTCGCTCGTTTGCGGTGCGCTCCGTCATGTTGGGCTTCGGCCTGGTTCTGGCCGCACCAATTGCCGAGCTTAACGCCGCCTCGCTGCTGTCGCCCGGCCCGGCGACCCTGCTCAGACAGTCAACCGAACCGTTCGGCCTCGCGACCAGCCTGCTCGCCGGCGGCGGCCTGCACGACAAATGGCTCGGCGTGCAGCGCCAGCTGGCCGACGAATTGGTGCAGCTCGCAGCCTGCGAGAGCGACCGCGCGGGGTGTGCGTCGCCGGAGGCGCTGCGATTCCTGGCGATTGTCGATCTTGGTCGCGCGCGCAACGGCCGCGCCCGGCTCGGTGAGATCAACCGCGCCATCAATCTCGCGATCCATCCGGGCAGCGATCTTGCGACCTACGGCGAGCCCGACGTCTGGGCCACGCCGCTCGCCACCTTCGCCCGCGGCAGCGGCGATTGCGAAGATTATGCGATCGCCAAGTTCGTGGCGCTCGCCAGGGCCGGCGTCGCGCCGGAGGATTTGCGTATCGTGGTCATGCATGACCTGCTGGGCGGCGAGGACCATGCGGTGGTCGCGGCGCGGCTCGACGGTCACTGGCTGACACTCGACAACCGTCGCATGGCGATGATCGAGGATACCGACATCAGGAGTTTCCGGCCGACCTTCGTGATCGACCAGAACGGCGTGAGCCGTTATGTCGATGCGCCGCTCGTCACCGAGGCGGCGTGGCGGCCGGCGGCGCGGTGAGTTGAAGACGTAGTTCGCCTGCGAATCTGAGCGCAAGCCACCTCCGTCATTGCGAGGAGCGAAGCGACGAAGCAATCCATGTTTCCGCTTGCGGGACTATGGATTGCTTCGCTGCGCTAGCAATGACGGTAGGCGGAGCCCTGCACCGCTCAGAACATCAGATTGTCCTTCACCAGAACCCAACGGCCGCCCTTGACCTGCTGCACCTGGGTGATGGTGTTGGCGAGATGATCCGTTTTGGAGAACTTGGTCGGCGGCGAGCTGAAGATATCGAGGAACTTGTCGCCTGACTCCAGCGCATCGAGCATCTTCTGGCCGGTGAGATCCTTGCCCGCCTTCTGGGCGTAGAAGGCAAAAGTCATCACCGCGTTGTAGCCGATGATCGCCTGGGTGTTGGCGTCGGAGTTGAACATCTTCTTGTAGTTGACCAGCCAGTCCTTCACCTTGCCCTTGGCCGTGTCCTCGTAGGGAATCTCGAAGCCTGACGCTGCGTAGAGGCCCTCGACGGCTTCCTTGCCGAGCGCCGGCACTTCAAGCACGTTGGTCGGCGTGGCGCCGAGGAAGGTCACATCCCAGCCGAGCTTCCTGGCTTCGTTCATCGCGCCGATGGTTTCGCGGATCACGGTGCCAAGCACGACGAGATCGCAGCCGTCGGCCTTCATCTTGGCGACCTGCGCCGAGAAATCGGAGGCGCCGCGCTTGTAGCTCGTGATCGAGGCGGGCTGCACCTTCATCGCAGCGAGCTGCTGATTGAAGCCATCGAGCACGTTCTTACCGTACTCGTCGTCCTGATGCATGATGCAGGGCTTCTTGAAGTTCTTCCAGTCCATCATGTATTTGAGCGCGGCGCGCGTGCTCTCGACATAGGGCAACAGGTTGTTGAACTTGAGCCGCTCCTGCGGCTTGGCGGGATCAAACTTGAAGGTGAATTCAGCGGCGGTCAGCGGAAACAGTTGCAGCACGCCGGCGTCGAACAGGATGTCCTGCGCGGCGAGCACGGTCGGCGAGCCCATCGGGCCGATCATCGCGAAGATCTTGTCGCGCTCGACCAACTTCTGCGAGGCCAGCACGGCCTTCTTCGGGTCGTAGCCGTTGTCCTCCAGGATCATCTTGATCTTGCGGCCGTTGATGCCGCCGCTGGCGTTGACCTCCTCAACCGCCATCTTCATGCCGTTCGACACCGGAACGCCCCAGACCTTGATCGGGCCGGACAAATCCTGATGCGTTCCGATCACGATCTCAGTCGGCGAGATGCCTTCATTGGTGACCTTGGTCTGGGCTGCGGCCGGCAGACAGGTCAGCGCCAGCGCGCTCACCGCAAGGCCCAGCGCCTTCAGCGATTTCGACATTGCAGTCTCCTCCTTAACAACGGCCCATGGTGAGCGAAGGGTCGGGCCTTCTCGCTCCTTCGCCAATCTATTCCCCGCTATGCGACAGCCCGCTCGCCATACATGGCGTCGATCTCCGCCGCGTAGCGCTTGTTCACGAAACTGCGCTTCAGTTTCATGGTCGGCGTCAGCTCCTCGTCCTCGGGCGTGAGCTGGCGTTCGATCAAATAGAATTTCTTGATGGTCTCGACGCGCGCGAACTTGGCGTTGACCGCCTCGACCTCGCGGTGGATCAGGTCCTGGATCTCGCGGGCACGGCACAGGCTGGCGTAGTTGGTGAACGGGATGTCCTGGTCCTGGGCGTATTTCTCGACATTCTCCTGATCGATCATGATCAGGCAGGTGAGATAGGGCCGCTTGTCGCCGATCACGACCGCGTCCGAGACGTAGGGCGAGAATTTGAGCTGGTTCTCGATCTCGGACGGCGTGATGTTCTTGCCGCCTGAGGTGATGATGATGTCCTTCATCCGGTCGGTGATCTTGACATAGCCTTCATTGTCGATCGCACCGACATCGCCGGTATGCAGCCAGCCCTTCGCGTCGATCGTCTCGGCGGTCTTCTCCGGCTGGTTGAGATAGCCCATGAACAGGAAGTCGCCCTTGATCAGGATCTCGCCCTTCGGGCAGATCATCACCTCGCCCCAGGGTGCGGCCTTGCCGACCGAGCCGAGCTTGATGCGGTCCGCCGGCATCATGGTCGCGACACCGCAATTCTCGGTCTGGCCGTAGACCTCGCGCATGTCGATGCCGAGCGCGAGATACCAGCGGATCAGATCCGGCGAGATCGGCGCCGCGCCGGTCAGTGCGATCCGGCAACGGTCGAGCCCGAGCATGCGGCGGATGTTGCGGAACACCAGCCAGTAGGCGGCGCGGTTGGCGAGCCGCAGCGACAGCGGCGGCGTCTCGCCCTCCAGCCGGCACTCGGTCATCCGGTTGCCGATCGCGAGCGCGCGGGCGTACATCCAGTTCTGGAACGGGGTCGCGTCCTTTAGCGCAATGGTGATGCCGGAATAGAACTTCTCCCAGATCCGGGGCACCGCGAGGAAAGCGGTTGGCTGCACCTCGCGCAGATTGTCCGGCACCGTCTCCGGACTCTCGGCAAAATTCATCACCGAGCCGAGCGCGAGCGAGATGTAATAGCCGCCGACCCGCTCGGCGACGTGGCAGAGCGGCAGGAACACCAACCGCTCCTCGCTGTCGGTCGAGGGGTAGAGGTCGTTGGCGTGGCGCATCTGGTGCGTCACGCTGCGGTTGGAGTGCATCGCGCCCTTCGGCGGGCCCGTGGTGCCCGACGTATAGACCAGGATCGCGAGATCGGAGGCGGTGCGGCTGCCGGTCATTTCATCCCACAGGGCGTCATTGCCCTGCGCATGATTGCGCCCGAGTGCGGTGAACTCGGCGAGCGACAGCACCATCGGATCTGAGAAGCCGGAGAGGCCCTCCATGTCGAACACGACGACCTTTTCCAGGGTCGGACAGCGCGACCGGCAGGTCAGCACCTTGTCGAGCTGCTCCTCGTCCTCGACGAAGATCACCCGGGTGCGGGAATCGTTGACGAGGTATTCGACCTGCGCCGCCGAATCGGTCGGATAGATGCCGGACGACACGCCGCCGGCGCACAGGATGCCCATGTCGGCATAGACCCATTCCGGCACCGCGTTGGCGATGATCGAGGCGACGTCGCCGGGGCGGAAGCCGGTCGCATGCAGGCCGAATGCGATGTCCTTGGAGATCTGCAGCCATTCGCGCCAGCTGGTCGGCTGCCAGATGCCGAACTTCTTCTCGCGGATCGCGGGCCTGTCGCCACGCGTTTGCACCGCGAGCAGAAAGCTCCTCGCGATCGTGTCGGCGACCGTCAGCACCGCTGGTCCTGCCATGCGCGCTCCCTCCTCTGCCGCCTGCTTCGCGCGCCGGCTCGCGTACCGGTCTTGCTGGCGAAACAGGCCCGAAATCTAGCTCCAACTCGCTCTCAGTGCCAAACCAACTTTAGTCAGCGCCAAGTCTTCTCAGGAGTCTTCCCTAACGCCACGTCTTCTTCTTTTTCCAGCGCCGCTCACCCCGCGCGCCGGCTTCCTTGGCGCCGAGATAGAACTCCTGGATATCGGGTGAATTGAGCAGCCGCTCGCAGGTGTCGTTCATGACGACGCGGCCGATCTCCAGCACATAGCCGTAATGCGCCGTCTCCAGCGCGATCTTGGCATTCTGCTCGACCAGCAGGATCGACATGCCCTGCTCCTCATTGACGCGGCGGATGATGGTGAAGATTTCCTTCACCAGGATCGGCGACAGCCCAAGCGACGGCTCGTCCAGCAGCAGCAGCGTCGGCCGGTTCATCAGCGCGCGCCCGATCGCCAGCATCTGCTGCTCGCCACCCGAAAGCTGACCGGCCGGCTGGCCGAGCCGCTCCTTCAGCCGGGGAAAATAGCCGTAGACGCGCTCGAGGTCCTGCGCCACACCGTCGCGGTCCTTGCGCAGATAGGCACCCATCATCAGGTTCTCGCGCACCGACAGGAACGGAAACACCTCGCGCCCCTCCGGCACATGGCTGAGGCCGAGCCGCACGATCCGGTCGGCCTCCATGCGCTGGATCGGCTTGCCGAGGAATTCGATCGAGCCCTTCTGCGGATCGAGGATCCCGGAGATCGTCTTCAGCACCGTGGTCTTGCCGGCGCCGTTGGCGCCGAGCAGCGTCACGATCTGGCCGCGCGGCACCTCGAGGCTGATGCCGCGGATCGCCATGATCGGCCCGTAATAGCTTTCGATGTTGGAAAGCTTCAGGATGATGTCCGATGTGCTCATGGCATCATCCTCATGCGCCGAGATAGGCTGCGACGACGTCGGGATGATGCTGCACCTCGGACGGCGAGCCCATCGCCAGCACGCGGCCGTAGTTCAGCGCGATCACGCGATCGGAGACGCGGTTGACCAGCGTCATGTCGTGCTCGACCATCAGGACGGTGATGCCGAGCTCGCTCTTCATGTCGCGGATCCAGAACGACATGTCGTCGGTCTCCTCGACGTTGAGGCCGGACGACGGCTCGTCGAGCAGGATCAGCTTCGGCTCCGAGCACAACGCCCGCGCCAGCTCGATCACCTTGCGCACCCCGTAAGGCAAGCCCGAGATCAGCTTGTCGCGGTAGGGCTCGAGATCGAGGAATTCGATCACCTGCTCGACCCGGCGGCGATGCGCCTTCTCGCCGGCGCGCACGCTCGGCAGGAACAGCAGTTCCTGCCAGAGCCGGGTGGTGGAATGGCGATGGCGGCCGACCAGGAGATTACTCAGCACGGTGGCGTTCTCGAACAGCTCGATGTTCTGGAACGTGCGTGCGATGCCGAGTTTCGCGATGTCGTAGGCCGGCTGCTGGGTGATGTCCTGGTCCTCGAAGAAGATCTTGCCCGAGGTCGGCGGATAGATCCGCGAGATCAGGTTGAAGATCGAGCTCTTGCCGGCGCCGTTCGGCCCGATGATCGAGAGGATCTCGCCCTTCTCGACCGCGAAGCTGACGGCATCGACCGCCTTCAGGCCACCGAAATGCAGCGACAGGTTCTCGGCGCGGAAATAGCTCATCTGTTCCGCTCCGATTTCACGTAAATCTTCTGCCGCTTGAAGGTCGCGCGCTTGTACAGCGGGAACAGCTGGAAGAAGAGCTTGATCTTGAGCCAGCGGCCATAGAGTCCCAGAGGTTCAAAGAGCACGAACACCACGATGATGACGCCGTAGATCGCGCCCTTCAGCCCGTTGGCCGAGGCAAAGGCCGCGACCGCATCCTGGATGTGGCCGGCGCGCTCGGTGCCGGCGCCGAGCGTTGCCGCGGCGCCTGCGATCACGCCGGGCATGTCGTCCTTCAGGTAGGTCAGGAATGGATCGATCATCACCAGGAAGATCGCGCCCAGCACCGCGCCGTGCAGACTGAACGTGCCGCCGATCAGGATCACGATGATGAACTCGATCGAGAGCTGCAGCGTGAACATCTCCGGCGAGATGAAGGAGAGCTTGTGGGCGAACAGCACGCCGGCAAAGCCGGTGATACCAGCCGAGATCGCGAACGACTTCACCTTGTAGAGTGCGACATTGATGCCCATGCTGCGCGCCGCGGTCTCGCTGTCGCGGATCGCGACAAAGGCGCGCCCGGTCGGCGAGCGCAGCAGGTTGAGCGTGCCGACGATGGTCAGCACCAGCACCGCGAGGCAGAGATAATAGAAGGTCGGGCCGTCGCGCGACACCGTGGTGCCGAGCAGTTGCATGGCCTTGACCCGCATGCCCTCATTGCCGTTGGTCACGCTCTCCCAGCGCGCCATGATTTCCTCGACAATGAAGGCAAACGAGATCGTCGCGATCACCAGATAGATGCCCTGCAGCCGCAGCGCCGGAAATCCGACCAGCGCGCCGACCACGCCGGTCAGCAGTCCCGCGGCGAGGAAGTAGACCGGAAACGGCACGTTGAATTGCTGCAGATAAGCCGCGGTGTAGGCGCCGATCGCCAGAAACGCGGCATGGCCGAGCGAGGCCTGTCCGGTGAAGCCGGTCAGGATCATCAGCCCGACGCCGACGGTTGCATAGATGCAGACGAAGACGAGCTGGCTCATCAGGTAGCTCGACAGCACATAGGGCGCGATCAGCAGCACCGCGAGCAGCAAGCCGTAGGAATAGACGTAGCCGGAATGCGGGAACAGCCTGATGTCGTCTTCATAGTCGGTCTTGAAGAGAAACCGCATATGTCGTTCCTCAGACCTTTTTACGTACGTGAAGGCCGAACAGGCCCTCGGGCTTGAGCAGCAGCACTGCGAGCAGCACGATGTAGGGCGCGACGTCCTTCCATCCCTGCGGCAGATAGAAGCCCGCCATGCTCTCGATCACGCCGATCAGGACGCCGCCGACCACCGCGCCGGGGATCGAGCCGAAGCCGCCGAGCACGGCGGCCGGAAACGCCTTCAGCCCCAGCACCAGCCCGACATTGGAATGGATGAAGGTGATCGGGGCCAGCAGCACGCCGGCGCAGGTCGCGACCGCCGCCGAGATCGCCCAGACGATCGAGACCACGCGCTTGACCGGGATGCCCATGTAATAGGCAGCCAGCATGTTCTCGGAGCTGGCGCGCATCGCGGTGCCGAGCGTGGTGCGGTTGAAGAACAGATAGAGCAGCGCGCACAGGATGATGGTCGCCGCGATCACCGACAATTTGTCATAGGCCAGCACCAGGCTGCCGATCCGCAGCACGCCCTGGCTGAACGGCGTCTCGATCTTGAAGTCGTCGGTGCCCCAGATCATGCCGGCCACCGAGCGCAGGAAATAGCCGAGCCCGATCGTCGCCATGATGATGGAGAACTGCGGATAGCCGAGGATCGGCCGCACCACGAGCCGCTCGGCCAGCATGCCGAACAGCGCCATGCAGATCACCGCGCCGGCGAAGCCGACCCAGTAATTCAGCCCGAGCAGGCCAATGAATGTGAAGGCGAAAAAGCCGCCCAGCATCATCAAATCGCCCTGCGCGAAATTGACGACCTCGGTTGCCTTGTAGACCAGCACGAAGCCGAGCGCGATCAGGCCGTAAACGCAGCCGAGCGCGATGCCGCTGACGAGCTGCTGAACGAAGTCCAGCATCGTTCCCTCCCCGATGCCCGGCGATTCTTGTCGATCGCTCGTTGCATCCCGCCTTCACGCCCTTGTGTCGGAAGCGCTGAAAGCCGCCTATGTCCGCCCGGATTGAGCCAAAACGCCCGATCCCTGTCAACAAACCGCTGATCCGGCTGTATCATCACATTTACGGAGATATGCCGCAGCACGGACTAATACGGATATCGCGTTCGATTTGCCCCGTGCGATTCACTGCACCGAAACGGTTTTTGTCCAAGGTCACGCAACCGACGAGCGAACTCCCGGATCGCCACCACATCATGACATCGCAACTGTCCGCACTGGCCCTGCGAGGGTTAACCAAGCGTTTTGACCGCCCGGCGGTCGACGCGCTCGATCTCACCATCCACGTCGGCGAGTTCTATGCGCTGCTCGGTCCGAACGGCGCCGGCAAGACCACGACGCTGCGCATGGTGGCCGGGCTGTTGCGGCCCGATGCCGGCTCGGTGTCGATCCTCGGCGTCGATGCGCTGGCCGACCCGGTCGCCGCCAAGCAGATCATGGCCTGGGTGTCCGACGAGCCGATGATCTACGACAAGCTGACGCCGCTGGAATATCTCGAATTCGTCGCCGGCCTGTGGGGCATCGATCCCCGCACATCGGAGAAGTCGGCGCGCAATCTCCTGATCTCGCTCGGGCTCGAGCCGCATCTCAACGAGCGCTGCGAAGGCTTCTCCAAGGGCATGCGCCAGAAGGTGGCGCTCGCCGGCGCGCTGGTGCACGATCCGCGCCTGATCATTCTCGACGAACCGCTGACCGGCCTCGACGCGCTGTCGGCGCGTCACGTCAAGGGGCTGTTGCAGGAGCGCGTCCGCACCGGCTGCACCGTGATCATGACCACCCATATTCTCGAAGTCGCCGAGCGCATGGCCGACCGGATCGGCGTGATCGCGTCCGGCAGGCTGATCGCCGAAGGCACGCTCAACGAGCTGCGCGAGCAGAACGGCCGCAACGACACCACCCTCGAGGACATGTTCATCGCGCTGGTCGATACCGAGGCGGCGGCCGCGTGAGCTCGACCGCCCATCTTACCTGGTTCGCGCGCCACGAATTCCGCCTGGCCTGGCGCGAATGGCTGGCGATGATGACCGGCGGCCGGCGACGGCGCAATCGCGCCGTCATCGGCCTGCTGGTCTTCGCGGCGATCCTGCATCTGCCGGCCTATGCCGTGGTCGCCCGCTATGTCGACCTCAGGTTTCCGCTCGATCCGTCCTCGCTGATCGTGCTGACCGCCACGATCTTCCTGTCCTGGGCGCTGATGCTCTCGCAGGCGATCGAGTCGGTGACGCGCGTGTTCTATGCCCGCGCCGACCTCGATCTGATCATGTCGTCGCCGGCCAAGCTCACCAACATCTTCTCGATCCGGATCGCCGCGATCGCGCTGACGGTGAGCAGCATGGCGCTCTTGCTTTCGACGCCGTTCATCGACGTGCTGGTGTATCTCGGCGGCCCGCGCTGGCTCGCCGGTTTCGGCGTCGTACTTGCGATCGGGCTGTCGGCGGCTGCCGCGGCGATCGCCGTCACTGCGTTCCTGTTTCGCGTGATCGGGCCGAGCCGGACGCGGCTGGTGGCGCAGATCGTCTCCGCCGTCATCGGCGCCGGCTTCGTCATCGCTCTGCAGGTCGTCGCCGTGCTGTCCTACGGCACGCTGTCACGCTTTGCCTTTCTGACCTCCGACACCGCGGCACGAATTGCTCCCGCGCCCGACAGCCTGATCTGGTGGCCGGCGCGCGCATCGCTCGGCGATATCGAGATCATGTTGCTGCTGCTTGCCGCCGCGCTCGTGCTGCTCGGCGTCGTGATGGCGGTGTTCGCGCCGCGATTTGCCGACACGGTTGCAAGCGTTGCCGCCAATCCGGCGGCGGTCACGCAGGGACGGGCCCGCGCATTCCGGTCCGGCTCGCGCCAGCAGGCGCTGCGCCGCAAGGAATTCCTGCTGCTGCGCCGCGATCCCTGGCTGTTGTCGCAGAGCCTGATGCAGATGCTCTATCTGCTGCCGCCGGCGCTGATGCTGTGGCGAAGCTTCTCCGGCACGTCGACCGCGATCGTGCTGATTACGCCTGTCATCGTGATGGCCGCAGGCCAGCTCGCCGGCGGGCTCGCGTGGCTGACCATCTCGGGCGAGGACGCGCCCGATCTGGTCGCGACCGCACCGCTGCCGCCGTCACGCGTGACCCGCGCCAAGATCGAGGTCGTCCTGATTGCCATCGCCACCGTCTTCGCGCCGCTGGTAGTGGCACTCACATTCGCCTCGCCGCAGCAGGCCGCGGTCACCGCGATCGCGATCATTATCGCGACCGCATCTGCGGCCGCGGTCCAGCTCTGGTTCCGTGCGCAGGCCAAGCGCAGTCAGTTCCGCCGACGCCAGACCTCCTCCCGCATCGCGACCTTCGCGGAAGCCTTCTCCTCGATCGGCTGGGCCGCAACTGCGGCACTGGCCCTGACGATCCCGGTGGCCGCGCTGGTCAGCGGGATTATGACGCTGCTGACGCTCGCCATCGCCTGGAAGATCAGCCCGCGCCAAATCTGACCGGCTAAGCCTGACAGGTTACGCCTTCATCACCTCCATCACCGCCGCGGCAAAGGCCTCCGGCTGCTCCTGCGGCAGGTTGTGGCCGGCGCGCGGGATCACGCGATAGGCGCGGCGCGCGGTGTACCTGGCTGCGCTGGCACTGCCGTCGGTGGCAGCCGTCACCCCGTCATCGGCGCCGTCGAGCGTGATGGTGGGGACCGCAATCATCGGCAACGCGTCGAGCCGACGCTGTATGTCCGCGTATTGCGGGTCCCCTTCGACAACGCCGTAGCGATGGCGATAACTGTGGATCACCACATCGACATAATCGGGATTGTCGAACGCGGCGGCGGTGCGCTCGA
This sequence comes from Bradyrhizobium sp. CER78, assembly GCF_029846235.1. GTDB lineage: Bacteria > Pseudomonadota > Alphaproteobacteria > Rhizobiales > Xanthobacteraceae > Bradyrhizobium. The sequence continues at coordinate 18,790 of NZ_JARVWP010000017.1, forward strand.
AGCAGGCATCGTCGAATGCCCAGCCCGGTGACCATTGTTTCCACAGGATCCGCGCGATGCCGCGCCGGTTGGCGGCAAGCCCGGCGCGCCCCCGCTCGAGCTGGAAATAATACTGATACCAGAGCGGCACCTCGCGCTCGGGCCGTGCCGGCACCATGGCATGCGCGATGTCCTGGATCATGTAGCCGTTGGTGCAGACCAGTCCGATGCACCGTTCCGGCCACAGCGCCGCGCCGATCGACGCGGCACGGCCGCCCCAATCATAGCCGGCGAACACCGCGCGCTTGATGCCGAGCGCATCCATCAGCGCCATCATGTCGGCCGCGATCGCCGCCTGCTCGCCCGAACGCGGCGTCGCCTTGTCGCGGAAGGCCGTTGGCCCGTAGCCGCGCAGATAAGGCACGATGACCCGGCAGCCCTGCGCCGCCAGCTTGGGTGCGACGTCCACATAGGAATGGATGTCGTAGGGGAAGCCGTGCATCAGCAGCACGGCCTGACCGTCGGCCGGGCCTGCCTCGTAATAGGCGATGTCGAGCACGCCTGCGTCGACATGGCGCAACGGCTCGAGCCGATTGGTCGATGGTGCGCGCGGCGCGGAGGTATTGTCGGTCACGCAGAACTCCCTGATCGCAGTGATCTGCGCGGCATGATAGCGCTTGCCAGCTGAATAATCGCCCGGATCGTATTGCAGCCAGCGCCGTGGAGCGATGCATCGGCCTCATCATGACGGCACGGCAATTGCGCGATAGTCTCGCCCGCGCGGATATCGCCGCAGACGGAACAGCTCATGCTGAGATTGCTCGCCGCGCTCGTCCTGCTGGGAACACTGACCAGTCACGCGGTCGCGCAGGACGCCCAGCGCAGCGAATGCCTGGCGATGGCCAATGCGCCGCGGCGCGCCACCCCGGTGAGTTACCGTCGCGTCGCCGCCAAAGCGGACGAGGTCGCGATCACCTATGCCGGCCACTCGACCTATTACATCGACACGCCCGGCGGCATCCGGATCGCGACCGACTACAGCGGCGTCTATCGGACCGGGCGGCTGCCCGATGTCGTCACGATGAACCGGGCGCACGAGACGCATTACACGCTGTTTCCCGACCCGAAGATTGCCCACGTGCTGCACGGCTGGGGCGAGAATGGCCAGGCCGCGCATTATTCGGAGCGGATCGGCGACGTCTATATCCGCAATGTCACCACGGATATCCGCCGCTACTGGGGCGAAGGTTCCGGCGGCGAGATGATCAAGGACGGCAATTCGATCTTCATCTTCGAGGTCGCCGGCCTCTGCATCGGTCATCTCGGCCACCTCCACGTCAAGCTCGACGACAGCCAGTTCGCCGCGATCGGCCGGCTCGACATCGTGATGGTGCCGATCGACGGCACTTACACGATGTCGCTCGACGGCATCTCCGAGATCACCAAGCGCTTGCGCGCCTCGGTGGTGCTACCGATGCACCGCTTCGCAACCCCGCTCGACGAATTCATGCGCCTGATCGGCCAGCAGTTCGAGATCGACCGCCGCGGCGGCGAGCGAACTTTGCGGATTTCGCGCGACACGCTGCCGGCGACGCCGACGGTGATCATCCTCGACGGGGTGTGAGGCAGCCCGCCCCTGACACGATTTCGTCAACCGGCGATTTTCGCGCTTGACCTAGAGTATGCTCTAGCTTGTTCACTCGGAAGTGTCCGGCGGATCAGCCGCACACCGCATGATCCCGCCGGCACCATGAAGGCGGTCTTACCATGATGGATGCCCGAGCAACCCAGGCGCTCAGCGCGCTCCATATCGGTGAAATCGCGCGCCGCTCCGGCCGCAGCGTGCACACGATCCGCTGGTACGAGACGCAGGGCCTGATGCCGGGCGTCGTCAGAGACCGCGGCCGCCGCCGCGTCTACAGCGATTACCATGTCGGCTGGCTCGACCTGATGGAACGGTTGCGCCTGACCGGCATGTCGATCCGGCAACTCCGCGAATACACCGCGCTGGTGAAGCAGGGCAGCGCGAGCCTGCCCAAGCGCCGCGCCCTGCTTGCCGCCCATCAACTCCGCGTCCATGCGATGATCGCCAAGTGGACCGAGGCGCTGACGCTGGTCGATGCCAAGGTCGAATTCTACGACGAATGGATGGTGGGCGGTGTGCGCCCCGCAGTCTCACCCCAGCAGCGTGCCCGCGACAAGCGCTCAATGCCCAAGGCCTGAACAAGGCCTGAACAAGGCCTGAGCGCCCCGCTCAACCCGAGAGAACAGGATACGCGATGGACGATATGCTTCGGCGTAAACCCTTTGCCATGCGCGCATCGCAGCGGCTGACGCTGCTGACGCTGTGCCTCGCGGTCACGATCGCGCACATCGACACCTTCATCGTCAATCTCGGCGCGCGCGCGATCGGCGATCATTTCGGTGCCGGCGTCGACCAGTTGCAATGGATCGTGGACAGCTACAATCTGCTCTACGCCGTCTCGCTGCTGCCCGGCGGGATGCTTGCGGACAGATACGGCCGGCGCCGGATTCTGATCTGCGGCGCCCTGATCTTCAGCTTCGCATCGCTGCTGTGCGCGGCCGCGTCGTCAGCACAGGTGCTGATCGGCGGACGTGCGCTCACCGGCGCCGGAGGCGCGCTGATGATCCCGGCTTCACTTGCGATCATCCGTGTGGTCTGGGACCGGCCGGACGAGCGCGCCCGCGCACTCGGCATCTGGGCCGCCTGCAACGGCGTCGCCATGGCGCTCGGACCGAGCCTTGGCGGGCTGCTGATCCCATGGCTCGGCTGGCGCAGCATCTTCCTGGTGATCGTGCCGTTCGGCCTGCTCGTCGCTCTGATGGCCGGATCGACGGTCCCGGAATCAGCCAACCCGCAGCGGCGCGCGTTCGACGTTCCGGCCCAGTTCTGCGGCGCGCTGGCGCTTGGAAGCCTGACCTGTGCCGCCATCGGCGCGCAATCGACGCCGGGCGCGATGACCGCCATGCTGGTCGTCGCCCTGCTTTCGACAACGCTGCTGATCGCGATCGAGAGGAGGAAGGGTTCCGAGGCGCTGTTGTCGCCGGAAATACTCGGCGCCCGGCAGTTCCGCGCCGCGATGATCGCCACCACGGGCATGACCTTCGGCGGCTATGGCATGGTCTTCGTGTTGCCGCTGGCGTGGCAGTCGAGCGGGCGGTTCGATGCCGCGGCGAGCGCCGCCGCGTTGCTGCCGATGTCGCTGGTGTTCGTGTTGGTCTCGGCGCCCTCCGGCACGCTCTCGGACAAGTTTGGACTGCGCGTGACAACATCGGGCGGCGTGACGCTGATGAGCGCCGGTCTGCTGATGATTGGTCTTGGTGGCCTGCAACCAAACATCGCGCTGGCCGAGCTCGGACTGGCCATCACTGGCCTCGGGCTCGGCCTCGCGGCAGGACCGCTCTCGGCGATGGCCATCGGCGACGTCGCGGCTGCGCGGGCCGGAACGGCTGCGGCGCTGATCAACGTGGCGCGGATCAGCGGTGCAACGATAGGGGTCGCGGTGCTCGGCGCATTGTATGCGGCAGCCGGTGGTGGCAGCCGCGGCTTGCTGCTTGCGATGCTCGCCGGAAGCCTCGTTCAGTTCGCCGGCGCCGGCGTGGCATGGCTGATGACGCGGCGAAAGGCGCCGCGGTTGCGCATTTGACCAGTTCGCGCGCGGCTCGTTATCCTTCGCGCAGCCGACACTGGATCGGCGGCCGACAAGAGCAAGAACAGGGAGCATCATCCATGGCCAGCACTCTGCCCGCCTCAGCCAGCGGGCTCTATGCCAATCCCCGCGAAGACTGGCTCGCCCAATACACCGAGGCGATCATCGATCCTGACAGGCCGATCGTCGACCCGCACCACCATCTCTGGGACCGCGGCGGCCTGCGCTATCTGATCGAGGAGATGCGTGACGACATCGCATCGGGCCACAACATCGTGGCGACGGTCTATGTCGACTGCCGGTCGATGTACCGCGCCGACGGGCCGGAGGCGTTCCGCCCGGTCGGCGAGGTCGAATTCGCCAACGGCGTCGCCGCGATGGCGGCGAGCGGCGGCTATGGCAAGGCGGCGATCTGCGCCGGCATCGTCAGCCACGTTAACCTTCTGATCGGCGACCAGGCCAAGGCGGTGCTGGAGGCGGAGATTGCGGCCGGCAACGGCCGGTTCCGCGGCATCCGCCACTCCTCGGCCTGGGATGAGGACCCCAACGTCGCCCACATGTATGCGAACCGGCCGAAAGGCATCCTGCTGGATTCCACCTTTCGTCAAGGGTTCGCCTGCCTGGCGCCGCTCGGGCTCAGCTTCGATGCCTGGTTGTTCCATCCGCAGATCGGCGAGCTGACCGATCTCGCCCGCGCCTTTCCCGACACCAAAATCGTGCTCGACCATTGCGGCGGCCCGGTCGGCACCGGCCGCTTCGCCGGCAAGCGCGAGGAGACCTTTCCGGTCTGGAAGGCGTCGATCCGGGAGATCGCCAAATGCCCGAACGTCGTGGTCAAGCTCGGCGGGCTGGCGATGTGCCTGCTCGGCTATGACTTCCACCTGCGCCCGAGGCCGCCCTCGTCGGAGGAACTCGCCGCCGCCTGGCGGCCCTATGTGGAGACCTGCATCGAGGCGTTCGGGCCGAACCGTTGCATGTTCGAAAGCAACTTCCCACCTGACAAGGGACAGTGCAGCTATCAGGTGATCTTCAACACCTTTAAACGGCTTGCATCACAATATAGCGAAGCCGAGAAGACGGCGTTGTTCTTGAAGACGGCAAAGGATGTCTATCGGCTCGATATCGGGTAAGCTTCCGACTCATGGATGACGGCATCACCATCCGGCCGCTTCGAGAAGCTGATGCAGAAGCGGTGGTCGCGCTTTACGCAAAGGCAGCTGCGGTGGAACCGCGGCTAGGCCCTGTTACGCTGCCGCAATGGGACCAGTTCCTGAAGCTGCCGCAGAACCGCGGCGGCCGCGACTTTCGTATCGCCCAGCAGGATGGCCAGCTCGTCGGCCTCGCCGAGTCCTCATTGCGCGACCAGGGCGCGCATCATTCCCGGTTCCTCAAGGTCGTCGTGGCGCCCGAGATGCGGCGCCACCGGATTGGTCTTGCGCTGTTCGACGACGTGCTTGCGATCGACGCCGAGACGGATCTCATCGTGCAGACGCTGGTGAGCAGCGACTGGCCGGCGGGAATGGCGTTCGTGGCGGCCTTCGGCTTCATTCATCTCGAGTCCGAGATCGGGATGAAGTGCGTCGAGCCGTTGCAACCGGCGCGCACGCTGGCGGCCGCCCGCGCCACCATCGAGCAGGTCTCAGACGTGACCGCCTGCGCGGCCGAGGTCGCACGCATCCACAATGCCGCCTATGCCTCGGACGCCGCCTTCCGCCTGTACTCGCGAGAGGAGATGGCGCAGGTCCTGACCGAGACCGAAGTCTGGATCGCGTCGGAAGATGGACAGATGTCAGGCTTCTGCCTGACCGAGCCGGAGCGGAACTCGATGTGGATCGAGTCGGTCGCCGTCGACCCGGCGCGGCAGGGACGCGGGCTCGGCCAGCTCCTGGTGTATCGCGTGCTCAGCGCCCATGACGTATCGGTCGAGCATCCCTGCTGGCTCAACGTCTCGAGCCGCAATGCTCCCGCGCTGAAGATCTACCGCCGGCTCGGCTTCAAGCCGCAACACGAGACCTGCCGCTTCAGCGCCACGCGAGGCGAACTGATCGCTGCGCGGGATAGACTACGTCGATAGCGGTCTGTCGGACTAATCCCGGACACGTCCCCGTCACCCTGAGGTGCGAGCGGAGCGAGCCTCGAAGGGTGAACCGCCCGCCTCTCTCCCGTGCCGTCACATCCGGGCCGTGCATCCTTCGAGGCGCGCAAGAGCGCGCACCTCAGGATGACGGAATCAATTGTGAAGCGAGCCGCTAAGCCCACTCGCCCTTGCGGAACACCGGCACGCTGCGGCCGTCGGCGTGGATGCCGTCGATGTCGGTGTGAGCGGAGCCGATCATCCAGTCGATGTGGATGAGGCTCTTGTTGCCGCCCTGCTCGGCGATCTGCTGCGGCGTCAGTCTGTCGCCGTTGACGAAGCATTTCGAGTAGCACTGGCCGAGCGCGATGTGCGAGGCGGCGTTCTCGTCGAACAGCGTGTTGAAGAACAGCAGCCCGCTCTTCGAGATCGGTGAGGAATGCGGCACCAGCGCGACCTCGCCGAGGCGGCGTGCGCCCTCGTCGGTGTCGAGCACCTTCTTCAGCACTTCCTCGCCGCGCGAGGCCTTGGCCTCGACGATGCGGCCTTCCTCGAACCTCACCGAAATATTGTCGATCAGCGTGCCCTGATAGGACAGCGGCTTGGAACTGACGACGTGACCGCTGACGCGGCGGCAGTGCGGCGTGGTGAAGACCTCCTCGGTCGGGATATTGGCATTGCACACGATGCCGTTCTTCGCAGTCGAGGCACCGCCTTCCCATTCATGGCCGTCGGCGAGCCCGATGGTGAGGTCCATGCCGGGACCGGAATATTTCAGCGCGTGGAAGCGCTGGCCGTTGAGCCATTCGGTGCGCTCGCGCAGCTTCGCATTGTGCTGCTCCCAATTGGCGACGGCGCCGTCCTGATCGACACGGGAGGCGGAGAAGATCGCATCGGCGAGCTTTGCCACCGCAACGTCCTCGGCATCGTCGGGAAAGACCTGCCTGGCCCAGGACGTGCTCGGATAGGCGATGATGTTCCAGTTGGTGTCGAAATTGACGATCTTTTCCAGCGCCGGCTGGTAGGCGATCGAATTGGCCTTGCTGGCGCGCGCCACCTTGGTCGGGTCTTCGCCCGACAGCAGCATCGGATTGTCGCCGACGATCGCAAGCCGCGCGGTGTTGGCGCCGAACGCCTTCGCCATGCCCTCGTAGAGCCAGCCCGCGGCGCGATCGAAGCTCGCGTCGTTGCCGTAGCGGTAGCGCGCCAGCGTGAGCTCTTCGTCTGAGAAGAACGGGGTCACGAGACCCGCGCCGGCTCTGTAGGCATGCTCGACGACGCGCCGCACCAGCGGCATCGCCGCGGCCGGCGCCGTCAGCAAGATATCCTGCCCCGGCTGCAGCTGCAGGCCGACCTTGATTGCGACTTCGGCGAGCCGATCGAGCTTCACGGGGTCGATCGAGGCGGAAAGGTTGCGTTGATGTGCAGTCATGAAGCGTCCGGCCGTATCGTTTGAGGGATTTTCAGGGATTCGTAGTCCAATTCGATCCGCATTCGCAAGGTTCCCGCCCGCCGCCGCCGATCACGCGACGGCGAGCAATTGCCGCGAATTTTACCGCTTCACCGACGTCAGCACCCGGTCGACCATCTCGGGCGCGAGGCCGAGGTAGTTTTTCGGCGAGGTAAGTCGGTCGATCGTCGCCCGGTCGATCCGGCTCGCGACGCGCTGATCCGCCGCCAGCGCCTCGGCCAAGGTCAGGCCCTGGTCGTTGGCGACACGGCAGGCGTCGTAGACCACGTCGTGCGCCTCCTGCCGTCCGATTGCCGGCGCGAGACCCATCATCACGGCCTCGGCGACGATCAGCCCGCGGCTGATGTCGAGATTGTGAGCCATCCGCTTCTCGTCGACGATCAGGCCACCGAGCGCGAACTTTGCCTGATGCAGCGCGCCTGCTGTGAGCACAAAACTTTCCGGGATCGCCATCCATTCGGCGTGCCACGGCCCGGTGGCGCGTTCGAAATCCTGCACCATCGCATCGAGCATCAGGCCGGCATGCTGGCGCACCGCCTTGGCGGCGGCGAGCATCAGCTCCGACGAGATCGGGTTGCGCTTCTGCGGCATGGTCGAGGACGCGCCGCGCCCCTTCACGAACGGCTCGTAGACCTCGGCGAACTCGGTCGACGCCATGATCATGATGTCGAGCGCGATCTTGCCGAGCGTGCCCGTGACCAGCGCCAGGAAATTCACCGCCTCCGCCAGACCGTCGCGCGCGACGTGCCAGGTGGAGACGGGCACGCCGAGGCCGAGTTCCTCGCACAGCGCCTGCTGGACCTCGAAGCCCTTGCCGCCAAATGAGGCCAGCGTGCCGGCAGCACCGGCGAACTGGCCGACCAGCACGCGCGGCTTCAGCTCCGCGAGCCGCGCGGCGTGGCGATCGAATGCGGCAAGCCAGATCGCGGTCTTGTAGCCGAAGGTCACCGGGAGAGCCTGCTGCAGATGGGTGCGGCCGGCCATCGGCGTGTTGCGGTATTTTTTCGAGAGACCGGCGAGGATGCCGCGCAGCGCGCTGATGTCGTCTTCGATGATCTTGAGGCCGTCACGGAGTTGCAGCACCACGGCGGTATCCATGATGTCCTGCGTGGTGGCGCCCCAATGGACATAGCGGCCGGCCTCGCCACACTGTTTTGCCATCTGATGCACCAGCGGCAGGATCGGATAGCCGACCACGTCGGTCTCCTGCCGCAGCAGGTCGAAATCGAACGCGGCGACATCGGTGCGTTTTGCAATCTCTTTCGCCGCCCCCGCCGGGATCACACCGCAGCGCGCTTCGGCCTTTGCCAGCGCGACTTCGACCTCGGCATAGCGCGCGATCAGCCGCAGGTCGGAGAACACCTCGCGCATCTCGCTTGTGCCGAAGGCATCGCGAAACAGCACGGAATCGAGCACGGTGGTCGAGGTCGGGAAGGCGGACATCGGGAAGGCAGGCATGGGCAGATCCTGTTGCCGGTCGCAGTCGGCAATTTGCCTATCACGCCACCGGCCTCTGCCCTACCCCTCAGGCGGCGCCTCGCCGAACACCTCGGCTGCGATCTTGCTGGTCTCGATCGCGGCCGGAATGCCGCAATACATCGCGACCAGCAGCAGCACGTCCTGCACCTGCGCGGCCGTGCAGCCATTGGCCAGCGCGCCCTTGGCATGAACCCGGAACTCGGCGGGCTTGCTGCTCGCCGCGGTGATGCCGAGCATCACGAGGCTGCGGATCTGATCGGACAGGCCGTTGCGCTCCCAGACGTCGCCATAGACGTAGGCGTTGATGATGTTTTGCAGCGGTGTGCCGAAATCGCCCGCGGCCGCCATCCGCCTGGCGACATCGCCCTCACCGAACATCTTCTGGCGCCGGCGCAGCCCGCGCGCATGGAGATCGCTGATGTCCACCATCGTCGTCTGGCTCCCCTGAATGGGCTATTTATACGGATAAATATGTCGCACCTGAATATTTCTACAAGCCATGATCTTGCACCCCAAGCACATTTGTCCGTATAAATTCCTCAAAACGAACAAGGAGGGGACCGGGATGAAGTTACGGCTGGGGCTGCTCGTCGTCCTGCTCGCTGCGCTTCCGGTCCTGCCGGCCGTGGCCGCGGACGATTTCCCGCAACGGCCGCTCAAGATCATCGTGCCCTTCCCGGCCGGCGCCGGGCCCGACAACGTCGCCCGGCTGGTCGGCCAGCATCTGCAGGACGCGTTCGGCCAGACCGTGCTGATCGAAAATCGCGCCGGCGCGCTCGGCAGCATCGGCGCCCAGGAAGTCGCCCGCAGCGCGCCCGACGGCTACACGCTGTTGATGGGCACCAACACCACCCATGCCAGCAATGTCGCGACGCTGAAGAGCCTGCCCTACGATCCGGTGAAGGACTTTGCGCCGGTGATCCGCACCACCACGACGGCAATGGTGCTGCTGGTCAATCCGAAGCTTGCGGCCAAGGACCTGCCGCAGTTCCTCAGCTACGCCAAGGCCAACCCCAATCTGACCGCGGGCTACGGCTCCGGCGCATCGCAGATCTCGATCGCGCAGCTGCAATCACGCGGCGGCCTGTCGCTGATCGCGGCCTCCTATCGCGGCGTGCCGCAGGCGATGACCGACGTGATGGCGGGGGTGATCGACCTGACCTTCGGCGATTTCTCGGTCGCGATCCCGCAGATGCAGGGCGGCACCTTGCGCGGGATCGGCGTGACGTCGGCGACCCGCAACGAGCTCACGCCCGGCCTGCCCGCGCTCGCCGAGGCGATGCCCGGCTTCGAGGCCACCATCTGGTACGGCCTGTTCGCGCCGGCCGGCACGCCGGAGCCGGTGGTCAACAAGATCTACGCCGAGTGCGCGAAGTACCTCGCGCTGCCCGAGACGAAGAAGAAGCTCGCCGATGTCGGCGTGATGGTGGCGCCGCTGGCGCCGACCGAGTTCGGCGCCTTCGTCAAGAGCGAGGTGGTGCGCTGGTCGGCGGAGGTGAAAGCGGCCGGCATCCAGCCGCAATAGCACGAAGCGGCGGCGCATCATGGCTCGCGAGACACCTGTCGGCATGATCGGCCTGGGGCTGATGGGATCAGCCCTTTCCGCACGGCTGATCGACGCCGGCGTCGGCGTCATCGGCTTCGACGTCGATGCCGCGAAGACGGACGGCTTGAGGGCCAGCGGCGCCGAGTTCGCGGCCTTCGCCACTGACGTCGCGGCGCGGTGCCGGGTCATCGTCATCGCGGTATACGACGCCGCAGAGGTCAAGGGCCTGCTGCCGGACCTCGCCAACGCGACGCTGCCGCCGCTCGTCATCTGCACCACCACTTGCGCGCCCGGCGAGATCACTGTCATCGCCGAACTCGCGGCGCGCTCACGCCTTGCCTTCATCGAAGCGCCGATCTCGGGCACTAGCGCCGATGTCCGCGCCGGCACCGCCACCGCGCTGGTCGCGGGCGAAGGCGACGTCATCGCAGCCGCCTCCGCGACGCTCGACATCCTCTGCCCGCAGCGGATCCATGTCGGCGCGATCGGCAATGCGAGCCGCACCAAGCTTGCCATCAACCTGATCCTGCAGAACAACCGCGCCGCTTTGGCCGAGGGCATCGCACTTGCCGAGGCGCTCGGCCTCGACGCCGCGGCCTTCCTTGCGACCGCGCGGCAATCGGCGGCATATTCCAAGGTGATGGACAGCAAGGGACCGAAGATGCTGGCGCGGGATTTCTCGCCGCAATCGCATATCGCGCAGACCTTGAAGGACGCCGAGCTGATCCTGCGCGAGGCCGGCCGGCACGGTCTGCCCTTGCCGCTGACGTCAGTGCAGGCCGAGTTGCTGCGCGCGGCGATCGCGCTCCAAGGCCCGGACAGCGACAGCGCCGCCGTGATCGAGGCGATCCGGGCCGGACACAGCCGAGGTAAGGACCATTCATGATCAATTGTGCGATCGCGGGCCTCGGCCGCTGGGGCCGCGCGCTGGTCGAGGCTGCGCCGGGCGAGCCACGGCTGAGGATCACAAGCGCGGTAGAACCCGACGTCAGCGGCGCCGCGGGCTTTTGCGCAGCGCATGACCTTTCCCTCGCGGCGAGCCTGGACGATGTCCTCGCCGATCCCGGCATCGATGCCGTGCTGCTGGCGACACCGCATTCGCTGCACAAGCGCCAGGTGATCGCGGCAGCCGGCGCCGGTAAGCAGGTGTTTTGCGAGAAGCCGCTGGCGCTTCGGCGCGGCGATGCGGCCGAGATGTTCGCGGCCTGCCGCAAGGCCGGCGTGACGCTCGCGGTCGGGCATAACCGAAGGTTCTGGCCGTCGATGCAGGCACTGCGCGTGATCACGGCCAGTGGCGAGCTCGGAAAGATCCTGCATGTCGAGGGCCACAACAGCAACGAGAACTCGCAAGCCGTCACGCAGGGCTGGCGGCTGTCGCCCGAGGAGTCGCCCGGCGGCGGGCTGACCGGCGCGGGTCTGCATGTGCTCGACGGCTTCGTCAGCCTGCTTGGGCCGGCGCGGCAGGTCTATGCCCGGTTGAGTGAACGCGCGGCGGGACCGCCGCCGCTCGACACTGCAACTTTAGCGATTGAATTTGTGAATGGCGTGAGTGCAACCCTTGCGACGATCCGCGCAACACCGTTCTATTGGCGCGTGCATGTGTTCGGGACAAAAGGATCCGCAGAGGTGCTCGACGAGGTGACGATGGTGCTACGGACATCCGGCGAGGCGCCTGCGACAACGCGCTATCCGGCGGTGAACACGCTCACCGCGGAACTCGCGGCCTTTGCCGATGCGGTCGAACGCAAGCAGCCGTTCCCGGTGCCGGAAGCCGACGTGCTGGCGACGCTCGCCGCGTTCGAGGCCGCGCTGCAGTCGATGCAGTCGGGACATCCGGTCGCCTGCCATATGGCATACCAGTGATTTGCCATGTCTGAACAACCGGACAGGGCGAGATCGTCCCGCTACCGCGACATCGCCACCGGGCTGCAGAAGGACATCCGTCTCGGCACCTACGCGGTCGGCAATCTGCTGCCGACCGAGACCGAGTTGATGGCGAGCTATCAGGCGAGCCGCCAGACCGTGCGCGAGGCGCTGCGCATCCTGATCGACCAGGGCCTGATCGTGCGCCGCGCCGGCCTTGGTTCGGTGGTGATCGCCTCCGAACCGCCGGTGCTGTTCACCCACAGCGTCAAGTCGCTCGGCGAATGGCTGCGCTATTCCAACGAGACCTATCGCGACGTCGTGAACAGCAGCGACATCGTCGCCGACCGCAAGCTGGCCGGACTTTTGAAATGCGAGCCCGGCAAGAGCTGGTTCCTGATCGAGGCGGTGCGCCGCTCCGACCAGTTCGCCGCCCCGCTCGGCTGGACCGAGATCTACGTGCTGCGCCGATTCGCCGATGTCGTGACCCGCAGCGACCACGGCCGCACCCCGGTGCACGAGCAGATCGCCAAGATGTACGGCCAGGTCACCGAGCGTGCCCAGATGGAAATCTTCGTGCGGGGGATGCCGGCGCCGATCGCAAAGGCGCTCGGCGTCAAGTCCGGCTCGCCGGCGCTCACCGTGGTCCGCCGCTACTACGGCGTGCGCGAGGAACTGTTCGAGGTCACCATCACCACGCACCCGGAAGGGCGCTACACCTACACGATGGATATGCAGCGCTCGCTGCGGCCGAAGCTCTAGACTTCCGTTTCGGGCGTCGTCGCCTGACGCGAACCCGGTTCCGAAACCGCGCTAACGCGCCCGGGCGAGATGCGTATTGGCGGAGGTATGTGCCATCTGCGGGGTGCCGCTCACGCCCCAGATCACGACCGCGATCAACGCGGCCGCCCAGACATATGGCACAGCATTCGGCTTCTTCATTTCCGGGATCACCCCAACGTCTCGGCAGGACCGACCGGCCTCACAACCTCTGTCGTGAATCTCACGACCGCAGTCGTCAGCGTCTCACCAGGCACCCGCTCTTCACAACGCTACTAAGGTTAGACCTTGTCGGTTTCAGGACGTCTTCATGCGATTCCGGAAATGATTTCGTGGGAACCGGGCTCTCTCATCCGAATTGATGAGACCGCAAGCCCGACCATGCTCGGCTCCATCAGAGCCAAGGAGTGAGTCGACGCTTGAGCCGGGGCTGCGATGCCGCGGAGAATTTCCTGCTCAAATTAGAGTCAGATGCACAACAAACATTCCAAACGACGCCCGCTGAATTCTTTTTGATTGTCGCGGCGACTTCAGCCGTGGCATGCCTGCGCCTGTGACACTGCGATGACAAGGGTTCTCCCGTGACTGCCCAACCGGCCAAACCGCAAGGCGGCTCCCGCCGCCATTCCCAGCAAACCCAGGACGAGGTTGCGCGGTCGCTGGAACGGGAGCTGAGGTTCTTGACCGAAGAGCGCCAGGAGCGCGCTCTCCAGTTCGGCCTCGACCTTGCAGCCAAGACGCCGAAGGTGGACCAATAGGGTCGGCGGCCGCGATGCGCGGCCGTTTCTGATTCGACTCTGTCAAATAGCCAAGCTCTCCGTGTCATCACCCGCTTTCGCGAAGGCGGGTGATTCAGTGTGTGAGTCCACGGCTCTTCCCGCGTGTCGTCCTTGCGAAAGTAGGGACCCATACGCTGCGGCGGGTGTTGCGAAAGGGTCTCCTCGTACCAGTCACACTTCCACAATCTCGCGACACATCCCGACGGTGCTGTCGACCCTCGCCTCAGAGTTCGGCAGACGATCAGGCGGCGCTGTAGCCGCCGTCCACCACATGCGACGCGCCCGTCATGAAGGATGCCTTGTCCGAGCACATCCAGACCACCGCTTCGGCGATTTCCTCCGGCACGCCCAGGCGACCTACCGGCACCTTGGCGATGATCTCGTCGTAGCGTTCGTCCATCGTTTCCTTGGTCATCGGCGTCTTGATGTATCCGGGATTGACGCAATTCACGCGGATGCCGTCCTGCGCATATTCGATCGCAGCGGACTTGGTCAGCCCGACGACACCGTGCTTGGTCGCGACGTAGTGGCCCGACGTGGCGAGGCCGACCAGCCCGGCGATCGAGGCGGTGTTGACGATCGCGCCGCCGCCGCCCTGCTTGAGCATCTGTGCGACCTCGTATTTCAGGCACAGGAACACGCCCATCAGATTGACCGAGAACATCTTCGCCACCGACGGCTGCGTGAGCTCGTGAATGCGTTGGCCGGGCGGGCCGACGGAGCGCCCGGCCACGCCGGCATTGTTGAACGCGCAATCGATGCGCCCAAACGCCGAAACCGTGCGGGCCACCATGTTCGCCACGTCAGCCTCGTCGGTGACATCGCCCTGGATCGCGATCGACTGGCCGCCCGCGGCGTTGATCAGCGCGACCGTCTCCTCGATGCCATCCTTCGAGAGGTCGGACACCGCAACGCGCGCCCCTTCGCGCGCCATGGCAATCGCGGTTGCCCGGCCAATGCCGGAGCCGCCGCCGGTCACCAACGCAGCCTTGCCGTCCAGAATGCCTGCCATGGGAAACTCCTTCGGCGCGGTCAGCGCTTGCCTTCGATTGCGATCTCGACGAGGTATGGCCGCTGAGCTGCCACGGCCTTTGCAACTGCACCGGCGATGTCGTCGGCCTTCTCGACTCTCACCGCCTCGACACCCATGCCGGCTGCGAGATGTACGAAGTCGAGCACGGGGCCGGTGATATCCATATTCTGATAGGGATGCTGGGTGCCGGCTTCGAAATTCTGACGCCAGACATCCACATTGTGTTTGAGGATGCGGTACTCGCGGTTGGCGAGCACCACGAACACGATGGCAAGCCTGTGGTGCGCGGCAGTCCACAGCGCCTGGATCGCGTACATCGCCGAGCCGTCGCCCGAGACGGCGACAACCGGACGGTCCGGCATTGCGATCTTGACGCCGATCGCACCGGCAAGGCCCTGCCCGATGCCGCCGCCACGGCCGCCGAAATAATCGCCGAAGCCGCGATAATCGAAAGCGCGCGCGAGATCGAGGCTCGCCGTGATGCTTTCATCGACGATCACGACATCATCGGGCAGACCGCGACGAAGCTCCGCGGTGACGCGCGGCATCGAGCTCGGCTCCCGGTTCCAGCTTTTCTCGACACGGGCGCGATAGGCTTCCTTCTCCTTCGCCTGTAGTTCGGCCAGCGCAGCATTCCGATGTTGCGCGGCTTGACTGAAGTCCGCACCCGCCTTTGCACGCAACGCGTCCGTCAGTGCGACGAGGCTGACCGCGATGTCGCCGACGACGCCGGCATCGAGCCGGTTGTTGAGCGCGAGACGCTCGGCCGAGGCCTCGATCTGCAGCAAGGACGCGCCGTCGGGAATGTGGCCGCCGGGCGCAAACCAGATGTCCTCGAAGAACGGACCGCCGACCAGCAGCACGAGATCGGTTTCGCCGAGCGCCTTCCGCACCTGCCGGGCGTCGCCCGGGAGCGACTGACGATAGCTCGGATGGCTGGTCGGGAACGAGGAGTGATGGCGCAATCCCTCGAACCATACCGTGGCGCCGAGCGCTTCCGTGAGCGCCACCAGCGCCTGCTCGCCGCCCGACCGCGCCACGTCGTCGCCGGCGATGATGGCCGGATTTTTCGACTTCAGGAGCAGCGCGACCAGCGCCTCGATGCCTGCCGGATCGGGCCGCGTCGATCGCCACAGATGATCCGGCGTCGACGCATCGACCGCGGTTTCCTGCTCGAGGACGTCGATCGGCAGCGACACAAACACGGGGCCTTGCGGCGCATCGGTCGCCACCTTGAACGCGCGTCGCATGATCGGGGCGATCTCGTCGGCGCGCTCGATCTGCACGCTCCACTTCGTCACGGGTGCCGCCATCGCAACGAGATCATGGCCGAGCAACGGATTGTTGAGCCGCATGCGGGTATCCTGCTGGCCGGCCGTCACGACCACGGGCGAGTTTGCCTTCAGCACGCCGTAGAGCGAACCGATGCCGTTGCCGAGGCCCGGAGCGACGTGCAGGTTGGCAACGGTGACGCGTCCCGACGCCTGCGCGTAGAAACTGGCGGCGCTGACCGCGACACCTTCATGCAGCGCCATGATGTATTCGAGTTGCGGGAAGGCCGGCAAACTGTCGAGCAGCGGCGTTTCCGTCGTGCCGGGGTTGCCGAAGATATGGCGCACGCCATGCGACACGAACGATTCCATCAGCACACGACGCCCACGCATTCGCTCCCTCTCGATCGGCTTTGATCCGTTTTGCGCATCATCAGCCGAGGAGCGGCGCATGGCAACCTTGCGCGACGATCGGTGTGCGCGCGGCCGGCTGCGTCTTCCGCATGGCTTCGAGGCAGGAGCGCGCATCGCAAGGTCGACATCATTCCGCGACGCGGCAATGAGGTTGGCAACCGGCAATTCCGGCGTCAGGTCCTGCGCTCGCTATCGCGAGCTCTCCACGAACGCAACCGGCGTACCCTTGGCGACACCGGCCGCGACCCTGAGCGCGTCCCAGTTCGTGAGCCGGACGCAGCCGTGGGATTCGGCCTTGGAGATCTTGCCGGGATTGCCGGTGCCGTGAATGCCGTAGCCTTCTCCCGAGAGGTTGATCCACACCACGCCGACCGGGTTGTTCGGGCCGGGCCTGATCGTGAATGGCCTCTTCGATTTGACGCCCTTGAACTTGTACTTGGGATTGTAGTGATAGGTCGGGTTCTTGTTGATCGCCGTCACCTTCAACGTGCCGGTCGGCGTCGGCTTCTCCGTACTGCCGACCGTTGCGGGATAGAAGGCGATGAGCTTCCCCGCGGCATCGAAGGTCCGCAGCGTCTGCCGCGTCTTGTCGACCTCGATACGCGCGACCGGTGCCGGCTTTTCGGTGTCGAGCACGTTCGCAACCGCAATGCTGTCACCGGGCTTATCGAACTTCTGGCCTGGATTGAGTGCCTGCAGCAAAGCCTCGCTCATGTGGAATTTCTCGGCGAGCGCTTCGCGCGGGCTGGTGTAGTTCAGTGCCGGCAGGTCCTTCATGCTCTCCATCTTCGCGGGGACCTTGCTCAGGAACGGACCTTTCACGTCGGCATCGACAATCGTGTAGGTGACGACAGCAGCGCCTTCGCTGGCGGCGACGAGCCTGGTCCAGAGATCCGCCGTCACCGCCTTGTCGAAGGATAATCCATTGGCCTCGGCGAACGCCGCGAGCGCCTTCTGCGCGTTCTCGCCGAGCTTGCCGTCGATCTCCCCGGGGGAGAAGTGCGCGCGATCAAGCAGGATCTCGAGCCTGGCAATGGAAGGGCTGAGCAGTTGACGGTCCGGCAATCTTGCCGGCGGCGCTGCGGCGTCATTGATCGAGGCGGCATCGAGACCCGCTGCAACCACGGGCGTGGTCGACAAAAACAAGAGTTCAGCGGCAAAACGTGCAAAGGCAAAACGTCGGAACATCGCGCATCCCAACAAGGCCACCTTCCGTCAAGCTGCGGAAAGCCGCGAAGTTCCAAGATGTCTTTCGCTGCACTGCGTCGGGCAGCAGAAGGCGCCCGAGGCGGTCTAGGGCTTCGCTGCCACCGCACCGCGACGATGACGCCAACCTTGCGTCAAGACGGCGCGAAGAAAAGCGCGTGGCTCGCCAATCCTACGGCGCGGACGAAGCCGCAAGGTTCGGCAGCGGCGCGAACTGCATCTCTGCGACGGCCGAGCCTGCATAGGCGCTGGCGATCAGGATCATGACTCGAATGGCGACGAACATGGTGGCCTCCTCAGTCTTTTTCTTGATCCCTTGATGCCAGAGACTCCTTGCAGGCTGGTGAGGAAAGCTGGTTGCCGCAACCTTGAAGGCGTTGGTAAGCGAACGGTTTATGCATCGCGTTCACCAAGCGGGAACCGTACTGGCCGATCGATCCGACAGCTAAACGCGCGGTTCACCGTCGCCGGGCATTGTTCGCCTCAATCAAGAAGGCGCAAACACAATGCCGATTTTCAGGACGATCCTTGTTGTCGTATCGATTTTTCTTGCCGGTTTGTACGTCTACGACACCTGCCGCAGCGACAGCATTCTGTTGGCGGTTCCGGTAAACGACATCATCGCACGACGGTGGCCGGAATCGGATGCTTTTCGTTCGACCGCGACCGCGGCTTCCACGGCCGCCACCGGGGCGACACCGGCAGCGCGCGTTAGGGAAACGTTTGCGATGTTTCTCGCCAGGGACGCGCGGCGCCACACCATGCAGCGCAGTCTCTGAAGCTGGGTCAGCCCAGGGATACGCCGGCCTTGGCGCGGCTGATTCCGAGCGTCACGATCCGGTTCAACAGGCCCGGGTAATCGAGCCCGTCATGCCCGGCAGCCGTCGCGAACTCCTGGCTCTTGGCGATCTCGGGATTGGGATTGGCTTCGATGAAATACGGCACGCCGTTGGTGGACAGGCGGAAGTCGATGCGCGCGTAGCCGTCGAGCCCCAGGGTGCGGTAGATGCGTTTCGCCAGCCGCTGAATGTGGGCGGATAGTTCCGGCGTGAGGTCGTCGGCCGGACCATCCGCAATTCCGATGCGCTCCTGATAGCTGGTATCGTGCTTGGCCTTTTCGGTCGCGATGTGCCGCGCGCCGGGGCCGCCCATGCTGCCGAATTTCAATTCCCACACCGGCAGGACGCGCAGCCGGTTGTTGCCGAGCACGCCGACATAAAGCTCGCGTCCTTCGATGAACTGCTCGGCGATGGCCGCCGTTCCGATCCGCTCATGGATGAAGGCGACGCGCTCCGCGAGCTTCTCGTCGGTATCGACGATCGACGCCTGCGAGATGCCCAACGATCCATCGCTGCTCAGGCTCTTGACGATCAGCGGCAGCTCGAGACGCGGCGGCCGCTTGACCTTGCGACGCATCGGGAACACGGCGAAGGCCGGCACCGGGATCCGGCGATGATGCACCAGCGTCTTCGACAGATCCTTGCCGCGCGCCAGGATCAGGCCGCGCGGGTTGCACCCGGTGTAGGGGATCTTCATCAGCTCGAGATAGCTCGCGATGTGCTGATCATACACGACGTCGTAGTGAAACTCCTCCAGCAGCGTGAACACGATGTGCGGCTTGAAGCCTTCGATCTCGTCACGCACCGGCTTGATTTCCTCCTGCACACCGAGCGGGCGAACCTCATGGCCGGCCGTGCGCAGCGTGCTCACGACGTCGTATTCGGTCTTCCACTCGTTGATTTCCCGCGCCGAGTATCCATCGCTGCTATCGGGCGGCACACAGTCGGGATGCATGAGCACCAGAATGCGAAGGTGTTTCATAGCGCGATCCACTTACGGCGCGACGGGCCGAACAGCGCGTGCATGGTCTTGGCGGTCAGCAAGATGATGAAATTAGTCACGAGCTTATGCTCGGGGCCGACGGCACGCAAATTGAGCTCGCGGCAGCGCGAGATCATGTCGTCGAGCACGGCATCGAGCGTCAGCTGGTTCTCGCCGGTCCACCGTGCGACTAGCTGCCTGATATGAGCACGATGCCGCCTGATGAACACCGCCGCCGGCTGATACCGCTGATGCCGCGGATCGGCGGAGAACAGCTTGGACAGATCGCGGTCATAGGTCTTCGGCGGCGTGAACGCGTAGAACGCCTGCTTCTTCTTGTAGTGCTCGCCGAGCGTCTGCTTGAGCTCACGCAGCGGATCGACGCGTTCGCGCGTCGTCAGCAGCGGCCGCTTGCCGGCGATCTCGCCCATCAGCTCGTCGACATATTCGAGCTTCTTCAGCGCCGGCCAGCCGGCATAGCGCGTCCGCCAGTTCGAGCGCGGCCGCAGCCACACCGCGAAGGTCTCGGCGAAATCCTCGTCCGGATGGCTCTGCGCATACCAGAGCCGCAGATGCTGGACATAATTGCGGCTGGCCGGATTGGGCCGGTAGTAGCGCGGGTAGTGCTGCGAGGACGGACCGAACAGCTGCTGCCAGCGCCGGCGGCGTTGCAGCTGGTAGCCGTGCTGCACGGCGTGGCCCGCCTCGTGGCGGAGAATGGCCATGCACTCGGACCACGAGGCGCCCTCGACGTCGAGCATCATCTTCTTCTCGAGCTTCATCAGGCGGGGATGGGCGAGATAGAACGGAATGGCGATGCCGGGCACATCCGCCGGGCTGAACCATTCGCTCGATATCCAGGTGTGCGGCCGCAGCCGGAGGCCGCGCTCCTCGAGCTCCTCGTAGAGCGTGCTGACGCAATCCGCGAGCCAGGTGCCTTCGACCGCAACCCTCAGACTGCTGAGGCGCTGCTGGAGCAGCTGCTCGTCCGTAAGGTTCTCCCAGGCATATTTGCGGCGCGGCATAGGCTTCCAAAGTCGAAAATAAACCGGAATCGGGATGGTGTCATAGGTTGCCGCCGGCAACAACCGCCGGGCCTTCGCGGCCGGCCGTGGCCCGTCTGGTCCTGGGGCAGCCCCCGTCCGCACCGGCCGGCGCCTCCGCCGTGAGCCGGCCGCCCTCGCAGCGAGCCCCCGCCGCCGCACACCCGACTCATTGCAAGACCCGCCACTGCGACCCCAGGTCACTGACGGACGTCTTCGTACCGTCTGCTATGATCGGCCATTGACCGGGCGATCATTTGAGGGGGCGACAATGGATTATCGGCGGCGGCTGCTGTTTCACGGCATGGCCTTGTTCCTGATCGGGCTGTTGACCGGCCTTGCCGAGCAGCACTTCACCAATGTGCGGATGGCGCTCGCGGCGCATCTGGAAGGCGTGATGAACGGCACCTTCCTGCTCGCGGTCGGGGCAATCTGGAGCGAGGTCAGGCTGGCGTCCGGCCCGCGCGCGTTCGCCTACTGGGCGCTGCTCTGCGGGACCTATGGCAACTGGGCCGTGACGACGCTCGCCGCCGTGCTCGGGACCGGCGCACTCTCGCCGGTCACCGCGGCAGGACGCGGTGCCGCACCGTGGCAGGAGACGCTGGTGACCGCGGGGTTCATCTCGATCGGCCTTGCGATCATCGCGGCATCGGTCCTGCTGCTGTGGGGGCTGCGCGGCAAGGTCGGGCTTGCCCATGACGCGCGATGATCTCTCCTGACGGTCCGCCGTCAGCGCCGCCCGTGGTCCTGCGCCGCGCGTGCAGCGGCGGCGGCGCGGCGCTTGAGGAACTCACGCTCGCGCGCGTTGCCGGCCAAAGCGGCGGCCGCCTCGAACGCCGTGTGCGCCTCGGCGAAGCGGCTCAGGCGGTGCAGCAGATCGCCGCGCACGCTCGGCAGCAGGTGATAGGATTTCAGCGCCGGCTCATCGGCGAGAGCGTCGACGATCGCAAGCGCGGCCTGCGGCCCTTCCGCCATGCCGATCGCGACCGCACGGTTGAGCTCGATGATGGGCGAGTCGAGCAGCGCGGCGAGATCGCCGTAGAGCGCGGCGATGCGGCGCCAGTCGGTCGCGCCGGGCGCATCGGCCTCGGCGTGGCAGGCGGCGATCGCAGCCTGCAACGCGTAGAAGCCGCCGGCGCCGCCGAGCTCGCGAGCACGCGCCAGCGCCAGCTGCCCGCGGCGGATCTGCAGGCGATCCCACAGCGCGCGGTTCTGGTCCATCAGCAGGATCGGCTCGCCGTCCGCGTCGGTGCGCGCCGCCATCCGCGAGGCGTTGAACTCCATCAGCGCCAGCAGGCCGTGCGCCTCCGGCTCCGATGGCGCGATCGAGGTCAGCACGCGGCCGATCCGCAGCGCCTCGTCGCAGAGCTGCGGCCGCAGCCATTCGTCGCCGCGCGCAGCGGTATAGCCCTCGTTGAAGATCAGATAGGCGACCTCGAGCACCGAGGCGAGCCGCTCGGACAGCGCCGCGCCGCGCGGCGTCTCGTAGGCAAGGCCTGATTCCGACAGCGTGCGCTTGGCGCGCACGATGCGCTGGGCGATGGTCGCTTCCGCCTGCAGGAAGGCGCGCGCGATCTCCTCGGTGGTGAGGCCGCAGATCATCCGCAGCGCCAGCGCGGCGCGGGCCTCGCGGGACAGCAGCGGATGGCAGGCGGTGAAGATCAGCCGCAGCAGTTCGTCGCCGATATCGTCGTCGAGCGCGGAATCGAAATCGGGCATGGTCTCCTGCTCCCGCGCCAGGTCATGCGCCAGCATGCCGTGCCGCTGGCTGAGCATGCGATTGCGGCGCAGGTGATCGAGCGCCCGGCGCTTGGCGACGGCCATCAGCCAGGCGCCCGGCTTCTCCGGCACGCCGCTGCCCGGCCAATGCTCGAGCGCCGCGATCAGCGTTTCCTGGATCAGATCCTCGGCGAGCGGCACGTCACGCAGCATCCGCGACAGGCTGGTGATCAGCCGCGGCTGCTCGATGCGCCACACCGCAAGGATCGTGGCCTGGATGTCGGCGACCGTCATCGCCGCCGACCTGGATCGTTGCCTGGACGCGTCGTCTTCACGCGAACCGGAAGCCGCTTCGCCTGGAAACGCTCCGCCCGCTACGCATCAAGCGCTGCGGACACATCGACCTGGCAGGCGCCGTCGACGCCCGGGGAGGCGAAGGGGCGCACCTCGCAGGTGCCGTCCCAACCGGGCATGTGCTCCTTGTGCAGCTGCATGAACTCCACGGCGGCAGCCACCGCCTCTTCCTTGTTGCGCAGCTCGAAGATCGCGTAGCCGCCGATCATCTCCTTGGTCTCGATGAACGGCCCGTCGATGACGTTGAGCTTGCCGTCGGTGATGCGGACCTGGGCACCCATCGCGACCGGCAGCAGCCCGCCGGTATCGATCATGCGGCCGGCCTTGATCTCGCGCTCGGCGAGCTTGCCCATCGCCTCCATCAGGGCCGGCGTCGGCGGCCGCGGGGGCTGGGACGAGGTGACGATATACATGAACCGCATCGGAAAACTCCTGTTGGGGCGAGAAGCGACGATGATCGCCGCAAGACCGGCTCGCTATTGGTGACGACGATCCGGCGCCAATCGGATCGACATGGGGTGGGGAATTATTTTCGGGCTAGACGACGGAACAGGGCAAACTGCGGACGCATCGGCGGCGCGCCCCCTTCCCCTTTACAGCCGCCGCGGATGCGCGGGGCCAAAAATATCGAAAACAACCCCATGCAAAGGAGCCGGCGGGCTGCCGGCGTCCGACACCGGCACCTTGACACGTCGGGCAAATCAGGGACATATTTCCAATATTCCGAAATCGCGCATGTTGTCCGCGGGTACCGCATGCGGCGGAGGTGACACTCGTCAGCCCCCTACTGCTCCCGCAGCATGATCAGCGGGTCAGCACTGTCAGGGACGCGGCGCCACTGGGCGTTGTCGTCGGCCTCGAACTGCCAGGTCTCGCCCTTGGCCGACATCAGGATCATCTGGCCATGGTCGAGTCGCCACGTCGTCGGGTTGAAAGCCGCGACCGCGGGATCGCATTTGCCTTTCATGAACACCTGGAAATTGTCGTTGCCGGCGTCGGTGTTGGTCAGCACCAGGGCGCAGATCGCCTGGCCGTTGCCGCGCACCATCGACCAGTCGCCGATCATCTGGTCCATCGACTTGGCGAGCGAGCGGGCAGCGGCGAGATTTTGCAGGATGTAGACGCCCTCGTTGGTGCGCATGCCCTCGAAGATGCCGGTCTCGACCTCGGTGAAATCGATCACCGCCTCGCCGGCCGCGTTGTGCAGCCGCACGATGTCGCCGAGGCCCTTGATGCTCCAGCCGGTGATGTCCTTGGTGAAAGGCAGCGCCGCGGCGCAGGCCGGCTCGAGCTCGAGCTTCAAGCCTTGCGGCGTCGCATCGCTCTTCAGCGTCACGACGCAGGTCTTGCTGCGCTCGGTGGTGGCGAGCTCCCACTGCCCGACCATGTCCTTCTTCAACGTCGTGACATCCTGCGCCGCTGCCGAACCGCACGCGGCCAGCAGCAGACACAGCACGACGTTGAAGCGGGACAATGCCATCAGCGATCCCTAACCGGCGTCTCGGCAACCGGCGTCAGCGGCGGCTTGCCGGCGAACCAGTTCTTGATGTTGTCGACCACGAGCTGGTCCATCGCGTTGCGCGTCACCACCGAGGCCGAACCGATATGCGGCAGCAGCACGACGTTCTGCATCGCCTTCAGCTCGTCCGGCACGTTCGGCTCGGCCGCGAACACGTCGAGACCGGCGGCGAGGATGGTGCCGGATTTCAGCGCCGCGACCAGCGCCGGCTCGTCGACGACAGAGCCGCGCGCAACATTGATCAGCACGCCGCGCGGGCCGAGCGCCTTGAGGACATCGGCATTGATCATCTTCGCGGTCGAGGCGCCGCCCGGCACGATGACGATCAGGGTATCGACCGCCTTCGCCATCTCGATCAGGTCGGGATAGTGCTTGTAGGAGACGTCCTTGGATGGATTGCGCGAGTGATAGGACACCGGCACCCGCGAGGCTTCGAGCCGCCGCCCGATCGCCTGGCCGATGCGGCCCATGCCGACGATGCCGATCTTGCGGTCGCGCAGCGAACCGACGCTGAGCGGATAATTCTGGGTCTGCCACAGGCCAGAGCGCACGTAGCGGTCGGCCTTGACGAATTCGCGCAGCGTCGCGATCAGCAGCCCCATCGCGACGTCGGCGACCTCCTCGGTCAGCACATCGGGCGTGTTGGTGACCACGATATTGTGATCGCGCGCATAGGCGGAATCGACGTGGTCGTAGCCGACGCCGAAGCTGCCGACGATCTCGAGCTTCGGAAACAGCGCCATCGCGGTCTTGTCGGTCGCCATCGTGTGATAGGTGACGGCGATGCCGCGGATCTTGCCCATCGTGTCCGGCGTCAGCCGCTCGAGGTCGCCGCGGCTCTCGGCCTTGTGCAGCACGTATTGGTCGGAAAAGCCGTTTTCGAGGATTGGCCGGATCGGTCCATAAATCAGCAGATCGATCTTTTCGGAAGAAATCGGGGCCATCAACTTTCCTTTCCTAACGCGCTCTCATGCCAACGCCGCAACAACAGGTGCGAAACTAGCGCCAGCACCCCATAGATGACAATCCCGGCGAGCGATAGCAGCAGAAGTGCTGCGAACATGCGGGGAATATTCAGCCGGTAGCCGGATTCAGCGATCCGGAACGCAAGGCCCAAGCCGGCGCCGGCACTGCCCGCCGCGATCTCCGCGACCACGGCGCCGATCAGCGACAGGCCGCCGGCGATGCGCAGGCCGCCGAGGATGTAGGGCAGCGCCGCGGGCAGCTTCAGGAACAGCAGCGTTTGCAGCCTTGACGCGCCGTAAAGTTGAAACAATCCGGCGAGGTTGCGATCGACCGAGCTGAGGCCGAGCGTGGTGTTCGACAGCACCGGAAAGAACGCCACGATCCAGGCGCAGACGATCACGGCGGTCTGCTGCTGCAGATAGATCAGGAGCAGCGGCGCGATCGCGATCACGGGCGTGACCTGCAAGACCACCGCGTAGGGAAACAGTGAATATTCCAGCCATTTCGACTGGTTGAACAACAGCGCCAGCACGACGCCGCCGATTGCGGCGGCAACGAAACCCTCGAGCGTGGTCAGCAGCGTGACACCGAGCGATTGCGACAGGATCGGCCAGTCCGCAACCAGCGTCTTCAGCACCAACAGCGGGCTCGGCAGCACATAGGGCTGGATGCCATAGGCGCGGACGATCGCTTCCCAGAGCACGAGCCCCGCGGCAAACACCGCGACGGGAAGCAGAAAGCGGATGAGGTCCTGCGGAGACTTCATGCGCCCGCCTGCCCTGCATAGGATGGCGCCAGCGCATGGGAGACCTCTCGACAGAACGCGGCATATTCGGCCGAGGTGCGGAACTCCTCGCCGCGCGGCTCGGCCGATGTAATGCGAAACTCGGCGCCGATCCGGCCCGGACGCGCCGTCATCACGATCACGCGCTCGGAGAGATAGACCGACTCGAACACCGAGTGCGTCACGAAGATGACGGTCTTGTGCAAGTCACGCCACAGCGACAAGAGATCGTTGTTGAGGCGAAAGCGCGTGATCTCGTCGAGCGCCGCGAACGGCTCGTCCATCAGCAGGATGTCGGGATCGGTGACCAGCGCCCGTGCCAGCGATACCCGCATCTTCATGCCGCCGGACAGTTCGCGCGGATAGGCGCCGGCGAACTCCGCCAGCCCGACCTGATCGAGCGCAGCATCGATGCGCATGTCGGCGTCAGCCACCGGCGCACGGGCAAGCTTCAGCGGCAGGCGGACATTGTCGCGCACGGTGGCCCACGGCATCAGGGTCGGCTCCTGGAACACGAAGCCGATCCTGTGGCTGCCGCGCCGCTCGGTGCCGTGATGCGCGAGCTCGACCGTGCCTGTGCTCGGTGCGGCGAGGCCTGCGATAATTCGCAGCGCAGTGGATTTGCCGCAACCGGAGGGCCCGAGCAGCGAGACGAACTCGCCGCGTTTGACATCGAGGTCGAGCGGCCCGAGCGCCATCACACCGCTATCATAGGTCTTGGTGACGCCGCGCAGGCGCACCGCTGGGCTGCTGGCATCGGTTTCCGGCACGATGCTCTCTACCATCGACGGCTGGATTTTGCCGAGCGCGATCGTGCCGCGAAGGGCACCTCTCCCCACCGGGGAGAGGTCGCGCTGAAAGCGCGGGTGAGGGGGCACAGGTCCCACGAGAGAGCGTCACCCCTCACCCGGATCGCATCTGGCGATGCGACATAGCCGAAGCGTTGCTTCGGCGTCGCTAAGTACGGCCGCCATAGGCGGCCTATGCCTCTCCCACAAGGGGAGAGGTGGACCTCCGATGCGGCAACCGCTTTGATCACGAGTCCTAACTCAGTTCTTCGGCCGGAGCTCGACGCCGACCGCCTTGTTGACGAAGCGCAGCGTATAGCCCTGGCGATAATCGATGGTGCTCTTGACCACGCCGGCGCGCACCATCTTGTCGAAGAAGCTCGCCATCCGCTCATCGGTCATGGCGCCGATGCCGTTCTTGATGGAATCGCCGGAATCGACGATGCCGTGCTCGCGCATCTTGGCGACGCAATAGGCCAGCAGCTCGTCGTTCATGTCGGGATTGAGCTTCTTGATCATCGCATTGCCGGCGGAATTGTCGCCGTAGACGTAATGGTACCAGCCAACGATCGAGGCATCGACGAAGCGCTGCACCAGATCCGGCTTCTTGTCGACCAGGTCGCGGCGGGTCTCGATCAAGGTCGAATAGGAGTTGAAGCCGTAATCGGCGAGCAGCAGCACGTTCGGCTTGAAGCCGGCGGCCTTCTCGACCGCAAAGGGCTCGGAGGTGACATAGCCCTGCATGGCGGTTTGCTTGTTCACGATGAAAGGCTGCGGGTTGAACGTGTAGGGCTTCACCTTGTTCTCGTCGAAGCCGTATTCGGATTTCAGCCACTGGAAGTAGCTGGTGATGCCTTCCTTCGAGATCAGCAGCGTGAGCGGCTTCAGATCCTCGATCTTGCTGACCTTGACCTCCGGGTGGGTCAGGAAGACCTGCGGGTCCTTCTGGAACATGGTCGCGACGGCGACCAGCGGCACGTTGTTGGTGACGGCGTCGAAGGTCTGCAGCGAGTTCGCGCTCATGAAGAAGTCGAGCTTGCCCGCGATCAGGAGCATGCGGTTGTTCTCGTTGGGACCGCCGGGCACGATGGTGACGTCGAGGCCGTATTTCTTGTAGGTGCCGTCGGCGAGCGCCTGGAAGAACCCGCCATGCTCGCCCTCGGCGACCCAATTGGTACCGAACGAGACCTTGTCCAAGGTCTTGTCCGAGCTCTGCGCCCGCGCCGGGACGAGGCCTGCGGAAACGCCGAGGGTGGCGGCCAGCAGCGCTGTGGTTAACGCTCGCAGCAAAAAGGCCGGGATCATGGTTGGACTCCGTCGATCATTATGGCCCATGATGGAAGGCGGGAAGACGTGGACCGCGCCCGGAGACGGGAACGCCCCACTGATGTTAGACAAACTAACCTGCAAATCCATCCAATGAAACGCTTGTATTGAAACGACCGGCTTGATGACCTCGACGCTTCCGCCCCGTGACTGGACCGCCATCCATTGGCCCGATATCGCCAAGGGCGCGGCCGCGCGCTGGATCGCGGTACTGCCGCTGGCCGCGACCGAGCAGCACGGACCGCATCTGCCGCTTGGAACCGACGTCATGATCGGCGAGGCGTATCTGGCGCGGGTGCAGGCGCTGCTGCCGGCGGCCATCCCGGCGACGTTCCTGCCCTTGCAGCCGGTCGGCATCTCCACCGAGCACATCGACTTTCCGGGCACGCTGACGCTGCCGACCGAAGTGGCGCTGAAGAGCTGGATGGCGCTCGGCGAGAGCGTGGCGCGCGCCGGGATCAGGAAGCTCGCGATCGTGACCAGCCATGGCGGTAACTCCGCCGCGATGCAACTCGTCGCGCAGGACCTGCGCGCGCAACATCAAATGCTGGTGGTGACCACGAGCTGGTCACGCTTCGGCACGCCCGACGGGCTGTTCGAGGCCGACGAACTGCGCCACGGCATCCATGGCGGCGCGGTCGAGACCTCGATCATGCTGGCGAAGTATCCGCAACATGTGCGGAAAGATGCAATCGCGGACTTCAAGCCCGCGAGCATTCAGATCGAGAAGGATCACCGCTTGCTGTCGACCCAGCGGCCGGCGCCGTTCGCCTGGCAGGCGCAGGACCTCAATCCAAGCGGCGCGGTCGGCGATGCGACCAAGGCTTCTGCGGACAAGGGCGAGCAGCTGCTCGAGCACGGCGCACGCGCGTTCTGCGAGCTGCTTGCCGACGTCGACAGGTTCGATCCGGGTGTATTCGGAGGCAAGTGACGGGGTCTTGCTTCATCCCGGCAGAGGCGACGAAACAATCCACGAAACCATATTTCCCGGCACGGTGTTCGAACCGGAACCGGAAAGCCTCCGTCCAACGGGCATGCGGACCAGACCGGCGCCGCGCTCAAACAGGATGGAGTATCCCATGTCGATCAAGACCAAGTTTGCCGCCCTCGCCCTCACCGCGCTCGCCGTGACCGGCACCATCGCGTCCACCACCTCGCAGGCCGAAGCCAAGCCGTACGGCTGGGGCTGGGGCGTTGGCGCCGGCCTCGTCGGCGCCGCCATCGTCGGCAGCGCGATCGCGGCCAGTGACGGCTACTACGACACCGGCTATCGCCGCTGTGGCTGGGTGCGCCAGTTCGACGCCTACGGCAACTACATCGGCCGCGTGCGCACCTGCTACTGATCGACGGGTTTTTCCAAAGGCTGCGGATCCTGCGTTCGGCACGGGTCCTCATCCACCCCGTGTCGCACACGACCCGTCCGGCGATCCCCCCGGGCGGGTCAACCCTTGTCAGTCCGCCTCATGCTACCTTGGGTCACAGATATTTCGCGATCAGCCGGAAGTCGCGCAACACATTGCGGCCCTTCGGCCCCGATGCCTTCAGCGTCTCCTCCAGGCTGTGGCCGATGTGATCGTGGATCAGCGCCTTCTTGGCGCTCTCGATCGCGCTCTCCACCGCCTGCAATTGCTGGGCGATCTGCGCACAGGGCCGGCCCTGCTCGATCATCTCGACGATGGTCTCGAGATGGCCGTTGGCGCGCTTGAGGCGCCGGGCGATGGCAACGTGCGGATGGTCGTCGGACATATGGTTCTCCTATCCTCCCTGGAGGATAATCATGATCCTCCCCGGAGGATAGCAGATTCGGCTTGACACGCGTTTGTGTCAGGCGTAGTGCCCGATTGTCGGAACATTCGTTCCGCGCCGGGGTTTTACCCCGGAGACCAACCCGACCACGAGCCAACACAGAAGGCACATGGGCAGTAGCAACTCAGGCGACAGTAGACCCACGACGGGACTGTTGACGCCGCAACACAGCAAGACTGATCGCGCAGATTTCGCCTGCGTGGATGGGTGGTCGCGCCCTAGCTGACCGCCTGCTCCTCACCGGCCTGCCGCACGACCAGCGGAAAGTGGAGGTGAGCGATGTTCGAAAAGCTCGCAAAATTCCGGCCGTTCGAGCCGCGGCAGATTCCGCCGCGGGCGGCCACCTATTCCAATGACAACCTGCCGGGTTTTCGCCGCCCGGCGGACCACCGGCGTCCAACCCCGGCCTGTCATTGGATCCTGATCGACGGCCGGCTGGAGTGCCGGTGGATCGTCGAAACCACCCTCGAATCATCAACGAATGATCTCGACCGACAGCCGCGCGCGGACCGGCGTTCCGGCCCGCACGCAACAATCGCGCGTTTCGCCGCAAAGATGACCGCAACCGCCTGAAGGACCGACATGGACGAAGGGCCTAGTTGTCCCGTTGCGCGCCATCGCGGCGCGGCAACGGGACTCCCTCCGGGGAACGACATCACGTTTGGAATTGCCGCTGCTCACGGCAGCGGAGGTTACGCGCGCGCGTAAAGCCGCTCCGCGTCCCTCGCGCCGTGCCTGACAGGCAGCGCGGAGACGATCGGAGCAGGTATGACTGAGACCGCCAGACAACCAGAGACAGAGCCATCCCGTCGGCAGCGACGCTTGCGACGGCAAGCCGCTGGTCATCCGGCCAGCGACGAGCGGCGCACGGCGGCGTCAGGCTCGCAGAGCGAACTCGATCGCCTGCATGCGTCGCTCGCCGCGGTGACGCCGGATAACCACCCGCGCACCGCAAGGCTGCTCACCTCGAGCACTCGCAAGATCGCCCAGAAAGTGATCGAGGAGGCCGGCGAGGTCGCGCTCGAGACCGTCAAGCACAACACGCAGGCCATCGTCAGCGAAAGCGCCGACCTGCTCTACCACCTCGTCGCATTGTGGCATCGCGCCGGCATCGATCCCGGCTCGGTCTGGATCGAGATGCGCCGCCGCGCCGACGAGTTGGGGATTGCCGAGAAGCCACCGAAGCCCCGCCACCGGGATTCGAATCCGTCCATGCAAGCGCCGAAGCGGACAGGAGGCGACCATGATCAAGGTAAATGACATCTTCGCGCCGCCCCCTCGGCCGGCCGCCGCGCCGACCGTCCGGCACATAAATGCACACCCTGATCCGTTCGTCCCGGTGATGCGGAGCATCGTCGGACTCGTCAGCGAGAGCGCGGGCTTGCTGCGCCATGTCGCCGCGCTCGGCGCCGTACTGCTTCTCGACACCAGCACCGAGCCGAAGCGCCGGCCTGCCGCAAGACCAGCGCCAGCGCCTGATGCGACCAACATCATCCGCTTTCCAGCAACCCGAACCAGCAAACCACGCAAGCAAGAAGGAACGAGTCATGACCGTCGTGAATGACGTGAACATGCACGCCCCCAATCAAACGGACGCCGCCACCTCGATCCGGACCGCGGTCCTCGACCGCGCACATCTCGGCGATATCCGTGGTGCGCTTGGCAGCATCGCCAAGGATGATGTCGCGCCGCGGGCGACATTCGCGGCCCGCCTGAAGACCCTGCTCGCCATTGTCGGCCCCGGCCTGATCGTGATGGTCGGCGACAACGATGCCGGCGCGTTCGGCACCTATACCCAGGCCGGCCAGAACTACGGCACCACGCTCTTGTGGACGCTGCTGCTGCTGATCCCCGTGCTCTACGTCAACCAGGAGATGGTGGTGCGGCTCGGCGCTGTCACCGGCGTCGGCCACGCGCGGCTGATCTTCGAGCGTTTCGGCAAGTTCTGGGGCGCCTTCAGCGTCATCGACCTGCTGGTGCTGAACGCGCTGACCATCGTCACCGAATTCATCGGCATCACCTTCGCGCTCAGTTTTCTGGGCGTCTCGCAGTTCTGGGGCGTGCTGGCCTCGGCTGCCATCGTGATGCTGGCGGTCTCCACCGGCGACTTCCGCCGCTTCGAACGCTTCGGCATCGTGCTGGTCGCCGGCAGCCTGCTGCTGGTGCCCATCATCCTGATGGTGCATCCGCCGATCGGGCAGATCGCCTCGGACTTCTTCGTGCCGAAGATGCCGCACGACGCCAAGCTCGGCGAAGTGATGCTGCTGATCGTCGCCATCGTCGGCACCACCGTGGCGCCGTGGCAATTGTTCTTCCAGCAGAGCTACATCGTCGACAAGCGGATCACGCCGCGCTTCATCCGCTATGAGCGGATGGATCTGTGCATCGGCATCGTGCTGGTCGTGGTCGGCGCCGTGGCGATGATCTCGTTCTGCGCCGAGGTGTTCGCAGGAAGGCCGGAATTCGGCAATTACACCGATGCGCTGGGGACCGCGGCCGGACTCGAGAAATATGCCGGCCGGCTGCCGGCGGTGCTGTTTGCGCTGGCGCTGCTCGATGCCTGCATCATCGGTGCGGCGGCAGTGTCTCTCTCGACCGCCTATGCGATCGGCGACGTGTTCGCGGTCAAGCACTCGCTGCACCGCAAGCCGTGGGATGCGAAAGGCTTCTACAGCGTCTATTGCGGGCTGATCGTGCTCGCCGCCGTGCTGGTGCTGACGCCGGGCACGCCGCTCGGGCTGCTCACCAACGCGGTGCAGACGCTCGCCGGCGTGCTGCTGCCGAGCGCGACCGTGTTCCTGCTCTTGCTCTGCAACGACCGCCACATCCTCGGGCCCTGGATCAACTCGACCCGGCTGAACCTGTTCACCGGCGCAGTGGTGGCGGGGCTGGTGATGCTGTCGGTGATCCTGACCGCCTCGGTTTTGTTCCCCGATCTCGGCGAGGCCTGGATCATCGGCATTCTGGTCGGCGGCAGCGTGCTGGCGCTTGCGGTCACCGCGCTCGTCAAGCTGTACGAGATGTCGTCGCACGGCAACGCCTCGTTCCGCTTCAAGCGGCACCACCCGCCGCTTTTCGATCGCGACACCTGGCGGATGCCGCCGCTCGACCGGCTGCCGCCGGCGCGGCTCAGCCCGCTGAGCCGGATCTGGATGATCGTGCTGCGCGGCTATCTGGTCGTCGCCGCCGGGCTCGTGCTGCTGCGGATCGTCCAGCTCGCCACGGTCGGGGCGTGACGACGCTTGGCCGCGGCCAGCGATGGAGCGCGATCGTGTTGTTCAGGCTGGCGAGCGCCATCCTGCGCGGCGCAACCGCGCTCTACCTGAAACGCACAATCTCGAGCGCCGAGCTGCGCGCGGCGCTCTCAGTGGCGCGGACCTTCGAACGAGCCGGCGCGCTGATCGCGCTGGGACGAAGGCCGCGGCCGGAATTCACCTCGACAAGGAAAGTTAAAGACGATGACGGCATCGAATGAGCGGTGGGCCCTCGACCGGACTGCCACACCCGCGCAGCCAATTGCAGCGAAGCGCGCCGGCCGCTTCACCTCGTTACACGACTGTCATAGAGGCAGTGCACACCGGGAGGCATCCGGCGAGTCTCAGTTGCTCTTGCGAACCATTTGCAATAAGGAATGGGGGATGTTAGTTGCTGGTCTGGCATTGGATGGAACGATGCAGATCGGACCGGGGACGGCGGGCGATGACTTCAAATCTCGGGTGGCGAGTGGCCGCCAAATCTGCAGTGATGGCAGGGAATACCTCCAACCGCGCGTCGGGGAACGCCGTGTCATGACCTGCGTCCGCCTGTTTCGGGCCCGGATCGCCGCCGGCGCAGCGCTCGGCGCTGCAGCCTTGGGCACGCCCGCGGCCGCGGCCGACATGGCCGTCAAGTCACCGGCCGTGAACACGGCGGTTTACAACTGGACCGGCTTTTACGTCGGCGGCCATGTCGGCTATGGCGACGGCAGCCTCGGCCCCGATACCAATCCGCTTCCCCTTCAGGCGGTCTTCTTTCCGCACAGTGTCACGGGCGGGGTCGGCGGCTTCCAGGTCGGATACAATCACCAGTTCGCCAACCGCTTCGTGCTCGGCGTCGAGACCGATGCGACGTTCGTGAGCCCGGTCGATCTGCCGCGGCGCACGCTCGGCCCCTTCAACGCCTCGATCGACTATGTCGGCACCGTGCGCGGCCGCGCCGGTTACAGCTTTGGCACCTGGATGCCCTATGTCACCGGCGGCTTCGCGTGGGGACACACCCAGGTCAGGGTCAATGACGATTCGGGCAGTGTCGTCTCCGAACCTGGGCAGTACCAGACCGGATGGACCGCCGGCGTCGGCGCCGAGTTCGCGCTGAGCGGCAATTGGACCGCCAAGATCGAATATGAGTATGTCGACCTCTCGCGCCGCACGCTTGGGCTCAATGATTTCGGCATGCCCGGCGTCACCATGGACCCGCGCCTGCATCTGCTGAAGTTCGGCCTGAACTACCAGCTCGGCGACTCGCCGTGGTCGGCGACGCCGACCCAGCCGCGGTTGCCGGAATCCGACAATTGGTCGATCCACGGGCAGACGACGTTGATCGGACAGGGCTACCCTGCGATTCGTTCAGCCTATAGCGGCACCAACAGCCTTCCGGCAGGAGGACAGGCGCAGCAGACTTGGACCACGACCGCCTTTCTCGGCGTCAAGCTGTGGGAAGGTGGCGAGCTCTACTTCAACCCGGAGACCGCGCAGGGCTTCGGCCTCAACGGCACGCTCGGCATTGCCGGCTTCCCGAACGGTGAAGCCCAGAAGGCCGGCGCCGAATATCCGAGGATCCGGCCGCAGCGCTACTACATCAAGCAGACGTTCGGCTTCGGCGGCGAACAGGAAGATGTCCCCGACGGCCCGAACCAGATCGCGGGCAAGCGCGACATCGATCGCCTGACGCTGATCGTCGGCCGCTTCGCGATCGGCGATTTCTTCGACGGCAACTCCTACGCCAAGGACCCGCGCGCCGACTTCATGAACTGGGCGATGTGGGCGTCGGCTGCCTACGACTTCCCGGCGGATCTGCCCGGCTATACCCGTGGCGCCGTGGCCGAGCTCAACCGCAAGGATTGGGCGGTACGCGCCGGGCTGTTCCAGGTGCCGGATGCGCCGAACAGCGACGTCCTGACCTTCAAGACCGGCGGTGCTGTGGTGGAATTCGAAGGCCGCTACTCGGTCTTCGATCAGCCCGGAAAACTCCGCGTCGGCGTGTTCGGCAATCGCGGCTTCACCGGCAATTACAGCCAGGCGCTCGGCATGGTCGCCGCCGACCCGACGCTCGACATCAACGCCGTGATGGCGGGCATCCGCAAGGACAATTTGAAATACGGCTTCTACCTCAACGCCGAGCAGCAGATCGTGACCGATGTCGGCGTGTTCGGTCGCCTGAGCTGGAACGACGGCCAGAACGAGATCCTGTCGTTCACCGACGTCGACCGCAGCCTGTCGGGCGGCGTATCCATCAAGGGCAGCCGATGGGGGCGGCCGGACGACACGATCGGCATCGGCGGTGCGATCAACGGGCTCTCCGCCTCGCATCGCGACTTCCTCGCCGCCGGCGGTACCGGCCTGTTGATCGGCGACGGCGCGCTCAACTACCGCAACGAAGGCATCTTCGAGAGCTACTACGCCTATTCGGTCAACAAGCACTTCACGATGACCGCGGACTATCAGTTCATCGCCAACCCCGCCTACAACGCCGACCGCGGCCCGGTGCACATCTTCTCCGGCCGTCTGCACGGGGAGTTCTAGGGCTGCTACCTCTAACCGTCGTCCCGGCTTGCGCCGGGATGACAGCGAGTTTGCCGCGCCGGTCTTCGCAATGATGTTTTGAATTGGTTCGAGCGACAAAACGCCCTCTCCCCACTCAGATATATGTAGACCCCCCGGGCTTGCCGCAAGCCTGGGGTCATCCCGTAGAACGCGCGCCCAATCGAACAAAGGAGTGCGGGATGCGGGAACATGCAGTGGTGATTGCCGGAGGAGGTCCGACCGGGCTGATGGTGGCGGGCGAGCTGGCGCTGGCTGGCATCGATGTCGCTGTCGTCGAGCGGCGCGCGAGAGCGGACCTGATCGGCTCGCGGGCGGGCGGCCTGCATGCGCGCACCATCGAGGTGCTCGATCAGCGCGGCATCGGCGATCGATTCGTCTCGCGGGGGACGCGCCATCCCGCGGTGCTGTTCCACTCGCATCTGGTTCCGCTTGATATCACCGACTTTCCGACCCGGCGCAATTTCACGCTCGGGCTGTTCCAGACCCATATCGAGCGCATTCTCGGCGAGTGGGTGAGCGAGCTCGCGGTGCCGATCTATCGCGAGCGCGAGGTGACCGGCTTTGCGCAGGACGACACCGGCGTCGATGTCGAACTGGCGGACGGCCGGCTCCGGGCGCAGTATCTCATCGGCTGCGACGGCGGCCGGAGCGTCGTGCGCAAGGCGGCCGGCATCGAATTCGCCG
Organism: Bradyrhizobium sp. CER78; assembly: GCF_029846235.1. Lineage (GTDB taxonomy): Bacteria > Pseudomonadota > Alphaproteobacteria > Rhizobiales > Xanthobacteraceae > Bradyrhizobium. Next base: position 54,967 of record NZ_JARVWP010000017.1, read on the forward strand.
GATGGGATCCGACCAGGAGCTGGCTGATCGCCGAAGCCGAGATGTCCAGCGAACCGCAATGGGGCTTTCGCCAGGACGACACCGGCACCTATGCGATCGGCAAGGTGGAGGACAGCGGCCGGGTGCGGGTCGTGCTGACCGAACGGCAGCTCGGCACCGAAAGAGAGCCGACCTTGCGCGACGTCAGCGAGGCGCTGGCCGTCGCGTACGGCACCGATTTCGGCATCCACAATCCGGTCTGGATCTCGCGCTTCACCGACATGACAAGGCAGGCCGTGACCTACCGCAAGCAGCGCGTGCTGCTGGCCGGCGATGCCGCCCATGTGCATCCGCCGATGGGCGGACAGGGCCTCAATATCGGCGTGCAGGATGCGGTGAATCTGGGCTGGAAGCTCGCCCAGGTGGTCAAGCTGACATCGCCGGACAGCCTGCTCGACAGCTATCAGGCCGAACGGCATCCGGTCGCGGCCCGCGTGCTGCGCAACACCATGGCGCACGTCGCGCTCAGCCGCACCGATGCGCGCAGCAAGGCGCTGAACGAGATCGTCTCCGACTTGCTGTGCATGGATGAGCCGCGCAAATGCTTCGCCGCCATGATGTCGGGCCTCGACGTCAGCTACGATCTCGGCGAAGGCCATCCGCTGCTCGGACGCCGCATGCCCGATCTCGACCTCGTCACCGCCGACGGCCCGCGCCGGGTCTTCGCGCTGTTGCATCAGGCGCGGCCCGTTCTGCTGAATTTCGGCGAGCCCGGCAGCATCGACATCGCGGGATGGACCGACCGGGTTCAGCTGGTCGACGCCGATTACGCCGGCGCGTGGGAGCTTCCGGCGATGGGCACGGTTGCGGCGCCGACCGCGGTGCTGATCCGGCCCGACGGCTACGTGGCATGGGTCGGAGACGGCACCCGGACGGGGCTCACCGAAGCGCTGACCAGATGGTTCGGCGCGCCGACGTAAGTGGGACGCCCTACCCCGCCGGCTGGAACGAGTCCGCGCGCGCCATCGCCCAGGCGTCGCGGAAGCGGCGATCCTGGGTGCCTTCGAGCAGCTCGCCGGGGCGCAGCGTCGGATAGAGTTCGGCAAACGTGCTGACCTCGGTAGTCGAGCTCCGCTGCGAGAAGTGGATCGGGCGCAGCTCCTTGGTGTGCTCGAGGCCGGCGGCGGCGAGCAGCTCGGTCAGCGCGTGCAAGGTCGAGTGATGGTAGTTGTACACGCGCTCGATCTTGTCCGGCACATAGAGCGCGCGGTTGCGGATCGGGTCCTGCGAGGTGACGCCGGTCGGGCAGCGATCGGTGTGGCAGCTCAGCGACTGGATGCAGCCGAGCGCGAACATGAAGCCGCGCGCCGAATTGCACCAGTCGGCCCCGATCGCCATCGCGCGCGCCATGTCGAAGGCGGTGGCGATCTTGCCGGACGCGCCGATCTTGATGCGATCGCGCGCGCCGATCCCGATCAGCGCGTTGTGGACGAAGTTGACGCCCTCGCGCATCGGCATGCCCAAATGGTCCATGAACTCGAGCGGCGCGGCGCCGGTGCCGCCCTCATTGCCGTCGACCACAATGAAGTCGGGATAGAGCCCGCTCTCCTTCATCGCCTTGCAGATCGCCAGGAACTCCCAGGGATGGCCGATGCACATCTTGAAGCCGGCCGGCTTGCCGCCGGACAGCTTGCGCATCTGGGCGACGAATTCCATCATCTGGATCGGCGTCGAGAACGCCTTGTGATAGGCGGGAGAGATGCAGTCCTCGCCCATCGGCACGCCGCGGATCTTGGATATCTCCTCGGAGACCTTCGCGGCCGGCAGCACGCCGCCATGGCCGGGCTTGGCGCCCTGGCTGATCTTGAGCTCGACCATCTTGATCTGGTCGTCGCCCGCGACGCTTGCAAAGAGGTCCGGATTGAAGGTGCCGTCACGGTTGCGGCAGCCGAAATAGCCGGAGCCGACCTCCCAGATGATGTCGCCGCCCATCTCGCGGTGATAGGGGCTGACGCCGCCCTCGCCGGTGTCGTGGGCGAAGCCGCCCTTCTTGGCGCCGGCATTCAGCGCCCGCACCGCGTTCGGGCTGAGCGCGCCGAAGCTCATCGCCGAGATGTTGAACACCGAGGCCGAATACGGCTTGGTGCAATCGGGCCCGCCGATGGTGATGCGGAATTTCTCATCGGCACGCGGCTTCGGCGCCACCGAATGGTGCATCCACTCGTAGCCCTCGCGGTAGACATCCTCCTGAGTGCCGAACGGCCGCTTGTCGAGCACCATCTTGGCGCGCTGATAGACCACCGCGCGGGTGTCGCGCGAGAACGGCATGCCGTCCTTCTCGCTCTCGAAGAAATACTGCCGCATCTCCGGGCGGATTTCCTCGAGCAGGAAGCGGACATGCGCCGAGATCGGGTAGTTGCGCAGCACCGCGTGGTTCTTCTGGGTAAAGTCGCGGATGCCGAGCAGTGTCAGCGCTCCGAAGATGACCAGCGGGATCAGGATGATCTTGAAGACCTTGTGGTCGAAAATTCCAACCACCAGCAGGAGCACGGTGACGACGGCGCAGATCGTCAGCACGATGAAGCGCGGCGAGAACGGAAGCAGCAGCGTGTCCATGGAATCCTCCGGTCTGCCTGGAATACCCTGTCGGCGGGTGAGCCTAATCCAACTCGCGGAACAAGTGCACTACGGTTATACGGCCGAGCAGTCACAGATGTGACAACCGCCCGGATGGGCGGGTGCGGGTGCCGCGGTCTCGCCGCTGCAGTGCAACGAAGGTGCGCGACGGTCCCTTGTTGCTCCCTCGCCCGGCTCGTGCGGGGTCGAGACGGGCGCAACTCGCTCTTGGAGGGTTGAGGTGAGGGGCCGCTTCCACACAGACGGTGGCAGTTGCGTTCGCGGAGAGTCCCCCTCACCCGGATCGCATTCCGCTACGCTACATGCGTTCCGACCTCTCCCCGCAAGCGGGGCGAGATAAGAGGCAGACCCCTCAATGGTCGTGCGGCTGCAATTCGTGCGGGATGTGCCCCGGTCTCAGGCCATCGCTGGCAAGCCACGCATTGGTGGTGTCGAGGGCGCGTGCGATATGGTCGGCGGTTCGGGAAAAATCGTAGGGCGAGCCGACCAGGGGGCAGAGCGGCGGCACGACGAAATACTCGACATCTGAGCCGATATTCTCGAGCTCGTTGACGAGCTGCCGCGCGATCAGGAGCGTCAGCGCATGCAGCGCATTGGCGAGTGCACCGACCGGCGGCTCCTGGTTGGCGCAGGCGTGTCCGGTCGGCAGCACGATCAGGCGTTTTGCTCCATGCTTCACGGCGACGCGGACCGGCGTGTTGCTGGAGATCGCACCGTCGGCGAGGAAACGATCGCGGTAGTGCACCGGCGTGAACGCGCCGGGGATCGCGGTCGAGGCCACGATCGCCTCGGCGGCGGAGCCTTCCGACAGCACGACGCTGTCGCCGCTGATGATGTCGGTCGTGACGATATAGATCGGCATCCGCGCATCCTCGAGATTGCGGAACGGGATGTAGTCGTCGATCAGCTTGCGGACGCCGTCATGCGGGATCAGGAAGTCGCGCCGCCACAGGAAGCTCACCAGCGTCCGCCAGGTCACCGGAAACACGTCCTGCCGGTTCAGGCCGCGCCAGATCTCGGCCAGCCGCGCCACCCCCGAGACCGTCGGGTCGCCGGCATAGAACGCGCCGTTCAATGCGCCGACGCTGGAGCCGACCACCATGTCGGCGACGACGCCATGCGCCGCAAGTGCCTGCAGCATGCCGACCTGGATCGCGCCAAAGCTACCGCCGCCGGCAAACACAAAGGCGGTCTTCGGTGCATCCAGATCGGTGATGGACAAGCTGCGGCTCCCAGGGTCGCCGCGTTCGGAAAGGGCTGCGCGGCGTTGGGGTGGGTTATAGCAGTGGGGGATTGGTGCGCACCACAAACACCATCGTCGTCCCGGCGCAGGCCGGGACCCATAACCACGAATGCAAAAAGCTGGAGCCGGTGGGGCCCCAGCCTTCGTCAAATGGACAATGGTGGTAATGGGTCCTGGCCTTCGCCAGGACGACAATTTCAACGCGCGCCGTTTTACCGCTCGACGAACGCCTTCTCGATCACGAAGTGACCGGGGGTGTTGCCGCTGCCTTCCTTGAAGCCGCGGGTCTCGAACAGCTGCTTGAGCTCTTCCAGCATCGCCGGGCTGCCGCACATCATGATGCGGTCGGTCTCGATGTCGAGCGGGCCCTGATGCAGGTCGGTGAAGAGCTGGTTGGAGGTGATCAGGTCGGTGATGCGGCCGCGGTTGCGGAACGGCTCGCGCGTCACGGTCGGATAGTACGACAGCTTCTCCGACAGCAGCGGCCCGAACAGCTCGTCGTCACGCAGCTTGGCGACCAGCTCCTCGCCGTAAGCGAGCTCGGAGACCTGGCGGCAGCCATGCACCAGCAGGATCTGGTCGTAGCGATCATAGACCTCGGGGTCCTTGATCAGGCTCGCGAACGGCGCAAGGCCAGTGCCGGTCGACAGCAGCATCAGCCGCTTGCCGGGAATCAGGTTGTCGGTGATCAGCGTACCGGTCGCCTTGCGGCCGACCAGGATGGTGTCGCCCTCGCGGATCTTCTGCAGCTTGGAGGTGAGCGGGCCGTCCTGCACCTTGATCGAGAAGAACTCGAGCTCTTCCTCGTGATTGGCGCTCGCCATCGAATAGGCGCGCAGCAGCGGCCGGCCGTCGACCTCGAGGCCGATCATGGCAAACTGCCCATTCTGGAAGCGGAAACCGGAATCGCGGGTCGCCCGGAAGCTGAAAAGCGTATCGGTCCAGTGCTGAACGGAAAGAACTTTCTCTCGATAGAACGCGCTCATGTGTTTTCGTTTTCTCGACTGACCAGATTTAGAATGGTTTGATTCTATTGACGCATGACCTGTTCGGAAAACCGGTGCCCACTTTTCCGGGTCATGCTTAGACTGCTCACGACGGCGCAGAAGTGGCCGAAATCACTGAAGATCTCGCGTGTCCATTGCGCCAATGCATGAGATAGTCAAGATCAACTGGCGTGCAATTGCGATCTCAGAATGGCAGTCGTTCGATTTCGCGCAGAGGTTCAGCCACGACATCGTTAACACGCGGTGCTGCACGTAATTTACTTGCTGAGATCAGCACCGATCTGGCAATTAATTGCCACGAAAACCGCGGCGAAGGGAAAATGATCTCGTGGTCCTGATCAGCCAGCGAATCTTCCTGGAAACCATCAAAAAATATTGTCTGGCGCGCTCCATAGCGGTCGAGGTGCGGTCAGGCGGCTGGCTGGTCATCATGACCAGGGGCAGCGAGCAGCGGCTCGCGATCGGCTACGACATCGGGCTGAACAGCGCGGTCGCGCATCAGGTCGCCAACGACAAATCGGCCTGCGCCGAAGTGCTGGCATCGGCTGGCGTATCAGCCATTCCGCATACGCTGTTTCTCGGCGGCAAGCTCAGCAAGCACATTCCGGGATCGGACTCGCTGGACGCGATGCAGCGTCTGCTCGACGCGCATCCGCAGGGGCTCGTCGTCAAACCCAATGAGGGGACATCCGGCGAGCTCGTCTTCCGCGTCACGACGCGCACGCAGTTGGAGACCGCAGTGGCGCGCGTCCTTGCCGCGCATCCGAGCCTTGCGATCTCGCCCTATGTCGCGATCGAGGACGAGGTGCGCGTGGTGCTGCTCGATGCACGCGCGCTGATCGTCTACGGCAAGACGCGCCCAATGGTGGTCGGCGACGGCATCCATTCACTCCGCGCGCTAGCGCAGGCGACCGCGACGGCGGAGCAGCTCAAGACCCTGACTGAGGATTTCGACGCCGCCGCGCTCGACGCCATTCCGCCGGCCGGCGAACGACTGCTGCTCAACTGGCGGCACAACCTCGATGCCGGCGCCGAGCCGGTGCTGCTCACCGATGCCGCGACACGCGACGCCTGCATTGCGCTCGCGACCATGGCCGCGCAAGCCGTCGGCATCCGCTTCGCCTCCGTCGACGTCGTCCGTGCCGATGGCGCGTGGAAGGTCCTCGAGGTGAATTCGGGTGTGAAGATGGAGGCACTGGGCCGCCGCCATCCAGCGCTGGTCGAGGCGGCGTATTCCGCCGCGCTGGACGCCGTGTTCGCGTAAGCGCCACGCGCTACAGCGCGAGCTCCCGCAGCAGCGCCGGTGGATAAACCGGCTTTGCAAAGAACTTGACGCCGTCAGGCAGAGCGCCGACCGAGGGCAGGCCTGAGATCACCATCACGCGCACGCCTGGATCGCAATCGAGGGCCAAACGTGCGAGCTCGATACCGCTCATTTTGCCCGTGAGCTTGACGTCGGTGACCACCAGCGACGGGTGACGCATCTTGATGGCCAGCGCTGCCGTCTCTGCGTCTTCGCATTGGATGACGTCGAAGTGACCTTCTTCCAGCAACAGCGCAATCATATCGCGCTGGATTGTATCGTCTTCGACCACAATTGCGGTCTGCCGAACTAGCCTCGCGTAACCCATGGCAACCTCCAACGATCAACCACAGTCATCAACCAAAGTTAATGATCGAGAACGCTTATGGTTCTGGTTCCAGTCTCGATGACTGACTGTTCCACCGGATGTTTCGAAGTTCCGTCCGGAACAACTTTCTAGATGTCGGAGTCATTGACGTGCGGCGAGCCGAATCGCTCGGGCTCGAGGAAAGGAAGTCGTGCCAGGAGGCAAAACGCATGAAGAACGCCGGACAGCCGGATCAGGATTTTGACGAACCTTCCAGGGCCGACGCGACGGCTGGCGCGCCAGGCTATCCGTCCTCCCGACGACTGGTCGAAGATCACGCCCTCGAACGCCATGCTCAGGTCGTGCGGCGTCAGACGATGGAGCAGAAGACGGCTGATCCGGTTGGCGCACGCCTCCCGCACGACATCATTTCCGAAATGGAAGCAGCGCTGAAGCAGCAGGTCGATCGGCTTGTCGCGAAGCGACATTAGCCGGCGAAGCGACGAGCTCGCAGACTGCAACAGCGCAATCTCGCTTGCCGATGATGCTCCAGAGATCGCGGCGCGTGGAAACTCGAAGCAAGATCCCCGCCGGACCGATGGAGTCTTGATGGGAGCGATCCTTGGACGCGCGCTTTTCCAGGTCATGGTTGTTCTGGCGGCGGTCGGCATCGTCGCCCTCGCCTGCATGGCGGTCCACGGCGGCTACGCGCGCGCGGCGACGGCACTTGCAGCAAAATTCACTCCGCCATTTTGATCCATTCAGCGGCTTGCTCCTCCGGCTCAAGGGAGTACGCTGATGCGTATTAATCGATCCGGATACAGATTTATGCGCAAACTCCTTTTGGGCTTCCTCGCAGCCACGGCGTTCGCCGCCGCCTTCAATCCTCCGGCCGCCAACGCCGTGTTCTGGCGCGGCGTCACGGCCCCGACGAATATCGACATCCACGGATATCCGATCATCAAGGAACCGCCGCCGAGCCCATGCCAGTTGATCCATGTGAATGGATACTGGGTGCGGCAGTGCCTGGATCTGCGGTATCGCTATTGGCGATGAACGAAGCGGCGCCGTGCTTTCGACCTCTCCCACTTGGGGAGAGGTCGAAGTTCGAGACTAAGGCGGGAGTTTCGGTTGAATCGGTTTGGCGCGGTCTCGGTTCACCTCTCCCCGTTGGGGAGAGGTCGGATTGCGAAGCAATCCGGGTGAGGGCTCTTGCTCTCTCGATAGACCGTAACCCCTCACCCGATTTGCTGCGCAAATCGACCTCTCCCAAAGGAGAGGTGAATCTTCGACGCCGTTCCAGCTCAACCTAATCTCATCAGGCTCTAGTTCGCGCCGCCCGCCGAATCGTCGAGCGCCTTGAAGGCTTCTTCGAGCTGCGGTGACAGCGCGACGTTGAGCTTCTCGCCGGTCGGCAGGCGGGCGACGAACCATTTGTTGTAGAGCGGGACGATGTCGCGGTTCGAGGCGAGCTTGCGAAACGCGCGCTCGACCACGTCCTTCATCTGCGGCTCGCCCTTGCGGTACATGATGCCGTAGGGATCGTAGGACAGATAGTCGCCGGTGACGCGGAATTTGTCCTGCGACTTGTGCCGCGCGATCAGGCCGTAGAGCAGGATGTCGTCGGTCGCGAAGGCATCCGCCTTGCCGTCCACCAGCATCTGGTAAGACTGCTCGTGGTCGCCTGCGGTGACGATGTTGAGGCCGAGCTGTTGCTTGGCGTCGACATTGTGCATCGCCTGCTCGTTGGTGGTGCCCTTGGTGACCACCACGGTCTTGCCCTTCAGGTCAGCGACCTGGTTGACGGTAGAAGCCTTCGGCACCATCAGCTTGGTGCCGGCCACGAACATCAGCGGCGAGAACGCGACCAGCTTGCCGCGCTCCGAGTTCGCCGTGGTCGATCCGCATTCGAGGTCGATCTTTTTGTCGACCACCGCCGGAATGCGGTCGTCGGAGGTGACCTTGACATAGTCGATCTTGAGGTTGGCATCGTCGACCTCGGCCCCGATCTCGTCGACGATCGCATCGCACAGCTCGAGGCTGTAGCCGATCGGCCGGTTGGAGTGGTCGAGGAACGAGAACGGCGGCGAACTCTCGCGATAGCCGATCCGCACGGCGTGCGTGGCCTTGATGTTGGCGAGCGTGGGGCTGAGCCCCTCGCCCGCCGGCTGAGCGGTGGCCGGTCCGGTGAGCAGGCTTGCCGCGAGCAGACACGCTGACAGCAGGCATGTCGACAGGTGAGGCCTCTCAGCCCGGATCGGCCTCCAGCGGGCGCGATGCATGCATCCCTCCCGTCAATGGCCGGCCATCACGGCGCCGGGCACCGCGTCCTGCGGCACGGCATCGTCGGGCCCGAGCTCGTGCTCGGCCTTCAGCTCGCCCTCCCACTTCGCGACCACGGCGGTGGCCAGCGAGTTGCCGATCACGTTGGTGGCGCTGCGGCCCATGTCGAGGAAGGTGTCGATACCCATGATCATCAACAAGCCGGCCTCGGGGATGCCGAACTGCGACAGCGTCGAGGCGATCACCACCAGCGACGCGCGCGGCACGCCGGCCACGCCCTTCGAGGTGATCATCAGCGTTGCCAGCATCGCGAGCTGGGTGCCGAGCGACATTTCGATGTGGTAGGTCTGCGCGATGAAGATGCTCGCGAAGGTGCAGTACATCATCGTGCCGTCGAGGTTGAAGGAATAGCCGAGCGGCAGCACGAACGCCGAGATCCGCGAGGAGGCGCCGAACCGGTTCAGCCCCTCCAGCGTCTTCGGGTAGGCCGCCTCCGAGGAGGCGGTCGAGAACGCGATCATCAGGGGCTCGCGGATCAGCCGCAGCAGATGGCTGTAGCGTGGCCCGATCACGACGAAACCGACCGCGACCAGGATGCCCCACAGGATCAGCAGCGACAGATAGAAGCCGCCCATGAAGACGATCAGCTTCCAGAGCACGCCGAGGCCGTTCTTCGAGACGGTCGCCATGATCGCGGCCCACACCGCGAGCGGGGCGAACAGCATCACATAGCCGGTGACCTTGAGCATGATGTGCGCGAGGTCGTCGATCAGGCTCATGATCGGCTTGGCCCGCTCAGGCATGGCGCCGAGTGCGACTGCGAAGAACACCGCGAACACCACGATCTGCAGGATCTCGTTCTGCGCCATCGCATCCGCGATCGAGGTCGGGATCAGATGGGTCAGGAACTTCTCGATCGAGAACGCCGAGACCGGCAGGCCGGTGGACTGGGTCTTGTCGGGCAGTGTGCCGGGGAAATTGGCGCCGGGCTGCAGCAGGTTGACCATCACGAGGCCGAGCAGCAGCGAAATGAAGGAGGCGGAGACGAACCAGCCCATGGTCTTGGCGAAGATACGCCCGAGCTTGGCACCGCTTCCCATATGGGCGATGCCGCCGACGAGGGTGGCGAAGACGAGCGGCGCGATGATCATCTTGATCAGGCGCAGGAACAGCATCGCGATCAGGTTGACGTCGGCCGCGATCTCGGCGCGGCTGTCAGGAAAATAGTTGAAGACGATCGTCCCCATCGCGATGCCAAGGACCATCGCAATCAGGATGTACTGCGTAAACCTGTTCGACATTCTCTTACCCCCGTAAGTTCCCGGCGAAAGGCAAGTGTGGCAGATTTACGCAGCTACGCAACACGCTTCGCTTCCGGCGGGACTTTGCCAATCTGTTCCCGTTGTGGAATGCCAGCGTGGGGACTAGCGTTCATGCAGCGCACAATCTGTGCACTGAGCTGCGCGCGTCGCAGTCAAACTGCATGCGAAACGACCAACGCGAGGGGGAGACACCACAATGAACGACACCGTCAATCGCCAGATCCTGCTAGTTGAAAAGCCGACCGGCAAGCTTGGCCCCGAGCATTTTCGCCTGACCAAGGGCACGATCCCCGCGCCGAAGGACGGCGAGGCGCTGGTGCGAACGCGCTACATCTCGCTCGACGCCGCCAACCGCGCCTGGATGCACGGCGCCACCTACCGCGCTGCGGTCGAAGCCAACACCGTGATGGCCGGCGGCAGCATCGCCGAAGTGGTGTCGTCTAACGACCCCGGCCTGAAGCCGGGCGATATCGTGTTCGGCGACACCGGCTGGCAGGACTACGCCGCCGTGCCCGCCAAGCACCTGGCGAAGATGCCGAAGCTCGAGCCGATGACGCATCTGCTCAGCGTCTATGGCGTCGCCGGCCTGACCGCCTATTTCGGCCTGCTCCATGTCGGCAAACCCAGGGAGGGTGAGACCGTGGTGGTGTCGGCGGCCGCCGGCTCGGTCGGCTCGATCGTCGGCCAGATCGCCAAGATCAAGGGCTGCCGGGTGGTCGGCATCGCCGGTGGCAAGGACAAGTGCCACTGGCTGACGTCGGAGCTCGGCTTCGACGCCGCCGTCGACTACAAGGACGGCGCCACCTACAAGGCGCTGCGATCAGCGGCACCGAAGGGCATCGACGTCTATTTCGACAATGTCGGCGGCGACATCCTGGAGGCCTGCCTCTCCCAGATGAACAACCGCGGCCGGATCGCCTGTTGCGGCGCGATCTCGCAATATGACGGCGTCCCCTCCGCGCACGGCCCGCGCGGCGTGCCCGGCCTGATCGTGGTGAAGCGGCTCGTCATGCAGGGCTTCATCGTGATGGACTACATGGACCAGCGCGACGCCGCGCTCGCCGACCTGCAGTCCTGGGTCGCCTCGGGCAAGCTCAAGGTTCAGGAAGACGTCATCGACGGCATCGAGAACACCCCGCAGGCGCTGATCGGGCTGCTCGCCGGCGAAAACCGCGGCAAGCGCATGGTGAAGGTGTAGGGGGCAAGCACGATGCCATCCCCGTCATCCTGAGGAGCGCGTAGCGCGTCTCGAAGGATGGACGGCCCGGCTCGGGGCCGTCGACCCTTCGAGACGGCCGCTTTGCGGCCTCCTCCAGCGACAAAGGCGAAGCCTTTGCGCGGGGGTGACGGGGATAGGTAGGTGCTCGGGGCTAATGCGCCGTGCCTGACGGCTGCGGCGCGGCTTGCGGCCCGGGCGCCTTGCCCTTCTTCGCCTTGCGCCAGTTCTCGAAGTTCTGCACCACGACGAAGAACGCCGGCACGAACAGCACCGCGAGGCAGGTCGAGGCGATCATGCCGGAGAACACGGTGATGCCGATCGACTTGCGGGCGTTGGCGCCGGCGCCGGTTGCGATCACCAGCGGCAGCACGCCGAGGATGAAGGCGAACGACGTCATCAGGATCGGCCGGAACCGGGCGCGGGCGGCGTCGATCGCCGAGTCCAGCACCGGCTTGCCGTCGCGGATGTGATGCTCGAGTGCGACCTCGACGATCAGGATCGCGTTCTTGGCCGACAGTGCGATCAAGAGGATGGTGCCGATCTGGGTGTAGAGGTTGTTCTCGATCCGGAGCGAGGTCAGCACCAGCATCGGCCCGAGCAGCGACAGCGGCACCGCCAGGATCACCGAGATCGGCGCGTACCAGCTTTCATATTGTCCGGCGAGCACGAGGTAGACCAGGAGCAGCGCCAGCGCGAACACGAAGTAGATCTGGCTGCCGACCTCCTTCTCCTGGTACGACATCGCCGTCCATTCATAGCCGGTCCCCGGCGGCAGCGTCTTCGCGGCGATCTCCTCCATCAGCGTCATCGACTGGCCGGAACTGTAGCCCTGCGACGGCAGGCCGATGATGGTGGCCGACGGATAGAGGTTGTAGAGGCTGATCAGCGACGGGCCGACCGACGGCGTGATGTTCGCCACCGTGCCGAGCGGGACCATGTCGCCGTTGCTGTTGCGCACCATCATGTTCTGGATGTCGCGCAAGGTCAGCCGGTATTGCGCATCGGCCTGGGTGTAGACCTGGAAGGTGCGGCCGAACTTGGTGAACTGGTTGACGTAGCTCGCGCCGAGATAGGACGACAGCGTCGAGAAGATCTGGTCGGTGGTGACGTGCAGGGTCTCGGTCTTGACGCGGTCGACCTGGACGTCGAACTGCGGCACCATCGAGCGGAACGACGACTGCACCCGCTGCAGCGCGCTTTGTGTCTGTGCGTTGCTGACGACGGCGCCGGTGACCGCCTGCAGCTTGCCGTAGTCGGCATTGCCGTCGCGCAGCTGCACCTGCATGGCGAAGCCGGCGGCATTGCCGATGCCCTGGATCGGCGGCGGCGGGATCACCAGGATGCGCGCCTCCGGGATCACCGCAAGCCGGTCGTTGAGGCCGTAGACCAGCGAGCGCAGATCCTCGCCGGGGCCACGCGAATCCCAGTCCTTCAGGATCACATAGGCGACACCGGCATTGGCGAGGCTCGACGAATTGTCGAGCGCGGAGATGCCGGCGATACTGACCACCTGCTCGACGCCCGGCGTCTTGCGGGCGATCTCGGTGACCTGGTCGAGCACCCGCTGGGTGCGATCGATCGCGGCGCCATCGGGCAACTGCACCGCGGCCAACAGGTAGCCCTGGTCCTCGATCGGGATGAAGCCGGTCGGCACCCGTGACAGCCCGTAGACGGCGATTCCAATCAGGATCAGCGCGACGAGGACCGAGGTCTTGGCGTGGCCGGCAATGCCACCAATGATCCGCGTATAGCCCCGCTCGACCCGGTCATAGACCGCGTTGAAGCCGCGGTAGAAGAAATTGCGCTGCTCCGGCGGCACCGGCCGGCGCAGCCACAATGCGCATTGCGTCGGCTTCAAGGTCGCGGCGTTGACGGCGCTGAGCAGTGCGGTCGCCGCGATCACCAGGGCGAATTGCGCGTACATCCGCCCCGTCAGCCCCGGCAGGAAGGCCGCCGGCAGGAACACCGAAATCAGCACCAGGGTGATGCCGACGATCGGCGCGAACAATTCGTCCATCGCCTTGATCGCGGCGTCATGGCCGGACATGCCCTGCTCGATATTATGCGCTGCGCCTTCGACCACCACGATGGCGTCGTCGACCACGATGCCGATCGCCAGCACGATCGCAAACAGCGTCGACAAATTGATGGTGAAGCCGAGCGCGGCCATCGCCGCGAACGCACCGATGATGGTGACCGGCACGGTGGTCGCCGGCACCAGCATCGCCCGCCAATCCTGCAGGAACACCAGGATCACGACCAGCACCAGGAGGCCGGCCTCGATCAGCGTCCGGTAGACCTCGTTGATCGAGGCCTGGACGAATTTGGTGGTGTCGAACGGCGTGTCGTATTTGATGTCCTGCGGGAACTGCTTGGCGAGCTGCGCCACCTTCTTCTGCACTTCCTTCTCGACCTGCAGCGCGTTGGCGCCGGGCGACAGGAACACGCCGATGCCGGTGGCCGGCTTCTGGTTGAGCGAGAACACCTGGCTGTAAGTCTGCGCACCGAGCTCGACCCAGCCGAGATCGCGGACGCGGATGACATCGCCGACATTGCCGGTCTTGACGACGATGTTCTCGAACTGGCTCGCGTCATCGAGCCGGCCGTTGACGTTCAGCGTGTACTGGAACGCCTGCCCCTGCGGCGCCGGCGGCGCGCCGACCTGGCCCGCCGTGACCTGCTGGCTCTGCTGCTGGATCGCCTGGATGACGTCCTGCGGCATCAGCCCGCGCGCCTGCAGCTTGTTCGGATCGAGCCAGACCCGCATCGAATATTGCCCGGCGCCGAACACGGTGACGTTGCCGACGCCCGGCAGGCGCGACAGCTCGTCGCGGATGTTGATGGTGGCGTAGTTCGACAGGAACAGGCTGTCGTAGGTCTTGTTCGGCGAGGTCAGCGTCACGAACAGCAGGATCGAGGTCGATCGCTTCTGCACCGTGACGCCCTGGTTCTGCACCGCGGTCGGCAGCTGCGATAGCGCCGAGGAGACGCGGTTCTGCACCAGCACCTGCGCGAAGTTGAGGTCGGTGCCGATCTTGAAGGTCACCGTCAGCGTGTAGGTGCCGTCGGCGCCGCTGTAGGACTGCATGTAGAGCATGTCCTCGACGCCGTTGACCTGCTGCTCGATCGGCAGCGCCACGGTGTCGATCACGGTCTTTGCCGATGCGCCGGGATAGCGCGTCGTCACCTGGACCGTCGGCGGCACCACGTCGGGATATTGCGCGACCGCGAGATTGAACAGCGCGACGCCGCCGATCAGGATCATCAGGATCGCGATGACGTTGGAAAGGACCGGCCGCTCGATGAAGAATTTCGAGATCATGGCGCGCCCCTCACTTGGCCGGTGCCGGCGTCGCGTCGCCCTTCTGCATCTGCGGATCGACCTTCTGGCCGGGGATCGCGCGGAGCAGCCCGGCGGTCACGACACGGTCGTCGGCCTTCAGCCCGCTCTCGATGACGCGCAGGCCCTCGTCGAGCGCTCCGGTGGTCACCTTGCGTTGCTCGACCACATTGTCGGCATTGACGACCAGCACGTAACGGCCGCTCTGGTCGCTGCCGATCGCGACGTCAGGCACCAGCAGCGCATTGTCCTGCTTGTCGATCGGCACGCGAACGCGGACATAGAAGCCGGGCAGCAGCACGCGCTCCGGATTCGGCACCAAGCCGCGGACCGCGAGCGTTCCGGTCGACTGATTGACGGTCGGCGACAGATAATCGAGCTTGCCCTTGTGCGGATGACCGGTCTCGGTCTGCAATCCGACCTCGATCGGCAATTGCCTGAGATCGTTGAACGTCATGCCGCGGCGGCGCGCCTCGTCCCGGACCCGCTGCACGTCCTGTTCGTTGACGTTGAAATTCACATAGATCGGGTCGAGCTGCACGATGGTGGCAAGCTGGGTCGGCGAGGCCACGCCGACCAGTTCGCCGACCGAGACCAGATGGTTGCTGACGATGCCGTCGAACGGCGCGGCGACGTTGGTGTAGCCGTAATTGACCGCGGCGATCTTGGTGTTGACCTGGGCCTGCTGCAGATTGGCCTGGGCGTTGTCCCGCGTCGACGTCGAGGTTTCCAGCGTCGCCTGCGACACCGCCTGGCGCTGCACCAGATCCTGCTGCCGCTTGTAGTCGGCCTCGGCCTGCTTCACCGTCGCCTGCGCGCCGACTTCGGCAGCCTGCGCCTGCTCCAGCTTCAGCTTGTAGGTCTCCGGCTCGATGGTGAACAGGGTGGTCCCCTGCTTCACGAACGAGCCGTCCTGATAATTGATCGACTGCAGAAAGCCCTGCACGCGCGCGACCAGATCGACGGTCTTGATCGGCGCGGTGTTTCCGGTGGCGTCCAGATAGCGCGTGATGGCGCGCTGCACCGGCGGCGCGACCTCGACCTTCGGCGGTGGCGGCGCAACAAAACTGTTTTGCTCGCAGGCACTTAAACTAACGAAGGCCGATATGACGCAGATGATGCGCGTCAGGGGCGCATTTCGCAGCCGCAAGAAATTGCTCCGATCGAAATGTGCCGACGCGCGCGCATACCTCATTTCCGAGCCTCAGTTCAAATGACTTAACTCAAACGTGGTAGGTGGCAAAAAAATCAACCTGCTTCTTCCATAGCAACAATCCGCTTGCAGCGGAACTCGAAAGCGAAAATGATGCCGCTCGCGAAGGTTGTTACAGCAAGACATTTCAGAGCGCAGTTCAGTTGAGCCGGCGGCTTCCGGCGCAACGAGAGGACTTATTCAAATGATCGATGCGTTGACACGTGCAACGAAGCTTTCCGCATGGCTCGCGCTTGCGGCATTCGTGAGTACCGCGCCGGCCTTGTCGCAGGCGCCGACCCAGGCGCAGCGCGACGCCATCAAGTCGCAATGCCGCAACGATTACATCGCGCATTGCTCCAGCGTTCCGCCCGGCGGCGAAGCGTCGCTGCAATGCTTGCAGAAGAACATGGCAAGCCTCGGCCCCGGCTGCGCCAGCGCCGTGAAGGCCGTGGAAGCGCCGGCCGCTGCGCCTGCGGCAGCCAAGACCGACGCGGCGAAGACTGAAGCATCCCCGGCGGCGGCGAAGCCCGCGGCTGAAGCCGCAGCACCGAAGGCGGCCGGGGCGCCGTCCAGTGCGCAGATCTCGGCGATCCGCAGCGCATGCCGCTCCGATTATCCCAAGGTCTGCGCGGGCGTGCCGACCGGCGGCGCACCGGCGCTGCAGTGCCTCGAAAAGAACAAGGCGAAGCTGTCGCCGACCTGCGAGAAGGCGGTCGCTGCCGCGGGCGGCGGTGGCGCCGCGCCGGCCGCGGGTGCTGCGGCGACGGCTGCACCGGCTGCGGCGCCGGCGGTGATCGTGCTGCGGCCGCTGCGGCCGCGCGAAGAGCTGTTCGTGCTGCGCTCGGCCTGCGGCGCCGACGTCCGCTCGGTTTGCGGCGGTGTCCAGCCGGGCGGCGGACGGATCGTCCAATGCCTCGCAACCAATGCCGGCTCGCTCTCGCTGGCGTGCCGCGAGGTGCTGGCGCCGTTCGCGGCGCGGTAATCCCGTTGTCACGCGACTGACCAAAGGAAGCGATCAATGCTGCGTATTGTCCTGACCGCCGCGCTGCTTTGCGGTTCGACCGTTGTCTACGCCCAGGAGCTAACCAACGCACAACGCGACGCGTGCATGGGCGATTACCAAAAGTTCTGCAAAAGCGTGACGCCCGGCGGTGGGCGCATCATCGCCTGTCTCGCCAAGGAAAGCGACAAGCTGACACCCGCCTGCAAGAAGGTGCTGTCCGAAGCCGAAAAGAAATAGCCGCACAAGCGGAGGCGACATGTGCCCGGCGAGTGCCGGGCACGAAGCCGCAGCACCTTGTTGTCACCCAAAGGCCAACCATACCTCACTCCGGGAGAGGGAATATCATGCGCTTATTATTGCTGATCGCTGCGGCCCTGCTGTCGTTTGCCGCGACCATGACCTTCGAATCCTCCGACGCCAACGCCGTGGTGTGCGGACGCGGCCCCTATCGTGCCGGATGCGCCGGCCATCGCGGCGCGGTCGTCGTCCGCAAGCCCGTCGTTGCCGGCTGCCGCTGGGTGTGGGTCGGCGGGGTCAAGGTCCGCCGCTGCTACTGAACTTTTCGGCTCCACGCGGACAAGCATGATCCGGTAGAGTGCGAAGCGGTTTTCCGAAAAGATCATGCTGAACAGGAATCTAGAGCGCGATGAGGGTTTAATCCATCGCGCTTTGGCCGCCGCGCGCATTTTCCCTCTGGCGTTCCCGCCAGAGGGCGATTAGTCTGGATCCAAATTGTAAGTACACTGTCAATCTGGGAGGCAGACGTTGCGGATCGCCGTGATTGGCGGAGGGCCCGGCGGGCTCTATTTCGCCTATCTGTGGAAGAAGCGTCATCCCGACGCCGAGATCGATCTGTTCGAGCAGAACGCCGCCGGCGCCACCTGGGGCTTCGGCGTGGTGTTCTCCGAGCAGGCGCTGGACTTCCTGCGCGCCGACGACCCCGAGACGGTCGACGCCATCACGCCGCGGATGGAGAGCTGGAAGAACATCACGCTCAATCTGCGCGGCGAGAGCGTCGAGATCGACGGTGTCGGCTTCTCCTCGATCGGCCGGCTGGCGCTGCTGACGATCCTGCAGGAGCGCGTGCGCAGCACAGGCATCACGCCGCGTTTTGACACTGTGGTGCAATCGGTCGACGAGCTCTCTGGTTACGACCTGATCGTCGCCGCCGACGGACTGAACTCGATGGTTCGCCGCGGCCATGAGGCCGCGTTCGGCGCGTCGGTCTCGCAGTCGACCAACAAATTCGCCTGGTACGGCACCACCAAGACCTTCGCGACGCTGTCGCAGACTTTCGTGGCGACCGACCGCGGCAGCTTCAACGCCCATCACTACCGCTATGCGAAGGACATGAGCACCTTCCTGGTCGAGTGCGACGCGGCGACCTGGGCGGCTTACGGCTTCGCCAACAAGACCATCGAGGAATCGCAGGCGATCTGCGAGGACGTGTTCGCCGCGACGCTGCACGGCCACAAGCTGATCTCGAACAAATCGGTGTGGCGCAATTTCCCGTGGATCTGGAACGAACGCTGGTCGCACGGCAACATGGTGCTGATCGGCGATGCGCTGCATTCGGCGCATTTCTCGATCGGCTCGGGCACGCGGCTGGCGATCGAGGACGCGATCGCGCTCACCAAGGCGCTGGAGACCGAGAGCGGCATCGCCGCCGCGCTGGCCCGCTATGAGGCCGAGCGCAAGCCGATCGTGAAGAAGCTCGTCACCGCGGCGCGGACCAGCGCCGACTGGTACGAGCATTTCCCCGCGCACATGAAGCACGACCTGATGGATTTCGCCTACAGCTACATCACCCGCTCCGGCCGGATCGACGACGCGCGGCTGCGCGCGATGTCGCCCGCCTTCATGGCCCGCTACGAAGCCGCAAAGGGACGCTCATGACTGGGATCGCCGACCAGGTTCCGCCTGATAGTCCCGGTGCGCGCGAGATCGGCTTTACGATCCCCGAGCGCTACAATGCGAGCCGGATCCTGTTTGACAATCTCGGCAACGGCAATGCCGAGCGGCTGGCGTTGACCGGCCCGGCCGGCACGCGGACCTATCGCGAACTCTGCGCTGACGCTGCACGCTGGGGGCACGCCTTCCAGTCACTGGGACTTAAGCGCGGCGACCGCGTGCTGCTGTTCCTCGACGACACCCCGGCCTATCCGGCGGCATTCTTCGGTGCGGTCCGCGCCGGCTTCGTGCCGCTGCTGATCAATACGCTGACGACGCCGCAGCTGCTGCAATTCTACCTGTGCGATGCCGGCGCGCAGGTCGCCGTCACCGACACAGAGTTCTGTTCGCGCTTCAACGCGGAGGCCTGCAAGGACACGCTGCTGCGCACACTGGTCGTGGTCAACGGCCCCGCGGGCGACCATGCGGTCGCCGAGACACGCAACGCCGGCGATTGGCTGCAAGGATTTCCCAACGACCTCGACGCGGCCGACACGCACCGCAACGAGATGGCGTTCTGGATGTATTCGTCGGGCTCGACCGGCCGTCCCAAGGGCATCGTGCATCTGCAGCACGACATGGCCTATAGCGAGCGCGCCTTTGCCCGCAATGTGCTAAAGCTCAAGCCCGGCGACATCTGCTTCTCGGTGCCGAAGATCTTCTTCGCCTACGGCTTCGGCAATTCGATCACGTTTCCCTTCTCGGTCGGCGCCGCGACGTTGCTGCTGCCGGGCCAGCCGAAGCCGGCCGCGATCTTCGCGGCGATCGGGCAATATCGGCCGACGGTGTTTTTCGGTCTGCCGACGCTCTACATCACCCTGACCAAGGCCGAAGGCGCCGATGCTGCCGACTTCTCCTCGCTGCGGATGGCGGTCTCCGCCGCCGAGGTGCTGTCGGCCGATGTGTTCAACGGCTGGAAGCGGCTCACCGGGCTCGAGATCATCGAGGGCCTCGGCTCGACCGAGGTGCTGCACGTCTATCTCAGCAACCGCGCTGAGCAGAAGAAGCTCGGCGCCGCGGGCCTGCGCGTGCCCGGCTATGAGATCATGCTGCGCGACAGCGACGGCCGCGAGGTCGGCGACAATGAGGAAGGCATCTTGTGGGTGCGCGGCGATTCCGCGACGCCGCTGTACTGGAACCGGCCGGACAAGACCGCCGAGACCGTGCGCGAGGACGGCTGGATCTACACCGGCGACCGCTTCATGCGCGACAGCGACGGCTTCCACTTCTTCCGCGGCCGCGCCGACGACCTGATCAAGATCTCCGGCCAATGGGTCTATCCGCTGGAGGTCGAGCTGTGCCTCGCCGATCATCCCGACGTCCGCGAATGCGCGGTCTACGCCGCCGAATTGCCCGACCGCCGCATGACGCTGCGCGCCGTGGTGGTGATGAACAAAGGCGGCTTCGACGCGGCCGAAGCAACGCGGCGGTTGCAGGACTACGTCAAGACGAAGCTCCTGCCGTACAAATATCCGCGCGAGGTGAAGTTCATCGACGAACTGCCGAAGACGGGTACGGGGAAGATCGACCGGCAGGCGGTGATGCGGATGTAGGGGCAGCGTGCGCCACGAACTGCTTTCGGGCTGAGTCTCAACCATCTCGCCCGGGACCACCCCACCCCTCTCCCCACCCTCCCCCGCAAGGGGGGAGGGAGCCGACTAGCGTGCTCACCTCACGCAGTCGCGTAAGGAAGGCACCGGCGGAAGGGTTCCCTCCCCCCTTGCGGGGGAGGGCTAGGGAGAGGGGGCCGCACGGGTGCTATCTCCAATATGCGACAGCTAACTCCCCAGCCCCGTCCCGCCATACAGCCACGCGATATCGTCGCGCCACTCGCCTTGCGACTTCGCGCTCATGATCGCGTTGCGGATGCGGGCGTGGTCGCCGGCGGGATGGTAGACGTGCTCGCCGATCGCGCGGGACATCAGCTGCACGCGCGCGGTACGCGGGAAGCGTTGGGCGCGATAGTCGTCGAGCGCCGCCGACTGATCATCATGACTGGCCAGCATGTGCGACAGGCAGACCGCGTCCTCCATCGCCTGGCAGGCGCCTTGCGCGAAATACTGCAGCATCGGATGCGCGGCGTCGCCGAGCAGCACCACGCGGCCGTCGATCCAGCGCTCGGTGGGATCGCGGTCGCACAGCACCCAGAGCTTCCAGTTGGTGCCGTGGCGGATGATGTTCTGCGCCCGCTCGTGGACATGGGTGAAGCCCTTCATCACCTCTTGCTCGGAGACCGGTTTGCCGGCGACCGGTTCCGGCGCGTCGTTGTGATAGGTGACGACGAGGTTGAACACCTTCCAGCCCGACAGCGGGTAATGCACGATGTGGCATTTCGGGCCGGCCCATAGCGTCGCCGCGTTCCAGCGCAGATCCTCCGGCATCTGCTCGGTCGGGATCACGGAGCGATAGGTGGTGTGGCCGGAGACGCGGGGCGGGCCGTCAGCCGTCACCTGCTTGCGGATGTTCGACCACAGCCCGTCGGCGCCGATCAGGAGACGCCCGGTGATGCGCTCGCCGCCGGCGAGCTTTGCGGTCACGGACGAGCCATCCTGCTCGTAGCCGGTCACTTCGCTGGAAACGCGCAGCTCGATCAGTTCATGATTCTGGCAGGCGCGCAGGAACACGCCATGCAGGTCGCCGCGATGCACCACGGCATAGGGGTTGCCGAACCGGGCGCGAAACGTCTCGCCGAGATCGATGTGGGTGATCTCATCGGCGGTCAGCGCATCCATCAGCCGGAGCTGGTCGATATAGACCGCCATGTTGCGCGCGGCCTCGCCGACGCCAAGATAGTCGAAGGCGTGGAAGGCGTTCGGCCCGAGCTGGATGCCGGCGCCGATCTCGCCGAGCGCAGCGGCCTTCTCCAGCAGGATCGAGCGGATGCCCTTCTGCGCGAGCCCCAGCGCCACGGCGAGGCCGCCGATGCCACCGCCCGCGATCAGGACCGGCTTGCCGTCCGCCATCAGCCCGATCTCCCGAGATGTTCGAGCGCGTCCTCGGCGCGCAGCGGCACCCGCGACGCCTCGTTGTTGAGGTCGACAAGTTGGGTCAAGAGCGAGAGAAGCGTCTTGCGATCGGCCGGCTTCAACGGCTGCAGCATCCGCGCCTGCGCCTTGTCGACCGAGGGCATGATCTCGCTGAGCACGCCGGCGCCGGCCTTGGTGAGGTAGAGCAGCTTGACGCGCTTGTCCTCCGCCGCCGGCTTGCGCACGATGTAATCCTTGGCCTGCAGCCGCTCGATCACGTTGCCGAGCGTGGAACGATCGAACGCGATCACCGCCGAAAGCCTTGTGGCGTCGATGCCGGGATGGGTCGAGATCGTGACCAGCGCGGCGTACTGCACCGGGGTCAGGTCGAACGCCTTGCACTCCTCGATGAACAGCGCGACCGCGATCTGCTGCATGCGCCGGAACAGATAGCCGGGCGCGGTGTAGACCGCGTCCATGGTGACGGGCGTTGGCTTGCTATTCGGCATCGGGCTGCTTATCCGGCGCGGCGTCGGCGAACGCCTTCACTTGTTTGGCCGCGGCCTCGGCCTTGAGCAGGCGCGGATAGGCCGACATGTCGACACCGAAGCGGCGCGCATTGGCGAGCTGCGGCACCAGGCAGAGATCGGCGAGCGTCGGCGCATCGCCGAAGCAGAACGGCCCGGCCTCGTCAGCGATCAGGGTTTCGCAGGCCGACAGGCCCTCGCGGTTGGCCCAGGCCGCCCACTCCGTCACCTGCTCTTCCGGCAGGCCGAGCTTGCGCAACCGCGCCAGCACTTTCAAATTCTGCACCGGGTGGGTGTCGCAGGCGATCGCCTGCGCAAACGCCCGCACCTTGGCGCGCCGCAGCGGATCCTTCGGCAGCAGCGGCGGATTGGGATTGGTCTCGTCGAGCCATTCGATGATCGCGAGCGACTGGGTGAGGATCGCACCCGCATCGCTCTCCAGCGTCGGCACCAGCCCCTGCGGATTGATCGCAAGATAAGCGGGCGCGCATTGCTCGCCCTTGCGCAGATGATGCGGCAGGTGCTCTGAAGTCAGCCCCTTCAGATTGAGGGCGATCCGGACCCGGTAGGACGCGCTGCTCCGGAAATAGCCATGCAGCTTCATCGGAACCTCCCTTTGTTATTCTAGTTTTGACGCGTTTTCTTCACGCGAACCGGTATCCACTTCGCTCGAAAACGCTCTGCTTGATTGACGCTAGCCACATTGTGAGTATACTGTCAATTAAATTGCACCAACAAGAACGATGGGAGGCTTGCCATGGAAGCCGTGCAGAAGACCCCGGAGCGCGAGGCGTTCTACAAGAAGATCGACGGCCAAAACCTCTCGGCGCTGTGGAACGTGATGAACGATCTGATCACGCCGGAGCCGAAGAGCGCCTGCCGCCCTCATCTGTGGAAGTTCGACCAGATCCGCGACTACATGAACGAGGCCGGAAAGCTGATCACGGCCAAGGAAGCCGAGCGCCGCGTGCTGGTGCTGGAAAATCCCGGGCTGCGCGGCCAGTCCAAGATCACGACCTCGCTGTTTGCCGGCGTGCAGATGGTGGTGCCGGGCGACATCGCCCCGGCCCATCGCCACGCCCAGTCGGCGCTGCGCTTCGTGCTCGAGGGCAAGGGCGCCTTCACCGCGGTTGACGGCGAGCGCACCGCGATGTCGCCGGGTGATTTCGTCATCACGCCGTCGATGACCTGGCACGACCATTCCAACGAAACCAATGAACCGATGTTCTGGCTCGACGGGCTCGACATCCCGATGGTGCAGTTCTTCGACTGCTCGTTCGCCGAAGGCGCCAAGGAAGACCAGCAGTCGATCTCCAAGCCGGCCGGCGCCAGCTTCGCGCGCTACGGCCACAATCTGCTGCCGATCGACCAGAAGCGGACCTCGAAGACCTCGCCGATCTTCAACTATCCCTATGAATACACCCGCGAGGCGCTGGAGAAGGCCAAGGTCAGCGACGAATGGGACGCCTGCCACGGCCTCAAGCTGAAATTCTCCAACCCCGAGACCGGCGATTTCGCGATGCCGACCATCGGCACCTTCATCCAGCTGCTGCCGAAGGGTTTTAAGACCGCGCGTTATCGCTCGACCGATGCCACCGTGTTCGCCGCGATCGAGGGCAAGGGCCGCACAAGGGTCGGCGACCAGACTTTTGAATGGGGACCGCGCGATTTGTTTGTGGTGCCGAGCTGGCATTGGGTCACCCATGAGGCTGACGCCGACTCGGTGCTGTTCTCGTTCTCCGACCGCCCGGTGCAGCAGAAGCTGGATTTGTTCCGCGAGGATCGGGGGAACGCGTAGTCAGAAGCGTGTAATCGCCGTCATCCCGGGACCACCGTCGTCCCGGGCAAGCGAAGCGCGACCCGGGACCCATAACCACAGGGTCGTGTTGTTGGAGGTGCTGGGGCCCCAGCCTTTCCTAACGACGACCTCCTGTGGTTATGGGTCCCTGCTTTCGCAGGGACGACAGTGAGTTTGTGGCCTCACCGCCAGTGCAACAGCCGCGTCTCCAGCAGATTGATCAGCTTGCCGACCGCGAGCCCGAACAGCGACAGGATGACGACGCCGGCGAGCAGTTGGTCGGTCTGCATCAGATTGCCGGCCTGCAGCACGAAGGCGCCGATGCCGTATTGCGCGCCGATCATCTCGGCGCTGACGACGAGCAGCAGTGCAACCGATGCGGTGATGCGGAAGCCGGCGAGGATCGAGGGCAGCGCGCCCGGCCAGATCACCCGGCGCACGATGGCGTGGAACGGCACGTTGAAGCTCTGCGCCATCCGGATCAGGTTGCGCGGCACCGCATCGACGCCGCTATAGACCGAGATCGCGGTCGAGAAGAACACCCCGAGCGCAATGGTCGCGATCTTCGGCTCCTCGCCGATCCCGAGCCACAGAATCAGAAGCGGCAGCAGCGCGATCTTCGGGATCGGGAACAGCGCCGAGATGAAGGTGATGCCGACGCCGCGCGCCATGGTCGACAGCCCGATCGCAAAGCCGACGACGACGCCGGCGGCCGTGCCGATGATCCAGCCGGTGCCGATCCGCATGATCGACCACGACAGATGCTGCCACAGCGCCCCCGACGTCGCGAGCTTAGTGATCGCGACCGCGATCGCAGACGGCGCCGGCAGGAACAACGGATTGACCCATCCTGCGCTGCCGGCGAGCTGCCAGATCGCGATGACCAGCGCGAGCGCGATCCAGCCGGAATAACGGCTACCGCCTGATGTGAAGCCGGCGCCGCGAAACGCGACCGGCCGCGTCGCTTCCGCCGATTGGTCTTTCGCCTCTGGCGGCGCGCGGTCAAGCATGCTGGACCTCGCGCTCGGCATCGATCGCCTCTTTCCGGATCAGCGACCACAACTCGCCCTGCAATGCGGCCATCGCCCCGCGCGCATCCGCCGTGCCACGCTGGGCGCGCGTCATCGGAATGGTCACGATTTCCCTGATGCGGCCGGGGCGCCGCGACAGCACCACGACACGGTCGGCGAGCCGGACCGCTTCCTCGAGGTTATGCGTGACATAGACCGCGCCCATCGCGCCGTCGGCCAGCAGCCCCACGAAATCCTCCATCAGCAGCTCGCGGGTTTGCGAATCCAGTGCTGACAGCGGCTCGTCCATCAGCAGGATCGCCGGACGAACGGCGAGCGCGCGCGCGATGCCGACGCGCTGGCGCATGCCGCCGGACAGCTGCTTCGGATAGGCGGCGCGGAAATCCGTTAAGCCCGTGCGACGCAGCGCATCGTCGATCACCGCGCGGCGCTCGCCGGCGCCGAGGCCCGTGTGCAGCAGTGGAAAGGCGACATTCTCCTCGACCGTATTCCACGGCAGCAAGGCAAAATCCTGGAACACGAAGGTCAGCGGATTGAGACTGCCGGCCGGTGGCGCGCCGCGCAATTCCGCGCCGCCCTTGCTCGGCCGCAGCAGGCCGCCGAGGATCGACAGCAGCGTGCTCTTGCCGCAGCCGGACGGACCGACGATCGCAACGACCTCGCCGGCGCGGACGGTGAAGGAGACATCGTCGAGCACGTCGAGCGCGCCGAAGCGATGGCTGATATGGTCGGCGATCAGGTCCATCTCACCGCGACCCCGCTTCCAGTCCCGTCAACCTGAGGAGCGCGCACTTGCGCGCGTCTCGAAGGGTCGACGGCCGATCTGCTGCATCCGGGCCGTCGATCCTTCGAGACGCCGCTTCGCGGCTCCTCAGGATGACGGGACTGGCGTTGTGTGCGCGGTTCGACATCAATCCGCCTTCACATAATCCTTGGCGATGATCGCATTCGCGTCAAAACCCTTGTCGACAAAGCCCTGCCCCTGCAGCCATTTGATCTGGTTCTCGAGGTTCTTGACGTCGAGCTTGCCGTCGGGATCGATATAGGCGCAATTGCCGACCACCTGCGCGACCGGCAGGTTGGTGTATTTGGCGATGATCTCGAGCAACGGTTTTGTTTTCTCGTTGACCGGCGCCACGCCGTCCTTGATCGCGGTCAGGATCACGTCGTGATATTCGTGATCGGCGCGGGTCAGCGCGGTGAGCAGCCTCGTCACCAGTTGTGGGTTGGTCAGCGTCTTCGGCGAGGCGAAGATGGCGCCCAGTTGCCACGGCGTCTCGTCGCCGACCCAGCCGAGGAATTTCGCGCCGTTCGAATCCATCAGCGTCCGCGCGGTCGAGACCGGCAGCAGCGCGGCGTCGACGGTTTCACCTTTCAGCGCCGCCGCCGCATTCGACAGCGACTGCAGCGGCACGATCTTCACGTCCGACAGCTTGAAGCCGTATTTGTCGGCGAGCAGGCCGAGCGAATAATGGAAGCTGGAGCCGACCTGGGTCACCGCGACGCGCTTGCCGGCGAGATCCTTCGGCGTCTTCAGGCCGGCGGCGTAAGCATTGTTGCTGGCGAAGTAGCCGATCAAGGGATAGCCGGCCTTCTCGCGGCTCATGCCGCCGATCACTTTCAGCGTGCCTTTGCCGGCGAGATTGTAGAGGCCTGCGGTCACAGCGGTGATGCCGAAATCAACATCGCCGGACGCGGTCGCGACCGCGATCGGCTGTGCCGCGTCGAAGAATTTCAGCTCGACGTCGAGACCGGCGTCGCGGAAATACCCCTTGTCCTGCGCGATGAACACCGGCGCCGAGGACGACAGCCGCAACACGCCGATCTTCGCCTTCAGGAGATCATCGGCCCGCGCAATACCGCTCGCGGCCCACACCAGGAGGCCCGCGAGTGCGAGCCGCGCCCAACCCTTCATTGCCGTCTCCAATTATAATCCTTCAGGCACGGCCTGGTCGCGCCCGATGAACGCGCCCTGCTGCGCGAGCTGTTGTTGCAACTTTTCGACGGAAATGTCGCGCGGAATCGTGTTGCCCGATAGTGCCAGCGCGGCCGCGGTTCCCGCCGCCTCGCCCATCACGAAACAGGCACCGGAGACGCGGGCCGCCGATTGCCCTTCATGGGTCATCGAGGCACAACGGCCGGCGACCAGGAGATTGTCGACGCCCTCGGGCACCAGCATGCGATACGGCAACTCGTTGTAGCCGCGGCTCTCCGGGATCGGCGGAAACTCGAAGGTCACATCGCCCGGCACATGCTTTTCCATCGGCCAGCCATTGACGCCGATCGAATCCTCGAACGAGGCACAGCCCAGCACGTCCTCGCCTGTGAGCATGTAGCCGCCGATCACGCGCCGGGTCTCGCGGATGCCGAGCTGCGGCGGCAGATCGACAATGTAGGAATTCTCGAAGCCCGGCACCGTGCGCAGGAACGCAAAGGCCTCCACCGCCTGGCGGCGCCCCTCGATCTCGCCGCGCGTCATGTCGTCGGGATCAATTCCGGAAATGGCGCGGCCATCGTCCCGCGTCACCTGGGTGAAATTCACCCGCCATTCGATCTGCGATTTCTGCGGCCGCACGATCGCGGATTTGCGTGGGAATGTGTGGGTGCCGGCAGCCTCGGCCTCCGCCATCAGCGCCGGGATCGTCCGCCAGGCATCGCCGGCCTTCGCCGGATCGATGCCGTTGAGGCGGAACATCATCGAGGGATAAAGCATGCCGCCGGCATTGTCGCCGATTTCATAGGGCGCGCCGGCCCACACCGCGAGATCGCCGTCACCGGAGCAATCGATGAAGATGCCGGCGCGCACGGCCTGGCGGCCGGCCTTGGTTTCCAGCATCAGCGCTCGGATATGCGTGCCATCCATCACGACGCCGGCGCCGAGCGCGTGGAACAGGATATCGACCTTGTGATGCGCCAGCAGGTCGTCGGCGGCGATCTTGTAGGCCGCGGTGTCATAGGCCTGCGCAAGAATCTTGCCGAGAATCAGATGCGGCGCGTTCAAGCCACCGAGCCGGTCGATCCGCGCCAGCAGGTCGGAGGCGACGCCCTGCACCACGCGGTGCATCGCGCCGAAGATGTTGGCGTGCAGGCCACAGAAATTGGTCACGCCGGCCGCGGTACCCATGCCGCCGAGAAATCCGTAGCGCTCGATCAGCAGCGTTCGCCGCCCCGCACGCGCTGCGCCGACGGCTGCTGCGATGCCGGCCGGTCCGCCGCCGAGCACCACCACGTCATATTCGCCATAGACCGGCACCTGCCGCGCAGGTTCTTCGATCGTGCTCGCTCGCATCATTTCCGCCCTGAACAAAGTTGATTGGGCCAACTATGAATTGATGCAGATTGCAGTACAATCCACCAAATAATGTAATCAGCTTTCGCGAATCGAGAAAAGTCCGGGAACGGCAGATGGATACGCTGGTCAACCTCGAGGCCTTCCTCGCCACCGCCGATGCCGGCGGCTTCTCGGCCGCGGCGCGCAAGCTCAACGTCGCGACATCCGTCGTCGCCAAGCGCGTCACCCAGCTCGAGGAGCGGATCGGCACCGCGCTGTTTCACCGCTCGACCCGGCAATTGCGGCTGACCGAGGCCGGGCAGCAATATGTGCACCGCGCCCGCGGCGTGGTTGCCGATGTCGGCGATTTGTTGTCGCGGATGGGCGAGAAGCAGCGAGATCTCACCGATCATCTGCGCGTCAAGGCGCCGACCTCGCTGACGGTGGCGCGGCTCGCCGATGCCTTCACCATCTTCCAGCGGCACAATCCGAGCGTGAAGCTCGAGATCGTGATGATCGACCGTCCGGTCGATCCGGTGACCGAAGGTTTTGACATCGCGATCGGCGCCTTTCCGCATTCCTTCGGCGGCGTCGTCGACGAGCCTTTGTGCCGACTGCCGCGGCTGCTATGCGCCTCACCGGCGTATCTGAAAAAGCACAGCACGCCGAAGCATCCGCGCGACCTGGTCGATCATCGCTGCCTCAGCTTCCTGCCCACGGGGCCGGAATGGCCGTTCGAGGGACCGCGCGGCCGCATCAATATCCAGGTCCGCCCGATCCTCTCCTCGAACGAGGGCCGCGTGCTGACGCAAAGCGCGATCGCCGGCAACGGCATCGCGCTGCTCTCGCATTATCTGGTCGCGGACGCGCTGCGCGACGGCGCGCTGCAGCCGATCCTCGCCGAGTATCCGATCCCGGAGCTGTGGGTGAAGGCCGCCGTTCCCGAACGCCGCATCAATGCCGCCGCGGTGCAGGCGCTGCTGAAGACATTGAAAAAGTCGCTGTCGCAATCGCTCTGACGCGACGGCAGCCTTGCCCCGCGCATACCGACCTGAGACAAGGACGCGAAAGGAACGCCCGTTTTGAAACTCCTGGTATCAGCTTCGCTTGGCCTCATCATCGCCGCGACACCCGCGGCGGCGATCGAGACCTGCCGCTTCATCGAGCCCAAGGCGGAGCGCGAGGCCTGCTACCATCGCCAGGAGCAGGAGCTGGCGGCCAAACGCAAGCCCGCGCCCACGATCACGCAGTCAAGCGAATCGAAGACGTTTGAATCGCTGGAACAGATGCGCCGCGACGACGCAGAGGTCTATCGCAGCATCCGCGGCATCTGCAACGGCTGCTGAGCGACGCGGCAGGGCTTACGCCCCGCCGCCCCAGCGGCCGGCACGCTTCTCGGCAAAGGAGGCAAGCCCTTCGGCGGCCTCGGCGGTCTGCCGCTTGGCCGAATGCAGATGGACGAGGCGCTTGTAGGCCGCATCGTCCACGGCCATGCCGCCGAACGAGCTTTCCATCGCGAGCTTCTTGGTCTCGGCCAGTGCATCCGGGGCATTGCCGAGCAGCTGCTCCACGACCTTGGCGCCGGCGCTTTCGAGATCGGCCAATGGCACCACCTCATGGACGAGGCCGATGCGGCGCGCATCCTCGGCGCCGAAACGTTCGCCGGTCAGCGCATAGCGCCGCACCTGGCGGACGCCGATGGCGTCGCAGAGCTGCGGGATGATGATCGCAGCGGTCAGGCCCCAGCGCACCTCGGTGATCGAGAACAGCGCGTTGTCGGCGGCGATCACGATATCGCAAGCCGAGATCACGCCCGTCCCGCCGCCGAAGCAGCCGCCCTGCACCAGCGCGACGGTCGGGACCGGCAGCGTGTTGAGCCGCTGCACTGCCTCGAAGGTGGCGCGAGATGCCACCTCGTTCTCCTCCGCTGATTTCGGCCGCACGCCGTTGATCCATTTCAGGTCGGCGCCGGCCTGGAAATGCTTGCCATTGCCTTTGAGCACCACGACGCGCACCGGCTTGCTAGAGAGATCGTCGATCGCGGCCAGCACGCCGGCAATCAGCGCGCCGTCATAGGCATTGTTGACCTCGGGCCTGTTCAGCGTGACGGTCGCGACCCCGCGCGCATCGAGGCTCCACAGGACTGGGCTGGCCGACATGACGTTATCTCCCTCGTTCGGCATTGCTGTTATCAGACACTATGGCGACAGGAGTCGCCTTGATCCATCACTTTCGAGCGGGTGCGGCCCCGCCACGTGCATGACGGGTTGCGCGATGCCCTGCGCTTGTGGAAACTGACGCGGCACGCTGCAAGGACCAGTTCCACTGATGCGTATTTGCATTTTCGGCGCGGGCGCCGTCGGCAGCCACTTCGCGGTCCGCTTGGCGCGCGCCGGCCACGATGTGTCCTGCGTGATGCGCGGGCCGCACCTCGACGCGGTCAGGACCAACGGACTGACGCTAAGGGTCGGCGACAGCAGCGTCACGGCGAAAGTAAAGGCGTCGGCCGATCCCGGAGAACTAGGGCCGCAGGACGTCGTCATCAGCACGCTGAAGGCAACCGGCGTCAGTGCGCTCGCAACCGGGCTTTTGCCATTGCTTCAGCACGACACATCGATCGTGTTCGCGCAGAACGGCATTCCCTGGTGGTACGATCTCGGCCTGCCGCCGCAGCATCCCGCGATTCCCGACCTCGGCTTCCTCGACCCCGGCGGGCGCTTGCGCAGCGCCATCCCGAAGGAACGCGTCATCGGCGGCGTGATCTTCTCCTCCAACGAGGTGATCGCGCCCGGCGTGGTGGCGAACCTGTCACCGGATCGCAATCGTCTCCTGATCGGCGAATGCGACGACCGACAGAGCGAGCGCATCGCCCGGCTGCGTGCGGCGCTCAATGACGCCGCGATCGAATCGCCCGAGGTCAAGCAGATCCGCGAGACGATCTGGTCGAAACTGCTCACCAACATGTCGATGTCGGTGCTCTGCCTGCTGACTGGCCTGACCGCGCGCGCCGTCCGCGACGATCCTGACATGCAGGACGTCATCCCGCGCCTGCTCGACGAAGCCAATGCGGTGGCGACCCACTACATCCCCGAGGTCAAGCGCGTCACCCGCAGCGGGCCCGCGCCGGACCACAAGCCGTCGATCCTGCAGGACTACGAGCTCGGCCGCGCCATGGAGATCGACGTGCTGGTGCGCGCACCCGCCGCATTTGCGCGCGCGGCCGGCATCGCGACCCCGATGCTCGATCTGATGGCCGCGCTGGCAATCCAGAAGGCGCGTGACAAGGGACTCTATCAGGGCTGACAATCCGGACAGCACGATAACAAGCAGGGACATCGAACCATGCACATCAAGGACAAGGTCTGCGTCGTCACCGGCGGCGCGAGCGGGATCGGCGAAGCGGTGGCGCGGGCTTATGCGGAGGCCGGCGCGCGCGGCGTCGTGGTCGCCGACCTCAAGACCTCGCGCGACCGGCTCGCCAGCGTCGCCGGCGATATCGACGGGCTCGCGGTCACCGCCGATGTCGGGCTGGAGGAGGACATCAAGGCGCTGATCGCCGCCGCCGAGGACAAGTATGGCCCGGTCGACGTGTTCTTCTCCAATGCCGGGCTGTCGCGCAAGGGACAGGAGACCGCGTCGGATGCCGACTGGGACGTGAGCTGGCGCGTGCATGTGATGAGCCACGTGTTCGCCGCGCGCGCGCTGGTGCCCGGCATGCTCGCGCGCGGTTCCGGCTATTTGCTCAACACAGCATCGGCCGCGGGGCTGCTCGCCTCACTGAACTCGATGCCCTATGGCGTGACCAAGAATGCCGCAGTCGCGCTCGCGGAGCATCTCGCCATCCAGTATGGCGATCGCGGCATCCATGTCTCCGTGCTCTGCCCGCAATCGGTGCAGACGGGCATGACGACGCCGGGCCCGAGCGCGGCACGCGTCGACGGCGTGCTGCAGCCGGGCGAAGTCGCACGGATGGTGATCGAGGCGATGGCGGAAGAGCGCTTTTTGATCCTCTCGCATCCGCAGGTGCAGGAATACATGCAGCGCAAGGCCGCCAACCGCGAACGCTGGCTGTCCGGCATGCGCCGCCTGCGCGACCGCATCTATGGCGGCGCGCCAACTTGATCGAACGTAGCCCGGATTGCGCTTCGCGCCATCCGGGCTACAGAAACCTACGAATGCTTCGCGACCCACGCCGCGAACGCATCGAGCACCTCGGCCATCACCTCGCGGTCGTCGCGGCCGGAGCGCTTGAGGACATGGAAGGAGTGATCGGCCTCCTGCACGAGATGCAGGCTCGCCCGGCTGCCCAACTCCTTCACGACAGGTGCGAGCAGCTCGAGCTCGGCCAGCGCGTCGCGCGTGCCCTGCAGAAACAGCAAGGGGATCTTGACCTCGGCGAGATGCTTGGCCCGCTCGCGCGACGGCTTGCCGGCGGGGTGCAGGGGAAAGCCGAGGAACACCAGCCCGCGCACGCCTTCGAGCGGCGCCTTGGCCTGTGCCTGCGAGGTCATGCGTCCACCGAACGACTTGCCGCCGGCGAACAGCGGAAGTTCGCCGCAACGGCGCGCGGCTTCCCGAACCGCGGCGCGCACGGTCGCCTGCGCGACGGCGGGCGGATCGGGCCGCTTGCTACCCTTCTCCATATAGGGAAACTGATAGCGCAGCGTCGCGATGCTGCGCTCCGCCAGGCCCTCTGAGATCACGGCCATCGACGGATGCGTCATGCCGGCGCCGGCGCCATGGGCGAACACATAGGCCGCGCGCGCCTTTTCCGGGCGCAGCAACAGCGCGGACACCGCGCTGTCGTCCGAGACCGTGATCGTGAGCGGTTGTGCGCCTGACGCGTTCAAGATGACATCTCGAAGAATTGTTGCTCCGCCATTTCTAGCCGCAGGCGTCGATGCGCGCAAATGCCGCCGAGGAGCGCACGCCGCAAGTGAACCGGCTCACAGCCAATCAAGATTTCCTTTGCAAAATTTCCTTTGCAACATTTCCTTCGCAAGATTTCCGTTGGTAGACCAAGCGGCGCCGCTATAGGATAGTGCACGACGCGACACACGCTTAACGCGAACCTATTTCGGCGATTTTTAACATCTCATCAATATGACGCGCGGGTACCGCGAATCGGGGGACGGGGCATGCCTCGCAAGACGATCTTTTTCATCGGGCTGCTGATTGTCGCCGGCGTCCTCTACTTCAAGGACGATATCGAGACGGTGACGAGCGGCTTCCGCATCAAGGTCGTCGACTACCAGCCGCCGGCAAAGACCGTATGGCTGGATCAGAATGTCAGCGCCGAACGGCTGCGCTGGTTCTATCACGCCGATCAGGGCACGCGGACGTTCGGCATTCCCCTTGAATGGTTCATGGCGCTGGAGCAACCGACGGTGTGGCCGCTGTTCACTGCGGCGCCGAAACTCAGCGAGACCAATTATCTCGGCCGCTTCGGCTTTATTCCCGACACCGTGATCCCAGGCAGCCCCGATCCGCTGCCGATCGGCTTCGCGCCGAGCAGCCCGATGGCCGATGCCAACGGCGCGCCGTGGCGCAACCCGCACACGAAGGAGGACATGCACGGGGTGGGGCTGACTTGCTCTGCCTGCCACACCGGCAGCTTCAGTTATCGCGGCACCGAGATCGTGATCGACGGCGGGCCGGCCAACACCAATCTGTTCGAATTCCAGAAGAGCGTCGGCGTCTCGCTGCTGCTGACCCGGTTCTGGCCCGGCCGCTTCGCGCGCTTTGCCGAGGCGATCCTCGGCAAGGAGGCCAGCCTCGATGAGCGCATGGCGCTGCGCGGCCAGCTCGATCTCGTGCTGAAGCAATATGCCAACATCAATGCACTGGAGGGCAAGGTCGCCGCCAACAGCGTCGAGGAAGGCTATGCGCGGCTCGACGCGCTCAACCGGATCGGCAACCAGGTGTTCTCGATCGACCTGAACAATCCCAACAACTACGCCTCGCATTCGGCGCCGGTGCATTTCCCGCGGATATGGAACGCGCCGTGGTTCAGCTGGGTGCAGTATGACGGCTCGATCATGCAGCCGATGGTACGCAATGCCGGCGAGGCGCTCGGCGTCAGCGCCGAGCTCAATCTGCTCGACGAATCCAGGGGCCTGTTCAAATCGAGCGCGCGGATCGACGTGCTGCACGAGATGGAGCGGATGATCGCCGGCGAGCCGCCGAGCGAGGACAAGGGCTTTGGCGGGCTGGCATCGCCGAAATGGCCGGAGAACATCCTGCCGCAGATCAACATGGATCTCGCGAAGAAGGGCGGCGAACTCTACAAGACGCACTGTCAGGACTGCCATGGCCCCGCGATCGACAGCAAGGCGCTGCCCGCAGGCGAGGCCTTCGCGCTGTTCAAGGACAAGAAGCGCTGGATCAAGAACGACGCCGGCCAGCCGCTGCTCGACGTCGAGATGATCCCGATCAGCCATATCGGCACCGACAGCGCGCAGGCCGAAGGCCTTGCGAGCCGCACCGTCGAGACGCCGGCCAACCTGAACATCAAGGATGGCGGCTTCGGGCCGGCGCTCGGCGAACTGGTCGAGAAGACCGTCGACTACTGGTACGACCAGAACAAGACCCCGCCGGAAGATCGCAAGCGCATCAACGGCTACCGGCCGAACGATATCCAGGCGCCGCTCGCCTACAAGGTCCGGCCGCTCAACGGCATCTGGGCGACCCCGCCCTACCTGCACAACGGATCGGTCCCGACCATCTACGCGCTGC
Source organism: Bradyrhizobium sp. CER78 (assembly GCF_029846235.1). Taxonomy (GTDB): domain Bacteria; phylum Pseudomonadota; class Alphaproteobacteria; order Rhizobiales; family Xanthobacteraceae; genus Bradyrhizobium. The sequence continues at coordinate 90,083 of NZ_JARVWP010000017.1, forward strand.
TGTCGCCGGTAAAGGACCGTCCCTCGTCCTTCTATCTCGGCAGCCGTGAGTACGATCCCAAGGATCTCGGCTATGCCTGGAAGGACAAGGTCAAGAACGCCTTCCTGCTCGACACCAGCAAGCGCGGCAACAGCAACTCCGGCCACGAATTCTCGAACGAGAAGCGCCTCGGCGTGATCGGGCCGGAGTTGAAGGAAGACGAGCGCCGCGCGCTGATCGAGTTCATCAAGACGCTGTAGCCGTCGCCACACCTGCTGTCATGGCCGGGCTTGGCCCGGCCATCCACGTCTCTTCCGCAGGCGACATTGAAGGCGTAGACGCCCGCGAGAAGCGCGAGCACGACGAACGGCGGGTTCGTGTCCGGCTCGCGCTCCGTAACGCCTGCTCTCAACTATTCTTCAACTTCGGCACCGGCTGCCGTCGCGCCGGGCGGGTCATGGCTTCGAGCTCGAGCAGCTGATTGAGCTGCTCCTCGGTCAGCAGCTTCTCCTCCAGCACGATGTCGGCGACCGAGCGGTTCTCCTTCAGCGCGCGGCGCGCCACACGCGAGCTTGCCTCGTAGCCGAGCGCCGGCGCCAGCGCCGTGATCAGGCCGATCGAGCCCTGCACCAGGCTGCGGCAGCGCTCGCGGTCGGCTTCGATACCGTCGACGCAGCGCTTGGTCAGCGTATCGATCGCCGCCGTCAGCATGCGCAGCGAGCTCAGCACGCAATAGCCGATGGTCGGCTCGAACGCATTGAGCTGGAGCTGGCCGCCTTCGGCGCACATCGTCACCGTGAGATCGTGGCCGATGACGAGGAAGGCGACCTGGTTGACGACTTCCGGAATCACCGGGTTGACCTTGCCGGGCATGATCGACGAGCCGGCCTGTACCGCAGGCAGCCTGATCTCGCCGATGCCGGTGCGCGGCCCCGACGACAGCAGCCGCAGGTCGTTGCAGATCTTCGATACCTTCACCGCGACGCGCTTCAGCACGCCCGAGAACAGCACGAAGGCGCCGAGGTCGGAGGTGGCTTCGATCAGGTTCGAGGCCAACACCATCGGCTGGCCGGAGAGCCGCGACAATTCCTCGACCGCAAGCGCGGCATAGCGCGGATCGGCATTGATGCCGGTGCCGATCGCGGTGGCGCCGAGATTGACCTCGCGGAACAGGCTCGAGATCTCGTTCAGTCGTGCAACGTCCTCCTTCACGGTGGCGTGGAAGGCGTCGAACTCCTGGCCGAGCGTCATCGGCACCGCATCCTGGAGCTGGGTGCGGCCCATCTTGAGGACGTCGGCGAACTCCACCGCCTTGCCCTTGAAGGCATAGGCGAGATCATCGAGCGCGCGCACCAGCGGCTGGGTGGCAAAGATCACCGCGAGCCGCAGCGCCGTCGGATAGGCGTCATTGGTCGACTGCGCCATGTTGACGTCGTCGTTCGGATGCAGCGTGTGATAGTCGCCGGGCTTCTTGCCCATCAGCTTGAGCGCGACGTTGGCAATCACCTCGTTGGCATTCATGTTGGTCGAGGTGCCGGCGCCGCCCTGGATCGCGTCGACGACAAAGGACTCGGCATAGACCTTGTCGGTCGCGACCTGGGTGCAGGCCTTGTCGATCGCATCGGCCTTTTCGGGCGAGAGATAGCCCAGGCGCCTGTTGGCGCGGGCGGCGGCCTGCTTCACCAGCGCCAGCGCGCGGACGAATTCCGGAAAATGGCCGACCGGCACGCCGGTGATCGGAAAGTTCATCACCGCGCGTTTGGTGTGGATGCCCCACAGCGCATTGGCCGGCACATCGTCCTCGCCGAGCAGATCGTGCTCGCTGCGGGATTGCGCCTTTTCGATCGGCACGGTGCGGACGGTTGCGATCGCGAGCTCGCTCACGCCGCCGCTGTCGCTGGAGGGTGGCGCGGCGCTTGCACTGGTGGCGGTCTCAACCTTCGTTTCGGCCATTGGTCCCTCCGTTACCTGCTGAAAATCCTGTCGTCAGCGACACCTGCCATGATGCGCCCGACAGACATCGGAAGCCAATGCCTATCGGCAAAGTCTTGCACGCCGACAAGCCGAAAAACGCGGAAAAGCCGGATCGGAATGCGCGCCGCACCGGGAATCGAGGACTTGCCTTATCCGTCATGATAACAACAACTTATAGCTCCAGACCGCGGGGCGCTTCGCGACAGGCGCGGTTGCTTTCTCCGCCGCGTTATCGCGTGCTAGATCAGCACCGACCGGCGCGATGGCGCTGCCGACATTGAACGAACCAGGGACCAAAACCGTGTCCAACAACAACGAAGCGATCATCATCAGATTCCGCTGCCCGGCGGAGCTCGAGGGCAAGATTCCGGAGCCGGTGCCGGCGTCGATGGGTCTTCCAGGATGGCTCAAGGCGATGCCGACGCAGGCCTTCAACGCGATGAGCAATCGCGAGGAGGATACCGTCAAGCGCTGCCCGCCATTCGTCGATGCGATGACGTCGGGCTTCCTGCTGCCGCTGGTCTGCGATCTCAAGGTCGAGAATGGCGAGATGACGTGGGACAACGACCTCCCGGCGGGAGGCGCGCTCGAATTCCCGCGCTCGCCGGTCGGCTTCCACGACGAAAGCCAGCTGGCCGGCTCGCCGCTGTTCGAGCCAGACCGCTTCGTCATCAAGTTCGTCAATCTGTGGACCATCGAGGCGCCGGCGGGCTACTCGCTGTTCTTCACACATCCGGTCAATCGGTTCGACCTGCCGTTCACCACGCTGACCGGCCTCGTCGATTGCGACCTGTTTCGCGACGGCTGGGTTCATTTCCCGGCGCGCTGGCACGACACCAATTTCAACGGCGTCTTGCCCAAGGGCACGCCGGTTGCGCAATGCTTCCCGGTGAAGCGCGAAAACTGGGTCGCGCAGACCGCGGCGATGACGCCGGATGAAACATCGCGCGCGCAGGAACTGTCCAACAGGATGTCTCGCGAGCCCGGACTCTATCGCCGGCAGTTTCGGTCGTAGAGCGGGCGCGCGAGATTGCTGCGCGGCGAGGCGCATGCGGGCGGACGGTGTGGGTGGGGACAAGACCCTCTCCACCCGTCGTCCCGGCGAAAGCCGGGACCCATACGCCGCAGCAGATGTTGTTGATGGGACTCGTCGTTCCAGCGTCATGCGACTATTCGCATCGGTGGTTATCGGTCCCTGCTTTCGCAGGGACGACACCGAGTTTGTGGCGCGATCCAGAGCAGGTCCGGTGTCATCCCCGCGAAAGCGGGTGATCCAGTATTCCAGAGACGGAGGAGTTTGACCGAGAAGCCGCGGCGTACTGGATCGCCCGGTCAAGCCGGGCGATGACGAGCGTGAGGGCGCGGCAGAATCGCCTAGCTCAGAAACTTCGCAAACCCGCTGGGACGGAAGAAGAACCGGCCATGCGATGCCATGGTAAGCGCTGACGTGGTGCGGCCGATCATTTGCGGCCGGCCGCGCAGCGCCAGACGCAGATTGGCCTCGCCGCCGGCGCGATCGCCCATCTCCAGAAGAGCGGCGGAGAAGCTGGTCCGCGTCAGGGGATCGTCGGGGCGCTGCGCCAGCACCTGGCGGAAGAGATCCGCCGCAGCCGCGTATTCGCCCTCCAGCAGCAACACGCGCGCGAGCGCCGCCAGAACATCGGGATGTCCCGGCGCCGCAACGCGCAGCCTCTCCAGAATCTCGCGCGCCCGGCCGCGCTCGTTGCGCTGGGGCAGCAGCTGCGCGAGCAGAAGCTGAAACTCGAGGCTCCCGGGGGCTAGCGCAAGCGCGCTCTCAAGGACGGCAACGGCCTCGTCGATGCGGCCGGCCGCGTGCAATTGAGCTGCCAGCGCCTGAAATGCGGGCAGATACGGCGGCCGCCGCGCGGTGGTCCGGCGCAGCACATCGATCGCCTCGTTGCGGCGACCGGCACTGCCGAGCGCCGCGCCGAGCAAGGTCTCGAGGCCGGGATCCTCGACGCGGCGTGTGGCACGCTCGAGCGGCGCGATCGCCTCCTCGTTGCGGTTCTGCATCATCAGCGCCCGCGCCAGGATCGAGGCCGCGCCGACATCGGTCCGGTTCGCCTTCAAGACCTCCGCCGCGAGCCGTTCGGCTTCGACGACCTGTCCCATCTGCAAGGCGACCACGGCGCGTTGCAGAGCCGGGGATGGGCCGGGCCCGCGACTGGCGGAAGGAGGCGGAGGTTTCGGCATGCGATCCGTCGAGAGATGGTTCTTCCCAGCCGTTATCACTGCCGCCGACGGAGCGTCCAGCGAAAGTCGCAGCCGGGCACCGATATACCGTCGGTTCCCACGGCCGTCACGCGACCGTCAGGCGGCAGACGTCGAACCACTCTATCCGCCCGATTTTTCGACTGCTTAACCTATTCGACCTAGCCTGAATTGCCGCAACAAAGGCCCGGTTTGATGTTCCCAACTACCCTGGAAGCCATTCGGTCGACCACCTCGAAGCGAACCGCTTACATCAGCGGTATCCTCGCGCTTCTGGCCGTCGCCATCGTCTTCAAGGCCGTGTGGCTGGCTCGATTGGGGCTTGGGCACGGCCGCGACCTTGTCGACTTTAACGCCTTCTACATCACCGCAAAACTGGTGTGGCTGGGCACGGTGGATCAGGCCTATCAATTCGCCAAGCTCATCGTCATCCAGAGAGAGGTGTCGGGCGGGCGCGATGGCTTCATGCCATGGACCTATCCGCCGCAATTCAGCCTGCTGCTGGCGCCGTTCGCGCTGATCCCGGTCGGGATTGCCTATCTGCTGTTCGTGGCCTCGACGCTGACGCTGTACCTCGCCGTGCTGCGCCGTCTCGCAGGCGATAACTTCGTGCTGGTGCTCATCGTCTTCTTTCCGACGATCGGGATCACGCTGGCCTGCGGACAGAACAGCCTGCTGACGGCCGCGCTGATCGGAATGGTCTGCCTGTTCTTCCAGGAGCGGCCAATCCTTGCGGGGACCGCTCTCGGCCTCATGATCATCAAGCCGCATCTCGCCATCGCGTTCGCGGTCTACGCCGTGCTGCGGCGGTCCTGGATCGTGGTGATGACGGCCGCCGCCGTCGTCTTGATCAGCTCGGCGATATGCACGGCGGTCTTCGGCGTCGAGATCTGGAGCGCATTCCTGCAGAGCGTGCGCGATTCGTCGGTGTTCCTGGAGCACGGCAATTACCCGATGCATCGCATGATCTCGATCTATGCCGCGTTGCGAACCGCGGGGTTATCCGCGTCGGCTGCGTTCGTCGCCCAGGGCGTCGCCGCAGTGCTGGCGCTTGCCGTGGTCCTCATTGCAGCTTACCGGCCGATGCCGGCGCGCGAGCGGTTCGGCCTCGTTGCGATCGTGTCGGTCTGCATCAGCCCTTACGCCTACGATTACGACTTCCTGATCTTCAGCGTCGGCCTCGCGCTGCTGTTGCCGGCGCTGCTGGCGAGCGCGCGCGAATGGGAACGAGGGATCATCTACGCCCTGCCGATTCCGATCGGCGCGTTCGGCTACCTGCAAGCGATGCAGATGGCGTCTTCCTACAACGGCGAACAGGCGCTCAGCACGTTCTCGATCGGCGGTTTTGCAATCATTCCGCTGATCGCACTCATTGTCGGCATTGTGCTGCTGCGCAGTTCAGGGACGGAAGCAGTCAGCGAACCGACCGTCAGATGCGCATCCGCTTGAAGATCGCCTCCGGCAGCGCGCAAATGATCGTCATCACCAGCCGGAACCGCCGGGCCACATAGATCACGTCGCGCGGCCTCGTCACATCGGCGAGGTAGATATCGTCGGCGACGCGGTCCGGATCGACGGTCAGGGGCGCCGGCAGCTTCATATGCGCGGTCATCCTGGTGCGCACGAAGCCGGGCTTGACGGTGACGACGCGGACCTTGCCCGCAAGCGCCAGACGGTTGCGCAGCCCGGACAGGAATTGCGAGAAGCCGGCCTTGGCCGCGCCGTAATAGTAGTTCGACGCCCGCCCGCGATCGCCGGCGACCGAACTGACCCCGACAATGGTTCCCGAACCGCGCGCCTCGAAGCGTTGGGCGAACTGCTCGAGCAACAGGCTGGGCGCTTCGAAATTGGTGCGCATGATCGTCGTCGCAAGCTCGGGATCGGTCTGCGCGCGCAACTGGTCACCGAGTTCTCCGACGACGCACACCACAGTGTCGGGTAGCACGGACAGGCCGGCGACGAAGCCGGCCAACTGCGCGGTCTGCAGCACGTCGAGCGCTTGAACCGTCGTTTCGACGCCACTTCGCGTCCTGATATCATCCGCGTTGCGCTGCGCGGCCTCGATATCGCGGGCAGCGAGCGTCACGCGCCAACCCTCCCTCGCATAGCGCAGCGCGGTCGCGTGCCCGATATCCGAGCTGCCGCCGATCACCAGAATTGATTTTGTGCCGGTCATCAAATTCCAAGCCGTGCTGAAAGATGGGAGACAAGGCGCGTGGTTGCCCCGGTCTGCTGGCGGATGTCCCGCAAGGCCGCAAGGCCGGGATATCCGGATTCGAATGTCGCGCGGGACTGCCGCGCATCCTTGGCAAGGTAGAGCCGGCCGCCGGCATCAACCACCAATGCATCAAGCTCATCAAGAAACGCGAACAGTGTGTCGCTGACCGGAAGGTCCATCGTTAGGGTGTAGCCGCGCAGCGGAAACGACATCGGCCCGCCACCATCGCCGAGCTGCTTGAGCACGGCAAGAAACGACGCATCGCCGCGCCGCGATACCCGGTCCAGGATGTCAGCGAGCACGCGGCGCGCGTGCGCCTGCGGGATCACACATTGATACTGCACGAAGCCGCGCCGGCCGTAGATCCTGTTCCAGTCGGCGATCGCATCGAGCGGGAAGAAGTAGGGATCCCAATGGACGAGCCGTTGTTCACCCTGCTGCGCAGCGCCGCGGCGGAAGTACAGCTCGTTGAACGCCCGCATCGAGGCGCGGTTGAGCAGCCAACCGGGAAACAGCTCCGGCACCGATAGCCGCGACATGCGAGGGCTGGGGAACGGCGCGAGCTCGGGCCCCAGCAATTCCTGGTCACGGCGCGTGGCGTGCTCGGCCAGATAGACCAGCGACCGCCCGAGCGCCGCGCCGCGCGCAAGGCAGTCGATCCAGGCCACCGAATAGGTGGCCGACGCGCTGCTTTCCAGTTGATCGATCGCCGCCTCTAGATTGCCGGCAACGCGGGTGTCCTGCCGCAGCCAGGCCGTCTCGATCGGCAGCAGCCGCAGCGTCGCATCAAGGATCATGCCGGTCAGGCCCATGCCTCCGAGCGTCGCCATAAACAGTGCAGCGTTCTCCGCGCGCGAGCACGACAAGATCTCGCCGCCCGGCAGCGCGAGGCGGAATGACTCGACGATCGTGCCGAAGCCGCCGTCGCGATGGTGGTTCTTGCCGTGCAAGTCGGCCGCGATCGCACCGCCGACGGTCACGAATTTCGTGCCTGGCACGACCTTCAGGAAAAAGCCACGCGGCTCGAACGCGGCAAGGATGTCGGCGATGGTCACGCCGGCTTCGACCGTCAATTCGGCGCTTGCGGCATCGAAGCTCCGCATCCGGTTCAGGCCGCGCGTCGAAATCGTGGTGTGCGTGCCGATCGCCGCATCGCCATAGGCGCGGCCCGCCCCGCGGGCGACGACGCCGGAGCGCCCGAGCAGATGGTCCCGTGCGCCCGCGGGCGTTCGCGGCGCCAGCAATTCGGTCGACACCTTCGGGTAATTGCCCCAGCCGGAGAGACCAATCCGGTCCGGATTGGAGCTCGCCGTCGCGCGTCCTGGCAATGCAGCCGCCGGCATCGCTAGATGGCGGCGAGCATGATGACGCCGATCGCGCCAAGCGCGATCCAGCTGGCGCGATCCCGGAGCGCGAACATCACCGGATCGTCGTCGATCAATCCGCGCTGCGCGAACAGCATCACGCGGCCGATCCAGTACATCAGGATCGGGCAGCCGGCCCAGAGCAGTTGCGGATGGCTGTAGAGCGCGCGAACCGTATCGGACGAGATGTAGAGCGTGAAGATCACGACGGCGTTGAAGCCCGACGCCGCGGCGAGGATCGCAATCATCGACTTGTCGTCGACCCGGTAGCCGCGCGCCGCCAGCACGGCGCCCTCCGGCTGGCTGGCGAGCTCGATGTGGCGCTTCACCAGCGCCAGCGACATGAAGATGAACAGCGAGAACGCGAGCAGCCATTCCGACATGGGCACATTGATCGCGACCGCGCCGCCGATCACGCGGACGGTGTAAAGCGTCGCCAGCACAACGACGTCGACGATCGCCATGCGCTTGAGCCACAGCGAGTAGGACGTGGTCAGCGCAAAATAACCAAGCAGGACACCGCCGAACGCAGCCGATATGCACAAAGCGATCGCGAATGCGGCTGTTAGCGCCAGGACCATCGCGCCGGCAGCCTGCGACGCCGAGATCGCACCGCTTGCGATCGGACGGTTGCGCTTGGCCGGATGCGCGCGGTCGGCCCTGATATCGAGAATGTCGTTCAGGATGTAGGCGCCCGACGCACAGAGCGAGAATGCGATCGCCGCAAGCAGCGACGTCGCCGCCGATCCCAGCGTAAATTTATGCGCGGTCAGCAGCGGCACCAGAACGAGGGCGTTCTTCGCGTATTGATGCACCCGGAGCAGCTTCAGCCAGCTGTGCACACCGGCCGGCGCGGACGCAGCCGGTTCGGATCGACCGGGACGCGTCACGCGCGATGCGAAGTCCGGCAATGCGACCGTTGCGCTGCCGATATAGTCAAAGCCTTGGCGCAGCACGGGTGGCGGCTCTTCGTTCCGCGCCGCCGGCGACCGACCAGCCGGTGCGGCAGCCCAGGCGGTGAAGACACCGAGATGCTGGGCAACAGCGCTGACGAACGGCTCGGAATAGTTTTCCGAACAGAGATAGATCGGGCGGCCTTCGCCCAGCACCCGCAAGAGGAAGGTCACCGCGTCACGGTCGAACTGAGCGCGGGATGGATCGAAACCCGACGTATCGGCAACATGCGTCGATCGCGCTTCCGGTCCGAACGCATTGGCAATCGCCGTGGTGAGCGCGAGAACGCGACGGCTCAATTCGGAAGCGATCCCTGCCGGGACGGCGCTTCCCTGCACCATCACCTCGTCGACATCGACAACGAGCGGCCGGCCGCCTGAACGCAGCGGATCGCGAAGGGCGTCGCTGCCGCCCTCTTCAACCCGTTCTGGAACGCTAGCTCGCATGCGCGCGGACTTCCGGTGGCCCCCTCCCCATTGTCCGGAGCGTTCCCTAATTTGGGGTGAATTTGGGGGCAGATGCCCGCCGCACCGACGCCGGAAGGCGGCGCGCAAAGGCCGTTTGCGGCTTCGATCAGGGGAGGAGGCGGTCGCCGGCGGCGTGCGCTGCGCGCAACCAGGCGGAAAATGGCGATCCCGGGAAGACTCGAACTTCCGACCTACGGTTTAGGAAACCGTCGCTCTATCCGGCTGAGCTACGGGACCGCACCGCCCGCGGCTCAAGCGTGCGGGCGCAGCCCTCCCATAGCAGAGGCGCCGAATGATCGCCAGCCCGCGCCCCGACGGGCGCGCGAAGTTGTGCCTGGTTCGCGGCGTCGCGCGTTATGCGACCTGCCGCGCCGGATTCGCGGCGGCATCCGCGGCGCCAGCCCGGCGCGCCGGCAGAAACTCGATCGCCTCATCCTTCAGCGAGCCGAAGCGCAGCGTCATGATATCGAGCGCATAGTTCTGGTACAGCCGCCACGGCCGGCGCGAGCCCTGCTTGGGGAACCTGGCAGCCGCGCGCTGGATATAGCCCGAGGAAAAATCCACCCAGGGCAGTTCGGTCACGGTTGGGTCGTTCCGCCGCGGCGTCACCTGCGCGTAGCCGTTCGCCTTCATGTGGTTGAGCATGCGGCAGACATATTCGCAGGTCAGGTCGCATTTCAGCGTCCAGGATGCGTTGGTGTAGCCGAAGGCCGCAGCGAGGTTCGGCACGCCCGAATACATCAGCCCCTTGTAGTTCATGGTCTTCGACAGATCGACCGGCGCACCGTCGACCTTGATCTCGAGCCCGCCGAGCACCTGCAGATCGAGGCCGGTCGCGGTCACCACGACATCGGCGTCGAGCACATTGCCGCTCTTGAGCTTGATACCGCCGGGCGTGAAGGTCTCGATCTGGTCGGTGACGACGGACGACTCGCCGCTGCGCAGCGATTGGAATAGATCGCCGTTTGGCACCAGGCAGAGCCTTTGGTCCCACGGATTGTAGCTCGGGGTAAAATGGGTGGCGACGTCGTAATCGGGGCCGAGCGCGTGGCGCACACCGCCGAGGATCAGCTTCTTCACGCGCTCCGGATCGCGCTTGCACAGCCGGTAGAAATACATCCCGAACAGCACGTTCTTCCAGCGCGTGAGGCCGTAGGCGAGCTTCGCCGGCAGCCGCGCCCGCAGCCAGTTGGCGACCTTGTCCTCGTCCGGCCGCGCCACGACATAGGTCGGCGAACGCTGCAGCATCGTGACATGGGCGGCGGTCTTGGCCATTTCCGGTACCAGGGTCACCGCGGTCGCGCCGCTGCCGATCACCACCACCTTCTTGCCGGCATAGTCGATGTCGTCGGTCCATTTCTGCGGATGGACGACGCGGCCGGCGAAATCGGCGATGCCGGGGAAGTCCGGCGTGTAGCCGTGCTCATATTTGTAGTAGCCGCTGCACATGAACAGGAAGTTGCAGGTGAGGCGCTCGATCGTCTGCTCCGGCCCGCGCTCGACTTCGACCGTCCATTGCGAATCGGCCGACGACCAGTCGGCGCGCACGACGCGGTGGTTGAAGCGGATCTTCTTGTCGATGCCATAGGTGCGCGCGGTCTCGCGCACATAGTTCAGGATCGACGGCCCGTTGGCGATCGCCTTCGGCGCAGTCCACGGCCGGAACGAATAGCCGAGCGTGTACATGTCGGAGTCGGAGCGGATGCCGGGATAGCGGAACAGGTCCCAGGTCCCGCCAATGCAATCGCGGCCTTCGAGAATGGCGTAGCTGCGGTCCGGGCAGTTGGTCTGCAGATGGTAGCCGGCGCCGATGCCTGACAAGCCGGCACCCACGATCAACACGTCGAAATGAGTGGACACGCCCTGACCCTCCCGCAGCAGAATTGACAATCATTATTGTCAGATAACTTGACATCTGACAATGGCTCATGTCAATACACTTTTCATGGCAAGCAGCCGGAAAGCCCGCCTCTATGGCGGTATGGACGCCGAGGAGCGCCGCACCGAGCGGCGGCTGAAGCTGATCGACGCCGCGATCGAGGTCTATGGCGAGGTCGGCTATCGCAGCGCGACGGTGAAGGCGATCTGCGAGGCAGCTGAGCTCACCGAGCGCTATTTCTACGAGTCCTTCGCCAACAGCGAAGCGCTGCTGATCGCTGCCTACAATCATGTCGTCGGCCATCTGCATGAGGAGATGACGGCTGCCGCCGCGGCCGCCGGCGACGACGCCGAAGCAAGACTGCACGCCGCGCTGACGCTGTACTTTACCCGGCTGAAGGAGCATCCGAAGCCCGCACGGGTCTTCCTGCTGGAAATCTCCGGCATCAGCCCGGCGGTCGATGCCGTCAAGCTCGACGCCGGGCGTGTCTTCAGCGACATCCTGGTGCCGCCGGTGCTCGATGCAAAACACGGTGACAGGGGCGCGGCTGCGACGCTGCTCTCGACCGGCATGGTCGGCGCGGTCATCTCGATCGCGCTGCGCTGGGTCTCGAAGCAATATCCGCAGCCGGTCGAGGATGTCGTCGCGATCGCCGCCAGCTTCTGCCGGGTGGCGCTGGCTGCGGCCGATCGCCGGCAGGATTGACGCTTTTTGCGGCAGCCGGATCATGCCGGCCTGCCGGACCCGCCGATTTTCGATCGTGTTTCACCAAGGTTTGTCGGCCCGACTCCTCCATGTGTGATCGATTTCACTTGCATGTCGGACGGCCGGGTTTTCTTATGCCCGGTACCGGGCGGAAGTAGGCGCGACCTGTTTCGCTCTACGAAACAACAAACTCTGCATAGGGCGGAGCTGAACCTTTGGTCGACCTGCACAGGCTTGACGATGTGACCGCGCGCCTTGGCGACGTGGTTCTCGATCCCGCGACCTGGCCGTCCTTCATGGACGAGGTCTGCGCGGCCGTCGGCGCGACCGGGGCTGCCTTGCTTCAGAGCGATGTCCGTACTCAAGACATTCCACGCACACAATCGATCACCGACTATTTCAGCAAGATCTACTTCCCGCACAATCTTCACCTCACCGACATTCGCGCGGCGCGCGGTGTGCCGCTGCTGCTCGCCGGCACCGAGGTCATCACCGACGCGGACCTGTTCGCCTCCGAGGCGGACATGCTGCGCGATCCGCTCTACGCCACGCTCGGCGAGTTCGGACTGAAATGGTTTGCCGGGATCGGATTTCACGCCGGCTCCGCTCTGTGGGCGTTGACCATTCAGCGCTCGCCAAAGGAAGGCATGTTCGACGCCGACGAGGTCAAGGCGCTCTCGCGCGTGTCGGCGCGGCTCACCGAAGCCGCGACACTCTCCTCGGTTGTCGGCCGCGCTGCGCTATCGGGCATCACCAGCGCGCTCGACCTGATCCAGGTCGCGGCGATTGCCGTCGGCCGCTTCGGCGCCGTCATCGGCATGAACGGCCAGGCGGAAGCCTGCCTCGGGCACGATCTCGCGATCCGCAACAACCGCCTCACTCTGCTCGACCGGCAGGCCAATGCCGATCTGACCAGGCTGATCGATCTGCTGGCCCACAGTTCGGACCTGCACCCGCTCCCGACAGCGCCGATCGTGGTGCGCAGGATCGACAAGCGGCCGATCGTGATCCAGATGCAGCCGGTGCCGCCCGCCGCGCGCTCACCGTTCCTGGGCGCGCGCGCGATCCTGTTGATCCGCGATCTCGAAGGCAGCGCCGCATTCGATTCTGCGCTGCTGGCGGCGACCTTCGAACTGACGCCGGCGCAGGCACGCCTCGCCACGCGACTTGCGCGCGGCGATTCCGTCGAAGCGGCCGCGCGGGAGGCCGGCGTCGCCCTTGCCACCGCGCGCAATCAGCTGAAGACGATCTTCCAGAAGACGGGCACGCATCGACAGGCGGAGCTGGTCGCATTGCTGCACCGGGTGAAGTGAACGATTCGAGGCGAATTGTTCCCAAGGTCCATGGTACCTTCGGCTACGAATTCCTCAGATATTCCAATGATGCGCGCCGAATATTTCATCAGATCAAGCATGACAAATGGTCAGGGAAATCGGCGGGTTCCGGGGTGACAAGCGTCACCAAAATGGCGACAATCCGCTCACACTGTGTCGTTCGAGTTTGGTTTAAATGTCCGTGATGCTGTCACGATCATCGGCGTTGTCCGTTGCCGTCGTCAGCGCCGCTTTCATGCTGGCGCCGATGACCGCGCACGCCCAATGGTGGCGCAGCGCGCCGAAGGATTTCGAGGATTGCGCCGACCTCGCCGAGAAGGCGAAGACCAAGGAAGACAGGACCGCGCAACTTGCCGATTGCAACGCCAAGTTTGCCGGGCGCCGCAAACCCGGCGGCGGCTACACCTACTACGACTTCATGCAGGACCGCAGCTTCGACATCGCAGGCCCCAATCCGACGCCGGACGAGCAGAAGAAGATCGACCAGGAATATACTGGCTACCTCGAGAAGGAGCGCCGTTCGAGCATCGTCGCGGCGTTCAACGCAAAGCAGCTGGAGCGCCAGGAAAAGCAGCAGCCGCAGATTCAGCAGGCCTCACTGCAGAGCGAGCCGGTGAAGATCCCCGTCCCGGTCGCACGACCGGTCAAGCCGCGCGTTGCGGCCCCCCCTCTTCCCAAGGTGCGGCCGCAGGCGGGGAACTGCGCGAAGGGAACGTTCTCCTGCGAATGGCCGCGGCTTTCCGAGGGACTGGATGGCTTGAAGAAGCTATTCACGCCGGCCTCGCCGCCACCAACCAAGCTGGCTAAGCGAACTGACCTCAGTCGGTGATCACCATCGCCCAGAACCTGCGGTACGGCGACTTCGGATTGTCGACGTAGGCGACGCCGACGCGCTTGGCGCCCAGCATCAGCAGGTTCTCGCGATGCCCCGGCGAATTCTCCCACTGCTTCAGCATCTCGGCGAAGGCGATGAAGCCTGCGCCGATATTCTCGGCCGCGCGTTGCTTCTTCAGCGGCGCGATGCGGGTGAAGAAGCTGCCGCCTGCGGAATGGCTGACTGAACCGGTCGCCGACATCGCCTGCGCCTGCTTCAGCGCCATCACATTCAGCTTGGCGTCAAGCTTCACCGCGGGCATGCGGTTGGCGCGCCGGTAGGCACTGATCGAGCCGGCATAGTCGGCGGCGCTTGCCGTCGCAACCGAGCCAAGCAGAAAGGTAAGCGCGAGACCAAGCGGCTTCATCTCAATCATTCTCTCTTGGATCAGCGCGTGTGACCGCGCTTGTGGTGCCGGTGCGTGACCGGTTTGTGGGCGGGCATGGCCGGTCGGCCCGCGGCCGCCGCGCGCTGCTCCTGCAGACGCGCATCATAGCCTGGCGAGGGCACCACGGTCGGCGGTGCGGCGGGGGCCGGGCCGGCCACGAGCGCAACAAGTGCGAGCAGCATGACGCAGGATCGTTTCAAGATGTCACCTCCCCGGTTGTGCGAACGATATGGCAGACGATCGTCGGCGCTCACGACGACGCCGCGCGGATCTGTTCCGGCGTCAGCCCCGGCGAGCCCTTGCCGTCGGCCTCGGCCTGCCGGATCAGCGCGATGATGCGGCGCGACAGCGGAGCCTGGAGCCCGCGGCGATCCGCGATCGCCGTGATCACGCCCTGCAGATAATCGATTTCGGTGCGGCGGCGACGCTGAAGATCCTCCCACATCGAGGAGCGCGCTTCGGGATCGATCTTCATGGTCCGGCCAAGCAGCATGCCGAATAGCGCATCAGGCAGACGCAGCAGATGCGGCATCCAGCTCGACGGCAGCGGCGTTGGCGACACCGGCGCGATGCCCTCGGCGCGAACCGCGGCCAAACCCTCCACCATCTGGTCGGCGAACAGTTGCCGCCAACCGCGCTGCGCGAGTTGCTGCCGCAGCGGAATGTTGGACAGGGCATTGAGCGCGTTGTTGAGATTGACGATCAGCTTGCCCCACTGCACGCCGTCGATATTGGCGGTAGCCTTGATCGCAAGACCGGACACCGAAAGCCGTGCCGCGGTGCCGGCATCGTCCTGCGCGATCACGATGTCGCCCGAGGTCGAGCGATGGAAGCGGCCGTCGCCGAGCGCGACCACGTTGAACGGCACCATGCCGCCGAGCAGCCTGCGGCCCGGCAAGCGATCGCGCAGCAGCGGCACATTGCCGACGCCATTCTGCAGGCTGATCACCGCGGCGTCAGTGGGAGCGTGGCGCGCGATCAATTCGGCGATCTCGCCGGTATCGGCGCTCTTCACCGTCACCAGCACGGTCTGGGCGTCGCGCAGGATCGACGGATCGTCCGACAGAATGAGCCGGTCGGCCGGCACCATCCGCTCCGAGCCGTCGAAACTGCTGACCCGCAAGCAGTTGTCCGCGATCTCCCGGATCAGCCGCGGCCGCGCCAGCAATGCGACGCGGCGGCCGGACGCAGCCAGCATGCCGCCGACGAAGCAACCGATGCTTCCGGCGCCCGCAATCCCGATCGGCCGGTCCACGTTCATCTGGCTAAACGTCCGTTCATCAGGGCTCGATAGCAAACCTCGATAGCAGACTTCGATAGCAGACCTGGGGTTGCCTGCCTATTTCGATACGCCGCCGCCGGGTGGCCCGCCTTGTAACCGTCATGGGCCGAAGCTATGTTTCCCGCTCGGGGCACGGTTGCGGCAGGAGACGATCATGGGTTTACTCGACGTACTCAACGGCATGCAGAACGGCCCCCGCGGACCGAGCGCGCCAAGCACACCATCCGACAGCTCCAGCGGCGGCGGAATGTCGCCGATGACCATGGCGATCCTGGCGCTGCTCGCCTGGAAGGCGGTCAAGCATTTCTCCGGCGGCCAGCCGGGCGCAACCGCTCCTCAACCGACCCCGGCGCAGGCGCCACAACTCCCCGGCAATGTCACCGCTGGCCTGCCCGGCGGCGCCGGTGGCGGCGGGCTCGGTGATTTGCTCAAGGGCGGCCTTGGCGGCCTGCTCGCCGGCGGCGCGGCCGGCACCGTGCTCAGCGGCGGCCTTGGCGATCTGCTCAATCAGTTGCAGCAGAAGGGCCATGGCGACACGGCCAATTCCTGGGTCAGCAATGGTCCCAACAAGCAGATCTCGCCCGGCGATCTCGCCAACGCGCTCGGCGCCGACCAGATCGACTCGCTGGCGTCGCAGAGCGGCATGTCGCGCGACCAATTGCTGCAGGGCCTGAGCCAATATCTGCCCGACGCAGTCAACCATCTGACGCCGGACGGACGGCTGCCGAGCGGCGACGAGCTTAACGGCAGGCTTTAGCGGCAGCGTTGATTCCATCTGAGGAGGACGACAGTCATGGGCGGCATCATCTGGGTCATCATCGTCGGCTTTGTTGCGGGGATCATCGCGCGGTTCCTGTCACCGGGGCCGAATAATCCGAGCGGCTTTATTCTCACCACCGTGCTCGGCATCGCCGGCGCGTTTCTCGCGACCTTCATCGGCCAGGCGATCGGCCATTACGGTCCAGAACAGGGCGCGGGCTTCATCACCGCCACGATCGGCGCGCTGGTGGTGCTGTTCATCTGGAACCGGCTGGTCGCGGCGCGCGTGATCCCGGATATCGGGAATAAATAAAACCAGCCACGACATTGCTCCAAAATCAAAATGCCCGGGCCTTGGCCCGGGCATTTTCGTTTCTGCAATCACGCAAAAGGCGCGTCACTGAATGAGATGCATGCCGGCGTCCATGCGGACGAATTCACCGGTCATGTTGCTCGACGCCGGGCTCGCGAGGAAGCAAACCAAGTTGGCGATGTCCTCAGCTGTTGACGCGACCTTCAGCGGCACCCGCGCGATCACGGTATCACGCACCTGCTTGGCGCCCGCCTCGCCGCGGCCCTTGGTGAACCACGGCGTATCGATGTAACCCGGACACACCGTATTGACGCGGATCAACGGCGCCAGCGCGCGCGCCAGCGACTGCGTCATGGTGTTGAGCGCACCCTTGCTCGCGGCATAGGCCACCGACGAGCCGCCGCCGGAAATGCCGGCGATCGAGGAGACGTTCACCACCGCCGAGGGACGGCCCGAAGCCTTCGCACCGGCCTCAAGCAGCGCGCGCGCGGCGCGAACCATCTGGAACGGACCGATGGTGTTGACCGCATAGATGCGCTGGAAATCCTCCGCGGTCAGGCCGTCGAGATCGTGATGCGGCACATGCTTGGTGGTGCCGGCATTGTTGACGAGCACATCGAGACGGCCCCAGCCCTGCGCGGCGGCCGCGATCTTCTTGCAGTCCTCATCGCGCGAGACGTCGCCTTGCACCACCAGCACCTCCGCGCCCTGCTTGCGGCAGAGCTCGGCCGTCGCCTCGGCCTCCGCCTTGCTGTTGGAATAGTTGATGATGAGGCGCGCGCCCTGCGTGGCGAGGATTTGCGCGGTAGCGGCGCCGAGGCCCGATGCCGATCCGGTCACGATCGCGCACAAACCATCCTTGGACATCTGCATTTTCCTTGTTGTTGTGAGCCAGATGATCTCCGGCGGTGGCATACCATATCGCGCGGAAATACACCTGCAAGCCGCGCCGGTCCATTACAAATAGGCGTTCGGGCCCTTCTGCAGGCTGGCCCATTGCGCATCGTCATGGCCGCAGATGATCTTGACACCTGACGCCTCGAGCCTGGCGATCTCGTCGAGCGATTTCAGGAATTGATCAACATCGAGGCTGTTCCGCGGTGAAGTTCGCTGATCGAGATTGGCGCGCACGCTCAGCGCGTCGGCGGCAAGCAGGAATTCGCCGCTCCGGTCCAGCTTGACCAGCGCGCCGGTCGTTCCCTTCGAATGTCCCGGCAAGGGAATCAGCGTCAGCCTGCCATCGCCGAACACATCCATCTGGCAGTCGAAGATCTCCATCTTCAGCGGATGATCCCAATCCGCCTTGATGTATCCGCGATCGAGCGCGTTGGACGCATTGGCGGCCTCGAGCTCGAGCGCGTGGACGAAGACCGTCGCCTTCTTGAAGAAGGCGTTGCAGCCGCAATGATCGGTATGCAGATGGGAGCAGATCACCACGTCGATATCGTCGGGACCAAGGCCTACCGCCTTCAGGCTCGTCAACACATGGTCGTCCGCCGGCATGATTGGCTGCATGAACTTGGCAAGCGTGCCGAGCCGCCCTTCCGGATCGGTCGCGACATCGGGATGGCATCCTGTGTCGAACAGCACATTGCCTTGCGGGTGTCGCAGCAGCACGCAGGACACCGGAAGCTCGATCGTCTCGCCGCGCGGCGCATCAGGCAGATAGGTCCGCTTGGACATCCGCAGCCGTCCACCCGACAACATATGCATCTTCATCACGGCACCTCCTATTTCGGCTTCGAGCTAAACATGGGTTGACGGAAACGCATATGCCCCTCGCTCCGCCTGGTCTCGCCGGGCGGCCGAGCGCCGTGAACCCGCCGCCTCATGCGGACCATGACCCTGTTTCATCTGGCGGACTGAACCGGTGCCGCCGGCCAATCTGCTGCCGCGGGTGGCATACAAACCGAAGCGCTCGAAAGTTCACTCTGCGGAATTCATGCGCCACGACCGGCTTCATGCCGTCCGCGCAAGTGGCCCTGCGGGCAACGCTTGTCACGGCTATGGCTTTTCCGCATCATTGAGCGCAAGACAACACCGCAAGCAGGGCCTGCCTGATCGCCGGACCCAAGCCAATCAACACGAGGAACGCTGTGGCGGAGAGTGAAAACATCGTCGCCGAGACCGCGGAAAAGATTTTCGCCGATCTCGCGGATGCCCAGACCATCAATCACGACAAGCAGGGCGCGTGGAAGGCGCCGCTGTGGCAGGCGCTGACTGAAGCCGGCCTGCCGCTGTCCTGGGTGCCCGACGATCTCGGCGGTTCCGGCGCCAGTCTCGCGGAAGGTTTTAGTGTCCTCAACGTCGCAGGCCGCCATGCGATCGCTGTTCCGCTGGCCGAAACAATGTTGGCCGGCTGGCTGCTAACGCAGGCCAAGATCGCCTCGCCGGAGGGCGAGATGACGGTGCTGCCGGCAAGCCCGAAGGACCGCGTCACGCTCAACGCCGACGGCTCGCTCACCGGCCGCGCCCGCGGCGTGCCGTTTGCCAAGGACGCAAAACATTTCGCGGTGCTGGCGAGCGGCAACGACGGCGTCTCGATCGCGCTGGTCGATGCCGCGAAATGCCGGATCGAATCCAGCACAGGCCTTGGCGGCGATCACAACGACACCGTCACGCTCGACAAGGTGCAGGCGGTCACGACCAAGCCGGCGCCCAAGGGCTTCGACCAGACCACGCTGATGCTGATGGGAGGTGTGGTGCGCAGCCTGCAGATCGCAGGCGCACTGGAAGCAATGCTCGACATCTCCGTGCGCTATTCGAACGAGCGCGTCGCCTTCGAGAAGAAGATCTCCAAATTCCAGGCCGTGCAGCACAACCTCGCCCGCCTCGCCGGCGAAAATGCCGCGGCGCTGGCCGCCGCGACCTCGGCGGCCGACACCATCGTCAACGCCAAGTCGCTCGACACTGACGCGGTGTTCCTCGAAGCGGCGTCGGCCAAGATCCGCTGCTCGGAAGCCGCCGAGAAGGGCAGCGGCATCGCCCATCAGGTGCATGGCGCGATCGGCTTCACCATCGAGCACATCCTGCATCGCTATTCGCTGCGCGCGCTGGCGTGGCGCGACGATTTCGGCTCGGAGAGCTACTGGGCGGTCGAGCTCGGCAAGCTCGTCGCCGACCTTGGCGCCGATGAATTGTGGCCGCTGGTGGCTTCGCGCTGAGATCAGGCAGAACAATCAGGACTGGACAATCATGACTGCAGCCCTTCGTTTCGATCCGATCCGCCTGCCCGAAAAATGCGAGCAGCTCCGCAAGGAAGTACGCGCTTTCCTCGCCGAGGAGATCGCCGCCGGCACCTTCGATCCCCATGCGCCGAACCGCGAGGACAATGACGCGCCGGAATTCTCCCGCCGCGTCGGTGCCAAGGGTTGGCTCGGCATGACCTGGCCGAAGAAATACGGCGGCCAGGAACGCTCGTTCCTCGAGCGCTATGTCGTCACCGAGGAGATGCGGGTGGCGAACGCGCCGACCCGGCGCTTCTTCGTCGCCGACCGCCAGAGCGGACCGGTGCTGCTGAAATACGCGCCCGAGCACATCAAGATGGATATCCTGCCGCGGATCTGCCGCGGCGAGGTCTGCTTCGCGATCGGCATGAGCGAGCCGAATTCCGGCTCCGATCTGTTCGCGGCGAAGACCCGCGCCACCAAGACCGACGGCGGCTATCTGATCAACGGCACCAAGATCTGGACCTCGTCGGCGCATATCGCCGACTACATGATCGCGATCTTCCGCACATCGCCGCCGACCAAGGAAAACCGCCGCCACGGCCTGACCCAGTTCCTGGTCAAGATGAAGCAGCCGGGCATCCAGGTGAATCCAATCGGCCAGATCACCGGCCAGTTCGAGTTCAACGAAGTCGTGTTCACCGACTATTTCGTGCCCGAGGATCATGTGCTGGGCGAAGTCGACGGCGCCTGGAAGCAGGCGACATCAGAGCTCGCCTATGAACGCTCCGGCCCCGAGCGCTTCCTCGAAACTTATTACGTGCTCACCGAGCTGGTGCGCGCGGTCGGCAAGAACCCGGACACCCGCAGCGCCGAGGGCATCGGCCGTCTGGTGGCGCAGGTGCACACGATGCGCCGCATGTCGGTGTCGGTTGCCGGCATGTTGCAGGCAGGCAAGGAGCCGGTGGTGGAAGCTTCCATCGTCAAGGACATCGGCACGGTGTGGGAGCAGCAGCTGCCGCATCGCGTGCGCGACCTTGCGGCCTTCGTCGAGGAGACCGCGACCAACCGCGAGACGCTGGAAAAGCAGCTCGATTTCGCCATCAAGACCGCACCCAAGCTGACGATCCAGGGCGGCACCACCGAGGTGCTGCGCGGCATCATCGCCCGCGGGCTCGGTCTGCGCTGACGACCAATGGGACCGATGATCTCACCGCAAGCTCTTGCACCTCTCCCTCCGGGAGAGGTCGGCGCGCAGCGCCGGGTGAGGGATCACGGTCCCTCGAGAAAGCACAACCCCTCACCCGATTTGCTGGCGCAAATCGACCTCTCCCCTTGGGAGAGGTGATACCTTTTGCGCCGGGAGATTGCAGCCTTACCGGAGACAAGACACATGACCAAGTACACGGATATCGGCGTCGAGACTCACGGCCATGTCGGCCTGATCGAAATCCGCAAGCCGCCGCTGAACTTCTTCGACGTCGCGCTTATCAACCAGATCGCCGACGCGCTTGAGGAGTTCGACAACAACATCGAGATCCGCGCCTCGGTGCTCGCAGCCCAAGGCAAGGCGTTCTGCGCCGGCGCCAATTTCGGCGACCCGGCCCGCCAGGAGCAGGAGGAGCGCGCCAAGAGCGATCCGGCTTCCAACCTGCCGATCAACCATCTCTACGTTCAGGCCGTGCGCATCTTCCGCAACAAGAAGCCGATCGTCGCGGCGATCCATGGCGCCGCGATCGGCGGCGGCCTCGGCCTTGCCGTCTCGGCCGACTTCCGCGTCGCCTGCCCGGAAGCGCGCTTCGCCGCGAACTTTACCAAGCTCGGCTTCCATCCGGGTTTCGGCCTGACCACGACGCTGCCGGAGCTGATCGGCAAGAACAATGCCGAGCTGATGTTCTACACCAGCCGCCGCGTCACCGGCGAAGAGGCCTATCGCTGGGGCCTTGCCAACGTGCTGGTGCCGCAGGATCAGGTGCGTGCCGAGGCGATGAAGCTCGCCCAGGAGATCGCCGAATGCTCGCCGCTCGGCCTGGTCTCGACCCGCGCCACCATGCGCGCCGGCCTCGCCGATCGCGTGCTCGCCGCGACCAACCACGAATTGGAAGAGCAGACCAAGCTGCGCGCGACCGAAGACTTCAAGGAAGGCGTCAAGGCCACCGCCGAGCGCCGCGTCGCGAACTTCAAGGGGCGGTGAGGGTTCACACGCCTCTCTCAACACGTCGTCCCGGGCAAGCGAAGCGCGACCCGGGACCCATACGCCGCGGCCTGCGGAACGGGCACAAGCGGCGTTAACTTCTTCTCCAACCACGTTCGGTGGTTATTGGGTCCCTGCTTTCGCAGGGACGACGGAGATAGCTCGCTAGCCCCTCGGCACCACCAGCGCGTCGACGATCGTCACACCCTGCCCCTCCGGGTGCACCAGCACCGGATTGACCTCGATCTCGGCGATCTCGTCTGCATGCTGCGCCGCCAGCACTGAAATCTGCGAAATCAACCGCGCCAGCGCCGCAACGTCAGCCTTCGGCGCGCCGCGGAAGCCGTGCAGCAGCGGCGCGGCCTTCAGCGTCTCGAGCATTGTGGTCGCCTCCTCCGCGCTCACCGGCGCCGGGCGGTAAACCACGTCCTTGAACAGCTCGGTCGTGATGCCGCCGAGCCCCACCATCACCATCGGCCCGAACGTCGCATCCAGCATGGTGCCGACGATGATCTCGACGCCTTTTCGGGCCATCGGACCGACCAGCACGCCCTGGATCGCAGCGTCCGGCCGCGCCTTCTGCACGGTCTCCAGCATGTCGCGATAGGCCGTGAACGCCGCGCCCTTGGCGGCGATGTTGACGCGGACGCCGCCGACCTCGCTCTTGTGCGCAATCGCGGGCGACTGGATCTTCATGACCAGCGGAAATCCGGCGCGCTCGATCGCGGCGTCGAGCCCGTCGCGATCGCTCACCAATATCTCGTCGGGCAGTGCGATGCCGGCGGCGCGCAGCAGCACCTTGCTGTCATGTTCGGAGAGCGTCTTCGCCTTCAGATGCGCGGAGAGATCCTGCGCCGACGGCGCCGCCTCCATCTCCGAAGCGGGCTTGAAGGCGGCATAATCGGCCAGCCGCCGCATCGCGACGCCGACATGGGTGAGCCCCGAGAGCACCACGACGCCCGACTTCGCCAGCTCCTGCCGCGCGAATTGCGACGGCAGCGTGTAGGAGTAGAACACCACCGGCTTGTTCTGCGCTGAGATCACCGGCTTCAGCTCGGCCTCCTTGAACGGCATCCGCGTCTCGCTCGACAGCGACAGCACGACCAGCGTCGCATCGACCTCGCCGGACGCATCGAACAGCTCGATGCTCTTCTGCAGGCCGCCGGAGGAGACGCCCTGCGCGGTGACGTCGACCGGATTGCCCGCCGCGCCATAGGACGGCATCCATTGCTTGATCTGGCTCTGGATCGCAGCCGAAAGCTCCGGCACCCGCAGGCCCTGGATCGACACCGTGTCGGCACCCCAGATGCCGGCGCCGCCCGACACCGTCAGCACCGCGACGCGGTCGCCCTTCGGCAATGGATTGGTGGTCAACACGGCGGCAATCGTCACGGCCTCGTCAAGATCGTTGGAGACGATGAAGCCGTACTTCGCGAACACCGCGTCATAGGCCGCCGACCAGCCGGCCATGCTCGCGGTGTGCGAGGCCGCCGCGCGCTCGCCGGCGCCGGAGCGGCCGACCTTGGTGACGATGACGGGCTTCCTGAGCTCTGCCGCGCGCTTTGCCGCCGCCAGGAACTTGTCGACGTCGCGGATGCCCTCGATGAACAGCAGGATGACGTCGGTCGAAGAATCCTGCACCATGTAGTCGAGGAATTCGCCGGCGCCGAGATCGCTCTCATTGCCGGCGCTGACGACATAGCTGAGCGCAACGCCGAGCGCCTTGGCGCGATGATAGATCGCAAAGCCGATGCCGCCGCTCTGCGCGACGATGCCGATCCGTCGCCTGCTCGCGACCAGATCGGGCACATCCGGCTTGACGTCGACGGTCGGGCTGAAGGTCGCGGCGACCTTCTGCACCTGGCTGTAGAATCCTTCGGCGTTCGGACCGCTGATTCGCATCCCAGTCCGCTTCGCCAGCGCCACGATCGCGTCTTGCATCGCTGCGCTGTCGCCGCCCTCCTCGGCAAAACCCGAGGAGATGATGACCGCGTTCTTGACGCCGGCGGCCGCGCACTGTTCCAGCGCCGGCAGCACCGCACGCGCGGGAATCACGATGACGGCGAGATCGATCGGCGCGCCGATCTCGGCGATCGACTTGAAGCATTTCAAGCCGTCGATCTCGCCATAGTTCGGATTGATCGGATAGAGCGCGCCGGGATAGCCGTTCTTGCGCAGCATCGCGAGCAGCCGTCCCGGGATCTTCTCGTGATCGCGCGAGGCGCCGATCAGCGCGATGCTCTTTGGGGCGAAGAAGGAATCGAGCGGATGCGGCATGGGGACGTTCCGTTTGTTGTTATTGTGAGCCACGGTATTGGATCGCCGCAGCGAGCTCAATCGCTCATCCCGTCATCCTGAGGAGCGCGGAACGCGCGTCTCGAAGGATGAACGGCCCGGTCCGTGGCCGTGCATCCTTCGAGGCTCGCTCCGCTCGCACCTCAGGATGACGGGGTCGCGCAGTCGCGTAGCCCGGATGGAGCGGAGCGCAATCCGGGGACAGTTTGTCCACGGAGAGCGCTGCCCCGGATTTCGCTACGCTCCATCCGGGCTACAACATCACGCCACTAGCTTGAACGTCACGCCGCAAAGCTGGAACTCATCGCCATCAACCGTGCAGCCCCTGGCTTTTGCGGCCTCCAGAACCTTGGCCTTGTCGGCGACCTTGAATGTCAAACCGCTCATGATCTCGCTGTCGCCCTTGACGAAGCGGAAGGTGCTGTTCGGCAGCTTCACCACGGCGCCGTCAGCGGGCACGCCGACGATCTTCCCCCAATGCGCCGCCAGCGCTTCCGGCTCCGGGCTCTGCATCTCGACCTCGGTCAGCGCCAAGGTCGTGTCCTTGCGGATCGACTTCTGCCAGTCCGGGCCGGCCGGCGGATATGGCCCGAAGATGTCGTCGCTGCCGTCGGTGTGGTTGAACTCGATGAAGGCGGCGCGGCAGTCGCGCGGATGCAGTTGCACGCCGTGATACGGCGCATGCGTGATCACGTTCGCGGTGCGCACGCCCATCGCATTGGCTTTCGCGCCGCGCGCGTCGGGATCCTCGCAGCAGAAGATCGCCATGTAGCCGCCGCGGCCGCCGGTCTTCTCGATGAAGCGCCCGGCCGCCGTGCCCGGCCCCGGCTGGAATGGCGCGACCACTTCCAGCAGGATCGTATCGACCGGCAGCAGCGCGTTCTCCAAGCCATATTTGGCGACGTTGCCGTCGCGATAGCAGACATCGAGGCCCATGATCGCCGAGATATCAGCGATCACGGGCTTGAGCTGCGGCGCCACCAGGCAGATCTGCCGCAGCCGCATGTAATCGGCCATGTGATTGGTCACGGCTTACTGACCCTGGAAGGTGGGCTTGCGCTTCTCGACGAAGGCCTTGGCCGCTTCCTTGTGGTCGGTGGTCTCGCCGGCACGGGTGTGATGGATTGCCTCGCCGTCGAAGCAGGCCTCCAGCGTCATGGTCTCGGCATTGTTGATGTTGCGCTTGATGTAGCCGAGCGCCACCGACGGGCCCTGCGCCAGCGAGCGCGCGAGCTCCAGCGTCTCGGCCTCGATGTCGGCATCGGGCACCACCTTGGAGACCATGCCGAGGTTGTAGGCCTCCTGCGCCGACAGCACCGGCGACATCATGTAGAGCTCGCGCGCCTTGGCGCTGCCGAGCATCTTGGTCAGGAAATAAGTGCCGCCGTAGTCGCCGGAGAAGCCGACCTTGGCGAAGGCGGTCGTGATCTTGCAGGAGGCGCTGGCGACGCGGAGATCGCAGGACAGCGCGATCGAGAGCCCAGCGCCGGCCGCCGCGCCGTCGAGCTGTGCCACAACGGGTTTCGGCATCGTGTGCAGGATGCGCGAGACCTCCATGCCGCGGCGCAGATTGGCCATCTTGGCCTCGAACGGCAGCGGCGCGCGGCCTTCGGCCATCGACTTGACGTCACCGCCGACGCAGAAGGTGCCGCCGGCGCCACGAATGAGCACCGCGCGCACCTCGGTATCGTCCTGCGCCCGCCGCGCCGCCTCGACAAGGCCGCGCGTCATGTCGGGATTGAGCGCATTGCGCCGATCCGGGCGGTTCATGGTGATGGTGAGCAGGCCCTTGTCGAGGGATTGGAGAACCATCTGATTGTCGCTCATGGCGTTTTGCCTTTCGTTGTTTGTTGGTTAGAGCGTCATTCCGGGGCGATGCGCAGCATCGAACCCGGAATCTCGAGATTCCGGATCTGGTCCTTCGGACCATCCCGGAATGACGCTTCGCGTCACTTCTTCACCAGCGGACAGCGCGACTCCGACAGTGGCTGGAACGCCTGGTCGCCCGGCACGGTCGCGAGCAGCTTGTAGTCGTCCCAGCGGCCCTTCGATTCCGAGGGCTTCTTGACCTCGAACAGATACATGTCGTGCACCATGCGGCCGTCCTCGCGAATCCGGCCGTTCTTGGCGAACATGTCGTTGATCGGGGTCTCCTTCATCACCTTCATGACGGCGGCGGCATCCGTGGTGCCGGCGGCCTTCACCGCCTGCAGATAATGCATCACCGAAGAGTAGACGCCGGCCTGCGCCGAGGTCGGCACCCGCTTGGTGCGTTCCATGAAGCGCTTCGAGAACGCGCGGGTGTCGTCATTGAGGTCCCAGTAAAACGCTTCCGCGAGCAGCAGCCCCTGCGCGGTCTCGAGCCCGACGCTGTCGATGTCGGTCACGAAAGCCAGCAGCGGCGAGATCTTCTGGCCGCCTTTGGTGATGCCGAACTCGGCGCCCTGCTTGATCGCGTTGATGGTGTCGCCACCGGCATTGGCGAGCCCGATCACCTTGGCCTTCGAGGCCTGCGCCTGCAGCAGGAAGGAGGAGAAGTCCGAGGTGTTGATCGGATGCCGCACGCTGCCGAGCACCTTGCCGCCGGACTTCACCACGACGTTGCTGGTGTCCTTCTCCAGGTCCTGGCCGAACGCATAATCCGCGGTCAGGAAGAACCAGGTGTCGAGGCCCGATTTCACCGCGGCAAGGCCGGTCACATTGGCCTGCGCGAAGGTGTCGAACACATAGTGCACGGTGTAGAGGCCGCAGGCCTCATTGGAGAGGCGGATCGAGCCCGGGCCGTTGAACATGATGATCTTGCCGCGCGCCTTGGCAATCTCGGCCGCGGCGAGCGCCGTTGCAGATGCCGCGACGTCGAAAATCATCTCGACGCCCTGGTTGTCGATCATGTCGCGGGCGATGTTGGCGGAAAGGTCGGCCTTGTTGAGATGGTCGCCGACCACGATCTCGATCTTGCGACCGAGCACCGTGCCGCCAAAGTCTTCCACCGCCATCTTGGCCGCGGTCTCGCTGCCGGAGCCGGTGATGTCGGCATAAAGGCTCGACATATCAAGGATGCCGCCGAGCTTCAGCGGAGGCTTGTCCTGCGCCAGCGACGCATTCGCCGAGATCGCAAACACACAGGCCAACACGCCGGCCAAAACCCGTCTCATTCAAATCCTCCCTTGAGATGCGGACCTCATTCCGTCGTGGCCGGTCCGTTTCGCGCGCGGGATCATGCCGCATGCCATGCACAGCGGCAAGCCGCGGAGCTGACACGTGTTTTCCGCTGAACGGAATGGTCAAGATGTGCGAAGATCGGTCCATGCAGATCTTATCGATGCAGATTCTACCGACGCTGGCTCGCAGCACCCTCCTCGCGTGCACGACGTTGATTGCTTGCGGCGCAAGCCATGCAGCGGGGTGCAATTTCGAGATTCAGGGCGAAGGTCGCGTCGCCGCCGTTGTCGATGCGCGCAGCCTGCGGCTCGACGACGGCCGTGAGATCAAGCTCGCCGGCATCGAGGTGGCGGATAAGGCGAAGGCCACCGCAACGCTGTCGGCACTGCTGGTCGGTCGCGAGGTGACGTTGCGCGGACAGGACGACACGCCGGATCGCTACGGCCGGCAGCCGGCCTACACATTCCTCAAAGGCAGCGAGACGCCCGTGCAGAGCGAGCTGCTGCGCCAGGGCCTCGCGCTGGTGTCGTCCGAGATCGCCGACAAGGACTGCGCCGCGGCGCTGATAGCGGCGGAAAGCGAGGCGCGGACCGCCCGATCGGGAACCTGGGCGGAGGCTAAGGTCATAAAAAACGCAGAAAGTCCGGACGATATTTTGGCCGGGATCGGGCGTTTTACAGTGGTCGAGGGCAGGGTTTTGTCCGTGCGCCAGGCGGGCGCGACGACCTACCTGAATTTCGGCCGGAACTGGACTAGGGACTTTGCTCTGACTATTTCAAGGCGCATAGTCCCTGCGTTCGAGGCGGCCGGGCTTGCGCCCAAGTCTCTGGAAAATCGCAGGATTCGTGTGCGAGGCTGGGTGGAAGCACGACGTGGGCCGCGAATCGAACTGCTCCGGGTGGGGCAGATTGAACTGCTCGGCGGGAACTAGGGGGGCCTTCGGCCACACCCCGGCCGATTCACGGGACAAAATTTGTGAGTTTTTGACGTGATTGAGCGCGCAGGACGGCGTGAAGATGGGACTGGCCGCCGCCTTTCGGCGGCGCCTGTGCTCGTCTGCGCGGCCCTGACGCTGTCGGCCTGCGGCAATGTCGGCCGGTTCGAGCAGGTCGCGCCGACCGCAACTGCGGCGCCGGTGAAGCCGAATCGGGTGGTGCAGCAGACCCCCAACAGCGAGCGCGAGCACGAGCGGATCCTGTCGTCCTATGGGGGCGCCTATGACGACCCCAAGCTCGAGGCCCTGATCAGCAAGACCGTCGAGCGGCTGGTCGCCGCCTCCGAACGGCCCGACCAGGCCTACAAGGTCACGATCCTCAATTCCGGCGCGGTGAACGCCTTCGCGCTGCCGACCGGCCAGCTCTACGTCACGCGCGGCCTGATTGCGCTCGCCAGCGACACTTCCGAGCTCTCTTCGGTGCTGAGCCACGAGATGGCGCATGTGCTGGCCAAGCACGCCGCGATGCGCGAGGACCAGGCACGCCAGGCGGCGGTGGTGACGCGCGTCGTCACCGACATGAGCACCGATCCCGACCTCACGGCGCTGGCGCTCGCCAAGACCAAGCTGACCTTGGCGAGCTTCTCGCGGCAGCAGGAGTTCGAGGCCGACGGCATCGGCGTCGGGATCGCCGCGCGCGCGCATTTCGATCCCTACGGCGCGTCGCGCTTCCTGACCGCGATGGAGCGCAACGCCGCGCTCAAGATCGGCAAGACCGCGCTCGATCCGCGCGCGCAGGACTTCACCTCCTCGCATCCGGCGACGCCGGAACGCATCAACAATGCGCAGACCACCGCGCGGCAATATTCGTCGCCCGAGAACAACGAGCGCGACCGCGAGACCTATCTCGCCGCGATCGACAACATCGTCTATGGCGAGGATCCCAGCGAAGGCTTCGTGCGCGGCCGCAGATTCCTGCATCCCAAGCTCGGCTTCACCTTCACCGCGCCGGACAATTTCACGCTCGACAACACCGCGCAGGCGGTGATCGGCGTGCGCGAGGGCGGCAGCCAGGCGATGCGCTTCGACGTGGTGCGGGTGCCGGCCGAACAGACGCTCGGCGACTATCTGAACTCCGGCTGGATGGAAGGCGTCGAGCGATCCTCGACCGAGGACCTCAACATCAACGGCTTTCCGGCGGCCTCGGCCACCGCGCATGGCGACCAGTGGCAATTCAAGGTCTACGCGCTGCGCTTCGGCAGCGACGTCTACCGCTTCATCTTCGCCGCCAAGCAGAAATCCACCGAGAGCGAGCGCAACGCGCGCGAGACCGTCAATTCATTCCGTCGCCTGACCCTCGACGAGATCCAGGCCGCGCGCCCGCTGCGCATCAAGGTCATCAACGTGCAGCCCGGCGACACCGTCGAATCGCTCTCGCACCGCATGGCCGGCGTCGATCATCCGGCGGAGCGCTTCCGGGTGCTCAACGGCCTCGACGCCCACGCCCAGGTGAAGCCGCGCGACCGCGTCAAGATCGTGGTGGATTGAGGGCTACCGAGAAGCGCGCTCACGCCTCAGCAATCACCGCCGCCGTCCCGGCCTCGTGCGCAATTGCGCACGGGAGCCGGGACCCATTACCACCGTCGTTCATTGTTGGAAAAAGCTGGGGCCACAGCGCGTTCGAACAACGCAACCCTGTGGTTATGGGTCCCTGCTTTCGCAGGGACGACATAGAGAGAGAACGCCCTACTTCGCCTTCTCCTTGAGGAAGGCGATGATGTCGGCCCGATCCTTCGGATCCTGAACCTCGTAGAACATCTTGGTGCCCGGAACCATCGCGTCGGGACCGGTCAGCCATTTGTCGAGATTGGCCTCGGTCCAGACGATCTTCGAGTTCTTCAGCGCCGGCGAGTAATTGTAGCCCGCGACCGAGCCGGCGAGGCGGCCGACGACACCCTTGTGCATCGGCCCGACGTCGTTCTTCTCGATCGAATGGCAATCGCCGCAGCCCTGGTACAGGGTGGCGCCGCGCGCGGCATCGCCTGCCGCTCGGGCGCTGTTCAGGGCGAGCAGGATCGCGATCGCCGCCATTGCGGCTGTTTTGGCATGCCGCGGCGCCAGGACGCCTGCGATCGAACGGATGGTCATTCCCGGGGTCTCCTGTTGGTCACCGCAACAGGAGCAGTCTCACCGGCGATCTATTCCCGGAAATTCCGCGGGTTCGCAATTGTGCTGGACGCGAGCCGCATCGACCGCCGAGAATGCCAGTTGTTGCTGAAGTTTATTCCCGCCCGCGTGGAATATCCGCGCGGCCCCGCCGATCTCGATTCGCAGCTGCCACCTCCGCAGCGGCGCCGGGCTATTGGAGCATCCCCAGTGTTTCGCAATCGGCTCGGCGCCGTCGCTCGACTTGCCGGACTCGCGTGCATGCTGCTCGCTGCGCTCACAGCCGCAGCAGCCACCACCGCCGCACGCGCGGACGGCTGCCCCAAGCCGGGCGACGAAATTGCGACCGACCGGCCCGACGTGACCAATTCAAGTATCGTCGTGCCGGTCGGGAGCCTTCAGAGCGAGAACGGCGTCAACCTGACCGGCCGCGACGCCGGCCGCAGCATCGACGGCAGCAACAGCCGCTGGCGGCTCGGGATTGCGCCCTGCCTCGAGGTGCTAGTCGACCTGCCGACCTGGTTCGGCAGCGTTAAATCGGCCGGCGCTTCGGGCTTCTCCGACGTCGCGCCCGCGATCAAATGGCAGATCAGCCCGCTGCCGGGGAAGATCGACCTGTCGATCACCGCCGGCGTCGCGCTACCGACCGGCGCGGCCGCGATCGCCGGGCGCGGTGCGCAGCCCTACATCCAGCTGCCATGGTCATGGGAGCTGCATGACGGCTGGGGCGTCAGCGGCATGCTCACGGAATTCTTCCGCCCCGCCGAACTGACCGGCCAGCGCATGTCGGAAGCGACGTTCGTGGTCGAGAAGAAGCTGACCGAGCGGGTCAGCATGTTCACCGAATATGTCGGCGACTATCCCGACGGCGCGCGGCCGATCCAGCTGATCAACTCCGGCGGCGTTTACCGGATCACGCCGACCCAGCAGCTCGATCTCCACGTCGCGTTCGGGCTCAACCGCAACTCGCCGAACTACATCGTCGGCCTGGGCTATTCGTTCCGTGTCGACGGATTTTTCCGGTAGTGAAATTCCGTAGGATGCAGCGCAGCGCAATCCGGGGAGGACTATCCGCGGTGAAAGCAGCCCCGGATTTCGCTTCGCTTCATTCCGGGCTACAAGAGAGACGAGAAGCGCGAGATCAACTTTCCGCTTCGCGCAGGCCGCTCAGCCACAGCGCCAGCAGCGTCCACACCGCGCCCGACAGCAGATACGCGCCGGCCGAGATCAGGCCGAAATGCGTCGCCAGCAGCAGTGCGGCGAGCGGCGCGAAGCCGGCGCCGAACAGCCAGGCGAAATCCGAGGTCAGCGCCGAGGCCGTGTAGCGATAGTTGCGCGCGAAGCTCGAGGCGATCGCGCCCGACGACTGGCCGAACGACAGGCCGAGCAGCACGAAGCCGAGCACCATGTAGACGGTTTCGCCGAACGCGCCGGCATCGAGCAGCTGCGGGGCGAAGCCGCTATACACCGCGATCGCAACCGCCGAGCCCAGCAGCAGCGGCTTGCGTCCGACGCGGTCGGCGATCATGCCGGAGGCGATGATCGCGACGACGCCGACCATGGCGCCGATCATCTCGATGATCAGGAAGCGCACCGGGCTCTCCTTGGTGAACAGGAACACCCAGGACAGCGGAAACACCGTGACCATGTGGAACAGGGCGAAGCTTGCCAGCGGCGCAAAGGCGCCGAGCAGGATGTTGCGGCCCTCCTGCGCGATGGTCTCGCCGACCCGCGCCGGCTCGAGGTCGCGGCTCTCGAACAGCTCGGAATACTCGTCGGTCGCCACCATGCGCAGCCGCGCGAACAGCGCCACCACGTTGATGGCGAAGGCGACGAAGAACGGATAGCGCCAGCCCCAGTCGAAGAAATCATCCGCCGAGAGGTTACCGGCGAAGAACGCGAACAGCGCACTCGCGACGATCAGCCCGAGCGGCGCGCCGAGCTGCGGCACCATCGCGTACCAGCCGCGCTTGTTGGGCGGGGAATTCATCGCGAGCAGCGAGGCGAGCCCGTCCCACGCGCCGCCCCAGGCGATGCCCTGCAGCACGCGTGCGGCGGCCAGGAGCCAGATCGCCGCGACACCGATCGTGTCGTAGCCGGGCAGGAAGGCGAGCGCGACCGTGGCGGTACCGAGCAGGAACAGCGCAATGACGAGCTTGGCGCCCTTGCCGTGGCGGCGGTCGACCGCCATGAAGATGACGGTGCCGAGCGGCCGCGCGGCAAACGCCAGCGCGAAGATGCCGAATGAATAGAGCGTGCCGGTCAGCTCATTGACGAACGGAAACACCAGCTTCGGGAACACGATCACCGAGGCGATCGCGTAGACGAAGAAATCGAAGAACTCCGACGTGCGTCCGATGATGACGCCGATGGCGATTTCACCGGGTTTCGCCTGCCCGTGACCTGATGCGGTCGGGGTGCCGTGAGCCATTGCTGGGGCCTGTGCCATCGCCGGAGAACCGTCCTTTGGAGCATGATTCGGAAAAGTGGAAACCGGTTTTCCGAACAGCATGCTCAAGCAAGAGATGAGGCCACGGGCTCTTCGCCACGCAGTCCACCTCACCTTCTGGCCTCTTATCCCGCAGTGCAACATTGGACAAATTGTCCAATGTCAACTTTGCTGCATCGCAGCTACCCCTTGGCGGAACTCATAAAATTCCAGTGGGGTGAGCCGTGCGCGCCTTGAAATTATTGGCCTTATTGCCGTTCGCGGCGCTTCTTGGCGGATGCGATTTCGTCGTCCTGGCCCCTGCCGGGGACGTCGCCGTCCAGCAGCGCGACCTCGTCGTGATCTCCACCGTCCTGATGCTCATCATCGTGCTTCCGGTGATGGCGCTGACCGTCTTCTTCGCCTGGCGCTACCGCCAGTCCAACACCGCGGCCCCTTACGAGCCGGAGTGGGATCACTCGACCCAGCTCGAGCTCGTGATCTGGTCGGCACCGCTGCTGATCATCATCTGCTTAGGTGCGCTAACCTGGATGGGCACCCATCTCCTCGATCCCTACCGCTCGCTCGGCCGCATCGCCGCCGACAAGCCGATCGAGAGCAAGGAGGCCCCGCTCAATGTCGAGGTGGTCGCGCTCGACTGGAAGTGGCTGTTCATCTACCCGGATTACGGCGTCGCCGCCGTCAACGAACTCGCAGCTCCGGTCGACCGCCCGATCCGCTTCCGCATCACGGCCTCTTCCGTGATGAACTCGTTCTACGTCCCCGCCCTTGCCGGCCAGATCTACGCGATGCCCGGCATGGAGACCAAGCTGCACGCGGTCGCCAACAAGGAAGGCACCTTCCGCGGCTTCTCCGCCAATTACAGCGGCGCCGGCTTCTCCGGCATGCACTTCGAGTTCAAGAGCTTGTCGAACGCCGATTTCGACAAGTGGATCGGCACCGCCAAGGCCAGCGCCAACATGCTCGGCCGCACCGACTATCTGCAGCTCGAGCGTCCGAGCCAGAACGATCCGATCCGGCTCTACCGCTCGGTCGATCGCGATCTCTACAAGGCGATCCTCAACATGTGCGTCGAGCCCGGCAAGATGTGCATGAGCGAGATGATGGCGATCGACGCCAAGGGCGGCCTCGGCCGCGAAGGCCTCAACAACACGCTGCCGCTCACTTACGACAAATACGCCCGCCGCGGCGCGCCGCTCGGCACGGAGCCGACCTTCGTCGCCGGCATCTGCTCGATGGACGAGATCAAGGATGCGCCGTCGCGCGAAGTCACGGCGCCGCTCGACCTGACGCCGCTGCGCGGCTTCGGGCTGAAGCGCCCGCCGTTCTCCCCCGCGTCATCGACATCCCAGCTGCTCGGCCAGCGTCCGAAATCAGAGTCCTGAGGAGGACCGCATGAATCCCGATCTCGTCAAGATGATCTTCGGCCGCCTCAATCTGGAAGCGCTGCCGCTGCATGAGCCGATCCTGGTCGGCACCTTCGCGGTGGTGGCGACCGGCGGGCTCGCGCTGTTCGCCATCGTCACCTACTTCCAGCTCTGGAGCTATCTGTGGCGCGAGTGGTTCACCACCGTGGACCACAAGCGCATCGGCATCATGTACATGATCCTCGGCATCGTGATGCTGCTGCGCGGCTTCGCGGACGCGCTGATGATGCGCCTGCAGCAGGCGATCGCCTTTGGCGGCTCCGACGGCTACCTCCCGGCGCATCACTACGACCAGATCTTCACCGCCCACGGCGTGATCATGATCTTCTTCGTGGCGATGCCGTTGGTGACCGGCCTGATGAACTACGTGGTGCCGCTGCAGATCGGCGCCCGCGACGTTTCCTTCCCCTTCCTCAACAATTTCAGCTTCTGGATGACGGTCGGCGGCGCCGTGCTGGTGATGATGTCGCTGTTCGTCGGCGAATTCGCCCGCACCGGCTGGCTCGCCTACCCGCCGCTGTCGAACATCGGCTACAGTCCTGATGTCGGCGTCGACTATTACATATGGGGACTACAGGTCGCCGGCGTCGGCACCACGCTATCGGGCATCAACCTGATCTGCACCATCGTCAAGCTGCGCGCGCCGGGCATGACGATGATGAAGATGCCGGTGTTCACCTGGACCTCGCTCTGCACCAACGTCCTGATCGTCGCCTCCTTCCCGGTCCTGACCGCGGTGCTGGCGCTGCTGTCGCTCGACCGTTACGTCGGCACCAACTTCTTCACGAACGACTTCGGCGGCAACCCGATGATGTACGTGAACCTGATCTGGATCTGGGGTCACCCCGAGGTCTACATCCTGGTGCTGCCGGCGTTCGGCATCTTCTCCGAAGTGACCGCGACGTTCTCCGGCAAGCGGCTGTTCGGCTACACCTCGATGGTCTACGCCACGGTCGTCATCACCATCCTGTCCTACCTGGTCTGGCTGCACCACTTCTTCACGATGGGCTCCGGCGCCAGCGTCAACTCGTTCTTCGGCATCACCACCATGATCATCTCGATCCCGACGGGCGCGAAGATGTTCAACTGGCTGTTCACGATGTATCGCGGCCGCATCCGCTTCGAGCTGCCGATGATGTGGACGGTGGCGTTCATGCTGACCTTCGTGATCGGCGGCATGACCGGCGTGCTGCTCGCGGTGCCGCCGGCCGACTTCGTGCTGCATAACAGCCTGTTCCTGATCGCGCATTTCCACAACGTGATCATCGGCGGTGTGCTGTTCGGCCTGTTCGCCGGCATCAATTACTGGTTCCCGAAGGCGTTCGGCTTCAGGCTCGATCCGTTCTGGGGCAAGCTGTCGTTCTGGTTCTGGGTCTCGGGTTTCTATTTCGCCTTCATGCCGCTCTACGTGCTCGGCCTGATGGGCGTGACCCGAAGGCTCCGCGTGTTCGACGACCCGTC
Organism: Bradyrhizobium sp. CER78; assembly: GCF_029846235.1. Taxonomy (GTDB): domain Bacteria; phylum Pseudomonadota; class Alphaproteobacteria; order Rhizobiales; family Xanthobacteraceae; genus Bradyrhizobium. The sequence goes on from NZ_JARVWP010000017.1 coordinate 126,060, forward strand.
CCTGCAGATCTGGTTCGTCATCGCCGCCTTCGGCGCCTTCCTGATCCTGCTCGGTATCGGCGCGATGCTGGTGCAGTTCGCGGTCAGCATCCTCAGACGCGAGCAGTTGAAGGACACCACCGGCGATCCCTGGAACGCCCGCACCTTGGAATGGGCGACCTCGTCGCCGCCGCCGGACTACAACTTCGCGTTCACGCCCGTCGTCTACGACAACGACGCCTGGTGGGACATGAAGCGCCGCGGCTACAAGCGTCCGCTGACCGGCTTCAGGCCGATCCACATGCCGTCCAACACCGGCACCGGCATCATCCTCGCCGGCCTCGCCACCGCGATGGGGTTCGGGCTGATCTGGTACATCTGGTGGCTCGCCGCCGTCAGCTTCGTTGCGCTGCTCGCGGTCGCGATCGGCCACACCTTCAACTATCACCGCGACTTCCACATCCCGGCGGATGAGGTGGTGCGGACCGAAGATGCGCGGACGCGCGTTCTCGCCGCGGGAGCCCAAACATGAGCGTAGCAACCAGCCGAATCTCCGTCCAAGGCTCCGAGCCGGTCTTCCACGTGATCGACGAGCACGATCATCCGGAAGGCGCCAGCACCATGCTGGGCTTCTGGATCTACCTGATGAGCGACTGCCTCATCTTCGCGATGCTGTTCGCAACCTATGGCGTGCTCGGCGGCAACTACGCCGCCGGCCCGGCGCCGAAGGACCTGTTCGACCTCAAGCTGGTCGCGCTCAACACCACGATGCTGCTGCTCTCCTCGATCACCTATGGCTTTGCCATGTTGACGATGGAGAAGTCGAAGATCGGCCAGACACAGCTCTGGCTCGCGATCACCGGACTGTTCGGCCTCGCCTTCCTCGGCATCGAGCTCACCGAGTTCGCCCACATGATCCATGAGGGCGCGACGCCGCAGCGCAGCGCCTTCCTGTCGTCGTTCTTCACGCTGGTCGGCACCCACGGCCTGCACGTCACCTTCGGCCTGGTCTGGCTGGTGACGCTGATGGTGCAGACCGCGCGCTTCGGCCTGACCACGGCCAACCGGCGCCGCCTGATGTGCCTCTCGATGTTCTGGCACTTCCTCGACGTGGTCTGGATCGGCGTCTTCACCTTCGTCTATCTCCTGGGAATGCTGCGATGACAACAGACTCTCACGCCCTGCACTCCAACGACGGTCACGGCCATGATGACCATGGCGGCGCCGCCCACGGGTCGCTGAAGAGCTATCTGATCGGCTTCGGCCTCTCGGTGATCCTCACCGCGGTGCCGTTCTGGCTGGTGATGACGGGAACCATCGCCGACAAGGCGGTCACCGCACTGATCGTGCTGGTGCTCGCAGCGGTGCAGATTGTCGTGCACATGGTGTACTTCCTGCACATGAACACCCGGTCCGAGAACGGCTGGACCATGATGGCGATGATCTTCACCGTGGTCATGGTGGTGATCGCGCTGACCGGCTCGCTGTGGGTCATGCATCACCTCAACATCAACATGATGCCGATGCACGACATGAGCCAGATGCCGTGACGATGCGGTCTGCCAGACCCTCGCTAGTGTTGCTCACGCTCGGCATGCTGGGCGTGGTGCTGCTGAGCGCGCTCGGGATCTGGCAGGTCGAACGCAGGACCTGGAAGCTGGCGCTGATCGAACGGGTCGAGCAGCGCATGCATGCAGCACCGGTCGCGCCGCCGCCGCCCTCGTCATGGCCTGAGGTCAGCGCCGCGAGCGATGAATACCGCCGCGTCACCGTGCGCGGCAATTTCCTGAACGCCGACGAGACGCTGGTGCAGGCCGTGACGAACGAAGGTCCCGGCTTCTGGGTGCTGACGCCGCTGCGGATGGCCGACGGAACCACTGTGTTGATTAATCGCGGCTTTGTTCCACCTGACCGGCGCGATCCCGCGACCCGGCGCGACGGCGACCCGCTAGGCACCGTCAGCGTCACCGGGCTGCTGCGGATGTCGGAGCCGAAGGGTGGCTTCCTGCGCAGCAACGACGCTTCGGCCGGCCGCTGGTATTCCCGCGACGTCGCCGCGATCGCGGCCGTGCACGGATTGTCGCACACCGCCCCCTTCTTCATTGACGCCGATGCGACGCCAAACCCTGGCGGCTACCCCGTCGGCGGGCTCACGATCGTGCGGTTTCCGAACAACCACCTGATTTACGCGCTGACATGGTTCGCGCTGGCCCTTATGCTGGCGGGCGCGCTCCTGCGCATCGCCAGCGCCAGGAGCCGCACCGGCGCCTCCGATCCAAGGTGGAGTTCAAGGCGCGCCGCCGTGCGCCGCCTGATCGGCGCAGCCCGCAATCTGTCTCGCGACACAGGCCCAGATGCTCGAGCGCACATCGGATCTGCATGAGGAGAATGCCGCGACCGGCACGGCCGTGATGCCGTCCGCCGTGAGCGCGGCCGCCGGCATGCCGTACGATCTCGCAGCGCCCGCCGACATCGCGACCAATCGCAAGAACATGGCCCTGCTGGTCCAGCTGCGCTGGATCGCCGTGATCGGCCAGATCGTCACCATCGGCTTCGTGCAGTTCTGGATGGGCGTAGCCTTGCCGCTGCTGCCTTTGGCGGCCGTGATCTCCGGCCTCGTTGCGCTCAATGTCGTCAGCCTCTTGTGGCTGCGCTACCGCGCCGACATCAACAACCGCGAGCTCCTGGTCGCGCTGGCGCTCGACGTCGCGGCGCTGACCGCCCTGCTCTATCTCAGCGGCGGCGCCACCAATCCCTTCACGTCGCTCTATCTGCTGCAGGTGACGCTTGGCGCGGTGCTGCTCGATGCGCCATCCACCTGGTCGCTGGTGGCGCTGGTCTGCATGAACTTCGCCTGGCTGACCAGCTATTACCGGCCGCTGGAGCTGCCGCAGCAGGGCTTTGCCGACGCGTTCAATCTGTATATCGCCGGCACCTTCATCGGCCTTGTGCTCGACGCCGTGCTGCTCGTGGTGTTCATGACCCGGATCAACCGCAATCTGCGCGACCGCGACCTGCGCCTCGCGGCACTGCGACAGCACGCCGCCGAGCAGGACCACATCGTCCGGATCGGGCTCTTGGCCTCCGGCGCCGCGCATGAGCTCGGCACGCCGCTCGCCTCGCTCTCGGTCATCCTCGGCGACTGGCGCCGGATGCCCGCGCTCGCCTCCGATCCCGAGTTGTCGCAGGACCTCGGCGAGATGGAAATCTCGGTGCAGCGCTGCAAGTCGATCGTCACAGGCATCCTGCTGTCGGCCGGCGAAGCGCGTGGCGAAGGTTCCTCGCCGACCACGGTCGCCGCTTTCCTGACCGCGCTGGTCGAGGAATGGCGGACCACGCGGCCGTCGGCCACGCTGTATTTCCGCAACGCCTTCGGCACTGACCTGGCGATCGTCTCCGACATCGCGCTCAAGCAGGCGATCTTCAACGTGCTCGACAATGCCGCCGAGGTCTCGCGCGACTGGATCGAGCTGATGGCCGAGCGCAATGCCGACACGCTGCTGCTGTCGGTGACCGATCGCGGCCCCGGCTTCTCGCGCGAGATGCTGGCGCATATCGGCAAGCCGTATCAGTCCACCAAGGGCAGCCCCGGCAGCGGCCTCGGCCTGTTCCTGGTCGTCAATGTCGTGCGCAAGCTCGGCGGCGTGGTGACGGCGCGCAACCGGCCGGACATCGGCGCCGCGGTCAGGCTCGAGCTGCCGCTCTCGACGCTCGCGATCGGAGATCATCTTGACGGATGAACGCCAGCTTCTGATCGTCGAGGACGATTCAGGCTTTGCCCGCACGCTGAAGCGTTCGTTCGAGCGCCGCGGCTACGATGTCGCCGTGTCGGCCTCGCTCGACGAGGTCCGCGCGCTGCTCGAGCGGCAATCGCCCGGCTATGCCGTCGTCGACCTCAAGCTCGCCGGCGGCGCGTCGGGCCTCGCCTGCGTCGAGGCGCTGCACGCGCATGATCCCGAGATGCTGATCGTGGTGCTGACCGGATTCGCCAGCATCGCGACCGCCGTCGAGGCCATCAAGCTCGGCGCCTGCCACTACCTCGCAAAACCGTCGAACACCGACGACATCGAGGCCGCATTCCTTAAAGCGCAAGGCAACGCCGCCATCGAGGTCGGCGCGCGGCCGACCTCGATCAAGACGCTGGAATGGGAACGCATCCACCAGACGCTGATGGAGACCGACTTCAATATCTCCGAAGCCGCCCGCCGCCTCGGCATGCATCGCCGGACACTCGCGCGCAAGCTCGAGAAGCAGCGGGTGAAGTGAGGCGGCGCGCAACACGCGTTACGAAGCGGCCCCATGAAGCGTGCCGCACCGTCACCCTGAGGAGCGCGCAGCGCGTCTCGAAGGGTCGACGGCCACCAGCGGGGCCGTGGATCCTTCGAGGCTCGCTCCGCTCGCACCTCCAGCGACAAAGGCGAAGCCTTTGCGCGGGGATGACGGGAAAGAAGGTGCGTAGCCCGGATGAAGCGCAGCGCAATCCGGGACAGCTTCTCCCGCGGTTGCAGCGGCCCCGGATTTCGCTTCGCTCCATCCGGGCTACAAAGGCCAAGTCGGGCGCCGTTGCGGCTGACTTGGCCAGATGGCGCCGACGACACCACGATGATCGCGGCGGCAGCGCACCTCGCCACCAAAACAAAAAGCCCGGTCTTGCGACCGGGCTTTTGTTTTCAATCCGTCGAGCCCTTTCAGGCGGCTTCGTCCTCGACGGCGGTGTCGTCGCCGTCGTTGTCGAGATCCTCACCGTCGGCATCGCCCTCGGCGTCGCCTTCAGCGGATTCGGCCTTGGCGCCGCGGCGCGGGCTCTTGGCGAGCTGGCCTTCGATCTCCTTGATCGCCTCGGTCTCGGTCGAGTGCTGGACCACGGCGATCTCGCGCGACAGACGGTCGAGCGCCGCTTCATAGAGCTGGCGTTCCGAGTAGGACTGCTCGGGCTGCGATTCCGAACGATAGAGATCGCGGACCACCTCGGCGATCGCGACGATGTCGCCCGAGTTGATCTTCGCTTCGTATTCCTGGGCGCGGCGCGACCACATGGTGCGCTTGACGCGGGCGCGGCCCTTCAGCGTCTCTAGCGCCTTCTTGACCAGCGCCGGCTCCGACAGCTTGCGCATGCCGACATTGGCGACCTTCGCCGTCGGGACGCGCAGCGTCATCTTGTCCTTCATGAAATTGATCACGAACAGCTCGAGCTTGGCGCCCGCGATCTCCTGCTCCTCGATCGCCAGGATCTGGCCGACGCCGTGAGCGGGATAGACGACGAATTCGTTGGCCTTGAAGCCCTGGCGCTGGGTCACGACCTTCTTCTCTTCCGGACGCGACGGGGCGGCCGGCTTGGCGGCAACCTTCGGAGCAGCGGCGGGGACGGCAGCCTTCGGGGCGGCCGGCTTCGGCGCCGCAGCAGTCTTGGGGGCGACCTTCGCAGCAGCGGGCTTCGCAGCTGCCGCTTTCGCGGCAGTCTTGGCAGTCTTTTCTGGCATCACGCTTCTTTTGTTCTTTGAGGACTTTGCAGCCGCCGCCTTCTTCGCACCCTTCACGGACGCCTTGGCACGGCCCTTGGTTGCGCTGCGAGCAACGACAGCGGCTTTTTTCGTCGTCTTTGAAGCACTCTTTTTACGCGTTTTCTGTGACACAGCCTGCGCGCGGAAACTGCCACGCCCCTGTTCGATGTTGCGGGAACCTCGAAGCCACAAGGTACGCATGGCAGGGGGTTCTTGGCCTGTAATGTGCTGAATATAGCACATTTTCCGCAAAAATCAATGGTTTACGCCCGATTCCGGGCATAACGGGGGCCGCTCAGGTCATATGTCCGTCATTAGTGTTAATTAGGCGGCCGAACGGAAGGCCGCGACGGGCCGGAGCCCGCCCTTATCGGGGTAGTCCCGAAGAGCCCAGGCGAATCAGTCGCCGCTGCCCGGATTCGGGGAAAAATATTTCTCGAACTTGCCTTCCTTGCCCTCCCACTCCTTGGCGTCTTCGGGCGAGTCCTTCTTCTGGGTGATGTTCGGCCAGCTCTTGGCGTAGTCGCGGTTGACCTCGAGCCACTTTTCCAGGCCCGGCTCGGTGTCCGGCTTGATGGCGTCAGCGGGGCATTCCGGCTCGCACACGCCGCAATCGATGCATTCGTCCGGATGGATGACCAGCATGTTCTCGCCCTCGTAGAAGCAATCGACGGGGCAGACCTCGACGCAGTCGGTATATTTGCACTTGATGCAGGCTTCAGTGACGACGTAGGTCATCCAAAACTCCGAAACGATCCACTTTTTCTGGGGTTGCGTAGCGCAGGAATACCGGAGCCGCAAGGGAAGCCGGCTCCGAAAAACACCTGCGTTCTGGCGACCCTGCCAGCCGGTTTTGTTGGGAGCATGATCCTATCGCCAGTCCGGCCCCACACATCCGGATCATGCTCCGGTCGAAACAACAAACGTGAGATAACTACTCCTTACCGGCTTGCAAAGCGCCGGCCTGCAAATCCTCGTACAGCTCGCGCGCCGAGCTGGCATCGCCGCGCCGCTCGGCAAAGCCGATCACCTTGAGCACCCGGACGCTGTTGTCGAGCGCGACGGTGACGACATCGCCCACCTTCACCGCATGGCCCGGCGATTTCTCGCGCGTGCCGTTGAGGCGGACATGACCTGACGCGACGAGTTCAGCCGCGCTGGTGCGGGCCTTCACCACCCGCGCGTGCCACAGCCATTTGTCGAGCCGCTGTCGATCCAAGCTTCAGACCAAGGGTTGGACTATTCCTTCCGGCCGGCGAGCTGCTCCTTCAGGGCAGCGAGCTTGGCGAATGGCGAATTCGGATCGATCGGACGGTCGCGCTCGCGCGGTGCGCTCGAGGCATAGGGCCGATGCGACGGACCGCTCTCGCGCTTGTCGCGACCGCCCTTGCCGAAATCGCGGCCGCCGCGGTCACGGTCACCGCGCTCGCCCTTGCGATCGCCGCCGCCGAACTTGTTGTCGCGACGACGCTCATTGTTGTCGCGATCGCGGCCCTTGCCCTCGAAGCCCTTGCCCTCGAAGCGCTCGCGGCGCTGGCCGCGGTCCTCACGATTATCCTGGCGATTGTCACGCGCCGGTGCGCCGTCGGCAGGCGCGGCGGCGGCTGCCGTCGCATCGGCCGGCGCGCCGGGACGCGGCGTACGGAAATCCTGGTGGCGGCGCGGACGGCGATGATGCTCGCGCTTCTCGCCCTCGCCGCCGCCTTCAGCCGCCTGCGCGCCTTCGGCGGGCTTGCCCTGATGGCGGCCGCGGTTGCGGTCGTGGCCGCGATGGTGCGGGCGGCGCTCGTCGGAGCGGCCGCCGGGCCGCCAGACCTCGACCAGCTGCGGCTCGGCCGGCGTCTCCGCAGCGGCGGGAGCGGCTTCGGCAGTGGCGGCTTCGGCGGGTGCAGCATCAGCGCTCGCGGCCTCTGCAGGCGCTTCGGCGGCGGCCTCGGACGTCGTCTCCACAGCGGCTTCCGCGGCAGGCGCGGGCTCGGTGACGGTTTCGGCTGCGGGCGCCTCAGGAGCGGGTTCTGCGGCGGCAGCGGCAACCTCCGCCACTGGCTCGGGCCTGGTCTCGACGACCGCGGACGTCGTCTCAACGACCACGGGCGTCGCTTCGCTGGACACCACCTCGGCAAAGCCGACATCGGGCAGCAGCGCGGCTGACGGTGCGGGATCGCCGGACACCAGCTGATCGACAGCAGCTTCCGGCGCGTCGGCTGTGACTTCGGCAGCCACCTCGACCGGCGCATCCACGGCGGCATCGGATGCCGCCTCGACGGGCGTTTCGGCGGCGACCGTCTCGGTCGTCTCGGCGGGCACCGCCTCGACCGGCGCGGCCTCGACAGGCTTCGGCGGCAGCGGCGGACGGCGGTCCATGCGGTAGCCGAGCGCGCGCAGGATCGAGGCGAAGTCCTCGCCGGCGGAGCCGGTCAGCGAGGTCATCGCCTGGGTCACGACAAAGCCGCGGCCGTCGAACGCACCGGCCGGCTTCTCGCCGGGCGAGGTCTCGCGCCAGGCCAGCGCCGGGCGGATCAGATCAGCGAGCCGCTCCAGGATGTCGACGCGCACCGCGCGCTCGCCGCACTGGCGATAGCCGAGCACGCGATAGCCATCGCGCGGCAAGGTCTTGTCGACCGGGAACGAGGTGCGGCCACTGGAGGCCAGATGCTGCACATTCGACAGCGCAGCCATGTCGACATTGCTCTGCTTCTCGGCCCACAGCAGCGAGGCCAGCGAGCGCGCCGCGGGCTTCAAGAGCTGCGGGAAATAGATGTGGTAGGCGCCGAAGCGCACGCCGTATTTGCGCAGCGCCGCGCGCGAGGGCTGATCGAGATCCTTCATCTCGGCCGCGATCTTGGTACGCTCGAGCACGCCGAGCGCCTCGACGAGCTGGAAGGCGATGCCGCGGGCAATGCCCTGCAGATCCTCAGCCTTGGACAGCTCGAACAGCGGCCCGAGCAGCTTCTCGATATGCGTCTTGAGCCAGAGGTCGAGCCTCGTCTGCACGGCCTCGCGCGAGGCGCCGGTCAGCCGCTCGTCGGAAATGATGCGTAAGCGCGGATGCAGCGCATCGTCGGCGGCGACCAGCTTGGCGACCGCATCGCCGGTCCAGCGGATGGTGCCGTCGGAGGTCAGCACGAACTGCTCGTCGGGCGCCGCACCCAGTTTCTCGGCGCGCGCATCGATCTCGCGCGCCAGCACCTGCTGGGCGGCGGCCTGCAGCGCCTTGGCGTCGCTGCCGGCCTCGGCCGCATCAGGTGCGAAGGTGAAACCATCGAGCCGGCCGATCACATGGCCTTCCACGATCACTTCACCGGTCTTGCCAATTTCCGTATTCAAAACTGAGTTCTCCCGCAGGCGGCGCATCAATACACTGGTCCGCCTGTCAACGAAACGCTCCGTGAGCCGTTCATGCAGCGCATCGGATAATTTATTTTCGAGCTCGCGCGTGATCCCCTGCCAATGGTCCGGGTCGTAGAGCCAGTCCGGCCGGTTGGCAACGAAGGTCCAGGTCCGGATTTGCGCGATCCGGCCCGATAGCGTGTCGATATCGCCGTCGGTCCGGTTGGCCTGGTCGACCTGGGCGGCAAACCATGCGTCAGGGATACGACCCTTTTGCATCAGGAAGCCATACAGCGTGGTCACGAGTTCGGCATGGGCGGCCGGCGACAGCTTCCGGTAGTCCGGAACCTGGCAGGCCTCCCACAGCCGCTCCACGGCCTTAGGCCCATGCGCCCATTGCCGCACCTCGGTGTCGCGCGCGACATGCTCGAGCACGCGCAGGTCCTCGGCCACCGGGGCGCGCGTCAGTGCCTCATGATTGGGCGACAGCGCCAGCGACACCTGCAACGCGCCGAGCGAGGAGAAATCCAGCTTGGCGTTGCGCCATTGCAGCATCTTGACGCTGTCGAAGGTGTGGTTCTGCAGCGCATTGACGAGCTCGGGCTCGAACGGTGCGCAGCGGCCCGTGGTGCCGAAGGTGCCGTTGCGCGTGGCGCGGCCGGCGCGGCCCGCGATCTGGGCGAATTCGGCCGGCGTCAGCCGTCGGAACTGGTAGCCGTCATATTTGCGGTCGGAGGCGAAGGCGACGTGATCGACGTCGAGATTGAGCCCCATGCCGACGGCGTCGGTGGCGACGAGATAATCGACATCGCCGTTCTGGAACATCGCGACCTGCGCATTGCGCGTGCGAGGCGACAGCGAGCCGAGCACCACGGCCGCGCCGCCATGCTGGCGGCGGATCAATTCGGCGATCGCGTAGACTTCGTCCGCGGAGAACGCGACGATTGCGGTGCGTCGCGGCTGCCGCGTGATCTTGCGGTCGCCGGCGAATTCGAGCTGCGACAGCCTTGGCCGCGTGATGATCGAGGCGCCCGGCAACAGCCGCTCGATCATGGGGCGCATCGTCGCAGCGCCGAGCAGCAGCGTCTCGTCGCGGCCGCGGCGATTGAGGATGCGGTCGGTGAAGACATGTCCGCGCTCGAGATCGGCTGCGATCTGGATCTCGTCGACCGCGAGAAAGGACACATCGAGATCGCGCGGCATCGCTTCCACGGTCGAGACCCAGAAGCGCGGCGCCTTCGGCTTGATCTTCTCCTCACCGGTCACCAGCGCGACATTGTCGACGCCCGCGCGGTCCGCGATCTTGTTGTAGACCTCGCGCGCCAAGAGCCGCAGCGGCAGGCCGATCAAGCCGGACGAATGCGCCAGCATGCGCTCGATGGCCAGATGCGTCTTGCCGGTGTTGGTCGGCCCCAGCACCGCGGTGACGCCTGCACCGGGCGCGCGGTCATTTCCGAACGAAGTTGAGAAAGCCATATTTTGCAGGTGTTTCTTGAACTGTTGGCGATAGTCGATCCGTCATCCTGAGGAGCGCGAAGCGCGTCTCGAAGGATGAACGGCCGAGATTTATCGGCGCGTTTTGATCTGACTTTCCTCTCGCGGATGGAGCCGGGCTGTCGCCCTTCGAGACGCCTGCTGCGCAGGCTCCTCAGGGTGACGGTTTGGCAGTGTGTTTCACAAAATCTGTCTCACAATGCGACGCTTTCCGCGCCGCCTTTAAGCTTCGGAACGAGTCTAGAACGAATCGCGGCCGAATCGCTGACTCCATTCCAGGCTCGAAACGTTCACCGCAACATCTCGGGTAGGCCGACGGCGGCGGCACTAGATCAAGTTTGAGAGGGCTCCACAAGCAGGGGATATGCGGACTGAATTCCTTAAGTTCCAGGGGTGGCCGAGTCGAATCAGAACCGGGCAAGAGTCAACTGGATTCCATGACGTTTGTTGCATGCCCGAAGTCGCTCAATACCCGTCATTCCGGGGCGCGCGCAGCGCGAACCTGGAATCTCGAGATTCCGGGTTCGATGCTTACGCATCGCCCCGGAATGACGGCGTGAGCTACTGCGTCTTCGCGACGCGCGGCGGCGCGGCCGTCGTCACGAACGAGGTGGCTTCCAGCATGGCCTGGCCGAGCGGGGTCGGGATCGTCATGCGGAACGGCACCAGCAGGCGGGTGCCTGCGATCGGCACGAAGGCGATCTCGATGTTGCGCTGGGCGGCGAGGTATTTGATCACGGGGCGATCCGGGATGTAGCCCGAGACCGGCACGAAATAGAGCGCGCAGACCAGCGCCGGGCCGTGATAGCCGCGCTCGGCCTTGACGATCTCGACCCGCTTGAAATCCAGCTTGAGGTCGTAGCGCATGCGGCCGTCGAACACGCCGGCGCCGGTGCGGCAGACGTCCGGGCTCATCAATTCGGCATTGCCGGGCGCGCGCAGGAACGAGCCGGTCATCGGATCGAACACGTTCTTCTTCTGCGCCTCGGTCACCGGCAGGCGGTCGGCATCGACAGGCGGCTCCGGCTCGATCGCGGATTCCTTGATGCCGCCATTGGCGAGCACCATCCGGATCGTCTCCGACTTCTTCGAGGTGGTGGTGGTCGCAGTGTAGGACGAGGCCGCCAGCGCGCCGTTGACGACGCGACCCTGCGAGGCGCCCGAGCCGGTGCCGCCGGAAAACGCCTTCAGGAGGCCCGCGGTGCCGCCCTGGGCTGCGGCCGAGAAGGTGTCGTCGCCGATTTCGATGGTCCAGCTGCCCTTGCCGACCGGGATACCGGCGAGCGTCGCCTCATACTGGGCGTCGAGCCGCCCCTGCGCGCTGGCGCGCTCGGCACAAAACAGCAGCAAGGCGCCCGCGCACAGCCCGAGGAGCCGGCCGAGCGGGGGCAAAATGGCAATGGCGGTGGTCACTTAACCTACCTGACGGTCCTGCTATCGGCGCTCTGTTCGTTGTCCGTTTGGTCCTTCAATTCGGCCCGGACAATTTGCGCATCTCTTATGGAACCGAGACTTGCAGCCGAATACGCCCTTTATATGGTTGCCATTTCAGCTGTTAAGTGGCTGGAAAGACCTTATAAACCGGCATTCTCCGGTACCGCCATGCGCCGATATAATCTTGACGCTCGGGTATTCTCCCCCTATACACCCGCGGTTCCTGGAAAATGGACGCGAATTCAAAACCCCCGCGCGGGCCGTGTGATTGCACGCCTGACAGAGAGGCGGGGATGGAAAAGGATTTTGTAAGATGTCCCGGCGCTGCGAACTGACGGCCAAGGGCCCCCAGACGGGCCACAAGGTGAGCCACTCGAACATCAAGACCAAGCGGCGCTTCCTGCCGAACCTGGCCAACGTGACCTTCATCTCCGATGCGCTCGGCCGCAACGTGCGCCTGCGCGTCTCGACCAATGCGCTGAAGAGCGTCGACCACAATGGCGGCCTCGACGCCTATCTGCTCAAGGCCAAGGCCGACGTGCTCTCGCCCCGCGCCCTCGACCTGAAGCGCGCGATCGAGAAGAAGGTCGGCAAGCCGGCGCCGGTGAAGAAGGCGAGCTGAGCGAAGCTGCGAGAGCGGAATTCGCGGGAAGAGTTTTGAACGGCCGGGTCGATGACCCGGCCGTTTTTTTTACTGGAGCATACCAAGCCAATCTTGAGGATGCACTTCCATATCGCGCGCGCGCACCCTAGGATTGCAATGCAACAACATCATGCGGCCCGGTTCGTGTTCGAACTAGTCGACCACGCTCTATCCTATCGGAATGTCCTCCATCTTCTAATTTGAGTAAGCATTTGGTTGAGCTTCGCACACCATTTTATCGTTGGTACGGTCAACTCAGGAGTACGTTTTCATGTTGACCAGTTGGACTGTCGAAAATTTCAAATCGATCGGCAAAGAGCTTGTACTCCCGCTTTCGCCAATAACGGCCTTCGTCGGCGCTAATAGCTCCGGCAAGAGCTCGATTATTCAGAGTATTTTGCTGATTAAGCAGACGCTCCAATATGCCACCGCCGATCGATCATTTGCCCTAAACGGTCCTTTGTTGAAGCTCGGAACATTTGACGATGTTCGAAACGTTCGTTCCGACGGTCAAGGCGTTAGAATCGGCTGGCAGTATGACGAAGGTCGCTTGCCAATCACCGCAGACCTTTTCCCAAAGCCACGACTCGGTGCAGCCACGTGGCGCGACTTTATTTCGGCGATCAGGTGCGCCACCGAATTTGGAGTAGATCCGGGCGCTCAGTCAGAGCTTTCGAGACTCCAGCCCGTTCTCCTTTGCACCAGTCTGACAGTAACTGCGCGAGAACTGGGTTCAGAACAATCAGCTGCTCATCTGGAGATCAATCGACTGCCCGGGCCGTCAGTACTGCAATCGTCCGTCGCGGCACCGCCATCGCTAGCGATGCCCGCGAGAACTCAACAGCTCCAACATTTCGGTGTTTCCGACATAGATATCGAAACCCGGGCAACGCTGCTGGAAGATCACCCGAAGGGAGAAATAGAAGGTGCAATCGTACGACATTTCCTTCCGTTCTCCGTGGGCGTCCGCTTCGATAGCTCGTTGAGAAGGGCTTCACAAATCGCCGATGCGATTTGCAGCCTTCGAAAGTCGATACGCTTTCAACGCGAGTTTGCTCAGTTGCCCGCACCTGCAGAGCTTCTCGAAGTGTTGCGCGCCTGGTTCATGGTCAATCAGGAGATTCTGAAGCAGTATCAATTCTTCCGAGAAGAAGAGACGTTTAGCACACCCCAGACAATTGGGAACGTTCTTGATTCGCTGCTCGACTTGCAGCGGAGATCCCGTCCACGCTCACCCAGCTTCCCGTCATTGCAGGAGCTTCAGCCAAAGATCATTGAGGCGTTGACGGCAGGCGAACCAGGTCAAAGCGATATCGAATTTGAACGCCCGAGGCTGATCGCTGAGGCTACCAACCGCACCCGAGAGTATTTCGAACACTTCGTTCAGTATCTCGGGCCGCTTCGTGATGAACCGAAACCTCTTTATCCGCTAGAAGCGCTCGGCAATCCGACCGACGTCGGATATCGAGGAGAGCACACAGCTGCGGTCCTGCACCTGAACCAATACCGACTAATCAACTACATGAGTTCCGATCGATTTACTGAGAACTCAATCAATATAACAGACGGTGCAAAGCAAGACGCCCTCAGAGACGCCCTTGTCGACTGGCTTTCATACATGGGTGTAATCGACGGAATTCTGACCGATGATCGCGGGAAAATTGGTCATGAGCTACAGGTGCGAACTCCGGGCATCGCTAAGTTTCATGATCTGACTAACGTCGGCGTTGGAGTTAGCCAGGTACTTCCGATTATACTAATGGCACTTCTGGCCCCGGCGGGAAGTCTGCTGATTTTCGAGCAGCCCGAGCTACATCTACACCCGCGTGTACAAACTCGCCTTGCCGACTTCTTCATCTCGATTGCATTGTCCGGCAAGCAATGTTTGCTCGAAACCCATAGCGAGTATCTCATTCATCGGCTCCGCCGACGTATTGCCGAAGCGCCGGGAGATCAGCTTACGTCCGTATCTAAACTCTACTTTGTCGAAAGACGCGGCGATTCAACCGATTGCAGGCCCGTGGACATCACAAGATACGGCGCAATCCTCGACTGGCCCTCAGACTTCTTTGACCAATCTCAAATGGAAGCCGAAAATATTCTAGCCGCCGCTTCCATCAAGCGAGCCCAAGAGAGAAAGAAGGGTTCCGACTAATGAAAGCGACGCTTGCGCTTGAGCCAGCGGTGCTTGCCGCACCTGCCTTGGCCAAGGAAGAGCAATCGATAGCGAAGTCTATTGAGGCCATCGTCCAACTCTCTGGAGCGCTAAGAGATGAGGAATTAGGAATTTGCCTCTTGAGCGAGACCGAGAGTTACTTAGCGGCAGCGGGGTTATATCCTGGCTCCTATTCGATCAGCCAATCGCTCGCTGCTAGTGGCCTTTCACATGTTTATACGGCCGAGGACATTCGACGCTCCGTTCAAAATATTCTCCAAAGGGCAAATCGGCTTGAAAGTATCTCAGGCGTCGATTTTTTAATTCCAGAGTCTGTCGCAACGAACCCTGATCTACTGGCCAGACGGGTCGAAGCGCCTCTAAAGGAAGGTTTGGAGCTAACGCTGGCGCATGTCGCCCTAGTCACCGACGTGGTAGGAAAATCGAGTATTAGAGGGCTTGTGGCCGATTACTATGCCGATGATGAAATCGAATTCTCAGCCAACCTCTCGCACATAACGCCGCCATTCCTTGGTGAAACTACGCGGCACGCGTTCGCCTGTGTTATTGGCGTATGCCGAACTGCGGCATCATTTGCTGAACAACTGGACGCAGACCAACTTTGGCAAATCGCTGAAGATGAAACGGAACTGATGGCCGCAATCGCAGTCAAAGCTCGCTCCATTCGGCGAGCATCGGGTTGCCATGCGCCTAAGGAGAACTGCGAAAAATTTCGGATGGGACCATCCTTCCTGAACACGATGCGATCATGCCAGTCGGCCCCGTCCGAGAAATATGGTCAAACCACGTTCAATACTATCGCGCGCCTAATCGCGGGCTCTCCAACAGAAGAGCCGAAGAAGATGTACAAACTATCCAGTGCTGGTCGACGGGAAGATGTCGTACGCCAAGATGGAGCCATTGGCTGGCGCCTGCACATCACAAAATCAGGCGAAGCAGTCCGGCTTATGTTTTGGCGGAGGATTGACGGCTCGATTGAACTTGCGAACGTTGGCCTTAAAGCAGATGTGAATATTCATTGATATAACTCCGAGCTTGGATGAAGCGTCACGTCTCTACTGAGAACACGAGCGCATACCCCTCCTTCTGTCTGACAGGCGAATCGATCCGAACGAGGCGCGTCCGTGACGATGCGAGTGGATTCTTCTTTGCATGATGATTTTTGAAGAAAAATCATCCATCATTTCGCATGCGCGCGGCGAGTTCGTAATGACAGCGCCTACCAATGACAGCGGTGTCATCGCTTGCCGCGGAGCGAATCTGTGCAGAGGCGCTGTTCGTCCGTGAAGAAACGCTTAACGCACGAGCCTCGGCCAACAAAGAAACCCTATAAATAAAGGCAAATCGGGCTCCTCGCGCGGCCTTGTCGCGCCGAAGCCTTGGCGAAGGCGGGACGTTAATCACAACATCACTCCGCATCATCACGAGCGCATGAGGCGCATGCAAAACGCCACGATCTCTTCCAGATATTAGTGTGCAAACAAGCCGTCCGACACGATTGCGATTCGACGCGGCTCAGCCGCGCGGCTCGAATACCGTGAGGGACATCACGGCCGGTACAACTGATTGTGAGGCATGTGCGCCGCACTCTTGGGAAGAAGCCTGGCCGTTCTTATGTCACGTCCAAAGAACGATCCCGATAAAGGAATTGATCAATGCAAGTTCGCGCAGCCGATACGCGCGGAAGACTGGTGCCTGCGCTCGCAACCGCCGCCGTGGCGGTGCTGGCGACCGCCGCCCTCGTCATCCTCGAATTCAACCCGCCCCGCAATGTGCTGAAGGGCGAGCCCGGCATGATCACCTCCGCCGCCGCCAACCGCGCCGGCGCCACCGTGCTGCCGACCGATCCGGTCACCACCGGCAGCGTGCGCTACCGCTGAGCGGGCGCTATCTCCTCATGGTCGTCCCGGCCGAGTGCGCAATTCCGCACGGGAGCCGGGACCCATTCCCCCGGCTGTTTATGTGATGCGACGCTGGGGCAACATTCCATAGAACGGCACATTTTAGTGGTAATGGGTCCCTGCTTTCGCAGGGACGACGGTAGATAGTTACACCCGGCCGCATTTTCGCATTCCTGCCCCGGCGCCTCGTCGCAAGCCTGCCTCCCCCGACCTGCGTAAGCTCTCCCTCGCGAACAAAACAAAAAAGCCACAGGGAGGCTCACGATGATCTGGAAGGCCATCACGGCAGCGCTCACGCTTGCGCTCGCAACGCAGGTGCACGCCGCCGAGAAGAAATACGGCGCGGGCGCCAGCGACACCGAAATCAAGCTCGGACAGACCTCGCCGTTCTCCGGCGCGGCGTCGGCCTACAGCGTGATCGCGAAGACGCAGGCCGCCTATTTCAAGATGATCAACGACAAGGGCGGCGTGAACGGGCGCAAGATCAACCTGATCACGCTCGACGACGGCTACTCGCCGCCGAAGACGGTGGAGCAGACCCGCAAGCTGGTGGAGCAGGAAGAGGTCGCCGCGATCCTCAATCCGCTGGGCACGCCGACGGGCCTTGCCGTGCGCAAATATCTCAACGACAAGAAAGTGCCGCAGCTGTTCGTCGGCGCCGGCGCCACGCTGTGGGGCGATTACGCGCATTATCCATGGTCGATCGGCTTCCAGCCGTCATACCAGGCCGAGACCGCGGTCTATGCCAAATATGTGCTGACCCAGAAGCCCGACGCCAAGATCGCGCTGTTTTATCAGAACGACGACGCCGGCAAGGATTACGGCAACGGCTTCAAGAAGGGACTGGGCGCAGAGAACACCGCGAAGATGGTGGTGGCGGAGACGACCTATGAATCGACCGACCCGACCGTCGACAGCCAGATCGTGAAGCTGAAAGCCTCCGGCGCCAACGTGCTGTTCATGCACGCGATCCCGAAACAGGCGGCGCAGGCGATCAAGAAGATCGGCGAGATCGGCTGGAAGCCCGACCTGTTCTTCCTCGCCGCGACCTCGACGTCGGTGTCCTCGGTGCTGAAGCCGGCCGGCTTCGAATACTCCAAGGACATCATCTCGTCCTACTCGCTGAAGGATCCGAACGATCCGCAATGGAAGACGGATCCGGACGTGATCGCCTGGCAGGACTTCATGAAGAGCTACTTTCCGGACGGCAATCTGCAGGACCAGCTGATCGTCTACGGCTATGTGGTGGCGGAGGCGACGGTGCAGGTGCTGAAGCAATGCGGCGACGACCTCACCCATGAGAACATCATGAAGCAGGCCGCCAACCTCGACATCGCGCTGCCGATGTTCCTGCCCGGTATCAAGGTGAAGACCTCCCCGACCGACTATTTCCCGGTCGAAGCGATGCGGCTGCAGAAGTTCAACGGCGAAACCTGGCAGCTGTTCGGCGACACGATCGGGAATGATTGAGGGGGAAGTGAGGGGGACTTGTTGAGGAGGAAGTTTTAGAACGCGAAACCATCCACATCGTCGTCCCGGCGAAGGCCGGGACCCATTACCCCAGGACGTAGGGATAGCGCGAGCTGGGGCCACAGCGGCGCACCACAACTACGCCCTGTGGTTATGGGTCCCAGCTCGCGCGGAGCCTGTCATCGGGCGCGCGTCCGCGCGACCCGTTGGCTTGGCCAGGACGACGGGGAGAAATTAGACTCTCCCCCCAACTCGATTTCGGAATATTAGAAATATACCCGTGAGTTGCCCGACGTGTCAAACCGCCTGGTCGGACGCCTGCCCCGCCGGCCCTTTGCATGGGGTTGTTTTCGATATTTTGGTAACGCGCCGCGAGTCCAGAGGAGGTGAGGGAGGAGTTACACCCCCCGCTCCAGCAGCACCCGGAAATCAGCCCGCGCGCGCTGCGCCTCAGCGCGCGCGGCGTCCGAGGCATCGCCGAGGCCGAAATAGCCGTGTATCAGCCCCTCGCCCGCGTGATACGTCACCGGCACGCCGGCCGCCTGCAACGCCTTGGCGTAGGCATGGCCCTCGTCGCGCAGCGGGTCGAACCAGGCTGTGGTGACCACCGCCGG
Organism: Bradyrhizobium sp. CER78; assembly: GCF_029846235.1. Taxonomy (GTDB): domain Bacteria; phylum Pseudomonadota; class Alphaproteobacteria; order Rhizobiales; family Xanthobacteraceae; genus Bradyrhizobium. The sequence continues at coordinate 144,602 of NZ_JARVWP010000017.1, forward strand.
CGCGGCACCCTTGAGGCTCGTCGCGCGCAGCGGCGAGACGCGCCAGTCGGCACCCTGCGCAGGGTTCGCGAGATAATGTCCGCAGAACCATTCCATCACCGCGCGCGACAGGAAGTAGCCCTCCGCATTCTCGGCGCGCGACGGGAATTTTGCGTTCTCTACGGCGTCGGCGAAATTGCCGACCACGTCGGTGACCGGATAGACCAGCAGCTGCCCGGCGAGCGCGATGCCGGTGTCGCGGCAGGCGAGCGCCGTGGTGGCGGCGAGATTGCCGCCCGCGGAATCGCCGGCGACACCGACGCGCGAGAGATCGCCGCCGAATTCGCCGATGCGCGCGACCACATCGCGGACCGCGGCGAACGCATCTTCGAACGCACCGGGAAAACGCGTCTCCGGCGGGCGGCGGTAATCGACCGAGATCACCACCGCGCCGGTCTCGATCACGAGGTTGCGGGCCTGGCGGTCATGGGTCTCGAGATCGCCGGCGACCCAGCCGCCGCCGTGGAAGAAGATCACGGTCGGCGCCGTGCCGCGGCCGTTGCGATAGAGCCGCGCGGCGAGCTTGCCGCCGGCGCCCTGCACCTCGATGTCGCTGGCAACATCGACCGGCGGCGGCGGCACCGCCTTGCGCGCCTCGGCCAGCGCGCGCAGCGAATCGCGCGCACTCTGCGGCGTCATGGTGGCGGGATCGCGCAGCGGCAGCAGCGGGATGATGTTGGCAATGATGGCATCGAGCGGGAGCGGCATGGGAGTCCTTCAGGTCAGTGCTTGCAGTTCAGGTCAGGTGCTTGGAAAGCGTGCCGGCCTCGATCGCGGCGATCTGCAGCGCGATGAAGCGGCTGTAGATGCGGGCCTGCGAGAACGCGCCGCCGGTGAACCAGAGGCCGGGCTGCGGCGTGCGCGTCCACATGTTGCGCAGCTCCTGCGTCGCATCGTCGAAGCCCCAGACACGGCCGACACGCGCGGCGACGTCCTCGCCGAACAGTCTGCCGACCAGGTGGTCGGGGCCCTTGTAGCCGGTGGCGAGCACGAACAGTTCGGCGGCGAGCGAGGTGCCGTCCTTCAGCGCGAGGCCGGTTGCGGTGATATCAGTGATGTCGGCGGCCTGGATCAGGCGGACCTTGCCGTCGGCGATCAGCTCGGAGCAGCCGACATTGAAATAGTAGCCGCCGCCGCGCGAGCGGAACTTGAGCGGCCAGCCGGTGCCGTCCTCGCCGAATTCGAGGCGGAAGCCGGCACGCTCCAGCCGCGACAGCAGCTCCGCATCGAGCCGCTTCACCTCGTCGGTGATGATCTTGTGCGCGACCTTCATCACCGGCAGCGGCACGCCGGAATTGAGGACGTCGCGCACCTCGATCGGCGGACCGTCGCCGAGATAGGTCTTGTCATAGAGCTGTGCCGGCTCGACATTGACCACCATGGTCGGGCTGCGCTGGATCATGGTGACGTCGGCGCCGGCCGCATGCAGCTCCTGGCAGATGTCATGCGCGCTGGTGCCGGTGCCGAACACGATCACCGAGCGCCCAGCCCATTCCCGTCCCGCCGCGAACTGACTGGAATGCAGCACCTTGCCGTCGAAGCGCTCGATGCCGGGGATGGTTGGGATGTTCGGCGTGCCGCTAACGCTGGTTGCGAGCACGATGTGTTTCGGATGCAGCGTGCGCGAACCGTCGCTTCGTTGCAGCGTCACCGTCCAGCGTTGCGCCGTGTCGTCATAGCGCGCGCCTTCGAACGACGTCTCGGTCCAGAAGTCGAGCTCCATGATGTCGACATAGCTTTCCAGCCAGTTCGCGATCTTGTCCTTCGGGATGTAGTCCGGGAAGGTCGGCGGGAACGGCAGGTAACGAAACAGGTTGACCGGCGTTTTGTTGTGCAGCTTGAGGCCGCGATAGCGCAGCCGCCAATTGTCGCCGATGCGCTGCTCGCGATCGACGATCAGCGCGTCGAGGCCGATCCGCTTGCACTCGACGGCAGCCGCGATGCCGGCATGGCCGCCGCCGACAACAAGCACATAAGGCTCGCGGTCGGCATAGGCGCGCGAGGCCTGGCGCTGTTCCAGCCAGTCGGGTGCGGCGAAATCGCGCGCATGGGTTTCTTCGCCGGCGTGATCGGCGCGCGCGTCGCAGATGCGATCGAAATCGAGCATCGCCGAGAACGTCCATGCCACGGAATTTCCGCTCGCATCGTGCAGCAGGCGGACCGCGCCGGTGCCCGGCCCATTCGACGTGTCGAAGGTGAAGACGGCCTCGATCACATCGCGCCCCGCTACCACGGCGCGTCGCGGTATCAAGGCACGGCCATCAAGGCAAAATCCGCGCGCGTTGACCGCGGCAGCGCGCTCCAGCAGCTCGGCGACGACGCGCTGTTGCCCGCTGAATGTCGCAAAATGCCAGGAGATGCCGAAGATATTCCGCCAGTGGCTCTCGGGCGCGAACAACGCGGAAAGAGCCTCAGCGGAGCGGTCGGCAAGCGCCGCATCGAGCGCGCCGATCCAGCGCTCGGCGATGAGTTCAGGCGCGTCCGCCGTAGCCGGGTTCAGTTTGTCCAGCATGATCATGCTTTCTCGGGAGCAGTTGCCGTCTATCTGACAACAAGCTCCCGAAAAGCACAACCATCATGCCGAGACTCATGCCAAGACTCATGCCGGGACTCATGCAACGTGTTGCTGCAGCGTCTCCGCCTCGCCCTCCTCGCCGGCGGGCTCGCCCTGCGGCGCAGGCGCGGCGGCGAGTTCCTTGGCGAGCGCGGTGGCGCCGACATAGTCGGTCTTGCCGGTGCCGAGCAGCGGCACCTTGTCGACGATGCGGATGTCGGCGGGGACCGCTAGCTCGGAGGCACCAACGCTCTTGGCCTGGCGCTGCATGGCGGCGCGGTCGGCATCCCTCTGCGTGGTGAGCAGCACGATGCGCTCGCCCTTGCGCTGATCGGGCAGCGTGACCGCGACCGACATCGCCTGCGGCCACAGCGCGGTCGCCATCGTCTCCACCGCCGACAGCGAAACCATTTCGCCGGCGATCTTGGCAAAGCGCTTGGCGCGGCCCTTGATCGCGATGAAGCCTTGCGCATCGACGGTGACAATGTCGCCGGTGTCGTGCCAGCCTTCCGGCAGCGGCTCGAGTACGCCGGGATTTTCCGCACGGAGGTAACCGAGCATCACGTTCGGGCCCTTCACCGACAGGCGGCCGCCTTCCTCGATGCCGGGCACCGGATCGAGGCGGTACTCCATCAGCGGCGAGATCCGGCCGACGGTGCCCTGGCGGTTCGCCATCGGCGTGTTCATCGCCAGCACCGGCGCGGTCTCGGTAACGCCGTAGCCTTCGAGGATACGGATGCCGTAGCGCTCCATGTAGACCTGCCGCGTGCGCTCCTTCACCGCTTCCGCGCCGGCGATGACGAGCCGCAGCGTGCGGAAGTCATAGGCGTGCGCCGAGCGGGCGTAGCCGGTGAGGAAGGTATCGGTGCCGAACAGGATGGTGGCGCCGGTCTGGTAGATCAGCTCGGGCACGATCCGGTAATGCAGCGGCGACGGATACATAAAGATCGGAATGCCGCCAAGAATCGGCATCATCATGCCACCGGTCAAACCAAACGAGTGGAACACCGGCAGGACGTTGAACACCTTGTCGTTGGCGTTGGCGTCGACCCGCGCCAGCGCCTGCGCCGCGTTGGCGAGGATGTTGCGGTGGGACAGCACGACACCCTTCGGCGTGCCTTCCGAACCCGAGGTGAACAGGATGACTGCGGGATCATTGGCGTTGCGGGCAACGCGCGGCGCGATGCCGGCGCGGAAACCCGCGATCTTGTCAGTGAGGCTGATGCCGGCCCTGACGTCCTCGAGATAGATGACGCGCGCCTGGCCGGCCATTGCCGCGATCAGCTTGTCGAGCTTGCCCTTCTCGATAAAGGCCTGCGAGGTCAGCACGGTCTTGACCTGCGCCGCCTTCATCGCGGCCAGCACGTTGACCGGACCTGCCGAGAAGTTGAGCATCGCCGGCACGCGGCCGATGGTCTGCAGCGCCATGAACACCACGGCGACGCCGGCCGAATTCGGCAGCAGCACGCCGACATTCTCACCGACAGCGGTGCCCTGCTCGAGCTTGCGGCTCAGCACCTGCGCGCCGAGGATCAGCTTGCGATAGGTCAGCTTGGTGCCGAGCGCGTCCTCGATGATCGGCTTGCCGGTGTCGCGGTCGCGATAGGCATGGCCGAGGCCCTCGAACAGGGTCTGGTCGAGCATCGCGTTCTGGACCATGGCGTTGATCATGACGTCCTGCAGCGCGGCGCCGGCGGCGTTGCGGCGCGCTTTGCCCTTCAGCGCCTGGTCGACCGGCAGCTTCACCGGCGGCAGGATCGAGATCGTCACCTTGGGGAACCAGGAGCGCTTGGTCTCGCCATTCTTGAGATAGCTGAGATGCGAACGCTGCGCGCCCTCGATGCGGACCGGGACGACCACAGCATCGGCCTTGTCGGCGATCATCGCTGTGCCGTCATAGACCTTCATCAGCGAACCGGAGACCGTGATGCGGCCTTCCGGGAAGATCACGACCGGCTCGCCGGCGGCGACCAGCTTGATCAGGTCGCGCGCGGCCAGCGGCTTGGACGGATCCATCGTGTAGTGCTTGATCATCTTCAGGAACGGCTTGGCCCACCACGCCTTGGAGATGCCGGTGTCGACGGCGAAGCTGGCGTCGATCGGCAGCATGGCGTGCAGCAGCGGACCGTCGACCAGGCTGACATGGTTGGGCGCGATCAGCATCCGCGTGCCGGCGGGCGGCAGGTTCTCCATGCCGCGCACCTCGAGACGGAACAGCGCGCGGAACAGCAGCGCGCCGAAATCGCGCACGCCCTCCTTGCCCCACTTGGTCAACACGAACCAGACGGCGCCGAAGCTCGCGATCGCAAGGCCGAAGAAGATCCAGGCGATCGGCAGTCCGGTAGCCTGCAGCGCGCCGACGAACACCGCTCCGGCGACCATGAAGCCGGCCTGCAGGATGTTGCCGGCAGCGATGATGCGGGCGCGCTCGGAGGGCGCGGTCCAGGCCTGCACGGCGGCGAACGACGGCACCACGAACAGGCCGCCGCCGAACGCGAACAGGAAGAAGTCGGCCAGCATGCGGAAGCCACCGAACGAGGTCGCGAACGCGGCCGCGGTGACGTCCTTGCCGAGCGAGGTGGTGGCAATCGCCCAGGCGAGGTCGAGGCCGACCATGCCCATCACGATGGCGCCGATCGGCACCAGTGCGAGATTCGGGCGGACATGACTGAGCTGCGCGGCGAACAGCGAACCCGCGGCGATGCCGATCGCAAACACGGCCAGGCACAGCGTGACCACGCCCTCGGTGCCGCCGACGCCTTCCTTGATCAGCGCGGGCAGCAGCGACAGCACGATCGCACCGACCATCCAGAACCAGGACACGATCACCATGCCGTCCCACAACCGCGGCTCGGCATAGAGCGACTTCAGCAGGCGCACGGTCGAGGTCCAGGGATTCTTGGTGATCGGCAGATCGGGCGCGGAGGGCTGCGTCAGGGGAATGCGCGATGCAAATCCCCACGACAGCACCGACAGGCCGACCACGGCGGCGCAGATCCAGCCCATGTGGCTGGCGCCGGCGACGAACATGCCACCCGCGATGGTGCCGATCAGGATCGCCATGAAGGTCGCACCCTCGACCAGCGCGTTGCCGGTCGCGAGCTCGGACACCGACAGTTGGTCGGGCAGCACAGCATATTTCACCGGGCCGAACAGCGCGGCCACGATGCCGAACAGCGCCAGCGCGATGAACAGCAGCGGGATCGAATGGGTGAAGAAGCCGGCGGCAGCAAACGCCGCGGCGAAGATCTCGAAGAACTTCAGCCGGCGCGCGACGACCGATTTGACATAGCGGTCGGCGAGCTCGCCGCCGAGCGCCGACAGCACGAAGAACGGAGCGATGAAGATCGCACCCGCGAGCTGGACCAATGCCGGCCCCTGCTCATTGGCGACGCCATACAGCAGCATGATGACCAGCGCGTTCTTCAGCACGTTATCGTTCAATGCCGAGCAGAACTGCGACCAGAACAGCGGCGCGAAGCGGCGGGACGTCATCAATTCCTTGATCATGACCGGTTCCTTGGGTTAGCGCGCAGGGCGCTGGCAGGTCTGCGAATTCGTGGGGCAGAGAATGGTGGGCGTGGTGAAAATGACTGATATCCCGCAGCCTTTAGTCTTTTCCGCAATGGTTCGGTTCGAACCGGCGCACATCCGCAAGCGCCGGGCCGCGGAGACATTGCCCGCCAGAGATGTACGAGACCTTATCCAGACCTTGGGTTGATTGATCTCAAGATCGGGTCGCGGGGACATGGTGAGCGCTTTGTTGAGGTTTCGGCGACAATTGCGGGGTGAGCGCTTCAGGTCAGTTCACTCAGGCCGCCGAACGGCGACCAGCGGCAGTTGCGTGACTTGCAGCGGCCGCCACGCTGTGCCGCCGGGCGCCTGGCGCGCCGATCGGCGCACCGCTGCTCCAGCACGCCTGCGACGTCGCAGGCACGGGCGATCCGCTCGATCGGCTCCATCGCCAGTGAGAGGATGGCGCGGCCAAAGCCCTTCACGAGCTCGATCGCGTCATCGACGAAGGTGGTGGTCAATTGAAGTGCTAGGGTCTGCATGTGAGTGGCCTCCTATGCCAACTTGAGCAACGCTCAAATTAGTAGCTTGAAAATGAACATTGTTCAAGAAGAATCGCGACGGGACCGGAAAAAACTTCAGCGCCGAGCTCTGCTGATCGAGATCGCGCGTCGGCATATCGCAACTAAAGGCTTGAGATCATTGAAGGTTCGCGACGTCGCCGAGGCCACCGGCTGCTCCATCGGCAGCGTCTATAATGAGTTCGGCGACTTCGACGGCCTGATCCTGACCGTGAACCGGGAGACCGTTCAGGCCCTGACCGCGCGACTCAAGGCAGTGCCGGCCGGCGATCCCCTGCGCCAGCTGCACGGGCTCGCGGAGGCCTATCTCGGCTTCGCCACCGAGCACGCCAATCTGCTGCGCTCGCTGTTCGAGCACCGGATGGAGGACGACCGGCCGTTTCCGGAGGATATCCTGGCGATGGTGATGGATGCGTTCGCGCTGATGCATGCGCCGCTGGTGCGGCTATTGCCCGATCGCGATCCCGACGACGTCGCGCTGCTGTCGCGGATGATGTTCTCCGCGGTCCACGGCATCATCTCGCTGGGCCTCGAGGAGCGCATGGTCGCGGTGCCGCCGGAAAAGCTGCGCGAGCGGCTCGCGCAGTTCGTCGACACGCACCTCGCGGGATTGGGCATCACACGAGATGTGTAATCATATCCGGGTGCGCGCGATCGTGCCGGCGACGATCTGCATGGCGACGCCGAGCACCCAACCGGCCATGATCGCCGCGGTCCAGGCGATGTCCGGCTCGCTGCGCAGCACCACGACACCGACCGAGAAGAACGCCACCATGGTCGCGAGGAAGGTGCCGATCGCGCTGAGCAGCTCCGCCGCGTCGATCTTGCGCGTCGAGGCGACATCCTTCGGGTGGAAGAGCTTTGGCGGCGTGTCGATGCCGAGATAGAAGCCGATCGCGCCGCCCAGCATCATGATCAGCAAGAACGCCTGCGAGGTCAGCGCCGACACGCTCGAGCCGACATGGATGGCGACGAACAGGCCGCTTGCGGCGCCCGCCAGGGCAAGGCCGAAGCGCTCCAGGACATGGGCAAATTTTCTGACGCGGCTGCGCATCGCTATGCCTCATCAATGAATTGCGCCGCCAATCAAGCTAGGCCTTTTCGACACGTCGCGAAAGTCGTCACGTCTCAAATGGCCGCGACCTCGTGACGCTTTTGTGCGCCAGTTCACACCTATCGCGGCATGGAATGATTATTGATCGATCAAAGGTAGCAATCGATCCGGCTGCTGCTACGCTGCGTCGTCCGCCTCATGCATTTCAGCGAGCGTCTTTCAATGCCGAGTCCGAAGATCATCGGGCGGGGTCACGACGTGAAATGTGGGGCAGCGTTGCGCTGCCCCACGTGATCTCATCCTCCTACGCCGCGCGGCCGACCGAGGCGTCGAGATGCTTCAGCCGCGGCAGCACTTCCTGCTTCAAGAGCCGCAGCGAATTGTGCCAGGCCTCGGGCTTGTGCTTGTAGTCGAAGCCGAACACCAAGAGCACGCCGAAGCCGCCGACCTCCTGATAGATCTGCTCGATCTTCTCGGTGACGGTCGCAGGCGAGCCGACGATCCAGTTGTTGCGGGCGCAATACTCCACCGTGACATCGCTGTCGGGCACGTCGGGTGATGCCTTCAGATAATCCTTGAAGCCGAAGTGGCCGAGCAGCGGCAGGAAATACTCGCCCATCATCCGGCCCATCATGTCGCCGGTCGACAGCTTCCAGGCCTCCGCGTCGGTGTCGGCGACGAACACCTCACGCACCATCCGCCAATCCTTGCGGCTCGGCTTGCGGCCGGTCCTGGCGGCGCCGGCCTCGACCGAGTCCCAGTGGCTGCCGACATAGGCCGGATTGAGATTGAGGCTCATCGGAATGAAGCCGCGCTCGCCGGCGAGCTTCAGCGTGTCCGAGTTCTTCGACAGGCCGGCGACGCCGATCGGCGGATGCGGCGCTTGCTGAGGCTTGATGTGCGGTTTCAGGAAATCGAACATCGTGTCCGGCTTGGTGACCGTCCAGAACTTGCCTTTATGGGTCCAGGGTGCCGGCTCGGTCCACATCTTCAGGATAATCTCGAGCGCTTCGCGGGTCATGTCGCGGTTCTGGCCGGACATGCCGTCGACATTGAACATCGCCCAGTCGCTCGGCAGACCCGACGCGGCGACGCCGAAGTTCAAGCGGCCGTTCGAGATGTGATCGAGCATCGCAACGCGGTTCGCGAGCTCGGCCGGGTGATGATACGGCAGCAGGAAACCACCGGGGCCGATGCGGATGTTCTTGGTCTGCAGCAGCGCCTGCGCCACCAAGAGATCAGGCGACGGATGCGGCTCCCAGGGCGCGGTGTGGTGCTCGCCGATCCAGGCCTCCTGATAGCCGAGCTCGTCGAGCCAGCGCAGCACCTGCAGGTCCCAATCGTGGCCCTCTTTCAGTCCGCACTCCGGCGGATGCGACGGCATCGCGAAGTATCCGAGTTCCATGGGTTTCCTCTCTTTGTTTCGATGCGTATCTTGCGCACGCGCTCGAAGAGTACCTGTCCTGGCTGCGGCAGAACAATGGTTTTGTCACCTACGGCCGGTCCGGAATCACATGTCGGGCGCCCCCTTCAGCATAGTCGCGATGGGGCTTCGCTCCAGCGCACAGGAAGACCCGGCGTGACGACGTCGTGAAAGGTAACGAGCTAGGACACCACCGGCGAGGCGCGGCCGATCGCGGCGGCATCGAAGGGCGTGGTTTGGTAAATTTCGTTGATCCAGTTGCCGAACAGAAGGTGGGCGTGACTGCGCCAGACGTTCTCCGAGCATCGCGAAGGATCGTCACCGGGGAAATAGTTGGTAGGCAGCTGAGCGTTACCATCGCGAGCATATTCGTCCGCGAGAGTGTCGGCTTCGTATTCGAAATGATTGAAGATATGAAGCGAACGGCGATGCGGATCGTTCACGAGGCAAAGGCCGGTCTCGTCGCTAGCAGCCAGGACGTGCAGGCCGCTGCCTTCCGGAATGTCTGAAATCCTGACCTCCGTCCAGCGCGAGACGGGAACGTCGAACCTGTCTGAAAAACCTCTCAGATACGGCGACGCCGGGATCAGGTTGCGGTGCTGGAAAATCCCGAAGGCCTTGCGGGGAAGTTCGTGCTTCGGCACGGCGTGGAAGTGATGGAGAGCCGCCTGAGCGGCCCAGCAGATGGTCAAGCAGCTGTGGACGTGGGTTTGCGTCCACTCGAAGATCATGCGCAACTCGGGCCAGTAGCGAACCTCTTCGAACGGCAGGCGTTCGACCGGCGCGCCTGTGATGATGAAGCCATCGAAGCGCTCGGCGCTGACTTCGCTCCATGGCCGATAGAAAGCCGCCAGATGGTCGGCGGATGTGTGACGCGCCACATGATCGGTGATCCGTACCAGCGTCAGCTCTATCTGAAGTGGGGTGGCTCCCAGCAAGCGAGCGATTTGCGTCTCGGTGCTGATCTTGTTCGGCATGAGATTGAGCAGCCCAATCCGCAAGGGACGGATGTCCTGCCGTATCGCGTCAGCCTCGCGCATGACCACGACGCCTTCTGCTTCCAGCGTTCCACGAGCAGGGAGGTCGTCGGGGATCTTGATCGGCATGACGCGTCGTTCCTTTCTTTGAGAACGACGCTGGTGGCTGGGGTCCGCTTGGTTGCCGGCTCGGCCACATCCTCCCTGAAGGGAGTGCCACCTTGCCCGGATTGGCAGGTTGGCGTTGGGCGTCGCCCCAACTCTTGATGCAAGCGGACCTCTAGCACGGGGCCATGCCGCAAGGCAATTGTTCCGGTTCAACGCGTTGCGGCAGAGCACTGCCGGCATCGATCGTTTTAGCCTGCCTCGATCCGTGCCCTCGCGTCGAACAGCATCCCGCATCGAAGAGCTGCCGCGAGATCGATCGCGACACCAGTTGCGAACGCGATGACGCCGTCGCGATGTTCGTCACATCGCGGTCCTGGCGGTCGATATATCCCTACCGCGCGCCGAACGTGGTCTTGCCGAACAGCGCTTTCTGGGTCGAGGGCTGCGAGCGCCAATATTGCGGCGGCGCGCTCACCTCGCCGCCGAGCTCGGCGGCGGCGTGCCAGCCCCAGCGCGGGTCGTAGAGCATGCCGCGGGCGAGCGCGACCATGTCGGCCTTCCCTGACGCGACGATCTCCTCCGCCTGCTTCGCTTCGGTGATCAGGCCGACCGCCATCGTGGTGACGCCGGTCGCCTCCTTCACCGCCTGCGCCGCCGGCACCTGATAGCCCGGCCCGAGCGGGATCTTCTGCAGCGCCGAGACGCCACCGGAGGAGACATCCATCCAGTCGACGCCGCGCTTCTTCAGCTCCTTGGTAAACTCGATGGTCTGCGCGACGTCCCAACCACCCTCGACCCAGTCGGTCGCCGACACCCGGACGCCGACTGGCTTGCGGTCCGGAAATACAGCACGCACGGCGTCGAACACTTCGAGCGGAAAACGCATCCGGTTCTCGAGCGAGCCGCCATAGCGGTCGGTGCGCTTGTTGGCGAGCGGCGACAGGAACTGGTGCAGCAAATAGCCGTGCGCGGCGTGCAGCTCGAGCGCGTCGATGCCGAGCCGGTCGGCGCGCTTCGCCGCGGCGACAAAGGCCTCGCGGATGCGCGCCAGGCCCGCGTCATCGAGCGCCACCGGCGCAGCCTCGCCGTCCTTGTGCGGCACAGCTGAAGGTCCAACCGTCTGCCAGCCGCCTTCGGCAATTGGGATCAACTGCCCGCCCTCCCAGGGACGCTGGCTCGAGGCCTTGCGGCCGGCATGGGCGAGCTGCATCGCGACCGCCGCCTTGGAGTGCTTGCGCACCGAGGCCAGGATCGGCTTCAGCGCTGCCTCATTGGCATCGCTGTAGAGGCCGAGGCAGCCCGGCGTGATCCGCCCGATATCCTCGACATGGGTGGCCTCGATGCAGAACATCGCGGCGCCCGACAGCGCCAGCGTGTTGATGTGGGTGAAATGCCAATCATTGGCGGAGCCGTCATTGGCCGAATACTGGCACATCGGTGCGACCATGATGCGATTGGCGAGTTTCAGGCCACGCAGTTCGATCGGGGAAAACAGGGTGCTCATGCGGGATATCCGGATCGGGGAAAGGGCGCGCTTAAGATAGAGACCGCGGCTGCGATCACCAACAGGCGGGGACGCCGCGCAGGCCGAGCGCAGATCAGCAATGCGGATACGACGTCCGTTCACCCTCCCCTGGAGGGGGAAGGTGAGCCTCACTCGACCAGCGTGAATTGCAGCAGCAGATTGCGCTGGATCAGGGAGAAATTGTCGTCGGAGATCATGGTCAGCACGGTCTCGCCCTCCGCGGTGACATGGGCATCGATGCCTTCCATGTTGTCGATCTCGTTGCCGAGATCGGCATTGAAGATCGCCGGGCCGTCGACGACGGCGCCGGGCGCCATGTCGGACAGCGCGAGGCGGCGGATGCGGATGCCGACGCCGCCGAGCCAGGAGAATTTCCGCTCCAGGATCAACAGATCGCCCGACGGCAGCAGGACCGCGTCACTGATGTCGAAATTCTCGGTGCGGCGGACGCTGAACTGGCCCGGCGTCTTGCCGCCGACCAGGAAGGCAATCAAATTGCCGCTCGCATCGAGCCCGCGTTCCGACATCGCAATCAGCGTGCCGGCCAGCGCCTGCCCTTGGGCAGATCCTTGGCCATCACTTTGGGCACGAAGACCAGCGCCTCGAGCCCCTTGTTGATGGGCAGCTTGCGCGCCGCCGGCGGCAGCGGCACCACCTCGCCGCGCGAGCGGGTGAAGCCCTTGGAAAAATCGTAGCGCAGCACCTGGTTGACCCGCTCGAGCCCGACATAGGCAATGGAGCCGTCGAGCGCGAGCGATTCAGAATCATACCAGCCGCGGGTCGCGGTGATCGGCCGGCCGTCGGCCCCGAGCAGCGGCGCCGCCTCGACATCGTCGAGCCCGATCATGTCGCGGCCGCGATAGAGGATACGGCCGGTGAACCAGGTGCCCTGGTCGCTGACCGCGATGAAGCGTTCGCCTTTGGGATCGAGCCGCAGCGCCGAGAGGCCGCCAAAGCCGGCGAACGACGAGGTCAGGATCAGGCCGCTGCGGTATTCCAGCGAACCGAACCGCACCCGCGCGCGATCGCGGATGTCGAAGGACGGCAGCGGCCGTGCGTTGACCTCGACCGCGGCGGGTTCATCGACGCGGTGACGGCCCGGCCTGCCCGGCGGTCCCGGCGTCAGCGCCGGCTGGCTCGCGCCCTGTGCCTGCGCGAGATGCGGCAATGCTGCGGCCGACAGCCCCGCCGCCACATCTCTCAGGAAATGGCGGCGGCTAACGGGTGAGCGCATGTCTCACGAGTGGAGGCGGCGTCGGGTGCCCGGTGCGGGCGTCGAGCCGTGGGTCTCGCTGAACAGCTCGGCGAGCTTTTCGGTGATGGCACCGCCAAGCTCTTCGGCATCCACGATGGTGACGGCGCGGCGATAGTAGCGCGTCACGTCGTGACCGATGCCGATCGCGATCAGCTCGACCGGCGAGCGGGTCTCGATCTCCTCGATGATGTGGCGCAGATGCCGCTCGAGATAGTTGCCGGCATTGACCGACAGCGTGGAGTCGTCGACCGGCGCACCGTCGGAGATCATCATCAGAATGCGGCGCTGCTCGGGACGCGCGAGCAGGCGCTTGTGCGCCCAGTCGAGCGCCTCGCCGTCGATGTTCTCCTTCAGGAGACCCTCGCGCATCATCAGGCCGAGATTTTTCCGCGCACGACGCCACGGGGCATCCGCCGACTTGTAGATGATGTGCCTGAGATCGTTGAGGCGGCCGGGATTGGCCGGCTTGCCGGCGGCAAGCCACGCCTCGCGCGACTGTCCGCCCTTCCAGGCGCGGGTGGTGAAGCCGAGGATCTCGACCTTGACGCCGCAACGCTCCAGCGTCCGCGCCAGGATGTCGGCGCAGGTGGCGGCAACCGTGATCGGACGGCCGCGCATCGAGCCGGAGTTATCCAGCAGCAGCGTCACCACGGTGTCGCGGAAGGTCGCCTCCTTCTCGTGCATGAAGGACAGCGGATGATAGGGATCGGTGACGACACGCGACAGCCGCGCCGGATCGAGGATGCCTTCCTCGAGGTCGAAATCCCAGGCGCGGTTCTGCTGTGCCATCAGACGGCGCTGCAGGCGGTTGGCGAGCCGCGCCACGATGCCCTGCAGATGCGCGAGCTGCTTGTCGAGATAGGAGCGCAAGCGCTCGAGCTCGTCGTGGTCGCAGAGGTCCTCGGCCGCGATCACCTCGTCGAACTTCGGCGCAAACGCATGATATTCCGGGCCGCGCGGCTCGTTCTGGCCGCGCGAATTCGGCCGCGTCGCCTCGCCCGGCGTCTCGTCGTCGCCGAGCTCGCCGTCGTCGAACGTGTCTGACGTGGAGGCCTGCGCGCTCTCCATCGCGCTTTCGCTCATCTCGTCCGCGGTGGTCTGGGCCTGATCGGCGCTCATCTCCTGCGCGGCGTCCGAATCGGGCGAGCCCTCTGCGCCGGACTGATCGCTCTCGCCGTCCTGGTTCTCGTCCTGATCCTCGTCGTCGTCGGAATCCATGTTGCGGTCGTCGCCGAGATCGAGCGCCGACAGCAGATCGTGGACGAGATCGCCGAACCTCGTCTGGTCCTCGGTGAAACGGCTGAGCTGGTCGAGCCGCGAGCCGATCTTGTCCTCCAGCGTCGGACGCCAGAGATCGACCATCTTCTTGGCGGCCGCGGGCGGCGCCATGCCGGTGAGACGCTCGCGCACCAGCATCGCCAGCGCATCCGACAGCGGCGCATCGGCGCGGTCGGTGATCTCGTCATACTTGCCGCGGTGGAAATGATCGTCGAGCATCGCGGTGAGGTTCTTGGCGACGCCGGCCATCCGCCGCGAGCCGATCGCCTCGACGCGGGCTTGCTCGACCGCCTCGAACACGCCGCGCGCCTGCGGATTGCCCGGCATCAGCTTGCGATGCACCTTGGGGTCGTGACAGGCGATCTTGAGCGCGATCGAATCGGCGTGGCCGCGCACGATCGCCGCATCGCGCTTGGTCATCTTGCGCGCCGGCTCCGGCAGCCGCGCCTTGCCGGGCGCAAGCCCGGGCCGCTCGGCGGCGAAAGAGATCTCGAGCTCCGGCTTCTTGGCGATCGCCTTCAGGCACGCCGACACCGAGCGCTTGAACGGCTCGGTCGGCGCTTCCTTCGACCCGGGACGGAATTTGATATTGGAGGTTGTCATAGCGATTTCGTAAACCAGTGGCGCGTGACGCCGCCGGGATACCCCTCAATCGAACCGAACTCTTTATATCCATTGGCGCGGTAGAAGCCCGGCGCCTGGAAGCTCATCGTATCCAGATAGGATTGCGTGGCTCCGAAGCGCCGCGCCTCGTCTTCGATCGCCTTGATCAGCTTCGCGCCAAAGCCCTTGTTGCGAAACTTCTGCTCCATCCAGAACAGCTGGATGAACAACACCGCGGTCCAGACCTCGCCGACGATGCCGCCGACGATCTCGTCGCCTTGCCGCAGCGAGATGGCGAAGCGCTTGTACTTCTGCTTCCCCATCTTCTCGTTGTTGTAGCGGAGCAATCCGCCGAGCACCGCCTTCTTCGTCTGTGTGACTGTGCGCTCGACGGAGATTTTCGGCATGGACTAGCTGAGCGCCACGTTGACCGAGGATTCCGGCAGCTCGACGTTAAAGCAGCGCTGGTAGAACTCGGCGACAAGCGGCCGCTCCAGCTCGTCACACTTGTTGAGGAAGGTGACGCGGAACGCGAAGCCGATGTCGTTGAAGATGTCCGCGTTCTCGGCCCAGGTGATCACCGTGCGCGGGCTCATCACCGTCGACAGGTCGCCATTGGCGAACGCGTTGCGGGTGAGATCCGCCAGCCGCACCATCTTGTTAACGATGTCGCGGCCTTCCTGCGTGCGGTAGTGGCGCGCCTTGGCCAGCACGATCTCGACTTCCTCGTCATGGGCGAGGTAGTTCAGCGTGGTGACGATCGACCAGCGGTCCATCTGGCCCTGGTTGATCTGCTGGGTGCCGTGATAGAGGCCCGAGGTATCGCCGAGGCCGACCGTGTTCGCGGTCGAGAACAGGCGGAACGCCGGATGCGGCTTGATCACCTTGTTCTGGTCGAGCAGCGTCAGGCGCCCGGAGACTTCCAGCACGCGCTGAATCACGAACATCACGTCCGGACGGCCGGCGTCGTATTCGTCGAACACCAGCGCGATGTTGTGCTGCAGCGCCCAGGGCAGGATGCCGTCACGGAATTCAGTGACCTGCTTGCCTTCCTTGACCACGATGGCATCCTTGCCGACGAGATCGATACGGCTGATGTGGCTGTCGAGGTTGACGCGCACGCAGGGCCAGTTGAGGCGGGCCGCAACCTGCTCGATGTGAGTCGACTTGCCGGTGCCGTGATAGCCGGTGACCATCACACGGCGGTTCTTGGCAAAGCCGGCGAGGATCGCGAGCGTGGTGGCGCGGTCGAAGCGATAGTCGCTGTCGACTTCCGGCACATGCGGATCGACTTCGGAATAGGCGGGAACTTCCAGATCGCTATCGATCCCGAAGACCTGCCGAACCGAAACCTTCATGTCGGGCAAGCCGACGGGTTCTTGCTCTTTGGTCTGGACGGCGGTCGTCATTCATCCTCCGAGGTCCCGGGCATTCCCGAAACCAGATTTAAGGTCATTTGGCTGCGGATGGGGTGCTACGCACAAGCCTAGCAGAGAGCATCGGCCGGCAGAAGCCCACGGGCAAATCAAAGTTCCGTCGTTGTTTCATAAAGATAGGCGCGAAACTCGGTTTTTGGAAGGCTGCTCTGCAAATCCCGCCGTACTTTCGCCGCAGCGCCACGGCGGCCTATCCGGGCCGGGCACTTTTCAACCCGGCGCGGAGTTGTTAGCTCTCGGACCTGTTTCATCGCCACCCAGGGATTCTGTGACTTCATTCCTTGACCCATTGATCGCATTCGTTTCGGCCCATGCCTGGCTCGCTTACCTGACGCTGTTTCTGGCCGCCCTGCTGGAAGCCGTCCCGGTGGTCGGCTCGCTGGTGCCGGGCTCGACCATTATCCTGGCGCTGAGCGCGCTGGTCCCGGGCGGCGAATTGAAGCTCGCGCCGGTGCTCGCCGCGGCGGCCGCCGGCGCCATGCTCGGCGACGGCACTGCCTATCTGATCGGCCACCGCAGCCAGCGCGAGATACTGTCGGCCTGGCCGCTCTCCAACTACCCGCGCGTGGTCGCGCAGAGCGTGGCCTTCTTCAACCGCTGGGGCGTGCTCGCGGTGTTCTTCGCCCGCTTCGTGCCGCCGATTCGCGCCTTCGTGCCGATCACCGCCGGCGCGCTCGACATGCCGCCGGTGCGCTTCTACGCGGTCAACATCCCCGCGATCCTGCTCTGGGCGCCGGCGCACGTGCTGCCCGGGGTGCTCGCCGTCACCGCGCTGCACGACTATGCCGGCCTGCCGCATCATCAACATGTCGGCAAGCATCTATGGATGTTCGCGGTGGCGGGCGGCGCGGTCATCGTGGCGCTGGCGATCTGGACCATCCGCCGCCGCCATGGCGGCGGCCTGATCGAGCCGTCCAAGCCAGCAGAATAAGACCTAAATGCTGTTGGTCGTGCCGGCCCGCCCGGGCGCCGGGCCGACATAGCGCGCACGAGGCCGAATCAATTTGCCGAGCTGAAGCTGCTCGCTGGCATGCGCGATCCAGCCGACGCTGCGCGCCATCGCGAACAGCGCAAGCTCGCTGCCTGCGGGCATCCGCAGCGCATGCACCAGCACCGCCAGTGCGTAATCGATATTGACGAATTCGCCGGTCGCCTCCGCGATTCTGTCCGGCACTTCCCTGGTGAATTTGCGCGGCGCGCCGGCCCGCGTCAGCACCTCGAGCAATGAGATCGCGCGCGGATCGCCCTTCTTGTAGACGCCGTGACCGAAGCCGGCGAAGCGCTCGCCGAGCGCGACCCGCTCGCGCACCACAGGCGCAACGTCATTGTCGATCATCGTCTTGACCAGGCGCGAGGCGAGCACGCCGGCGCCGCCATGCATCGGGCCTTTCAACGCGACGAGACCCGCAATCACGGCGTCGTACAGATTGAGGCCGGTCGATGCCGCGCAGCGCGCGGTGAAGGTGGAGGCATTCAATTCGTGATCGGCGAGCAGCACCAGCGCGCGGCGAATCAGGTCGGGCGCATGCTTGTTGTCGGGCGTCCAGACCCGCGCCACCTGCTCGTGGAGCGGCTCTGCCGACGGCACGGCGTTCAGCATGGTCGCGACCAGCAGCCGCAAGATGCGCCCGCCGACCATCGCGCGGCCATCGGGCGCGCGGGTGAAGGCGCCGGGATCGGCACTCGCCGCCAGCGCCAGCACCGCGACCGTGCGGTCGATCGGCTGGGCGCGCCGCGCGGCCTCGGCGATCGCACGCATTTCATCGGAGACATGCGGGCAATTGTCCGGCGCAAACGGATCGACGCCGGTGACATCCCACAGCAGCGTCGCGGTGTGCTCCAGCGTGTCGCGCTGGGAGAGATCGACGCAGTTGACGCCGCGATAGATCGGACCCTGCTCGGTGATGGTCGAGATCGCCGAATCCATCACCGGCAAATCCGCATCGAAATTGCGGAAGCCGCGCGGCTCCGGTGACGGCACGCGGCGCTCCTTCAGACCCCTGATGTCCTCGGCGCGGTAGCGGTGGCTGCGCGAATCCGGCGACGGCTCGGAGCGGATCAGGCCACGGCTGACATAGGCATAGAGGGTCGCCGGCGAGATCGCGAGCTCGGCGGCGGCCTCCCGGGCGGAGAGGTAAAGCTCGGCGGATTTTTTCATATTGATTTATATAATCAAGATTGATCAACTCGTCGAGAGGCCCGACCTTGAAGAGGTGAAGCAAGGAGATCGGGCCATGAACATGATTCTCACCAAGAGCCAGATCGGTCTGGACGGCGTTCCCGCCGCCGAGACCGTGTTGAGCCATGTCGACGGCGAGCGCGGCGAACTCATCATCGCCGGCGAGCACGTCGCCAACCTCGCCGGCAAGTCGAGCTTCGAGGGCGTCACGGCGCGGCTGTGGAACGGCGCCACCGGCAAGACGCTGAGCGAAGCCAACGTCCGCGCCAGCCTCGGCGCTGCCCGCGAACGCGCCTTCGCACGGCTGGCCGACCTGCTGCCGGCAACGCGCGGCATGTCGATCGTCGACGGCTTCCGGGCCGCGATCGCAGGCCTGCGCGGCGAGAACGGGCTGGAACACGAGGCGACCATTGTCGGCGCCTTCCCGGTGATCGCCGGCGCCCTGGTGCAGCAAGCCAAGGGACAGGCGCCGATCGCGCCGGACCCGAATGTCAGCCACGCCGCCGACACGCTGCATATGCTGCTGGGCCGCAGGGCTGCGCCGCGCGAGGTCGCCGCGCTCGACGCCTATCTCGTCACGGTCTGCGACCACGGCATGAACGCGTCGACCTTCACCACGCGGGTGATCGCCTCGACCCAAGCCGATTTGTTCGCGGCCATCACCGGTGGCTATTGCGCATTGACCGGTCCGCTGCATGGCGGCGCGCCCGAGCCGGTGCTCGAGATGCTGGATGCGATCGGCACCCGCGAGCGGATCAGGCCCTGGGTCGACGGCGCGCTGGCGCATGGCGAACGGCTGATGGGCTTCGGCCACCGCGTCTATCGGGTGCGCGACCCGCGCGCCGACGTGCTGAAGGTCGCGATCGAGCGCCTGGAGGCCAGTGGCGCCGACCTGCCGTTTGCCGGCGAGGTCGAAGCCTATATCCGCGAGGCGTTGCGGAAGAAGAATCCGGAGCGGCCGCTCGAGACCAATGTCGAGTTCTTCACCGCGATCCTGCTCGATGGGCTCAAGATCCCGCGGCAGGCGTTCACGCCGATCTTCGCCGTGGCCCGCGCCGCCGGCTGGACCGCGCACGCGCTGGAGCAGCGCCGCACCGGGCGGCTGATCCGGCCGAGTTCTTCGTATGTCGGCGCAGCGCCGAAGGGTTGAGAGCTAACCGCGAACCGTAGCCCGGATGGAGCGCAGCGAAATCCGGGGAACGGTGTGACCGCGGTCAGAGGGGTCCCGGATTACGCTTCGCTTCATCCGGGCTACAAAATTGCGCCGTTGGACGACGGCGGAGCCACGCTCTCCGCTGTCGTCCCTGCGAACGCAGGGACCCATACGCCGCAGCCCATCAATAGGGCCGTCGGTCAGACACCTTGTGCAGACAATAGCAGACGGAGGTTATGGGCCCCTGCGTTCGCAAGGGCGACGAGAGCGAGAGCTCAGGCCTCGCGCACCACGGTCTTCAGATAATTATACGCCTTGATGATCTCGATCAGGCGATCTTCGGTGGAGCGGTCGCCACCATTGGCGTCGGGATGGTGCTGCTTCACCAGCGCCTTGTACTTCGACTTGACGTCTTCCAGCGTCGCCCCGGCGCCTAGGCCCATCACCAGCAGCGCCTTGCGCTCGGCGTTCATGACCTTGCGGGTCTCGGGCTTGGGCTCCGCGCCGCCCGGCCCGGGGCGCCAGCGGCCGCGGCCATTGAGCTCGGAGAACACGTGGAACGGATCGGAGGCGGCATCGAGACCGCTCTCCTTCTTGCCGTTGTTGGCACCCATCTTCCAGGTCGGACGATGGCCGGTCAGCGCGTCCTTCTGGTAGCGCGCGACGTCGTCAGGATTCATGCCCTGGAAGAAATTGTAGGACTGGTTGTACTCGCGGACGTGATCGAGACAGAAGTGCCAATACTCGCGCGAATTCTCGCGGCCCTTCGGGGCGCGGTGCGCGCCCTTGTTCTGGCAACCCGCCCACTCGCAGGTCACGGCCTGCTCGCCGGCCTGCGCCTGGCGCTTCGCACTCACCTTGGTCGGCTTGATGCGAATGGAGTCGAAGAATTTTGATGAATCGATCGGCATGATCTCTTTGACTACGCAATGCACAAATCTTCAAGTCTTGACATTGCGCAGACCTCGTTTCCCGCTTGTACCATTGACGAAAAGCCGCCGCGAAACTAACTCCGCCGCCATGAGCACCAAAGACGCTATCATAAACAAGTTGCGTGAAGCTTTCTTGCCCGAAAGCCTCGACGTGGTCGATGAGTCACATCTGCATGAGGGCCACGCCGGCCACAGGCCAGGCGGGGAGACACATTTCAGGGTATATATTGTGTCTCCGGCCTTCGAAGGGAAGAGCCGGATCGAACGCCATCGCATGATAAATGCGACGCTGGCGCAGGAACTCGCCGGCTCGGTGCATGCGCTGGCGATCCACGCACACGGCCCCGGGGAAAAGCCGCGCTAGCTGTGGTCTGTCAGGAGGTTGTCCATCTGGTCTGAACCGAGGAAGCTGAGGTTGCGAAG
>NZ_JARVWP010000018.1 GCF_029846235.1 Bradyrhizobium sp. CER78
TTCGCATGAAGCGTAGCGAAATGCGAAGCGGGGTGGGGTGATCTCTCAACACGGGCCGCGCCGAAGTGGAGAGACCTTCACCCCACCTCGGTTCGCGTTTCATGCGAACCGATCCTCCCCCTCCAGGGGAGGATGAATCGTGCGCGGCGGACGTTTCACTTCACCAGCGAGCAGCCGCCATCCGCCAGCGGGCGGAATGCCTGGTCGGCCGGGATGGTCGCGATCAGCTTGTAATAATCGTAGGGGTACTTCGACTCCTCCGGCTTCTTCACCTCGAACAGATACATCGGGTGGACGACGCGGCCGTCCTGGCGGATCGTGGTGTCGCCGAACAATTTGTCCTTGCCCTTGAAGGTCTTCATCTGCGGCACCACCACCTTGGCATCGTCGCTGCCGGTCGCGGCGACGGCATTGAGATAGGCAAGTGTCGAGGCATAGACGCCGGCCTGGTTGCCGCTCGGCATCTTGCCGTTCATGCCGGGACGCGCGGCAAAGCGCTTTGCGAACGCGCGGGTGTCGTCGTTCATGTCCCAGTAGAAAGCCTCCAGCAGCTGCAGGCCCTGCGCGACCTTCAGGCCCATGCCGTGGATGTCGTTCACGAACAGCAGGAACGCGACCATGGTCTGGCCGCCTTGCTGGATGCCGAACTCGGCCGCCTGCTTCACCGCGTTGATGGTGTCGCCGCCGGCATTCGCCAAGCCGATCACCTTGGCCTTGGAACTCTGCGCCTGCAGCAGGAAGGAGGCGAAATCCGACGTGCCGAGCGGGTGCTTGCTGGAGCCGAGCACCTTGCCGCCGTGCTTCTCGATGTAGTTTGTCGCCTCGGCTTCGATACCCTTGCCGAGCGCGTAGTCGACCGTCACGAAATACCAGTCCTTGCCGCCGCGCTGCATCATCGCGGCGGCGGTGGTGTTGCCGGTCGCCCAGGCGTCGTTGACCCATTGAATGGTGTTCGGTGAGCAGGCCTTGCCGGTGAGATCGGAGCTTGCGGTCGACGAGGCCAGGAACGTCATCCTGGAATCGCGCAGCACGGTATTGATCGCGAGGCCGACGGCCGAGTTCGGCACGTCGACGATGGCGTCGACGCCCTCGACATCGAGCCATTTGCGCGCGATCGCAGATCCGACGTCGGCCTTGTTCTGGTGATCTGCGTAGACGATCTCGACCTTGATGCCCTTGCCGCCGCCGTTGAAATCTTCCGCCGCCATCCGCGCGGCTTCCACCGAGCCCATGCCGTTGGTGTCCTGGAAGATGCCGGAAATGTCGTTCAGCACGCCGACGCGCACGACGTCGCCGGAAATCTCCGCACGCGCGCTGCCCGCCGCGCAGGCCAATGCCAGCGCAAGTCCAATCCTAAAGCCCCTCATCGTGTCCCCTCCCTTGCGTTGTTCCGCAGCCGGCGTCAGGCCGGCGTGATTTCGACCGGCAGCCTCTCGAGCCCGCGCAGCGTGTTGTTGAACAGGCGCTTCGGCTCACCCGTCATTTCGATCCTGGCGACACGGCGCGCCAGCGCCGCCATCATCACTTCGCCTTCGAGGCGGGCGACGAGTTGGCCGACGCACATGTGGATACCCGAGCCGTAGCCGACATGGCCCGAGGTGCGGCGCGTGATGTCGTAGCTATCGGGCGCCTCCCAGCGGCGCGGATCGCGATTGGCCGCAGCCAGGAACATCAGCACCTTCTCGCCTTCGGGGATGCTGGCCCCGCTGAGCTCGACGTCGCGGGTCGTGGTCCGGAAGAAAGTCTGAACCGGACTCTCAAACCGCACCGCTTCCTCGAACGCGTTGCGCGCCAGGGTCGGATCGTTGCGCAGCTTCTCGAACTGGTCGGGGAATCGGGCGAGACA
Source organism: Bradyrhizobium sp. CER78 (assembly GCF_029846235.1). Taxonomy (GTDB): domain Bacteria; phylum Pseudomonadota; class Alphaproteobacteria; order Rhizobiales; family Xanthobacteraceae; genus Bradyrhizobium. The sequence goes on from NZ_JARVWP010000018.1 coordinate 1,847, forward strand.
ATAGACCGCGGCGCCGATGCCGTTGACGGTGGTGTCGAGGCCGGCCGACAGCAGCGAGCGCACCAGCAGCGGTGCCTCGGTCGCGGTAATGGCGCCACTATCGACATGGGCGTGGATACAGGCGCCGATGCCGCCCGGGGTGAGGTTGTCGCGCTGGCACTGCTCGGCAATATAGGCCTGGTGCGGCGCGGAGCGCTTGATCGCCTCCTCGCGCAGTTGGTTCGGCGGACCGAACGCGTTGAACACCAGGCTGGCGTAAGGCAGCAGATGCTCACGGCCCTCCGGCTGCAGGCCGAGCGCATCCGGGAAGATCGAGAGCGGATAGGCTTCCGCAAGGTCCTCGATCGCATCGAACCTGCGCTTCTCCAGCAGCGCATCGACCCGGGCCTCCGCCGCGGCGGCAAAGCGGCCGCGGAGCTGCTTCATCACGGTCGCAGACAGCACCGAGCTCAGCACAGTGCGGGTTCGGGTGTGGGCGGGCGGGTCGGCCTCCAGGATCAGGCTCGGCGGCCGCCACGGCTTTTCCTTGGAAAAGTCGCTGAGGCCGACGCCGCGGCTGGAGCAGAACGTCGCAGGATCGTTCAGGACCGCATGGACCTCGGCGTAGCGCGCCACGCCATATACATTCCACCTGTCGAGATAGACCACCGGTCCGGCCTCGCGCAGCCGCTCATGGGTCGGAAACGGATCGGCGAAGAAATCCAGCGCGAACGGATCGACGTCGAGATGCGGGACGGATGTCCCCCCTGTTGCAGTCATCAGGACCTCCCGAGGTTTGATCTTGTCAACACGGGCCGCATGTCACTTGCTCCCGAGCAGTTTCGCAGCGATGATTTGAGAAATGAGCAGCCAGCCCCTCCCCCGAAAGCCCCGCCGGCCGAGACCGGCCGATCCCGCAGATGCCACCGATGGCCCGCTGCTGGACCTCAATCGCTATGTGCCGGCGTTCATCACTTTCATCGGCAACAAGCTGTCGAACAGCGCCACCGCATTTTACCAGAAGAATTTCGGCGTCAACGTCACCGAGTGGCGAATCATCTCGCAGCTCGCGATCGAGCCCGGGATTCCGGCCTCGCGGATCTGCCAGGTGATCGGCTTCGACAAGGGACCGGTCAGCCGCAACCTCGCGGCGCTGCAGAAACGCGGCCTGCTGACGATCCGGACCGCACCCGACGACGGCCGCACCCATTCGATCACCCTGACCGCGCGTGGCCGCGCCGTCCACGACAAGGTCATTGTCGCGGCGCTGGAGCGGGAGCGGCGGCTGCTGTCGTGCCTGAAAAAGGACGAGCGCGAGGTGCTGATCGACCTGCTGCGCCGGCTGCACGAGAATCTCGGCGCCGTGACCGGGCAAAGCACGACCTGACGGCACGGCCGGGCCACGGGCAGCGCCCTGCGCCACCGCGGACTTCGTCCAGTTTTCCATGCGTGCTGCTCGCGCGCTGCTGCGCAACATGATCCTCCCAAATGCGAGGCCGTTGACCGGCCCTGTCCCTATTGAGCGGAAACTCGCATAGCTTAGTTGCTATGGCAACTAAAAAGGCGAGCCGGTGCGACGTCAGGTCCCATGCCGAGATTTGTGACGTCGCCCTCAGGTCAGGTGAGCACGCCGCTCAGGCTCCCTCCCCCTCGCGGGGGAGGGTCGCGGAGAGGGGTAAGCCCCCGGCGCGATGATCGATGCATGCAACGTCCTGGCAAAGTGCGTTGGAGTGACACGAATACGGATAGCTCACGTCGTGCGGTACCCCTCTCCCTAACCCTCCCCCGCAAGGGGGGAGGGAACCCTTCCGCGTGCCTTCCTAACCAGGCCTGCCCTATCGGCCCTCACCCGGCACAGCCAATCGGCTCGGACGACGCATCGTCCTCCAGCACCGCCACTGCTGCAGCGCGGCGCGTCAGCACGGCGCGCTGGTTGATGTAGCCCTTGTCGGTGATCTCGCCGCCGTCGACCGAGGCCGGCTCGGCGAGCAACAGCGCGCGGGTGGCGTGGCCGGAGGAATGGCCGCCTTGCGCCTTCAGCCGTGCCAGCCCCTGCCCGATCGCGGAGCGGACTGCCGGATGATTGATCACCTCCTGCGCGCCGGCGGTCTCGGGCAGTCCCGCGAGCGAGCGGCAGGCGGCAAGGTTCGGGAACACCAGGAAGCGCACCTCGTCGCGGCCGTGACCAGTCACGACGATGTCCTGCGCGAGCGGTGCAAGCGCCGCGATGCCGGCGACGCGCAAGGTGCCGACGCTGACCCAGGTGCCGGAATTGAGTTTGAAATCCTCGGCCACGCGGCCGTCGAAGAACAGGCCGAGATCCGGCCTGTCGGGATCGGCGAAGGTGACGGCGTCGCCGATCCTGTAGAAGCCCTCGCCATCGAAGGCCTGCGCGGTCAGCTCGGGTGCCTTCCAGTAGCCCGGCGTGACATTGGGCCCGCGCACGCGGACCTCGAGCTTGTCGCCCGACGGCACGAGTTTCAGCTCGGTGCCGGGAATCGGCACGCCGATATTGCCGGAGCGTTTTGCCAGGAAGTGGCAGTCGGTCGCCAGCGGCGAGGTCTCGGTCGAGCCCCAGGCCGACACCATCGGCAGCCTGCGGCCGACCGTCTGCAGCGACAATTCCTCCAGTGCATCCCACAAATTCTGCGGCAGCGCCGCGCCGGCATAGAACGCGAATTTGGTGCCTTCGAAGAACTTGCGGCGCAACTCCTCGTCGGTGCGAAGCGCTGCGATCAGCATGTCGAAGCCGCGTGGCACGTTGAAATAGACCGTCGGCACCACGCTGCGCAGATTGGCGAGCGAGGTCGCGAACAGGCCCGGCGCCGGCTTGCCGCCATCGATATAGAGCGTGCCGCCGTTGCGCAGCACCAGGTTGAAATTGTGGTTGGCGCCGAAGGTGTGGCTCCACGGCAGCCAGTCCAGAATGACCAGCTCTTCGCTGGCCCGCTCCAGGAACGTCCAGGTCTGCGCCTTGGCCTGCTGGCTCGAGGTCAGCATGCGCTGGGTGTTGATCACGGCTTTCGGCGTGCCTGTTGACCCCGAGGTGAACAGGAATTTTGCAATCGTGTCCGGCGTCACCGCGGCGAAGGCTTTTGCCACGTCTGGCGATTCTGGTGTCGCTGCAATGGCTCGGAATGCCAGCGCGTCGGCATCCTCGGGATTGCCGCTGACGATGACGGCGCGATGCAGCGGCTTGATCGCGGCCAGCGCCGAGGCAAACGGCTTTGCGCCCGCGACATAGATCGCACCGGGATCGAGCAGGCTGATCATGCCCTTCAGCTTGTCGAAGTCTTTCGACATCAGCGAATAGGCCGGCGAGATCGCGGCCGAAGGCACGCCGACATGCTGGGCGGCGAGCGCGAACAGCGCGTGGTCGATGCCGTTGTCGGAGAGGATGACGAGCGGCCGCTCGGTGCTCAGCCCTTGCGCCAATACCCACGATGCAGCGCACCGTACGATCCCGAGCGCGTCGCGATAGCTGACGGTGCTCCAGGGCGCTTCGACGCTCGCGCGCTCGCCGAGGAAGATGCGATCCGGCGCCTGCCGCGCCCAGTGCTCTAGCCAGTCGCCGACGCACCTTGCGCTTTCTTTCAAGGGCGTGGTGGAACGAACCAGGATGCTGCCGTCGCCACGTCGATCCGCCACGATGGCAGGCGTCGCGAACAGGCTGCTCGGATTGTCACCGCCGACGGCCGTCATGGTTTCCTCCTCGCCCGTGTCGTTTCGGGATCGCGCCGCAACATGATGCGGTGCACCGATCCCGGCCGGGCTCTTTGGCGATAATGTTGCGGATATCAATTGTTGTCGTCAACAACAATCTTTCCCTCACGCCCCGGGCGCGCTAGCCTTGCGGTATGGCAAGCCAGCAGAAGACATCGCGCAAGGCGGCAGCAACGGCAGCGGCAATCCGCCGCCCCCAGGCGCGCACCGCGAATGGCGGGGCGCATGCGGGCGAGGCCGGTGACGACATCGGCCTCGACGCACTGGTCGGCCACGTCGGCTACGCAGTGCGGCGCTTCCAGCTCTGGATCTTCCAGGACTTCATCAAGACGCTGGCGACGGTCGATATCCGCCCGACCCAATATTCGGTCATGACCGTGATCGGGGCCAATCCGGGCCTCAGCCAGATGGCGGTCGCCAAGCGGCTCGGGATCGAGCGCGCGCGCCTCGTGCATCTGCTCGACAGCCTGGAGGAACGCGACTTCGTCAGCCGCATCCCCTCCGCCACCGACCGCCGCTCCCACGCGCTGCATCTGACCGCGCGCGGCAAGACCGCGCTGGCGCGGTTCAAGCGGCTTGCCGCCGAGCACGAGCGGCATGTCGCCGAGAAGATCGGCAAGGACAACCGCGAGCGACTGCTGCAGATCCTTGCCTGCTTCACCTGATCCCGCGGCCGGATTTCGGCTTGGTCATGCCTGCTCTAAAATTAGGCATCGACACTCGCAAGCCAGCTTGCATCAGCTACCAGCGAGCATTTCAAACAACTGATATTGCGTAATAATTCGCCGCATCGCGACCGCGGACAAATTGTACACAATGGCACATTGCTTGCTTCGATCAGGCTGCAATTCCCTCGCGGCAGGCATCCAACGCCTTGCCGCTCAACAGACGGGCCAACCACGTGACTGAAACTGTCGCCGCGATCGTTGCCGCACACCGCACCGGGACCATGACGCCGGCGCAAACCGTGGAGCGCAGCTATCAGCGCATTCGCGAGCACAACGACCCCGCCATCTTCATCAGCCTGCGCGACGAGCAGGAGGCGCTCGCCGAAGCCGCGCGGCTCACGGACCCGATGCTGCCGCTTTATGGCGTGCCGGTCGCGGTGAAGGACAATATCGACGTCGCGGGGTTGCCGACCACCGCCGCCTGCCCCGCATTCGCCTATACACCGGCGAAGGACTCCACTGTTGTCGCCAGGCTGCGCGCGGCCGGCGCCATCATCATCGGCAAGACCAATCTCGACCAGTTCGCCACCGGCCTGGTCGGCGTGCGCTCGCCCTACGGCATTCCCAAAAATCCGGTGCGCGGCGATCTGGTGCCGGGTGGATCGAGCTCGGGCTCCGCGGTCGCGGTCTCGGCGGGCCTCGTGCCGCTGTCGCTCGGCACCGATACTGCGGGCAGCGGCCGCGTGCCGGCGATGCTCAACAACATCGTCGGGCTCAAGCCGAGCCTCGGGCTGATCTCGAACGCGGGACTGGTGCCGGCCTGCCGCACGCTCGACTGCATCTCGGTGTTCTCGCTGACCGTCGATGACGCATTGGCCGCGCTTGCCGTGATGGCCGGGCCGGATGAGGCTGATCCGTTCTCGCGCAACCGGCCGCTCGGGCCGCTCACGACGCTTCCGGCGAAGCTGAAGCTCGGCATTCCCAAGTCCGGCCAGCTGATCTTCTTCGGCGATCGCGAGGCCGAGACGGCCTATGGCGAGGCGTGCAAGCGCTGGCAGGCGCTCGGCGTCGAACTCGTCGAATTCGACCTCGAGCCGTTCTACGAGACGGCGCGGCTGCTCTATGAGGGCCCGTGGGTCGCCGAGCGCTATCTCGTGATCCGCGACCTGCTGGCGTCGTCGCCGGATGCGATCCACCCGGTGACCCGCGAGATCACCATCGGCGGCGCGCGGCCCACCGCGGCCGATACATTCGCCGCGCTCTATCGCCTGCAGGCGCTGCGCGGTGTCGCCGCGCGCACCTTCGCGCAACTCGACGCGATCGTGCTGCCGACCGCCCCGACGGTCTATTCCACCGCCGACGTGCTGGCCAACCCGATCGAGCTCAACTCGCGGCTCGGCACCTATACCAATTTCGTCAACCTGCTCGATCTCTGCGGCCTCGCACTGCCGGCGGCGATGCGGCCGGACGGCGCGCCGTTCGGCATCACGTTGCTGGCTCCTGCCGGCCGCGACGCCGCGCTTGCCGGCATTGGCCGCATATTCCATGCCGACACCGGCCTTGCGCTCGGCGCGAAGGCGCTGCCGCAGCCGCCGCTTGCCGCCGTGCCGGCGCAGGCCGCCGCCGACGAGATCACGATCGCGGTGGTCGGCGCGCATCTCTCCGGCATGGCGCTGAACCACGAGCTGACGACGCTCGATGCGCGGCTGTTGGAAGCGACGGTCACCGCAGCGGACTACAAGCTCTACGCGCTCGACACCACGCCGCCAAAACCCGGCATGCTGCGTGTCGAGGCCGGCGCGGGTGCATCGATCAAGCTCGAGCTGTGGGCGATGTCGGCCGCCGCATTCGGCAAATTCGTCGCCGCGATCCCGCCGCCGCTCTCAATCGGCACGATCCGGCTCGCCGACGGACGGCAGGCGAAAGGCTTCATCGTGGAGCCCGCTGCAATTGCCGGCGCGAAGGATATCTCGGCCTATGGCGGCTGGCGCGCGTTCATGGCGGAGAAGGCGAGAGTGTAACCGCTTTCTCGTCATTCCGGGGCGCGCCTCTTGGCGCGAGCCCGGAATCCATTTCGTCGCAGTGACGGTTGCTGGAGCGCCCCGCAACCAATCATCTACGTCAGATGCTGACCAATGGATTCCGGGCTCGCGCTTCGCGCGCCCCGGAATGACGCGCTGATAGGTTTGAGCACCGAGCTACACCGACACCGCGTAGGTTTCGTATTCCCCGCGCACCTGCTCGATATGCGCGCGCATCGCTGCCGCAGCGCCCGCCTTGTCGCCGCGCAGGATGGCGACGACGACGCGGTCGTGCTCGGCGTGGGATTTTGCCAGGCGCCCGAGGTTGCGGAACTGGGCGCGGCGGAACGGCTGTACTCGCACCCGCGTCGCGAGCGTGATCTCGGCGATGTAGGCGTTCTGCGAGCCGGCATAGATCGCGTTGTGGAAGCGCTCATTGACCTCGTGGAAGCGCTCGGGATTGCCGGTGTAGCTCAAGACCCGCAGCTCCTCGTGGATCGCCTCCAGCGCGTGACGCTCCGCGGGCGTCATGCGCTCGGCGGCGAGGCCGGCGCAGATCGCTTCCAGCTCGGCCATCGCCTCGAACATGCCGGTGAGTCTTTCAAGCGAAGGCCGCGCCACCACGGCGCCGCGATGCGCGCGGGCATCGATCAGGCCGCTCGCGGCCAGCTGCCGCAGCGCCTCGCGCACCGGCGTGCGCGAGACATTGAAGCGGCGCGCCAGATCGGTCTCATCGAGACCGGCGCCCGGCGGCAGCGTGCCGCGCACGATCTCGTCGGCGAGTTGCAGGCGCAGCTCTTCGGCGCGTGTGACCTTGTCGACCAGCGACGACGGGCGATCGACGCGCGGCACGACCGGTTCGGGTTCAGTGGCTTGCTGCGCGCGGGTCGGCAGATCGTCCAGGCTCATGGTTCAAGCGCTCTTGTTCAAACGCCTTTGGGCTCGTCGATGACGCTGACATGGGCCGCGACGATTCTCCAGCCCTCGGGGAAACGAATCCACGTCTGCATCTGCCGCCCCACCCTACCTGGAGTGCTGTCTCGATAGAACAGCGTCGAGGCGATCGCGGTGTCGCGGCCATAGGTCGTGATCACTGTACGGTCGATCTTGCGCATCAGGCCGACCGGCGAGCGCCCGGCGCGAAACGCCATGATCTCGGCGTAGCCATAAAGGTTCTCGCCGATGCCGTAGCGCAGCGTGCGGCTGTCGTTGCGGAACAACTCATCGAGCACCGCGACGTCATTCGACACCAGCGCCCTCTCGTAGCGTTCGAACTGCGCCGTCACTTCGGCAAGCACGTCGGGAAGATCAATATCCATCTTATATTCCTCTCGGCGCAGGCGCATTCGCAACGCCCATCTGTTCGAGCGCGTAGGCGACCCGCAGCGCGATGTCCTCGCGCCAGGGCGCGGCGATAATCTGAACGCCGATCGGCATCGGTTCAAGCGGCACCGGCACGGCGACAACCGGCAGGCCGATGAAGGAGATCGGCTGGGTATGGATACCGATATTGGGCCGCACCGGAAGCTCGACTCCATCGAGCGTAAAATTGGCCTGACCGATCTTCGGTGCGGTGCACGGGGTTGCCGGCGCCAGGATCACGTCAACCGACTGGAACAGCTCCAGCGCCCTGGCACGATACCAGCGGCGGAACTTCTGCGCCTTGTCGACATGGACCGCCGAGACCATCGCGCCCGCAAACAAGCGGTCGCGCACCGCCGGATCGAAATCGTTCGGACGCGTGCGCAGCCGATCGAGGTGCAGCGCCGCGCCCTCGGTCGTGGTGATGATGAAGGCCGCCGCACGGGCGCGCGCCGCTTCCGGCAACTCCACGGTCCGCGTCGCGCCGAGCGCCTTTGCCACGCGCGCGACGGCTTCGACCGCCTCCGGCAACAGATTCTGCTGGAAATAGCCGCCGGCGATCGCAACCCGCAGCCCGCCGATGCCTTCGGCAAGCAGCGGCATCGTCGGCTCGACCGGCCGCGCGACGCAGGCGGGATCGTCAGTGTCAGGCCCCTGCATGACGTCGTAGGCGAGCGCGAGATCCGTCACGCTACGCGCAAACGGACCGAGATGATCGAGGCTCGCGACGAACGGAAAGGATCGCGCGCGCGACAACCTTCCATAGGTCGGCTTCAGGCCGAAGATGCCGCAGAATGACGACGGCACCCGGATCGAGCCGTTGGTATCGGAGCCGAGCGCGATCGGCACCAGCGCGCCGCCGACGGCACTGCCGGAGCCGCCCGAGGAGCCGCCCGCCATCCGCGCCGGATCGTGCGGATTGCGCGACGGACCGTCATGCGCGTTCTCACCGGTGAAGTCGTAGGCGTATTCGCCCATGTTGAGCGCGCCGACCAGCACGGCGCCGGCCGCCTCCATCCGTTCGATCAGCGTGGCATCGCGCGGCGAGGCCGGCAGCTCGCGATTGATTTTGGAGCCGGCGCGGGTCGAGAGGCCCTGCACATCGAACAGGTTCTTGACCGCGAAGGGCACGCCGGCGAGCGGGCCGACCGATTTTCCGGCTGCGATCTCCGCATCGATCGCACGCGCCTTTGCACGCGCGCGATCGGCGGTGACGTCGGTGAAGGCATTGAGGACCTTGTCGCACGCCGCGATGCGCGCGAGCGCCGCCTCGGTTGCGGCAAGCGCAGTGATCTTGCGGCTCGCGACGGCCTGCGCGATTTCGGCGGCTGACATGGACGCGGAAGTTTCGGACATCGCGATCTCAGGCCGAATAGATCGCAGCCGAGGCGGCGTCATCGGGCAGCGCGAAGTCGTCGACCAGTTTCGCCAGCCGCAGCGCGACCTCGAGATTGGCGCGCACCGCCGGACGCCAGGCATCTTCCAGCGGCAGCTCCATCGCGCGGGCGGCGGCATTCACGTAGTCGTCGAGATGATCGGCCATTTCGCTCCCAATAACGATTTTGCGCATGATCTATTCGGAAAACCGGTTCCCACTTTTCCGGATCATGCGTCAGGAAACCGGCAACGGCGGATGCGGGATCGCCGTCAGCAGTTCTTTTGTATAGGCATCCTGCGGATTGCCCAAGACGTCCCCTGACGTGCCCTGCTCCACGATGCGGCCGGCGCGCATCACGATGACGCGATCACACAGCAGCCGCACCACGTTGAGATCGTGCGACACGAACAGATAGCTCATGCCCATCGACTGCTTGAGGTCCTGCAGCAGATTGAGCACCACCGCCTGCACCGACACGTCAAGTGCTGCGGTCGGCTCGTCGAGGATCACGAGCTTCGGATGCAGCGCGATCGCGCGTGCGATGCCGACGCGGGCCTTCTGGCCGCCGGACAGCTGATGCGGAAAGCGGTCCAGGAGATTGACCGGCAGGCCGACCAGCCGTGCCAGCTCCTCGCAGCGGTCGCGCAGCGCATCGCGCCCTTTGATGTCGCCGAGCTGCATGATCGGGTCCGCGATCGCGCGCGCCGCGGTGAAGCGCGGGTTGAGGCTGTCGGTCGGATCCTGGAACACCATCTGGATCTGGCTGCGTCGCGGCAGCCGCGCGAAGGATTGCGGCATGATGCCGCCGATGTCCTCGCCGTCGAACATGATGCGGCCGGAGGTCTGGTCCAATAGCCGCATCACCATCATCGACGTCGTCGACTTGCCGCAGCCTGATTCGCCGACCAGGCCTACGCTCTCGCCATGGTCGACCTGGAAACTGATGCCGTCGACGGCACGGAAGACCTCTTCCTCGACCGGCGGCTTGCGGCCGAACAGTTTTGTCAGCACCGAGCCCGCGCCCTGGCGGGGATATTCCTTGACCAGCTTCTCGACTGACAGGAGGGGCTTCTTCTCCCTCTCCCCGTTCTTCACGGGGAGAGGGTTGGGGTGAGGGGCTACATCCACGAGCGCAGTATGCGGAGAGTCCCCCTCACCCGCCACGCTGCGCGTGTCGGCCTCTCCCCGCGTGCGGGGAGAGGCAAGAGGGTCCTCCTCCGGCAACAAATCCCTGAGCGACACGCCAAGCCGCGGCGTCGCGCGCATCAGCTTCTTCGTGTAGGCGTGCTGGGGCGCGGCGAAGATGTCGGCCGAGACAGCGGTCTCGACCACGCGGCCCTTCTCCATCACCACGACGCGGTCGCAATAGGCGGCGGCGAGGCCGAGATCGTGCGTGATCAGGATCGTCGACATCGAGCGGCGCCTGGTCAGTTCGACGATCAAATCCATCACCGCCTTCTGGGTGGTGACGTCGAGGCCGGTGGTCGGCTCGTCTGCGATCAGAAGCTGCGGGTTGCAGGCGAGCGCAAGCGCGATGACGACGCGCTGGCACATGCCGCCTGACAGTTCGAACGGATAGGCGTGATAGCGCTCGCGCGGTCGCGCGATCTTGACCTGCTCCAGCGCCTCGATCGCCTTCTCGCCGCGGTCGGTGACCTGGGCCTGCTGCACATGCTGGCGCAGCACGTCCTCGATCTGGTGCCCGACCTTGCGGATCGGATTGAGGGCGGCACGCGGATTCTGGAAGATCATCGAGACTTCGCGGCCGCGCAGATCGCGCATCTGGCTTTCGGTCGCGGCCTTGACGTCGATGCCGGAGAACATCACCGAGCCCTCGGCGATCCGGCCGGCACGATCGAGGATCCGCATCACCGCATATGAGGTCACCGACTTGCCGGAGCCGGACTCGCCGACGATGCCGACGGTCTCGCCCTTAGCCACGGAGATGTTGACGTGCTGCACGGCTTTCACGATGCCGCGACGCGTGGTGAACTCGACGGTGAGGTCGCTGACGTCGAGCAACGGTTGGGCGGTCATGCACGTCCCTCCGCATACGAGGCGTCATCCAAGAATCCGCAAAACAACCCCATGCAAAGGAGGGGAGCGGTAGCGTGACACCGCGCCGAGACAGTCATCACGTCCTCCGCCGCGGCGGTGTGCCCCTTCTCCCCGTTCTTACGGGGAGAAGGTTGGGATGAGGGGCCTCTAGCAACGAACTCAACTGGCCGAGGAGTTCGCGGAGACTCCCCCTCACCCGGATCGCATTCCATGCGATCCGGCCTCTCCCCGCAGGCGGGGCGAGGCGAAGGAAAAGACGGCGCAGGCTGGAGATCATCACTCACGTCCTCCGCTGCGGGTCGACGATGTCGCGCAGGCCGTCGCCGAGCAGGTTGAAGCAGAACACCGCGATCATCAGCGCGAGGCCGGGGAATAGCGCGATCCACCATTCGCCGGACACCATGAAGCCGGCGCCCTCGGCGACCATGATGCCCCACTCGGCGGTCGGCGGCCGGACGCCGAGGCCGATGAAGGACAGGCCCGCGGCATTGAGGATCGCATAGCCCATGGTCAGCGACATCTGCACGATCATGATCGGCATGATGTTGGGCAGGATGTGCCCGAGCAGGATGCGGTATTCGCCATTGCCGGACAGCCGCGCCGCCTGCACGAAGCCGGCATTGCGGCGGACATTGGCTTCCGCGCGGGCGACGCGGGCATAGAGCGGAAAGTTCACGATCGCGGTCGCGATGATGATGTTCTGCACGGTGTTGCCGAGCGCCGCGACAATGCCCATCGCCAGTACGAACAGCGGGAACGCCATGATGGTGTCGGCGATGCGGCCGACGATGCGATCGGTCCAGCCGCCGAAATAGCCGGCGGCGATGCCGGCGAGCCCGCCCATCAGGAACACCAGCACGACGGAGGCAACCGCGATGAAGGTGTCGAGCCGGGTTGCGACGATGACGCGGCTGAAGATGTCACGGCCGAGCTGATCGGTGCCGAACCAGTGCGCGGCGGACGGCGGCTTCAGCGCTGCCGCGGTGTCGGACGCGAGCGGGTCGTACGGCACCACATAGGGCCCGAACAGCGCGGCGAACATGATCAGGATCAGCAGCGCAAAGGCAAAGCCGGTGACCTTGTTCTCGCCCAGCACATAACGGGTCTGCTCCAGCACCGCAGCAAGCCCCGAGGTGCGGGCGGGACCTGCGGGTTCGACGGCCGGCGCTACGCTGCTCATACGCCCCTCCCTAACCTTCCAGCCTGACGCGCGGATCGATCACGCCATAGAGGATGTCGATCAGGAGATTGAGCAGCACGTACATGACCGCCATGGTCAGCACGAAGCCTTGCACCGGCGCGAAGTCGGAGGCGATCAGCGCCTCCACCGCATAGGAGCCGATGCCGGGCCAGGCGAACACCTTCTCGACCAGTACATTGGCCCCTAACAGGAACGAGAACACCATGCTGAGCGTGGTGATGACCGGCAGCATCGCGTTGCGGAACGCATAGGTGACGATCACCTTGCCGGGCGACAGGCCGCTGGCGCGCGCGGTGCGGACGAAATCGGACGCCAGCACCGCCAGCATCGAGGCCCGCGTCATGCGCGCGATCGGCGCCAGCGAGAAGATCGCGAGCGTCACCGCCGGCAGGATCAATTGGCTGAACGCCGAACGAAACGCCTCGAAGTCGCGCGCGATCAGCGTATCGATCAGATAGAAGCCAGTGACGGTCGGCGGCGCGCTGTAGAACACGTCGAGCCGGCCGAGCGGCGCCGGTGCCCAGCCGAGCCGGAAATAGAACACGTAAACCAGCACGAGCCCGGTGAAGAACACCGGCAGCGACACGCCGGCCGTCGTGGTGACGCGGCAGAGATGATCGATCCAGGAGCCCGGCCGCGTCGCTGCCAGCACGCCGAGCGGGATCGCGATCACGATCGAGACGACGAGGCCAAGCAGCGTGAGTTCGGCCGATGCCGGCAGGCGGTTGCGCAGCTCGGCGGCCACCGGCTGGCCCGTGGTCAGCGAAGTGCCGAGATCGCCATGGGCGAGATCGCTGGTGTAGCGCACGAACTGCTCGATCAGCGGCTTGTCGAAGCCGAGCTTCTTCCTGATCTGGTCGACAGCCTCCTTCGTTGCGGCGGGCCCTGCAAAATACGCCGCGGGATCGCCCGGCAGCGCGCGCGTCAGCAGGAACGTCACGATCACGACCCCGATCAGCGACGGGATCGCGAACAAGAGCCGCTTGCCGATCAGGGTGAGCATGGGGCCCTCCCGACATCGAAGAAAGCCACAGCGGGACTGCGCGGGCTCCCTCCCCCCTTGCGGGGGAGGGTTGGGGAGAGGGGTACCGCTTGCTCCGATGCCAGACGAAACGCCCCGCCGATCCGCGCGTAATGCAGCGAATAGTTTGGCACTATCGCGCCTGAAGTTGTCCTTCCGAGTTCGCGGCTTACCCCTCTCCCCACCCTCCCCCGCAAGGGGGGAGGGAGCCTGAGAGACGTGCTCACCTCACGTGAATGAACGCCATGTGCCGATGTCTGGTTGATCATCAGCATCACCGTCTCACCCCTTCGCCATCGCGCGATAGTCGAGCCGGCGGTGGAACCAGTACTCGTAGCCCGAGATGTTCTTCTGCATCGCGACGTTGACGAAGGGCTGATAGAGCGGGATGCGCGGGATGTCGGCGTAGGCGAGATCGACGAAGCCCTTGACGTCGGCGTCATAGGCCGCGGTGTCGCCGTTGGCGGCGGCGATGCGCGCGCCGTCGATGAGCTTGTCCATCTCGCCCGACTTGTAGCTCATCGTGTTGAAGATCGAATTGTTGCCGTGATAGCACCAGTAGAAGAAGTACTCGGGGTAATCGAGCCAGCCCGAGAACACGTTGGTGAACAGCGGCATTTCCTTCTTGGTGAGCTCGGTGCGCCAGTTGGCGCCGGGCACCTTGTTGATGGTGGTCTTGATGCCGAGCTGCGCGAGGCTCTCCTGCACCAGCACGCAGAGCGGCTCGTTCACGCCGGCGAAATTCAGGTCGAACGAGATCGTGGTCTCGAAGCCGTTGGCGTAGCCGGCTTCAGTGAGCAGCGCCTTGGCCTTCTCCATGTCGGTGAAATATTTGGTCGGCTGCGGCCAGGCGACCTCGGTCGGCTTGTCCTTGGCCGCGCCGAACATCGGGTTGGCGAGACCGAACAGCACCGCATCCATGATTTTTTGGTAAGGCATCGCATAGGCCATCGCCTGCCGCACCTTGGGATTGTCGAACGGCGGCTTGGTGACGTTCATGCCGATATACTGGATGCCGTTGGAGAACGGCAGCGAGACCACGTTGAGCTTGCCGTTCGCCTTCATCTCCTGGAAATCCTTGAACGGCAGCTCGTAGGAGATGTCGGCATCGCCGCGCTCGAGCAGCGCGCGGCGATTGCCGGCCTGCGGCACCATGCGCCAGATCACGCGCTTGATCTTCGGCAGGGGACCCGAGACCCAGTCGTCGTTGCGCTCCATGACGACCTCGGTGCCGGCGGTCCATTTGGTCACCTTGTAGGCGCCGGAGCCCGCGGTCTGTTGCTTGGTGAATTCGAGACCCCAGGGATCCTTCTCGCTGGCGTTCTTCTTGACGAGTTCGGAGTTGACGACGCAGGGCACGATCACCGCGAGATCGGGGATCGTGAGCTTGTCCTTGGTCAGGAAGTCGACCCGCACCGTATGGTCGTCGACCACGACGAACTGCTCGGGCTTGGTCAGCGAACCCGCGCTCATCTGGAAGGTCGGGAAACCGCCGACGCTGACGGCACGATCGAGCGACCATTTGACGTCCTTCGCCGTGACAGGCGTGCCGTCATGGAATTTGGCGTTCTTGCGCAGCTTGAAGGTGACCGACATGTCGTCGATCTTCATGTCCTCGGCGAGCTCGGGCTTGAACTTGTCGCGGTCGTAATACGGCACGCCGCCGGGACCGCTCTTCATCTCGTGGCTGATCAGGCGGTCGTAGCAATTCCACGACACCTCGTAGCCGGGCACGTTGGTGCCGACGCCGTGGATATCGAGATTGTTGGGCCCGCCTTCAGAAACAATGAGGAGCGTCTCGGACCGCGCATCGGCCTTGGCCGGCGACCAGATCGCCGGCGCGGTCGGCGCCAGCGCCCCCGCGGCCAGCCCGGACACCGATTTGAGGAAATCGCGACGCTTCATGTGATGCTCCAACGCCCCGGGACGGGCCTTGGAACTCAGATCGCAAGGATTGTGCCAACCCTTAACGAAACCTTATGAGGCGCTAACACGCTGTATAAATAAGAGAAATCGTCAACGGTAACTTGGTCTGGCGCGGGTCAGCACGCGCGAGATTGCATACAAAGGAAGGCCATCTGCTCAATAAGTGAGCAGAACGTAAGGACTGCTTCGTTTCTGGTCGAGGATTCCCAGGGCAGCTAAGGCGGGATGAGTTTTAGTTGAATCGGTTTGGCGCGGTCTCGGTTCACCTCTCCCCGTTGGGGAGAGGTCGGATTGCGAAGCAATCCGGGTGAGGGCTCTTGCCCTCTCGATAGACCATAACCCCTCACCCGATTTGCTGCGCAAATCGACCTCTCCCAAGGGAGAGGTGAACCTTCGACGCCGTTCCAGCTCAACCTAATCTCATCAGGCTTTAGTCCGGCCAGATCAATTCCTGCAACTGCACGAAATCATCGACCCGATCCGGCCAGCCCGCGATGCAGACGTGCCGCAGCGGATCGCTGGCGGAGTGCAGCATCATGAGTGCCATCAGACGCCGCTTCAGCGCGAAATTCACCTCGCTGCGCGGGATGCCGAAGCCGTCGAACAGGCTACGCACAAGCCGTGGATGCCCGGCGGCCATGAAGGCGCTGGGGCCGAGCAGATCGTACTCGCCCCACCCGGTGCGGACGTCGCCGAAGTCGAACAGGCCGGCGACGTGCCAGCCGTCGGCCCGGCGCCCCAGCAGAAAATTCTCAGGGATATACTCGCCGGTCAGGATCACCGGCGGCGCGTGCATCGGGATCAATTCGGTGGCGTCGCGCAGCAGGTCATCGAGCGAGGCGAGGAATTTTGCCGACAGGCCGAGCCGTTCATGCCGCGCCCGGCATTGCGCGATCTGGCCGCGCATGAAGGCCTCCCAGCGCGGCTCGATCGCCAGCAGGCTGCCGGGCGGCACGCGCTGCACCTCGGCGATCACGGCCCCGATCTCGCCGAGCACGCGCTCCCGCTCGGCTTCCGCCAGCGACGGCCATACCTCCGAGCCGACGGTGCCGGCGAGGCGCGTGATGACGAGATAAGGCCAGCCGTCGCGCTCGCCCTCCGCGATGAGATCGGGAATCGGAACGCCGAGCCGTCCGCGCAACTGCGCCAGCGCGCCGCGCTCGGACACGAATTGCGGGCGCAGGAACGGCGGAAACAGCTTCAGGATCAGGTCATCGCCGAGCCCGACGACGAGGTTGGTGCCGGTCGAGAACACATGCGGCGTGCCCCAGGAGAGCCCGTGGCCGTCGGCAATTTCGCGCGCGACCGGCAGCCAGCGCGAGGTGTCGCCGCGCCAGGCGCGGTAGGTGTCGTAGGTGGTGAGGGGTGGAAGTTGCGAGGTCATGCAGTGGCGTCATTGCGAGCCACCCGGTCGGCGCAAAGCGCCGCCGGATGACAGGCTCCGCGAAGCAATCCATGCTTCGGCATACGCGGAGGGATGGATTGCTTCGTCGCTTCGCTCCTCGCAATGACGAAGGGGATGCATCATCACCGGTCCGGATTGGCGCGCTCGAACTGGCGCAGCAGGCGGTTGCCGCGCTCGACGGCGTTGTCCATCGCGGCTTGCGCGGAACGCTTGCCGGCGAACACCTGCTCGAGCTCCTCCTCGATCACATCGCGGACCAGCACGAACGAGCCGAGACGGACCCCCCTCGACTTATCGGTCGGCGGCTTCAGCGTGACCTCCTCGATCGAGATCGAGGCGCCGGGATTGCGATCGTAGAAGCCCTGCGCGCGGCTGAGATCGAACGCGGCGCGGGTGATCGGCAGATAGCCCGTGTTCTGATGCCAGGCGGCCTGCACCTCGGGCCGCGACAGATAGGCGAAGAATTTTGCCACCCCGGCATATTCGGCGCGCGGCCGGTCGCGCAGCACCCACAGCGTCGCGCCACCGATGATCGAGTTCTGCGGCGCGCCCTGTACGTCGGCCTCGTACGGCATCATGCCGTAGCCGACCTCGAATTTCGAATTGGCCTTGATGTCGGCGCGGGTGCCCGACGAGCCGATGAAGATGCCGCACTCGCCCTTCTGGAAGCGCGGCTCGGCCGCCTGCCCGCGGCCGCTGTAGTCGAACGACTTGTCGGCCTGCCATTGCGCAAGCTGCGCGATATGACGCACCACGATCGGGTTGTTGAAGACCAGCTGCGCGTCGAGCCCGGCAAAGCCGTTGGCCCTGGTCGCGATCGGCAGATTGTGGAATGCGGAGAAGTTCTCGACATTGATCCAGGACGGCCACGACGTGGTGACGCCGCACATCGCGCCGGCCGCGCGCAGCCGCTTCGCCATCGTACCGAGCTCGGCCCAGGTCTTCGGCGGCTCGCTCGGATCGAGCCCCGCGGAACGGAACATATCCTTGTTGTAGTAGAGGATCGGCGTCGAGGCATTGAACGGGAACGACAGCATGTTGCCGTCGACATCGGCATAGTAGCCGGCGACCGCGGGCAGGTAGGCCGATGGCGCGAACGCCTCCGACTGATCGCGCATCAGCTCGAACACCGGATAGATCGCGCCGCGCGCCGCCATCATGGTTGCGGTGGCAATCTCGTTGACCTGAACGATCGCGGGCTGGCTGCGCGAGCGGAAGGCGAAGATCGCCGCGGTGACGGTCTCGGTGTAGTTGCCCTTGTAGGCGGGCACGATCCGGTAGTCGGATTGCGAGGCGTTGAAGTCGGCGGCGAGCTTCTCGAGCTGCTTGCCGAGCTCGCCCGACATCGCGTGCCACCACATGATCTCGGTAGCCGCTTGCGCGGGCGCCACCAGCAGAAGGGTCACGACGACGAGATGCAAGAGCTTCAAGGCGAACTTCACGACCAGCCGTTCCCGGATGCCAACATGCCCTCATACGGTGCTACAACCAGAGATTCAATCGACACCGCAAGTTGCAGCGCCGAATTAACGTTTGGCCGATGGGCGAACCAGCGCCATTCTGCTAAAAAGCGTTGAACCTTTTGCTCCCGCCCTGGACACAAATCACAAGGGGAATTGTAGCCTGTGTACCGCCGCGCCGGCCTTTCGCGGACAATAACGCTTGCCGTCGCGCTGTTATGGGCAGCGGTTTCGGCGAGTGCTTTTGCGCGCGAGTTCCGCACCGCCGACACCCAGAATGAAGACTATCCGACGGTCCAGGCGCTGAATTACATGGACCGCCTGATCGCCGAACGCACCGGCGGCCGGCACCGCATCGTGGTCTTCCATTCCCGCCAGCTCGGCGAGGAAAAGGAGACGCTGGAGCAGACCCGGGCCGGTGCCATCGATCTGAACCGGACCAATGTCGCGCTGATCGGGACCATGGTGCCGTCCGTGAACGTGCTGGCGATGCCGTTCCTGTTTCGATCACATGAGCACCTGCAGCATGTGCTGGACGGGCCGATCGGCAACGAGATCCTCAATAGTCTCGAGGCCCACGGCTTCGTCGGGCTCACCTTCTACGATTCCGGCGGCCGCTCGATCTATAACAGCGTGCGCCCGGTGCGTTCGCTCGACGACGTCAAGGGGTTGCGGCTGCGTGTGCAGCAATCCGAACAGATGTCGGATATGATCCGCGCGCTCGGCGCCCAGCCGGTCGAGATGGCCTACGGCCAGGTGCTGACCGGGCTTGCCAACCGGCTGATCGACGGCGCCGAGAACAACTGGCCGTCCTTCGTCACCACCGGCCACTACAAATACGCCGGCTATTACACATTGACCCAACACACCGTGAGCCCCGAAGTGCTGGTGATGTCGCTCAAGGCCTGGGCCAGCCTCTCGCCCGATGAGCAGATCATCTTCCGCGACGCCGCGCAGCGCTCCAGCCTTTACATGCGCGAGAAGTGGCGGGATCTCGAGGAGCGCTCGCGCAAGCAGGCGGAGCTCGCGGGCGTCCAGGTCGTGACCGACTTCGACCGCAAGCCGTTCGAGGCGGCGATGGCCGGCATCTATGCCAAGGCCGAGCGCGATGCGGCGATCGCAGCGCTGATCGAACGCATCCGCAACGTGGAGTGACCGGATCTTGGACGCACCCCAACAGGACGGGATGATGCGACGGCCGGCGGCCTTCGGACCGCAGGGCCGCTTCCGTATCGTCCAGTTGCTGCGTGCGGTGCCGATCCGCTGGCGCATCCTCTCGATCGCGCTGCTCAACTCCGCGGTCGTGATCGTGCTCGCGGTGCTGATCTGGAACGGCTCGAAGGTGCTCGGCTCGGCCTGGGATGATGTCCGCCAGGTGCGGGAATCCGACAAGATCCTGGCCAAGCTCGAAAGCGAGACCAGCCGGCTGCAGAACCTGATCCATCGCTACATCAACCAGCCGAGCCCGGACCTGTTCGCGGAAATCCTGCTGCTGCGCGAGGCCGTGCTCGGCACACTGACCAACCGCGCCTCGACCGACCCGATGCTGTCCGGCTCGGTCGAGCAGCTCGAGCGCGCCACCAGCCGCTTCCTCGACGGCTTCGGCGAATTGCGCACCTTGCAGACCAAGATCTCCAAGACCT
This sequence comes from Bradyrhizobium sp. CER78, assembly GCF_029846235.1. GTDB lineage: Bacteria > Pseudomonadota > Alphaproteobacteria > Rhizobiales > Xanthobacteraceae > Bradyrhizobium. Next base: position 21,692 of record NZ_JARVWP010000018.1, read on the forward strand.
ATGACGAGCAGGTGCTGACGCCGACCAAGGACATGGCCGGGCTGTATTCGATCATCGAGGGCGCCACCGGCCATCGCGACGCGCTGATCTGGCCCGCGCTCGGCAAATCGCGCGAGGCGTTCACCTCGCTCTTGGTCGCCGCCAATGCCTACTACCTCTCGCTGGCCTCCTCGTCGGCCGAGGAAGCCCGCCGCAACATCGATACGATCGAGAAGACGATCCCGGTCATGACAGATCTCGCCGAGAACGATCTGCAGCGCATGGCGCTGGCGCGGCTCAAGGTCAAGACCGCCGAGCTGCGCGACGGGCTCGGCAAGCTCAGCGAACAGCTCACCAACCGCACCGATCTGCTGCGCAACTCGATCGACGCCAGCCAGGCCGACGCGATCGGCGCGATCGACGATCTCTCGGTGAAGATGCGCCAGCGCGAGCAGAAGGCGCAGGAGACGTTCGACAAGACGCTGACGTCGATCTCGCGCCGGGTGCTGTCGATCGCGGTGATCTTCCTCGGCGTCATCATGTCCGCCGGCGTGATGATCGCATTGTCGATCCGGCTGCCGCTGGCGCAGATCATGGCCGCGATGCGCACCATCACCTCGGGCGATCTCGACCGGCCGGTGCAGGGCACATCGGCCAAGGACGAGGTCGGCGCGATGGCGCGTGCGGTCGAGGTGTTCCGCGAGAATGCGATCGCCAAGCGCAAGACGGAGGACGAGCTGCGCACCGCCAAGGAGAAGGCCGAGAGCGCGCTGCTCGAGCTCAACACCGCGCAGCAGAACCTGATCGATGCCGAACGCCTCGCCGCGCTCGGCGGCCTCGTTGCCGGCGTCGCCCACGAGGTCAACAATCCGATCGGCATCAGCCTGACGGTTGCCTCGAGCTTTGCCCGCCGCAGCGAGATGTTCGAGAATGATTTGAAGACCGAGCCGCTGCGCCGCTCCAGGCTCGACGACTTCGTGCGCGCCTCGCGTGACGCATCGCAGCAACTGGTCTCGAACCTGCAGCGCGCCGGCGAGCTGATCCAGTCGTTCAAGCAGGTCGCGGTCGACCGCTCGCATGCCGAGCGCCGCCAGTTCTCTCTCGGCGAATCCACCGACCAGATCGTGGCGAGCCTGCGGCCGGTGCTGAAGAAGGCTGCGATCGCGCTGTCCGTCGATGTGCCCGACGGCTTGCTGATCGACGGCTATCCCGGCGCCTATGGCCAGATCTTAACCAATCTTTTCCTCAACGCCGTCAATCATGCCTTCGCCGACGGCCGCTCCGGCAACATCACGATCTCGGCGCGCGGGCGCGGCGCTGACGATGTCGAGATCATCTTCGCAGACGACGGGGCTGGCATGACGCCGGACGTGCAGCGACAGGCGTTCGACCCGTTCTTTACGACGCGCCGCAACGAAGGTGGTACGGGCCTCGGCCTCCATATCGTCTATAACCTCGTCACCCAACAGCTCGGCGGACGCATGATGCTGGAGTCAAGGGTAGGACAAGGCACCACTTTTCGCATTATCATGCCCAGGATCGCCAAGGGGGCAGCCAAGGGCGAGCCCACGATCACTGACGCAGCAGCCGACGGAACCAGTCAATGGCCGAACAGGACGATGTCCTCCAACTGATCGACGACACCGAGAGCCCCCCGGAGGACTCGTCGGCCCGCAAATGGAAGATCGCCGTGATCGACGACGATCACGCCGTCCATGAGGGCACCCGTTTTGCATTAAGCGACTACAATCTGAACGGCGCGACGCTGGAGATCCTCTCCGCCTACTCTGCGGCCGAAGGCCGCCCGCTGATGCGGGACAATCCCGACATCGCGGCCGTGCTGCTCGACGTCATCATGGAGACCGACGTCGCCGGCCTCGAGCTCGTCGAATACATCCGCAACGAGATCAGGAACGAGACCGTCCGCATCATCCTGCGCACCGGCCAGCCCGGCCAGGCGCCGGAGCGGCGCGTCATCGTGCAGTACGACATCAACGACTACAAGGCGAAGACCGAGCTCACCGCCGACAAGCTGTTTACCTCGCTGACCGCCGCGCTGCGCAGCTACCAGCAGCTCGAGCGCATGGTGCAGACGCGGCGCGGGCTCGAGATCATCATCGACGCCGCCTCGACGTTGTACGACTTCAAATCGATGCAGCGGCTGGCCGAGGGCGTGCTGACGCAGCTCGCCTCGCTACTCAATGTCGATTGCGCCGGCATTCTCGTGCTGCGCGACGACGGCAATGCGGCCGCATGTGATTTCTCGGTGCTGGCCTGCTCGGGCTGCTACAGCCGCTTCATCGGCACCACCTCCTCGAAGGCGCTCGATGCCGATCTGCGGCACATGGTCGAGGAAGCCTTCCAGCGCCGCAAGAACGAGTTCGCCGACCACCGCAGCGTGCTCTATTCGCGCACCGGCTCTGGCCGCGAGGTCGTGGTGCTGCTGCAGGCCGAGCGCCAGCTCTCCGACACCGATCGTGCGCTGGTCGAGATCTTCTCGAGCCGGCTGTCGATCGCGTTCGACAACGTGATCCTGTACCAGCAGCTGCACGAGGCCAACACCCAGCTCGAGGACCGCGTCGCGCAGCGCACCCGCGCGCTGATGCAGGCCAACCGGCGGCTGTCGGCGCAGTGGCTGCGGCTGCAGCGCGCCAACGGCTTCAAGAACGAGATCCTCGGCACCGTCGCCCACGACTTGAAGAATCCGCTCGGCGTTATCCTCGGCCGCACCGAGATGCTGACCGAGCTGATCGGCGCCGGCTCGCCGAAGGAGAACGTCACCTCGCAGGTCGAGCACATCCGCGATGCCACCAAGCGGCTGACCTCGATGGTCGATCACCTGATCTCGGATGCGATGGCGGACGCCTTCGACATCACCATCCGCCGCGAGCCAGTCGACGTCGCGGCCCTCGTCAACGAGGTCACCGAGGCCAATCTGCCCTCGGCCGTCAACAAGCAGCAGAGCATCTCGGTCTCAGGGCCGCAGCACTTCGTCACGATGTGCGACGCCGACCGGATCCGCGAGGCGATCGACAACCTCGTCAGCAACGCCATCAAATACTCGCCGATCGGCGGAAAGATCACGGTCACGGTCAGCCACGAGGGCGACGACACGGTGATCCGGATCGCCGACCAGGGCCCCGGCCTCAGCCCCGAGGATCTCGGCCGGCTGTTCGGCCGGTTCCAGCGGCTGTCGGCCAAGCCGACCGCGGGCGAGAGCTCGACCGGCCTCGGCCTTTCCATCGTCAAGCGTATCATCGACATGCATGGCGGCCATGTGACCGCACAGAGCCCGGGCCCCGGACAGGGGTCGACCTTTACGGTTACACTGCCGGCGACAGAGACATGAACCAGAACCCGCATATCTTCATCGTCGACGACGAGGCGCCGGCCCGCGAGATGGTCGGCGATTACCTCAAGATGCACGGCTTCGGCGTGACGCTGTGCGACGGCGGCAAGAGCCTGCGCAAGGAGATCGAGAGCAGCACGCCCGATCTCGTGGTGCTGGACCTCAACATGCCCGAGGAAGACGGGCTGTCGATCATTCGCGACCTCAAGAGCAAGATCAACGTCCCCGTCATCATGCTGACAGCTACTGCCAGCCCGATCGACCGGGTGGTCGGGCTCGAGCTCGGCGCCGACGATTACGTGGCCAAGCCCTGCGAATTGCGCGAGCTGATGGCGCGCATCCGTTCGGTGCTGCGGCGGAGCGGGCCTGCGAAATCAGCCGCGCCGGAACCGGCAAGCGCGAAGGCCGAAAAGGAGCAGCTGGTGCGGTTCGGCACCAAATGGCTCGACCTCGAGGCCCAGGCACTGCGCGACGACGAGGGCAATGAGCACCCGCTGACCGCCTCCGAGTTCGGCCTGCTCAAGGTGTTCGCGGCCAACCCGAAACGCGTGCTGTCGCGCGAGCGGCTGCTGGAACTCGCCAATGCGCGCGACGCCGAAGCCTTCGACCGCGCCGTCGACCTCCGCATCATGCGCATCCGCCGCAAGATCGAATTCGATCCGACCAAGCCATCCGTGATCCGGACCATCCGCGGCGGCGGCTACCTGTTCTCGCCGACCGGGGATAAGGCTTAGCTCTTCCGATGCCGTCTCCGTCATCCTGAGGAGCCGCGAAGCGGCGTCTCGAAGGATGCACGGCCCGGCTGGTGGCCGTCGATCCTTCGAGGCTCGCCCAGCGGCGCAATTGCGCCGCAAGGCTCGCACCTCAGGATGACGGGACGACGTCTGTACGTCCTCCTCGAATCCATCGAATTCGTTGTGCGGCACACCCGGAATCCACACACGTAAGGCTGTCATTCTCCGCAAAAATCCCTAAGTTTCGGCCATGCCGAAAACAGCCTCCAAAGACCCCGCCAAGCCCGCTCCGAAGACCGCCCCCAAGCCCGTCGCCGCCAAAGCCGCGGCGAAGGGCGACCACGTCTTTCTGGTCGATGGTTCGTCCTACATCTTCCGCGCCTACCACGCGCTGCCGCCGCTCAACCGCAAGTCCGACGGGCTGCAGGTCAACGCCGTGCTCGGCTTCTGCAACATGCTGTGGAAGCTGCTGCGCGACATGCCGGAGGACAACCGGCCGACCCATCTGGCGATCGTGTTCGACAAGTCGGAGATCACGTTCCGCAACAAGCTCTATCCGGACTACAAGGCGCACCGGCCGCCGGCGCCCGACGATCTGATCCCGCAATTCGCGCTGATCCGCGAGGCGGTGCGCGCCTTCGACCTGCCTTGCCTGGAGCAGGCGGGCTTCGAGGCCGACGACCTGATCGCGACCTATGCGCGGCAGGCCAATGAGCGCGGCGCCAGCACGACCATCGTGTCGTCAGACAAGGATCTGATGCAGCTCGTCACCGACAAGGTCGTGATGTACGACACGATGAAGGACCGCCGCATCGGCATCCCGGAGGTGATCGAGAAATTCGGCGTGCCGCCGGAGAAGGTCGTCGAGGTGCAGGCGCTGGCCGGCGACTCCACCGACAACGTGCCCGGCGTGCCCGGCATCGGCATCAAGACCGCGGCCCAACTGATCATCGAGTATGGCGATCTCGATCAGCTCTTGTTCCGCGCCACCGAGATCAAGCAGCCGAAGCGCCGCGAGGCGCTGCTCGAGAACGCCGAGAAGGCGCGGATCTCGCGCCAGCTGGTGCTGCTCGACGACAAGGTCGATCTCGAAGTGCCGCTCGACGACCTCGCCGTGCACGAGCCCGACTCGCGCCGGCTGATCGCCTTCCTCAAGGCGATGGAGTTCACCACCCTCACCCGCCGCGTCGCCGACTATGCGCAGATCGATCCGGCCAATGTCGATGCCGATCCCGGCAACAAGAGCGGCGCGAGCGTGTTCTCGCCGCTGCCGCCGTCGGACGTGACGCCGGCGCCGGGCGACGCACCGACAGCCGGCGCGGCGCCACCTGCGAAGGCCAAGCCGACCGGCGCGCGCGACGACAAGAACTCCAACCGCAAGGGCACGCCGGCGACGCTGGCCGAGGCCCGTGGCGAAGCGATCCGCAAGACCGGCTTCGACCGCAAGGCGTATCAGGCGATCGGCAGCCTCGATCAGCTCAACGCCCTGATCGCGCGCGCGCACGACACCGGCTATCTCGCGATCGAGGCGATGTCGGAATCGATCGACCCGATGCAGGCCGAGCTGTCCGGGCTGGCATTCGCCGTGGCGCCCAACGATGCCTGTTATATCCCGCTCGGCCATAAGGAGCCCGGCGGCGGCGCTGGCCTGTTCGATGCCGGCCTCGCCCCCGGGCAGCTTAAGACCGCCGATGCGCTGAAGGCGCTGAAGCCGCTGCTGGAGTCCGCCGGCATCCAGAAGGTCGGCTTCAACGTCAAGTTCACCTCGGTGACCTTGGCGCAGCACGGCGTCACGCTGCGCAACATCGATGACGCGCAGCTGATGTCCTACGCGCTCGATGCCGGCCGCGGCTCGCACGCGCTGGAGGCGCTCGCCGAGCGCTGGTTTGGCCATGCCGTCGTCAATTACGGCGGCCTCATCGGCAGCGGCAAGGGCAAGCTGACCTTCGATCAGGTCACGATCGACAAGGCGACCGAATATGCGGCCGAGAGCGCCGACGTGATCATGCGGCTGTGGCGCGTGCTGAAGCCGCGCCTCGTCGCCGAGCGGATGACGACGGTGTACGAGACGCTGGAGCGGCCGCTGGTCTCGGTGCTGGCGCGAATGGAGCGGCGCGGCATCTCGATCGACCGCCAGGTGCTCTCGCGCCTCTCGGGCGATTTCGCCCAGACCGCGGCGCGGGTCGAAGCCGAGATCCAGGAGATCGCCGGTGAGCCGGTCAATGTCGGCAGCCCGAAGCAGATCGGCGACATCATCTTCGGCAAGATGGGATTGCCCGGCGGCAGCAAGACCAAGACCGGCGCGTGGTCGACCACCGCGCAGGTGCTCGACGAACTCGCCGAGCAGGGCCACGAATTCCCGAAGAAGATTTTGGAGTGGCGTCAGGTCTCCAAGCTGAAATCGACCTACACCGACGCGCTGCCGACCTACGTCAACCCGCAGACCCATCGCGTGCACACGACCTACGCGCTGGCCGCGACCACGACGGGCCGGCTGTCGTCGAACGAGCCGAATTTGCAGAACATCCCGGTTCGCACCGAGGACGGCCGCAAGATCCGCCGCGCCTTCATCGCGACGCCGGGCCACAAGCTGGTGTCGGCGGACTACTCACAGATCGAACTGCGGTTGCTCGCCGAGATCGCCGACGTGCCGGTGCTGCGCCAGGCATTCCGCGACGGGCTCGACATTCACGCCATGACGGCGTCCGAGATGTTCGGCGTGCCGATCAAGGACATGCCGAGCGAGGTGCGCCGCCGCGCCAAGGCGATCAACTTCGGCATCATCTACGGCATCTCGGCGTTCGGCCTTGCCAACCAGCTCGGCATCGCGCGCGAGGAAGCCTCGGCCTACATCAAGAAATACTTCGAGCGCTTCCCCGGCATCCGCGCCTATATGGACGAGACCAAGGACTCCTGCCGCCGCAACGGCTATGTGACGACACTGTTCGGCCGTAAGATGTACTACCCCGACATCAAGGCCTCCAACGCCTCGGTGCGTGCCTTCAACGAACGCGCCGCGATCAATGCCCGCCTGCAGGGTACCGCGGCCGACATCATCCGCCGCGCCATGATCCGGGTCGAGGACGCGCTCACCGAGAAGAAGCTCTCGGCGCAGATGCTCTTGCAGGTGCATGACGAGCTGATCTTCGAGGTGCCCGACGGCGAGGTCGCAGCGACGCTGCCGGTCGTGCAGAAGGTGATGCAGGACGCGCCGTTCCCGGCCGTGATCCTGTCGCTGCCGCTGCAGGTCGACGCGCGGGCGGCGAACAATTGGGACGAGGCGCATTAGCGGCTCAAGATCGGGGCTAGCGGACGGTGGTCGCTCGTTGGTGAAGTAACGCGATCGCCGCCTATCGCATCCGCTCCAAGTTAGGTGAGCACGGCAGACAGGCTCCCTCCCCCCTTGCGGGGGAGGGTGGGGAGAGGGGTGTTGCACGACGTGCTCTCGAGATGAGCTTCAGTGACGCGCGGTTCAATGTTGCACGAGCCGCGCGCCCATTACTCATCTCGCCCGGGGCTACCCCTCTCCCCACCCTCTCCCGCAAGGGGAGAGGGTGCCTGACAGATGTGCTCACCTCACTTGCGTGTGCGATCAGCCGTTCGCTGCCACGACATCCACATTGCTCCGAGAGCAATTCCAGCATGGCTTGGCATCAGACGACACGCTAGAAGTGTGTGCATCCCCTCGCGAGACCCATCATGCCCCATACATCCGCCCTGCTCGGCTTTGCGCTCGTCTGCCTCGGCATGGTGCTGACGCCGGGACCGAACATGATGTACCTGATCTCGCGCTCGATCACGCAAGGGCCGGCGGCCGGCATCGTTTCGCTCGGCGGCGTCGCGCTCGGCTTCGTGTTCTACATGCTGTGCGCGGCGTTCGGCATCACCGCACTGCTGTTTGCGATTCCCTACGCCTATGACGCGCTGCGCTTCGCGGGTGCCGCCTATCTGCTGTGGCTGGCGTGGCAGGCCGTGAGGCCCGGCGGCCGCTCGCCGTTCCAGGTCAAGGCGCTGAAGGTCGACGGCCCGCGCAAATTGTTTGCGATGGGTTTCCTCACCAATCTGCTGAATCCGAAGATCGCGATGCTTTATCTCGCGCTGCTGCCGCAGTTCATCGATCCCGCCGGCGGCAGCGTGCTGACGCAGTCGCTTGCGCTCGGCTCGATCCAGATCGTGATCAGCGTCAGCGTCAACGCGATGATCGCACTCGCCGCGGGCTCGATCGCGGTGTTCCTCGGCACCCGCCCGACCTGGCTGCTGGTGCAGCGCTGGCTGATGGGCACGGTGCTCGCAGGGCTTGCGATGAAGATGGCGCTCGAGGCAAGGAGAGCGTGACTTGCTTGCCTCTCCCGCTTGCGGGGGAGGCCGACGCGCGAAGCGCGGCGGGTGGGGGCTCTCTCCAGAATTTCGACAGTCGTTACGCGGCAACACCCCCACCGCGGCCCTCCCCCGCAAGCGGGAGAGGGAGAAAAGTTCAATCCAGCTTCGCCTCCATCCCGCGCTTTGTCGCGGGGCGGGCCATCAGCGTCTCGTACCAGCGCTTGACGTTGGGGAAGTCGGCCAGATCGACCTTGTGGCGCGGATGGCGCCAGGCCCAGCCAAGGATGGCGAAGTCGGCCACCGAGAGATCGCCGGCGACGAAGTCGCGCCCGTCGAGCCTGCGGTCCAGCACGCCGTAGAGCCGCCGCGTCTCGGCCATGTAGCGCTTCAGGCCGTAGGCGCGGTCCTGCTCGTTTTCCAGCGCGATGAAATGATGCACCTGGCCCGGCATCGGGCCGAAACCGCCCATCTGCCACATCAGCCACTCATAGACCGGGATCCGCTCGGCCAGCGGCTTCGGCAGGAACTTGCCGGTCTTCTCGCCGAGATAGAGCAGGATCGCGCCGGACTCGAAGATACTGACCGGCTTGCCGCCGGGACCATCGGGATCGACGATCGCCGGGATCTTGTTGTTCGGGCTGATCGCGAGGAAGGCAGGCGCCATCTGCTCGCCCTTGCCGATATTCACCGGGATCACCTTGTAGGGCAGCCCCATTTCCTCCAGCGCCACCGAGATCTTGCGGCCATTCGGCGTGTTCCAGGTGTGCAGCTCGATGGTCATTTCCGCTTCCCTCGCAAGTGTTTGGCCAAATGTTTAGCCGAGTGGTTGGCCAAGCGTTTGGGCCTGCTTACGGGGATCGAGACGGCCGCACAACCGCACTTTCCGGAAAGCCCGCCCGCAGAAATCGCGGCGTGGGCGCTGTTGACGGCCCGATTTCCACGCTGGAATGTGCCGGTCAGCGTGGATAGATTGCCGCCCGCCTCAAACCCTCAAGGGAAAAAGTCTTTGTCCAAATCAGCCTCCCGCGCCCGCCTCGCCGAGATCATCCGCAAGCGTTCGTTCGGCCGCGGCGAGATCACCTTGGCGTCGGGCCGCAAGAGCGACTTCTATTTCAACCTGAAGCCGACGATGCTCGATCCCGAAGGCGCGGCGCTGCTCGCCGAGCTGACCTATGAGGCGCTGAAGGACGACAAGCTCGATTTCGTCGGCGGGCTGGAGATGGGCGCGGTGCCGCTCGCCGGCGCCATCGCGCAGCTGTCCTGGCTGAAGGGTCATCCGATCGCCGCGTTCTTCGTGCGCAAGAAGCCGAAGGAGCACGGCGCGAAGCTTTCAGTCGAAGGGCTCGCCAAAGGCGAGAGTCTGGCCGGCAAGCGCATCGTGATCGTCGAGGACGTCACCACGACAGGCGGCTCGGCGCTAAAGGCGGTGGAAGCGGTGCGCGAGGCCGGCGGCGAGATCGCACTGGTCTTCACCATGGTCGACCGCGAGGAAGGCGCCACCGAGACCTTCGCCGAAGCCGGATTGCAATTCCGCGCGCTCTACAAGGCCGGCGAGTTCCTGAAGGACTGACGGTCTCTCTTCTCCCTCGCCCCGTCCTCTCGGGGAGAGGGTTGGGGTGAGGGCTGTCTCCACAAGCCGCGAAGGCGGTGAGACCTGTACCCCCTCACCCGGATCGCATCTCGCGATGCGACACAGCCGAAGCTCTGCTTCGGCGTGCTTGAGAATGGCCGCCGAAGGCGGCCGACGCCTCTCCCCGCAAGCGGGGCGAGGTGAAGAGAAGTCCGCGTGATCCCGCCTTCTTCTTGTGACGTCGTCACGCCCAATCAATCGCTCGTTTACCATCCCACCGTAGGGTGAATCCGCCGGGGCACCTTGCCGCCGCGGCGCGTCGGGTGGAGTTGGCGTTGCGTACAGAGTTGAGTGATCGGCGTATGCGGCGCCGCGTGATGCTTGTCGCCGCAGCCTTTGCGGGTTCCGTCCTGGTCGTGCCCGCTCCCGTCTCAGCCGAAGGGCTGTTCGACTTCTTCTTCGGTGGTTCCCAGAAGCAGCAGGGCCGGCAGGCCCCGCCGCAGGCCAATTTCTTCGCCGATCCGTTCGGTCTCAACCAGCAGCCGGAACGGCAGACATCCGCCCCCGCCTCGGCACCGCGGGTGGCCGGTTCCGGACCGGCCTATTGCGTGCGCACTTGCGACGGCAAATATTTTCCGCTGACCATGCGCGGCAACGCGACGCCCGCGCAGCTCTGCCAGGCCTTCTGTCCGGCGAGCGCGACCAAGGTCTATTACGGCAGCCACATCGACAGTTCCGCATCGAGCACCGGCGAGCGCTACGCCGACAGCGAAAACGCCTTCGCCTATCGCAAGGCGCTGCGCGCCGACTGCACCTGCAACGGCCGCGACCCGGCGGGGCTCGCGCCGGTCGACCTCACGCTCGATGCCTCGCTGAAGGCCGGCGACGTGATCGCGACCACCGACGGCCTCGTCGCCTATACCGGCGTTCGCCTGGGCAACGAGCAGTCGTTCGACTTCACGCCGGTCGCCTCCTATCCCGGATTGACCGCAGCGGTGCGCGCGCGGCTCGGCGAAATGAAGGTCGCGCCCGTCAGCGCCGAGCTCGCCAGCGATGCGCCGTTGCCGGAGACGAGAAGCGATGTCGCGCCGCCTGCGCCGTCATCCGTTGTGCCGAAGGGCAACGCGGCAAAGTCCGGCAAGCGGGCCGAGGCGAATTAACGGGCGTCAGCCGTCATTCCGGGATGGTGCGTAAGCACCAGACCCGGAATCTCGAGATTCCGGGTTCGATGCTTCGCATCGCCCCGGAATGACAGCGCAACAACAAATCAGCGCGCCACGATCACGCCGATCACGTTCGGCGCTGCCATGTACTTCTCCTCGATCGCGGCGCGCGCGGCGGCGCGGTTCTCCGGATTGAGGATGCCGCGCTTCTCGGCGAGGATCATCCAGCAATAGCCCCACCAATCCGTCAGCATGCCGTGGTCGTCGACCAGGTCGTAACCCTGCTCGGCGGCGAACAGGCGCGCATGCGCCTCGTCAAGCGAGTCGAGCCAGGCGTGATCCTCGAGCGAAAACAGCTCGTCGCTGAAATCATCCGTGGTGTAGCCCCAGATCGACATGCAGACCGCGTTGAACTCGCGGTCGAGCTGGTCGTCGTCGATCGGCTGGCGCCGCGAGGCCAGATGCAGCCGCGACAGTGAGCGGGCGAAATCCGCGATGCGGGTGAGAGCGAACTGATCGAAGGCGATGGTGGACATGTAGTCCTCGCGGAGGCTGGGAGACCCTAGATATTGTATCGGCACAGCGCCGAATCATAATGATATATCAAAGACTTGCTAAAGTGTTCTTAATTCGTTCCAACGATCGACGCAGACACATCCGAGACTCTCCCCGTCTAGTAGGGGCACCAAATTTTGGAGAACCGGGAATGAGACTGCGAGCGGCGATCCGGAGAGCAATTGAGCTTGGTCAGTCGACGGGAAACATCACATTCGATCAGCTCAACGAGCTGCTGCCGTCAGCGACGACGACGCCCGAGGACATCGAAGCGGTCATACAAGCGCTGAGCGATGAGGGAATAAACCTCATTGAGAATGACCAATCGTAACCGAATTGGAGCGCGGAGAAGTTCGAGAACCGTCGCACGTCCTGGCTTTCGCCAGGACGACGATGTGGCGCGACCGAGCATCATCGCTCTGTCACGCATATGCCGGCCCCCAAAGCAATTCGGGCCGCTGACTAGGTCAGCGGCCCGTTGAAAATTGCTTCGGAATGAAATGCGTCGGAGCTAAAAAATGTGCCCGCCCCACGGGCGACAGGTGTGGTTGTAAAGAACTTCTTAAGTTCTGAGAATCCGTATCACCACGGTGTTCCCGATTCGCGAGAAAACGCGCTGCGCGGCGGCTCAATTCGCCGCGGACAGCAGCTTGTCGCCGCAGGCATTCGCATAGAACTTGCCGCCGCATTGCCGCTTGATCGCGGCACAGCGCGCGGCCGGCGATGCGTTCTGCGCCACGCTGAAGCCGCACGTCAGGCCGTCAGCGCTGCGGCCCGGTTTGCCCGCCGCATAGGCTGCGCTGGTCGCCGTGATGCACACGACGAGCAATGCCGCGGCCGCGATCTCGATCAATAGCCTCATCACGCATCCTCCGCTAAATTGTCGCAAAATCTCGCGTTTCGCAGCCCGATCGTAGACCCGCACGGGCTTCTCCGGAAGGTTCCCGAAGCGGCCCGGTCCTTGCATAAAATCACGGCAGCGCCGGTGTATGGGTATCGTTCCGGTTTCGATTGCCGTGCAAGGCGCGTATCATTGCGCTGGAGTGTGATCGGAAAATCGCGGGAACCGGATTTCCGGGGCACCACACTCGAACAAGGAGACGAGATCATGCTGCATGCCGTCGCATCATGGTCCGTTTAAACGGCAGGGATTGGGCGCGTTGCAGGAACAGACAAACTACCCGGCATTGAACCAGCCGATCGACGAACTGGCGCTGACCGAGGTCAAGGGCGCGATCCTGGCCAAGCTGCGGCTTGCGATCGGCAAGGACGCCACCGTTGCGACCAGGCGCGACTGGTACAAGGCGGCGGCGCTGGCGCTGCGCGACCGCATCGTGCACCACTGGCTGACGGCCGAGAAGCAGACCTACGATGCCGGAGCCAAGCGCGTCTATTATCTCTCGCTCGAGTTCCTGATCGGCCGCCTGTTCACCGACGCGCTGAACAATATGGGGCTGCTGCCGCTGTTCGAGGCGGCGCTCGGCGACCTCGGCGTCGATCTCTCGGATCTGCGCAAATGCGAGCCGGATGCGGCGCTCGGCAATGGCGGCCTCGGGCGGCTCGCGGCCTGCTTCATGGAGAGCATGGCGACGCTGGCGATCCCGGCGACCGGCTACGGCATCCGCTACGATTTCGGCCTGTTCCGCCAGATCATGAACCAGGGCTGGCAGCAGGAATATCCCGATGAGTGGCTCGCCTTCGGCAACCCCTGGGAATTCCAACGACCGGAGGTGGTCTACAACATCCATTTCGGCGGCCATGTCGAGCATGTCGACGAGCGCGGCCGCGACCGCGCCACCTGGCATCCGGCGGAAACCGTCGAGGCGATGGCCTACGACACGCCGATCGTCGGCTGGCGCGGCCAGCACGTCAACGCGCTTCGGCTGTGGTCGGCGCATGCGCCCGATCCGCTCAAGCTCGACGTCTTCAACACCGGCGACTACGTCTCGGCCAGCGCCGAGCAGGCGCGCGCGGAGGCGATCTGCAAATTCCTCTATCCGAACGACGAGAGCGCGGCGGGCCGCGAGCTGCGGCTGCGCCAGGAATATTTCTTCGTCTCGGCCTCGTTGCAGGATCTCGTGAACCGGCATCTCGCCTCCGACGGCGGCCTGCGCAACCTCGCGCAGAAGGCGGCGGTGCAGCTCAACGACACCCATCCGAGCCTTGCCGTCACCGAGCTGATGCGCATCCTAGTCGACCTGCACAATTTCCGCTGGGACGAGGCCTGGAAGATCACGGTCGCGACGCTGTCCTACACCAATCACACGCTGCTGCCGGAGGCGCTCGAGACCTGGCCGGTCGAATTGTTCGAGCGGCTGCTGCCGCGGCATCTCGAGATCATCTACCGCATCAATGTGGCGCATCTCGCGCTCGCCGAGGAGCGCTTCCCCGGCGACATCGAATACCGCGCCTCGGTGTCGCTGATCGACGAGCGCAGCGGCCGCCGCGTGCGCATGGGCCAGCTCGCCTTCGTCGGCTCGCACCGCATCAACGGCGTCTCCGCGATGCATTCCGACCTGATGAAGGAGACCGTGTTCCACGATCTCCACCACCTCTACCCCCAGCGCATCACCAACAAGACCAACGGCATCACCTTCCGCCGCTGGCTGATGCTGGCCAATCCGCGGCTGACCGCGCTGCTGCGCGAGACCTGCGGCGAGGCCGTGCTCGACGACTTCTCGCTGCTCGAGCGGCTCGAGGCCCATTCGAGCGACCTCGAATTCCAGAAGCGCTTCCGCGACGTCAAGCATCACAACAAGCTGGCGCTGGCCCGGCTGGTCAACGAACGCAACCACATCAAGCTCGACCCGTCGGCGCTGTTCGACGTGCAGATCAAGCGCATCCACGAATACAAGCGGCAGCTGCTCAACATCCTGGAGACGATCGCGCTCTACCACGCGATGAAGGACAATCCAGGTGCGAACTGGGTGCCGCGCGTCAAGATCTTCGCGGGCAAGGCGGCGGCGAGTTACCGCTACGCCAAGCTGATCATCAAGCTGATCAACGACGTCGCCGAGATCGTCAACAATGACGCTTCGCTCGGCGGCAAGCTGAAGGTCGCCTTCCTCGCCGACTACAATGTCAGCCTCGCCGAGGTGATCATCCCTGCCGCCGATCTCTCCGAGCAGATCTCGACCGCCGGCATGGAAGCCTCCGGCACCGGCAACATGAAGCTCGCGCTGAACGGCGCGCTGACCATCGGCACGCTCGACGGCGCCAATATCGAGATCCGCGACGCGGTCGGACCCGAGAACATCGCGATCTTCGGGCTCGAGGCCGGCGACGTCATGGTCCGCCGCAAGCAGGGGCTCGATGCCAGCGACGTGATCCGCAAATCGCCGCGGCTCGAGCGCGCGATCCGCGCCATCGAGAGCGGCGAGTTCTCGCCGGGCGATGCCGCGCGCTTCGCCTCGATCGGGCATGCGCTGCGCTACCTCGACCACTACATGGTCTCGGCCGATTTCGATTCCTACTATGACGCGCAGCGTAGCATCGACGCGCGCTGGCAGGTGCCCCCGGCCTGGACCCGCGCCTCGATCCTCAACGTGGCGCGCATGGCGTGGTTCTCCTCCGACCGCACCATCCGCGAATATGCCGAGGACATCTGGCACGTGCCGGTGCATCCCAGCGCCTCGCCGCAACTCGGCAGCCAGCGCGAGGCGAAGGGATAATCCCGGGGCACGGAAATCGATTACGTCCGACATCATTGAATTCGGCGCGACAGCCCGCGATATTGCCAGTGAACCTCACGCCGTCATTGCGAGGAGCGCAAGCGACGAAGCAATCCATGGGTCCGCAGATGCGGGGCGATGGATTGCTTCGCTTCGCTCGCAATGACGGCGGCGCATTTTTTCGATCCAAGGATTTACATGCTCACCAAGACCCCGCACCTCTTCGATGAAGCCACCGCCGTGACCGCCGGCGACAGCCGCTGGCAGGGACGCACCAGCCCGGACTACTGGGCGTTCGTCGGGCCGTTCGGCGGCTGCACGGCGGCGACCATGCTGCGCGCGTTGATGCAGCATCCGCAGCGCGCCGGCGATCCGCTGGCGCTGACCGTCAATTACTGTGCGCCGGTCGCCGAGGGCGTGTTCGAGCTCGATGTCCGTCTGGTCAAGGCCAACCGCTCGAGCCAGCACTGGTCGGTCGAGATGACGCAAGGCGGCGGCGAGGTCGCGACCTTGGCGACCGCCGTGTTCGCCGAGCGACGACCGTCATGGTCGCATCAGCCGGCGGAGTTTCCCGGCGCGGTGCCGTTCGAACAGTTGCGGTCCTATCCCAAGCTCGCGATGACCTGGGCCAACCAGTACGATTTCCGCTTCGCCGAGGGCGAGCCGAAGTTCGGCGGCGGCGCCGCGACCGAGCCGTCGAGCCCCTATTCGAAGCTCTGGATCGCCGACCGCATGCCGCGCAAGCTCGACGCGCTGTCGCTGATGTCGATGTCGGATGCGTTCTTCGGCCGCGTCTTCCATGCGCGGCACGAGCTGGTGCCGTTCGGCACGGTGTCGCTGACGACCTATTTCCATGCGGATGCGGCTGATCTCGACGCCGAGGATACCACCCGCGTGCTGGCCACAGCCGACGCAAAGACCTTCCACAAGAGCTACGGCGACCAGCACGGTGAATTGTGGTCGCCCTCCGGCCGCCTGCTCGCGACCACGACGCAGATCGCCTATTTCAAGGCGTAGGCGTTTCGAGCGGATCGACTACCGGCTCGCGTCACGCGTAGCCAAATATCCACATTGGTCTGCTGGGACCGGATTGCCTATTTCAAGGGTTGGGGGAACATTGCCGCGTCGCTTCTGTTCCAGCCTTTGGAATCACTGGCCTTTGGGAGCACTGCCGCATGTCCGAAGCCGACACTTCAAAGCCCTCACGCATCGCGCTGCTTGGCGTTCCCATCGAGATCGGCGCGTCGCAGCCCGGTCCGCTGATGGGACCGGATGCGCTGCGCACCGCGGGCATCGCGCGCCTGCTCGAGCAGCTCGACTTCCAGGTCGACGACCACGGCAACCTTGCGATCCCGGCCGTCGTTGCCGACGGTCCGGTGCCGGCCAACACCAAATTCTATGACGAGGTGAAGACCTGGACCCGCACGCTCTCCGAGCGCGCCTACTGGCTGGCGCATTCCGGCGCGATCCCGATCTTCATGGGCGGCGATCACTCGCTGTCGATGGGCTCGATCAACGGCGTCGCGCGCTACTGGCAAGAGAAAGGCCGGCCGCTGTTCGCGCTGTGGGTCGACGCGCATGCCGACTACAACACGCCGGCCACCACCATCACCGGCAACATGCACGGCATGTCGGCGGCCTTCCTGTGCGGCGAGCCCGGCCTCGACGATTTGCTCGGCGGGCTGCCGCGCGCCACGATCCCGCCGGATCAGCTCGACCTGATCGGCACGCGCTCGGTCGATCCGCTGGAGCGCAAGCTGCTGCGGCAGCGCAACGTCTCCATCGCCGACATGCGCCAGATCGACGAGTTCGGCGTCGCCGTGCTGACCCGCCGCGTCATCGACCGGGTCAGGGCGAAGAACGGCGTGCTGCATGTCTCGTTCGACGTCGACTTCCTCGATCCGGCGGTGGCTCCCGGCGTCGGCACCACGGTGCCGGGCGGCGCGACCTATCGTGAGGCCCATCTGATCATGGAGCTGCTGCACGATTCCGGGCTGGTGCGCTCGCTCGATATCGTCGAGCTCAATCCGTTCCTCGACGAGCGCGGCCGCACCGCCCGCGTCGCGGTGGAGTTGATCGGCAGCCTGTTCGGCCTGCAGATCACGGACAGGCAGACGCCGAGCAACGCGGTGTTGCCGGAGATGGGCGAGTAGCGGACATCGGAGCGCGCACCGCCCCCTGCCCCGTCACCCTGAGGAGCCCGCAAAGCGGGCGTCTCGAAGGGTCGACGGCCACCAGCCGGGCCGTCCATCCTTCGAGACGCGCTACGCGCTCCTCAGGATGACGGGGAAATATCGCGGCGCGTCGTACAACATGGAGGTTAAACAAAAAGGCGGCCACGAAGGCCGCCTTTTCCAATCGCGTCTCGCTTGCGCGGATTACTCCGCCGCGAGCTTCACTTCCGGCGCGGCGGCGCGGACTTCGGCGTCGACTTGCGCTTCGAACTTGGCGAAGTTCTTCTGGAACATGCCGACCAGCGCACGCGCGGTCTTGTCGAACTCGACCTTGTCGGCCCAGGTCTTGATCGGATCGAGGATGTGCGGCTCGACACCCGGCAGCGAGGTCGGCACCGCGAAGCCGAAATACTTGTCGGTGCGGAAATCGGCGTTGCGCAGGCTACCGTTCAGCGCCGCGGTGAGCAGCGCGCGCGTCACCTTGATCGGCATGCGGCGGCCGGTGCCGTACTTGCCGCCGGTCCAGCCGGTGTTGACCAGCCAGCAATCGACATTGTGCTTGGCGATTAGATCGCGCAGCATGTTGCCGTAGACCGACGGATCGCGCGGCAGGAACGGCGAACCGAAGCAGGTCGAGAATTCGGGCTGCGGCTCGTTGCCGAGACCGCGCTCGGTGCCCGCGACCTTCGCGGTGTAGCCGGACAGGAAGTGATACATCGCCTGCGCCGGCGTCAGCTTGGCGATCGGCGGCATCACGCCGAACGCGTCGGCGGCGAGCATCACCACGTTCTTCGGTTGCGGCGCGCAGCCGGTGCGCGAGGCGTTCGGAATGAAATCGAGCGGATAGGCCGAGCGGGTGTTCTCGGTCTTCGAGCCGTCGTCGAAGTCAGGCACGCGGTCGCGCTCACCGAGCACGACGTTCTCCAGCACCGCGCCGAAGCGCTTGCTGGCAGCGTAGATTTCCGGCTCGGCTTCGCCGGAGAGCTTGATGCACTTGGCGTAGCAGCCGCCTTCGAAATTGAAGACGCCGTCCTCGCTCCAGCCATGCTCGTCGTCGCCGATCAGCGTGCGCTTGGGATCGGCCGACAGCGTGGTCTTGCCGGTGCCGGACAGGCCGAAGAAGATCGCGGTGTCGCCGTCGGGCCCGACATTGGCCGAGCAGTGCATCGGCATCACGCCCTTCTCGGGCAGATAGAAGTTCAGAGTGGTGAACACGCTCTTCTTCATTTCGCCGGCATAATAAGACCCGCCGATCAGGACGATCTTGCGGGCGAAATCGATCGCGACGACGTTCTCCGAGCGCACGCCGTGACGTTTCGGATCGGCGCGAAAGCTCGGCAGATCGATGATCGTCAGTTCCGGCACGAAGCCCGCGAGCTCCGACGTCTCGGGACGAATGAGCAGCGTGCGGATGAACAGCGAGTGCCAGGCGAGCTCGGTGAAGACGCGCGTCTTGATGCGATGCTTCGGATCGGCGCCGCCATAGAGATCCTGCGCGAACAGCGTCATGCCTTCGGCATGCTTGAGGAAGTCGGCATACAGCGTTGCGAACTGCTCGGAGGTGATCGACTGGTTGCCAGCCCACCACATGCTCTTGTCGGTCAGGCCGTCGCGAACCGTGAACTTGTCCTTCGGGCTGCGGCCGGTGAACTCACCAGTATCCGCGCAGAGCGCGCCATCGGCCGAGAGCACCGCTTCGCCATTGCGCAACGAATGCTCGTAGAGCTGCGGCGCACCATAGTTCCAATGCACGCCCTTGAGATTTTTTAAGCCGAATTTGTCGGCGCCGAAGGCACCGTTATGCACGCCCGTCTCTTGCACGAAGAACCTCCTCGAACCCGCGTATCCTTGTTCGCGCGAATGTCGCTAGTCGCGCCCCGTCGCGGTGATGACCGTCATCAGAATATAGCCTCTCGGCCCCGGTCCGGCGACCTAATAGTGGGGATCGCCGGGCTTGCCAAGCCAGTCGAACGGCTTTTGGTTTATTCCAACGCGGGCACATCATCTGGCGCAAATACCGCAGCGCGAAACGCTTTCGCTTTGCTTTCGCTTTCGCATTGTTTTCGCGGCGATCGGGCGACGTTTCGTCGTCTTTCCCGCTGCGAACGAGGCCTTGCGATGCACAAAGAGTGCCAGCGATCGGCGTGCGCATGCGTTGATTGTTGCATAAAACAAGGGGAATGCCGGGTATGCGTTTCGCGCTGAGGATGTGTCGTTGAAATGGACTGCCGCGAGTTGACGCTGCGCTGCACTGCCGAGCATGTCGCCCACGATCGTGTTGCACGCGGATAGCACCATCTGCTCGGCGTTGAGCATTCGGTTGAGCTCAACATGCCGTCGTCGAAGCTGGATAACTTCAATGCGCGGCATCGGCGAATGTTCCGCAACGCTCCTTGCACATGGCGCAACAAGTCGCCGGCCGTCACGATCGATGGTAACGCAACCAGCACCTGACGCCTGCGCGTCGTCGCGGCTTAGATCTCGCAATCCCACTGATTTTCCGATGCAGCAGCACCGGAGAGTCTCGCATCCGCGTCGAGCCCATCAGCGATGACGCGACGCGCCGGCGCGAAATGATCGCGCTATCAGAGACCACCGCACTCGGCCCGGCGAAGGCGCAGGGAGCCGCGCCGTGCGACACCATGCCTCGCCGGGCGCAGCGCCACCTTCGGTGTGGGCAGCAAATGCTGCCCTATCCCCTCTTATCCTTTGGCGCGGGCCTCGCCGGCGAGTCGGACCAGCATTTTGCGCAGCTCGGTGCCGTTGCTGACCCGCTCGGGGAAATCCAGCCGCAGCGTGGCGCGGCCGGCCTGCATGTCCATGCCGTCGGGATCGCAGCCGGTGCAGAGCCAGTCGGCACTGTCCGCGCCGAGCAGCCGCGTGGCGTAGAGATTCATCGCCTCGCGGTGGTCCTCATTCATATGCGCCACCGCGCCGGGCTCGGCCTCCAGCAGCGAATCGGCACCGCCGAGATCGGTCAGAAACTGCGCCGGCTTGAGGTCGACGATGCGGCCGAACCCCGCGACCAGATGGGCGCCGCCCGGCCGGATCACGAAGAACGAAAAATCCTTAAACTCCACAAAGGCTTCCGCCGATGGATGGGCAGCAAGGTAGCGCCGCTCCGCGAGCTCGCGCTCGGCATCGGCGACCTCCTCCGCCCGCCCCGCCAGCATGATCCGGGCGCCTTCCAGCGGGTCGCCCTCGGCGCGCTCGTCCAGCATCAGCGACACACGGCTGTCGGCCAGGATGTTCTTCGTGTGCAGCGCCAGCCGGGAAATCAGCAGGATCGGCGAGCCGTCGGGGTGGCTGGCGAGGTTGACCAGCGAGCAATAGGGATCGCCGGACCCGGCCATCAGCGTCGCGAGCGCGCCCTGGCGACTGCGGCGCAGCAGCGAGCGGACAAGGTGGGCAGGATCGAAGTCGGCGGTCGGTTGCATGGGCCTATCGGGTCATTTTGGGGCGAATCGGGCGGTTCCCTTTGAAAAAAGGGCCTTTTCTCACGGTCTCAGGGTGCTATATGGGGGTCCAACGCGTGGGTCGCAGAGCGTTTTTTGCGGAACTCGGTCACACTTCAGCCTAGCTTGCATTGCTCGTTGACCGCGTTCGAAGCCCAATTCCACGGCGCGACGCCAGAGTGCCCGCCGTTTAAGCCACTCTCATTGTGAAAGCAGCTCATGCCCACAATCGCCTTGGTCGACGACGACCGCAACATTCTCACTTCGGTCTCGATCGCGCTTGAAGCCGAAGGCTATCGCATCATGACCTACACGGACGGTGCGTCGGCGCTGGATGGGTTTCGTACGTCGCCGCCCGATCTTGCGATCCTGGATATCAAGATGCCGCGCATGGACGGCATGGAAACGCTGCGCCGGCTGCGCCAGAAATCCGACCTGCCGGTGATCTTCCTCACCTCCAAGGATGAAGAGATCGACGAATTGTTCGGCCTGAAAATGGGCGCCGACGATTTCATCCGCAAGCCGTTCTCGCAGCGCCTCCTGGTCGAACGCGTCAAGGCCGTGCTCCGCCGCGGCCAGCCGAAGGATCCGACCGCCGCGCCGAAGGAGCCGGACGCCCGCGCACTCGACCGCGGCCTGCTGCGGATGGATCCGGAGCGCCACACCTGCACCTGGAAGAACGAGCCGGTGACGCTGACCGTGACCGAATTCCTGATCCTGCAGGCGCTCGCCACCCGCCCCGGCGTGGTGAAGAGCCGCAACGCGCTGATGGACGCGGCCTATGACGACCAAGTCTATGTCGACGACCGCACCATCGACAGCCACATCAAGCGGCTGCGCAAGAAGTTCAAGGTGGTCGACGACGACTTCGAGATGATCGAGACGCTGTACGGCGTCGGCTATCGCTTCAAGGAAGCCTGATCTGCGCCTCCCGGGCGGCTTGTTAACTGACAGGCTGCGCACGGCTGGGGTAAGCTCGGGCAACCATCTGCTTCGCGGGACGACATCCATACCAACCGGCAGCTTTGCCAGTGCTTGATCGAACGCAGCTCGAGCAGGGCCTGAATACCGAGGACGCCTCGCAGCTCCTCGATCAAGAGGCCGTGGCCGACGATCTGGCGCGGGACAAGGGCTGGCGCCGGCCGCTCGGCTGGCCGCGCCGCGCCGGTCAGTTCTTCTTCGCGCTATCGTTCTCGAGCTTGACGCGCCGCATCGTCTCGCTCAACCTCGCCGGCCTCGTCGCCCTCGTCGCCAGCATCCTCTATCTCTCGCAATTTCGCGCCGGCCTGATCGAGGCGCGCACCCAGAGCCTCCTGGTCTATGCCGAGATCATCTCGGAGGCGATCGCGGCATCCGCGACCGTCGAAGGCAACACCGTCACCATCGATCCGGACCGGCTGCTCGACCTCAAGCCCGGCGAGAGTTTCGGCCAGCCGGATGAATCGGCAGACTTCCCGATCAATCCCGAGCGCGTCGCGCCGACCCTACGCCGTTTGATCGCGCCGACCAAGACGCGGGCCCGCATCTTCGACCGCGACGGCGGGCTGATCCTCGACAGCCGCAATCTGTTCGCGCGCGGCGACGTGCTGCGCATGGAGCTGCCGCCGCCGTCCGAGAAGCCGTCGCTGTATGAGAAGACCAAGGCCACGATCAAGACCTGGCTCAACCGCGGCGACCTGCCGATCTACCGCGAGCTCGGCCCCGAAGGCGGCAAGGGTTATTCCGAAGTCGCGCAATCGCTCGAGGGCATGAAGGGCAGCGCGGTACGCGTCACCGACCGTGGCGCGATCATCGTGTCGGTTGCCGTTCCGGTGCAGCATTTCCGCGCCGTGCGCGGTGCATTGATGCTGACCACGCAGGGCGACGACATCGACCAGCTGGTGATGTCCGAACGCCTCGCCATCCTCAAGATCGGCGGGGTCGCGTCCGCCGTCATGATCATGCTGTCGCTGCTGCTCGCAAGCACGATCGCAGGCCCGGTGCGGCGGCTCGCCGAAAGCGCCGAGCGCGTCCGTCACCGCATCCAGACCCGCGTCGAGATTCCCGACTTCACCGGACGCCGCGACGAGATCGGGCATCTCTCGGGCGCGCTGCGCGACATGACCAATGCGCTCTACAGCCGCATCGAGGCGATCGAGATGTTCGCCGCCGACGTCGCCCATGAGCTGAAGAACCCGCTGACCTCGCTGCGCTCGGCGGTCGAGACGCTGCCCTTGGCGCGCAACGAGAACAGCCGCGCGCGGCTGCTCGCCGTGATCGAGCATGACGTCAAGCGGCTCGACCGCCTGATCTCCGACATCTCGGACGCCAGCCGGCTCGACGCCGAAATGCAGCGCCAGGACATGGCGCCGGTCGATCTGCGCCGGCTGCTGACCACCTTGACCGGCGTCGCCAACGAGACGCGGCTTGGCCACGACGTCGCCGTCGAAGCCCGCTTCGAGGGCCGCGGACCGACCGATACGCTCTCGGTGCCCGGCCATGATTCCCGGCTCGGCCAGGTGATCTCGAACCTGCTGTCGAACGCGCAATCGTTCTCCAAGCCGGGCGACAAGGTGCGCATCGTCTGCCGCCGCACCCGCGGCGAGGTCGAGATCGTGGTCGACGACGACGGGCCCGGCATCGGCGAGGACGCGCTGGAGCGGATCTTCGAGCGCTTCTACACCGATCGGCCGCACCAGGGCTTCGGCCAGAACTCCGGCCTTGGGCTCTCGATCTCCAAGCAGATCATCGAAGCGCATGGCGGACGCATCTGGGCCGAGAACCGGCCGGGCCCTGCGGACGAAGACGGCAATCCCACCGTGGCCGGCGCTCGTTTCGTGGTCAGGCTGCCGACACTATGAGCGACAATTCAAGCGTGCACGCATCCGCCGTTCTGGTCGGCGAGCGTGCGGTGCTGATCCGCGGCCCGTCGGGCGCCGGCAAGTCGCGCCTCGCCTTCGAACTGATTCTCGCCGGGCGCACCGGAGCGCTCCCGCCGGCCATTTTGGTGGGGGATGACCGTGTCCATCTCGACACAGCCGGCGAACAATTGTGGGTTCGCCCGGCCCGGCAATTGGCCGGTCTGATCGAGATCCGGGGCCTCGGAATCCGCCATTGCCCGTTCGCGGACGAGGCCGTGGTCGGCTTGGTCGTCGACCTTGCCGCCGACGATGCCGAGCGGCTGCCGTCGCCCGAAGCGCTCAAGATCAGCCTAAATGGTGTTTCAATACCGCGAATTCCCGTGCCGGCCGGCTTTCAACCCCTGCCGCTGGTTGTCGCCGCGCTGACGACAACCTGAAAGTTCATGGTCCCGTAATCTTGCGGCCAATTGTGGGAAGGGAATTGGTAACCATATCACATCCACTATCGCGTCGGATTTTGCCGGCGCAGCCTCCCCTCTCTACCGCCAGGAACCGGGAGACTAGCCAAGATGCCCTCTTGCGCAGGGCCTCTGGATGGTCAAAGTGGCGCGTTCGTGCGGTGCACCAAAGGGCGCCCGCGAGGAGTTTCCGATGATTGGTCTAGTGCTGGTGACCCATGGGCGCCTTGCCGACGAGTTCAGAGCGGCGCTCGAACACGTTATGGGTCCGCAGAAACAAATTGAAGCAATTACGATCGGGGCCGAGGACGATTCCGATCTCTGTCGAAGCGACATCATCGAAGCGGTGAACCGCGTCGATAGCGGCGACGGCGTTGCGATCCTCACCGACATGTTCGGCGGCACGCCGTCGAATCTCGCGATCTCCTGCATGAGCCGCCCGAAGGTGGAAGTGCTCGCGGGCATCAATCTTCCCATGCTGGTCAAGCTTGCCAAGGTTCGCGAGGAGCGTTCGCTGCCCGACGCGATCGCGATGGCGCAGGAAGCCGGCCGCAAATACGTCACCATCGCCAGCCGCGTTCTCGCAGGCAAATGAGCGACGAGGCCCCGGGCGCAAACCATGTCGGCCCGGGCGTGCCTGCGGGCGCCATTTCGCGTGAGCTGCTGATCGTGAACAAGCGCGGCCTACACGCGCGGGCGTCGGCGAAATTCGTCCAGCTGGTCGAGCGCTTCAACGCCGAGGTCTGGGTCACGCGCGGCGGCGAGACCGTCGGCGGCACCTCGATCATGGGCCTGATGATGCTGGCCGCGGGGCCCGGCACCACCGTGGTGGTGTCAGCGAAAGGCGACGAGGCGCAACAAGCACTCGACGCCATCGCCGAACTCGTCGCCAGCAAGTTCAACGAGGAAGGCACGTAGCGACGGGCTCGCCCGTCCATCACCGTCACCCTGAGGAGCCGCGAAGCGGCGTCTCGAAGGGTCGACGGCCCGGCTGGTGGCCGTGCATCCTTTGAGGCTCGCTTCGCTCGCACCTCCAGCGACAAAGGCGAAGCCTTTGCGCGGGGATGACGGGTCTATCCTCGTCATTGCGAGCGAAGCGAAGCAATCCATCGCGCAGCAAGTACAGAAATGGATTGCTTCGTCGCTATCGCTCCTCGCAATGACGAGGTTGAGAGGATTTACAGCCCTCTGAGCGGCACTACTTCGCCGGCGGCACCAGATAGACCTTCCACATCGTCGACGGGCCGGGATGGCCGTTGAAGAAGCGCATGGTGGTCATCACCACCGGCTCGGCATTCTTGGCGTGCTCCGCCATCCAAGCCTCGCATGGCTGCAGGAACACCGGATCGGTGGTGTCGCAGACGCCGATGAAGCCAAGACGCTTGGCTTCGTCGAGCGACGTCAGCCCCGACGTCCAGGCTTCGCCCGGCACCAGCGAGGCCGGATGATCCGGACTGTAGAACGTCATCGGCTCGCCGATGTCGGAGCGCGCGACGACCACCGCCCAGCGCGAATGGAATCTGTCCTGCCAGGTCTGGGTGAGCTCACGTGCGAGCTCGGAGCGCGCGGCGTAGGTCGAGCCGCCGGTACGGTTGGACGCGATCTCCCGCGTGGCGATGCTGGGCGCGGCGATCAGCGTTGCGATCGTGGCCACCAGCCAGACCGCCGTGATCGAGAACAGCGCCATGCGCGGGAAACGAAGCGAGGGGATCGCAACCAATGCAAGCGGCACCAGGAAGAACAGCGGGATGCCCCAATCGGTCTTGATATAGACGGTGAAGGCCAACGCGCCGAGCGGCGGTCCGATCGCGACGATCGCCTGGATGATCCAGACGTTGAGCGCCTGCGGAAGGTTGACGGCCGGATTGGGTCCGCGCGACCAGATCCGCGACAGCACGTCCGACGGCCGCCACGGCACCGACCCCAGCAGCAGCGCGATCAGGCCCAGCACGACAGGAATCGCGAGCAGCCCGAGATTGTGCAGGATGTAGCCGATCACGAGCTGGACGTTGAGCTCGCGGCTCGACAGCGCGTAGACGTCGCCGGCATAGGTGAACGGCACGAAGTTCACCTCCTCCAGCCACACCAGATGCGGAATCATCGCCACGATCATCGTGCCGATCGCAACCCATGGCGCCGGCGAACGCAGGAACTGGGTGCGCTGCGGATGGATCAGCGCAGCAAGCCCGATGGCGCCGATCATCGTCACCACCCAGTACTTGGTCATCAGCGCCAGCATGCCGGCAAAGCCGAGCCAGAGACCCGATTTGAAGCCGCGCTTCTCGAACGCGTTCAGATAGGCCAGCACCAGCAGCGGCAACGGCACCAGCTGCGCGAGGTCGGCGTTGTATTTGAAGCCCTTGAAATTGAAGATCGGGTAGAGCGCGAGCATCACCACCATGAAGAACGCACGGCGGCGATCGACGACGCGCAGCGCGATCAGCCAGCACACGACAAGCGCGAAGCTGACGGTCGCCATCGCAAGCGCATAAGTCGACCAGTTGGTGACCGGGAAGATCCTGAACCAGACCCCCGCGATCCAGCCCGACAGCGGCGGATGCTTGCCATAGCCGAGCAGGAAGCGCTGGCCCCAAGCATACGCCTCCGCGACGTCCATATGGACATCCTGCGCGGCCTTGAGCTTGACCAGGATCAAGGTCCACAGCACCGCGTGGACCAGTGCGAAGCCGATCACGAACCACAGGCTGGTCCGCGGATCGATGGCGCGCGAGGCAATCCAGGCGGCGATCCGCCGGATCGTCAGCCTGCGGGTGGAGCGCCGGGTGGCAGGAAGAATGGAAGCGGTCGACATGGCCTGTGCCTGAGGCATGACCCGGAAGAGTGGAGCGCGGCTTTCCGGAGGGATCATACCGAATGGAAACGGACGTGCGATGAGTGATTGCTCACCAGCACTTCGGCGCGCTTTAGCGCGTTTTTGTGGCCAGTGAAATCAGCTTGGCGTGAGAATGCCTCAAGCGGGCCTGTTCACTTTCCGAGCAGCTCGGGTCGGTACTCGAAATGCATGGTATCGTAGTGATACCACTTGCCGCCCCAGATGAAGCCGTGACGCTCGAAGATGTCGACGATCTCTTGCGGCATCCGGTTCTTGTAGGGGATGGTTTTACCCTTGCCTTCCGCCTTGCCCGCCCACAGCCAGTAGTCCGAGACTTTCAGGTTGAGGTCGATCGCGGCCGCGTAGCCATGCATGCTCATCCGTCCGGTATCGGCGACGGCGCGACAAGATAGCACACCCGCGATCGGAAACGCCGCGGCGCGCAGCGCCGGATCGAGCGCGTCGATCTCGGCCGAGACCTGCTTCAACCGCTCGGCGACGCCGTTGACCCGCGTGACCTGAACCGGCTTGCCCCAGGATTTCGGCAGCCAAGTGATCGTCACCAGGTTCCGCCTGACCTCGGCGGTATTGCAGTCGCCATACATCTTCTTGAAGAAGGCCTCGTTGCGGAAGCGGCCGGGATCGGCATTTATCGCCGGCGGTGCCGACGGCCCGGCCGGATAGGGCTGCCGCATCTGGTCGAGGATCGATGCATTGCGCAGCATCTGGTCGAACGGCTTGTCGGAGATGCCGTCGTCGACCGGCATCACCGTGCCGTCGCGCCAGGTGATGGTGGTGTCGTCATGGGTGGTGAGCGCATCGGGATAGGCATGCACCAGGCGGTCGAGCAGTTCGCCTTTGCTCTGAGCATGCGCCAGCGGCGGCAGCAGCGCCAGCAAGGCAACGATGCAGGCCGTCCCGCGCGCGGCCATTCAGCGCTTCCCGAGCTGATCGATCAGCGCCACATTGGCCTCCTCGACCGCGTTCAGCTTCGGATTCCAGCTGTTCGGCGCATACCAGGGAAAGCGCGAAAAATACGCCTTGAGATCGGCGGAATCGAAATAGCGGCCCCTGCGGGCGAAGATCTCGTTGCGCGCGATCCGCAACTCGTCCCGCGACAGCCGCCGCAGATCGGCTGATGTCAGCAGGCGCCGGTCGGAATCCGGGAAGATGAAACCGCTCGGTGCTGCGCCGCCGGATTCGAAGCGATCGATCAGCGCGACATTGGCGCTCTCGATCGCATTGAGTGGCGGATCCCATGAGCGGGGCACGTACCAGGCGAACCTGCTGAAGCGCGCGGTCAGGTCCGGCGCGTTGAAGTAACGCCCGCGCCGCGCGAAGATTTCGTTGCGCGCGATCCGCAGATCGTCCTTGCTGAGTGCCTTCAGATCGCTCTCCGTCAGCAGGCGGCTGTCGGAATCCTGGATGATGAAATCCGACTGCGTGCGCGCTGCTTGCGGCGACGGCGGCGACGCGCTTGGCGGCGGCAGGCTCTGCTGCGGCGGGATCACCGTTGCCGGCGGATCGGCGGTCGCGACCTGCGCCGGCGCGTTGCCGGCGAAATAGAACGAGCCGTCGATCGGCGAAGTCGAGACCCAGGGCTGCTGCGCGTTGCCGGTGGCGCGCTTGACGACGAGACCGACCTGATTGAACGCCTGCAGCACGTCGAGCCCGGGCTTCTGCACGGTGTCGACGAGCGCGCGCGTGTACGGGCTGTGGCCGTCGTCGCCGTCGAGTGCGACGTTGCCCGGCTGGGTCGCATACGACAGCAGCGTGCCCTCCGGCGCGCGGATCTGGGCGAGGCCACCGTCGGCGGCGCGCAAGCCTCGCCCGCCGAACGGATTGTTCCGGCAGGCGTCGAGGATGACGATGTTGAGCCGCGTGCCCGCGCCCTCCATCTGCCGCAGCACCAGGCCGACATCGACCATCTGGAAATCGACATCGGCCTCGCGCGTGGGGTTCGCCGACACCGGCACCAGATAATTCGTGCCGCGCACCTGGATGCCGTGGCCGGCGTAATAGAACAGCGCGACGTCGGCACCCATCAGCTGGCTGCCGAAGCGCTGGATCGCGGCATCGAAGCCGGCCTTATCGAGATCGACCTGGGCCTGCCCGCCGACCAGCGCAAAGCCCAGCCGCTGCAGCGTCTCGGCCACCAGCTGCGCATCGTTCTTCGGGTTCTGCAGCCGCGACACGTTCTGATAGGTCGAATTGCCGACGACCAGCGCCACGCGCTTGTCGGCGGCCGCGGGAGCCGCGAACAACATGGCGAGCAATCCGGCGGCGAGAAGGGTCCAGCGCATCGTCAAATCCACGAATTTCGGGCCGCCAGACCTAGCAGAAACATGCCCGGAAATCGATCATTGCAACCCCACGGGAAACACCCCCGTGATTCGCCGTCACACCCCTGCAAAATACCGCAATATGGTTGCCCGCGCGGGGGTGCGGATGCTATCCCGCGCCCCATGACAACTGCCCCGATTTCCAACATCCGCAACTTCTCCATCGTCGCCCATATCGACCATGGCAAATCGACCCTCGCCGACCGCCTGATCCAGATGACGGGCGGCCTGTCGGATCGTGAAATGGCGGGCAAGGAGCAGGTGCTCGATTCGATGGATATCGAGCGCGAGCGCGGCATCACGATCAAGGCGCAGACCGTGCGCCTCAACTACCGCGCCAAGGACGGCAAGGACTATATCTTCAATTTGATGGACACGCCCGGCCATGTCGACTTCGCCTACGAGGTCTCGCGGTCGCTGGCGGCCTGCGAGGGTTCCCTGCTCGTGGTCGACGCCAGCCAGGGCGTCGAGGCGCAGACACTCGCCAACGTCTACCAGGCGCTCGACAACAATCACGAGATCGTGCCGGTCCTGAACAAGGTCGACCTGCCCGCGGCCGAGCCCGAGAAGGTCAAGCAGCAGATCGAGGACGTGATCGGCATCGACGCGTCGGACGCCGTGATGATCTCGGCCAAGACCGGCATCGGCGTGCCCGACGTGCTGGAGGCGATCGTCACCCGCCTGCCGCCGCCGAAGGGCGACCGCGACGCGACCCTCAAGGCGCTGCTGGTCGACAGCTGGTACGACGTCTATCTCGGCGTGGTCGTCCTGATCCGCGTCGTCGACGGCGTGATGAAGAAGGGCCAGCGCATCCGCATGATGGGCACCGGCGCCGCCTACGACATCGAGCGCGTCGGCTTCTTCACGCCGAAGATGCAGCAGGTCGAGGAGCTCGGCCCCGGCGAGATCGGCTTCATCACCGCGGCGATCAAGGAAGTCGCCGACACCCGCGTCGGCGACACCATCACCGACGACAGGAAGCCGATCAGCGAGATGTTGCCCGGCTTCAAGCCGGCGATCCCGGTCGTGTTCTGCGGCCTGTTCCCGGTCGACGCCAACGATTTCGAAACGCTGCGCGCCGCGATGGGCAAGCTCAGGCTCAACGATGCCAGCTTCTCGTACGAGATGGAAACCTCGGCCGCGCTCGGCTTCGGCTTCCGCTGCGGCTTCCTCGGGCTGCTGCATCTGGAGATCATCCAGGAGCGGCTGTCGCGCGAGTTCGATCTCAATCTGATCGCGACCGCGCCGAGCGTGATCTACAAGATGAAACTGACCGACGGCACCGAGCTCGAGATCCACAACCCGGTCGACATGCCAGACGTGGTCAAGATCGCCGAGATCGAGGAGCCGTGGATCGAGGCGACCATCCTCACCCCCGACGAATATCTCGGCAGCGTCTTGAAGCTGTGCCAGGACCGCCGCGGCGCGCAGAAGGAGCTAACCTATGTCGGCTCCCGCGCGATGGTGAAATACGATCTGCCGCTCAACGAGGTTGTGTTCGATTTCTACGATCGCCTGAAGTCGGTCTCCAAAGGCTACGCCTCGTTCGACTATCATCTGACCGACTACAAGCCGGCGGATCTCGTGAAGATGCAGATCCTGGTCAACGCCGAGCCGGTCGACGCGCTGTCGATGCTGGTCCACCGGACCCGCGCCGAGGGCCGCGGCCGCGCCATGGTCGAGAAGATGAAGGAGCTGATCCCGCCGCACATGTTCCAGATCCCGATCCAGGCGGCGATCGGCGGCAAGGTGATCGCGCGCGAGACCGTGCGCGCGCTGCGCAAGGACGTCACCGCGAAGTGCTACGGCGGCGACATCACGCGCAAGCGCAAGCTTCTGGAGAAGCAGAAGGAAGGCAAGAAGAAGATGCGGCAGTTCGGCAAGGTCGACATTCCGCAGGAAGCCTTCATCGCAGCACTCAAGGTGGATAGCTGAGGCGCCGTCACCGACTGTCGCCGGCCTGCAATCATCGCGCCAGTCCGGCTGTCAGCGAAAATCTCGAAAACAACCCCATGCAAAGCAGCTGGAAGTGGATGGCGACGCGCTGACGCAGGCGCGCATGATGTCCATCCTTGTCCCAGCAACAAAACGCACCATGATTTGAATCGCCTTCGCACAGCGGGCCGACTAGACTCCGATCATGTTGCGCATCCTGTTCCTCCTGATCGTCATCCTCGCATTGCTGCAGCCGGATCTGAGCTCGGCCGCTTCCTCGAAAAAGCGGCACGGCAGCACCCGCTGGCATGGCTATGGCTTCCTGCCCGGCTACCGGCAGCCGCCCAACCAGACCATTCCGGTGCTCGGCCCGCGCGGCGCCGCCCGTGGCTACCCGGACTTTTCGCCGGAATATTGGTATGGCGGGGACTGGCACTACTTCGGCCGCCCCGGATTCCATGGCGGAGGACGCTACAATGGCGGCAGCTATGGCCCGTGCTGGGTCTGGACGCCGATCGGGCGCGCCTGGCAGTGCGGGTAGAGCATGATCCGGAAAAGTGCGACGCGGTTTTCCGGAAAGATCATGCTTAAACAACAAGCTAAAGCGCGATGGCGATTTAACCCAATCTCATCGCGCTTTAGCCGCGCGTCGCTGCGACATCTTGCGCGCGCAACTCACAATCCGCTGATCCCGGAATGAGAGGCATGTTGCCCGTCATATTGCCCCTGGACCCCGGATAGGCCACCATCCTCCCCGCGCGCACCACAAAACACAACAGCGCCGGGGAAACGCATGAGCAAAGCCACTCGCTTCGATTATGGCTGGGTCGTCGTCGGCGCGGGCGCGCTGATGACCTGCGTCGGTTTCGGCACCATGCTGTCGCTCGCGGTGTTCCTGCAGCCGATCTCGGATGCGATGGGCTGGTCGCGCGCCGGCGTATCGGCCGCAGCGACGCTGGATTTCCTCTGCATGGGTTTTGCGGCGTTCGCCTGGGGCGCGCTGTCCGATCGCTTCGGCACCCGCATCGTGGTGCTGGCGGGCAGCCTGCTGCTCGGGCTTGGCCTCGTGACGGCAAGCCAGGCGCAGAGCCTGTGGCAATTCCAGCTGTGCTTCGGCGTACTGATCGGGATCGCCGCCGGCAGCTTCTATGCGCCGATGATGGCGCTCGCGAGCGCCTGGATCGACAAGCATCGCAGCCTCGCCGTCGCGCTGGTGTCGGCCGGCATGGGCGTCTCGCCGCTGACGGTCGCGCCATCCGCAAGCTGGCTGATCACGGCCTATGACTGGCGCTTCGCGATGCTCGTGATCGGCATCGCCGCATGGGCGCTGCTGATCCCCGCATCGTTCCTGGTGCGTCCGGCGCCGCAGGGATCGAACGTTGCGATGCCGACGGCTGCGAACGCGCCGCAAACCGAATGGACCGTGGCGCAGGCGCTGCGCACGCCGCAATTCATCACGCTGGCGCTGGCGCATTTCGCCTGCTGCGCGGCGCATTCCGGGCCGATCTTCCACATGGTGTCCTACGCCATGGTCTGCGGCATCGCACCGCTCACCGCGGTGACCGTCTACAGCCTCGCCGGCTTCTCCGGGCTCGGCGGCCGTCTGCTGCTCGGCGTGCTTGCAGACCGGCTCGGCGCCAAGCCGGTGCTGGTCGGCGGCCTGCTGGTGCAGGCGCTGTCGATCGCGACGTATCTTGCGGTGGCGCAGCTCGGCCTGTTCTACGCGCTGTCCGTCGTGTTCGGGCTCGCCTATGGCGGCGTGATGCCGCTCTATGCCGTGCTGGTGCGCGAGTTCTTCGGCGCGCGCATCATGGGCACGGTGTTCGGCGCGGTGTCGGCCTTCGCGAGCCTCGGCATGGCGCTGGGGCCGTGGGCCGGCGGTTATGTGTTCGACACCTTCCATGGCTACACGTGGCTGCACGCCGGTTCCTTCGCGATCGGCCTCGCTGCGGTTGCGGTGGCGCTGAGCTTCTCGACCAGGCGCCAGCCCTCGCTCGATCTCGGCCGTGCCGCCGCCTGAGCACGGATGGATTCGTCACGCTCGCGCGTCAGTGATGGATAGCTGACCCGCGCCGGCGCCGTCCCGCCTTGCCCTCGCCTGCCGGATGGGTCACCATCGCGCGCCCCCAACAAGAATGTCAGAACGGGCCGAGGACACGCATGAACAAGCCGCAGGGAGTTGACCTTGTCGAGCGGGCGCGCGCGCTGGCGCCGCTGATCATTGCTGAAGCCGATGAGATCGAACGGACGCGGCGGCTGACGCCTTCCGTCACATCAGCCCTGGTCGAGAACGGGCTCTATCGTGCGCTGCTGCCGAAGCGTTTCGGCGGCGCCGAGGCGACGCTGGACGCCTTCATGCAGATGCAGGAGGAGATCGCCAAGGCCGACGCGTCGACCGCGTGGTGCCTCGGCCAGTGCAGCGTCTGCGCCATGACCGCGGCCTATCTGGAGCCTGACGCGGCCGACGAGATCTTCAACACCGCGCCCGGGATTCTGGCCTGGGGCGCGATCGCCCATGAGGTCCGCGCCGAGCCCGGCGGCTACCGCGCCAATGCGCGCTGGGACTTCGCCTCGGGCTCGCGGCAGGCGAGCTGGCTCGGCGCCCATGTCCGAATAGCCGAGGCCGATGGCTCGCCGCGTAAGAAGGCCGACGGCTCGCCGGAGATCCGCACCATCCTGTTCCCGGTGTCGCAAGCGACAATGTACGACGTCTGGGACGTGATCGGCCTGAAAGGCACCGGCACCGATTCCTATTCGGTCGACAACCTCTTCATCCCGGACAAATTCGCCGCGCTGCGCGATGACCCCAGTGCGTGCCGCGAGCCGGGACCGCTCTACAAGCTCTCCACCAACATGGTGTTCAGCATGGGCTTTGCCGCGACCGCGCTCGGCGTCGCGCGCGCCATGCTCGATGCGGCGACCGAGCTTGCCCGCGGCAAGACCCCGCAAGGCCTGAAAGCGATGCGCGACAACAATGCCGTGCAGGGCCAGATCGGCCGCACCGAGGCAAGCCTGCGCGCCGCGCGCGCCTATCTCTACGCGACGGCCCGCGACGTCTGGAGCGACCTCGCCCGCGGCGATCCGATCACCGAGGCGCATCGCATCGCGATCCGCATCGCCTCGACCTGGACCATCCACCAGTCGGCCTCGGTGGTCGACATCGCCTATCACATGTCCGGCGCGACCGCGGTGTTCGCCAAGAACCCATTCGAGCGACGGTTTCGTGACATGCACGCGATCGCCCAGCAGATCCAGGCCCGCGACACACAGTATGAGGATGCCGGCAAGGCGATCCTGTCGGGCAATCTGTCCGCGCCGCCGACTGCGCGCTGAGGCGCGATGAAGTCAGGTGGAAATGGAACGCGTACTCATACATCCGCCAAGTCGGCTTTTGCCTCTCATCGCCGGGTGACCACCGCATGTCGGTTTGGCCCAATGGTTGACATTCGGGTGAAAGAGGCCACCAACTGAGGCGACCTCAACCAAGACGCGAAGAGAACCATCCGATGGCTTGGGAAAGAATCGTGCAGCGACTTGGCTCAGCTTTTCCTTGCTGTCCGAAATGTCGCAACGCGGAGGTCAAGTATCAGGACGAATTCGGATTTGATGAGGTCGCAGCCGTCGAGTGCCCTAAATGCGGTTGGAAGGGCATCTGCCGCGAGTTGGACTTGGTCCCCCTTCCGAATGCAAATTAAGGACGCTCTCAAATTCAACTCCCCCCGCGATTAGCGTTGCTCGACGGGCGTCGGCGCGAGAGCGAGCTTCGCTCGTCTCGATCCCGCAAGCGGGAGAGGCGAAGCGAGTCTGCGGTCCGACTGATTCAACCCGATCGTCGCGCCGCATGGTACGAAAGTAGGCACCGGCGGCACCGGTCACGGCACGAATTTCGGCGGCGCAACATCTGGTTGTTAAGCTTTTTCTGAGAGTTTGCTCACGGCGCTAATGCCTGGAGTTCCGCTGGTACTATGTTCACGCTTCGATCGATCGCCGTCCGCCTGATCCTGGCGATTTCACTGACTGTTGCGGTCGCCTGCGCGATCCTCGGCGGGTTCTCCATCAGCCAGCAGCGCGCACTGACCCGGCTCGCGCTCGATCAGCAGCTCAAGCTGCAATATGACAGCGTGATTGCGGCGATCGAATATGAGGGTCGCGCCGCGCTGGCGGTCTCGGCAGTGATCGCCGCCTTGCCGCCGGTCGAGGAGGCCATCGCCAAGGGCGATCGCGACGGCCTCGGCAAGCTGCTCGGCGCCCCCTGGGCCGCGATCAAGGCGCAAGGCATCCCGCTGATCTCGTTCTGGCAGGCGCCGGCGACCAGCTTCTACCGGGTCCACGCGCCGAAGCTGTTCGGCGACGACGCCTCGACGCGGCGGACGACGGTGGTGGAATCGATCAAGGCCGGCAAGCCGATCGTCGGCGTCGAGCCCGGCCGTGAAGCGCTTTCGATCTTCGGCATGACCCCGGTCATGCATGACGGCAAGACGCTGGGCAATGTCGACATCGGCGTCGCCTTCGGCAAGGAATTCGTCGACCGCGCCAAGAAGCGCTTCGGCATCGACCTCGCCGTGCATTCATTCGACGGCAAGAGCTTCAAGCGGCTGTCTTCGACCTTCGGCGACACCGTGGTCGCGACCCAGGACGAGCTCAAGAACGTGATGAGCGGTGCCGCCGTGCTCCGCGACGCGGTTCTCAACGGCCATGCGGTCGAGCTCTATCTCGGCCAGATCAAGAACTATGCCGGCGAGCCGGTCGCGGTGCTCGAGATCGTCAAGGACACCAGTGACTATGAAGCCGCTGCGGCGAGTGCGCAGCGCAATCTGATCCTCGGCACGGTCGCGATCCTGGCCGGTGCCGTGCTGCTCGCATTCCTGCTCGGGCGCGGCCTGTCACGGCCGCTCACCGCGATCACCGCCGTCATGAACCGGCTGTCCAGCGGCGACACCAGCGTCACGATCCCCGGCAGCGAACGCCGCGACGAGCTCGGTACGATGGCGAAGGCGGTCGACGTGTTCCGCCGCAGCATGATCGAAACCTCTTCGCTGCGCGACGCGCAGGAGGCCGACAAGGTGAAGGCCGCGGCCGACAAGCAGGCGCTGCAGCGGCAGATGGCCGACCGCTTCGAATCCGACGTCAAGGGCATGGTCGCCGCCGTCGCACGTTCGTCGAGCGCAATGCAGCGCGTCGCAGGCGAGATCACCACCAGCGTCAACGGCACCTCGGAACGGACTTCCGCGGCCGCCGCCGCATCCGAGGAGGCGTCGGCCAGCGTCAACGCGGTCGCCGCGGCGACCGAGGAGCTGGCGTCGTCGATCACCGAGATCGGCCGCCAGGTCACGCATTCCAGCCGCGTCGCCGACAGCGCGGTCGCCAAGGCTGCGGAGACCACCGAGATGGTGACGAGCCTCGCCGCGTCAGCGGAGAAGATCGGCGACGTGCTGCGCCTGATCAGCGCGATCGCGAGCCAGACCAATCTCCTGGCGCTCAACGCCACCATCGAGGCCGCACGCGCCGGCGAGGCCGGCCGCGGCTTCGCCGTGGTCGCCGCCGAGGTGAAGGACCTGGCGAGCCAGACCGCGAAGGCGACCGACGAGATCGCCGGCCAGGTCGGCGCGATCCAGTCCGCCACCGGCAATTGCGTCAGCGCGATCGGCGACATCAGCGGCACCATCCGCGAGATCTCCGGCATCGCCACCGCGATCGCGGCCGCCGTCGAGCAGCAGGACTCGGCGACACGGGAGATCGCCCGCAGCGTGCAGCAGGCCTCCTCCGGAACCGTCGAGGTCTCCGCCAATATCGCGGGCGCGAGCGAAGCCGCCGGCCAGTCCCGCGCCCTCACCGGCAATGTGCTGGATACATCAGGCCAGCTCGGCGATCACGCCTCCGCGCTGTCGCACAGCGTCGATACGTTCTTGGCGGGACTGCGCAACGCCGCTTGAGCCGCGGGGCGCGGTGGTCTCGCGGATGGCGCTCTATTTGACGTTCAAGGCGCTGTCATCGTGAGGCGCGACTGACCCGCACGCCGGGCAGCTTGCCCTTCCAGCCCAACGCGATAATCCCGGCCATTCCCACCAGCAGCACGACGTTGAGGACCAGGTCGATGATCTTTTGCGCGGACGCACAAGCGTTGACCGCACAGCCTCCCAGCAGCAGGTCGGCAATCACGGCGAGTACGGTGACGAGAACGAAGATCAGCACCAGATACAGCAGAATCGCCAATATGCGCTGCCAGCGCGCCGGCATCAAAGACGCGCGCGTCTCCTCAACGCGCTCGGTGACAAACTGGCCCGGTCGCGCCTTCGCGGGATCACGGATCTGCACCGTCGACCGCGTCACCAGATCGTGGATCGCCTGGTTGCGGCGGGTCGCGGCGATGATGACGAACGAGTACCAGCCGAGGAGGCCCTTGATCAGGAGCCGCGCGCACGCCGTCAGGAAGCCGACATTGCCGCCGGTCGCGTCGTCGACCACGCGCAGATTGGTGAGATGATGCCCAACGGTGCCGCCGGTGAATGACACCAGGACCGGCTCGTACAGCGCCAGGGCTGCGATCACGGCGATCCCGAGCGCACGCGAAACGGAATCGATCGCTACCGTGGACGCCACCAGCAACGCCCCAGCGATTGTCACCAGCGTGACGATCCAGTCGATGAAGATGCCGCGAAAGCGACGGGAAAATCGCGCATAGAGCGGCGCGACCACAGCGGCGGGTGGAACGGTGCTGGCAACGCTCATTGGGCTCATCCCACTCTCGCATGTACCCTGCCCATGAGACGAGGCAGTGACGGTGAAGGTTCAACCATGGGCTTTCACACGATGGACGGGTAGACTAGTTTCTCTGCAAGCTCGCCAAACAGCCATGACCGGACCGATGAAACAATCGAGCACCAGTGTGACGAGGAAGCCGCGCCAGGGCAATCCCGCCCCCGTAGACGCGCTGTTCGACGCGTACCCTGCCCGCGTCAAAGCCAAGCTGCTGGCGCTGCGGCGCCTGATCTTCGATACCGCGAAGGTAACCAAGGGCGTCGGCACGCTGGAAGAGACGCTGAAATGGGGCCAGCCGAGCTACCTGACGCCGGAGACCGGCAGCGGCACCACGGTCCGGATCGACCAGGTGAAGCCGGCCGCCGATCAGGTCGCGGTCTACTTCCACTGCCAGACCAATCTGGTCGAGACCTTCCGCGAGCTCTATCCCGAGCTCAGCTACAGCGGCAATCGCGCGATCCTGCTCGATGTCGGCGACAAGCTGCCGGAGGCTGCACTGCGCCACTGCGTGGCGCTGGCGCTGACCTATCATCTGAACAAGCGGAAGCCTTAGCGATCGGGCGCAACCCTCTCCACCGTCATTGCGAGGAGCGAAGCGACGAAGCAATCCATGCCTCCGCGCGTGAGGATGGATGGATTGCTTCGCGGAGCCTGTCATCCGGCGGCGCTACGCGCCGACCGGGTGGCTCGCAATGACGAGGTGGAGACAGCTTTCCTACGCCACCAGCGCCGTCGCGACGCGCTGCGCCTTCAGCAGGCTGATGACCTCGGCGTTCGGGCGGGCGCGGCTGAACAGAAAGCCCTGGCCCTCATGGCAGCCCTCGGCGCGCAGGCAGCTCAGCTCCGCCTCGGTCTCGACGCCCTCGGCGGTGATGGTGACGCCGAGCCCGACGCCGAGGCTGACGATCGACCGCACGATCGCCTGCGCGTCCGGGTTGGCACCGAGATCGCGCACGAAGGACTGGTCGATCTTGATCTTGTCGAACGGGAAACTGCGCAGATAGCTCAGACTCGAATAGCCGGTGCCGAAATCGTCCATCGACATCCGCACCCCGAGCGCGCGCAGCGCATGCAGCGTCGCCAGCACCTGGCTGCTCTTCTCGAGCAGCAGCGTCTCGGTGATCTCGAGTTCGAGCCGCCGCGCCGGCAGGCCGGATTGCCGCAAGGCATCGGTGACCAGCGCCAGCAAATTTCCGGTGCGGAATTGCAGCGGCGACAGGTTGACGGCGACGCGCACGTCGTCGGGCCATTGCGCCGCATCCATGCAGGCACGATGCAGCATCAGGCTGCCGAGCGGATTGATCAGGCCGGTCTCCTCGGCCACCGGGATGAACTCGCCGGGCGAGATCATGCCGCGCTCCGGATGCGGCCAGCGCACCAGCGCCTCGAAGCCGGTGATGCGCCCGGTCGCAAGATCGACCAGCGGCTGGTAATAGGGCTGCAATCCTTCGTTCTGGATCGCATCGCGCAGATCGATCTCGATCTTGCGCCGGCTTTGCGCGCGCGCATCCATCTCGGCCTCGAAGAACGAGAAGGTGCCGCGAAATTCGCTCTTGGCGCGCGACAGCGCCATGTCGGCGCTCTTCAGGAGCTTTTCGGAATCCTCGCCGTCGCCGGGCGACATCGCGATCCCGATGCTGGCGCCGATCACCACCGAATGCCCCTCGAGCAGATAGGGCTCGCCGATCGCATCGAGAATCCGCCGCGCCAGCAGCACCGCGTCCTCGGGACGCATCACGCCGCCCTGCACGATGGTGAACTCGTCGGAGTTGAGGCGGGCCAGCGCATCCTCCTCGCGCAGCGTCGAGCGCAGGCGCTTGGCGACGGCGCGCAACAGCTTGTCGCCGATGCCGTGGCCCAGCGTCTCGTTGACCGCCTTGAAATTGTCGAGACCAAGCATCAGCACCGCGACCTTGTCGGTCGAGCGGCGGGTATGCTGCAACATCTCCTCCATCTGCTGGCGCAGCAGGTTGCGGTTCGGCAGGCCGGTCAGGCTGTCGTGCTGGGCCATGAAGGCGAGCCGCGCCTCGGCGCGCTTGCGCTCGGTGATGTCCATCAGCGCGAGCAGCATCGCCGGCTGGTCGCCATGCATCAGCTGCCGCGAATAGATCGCAAGGTCGATCAGCGTGCCGTCCGCGCGCACATGCTTCCAGGTCCGCGCCGCCTGCTCGTCGCTGCTGCGGCCGGCGGCCCAGGGCAGCTCGGGATCGAACGCCTGCAGGCTCCTGATCGTCATCTTCTCGAATTCGGCACGCACATAGCCGTAATGCGCGATCGCTGCGTCGTTCACCGCGAGGATCCGTTCGCCGTCGAGCGCACACAGGATCATCGGCACCGGGTTGCCGTCGAACAGCAGACGGAACGAGGCTTCGCGCTGCTTCAGTTCGGTGATGTCGACGCGCAGGCCGACGATGCCGCCATCCGAGGTCAATCGCTCCTCGATCAGCACCACGCGGCCATCGGCCAGGACCTGCTCGTGCCGCTCGCCCGGCTGGTACATCTTCTGGAGCCGCTCGGCGATCCACTCTTCCTCGCGCCCGGCGGCCTCGGGATAGTCGCCGCGCGCGACGCCGATGCGGATGGTGTCTTCGAGGCGCGCACCATGCTCGAACAGGTCGGAACTGCGCTTGTAGATTTCCGAGTATTTCCTGTTCCAGAGCGTGTAACGGCCTTCGGGGTCGAGGAACACGATGCCTTGCGGCAGGATGTCGATCGCCTCACGCAGCCGCGCGTTCGACTTGCGAGCCTCGGCGATGGCGGCCTCGGCCTGCGCGCGCTGGCGCACCAGTTCGCCGATCTCGGCCGCAGGACGGCGCGAACGGCCGGACATTTTCGGCGTCGGCATTGGCCGGCGTTCCCGAGAACGGGACAGTTTGGCCTGCTTCGGTTTCTTGATCTTCTTTGGCCGCATTATCGGCATCGCACGCCCCACGCGCATTCCAGTTCGGTGACATTTCTGCGATAAGTCTCTGAAAAATTGGTATCTCTTGACGAATAGCTGCGCTGGTTGAGAAAGCCGGACATGCCCGCTTTGCGGGCGTGTTCACGGCGCACGCAAGCGGCCGGTGCCACGCATGCGGCCGACAGCGCAGATTAGCAGCGCGAAAGCGCCGGAGCGTGGTGAAGGAAGGGTAAACCCACGCCTGCCTGCACAATGAATGCGCCGAAAACGCTGCAAGCGCATCAATGTTTGCCAGCGTGTGACAGGGTTATCGCGAGGTAAAGGCGCGACCGGCCTCACGCGTACTAGCGCGGCTAACTGGTGATCTCGATCCGCGCGCCGCCGCGGCCGTTGCGCTCGACCAGCCCGTAGAGCTGTGCTGCGTGCGAGGGATGCAGGCGCACGCAGCCATGCGAGGCCGGTCCGCCGAGACGCGCGAGCTCATAGGCGCCGTGAATGGCGAAGCCGCCATGGAAGAAGATCGCGTGCGGCATCGGCGAGTTGTAGTACTTCTTCGAATACCAGCGGCGCGCCAACAGCTGCGGATGGAACACGCCGTTCGGCGTGCCATAGCCGCGCCGTCCGGTCGACACCGGCCAGTTGTAGCGCGTCGCGCCGTCGACGCTGACCGCCATGCGCTGCGATGATTTGTCGATATGAACGACGATGTCGGCCCGCGCCGGCGAGTCGACGCGGCAATCGCGGCGGCAAATGCCAGCCGCACGCAAGATATGCTTGTCATAAAAATGTCTGCCTTGAAAATTATTGCCCGCATGATGTCGCTCGCGGCGCGCTTGTAAAGTGGCGTGGCTCACATCCGGAACAGGAAGTCGCGGGTCATCTTGATCCGCCCTGTGGGCGATCAAGCGAATGGGATGAGAGCGCGGTTCGTCCGGCACGAATCCATGCTAGCCTTGCGTGGACAGAGTGATCCGAATGACACCCCGCCTGCGTCTGATCCCGTTCCTGATCTCCGCCCTCATCGCCTGCAGCATCTCCGCGCGGGCGCAGGACAAGGGCTCGCTCAATCCGCAGCCATTGCCGCCGCTCGCCAACCCTAACGATCCAACGATCGGAGCGAAGCAGCTGTTCGCGCGCAAGGTGCTGCCGGCGGCGATGCCGACCCAATCGATCGGCGGCTACACCAAGGGCTGTCTCGCCGGCGCCGCGCAGATGCCGCTCAACGGCGACACCTGGCAGGTGATGCGCCTGTCGCGCAACCGCTACTGGGGACATCCCGCCATGATCGCGCTGCTGAAGCGGCTGGCGGCCAACGCGCACAAGGACGCCGGCTGGCCCGGCATCCTGGTCGGCGATATCGGCCAGCCGCGCGGC
Source organism: Bradyrhizobium sp. CER78 (assembly GCF_029846235.1). Taxonomy (GTDB): domain Bacteria; phylum Pseudomonadota; class Alphaproteobacteria; order Rhizobiales; family Xanthobacteraceae; genus Bradyrhizobium. Next base: position 64,105 of record NZ_JARVWP010000018.1, read on the forward strand.
GGCCCCGCGCTGTCAGGTCACGCCAGCCACCAGATCGGGCTCGACGCCGACGTCTGGCTGACGCCAATGCCCGATCGCAAATTGTCGCGCGAGGATCGCGAAGAGATGTCGGCTGTCATGATGGTGCGTGACGATCGGCTCGACATCGATCCGCACGTGTTCACGCCGGGCCATGTGCTCGTGCTCCGCGATGCGGCGCGGGAGCCGGCGGTGCAGCGCATCTTCGTCAACCCGGCGATCAAGAAGGCGCTGTGCCGCGAGGCCAAGGGCGACCGCAGCTGGCTGTCGAAGATCCGGCCGTGGTGGGGCCACGACTACCACTTCCACATCCGCATGCGCTGTCCGTCCGGCAGCCCCGCATGCGAGGGGCAGAAGCAGCAGTCGGAGGGCGAGGGCTGCAAGCCGTCCGACCTCGCCTTCTGGTTCAAGGATTCGGTGCTGCATCCAAAGCCGCCGCCGAAGCCGCCGAAACCGCGCCCGCCGATGACGCTGGCGCAGATGCCGGCGGCCTGCAAGACGGTGCTGAACGCGGCCGACGCCGAGCCGTAACATTCAAGCAATAACATCTTCGTCAGGCGGCTATGCCGGCCGGCGCGAACTGCGTTATGATCTGATGTCGTCGCGCCGTAAGCGCGATCGAGCGATGGATCGGGGCCACTGATCTATTTCATCCGTCACAATTGAATTGGACCAGACATGCGCACATCGCTCCTCGCCGCATCGCTCCTGCTCGTCTCAGTCCCCGCCTTCGCGGCGGAGGAGCCGAGCGGCTGCGACAAGTTCAAATGGTCGATCGACCGCGCCCGCGCCGCGCTCACCGCGCCGGATCGCGCCAAGCTTGCCTCGGGGAGCGAGCAGGCGGCACTGCCGTCGACCGCCATCACGCTGGCGCTGGTGGCCCCAAGCGATGCCAAATTGCCGTCGCCGCCGGAGCGCGCGCCGAAGGACGGCACCTTCGCCGGCTTCACCAGCGTCAAGGCCGCACCGAAGGCCGGGCTCTATACGGTCAGCCTCTCGGCCGGCGCCTGGGTCGACCTGGTGCAGGACGGGCATTTCCTGAAGCCGAAGGCGTTCAGCGGCGCGACCGATTGCGACGGCATCCGCAAGACCATGAAATACGACCTCGCCGCCAGCCCCTTCGTGCTGCAGGTCAGCGGCGCCAAAGAGAACTCGCTGTCGATCGCGATCCAGCCGGCGGATCAATAGGACGATCCGTTAGACAAACGGTCGCCTTTACCGTAAGTCCCAGCCTGCTATGTTTGCAGTGCGATATCCTTGGGGGACCGTAAGTCCTTCGGGGACCAGCGGAACAGCGCTTCCGTCCGTCGCGGGCCAGACCTCACTCAACGCCTGATTTGCGCGTGCCCGTTCACGCGCGAACATGCACGGAGCGCTTTCCATGTCACGACTTTCAATTTCAAGACTTGCCGGACTTTTCAGCGCCTTCGTCATCCTGCTCGGCGCGATCCATTCGCCGGCGAGAGCCGAGGACAAGACGCTCACCGTGTTCGCCGCGGCCTCGATGAAGAACGCGCTCGACGAGATCGATGCGGCCTATACCGCCAAGACCGGCGTCAAGATCAGCGCCAGCTATGCGGCGAGCTCGGCGCTGGCCAAGCAGATCGAGCAGGGCGCGCCCGCCGACGTGTTCGTGTCCGCCGACACCGACTGGATGCACTACGCGATCAAGCAGAAGAACATCAATGAGCCGACGCGGGTGAACCTGCTCGGCAACTCGATCGTGCTGATCGCGCCGAAGGATTCCAAGATCGACAACGTCAACATCGGACCCGGCTTCGACCTCGCCAAGCTCGCCGGTGACGGCAGGATCGCCACCGGCGACGTCAAGGCGGTGCCGGTCGGCAAATACGCCAAGGCCGCGCTCGAGAAGCTCGGCGCCTGGCAGGCGGCGGAGCCGAAATTCGCGATGGCCGAGAGCGTGCGCGCGGCGCTGACGCTGGTTGCGCGCGGCGAGGCCGTGCTCGGCATCGTCTATTCGACCGACGCCAAGGTCGAGCCCGGCGTCAAGATCGTCGGCACCTTCCCGGCCGACACCCATCCGGCGATCATCTATCCGGTTGCGGCGACCACGACCGCGAAGGGCGAGACCGCTGACTATCTCGCCTTCCTGCGCTCTTCCGTGGCGAAGACGATCCTCGAGAAATACGGCTTCAAGTTCCTGATCAGCCCGACGACCTGATGTTCGAGATCTCGCCGACCGAATGGACGGCGATCCTGCTGTCGCTGCGGGTCGCCGTCATCGCAACTCTGGTGGCGACCCCGTTCGGGATCGCGCTCGCCTGGCTGCTGGCGCGGCGCGATTTCTGGGGCAAGTCGTTGCTCGATGCCGCCGTGCATCTGCCGCTGGTGCTGCCGCCCGTCGTCACCGGCTATCTGCTGCTGCTGACCTTCGGCAAGCGCGGCCTGGTCGGCGGCTGGCTGGCCGATCATCTCGGCATCGTGTTCGCGTTCCGCTGGACCGGCGCGGCGCTCGCCTGCGGCGTGATGTCGTTTCCGCTGCTGGTGCGCCCGATCCGCCTGTCGATCGAAGCCGTCGACCGCCGCCTCGAACAGGCAGCCGAGACGCTCGGCGCCGCGCCCTGGCGGGTGTTCGCGACGGTGACGCTGCCGCTCGCGCTGCCGGGCGTGCTGGCCGGCATGGTGCTCGGCTTCGCCAAGGCGATCGGCGAGTTCGGCGCGACCATCACCTTCGTCTCCAACATCCCAGGCGAGACCCAGACCATTTCATCGGCGATCTATTCGCTGATCCAGACGCCTGACGGCGACACCGCCGCGGCGCGACTCGTGGTCATCTCGGTGGTGCTCGCAGTCGGCGCGCTGGTCGCTGCCGAAGTGTTCGCACGCCGCGCCACCGCGCGCCTGCACGGGCACTAGCGATGTTGCGCGTCGACATCACCAAGCAGCTCGGAGAGTTCTCGCTCGCGGCGTCGTTCACCAGCGAGGGCCGCGTCACCGGCCTGTTTGGCGCGTCCGGCTCCGGCAAGACCTCGCTGATCAACACCATCGCGGGGCTGCTGCGTCCGGATCGCGGCACCATCGTGATCGACGGCGAGACGGTCGACGATACCGCGGCCGGCATCCATGTGCCGACCTGGCGCCGCCGCATCGGCTACGTCTTCCAGGACGCGCGGCTGTTTCCGCATCTCGATATCAGGCAGAACCTCGACTACGGCCGCCGCATGAACGGCCTCACTGAAGACCCCGCGCAGCACAAGCGCGTCGTCGATTTGCTCGACATCGGCGCCCTGCTCGACCGTCGCCCCGGCAAGCTCTCGGGCGGCGAGCGCCAGCGCGTCGCGCTCGGCCGGGCGCTACTGTCGAAGCCGCGGCTGCTGCTGCTCGACGAGCCGCTGGGCGCGCTCGACGAAAGCCGCAAGCTCGAGATCCTGCCCTATCTGGTGCGGCTGCGCGACGAGGCCGGCGTCCCGATGGTCTATGTCAGCCACGACGCCGCCGAGCTGCGCCAGCTCGCCACCCAGATCGTGATGCTGCGCCGCGGCCAGGTCACCGCGTTCGGCGGTGTTAAGGTGTTGACGGCGGGCGTATAGCTGGCCGTTTTTCCGAAAGTCGGCATAAGATAGCCCATCTTGTCTGCTAGGCTCGCGTCGGGACGTCCGATCCGGGCATGGGAAAGGCAAATTGTGCGACTGACTGGCTGGCTATTGCTGCTGATCGGCGGACTGTTGTGCGCCACGATTTCGTGGGCCGCACTCGGCTTCCTGCTGATGGGCGTCGGCCTGATCTCGTTGCAGGTCGCCGAACGCCGACGCCGCCAGGCGGATGATGCCGTGCCGGCCGGGGCCGCAGGATTTACCCCTCCGCGCCTCAGCCCCGGGCTGCAGCCGCCGACCCTCGACCCGGTCACCGGCCAGGACAACGGGCCACAGCGTCAGCCTCGCCGGGTGGCGTGGCCTGACAAGACTCGGCCGGACGCGGATGCGACCTACGACCGGCAGACCTGGCGCCGGCTGGTCGAGAGCGATCCCGATCTCGCCCAGCTTGCCAAGGTGCTGGCCGATTACGGCCCGCAATATGTCGATGAGCTCGCGGCCAGCTATCTCGCCGCCCCCGACAAGGGCCGCCTCGGCGCGATCGTCGACGGCATCATCGCGCGCGCCCGGGACAGCCAGCCGGCCCCGCCGCCCGCGCAAGCAGAGGGACCCCGGCCACCGCCGTTGCCGCCCCGGCCGGAGCCAAAGCAGGTGGCCGCGCCAGCCGCCAAGCCAACGGCTTCGCCGAGCAATCCCGCCGGTGGGCTGGAAGCATCGCTGCTCGCCACGGTCGAGGAGGCGACCGCCAGGATCGCCGCCGAGCGCGCCGGTCTCTTCAAGCTTGGCAAGGAGCCTAGCAAGGCAACCGACAACAGCCGGCCTTCGCCGGCGGGCCAGCGGGAACCGTTGTTCGGTCGCGCCCCGCGGGACGCAAAGCCAGCCGAACCGCCGCCGATGCCGGTTGCACCACCGGCCATGCCGGCGGAGACGCCGGCCGACCTCGAAGCGTCGCTGATCGCCGCCGTCAGCGAGGCCGCCGCCAGGCGGGCCGACGGATCGAAGCCGGCCCCGATTCCGGAGCCGACGCAACCTGCGGTGAAGCGCGAGCCCGAGATCCGGATCGTCGCCCCCACCTCGCCGAACCCCGCTCCGACGCCGCCCGCCAACACGCCGCCCGTGAAGACACCGCCAGCGAAGACGGCGGCCGACAATCTCGACGAGACGCTGCTCGCAGCGCTGGCCGAGATCTCCGGCCAGAAGTTGAAGGATGAGTCCAAGCAGGACGCGGCGTCCAAGGGCCCGCCGGGCGACGACGGCCTGTCCGACATGATCAAGAAGTTCGCCCCGGATTCGAACTTCCTGCGCAAGCAGTGACGGCGGTTTAGACGCCCGCCACCGACGCCCAGATATCGGCGAGCTTGCGCCGGACGGTCTGCATCCGCGTGCGCGGCACGACCTTCTCCTCTTCCTCCGGCAGGCGCAGGCCGACCACATTGACGCGGCCGCCGCTGATGCTGCGCGCCACCAGCACGATCTCGTCGAGTGCAAGCTCGGCACCTTCCTTCGGCGCGCGGTCGAGATTGATGTCGAAATAGTCCGCGAGCGTCAGCTTGGCCTGGTGCTCATCGACCTTGACGCCGTAGATTTCGGCGAGCTCGCCCAGCGTATGCTCGGCCGACACCATGAAGTCACCGAGCAGATGCGGATCGGGCGCGCTCGACGGCGCCATGTCGACGAAGAAGCGGTCGAGCGCCTCGGCGCGCTCCGGCGGCGCCAGCAGATAGATGTAGTCGCCGGGCGCGACCGGATCGGCCTCGACAGGCGTCAGGATCCGCTCGTCGCGGATCACCAGCGTCGGCTTCGACCAGGACGGGATCAGCCCGCGGCGGAAATACAGGCTCTTCGACCGCACCGGATAGCCGACCAGCTGCTGCTCGAGCTGGCCAGGCAGATCCAGCTCGACGCGGCGCGGGCCGCGTTCGGCGCGCGGCAGCGCGACGTGCAGCCGCCGCGCCGCCGGCGCCAGCGTCCAGCCCTGCAGCAGCAGCGAGATGATGACGACGACAAAGGCGACGTCGAAATAGAGATAGGCCTTCGACAGGCCGACCAGCATCGGGATCGAGGCAAGGAAGATCGCGACCGCGCCGCGCAGTCCCGTCCAGGCGATGAAGACCTTCTCGCGCCAGTTGAACTTGAACGGCGCGAGGCAGATCAGCACGGCCAGCGGCCGCGCCACCAGCATCAGCGCGAAGGCCACCAGCACCGCGCCGCCGGCGCTGGAGAGCAGGCGATGCGGCGAGACCAGAAGGCCGAGCAGCACGAACATCACGATCTGGGCCAGCCAGGTCGCGGCGTCGAGGAACGTCACCACCGAATTATGCGCACGGGTCGGCCGATTGCCGATGATAATACCGGCGAGATAGACCGCGAGGAATCCCGAGGCGTGCACGATCTGCGAGCCGCCGAAGATCACCAGCGCCGCCGTCGTGACGAACGGCGCATGCAGGCCCTGCGGCAGCGCCACGTAATTCAGCGCGATCACCACCAGCCGGCCGCCGATCACCCCGATGATGGCGCCGAGCACGGCCTCCTGGATGAACTCCATCGCGATGTGCGAGGCCGAGCTCTGGCCGATCGAGATGAACTCGACCAGCATCAAGGTGAGGAAGATCGCGAACGGATCGTTGGTGCCGGATTCCGCCTCCAGCGTCGCGCCGACGCGCGGGCGCAGGCGCAGGCCCTGGGTGTGCACCAGCAGGAACACCGCCGCCGCGTCGGTCGAGGCGACGACCGCGCCGACCAAAAGCGACTCGGTCCAGTTGAGGTCGAGCACGTAGCGGGCGACCGGCGCCGTGATCAGCGCTGTCAGCAGCACGCCGGCGGTCGCCAGCATCATCGAGGGCGCCAGCACGGTGCGGATGCTGGCAAACCGCGTCTTCAATCCGCCGTCGAACAGGATCAGCGCCAGCGCCACCGAGCCGACCAGATAGGTGGTGCGGACATCGTCGAACTGCAGCCGGCCGGGGCCGGAATCGCCCGCCAGCATGCCGACCAGCAAGAACACCAGCAGCAAGGGGGCGCCAAACCGCAACGCCAGCAGGCTCGACAGGATGCCGGCCATCACCAGCACCGCACCGAGCAGGATCGCTATACTGACGGAGTCGAGGGATGCCATGCGTCTTTGAAGGTCTCAAGGACTTGGGAGGTCTCAAATACTTGCAATTGCATCCTTATCGTCGCCACACTGGGACGCCAACCGATTTCTGTCATAAGCGGCAATGTGCCCGGCCTCACGCACCCTAGGTCGCCCCGACACTGTGGTGTATCGATGGTCGGGTGAGCGCTGTTGTGGGATTCTCTCCATGCATTCGAATCACATTTGCCTGACCCGCGCTTCAAGTTGAGAATTTGCCGATGGACATGAGCTGGAAGGACGTCCTGGAATCGATCCAACTGGCAGCGCGCTCGGTCGGCGCCGAGATCGCCTCGCCCTGGTTCTACCTGCAGTTCGGCATCATCCTCGCCGCCGCGGGGCTGGCCTATGCCGCCGATACCGCCATTCATGCGCGGGTCAACATGGCCACGCTGGCGAGCCGCTGGCCGCTGCCGCTCCGGCACTTCGCCCGCGTGATGGTGACGAGCGCCTCCACCGCCGTGTTCGCGGCGTTGATGGTGATCTCGCGCATCGTGATGTGGCACGCCACCTGGCCGAGCCGTAGCTATCTGATCGCAGTCTCCGCCAAGCTGGCGCTGGCCTGGCTGGTGATCCGCCTCGTGACATCGGTGATCGACAATGCCTTCATCGTCAAACTGGTCTCGATCGCGGCCTGGCTCGTCGCCGCCCTCAGCATCATCGGCCAGCTCGACTGGGCGGCCGATACGCTGGATTCGTTCGCCGTCGTGGTGGGCGGTCTGCGGCTGACGCCGCTGCTGCTGATCAAGGCCGGCGCGGTGCTGATCGTGGCGCTGTGGCTGAGCAATATCGTCAGCAATTTCATCGACGGCCAGATCACCCGCTCGACCGACCTGACCCCGTCGATCCAGGTGCTGTTGGTCAAGATCATTCGCATCGGCCTGATGGTCGTCGCGGTCGCCATCGCCTTGAGCGCGGTCGGGATCAATCTGTCGGCGCTGGCGGTGCTGTCCGGCGCCGTCGGTGTCGGCATCGGTTTCGGCCTGCAAAAGATCGTCGCCAACTTCATCTCGGGCATCATTCTGCTGGTCGACAAATCGGTGAAGCCGGGCGACCTCGTCACCATCGGGGACAGCCAGGGCCGCATCAGTGCGATGAAGACCCGCTATATCTCGGTCGCCGCCGGCGACGGCCGCGAGTTCCTGATTCCGAACGAGGACCTGGTGACGCAGAAGGTCACCAACTGGACCTACACCGACAAGAACACGCTGGTGAAGATCGCCTTCGCCGCCAATTACGACGCCGATCCGAGGCTGGTCTGCAAGCTCGCGATCGATACCGCGACGGCCCACGCCCGCGCGCTCAAAGGCAAGCCGCCGAACTGCATCCTGACCGAATTCGCCGAACTCGGCATGAAGTTCTCGCTGACCTTCTGGATCGCCGATCCCGATGGCATGGACGGTGTGAAGAGCGACGTCATGCTGTCGCTGTGGGACGCCTTCAAGCAACAGGGCATCAAGGTGCCCTATCCGGTGCGGGAACTCCGCATCCGCGGCGGCGCGCTGCCGGTCGAGAGCGTGGTCGAGGTCTCCAGCTAGCGTTTGAGCACGATTTTCCCGGACGATTGGCGGGTGTTGTTCCGGATTTGGCCGCGGAATCAAACCGTTTGGACATTGTCCCCATACCCAAGCTTGGCTTGCGCCGGGCGCGCCGATCATTAAATTAGGGCCAGAAATCAGCCCTTTGCCCGCAGAAACATCCCGCCCATGAGCTATATCGACGCCACCGACACCTCCCTTCGCAAGACCGGCCAGATCAAGCTGCACGGGCCAAGCGGCTTTGCCGGCATGCGCAAGGCGGGCGCCCTTGTGTCGAAATGCCTCGATGCGCTGACCGACATCGTCAAGCCGGGCGTCCCGACCTCTGTGATCGACGAGTTCGTCCGCAAGTTCGCGTTCGACCACGGCGCCTATCCGGCGACGCTGATGTATCGCGGCTATCGCTACTCGACCTGCACCTCGATCAATCACGTGGTCTGCCACGGCATGCCGGGCGACCGCCCGCTGAAGGAAGGCGACATCGTCAATGTCGACGTCACCTTCATCGTCGACGGCTGGTACGGCGATTCCAGCCGCATGTATGCGATCGGCGCCATCGCGCGGAAGGCGGAGCGGCTGATCGAGGTGACCTATGAGGCGATGATGCGCGGCATCGCTGCGGTGAAGCCCGGCGCCACCACAGGCGACATCGGCCACGCGATCCAGAGCTTCGTCGAACCGCAAGGCATGAGCGTGGTGCGCGACTTCTGCGGCCACGGCCTCGGCCGCCTGTTCCACGACGAGCCGAACATCATCCATATCGGCCGCCCCGGCGAAGGCGCGCCGCTGAAGCCCGGCATGTTCTTCACCATCGAGCCGATGATCAATCTCGGCAAGCCGCATGTGAAGATCCTGTCTGACGGCTGGACCGCGGTGACCCGCGACCGCTCGCTGTCGGCGCAGTTCGAGCACTCGGTCGGCGTCACCGCCGACGGCGTCGAGATCTTCACCCTCTCTGAGCGCCACGGCGAGAAGCCGTGGGTGCAGGTCTGACGCTTACTTCACCTCTCCCGCTTGCCGGGGAGGTCGGATCGCATCGACAGATGCGATCCGGGTGGGGGCTGCCTCCCCACAATGAAAGTCGCTCGCGGCAAAACCCCCACCCCGGCCCTCCCCCGCAAGCGGGAGAGGGGGAACGCAATCCCGACCTGGGTCTGGCTCGATCCAACCTCATCGAGCTCTGGCAAGCTCAATAGTCGCTCCGCGTGCGCCTCTCGATCTCCTCGGGCGCGTGGTTCTCGCCGATCGACATCGCACAGATCCGCGACAGATGCAGATAGGGCAGCCCGGTCTCCTCGGCCCAGGCGTTGAACTGCGCCTGCACCTTGGCGAGATCGCGCTTCGACTTGACCTCCTCGGCGATATCAAGCCCGGCATCGCGCAGGCAGGCGACGACGTCGCGCGAGGTGACGAAGCCGTCCCAGCCGAGGAAGCGCAGCAGCATTTGCCCGGTGTTGCCGCCGAGCCGGCTGCCGCGCTTCGCCAGCAGCTCCAGCAGCCCGATCTCATTGGATGACGGCCACGCCGCGAGGAACTTGCCGAAGCTGCCGTGCTCGCGCGCGATCTCTTGCACGAAGCGGCCATTGTCGCGCACCGACATGATCTTGGCGCCGTTGCGCACGATCCTGGCGTTGCTCGTCAGCTTCTCCCAGAACTCGTCGGGCTTGAACGCCAGCTTCGCGGGCTGGAAGCCGAGGAAGGCTGCCTCGAAGCCCTCCCATTTGGCATCGATCACGCTCCAGGCAAAGCCTGCGCAGAACACGCGCCTGGTCATCTCGGCCAGCACGCGGTCATCGCCGAGCTTTGCCAGCGCCTTGGCGCCGGCGGGCGGGTGCAGCAGCTTCTCCAGCGCCTTCGGCCCGCCCTTGCGCTTCTCGGCGCGCGCACGGATCACCTTGAATGACGTCACGCCGCCCTCCCCCTTTCGATCTCGCTGCAGGCAACGGTAATTCGCCCGCCGCGCGGTGGCAAATCTCGGCAGCATCAGCCCTTGCAAAACGCGGCCGGCACGGCAAGGTTGTGGCCGATGCCCACCAAACCCGATGCCAGCAACGACGAACCTGACGAGACGCCGCACTATCACGGCCATCGCGAACGGCTGCGCGAGCGCTTCTACGCGGCGGGGCCCGAGGCGCTGACCGACTATGAGCTGCTGGAGATGGCGCTGTTCGCCGCCATCCCGCGCCGCGACACCAAGCCACTGGCCAAGGCGCTGCTGAAAAAGTTCGGCTCGTTCGCCGAGGTGGTGCACGCGCCGGTGGCGCGGCTGCGCGAGGTCGACGGCGTCAAGGATGCCTCGATCAACCAGATCAAGCTGCTCGCCGCGGCGGCCGACCGGATCGCCAAGGGCGAGATCAAGCGCAGCATCGCGCTGTCGTCCTGGAACGACGTCATCGACTATTGCCGCTCCAGCATGGCGTTCGCCGACAAGGAGCAGTTCCGCCTGCTGTTCCTCGACAAGCGCAACCAGCTGATCGCCGACGAGGTGCAACAGACCGGCACCGTCGATCACACCCCGGTCTATCCCCGCGAGGTCATCAAGCGCGCGCTGGAATTGTCCGCCACCGCGCTGATCTTGGTGCATAACCATCCGAGCGGCGACCCGACACCGTCGCAGGCCGACATCCAGATGACGAAGGCGATCGTTGACATCGCCAAGCCGCTCGGGATCGCCGTGCATGATCACATCATCGTCGGCAAGAACGGGCATACCAGCTTCAAGGGCATGAAATTGATGTAGTCTTGCGGCCTTGAGGCGCGTCGCGCCGTCACCGCCCACCCTTGCCCACACACCGAGACGCCTCCACGGAGACGATCATGCCGAATGGTCCGAGCACGGTTCTCACGTCCGACGAGATTGGTGCGATGGCACGCGACGCCGTTGCCGAGGGACAGGCGGATCGCAAGCAGGCTGCATGGCAGACGATCCAACCGCTTCGAGAGGCCCAGCGCCACCAGCCCGAGGCAGCGATGGCGTTGGTCTGGATTGTCGACCAGCAAAGCCTCCCAAGGGACGAGGCGGCAGACCTGCTCCTGGAGATAGCGGATGCCCATGATGACGATATCGGTGTCCTCTCGGCGCTTGGGCAATGCCTCGAAGCGGTTCGCGACATCGATGATCTGAACGCGCCGCCGCCGGACCACCCGATCTTCCAGACAATGGTCGAGAAGCTGGACCGGCTGGCCAAGCTCCATGCGGGACCGTCTGAACAGGAGTGGATCCTGCGGGGACTGGCCACGGCCGCGCGAATGATGGCGCGCCAGCACGATGCGATCGTCGAGGACTGTCTTCGCAAGCTGGTCGCAATCGATCCACGCAAGAGCCCGCCGCATTACAATCTGGGCCTCTTCTACAAGACGCGCGGCAAGTTCGCAGAAGGCGTGGCAGCCAACCAGGCCGCCGCAGGCCTGTCGCAAGAGGTGATCGACAGCCACCAATGGAACCTCGGCATCTGCGCCACGGGCGCCGGAAACGCCGAGATCGCCCTGGATGTGTGGAAGCGGATGGGCCAGACGATCGAGCCTGGACGGTTCGGATTGCCGGAAGGCGGATATCCGGCCTGCAAGGTGAAGCTTGCCGAGCGGCCGCTTGCGGAGCGGACTGCGGACTCTGACGATCCGGGCCGGGAGGAAACGGTGTGGATCGAACGGCTGAGCCCATGCCACGGCATCATCCGCAGCGTGTTGTACGGCAAACTCGGCGTCGACTATGGCGACGTCATCCTCACGGATGGCGCCCCGATCACGCATCACACCTACGGCGAGCAGCAGATTCCGGTCTTCCCGCACCTGGCAACGCTGCTGCGTCGGAACTACCAGTTCTTCGATTTCGCGGGAACGCAGGAGACGGCACGGCAACTGGCCGACATCACCGACGAATTGGACGAGGACGCCGTGATCTATTCGCACTCCGAAGGCTTCAAGATCATGTGCGCGAATTGCTGGCGCAACCCCGATATCGATCACGCCGATCACGAGCAGATGGAGAAGCACGTCGTCGTCGGCCGCATTGCCGCGCCTCCCGACATCGCGCCCGCGCGACTTCTGCACCTGATCGACACCGCCATCGAGAAGCGTAGAACCTGCCAGCTCTACGCACCCGATCTGTGTGCGGCGGCCGGACAGGCGGCACGCGAGCGGATCGACCGACGCCGGTTTGCGCTGCTGGCGAACAACTAGCTTCACCGTCGTCCTGGCTTTCGCCAGGACGACGATAAGGGTTAGTTCGCTTCAAGACGCCAAACACGCGGTGTCATCACCCGCGCAAGCGGGTGATCCAGTATTCCAGAGACAGCGGTGCTTACGCCGAGAAGCCGCGGCGTACTAGATCGCCCGGTCGAGCCGGGCGATGACAGCAGTGAGTGAGGACATAGCTTCGCATTCTCGCGACATGAACGGGCAAGGGTTGACGGGATTTTGCCGCGTTGCCCGTGGGGTGGTCACACGGCCATCACTCTCCCATCATTCCGGGGCAGCCCGCAGGGCTTAGCCCGGAATCCATTCATCCGCCTAACATGCGGTGCGATGGATTCCGGGCTCGCGCTTCGCGCTCCCCGGAATGACGAACAGAAAGTGGATTGCCTCGAAACCTGGCACCGCTTGGCGTCATACGAACCACGAACTCTTGCCGCTAACATCACCTATGCAACGTTTTCCGCACGGCGGCGTTTGTTGCAGGTTGAATTGATGGCTGTGTTCCGACCCTGGGGGACCGATGTCCGATTTCGTGATTGAGGAAGGGCTGCCCTATCCGCTGGGTGCCCATTGGAGCGGCCACGGCACCAATTTCGCGGTGTTCTCCGCCAATGCCACCAAGGTCGAGGTCTGCCTGTTCGACGGCGAGCGCGAGACCCATCGCTTCGAGCTGCCGGAATATACCGACCAGGTGTTTCACGGCTTCATCAACGGCGTGCAGCCCGGCACCTTCTACGGCTATCGCGTGTACGGCCCCTACCAGCCCGATGGCGGCCACCGCTTCAATCCGAACAAGCTGCTGCTCGATCCCTATGCTTGCGCCCATGCCGGCAGCCTCACCTGGAATCCGGCGGTGTTCGGCTACAAGATGGAGAGCGGCGACGACTTGACCTTCGACGAGCGCGACAGCGCACCGTTCATGCCGAAATGCGTGGTGGTCGATCCCAATTTCGACTGGGTCCAGGAGGCGCAGCGCCAGGACGTGCATTGGGACGAAACCGTCGTCTACGAGACGCATGTCAAGGGCTTTACCAAACAGCACCCCCGCATCGACGAACATTTGCGCGGCACCTATGCCGGCTTCGGCTCCAATGCCGCGATCGATCATCTGAAGACGCTCGGCATCACCTCGGTCGAGCTGCTGCCGGTGCATTCCTTCATCAACGACATTAATCTGCTGGACAAGCACCTCACCAATTACTGGGGCTACAACACGATCGGCTTCTTCGCGCCGGATCCGCGCTACGCCGCCGACGTGCCGAACAGCCTGCGCGAGTTCAAGGAGATGGTGTCGCGGCTGCATGGCGCCGGGCTCGAGGTGATCCTCGACGTCGTCTACAACCACACCGCCGAAGGCAATGAGCGCGGCCCGACGCTGTCGTTCAAGGGCATCGACAATGCGAGCTACTATCGCCTCTTGCCAGACAAGCGCCGCTACTACATCAACGACACCGGCACCGGCAACACGGTGAACCTGTCGCATCCGCGGGTGATCCAGCTGGTGATGGACAGCCTGCGCTACTGGGCCGGCCACATGCATGTCGATGGCTTCCGATTTGACCTCGGCACCATCCTGGCGCGCGAGGTCTATGGCTTCGACGAGCAGTCCGGCTTCCTGAAGGCGATGAACCAGGACCCGCTGCTCGCGACGGTCAAGCTGATCGCCGAACCCTGGGACTGCGGCCCCGGCGGCTACCAGGTCGGCGGCTTCCCGCCGGGCTGGGCCGAATGGAACGACAAGTACCGCAACAGCGTGCGCGATTTCTGGCGTGGCGAGGCCGCGCCAGGCAGCCTCGCGCCGCGGCTGCTCGGCTCGCACGACGTGTTCAACCGCGAGGGCCGTCGCACCTGGGCCAGCGTCAACTTCATCACCGCCCATGACGGCTTCACCCTGAACGACTGGGCGAGCTACAACAACAAGCACAACGAGGCCAACGGCGAGAACAACAATGACGGCTCGTCCGACAACCACTCCTGGAATTGCGGCGCGGAAGGGCCGACCGACAACCCCGAGATCCGAGCTTTACGCGAACGGCAGAAGCGCAACATGCTGGCGACGCTGCTCGCCTCCCAGGGCACGCCGATGCTGCTCGGCGGCGACGAGTTCGGCCGCACCCAGCGCGGCAACAACAACGCCTATTGCCAGGACAACGACATCTCCTGGTTCGACTGGAATTTTTCCGACGACGCCAACAAGCTGCTCGCCTTCACCAGGCGGATGATCAAATTGCGGCGCGACTATCCGATCCTGCGCCGCAGCCGCTTTCTCTCCGGCGATCGCGATCCGCAGCTCGCGATCCGCGACGTGGTCTGGATCAACGCCTCGGGCGTCGAGATGACGCAGGCCGACTGGACCACCGGCTGGATCAAATGCTTCGGCGTCGTGCTCGACGGCCGCGCCCGCAAGACCGCGATCGCCCGCGAGGGCGAGGACGACACCGTGCTTGTCATCCTCAACAGCTATGAGGGCGAGGTCGATTTCAAGCTGCCGGCGACCTCAGCCGGCCCGCACTGGTCACTGCTGCTCGACACCAATGCGCCGGAGCAAGCCGCAAATGAGCCGTTCGCGTTCGACAGCACGTACAAGGCGGCTGGGCGTTCATTTGTCCTCTTCACGACGGGCGAGGTGAAGTAGTCGCCCCGCGACCACTCTCGTCATTCCGGGGCGGCGCGCAGCGCCGAGCCCGGAATCCATTCCACCACCAAACGCGCGGCCCGATGGATTCCGGGCTCGTGCGAAGCCTGTCATCGGGCGCGCGTTCGCGCGACCCGTTGGCACGCCCCGGAATGACGAGAGTGCTCGCACCTCCGGCTCAGTCCCGTGGCGATATCCGGAATGGCGCGTCGAGCCCAATCGCCTTGATGGACCGGAGGCGGCATGGTCTTATGACCGCCTGGGGGAGGCGCTGAGGAATGGCAGTATTTCGGAGCTCTGCTTTGCCGGTCGGCAAGCAGGCCGGACGCGATGTCAACGTTTGGACGCTCCGTTTCGCCGATTCGAACCTTGAACGGCAATATCGCGATTCCAAATTGCTCTTCCTGTTTGCCGCCACGCGCACGATCTACGCCCTGGCGGCCGGGATCTGGGCAGTGTTCACCCTGCTCAACGAGTTCGCGATCCACGATCCGTCCGCATCGCTACTCGCGCTCAGAATCGTTGCCATCCTCGGAAATATTGCGGCCTTTGTCGTGACGCTTGCCATGAGGCCCGGGCGATGGGTCGAGGTCGGCATATCGGCCATGGCCGCCTTCAACCTCTTCTGCCTGTCGCTTGTGCTCGCATCGATGTCGCCGGTTTCTCTGCCGTATTATACTCCGCTTTCAAACGCGATCGTGCAGGTTCTGTGCTGCTACAGCTTCGGCGTCATCAGCTTTGCGGAGGGCACGCTGTTCGCGTCTTTTGTCCTCGCGGGGTTTTTCGCGAGCGTGACTGTCATGTGGCCTGAACCGCCCCTGAAGATATTCTTCAGCGCGACGTGGCTCTGCACCGCGATCTCGCTGGTCGGACTGGGTTCGTATCTGCTCGATCGAACCCAACGCATCGCCTGGCTGCGCCAACTCGACCTGACTGAGGCCGAGGACCGGATCCGTGCATTGCTGCACAACGTGCTGCCGCCCTCGATCGCCGCGCGCAAGCTGGACGGCGAAGCGATCATCGCGGACGATTACGGCGAGGCGAGCCTGCTGTTTGCCGACGTGGTCGGCTTCACGGCGCTGTCGGCCACCATGTCTTCGACAGCACTCGTGACCATGCTGAACGAATTGTTCGCGCGCTTTGATCGCATCGTCGCGCGCCGTGGCCTCGAGAAGATCAAGACGATCGGCGATTGCTACATGGTTGCGTCAGGCGTTCCGCACGCGCGGGACGACCATCTGCAGGTCCTGATGTCGGTGGCCCTCGAAATATTGGACGAGGTGACCAAGGTCCGCACGCCGGACGGCGGAACCCTCGCCGTCCGGATTGGCATGCATAGCGGTCCGGTGACGGCCGGCGTGATCGGCCGAGTCCAAATTCATCTTCGATGTCTGGGGCGATACCGTCAATGTGGCGAGCCGGATGGAGAGTAACGGCGCCGCAGGTCAGATTCAGGTCACCGAGCCGGTGATGCGCGCGCTGATGGACCAATATTCATTCGATGGGCCGCAGATGATCGACGTCAAAGGCAAGGGACCGACACAGGTTTGGAAGCTGAAGCCGGCATAGGGCGCGCTGACGAATTCCGCTCCCGCTCAGAGGCGGCGCCCGCCCCCTCCCAAGGTCCCCACCCCGCGACCCCGCCGCCCAATTGACATTCGCCGTCGCCCTGCCAGACTTCGCGGAAAATACAGGGTGGAGACCTCTGGATGGCCAATCTTTCGGCCTCAAATCACGTCGCCCGTGTTTTATCGGCGGCCAATCAGGTGGCCGGCGTCGACACCGAGGCGCGGATTGCCGCGTCCTGGCGGCGCTGCGTGGTCAATCACAACCTCGATCCGGCCCGGCGCGGGCCGCCGCAGACGCTGACCGAGGCCGAAGTCCGGCACATCGCCGAGCCGATGGAAGATTTGATCCAGGTCGCGATCCCGGAAATCGAGGACCTTGCCCGCGTACTCCACGACACTGGCTATTGCGTCAACCTTGCCGACCCCAACGCGACCATGCTGGTGAGCCGTCTGCCCGGAGGCGACTACGACCGGATGTTCCTGGAATGGAAGATCTACACCGGCTCGAACTTTGCCGAGACCTTCGAGGGCACCAACGGGCTCGGCACCGCGCTCGCCGAGCAGCGGCCGATCATCGTGCATGGCGACGAGCATTTCCGCGAGCAGTGGCACATGTTCACCTGCGCGGTGTCGCCGCTGTTCGATCATGCCGGCCGGCTCGCGGGCGCCGTCAACATCTCCTCCTGCCGCAGCGATCTCGGCCGCAGCGCGCATGAACTGGCGCTGGCCGTCACCGCGGAGACGACGCGGCGGATCGAGCAGTCGTTCTTCCGCCGGCGCTACCGCGCTTCCTGGATTGCGACCTTGCCCGGCGACGGGCACGGCATGCTCGCCTATGACGACGACCGCCGCGTCGTCGGCGCCTGCCGCACCGCGCGCGGCGTGTTCGGCCTGACCGATGCGATGATCGATGACGGCATCGACCTGTCGCACCTGATCCAGCTCGACGATCGCGCGACACGCGCTGCGGACGATCCGGTCACGCTGCGACGGGCCGACGGCACGCCATGGGGCCGCGGCCGCGTCGCGCCACCGGTGCGCGCGCGCGTCTCCCGTCCATTACCTGCGCCGCCGCGTGAACCACCGGCCGGACAGTTTTCCGGCCTGCACCGGCTGGCCGGCCGCGATCCCGTGCTGATCAAGGGCGTGAAGCGACTGAAGACCGTCGGCAATCTCGATCTGCCGATCCTGCTGCATGGCGAGACCGGTGCCGGCAAGGACGTGTTCGCGCGTGCCATCCACGCCGCGAGCAATCGCGCCGGCCGCAACTACGTCGCGCTGAACTGCGCGGCGATGCCGGAGAGCCTGATCGACGCCGAGCTGTTCGGCTACGAGGCCGGCGCCTTCACCGGCGCGCGGCGCGAAGGATCGAAGGGCCTGATCGTGCAGGCGAGCGGCGGCACGCTGTTCCTTGACGAGATCGGCGACATGCCGCTGGCGCTGCAGACGCGGCTGCTCCGCGTGCTGGAGAACCGCGAGGTCTGGCCGCTTGGCGCGCTGAAGCCTGTCGCCGTCGACATCCGCCTGATCAGCGCCACCCATCGCGACCTGGCGCGGATGGCCGAGAATGGCAGCTTCCGCTCTGATCTTTATTACCGGCTGCGCGGCATGGAGATCCGCCTGCCCGCGCTGCGCGAGCGCGCGGACCGGCGCGAGGTGATCGCGCAGATCGCCGACGAGGAAGCACCGCACTGCCGCATCGCACCGGATGCCTGGACGCAGCTGATGGCCTATCCGTTCCCCGGCAACATGCGCCAGCTTCGCCACGTGCTGCGCCTGGCCGGTGCGACCGCCGAGAACGGCGTCATCACCGAGGCCGACCTCGATCTGCAGCCGTTCGCCACGCGCAGCGCAGCCGATCATGCGGCGAACGAGCGCGCCGCGATCGCCGACGCGTTGCGCGCCAATGGCGGAAGAGCGACGGATGCGGCCAAGGCGCTCGGGCTCAGCCGCGCGACGTTGTACCGGAAGATCAAGGCGTTAGGGATCGAGCTGGACAGCTAGATCCGAACAGCGTCTCCTGTTCCGGGCACGCGGGAAAGCTGCTACCATACGCCTTTCATTCAACGCCACGGAGCGGGTCCCATGACACGGTTTCCCCTCACTGTGGTCGTTGGCCTCATTGCCGCGACCATTTCGCAACCTGCGGTCTCGGATTCCACCGAGCAACGATTGGGCAAAGTTCATTTCACAACGTCCTGCAAGCCGGAGGCGCAGGAGCTGTTCGATCGCGCCATGCTGTATCAGCATTCGTTCTGGTACAGCGCATCGCGCCGCACCTTCGAGGAGGTGCTGGAGGCCGATCCGCAATGCGCCATCGCCTATTGGGGGATCGCGCTCAGCTATCTCTACAATCCGCACGGGCCGCCACCGCCGGAGAACCTTCCGCTCGGCCTCGAAGCCGTGAAGAAGGGCCAGGCGCTCGGTGCGAATTCGCAGCGCGAGCGCGACTACATCGATGCGATCGCCGCGATGTATGTCGACTACGACAAGGTCGATCACCGCACCCGCGTGCAGCGCTTCCTCGCGGCCGAGGAGCAGGTCGCGGCGCATTATGCTGACGATGACGAGGCGCAGATCGCCTATGCGATCACGCTCAATGTCGCGGCGTCCCCCAGTGACAAGACCTACGCCAACCAGCTGAAGGGCGCGGCGCTGCTCGATCCGATCTTCAAGCGCCAGCCTGAGCACCCCGGCATCGCGCATTATCTGATTCATCTCTACGACTACCCGGCGCTCGCGGAGAAGGGCCTCCCCGCGGCGATGCGCTATGCCAAGATCGCCGAGCGCGCGCCACATGCCCAGCACATGCCGTCGCACATCTTCACGCGCGTCGGCTACTGGAAGGAGTCGATCGCCTCGAACAAGCAATCCGCGCGGATCGCCAAGGAAGACGGCGAGCAGCAGGACCAGGCGCACGCGATGGACTATCTGGTCTATGCCTATCTCCAGCTCGGCCAGGACAAGGAGGCGCGGGCGGTGGTTGACGAGCTCGGCAAGCTCCAGTTCAAGCAGGACCGGTTCGCCGGTCCGTTCGCGGTCGCGGCAAGCCAGGCCCGCTATGTCTTCGAGCGCAGCGACTGGAAGGGAGCCGCCGCGCTTGAAGTGCATCCGACCAAATATGCCTATGCGGACGCCATCACTTACTTTGCACGGGCGGTCGGCGCTGCGCGCTCCGGTGATCCGGCGGCCGCCAAGCCCGATATCGTCAAGCTGGTCGAGCTGCGCGACAAGCTCAAGGATGCCAAGGACGCTTATTGGTCCAACATCGTCGACATCCAGCAGCAGATCGCGAGCGCCTGGGTGCTGCACGCCGAAGCCAAATATGACGAGGCACTCAGCGCGATGAACACCGCTGCGGAAGCGGAAGACAAGACCGAGAAGCATCCCGTCACCCCGGGACCGCTGGCGCCGGCGCGCGAACTCTACGCGGCGATGCTGCTCGATCGCGGCATGGCCAAGGAGGCGCTTGCCGCCTATGAGGCCGTGCTCAAGAAGGAGCCCAACCGGCTGGCGGCCTATGTCGGGATGATCAAGAGCGCGAAAGCGGCCGGCGACCAGGCCAAGACGAAGGACTGCGCTGATCAGATCGCCCGGCTCACCGCGGATGCATTTGTCGCGGCCAGAGCTGATCGAATTGCGACAGACAACCGGAAGCAAGCTGTGATGCGACGGACACCATGGCGCAACGGTGCGGCGGTCTCGCTCGGTGCCGTCGCGCTATGGCTTTGCCACGTGCCGGCGGCCGGCGCGATGGAGATCCTCGGTCAGGCCGGCGTGCTCGGCGAATGGGAGCTGACCGGACATCTCACCGAAAGCGCACCGGGCACACCCAGGCAATTCTCCGGACCGCTGAAGATGAAGCATGTCGGAATCTGCACGCAGGATGGACCGGAGGAACGCGCCGGCGAGATCAAGCTGCATCTCGCGGGTGCGGATTCACAGGTCACGGCCGAACTGGTGCTGGATGGCGCGCCCTGCACCTACAGCGCCCGCAAGGCGCACAATTACGAGGGCACACTGTCCTGCGAAGGCCGCGCGCCCGTCCCGCTGCTGGTGTGGCTCAAATAACTGATGCCATCAGGCTGCCGGCCGCGAGCGGCGCAGCCATTCGTTGAGGTCGATGCGGCCGATGCGCGCCTCGCCCAGCGGCACCAGCGAATGCTCCTCGACCCGGCCGCCCCAGTAGAGCGCGTCAGGGTCGCGCACCACCTCGCGCCGGTCGCCTTTTGCCTTCAGGTAGCGGGCCACGATTTCGTCGAACGGGGCACGGTCCGGTCCTGCGATCTCGACGATGCCGTCGCGCGGCGGCTCGAGCGCG
Source organism: Bradyrhizobium sp. CER78 (assembly GCF_029846235.1). Classification (GTDB taxonomy): domain Bacteria; phylum Pseudomonadota; class Alphaproteobacteria; order Rhizobiales; family Xanthobacteraceae; genus Bradyrhizobium. Next base: position 85,066 of record NZ_JARVWP010000018.1, read on the forward strand.
ATATCGGCAACAAGCGCGGACACATCCTCCGCCGCGATCGGCTGGAACAGGCCCGGCGAGAGCCTGATCGTGTTGCCAACCGCACCGGCATCGGCGATCGCCCCGACGAATTCCATGAACTGCGTCGCGCGGATGATGGTGTAGGGAATGCCGGCCGCCTCGATCAGTTTCTCCTGGGCAACCTTGGCGCGGAAGTAGCCATTCTCGGGCGTGCGGTCGGTGCCGACGATCGAGAGCGCGACATGGTGCGTGACGCCGGCCGGCTTCTCCGCCGCCAGCAGGTTGCGGCCGGAAGTCTCGAAGAACTCCATCACCGCCTTGTCCTCGAACGACGGCGAGTTGGCGAGGTCGATCACGACAGCCGCGCCGGCCAAGGCCTGCTCCAATCCCTCTCCGGTGAGGGTGTTGACGCCGTTCTTGGGCGAGGCGGCGACGACGTCATGGCCACCCTGCCGCAGAATGGCAACGGTCCTGGCGCCGATCAGTCCGGTGCCGCCGATCACAACGATCTTCATGGATGATCCTCCTTGTCGAGACGAGGTTTCCTAAGACACGCTTGCCGGATTTGCCGGCAGTAATCGTCATGGGTACGTCGATCCGCAGAAGGTTCGACGATTGCAGCGCGGGCAGACCACGGCTGCGGGGAGAGGGATTGGCGAGTTCGCGTTACCCCATCGATCGCTCCATCGCGCCCAACCACTCTATAGCATGCTACGGGCCGTCTGACGTCGCGGAACCTCCCATCGGATGGGCACGGGCCGCTGGCGAGCTACCCCTGCTGAACCTTTTTTCCATCGCGTAGACTAATGCGTGCGTACCAGCCAGCGTGCGGGGGTACCGAAAGCTTCATCCGCTGCCGGGATATCACCGCGGACTTTCTTTCGTGCTGCAACGCAAATGCTGGGCATGACGTACAGCCCGCTGTGCACTCCTTGATTTGATTTCAGCAAACGCAGGAGGAGTCGATGCGGAATTTCATCACCTTTTTCGTTTCCAGCGTGGCAATCGTCGTTGCAGCGTCAACCGCCGTAGCCGGTGAGAAGGTGCTCGAGTTCAAGCTCGTCACCAAGCCGATCGACGTCAAGGTCATCGAGGCAGCAAACGTCGAGGGGCAGACGGTCGTCTCCGGCAAGTTCTTTGGTGTCGCCGTCTTCAATGATGGCCGCATCGGAGTGAAAGAGTTCGTCCATTCCGGAGACATGCTGAAGGGCTCTGGCCCCTATTACGGATACAGCACCTACACGTTCGAGGAGGGGTCGATCACGGCGCGTTATACCGGCGCGGTCAAGGACGGAAAATCAAGTGGCGAATACACGATCCTTTCGGGCACGGGCGCCTATGCGAACGCCACAGGCACGGGAACGATCGAAAGCGCGCCGAACCCGTTCAAGGGGGTCAATCTCCTGAACATCAAGCTGGTCGTGAAAACGCCCGGCGCATAGCCGCGTAGCGCCGCAGCCGCCTCTGGCGGCCCGCTGCCATGCCTGGCTCATCCCATGAAGAGCGGTGTGAGGCGGACCAAGCCTGTTGGCCGGCGGAAGTCCTTGCCCTCTCTAAAATCTGGCGATGTGACGAAGCGCAGCGCCAGCGTGATCAGCATTGCGTCTCCAACGGCGATGCTTTCGACAGCGCCCAAGCGGATCGAGGCAGGATCGGGCGCCTGGGGCATCCACCCTGCTGATGTCGGCACACCGTGCGTTTCAGGAAAACTCGTTCCAGCTGACGCGGCGCGCGTCGACGTCGCCGAGCGTGATCGGATCATGGATGTTGCGCACGCTCTGGAAGCCCGAGCGCAGATAGATCAGCGGATCGACCGTTGTCGCGGCCCGGACATGCTGGACCTCGCCGATGAAGATCGAATGGGTCTTGGTCTCGAGCTCCTGCGCCAAGACGCAGTCGAACGCCGCCACCGCATCCTCCAACACCGGGGCGCCGGTCGCACCGGTGGTCCAGCGTCCGAACGCAAAACGGTCGTCGCCGTTGACGCCCTTCTGGCCCGAGAAGGTCAGCGCCAGCAGCGCGTGCTCCTCGTTCAGGAAGTTGATGACGAAATGGCGCTCCGCGCGAATGCGTTCATGCGCGCTGGCATTACGGTTAACGCAGACCAGCACCGACGGCGGATTGTCCGACAGCGAGCAGGCCGAGGTCACCGTCAGGCCGGTGCGCTGCCCCGGCTCGCGGCCGACCGTCACCAGTGCGACCGCGCCCGCGCAATGGCGCATCGCCTGCTTGAAACTCTGTGCGTCGACCGTCATGCCGCAAAACCTCATGGAAGCACTCCGTTTAAGATATGCGAGGCGGGGTGCGAGGCAAGCCCCGCACCCCGCGCAGCTGTCATGCAGCCTTCTCGAACTCGGCGCCGAGATGCTTGAGCCGCGGCATCACCTCGTTCTTGAGCAGGTCCAGCGAGTGCCGCCAGGCTTCCGGCTTGTGCTTGTAGTCGAAGCCGAACACGCAGAGCACGCCGAAGCCGCCGACCTCCCGGTAGATCTGCTCGATCTTCTCGGTGACCGTCTTGGGCGAGCCGACGATCCAATTCCGGCGCGCGCAATATTCGACGGTGACGTCGCTGTCGGGCACGTCGGGGGCGTGCTTCAGATAGTCCTTGAAGCCGAAATGGCCGAGCAGCGGCAGGAAGTACTCGCCCATCATCCGACCCATCATGTCGCCGGTCGAGAGCTTCCACGCCTCTTCGTCGGTATCGGCCACGAACACCTCGCGCACCAGCCGCCAATCCCTGCGGCTCGGCTTGCGGCCGGTCTTGGCGGCGCCTGCTTCCACCGAGTCCCAGTGGCTGCCGACATAGGCCGGGTTGAGGTTGAGGCTCATCGGAATGAAGCCGCGTTCGCCGGCAAGCTTCAAGGTGTCCGAGTTCTTCGACAGGCCGGCGACGCCGATCGGCGGGTGCGGGCCCTGCAGCGGCTTGATGTGCGGCTTGAGGAAGTCGAACATCGTGTCCGGCTTGCTCACCGTCCAGTACTTGCCCTTGTGCGTCCAGGGTCCGGGCTCGGACCACATCTTCAGGATGATCTCGAGCGCCTCGCGGGTCATGTCGCGGTTCTGGCCCGACATGCCGTCGACGTTGAACATCGCCCAGTCGCTCGGCAGGCCCGAGGCCGCGACGCCGAAATTGAGCCGCCCGTTGGAGAGATGGTCGAGCATCGCAACGCGGTTCGCGAGCTCGGCCGGATGATGATACGGCAGCAGGAAGCCGCCGGGCCCGATGCGGATGTTCTTGGTCTGCAGCAGCGCCTGCGCCACCAACAGATCGGGCGACGGATGCGGCTCCCAGGGCGCGGTGTGATGCTCGCCGATCCAGGCTTCCTGATAGCCGAGCTCGTCGAGCCAGCGCAGCGTCTGCAGGTCCCAGTCGTGGCCCTCTTTCAATCCGCACTCCGGCGGGTGCGAGGGCATGGTGAAGTAGCCAAGCTCCATATGCGTTTCCTTCCTTCTGGCTTTGCGGTTCAGTCATGCAATGCGTCTTGCCGCGCATTCGTTGATGCGTTCAGCAAGCGCTGTGCCAGCGTGGAAATCGCAGGAAGGGAAGCGAAAGGCGGTGTTTCGGCGGCGTGCGAGCTTGGCCGCGGGCCCTGGAGCGTCTTTCGCCGTCTCACTGTCGCAAGACGTGTCGCAACCGTGAGACGCGTATCCGGCGCAGTGAATTGAGATCAGTCGGAGCGGCCGCCGCAGAAAGACTGCACCCCCCTCTCCCGCTTGCGGGGGAGGGTTGGACTGGGGGTATCTCGGCGCGTCACATCGTGGAAAGAGCCCCCACCCGGATCGCATCTGCGATGCGATCCGACCTCCCCGCAAACGGGAGAGGTGAAAGCCAGTCCGCGGTTTAACCCGCCGCGCGGCGCGGCATCGCGTTGTTGCTATCAGGCTCGGAGGGCGGCGGGAGCTGCATCAGGATGGTCTGGCCCATCGAGGCGATCTCGATGCCCTCTTCCTGGAAGCGGCGCTTCATGCGGCGATTGAACTCGCGCTGCACCGACCAGCGGCCGCTATCGGTGCAGCGTATCTGGCCGACGATGGTCACAACGGAGCCGTCGACCTTGTCGACGCCCCACAATTCGAGGTCGCCGCGGATGAATGCGCGATACGCCGTCTCCTGGCGCATCTGCGCGACGATGTCCTTCAGCACCTCGCCGGCGCGGTCGGTGTCCTCCTTGTAGGACACGTTGACGCTGACCGCGGCATTTCCGGCGCCGCGGCTGGAATTGGTGATCGTGGTCACCGCGCTGAACGGCACGACATGCACCGAGCCGTCGCCGGCGCGCAGCCGCATTGTGCGGATCGAGACGTTCTCGACCACGCCCGAGAGGCCCGACACCGTGACGGTGTCGCCGACCTGCACGGTGTTCTCGATCAGGAGGAACAGCCCGGTGATCAGGTCCTGCACCAGCTTCTGCGAACCGAAGCCGATCGCGATGCCGACGATGCCGGCGCCGGCGAGCAGCGGCGCGACATTGACGCCGATCTCGCTGAGCGCGGTGAGCCCGACCACCGCGACGATCATGCAGAACAGCGCGGTGCGCAGCATCGGCTGGAAGGTGCGCAGGCGTGCGGCGCGGGCGTAATGGCCCTCGCGCGACAGCGTGTCGATCTGGCGGTCCATCAGCGCATTGGCGACCTCCCAGATCACGGCCGCAGCGAACGCGGCGATGCCGATCGTCACCAGCGCCGAGATCAGGCGGGAGCCGATCTGGCCGCCATAGAACCAGACGATGGCATCGACGCCCCAGACCTCGAGCAGCGCGACGAAGCCGATCAGCGCGATCACCGTCGTGACCACCTTGCGCAGCAGCGGCAGATAGCGGTTGGCCCGCGTCTCCAGCCCCGGGAAACGCTGGATCAGCTCCGGGCTGATGCGGAAGCCGCGGTCGATCAGGCTGAGCACCACCATGGTGACGAGCCGCGTGACCAGCAGTACCGCGATGGTGCCGACGAAATATTGCAGCAGCAGCGAATAGCCGTTGCGGATATTGAGCGCCCACACTGCCCACAGCGCGAGGTCGAGCGCGATCGCCAGCACATGCCAGAGCGCCGCGAGGCGGTTGCGCGTCCGCGCCGCAAGGCCGGTGCGATCGGCCGGCGCGCGGATGAATTCAGCGACCTGGCGGCGGCACTGCAGGATGATGACCACGACGAACAGATGCACGACCAGCATCACCAGCCGGATCAGCGCGGCATAGCCGGCGCGATGCAGTCCGAGCAGCAGCGCGACGTTGGCGAAAGCGATACCGGAGACCCCCACGGCAACGATGCGCCGCGCCCAGATCTCGATATAGGCCGCGGTCTCGGCACGGACGCGGAACAGGCCGAAGGGACCGGCGAGCCCGCGCACCGCGCAGATCAGCGCCCGCGAGAACGCGTAGGCATTGACGACGGCGAGGATCACGAGCCGCGTGGTCGACTGATTGCCGATCTCGGTGCCGAGCAGCGCGGTGGCGACGCTGACAAAGACCACCACCGGCAACAGCTCGAGCAGCAGGCGGCCGAGCACGAAAGGCAGCCGGATCACCGACTGCCAGACCCGCGCCAGGCTGAGCCGGCGGCGATGCAACTCGGGCTCCGGCGTGACGTCGGTGACCGATGACGGCGGATCGGCGCTGGTGAGCGCCTGCGCCGGCAGCCGCGCGGTCTGCGGCAGCCGCGCTTCCAGGAACGCGACCGGCCGCTTGATGAGACGGAACACCACCCACTCGACAACCAGCGCGCAGCCGAACACCAGCGCCAGCTTCCAGGCGATATCGATCAAAAGGCCATATGCAGCTGGATCGTTGGCGGTGCGCAGGAACCAATAGTAAAATGACGGGAAGTTCGTCAGCGTGCGCGCGACGTCGGCGACCTCGCGCGACATCTCGCCGACCTGTTCCGAGACCATCAGCAGGAGCTGCGCGCCGAGACTGTCGGCCGTGAGCGGGATCGGCGAATGCTGTTCGGGCGCCGGCTCCGCAGCCGCCGGCTGGGCAGCAGCCTGCGGCGAGGCCTTGGCGATGGCGCGCAGCGTGTTGATGATCTCGCCGCGCTTTTTGTCGTCCTGCAGCGTCTCGAGCGCGCGCTTCGCCTGTTCCGGCGTCAGATTGTCGCTGGTACTGGGTTGCGGCGGCGTCGGCTTGGCGGCCGGCTGCGCAAGCGCGGGAGAGACGAACAGGGTGAGGACGAGAAGGATCGCAAAACGAAATATGTGCGACACGAGGGCCTCTTATTAAAAGTCATTGCGCGACGGCTCATCCCTGCAAGGAATCAGCTCTCGCGCTCGCGCCATGTCGGATTACCCCTTTTCGCCCCGATGATGTGTCGGAAGTTTGCCGTTGCAGCGGCCATGTTTTGGCATTTCCCGCAACACGATCGTCACAAGTGTTGAGCGGCGTTTACGCATCCAGCGCGTTCCCCGGCTGCGCCGGCCGATCGACGCACCACACGTCAGGGATGAGGCCGCGGAATCTTTCGCTTGACGCAGGCCGGCGGCCATGATGTTCTCATTTTGTTCTTTGGTTCCGATTGCGTTTCGAGGTGATCATGCACGACGTGTTCAGCGACGACGGTCCGGTCCGGCTCTTCATTCACGACGACGATGATACCCCGCTGGAATTCGTGCAGGATCTGTTGCGTACGGTGTTCGGGAAATCCGAGCAGGAAGCCGTGGCCTGCGCCGCCTTGATCGAGGCCAATGGCGCTATTCCCTGCGGCCCCTATCCGGGACCGGTCGCACGGGCCATCTTCAACTCGGCGAAGTGGCTGATCCGTTCCAACGGCCAGCCGCTGATGATCACCACCGAATCCGCCGACGCCAGCCGCCCCTGTGATCTCTGCGAAGCTCCAAGGGCCGTGACGGAGATTCTGATCCCCGGTACGACGACTGCATCGCTATGCAGCGATTGCCTGCTCGCGGCACGCCGCAGCTCGGAAGACTTGCCGGGCGAGACGTTTCGCTCCGCTTACGTTGCGCTCGACTGGCATTTCGCCGGCGTGCCGCGCAATCTGATCGTGACGCGGGCGCGACAATTTCCGGGCCATATGCGCGCCGACGTTCAGGTCGCGATCGACAAGCTGTTCACAGATCCAATCCACTTCTTCGGCATCCATGAAGAATATCGCTACGAGACGCTCGACTTCGCGGCGCTGATGAAAGCTGGCCGCAATGCACCTGCGATCGCGCCGCCGCAATATCGCGACGTCGATATCGGCGAGGCCGAGCCGGTGAAATGTCTCGCCAATGGACTATGGCTGTGCCGAACCAGCGAACTGCGCTACGCCGTGTTGCTGACTTTCTATCGCGAATACAATCACGAGCCCTCGCTGCGCATAGAGCTTGCGTTGCCTGCCGGCGCGGCCGGCAACGCATTCGTGCAGCGCATTTTCGCCGAGCTGGAAGCTGCCGTGCATGCGGCGCGCTCCTATCGCGGCAAGATCCTGTCGCTGGAGGATGGCGCCAATTATCGCGGGCGTTCGCGTGGCCTGACCGTGCATCGCCTGCCGACGGTCGCGCGCGATGACGTGATCCTGCCGGAACGGACGCTGCGGCTGCTCGACCGCAACGTGCTCGACTTCGCCGAAAGCCGCGACCTGCTGCGCAAGCTCGGCCAATCGACCCGCAAGGGCATCCTGCTCTACGGGCCACCCGGCACCGGCAAGACCCACACCATTCGCTATCTCGCCACCAACCTGCCTGGCCACACCACGCTGATCATCACCGCCGAGCAGGTCGGGTTGCTCGGCGCCTATATGAGCCTGGCGCGGCTGCTGCAGCCGACGATGGTCGTGATCGAGGACGTCGATTTGATCGCGCGCGACCGCGAGGACATGGGCGGACCGTGCGAAGAATCCCTGCTCAACAAGCTGCTCAACGAGATGGACGGCCTGAAGGAAGATTGCGACATCCTGTTCGTGCTGACCACCAACCGCCCCGAAGAGCTGGAGGGCGCGCTCGCTGGCCGGCCCGGCCGCATCGACCAGGCGATCGAGGTGCCGCTGCCCGACGAGACCGGGCGCGGCAAGCTGATCCGGCTCTACGGCCGTGGCCTGCCGCTCGAACCGCCTGTCGTCGATGCAGCGGTGCAGCGCACCGCAGGCGTCAGCGCTGCCTTCATCAAGGAGCTGATGCGCCGTATCGCCCAGGCGAGCATCGCACGCGGGGGCGGCCAGGATGTCACCGCTGAAGACATCGACAGCGCGCTCAACGAGATGCTGTTCGACGGCGGCCGGCTTAACGTGAAGCTGCTCGGCGGCGCGCACGGAATGAGCGCGGGGTGATAACGGATCACCGCGCCGGCAGCAGCAACTCGCGCTCGCCGGCGGCGACGCGTGCGAGTTCGTCGGACATCCGCGCTAGCACGCGATCCCAGGCCTGCGGCCTGTCCTGGCGGAACAGCCGCATGGTCGGATACCAGGGCGTGTCGGCGCGATCGCGCAGCCAGCGCCAGTCGAGCGCATAGGGACACAGCATCCAGACCGGGCGTCCCAGCGCGCCGGCAAGATGCGCCACCGAGGTGTCGACGGCAATGACGAGGTCGAGCGCGCAGACTGCCGCCGCGGTGTCGGCAAAATCGCCGAGCGTCGGCGCGAGATCGACGATGTCGGCAGCAAGGCGTCGCAGCACCGGAGCATCGTCCGGCCGCAACTCCTTCTGCAGGCTGTAGAGCTGGACGCCAGGCGTAACCAGCCGCGGCAGCACGGCGTCGGCCGGCAGCGAGCGCTGACGGTCGCCCTTGTGCCTGGGATTGCCGGTCCAGACCACGCCGACCTTCAACGCGGACACGCCGCTGAGCGCCTCGCGCCAGCGCGCAAGCTTGGCCGCGTCCGCCTGCAGATAGGATGTCGCCGCGGGAATGGTCTCGACGGTGGTGCGGAAGAACCGCGGCAGGCTGAGCAGCGGCAATTGCAGGTCGAACGGCGGCAACGTCTCGCCGCGGGCAAACACCACGACGCCGGGCAGCATCGGCCGCAGCAGCGCGACCAGCGCCGGCTGCACCTGCAGAAGGATTCGGCCGCCTCTGCCCACCAGCATCGGCACATAGCGGACGAAATTGATGGCATCGCCGAGCCCGTATTCGGCGAACAGCAGCAACGTGCGTCCCGCCAGCGGCTCGCCCTGCCATTCCGGCTCGTCGAACACCGGATCGCCTTCACTGAGCATCTTGGTCTTGCGGCGCCACTGATACTCCTCGAAGCCTTCCTCGAATTCGCCGTTCATCAGCAGGAAATGCGCGTGGTTGTAATGCGCCAGCGGCTGGTCGGGATCGAGCGCGATAGCCCGCCGCGAGGCCACCAGCGCGGCGTCGATCTCGCCGGCATTGCGCAGCGCGACCGCCAGATTGGCGTGCCCCTTGGCATAGCATGGGTCGATCTCGATGGCGCGCCGATGCGCCGCGACCGCGGCCTCCACCAGGTTCTGCGCCTCAAAGATGATCCCGAGATTGGTATGCGCGGCGGCATAGTCCGGCTTGAGCGCCAGCGCGAGCTCGGCGCAGGCGATGGCCTCGTCGACTTGCCCGAGCTCGAACAGGCAGGCGCCGAGATTGTTGAGGATGACGTGATCGGAGGGATCGGGGGCCGAGACCTGGCGATAAATGCGGACCGCCTGCTCGCGCTCGCCGAGTTCGTGCAGCACCATGGCAAGCAGGCGCTGCGGCGCGAGGTTGCCGGGATCGAGCGCCGTCGCACGGCGATAGTGCAGGATCGCGTCCTCGAGCCGGCCGAGGCGATAAAGCGCAGCGCCAAGGCCGCAATGCAGCCCGGGACAGTCGGAATCCACGCTGAGCCCGCGGCGATAGGCAGTGGCGGCGGCGTCGTGCTTCTTTTGATCGGCCAGCGCATTGCCGAGATTGAGCCAGACGCCGCGATAGGCCGGATCGCGCGCGATCACCTCGCGATAAGCCTGCTCCGCCTCGACCGGCCGCTGCTGCCCGGCCAAGGCAACGGCGAGGTTGAACCGCGCCCGCGTCAGGTTGCCATCGAGCGCGATCGCGCGGCGAAACGCCGCCTCGGCCTCGTCGAAGCGCGACAGATCGCACAACGCAACGCCGAGCTTGATGTGCAGGCCGGCATCCTTTGGCCGCAGCGTCACGCCGCGCTGGAACGCCGCCACCGCGCCTTCATGCTCGCCCTTCACGGCGAGCGCATCGCCGAGCGTGCCGAACGCCGGTCCATGCTGCGGATCGAGGCTGAACACCCGGTTCAGCAGCACCGCGCCTTCGGCCGCGCGATCGGTCACGAAGGCGATAACGGCGGACAGGTGCAGCGCCGGAACGTGGTCGGGATCGGCGCTGAGGATGTCGCCGCACAGCGTGCCGGCCTCCGTCGCGCGGCCGGCACCATAATGCGCCACCGCATCCAGCAACATCCGATCAATCGCCACCTTGCCCACGATACCGCCCCCGCCTTCAAGACCCCGATGGGGATTAAACGCGCGGCGCCGCCAAATCCGGCACGCGAATATCAGATCGCGGCCTTCCATCCTGCCCCTTGACGCCTCGCCCATCATGTAACATATGAAGTTACATGATACGCGATAGCCGCCTGTCCAGCGTCCTGCATGGCCTGCTCCACATGATCGGAGCGGGCGAGCCGGTCACGTCGGAGCAACTCGCCCAGGCGATGGCGACCAACCCGGTGGTGGTGCGCCGCGTGATGGCTGGGCTGCGCGAGCAAGGCCTGGTGCATTCGGAGAAGGGCCATGGCGGCGGCTGGACGCTGACGCGCGATCCGGCGGACATCAACCTCGCGGACATCTATCGCGCGGTCGGCGCGCCCACCATCGTCGCGATGGGTCATCGCTCGGAGAATCCCGGCTGCCTGGTCGAACAGGCCGTCAACGACGCGCTCGGCGACACTTTTCGCGAGGTCGAGGCGCTGTTCCTGAAGCGGCTCGGCGCGGTGACGCTCGATGCGCTCGCGAAGGATTTCAAGCGCCGCCTCGCCAAACACAAACAAAGCCTCGAGGACCAGATTCATGCTGTCAAGTGAGCAGGCGAAACCGTTGCCGTACAACGATCCCGCGCATTGGGACAAGATGGTCACCGCCTATGAAGCGCAGTCGCAGCCGTTCACGACGCTGTTCGCCGACGCCGCGGTCGCAACGCTCCCAATCGGTCCATCATCGAAAGTGCTCGACGTTGCCACCGGCACGGGCGCCGCGGCGCTCGCCGCCGCCCGCACCGGGGCTGCGGTCACCGCGATCGACTTCTCCGCCGGCATGGTGGCGCGGGTCCGCGCGCACGGCCTTCCAAATATCGAGGCACGGCAGATGGACGGCCAAGCGCTCGATCTGCCGGATGCCGCCTTCGATGCGGCAGTGTCGGTGTTCGGCGTCATGCTGTTTCCGGACTGGCGCGCCGGATTGCGCGAGATGGCGCGGGTGACGCGATCAGGCGGATCGGCGGCGATTGCGGTCTGGAAAAGCGCTGACGGCGCCGCCGTGCATCTCCTGCTGTCGCAGATCATCCGCCGGCTCTATCCCGACAATATCACGCCGATGCCCTGCACGGGCCTCGCCGAGCTCGCCGATCCCGGCCGCTTTGCTGCGGCGGTCATCGCCGCCGGCTTCTCCGAGCCTGTCGTCGCCGAGATCACCCACGACTTCAAACTCAATGTCGCCAATCCCGGCGACGTCGACAAACTGTTCGAGTTCATGCCGCATTGGAGCGGGCTCGATGCGGACAAGAGCGCCGCAGTCGCCCGCACCTTCCGAGCCGAGATCGACAGCAGACGGGTCGGCGACATCTTCGCAATTCCCTCGACCGCGCTGATCGCAACGGCGCTGCGGCCGTAGCCGCGCGCACCATCCATGCCTGATCTGCGCTAGCGCTAGCGCTTGTCGTCGCTCTGCTTGTCCGTGTCACTCGGCGGCTGCAGGCCAGGACTGTTGGCCCAGCGGTCGAGTTCCTCGATAACCCGCCGGTGGCTCGGCCGTAGCTTGGACGGACCACCGGGCTCTTGCGACAGTTTGCGGGGCAGCTTGACCTGTTCTGGCATGGCTAGGCTCCAGAGCTGGGCAGTACGCACGATACAGGTAGCGATCGCTACGCACGCGATTTCAGAAGGTCCCGAATCTCGGTGAGCAGTTCCTGCTCTTTGGTCGGCTTCGGCGGCTCGGCTGGCGCCGCGGGTGCTTCGCGCTTGAGCTGGTTCATGAGGCGCACCACGATGAACAGCACGAAGGCGACGATCAGGAAGTTCAGCGTCAGGGTCAGGAAGTTGCCCCAGGCCAGCACCGCGCCCTGCTTCTTGGCATCGGCCAGGTTCGTTGCCGTCACCGACTTCGACAACGCGGTAAAATGGTTGGAGAAGTCGAGGCCACCGCTCATCGCGCCGATGATCGGCATGATGATATCTGCCACCATCGACGAGACGATCGCCCCGAACGCCGCGCCGATGATCACGCCGACGGCGAGATCAACGACGTTGCCCTTCATGGCGAATTCCCTGAATTCCTTCAGCATGTGATCTCCCGTTCGATAAAGTGTGGGACAGCCTGGCGACTGAATCGCCGGCCGCAACAAAAGTGTGAAAATCAATGGCGATCGGCCGGCTTCGCCGGCGCCGCGACCGGCTGCATGGGAGCGGCTTGCTCCCACGGCGCTGGCAGGATGACCCGTGCCGGCGGCAGGGTCTGCGAAGCGCGCTGCACATTCGCACTTGCCGGCGCACTGGCCGGCTGTGGCGCGGCGCCGGAATTATCCGCGCGGGCGATGGCAATCGTGATGCCGAGCGCCAATGTTGCGAACCCAAGTCCCGTTACAAGTCCCGCTGCAAGTCTCGCGCCGATCGAAGCGGCAGCGACGCCGGTCCGCGGCCTGTTCAGGATGGCAAGATGAGACGAGGTCATCGCAACTGCTCCTCACGCAATACACATCGTTTTCGGAGCCGTGCAGGACGCGAAGGCCTTGCACGGCTCAGGGAAGGCCGGTCGTCAGGTCTTGATGTCGGCCGGCAGCTTGCCGCCATTGGCGGCGAGCTTGGCCATCACCTGCTGATGCAGCCAGACATTCATTGTGGCGGTGTTGTTGGTATCGCCGGCGTAGTGCAGCTCCTTGGCGAGCTCCTTGCGCGCCGCAAGGCTCGAGTCGAGACCGAGCGCCTTCATCAGGTCGACGATCGAGGTGCGCCAGTCGAGCTTCTCGCCGGTGGCGGCCGCCGCCCTGTCGACGATCGCCGCGACGTCGACGGTTTGCGCCGCCGGCGTGCCGGGCGCCGCGGACGCGGGAGCTGACGATGTTGATGTCGATGCCGGCGCAGCGCCGGGCGCAGCCGTCGTTGTGGTCTCAGCCGTCTTGGCCTGGGCGCCATGGCCGAAGATTGCACCCATGATGCTTCCAAAAATGCTCATGCTCTCTCACTCCGTGCGCCCGAGACACCGTTGGTCCCGTGGCTGGTTCCGGTGACGGAGCGAACGATAGGCAGGCCATTGGCCTAGTGGAAGATGACCATCGTCACTATCGGAGTGTGGAACGGCGTGGTGCAGTCGGGGAGAGAATCGTGCGGTCAGGCATCGCACGTCGCGCGCGTTTCATCGTACGCCCCACGTGCGATGAAGTCAGCCGTCCCGGCCCGATTCGCCAGCCCCGAGAAGTCGGGACGGCTGACACCAACGCGCGTCGCGCATCTTGAGCTAAAGCTGGCGGCGGCGGATGGTCTGGGCGAGCTCGACGAAGCTTTCCGCGATGCCGACGCCGGTCTTGGCGCTGACCGATTTCACGCTCGACCTGCCGAGCGACTTGGCGAGCTCGGCAATCGCGCCCGCGCTGCCCGCCGCTTCCGGAAGATCGATCTTGTTCAACAGCGCCCGGTAGGGCCGGCCCGGAAAGCGCTCCTCGAAACCGCGAACCAGCTCGACCATGCGGGTCACCGTCTGCGGCCGCGTGACGTCGGAGACGATGATCGCGGCGGATGTGCCGGTGACATAGACGGTGTCGAAAATCTGCGTGCCGAAATCGCCGTCGGTATCCCACAGCACGAGGCGCATCGGATCGCTGCCGTCCGCCGGCACCACGTCGTGGCTCAGGATCTCGACGCCCAGCGTCGATTTGTACTGGCCCTCGAACCGGTTGTAGATCAGCCGATAGAGGATCGACGTCTTGCCGACCCCCATATCACCGAGCAGCATGACTTTTGCGGTGAGCATCAGCGGGCCACTTCGCCTCGATAGACCGTCTCGAACGCGACGCGGCGGTTGCCGCCGACGGTGGCATCAAGCCGGTCGGTGATCGGCATCGTCGCGGCGCGCGACACCAGGATCAGCCGCGACGGATCGACCCCGAGCGCGGTCAGCCTGCGCTGGACCTGCTCCGCCCGCTTGCGCCCCAACGTCCTGTTGGTGCCTTCCGTGCCGCTCTGATCGGCATAGCCGACGATCCGCAGCCTGAGATCGTTGTTCGCCAGCAGTCCGGCAAGCTCGCGAAGGTGCTGTTCGGCCTGATCGTTGTCGAGGAATTCGTCTGAATTGTTGACGAAGAAGACCGCGGTCGAGGCGATGAAGCGGTCGAGCCGCGCCGCCGGGCCGTCGGCGACGGATTGCAGCTTGGCGTATTGCTCACCGAGCTTCGCGTACTGCTCGCCGAGCTTGTCGTACTGCTCGGTCAGCCCGGCATATTTCTGGTCGCCCGACTTCGCCTGTGCGTTCATCGCCTCGCGCATCTGGTCGAGACTCGCCTGCAGCCGCGTCAGGCTCTGCTGCAGGCCTGCGATGCCGGCCTGCGCTGCCACCGCCTGCTCCGGTGTGGCGACCTGCCCGATCCGGTTGACGATCTTGTAAGGTGCCGCGGCCGCAGCAAGCGCGTCGATCACCGGCGCCGTCTCCAGCTCGCCCGGTTCGATGCCCGAGACCGCCACGCTTGCCTTGCCGTGATCGAAGTCAAGCCGCAGCGGGAACGTGGCCAGCAAAGGCTGCTTTGCGGCGAGTTGCTCCAGCGCCGCATGGGTTCGCCGCTCCAACAGGCTGCGCGACACCGAGGTCGCGGCAAGCCAGAGCAACAGCGCCAACACCGCGGCGAGCACGGCGAACAGGATCACCTTGCCGCGCCGGCTTGCGATCCGCCGCGGCGCGTCGTCGGTTTCGATTGCGGCTGCGAGCGAGGCGAGCATCGGACCATCGCAATCCGCGCCGCGGTCGATGCGCTCGATCGCGTCGAAAAACAGCGAATTGATCCGGGCATTGTCGGCGGGACGCAGCGGTCCCAGGCACTCCGCCGCCAGGATAAAGCGGGGTGAGGCGCGCAGCGCGAGCTGCCGGCCACCAAAATCGAGCGTCTGCAGATTGCCTTCGCCGGCCAGTGCCTGCACGGAGAACTCGAGGATCGCCGCGACCATCGCGCTGAGCAGGTCGGCGCGTTCGTCGGCGGTCTCCTCGCGCTTCCAGTCGGCGATCAGCCGGCCGTTGCCGCGTTCGATGATCAGGAGCCGATTGATCTGCGGCGGGCGATCGGCAAGCACGAACTCGCTGATCGGACGCCCCGTTACCAGCGACTTGACGCGCCCGACCCACAGCTGCGCCGAGGTCAGGGCATTGATGCGCTGCTCGAGCGAGGCAACCAGTTCCCGGAACGCATTTGCAACCGCGGCGCTGACCAGCCGGCCGACGATCGGATAGAGCGCCTCGATCATCTGCTCGCGCGAATTCTTGATCTCGCTGCGGATCGCGGAGACCACGACCGGCGCAATCGCGGTGGCGAGCTCGCGCGGCCGATTGACCTCGGCGCGCTCCAGCGCCTCGACGAGAATGCCGGCGGTCGCCGTCTCCAGCCGATCGGCATTGCCGACGTAGCGCTGCAGCGAGTCGAGGTCAGCCTCGAGCGACGTCAGACGCGTCGCCTCGGGCTGAAACAGCAATGTCTTGAGCTGCTCGATCTCGCGATTCTGGCCGGCAGCAGCTGCCATGCTTATTTGCCCGTGCGGCCGGTTCCCAATCCGCTGATGACGGTGCCGAG
Source organism: Bradyrhizobium sp. CER78 (assembly GCF_029846235.1). Lineage (GTDB taxonomy): Bacteria > Pseudomonadota > Alphaproteobacteria > Rhizobiales > Xanthobacteraceae > Bradyrhizobium. The sequence goes on from NZ_JARVWP010000018.1 coordinate 100,995, forward strand.
CTGGGTGATGGCCGCGCCGACATCCTTCAGCGAGTCGAGGCGCTTCTGCTCGGTGTCGCGTTCGAGGTCGGAGAGCCTCGCCTGCAGCGCGGTGAGCTCGTTGGTGAAGTCGGCCTGCATCTGCTTCAGCGATGCCTGCATCTCCTCGCGCAGGCCCGAGAGGTTGGTCTCGAGCGAGCGTTGCGCGCCGCCGAACAGGAGGTCGCGGACCTGATCGATCGCCGCCATGCCGTGCGCGGCCGGATCCACGCCGTTGCCGGCCGCCGGAGCGTCTGCCGGTCCGTCCGTACCCTTGGTCTGGCGCTCGATACCCTTCATGGTGATTTCCTGCTTACTCATAGCCGCGCAATCCGGACCTGCCGCTTCAAAAAGCAAATCCGAAACAACCCTATAGCCAATTTTGTGGGCGCGGCCCAGAGAAAGGCGAGCAATCTCAGCAAGATCAACCGCTTGGTTGCGCGGTTGAGGGCAATTATTTCTAGTAAGTTATTGCCTTTATTGCGAGTTCCGTACGGTTCTTGACCTGGCATTTCTCCAGGATGGTACTGACATAGTTCTTCACGGTGCCCTCGGCCAAATGCAGCCGCTCGCCGATCTCGGTATTGCTCTTGCCCTCGACGATCAGCGTGAGAATTTCATTCTCCCGCGCCGTCAACCCGTCGCGAACCGGCAGCTTCGCCGAGACGCGCGGGCCGCGCAGCCGCTTGAACTCGTCGAGGATGCGCGCCGCGACACCCGGCGAAAGCCCGGACTGGCCGTTGATGACCGCGCGGATCGTCGATGCGATCTCCTCCATCCTGGCATCCTTCAGGAGATACGCCTTGGCGCCTGCGCTGACCGCCTCGAAGATCAGGTCGTTGGTCTCGAATGTCGTCAGCACCACGATGTGGGTCTGCGGCAACTCTCGCAGAATCCGCTGGGTCGCCGCGATGCCGTCGACACGCGGCATCTGCAGGTCCATCAGGATGACGTCCGGCCGGTAGCGCCGCGCGAACTCGATGGCCTGCTCGCCATCGGCCGCGCCGGGAAGGATCTCGAAATCGTCGTTCTGCTGGGCAAGCAGTGTGGCGATACCTTCCCTGATCAGGGTCTGATCCTCTGCAATCAGCACCCGTACCTTCTCAATCCTGCTCACGGGCTTCCGTCATCCTCTCGAAGGTCCTGTTGTCTTGTTGGTCGCGTTTTCTTGACGCGAACCGGCACCCACTTCGCTCGAAAACGCACCGATTGCACGGCCACGACATCAATCGGCCAGCACGCCGGCAGACGCCGCCGGCGGCACCGCTACGGGGAGCGATATCCGGACCAGCGTTCCCTGTCCGGGCGCGCTCTCCACCGCGCAGCTTCCGCCGACAAGTTCAGCAAATTCGGCCATTCCGATCAATCCGAAATGTCCGGGATGCGGGATCGCGGGATCGAAGCCATGGCCGTCGTCGCGGATCTCGACGACGAGCTTGCGGCCAACCGCCGCCGGCGCCTCGAAAGCGTGAAAGGAGACACGGCGTGCCTGCGCATGGGCCTGGACGTTGCGCAGTGCCTCGCTGAGGATGCGCTGAACCGTCAATCCGCAATCGCGCAAGCCGGCACGCGCCTCTTCGTCGATCTGGATCGACACCCTGACGCCGCTGCGTGCGGCGAAGTCGCTCAGCAGTCCCTCGACATCGGGATCAAGCTTCAGATCGTCGGGCGTGCGCAGGCGATCGATCGCCTCGCGGGCGCGCGAGAGGCCACTCGCGGCGGCATCTTCCGCGGTCGCAAGGCTATCCGCCACGCGCGCGGGATCGGCCGACAGATAATGCCTGATCAGCCGTATCTGGGTCAGCAGCGCAACGATCGAATGCACCAGCGTATCGTGCAGATCGCGCGCCAGCCGCAGCCGTGTTCGCGCCAGGGAGGCAAAGCGCACCTCGGCGCTCGCCGCCTCGAGCTGCTGCTCCATCAGGCGACGGGCCCGGCGCTCGCTGCCGAGCAGCGTTTCCACCTGACGTCCCGCGAAGTCCGGCATGGCGATGACGAAATAGTGCGACTGCGCGCCGTTCCACAGCACGACCGCCGTCATCGGCTGCGTGATGTCAGGCGACGCGCCGCGCACGCCGGCCAGCGCGATCGTGTCCCGCTGGCCGCTCGCGAGCGCCGCCAATTCGGCTTCCATGCCGACCAGCAGCATGCACTCGCAGCAATCGACGCCGATTGCGGGAAGCCATTCGACCAGCCGGCCGATCTTCCGCTGCATGCTCCGGTCGGCACCGATGACGGCTAGGCCGATGACGTTGGCTTCCGCGGCCGCAAGCAAATCCGCGCTCAGATTGATCATGCGTTGCCCATCACTCAGCGAGCAGCCCACTCTGGCGTAAGCCGGTAGCGGCCGCAAACGAATATGACTTTCGTCATAACCGATCCTGACCTTCGTCAGGTGCCGCCGCCGCTCGAAATGCGGTTCTGTCCCACGGATGAGCAACAGCGCAAGCCATGATGTGCCACATGACGGCGTCCATGGCGATGCCGGCCGGTCGCCGGGCCTCGCGGAAGGTCGTCGTGCCAGTCGGCCAGGGTGTGAGCTGACAATGAAGGGCGCGCCACGGAGATCGTCGGATATCGAGCTGCGCATGTTGGCGGAAGCGGAGAAGCCCGCGCGGCGCCGGCGCCTGAGCGCGACCCAGAAGGTGGCGTTGCAGGAAGCGCTCTCCGGCCGCCTTCAGCTCTACCCGCGCGGATATGCCGCGAGCAAGACCGGCCCGTTCCACTCACGACGCGCCATTCTCGGTCTGGTACGCGCCGGCCTGATGAGCCTCAGCGCGACGGCGCGCTACGCGGCCGTGACCAAGCGTGCGCGGGACGCCTACGCAGCCCCGGCGACCAGCGAGAGCGAGTAAGCGCACGTCATCGGGCGCGGCACATCTTCCGCCGACGCTCAATCCGGCAAGGGCGCGCCCCAAATTGCCGTCACGTTGCCGCCGAGCCGTGGATTATTCAAAGGCCGCCTCGCACGGAGGATCGCCGGCAAGTCCGGATTGTGAAACCGGGCGTAGTACGGCTCCATCCAGGCCAGGTCGCCCTGGAAGGTCCAAGGGAAGAGCTGCTGCGGAACCTGGGTGAGAGCGCCGAAGCTACGCTCATCCTTGACGGCGCGAACGATCACAGCGGCGAGCCGGTGGATCGCTCCGTTATTCTCGGCATAGAGGTCGATGTTCCGCCGGCTCGCGAGTTCGGCGCAGAACACCAGCGGCGTGAGCGCAAAGTTGTGGTAGTGCAGCGCGCGCTCGCCGCGTTTCAGCTCGCGCTCCAGTTCGCCATGCGGGCCGATATCCCTGATGCCCTGACGGGCGCGAGCGATGCCGGCATCGACCAGATCACCCCGATCCGTCAGGGTGCCGATCGACATCAGATCGAGTCCGGCCCAATAGACCAGATTGTTGCCGAGGTGGTTGATGCGATCGGCATCGCGGGTTTCCTCGGCAATCCGGATCAGCCACGGCTTGATCTGCTGGAAGCGATGATCGGCCTTGATCGATGTCGCAGGGAAGCGCAGCAGCGCGAGCGCGAAATCGGTCCCGGCCCAGGAGCGTTCGAAATCGCCCTGATAGTTGGCGCCGATCGTCAGCAGGGCACTTCCCCTCGCCCAGCCCGCCAGCAGGTCCATGACGCAATCCAGATCGCGTTCATCGGCCGCCTTGTTGACCTCCGCGATGAACGCGTGCAGCGGCTTGATGGCTTCCGCGTAACCGCTCGCATCCTGGTAGAAGCCCGGCGGATCGATCGACGTCAGCGCCGGCGGCGCCTCGCACGTCCGGGCCGCTGCCGGCTGCGCGAGGCAAGCAAGAGCGATCGACACGCCGATCGCTGCGAAACGAATGTCATGCTTCATTGAAGGAACTCCGCGAGCCACCGCGGGAAGATACGCCCGTCGTGAGCGCCGGCGCAGTCATCGGCGACGGCGCGCAGGAAGACAACAAAATCTAAAGTGATGCGCTCGGGAAACCGGATTCAGGCGCCGTTCAGGGTTACGCCATGGTCCAGCAAGACTCGGCCGAAGCGCCGACGATCACGGCAATATGAAGCTAAGCTGCGAAGACAATCTTTACAGTTTACCTGCATATATGCCATCACTACCGGCATGAACAGTTCACCAGCCCGTACCGGCTCGGCACGGACATCCGCGCTCGCCGAAGACCTTCGCCTGTTGATCGGAACGCTGAAACGGCGGCTGCGCGAGCAGGGTCAACGGGACGACCTGCCGCCTTCCCAGGTCGCGGTGCTGCTGCGCCTCGAAAAGGACGGCCCGGCGACCGTGTCCAGCCTGGCGCGGTCGGAGGGGATGCGTCCGCAGTCGATGAGCTCGGCGATCGCCGCGCTCGAGGCGGCGGGCCTGGTGCGCGGTGCGCCCGATCCGGACGACGGCCGCCAAACCATCATGTCGCTCACCGACACCTGCCGCGAGCGGCTGCGCACCGGCCGCGCCGCGCGGCAGGACTGGCTGTCACGCACGATTGCCGCGCGGCTGTCGGCGCGGGAACAGGATGAACTCGCCGCCGCGGTCGGCTTGCTGAAGCGGCTGGTCGCGGACTGACGCCGCGCCATTCGCGAGACACACCCGGTTGAAAGGAAACGATCATGGCCCTTACGACGCTCGATCCGATCACCGCCCTCATCGTCGTCGATCTGCAAAACGGCCTCATGAGCTGGCCCTTCACCTATCCGATCGGCGACGTCGTGGCGCGCGCTGCGGCGCTTGGTGCTGCGTTTCGGCGGTGCGCCCTGCCGGTCGCGCTGGTCAATGTCGATGGCAGTTCGCCGGGGCGAACTGAGCAGGCGCCGCGCCATGACGGCCCGTTTCCCGACGGATGGACCGATCTCATTCCGGAGCTCGACCGGCAGCCTGGCGACATCGTTGTCACCAAGCGAACGCGGGGCGCATTTGCGAGCACCGACCTCGAGAACCAGCTCCGTGCCCGCGGCGTTACCCATGTCGTGATCGCCGGCGTCGCGACCGCCGGCGGCGTCGAATCCACGGCACGGCAGGCCTTTGAGGCCGGCTTCAACGTCACGCTCGCGATCGACGCCATGACCGATGCGCGACCGCACGCCCATGATTACAGCATCGAGCACGTATTCCCGCGGCTCGGCGAAACCGGCTCGACGCAGGCGATCATCGATCTGCTTGAAAGGACCCACGCGCATGAACTGGCTTGACCTTGTCGCCTACTTCTTCGGCGGCGCCTTCCTCACCAACGCGATCCCCCACGTCGTCGCCGGCATGATGGGCGAGCCGTTTCAGAGCCCGTTCGCAAAGCCGCCGGGCGAAGGCCTGTCGTCATCGACCGTCAACATCGTATGGGGCTTCTTCAACCTCGCCGTCGGATATCTCTTGGTCTGCCGTGTCGGCGACTTCGGCCTCCGAACCACCAGCGACGTCGCCGCGCTGGGCCTCGGCGGCCTCCTGATCGGCCTGTTCCTGGCGCGGCGGTTCGGACGGTTTCACGGCGGGAATGATCCTCAACGAACATGAGACGCGTCTTTCGATCACTGGCGAGCTTTAACTACCGGGTCTGGGCGGTCGGCGCGCTGGTGTCCAACATCGGCACCTGGATGCAGCGCGCCGCCCAGGACTGGCTCGTCCTCACCCAGCTGACAAATAATAGCGCATCCGCCGTCGGCATCGTGATGGCGCTGCAATTCGGACCGCAGCTGCTGCTGATGCCCTGGTCCGGCCTCGCCGCCGATCGCTTCAACCAGCGGCGGCTCCTGATGGCGACGCAGGCGACGATGGGCACGCTGTCGCTCATCCTCGGTATCCTCACCGTCACCGGGCTGGTGCAACTCTGGCACGTCTATGTGTTTGCGTTCCTGTTCGGCTGCAGCGCCGCGCTCGACGCCCCGGTCCGCCAGACCTTCGTGGCCGAGTTGGTCGGCGATAAAGACCTATCGAACGCCATCGCGTTGAACTCGACCTCTTTCAATGCCGCGCGCATGGTCGGCCCCGCGATGGCCGGCCTGCTCATCGCCTCGGTCGGCACCGGCTGGGCGTTCCTGTTCAACGGCACGTCCTTCATGGCGGTGCTGACCTCGCTGTGCCTGCTGCGCAAATCCGAGCTTCGGCCGAATGCGCGCGCACTCCGCACCAGGGGCGGCATCACGGAAGGATTTCACTATGTCTGGTCCCGCTCCGATCTCAGGGCGACCTTGGTCATGCTGTTTCTGATCGGCACGTTTGGGCTGAACTTTCCGATCTTCATCTCGACCATGGCGGTCGGCGTGTTCCATACCGACGCGCGCGGCTTTGGCCTGTTGTCGTCGATGATGGCGATCGGCACGATGTCGGGAGCGCTGCTGGCGGCGACCCGCGACCGGCCGCGCTTTGTCGCGTTGATGCTGGGGTCCGCGATCTTCGGCGTCGGCTGCACGCTCGCCGCACTGGCGCCGAATTACTGGCTGTTTGCCGCCGCCCTGGTCGTGATCGGCATCGCCTCGTTGACGGTCTTGAACACCTCGAACGCACTGATGCAGCTCTCCACCGAGCCGACGATGCGCGGGCGTGTGATGGCGCTGCGGCTCGGCGTTGCGCTCGGCGGTACGCCGATCGGCGCACCGATCGTCGGCTGGGTCGCCGACCATCTCGGGCCGCGCTGGGCGCTCGGCGTCGGCGCTGCCGCAGGCTTTGCCGCGGCACTCGTCGCGCTCGGCATGCTCTCGCAGGCCAACGCCGCGGCCGGACATGGCAGCGGACATCGCAGCATGCCGCCGGCCGAATGACCGACGGCGCAACCGCGCCACGGCTCAGACGAAGGCGCTCAATCCCGTAATCGACTTGCCGACGATCAGGGTGTTCATCTCGCGGGTGCCCTCATAGGAATAGATCGCCTCGGCATCCGCCACGAAGCGGCCGATATGGTTCTCGAGCAAGATGCCGTTGCCGCCCAGCAACTCGCGCGCATAACCGACGGTCTCGCGGCATTTGACGGTGCAGAACGCTTTCGCCAGCGAGGCGTGCTCGTCCAGCATCACGCCTTCGTCCTGCATCTGTCCGAGCCGCAGCATCATCGCCTGCGTTGCGGTGACATTGCCGAGCATCCTGACCAAGAGATCCTGCACCAGCTGGAAGCCGCCGATCGGTCTGCCGAACTGCTGCCGCTCGGTCGCATAGCGCAGCGCATGCTCATAGGCGCCCATCGCGCAGCCGACGGCGAACCACGCGACGCCAGTGCGGGTCATGCGCAGCACTTTGGCGGTGTCCTTGAACGTGTTGGCTTTCTGCAGCCGGTCAGCCTCGGGCACGCGGCAGTCCTTCAGGGTGATCAGGCCGTTCTGCACCACGCGCAGCGCCATCTTGGTCTTGATCTTCTCGACCGAGAAGCCGGGATTGTCCTTGCCCACGACAAAGCCCTTGACCTGGTTCGAGCCCTCCTCGCGCGCCCAGATCACGTTGATGTCGGCGAAGGTGGCGTTGCCGATCCACTTCTTCTGGCCGTTGAGGATCCAGACGTCGCCTTCGCGCCGGCAGGTGGTCAGCATCCCGCCTGACGTCGCCGAGCCGACCAGCGGCTCGGTGAGACCGAACGAGCCGATTTTCTCGAAGCGCATCATCGCAGGCAGCCAGCGCTGCTTCTGCGCCTCGTCGCCGCACAGATAGATCGAGCCCGCCGAAAGTCCGGTGTGCACGCCCCAGAAGGTCGCAACCGAGGAATCCACCCGCGCCAGTTCCATCGCGACAAAGCCGTTCAGCAGCCAGCTGCCGCCGGCGGCGCCATAGCCCTGGTAGCCGACGCCGCCGATGCCGATCTCGGCCATCTTCGGGACGATCGCGAACGGGAATTCGTCGCGGCCCCAAAACTCCTCGATGACGGGTGCCACCACGCCTTCGGTGAACTCGCGCACGCGCCGCACCAGCGCCCGCTCCCTCTCGTTCAGGACGCGGGCAATCCCGTAGAAGTCGCCGTTGATCGGCGGTGGCGCATAGTCCGGCTTGGCCGCCCGTGTTGCCTGCGCGTTAGCCATGGTGTCCTCCCTGATGCGTGGCGAGGCTTTGCTTGATGGGTCGTGATCCGGGCCGACGATCTCAGGCCGATTTGTTCGGACGCACGCTGGCGCGGAACTCCTCGAAACTCTCCTTCATGCGATCCTGGATGATCTTGACCGCATCTGTTGTCGACTGCCGCGCCGTCGATGCACTGTCCTGGGCACCCTTCACCGCGATGTCGAACATCTTCCGGGCGAACTCGGTCTGCAGAGCGAGATTCTCGTGGACCTTACCGAGCGGCTTGTATTCGCGCGCCAGCGTCGAGGCCTCGCGCAAGCCCGCCTCCAGCACCTCGCGCTGCTTCTGCGCCACCGATTGCGCGCCTTCAGCCGCGACCTTCGCGCTCTTGCCAAGCGCCTCGAGGTTCTTCTTCTGGGCCTGCAGCAGTTCGTCCACGTTCAGCTTCGGCAAGCCGAGGTCACTACCGAACTTCCGCAGCATGTCGATATATGAGCTGTTATCCGTCATGATATTCTCCCTGTGGTTACGACTTAAGGTGCCCGCCTCCGGATGTTGGAACGAGGTCTCTGAGGTAACTGGTCGTGCGCGAAAGCAGGGTCGACGTGGCCTGCCGGCCCTCATCGGCGAGGAACGCCTCGATCAGGCCAGCGGTCTCCGCCGGCCGCGTCACCATGAACAGGTGCCCGTCGTCGATCAGGTGCAGCTCGGCATTCGGGATCAAGCTCGCCATGATCTGACCGTTGATCGGAGGAACCAGCGGATCGTCGCGGCCCATCAGGATCAGCGTCGGCTGCGGCAGCGACCACAGCCAGGGCAGGCTGGTCCAGCCGGTCATCGCCAGCAGCTGATAGAAGTAGCCCATGCTACGCGCGCCATGCATCGCGGCCGCATGCCGGCCGATCAGTGACGGATCGTCGCGAAACGCCCCGCCATAGATGTCGGCGGCGATGCTCTTCATATAGCCCTTGTCGGTGTAGCGGCGCGGCGTCGCCATCTTCAACAGCACCGAGGGGCTTGCCGGCACCATGGTGAAGCCCGGCGCGGTCGCGGCCAGCACCAGCCGGCGGCAGCGCTTCGGAAACTGGTGCGCGAATTGCTGTGCGATGCCGCCGCCCCAGGACACGCCGGCGACGTCGACTTCGACATAACCCAGCTCGGCAACGAGGTCGGCGGCAAGCCGCGCCAGTGTCGATGGACGATAGGGCCAGGCCGGCCTTGGCGAGCCGCCGACGCCGGGCACATCAAAGATGATGGCGGTGGTGCTCGTGAGCGCATCGAGGAACGGCTTCGCCAGCTCCCAATTGGCGCCGATGCCGTTGAACAGCAGCAGCGGCGGCCCGCTGCCGTCGCCGTGCCGGATCGCGACCTGAAGCAGCTGGCCATCGATCGAGACCTGCCGCGTCTCGATGACGCCGCGTTGCGCAACCGGTGGCGGGCTCGCCGTATCGACGCTGGTAATATGCTCAGTCAAAGACGTAGGTTCCTGGTGCTTTCGTAAGGGGCGGATGGCGCACGCTGCCGAGCGCAGCGGGCGCGGTGATCTCGTCGCCTGAGCGCGGCTGCAGCCAGTCGCGCCAGTCGAGCCACCAGCTGCCCTTGCGCTTCTCGGCCGAGGCCATGAACGCATCGGGCTTGTCCGCGGACACCGGCCCGATCATGAACGACGCCTTCGGGTTGCTCGGCGGATTGAGCAGGCTCTGCAGGTGCCCGCTGTTCGACAGCACGAAGGTGGTGCCCTCGCCCATGATCTGGGCGGTCTTGTAGACGCCCTGCCACGGCGTGATGTGGTCGGTCACCCCGGCGACGACATAGCTGTCCGCCTTGACCTTGCTCATGTCGATGGTCTTGTCGTTGAGCGTGAGCTTGCCGGCGTTGACGAACGGGTTGCTGAAGTAGAGATCGAGATAATCGCCATGCAGCGCCGCCGGCAGGCGGGTCGTATCGGCGTTCCAGTACAGGATGTCGAACGCCGGCGGCTGGTTGCCGAGCAGATAGTTGTTGACCCAGTAGTTCCAGATCAGGTCGTTGGGCCGCATCCAGGCGAACATCCGCGCCAAATCATGGCCATCGACGATGCCGCGCAGCTGCGAGGACGCCTTCGCCGCCCGCATGGTCTCGGGCGTCATCAGGCAGCCGAACGCGCTCTCCTCGGCCGAGTTGGGATCGAGCAGGCAGACCGCCAGCACCAGATTCTTGATCTTCTTCTCGGCGGCGCTGCCGAGCGTCGAGAAATAGGCCGTCGCCGTGATGCCGCCGGAGCAGGATCCCATCATCGAGACGTCTTCACTGCCGGAAATCTCGCGCGCCGCGTCGACCGCCTCGTCCAGCGCCGCGACATAAGTGTCAAGCCCCCAGTCGCGGTGCGCGGTGGTCGGGTTGCGCCAGCTCACTGCAAAGACCTGGATGCCGCTCTCCAAAAGGAAGCGCACCATGCTCTTGTCCGGCGAAAGATCGAGCGCGTAGTACTTGTTGATCTGCGGCGGGGTGATCACGAGCGGCCGCTTCCTGACCGTCGGCGTCGTCGGCGTGTACTGGATCAGCTCGAGCAGCTCATTGCGGAAGATCACCGCGCCCGGCGTGGTCGCGAGGTTCTCGCCGACCATGAAGGCCTTCATGTCGACCATCGACGGCATGCCGCGATTCTGCGTCAGATCGCCGATATAGTTCTTGAGGCCGCTCCACAGGCTTTGCCCGCCGGTGTCGATGAACTTGCGGACCGCCGCCGGGTTGGTGATCATCGTGTTGGTCGGCGCTACCGCATCGATCAGGATTTCGGTGATCAGATGCGCGCGCTGTTTGTCGATGTCGCTGAGGCTGGTCTTGTCGACCAGCCCGTTGACCGCTTCGCCCCAGGCCAGATAGGCCTTGAGCAGGCCGCTATGCAGCGAGCTCTCCTTCCAGGTCGGATCGGCAAATCGCTTGTCGCCCGCCTTCGGCGCACGCTCCGACTTGCCGGCGGCGATGGAGCCGAGCTCGCTGACGAACGACAGCCACTGCTCGGTCGCAACCTTCGGTTCGTTGATGACGGCCTTGAACAGGATGCCGGCGCCCTCGACCAGATCCTGGCCCTGGATGCCGACCAGTGGATTGAGCGCCAGCGTGTTGCGCGACGCGGCCTCGGACATGTCAGAGGCCGGCTGATCCGGACTGCGATTTTCGGTGCTCATTGCTTTGCTCCCGCTGCGGGAATCAGAAGTGCCAGCGTCTCGGCGATCAGAGCAGGCTTCTCCGATCCCTCGACCTCCAGCGTATTCAGGGTCTTCATGATCACCTGGCCGCCGTCCCTCGGCTCGATGCCGGACAACACGACGCGCAGCCGCACCCGCGCGCCTGCCGGCACCGGCGCCAAGAAGCGGACCTTGTCGACCCCATAGTTCAGCCCGGCAGCGGCATCGCGCGGAATGATGCCGACCTGCATCGCAAGCGGCGCCACCATCGCAAGCGTCAGATAGCCATGCGCGATCGGACCGCGGAACGGGCTCTCGCGCCTCGCCCGTTCAACGTCGACATGAATCCATTGGTGATCGCCGGTGCAGGATGCGAACGTGTCGATGCGCTGCTGATCGATCGTGGCCCAATCGGAAAGTCCGAGCTCCTTTCCAACGTGTTCGCCCAGCCCGGCCATTGTGAGGCTGCTCATGATGTTGTCCCTCCTCGATCCGTTCTGTCCCAACCTCACATGTCGCCGTACAGCTCGCGCAGCTCCTTCTTGTTGATCTTGCCGACGCTGGTCTTGGGAATGCTGTCGATGAACAGGATCGTCCCGGGGATGCCGTATTTCGAGATCACGCCCTGGTCGGCGAACACCTTGAGATGGTCCTTGATGACGGCATCGCTGACGTCGTCGGCACCGGACGGCTTCTTGACCACCAGCGCGAGCGGCCGCTCGCCCCATTTGTCGTCCTTGACGCCGATCACCGCGGCCTCGGCAACGCCGGCGCATTGTGAGATCAGGTCCTCGATCTGCAGCGAGGAGACCCATTCGCCGCCGGTCTTGATCACGTCCTTGATCCGGTCGGTGATGTGGACGTAGCCGCCCGGGCTGACCACCGCGATATCACTGGTGTGCAGATAGCCGCCGGCCCACAGCTGCTCCGAGCCTTCAGGATTGTTGTAGTAACCCTGGGTGAGCCAGGGCGCGCGCAGCACGATCTCGCCGGCGGACTTGCCGTCATGCGGGATGTCTTTCATGTCGGGGTCGACGATGCGCAGGTCGACCAGTGGACCGGCGATGCCGGCCCGGGTGCGGAATTCGACCTCGCCGTCGGGGTCGCCGCTGAGATCCCTGGAGCTGACATGGGACACCGCGGCCAGCGGACCGGTCTCCGACATGCCGTAACCGGCGAAGATGTCGATGCCGGCCTCCATCGCCTGCTTGGCCAGCGCCTTCGGCAAGGCGGAGCCGCCGATCACCATCTTGAGGCCATTGAGATCGACCTTGGCCGCCGCGGCGGCGTTGAGCAGCATCTGCAGGATGGTCGGCACCCCATGCGTGAAGGTGACGCCCTCGCTCTTGATCAGCTTGACCAGCATCGCCGGCTCGTAGCGGCCGGGATAGACCTGCTTGGTGCCGGCAAGCGTCGCCGACCACGGGAAGCCCCAGGCGTGCACGTGGAACATCGGCGTGATCGGCATGTAGACGTCGTCACGCGAGAAGCGTCCCTGCGACCCCGCCATGCCGAACAGCGCCAGCCCGGCGATCGTGTGCAGCACGAGCTGGCGGTGGCTATAGTAGACGCCCTTCGGCAGCCCGGTGGTGCCGGTCGTGTAGAAGGTGGTGGCCTGGGTGTTCTCGTCGAAATCGGGAAAGTCGTAATCGGGCGAGGCTGCCGCCAGCAGGCTCTCATATTCGCCGATGAAGGACAGGCTGCCGGTCTGCGGCGCCGGCCGGTCCGACATCACGATCATCCGCTTCACATTCGGGAGCTGTCCCTTCATGCCTTCCAGCAATCCGACGAACTCGTCGTTGACGAGCAGCGTCGACGCGCCGGCGTGGTTGATCGTGTAGGCGATCTGCTCGGGCGACAGGCGGACATTCACCGTCTGCAGCACGGCGCCCATCATCGGGATCGCGAAGAATGCTTCGAGGAAGCGATGGCTGTCCCATTCGAGCACGCCGACGGTGTCGCCGGGCTCGACGCCTGCCTTGCTGAGCGCCGAGGCGAGGCGACCGATCCGCTCTCTGGTCTGTCGATAGGTCTGACGCTTGAGATCGCGATAGACGATCTCCTGGTCGGGCGCCTGCACACGCGGCGTGTGCCAAAGCTGCTTGAAGATGAGCGGATATTGATACGCGGATGGTGCAGTCTGAATCAGCCTTCCAACCATGGAAGCCTCCCTCGACCTGGCATGTCCTCCAACCGTGACGTCCGCAGTTCTTGAGTGCGCGGATCGCGTGGTCTGCCGTCCTGCGTCACAGCGGCCTGACCGTGTGACATTAAAACGAAGCCTCGCGTGATGCCCGAGATTTGTGAAGGTCCGAATCGGACATCGGCGGGGTCTCAAGCGGACAGACTGCTCTCATCGACAGCAACGGTCTCGGCCAAAATTGCCCTCTTTGGCGTCTTCACCGTCGTCTCGCCGCCGCCGCTCTTGCTGCTACGCAGCATGGATGACCCATTGATAGGCCTTGGATAAGCCTTGGGTTGCGCCGCGAACCGGCTATGTTCCGAGGTGTTGGCGGGCGTGAATCGGCTCTGCCCGGGCATTGCGGCGTCCTGCTTCGGGACCGAAGGAAAGGCTGGTGCAGGTTGCAACCAACCACGCGACTGAAGAGGCTTCCGGGCTCCCGCGGCGACATCCTGACCGTCGGCACCAGCGACAAGGTCTACGAGACGACCAAGCTCGGTGCCGTCTTCGACATGCTGGCCGGCGCTGGCGTCCCGGCCGACGCTATCCTGCGCGACACCAAAATTCCGCTGGCCGACGTCCATTCACCGCAGGCGCGGATCTCGCTGACGCAACTGCTGACGGTCTGTCAAAACGCGGTGCGGCTGTCGACCGACCGTCATCTGCCCTATCGCATCGGCGCATCGATCCACGTCTCGACATACGGAATGTACGGCTATGCGCTGCTGTGCTGTCCGGACTTTCGCAAGGCGATGGAGTTTGCGATGCGCTACCACGCGCTCGCGGCGCCGCTGGCGGCGATCGACTTCACCGAGGACAAGGCCCATGCGCGCTGGACCATCGAGCCCAATCTGCACGCACTCGCCGACTCCGCGCTCTACCGGTTCGTCGCCGAGATGCAGATCGGCATCCACATCTCGCTGATGCGCGACGTCATGGGGCCTGGCTTCACCCCATTCGAAATCACGCTCGCCTATCCGCGGGCGACCGACTTCGAGCTTCCGCTCGATCATGTCGGGTGCCCGGTGCGCTACGATCAGCCGGCCAACCAGATCGTGTTCAAGGCGCAGTGGCTGGATCGGAGCGCCGATCTCGGCAACAAGACGACCTATCCGACCATCGTGGCCCTCTGCGACGACTTGCTCGGGGATTTGAAACTGCGGACCGGCGTTGCCGGAAAAATCCGCGCCATCCTGCTTCGCGACATCGCAAATCCCCCGACCTTCGAGGCGATCGCAAAGCTGCTCGGCATGAACGACCGGTCGCTGCGGCGCCAGCTTCGTCAGCAGGGCTTTTCCTTCCGCGGACTGCACGACGAGTTGCGGACCCAGCTTGCGCTGAAATATCTCCGCAACACGACACTGGCCAACGAAGACATCGCATTGGCGCTCGGGTTCAGCGACGCGGCGAACTTCAGGCGCGCTTTCCACCGGTGGACCAACAAGGCACCGAGCGATATCCGCGGCGAATAACTGCCGGCTACGATCGCTCACGGTCCTGCTTGCGAGGACCCGACGCATCTTCGGTTCTGATTGAATCAGAACCGAAGCTCCGGATTCTTGTTTGGACGCGTTTTCTTCACGCGAACCGGGGTCCGCTTCGCTCGAAAACGCTCTAGTAGGCGTAAGACGTCTTGCCCGGCTGCACGGTCAGCCGAAACGCAACATCGGTCGACCCGTCCATCAGCTCGATCATGTGGTCGCACACCAGGCAGCGAAACTCACCGGCGACGCCGCCCTTCGACGTCAATTCGATCCGGCGATAGCCGGCCTGGCAATGGGGGCACGTCACGTCAGATTTTCGCATGGAATCAGCAAACCGTTGCTCTCTCTATTTTCCATATACCCATCGTCAGAAATGTGACGGCGTCACGATCTGTGAGAGACAGAAGCGCTTTCGCGCGGATTATCGATGACTGTAAACCGGTGCCGCCGGGCGATAGGGAAACGCCGAGACCCCGAAGTTGCGGCCATATTGTTGCTGCACCGCCGGGACGTTGACCACGCCCACCTTGAGATCCTGCGATTTCGCGTCGATCGGCGGCGTGTTGGTCACGGGCGGATTGACCTGATCGACCTGCTTCTTCAAGCGCTCGTTGATGCAACCAAGCGAAGCCGCATCGCCGCAGCGCTCGGCCGGAGCGCCGCCGCCACCTCGTGCCGCAGGCCGGCCGGCACCGCCATTGGTGTCGCGGTTGAGGTTGAGAGCCGGCGGCGGTGTGCCGACGACAATTTCCGGCAGCGGCGTGTGCTGCTGCGTCTGCGCTTCCGCCTGCATCGCCGACAATGCGGCAACGGCGACCGCCAACATGATCACTTTCATCGGTGCTGCTCCTTGCAGAACCAGGGCTGTTTCAAACGATAGGAAGCCAGGGGCAGATATCAAGCGAGGATCGGCAACGCTACGAGCATGAAAGGCGCAGCCTTGCTATTTCCCTCCCCGGGCCTGGACCACGAGTGCGTTGAGCCGCGTGTTGAGCGCGACGAGGTCGACGCGCCCGATGCGTCCGCCGCCGCCGAGGCACTTGCGGCCGCATCCGCCGCCACCACCACCCCCGCCGCGCCCGGGCTCACCGAACGTTGCGACCGGTACGGTTCCCGTCACCCGAAACCCGCGGGCAAACAGCCGGGCGCGCACCGCTACGCAATAATTCACCGACAGATAGGAGAAGCGGGTCTCGCCATGGCCGGCGCGGTACTTCATGACCGCGGTGCACAGGTCGCCGCCGGCAAGGCGCCACGCCTGGGCAAGGTACATGACACCGAAGTGAATATTGTTTTCGGGAATGGCGAGTTCGGCAAGCGAGCCGGAAAAGCCGAGCATGCGCGCAGTCGACGGCAGCAGCTGCATCAGCCCGATTTCGCCGACACCGCCGATCACGTCGGGATTGTAGCCGCTCTCCACGCCCATCACCGCCTCGGCGATCTCCGGCGCGAGTCCGCTTCCCGCCGCCTCCTTCTCGATCAGCGCGCGATAGCGCATGCGCGCGTCCGACAGCGCGGGCTGGCTTGCCGACGGAGGCGGGAACGTCTTCCCGCCGGCGTCCTTCGGCGAATCTTTCAGCTTTGCCGTGTCCTTGGCCGGCGCGGCCGGCTCGGCCGGCGGCCTTGCCATGGCGTCGGCGGAAGGCTCGGCCTGGTCGACGGCGGCAAACCGCGTGCTGAACGACGACGCCGGCGTCTCTCCCTCGGCATGAACGGGCTGCGCAAGACAAAGCACGAATGCAAGTGCGCCAGCGATGCAGCTGCCCCGACGACGCGCAGGATCGATCAGCTTCCGCGTTCGGCGGAAGCTGATCGCCTTCATCGTGGGAACGTCGTCGTTCATCGGTCGCTTGCGGTCCTGATGGTGGCGCGTCGGCGCGCGACTACTGGATGGTAGGAACTGCCTCGGCTTCCGCGGTGCGCTCATGCGTCGGCCGCTGGACCGGCGCAGCGGGCTGCGGGGCGGCCGCGGCCGCGCCGTTGCGCACGGCGAGCTTCGGCAGCTCCTCGCGCAGATAGGCGATCAGCTCCTGAACCAGCCGGTCCCAGATCTCGATCTGCGCGCGGACGAAGTTCGGCGTCACGCCGCCGGCGACGGTGACATCGAGGCAGAACATCAGGAACGGCTGGCTAAACTGCAACCGTCCGAACCGCCGCGTCGTATTCCAGCGATTGACGAGGTCGAGCGGCAGCTCGCCCTGCACTTGAAGCGTGGTGACCAGCGTGGCGTCGACAAAGCTCTGTTCCTCGCCGACCAGCTGGTTTCCCGGCCGGATCTCGAAGCCAAGCCCCGCCGTCGCCGAGCGCAGATAGGTCGTGTTGGCGACCGGATCGGTCAGCGTTTCGACGCGATAGCCGACGCTCTGGAAGCTGTCGCGCAATACTTCGATGGTCAGCCTGGTGATGGTCTCGGACATTGTGGTCTCCGTATTACTTCTTCGATGCGTCGAGCAGGCTCGACAGCGCAAGTTCGTTGAGGACGGGCGGATGCTGCTTCAGCAACTCGGCGAGATAGCTCCGCCGCATCATGTTCGACCGCTCGGAGCGGATCTGCAGCACCAGCTGGTCGCGCACTTCCGGCAGGGTGCGGGTGTAGGACGCCTTGGTGTCGATCAGCTTGATGATGTGCCAGCCATCGTCGAGCTTGATCGGCTCGGACACGCTGTTCTTGGCGAGCCCCATCACCTGGCCGCGGATCTCCGGACGTATCTGGGTCTCCGCAACCCATCCGAGGTCGCCGGCATCCTTGGCGGCGTTGTTGTCGCCGCGCGCGATCGCGGCGAAATCCGCCCCCGGCGCCTTCAGCTTGCGCTGCACGTCGTCGAGTTCCTGCCGCGCCTTGTCCTCGGCGGCCTTGTCGCCCTCCTTCGGAGCGGCGATGAAGATTTGCGAGAGCTGGAACTGTCGCGGCATCAGGAATGCGGCGCGATTGGCCTCATAGACCTTTTGCAGATCGTCCTCGCTCGGGAAATTCGCCGGCGGCGTCGACACCGATTGCAGGTAGAGCTCGACCACCGCGCCCTCGCGGGCGCGCTCGAGCTGCGCCGCGATGGCCGGTTGCTGATCCCACTTCTTCGCCACCGCCTCTTGCAGCACGAGGCGGTTGGCAAGCAGCAGCCGGACCGCCTGGCTGAGCATGGCCGGGTCCTTGGCGAGCGCAGCCTGCTCGCGCGGCGCAAGTGCTGCGACATAGCTGCGCAGATCATCGGCGGAGATATTGGTCTCGCCGACGCGCGCGATGACATTCTCCGGAGCGGTGGCGGGCTTCGGCGCGGCCGCGACCGGAGCCGGCGTGGCGGCGGCTTGCGCCTGCGCCGCGGGCTGCGGCTGCGGTTTCCTGACCGGAGCCTGCACTGTGCGTGGCGCGGGAGCCTGGGTCTGCGCCGGTGCATCGATCGGCGCAACGAAGGTCGCGACGACGGCCGCGAGGCCGATCGAGCGAAGCGGCTTCGCGATAGTGGCGGTCGTCATGGGTTCACCTTCTGATCGAGGAACTTGTCCTGGCTTTCCTGCAGCTGGTTCTGGATTTCGACCCGGCGCTGCTGAATCATCGGCTCGCGCGACACCACGATCTCGCCGATGGTCAGGTCCTTGTAGCGCTGCACCATCTCCTTGCCGGCCTTGACCAGCTGGGTGTTCTTGGCGATGCAGCTCTTGGTGCTGGCCTTGTAGGCGGTGGCCTCACCTTCGAACTTGGCGCGCTCGGCATCCTTGCTGCGAGCGACGGTGGCGGCCTCCTCATAGGCCGACTTCCACTTCTCCAGCGTCTCGTCACGTTCGGCGAGCCGCTGATTGAACTCGTCGACCGCCTCGCGATGTTCCTTGTCGGCCTTCTTCAGCTGCGCCTTGAGGTCGTCGACCTCCTTCTTGGCCGCGGCCTTCTCGCGATCGGCGTCGGCGATCTTCGCTTGCATCGCCGTGCGCTGGTCTTCCAGCGCACGGGTCTGCGCCGTCGCGCTGCGCAGGGCCTCGCGCAGGCGATCGGTCTCGGACTGAGCGAATGCGGTGCCGGAGCTCAAGGCTCCGACAACCATCATCAGGACAAAGAGTGTAATGCGCATGGTCAGAACTTCGCGTTGAGGTCGACTTGCAGGACGTCGACGGCATAGGGGCTGCCGGCGATGCTGTTGGCGCTCATCCAGCGCAAGGTGGCCCAGACATTCTCGCCGAGACCGATATTGCCGCCGACGAAATAGCCCTTGAGGTTGGTGCCGCCGAGACCGAAGTCGGAGTCGGCGAAGGCATCGATGGTGGCGTCGGATTCCAGGTATTTGTAGCCGGCGTGGACGTTCCAATCCCAGAGATGCTTGATCTCCCGGTTGCCGACGGTGACGCGGCCGAGCCAGCCCTGATTGCCGCCGTTGAATGCGCCGGGCGTGGTGCCGCCATCCGGGCTCGGCCCGCGATTGTTCATCAGCACACCGTAGGTCGCCGCAGCCGCGTTCATGGCAGAGCGGCTGAACGCGGTGTTGTAGACATACTCGCCGTCGAGCACGATGTGAGCCGGATGGAAATGTCCGAGATCGAGCTGCCCGCTGACGACCACCGGGCGATACTGGCTGACCAGTCCGAAATATTCGAACTGATTGATCTGGCCGCCATTGTTACCCGTCCCGATCGGATCGGCGATGATCTGGCGCAGCGGGAAGTAGGTGTTGCCCTTCTGCGCAAAGCCCGGCCGCGTCAGGTCGGTATTGCAGACGTCAGACGCCGAGGTGATCCGGCAAGGACTCGAGAACTGGCCCTGAACGTTGTCGAAATCGTAAAACGCAACGCCGAAGCGGAATGCGTATTCCGGGCTGAAGCGGGCATTGAAACCGGCCTGGCCCCCGAACAGCCATTTGTCGTGGCTCGGAAACTTGCTCGGCGGTGAATTCAGATTGCTCGGATCGACCGGCAGATTGTTGCCGGCGTTGAAATCGGTGTTGTAGATCGGGAACGCACCGCCCACCACGAACGGCGTGAAGCCTTCCCACACCTCGTGCTTGGCCTGAACGGCAAAGCCGTCGAAGCCAAGCTCCTTGTACCAGACGAGATCGGTCGGCGACCAGAATGGATTGTCGATACGGCCTGCGGAGATCCTGAGATCATCGCCCCACGTCTGCCAGTTGATATAGCCGCGGTCGAGCCAGACGCCATACTTCGAGAAGTTGCCCGCGCCGCCACCAAGGGTCTGGTTGGTCGACACCGGCGAATTGTTCTCGCCGGTCGCAATGCGCAGGCCGGCCGAGAACCCGTAAAGCAGATCGGCTTCCATGCCGAGCCGGCCTCGGAACCGAAACTGGTTGCGATCCTGCGTGGCGTCGTAGGTCGGCCCGAACGTATTGCTCGAGATGTCGTAGGGCGAGCCGGAATTGATCGCGTTGTAGTTGGCGGCACCGGCCTGGTCGTTGCCGGTCGGGAAATAGCTGCCCTGATAGCGCACGCGCGCGTCGCCGTAGAAGCGGATGCGTTGCGCCCATTCCGGATAGGTTCCGGGCGACGCCCAGTTTTCCTTCTGTGCCTTGGCCATCACCTCCTGCTTAATCCCTTCCCGTAACTGTCTTTTGACGACTTCGGGAACGTAGGTGACGTGGCGGGTGCCGGGCGGCTGCGCCGCCGCGGCGGCGGCGGTTGCGGCCTTGGTGGCATCGTCGGCCTTGGCCGTGGCATCCTTTGCGGCTTGGCGGGAGACATAGGCTTCGTCCTCGGCCTGCTTGATCAGCGCCTGGGCCTGCTCCTCCTTGAGGACGCCCTGCTGCACCAGCAGATTGACGAGGTTGACGGTGGCGTTCGACGATGTCGGCTTGGTGCTCGACACCTTCGGCTTCTTGGCATCGGTACGCTTCGCCGCGGCGGCGGGAGCCTGGTCGGCAGCCTGGTCCGCGGTCTGGCCCACGGCCGGCGTTGCGCAGGCGAGCGCGCCCAGCGACACCGCAAGCGGCAATGCGCGCCATTCTGCGTGAGCTCGTTTCCTAAACATCAGTCCCCCAGTTTCTCACTCGCAACATTGAAGTTCGTAGGTTGGTCGTTTGTCGGTTGGTATCGTCAGCTCGGCCGTCGCGCGGTGACGCGCGTGACGACCGGCATTGGCATGTCCTTGGGCGGTGGTTCGCGCAGCGTCAGCTGGCCGATCACCTCGTTGCGCAGCGCGGCATCAACCTCCGGATTGCCGGACGACGGCGTCAGGACGACGCGGGTGATGTGACCTGAGCCGTCCACCCACAGCCGCACCTGGATCTGCGTCGCCATGTTGCGCGTCTTCGGGTTGGCGCGGATCGCGGCCTCGATCTGCGAGGTGATGATGGTGGCGTACCAGCCAAAGCGGCTGCCGCCTCCGCCGCCACCGCCATAGGGGCTGCCGCCGGGCTTGCCGCCGAGATTGAACAGATCGCCGGGTCCAGTCGGCTTCGCATCGAGCGACAGCGGACCGGGCGGCTCGTCGTTCTTGGCGTCCTTGGCCGGCTCGTCCTTCTTGTCGACCGGCTTCTCTTCCTTGAACTCGGGCTCCGCCATCTTGGGCTGCTCGATCATCTTCTGCTCGGGCTGCGGCTGTGGCGGCGGAGGCGGAGGTGGCGGCGGCAGTGTCACATTGACGATAGTGAGATCGCGCACCTGGCGCGGCGGCGGCATGTCGTCGTGGCCGAGAAAGAAATAGACGATGCCGCAAAGGAACAGCGCGACCACCGCCACCACAGCGCCGTAACGCAGTAGCGCACTGCGCTCGCCCTTGCGGGCAGCCGTGCTGTTGCGGGCGGGCGCCGGCGCCGCGGCAGGTGCGGGCGCGGCGGCCGCCTCGTGATCGTCGGCCGGCGGCGTGGCGCGCGCGGCCTGTGCGTTCTGATCCCGCATCGGCGCGTTCATGGCGCGGCCTCCACCGAGGCGCGATCGCGCAACCTGTCATTGACGTACTGCGTGACGAAGCTGGCGAGCGCGCCGAAGTCCGTGGTCTTCAGGATGACCTTGGTGTCGGGGCTCGCTTCGATCGCGGCGTGAAAGGTCTCGATCTCGCTCAAATAGTCCACATAGGCCGACGCATCGATCGAGAGGCGGGCCCACGGGCAGCGCGAAATCGTCAGCCACAACGGATCGCCAGCGGGCTCGCGGCCGGCGACGTACCTGCGCAACGCATCGGCGAGCTTGACCAGCAGGGCCTCGCCGTGAAGCGGAAATGCCACCACCTCGCCGCGCGGCTCCTCGCGCATGTCCGCCGCGACCGGCGCCAGCGGAAGCTCCGCGCCCATACCGGCGCGGATCGACGCCTGCGACACCGGCTCGGCGCGCGTGACATCCGCGGCATCGCCGCCGTGATCGCAACCTTGATCGGACGATCGCATCATGCTGCTCAGCCACGACCGCAGCGTCCTGCGCTCGGTCAGTGGGAAGGGTGCTGGCTGGGTGATCATGGCGTCGCTTCCCGATCCGCTCACTTCACGAGCGGCTTGGTGGCGAGACCGACCTGGCTCAGGCCGATGCGGCTGAGCAGGTCGAACACATCCATCACGCTCTGGTACTGCGCCTGCGCATCGCCGCGCAGCACCACGGGAAATTCCGGCGTCAGCGCCTTCTGCTGGACCAGCCGCTGCTCGAGCTCGGGCAGCGTGACCGGGATCGTGTCGAGGAAGATCTTGCCGTCATTGGCGACCGTGATCGCCTTGGTGGTCTGGGTCGCAAGGCTCGGCGCCGCCGAGGCCTTCGGCAGATTGACCTTCTGCCCCTGCACGGTCGCGGTCGTCATGATGATGAAGATCACCAGCAGCACGTAGGCGAGGTCCAACATCGGCGTGATGTTGATGTCGTCATAGGGTTTGGAATCGGCCTGGATCTGCATCGCCGTTACTCCGCGGCGATGCGGTGTTCGACCGGGTCCGGCCGGTCGGCGGAATAGAATTCCGCCATCTTGGTCACGAACTCGTCGACGAAGACCTGAATGTCGTTGGTCAGGTCCTTGATCCGGGAGATCAGGTAGTTGTAGCCGAACAGCGCCGGGATCGCGACGCCGAGACCGGCGACGGTCGCCACCAGCGCCGCGGCGATGCCGGGCGCGATCGCGTTGACGTTGACGTCACCGCTCGCCGCGATCGCCGCGAAGGTGATCATGACGCCGACCACGGTGCCGAGCAGACCGAGGAACGGTCCGCCGGAGATCGCGATGGTCAGCACCACCATCAGGCGGTTGAGCCGCTGCATCTCCTTGACGACGCCGCTATCGAGCGCCGCGCGGATCGCCGCGATCGAGACTGCCGACAGCACCGGAGCACGCTGCGAGTTGCTGAAGCGATGACGGATCTCCGCTGCGCCGATGTGGTAGATGCGGTAGAGCGAGGACGAACGCATCATCTTGGCGTCGGCCTCGGTGAGGCGTCCGCCCAGCGTCGAGACGTCGTCGGCATCGCCGCGATCCAGCATGGTGAGATCGGCGGCGATCTCGCGGAAGCCCTTCATGAACTGGGCGTTCGCCCTGGCCTGCTTGTTGAGATACGAGGCCTTGTCGATCATCACCACCCAGCTGATCGCGGCCATGATCAAGAGAATGCCGATCACCACCCAGCCGTCGAGCGTCACCGACTTCAGGATCACCGCGAAGTAGCCGGACAGCCAGCTTGCCGTCTCTTCATCGACGCTGAAGGCCATCAGCTTGGCCTGGTCGGGGCCCTGCCCGATCGCCATCACCTTGATGAGCCCGGCGGGACGCGCGACCTTGCTGATCTGCACCTCGTCGATGTCGCCGACAAAGCCGGCCATGGCAGCAGCGGGCGCCGGTGCCGGCGTTGCCCCCGCATCCGGCGTCGCCGCGGGCGCGGCGCCACCGTCCGCAGCCGACGCATCAGGGGGCACTGACGGTGTTGCTGCGGACGGGGCCGTCGCAGGCGCGATCGGAGAAGCGGAGGTCGACGAATCCCCTCCGATCAGGCCAACAGTATTGAGAGCCGGCAGGCTCGCGCTGAGCGCGGCATAGGATGCGCCGTCGAGATAGAGCGTGACCTGGCCGTTTGCCGCAACGACGGCGACATGATGCCAGCCGCCGGCCGCGACCGGTGCGCCAGCAGTCGAGCGCTGCACGGCGCCCGCTTTGGTGACTTCAACGAACGGGCTGCCATTATCGACACCGATCACCAGCGCGTTGGCACCATCACGCCGGCTGAACAGCGCAGCGTTCGGCTGCAGCGCGGCCGGCTTGATCCAGGCCGACCAGGTCAGCGCGGCGCCATCGGGCGATGCGAGCGACGGCGAGGCCGGCACGGTCACCGGCGCGCGGCCGTCGAGCCGCAGTCCGGTTCCGATCAGCGAGCCATCCGCCGGCTGGCCGACGCTCTGCGCGTTGTTGGCCCAAACCGAGGAATCGATCGCCGGCGTGCCGCGCTCGTTGAAGTGATAGACCGTCAGGGTGTCCGGATCGTAGGTTCCCTTGGGGTCGCTGGTCGCGAGCGCTTTCTTGTTGCCGTAATAGAGCCAGATGTCGGTCCGTGCGCCCGGCGCGATGTTCGGCACCGCAACCCAGACCAGACCTTCGCCAAGCAAGGAGTCGAACTTCTCGATGTGATGCTTCAGCGGCGTCTTGTCGTCACCGGCGACGAAGCGCAGATCGCTGCCGTCGTCCTTTGCCGCGCTGAAGCGGAAATTGCCGACATGCAGCCGCACCAGCACCGGCGTCGCCCCGATCGGATCGGTGACGTTGGCGCCCGATGCGCTGACGTCGACCGTGATCTTCTTGCGCAGCGACCATTCGTCGTTCCACCAGGCATTTGCCGGTGCGAGCGTCGTCAGCAGGGCGACGAGCCCAAACAACAATGCCGTCGCGACGTTCGCAATACCTCGGCACAGCGCCGGCCGGCGCGTGCGTCGCTCGAGAGAGAGACCCATCCCCATCAGAATTCACCCCAGATTCGGAAGTTCACGCGCGGACTGTTGGCGTGCGTGTATGCTTGAGTAACGCCCGGCACCGAAAACGCGACCATGCCGTTGAAATATTCGAGCGTCTTGAATCGCGTGCCGACGCCGTAGCTCCATGCGACGAATGACGACTCCTGTCCCGGAAGCGGCTGCTGGATCGACGCGTACCCGCCGTCCATGAACGTGAAGAAGCGCCAGTCGTTGAACGTGACGAAGCGCGGCTTGCCGTCGCCGGTTTCGCTCTTGAGCTCGCCTTGCAGCATGCTGCCGACATTGGGCGTGCGCAGCTCGAAATTGGCGACCGCACCGTTGTCGCCGAGCACCTCGGACTCGAGGTAGCCGCGAACGGTATCGAGACCGCCGAGGCTGAACTGCTCGCTCGAGACCAGCGGACCGTCGGCGATCTGCCCCTGCACCTTGCCGTAGAGCTGGAAACCTTCCGGCAGCTCCTGGGTATGCGAGACGTCCATGTTGAAATGGGTGAAGCTCGGCGAAGCCTTGAAGCGCTTCGCGTCGAACTCGTCCCACGGGCTGCTCAGTGTCCGGATGTTGTAGGTGATGCCGGCATTGAACTGGGTCGTGAACTTCTCGTCCTGGAACGTCGCCCCATAGCTCGCGACGACAGGATAATAAGTGACCGGCGACGAGAAGCCGTCGGTGCCGAGCTTCACGGTCTGGTCGAAATGCTTGTAGTCCATGCCGACCGACAACGTATGGAACAGGCCTTCGCGCGTCGGCAGGGTGATCACGGCCCGCTCGCCGATGATCATGCCGGGACCGACCACGTTGGTGCCGCCGATCGTCGCGACATTGCTGTTCGACTTCACGCTATAGAACAGCAGATTGAGCCAGTCGGCGTTCGGGATCCGCGCCATATAGGAGCCGGAGAACACCTCGGCATCGCTCGGACGTTCCGGCGCGACCTGATAGGTGAAGCTCAGGGAATGGCTGAGCTGCCACAGATTGTCGTAATGTACGGTGGCGGAGACGCGGCTCGCCGTGGTCGACGGCGATTGCCGGTTGTTGGCCTCGAGGCTGGCGTGGAACGGCGCCTTGTCCTCGACATTGAGGTCGACGTCGACGGTGCCCGGCGCCACGCCGGCACGCAGCGCCGGGGTGACGCGGCGATCCGGCCACTGGTTGAGCGACACGATGTCCTTGGTGACATCGGTGAAATTCGGAACGCTGCCTTCCTTCAACGAAGGCGCACTGTCCTTGATCCGGTCGAGATCGAAATAGCGCGAGTTCTTCACCCGCAGCCGCCCGACCTTCAGTTCGGTCACCTTGAGGGTGACCACGCCGCCAGTCACGTTCTGCTGCGGGACCGCGACGCTGACGGTCTGGAAACCCTTGTCGTGATACGCCTTCTCCAGCGCGGCCCGCGCCTTCTCGACGTCTTCCGAAGTCTTGCCCGGACCGAGGAACGGGTAGATCGCCTCCTCGATCTCGACCTGCGGCAGCTTTTCGGCGCCCTGTACGGCGAAGTCATCGATGTCGAAGCGCTGCGGCGGCGCCGACGGCTTTTGCGCCGGCGCGTTCGCCTGAGCCGGCTGCTTGCCCGCTGCCGGCGCGGCAGCCGCAGAATCCTTCGCTGCAGAATCCTTCGCTGCTGCCTTTGCCGCATGCGCCGGAGCGACGGCTGTTACGGAGCCAGCTACGGTGAGTGCCGCAGCCGACACAAGCAACCCGACCCGACACCGCGGACGATGCCCAGAAACCCAATGATGTCTTCGACTACGCACAGACGTCCCACTTAGTTCGCGCAGACGCGCGCCATCGCGACGGGAAGGCCGCGATGACGACGCCTTACTCAGAAGACGTCTGGGCGAATGCAAACCCGCAAAAGAATCTGCGGCATCGCGGAATAAATTTTTGGTTTGTTAGGAAGTCGGGCGGCGCGGCGTCGATTCGTTCGATTGGAGCCCCGTTCCGATTGCAGCGAACGGCGTGCCGGTCTTTTCTTGTCGCGTTTTCTTCATGCGAACCGGCACCCATCCCGCATCAAGTGCGGACAGGCTTGGTTCGAAAACGCTCTTTGGTCAGCTCATCAGCACCACACCGCCAGGCAGCGATGTGATCCGCGCGCCGAACAGCTGCTCGACCTGGGCGACGAAATTGTCGAGCTTGTCGACCTGGAATGTGCCGTTGACGAGCCGGCGCTTCAGTTCCGCATTGGTGATGATGATCTTTCCGGCGCGGTACCGATTCACCTCGTCGACGACGCTCGCCAGCGGCCGGTCGCGGAAGATCAACAATCCGGCCTGCCAGGCCGCCACCTGCTTGGCATCGACCGGAAGCGATGCCTGCAAGCCCGCGCGCGAGTAGCTGACCTGTTCGGCCTTGCGGAGCTGCACGGAGTGGCCGTCCTGCTCGACGGTGACGATGCCGTCGAGGCACGTCACCGAAACGACGCCATCGAGGCAGCGCGCGTTGAAATCGGCCTGCAGCGCGCTGATGCGTCCGTCCCGCGCCAGCATCACCAGCGGCGTCGACGACGACCTTCGCGCGACCACCGAGGCCTCGCCCGAAATCAGCTCGACCCGCGTCTCGTTCGGCGCGGTTCGCAGCGCCAGGCTGGTCTGGGTGTTCAATTCAACCGAAATGTCGGGCGCCAGCATCACCTTGCGCTGCTCGCCCTTTCCGGTCCGGTAATCGGCCGAGAGTTCGTCGATCGACGGCCACATGTCGAGTGGCGGACGGATCATCATGTAGCCGGCCGCAGCGGCAATCGCGCCACCGAGCACGATGCGGCGCGTCAACAGACGTGACGACCGGGGCGGCAACGCCGTGACCGAGGCGGTTGCTGCCTGATCTTCGGCAAGCTCCTTTGCCGCGACGCCGGCGGTGCGAAACAGCCGGACCGCCGTCCTGAACGCATCCTCATGGTCAGGGCTTTGCGCGCGCCAGCGTTGCAACGCGTCGAGGTCGGCGCGGGTCGGCGCACCGGCTTTCAGCCGAACAACCCAGTCAAGCGCCTCATCCAGCAACGGATGGGGCCCGGAAGTGCGGGTCGGCTCGGTCACGACGGATCGCTCATCACCCTGCTCGCCAAACCTCAACCTCCACGCGTCGAGCACATAGCGAAGGTCGCTATATAGACGATTCCGACGGCAGCAGGGCACCGCAATCGGCCGTTGCGCACAACGCAGGCAGAAACATCCGGCAATCGCAGTTCGCGCGGCATCGCGCACGACATGGCAGCGCGGCGACTGCCTGACGGACCGATTGGGCCTGAACCTGTTTTCAAGCGGCTCAACACTTCCAGCGAACCTTTCCCAGGCACCCAAACGGTCCTTATGCGATCGCACTCTACTCTATAGACGACGGAAAGCCTGCTATCCCGCAGAACAAAGGTTGGAAATCCTGCAGCTTGTGACCCCTGATTTCAGGTCAAGCGATTGCGGTCGTTGGAAATAGTTCCGCGCAACAAATTTCGACGGCGCGCTGCGCGTTGACTGCGCGCGTCACGGCCGCGGCGATTTCGATCACGAACGGGGACGAGGACCGCCGAGACGACGGATCAAAGTATAGTCGAGGCAATGGGCGCAATGGCTCAGCGCCAACTTCAAATCGCTTTCCACCGTTCGCACGCTGACACCGAGGCGGGTCGCCACATCGTGCGGCGTCCGTCCCTCGATCGTAATACTATAAAGTACATCGCGCGGCCGCTCCGGCAATTCGGCCAACGCCCGCTTGAAGGCATCAATATCGGATCGCGCCTCGACGATTCTCGCCGGGCTTGGTCCGTCGTCACTCACATCAAGCAATGAATCGATTTCGGCCGCGCTGACGCGGAGATTCTGCGCCTTCTGGCGATCCCGCGCGATGTTGATCGCGATGCGGAATATATAGTCGGCGGGGCTGCGGATCGGCACGGCGTCCGTGACCCGCTCCAGCCGCAGGAATGTCTCGTGCAGGGCCTCGTATGCGAAGTCCGACGATCCTAAACGGCGGGTCAATCTCTTGACGAGGCCGTCGTAATTGTCTGCCAGCTGGCCCCGCAGCCGCACTCGATTGATTTCAGCCACGTTTCGCGGCCTCCCAGACACCAGCCTGATATCCAGATTGCATTGTTCTTGAAGCTGCCAATCTCGTAACGGCCGGGCACAACACATTTATGACGGCAACAAGTCGACACCGAACGACACGCAAGCTGGTGCACCGCGGTCACATCCAAACAATGAACCGGCGCTCTTTGATCGGCAGGCCGACGGTGCCGCGCGATCCGATCAGGCCGGGTCGAACACCAGGGTGATCTGGATATTCAGCCGGTCGGGCAGCGCCGACGGGATCGACGGCAGCGGCTGCGCCCGCCGGATCGCGTCGACGGCCGCCTTGTCGAGCACGGCCTGTCCCGAACTGGTCTTGACCCAGACTTCAAGCAGGGTGCCGTCCCGCTGCATGGAGAACAGCGTCTCGACCGCCCCGTGCAGCCGCCCGAGCCGCGCCGCATTCGGATAGCGCTGGTAGCGCGCCACGTGACGAAGCAGCGTCTGCTGAAACTTCACCGCAACACTGTTGGGCGGCGCATCGGCAGGCGACGGCGTCGGACGCAGGCTCGGCACGGCCGGCTCCGCCGGCATCGGCTCCCGCGCCGGGGCCGCGGTCAGGTTGTCGATCGGCGGATCGGAGCTCTCCAGCGACACCTCGGTCCGGCTTGCGAGCGTCGCGGTTTGCGGCTGCGACACCGGCGCAACCGGGATCGGCGCAGGCGACGGGCTCGGCAGCAGCCGGACCTGGACGATCGAGCTCTGCTCCCGGCTTGCCGGTCCGGCCGGCGGTTGCAACCGGATCCAGTAGATTCCCCCGACGAACAACAGCGTCGCGATGGCCGGCACCAGCAGCAGGCGCAGGATCTCGCCCGAAGTCCATGCGCTCGGATCCTCGGGATGGAACAGCAGCGTCATCGGCCTCATGCCGCGCGCGCCGCCGGGTCCGCTGGTGTCGTTGGCGCTCATTGGAACGATTTCACCCGGATCGCGATCCGCACCGGCTGCGAGGCGTTCGCGGGCGTCGTTCGGCTGACCGTCAGTCCTTGCAGCGCCGCGGTCACGGCTGCATCGCGGTTCTGATCGCCGGTCGAGCGCAACAGCTGGGTTCGCTGGATCGTGCGCGAGGGATCGATCCACAGATCGACAACGAGCTGATAGCTGCCGCCGCGCGAGCCGATATTCTTCTGCAACGCCTTTTGAATGTCGAACTGCAGGCTTTCGCGGTAGTCGCGCAGCGCGCCGGCGTCGTTGCCGTCACTGCTCGGCCGCACCTGCAGCGTGCCGAGCGACAGATCCGCGGTCGCAAGCGGGCTCGCCGGCGGATGGTCGGCGCGCACGCTGCGCGACGCCAGGGTGATGGCGTCCGGACGAATGTATTGGACCTTGAGGTCGGTTCCCGTCAGCAGCAGGTTCAGCGCATCCTCCGGCGTGAGGCTGCCTTCGACCGACGTCGACTTCCGGCCGGTTGCAGAATTGCTCTCATAGAGCACCTGCACGCCGGTCCGCTCGCCATAGGCCTGCAGCGCGCCGGCAAGCTGCTGGGCCGGGATGTTGAACTCGATCGGCGCCGATGTCGCAACCGCCACGTGCTGCTGCGCGGCAACCGCGCAGATGCCGCCGATCAGCAGCGCGGCACAAATCCCGAACAGATACCGCGGCGTTGCGGAGGCCCCTGGAGCGTCGGCGCCGATCGCAGCGCCCGCGCGTGCACCATGTGATCCAACTGCCGTCATAACCTTGCTTCGGCCCAAAGTGACCGCGGGTGAAATTCGGCCAGCATATCTGTGCGGGTTAGCCTTCCGGCCAGCGAACCTGCGTTCTTTATATCTGGAATGTGACGGCCGTCTAACCGGCAAGTCCGGCCGGCACGCTGCCCGGAATTTGTGCTGACCTTTCAGCGTAAAAAGTTCCCGAGCATCGCCGGAGCGGCGCCGAGCTCCGGGCCAGCGGCACGGCGCGACCAGAAAAACGAGCGAGCGCTCTCTCAGAAAATTTGCTGATCCCCCTTTTCCGAACGCCGGTTCGTGGGCTAGGAATTAGGCAAGGGCGTAAAGGCCCCGCCTGGACCGGCAACAAAATGAAACGGTCCGGGACATAGCCAGGGAGGCAACGTGGGTCTCGCGCGTCAGCGGCCGGGGACGAATGCGTTCGCTATGGACGTGCTTTGCGCACGCATCCTCGAACGGCATCGCGATTCCGTTCGAGTCCAGAAACCGCATCTCGCCGTTCCGAACCTCACGCGCATCATCGGCGCCACGCTGACGCTTTCCAACAAGCACGGCTTTCACGCCACCACGCTGCGCCAGCTCGCGGAAGCCTCCGGCCTCAGCATGGGCGGCCTCTACACCTACTTCGACAGCAAGCCGACGCTGCTGTCGATGATCCTCGGCGAGGTCGCCGAGACGGTGGCGGAGGTGCTGACCGCACCGCCCGCCGACGTCAAGCAGGATGCGCGCAAGCATCTGCACTGGATCATTGCCACCCATGTTCGCATGAGCGAGGCGATGCAGCCCTGGTTCGTGTTCTGCTTCATGGAAGCGAAGTCGTTTCCGCCCGCGGAACGCCAGCGCGCCATCGAGATGGAGGTGATGACCGAGAAGATCATCGCCGGCGTCCTCAAGCAGGGCGTCGCCAGCGGCGCGTTTGCGATCGATCAGGTCACGCTGACGGCCTCGCTGATCAAGCCGCTGCTGCAGGACTGGTACGTCAAACGCGCGAAATACCGCCGGCGCGGCACCTCGATCGAAACCTACATCAACGCTGTCAGCACGTTCGCCGACGCCGCGGTCGCCCGCAAGACACGGCCCGGCCGCATCGCGACCGGCTCCCGCGGCAAACCCAGGCAGACGGCGCACCCATAGGCGCAGGGAAGGACGAGGCAATGAAGCGATTGCGATTCAATCAACAGGAGATCGTCTTCGCCGTCTTTGCCGTGCTGTTCCTGGCGTTCTCGATTTTCCTGCGCGGCTTCCTGACGCCGGAGAACATGCTGACGCTGCTGCAGAACGTCGCGGTGCTCGGCATCCTCGGGCTCGCCATGGCGATCGTCGTGATCGGCCGCGGCATCGATATCTCGCTGATCGCAGCCCTCGCGGTCCCTCCGGGGCTGGTGCTGCAGATGGTGCAGAACGGCCACTCGCTGCCGGCCTCGCTGCTGACCGCCGTGCTGCTCACGATCGCCTTCGGTTTGGTCAATGGCTGGCTGATTGCCTATGCCGAGGTGCCTTCGCTGTTTGCGACGCTGGCGACCGGCCTGCTGCTCGCCGGCCTCGGACAGGCCGCGCTGTTTCAGCTCGACGTCGTGCAGTGGAGCGACGGCATGAAAGGCTTCGAGCGGCTCGGGCAAGGCACCATCCTCGGCATCCCGACCTCGATCGTGATGTTCGCGATCGCCTGCGTGGTGGTCGCCTTCCTGCTGCGCCAGACGCGCTGGGGCGCCTATATCTACGCGATCGGCGACAATCCCTATGCGGCCCGCGTCACCGGCATCCCGTCACGTCCGATCATCGTGCTGCAATATGTCGTCGCGGCGCTGATCGGCTGCTTTGCCGGCCTGGTGATGGCGGCGTCGGTCAACTCGATGCCGACCCGCGTCTTCAATTCGACCCTGATCTACGACGTCATCCTCGTCGTGGTGCTCGGCGGCATCGGCCTGTCGGGCGGCCGCGGCGGCGTGCTCAACGTCATCATCGGCACGCTGCTGATCGGCACCATGCTGAACGGAATGACCATCATGGACATCTCCTACGCCGGCCAGAACCTCGTCAAGGGCGTTGTCCTGCTGCTCGCCGTCATCACGGATTCATTCCTGAATCCGCGCAACGAAGAAACGGCACAGCAGGGCGACATCTGAACCAAGTCGAAGAACGATCAATCACGACCAAGGAGGAAGCAATGAAATACGCTGTCAGGACTGCAAAGGTGATCGCCGCAGCGCTCGGCCTCGCGGCCATCGCCGCACCGGCTCTGGCCCAGCAGGGCCTGGACGAGCCGTTCCAGAAGCCGTTCAAGGAGTCGCTCGCCGGCAAGACGGTGGCCTACGTTCCGGTCGCCATGAATTTCGACCTCACCGAAGGCTGGTACGCCGGCATGAAGAAGGAGCTCGAGCCGTTCGGCGTCAAGTTCGAGATCCGCGATCCCAACTGGAACACCAATGCCGGCGCGCAGGCGGTGACCTCGCTGATCTCGGAGAAGCCGGCCGTGATGGTGATCCACAATCCGGACGTGCAGACCTACGCCAAGCTGCTGCAGCGCGCCGAGAACGAAGGCATCTACGTGATCCAGATCAACATGGGATCGGCCTATCGCTCCTCGGCCTTCGTCGGCGCCAACTGGATCGAGATCGGCGAGAAGGACACCGAAGCCGTGGTCAAGGCCTGCCAGGGCAAGTCGAACAAGATCGCCGTCGTGCAGGGCGCGCTCTCGGCGGCCGCCAGCGCCTACACGCTCAAGGGCGTCGAGAACGTGCTCGCCAAGCATCCGGAGATCAAGGTGGTCTCGAGCCAGGCGGCTGATTGGGATGCAGCAAAGGCCAAGGCGATCACCCAGACGGTGCTGAAGCAGAATCCCGATCTCTGCGGCATCGTCGGCTTCTGGGACGGCATGGACATCGGTACCGCGGCCGCGGTGAAGGAAGCCGGCCTGACCGGCAAGGTGTTCGTCGCGACCTCCGGCGGCGGCGAGCGCAAGGGCGCCTGCGAGCTCGTCAAGTCCGGCGCCTTCGATCTCAACCTCAGCTACGACGTGCCGACCCAGGCCGCGCAGATGGCCGGCACCATCAAATGGCTGCTGTCGTCGGGCGCCAAGGCCGGCTCGATCAAGGGTTCGGAATACACCACGCTGATTCCGATCACCAAGGAGAACGCGGACAGCCAGACCGCGTGCTGGAATCTCAGTGACCTGAAGAAATAACCCGGCCACTCCGCTTGACGTCCCGGGCGCGCCCCGCCCCGGGACGCCAATCTCCGAAAAATCGAACGCCTTGCTGGAATGCCGATGCGCGACACCTTGACGAGCCTGCGTTACCGCTACTGGCCGGATCATCTCCTCGGCGAGATCCTGTCCAAGCGTTGGACCGAGACCGCAATTCCGGTGATCCTGCTCCTGATCGTCGGCTTCGCGCTCAGCCGCTCTATCGATCATTTCCTGTCGCCGTCGAGCCTTGCCGACACCGCACGGCAGGCCGGCGAGATCGGCTTCATCGGGCTCGGCATGGCGCTGGTCGTCATCGTCGGCGGCATCGATCTGTCGGTCGGCTCGATCTTCGCGCTGACGGATTTCTGCGCGCTCTATCTGCTCGACGTGCTGAACTGGCCGGTGCCTGCGGTTGTCGTAGCCACCCTCGCCTGCGGCGCGCTGCTCGGCGCCGTGAACGGCGTCCTGATCGGATACTTACGGCTGCGCGCCTTCATCACCACGCTGATCACCCTGATCATCTACCGTTCGGCGTTCGATCTGTTGATCCAGCGCTACTCCAACTCGATCGCCGCGGCGTTCCCCGACATCCCGTCCTGGAATTTCATCGGCGGCGGCGACGTGTTCGGCATTCCGAGCGTCGCGCTCGTCTATGTCGCGATCGCGATCTTCGGCCATATCTTCATGACGCGGCTGCGCCCGGGCTGGCACATCACCGCGATCGGCGGCTCCCGCCGCTCGGCCTACAATTCCGGCATTCCGGTTCGCCGCACTATCGCCCTCTGCTATGTCGCGAGCGGCGTGCTCACCAGCATTGCTGCGCTGTTCTTTGCGGCAAGGCTCGGCACCGTCGGCGGCGATATCGGCGTCGGCCTCGAGGTGATCGTGCTGACCGCGACCGTGCTCGGCGGCATCACGCTCGGCGGCGGCAAGGGCTCGGTCGCCAAGTCGCTGGTCGGCGTGCTGATCGTGCTGCTGATCACCAACGGCCTGACCACGCTCAATGCGCGCGGCGGCATCAACCGGATGGCGCTCGCGGGCATCCTGCTGGTCGCCGCGATGGTAGACATCCGCTGGCAGAAGAACCGCACCCGCATCATCAGCAAGGTCTATGTCGCGCCGACGTATCACGCGCTGCCGCCGCCGCCGGCCACCGAGATCGGCCAGGGCGGCCCGTTCGAGCAGAACGACAAGCTGCGCGACGTCGAATTGATCGGCCTCGGCCGCATCGAGGCGCCGGAGGACGTGATCCTCGATCGCAACAACAATCTCTACGCCGGCTCACGCCACGGCGACATCATGCGCTTCTTTGCGCCCGACTATCAGCGGATGGAGGTGTTCGCCCATATCGGCGGCCAGCCGCTCGGCATGGCCTTCGACCGGCAGGACAATCTCTATGTCTGCATCGGCGGCATGGGGCTCTACCGCATCAAGCCCGACGGCACCGTGGAGAAGGCGACCGACGAGACCAACCGCAGCATGCATTCGGTGAATGACGACAGCCGGCTGCGGCTCGCCGACGACCTCGACATCACCGATGACGGCCTGATCTTCTTCTCGGAAGCGACCGTGCGCTACGAGATGGACGAATGGCCGATCGACGGCCTCGAGGCGCGCGGCAATGGCCGCATCATCTGCTACGACACCAAGACCGGCGCCACCCATACCGCACTGCGCGGCCTCAAATTCCCCAACGGTATCTGCGTCG
The DNA here is from genome assembly GCF_029846235.1 of Bradyrhizobium sp. CER78. Taxonomy (GTDB): domain Bacteria; phylum Pseudomonadota; class Alphaproteobacteria; order Rhizobiales; family Xanthobacteraceae; genus Bradyrhizobium. Next base: position 136,290 of record NZ_JARVWP010000018.1, read on the forward strand.
CCAGCGACGGCCAGTCGATCCTGTTCGCCGAGACCTTCGGCTGCTCGATCAAGCGGCTGTGGTTCGCTGGACCGAAGAAGGGCCAGGTCGAGGTGGTGATGGACAATCTGCCGGGCTACCCCGACAACATCAATCTCGCCTCCGACGGCAATTACTGGCTGGCGCTGGTCGGCATGCGCAGCCCCTCGCTCGACCTCGCCTGGAAGATGCCGGGTTTCCGCCGCCGCATGGCCAAGCGCGTCCCGGTCGACGAATGGCTGTTCCCGAACATCAACACCGGCTGTGTCGTCAAGTTCAACGAGCAGGGCAAGATCCTCGAATCGTTCTGGGACCTGCGCGGCGAGAACCATCCGATGATCACCTCGATGCGCGAGCATCGCGGCTATCTCTATCTCGGCGGCATCATGAATAACCGGATCGGCCGCTACAAGCTGGAGAACGCCGACCCGAACTTCGTGCAGTATGACAAGCGCTGGGGGAAGCTGTCGTGATCGCGGCCGTCAGGGAATTCGCCAACCGCTTTCTCGGCCGTGGCGAGGCCACCATCACCGTGCCGTCGTTCGACGGCGCGCTCAAGCCGAACCAGAAATTGGAGGCCGCGACCACCTTGCTGGAATGCGAGGCGCCCGAGGACCTCGCGACCGACGGCCGCAACCTCTATGTCGCCGATGGCCGGCGCCTGCTGCAGCTCGACGGCAACACCGCGACCGAGCTGCGCAACTTCGAGCAGCCGATCTCGGCGCTTTGCGCACTTGCGGACGGCGGCATCGCAGTCGCGCTCGGCGGCCGCGAGGTGCGGCTCTACGCCGATCCCTCATCGGGTGAGCCGAGCGTGACGTTCCGCGACGCCGCCTTCAACGCGATCAACGCGCTGACCTTGGCAAGCGACGGCCCCCTGATCGCGACCGACGGCTCGACGACCTGCGGCGTCGATGACTGGGCGCGCGACCTGATGGAGCTGAATCGAAGCGGCCGCGTATTCCGGCTCGATCCCAAGACCGGATCGGTGAAGCCGCTGGCCGCAAAGCTCGGCTACGCGTTCGGCGCCTGCGCGCGCGGCGATGGCGTGCTAGTCAGCGAGAGCTGGCGGCATCGTCTCGTCCTCGTCGCGGACGGCAAGACACCGCAGATCGTGCTCGGTCACCTGCCGGTCTACCCGTCGCGGCTGTCGAAGGCTGCGAGCGGCGGCTATTGGCTCACGGCGTTCACCGCCCGCACCCAGCTGATCGAATTCGTGCTGCGCGAGCCGGCCTACCGGCGCCGCATGATGGCCGAGATCGACCCGGCCTATTGGGTGGCGCCGCGGCTGCGCTCGGGCTTCTCGTTCAAGGAACCGATGCAGGGCGCGCACATCAAGACGATGGGCGTCATCAAGCCATGGGCGCCGCCGCGCTCCTACGGCCTCGTCATCCGGCTCGGTGAAGACGGCAAGCCGCTCTATTCGCTGCACAGCCGGGTCGACGGCATCAACCACGGTGTCGTCGCGGCGCTCGAGCTCGGCAGCGACCTCGTGCTGATCGCCAAGGGACCGGGCCGCGTGCTGAAACTGCCCCTCGCCGGGCTTGCCGAGGAGATAGGCCCATGAGCGACACCGTGCTGTCCCTGCGCAAGGCCACCAAGCTCTATGCCGGCGTGCCCGCCATCGAAGGCGTCGACTTCGACCTCCGCCGCGGCGAGATTCACGCGCTGGTCGGCGAGAACGGCGCCGGCAAATCGACGCTGACCAAGGTGATGGCCGGCGTCGTGACATTGACCTCGGGCAGCATGACGGTCGACGGCTCCGACGTCGCGCCGCGCACGCCGCTCGAAGCACGCAATCTCGGCATCGCCATGGTGTTCCAGGAGAACAGCCTGGTGCCGACCATGACGGTGGCGCAAAATCTCTTCCTCGGGCAGGAGAAATTCTACAACCGGCTGCGCGGCATCTACATCGCCGCCCAGCAATTCCTGCAATCGCTCAATTTCGACGTGACACCGACCGCGACGGTGAGCGGGCTCGGCGCCGCCAAGAAGCAGATGGTCGAGATCGCGCGCGCGGTCCTGCACAAGGCCAAGGTCATCATCTTCGACGAGCCGACCGCATCGCTGACGCCGGAGGAGAAGAAGTACTTCTTCGACCTGGTTCGCGATCTCAAGAAGCGCGGTGTCTCAATCGTCTTCATCTCGCATGCGCTGGAAGAGGCCCTCTTGCTCGCGGACCGCATCACCGTGCTGCGTGACGGCAAGCACGTCATCACCGATGACGCGGCGAAATTCGACCGGGCGGCGATCGTGCAGGCGATGGTCGGCCGCGACCTCTCGAACACGCTGTACGGCGCGCGGAAGGCCAGCGTCCGGCCGGCCGGCGCGCGCGTGCTGACGGTGCAGAATCTCAAGATGGCGCCGATGGTGAAGAACAATTCGCTGTCGGTGTTTGCCGGGCAGATCACCGGCGTGTTCGGCCTGGTCGGCGCGGGCCGCACCGAGACCTTCAAGATCGTATCCGGCGTGCTGAAGCGCGATTTCTTCCACGGCGGCGAGATCCTGCTGCATGACAAGCCTGTGCGCTACCGGGTTCCGGCGCCGGCGGTGAAGGCCGGCATTGCCTATGTCACCGAGGATCGCAAGGTCGAGGGCTTCTTCGAGACTGCCTCGATCGCCCGCAACATCTATCTCGGCCTGCTCTCGAAGTTTCCCGGCGGGCGGATGATGCTGTCGCGGCGCGAGACCAACTCAGTCGGCAAGAGCTGGATCCAGCGGCTCAAGGTCCGCGCCATCGGCGACGAGGCCAAGGTGGTCGAGCTCTCAGGCGGCAACCAGCAGAAGGTGGTGATCGCGAAATCGCTGGTGCAGGAGCCCGAGCTGATCATCTTCGACGAGCCGACACGCGGCGTCGACGTCGGCGCCATCGTCGAGATCCACGAGCTGATCAACCAGCTCGCCGACGAGGGCAAGGCGGTGGTGGTGATCTCATCCTATCTGCCCGAGATCATGGCCCTCTCGGACCGCATCCTGGTCTCGCGCCAAGGCAAGGTGGTCGAGGAATTCTCCGCGCTCGAAGCCACCGAGGAGAAGATCATGTATGCGGCGATCCATTGATGCCGCAGCATCACGGCCGGCTCGCCACGCCATGCCGGAGCGCGATCGCGCGCCCGATTCGCCGCTACTGCTTTGGACCAACGGTCCCGGTCGCCTTCAATCTCGCCGACCGCACCCAACCCGAGACGTCGTTGCCCGTCCCGGGATGGAAGTACATCACCGACGACCAGCCATCATCGGTTTGCGCATAGGCGACGAGCTCGTCGTTCGGAATCACGAACACCCCGCTGATCGGGCAGTGAAGATTAGGCGCGGAGTAGAATTGCAGCCGTCCCTTGCCCGTCACCACATTGGCGAGCGGCGGCGACAGTATCGGGACGCGGCTGGTGCCCGACCGCGGCTCCTTGCAGCTCGACGGCGTCTGTGCGTGCACGGTTGCACCCAGGGCCCCCAGCATCAGGGCGCCGGCGGCAATGCAGGCGAGAGCAAACCTGTCCGACATCATTCATTCTCCCGATCGAGCCACGCGATCACAGGTCATTCCAGCGTTTGTCGCCGGACAGGACGGGCAGGTTCTGCGAGCTCAAACGAAAGTTTGCGCGCCCGCAGCCCGGAGCGCGCGCGCCGCACATCGATCGTGCCGTCGAAGAGCTGGTGCTTGAGCGAGCCGATGGTCGGCGCCGCGCAGCTTTCATCGTGCTCGCAGCAAGAAGCGCCCGGCAGAGCGAGCGCTTCGCCTGTTCCGGCAACGAAAGGCGTGTCCGGTTCAGTTCCCGGCGATGATGACGAGGTTGTTCAAGACAGGCGTTGAACAGAAGGCGACGACGAGCGCGATGTTGTAGACATTGTTGCTGCGCCAAAGCAGCCACGTCAGGACGAACGTAAGTCCCAGCTTGGGCACCAGCCACCATACGCCGAACCATGTCTGTGCCATTTGCATGAACGGGTTCAACTCGCCCAGCCCGAGATTCAAGATCACATTCGTCGACTCGAGATCGGCGTATCCCAGCAACAAGGTGAACAGCAGCAAGAGACCCTTAACCCAGTTCATTCTTAGACTCCCCACGCCGAAGATGCCGGATCGGCCAGATTATGCTGTTGATGATGTCCGCCCGCTCAGGAGGCACAAGTCCTGTTGCCGGATACTCACCCGGCTTCGGCACCCACGCCGTGCCGAACAGAATGTCCAGGAGCGGGAAGAAGGCGGCAAAGTTCTTGTCACGGTGCTCGATCTGCACCGAATGATGGATCCGATGCCATTGCGGATTGTTGATCCATGTCACGAAGCGGCCGAGCGGGATGCGGACGTTGAGATGCGCGCAGGCATCGGGCACGAAGAAGATGAATGCCGCAGCGATCGCCATGTCCGGCGGGATCCGAAACAGGATCGCCAGGATCGGAAGAAAGGCGTCGGACAGCACCCTTTCCAACCAGAAATGGCGGCCGCCGGTGATGAACGTAATGCCGTTCGCACTGTGGTGGAACGAGTGCATCGCCCAAAGGAAGGGGACCGCATGCTGCAGCCGATGGAATGTGTATTTGTAGAGATCGAGCGCCACCACGACGATCGCGAACGAGACGAACCACCAGTAACCTTCGGTCGGCAGCTTGATCCAGCCAAGTCCGGCATAGCTCGCAATCGCACCCGCGCTGATCGCAGCAAGCGGAGCGAACAGGTGCTCCAACCCGACGCTCACGATGACCGCCAGCCAATCGGCACGAAACTCGTCGCTGGAAACAGGCGCAATGGGCCACGTCTTTTCCAGAATACGACTGCCGTAGACGACCCCCAGAATGACCGCCGCGCAAAAGACGGCGTTTGAAATCTCACTCGACATGAGAAACGACCCGCCGGTTCAAAGGCCGGACAAAATGAACAAAACATTCTGCCGCCTATAGGCTAAAAACCTTACTTTTTCCCAACGCCCCGGCGGGCGCAAGCAGGGTTTTTACGGGTCGCCCCGCCTTCAGCCCGATCGTGACGGTTCGGCCGGGCGGCAAACGTAGGCATTGCGTCTGGTTGGAAGCGGCCGCCAACCAAGGGTTGGCCTGTCGTGATGTCCCGCTTGACCTTCAATCCCACGGCGGCTTGCCGCGGAATGCCTCGACCAGGAAGTCCACCATCACCCGCACCTTTGCGCTGACGTGGCGGCGGCTCGGATAGACGGCCAGCACATCGATCTCGGGTGTGTGATAGTCGGGCAGCAGGCGGACCAGGCGGCCCTGCCGCAGCAGCTCCCCGATCAGGAACGTCGGCTGCAGAATCAATCCGAAGCCGGCCGCCGCTGCCGCACAGGCCGTCTCGCCGTTGTTGGTGTGGAAGATGTTGGATACCGGCACGGTGTGAGGCTTGCCGTCTCCGTCGAGCAACCGCCATTCCTCGGCCGAAGCGGAATAGGCGTAGGCGATGCAGGCGTGGTTCCTGATGTCATCCGGGGTCTGCGGCGCGCCATGTCGCGCGACGTAGTCCGGCGACGCGCAGACGAAGTGATGAATCGCCGCGAGCTTGCGGCTGATCAAGCTCGGTGATCCTCCGCGCGAAATGCGCACAGCCAGATCGAAGCCCTCGTCGACGAGGTCGACGAGCCGATCGACCAGGCTGATGTCGAGTTCGATGTCGGGATAGCGCGCCATGAAACGTGGCCATAACGGCGCGAGATGAAGTATGCCGAAGCTCAGCGGCGCGTTGATCCGCAGACGTCCGCGCGGCTGCATCGCAGCGGAAGATGCGATCGCCTCCGCCTCTGCAACGTCCTCCAGAATCGAGAGCGCGCGGTCATACAGCGTCTTGCCGGTTTCGGTCAGCGACAGGCGCCGCGAGGTCCGGTTGAGCAGGCGCGCCCCGAGCATCTCCTCCAGTTCGTTGACGTAGCGAGTGACATTGGCCGGCGAGGTCTCCAGCTTGTCCGCGGCGCGGGTGAAAGAGCCTTGGCCAACCACGGTGGCAAACACCTCGAACGCGCGCAGACGGTCCATCGCATCCTCGATTATGCAGTAAAACTGAATGATGTAACCAGTTTCCGTGCCTTCTTTCCAGTTCTGTGAGCATCTAATTACGTTCCCACGACGCCGCGGTTGGCGCGGCCGAAACGGAGAACGGACATGGCACAGGGTACGGGACGTCTTTCAAACAAGGTTGCAATCGTGACCGGCGCGAGCTCGGGCATCGGCCGGGTCACGGCCAAGCTGTTCGCGGCCGAAGGCGCGAAGGTGGTGGTTGGCGCACGGCGGGAAAGCGAGCTGGCGAGCCTGGTCGATGAGATCAAGGCCAGCGGCGGGACGGCCGTCGCGCTCGCCGGCGACGTGCGCTCGGAAGATTATGCCAAGGCCCTCGTCGCGCTGGCGGTCAAGGCATTCGGCCGATTGGACATTGCCTTCAACAACGCCGGCACGCTCGGTGAAGGCGGTGCCTCGACCGGCGTCTCCGAAGCCGGTTGGAGCGATGCCGTTGCGATCAACCTCACCGGCTCGTTCCTGGGCGCGAAGCACCAGATCGCCGAGATGACCAAGCATGGCGGCGGGTCGGTGATCTTCACCTCGACCTTCGTCGGCTACAGCTCGTCATTCCCCGGCGTTGCCGCCTATGCCGCGAGCAAGTCCGGCCTGATCGGCTTGACGCAGACGCTCGCCGCCGAGTTCGGCCCGCAGAACGTCAGGGTCAACGCGGTGCTGCCCGGCGCGATCGAGACCGAGATGTATCGCGAGATGAACGACACCCCCGACAAGGCGACCTTCGTCACCAACCTGCATGCGCTCAAGCGGGTGGGTCGCCCCGAGGAAGTCGCACGCTCGGTGCTTTACCTCGCATCGGACGATGCCAGCTTCGTCACCGGGACCGCGTTGCTGGTCGACGGCGGCCTCTCGATCACCCGCACCTGAGGCGGCCGACCAACCACGGCATCATTCAAGGAGGCTGACATGGGATTGCTGGTCGACGGTAAATGGCAAGACGCCTGGTATGCGACGAAGCCAAGCGGCGGCCGCTTCATTCGCAAGGACAGCTCCTTCCGCAATTGGGTCACGGCCGGCGGCAGCGCCGGCCCGACCGGAATCGGCGGCTACCAGGCCCAGGCCGGCCGCTATCATCTCTATGTCAGCCTCGCCTGCCCCTGGGCCCACCGCACGCTGATCATGCGCGCGCTGAAGGGGCTCGAGGACAAGATCTCGGTGTCGGTGGTGCACTGGCTGATGCTCGAGCACGGCTGGACCTTTGCCGACGGCCCGGGCGTGGTCCCGGACACCGTCTACCACGCCCGGTTCCTGCATCAGGTCTATACCGCGGCCGATCCATACTACACCGGCCGCGTCACCGTTCCCGTGCTGTGGGACAAGCACACCGGCAGCATCGTCAGCAACGAATCGTCCGAGATCATCCGGATGCTGAATTCGGCCTTCGACGGAATCGGCGCCGAACCCGGCGACTATTATCCGGCCGCGCTCCGCGAAGAGATCGACGCGATCAACGCGCGCGTCTACCACACTGTCAACAACGGCGTTTACAAGGCGGGCTTCGCCACCACGCAGGAAGCCTACGAGGAAGCCGTCGTGCCGCTGTTCGACACGCTGGACTGGCTCGACCAACGGCTTGCCGGCCGGCGCTTCCTGCTGGGCGACAGCCTGACCGAAGCCGATATCCGCCTGTTCACGACACTGATCCGCTTCGACGCGGTCTATGTCGGACACTTCAAGTGCAACATCCGGCGGCTGGTCGATTACCCAAATCTGTTCGCCTATACGCGCGACGTCTATCAGTGGCCCGGCATCGCCGCGACGGTGAATTTCGAGCACATCCGGCGGCACTATTACGAGAGCCATCGCTCGATCAATCCAACCGGGATCGTTCCGCTCGGTCCCGTCCTCGACTTCACCGCAGCCCACGGACGCGCGCAGCCGGCCGCCGCAAATCTTCAGCGCGCTCATGCGCTTCGGCACGCGGGATAGATCGAGAACTCACGAGCACAGATGCGCGGTTGAAACAGATGCCCGGTTGGACACGATATCGACGCGGCGCGACGCTGATCTCTTATGCCATTGAGATATCAGCACGATTTTCTAACCGTCATTCCGGGCGATCCGGAACTCCTCGGCCATGGCGATGCGCGATCAGGCCGGGCGGCATGTTGATCGGTTGAAATCGCGACGCCGGAGTCCTATGCGTGTCGGCTATGAGCACCCTTGCCAACGCCGAAATGTCCCTGTCGTCGTGGCCGCGCCACCGGGCGCGCGCCGACAAGCCGGCGCCGTTCCTGCCGATGAACCGTGCCGAGATGACGGCGCTCGGCTGGGACCAATGCGATATCGTGCTGGTGACGGGCGATGCCTATGTCGACCATCCGAGCTTCGGCATGGCGATCATCGGCCGGTTGCTGGAGGCTCAGGGCTTCAGGGTCGGCATCATCGCGCAGCCCGACTGGCAATCGGCCGAGCCGTTCAAGGCGCTGGGAAAGCCGCGCGTGTTCTTCGGCGTCACCGGCGGCAACATGGATTCGATGGTCAACCGCTACACGGCTGACCGGCGGCTGCGCCACGATGATGCCTACACGCCGGACGGCGAAGGCGGCCGCCGGCCGGACCGCTGCACCATCGTCTATGCCCAGCGCTGCCGCGAAGCGTTCAAGGACGTGCCGATCGTGCTCGGCGGCATCGAGGCATCGCTGCGGCGCATCGCGCATTACGACTATTGGTCCGACAAGGTGCGACGCTCGGTGCTGGCGGACGCCAAGGCGGACCTTCTGCTCTACGGCAACGCGGAACGTGCCGTCGTCGAGGTGGCGCACCGGCTCGCCAATGGCGAGACGCCGCGCGATCTCGACTCCATCAGGGGCGTCGCGCTGTTCCGCCGCGTGCCGCAAGATTACGCCGAGTTGCATGCCGACGATCTCGACTCCGCCGACGAGGGCGCCGCGCGCCAGGCGGGCAATGTCGTGATCCGCCTGCCCGCCTGCGAGCAGGTCGAGCAGGACCGTGACGCCTACGCCCGCGCCTCGCGTGTGCTGCACCGGGAGAGCAATCCCGGCAATGCGCGGCCGCTGGTGCAGCGTCATGGTGACCGCGATTTGTGGCTGAATCCGCCGCCGATCCCGCTGTCGACGGCCGAGATGGACTCCGTCTACGACCTGCCCTACGCGCGTGCGCCGCATCCCTCCTACAAGGACGCCAAGATTCCGGCCTGGGAGATGATCCGCTTCTCGGTCACGATCATGCGCGGCTGCTTCGGCGGCTGCACCTTCTGCTCCATCACCGAGCACGAGGGCCGCATCATCCAGAACCGCTCGGAGGGCTCGATCCTGCGCGAGATCGAGCGCATCCGCGACAAGACGCCGGGCTTCACCGGCGTGATATCAGACATTGGCGGGCCGACCGCCAACATGTACCGGATGGCGTGCAAGGATCCGAAGATCGAGGCCGCATGCCGGCGGCCGTCCTGTGTCTTCCCCGAGATCTGCCCGAACCTCAATACGTCGCATGACGACCTGATCCGGCTCTATCGCAAGGTGCGCGAGGTGAAGGGCGTCAAGCGGGTGATGGTGGCCTCAGGCGTGCGCTACGACCTCGCGGTGGAGAGCCCCGAATACATCAAGGAGCTCGTCACCCATCACGTCGGCGGCTACTTGAAGATCGCGCCCGAGCACACCGAGCGCGGCCCGCTCGACAAGATGATGAAGCCGGGCATCGGCGCGTACAATCGCTTCAAGAAAATGTTCGATGCCGCGGCCGAGCAGGCCGGCAAGAAATATTACCTGATCCCGTATTTCATCGCCGCGCATCCGGGAACGACCGACGAGGACATGATGAACCTCGCGCTCTGGCTCAAGAAGAACCGCTACCGCGCCGATCAGGTGCAGACGTTCCTGCCCTCGCCGATGGCGACCGCGACGGCGATGTATCACACCGGCGTCAATCCGCTGCGCGGCGTGCGCCGCGGGGCGAGCGACAAGGTCGCGGCGATCAAGGGCCTCCGGCAGCGCCGGCTGCACAAGGCGTTCTTGCGCTATCACGACCCGGACAACTGGCCGCTGCTGCGCGAGGCGCTGAAGCAGATGGGCCGTGCCGATCTGATCGGCTCTCGTCCCGACCAGCTGGTGCCCGCGCACCAACCGCCCGGCACCGGCAAGGCTGCCGGCACGCGGCGACCTCTGCGCGAGGGCGGCCGGGCACAGCGCTTCACCACCAAGGGCCTGCGGATGGGCAAGTAAGACGGCTGGAATTCAGATCCGGCCGGGCTTGGAAACTGGCTGCGCTTTTTCAGATTGGCGCCGAAATGGCGCGCTATGCTGAACACCATCACGAACTTCTATGTAATTGAAATTGTGCGAGATTCCTGCGGCGCCGCCAGCCCGTCGTCGCCGGCTTTGGCCCGGACGCTCTAATGTAGGGTATTTCGGTTCGCGCCCCACGGCTCCGCGCGCCTTTGCCGCTCCGGGGTGATAATGTCAAAGCTGCGGGACCAGAGATTTCGCGCAACCTGGATAATGGCACTCGAAGAAGTGCGCTCCAGGATCGACCTGATGATCGCGACTGCGGTTGGATGTTGCGAGAAAGGGAGGACGTTATGGAAGCGTGGCGTGACGACAAGGCCCGCGCAACCCTGATTCGTGATGCCGCGGGAATCGTGCAGCCGGGCAAGACACCCCGGACCTTTGCCGAACTTCTGTTCGGCCACACCAACATCGAGGACCTCGCCAACCACGATGCCTCATCGCTTGCCCTTCTGGCCGAGCAGACCTGGGAGCATGTGCAGCGCCGCACAGCGGGCAGCGCAGATATCCGCGTTGTCAATCCGGTGATGCCGGACGGGCGCGAGATTTCGGTGCTCGAGATTCTGAACGACAACATGCCCTTCCTGTTCGATTCCACCATGGCCGAGCTTGCCGAGCAAGGCATCGAGGTCACCCTGGTTGCGCATCCGATCATCGCGGTGGAGCGCGATCACCAGGGCAAGCTGCTGCGCTTCTATGGCGAAGCACTGCCGGAAGGCGCAAAGGGTGCACGCGAGAGCCTGATTCATTTTCACATCGCTCGCCTTGACGCCGACGCCGACCGCCAAAAGCTGATCGACGGCCTCACCAGGACATTGAGCGAGGTGCGCGCTTGCGTCGCTGACTGGCGAGTCATGCGCGAGCGCGTGGAGGAAGCAATCAAGACGTTCTCCTCCAATCCGCCGCCGTTGCCGATCGACGAGGTCGCCGAGGCCAACCAGTTCCTGCAATGGCTGTGTGCGGACAATTTCACCTTTCTCGGCGTGCGCGAATATCGCTTCTCGCCCGACAACGATGTGTCGGACGACATCACGACCGGCGATGGTCTCGGCATCCTGCGCGATCCCGACGTGAAGGTCCTGCGCCGCGGAAACGAAATGGTGGTGATGACGTCGGAAATCCGCGAGTTCATGCGCGAGCCGACCCTGCTGATCGTGATCAAGGCCAATGTCAGTAGCCGCGTGCATCGCCGTATCCGGATGGATTATGTCGGCATCAAGCTCTATACGCCCGACGGCCGGCTCGAGGGCGAATTGCGCCTCGTCGGCCTGTTCACCTCGGGCGCCTACACCCGCTCTGCGCGACAGATCCCCTATGTCCGCCACAAGGTTTCACAGGTGCTGCAGCGCGCCGGCTTCGACCCGAACAGTCATTCGGGCAAAGCGCTGACGCACATTCTTGAAGACTATCCGCGTGACGAACTGTTCCAGATCGACGTGGACACCCTGTACAATTTCGTCATGGAGATCCTGATCCTCTATGAGCGTCCCCGCGTCCGGGCGCTGGCACGGATCGACAAGTTCGATCGCTTCGTCTCCATCCTCGCCTTCATTCCGCGCGATAAATACGACACCGACGTGCGCACGCGCGTCGGTGCCTTCCTGGCGCAGGTCTACAAGGGGACGTTGTCGGCCTCCTACGTGTCTTTCCCCGAAGGGGCGCTTGCGCGCGTCCACTACATCATCGGGCGCTATGAAGCCAAAACGCCCGTCATCGAGCGTGGCACGCTCGAAGCCGGAATCGCCGCCATCGCCGCGACCTGGGCCGACAAGCTGAAGGCCGCGCTCACAGCGTCGACTGACGGCATGCGTGCGCGCATGCTCGCCAGCCGTTACGCCCGGGCCTTTAGCGGCGGCTACACCGAGGTGTTCGGCGCCGACCAGGCGATCGCCGATATCGCCACGATCGAAAAACTCACGCCCGCGCGCCCCGTGGCGATCACGGTTCACCGCACCGAGGGTGAGAACGATCCGACGCATTTCGGCTTGAAGGTGTTCTCGCACGGCGCCCCGCTGTCGCTGTCCTATCGCGTGCCGGTGATCGAGAATCACGGCTTGCGCGTGGTCAACGAACGCACCTATCAGATCGCACCGCACGCCATGCCGGCCCCGCCACCGGTCTGGCTGCACGACATGACGATCGAGACCAGCGACGGCCAGCCGATCAGGATCGGCCCGGAATTCAACCGCCGCCTGGAAGCCTCGATCATGGCAGTGGTCGGCGATCGCGCCGAATCCGACGGCTACAACGCCCTGATCCTGCGAACGGCCCTGGGCTGGCGGGAAATTTCGACCATCCGCGCCCTGTCCCGCTACCTGCACCAGATTCGCGCGCCGTTCACCCAAGACTATATGTGGGCGACCCTGCGCAAGAACGCCGCGATCACCGCCAGCCTTGTCACGCTGTTCCAGACCCGCCTCGATCCACGCCTCGCCTGCACCGATGCCGAGCGTTCGGCACGCGAGACGGCGCTGCTCGCCGAAATCGAGGAGCAGCTTCAATCCGTCGCCTCGCTCGATGAGGACCGCATCCTGCGCCGCTTCACCAATCTGGTGCAGGCCACCATCCGCACCAATTTGTGGCAGGTCGGCGAGGACGGACATCCGCGTCCGGTGATCTCCTTCAAGTTCGACGCGCACCGGATCGACGACCTGCCCGCGCCGCGACCTCTCTACGAAATCTTCGTCTACTCGCCCCGTGTCGAAGGCATTCATCTGCGGTTCGGAAAGGTTGCGCGCGGTGGCTTGCGCTGGTCCGACCGACCGCAGGATTTCCGTACCGAGATCCTCGGCCTCGTGAAGGCGCAGCAGGTCAAGAATGCCGTGATCGTGCCGGTCGGCGCCAAGGGCGGCTTCGTGCCCAAACGCCTGCCGCCGCCTTCGAATCGCGACGCCTGGCTCGCGGAAGGCACCGAAGCCTATCGCATTTTCGTGCGTTCGCTGCTCGAGCTTACCGACAATCTCGACGGCGACACCGTCGTGCAGCCCGACTCGACCGTGCGCCATGACGGCGATGACCCCTACCTCGTCGTCGCCGCCGACAAGGGCACGGCCACCTTCTCCGACGTTGCCAACTCGATCTCGGCCGAGAAGAACCACTGGCTCGGCGACGCTTTCGCCTCCGGCGGCAGCCAGGGCTACGACCACAAGAAGATGGGGATCACGGCGCGCGGCGCCTGGGAGGCGGTCAAGCGCCACTTCCGCGAACTCGGCACCGACATTCAGACCATGCCGTTCACCGCGGTCGGCGTCGGCGACATGTCAGGCGACGTCTTCGGCAACGGCATGCTGCTGTCACCGGCGACGAACCTCGTGGCTGCCTTCGATCATCGCGACATCTTCATCGATCCGTCGCCGGATCAGGCGATCAGTTTTGCCGAGCGCAAGCGCCTGTTCGACCTGCCGCGATCGAGTTGGCAGGACTACAACAAGTCACTGATCTCGCAAGGCGGCGGCGTATTCTCGCGCCTGCTCAAGGCGATCCCGCTCGCACCGGAAGTGCGCACCCTGCTCGATCTCGACAAGCCGCAAGCCACGCCCTCGGAGGTGATGACAGCGATCCTGAAATCGCGCGCCGACCTCCTGTGGTTCGGCGGCATCGGCACCTATGTCCGCGCCTCGGGAGAAAGCGACGATCAGGTCGGCGACCGCGCCAACGATCCGATCCGCATCACCGGCGGCGACGTGCGCGCACGCGTGATCGGCGAAGGTGCCAATCTCGGCGTCACCCAGCGCGGCCGCATCGAAGCGGCGCAGAAGGGCGTCAAGCTCAACACCGACGCGATCGACAATTCGGCCGGCGTGAACACCTCCGACGTCGAGGTCAACATCAAGATCGCGCTGGCGCGTCCCGAGCGCGAGGGACACCTCAGCCTCGCTGACCGCAACAGCCTGCTCGCCGTCATGACCGACGAGGTCGGCACGCTGGTGCTCCGCAACAACTACCTGCAGACGCTCTCGCTATCGCTCTCCGAACGCAAGGGCATGGCCGAGACCGGCTTCCTCACCCGCCTGATGCAGTCGCTGGAGCAGCGGGGTCTGCTCAGCCGCGCCGTGGAATTCCTGCCCGATGACGCGGCGCTCACCGAACGCACGAGGCGCGGTCAGTCCCTGACACGGCCTGAACTTGCCGTGTTGCTCGCCTACGCCAAGCTGACGCTCTACGATGACCTGCTCGGCACCCACGTGCCTGACGACCCCTATCTTGCTCGCGAACTATCGCAGTATTTCCCGCGCGAGGTTCAAGACAGATTCCCGGCGGCGGTCGAGTCCCATCGGCTGCGACGGGAGATCATCGCGACCAGTCTCGTCAATGCCGTGATCAACCGCGGCGGCCCGGCCTGTGTTGTGCGCCTGACCGATGAGACCGATGCCGATGTCGCAACCATCGTCATGGCCTATGTGGCGGTGGATGAATCCTACGGACTGAAGTGGCTCAATGATGCGATCGACGCACTCGACACCTGCATCGACGGACAGTTGCAGCTTTCCCTTTATGCTTCGATCCAGGATCTCTTGCTCTCCCGTATGGTCTGGTACGTGCGCAACGTTGATTTCAAGGACGGCCTGGAGGCGGTCATCGCGCGCTTCGGCCCGGCTATCCGCGAGATTGTTGCAGGGCTCGACAATACCCTTCCGCCGGACTTGCAAGCCGCGCGCAGCAAGCGACGGCAGGACCTAACCGATGCCGGCGTCCCGGCCGGCATAGCCGGCGAACTCGCTGATCTCGATGCTCTGGTCTCGGCCCCGGATATCGTGACGGTTGCGGAGCGCACCACGCGCGCCATCGGCGATGCGGCTGCGACCTTCTTTGCTGCGGAAGCCAATTTCCGTCTCGACCTCATCATCGCTGCTGCACGTGGCGTGCCGGCAAACGATTATTTCGAACGTCTCGCCATCGACCGCGCGATCGACCAGATCGCAGCCGCTGAAAGAAGGCTGACCGCGGATATGCTGGCGACCGGCCAGTCGGGCCAGGAGGCCGTCGAGACCTGGCTCGCCGCGCATCCCGAAGCGACGCGGATTCGCCGGTCGGTCGAGGAAATTGCGGCCAGCGGCTTGACGCTCGCCAAGCTTGCGGTGGCAGCGAACCTACTGGGGGACCTGGTCAAGGCCTGAGAGTGCTTCGTCCACCCAGTCGGGACCCTCACCGGACGCGGCGGCCCGCAAACAAGCGGCACGTTTTCTTCCAGACCACCGCGATCCGGTGGGACGAAGAGACCCGCGGCGTCGCGGGTCTCGTGGATGGACCGGCTATGCCAGTCAGTGCAGCGAGTGGTCGGTCCGGGCGGAAGCCCGCGCGGTCGTGATCTTGTTTCGCGGTGTCAGAACGCTGAGTTGATGCGGCGTCGCCGACGTCGCGGCGACCGGCGCCTGCTCGTGGACGTTGGCGGCGCCAAGCGCGCCAGCCTGTACCGGCGAGATCGGCAGGCCCGCGGCTTCGTAAGTCGGAAGCTCTGCGGCGGATGCGGCCGTTGCACTCGCGATCGCGAGGGCGGCGGCAATGATGGAGAGGGAAATCTTGGTCACGTGAAGGCTCCTCAATCGAACTTGGGAAGCCGACATAGGCCAATTTTGTTGCAATGCAATAACATATACTGCACTGCACAAGTATTTGACCGCGCCCCCGCACAAGGGGTCAGAGCACAGCGGTCTCGCCCCTGGGCACATGCCTTAAAAAGCCGATGAAAACAAAAAAGATGAATGGCGCGCCCGGAACGATTCGAACGTCCGACCCTCAGATTCGTAGTCTGATGCTCTATCCAGCTGAGCTACGGGCGCATTTTCGCGGGTCAGGCTTGAAGCCCGGATGACTCCGGGAGCCCCGGAACGTCGCGAAAGAGCGCTCTAGCTACAGGCTCCCGGTCCGGTTGGCAAGGTCTGGAAACGCCAATTTCGGCCGCCGTTTTCGCCGCCCTGGAATACCGGGGCGATCTCAGGCCCTCGCCCGCTCGCTGCGGACCGACAGCAGTTCCACCGGGCGATCCGGGATCGAGATCCGGAAGGTGGCGCCGATGGTGCCCTCGACCAGGTGGATATGGCCGCCATGGGCACGAATCAGCTCGGCGGCGATCGCAAGGCCGAGCCCGCTGCCGCCGGGGCGGCCGGAGGTCTGGAACGCCTCGAACAGGTGCTCGCGCGCCTTGGCCGGCACGCCGGGGCCGGTGTCGGAGACCTCGATGATCGCAACCGTCCCCTCGCGGCGGCCGGTGATGCGGATCTGCTGGGCGCCGCCATCGCTGTCCTGCCGGCTTTCCAGCGCCTGCGTCGCGTTGCGCACCAGGTTGAGCAGCACCCGGAACAGCTGGTCCGGATCGGCGTCGATGGTGAGGCCGCGCTCGATCGCGCTGATCCAGGTGATCGAGACATCGGTCGCGAGCCCGGCCGATTCCCGCACCTCGGCAACCGCAGGCTCCACCATGATCACGCGGCGGTCGGGCGCCGCTTCCTGCGCGCGGCCATAGGACAATGTCGACTGGCAGAACGCGATCGCACGCTCCAGCGAGCGCAGCAGCTTCGGCGCAAAGCGCTGCACCCGCGGGTCGGGCACGCTGGCAAGCTGGTCCGACAGCAATTGCGAGGATGCCAGGAGGTTGCGCAAATCGTGATTGATCTTGGAGACGGCGAGCCCGAGCGCGGCCAGCCGGCTCTTCTGATGCAGCATCGAGACGAGATCGCGCTGCATGTCCGACAGCTCGCGCTCGGCCACGCCGATCTCGTCGCCGCGCTGGCTGGGCACAATGATTCGCGCCGAACTCTCGGGATTCTCGTGGAAGCCGACCAGGCTCGCGGTCAGCCGCCGCATCGGCCGCACGAACAGATAATGCAGCGCCAGGTAGACCAGGCCCGCAGTCAGGCCGGCAATGAGGAGTGCGACCACCAGGACGTTGCGCGAGAAGCGGTACATCGCCTGCCGCAGCGGTTTCTCGTCGATCACGACTTCAATGAATTGCGCCTGGCCCGGCGCCGGTCCGACCACGCGGATGGTCTGGTCGCCGTGCTCCAGCATGATCTCGAAGGCATCGACGATTGCCGACCACACCGTCACGGCCCGCATGTCGACATCATGATCGATCGAGGCCGGCAGGTCGGCGCTGGCGAGCAGGCGGCGCTGCTGGCCGAGCTTGATGGCAACCGCGCGGGCGCCGATGCTGGTCAGGATCTGCCGGGCCAGCGAATCCGGCACCAGGCCGGAGGGGGCGGCATCGAGCACCAGCGCCGCGGTATTGGCGGCGGCGAGGCGGTCGTTGAGCCGGTTCATCCGGAAGTTGGCGATCGCAGGCACGTAGATCAGGAGCCCGGCGATCATCACCAGGGGAATCGTCAGCAGTAACAGCTTGCCCGACAGCCCGAGCCGAAGGGACGGCTTGGGCCGCTGCGTCTGCGCGGTCGCCTGATCGTCAGTTAGAGCCACAAGATAAGGCCTTGTTGGGCTTAGGGGTCGGAAGATGCGGCCGGCCCCCAAGCCGGTCAAATTACGGATCGCTAATGTCGGCGGTTCCCCGGACGCCCCATTGCGCTCCCTTGCCGTCAAAAACCCCGCGAAAACAGTTATATTCGCCCAAATTGCGACGTTTCAAAGAAGCCTTTTTGCGACGCCCTGCGACATTGACGAAAACAGGGCGCTCCCTTATAAGCCGCGCCAACTGTCCGCGATGGCCCGGTCTCGACCGGGGGCGGCTCTTTGGGGCCGTAACCGGCTCGTTTGGGCCTGCCAGCATCACCGGACTCCATCTCAATACAACGGCAAATTGCCCGGTCAGCGGAGAATTACCCGTGAAGCGGACTTATCAACCCAGCAAACTGGTGCGCAAGCGCCGTCACGGCTTCCGCGCCCGTCTCGCCACGGCCGGCGGCCGCAAGGTCCTCGCCGCGCGTCGCGCACGTGGCCGCAAGCGCCTGAGCGCCTGAGCCCGGACGTCTCCTCCCCGGAGATACCCATTATGGATCGGCTGAGGCAGCGGGCGGATTTCCTCGCCGTTGCCAATGGCGCACGGGCGAATACCGCAGCTTTTGTGCTGCAGGGCCGCCGGCGCGACGATCAGGGCCCGATCCGCGTCGGCTATACCGTCACCAAGAAGAATGGCACCGCGACCGAGCGCAACCGCATTCGCCGCCGGCTTCGCGAAGTGATGAGACGGGTCGATGCCGTATTCATGCGGCCGCACCATGATTATGTGCTAGTCGGCCGTCGTGACGCGCTGACCCGCGACTTTGCGACCATGATTGACGACCTGCGGTCGGCGCTGCGCCGCCTCGACCGGCCTGCTGCGCACAAGACGGGTAACGACAAGGCAGGCAACAAACGCGCGCCCAATCCGAATGGAATGACGAGACCCTAAGAGATGTCCGACAACCGCAACACGATCCTTGCCGTCATTCTGTCCGGCCTCGTCCTGATCGCCTGGCAATATTTCTACAACGTGCCGCAGATGGAGAAGCAGCGCGAGGCGCAGAAGCAGGCCGAATTGCTGAAGCCGTCGCCGCAGGCGACCCCGGGTGCCGCTCCCGGCGCAGCTCCGGGTGCTTCGACCACGCCCTCCCCGGCACCGGGCAAGCCTGCTGCTGACGCCCCGGTGGCAAGCCGCGAGACCGTGCTTGCAGCCGGCCCGCGCATCAAGATCGACACCCCGCGCGTGATCGGCAGCATCGCCCTGAAGGGCGCCCGGATCGACGATCTGTCACTGGTCCAGTTCCGCGAGACGGTCGACCCGAAATCACCGGCCATCGTGCTGCTGTCGCCGTCGGGCACGGCCGAGCCATATTATGCCGAGTTCCTGTGGCTGACCGCCAACGGCGCGTCGGTGAAGACGCCGGACGCCGAAACTGTCTGGCAGCAGGAGGGGTCGAACGACCTGTCGCCGAGCACCCCGGTGGTTCTGAAGTATGAGAACGGCCAGGGCCTGACCTTCCGCCGCACCATCTCGATTGACGATCGCTACCTCTTCAGCATCAAGGACGAGGTCATCAATCAAGGCAGCGCGCCGGTGACGCTGTATCCGTTCGGGCTGATCTCGCGCGGCGGCAAGCCGCCGGTCTCGGGCTACGCGATCCTGCACGAAGGCCTGATCGGCTATCTCGGCGAACATGGCTTGCAGGAATACACCTACAAGAACATCGACGACAGCAAGATCCCGACCGGCGAGGACTCGCGTGGCGTCAAGTTTGACAACGTGACCAACGCCTGGCTGGGCATTACCGACAAATACTGGGCGACAGCCCTTCTGCCCGACACCAACGCCACGCTGCAAACGGCCCGTCTTACCAACGACTCGGCTTCCGATCCGCGCGCCAAACGCTATCGGGCCGATTACATGCTCGGCGCGCAGACCATTCCGATCGGCGGCACCGGCGTTGCCAATGCGCGGCTGTTCGCCGGCGCGAAGGAAGCCGCGACCGTCGGCCTCAACTTCCCGCTGGTCGGTTTCGGCGGCTACAACAAGCAGCTCGGCCTCAACCATTTCGATCTGTTGATCGACTGGGGCCACTTCTACTTCATCACCAAGCCGATGTTCCTGGCGCTCGACTGGTTCTACCGCCTGGTCGGCAATTTCGGCATCGCGATCCTGTTGGTGACCGTGATCGTGAAGCTGTTGTTCTTCCCGCTCGCCAACAAGTCCTACGCCTCGATGGCGAAGATGAAGTCGGTGCAGCCGCAGCTGCAGGCGCTGAAGGAACGCTATCCTGACGACCGCGTGAAGCAGCAGCAGGAGATGATGGAGATCTACAAGAAGGAGAAGATCAACCCGATCGCCGGTTGTCTTCCCGTCGCCTTGCAGATCCCGGTGTTCTTCTCGCTCTACAAGGTGCTGTTCATCACCATCGAGATGCGGCACGCGCCGTTCTTCGGCTGGATCAAGGACCTCTCTGCGCCCGATCCGACCAACCTGTTCAACCTGTTCGGGCTGATCCCGTTCGATCCGATCGCGCTGCTCGGACCGCATTTCGGCGCCTATCTGGTGATGGGCATCTGGCCGATCATCATGGGCATCACGATGTGGGTGCAGATGAAGCTCAACCCGGCACCGCCGGATCCGACCCAGAAGATCATCTTCGACTGGATGCCGCTGATCTTCACCTTTATGCTGGCCGGCTTCCCGGCGGGTCTCGTGATCTACTGGGCCTGGAACAACACGCTCTCGGTGCTGCAGCAGAGCTTCATCATGCGCAAGAACGGCGTGAAGGTGGAGCTGTTCGACAATCTGAAGTCGACGTTCGCCAAGAAGCCGACATAACGCGCGCCGTCATTCCGGGGCAACGCGCAGCGTTGAACCCGGAATCTCGAGATTCCGGGTTCCGATGCTTTCGCATCGCCCCGGAATGACGTGAGAACCATCACATGACCACCGAACCCGATGCGGAGCTGATCGAGCAGGGACGCAAGCTGTTCGCCGGCGACTGGCGCTTCATCTGGGCCTCGCCCTCGATCGAGACGCTGCCGCCGATGGCCGGCCTCGAGGTCGCCTTTGCCGGCCGCTCCAATGTCGGCAAGTCGAGCCTGATCAACGCGCTGACCGGCCGCAGTGCACTCGCGCGTACCTCGCATACGCCGGGCCGCACCCAGGAACTGATCTTCTTCGAGGGCCCGGAGAACGCGAACTTCCGCCTGGTCGACATGCCGGGCTACGGCTACGCCTCGGCGCCGAAGACCAAGGTGGCGTCATGGACGGCGCTGATCCACAAATTCCTGCTCGGGCGCGCGACACTGGCGCGGGTCTATGTGCTGATCGACGCACGCCACGGCATCAAGGACGTCGATCTCGACGTGCTGAAGACGCTGGACAAGTCCGCGGTCAGCTATCAGGTCGTGCTGACCAAGGCCGACCAGGTCAAGGCCGGCGAACTGAAGACCACGATCGCCGAGACCATCGCGACGCTGGCAAAACATCCCGCCGCATTCCCCGACGTGCTGGTGACCTCGTCGCGCACCGGCGACGGCATGCCGGAGCTGCGCGCGGCCATGGTGCGCCTGATCGAGGAACGGCGCCGATGAACACGATGAACAACGGCGCATCCCGCCTTCTGATCGTCTGTGCCGCCGTCATGGGCGCCTGCGGCGTGATGCTGGCGGCGGCCGCAGCCCATCTGCCCGACGCCACGCGGCTGGCGGCGGCGTCCTCGATGCTGCTGTTCCATGCACCTACCGCCATCGCGACCATCGCGGTCGCGGACCGCGCGATCGTTCATGCCAGGCTCGGATTAGTGGCGGCGGCCGGCTTCGTCATCGCGGCGTCATTGTTCGCGGGCGACCTGGTGCTGCGCCAATATGCGGGCCACGGACTATTTCCGATGGCCGCGCCGACCGGCGGAACATTGCTGATCCTGAGCTGGCTGGTGCTGGCGGTTTCGGTCATGTGGCCGAGGCGTTGAACCGTAGCCCGGATGGAGCCAACGGGTCGCGCGGACGCGCGCCCGACGACAGGCTCCGCGAAATCCGGGAATCGTGCCGCGGGCGGAGATCCCGGATTGCGCTTCGCTTCATCCGGGCTACAGATACGACGAATACCTCTCCCGCTTTGCGCCCTGCCCGGCAATCAGATAGAACCGCGCCCGTCCCTCCGCTGACGATGAGACCAGCCCCATGACCGACCAGCACATCAGCCCGCTCGATCAGGCCCGCATCCTGTCCGAGGCGCTCCCGCATATGCAGGAGTATGACGAGGAAACCATCGTCATTAAATACGGCGGCCATGCCATGGGCGCCGAGGACACCGCCAAGGCGTTCGCGCGCGACATCGTGCTGCTCGAACAGACCGCGATCAATCCGGTGGTCGTGCATGGCGGCGGCCCGCAGATCGCGACCATGCTGAAGCGCCTCGGCATCCAGTCGGAATTCGCCGCCGGCCTGCGCATCACCGATGCTGCCACCATCGAGATCGTCGAGATGGTGCTGGCCGGCTCGGTCAACAAGCAGATCGTCGGCTACATCAACGAGGCCGGCGGCAAGGCCGTTGGCCTGTCCGGCAAGGACGGCAACATGGTGAAGGCGTCGAAGACGACCCGCACCATGGTCGATCCCGATTCCAATATCGAGAAGGCCGTCGATCTCGGCTTCGTCGGCGATCCCGAAAAGGTCGACCTTACGCTGCTCAATCAGCTGATCGGCTATGAGCTGATCCCGGTGCTGGCGCCGCTGGCGACCTCGCAGGACGGCCAGACCCTGAACATCAACGCCGACACCTTTGCCGGCGCGATCGCGGGCGCGCTGAAGGCCAAGCGCCTGCTGCTGCTGACCGACGTGCCCGGCGTGCTCGACAAGTCGAAGAAGCTGATTCCGGACCTGTCGATCAAGGAAGCACGCAAGCTGATCGCCGACGGCACGATTTCCGGAGGCATGATCCCGAAGGTCGAGACCTGCATCTACGCGCTCGAACAGGGCGTGCAGGGCGTCGTGATCATCGACGGCAAGACCCAGCACGCCGTGCTGCTCGAGCTCTTCACCAACCAGGGCACCGGCACGCTGATCCATAAGTAATGGCAGACGCGGCAGCGCGCATGAAGGCCACCATCGCGGGACTCACGGCGAGGATCCCTCGCCGTGCGCCGGCGACGCGGCTCGCAATGTCGCTGCCGGCCGCGCTGGTGTCATTCCTGTTCTCGGCGGCGCCGGTGCATGCCGATCTCAAGCTCTGCAACCGCATGAGCTATGTGATCGAGGCCGCGATCGGCATCGACGACAAGGCCGCGACCGCGACGCGCGGCTGGTTCCGCATCGATCCCGCGACCTGCCGCGTCGTCGTGCAGGGCGCGCTGAGCGCCGACCGCGTGCTGCTCAACGCCCGCGCGCTCGGCGTCTACGGCGCCTCGCCGATCCCGCAGAACGGGACTGATACGCTCTGCGTCGCGCAGGACAATTTCGTGATCGCCGCCGCGCGGCAATGCCGCTCCGGCCAGACACCGGCGCAATTCACCGAGATCACGCCGACGCAGGCCGATGACGGCAACCTCGTCGCCTACCTCGCCGAGGACAGTGAGTATGACGACGAGCAGGCGCGGCTCGCCGGCATCCAGCGCCTGCTGGTGATCGCAGGCTACGATGCGGCACCGATCGACGGCGTCGACGGGCCGAAGACCCAGAGCGCGCTGTCGGCCTTCCTCAAGAGCCGCGGGCTCGCCGGTGACATCGTGCAGTCGCCGACCTTCTTCACCACCATGGTCGATGCCGTGCAGAAGCCGTCGCCGACGGGACTGACCTGGTGCAACGACACGCAGTACAAGGTGATGGCCTCGGTTGCGACCGACGACGGCAAGGCCGTGACCAGCCGCGGCTGGTATCGGATCGATCCCGGCAAGTGCCTGCATCCGGACGTCACCGGCACGCCGAAGCAGATCTATTCCTTCGCGGAAGCGGTCGATGGCGACAACCGCGCCATCCGCATCAAGGACAAGCCGCTGAACTGGGGCGGCGCGGTGCAGCTCTGCACCCGCGACAGCAAGTTCGAGGTCAACGAGCAAGGCGACTGCGCCACCCGCGGCCTCACCGCGCTCGGCTTCACCACCGTCGACATGACCAGCGGTGGCAAGACGCTGCGCTTTGCGATGCCGTGATGGAGACGCTGGCGCCACTTACATCACTGTCGTCCTGGCGAAAGCCAGGACCCATAACCACAAGACTGCGTTTGGCGAAGAACGACGAGCATCGTGCCTTATTGATCGATTCCGCGGTATGGGTCCTGGCTCCCGTGCGCAATTGCGCACTAGGCCAGGACGACGGCGGAGGGCTCGGCGACGAGCGCGCTGACGGGTGGAGAAACCCATGACTAAAACTCCCCGCGGCTTCGGCCATGTCGAGACCTGGGTGTTCGACCTCGACAACACGCTGTACCCGCATCACGTCAATCTGTGGCAGCAGGTCGATGCGCGGATCGGCGAGTTCGTCGGCAATTGGCTGAAGATCTCGCCTGAGGAGGCGCGGCGGCTGCAGAAGGACTATTACCTGCGCTACGGCACCACGATGCGCGGCATGATGACCGAGCACGGCGTGCAGGCCGACGACTATCTCGCCTATGTGCACAAGATCGACCACTCGCCGTTGCAGCCGAACCCGGCAATGGGCGCTGCGATCGCAAAACTGCCGGGGCGCAAGCTGATCCTGACCAACGGCTCGGTCGATCATGTCGACGCGGTGCTGGGCCGGCTCGGCATCGGCCATCATTTCGATGGCGTGTTCGACATCATCGCCGCCGATCTCGAGCCGAAGCCGGCGCCGCAGACCTACCAGAAGTTCCTCAAGCTGCACGACGTCGATCCAACGAAAGCCGCGATGTTCGAGGACCTCGCGCGCAACCTGGTGGTGCCGCATGAGCTCGGCATGACCACCGTGCTGGTCGTGCCCGACGGCAGCCAGGAGGTGGTACGCGAGACCTGGGAGCTCGAAGGCCGCGACGCCGCCTATGTCGACCATGTCACGGATGATCTGACCGGGTTCTTGCAGCGGTTGAACGGAAAGCCCTGATCTCTCCTCAC
>NZ_JARVWP010000019.1 GCF_029846235.1 Bradyrhizobium sp. CER78
GGCCGGGACGACAGCGGAATATGTTGCGCGCTCTCGCGCAATCCCAACGGCGCGGATCCTCCGATCCGCGCCTTCTTGCCGGCATTACGTGCCATCAAACGTTGAGATTCATCCACACCGCCTTCGGCTCGGTGAAATTGTCGAGCGCGGCGGTGCCGTGCTCGCGGCCGAGGCCGGAGTCGCGCTCGCCGCCCCATGGCAACCGCACATCGGTGTAGCCATAGGTGTTGATCCACACCGTGCCGGCGCGGGCCTTCTTGGCGAAGCGCTGCACGCGGCCCATATCGGCGCTCCAGACGCCGGCGGCGAGGCTGTAGGCGGTGCCGTTGGCGATGCGCAGCGCATCAGCCTCGTCCTTGAACTTGATCACGCTGACGACCGGACCGAAGATCTCCTCCTGCGAGATGCGCATCTCATGCGCGACATTGGCGAACACCGCGGGGCTGATGAAGTAGCCGCGGTCGCCGACACGCACGCTGCCGGTGGCGAGCTGCGCGCCCTCGTTCCTGCCGATCTCGACATAGTCGAGGATCGAGCGCATCTGCTTGTCGGAGATCACGGGCCCGAGCGCGGTGGCGCAATCGGCGGGATCGCCGATACGCAGGCTTTCAGCGCGGGCGACCAGGCGCTCGACCACCTCGTCATAGGCGTTCTCCTGCACCAGCACGCGCGAGCCGGCCGAGCAGACCTGCCCGGCATTGAAGAAGATGCCGGCGGCCGCGGCCTTGGCGGCGGCTTCGAGATTGGCGTCGTCGAAGACCACATTGGCGGACTTGCCGCCGAGCTCGAGCGAGACCCGTTTGAAGTTGCCGGCGGCGCCCTTCATGATGCCGCGGCCGACACCGGGCGAGCCAGTGAACGTCACCTTGTCGACGTCGGGATGATTGACCAGCGCGTCGCCGACGACGCGGCCGGGCCCGGTCACGATGTTGAGCACGCCCTTCGGCAAACCGGCCTCCAGCGCGAGCTCGCCGATCCACAGCGCCGACAGCGAGGTCAGCTCGGCTGGCTTCATCACGACGGTGCAGCCGCAGGCCAGTGCCGGTGCGAGCTTCCACATGCCGATCATCAGCGGAAAATTCCACGGCACGATCGCGGCGACCACGCCGACCGGCTCGCGCACCGTGTAGGTCAGCGCGTCGTCGCGCGTCGAGACCACGTCGCCGCTGATCTTGTCGGCCCAGCCTGCGTAATAGGTCAGCGTGTCGATGGCGGCGGGGAAATCCTGGCGCAGCACCCCCGCGATCGGCTTCCCGGCATCGAGGCTTTCGAGCGCGACGATCTCGTCGGCATGCTGCTTCAAGAGCTCGGCCCATTTCAGCAGGATGTGGCCGCGCTCGGCCGCGCGCATACTGCGCCAAGGGCACCGGGGAGCCCCGGTCTGGCGGCGTCAGAAATCCGATGGGGTGGCCTCGAGGGACGGCTTCAATGGCGTCGGCGTCAGACTATTCAAGCCTCGTGCCAAGCTACCGCAGTGCAACAATCGATTTTATCGCAATGTTTTGCGCAACTTATCGCAACGCGCAGAGGTCTCTGCGCGCTGCCAAAGAATGCGATTCGCTCAATTCTTGTGCGCCGCACATGAATTGAGCAGACGGTTTTCGACAAGCGCGTCAGGCGTCTTCGCTGACCTTGGTGCCGAGCGGCGCGGGCGCCATGCCGCCACCGGGCTTCACGTGGAATTCATAGGTCATCAGGCTCCACGGCCCATCCGAGCGCTGGCCGTCGGGCATCACAGGATCGGTGCGCTTTTCGACCTTGGCGATCAGTTCGTCCTTCACGCCGAACACGACATCGGAGTCGATGTACTCGTCGCCCTCGACGAACACGTGCGTGATCAGCGGCTCATGGCCCTTGGCGTTGACCAGGAAGTGCACATGCGCCGGCCGCATCGGATGCCGGTTGGTCTGCGTGATCATCTGCCCGACCGGACCGTCGGTCGGGATCGGGTAGCTGCACGGCACGATGGTGCGGAAGAAGAAGCGGCCGTCGGCATCGGTGATGAAGCGCGCCCGCGAGGACGGGCCTTCGCTGGCATAGCTCGGCTTCTGCGAGTCGTAGAACCCGTCGTCATCGGCATGCCAGACGTCGACCGGCACATTGGCGAGCGGCTTGCCGTTGAGGTCGGTGACGCGGCTCTGCACGAACATGCGCTCGCCGGGCAGGCTTGCCGAGATGTCGGTGCCGTGCGGCGTCACCTTGTGCTCGCCGACATAGAACGGGCCCAGCACGGTGGTCTCGGTCGCGCCGTCGCGATCCCTGTGATTGACGGCGTCGACCAGCATCGACACGCCGAGCACGTCGGACAGCAGGATGAATTCCTGGCGGATGTCGGTGCATTTCTGTCCGGTGCGGGTCAGGAAGCCGATCGCGTGGTCCCATTCCTCGAAGGTGAGATCGGTCTTGCGCACATAATCGTGCAGCGACTTTACCAGTTCCTGCAGCAGGAACTTGGCCCTGGGATCGGGCGTCTGGTCGAAGCTGCGGATGACGGCGGCGGTGAGCTCGGTTTCGTTGAACTGGGTCATCTCGGCGTTTCCCTTGAGGGCCCTTTGGGGCGCGATTGCAGGGGCGAGCGTACACCACCGGCCCGGGGCCGGTAAGCAGCGGCCGATTGGTGCAGTGGACATTTTCGGCTATCAAGGCTGCCTCGCCAGCCGGAGAAATTGCCCGATGTTAGCTCCCACGCCTGCCTCGCCCGAATCCGCGGGAATGTCGACCACCGCGCTCAACCGCCTCGAAGCGCATCTGAAGAGCCGCTACCTCGATTCCGGCCGCTTTCCCGGCACCCAGGTCCTGATCTACCGCCGCGGCAAGATCGTGCATTCCACCGTTCAGGGCTTTGCCGACCTCGAGCGCAAGGCGCCGATGAAGGACGACACGATTTTCCGCATCTATTCGATGACCAAGCCGATCACGTCGGTCGCCTTCATGATGCTGGTCGAGGAAGGCAAGGTCGCGCTCGACGAGCCGGTCGCAAAGTACATTCCGGAATGGAAGAACCTCGGCGTGTTCGTCGCCGGCACCGCGCCCGCCTTCCTGACCCGCCCGCCAACGCGGCCGATGCAGATCGTCGACCTGCTGCGCCACACCTCGGGCCTGACCTACGGCTTCCAGCAGCGCTCCAATGTAGATGCGGCCTATCGCGAGAAGAAGATCGGCGAGGTCATCAAGGCCGGCACGCTCGACAGCATGATCGAGGACCTGGCCAAGATCCCGCTGGAGTTCTCGCCGGGCGAAGCCTGGAATTACTCGGTCTCCACCGACGTGCTCGGCTATCTCGTCGGCAAGATTTCAGGGATGCCGTTCGAGCAATTCCTGAAGGAGCGGATCTTCAAACCGCTCGGCATGAACGACACCGATTTCTTCGTCCCCGCCGACAAGGCGCACCGCTTTGCCGCCTGCTATTCCGCCGACCCGCAGGGCGGCTTCAACCCGCTCGCCGCCGAGCGCAAGGGCACGCTGACCTTGCAGGACGATCCGACAACCAGCTCGTTCCTGTCGCCACCCTCGCTGGTCTCGGGCGGCGGCGGACTGTGCTCGACCGCGGCAGACTACCTGACCTTCTGCCGCGCGCTGCTCAATGGCGGCGAGCTCGGCGGCGTCCGGCTGCTCGGCCCGAAGACGCTGAAGCTGATGGCCTCCAACCACCTGCCCGGCGGCGTCGACCTGCCGGCGATGTCGCGCTCGATGTTCGCCGAGGCCGCCTACAACGGCATCGGCTTCGGCCTCGGCTTCGCCGTCACCATGCACCCGGCGCAGACGCTGATCGCCGGCAGCCCGGGCGAATTCAACTGGGGCGGCGCCGCGACGACGTCGTTCTTCATCGATCCGGCCGAGGAGCTGATCACCATCTTCATGACCCAGGTGCTGCCGTCGAGCGCCTATCCGCTGCGGCGCGAGCTGCGCACCATGGTCTACGCCGCGATCACCGAGAGCAATCTCTGACCAATGACTCTTCCGCGGCGCAGGGTGTGCGCCGCGGAATTTTTCCGACCACAGTCATTTCCTTTGGCGGACTTTTCCTGCTTCCCCTAAGCTCACCGCAAACGGGCACCCACCCGGGGACATCGTGCCGAAACTGACATTGCCGGTGCGTCTCGCGCTTCTGGTCGCGGGGACGATGTTGCCGCTGATCGTTTTCGCGGTCGGGATCGTGTTTCACAATTACCAGCGCGATCGCCAGGCCGCCACGCAGCGCGTGCTGGAAACGGCGCGCAGCATCCGCTTGCTGCTCGATGCGGAAATGCAACGCATGACCGGCGGGCTGCAGGTACTGGCGCTGACCGACTCGCTGCGCAACAGCGAGTTCGGCAATTTCCGCCGCGTCGCGGCCGGCTTCCTCGACCAATACGGCAAGGATGGCGTGGTGCTGGTGGCGGACCGTGCAGGACGCCAGGCGTTCTCCTCGCTGACGCCAGACACCGCGAGCCTGCCGCCGCGCAACAATCTTGGGATCGTCGAGAAGGTGTTTGCGACGCGGCAGCCGCAATATTCCAACCTGTTCTTCGGTGAGGTGAAGCAGCAACTGATCATCACCGTCGAGGTGCCGGTGATCCGCGACGACGAGGTGCTCTACGACATCTCCTTCAGCCCGCCGATCGAGGTCTTCCAGGCGATGATCGAGAAGCAGCGCCTGAACCAGGACTGGACCATCTCGATCTTCGACGGCGACGGTGTCAACCTCGCTCGGGTACCAAATCCGCAAGCCACCATCGGGCAGCGTGCCTCGCCCACGTTGTTTGCCGAGATGTTCCGCCGCAGCGAGGCGACACTGCCGACCGTCTCGCTCGAAGGCGTGGCGCTGATCACGGGCTTCACCCGGTCTCGCCTCACCGGCTGGACCGTCGCGGCGGGAATCACCGAGAACTCGCTGGTGGCGCCGCTGTGGCGCTCGCTTGCAATCACCGCCGTGATCGGCGGCGTCCTGCTCATGGTCGGCCTCGGCTTTGCGGTGCGGATGGCGACCACGATCGCGCGCGGCGAGAAGCTGCACGACCTCCTGATCGAGGAGCTCAATCACCGCGTCAAGAACACGCTGGCGATCCTGCAATCGATCGCCACGCAGACCTTCCGCAGCGCGAGCCGCGCCGAGCGCGAGAAATTCGAGGGACGGCTCGGCGCGCTTGCCGAGGCACACAATTTGCTCTCGACCGACAAATGGCAGGGCTCCGACCTCCAGGACGTCATCAGCCGCGTGCTGCGGCCGTATCTGCTGAACAGCACCTCCGAGCGGGTCAGGATGTTCGGACCGCGCGTGCCGCTGTCGCCCCGGCTTGCCCTGGTGCTGTCGATGCTGCTGCACGAGATGGCGACCAACGCCGCCAAATATGGCGCGCTGTCCAACGACACCGGCACGGTGACGCTGGACTGGGAAGTCCTGCAGGAAAGCCTCGGGCCGAAGCTCCGGATGATCTGGACCGAGAGGGGCGGCCCGCCCGTCGCGGCGCCGGTCCAGCGCGGTTTCGGCTCCCGGCTGATCGAGCGCAGCGCCCGCGACCAGCTCGGCGGCGAGGCCACGGTCGATTTCCTGCCCCACGGCGTCGTCTACACGGTGACCAGCACCCTCGAAACCGGCGATTGACCGGGCCAACCGCACCCAATCCTCCGACATCTTGGCACGCAAGTTGCTAAGATGGGGCGGGTTCGGACGATCGGAAACAGGGGGAATTCATGTCGACCATCGCAGCGGAAGCCACCACGGCGCGCAAGCCGCTCTACACATCACTGTTCGTGCAGGTGCTTGTCGCGCTGCTGCTCGGCATCGTCATCGGCGTGGCGGCGCCGGATTTCGCGATCGGGCTGAAGATCTTCAGCGATGCTTTCCTGAAGCTGATCTCGATGATCGTTGCGCCGATCGTGTTCTGCGTGGTGGTGCACGGCATCGCAGGCGCCGGCGACCTCAAGAAGGTCGGACGCGTCGGCGTCAAGGCGCTGGTGTATTTCGAGGCGATGACGACGGTGGCGCTGCTGATCGGCTTGATCCTGGCCTATCTGTTCGGTCCCGGTCACGGCATGAACATCGACACCTCGACGCTCGATGCCAAGGCGCTCGGCAACTATGCCAGCAATGCGCAGAAGCTGAAGGGCGAGGGCATCGGCAGCTTCCTGCTCAACATCATCCCGACCACCTCGTTCGACGCGCTGTCGCGCAACGACGTGCTGCAGGTGCTGTTCTTCGCCATCATCTTCGGCGTCAGTCTGGCGCTGGTCGGCGGCGAGAAGGGCGAGCGGATCTCCTCCTTCATCGACGCGATCTCCACGGTGCTGTTCCGCGCCATGGGCCTGATCGTGCGCTTCGCGCCGATCGGCGTGCTCGGCGCCGTCGCCTACACGGTCGGTAAATACGGCGTCGGCTCGCTCAAGCAGCTGTTGTCGCTGGTGGCGCTGTTCTACGTCTCGGTCGCCGTCTTCGTGCTCGGCGTGCTCGGCGCCGTGATGGCGCTCGCCGGCATCAACATCCTCAAATTCCTCGGCTACCTGCGCGAGGAATTGATGATCGTGGTCGCGACCGCATCCTCAGACGCGGTGCTGCCGCAGGTGATGCGCAAGCTGGAGCATTTCGGTGTCAAGGATTCGGTGGTCGGCCTCGTGATTCCGACCGGCTATTCCTTCAACCTCGATGCGTTCTCGATCTATCTGACGCTGGCGGTCGTCTTCATCGCGCAGGCCACCAACACGCCGCTGTCGTTCGGCGATCTGCTGCTCGTGCTCGGCGTGTCGCTGATCACTTCGAAGGGTGCGCATGGCGTGCCGGGTTCCGCGATCGTCATCCTGGCAGCGACGCTCAACGCCGTCCCAAGCATTCCGGCGATCGGCCTCGTGCTGGTGCTCTCGGTCGACTGGTTCATCGGCATGGCACGTGCGGTCGGCAATTTGATCGGCAACTGCGTCGCCACCGTCGTGGTCGCGGCTTGGGAAGGTGACCTCGATCGGGACAAGGCGCGCCGCGTGCTCGAAGGCACTGATGCGGTTGACGTGACCGCGGGCTGAACCACGCGGTACAGGACCAAAAGCGTCCCGCGCCTAGCGCGGGGCGCGGGCTTACTTGATCAGCCGCAGATAGGGCGGCAACTGCCTGGTCGGCGGTTCCTGCACCGGCTCGTCCGACGCGATCATGTCGCACAGCGCCTTCAACTCGGAATCCGTCACCTTGTGGAGCTCCATTCGAAGCTCGAGAATCGCAAGGGACAGCAGCCGCGCCGTCTCCGTGTTCGCCCGGTCAGTCAGAAATGCCTGACATTCTTCAAGGGTTGCCAGCAGCGCAAGCAACCGTTCTTCCGTATTTGCGACCGGCATACCTTCCACTCCCGAAGCCGCGAGGTAGAGTCGAGGTGTTCCCCTCTTCCGCTTCATTTGGCCTCTCCTGCCAGAGTTCGCCGGCGTTTCGTAGGCGCACAATTGTTCCAGATGATTCAGAACTTTTAGGCAATTGTCCAGCAACATTCCGAAAGCCTGACTTGGACTTACGTCAAACTTTTCGCTTTGGCGGCGATTCAGTCAAGCAACCGCAGACCGTCACCGCGACCTCAGGATGCACTAGCTGGGGTTGCATCCATACTAGGACGCTCGTACAATATTGGCTGTCCGTAGAATTACGGGCGCAGTGCAATGCCGCCCAGTAAGCATGCGCGCAAAATCTGTGTCGATCAAACTCGCGCTAGTTGTGGTTTGGTCAATATTTTGCCAAATGTAGAGGGCGGGGTGTCGGTAGACACCTTGGCGCGGTCGACTTCAGGTAGTTGACCGATTCGGTACTTGGGTGCTTCCAGCGCGCAAATGCGTTTGGATACCATCCCGCGATCTTCTTGGACTTCGTAGTTCAGACGAACTGACGATCCACTTGAGCTTAACGCGGTACATCATGAACGTGTCCCTGACCCGACCGGGCCAGGGATTCTCGATTTGAAGGACGGGTCACCAGAATGAACAGATCAGCAGCAAAGAAGATGAAGCAGCGCAGTGCCGGCAAGCCGGACATTGAGTTGGGCAAGCGGATTCGCCTGCGCCGTGTCGAGCAGAAGATCTCGCAGGCAGAGCTCGGCGACAAGCTGGGCGTCAGCTTCCAGCAGGTTCAGAAGTACGAGAAGGGTGTGAACCGCGTTGGCGCCGCGCGCCTTC
Organism: Bradyrhizobium sp. CER78; assembly: GCF_029846235.1. Lineage (GTDB taxonomy): Bacteria > Pseudomonadota > Alphaproteobacteria > Rhizobiales > Xanthobacteraceae > Bradyrhizobium. The sequence continues at coordinate 8,122 of NZ_JARVWP010000019.1, forward strand.
AGCAGATCGCGAGCGCGCTGGATGTGCCGGTCACCTTCTTCTACGACGGCGACAACAAGGCCCGCGAAGTCGAGAGCCTGCTGTTCCTCGACAGCGCGTTCAGCCTCCGGTTGCTCCGCGCCTATAGCAAGATCAAGGATCAGACCGTGCAGCGCCAGCTGGTGTCGCTCATGGAATCGATCGCCGCCAACGAAGACTGAGCGGGCAGCACAGGTACGGTCGCGACGCCGCGAACGCGACCGACCAGGGCGAGCGGATTGGCCGGCGAGCGGTCATCGGGACCAGCGCGTGCCGGCCCGGGCCAGGAAGAGATAGAACCGGAGATATCGAACCGGAGATGTCGAAGCGCTGCCATCCGCGATGGCAGCGCTTTTTCTTTGTCCGTTCGGGGCCACTCGATCAGTGCGCCCGGCGTCCGCGCGCTCCGAGCGAGCGATCTCCGCCCTGGATGGGCGCCTCGAGCCCCGGCGCGGCAAGAAGGTTGCGGCAATCTACCGGCTGCAAACCAAAACTTAATCAAGACGCAACGGTCTCGAAATAGATCATTACCTCCGAACGAACGCGCCGCCCGCTCCATTGTTGCGGCCGCGGCCTGGCTTCAGATTTTCGCGCAAGCGACGCAGTCCGGAGAAAACGCGATATGCAGAGAGTGACACTCGTCGTCGTGGCCACCATGCTCGCGGCTCAGCCGGCATTCGCCCAAACCGCCGGCGCGCCCGGCCCGGCTGCGGCGGTCCCGCCCCATCATGCTGTGCCGGCTGCGGCACCGGCAGCCGCCCAGCCCAGCCAGGCCAAGCCGGCTGCGGCGGCCTCGGTCGCGGAGACGCGGTCGGCTGCCGCGCTCGCGTTGTCGCACGAGCCGACCTACGACGAGGGCAGCGCCCAACGCATTCGCGACGTGGTGAAGAGCTATTCCGATCTCGCCGCCCGCGGCGGTTGGCCTACGATCGCCGCGGACGCGAAATTTGCGTTGGGCGTTCAGGGCGCCAGTGACGATCTGCTGCGCAAGCGCCTGATCATCACCGGCGACCTTGCCGCCGACAAGACCAGCGGCGCCTATGATGAAGTCGTGGCCGAGGCGGTGAAGCACTTCCAGACACGCCACGGGCTTGCGGCAACCGGCACCATAACGCCGCGCATGCTGGCTGCGCTCAACGTCCCCGTACAGAAGCGGATCAAGCAGCTCGAGGCCTCGCTGGAGCGGCTCAACCAGATGGATTTCCAGTTCGGGCAGCGCTATGTGGTCGTCAACATTCCCGCCACCTTCGCCGAGGCCGTCGAGGACGACAAGGTCGTGCGGCGCTACCGCGTGATCGTCGGCAAGACCGAGAAGCCCTCGCCGACACTGACGTCCGAGATCACCGACGTCATTTTGAATCCGACCTGGACGGTGCCGTCATCGATCACGAAGACGGAGATCGCGGCGCATATGCGCAAGGACCCGACCTATCTGTCGCGCATGCACATGGACGTGCTCGACGCCCACGAAAACCCGATCGATCCGCATTCGGTCGACTGGTCCGCCGATCACGCGCCGAACGTCACGGTGCGTCAGCAGAGCGGTGCATGGAATGCGCTCGGCACGGTCAAGATCGACATGCCGAACTCCTATTCGGTCTACATGCACGACACCAATCAGCGCAGCCTGTTCAGCGACGACTATCGCTTCGATTCGCATGGCTGCTCGCGCGTCGACAATGTCCGCGATCTCGCGGCATGGTTGTTGAAGGACCAGCCGCAGTGGACCCGCGCCGCCATCGACGCCGCGATCGCCACCGGACAGCGTCAGGACATCCGCATGCTGAAGAAGGTGCCGGTGGCCTGGATCTACCTCACGGCGTGGATGACGAAGGACCGCGTCATCCAGTTCCGCAACGACGTCTACGATCAGGACCAGCAGCTCCTCGAAGCCACCGCCGAGGAAGCGGCCTTCTTCAACAAGGCCGCCGAACATCCGCTGACCACGCAGTAGAGCGCCTTCGCGGGAAAAGCGGTCGACTGGGGCCGAACATCACTACGCTCTAGCCGCTTGCCTGCGCCTCGCCATTGTGTCGCGCGGCCAATTGTCGCCCGCACATCGGGCGACCTCACAACTCCCGCATTTCCTGCGTTGAACCAGCGGCGCCAGAACCAAGTGCACGTGCCTGTCTTTTTTGTCGCAGCAACCAGGCGGCCGCATGAACGTTTTCAGGCTTCAACCAAGGAGATTTCGATGAATATCAAGCTTGCCGTTATTGGATTGGCCGCGCTCGGAAGCGCAGCGTTGATGTCCGGTGCGGCGTCGGCGCTGCCGAACGGGCTTCCGCAGGCCAGCCACATCGCAGGCGAAACGTCCAATGTCGACAAGGTGCGCCAGGTCTGCGATCGCTGGGGCCGCTGCTATTGGCAACCGGGCTACGGCTACGGACCGCGCCATCACGGATGGCATCATCGCCCGCACTTCTATCCGCGCCATCATCATCACGGGCACCGCTATCACGGCGGACACCATGGCGGCGGGCATCACGGTGGCCACCGGCGCTAATCATCTGCGAGGGGGCTTCGGCCCCCTCACCTTTTAGCGCCGGAGCATGCCGGCTACCTCTGTCCCGCGCGGCGGACGAGCGCGTTCTCGAGGAACAGATACTCGATGCCGGTGCCGAGGAAGGTGTCGATGGCCTCGCGCGGGGTGTTGACGATCGGCTGCCCTTTCACGTTGAAGCTCGTGTTCAGCACCATCTCGCGGCCGGTCGTCCGGCCGACGGCCCGCAGCAGCGCGTGGAATTCCGGATTGTCCCTGACGTCAACCGTCTGCACCCGGGCCGAGCCGTTGACATGCGTGATCGCCGGCAGCGCGGCGCGGTGCTCGGGGCGCACGTCGGCGGTCATGATCATGTAGGGAAGCTCGAGCCCCTTCGGCACCTCAAACCAGCGATGCACCTCTTCGAGGCTGACCGCCGGCGCGAACGGGCGGAAGGCTTCGCGCATCTTGACCATCGCGTTGATACGGTCGCGCATCTCCGGATGGCCGGGGTCGGCCAGGATGCTGCGGTGCCCCAGCGCGCGGGGGCCGAACTCCATGCGTCCGCGGTACCAGCCGAGCACGCGTCCGGCCGCGATCAGGCTCGCCGCCACCGCGCAGGTCTCGTCGATATCCGGAAAACGCGTGATCTCGAGCCGGCCGGCGGTCTCGGCGAGCGCTGTGTCGATCTCGGTCTGCGCATGTGCGGGGCCGAGGAAGGGCACCGGCATCCGGACATTCTTCACGCCGCGATCGCGCGATGCCGACCAGAGCGCGGCGCCGAGCGCCGAGCCGTCGTCGCCGGCGGCCGGCTGGACGTAGATCTCATCGAACAGATCGGACTGCAGCAGGCGGCCGTTGGCGGTGCAGTTGAGCGCGACGCCGCCCGCCATCGCGAGCCTGCGCAGGCCGGTGCGGCGGCCGAAATGACCGCAGATGTGGAGCATCACCCGGTCGAGACATTCCTGCAGCGCCGCGGCGACGTCGCGATGGTCGTCAGTGACGTCGCTGTCGGGTGCGCGGGCCGGGATCAGGTGCTCGCCGAGATGGCGTCGCGTCGCGCCGTAGGTTTCGCGATCGTGCCGCTCGGTATTGAGGCGGAGCAGTGGAATCCGGATCAGGCCGTCGTCGCGCAGCTCCACGGTCCGCTCGAAGAAGGCACGGTGCCGGGCGGGCTCGCCGTAGGGAGCAAGACCCATGATCTTGTATTCGTCGGAGTTGAAATCGAAGCCGAGATGCAGCGTCAGGGTGGAATAGAAGATGCCGATGGAATCCTGGGCGGTGATTTCCGCGAGCTTGTCGATCGCGTTGTCGTGCGCGTGATAGACGATGACGGCGTGGACCTCGCCCATGCCGTCGAGCACCACCACCAGGCACTCGTCCCATCCGGAGGTGTAGTAGGCGCTGGCGGCGTGGGACAGGTGATGGTTGACGTGGTGAACCTTGCCGGCGGGAATTCCGGGCAGGTGCTCGTCCACCTGCGCGAGCAGTTTTTCGCGCGAGTACACCTCCCTGTATTGCCGGGCGGAGGTCGGATCCAGCATGAAGGCGGCTTTGTAAGGCGCATAGTCGAAGCCGTGGGAGATCACGTCGATGTCTGCCGGCTTCAGGCCGGAGGTCTCCAGGCAGTAGCTGATCGCGCCGATCGGGAAATCGCCGGTGTGCTTCTTGCGGCTGAAGCGCTCCTCGGCAGCACCGGCGACAATCCTGCCGTCGACCACCAGCACCGCGGCCGAATCGTGGCCCTGGGAGATCCGATATTCGCGTTCCTCAAGGCCCGGCCAGTGCTGCTTCTTGAAGGGGATCGAGCTCTCGAATCCACTGATGCCGATTACTTTCGCCATATTCAACAACCCCCTGGACGGATTGCGCTCAAGGGACATGCGAGCAGGTTCCGCGGCATCGTCGCAGAGAGGCCGGGAAAATCAAAGTCCGCAAAAGTGCTGCGCCGCCGCCCCGGAATAGTCGTCCGGGCAGCCGTCACCATCACTTGACGGAGTACCACCTTTGCGTCGGGAGAGCTCCCGAACGCATATGCTACCGTCACGGGGTCTTCCGCCAAATCACGGCGTCCGTACGCCTTTCGCATGGAGGTGGACGATGGATGCGGTGTCCGATATTCGCTTCGAAGTCTTCAGCACGTGCCCGCAATCCAGCGCGGTCCCGGCGGCGGATTATGTCGAACGGGTTCAGTCGGTCGCTCGCTGGAGCGAAGAGGCAGGCTGCAAGGGGATCCTGGTCTACACGGAGAATTCCCTGGTCGATCCCTGGCTTGTCTCGCAGGTCATCCTGCAGAGCACCAGGGAGCTCTGTCCGCTGGTGGCGGTGCAGCCGGTCTACATGCATCCGTACAGCGTCGCCAAGATGGTGAGTTCGCTCGCGCATATGTACGGGCGCCGGCTCTATCTGAACATGGTCGCAGGCGGCTACACGACCGAGCTGGCGGCGCTCGGCGACGCGACGGCGCACGACAAGCGCTACGCAAGGCTCATCGAGTACACCGGCATCATCAAGCTGCTGCTCGAGAACGCCGAGCCGGTGACCTTCGAAGGGGAATCCCATGCCATCCGCAATCTGCGGATGACGCCACCGCTGCCGCGGGAGCTGCTGCCCGGCATGTTCGTGTCCGGATCCTCTGAAGCGGGGCTCGCGGCCGCCAAGGCGCTGGGCGCGACGCCTGTGAAGTATCCCAAGCCGGCCGCAGAGCATGTGCAGGCGGACGCCGCCGACTGCACCGGCTCGGGCATCCGCGTCGGCATCATCGCCCGCGCGAGCGCCGAGGAGGCCTGGCGGGTCGCACACGCGCGCTTCCCGACCGACAAGAAGGGGCAACTCGCGCACAAGCTGGCCATGAAGGTCTCGGACTCGGCGTGGCACAAGCAGATGTCCGATCTCGCGGCCGAGACCGCAGTCCAGAACACGCCCTATTGGCTGGTGCCGTTCGAGAACTACAAGACCTTCTGCCCGTATCTGGTCGGCGACTACGGTGTCGTCTCCGACGAGCTCGCGCGCTACGCCGCGGCCGGCTACGGAACGTTCATCCTGGACATTCCACCCACCCGCGAGGAACTGGTCCATACGGGCGAGGTCTTCGCACAGGCGCTGACGAAGGCCCGGCATCTGAAGTCGTTCGCGCTTCGCGATCCGGCGGGTCAGGGCCTCGCAGGCTAGGCAATCGTCAATGGAGTTGCGCGCGGACGGATCACGGTGGGGATTGTGGACGGGCTTCCTGCGTTCGGCGAAACTGTTTCCCGACCGCCCCGCCGTCGTCGCGCAGGGCACATCGCTGTCGTATCGGCAGCTTCGCGAGCTCGCCGTCCGAATCGCCGCCTGCATCCAGACGCATCGCATGGCGTCGTGGACGCCCCTCACCGCTGTGTTCGCGCATCGCAGCACAACGGCCTTCGCCGGCGTGCTCGGATCGCTTCTGGCCGGAAACGGCTACGTGCCGCTGAACCGTACCTTCCCGGTCGAGCGCACGAGGTCGATGCTCGTCCGCTCCGAGTGTCGCTCGATCATCGTCGACGCGGAATCCCTGCCGCAAATGGACGCGCTCATGGCGGGCGCGGACGAACCGCTGCTGGTGATCGCGCCCGATCTCGCGGATCCATGCGCCTACCGCGAACGCTGGCCGCGGCACGTCGTCGTCGGCTCCGCCGATCTCGAAGGCTATGCCGACTGGCGCGAGCCGGACGTGCCCGAAGACGCGATCGCCTATCTGCTGTTCACCTCCGGCAGCACCGGGGTCCCGAAAGGCGTGATGGTCGCGCATCGCAACGTCATGGCCTATGTCGATCACGCCGCGGAGCGCTTCGCCATCACCGAGCGGGACGTCGTCTCGCAGACCTTCGACATGACGTTCGACCTGTCGGCGTCCGACATGTTCGTGGCGTGGGAACGCGGCGCATGTGTGTGCTGCCCCTCGCAGAAGACGCTGCTCAATCCGGGCCGGTTCATCCGCGAGCAGGCGCTGACGGTCTGGTTCTCGGTGCCCTCGATGGCCGCGCTGATGAAGCAATGCGGTCTGCTGAAGCCGGGAGGGTTTCCCTCGCTCAGGCTGAGCCTGTTCTGCGGCGAGCCGCTGCCCGTCAGCAGCGTCGAGGCCTGGGCGATAGCCGCGCCGAACAGCATCGTGGAAAACATCTACGGCCCCACCGAATTGACCATCGCGTGCACCGGCTACCGGTGGGATCCGAAGCGGACGCCGGCTGAGTCTGAGATGGGGATCGTGCCGATCGGCGCTCCGTTCCCAGGCATGGACGTGCTCGTCGTCGACGAGCATCTGGACGAGGTCGAACCGGGCGCGGACGGCGAGCTCTTGATGCGCGGTCCGCAGATGTCGCTCGGCTACTGGAAGGATCCCGGAAAGACCGCCGCAGCGTTCGTCGTCCCGCCTGGACGAAACGACGTGTTCTACCGCACCGGCGACCGCGTGCGCCGGCCCGCCGGCGATGGTCCCCTCACCCATCTCGGTCGCATGGATTCCCAGGTGAAGATCCTCGGGCACAGGGTGGAGTTCGGCGAGGTCGAGGCGGTGGTGCGCGAAGCCTCGGGCATCGACGGCGTCGTTGCGATCGGCTGGCCCATCACCTCGAGCGGCTATGGCGGCATCGAGGTGCTCATCGAAGGCGGGCCGGTCGATCTCGACGGGCTTCGCGCGGCGGTCGCCGCCCGACTGCCGGACTACATGGTCCCGAGACGATGGCACGTCCGCGGCCGGTTGCCCCGCAACGCCAACGGCAAATACGACCGCAAGGCCATGCCGGCGGTCTTGGGAGACTGTCAATGAACGGTCCGACCACCGACGACGTCCGCGCCTTCTTCGGAGCCTTCCTCAACCGGAAGCTGGAGGATCGCGGACAGCGCCCGTTGCGCGACCTCCCCGACGACTACGACCTGCTGCTGTCCGGGGCACTCGATTCGCTGGCCTTCGTCGAGATGATGATGGCGGCGGGCGAGCACTTCGACAGGGAGATCGATTTCGAGAACCTCGACCCCGAACAGATGACGCTGATCGGGCCCTTGTGCCTTTTCGTGTCGGAGCAGTTGAGGCCGCATCCGTCATGACGCAAATGGAACTGCCCCGGGGCTCGCATACCGGACGGTACCGTGATGGGAAGCGCATCGCGCCCAGGGAGGGATTGATGGCAGGGACCGCTGCGCCGGCGCGAATTCTGACGCACTCAAAGTATCATGCCGCCGACATCCTGCTCCGGCTCCTGGAGAGCCGGCGGCGTCCCTCGTCCGGTCAAGCCGAAACGGCGCCGCTGCCCGGAAGCGCGGTGGCGCCGGCGAAGCAGCGCGAGGTCCAGTTCGCAGATTTCGCAAGCATCGCACGGCTGAAGGAACGTGGCGGACTTGCGAAAGACACTCTCGAGAACTGGCATCGGCTATGGCGGCAAAATCCTGCGATGGTCGCCGTCAAATCGCAACCCAGCATGGGGTGGGTGCTGGAGACCGCCGAAGGGATTGTCGGATACCAGGGAAGCGTCCCCGTACTCTATCAGTTCGAGAACCGAACGATGATCGCCGCGACAGCCGCTGGCCTGGTGATCGAGCCGGCCTACCGCACGCGCTGTATCGGCCTGCTGGCTTCGTTCTTCCGACAGCGAGATGTTGCCCTGTTCGTGATCACGCACTCGACCGCGTCCGTGGTCAATCAGTCAAAAGCCCTTCATGCAAGGTCGCTGCCTCGCCCCGACCACGACAAGGTGCTGTTCTGGATCCTGAATGTCCATGAATTCGCGCGAGTGCTCGCGGCGAAGTTTGGCCTCGCGAGCGGAATGGAGGCGGCCGGAGCCTTCCTCGCTTCGTCGGTCCTGCGGCTGGACTCGCTCCGCCGCGGACCACAGAGCCGTCCGTCGAGCAAAATAACGCAAGTCGACGTGAACGACATTGGGGACGAATTTGACGCGCTGTGGCGGCGCAAGTTGGGCGAGGCACCTCGGTTGCTGGCGGACCGAAGTCCCGCCTCTCTCAGGTGGCACTTCACGCTCCCGGGAAGCTCTTCGACGGTTGCAGTGCTCTGCTACCATCGATTCCAGCGCCTGGCAGGGTATGCCGTCGTGCTGCATGCCGTCGATCGCGAGACCGGCTTGCGACGGTCGATGCTCGCCGACATTCTGGTGGAGCAGGACGACCCGGACGTGACCGAGGCGCTGCTCGATGCGGTCTATTCGGACGCGGTCGCTTCGGGCGGTCATCTCTTCGAGGTGATCGGCCTACCTGAACACGTCAGGCAGATCCTGATGAGATGGCATCCCTACGTCAGGACCTACCCGACCGATCCGCTCGTCTACAAGACGACGGATGAGGCCCTTGCCCGGACCCTCGCGGACGAGAACGCCTGGTACGCCGGCCCGTTTGATGGCGACGCAACGCTGCTGCCGTGACGCCTCGGGTCAGCCGGCGCGGCGGAGCTCCGCGAGCACCTCGGCATGACGAGTTGGAGATTGTACCTCGCTCAAAGCGCTGCCAGCACGGCCTTCGCCACATCGGCGGTGCCGTTGCTGCCGCCAAACTCGAACGGCTTGATGCCTCCGGCATAGACCTTGTCGACCGCGCGCTCGATCCGCTCGCCGGCTTCGGCCGCACCTTCGAGACCGTGCTTGTCGGCGAGCCAGTCCAGCATCATCGCAGCCGACAGGATCATCGCGGTCGGGTTGGCCCTGCCCTGCCCCATGATGTCGGGCGCGGTGCCATGGCACGGCTGAAACACCGCGTAGCGGTCGCCGATGTCCGCCGACGGCGCCATGCCCATGCCGCCGATCAGGCCGGCGGTGAGATCGGACAGGATGTCGCCGAACATGTTCTCGGTCACCATGACGTCGAAGTCCCAGGGGCGCTTCACCAGCGCAGCCGCGGTCGCGTCGATATAGAGGTGATCGGCGCTGACGTCGGGATGACGCTTCGCAGTCTCATCGAAGATGCTGCGGAAGAACGCGAATGCCTTGAACACGTTCGCCTTGTCGACGCAGGTCAGCCCGCCACCAACCTTGCCGCGCGCCTTGCGGCGTTCGGCAAGCCGGAAAGAGAACTCGAACAGCCGCTCGGAGGTCCGGCGCGTGATCACCATCGTCTCGCGTGCCTCGTCGTCGGTGACGACGCCTTTGCCCATCGAAGCGAACAGGCCCTCGGTCGATTCCCGGATCACGACGAGGTCGATACCTTTCTGATCGGCGCCGACGATCGTGCTCTTTACGCCCGGGATCAATCGCGCGGGCCGTACGCCGGCATAGAGATCGAAGATTACGCGCAATTCGATCTGCGGCGCGATCTCGGTGTTATCGGGGTAACGCACCGATGGCAGACCGCAGGCACCGAGCAGGATCGCGTCGGCCTCCTCGCACAGCCGGATCGTGCTCTCCGGCATCGACTTGCCGGTTTCCTTGTAATGGCCCGCGCCGGCCGGCGCCTCGGTGAAGCGGAATTTGAGACCGGCCGATGCCTCGATCTTGCGTAGCACTTCAAGCGCCGGCGCCATCACCTCGGGGCCGATGCCATCGCCCCCGAGGACTGCGATGTGAAGTGCGTCGTTGGCGGACATGGGAATTTCCTCGGCTGGAGAGCGAACGGTCACCTAGTCGTCATTGCGAGGAGCGAAGCGACGAAGCAATCCATCTATCCCGGCGCTTCGGCATGGATTGCTTCGCTTCGCTCGCAATGACGGGACAACTACGGCGTCAGCACCGCGCGTCCGACGAGCTGGCCCTTCTGCAGATTGGTCAGCGCCTCGTTGGCCCTCGCCAGCGGCATCGGCGTGACCGGGATCGCCGGGATCTTCTTCTCGCGCACCAGGTCGAGCAGCTCCTGGGTCTCGCGCTGATTGCCGACATAGCTGCCCTGGATGGTGACCGCCTTGATCGGGATCAGCGGCAGCGCCCAGGTCGCGCCGCCGCCGAACAGGCCGACGATCACGAGCTTGCCGCCCTTGGTCAGGCAGTCGAAGCCGAGCTGTGAGGTCTGGGCGTTGCCGACCAGGTCGATCGCGGCGCGGATCGGCTGGCCGGCCTTCTTGATGAGCTGCTCCAACGCATCGGGCGCCTTGCCGTCGACGGTTGCGAGCGCACCGGCGGCTTCGGCCGCCTCGCGCTTCCTGGCATCGATATCGACCACGATCGCGCCCTTGCCGCCCATCGCCTTCAGCAGCGAGAGCGCCATCAGGCCGAGGCCGCCTGCGCCGAAGATCACGATCGGCGTGTCGAGATCCTTCTCGACCTTCTTCAGCGCGCTGTAGGTCGTGACTCCCGAGCATGCGTAGGGCGCGGCGGTGACCGGATCGAGCCCCTTGAGGTTGAGCAGATATTTCGGATGCGGCACCGTCATGTGATCGGCGTAACCGCCGTCGCAATAGACGCCGAGCGCATTCGGCTTGATCGCGCACATGTTCTCGTCGCCGCCGAGACAGGTCGGACATTTGCCGCAACCAAGCCAGGGATAGGCCAGCACGACGTCGCCGGCCTTGAGACCGCCTTTGTCGGCGTCCTTGACGTCGGGCCCGAAGGCCACGATCTCGCCGACCGTCTCATGGCCCATCGTGCGCGGCAGCGAGACGCCGCGATCCTTGAGCGAGAGCGGCTTGCGGCCATGGCCGAGATCGTAGCCGCCCTCCCAGATGTGCAGGTCGCTGTGGCAGACGCCGGCGGCCTTGACCTTGATCAGTACCTGCGTGCCCGACGGCTGCGGCGTCGGCTGATCGACCTCCTTCAAGGGGGCGTTGAAATCGACGACCTGGAAACTCTTCATCGCGGTTCTCCCGAAGCTTGTTGTTGCGGCGGACCTTGCCACGCCTGTCCGCCCGGGACAAACGCTCATGACCGCATTTTCGAGCGAGCCGCCATGCAGCCCGCTCGACGGTCAAGGCGTCACTATTCAGATCAGTGGATGATGGCAAGCCGCGAACTGGCCGGTCGCGACCAGACGCAGTTCCGGCACCTCGCTGGCACAACGTGCATCGGCGCGCGGGCAGCGGGTGCGGAAACGGCAGCCGGACGGCGGCGCGATCGGCGACGGCGGCTCGCCGACCGGGACGCTCTGGGTCGGGCGGACATCCGGATCGGGCACCGGGATCGCCTCGATCAGCAGCGCGGTATAAGGATGCGCCGGCCGTGCGAACAATTGCTCCGACGGACCGACCTCGCAGAGCCGGCCGAGATACATCACCGCGACACGATCCGAGACCGCCTTCACCACAGCGAGGTCGTGGGCGATGAACAGCAGGGTCAGGCCATAGCGCGCCTTCATCTCCTCCAGCAGGTTGAGGATCTGGGCACGGATCGAGACGTCGAGCGCGGACACCGGCTCGTCGCAGATCACGAATTCCGGATTGAGCACCAGCGAGCGGGCGATGCAGATGCGCTGGCATTGTCCGCCGGAGAATTCATGCGGCAGGCGTCCGCTCACCAGCGCGGGATCGAGGCCGACCGCCGACAGCACCTCGGCTACCCGCCGCTTGCGTTCCTCGGGATCCTTGACGCCCGCGATCACCAGCGGCTCGGCGACGATGTCGCCGATGCGCCGCCGCGGATTGAGCGAGGCAATCGGGTCCTGGAAGATCAGCTGCACGCGCCGGCGCATCTGGCGCAGCGGCTCGCCTTTCAGGGTGGTAAGATCGTGGCCGTCGAACAGCACCTTGCCGGAGACGGCCTGGCGCAATTGCAGCACGGCGCGGCCGAGCGTCGACTTGCCGCAGCCGGATTCGCCGACCAGCCCCAGCGTCTCGCCGCGCGCGATTTCGAGGCTGACGTCGGAGACGGCATGGATGGTCTTGCCTCCCACCGAATATTCGACGACGAGGTTTTCCACCTTCATCAGCGGATTGGGTGCGGCCTGCAGCATCACGCGCCAACCCTCGCGGCAATCGGATGGAAGCAGGCGTAGAGATGCTCAGGCGTCTCGGCCGAGCAGAGCTGCGGCTTCTCGGAGGCGCAGCGCCCGGCCGAATAGCGGCAGCGCGGCGAGAACGAGCAGCCCTTGAGCGGCCGGGTCGGATCAGGCGGTCGGCCCGAAATCGCCGGCAGCGGCGTATGCGGCGCGACGTCGAGCTTCGGCAGCGCGGCGAGCAGCGCCTCGGTGTAGGGCATCCGCATCTGCTTGAACAAGGCCGGCGTCGGCGCGCGCTCGACGACGCGGCCCGCATACATCACCGCGACCTCGTCGGTGCGGCCGGCGACCACGCCGAGGTCATGGGTGATGATGATCATCGCCATGTGGCGGCGCTGCTGCTCGCGTGCCAGCAGATCGAGGATCTGCGCCTGGATCGTGACGTCGAGCGCGGTGGTCGGCTCGTCCGCGATCAAGAGCTTCGGCTCGCAGGACAGCGCCACCGCGATCGCGACGCGCTGGCGCATGCCGCCGGAAAGCTGGTGCGGATATTGCGCCAGGCGCTGCTCCGGCGCGGGAATGCCAACCGCCGCCAGCAGTTCGATGCTGCGCTGCCTGGCCTCGGCTAGATCGAGCTCGAGGTGCTCCTGGATGGTCTCGATCAACTGGGTGCCGATGGTCAGCACCGGATTGAGCGAGGTCATCGGATCCTGGAACACGACCGCAAGCGAGCGGCCGCGCAGCTTGCGCAATTTCTCCGCCGACAGCGTTGTGAGATCCTGGCCGTCGAACATCACGCGGCCGGACAGCTTCGCCTTCTTGGGCAGCAGCTGCAGGACGGCGCGCGACAGCATGGTCTTGCCGCAGCCGGATTCGCCGACAATGCCGAGCGTTCTGCCGGCGCCGACGGCGAGATCGACATGATCCACCGCACGCAGGTTGCCGCGCGGCGTCGGCAGGTCGACCACCGCATTCTCGACCGACAGCAGCGCACCGCTCATAGCGCACCCTGCCTGGGGTCGGTCAGCGCGCGCATGGTGTCGCCGATCAGGTTAAACGCGAGCACGGTGAGGAACATCGCGGCCGCCGGAATGAAGGCGAGGCGCGGCGCTACGTCGAGGCTCTCCCGCCCCTCCCCGATCATGCTGCCCCAGCTCGAGATCGGCGGCGGCACGCCGAGGCCGAGGAAGGACAGCGATCCTTCGACCACGATCGTGACGGCGACGCCGAGCAGGAAGAAGGCAAGCAGCGGCAGCAGCACATTGGGCAGCAGCTCACGCAGCAGGATGCGGGTATGCGTGGCGCCGAGCGCCTGTGCCGCGATGACGAATTCGCGCCGCGCCAGCGTCAGCGTCGCCGCCCGCGCCACCCGCATGAAGGCGGGAATGCCGAGCACGCCGAGAATGCAGGTCAAATTGAAGATCGACTGGCCGAGATAGGCGGTGACCGCAAGCGCCAGGATCAGCGGCGGGAATGCCAGCAGCACGTCCATGCCGCCGACGACGATGGATTCGAAGCGGCCGCGGAAATAGCCGGCGAGCATGCCGAGCGCGCCGCCGATGGTGACCCCGATCATCGGCGCGCAGAGGCCGACGATCAGCGAGATCCGTGCGCCATAGATCAGCCGCGACAGCTCGTCACGGCCAAGACCGTCGGTACCGAGCCAATGCTCGGCGGAGAACGGCCCGCGCCGCTCCAGCATGTCCATGTCGGTCGGGCTCGGCAGCGGCAACAGGTCGGCAAGGATCGCGACCGCAAATACCACGACTGTCCATCCGACCGCGAACCAGAACAGCGTGCCAACCCGGCGCTTGCGCCGCGGCGGTGCGGCACTGCTCTCGTCGAGGCTGAGCTCAAGCGTGGCCATGGCGGATCCTCGGATCGAGTAAGGCGTAGAGCAGATCGACGATGAAGTTCATGATCACGAAGCCCGCGCCGACCAGCAGCACCACGCCCTGCAGGATGATGAGGTCGCGGGTCAGGATCGCGCCGACCAGGAGACGGCCGATACCGGGCAGCGCGAAGATCGTCTCGACGATCACGGCGCCGCCGATCAGGCGGCCGATATTGATGCCGGTGATGGTGACGAGCGTCAGCGACGACGGCTTCAGCGCATGCACGAACAGAATGCGCGACGGCTTCAGGCCCTTTGCCTTGGCGAGGGCGATATAATCCTCCTGGAGTGCAGCGATCATGTCGGAGCGCAGCACGCGCATGATGCCCGGCCATTCCGCAAGCCCGAGCGTCAACGCCGGCAGCACCATGAAGCGCAGATTGGCGACCGGACCCTCGGTGAACGGCACATAGCCGGTCGCCGGCAGCCAGCGCAGCTCGACCGCAAACAGGTAGATCAGGAGGATCGCGGACAGGAACGTCGGCACCGACAGCATGCCGAAGGCCGAGCCGGTCATGAAGCGATCGAACGCGCTGCCGGCCTTGGCCGCGCAGGCGATCGCGAGCGGCACGCCGATCGCAAGCCCGATCAGCTCGGCGAAGACCATCAGCTCGAACGAGATCGGGACGCGTTCGCTGACCGCCTGCAACACGGTCTGCCCGGTGCGGAACGATCGTCCGAAATCACCCTGCAGGATGTGCCAGAGCCAGCCGAGATAGCGCAGCCAGATCGGCTGATCGAGCCCCAGATCGTGACGCAGCGCCGCGACATTCTCCGGCGTCGCCTGGTCGCCGAGGATCACGTAAGCGAGATCGCCGGGCAACAGCGAGGCGATGACGAAAGTCAGGACCGAAACCGCGATCAGCACCGGCACCAGGTACAGGAGCCGGCGCGCGACGAAGAACAGCATGAAAGGCTATTCCTTCCAGGCGTAGGAGACGTCGAGCACCCCGTTGAACATCTTTGGCACGCCCTTCACCTTCACGCTCGACATTGCGTAGTAGGTGTTCTGGAAGGTCCAGAACCAGATCGCCTCCTTGTTGATCAGGCGGCTGATCGCGCAATAATCGTCGGTACGCTGGGCGACGTCGGCGGTGGTCCTTGCATGCTCCAGCAGCCGGTCGAGCTCCGGATTGGAATAGTTTGCCAGCGCCACCGGACTGCCGGTGTGGAAATTGGCGTACATCTGCGGATCGGGATCGGCGAGATCGACGATGCGCCACGGTGTCAGCTGGAACTGGCGCATGAAGGCGCGCGGCGGAATGGTCGCCTGATCGACCTGCTCGATCTCCATATTGGCGCCGATGCGCTTCCAGAATTGTTGCAACACCTGACCGCCGGTGCGACCGCGCGGCGTCGCCGTGACCAGCATCTTGAACTCGACCGGCTTGCCGTAGTCCTTGATCAACGCCTTGGCCTTCTCGACATCGTAGGGCAACGCGCCGTCATCCTTGCACTTTACCCAGGAACCGTCGCCATAGGGATTGCTGGCCGGCCGCGCCAGACCATTGGTGATCGCTTGCGACATCTTCTGGCGGTCGAGCGCCATCACCAGCGCCTGGCGCACGCGCACGTCGTCGAAAGGCGGGACCTTGGTGTTGAAGGCGGCAACTGCGGCTCCCGAGCCTTGATAGGTATGCACGGTCAGACTCGGGTCCTTGCGCGCCTTGATAATGTTGTCGGCGTCGGCCTCGTCGTCCCAGATGACGTCGGCCTCGCCGGATTGCAGCGAGGCGAAGCGCGACTGCGCATCGGGCAGCGGCTTCAGGATGATGCGATCGAGATAGGGCTTGCCCTTGTCCCAGTAATCCGGGTTCTTCTCCAGCACCATGCGGTCGCCGGCGGTCCAGGATTTCAGGATATAGGGACCGGTGCCGACCGGGTTGCGGTTGTAGTCGTCCCCCTTGGTCTTCCACGCCGTCGGCGACTGCATCACGTTATTGGAGCTCTGGATCGACTGTGTCGCCGGAAAGTTCACCGACGGGTCGCTGAAATTGTAGCGCACGGTGAGATCATCGATGACGTCGACGCTCTTGATGCTGGTAATGTAGAACGCGCAGCGGCACTTGTTGGCCGGGTCCTTCTGGCGGTCGAAGTTCTCCTTCACCGCCTGCGCATTGAACGGCGTGCCGTCGTGGAATTTGACGCCGGGCCGCAGCTTGATGGTCCAGGTCTTGAAGTCTTCGGAATGCTCCCAGGACAGCGCGAGTTTCGGCTTCGGCTCGCCCTTGTCGTCGAGCGTCATCAGCGTGTCGAAGATCGCGGCCGCCGCGGTGTTGGCCGAGGTGTCGTAGACGCCGACCTTGAGCGGATCGAAGCCCGGAATGTCCAGCTCCTGGCCGACGGTCAGCGTACCGCCCTGCTTCTGCGCATAGGCCGGTGCAGCAAATGCCGCCGCACCAAATCCCGCCACAAGAAATATGCGCGCAACCGCGTGCGCGCGCCCGACCAGCGTCATCAATGCTCCCTCCCAGATGGGTGACGTCCGGTGTTCCGGATCGTCGTATGTCGAGCGGCAGATTGTCCGGAATCGCCGCGCGCGACAAGACCGTAATACGGATGAAAAGCCGCAGGGGGATCACGATACGATCTCATGAGATCGCATCGTGATCACATCTTCTCGTTTGAGCATGATCCTTCGGAAGACCGGTTTCCACTTTGTGCGAACGCAGCCTTCCAGGTCCGGATCATGCTCTAATTGCGCGCGGTCTTTGCCGGTTGCGCTGCGAAGCCCGCGATCTGATCGTCGGAGAGACCGATCTCCTTCAGATAGGTCAGCGTGTGCTCGCCGAGCGTCGACATCCGCTTCCGGGCACCGACCGTTGCACCGGACATCCGGAACGGCAGGTTGAGCACCTTGAAGCTGCCGCCGCCGTCCGCGACTTCGGCCAGTGCACCGCGATGGGCAATTTGCGGATCGGCGAGCGCCTCCCGCACGGTGCGATAGGCCGACGACGGCACGCCATATTCATTGAGCGCGGCAAGGCAGTCCTCCGTGCTGACCGCGCGCGACCACGCCTCGACGCCCTCCATCAGGCCCGCCCAGTTGTCCCGCCGATCGGAATATCGGGCAAAGCGAGGATCGGACACCCATTCCGGACGGCCGATCACCTGCATCAGGTTCTGGAACGTCTTCTCGCTGGCGATTGCGACCATCACATAGCCGTCGGTGGTTTCGACCGGGCCGAACATCGGGCGCTGGGTTTGCTTCACCTCGAATTGCGACCACTGCAACTCGTTCAGGGTCAGGCTCAGCATCGATTCCAGCATCGAGACGTCGATATGCTGGCCCTTGCCGCTGGCGCTGCGCTGATAGAGCGCGGCCGAGATCGCGCCGAAGGCGTAGACGCCGGTCAGCACATCGGCGTGATAGATGCCGCAATAGTCCGGCCGGCTGCGGCCCGGCTGGTAGGCGAGATGCGCCATCTCGTAACCCGAGGCGGCATGGATCACCGGCGCATAGGCCGGCAATTCCGCCGACGGGCCGGTCTGGCCGTAGCCGGAGATCGAGCAGAAGATCAGCTTCGGATTGATGTCGCGGATTGACGCATAATCGAGCTTGAGCCGACGCATCACGCCGGGGCGGAAATTCTCCACCAGCACGTCGGCGGTCGCGATCAGCCGGCGCACGGCCTCGACGCCGGCCGGCGACTTCAGGTCGAGCACCAGACTGTTCTTGCCGATATTGAGCTGGCCGAATGCCGTCGAGCAATTGTTGCGCAGCGGCGGCCGCGTCCGCATCGTCTCGCCCTCGCTGGGCTCGATCTTGATCACCTCCGCGCCCATGTCGGCGAGCATCCGCGTGCAATGAGGTCCGGCGATCGTGGTCGAAAAATCGAGCACGCGAAGGCCGTCAAAGCTCCGTGTCAAATTCCCCTCATCGTCAGCGGCTATTGTCGTGGGCAAGGCTTCCTCCAGCGTCGTCTTTGTTGGCGTCGCGCGACCCTAAAGTGAGCTGACCCGACAGGAAAGCGTCTCGTCCAGACCGGGAGCGCGGGCCGTCTTGCATTTTACTCAAAGGCAGATTGGACCCGATCTTGCATAGCCTTGTCATGGGCTGGAACGAGGGCGCTTGTTGAAGGTCTTATTCGTCACGACGGAGATGGACGATTTCGTCCGCGTGGGCGGGCTCGGTGCGGTTTCTGCTGCGCTTCCCCGGGCGCTCCGCCCCTGGGGCGACGTCAGGATCATGCTTCCCGGCTACCGGGATGTGGTCGAGCAGTTCACTCATATTGAAATCGTTGGACAATGCGCAGGCCTTGCGGAGATGCCAGCTTGCACGCTCGGGCGCGCATCGACCAAGGACGGGCTGCCGGTCTATGTGCTGCTGTGCCCAGAGCTCTACGACCGGCCGGGCAATCCCTACGGCGATGAGTCCGGCCGCGACTGGCCCGACAACGATATCCGGTTCGGCCGCTTTGCCTCCGCCGCTGCCGAACTTGCAGCCGGAACGCTGGACAAGAATTGGGCAGCCGACCTCGTTCACGCCAACGACTGGCAGGCCGCGCTCACACCCGCCTATCTCGCCTGGCGTCAGCTGCGGATTCCGTCGATCCTGACCATCCACAATCTCGCCTATCAGGGGCTGTTTCCGAAGGACTCGCTGCGGCGGATCGGCGCACCGGAAAGCTCATTCCACATCGACGGGCTGGAGTTCTACGACAAGCTCTCCTTCCTCAAGGGCGGCCTCGTCTATGCTTCGCATCTGACCACGGTCAGCGCGACCTATGCGAAGGAGATCACGACCGCCGAGCTCGGCTGCGGGCTGGAGGGGCTGCTGCGCGTCCGCTCCGACGCCGACCAGCTGACCGGCATCCTGAACGGCATCGACGAGAGCTGGGACCCGCGCCATTGCGCGCAGCTCGCGCAACCGTTCGGCGCGGGCGACTGGAAGGGCAAGCAGGCCAACGCCGACTATGTCCGCCGGCAATTCGGACTTGCGGTCTCGCGCGGGCCGATCTTCGGCCTGGTTGCGCGGCTCGTACATCAGAAGGGCGTCGACCTCGTGTTGTCGGCCGCGGACGAGATCATCAGGGACGGCGGGCAGATCGTGGTCACCGGCAGCGGCGAGTCCGCGATCGAAGACGCGCTGGTCGCCGCCCACCGGCGCCGGCCGGACGCGATCGGCGTCATCATCGGCTTCAACGACGCCCAGGCGCGCCGGATCTTCGCCGGCAGCGACTTCACCCTGATGCCGTCGCGCTTCGAGCCCTGCGGCCTCAGCCAGATGTACGCACAGCGCTTCGGCTCGCTGCCGATCGGCCACCAGACCGGCGGGCTTGCGGAAACCATCGCCGACGGCGAGACCGGCTTCCTGTTCTCGCAGCCGTCGGCGGAATCCTTCCTCGGCGGCGTCAGGCGAGCATTCGACGCCTACCGCGCCAAGGATCGCCTCAACGCCATGCGCGCCAGCGCCATGGCCAAGTCCTACAGCTGGGACCTGTCGGCCGCCTGCTACAGCGCGCTCTACAAGAGGCTGGTGATGCCGCGGGCGGCCGCGTAGGCAGCCCGCCACGCAGGCTTGCGAAGTCTGGTTGCTCTGGGATCCCAGAGCTCCGGTAACAATCGGGTCATTGCAACGAACCTTTCAGGCAGTCCCGTCGCCTCACGACTGACGACGACGCATGCGTGAAATTGCGAATGATGGACTTTTGGCCAAACGCGATTGCGATGGAGGAACATCATGGACGTCAACGAGGAGCGTCTCAATTCATTCATGGGAAAGATGATTGGCGATGTCGGCGCGGCGATGAACGCCTCGCTGATGCTGCTGGGAGACAAGCTTGGGCTCTATAGGGCTCTCGCGCAGCAAGGGCCGATGGACGCCGCGGCCCTTGCCAAGGCAACGGGAACAGCCGGCCGTTACGTTCAGGAATGGCTCTCGGCGCAGGCAGCTTCCGGCTACGTCGAATACGATAACGCGACCGGAAAATTCTCGATGCTGCCCGAGCAGGCGCTCGCACTTGCCAACGAAGACAGCCCGGTCTTCCTCGGCGCCGTCGGGAGCCTGGTCGGTGCGACCTTTCTCGACGAGCCGAAAATTACCGACGCGTTCAAGACCGGCAAGGGCGTCGGCTGGAACAGGCGCAGCGAGTGCCTGTTCTGCGGCACCGCTCGCTTCTTCCGCACCAGCTACAAGCACTATCTGGTCCAGGAATGGCTGCCGGCGCTCGAGGGCGTCGTCGACAAGCTGACGAAAGGCGCTGTTGTGGCCGATGTCGGTTGCGGACACGGCGTCTCGACGCGGTTGATGGCGGAGGCGTTTCCGAAATCAACCTTCTACGGCTTCGACTACCATGACGGCTCGATCCACGCGGCGCGGCAATCCGCGCGGGAGGCCGGACTATCGGACCGCGTCCATTTCCAGACGCACTCGGCCAAGGACTTCCCCGCCAACAAATATGACCTGGTGTGCTTCTTCGACTGCCTGCACGACATGGGAGATCCGGTCGGCGCCCTCAAGCACACCCGCTCCACCCTCGCCGACGACGGCACCTGCCTGTTGATCGAGCCGTTCGCCAACGACCGCCTGGAGGACAACCTCAACCCGATCGGACGCATCTACTACGCCGCTTCGACGATGATCTGCACGCCGGCGTCGCTGGACCAGGAGGTCGGGCTTGCGCTCGGCGCGCAGGCTGGCGAGACCAGACTGCGCGAGGTGGCGCGCCAGGGCGGCTTCTCCCGCTTTCGCCGCGCGGCGGAAACGCCGTTCAACCTGATCCTGGAAGCGCGCCCGTAACGTCGTCGCCCGATTGGACGGCGGGTAAAACCGCCGTCCAGGCTCTCAATGCGTCCGACTACCAGTCCTGTTGCGACTGCCAGTAGTATTGGCCGCCGCGGCGCCGCGGATTGGCGGCTTGCGGATTGCCATAATACGGCGTGCCGTACTGGGTCGGCGCCTGGGGGTTGCCGTATTGCGGATAGCCGTATCGGGTCGGCGTCTGCGGATTCCAGCTGCGCTGGGAGAAGAAGCCGAAGCCGTCGTCTTCCCCGCTCGCAACCATGTCGTCGGTTTCCATGGGCCGGGTCGGCTTGCGCGTGATGAAGCCGCCCTGGGGCTGGTTGCTCAGCACGGCGACGAACTCGGTACGGTAGTTGGTCTCGGCGCTCAGCGGCTCGTCCGAGATGATGATCGACGAGCGCGGCACGGCGGTCGGCGCGATCCGATCCAGCACATCCTGCGGGATGGTGACGCGGTCAAGCGCGTCCTTGGCGTTGTCTCCGTCGTCGATTGTCACCTCGGTCCAGCGCAGGCCGGCGTCGGTGCGCGCCATCGCCGTGTAGATATGCGTGCCGATCGGCTTGTCCGGATCGCGAATGGTGACGGGAACTTCGATGCTTGAATCGAACACTTCGCCGCCATCGGCCCATGGCTTGTGGGTGTTGCGCCGCACGTAGAGCTTCTGCGTCGCGCGGCTGATGTAGACCGAGACCGGCTCCAGCGCGAGCTTCGCCTCGGTCGCCGCCTTCTGGGTATCGGTCTTCTTGGCCTCGGCCGCCTTGGCGGCGTCCTTTGCGGCCGCGGCGGCGTCGAGTTTCGGCTTCGCATCGCCCTGGGCCGCCTCGAACTGTGTGGTCGCTTCCGCGGCCTTGGCGACCGCCTTCTGCTTCAGATCCTCGGCGCGTGCCTTGGCCTGATCGGTCTTGGCATTGGTGAGGGTCTTGTCGGCCAACGCAACCGCAGCGTCGGCACGGGTCTTGATCTGTTGCAGCTTGCGCAGTGAGGCCGGCGTGAACAGTGCGGCTTCCTTCGTCGCGGCTGCCGAAGCCTTCTTTGCCTCGTCGGCGACCTTGGCGGCATCCGCAGCCTCCCGCGCCAGCGCCTCGGCACGCGCCGGAGCAGCCGCCATGGCCTGCGCATTCGGCACGAACAGCGCCGGGTGAGTGAAATCGACCGGAGCCGCGTCGTTCGGCGCGATGATCACCCGCATCCCGATTCGCGTCCTGTCGAACAGCTTCTCGGCAAAGTCGTAGGGCATCCGGACGCAGCCGTGGGAGGCCGCGTAGCCCGGCAGCGGCCCGCCATGCAGTGCAATGCCGTTCCAGGTGATGCGCTGCATATTCGGCATCCAGGCATCGTCGTACATGGTCGAGTGATGGTCCTTGTCCTTCTCGACCAGCGCAAACACGCCGGCCGGCGTTTCGCGTCCCTTGACGCCGCTCGATACCGGCGCGCGGTAAATCCAGCCGTCGGCATCGTAGAAGGTCACCTTCTGGGCGCTGATCGACACGATCGCCATGATCGGCTCGCCCGCGGCGCGCTGCGCGGTCGCCTCGACCGTTGCCGCAGGGCGCTGCTGCTTTGCAGCGGCGCCGCCGGTCAGTGACGCAAGTGTGACCATGGCCGCGAAAGTCACAAAGGCGGGAGGCCCCCAACGCCGCATCGCTCCGGTGATTTGCGCCGTCGTAGTACGATTTTCCATGCCATTCCTCGGTCGAAATGCCTGCCCGCGCTGCGCCGATCCGTACCAGATCACGATTTTGGATTGATTAATCCAGGGGACTACCAGCTCGTTCCAGCAGCAAATCACTCATATATGACGGCGCATCCATGAGGAAGGGCGCCGGGAGCCAAACCTGCCTGCGTCACGCCGTCCGCCGCGTCTCCGGCATCACCAGCCAGATCACGAACAGCCCGAGCGCGGCGACGCCGGCGAGGCCCATGAAGGCGGTGCTGCTGCCGAGCTTGTCGCTGACATAGCCGGCCAGCACGGTGCTGAGCGACGCGCCGATGCCGACCGCGGTTCCGACAATGCCCTGCGCCAGGTTGAAATGGCCACTGCCGAACGCCACGTCGGCGACGATCAGCGGCACCATCACGCTGAAGATCGCCGCGGTGATGCCGTCGAAGATCTGCACCGCGACCAGCAGATAGGGATCGCGCACCGTTGCGAACAACACACCGCGGATCGCCAGCGAGGCGAAGGCCAGCAGGAGCAATGGCCGCCGGCCCAAAGCCTGGGCCTTGCGGCCGACCGACGGCGAGCACAACGCGACGATCGCCTGCGGCACGATGATGCAGGCCGCGATCAGAACCGGCGCCCATTGGCTCGACCGCGCGGTGACCACGCCCGCCATCAGCGGTAGCATCGCGGCATTGGCCAGCTGAAACAGCATCATCGCGCCGGCAAAGATCAGCAGTGTCCGGTGCCGCACCAGAGTGAAGACGCTGGTGGCGCGCTTGTCGGGAACCTCTCGCTTCACCTCACCATGAGCCTGCGCGATGTCGATCTCGCGCTCGCGGATCCGTGCCAACGACAACAAGGTCGGGATCGCCAGGATGAAGGTCACGAGGAACACCGAGCGGCTCGACAAGAAATAGCCGCAAGCCCCCATCAGCGCCGCAGCCGAACCGCTGCCGAGCGAGGCAAACCGCGCATTGCGGCCGAGCCGCTCGCCGATCGCCAGCGGCCCGACCAGGCCGAGGCTGATCGCGGCGATCGCCGGTCCCAGCACACAGCTTGCGAGCGCGTGCAGCGTCGCGGCGAGTGTCACCACGGGAAAGATCGGCCACAGCGCGTAGGCCAGCGCGGCTGATCCGATCGCGGCCACCGCGCAGCCCGCGACGACGCGCTCCGAGCGCGCCGCATCGACGATCGCCCCGCCGGGCATCTGGCCCAGCAGGCCGATGATGCCGCCGATCGAGAGCACGAAGCCGATCTCGACCTGGGTCCATTTCTGGGTCGTCAGATAGACCGCAATGAACGGGCCGAACCCGGTCTGCACGTCGGCGAGGAAGAAGATGAACCAGTCGAGCCCGCGCTGGCTTTCGCGCGACGGCGCGTGGGGCGGCTCCGGACCAGGCTGATTGGGGACAATCGACACAATATTGGTGCCGCCGGCTGATCGCTCGCCACGATCGTCGCCAACCGTCTCGAAGGAAGAGTTCGGACGCGCGACCAGCTTTTGCCCCCTAATGCTCGTAATCCCATGGATGGAGATTGCCGGCCGCGCCCAGCACGATCAGCGGCGTATCTTCCTTGTATTCCGGCGCAGCGCTCACCTGCTGCTTGTTGAGGTCCAGCGTGATGCTGTCGCTCTTGCTGGAAACGCCGGCAAACCGCAGCGCGTTCCAGTCGACCACGATCTTGCGGCTGCCGACGCCGAGAAAGCCGCCGAAATCGATCACCGCGGCGCGCACCTTGCCGTCGCGGTCGACGATGACGTCGACGATGCGGCCCATGTCCTCATTGGCGGAACTGCGAACGTCGCGCCCGAGAATGCCGTGCGCATCGCGCGCGCCGATCACGGTCACCGAAGGCGGCGGCGACGGCTCCTTGGCCTGCTCTTTCGGTGCCGCAGCGACCGGCGGCGCAGGGGTGGCCGGCGTTGCCTGCGCAGCCGGCGGCGGCGATGGCGTGGGCGACGGCACCGCGTCGTCGGCAGCACGGACACCAGCGCATGTCAGCAGCGCCGCTGCGACCAGTATAACCATGACCCTCGGACGCATGTTACTCTCTCCCCACGATCTTCTGTCGCGCGCGCATGCCGCGCGACGACACTTAATGCGTCAGCACGATCGACACCTGGATCTGGCCGCGCGTGCGCAACACTTCGAGTGACACCTCGTCGCCGTGGCGGCGCAGCCGCAAATCGACGCTGGACGCGCCGAGCCTGAGATCGCGCAGCACCACATAGTTGAGGAACTCCGGCAGGCACGGATCGCGCAAGCGGATCTCGCCGCGCGCGGTGTCGAACTCCAGCCCGAGCGCGGCCTCCAGCAGCGTGAACGGTGTCGCGCTCGCCCAGGCCTGCGGTGCGCAGGCGACGGGATAGAGCACCGGGCCGCGCCGCCGCTCGCGGCGGAAGCCGCAGAACAGCTCCGGCAGCCGCCGCAGCTCCATATAGCTCGCGGCGTCGAACAGGCCCTTGAACAGATGCGCGACCGAATGCTTGAGGCCGTAGCGCGCAAGTCCAAGCGCGATCAGCGCATTGTCATGCGGCCAGATCGAGCCGTCGTGATAGGACATCGGGTTGTAGCGCGCCTCGCCGACGGCGACGGTGCGGATGCCCCAGCCGGAGAAGAATTTCTGGCTCATCAGGTCGGCGGCAACCCGCCGCGCGCGGTCTTCCCGCACCATGCCGGAGAACAAGGTTTGTCCGGCATTCGACGTGCGTACCCTGCATTGCCGCTTGGCGCCGTCGAGCGCGAGCGCATAGGTGCCGAGCTCCTCGCACCAGAACGCTTCCTCGAACCGCGCGCGCAGCCGCTCGGCCTCGGCATCGAGCTTGGCGGCCTTGTCCGCAAAGCCGAGCTGGCGCGCCGCGCGCGCGGCAAGCTGCTTGCCGGCGAACACATAGCCCTGCACTTCCGCCAGCGCGACATTGCCCTCGGCGAGCGTGCCGTCGGCATGGAAGATGGCGTCGAAGGAGTCCTTCCAGCCTTGATTGCGGAGGCCCTCTTCGGTCGCGCGCTGGTACTCGACGAAACCATCGCGATCGGGATCGCCGGGACCGTCGATCCACTGCAAGCCGGCCTCGACCGCGGGCCACAGCTCGCGCAGCGTCTCCACGTCGCCGGTGCGCTCCAGATAGAGCCCGGCGAGCAGCACGAACAGCGGGGTCGAATCGACGCTGCCGTAGTAATGCGCGAACGGCACCTCGCGAAGCGCGGCCATCTCGCCGCCGCGCATCTCGTGCAGGATCTTGCCCGGCGCGGCATCGGCCAGCGGATCGACCGCCTTGGCCTGGAACAGCGCCAGCCGCTTCAGCACGCCCTTGGCGATCCGCGGATCGACCCATAGCATCTGCAACGCCGTGATCAACCCGTCGCGGCCGAACGTCGTCGAGTACCAGGGAATGCCGGCATAGGGGTAACGGCCCTGCGGCGTCTCCGTCATCAGCATGTTGAGGTCGGCCATCGCCTGGCACAGCACCTCGTTGAAGATGTTGTTCGAGGTCTCGATCGAGGCCGCACCGGCCGACGAATTCCGCATCTCGCGGCGATGCGCCAACAGCCCGCGGAAAAACGGCACCGGCTTCTGCATGATCGGCTTGTTGCAGGACACCGCCACGAACAGCGAGGTGACCTGTGCAGGCTCGAGATCGAAATGATAGGTCGCGGCGTTGACCGACAGCCGGGTCGGCCGCGGATCGAAATGCAGCGCGGTGATCCGCGTCTGCTCGTCGAGACCGCAATATTCCAGCACGACGTCGGTCGGACCGAGCAGCTTGCTCGAGCCGATGCCGCGCCGCGGCCGCCGTTCGCCGCGCACCTCGAACAGGTCGGCGAAATCATTGTCGAACAGCAGCGTCAGATCGAAGCTCGCGGCATGATCGCCGTGGTTCTGCAGGCCGATGCGCTGATAGGCGGTGCCGCGCCACAGGAAGATCGAGCGCACGATGTGCAGCGTGTCCTTCGGCAGGGTCAGGCGGCCGTCGCGATAGACGTCGGAATTGGTGAGATCGACCGTCAGGGCGGAGTTGTCGTCGCGCATGTTGGAGCCGAGCAGCAGCGGCTGCACGTCCTCCAGCACCATTTCCAGCCGCGCCAGATAGCGCGTGTCGGCGTTGAACAGGCCATCGGGCCCGCCCGCCGAAGCGCCGATGTCGCCATGGCTGTCGAGCACGATGAAGGTGTCGTCATGCTTGAGCGAGCGCCGCGGCCGCGCCGCGGGCCCGGTCATCGGAATGTAGAACGGCGATTCGGCGACACGTTCTGTGATGCGAGCAGTGATGATCTGCGTAACGACGTCAGCTGCCATCTGAACCTCTGGCGACTTTGCCTAGCTCAAGTCTCGACTCTCGGTTCGAACGAACGCACCGGAACACAAGAACACGCTTGATGGCGCGGGGTCAGGCCGCGCTGGTGGAGAGGCGGCCCATCTCGCGCGCCACGAGGTCGCGGTAGGGGCCCCTTCCCTTCACCAGGATATCGGGCGGACCGTCCTCGACGATCCGGCCGCCTTGCAGCACGACCACGCGGTCGAAGCTGCGCAGCGTCGCGAGGCGGTGCGCGATCGCGACCACGGTACGCCCGCGCATCAGGCGCGACAACGCCTCGCGGATCGCCTCCTCGGACTCGGCATCGAGCGCCGCGGTGGCCTCGTCGAGCAGCAGGATCGGCGCGTCCTTCAGGAACGCGCGCGCGATCGCGATGCGCTGACGCTGGCCGCCCGAGACCTTGACGCCGCGATCGCCGACGATGGTGTTCATGCCCTCGGGCAGGCTTTCGATGAAGTCGCAGCGCGCCGCGATCGCCGCCCGCAACACCTCGTCGTCGGTGGCGTCCGGCCGGCCGTAGCGGATGTTCTCCAGGATCGAGCGGTGGAACAGCGAGATGTCCTGCGGCACCACCGAGATCGCCGCGCGCAGGCTCAGCTGGGTGACGCGCGAGATGTCCTGGCCATCGACCGTGATGTTGCCCTGCTCGACGTCGTAGAAGCGCTGCAGAAGGGTAAACAGTGTTGACTTGCCTCCGCCGGACTGACCGACCAGGCCGACCCGCTGGCCGGGCTGGATGCGCAGGCTGAAGCGCTCGAACACCTGCAAGCCGCCGGGATAGCGGAACGAGACGTTGTTGAAAGCGATCGCCGCACCGCTCTTCACCAGCACCTCGGCTTCCGGATGATCCTTCAGCTCATGCGGCTGCAGCAACGTCGCCAGCGCCTCGGTGAGGCGCGCGACATGCTGGGTGACGTCGACCAGCGCAACGGCGAGATCGCGGGTGGCGCTAAGGATCGAAATGCCGAGCGTACACACCAGCACGACATCGCCGGTGGTGGCCTGGCCCTGCTGCCAGAGCGACAGCGCCCAGGCCAGCATCGCGATGGTCAGGATCACGGTCACGGCGGCGTGAACGAGGCGGAGCTTTTCCAGATAGCGCAGCGAACGGCCGCGCGCGACGAGTTCCCGATTCACCGTCGCGTCGAAGCGATCGTGCTCGTAGCCGAGGCCGCAGAACGCACGCACCAGCGGCAGGTTATTGATGACGTCGACCATTTCGCCGTCGACTGCGGCCGCCCGGTTGGCGAAATCGTCATGCAGCGGCCTACCGGCGGCTGCCATGCGGAACATCGCCACCACCATGGTTCCCGCGATCAAGATCAGCACCGCTGACATTGTCACGCTGACGGTTCCAACCAGGGTGATCGCTGCGAAGGTCGCGATGCAAGGCGGCAACACGTTCCATACGAACATGTTCTCCACCGTGAACACCGCGTTCGACGTCGCGGTGATCCGGCTGGTCAGCATGCCCGGCAACCGGTCCGTGAAATAGCTCGGCGCGTGGCCGGTGAGATGGCGGAACATGTCGCGGCGGAGGTCGCCGCTGACGCTGACGAAGGTGTAGCTCGCGGTCCAGCTCGCGATCCGCCACATGAAGTTGTCGGCTGCGATCAGCGACATGAGCAGAGCGAATGCCAGCCATACGCCATTCGCGGCCGAGGGTCCCGCCGACAGCGCATCGACCAGATTCTTCACGCCGTATTGCGTGCCTACCGAGCAGGCAACCGCTGCGACGACGGCCGACAAAATCACAACATGCGACGGAAGCCGCCGGCGCAGATAGCGCAGCACAAAGGGGAACGGGCGATGCGCGTATCCTGACAGATGGTCCATGACGTCCTGCAAAACCTGTTGAAGGTGAACGAGAAAATTTTAGTCGAAGCTCTCGTGCACGATGACGTGAAGGGCGGCGGCGGGATTCCTTGATGCAGCCATCAGTGCGCAACAATTTTGCAACGCTGGCGTCCGCAAAAACGTGTTGGAGCGTGATGGCATCAGCAAGACCACAGTGTGATGGAAGAAAGAAGCGGTAGATCTCCCGCACTTAAAGGAACCACGCAGGTGCGAGAACGTTCCCGTCTTTGGCATGTCGGTGCCATCAGAGGGCTGAGGGTAGTTCATTCCACATCACAAACAGGAGACGGAGAAATGCGCATCGCGCAGGTTGCCCCGCTGACGGAGGCTGTTCCCCCCAAGCTCTACGGCGGCACCGAACGGGTCGTGCACTGGCTGACCGAAGAACTTGTAACACTTGGACATGACGTGACGTTGTTCGCCAGTGGCGATTCACAAACCTCCGCGAAGCTCGATGCGACCTGGCCGAAGGCACTGCGCCTCGACGGCTCCGTCCGCGATCCCAATGCGCTGCACATGGTGATGCTGGAGCGCGTCCGGCAGAAGGCCGACGACGAGGAGTTCGACTTCCTGCACTGCCATCTCGACTATTACCCATGGTCGCTGTTCGCGCGGCAGCCGACGCCGTTCGTGACCACGCTGCACGGACGGCTCGACCTGCCGGAGCACCAGCCCGTCTTCAACACCTTCTCCAAGATCCCGGTGATCTCGATTTCGAACGCCCAGCGGCGACCCGTGCCGCAGGCGCACTGGGTGCGCACCATCCATCACGGCCTGCCGGAGAATTTGCTGACACCGCAACCGGCCAGGCAATCCTATCTCGCCGTGCTCGGCCGCATCGCGCCGGAGAAAGGCGTCGATCGTGCGATCAAGATCGCAACCCGCTGCGGCATTCCGCTGAAGATCGCGGCCAAGGTCGATCGCGCCGACCAGGAATATTACGACGAGTTGATCAAGCCGCTGATCACGAACAATCCGCTGGTCGAGTTCATCGGCGAGATCAGCGACCGCGAGAAGTCGGATTTTCTCAGCGGCGCGATCGGGCTCTTGGTTCCAATCGACTGGCCGGAGCCGTTCGGCCTCGTGATGATCGAAGCGATGGCCTGCGGCACGCCCGTCATCGCCTATAACCGCGGCTCGGTACCCGAGATCATCGAGGATGGCCTGACCGGCTTCATCGTCGAGGACGAGATCAGCGCGATCTCCTCCGTCGGCCGCCTGTCGACGCTCAACCGCGACGCGATCCGCAAGCAGTTCGAGACCCGCTTCACCGCGCGCCGCATGGCGCTCGACTATCTCGCCGCCTATCGCAGCCTGATGGAAGCCAAGCCGCGCTTCAAGCTTGTGGCGAGCGCCGAATAGCCGTTGCAGCGGCCGATCGAACGATCCGGCGGGCCGGCCGGCAGTGTCCGTGCCGGTCCGTCGGGTCATTCAATTGTCAATAATGCCGTCATCCCCGGCGGCAACTCCTGCACAGTGACGCGATCCGCATGCGCGCGCCGCGTGATTGCTGCGACGCAATGCCTTCACCCGCCTCCCCGTAAACCCGGCTGATATCGCCTTTGCGATTGGCGGATTACGTGCTCTTATGCGCCCCGCTTGAGCAAAAAAATAAGCGAGCGGACGGAGCAACCGTGCCGCGGTCGCA
This sequence comes from Bradyrhizobium sp. CER78, assembly GCF_029846235.1. GTDB lineage: Bacteria > Pseudomonadota > Alphaproteobacteria > Rhizobiales > Xanthobacteraceae > Bradyrhizobium. The sequence continues at coordinate 38,569 of NZ_JARVWP010000019.1, forward strand.
CAGGGGGAACGCCATGACAGGGGACCGCAAGCCGTCGGCCATTAATAATGCCGTACCGACCAAGGCCTCACGGACAAAGCTGAACCGCCGCAAATTCCTGGCCAGGACCGGCGGCGCGCTCGCCGCCGGCGCATTCGGCGCGGTCCCGCTGCGCGGCTGGGCCGCCGACCCGATCAATATCGGCGCGCTCTATCCGACCACTGGCAGCATGGCGCAGATCGGCACCGGCTGCGTTGCGGCGGCGAAGCTCGCGGTCGACATGGTCAACGAGGCCGGCGGCATCAAGTCGCTCGGCGGCGCCAAGCTCAACCTCATCGTCTCCGACGTGCAGAGCGACACCACGGTGACGCGCACCGAGACCGACCGCCTGATCACCGGCAACAAGCTGTCGGCGATCCACGGCTGCTACGCCAGCGCGCTGACCTTGATCGCGAGCGAGGTCTGCGAGCGCGCTCACGTTCCGATCATCACCGGCTCGAGCTCCGACCAGCTCAACAAGGGACGGAGCTACACATTCACGCCGTTCGCGCGCGCCTCGCAATTCGCCAAGGCGCAGTTGCAGATGGCAAAGCTCGTCAGCGAGCAGGCCAAAGTCGCCGTCATCTTCGAGAACACCGCGTTCGGCACCTCGACCTCGAACGGGCTGAAGGAGCTGGCGCCGGGCGAAGGCGTCGAGATCGTGATGTTCGAGCCCTACTCGGCCGGCTTCACCGATGCGAGCCCGCTGATCAACAAGGTCAAAGCCTCCGGCGCCAACACGTTGTTCTCACTGTCGTACCTCAACGACCTCATCCTGATCGTGCGCACCGTGAAGCAGGTCGGGCTCGACATTGCGATCAATGGCGGCTCGGGCGGTTTCGTGATGCCGGACTTCTACAAGAATGTCGGCAAGGCGGCCGAAGGCCTGCAGGGCGTCGCGCACTGGAACCACGACGTCAACGAGGATGCGCAGAAGGTCAACGCCGAATTCAAGAAGCGCACCGGCGAATTCGCATTCGAATATGCCGGCGGCCTGGTCGCGCAGACCTTCATGCTGGCCGATGCGCTGGAGCGCGCCGCCTCTGCCGATCCGAAGAAGGTGCGCGAAGCGCTCTCGACGCTCGACGTCTCCTCCGGCTTTGCTGCGATGGCGCCGGGCGGCAAGGTGAAGTTCGGCCCGGACGGCAAGAACGTCTATGGCCGTCCGGTCGGCGTGCAGTGGCAGAATGCCGACCTCGCCAGTATCTTCCCCAAGGAAGACGCCCGCGCCCCGCTGATGAAGATCTGAACCGCGGTCGCATCGCATGTGGGAGACACTGGCCCAGGCCGTGATCAACGGCCTGCTCATCGGCGGCATCTACGCGCTCGTCAGCATCGGCGTCACGCTGATCTTCGGCGTGGTCAAGATCGTCAATTTCGCCCAGGGCGAGTTCGTGATGATCGGGATGTATATCTCGTTCTTCCTCGCCACCCAGTTCGGCATCGATCCGCTGGTCTCGCTTGTTGTCTCGATGCCGGTGCTGTTCCTCGCCGGCGTCCTGATCCAGCATTTCCTGATCCGCAGGGTGCTCGGGCCGAACGACATGCCGCAGATCTTCCTGACCTTCGCGCTGTCGCTCTTGCTGCTCAATCTCTCGCTGATGCTGTTCAGCGCCAACTACCGCACCGTCCATACCTCTTATTCGGATGAAGCCTGGCACATTGGAGGACTGTACATCCCGGTGGCCAAGCTGATCGCCTTCGCGGTTGCGATGGCGCTGAGCGGCCTGCTCTGGGTATTCCTGCACACCACCGATCTCGGCCGCGCCATGCGCGCGGCGTCGCAGAACCGCGACGTCGCGATGCTGATGGGGATCAATCCGAACCGCGTGTTCGCGGTGGCGTTCGGCACCGCGCTGGCGCTCGCCGGCGCCGCCGGCTCGCTCTTGATGCCGTTCTATTCGGCCTATCCGTTCGTCGGCCAGGTGTTCGTGCTGATGGCGTTCGTCGCCGTCGTGATGGGCACGCTCGGCAACGTGGTCGGCGCGCTGGTCGCGAGCCTCATGATGGGCATCGCGGAATCGCTCGGCATCCAGTTCGTCGGCGCCGATTCCGGCCTGATCGTGGTGTTCGGGCTGCTGCTGCTGACGCTCGCCTTCAGGCCGAGCGGCCTCGGCGCCAGGAGGGGCCGCTGATGCAGATCTCAGTCAAAATGAAATGGCTGTGGCTCGTGATCGGGGCGGCCGTCATGCTCGCTCTGCCGCAGCTCGTCACCTCGTCGTTCGCGATCGACATCTTCATCCGCATCCTGTTGTTCTCATTCATCGGCGTCGCCTGGAATCTGATGGGCGGCTATGCCAAGCAACTGTCGCTCGGGCACGCCGCCTATTTCGGGCTCGGCGCCTACACCTCGACCATCATGCAGGTGAACTACGGCATCTCGCCCTGGATCGGGATGGTCGCCGGCGGCGTGGTGGCAATGCTGGCGAGCCTGCCGATCGGCTGGCTCTGCTTCCGCCTGCGCGGTCCCTATTTCACCATCGCGACGATCGCGACCGCCCAGGTGCTGATGCTGATCTTCCTGAAATTCCGCGATTTCGCCTGGGGCGCCGAAGGCACCACGATCCCGAATCTCGGCAGCGCGCCGCTGATGATGCAGTTCGAGGAGAAGTCGTCGTATTACTACGTCGTGCTCGGACTGCTCGCGGTCGGGCTATGGATTACCCACAGGATCGAAAAGTCCTGGATGGGCTACTACCTCGTCGCCATCGGCGAGGATGAAGATGCCGCCGAGGCGGTCGGCGTCAACGCGCCGAAGATCAAGCGCGACATCTACATGATCAGCGCGTTCCTGACCGCGCTCGCGGGCACCTTCTACACGCAATACATCTACTTCATCGATCCCGCCACTGCGTTCAGCTTCAACGTCTCGATCGAGGCGGCGCTGGTGTCGATCGTCGGCGGCATCGGCACGCTGTGGGGTCCGGTGATCGGCACCGTGCTGCTGGAGACCACCTCAGCGCTGCTGCAGAGCTGGCTCGGCAGCTCGGTGGGCGGCATCCAGCTCACGGTCTACAGCCTGATCCTGATGGCAGTGATCCTGTGGCGGCCGACCGGGCTGATCGGGTTCGCGACCGACGTCTATCATCGCACCCTCCGGCGCAAGCCGGCGCGCGCCTGAGGTCGCCCCGATGGCAGAAGCACTGGTCATCAAGGGTCTCAGCAAGCGCTTCGGCGGTCTGCGCGCCGTGCAGGATGTCAGCTTCACCGTGCAGGAGAACGAGACGGTCGCGCTGATCGGGCCGAACGGCGCCGGCAAGACCACGAGCTTTCATTTGATCACCGGATTTCACCGGCCGGACTCCGGCTCGGTGCTCGCCTTCGGTCATGAGGTCGTGGGTCTCAAGCCGCACGATGTCTGCGCGCTCGGCATGGCCCGCACCTTCCAGGTGGCCAAGCCGTTCGGCGCCATGACGGTGCTCGCCAATGTGATGACCGGTGCCTTCCTGCGCGACCGTCACATTGCCGCGGCCCGCACCAAGGCACGCGAAGCGATCGAGTTCGTCGGCCTCGGCGCCAAGGAGCAGACGCGTGCCCGCGACCTCACCACCATCGACCAGCGGCGCCTCGAGATGGCCCGCGCACTGGCGACGCAGCCGAGGATCCTGCTGCTCGACGAGGTGATGGCCGGGCTCAATCCGGCCGAGATCGACCAGGCGGTGGCGCTGGTGAAGAAGCTTTCCGCCAGCGGCCTGACCATCGTGATCGTCGAGCACGTGATGCGCGCGATCATGGCGGTGGCGCGCCACATCGTGGTGCTCGATCACGGCCAGAAGATCGCCGAGGGCGCGCCCAAGGAGATCGTGGAGAATCCGGAAGTGATCCGCGCCTATCTGGGCTCCTATGTGCATCCATCGGCGCAGGGAGACGGCTATGCTTGAGCTCTCCCGCGTCAGCGCCAGCTACGGCTCGGTCCCTGCCATCACCGATGTCAGCATCTCGATTGGCGAGGGCGAAGCCGTCGGCCTGCTAGGCGCCAACGGCGCCGGCAAGAGCACGACGCTGCGCGCGGTCTCCGGCCTCGTCAAACTGTTCGGAGGCAAGGTCAACTTCGACGGCGTCGACCTCGCGACGCTTCCGCCCTACCGGATCCCCGAGCTCGGCATCGCGCATGTCCCCGAAGGCCGCCAGGTATTTCCGGACATGACGGTGCAGGAGAATCTCGAGATCGGCGCCTATACGCCGAAAGCCAAGGCGGATCGTGCGCGCACGATGCAGCTGGTCTACAGCATCTTCCCGCGGCTCGCCGACCGCAGGAAGCAGCTTGCCGGCACCATGAGCGGCGGCGAACAGCAGATGGTCGCGGTCGGCCGCGGCCTGATGCTGAAGCCGCGGCTCTTGATGCTGGACGAGCCTTCGCTGGGCCTCGCGCCCGTGATGACCGACGTGACCTTCGAGAAGATCGGCGAGATCCACAAGATGGGCACCGCGATCCTGCTGGTCGAGCAGAATGTCAGCCGAGCGCTGTCACTGGTGCAGCGCGCTTACGTGCTGGAAAGTGGCAACGTGATCATGCAGGGCACCAGCGCCGAGCTCGCCAACAACAAGCAGGTGCAGGCGGCGTATCTCGGGATTTGAGACCTCGTCTGCCAACCCGTCATCCTGAGGAGCGCGAAGCGCGTCTCGAAGGATGCACGGCCCGACCGGTGGCCGTCGACCCTTCGAGACGCGCGCAAGAGCGCGCTCCTCAGGGTGACGGTCAACGTTCGGCACATACGGCTCTACCTCACCACCGTTCGCTTCGGCTCGACGATCTCGAACATCCGCGGGAATTCGTCCATCAGCATCATCAACTCACCGAGCCGCAGCGGCTCGCCTGATACCTTGACCTTGCCGGCGGCGACGGCTTCCGGGAACGTGGTCAGCTTGGCGATGACCTCGTCCAGCACGCTCCGCGCCAGCGTGAAGCTGGCGTGCGCATCGGCGGCCCGCGCGCCCTCGATGTAAGTCAGCGCCGAGTTCTCGAGATTGAGCACGAAGGTCTCGCCCGTGTCGGTAAAGCTCCAGTTCAGCACGATGTGCTTGCCTTCGGCCTTGGGGCCGTTGAGGCGGATGCCGAGCACGTCCCAGAGCTGCCCGGTGCGCAGCGCAGCCAGCGTCTCGCGCGGCATCGGCGAGCGCGGCGGCGTCTTCGGCATGCCCTGCCGCAGCTCCTGGGCGCCGAACAGATAGGCGTTGCGCCAGGTCGAGCTCTCGGCGGCATAGCCGAGCTGCTCGAACGTGTCGGCCAGCAATGCGCGGGCCGCCTGGTTGTCGGGCTCGGCGAACACCAGATGGCTGACGGCCTGCGCCACGAAGCGGAATTCACCCTTGGCGAAATCCGCCGCGGCGCGTTTCAGGATCGCATCGGCGCCGCCCATATACTCGACATATTTCCTGCCGGCCTCGACTGGCGGCAACGGATCTAGGTTGACCGGATTAGCATCGTACCAGCCGAGATACTTCTGGTAGATCGCCTTCACATTGTGCCGGATATGGCCGTAATAGCCGCGGCCGTGCCAGGCGCCTTCGAGGCTCTGCGGCAGGCGGATCGTCTCGGCGATCTCGGCCGCGTTGAGGCCGTGGTTCATCAGCCGGATGGTCTGGTCATGCGCGTATTTGTAAAGGTCGCGCTGCTCGCGGATCATGGTGTCGATCCGCTCGCGCCCCCACACCGGCCAGTGATGCTGGCCGCACATCGCCTCGGCCTTGCCGCCCCACATCTGCAACGCTTCGCCGAGATATTTCGACCAGGCCAGCGCGTCGCGCACATCGGCGCCGCGGAACGGCAGCAGATTGTGGAAATTGTGCGTGCAGTTCTCCGCGAGGTTCAGGAGCTTGTAGCGCGGGAGGAAGAAATGCATCTCCGCCGGCGCTTCGCTGTTCGGCGCCATCTGGAATTCGAACTCGACGCCGTCGATCACACGCTTGTCGCCGGTCGCGATGATCAGATCGGTCGGCCGCAGCAGCGCCACACCGCCCGCCGCCATCGTCTTGCCGAGGCCGCAATCGACATGGCCGCGCACGCCTTTGGCGAGGAACGGCCCGAACTGGTATTGCGCGCGGCGCAGCATCGCCGGCCCGGCAATGATGTTCTCGGAGACTGCGTGCTCCATGAAGAAGTTCGGCGCGATGATCGGCACGCCCGCCGCCAGCATGGCGTCATCGAGCACGCCGCGCGCGCCGCCCCAATGGTCGGTGTGGGTATGACTGAAGATCACGGCGGCGACCGGCCGCTTGCCGCGATGCTGGAAGTACAGCTCCATCGCAGCACGCGCGCCCTCAATCGAGGTCAGGGTGTCGACCACGATCACGCCCTTGTCGCCCTCGATCAGCGTCATGTTGGCGATGTCGAGGCCGCGCACCTGGTAGACGCCCGGCACCACTTCGAACAGGCCGTGATGCATGTTGAGCCGCGACTGCCGCCACAGGCTCGGATCGACGGTCGCAGGCGCCTTCTCCTCGGAGAGGAAGCCGTAGGGCTCGAGGCTCCAGACCACCCGGCCCTGGGCCGAGGTGATGCGGGCGTTCTCGATGGTGCCGAGAAAGCCGCGCGCCGCGTCGTCGAAGTCACGCGTATCGGAGAACGGCAGCGCCTTCAGCGCCGCCTCGTGCTGCGCGATGACCGGCGCCGATGCCGCCTTCGGAGCTTCGTGCGACGTCTCACCTGCGGTTGTCTGGGTCATACTCAGGCACTCCTTCGTTGGGCAGAAATCAGTCCCGATCACGCACCGCTCAGCGGAATTGCACGCCTTCGAACTGGCCGCTGCGGCGCCACTCGTCGATATATTTGAAGTAGGCGAGCGCGCCCGCCGGGTAGCCGACATTGAGCTTGGCCGCGGGCCCGGGCTCACGTCCCTCATTGTTGTAATAGCCCGGCGTGCAATCGGGGCCGCCGATCATCCGGCCGACCGCGGTCAGCAGCAGCTCGACCCAGCGGTTCTCGGCTTCCCTGCTGACTTCGATTTCCTTGAAGCCATTGGCCTGCGCGTGTCCGACCATCAGGGCGATGGTGCGCGCCGCTTCAGTCAGATTATGCGGCACGTTGGAGATCAAATTGGCGCCCTGCGTCGGCTGCACGAAGAACAGGTTCGGAAAGCCATGCACATGGATGCCGTGCTTGGTGCGCATGCCCTCGGCCCAATACTCCGACAGTTTGATACCGTCCTGGCCCGTCGCGTCGAAGCCCGCCCGCCGCTTATACTCGGTGCCGACCTCGAAGCCGGACGCGTAGATGATGCAATCGAGCTTGTATTCCTTGCCCGCGACCACGATCCCGTTCTCGGTGATCTCCTCGACGCCCTTGCCGTCGGTATCGACCAGATGGGTGCCGGGCGTGTTGAACGCCTGCAGATAGGCGTCGTGGAAACACGGCCGCTTGCAGAGCTGGCCATACCAGGCCTTGAGGTTTTTCGCCGTGCCGGCATCACGCACGATGGTGTCGACCCGGTTGCGGATCTCCTCCATCTTCTCGAAGTCGGAATCCTCGAACGCCGCCCGCATGTTTTCCACGCTGCGCTGCTCGCGCGGCAGCAGCATGATCTTGGCGCGGATCCGCTTCGACAGGTCGGTCCAGCCGTCCTGCACCAGATCTTCCTCGGCCGATCCGCCGGCCTGGTTGGCGGTGAAATTCTCCAGCCAGCGCTGTTGCCAGCCCGGCGTTGCGATGTCGGCAAACCAGTCGGGATCGATCGGCCCGTTGCCGCGCACGTCGACCGACGACGGCGTGCGCTGGAACACGTAGAGCTCCTTGCAGGCGCGCGCGAGGTGCGGAATGCACTGCACCGACGTCGCGCCGGTGCCGATGATGCCGACGCGCTTGTCGGCTAGCTTCTCCATCGGCGCGCCGTTGGGATCGCCGCCGGTGTAGTCGTAATCCCAGCGGCTGGTGTGGAACGAGTGGCCCTTGAAGCGCTCGATGCCGGGAATGCCGGGCAGCTTCGGCACGTGCAGCGGGCCGGTGCCGATGCCGACATACTGCGCGGTGAAGGCATCGCCCCGCGTCGTGCGGATGATCCAGCGCGACTGCGCCGCTTCCCAGTCGAGGCTCGTCACCTCGGTGTGAAACAGCGCATTGTCGTAGAGACCGAACTGCCGGCCGATCCGCTGGCAGTGCGCCAGGATCTCCGGCGCATGCGCGTATTTCTCCGACGGCATGTGGCCGGTCTCTTCGAGCAGCGGCATGTAGACCATCGACGCCGTGTCGCATTGCGCGCCGGGATATCTGTTCCAGTACCAGGTGCCGCCGAAATCGCCGCCCTTCTCGACGATGCGGACATCCTTGACGCCGGCCTCGGTCAGCCGCGCCGCCGTGGCGAGCCCGGCAAAGCCGCCGCCGATGAAGGCGAAGGTGACATGATCGGTCTTCGGCGCGCGCTCGACGACCGGCGTGTAGGGATCCTCGAGATAATGCGCGAGCTGGCCCTTGATCTGGAGATACTGGTCGTTGCCGTCGGGACGCAGCCGCTTGTTGCGCTCCTCCCGATATTTCAGGCGCAGCCGCTCCTTGTCGATCGCGGCGGGCTTTGCGTCTCGGGCTTGCTCGGTCATCGTCATCGGAAGGCGCCTCGTTCAGGGAATTTCGGTGGATACTTTAGCGCCGCTCAGGCGGGATGTGCAGCAAGATAGGGCGAGTTGGCGATCGACCAGTCCGGCATCGGCTCCATCCGGAAGATCTGCCGCAGATGCACCTCGTCGGGCCCGTCGCCGATCCGGAGCAGCCGTCCCCACGCCAGCGCCTGATGGATCGGCGTGTCGTCGGAGCCGCCCATCGCGCCGAACACCTGCATGGCGCGGTCGGCGATCTTCTGCAGCATCGCCGGCACCGCGACCTTGATCAGCGAGACGTCACGCCAGGCGCCGTGATGGCCGGCTTGATCGAGCCGCCAGGCGCAGCGATAGGCGAGCAGCCGTGCCTGCTCCAGCTCGACGCGGGCCTCGGCGATCCAGCGCTGCACGGTGTCGTACTGGATCACGGTGCGGCCGAACGCGCTGCGCTCAGCGGCCCGCGCCATCATCAACTTGATCAGCAGCTCGCAGAGCCCGATCGAGCGCATGCAGTGGTGGATGCGCGCCGGCCCGAGCCGAACCTGCGCGACCTTGAACCCCTCGCCCTCGGCGCCGAGCAGATTCTCCGCGGGCACCCGCACATTCTCGAACACGAGCTCGCCGATCGGCGCGACATGATCCTCGCAGCCCATCCAGCGCAGCCGCCGCACCAGCCGCACGCCGGGCGCATCCATCGGCACGATGATGCAGGAATGCCGGCTGGTGCGCTCGGCGCCGGCATCCGTCACCCCCATCACGATCAGGAAGCTGCAGCGCGGATGCGCGGCGCCGGTGATGAACCATTTGCGGCCGTTGATGACGTAGTGGTCGCCGTCGCGCACCATCCCTGTCGCGATGTTGGTGGCATCGGACGAGGCCACATCGGGCTCGGTCATACCGAAGGCGGAGCGCGTCTCGGCGTTGAGCAGCGGCGTCAGCCAGCGCTTCTTCTGTTCCGGCGTCGCGCAATTCTGCAACGCGATCATGTTCGGCACATCGGGCGCCTGGCAGTTGAACACCTCCGGCGCCCAGAACAGCCGCCCCATGATCTCCGCCAGCGGCGCATAGTCGAGATTGGAAAGCCGTGTGCCCGGCTCATCGTCAGCAAGTTCAGGCAGGCCGAGATTCCACAGGCCCGCCGCGCGCGCCTTCTGCTGCAGCTCGGCCATGAAGAACGGCGTGTCGCTCTGCGTACGGACGTGGTCGAGCCAGGCGCGATGGCGCGGCAGCACCTCTTGTTCGAAGAAGGCCAGCAGATCGCGCCGCCAACGCTCCGATCGCTCGGACAGACCGAAATCCATGCCGCCTCCCAGCTTTGGGCGAGACATAAGCCCATATCGAAACGATTTGCAAATTCATTTCGGTATATTGACATTTCCGTCTCTCTAGGACCATTATTTCGTATGGCGGCATTGTCCTCGCTCGAACCCCAGACCGATCCGTCCTTTGCGACCACCCTGGCGCATGGGCTCGACCTGTTGGCCGCCTTCCGCAACCACGCAGGTCCGCTCTCAAATGCGGAGCTTGCCGAGCACACCGGCCTGTCGCGGCCGACCGTCTCGCGCCTGACCTACACGCTGGAGCAGCTCGGCTATCTCAGGCGCGACGCCAAGGGCCGCTTCGTGCTCGGGCTCGGCGTGCTCGCCGCCGCCTATCCGGTGCTGTCGTCGCTCAAGGTCCGCCAGCTCGCGCGCCCCCTGATGCGCGACTTCGCCGCCTACACCGGCGGCACGGTGTCGATCGCGATGCCGTTCGGGCTCGACTTCATCTATGTCGAGACGCTGCGCACGACGGACGCGGTGCCGCACGTGCCTGATGTCGGCTTCGTCTCCTCGCTGGCGCCAACCGCGGTCGGGCGCGCGCTGCTGTCGCTGTTCACGACGGACGAACGCGACGCCTATGTCGCGCGCGTCAAGGCCGAACGCCCCGAGGAGCTCGACTATGTCGAACGGCGCACGCTGCCGGACGTCGAGCTCTGCAACGAGCGGGGCTTTGCGGTCTCGCTCGGCGAATGGCGGCGCGAGATCTTTGGCGTCGCCGCGCCATTGTATCGCACGCCCGCCGGCGAATGCCTGTCGGTCAATTGCGGCATCCCCTCGTTCCGCTTCAGCGCCGAGCAGATCGAGCGCGAATGCGGGCCGCGCATCCTCGGGCTCGCCCGCAGCATCCGCTCGCTGGTGACGAATTACTAGAACACGCATCGCAACGAACGATGCGGCAGATCTGGGGAGGGAGACATGCGTGGCATCACGACCGCGATCGCCTTGCTCGTGGGCGTCATCACGGCGCTGAGCGGCAGCATCGGCGTGCGGGCGCAGGACAGTTATCCGAGCCGGCCGATCCACATCATCGTGCCCTACCCAGCCGGCGGCATCGTCGATATCGTCGCGCGCGCGGTGACGGAGCAGGTCGGCCGCGACTGGAAGCAGACCGTCGTGGTGGAGGCACGCCCCGGCGGCAACAGCAATATCGGCACCGCTGCGGTCGCGCGCAGCGAGCCCGACGGCTACACTTGGCTCGTCACCGGTCCCGCGCTGCTGGTCAACCCCGATCTCTACAAGGATGCCGGCTGGAACGCGGCCAAGGATTTCACGTGCGTCGGCCTTGCCGTCTGGAATCAGAGCGTGGCGTTGGTGCATCCGTCGATGCCGGTGAAGAGCATCGGCGAGTTCGTCGAGCTCGCCCGCAAGCAGCCCGGAGAATTCAACTTCGGCAATCCCGGCACCGGATCCTCGATCGACCTCAGCGCGCAAAAACTGTTTCAGGTCGCCGGCATCAAGCTGACCAATGTCGGCTACAAGGGCCAGCCGCAGGCGCTGATCGACCTGATGACCAACCTGATGCATTTCGAGATCGTCTCGCTCGAACTCGCGCTGCCGCACATCAAGGCCGGCAGCGTCAAGCCGCTCGCGGTGTTCACCGACAAGCGCGTCCCCGACCTACCGGACGTCCCGACGATTGCGGAAGCCGGCTTCACGGAAGCGGCCTACGTTCCCTGGTACGGCATCTACGTGCCGGCCGCGACGCCGGCACCGCTGCTGGCGAAGATCAATGCGGCGATCAACAAGGCGTTGCAGAATCCCGACGTGCAGCGGCAACTCTCGATTGCGAACATTCCGGGCAAGCCGATGTCGCTCGACGAGCTCGCCGCGCTGATGAAGGCCGATCGGCAGAAGCTCACCACCGTCGTCAAGACGTCGGGAATGGCGTTGCAGTAGATTCTGATTCAACTGTCAAACGCCTTATGGTTTCATCGTCCGGCTCGACCGGGCGATCCAGTATTCCAGAGACGTTTGCGCTTGAACCGAGAGGCCGCGGCGTACTGGATCGCCCGCCCTTGCCCTTGCGGGAACGACCCCACGGCTCCCCTCGGGCGTCGTCCCGGCGAAGGCCGCGACCCATACGCCGCGGCGGACGTCGCGAGCGGGACTTGTTGTACCGGTGTTGGGCGACAAGCAGTATCGGTGGTTATGGGTCCCGGCCTTCGCCGGGACGACGCTGAACTTGTTGCGCCACTACGCCGGCCCTCCCCGCAACCAGCCGCGCCCCGGCAAGGCCGCTTCGCATACGCATCATGCAATGGCGCGGCTGGGGAACGCGGTGCCGGCGTAGTACATGGCGATCCCGGAGACATTGTCAGGCATGCTCGAGAAGACTCCGATCACCGGCGCGGCAGCCGCGCCGATCACCGATGGATTGCCTTGGGAACGCCGCCGCTGGGCGGTGGCCGCGATCTTCACGGCGCTGGCAATGGCCTCGCTCGACACCGCGATCGCCAACATCGCGCTGCCCGCGATCGCGAACGATCTGCATGTCAGCCCTGCGGAAGTGGTCTGGGTCGTCAACGTCTATCAGATCGCCCTGGTCGCTACGTTGCTGCCGCTCGGCGCGCTCGGCGAAATCGTCGGCCATCAGCGGATCTATCTCGGCGGTCTCCTGCTGTTCACATTGGCGTCACTCGGCTGTGCGCTGGCATGGTCGCTGCCGAGCCTCCTGGTCGCGCGCACCTTGCAGGGGCTCGGCGCCAGCGGCCTGATGAGCGTCAACACCGCGCTGGTGCGCTTCGTGTATCCGAGCCGAATGCACGGCCGCGGCTTCGGCCACAATGCGCTGGTGGTCGCGACAGCTTTTACATTGGGGCCGACCATCGCCTCCGGAATCCTCGCGCTCGGGACCTGGCCCTGGCTGTTCGCCGTCAACCTTCCGTTCGGCATCGTCGCATTGCTGATCGGCCTGAAGACGCTGCCGACGACGCCGCGCGCCAAGCACAGCTTCGACTTTCTCGGCGCCGCGCTGGCCTGCGCCTGCCTCGGACTCTTCATCATCGGCATCGGCAGCGCCGCCCACAAGGCAACGCCTGCGCTTGTTATCACCGAGCTCGTCGGCGCGTTGGTGTTCGGCTGGATCCTGACCCGGCGGCATGCCGATCATCCGGCGCCGATGCTGCCGATCGACCTGTTCCGGCGGCCGATCTTTGCGCTGTCGGCGGCGACCGCGGTCTGCTCATTCGCTGTGCAGGGCCTCGCCTTCGTGTCGCTGCCGTTCTACTTCGAGGACATACTGCACCGCTCGCAGGTCGAGACCGGCTTCTTCATGACGCCCTGGCCGCTGGTGGTCGCCTTCATGGCGCCGATCGGCGGCCGGCTGTCGGACCGCTATCCGGCCGGCATCCTCGGCGGCATCGGCATGCTGTTGCTCGGGCTTGGCATGGTGCTGTTGGCGACCCTGCCGCCGGAGCCCAGCGTTGCCAACATCGTCTGGCGCACGATGATCTGCGGCATCGGTTTCGGCTTCTTCCAGACCCCCAACATGAAGGCGATCATGTCGAGCGCGCCGTCGCATCGCAGCGGCAGCGCCAGCGGCATCGTTGCGACCGCGCGGCTGATCGGGCAGACCACCGGCGCCGCACTCGCCGCGCTCTGTTTTGCACTCGCCGATCGCGAGGGTGCCACCGTGGCGCTGGCGTTGGGTGCTGGATTTGCCGCGCTCGGCAGCGTGATGAGCTTCCTGCGTTTGGCCGTCGCCTCACCGCAAAAGACATAACAGGCATGTAACGCGCGCAGGGGCGCGACCATACACCGCGGCATCAACTTTCTTCCGCGCTGCAAGCGCATATTCTTGATTTGAACCGTTCCAGTTTCGAGGCCAACATCGCCCCGAAGTCCGATCGGAGGATCGGACCATTCAGGGGAAAGCGATGGCAAACCTCAAAATCAACGGCAAGACAATCAATGTAGACGTCGAGGACGACACGCCACTGCTGTGGGCGATTCGAGAGAATGTCGGATTGACGGGGACCAAATACGGCTGCGGCATTGCACAATGCGGCGCCTGCACGGTGCATGTCGACGGCGTCGCGATGCGCTCCTGCGGCGTCACGGTCGGTGAAGTGGCCGGCAAGGACATCACCACGATCGAGGGCCTCGCGGCGGGCGGCGTGATGCACAAGGTGCAGCTCGCCTGGATCGCAAGCGACGTGCCGCAATGCGGCTATTGCCAGAGCGGCATGATCATGGCCGTCGCGGCGCTGCTGAAGGAAAACCCGAAGCCATCAGACGACGACATCAACGACGCCATCACCAATATCTGCCGCTGCGGCACCTTCCAGCAGGTGCGCGAAGCGATCCATGCTGCCGCGAACGCGTGAGGAGGCATCGATGAACCAGCACGTCATGCCGAAACTCAACCGCCGCGCCTTCGTGATCGGCACGGCAACCGCCGGCGCCGGCCTCGCGCTCGGACTCGATCTGCCGTTCGGCGGCCCCTCCGTGGTGCGCGCAGCCGACGGCGCGCCTGAAGTGAATGCCTGGGTCGTGATCCGGCCCGACGACACCGTGGTGATTCGCATCGCCCGCTCCGAGATGGGCCAGGGCACGCTGACCGGCCTCGCCCAGCTCGTCGCCGAGGAGCTGGAATGCGACTGGTCGAAGGTCACGACCGAATATCCGACACCCGGCCAGAGCGTCGCCCGCAAGCGCGCCTGGGGCGATTTCTCCACCGGCGGCAGCCGCGGCATCCGCACCTCGCAGGACTATGTCCGCAAGGGCGGCGCCACCGCGCGCGTGATGTTGATCCAGGCCGCCGCCAACGAGTGGAAGGTACCGGCCGCGGAGTGCAAGGTCTCCAACGGGGTGATCACCCACGCGGCATCGGGCAAGACCACGACCTACGGCAAGGTCGCGGAAGCCGCCGCCAAGCTCGAGCCGCCGGCCGACGTCAAGCTGAAGGACCCGAAGGACTGGACCATCGCCGGCAAGGGCCTGAAGCGGCTCGACACCGTCGACAAAACCACCGGCAAGATGATCTACGGCATCGACGTCAAGCTGCCGGGCATGCTGAACGCGGCGATCAAGGACTGCCCGGTGTTCGGCGGCAAGGTGAAGAGCTTTGACGAAGCCAAGATATCAGGCATGAAGGGCGTCAAGAAGGTGGTGCCGGTCGGCGACAGCGCGGTTGCCGTCGTCGCCGACACCTGGTGGCACGCCAAGACCGCGCTGGATGCGCTGCCGATCGTCTGGGACGAAGGCGACAACGCAAGAGTCTCCAGCGAGACGATCGCGAAGTGGCTTGCCGAGGGTCTCGACGATGAGCAGCCGGCCTATGTCGGCAACCAGAACGGCAACGCAAAGGCGGCGATCGCAAGCGCGGCCAAGAAGGTGGAAGCGGTCTACAGCTATCCCTACCAGAACCACGCCACGATGGAGCCGATGAACGCCACCGTGCTCTACACACCTGATAAATGCGAGGTGTGGTGCGGCACGCAGAATGGCGAAGCGGCGTTCGCGGCAGCGCTGGAGGCTTCCGGCCTGCCGGCCGAGAAGGTCGACGTGCACAAGCTGATGCTCGGCGGCGGCTTCGGCCGGCGCGGCATGACCGATTATGTCCGGCAGGCGGTGGCGATCGCCAAGCAGATGCCGGGCACGCCGGTCAAGCTGCTATGGTCGCGCGAAGAGGACATGCAGCACGGCAAATATCACCCGGTCACGCAGTGCAAGCTGACCGGCGCGTTCGATGCCGACAACAACCTGGTCGCGCTGCACTACCGGTTGTCCGGCCAATCCATCCTGTTCTCGGTGCGTCCCGAAGCGCTGCAGAACGGCATGGACCCCGCCGCGTTCCAGGGCGTCGCACAATCCGGCGAGGCAGCGATCGGCTATTCGGTGCCGAACCTGCTGGTCGAGCATTCGATGCGCAACCCGCACGTCCCGCCAGGATTCTGGCGCGGCGTCAACGTCAATCACAACGCGATCTACATGGAATGCTTCATGGACGAGCTCGCCCAGGCCGCCGGCCAGGACCCGCTCGAATTCCGCCGCAAGCTGATGGGCAAGAATCCCAAGCATCTCGCCGTGCTCAATGCGGTCGCCGAGAAGATCGGCTGGGATACGTCGGCGCCGAAGGGCATCTATCGCGGCATCGCGCAGGTGATGGGCTATGGCAGCTATGTTGCCGGCGCCGCCGAGATCTCGGTGACCGACGGCAGCAAGATCAAGGTGCATCGCATCGTCGCCTCCACCGATCCCGGCTATGTCGTCAATCCGGCGCAGGTGGAGCGGCAGATCGCGGGCTCCTTCGTCTACGGCCTCAGCGCGCTGTTCTACGGCGGCTGCACCGTGAAGGACGGCCGCATCGAGCAGACCAATTTCGACACCTACAACTCGATGCGCATCAACGAAATGCCGAAGGTGGAAGCCGTGATGGTGCCGAGCGGCGGGTTCTGGGGCGGCGTCGGCGAGCCGACCATCGGCGTTGCGGCGCCGGCGGTGCTCAACGCCTATTTCGCCGCAACAGGAAAGCGCATCCGCTCTTTCCCGCTGCGCAACCAGAACATCTCCTTCGCCTGAGCAAACCCGAAGCGGCGGTCCGAGCGGCCGCCGCTTCCTTTTTTCGGATTGTCCTGCATGGCCGTCACGCGTCATCAGACGCGCAGGGATGTGGTCCGTGGCGCTGTTGCCGTCGCAGCGGCCGCACTGGCGTGTCCGGCGCCGGCGCAAGGCACAGCGCGCATCGCGGTGATCGGCGGCGGCTTCGGCGGCGCGGCCTGTGCGCGGGCGCTGCGGCGGCTCGACGCAAAACTTCAGGTCACGCTGATCGAGCCGAACAAGACCTTCACCGCCGGCCCGTTCAGCAATGAGGTGATCGCCGGCCTGCGCGAGCTTTCGGTGCAGCAATTCAGCTACGACAAGGTTGCGGCCGACGGCATCACGATCGTCGCGCAGGCGGCCAGCAAGGTCGACGCCCAGGCGCGCAGCATCACGCTCGCCGACGGCACGACGCTGTCCTATGACCGGCTGGTGCTGGCCCCCGGGATCGACATGCATTTCGGCGCCCTGCCCGGCTATGACGAGCCCGCCGCCGAGAAGATGCCGCACGCCTGGAAGGCCGGCGAGCAGACCATGCTGCTGCGCAGGCAGCTCGAGGCCATGGACGACGGTGGCCTCGTCGTGATCGCGGTGCCGGCCGCGCCGCTGCGCTGTCCGCCCGCGCCTTACGAGCGCGCCAGCCTGATCGCGCATTACCTGAAGGCGAACAAGCCGAAGTCGAAGATCCTGCTGCTCGACGCCAAGGACAATTACTCGCAGCAGAAGCTGTTCGAGAAGGCCTGGGCAGAGCTCTATCCCGGCATGATCGAGCGCATCGCGCTGTCGCAAGGCGGACGGGTGACGTCGGTCGATCCGGCGACCAACGAGATCGTCACCGACTTCGGCAATTACACCGCCGCAGTCGCCAATGTGATCCCGCCACAACGCGCCGGTCGCATCGCCGAGATCGCGGGCGCCGCCGACCACACCGGCTGGTGCCCGATTGATCCGGTCAGCTTTGCCTCCAAGCTTGTGCCCAATGTCCACGTCATCGGCGATGCCGCGATCGCCGGCGGCATCCCGAAATCGGCCTCCGCCGCGGCGGCGCAGGGCCGGGCCTGCGCGGCGGCGATCGTCAACGCGCTCGCGGGCAAGGCACCGGAGACGCCGCGGCTCGACGGCGCCTGCTACAACACAGTCGCTCCGGGCTACGCGTTCTCGTTGAAGGGCATCTATCAGCCGAAGGAAGATCAGTATGCCGAGGCCGAGGTGACCACGAGTCCGGTCGACGCGCCACGCGAGATACGCCAACGCGAGGCCGATCAGGCGGTCGAGTGGTTCAAGACCATCACGGGAGATGCCTTTGGCTAGGCGCTCCCTCATCGTATCGCTTGCAGCGATTGCGTTCGCAGCTTGCGCGCCCGCAGGAGCTGAGGAATTGCAGCCCTACACTGTGGTCGGCGATGCGATTTCAGCTTCGCTGACGGGAACCAAGGGCGACGCGACCCACGGCCGTGCGCTCGTGGTCGAGCGTTCCAGCACTTGCATCCTCTGCCACAGCGGCCCATTCCCCGAGCAGGCGTTCCAGGGCGACCTCGCGCCGAACCTGTCCGGAAGCGGCGGCCGCTGGTCGGAAGGGCAATTGCGACTCCGGCTGGTCGATGCGGCGCATCTCAATGCGGCGACGATCATGCCGTCCTATTATCGCGTCGATGGACTCACGCGCGTCGGCGCCTCATGGCGCGGCAAGCCGATCCTGTCGGCGGAGCAGATCGAGGATGTCGTGGCCTATCTGATGACGCTGAAGAACTAGGACCAAGCATGGCGAATTCGGAACACACCCGGCGAACGTTTTTCGGCCTCACTGGCGGAGCCGCGGCGCTGGTGATCGTGCGCCCGGTCGACGCGACGCCGGCGATGCTGTCGGCTGCGATCCGCAACGTCGTCGGCGAAGCCAATGTGCGCACCGGCAAGGTCAAGCTCGACATTCCGCCGCTGGTCGAAAACGGCAACACCGTGCCGATGACGGTCAGCGTCACGAGCCCGATGACGGCGGACGAGTATGTGAAGAGCATCCATGTCTTCAACGAGAAGAACCCGCAGCCGAACATCGGCAATTTCTATCTCGGGCCGCGCGCCGGGCGCGCCCAGGTCTCGACCCGCATCCGCCTCGCCGACAGCCAGAAGGTCACCGCGATCGCGCGGCTCTCCGACGACACGTTCTGGTCGGCGACCGCAGACGTCGTGGTGACGCTCGCCGCCTGCACCGAGGAGGCGATCTGATGCCGTCGGCCTTGATCAACGTGCCGAAGAAGGCCAAGCGCGGCGACGTCATCGAGATCAAGACGCTGATGTCGCACATCATGGAGACCGGCTATCGCCACACTGCATCCGGCGACGTGGTGCCGCGCGACATCATCACCAGCTTCACCTGCCGCTTCAACGGCATCGAAGTGTTCCGCGCCGATCTTTATCCGGCGATCGCCGCCAATCCCTTCATCACCTTCTTCGCGACGGTGACCGAGAGCGGCAAGTTCGAGTTCGAGTGGATCGGCGACAAGGGATTTTCGGAGACCGCATCGGCTTCGATCACGGTCGAATGAGGATTGCGCTCTGCATCGCGCTGCTGACGGCAATGGCGGGCGCGGCGCTCGCCACCGAGATTTCGCTGGACCAGCGCCGCTCCGGCTACAGTTTCATGAGCGCGGACACCAAGGCGATGCAGGACGAGGACACCGCCAATCCAGGCATGCTGTTCGTGCTCGATGGCGAGGCGTTGTGGAAGCGCAAGGCCGGCAGCGCGGACAAGGCCTGTGCCGACTGCCACAGTGATGCGCGCGTAAGCATGAAGGGCGTCGCGGCGCATTATCCTGCTTTCGAGAAGACGCTGGGAAAGCCGGTCGATCTCGAAGGGCGGATCAACCTTTGCCGCAGCAATCACCAGCAGGCCTCGCCCTTCGCCTATGAAAGCCGCGAGCTGCTGGCACTGACCGCCTATGTCGCGCAGCAATCGCGCGGCGTGCCGATCGCAGCCGGCGACGATCCGGACCTCGCACCATTCGTCGAAAAGGGCCACGCATTGTTCGTGCAGCGGCAGGGCCAGCTCAATCTGGCCTGTGCCAACTGCCACGACGATAATTGGGACAAGAAGCTCGCGGGAAGCCCGATCACGCAGGGTCAACCGACCGGCTATCCGCTCTATCGGCTGGAATGGCAGGCGCTGGGGTCGTTGCAGCGCCGGCTGCGCGCCTGCATCACCGGCATCCGCGCGCAGGCCTATGATTACGGCTCGCCCGAACTGGTCGAGCTCGAGCTTTACCTGATGACGCGGGCGCGCGGCATGCCGGTGGAGACGCCGGCCGTCAGGCCTTAGCCGCATCATTGAGAGCGACGCGAAGCAACCCATTACTCCCGGCTGTACCGGAAGATGGATTGCTTCCTCGCTTCGGCGCAAAATTGCTGTGCAATCTTGCGCGAACCCTTCGCAATGACGGGGCTAGAGGTCAGTGCGAAGATTTAACGCTCGGCGAACGCCTTCTCCACCACGAACTGCGCGGGCTCGCCGTGATTGCCTTCGACGAAGCCGCGGCCGTTCAGCAGCGTGCGGGTGTCGGCGACCAGCGCCGGCGAACCGCAGATCATGACGCGGTCATGCGCGGCATCGAGTGCCGGCAGGCCGATATCGGCGAACAGCTTGCCCGAGGTGATGAGGTCGGTGATGCGGCCGCGGTTGCGGAACGGATCGCGCGTCACGGTCGGATAGTAGATCAGCTGGTCGCGCACCAGATCGCCGATCAATTCGTCCTGCGGCAGTGTCTCGGTGATCATCTCGCCATAGGCGAGCTCCTTGACGCGGCGGCAGCCATGCAGCAGCACGACCTTCTCGAACCGGTCATAGGTCTCGGGATCCTTGATCACGCTGAGGAACGGCGCGAGGCCGGTTCCGGTGCCGATCAGATAGAGGTTGCGGCCGTCCTCGAGGTTGTCGATGACCAGCGTGCCGGTGGCCTTGCGGCTGACGATGATCTCGTCGCCTTCCTTCAGGTGCTGAAGGCGCGAGGTCAGCGGGCCGTCCGGCACCTTGATCGAGAAGAACTCGAGCGTGTCCTCGTAGTTGGCGCTGGCGACGCTATAGGCACGCAGCAGCGGCTTCTCCCCCACCTTGAGCCCGATCATGGTGAACTCGCCGTTGCGGAAGCGGAACGACGGATTGCGCGTGGTTTTGAAGGAGAACAGCGTGTCGGTCCAATGATGAACTCTGAGGACGCTTTCCTGGTTGAAATTGCTCATCGCACCAATCCCTGATTTGCGCTGCGGCGGGGGACTTGAATCCTGTTGACCGGCCGGATCGTTTGTATACGATCATTCGTATACAAACGAATAATCCGGCTTGATCGAAAAGTCAAGCCGGGCTCAAATTCCCGGGCAATTCCGGAAGAAAGCAGAAGGAAACCACCCATGGCTCACGACGCGCCCCAGGCCAGCGGCCCCAGCAAGCTGGTGATCCGCAATATCGGGCTCTTGCTGTCGGGAGCTTTGGAAAAGCCGATCCTGGACGCCGATACCATCGTCGCCGAGAACGGCAAGATCACTGCGATCGGCCGCCTCAAGGATGTCGATACCGAAGGCGCCACCACGATCGTCGATGCCATGGGAACGACGGTCGCGCCCGGCCTGATCGACAGCCACGTCCATCCCGTCGCCGGCGACTGGACGCCGCGGCAGAACCAGATCAACTGGATCGACAGCTATCTGCATGGCGGCGTCACTACCATGATCTCGGCCGGCGAAGTGCACATGCCGGGGCGGCCGCGCGACGTGGTCGGCGTGAAGGCGATGGCGATCTTCGCCCAGCGCGCGTTCTGGACGCTGCGGCCCGGCGGCGTGAAGGTGCATGCCGGCGCGCCGGTAATCGAATGCGAGATGGTCGAGGACGACTTCAAGGAAATGGCCGCCGCCGGCGTCAAGCTGCTCGGCGAGGTCGGGCTCGGCGGCGTCAAGGACGGGCCCACCGCGCGCAAGATGGTCGGCTGGGCGCGCAAATACGGCATCCAGAGCACGATCCACACCGGCGGCCCGTCGATCCCGGGCTCAGGTCTGATCGACAAGGACGTGGTGCTGGAGGCCGACACCGACGTGGTCGGCCACATCAATGGCGGCCACACGGCGCTGCCCGACGATCAGATCCGCTGCATCTGCGAGGGCTGCAAGCGCGGGCTCGAGCTCGTGCACAACGGCAATGAGCGCTCGGCGCTGTTCACGCTGCGCACCGCGCGCGAGATGGGCGACCTGCACCGCGTCATCCTGGGCACCGACGCGCCGGCCGGCTCCGGCGTGCAGCCGCTCGGCATCCTGCGGATGGTCTCGCTGCTGTCCTCGCTCGGTGAACTGCCCGCCGAGCTGGCGTTCTGCCTTGCGACCGGCAACACCGCGCGGATGCGCGAGCTCGACTGCGGCCTGATCGAGGTCGGCCGCTCCGCCGATTTCGTGCTGATGGACAAGGCGCAGCATTCGCCGGGCAAGAACATCCTGGAGAGCGTTCAGCTCGGCGATCTTCCGGGCATCGGCATGACCATCATCGACGGCATCGTCCGCACCCAGCGCAGCCGCAACACCCCGCCGGCAGGCAGGGTGCCGGAGATCGTGGCGAAGTAAGGGGCAATTGTACGACCCGTCATCCTGAGGTGCGAGCTCTTGCGAGCCTCGAAGGATGCACGGCCCGCCTACGTCCGCGCGGCGAAAGCCGGGCCGCCGCCCTTCGAGGCTCGCCGAAGAGGCAAGCACCTCAGGGTGACGGTGTTAGATTTGTGTCAACGCAATTTCCCCAGCAATGCGATCAGCGTCTCGCGCTCCTTGGCGTCGAGTGGCGCCAGCGTTTCCCTGGAAATGACCAGCGCATTCGGTGCGGCCTTGTCGGCCATCTGCTGGCCTGCGCGCGTGAGACTCACCAGCAGCCGGCGGCCGTCATTGGGATCGGGCGCGGTCTCGGTCAGGCCGCGCGCGGTCAGCCGATCGATCACGCCCTTGATGGTCGCGACGTCCATCGAGGTCAGCCGCCCCAATTGGTTCTGCGAGCAGGCGCCGACCTCCGACAGCTTCGACAGCGCCGCCCATTGCGTCGGCGTCAAATTGATGCCGATCTCGCGGGCGAAGATCACGGCATGGCGCTGCGACACCTGGCGCAGGATGAAGCCGATCTGTTCATCCAGCACGTAGCCGGGCTTGACCGCCTTGACGGTTCGCTTCTGTGCAGCACTCCTCGCCATCATTCTACCTCGCCGTTACAGCGACAGATGCGCATCGCGGATATCCGGACGCGCATCGAGTTCCGCCATGGTGCCGCCAAAACAGATCCGGCCGCGCTCGATGATGTAGGCGCGATCGGAGATCAGCCGGGCGAAATGCAAATTCTGCTCCGACACGACGATGCTGACGCCCTCTTTCTTCATCGCCAGGATCGCATCAACCATCTGCTCGACGATCTTGGGCGACAGCCCCTCCGAGGGTTCATCGAGCAGCACCAGCGACGGATTGCCCATCAGCGTGCGCGCGATCGTCAGCATCTGCTGCTCGCCGCCGCTCATGCGTCCGCCGGGCCGGCCGCGCATCTCGCCGAGATTGGGAAACAGCTTGAACAGTTTTTCGCGGTCCCATTGCGGCGCGCCCGCGCGCTTCGGCTGACGGCCGACCTCGAGATTCTCCTCGACCGTGAGATCCGTGAATATGCGCCGCTCCTCCGGCACGTAGCCGAGGCCGCCGCGCACGATCGCATGCGTCGGCAGATCGGAGACATCCCTGCCCTCGAACATCACGCGACCGGAGCGATTCTCGACCAGGCCGACGATGGAGCGGAACGTGGTCGACTTGCCGGCGCCGTTGCGGCCGAGCAGCGCCACCACCTCACCCTCGCCGACCTCGAGCGCGATGTCGAACAGGATATGCGCCGGGCCGTAGAAGCTGTTGAGGTCCTTCACCGTGAGCTTCATGCCGATGCTCCCTCGCGATGCCGGGCGTCGTAGAGCAGGCCTTCACCGAGATAGATCGCCCGCACCTGGGCATTGCCGCGGACCTCCTCGGGCGATCCTTCGGCAATCAACGTGCCGCGATTCAGCACCAGGATACGGTCGGCATGCTCGAACACCACGTCCATGTCGTGCTCGGTGAAGAGAACACCGATCGACTGCTCGCGCGCGATCCGCGCGGTGAGACGCATCAGCTCGACGCGCTCGCGCGGCGCCATGCCGGCGGTCGGCTCGTCCATCAGCAGCAGCTTCGGCTGGTTGGCGAGCGCGATCGCGAGCTCCAGCCGCTTGACGTCGCCATAGGCGAGCTCGCCGCAGGGCCGCTCCGCATAAGCACCCATCCCGACCAGGTCGAGCAGCCGCCCGGCCTCGTCGCGCGCGTGGCGCCCGGTCGAAGCCCACAGATTGAACAATTGCCCGCCGTGCGACACCAGCGCGACCTGCACGTTCTCGCGCACCGTCATGGTCGGGAATGTCGCCGCGATCTGGAAGGTGCGGCCGACGCCCATGCGCCAGATCACGCGCGGCTTCTTGCCGGTGGTCTCCGCGCCCAGCACGCGAATGCGGCCGCTATCGGGGATGTTCTGGCCGTTGAGCATGTCGAAGCAGGTGCTCTTGCCGGCGCCGTTCGGCCCGATCAGCGCCAGGATTTCGCCGGCGCGCAGTTCAAACGAGACGCCGCGCACAGCGTGCACGCCGCCGTAGGATTTGGTCAGCCCCTCGACCGACAGCAATGTGGGAACCATGCTCATTCGGCGCTCTCGATGCGGGAGGTCAGCAAGGGCGACGACGCCGATGACGAGGATTTGCGCCGCCGATGCATGAAAGCTTCCAGCGTGCCGACGATGCCCTTCGGGAATGCGACCACGATCAGCACGACGAAACCGCCAAGCACCAGCTTGGAGAGATCGGTCTGGCTGACCAGCCAGATGTTGAGCGCCTTGTAGACGATGGCACCGACCACCGCGCCCGACACCGTCTCGACGCCGCCGAGCAGCACCATGACCAGCGCATCGACCGACAGCGAGATGCCCATGTTGTCCGGGAATACGCTGCCTTTGAGGTAGGCGAACAGCGCGCCGGCAAGGCCTGCGACCGTGCCTGCGATCACGAAGGCGGTCCACTGGATACGCTTGCCGTTGATGCCGATCGCTTCGCTGCGCAGCGGAGAATCGCGCGTGGCGCGCAGTGCAAAGCCGAACGGCGAGAACACGATGATGCGCAGGATCACCACCGCGAGCGCGGCGATGCCGAGCGACAGCCAGTAGAAATGCGACGGGCTCGCCGCCCATTTCTCCGGCCAGACCCCGAGAATACCGTTGTCGCCGCCGGTGACCGACACCCACTGGAATGCGATCGACCACACGATCTGGGCAAACGCCAAGGTCAGCATCGCGAAATAGACGCCGGAAAGCTGCACCGCGAAGAAGCCGAACACCGCAGCACCCATCAGGCCCAGCAGCGGCCCGAGCAGCAGGCACGCGATCATCGGCAAGCCCGCCATCTTGGCGAGCAGCGCCACGCCATAGGCGCCGAGGCCGAAATAAGCGGCGTGGCCGAACGAGGCGAGCCCGCCGACCGACATCAGGAAGTGTAGGCTGACCGCGAAGATCACGAAGATCGCGATCTCGGAGCCGACGGTGAGCAGGTAATTGCCGGCGACGAACGGCAGCGCGGCGGCGACGATGAGCACGGCGATCGCGGCAAGCCGCTCGTTCGTCGTCAGCGGCCGCCACGGATTGACCGCGAGGCCCGGCGTGCGCCGCGCCGGCGCCTCCGGCTTGCCGAACAGGCCCCACGGCCGGACGATCAGCACCACCGCCATCACCAGGAACACCAGGATGATGGAGATCTTCGGGAAGATCAGGATGCCGAACGCGTTGAGCTCCGACACCAGCACCGCGGCGACAAAGGCGCCGATGATGCTGCCGAGGCCGCCGATCACGACCACGACGAAGACCTCGACGATGACGCGCAGATCCATCGCGTGGTTGACCGCATCGCGCGGGATCTGCAGTGCGCCGCCGAGCGCAGCAAGGAAGACGCCGAGCGCGAACACGCTGGTGAACAGCCATTTCTGATTGACGCCGAGTGCCGCGACCATGTCGCGGTCCTGCGTCGCGGCGCGCACCAGCACGCCCCAGCGGGTGCGCTGGAACAACAGCCAGAGCACGCCGAGCACGACCGGACCGAGCACGATCAGGAACAGGTCGTAGCTTGGAATATTCTGGCCGAAGAAATCGATCGCGCCCTTGAAGCCCGGCGCGCGGCGGCCAACCAGGTCGTCCGGCCCCCAGATCAGCACCACGAGGTCCTCGACCATCAGCGTGAGGCCGAAGGTCGCGAGCAGCTGGAACAGCTCAGGAGAATGATAGATCCGGCGCAGCAGCACCATCTCGACCAGCACGCCGATCGCAGCCAGCGCCAGCGCCGCGACGACAATGCCGCCCCAGAAGCCGAACGCGCCGGCGAAGCGCTCGGTCAGGGTGAAGGCGACATAGGCGCCGAGCATGTAGAACGCGCCATGCGCGAAGTTCACGATCCGCGTCACGCCGAAGATGATCGACAGACCCGAAGCGACCAGGAACAGCGACGCCGCGCTGGCAAGACCGGTCAGGAACTGGACGACGTAGAAAGCCATGGGCGGTCCGCGTTGGAGATCAAAAGCGTCACTTCGTAGGGCGGGTTAGCGCAAGCGTAACCCGCCGTCGGTTCGCGTAAGCAAGGCGGTGGGTTACGCCTTCGGCTAACCCACCCTACGCAGGCAGAGAGGCCTCAATCCTTCGGCCGCATCTTCTCGATCTCGGCATCGCTGGGCAGATAGTCCGAACCCTTGCGATAGGCGGTGTCGACCATGATGCCCTTGCCGTCCTTCAGCGCGGTCTTGCCGGTGAAGGCCCCGAGCGTCGACTGGTGATCGATCTTGCGGAAGGTGATCTCGCCGAACGGCGACGGCATCGAGATGCCCTCGGCCGCCGCGATCAGCTTCTCGGGATCGCTCGAGCCGGCCTTGGCGAGGATCGCCGCGGCCGCCTTGATGGTCTGGTAGCCGACGATCGAGCCGAGCCGCGGATAGTCGTTGTACTTGGCCTGATAGGCCTTCAGGAATGCGTCATGCTCGGGCGTCTTGATCGAGTACCAGGGATAGCCGGTGACGATCCAGCCTTCCGGTGTCTCGTCCTTGAGCGGATCGAGATATTCCGGCTCACCGGTCAGAAAGCTCACCACCGTACGGCCCTTGAACAGGCCGCGGGTGTTGCCCTCGCGCACGAGCTTGACGAGGTCGGCGCCGAAGGTGACGTTGAGGATCGCCTCCGGGTTCGCCGCGGCAGTCGCCTGCACCACCGGGCCGGCGTCGATCTTGCCCTGCGGCGGCCACTGCTCGTCGACCCACTGGATATCGGGCCGCTTTTCCGACATCAGCTTCTTGAATACTGAGACCGCCGACTGGCCGTATTCATAGTTCGGCGCAATCGTCGCCCAGCGTTTTGCGGGAAGTTTTGCGGCTTCCTCCACAAGCATTGCCGCCTGCATGTAGTTCGACGGCCGCAGGCGGAAAGTATACCGATTACCCTTCGACCACGTGATCGCGTCGGTCAGCGGCTCCGCGGCGAGGAAGAACACCTTCTTCTGGTTGGCGAAGTCAGAGACAGCGAGGCCGATATTAGAGAGGAAGGTGCCGGTGAGCATCGCGACGTTTTCGCTCGACACCAGCTCGTTGGCCGCGGTCTGTGCATCGGCCGGCTTGCCGCCGTCATCCTTGGAAATGACGACCAGCTTCTTGCCGTTGATGCCGCCGGCCGCATTGATCTCCTCCACCGCGAGCTGCCAGCCCTTGCGATAGGGCTCGGTGAATGCCGGCAGCAACGAGTAAGAGTTGATCTCGCCGATCTTGATTTCACTCTGCGCCGACGCCGCCGTCGTCACGGCGCCCGTTGCCATGGTCGCGACCGCGATCGCCAATCCCGCCCCTACGAAATAACCACGCATCCCGTCCTCCAGTTTTTCTTGAAAGAGATTATCGCAATCCGTCTTCGCCTTTGACCTCGTCAACCGTCAGCCCGCCGACGCGCGGCAACGGCCGGCCGCTGTCGGTCACCGCAACCGCGACCATGATCTCGTTGGCCCGCGGCGCGTCGTTGATCTGCACCTCCATGCCGTCGAAATGACTGCGCACGAAAGCTGCGTCCTTGTGCCCAAGCGGAATGTCCAACGTGGTGCCGGGACCGGAGCGCTTTTTCGAGGACGGGATCAGCGCCGCGCCCTTCGAGAGCACCTTGCGCACCGGCGCGCCCATCTTCGGATGCAGGATCGCGGCCGCATGCTCGAGCTCGCCATTCTCGCCGACAGCGGCGGCCTTGCCGTAACTGTGGGCCTTGGCGCCATCGATGCCGAGCGCGGCGACGGCCCGCTTCGAGAGCAATTCGCCAAGCTCCTCGCCGATCGCGATCAGCGGCGATAGATCCTCGACATAGCGGCCGGCAAAGGGGTTCTCGATCACAGCGATCGCGGCGGCGCGCCGGGTCGGCGGTGCGATGGTCTTGCCCATCTCCAGATGGGTCTCCTCGACCACGGTGACGATCTTGCGAATGACGGCGCTCATCTTGCCTCGCTCCCGGTCATGCCTGCAGCATGTTGTTTATCGTTGGTCCCTGAAACGCGTGCGACGCCGGCGCCGCAAGCCCAGTTGCACCGACAATTCGCGTTTCGCCCAGTAGACGCAATGCCGCGCCCTCGATCAATCCCGACGTCAGGAGCATGCGTGCCTGCGCCACCCCCGCTTCCAGGGCCTGCTCGATCTCGTGTTCTCCCAAGGCCCCGACATCGCGCGTCACCAGCCGTACGCCGAGGTCGCTGTCGGGCTGCAATTCGCTCGCAGGAACGCGCAGGATCGCGGGATGGCCCGGCAAATCGACCGCATTGGCGATCACGGTCGCCGCGGCATCCGCCTGCGACGCCGTCCGTGCAAGGACCGTGACGGCATCGGCGATGCCGAGCGAGAAGCTGCGGCCGTGGCGGCCGCTGGTCGCGATGCCACGGACCGGCATCTCGGCATCGACCGAGATGGTATGCATCACGCCGTGACGGTCGGGCCGGTCCATCAGGCCGACCGTGAATTGTTCGCCAACGCCGAGATGCAGGGCGATATCGCCACCATTGTTGACATAAGCGCGCTCGAGCGCCGCAGCCTGCAGCATTGCGTGGAGGATTTCCTCGGCGACCGAGCCCGCGACCGCCGCCATCGGCGTAATGAAGCAATCGGCGGCAAATGGCGCGACCGCCGCATGCATGCGCCGCGCGACCACGCCCATCAGCGCGCAATGATCGGGACGCGCCGCACTACGGAGTTCGGCAAGCTCCATGCAGAGCTCGTCAAGCAATCCGGTGAAGCGATCCGCCGCGGCCCGGTAGGCAGCGCTGACGTCGGCATCCCTGCCCTTCGCCTCGATGATCAGATCAATGGGGCCGTCCTGCAAATGCAGCCGCTTGCCGTCAGGAAGAAGCGCGATTTGCGGGAGCCTTTTCATGCGCGCCGCCCCGGGAGAAACGGCATCGGCTTGATCTCGGCGCTGTCCCGCAGCGATGACAACGGCCGAACATAATCCATGTGGCCGCCGAGCGCTGCGTAATCCGACAGCCGCATCGTGAACTCGATCGGCGCCACCAGCGCCGGCGTCGGCACATAGCCGAACGCGCCGGCCGGCATCTGCGTCACATCGACCATGAAGGTGATGCCGCCGCCGGGCCAGACATAGACCGGCGCACCGCCGCTGGTGACCCTTGTGAGCGCGTCCTTGACCGAACGCGTCAGCCGCACCGGATTGTCGGTGACCCCGGCGCGCAGCGATCCGCCCGCGCCGCCCATGAACAGCACGGTGCACAGCGCCGGTTCGCAGTTCTCCTGGATGCGCTCGACCGAGAAGCGGAGATCCGCCGGCATTTCGGTCTCGACCGGCTTCAAGGCCTCGTCGAGCACGTAATAGGACGCATGCTCGCCCGTCGTCGACACCATCAGCATCGTGAGCCCGGGCCGCGCCTCCTTGGCATTGAAGGGCCCGAGGATCGACAGCGGATCGGAGATGTTGGTGCCGCCCCATCCCGTGCCGGGATCAGCGACCTGGAAATAGCGGCCCGGCGTCGAACGGCGCCCCTTCATCTTGATGCCGGTGTCGGCGATGTCGAGCAGCTTGCCGGCCTGGTGCTCGCTGAGCACGCCGGTGATGTGGTCGTCGACCACCACGACCTCGTCGACCTTGCCGTGCCACTGCTTGGCGAACATGCCGATGGTCGCAGAACCGCAGCCGACCCGCATGCGCTCTTCCGCCACACCGTTAACGATCGGCGGCTTGCCGGCCTGCACCACGACGGTGGCGCCGCCGTCGATCACAAGCTCCACCGCCTTGCAGTTGGAGAGATCCATCAGCGTGTCGCAGGTGACGCGGCCCTCCTTCTTGGAGCCGCCGGTCAGATGATGCACGCCGCCGAGCGAGAGCATCTGCGAGCCATATTCGCTGGTCGTGACATGGCCGACCGCCTCGCCGTCGGCGCGCACGGTCGCGGTCTCCGGACCGAGATAGCGGTCGGTGTCGATCTTCACCTTGACGCCGCAATAGGAGAAAATGCCCTCGGTCACCACGGTGACCATGTCGACGCCGTCGACTTCCGACGATACGATGAAGGGTGCCGGCTTGTAATCCGGATAGGTGGTCCCGGCGCCGATCGCGGTGACGAAGAGGTCGGGCTGCCGGACGATCTTGCCGTCCCAGTCGCCGCTCACCTGGAACGGAACCAGCTTGCCGCCATGCGAGACCGTGCGCTCCAGCACGACATGCGGATCGACACGCACCAGCGTGCCGTCGTGATTGGCGTAGCGATCGCAGGCGCCGGCCGCGCCCGGCTTGATGTAGCACATCACCGGACAGGCATCGCAGCGGATCTTGTCGCCGGCGGCGACGGTCATTGTGTCAGCCATCGTGACCAAGCCTGGACTTGTGGTGGCGGTCGATCATACTGCGCTTCCGCCTCCCTGCCTATATCATTCGTATACGAATGATCCTGCGCGCAGGTCTCAAGCCTGTCAAGCGGCCTTTGCGATCAAACTCTGCCCTACGCTTGCGCACCCTGTTCATAAAGCGTGCACTCGCTGCAGCGCGGCATGCCGCCGCTTGCACGTTTGTATACAAACGTTATCCTCGCCCGCGATCGGACGCTGACATTGCAGCGCAAACATCAAGGGAGAACCGGGGCAATGCGCCTGACCGTCAACGGCAGGAATCATGATGTCGACGCCGCTCCCGACACCGCATTGCTTTACGTGCTGCGCAACGACCTGGCATTGAACGGACCGAAATATGGCTGCGGGCTCGGCGAGTGCGGCGCCTGCGCGGTGCTGATAGACGGCGTCGCCGCGCGCGCCTGCGTGATTCCGATCGAAGGCTGCGCGGGGCGCAGCATCGTCACGCTCGAAGGCCTCGGCACGCGCGAGCACCCCGATCCCGTGCAGGATGCCTTCATCCGCGAGCAGGCCGCACAGTGCGGTTATTGCCTGAACGGAATGATCATCACCACCAAGGCGCTGCTGACGCGCAATCCCAATCCGTCCGAACATGAGGTGCTGGAAGCGCTGCGCTACAATCTCTGCCGCTGTGGCGCACATATCGAAATCATCCGCGCGGCAATGCGCGCCGCCGGCCACACGCTCGAGGCACGCGACTGATGCCGGAAGCACGCTCTCCCGAGCAACGCATGCGCGGCTCGCTGTCGGTCGTTCGTCCGGCAGTGCTGGGTGCCGAAGGCGCGTTCGAGACCTTCATCACCATCACGGCTGACGGTTCGGTCAACGCCTATAACGGCCATGTCGATCTCGGCACCGGCATCCGTACAGCGCTCGGGCAGATCGTCGCCGAAGAGCTCAACGTCTCCTTTGCCCGCGTTGTCGTGATCCTCGGCGATACCGCCGTAGTGCCGAACCAGGGCGCGACGATCGCGAGCGAGACCATCCAGATCACCGCCGTTCCCCTGCGCAAAGCCGCCGCGCAGGCGAGGCATTTCCTGCTCTCCCGTGCGGCCGAACGGCTCGAGTTGCCGGCCGATGAGCTCACGATCGAGGACGGCCTGATCCGCGGTCACGACAACCGCAGCGTCAGCTATGGCGAGCTGATCGCGGACGAGACCATCCGGCTCGAGCTCGCCGACGACGTTGCCGTCAAGGCGGTGAGCGCCTATTCCGTCGTTGGCAAATCCGTGCCGCGCGTCGACCTGCCGGCGAAGGCCACCGGCGAGCTCGTCTACGTCCATGATGTGCGCGTGCCCGGCATGCTGCACGGCCGTGTCGTCCGCCCGCCATACGCCGGCGTCGATGCCGGGCCGTTCGTCGGCACCAGCCTGATCGCGGTCGATGAAGCGTCGGTGCGGGACATTCCCGGCCTGGTCGCAGTGGTGCGGATCGGCGATTTCGTCGGCGTCGTCGCCGAGCGCGAGGAGAACGCGATCAAGGCCGCCGCGCAGCTCAAGGTGAGCTGGAAACCGGGACCGGCGCTGACCGATCTTTCCGACATCGAGCAGGCGCTGCGCGCCAATCCCTCGACGCCGCGGCAATTGATCGACAAGGGCGACGTCGATGCTGCGATCAAGGCGGCGGCCAAGCCGATGCAGCGGACATATGTCTGGCCCTACCAGATGCACGGCTCGATCGGCCCGTCCTGCGCGGTTGCCAGCTATGGGGACGATGGAATTCGCGTCTGGTCCGGCACGCAGAACCCGCACATCCTGCGCGGCGATCTGGCGCTTTTGATCCAGCGGCCGGAATCTGAGATCGACGTGATCCGGATCGAGGCCGCCGGCTGCTACGGTCGCAACTGTGCCGACGACGTCTCCGCAGACGCACTGCTGCTGTCGCGCGCGGTCGGCCGCCCGGTGCGGGTGCAGCTCACCCGCGAGCAGGAACACGCGTGGGAGCCGAAGGGCACCGCGCAACTGATGGACGTCAATGGCGGGCTCAACGCCGACGGCAGCGTCGCCGGCTATGACTTCTCCACGCGCTATCCCTCGAACGGCGCGCCGACGCTGGCGCTGCTGCTCACCGGGCGGATCGCGCCTGAAGCGGCCGTGTTCGAGATGGGCGATCGCACCGCGATCCCGCCCTACGACTACGAGAACATGCGCGTCGTCGCCAACGACATGCCGCCGATCGTGCGCGCGTCCTGGTTTCGCGGCGTCTCGGCGCTGCCTAACACGTTTGCGCATGAATCCTACATCGACGAGCTTGCCGCCGAGGCCCAAGTCGATCCGATCGCGTTCAGGCTGCGCTATTTGAAGGACAAGCGCGCGGTCGACCTCGTCAATGCCGTCGCCGAGCGCGCCGGCTGGACGCCACGGCCGGTACGGCAGGAGCCTGAAGCGGACGGTGACATCGTGCGCGGCCGCGGCTTTGCGTATGCGCTCTATGTGCACAGCAAGTTTCCGGGCTACGGCGCGGCATGGTCGGCGTGGATCGCCGACGTCGCCGTCAACAAGGCGACCGGCGATGTCAGCGTCACGCGCGTCGTCGCCGGCCAGGACTCAGGATTGATGATCAATCCGGAGGGCGTGCGGCACCAGATCGAAGGCAACGTCATCCAGTCGACCAGCCGTGCGCTGATGGAGGAGGTCTCCTTCGAGCGCGGCGCGGTGGCGGCGCGGGAATGGGGCGCCTACCCCATCATCAAATTCCCTGAGCTGCCCAAGATCGATGTGCTGATGCTGCCGCGGCAGGACCAGCCGCCGCTTGGCGTCGGCGAATCCGCTTCGGTACCGAGCGCGGCTGCGATCGCCAATGCGATCTATGACGCGACCGGCGTGCGCTTTCGCGAATTGCCATTCACGCCGGAGCGCATCCTGAAGGGATTGCACGGCGAGCAACCCACAGCGCCCGCCCCGCTTTCGCCGCCTACGCCGACAGCTCCGCTCGACAGATGGCAGAACCCATTTGCAAAACGCGGCGGCGTGCTCGCCGGCATTGCCGCGCTCTGCGCCGCCGTGATCGGGATCGGCGCGGCCGTGCTGCCCTGGCGCGCGATCGCGCCGATCGCCCGGCCCGATGCCTCGGTCTATTCCGCGGCGACGATCGCGCGCGGCAAGGAGCTTGCGGCGCTCGGCGCCTGCGCCGTCTGCCACACCACGGAACATGGCGCGGTAAACGCCGGCGGCCGGCCGCTGGAGACGCCGTTCGGCACGATCTACACGACCAACATCACGCCCGATGTCGACACCGGCATCGGCGCCTGGTCCTATCCCGCGTTCGAGCGCGCGATGCGCGAGGGCATTCACCGCGACGGCCGCCATCTCTATCCCGCGTTTCCGTACACGCATTTCGCCAAGACTGATGATGCCGACCTGCAGGCGCTCTATGCCTATCTGATGGCGCAAGCACCGGTGCACGCCGAGAGGCCGGCAAACACGCTCGCCTTTCCATTCAACCTGCGGCCGCTGCTCGCTGGATGGAATGCGCTGTTCCATCAGCCGAACACGTTCCAACGTGATCCATCGCAATCGGAGGCATGGAATCGCGGCGCCTATCTGATCGAAGGCCTCGGCCATTGCAGCGCCTGCCACTCGCCGCGCAACGCGCTCGGCGCCGAACGGCAAGCGGCCTATCTCGCCGGCGGCTTCGCCGAGGGCTGGGAGGCGCCGGCGCTGACCTCGCTGTCGAAGGCGCCGATCCCGTGGAGCGAGGACGAGCTCTATGCTTACTTGCGCACCGGCGAATCCCGCCTGCACGGCGTCGCCGCAGGCCCGATGGCGCCGGTCGTGCAGGAACTCGCCGCGCTGCCCGACCAGGACATCCGCGCGATGGCCGTCTACCTCGCCTCGTTCAACGCGACCACCGACCGATCGGTCCACGATGCCATTGCTGCGAAACTTGAGGCTAGCACCGTAGTGACCACGGCCGCCTCGGCCGGTGCCCGGATCTATCAAGGCGCCTGCGCGGTCTGCCACGAGGTCGGCGGCCCGCCGCTGTTCGGCAGCCGGCCGTCGCTGGCGCTCAACAGCAACCTCCATAGCGACGCGCCGGACAACCTGATCCAGGTGATCCTGCACGGCATCACCAAGCCGGCCGCAACCGATCTCGGCTACATGCCGGCCTTCAAGGACAGCATGAGCGACAGCCAGGTTGCTGAGCTCGTCGGCTTCCTGCGGCGCCAGTTTGCCCCCGCCAGGCCGGCCTGGACCGATGTCGCCGCCACGGTCGGCCGTATTCGGCAGACCATAGCGCGCTGACCTGCCATGTTCCGCCCGATACCCACTGGGCGGACCGCGCCCGGCAGGCTAAGGTTCCGGCATGACCGTGACAGATATCGCGACCCGGACCTACAACCACGGCTGGCGGCTCGACCCGATCGTGCGCAGCCTGCTGGACACCGATTTCTACAAGCTGTTGATGCAGCAGATGATCCGGGAAAGCTATCCGGACACCCGCACCACCTTTTCGGTGATCAACCGCTCGACCCATATCCGGCTTGCCGAGATTATCGACGAGGGCGAGCTGCGCGCCCAGCTCGACCACGCCCGCACCATCCGCTTTTCCAAGAAGGAACTGATCTGGCTCGCCGGTAACACGTTCTACGGCAAGACCCAGATGTTCTCGCCCGATTTCATCAACTGGCTCTCGACCTTCCGCCTGCCCGAATACGAGCTGCACAAGGTCGACGGCCAGTATGAGCTGCATTTCCACGGGCCGTGGACCCACACCACGATGTGGGAGATCCCGGCGCTCGCGATCCTCAACGAGCTGCGCTCGCGCGCGGCGACCAAGACCTACGGCCGCTTCGCGCTCGACGTGCTCTATGCCCGCGCCAAGGCCAAGCTGTGGACCAAGGTCGAGCGGCTGCGCAAGCTGGACGGCCTGCGGCTGTCCGATTTCGGCACGCGCCGTCGCCACGGCTTCCTGTGGCAGCGCTGGTGCGTCGAGGCGGTGAAGGAAGGCCTCGGCTCGTCGTTCACCGGAACGTCGAACGTGCTGCTCGCGATGGACAACGACCTCGAGGCGATCGGCACCAACGCGCATGAGCTGCCGATGGTGGCTGCGGCGCTCGCCAATTCCGACGAGGAATTGCGCTGGGCGCCCTATCAGATCCTCGATCAGTGGCGTCATGCCTATGGCGGCAACCTCCTGATCGCGCTGCCCGACGCCTTCGGCACCAAGCCGTTCCTGCGCGACGCGCCGGAATGGGTCGCCGACTGGACCGGCTTCCGGCCCGACAGCGCACCGCCGATCACCGCCGGCGAAGAGATCATCAAATGGTGGAAGCAGAAGGGCCGCGATCCCAAGGAGAAGCTTTTGGTGTTCTCCGACGCGATGGATGTCGGCTCGATCGAGGAGACGTTCCATCACTTCAAGGGACGCGTCCGCGTCAGCTTCGGCTGGGGCACCAACCTCACCAATGATTTCATCGGCTGCGCACCCGACGGCTCGGCCGAGCTCGATCCGATCTCGATCGTCTGCAAGGTGACGTCGGTCGACGGACGCCCGGCCGTGAAACTCTCCGACAATCCGGAGAAGGCGACCGGTATCCCCTCAGAGGTCGAGCGCTATCTGCGCGTGTTCGGCAATGTCGGCCGTGTTCGCACCGCAGTTCACGTATAAATTCGCGAACCAACCACTCTCATCGACTGACCTGACGAGTTTCGCATGCCCGCACCCAAGCCGCCTGCCTTCGAAACCCTGAGCCTGCATGCCGGCCAGCGCCCCGATCCCGCCACCGGCGCCCGTGCGGTTCCGATCTACCAGACCACGTCCTACGTGTTCCAGGACGCCGACCATGCCGCGGCGCTGTTCAACCTCGAACGCGCCGGCCACATCTACACCCGCATCTCCAATCCGACGACCGCTGTGCTGGAAGAACGCATCGCCGCGCTCGAATGCGGCGTCGGCGCGATCTGCACCGCGAGCGGCATGGCCGCGATGCATCTTGCGATAGCAACCCTGCTCAATGCCGGCGACCATATCGTCGCCTCCGCCTCGCTCTATGGCGGCACCATCAATTTGCTGGCGCACACGCTGCCGCGCTTCGGCATCACCACGACCTTCGTAAAACCCCGCGCGCTGGATGAATTCCGCGCCGCGATCAAGCCGAACACGCGGCTCGTGATCGGCGAGACCATCGGCAACCCCGGCCTCGAAGTGCTCGATATCCCCGCGGTGGCGCAGATCGCGCATGATGCGAAGATCCCGCTCCTGATCGACAATACGTTCGCGACGCCTTACCTCAGCCAGCCGATCGAGCTCGGCGCCGACATCACGATGAACTCGGCGACCAAGTGGATGGGCGGCCATGGCATCGCGATCGGCGGCGTCATCGTCGACGGCGGCCGGTTCGACTGGCGCGCCTCCGGCAAGTTCCCGCAGCTGACCGAGCCCTATGCCGGCTATCACGGCATCGTCTTCGACGAGCAGTTCGGCAAGGCCGCCTTCATCATGCGCGCCCGCACCGAGGGCCTGCGCGACTTCGGCGCCTGCCTGTCGCCGACCAACGCGTTCCAGCTGCTGCAGGGCATCGAGACGCTCGGCGTCCGCATGGACCGCCATGTCAGCAACACTCATGCGGTGCTGGACGCCCTCGCCGCCAACAAGGCGGTCGACTGGGTGCTGCATCCCTCGCTGGAGACGCATCCCGACTACGCGCTGGCGAAGAAGCTCTTGCCGCGCGGCGCCGGCTCGATCATCAGCTTCGGCATCAAGGGCGGCCGCGCCGCCGGCAAGAAGTTCATCGAACAGTTGAAGCTGATCAGCCATCTCGCCAATGTCGGCGACGCCAAGACGTTGGTGATCCATCCCGCTAGCACCACGCATCAACAGATGGATGCCGAACAGCTCAAGGCCGCCGGCATCGGCGAGGAGCTGGTGCGGCTGTCGGTCGGCATCGAAACCGCTGACGATATCATCGACGATCTCGGCCAGGCGCTCCGCGCCTCGCAAAGGACTTAAGCGCCATGCAGCTTTCAGTGAACGGGTCAGACACCTTCATCGCCACCGGCGGCAAGCCGTTCGATGCGTCGCTGCCGGCGGTGGTGATGATCCACGGCGCCGGCTTCGACTCTTCGACCTGGGCGCTGCACAGCCGCTGGTTCGCCCATCACGGCTTCTCAGTGCTGGCGCCCGACCTGCCCGGCCATGGCCGCTCCGCCGGCAAGCCGCTGAAGACCATTGCCGAGATGGCCGACTGGATCGCGGCGCTGATTACGGCCGCCGGCGCGGCGAAGGCGCGGCTGATCGGCCACTCGATGGGATCGCTGATCGCGATCGAGACCTCGGCGCGCCATCCCGACAAGGTGTCAGGCCTCGCGCTGATCGGCACCGCCGCGACCATGACGGTCGGGCCCGATCTGCTGAAGGCTGCTGAAGCCAATGACGTGGCCGCGATCGACATGGTCTCGATCTGGGGTCTCGGCTTCAAGGCCGAGCTCGGCGGCAGCCTTGCGCCAGGCCTGTGGATGCACCAGGGCGCGCAGCGGGTGCTGCAGGAGGCCAAGCCCGGCGTGCTCTACACCGACCTCAACGCCTGCAACGCCTATCAGAACGCGCTCACGGCTGCTGCCGCGGTCAAGGTGCCGGCGACCTTCATCCTCGGCGAACGAGACATGATGACCCCCGCCAAGGCCGGCAAGGCGCTCGCCGCGGCGACGCCGAATGCGCGGACCGTCGTGCTGCCAGGCGCCGGCCACATGATGATGGTCGAGCAGCCCGACGAACTGCTGGCAGCGCTGCGGTAGCGCTGCCGCGGACCCTTCTCCCCTCATGTCCGCCGTAGCCTTGGCGAAGGCGGATGTGGGACAAGGTGGCGCGCAGCGAGCGCCTCCAAAATATCGAAAACAACCCCATGCAAAGGCGAAGGACGGCCGCCTGCGTTCAGACAAACAACTTGACCCGTCGGGCAAATCAGCGATATATTCTATTATTCCGAACTTCTGCGAACGCCCTCTGCCGCTGCAGTTCGCAAGGAACTGACAAGGTGAAGCCGAACCGGGGCGCGCCTGTCGAGCTCCTCCTCTTGTCGACATTGCGCTCGCGATTCCTGTCCTGTCGGCACTGCTTGTCAGCGTTCTCAAGCTGGCCTGGCGACGCAATCTCGAAGCCTTCCCGCGCTCGCGCGGCGCGGCGCGGCGGAAAAACAAGCCCAGTCAGGAGGTCACAATGACCAGGAACGAAGCGAATACCCGCCATCGGCGGGAAGCCGACAAAGCTTTCAAGGCTATCAGCAATGCCAAACCGATGACCGACTACGCGAAGGCGGAGCAATCCTTTCACGAGAATCGCGAGCGTCTGAAAGCTGAGCGTCTGGCCCGGGAAGCTGCGGCAAAGCCCCTGCGGAATAGCCCGGCATTATCGAAGCATCGACCTAAAGCATCGTGAGCACGACGATTCCGTCTTCGAGCTCTCCTAAAGCCAGGCGCGCTCGCGCGATCCTCTCGAACTCCGTCCGATATTTGTGCAGATAGTTGAACGCATGCTTGACGGTTTGGAACGTCGTCGTAAGCTGGCACATTTGTCGCGCTGCGCCCAGCGCGAGGGTGAACGTGATCGTACCACCGCCGTCCGATTTTGCTCTGGGCACGGTCAGCACTCTCCCGGCTTGTAACTCTGTCCCCGGCAAATCCATCGACACTGGTCGAGGGCGTCTATCGCAGCGAATTTCTCGTGCGCTTCCTGGCTGGTGATGCCGGCGAGGCTGCTGCAAGGGTCGCGTCCGCAGCTTCCCTGGCCTCGCGTAGCTCACGCAGGCGCGCCATGTTCTTGCGCACCTCGATCGCCTGCCGTTCGACATCCGCGATTGCCCGCACACCTTCTTCGGCGGCGAGGCGCTGACGATCGGCGCGTGCGATCGCTGCAGGTGACGGTACTGCCGATTTCCTGGCGCTCATCCTTCACCCGTTCAAAAATAGCAAACCCGCTCAATCCGGGGATCGAGCGGGCAGCATTGCCGCTTCAGTACATCCGTGAAACGGCGCGACGAGATCAAGCCAGCGAGAGATTTTCGGCGCTGACCTTGCCCCGCATCTTGTCAGTCTTGAGCTCGTAATTGACCTTCTGACCCTCGGCGAGACCCGAAAGGCCGGCACGCTCGACCGCACTGATGTGAACGAACACATCGTTGCTGCCGTCGGCCGGCTGGATGAAACCGAAGCCCTTTTGGCCGTTGAACCACTTAACCGTACCTGTCGTCATTTTCTTCTCCAAAGCGCGCAAACGCGTTCCGCGCGACAATCGCGCAGCGATTTTCAACTTCGTCGATGTCTTTGGAAAAGGAGCCCGCGGGCGCGTTCAACAAGGCACAGCGGCTAATCGAATAAGGGCAATATAAACGATAACAGCCATATTGCAAGGAAGCCGGACAATTTGATTCAGCTCGCCGTTGCAGCGCCGTTCGGGGCAGTTCCAATAGGACTTCAGGTCTTTATAGTTTGACTTGTCTCGCGGGAGTGGTCACGTTGTTCCCACTGAACCGCATCGCCGTGACGAGCAAAATTGCTCGGTCGAGGCCGGCGAGGAAATGCGCGGTCGCTCTCATTCTTCCATTCGCAACGAACTCCTGCGCAATTGGCTGCGCCCAGGATCGTCCCAATTTGCAGTCAGCGAGGAGTTTTAATGCAGGTCGTAGTCCGTGATAACAATGTCGATCAGGCACTTCGTGTTCTGAAGAAAAAAATGCAGCGTGAAGGCGTTTTTCGCGAAATGAAGCAGCGTCGTGCCTATGAGAAGCCTTCGGAGAGAAAAGCGCGCGAAAAGTCCGAGGCTATTCGCCGGGCTCGCAAGCTCGCTCGCAAGCAAGCGATCAGGGAAGGTCTGCTGCCGGCGCCCCCGAAAAAGAAGCTCCCCGAACGCAAGCCGTCGGTCCCGCGGACTTCCGCGTCCACGGCGCTGCTGTCAGCAAGCACGCGGTAGCTACGCTCCATCCGTTCCAAATAGTAACGGGTAAAGTCGTCCACCGCCGCTTCCTTCGCGCGTCGGTAGTGTTCGGCCATTTCCAGATATTCTTCCGCACTCATTTGTGAATATGCGTTGGAAGCTGTGGATGTTCCAGTGTTTCTGGACGCCACAATCAAACTGACCCACCACCGGTTTGGGAGAAAGTTCAGGGAACTTTTCTGGCTCTTCGTGCTTTTTGAATCCGTTTTCGAAACGGGTCAGCTTTGGAGAGAGGAGCCATGCAGCGACGCCGCCGAGTTAAGCAGATTATCCCCCTTGCAGAACGTCTTTCCCTAGAAGCCAAAGAGCTACGCCAGCGGGCCAGAAAGCTTCCACCCAATCGAGAGCGGGAAGCACTCCTGAGAAAGGCGCGGCATAGTGAAGCCACCGCTCATTTGACCGATTGGCTTATGTCTCCCGGTCCCCGCCCTCCTATCTAGACAGGAGGGCGACGATGCGCGCAGATCAGCGCCAATTCAATGGCATCGAGATAGCCTTTGTCAGCGTAGCGGTGGTGTCCATTGTAACCTTAGTCGCAGCCGTGGCTTGGCTCATTCTCGAATGAACCTTGTGGCGTTTGCGCCATAATTCCGCGAGGTCGCCCTTCCCTTCTCCCCTTGTGGGAGAAGGTGGCGCGGACGCAGTCCGCGACGGATGAGGGGACTCTATCCGCAGATGAGCTCGCGGAGAGAGACCCCTCACCCGCCTTCGCTGCTTCCGCAGCGAAGCCACCCTCTCCCACAGGGGGAGAGGGTGCATCTCATGCGCGGAGAGGCACGCCCGTCACTGCTTAGCCGGCTTCCTTCCGATCGGGTGGATCTCGATCGCGCGCAGGCGGCCGAGGCGGAGGACGTCCATCGACAGCGTCCGGTTGATCCGGCTGTGATCGAGCGCGCGGATCAGGTCGTCGACACCGTTGATCTCGATGCCGTCGAGCCGGATCACCACGTCGCCGGGCAGCAATGCCGCGCGCGCCGCCGGGCTGTCCGGCTCAATCTGCATCAACAGCGCGCCCATCTTGTTCTCGACGCCGGCGAGCACCGCGTGCCGCCGCGGCACCGGCGCGGTCTGGCCGGCGACGCCGATATAGGCGCGGCGGACATAGCCGTGACGGATGATCTCCGACAGCACGAACTGCGCGGTGTTGCTGGCGACCGCAAAGCAGATGCCCTGCGCGCCGTTGATGATCGCGGTGTTGATCCCGATCACTTCGCCCTTCGACGACACCAGCGGCCCGCCCGAATTGCCGGGATTGAGCGCGGCATCGGTCTGGATCACGTCCTCGATGGTGCGCCCGCTGACCGAACGGATCGAGCGGCCAAGCGCCGACACCACGCCGGCGGTGACCGTCGATTCGAAGCCGAGCGGATTGCCGATCGCGACCACCAGCTGACCGCGCCGCAGCGTCTTCGAGTTACCGAGCGACGCGTAGGGCAGATCGCGCGCGCCATCGGCGCGCAGCAGCGCGAGATCGGTGTCGGGATCGACGCCGAGCACGTGCGCGTCGGTGACGAAGCCCTCAGTGTCGCGCAGGCGGATCTCTTTCGACGGTCCGACCACGTGGCTGTTGGTCAGCACGAAGCCGTCGGGCGAGATCACGATGCCCGAGCCGAGCCCGCCGCGGTCGCGCGCGTTACGGACCTTCGGCCCGGTCTCGACCCGGACCACGGCCGGGCCGACGCGGTCGGTGACGTCGATCACGGCGTTGGAATAGGCATCCAGCAAGGCCCGGTCATCGACTTGAGCTGCGGCTTGGGTATCCACTTGGGCATCCACTTG
Source organism: Bradyrhizobium sp. CER78 (assembly GCF_029846235.1). Classification (GTDB taxonomy): domain Bacteria; phylum Pseudomonadota; class Alphaproteobacteria; order Rhizobiales; family Xanthobacteraceae; genus Bradyrhizobium. The sequence continues at coordinate 80,661 of NZ_JARVWP010000019.1, forward strand.
GGCATCCACTTGGGCAGCATCAGCCGTTCGCGGTAACGTCGTGTCACCGGCGGCATCTGAGGTAAAATCCAGCATGGCGAGAGTCCTTTGGTCTCCTCAAATGGTGACCGGCTCCCGCTGCCGCAAGTGGTTACGCCCCTCGCAGGCCTGTCCTGCTAGTATGGGGTCTCTGACGCCTGATTCACTCAGTGTCATTCCGGGGCTCGCGAAGCGAGAACCCGGAATCTCGATCCACGACCTCTGGATTCCGGGTTCGCGACTGCGTCGCGCCCCGGAATGACTGAGAGAACCATTAGAGACACAACCCTAAGGCGCCCGCCGCAGCACCCCGCCGCGCTCCCTGACCGGATCGAGCAGCGACCAGTCGCCGTCCGGCAGCACGTGGCCCTTCGGGAACGGCGCGCGCAGCTCGAGCCCGAGCGAGCGCAGCACGCGGTCGTCACGGTAGTAGCATTGCAGCACCACGCGGACGAGCGTGGCCGCGGCAACGCCGCCGCGTGCGCGAAACTCCTGCGCCACCGCTTCGCACCTGGCTTCGTCGAGCTCGGCGAGCGGCTTGCCCGCAAGCTTTGCCAGATGATCCAGCGCCTGCGCGACCAGCGCGGTGTCGCGGCCGAGCGTTGCCAGCATGTCGGCCTGGATCGCGGCATCGTCCGCACCGGGCACCTTGTACTCGTCACTTTCGGGAACGATCATCGCGGCGACGGTGCGGAGATCGGCGCGCTGGGCTGCGGTCAATTCTTTTACGTCGGACATAGCAATCTCAATCGAACAGATTGGCGAGGCGGTGCTTCATCTGGTCGGCGATGTAGAGCGCGAGGGCCTGGATGGTGGAGGTCGGGTTCACGCCGCCCGAGGTGACGAAGATGCTGCCGTCGACGATGAAGAGATTCTTCACGTCGTGCGAGCGGCCCCATTCGTTGACCACGGAGCGCGCCGGATCGGTGCCCATCCGCGCGGTGCCGAGCAGATGCCAGCCGCCCCAGGGAATCGGATCGTTGATGCAGATGTCGGTAGCGCCGGCCGCATCGAGAACCTCCCGGCCGCGCGCCAACGCATGGTCCATCATCTTCCGGCTGTTCGCTGAGATCGTGTAGTCGATCTTCGGTGCGGGAATGCCGTGGCTGTCCTTCAGCACCGGATCGAGCGTGACGCGGTTGTGCTCCTCCGGCAGATCTTCGCAGATCGCGGAGACCGCAAGGCGATGCCCATTAAGCCTGCGGAACACGCGGTGATGATCCTTGCCCCAGGGCAGGATGCCCTTCTGCTCGCTCGCGACCGCCTCGAACACCGGCCCGGCGCCGCGGCCGAACTGGATGCCATAGCCGCGGACGAAACCGCGCGACAGGTCCGTGTCGTAGAACTCCTTGCTCCACAGGCAGGTCGGCGGCGCGCGGTTGCTGTCGGTCGGCTCCTTCACGAAGCCGTAGATCTGCGCATAGGGGTGGAACATCAGGTTCTTGCCGACCAGGCCGGATGAGTTGGCGAGGCCATTCGGGAATTTTCCGGATACCGAGTTGAGTAGCAGCCGCGGCGTGCCGACGCCGTTGCAGGCGATGATCACAACCTCGGCCGGTTGGAATTGCTCGACACCGTCCTTGTCGTAGTACACGACGCCGGAGGCCATGCCCTGCTCGTTGGTCAGGATCTCGCGCACCCGGCAGTGGGTTTTCAGCTCGACCCCGGCGCGGATCGCGTGCGGCCAGTAGGTGATGTCGGTCGATGCCTTGGCGCCCTGTGCGCAGGCCGGCGTGCAGTGGCCGAGATTGATGCAGCGCGCCCTGCCCTCGTAATCCATCGTCGCGACCGTGGTATCCGACGGCCACCAGTGCCAGCCGAGCTTGTTCAGGGCCTTGCCGAGCAGCGGGCCGGATAGCCCGAGCGGCTGCGGCGGCATTGGCGGATGGCTGAGCGGCGACAGCGGATCACCCGACAGGCCAGAGACGCCCATCATGCGATCGTTCTCCTCGAAGAACGGCGTGAGCGCGTCGTAATCGATCGGCCAGTCGTCGGCGACGCCGTCGAGCGTCTTCACCTTGAAATCGGAGGGATGCAGCCGCGGCCAGTGCGCGGTGTACATCACGGTCGAGCCGCCGACGGCGTTGAAATTGACGACATTGATCGGCGAGTTGTCGTCATTGATCGGGTAGTCCTCGGGCCGCCTGCGAACGTTCGGGCTGGTCGCCCACTCGCCGTAGAACTTCGCCTCCCAGTCGCGCCCGGTGCTCGGATATTCGGCGGGATTCATCCAGCCGCCCTGATCGAGGCAGAGGATGTGCATCTTGGTGTCGGCAAGGCTCCAGGCCACCGCGGCCCCGGAGGCGCCGGCGCCGATGATCAGGACGTCAACGGGATCGTTCTTCATTCTTATTCCTTGGTCTTGATGATCCCGTCATTCCGGGGCGATGCGTAGCATCGAACGCGGAATCTCGAGATTCCGGGTTCGGTCCTGCGGACCGCCCCGGAATGACATCCTTAAATTCAATTGACGATTCTCACCGGCAAGCTTCGTATACCGCGGATGAAATTGGAATAGAGCCTTTGCGGCGGGCCCATCAGCTCAAAACGCAGATCACGCACCAGGACCTCCTCCCAGAGGATGCGCAGTTGCTGCTCGGCGAGGCGATCGCCGACGCAGCGGTGGACGCCGGCGCCGAAGGCAAGATGCTGGCGCGGCTTGGCGCGGTCGATGACGAATTCGTCGGCGCGCTCGATCTTGTCCTCGTCGCGGTTGCCGGAGATGTACCACATCACGACCTTGTCGCCCTTCTTGATCTGGCGGCCGGCGAGCTCGACGTCGTTGCGCGCGGTGCGGCGCATGTGCAGCACCGGCGTGTGATAGCGGATGGTTTCGGACACCAGGTTCGGGATCAGCTCCGGCCTCGCGCGGACCAGCTCGAACTGCGCGGGGTTCTCGCACAGCGCCATCAGCCCGGCCGACATCGAATTGCGCGTGGTGTCGTTACCGCCGACGATCAAGAGCCCGATCGTGCCGATGAACTCGCGCGCATCGAGATTCCGCGTCGCCTCCGAATGCGCCAGCATCGAGATCAGGTCGAAGGTCGGCGGCGCATCGACCCGGGCCTCCCACAACTTTCGGAAAGCTTCTCCCATCTTGATCAGCTCGGCGGTGCGTTCCGCCTCCGAATGCACCACCGCGTCAGGGGACTCGACGTTGGCGATCGCCACATCCGACCACCAGGTCAGCTTGGCGCGCTCCTCGGAGGGAAAATCGAACAGCGTCGCCAGCATCATGTTAGTCAGATCGACCGAGACCCGTTCGGCCCAATCGAAGGTCTCGTTGCGCGGCAGGGCGTCGAGCACGGTGGCGGTGCGCTTACGGATCAAGGGATCGAAATTGGCAAGGTTCGACGGCGCCACGATCGGCGCCACCGTGCGACGCTGCGCAGTGTGGCCAGGCGGGTCCATGCGGATGAAGCTCGGCCGCTCCAGCCCCTTCGGCTGGTCAGCGACCTGGATACCGCCGAGCTCGGAGGCGGAGGAATAGTTCTGGTGATCCAGCTCGACGGCGAAGATGTCGTCGTAGCGCGTCACCGACCAGTACGGGCCGTAGGCCGACGCCTCGCAATAATGCACGGGATCGTCGCGGCGGAGCTGCGCGAACAGCGGCCGCCAGGTGTCGTCCTGATAAAGCCGGGGATTACTGACATCTATTGATGTCGGCCTGCGCAGCGCCTCTCCCATCGCTCACTCCCACAGGTTCCGTCGCCGCTTGGCGGGCGATCGTGTTGTCGGGCCGACGATAACGGGTATCCCGCGGCCGAGTAAAGCCGCGGAGCGGACAGTCCGCCTCGCGGAATGCGCGCAGGCCGGCCAACCCGGCAAATCGCGATGGCTGCCCCGCTTCTCGATGTTTGTCGACCGTGGCGAGACCGGCTAGCCTTGCCGCAATCAACCGATCAGGGAGCGACGACAGGTGGCCGCATCGCGTCAGGACAACAGCCCCGAGACGGGTGCGCTGGACTACGACGTCATCATCATCGGCGCCGGCCTGTCCGGCATGTACCAGCTCTACCGGCTACGCGAGCTCGGCCTCACCGCGCGCGTATTCGAGGCCGGCACCGGCGTCGGCGGGACCTGGTACTGGAACCGCTATCCCGGCGCGCGCTTCGATTCCGAAAGCTATTCCTATGGCTACTCGTTTTCGAAGGAGCTGCTGGAGGAATGGGAATGGTCGGAGCATTTCGCCGGCCAGCCCGAAACCTTGCGCTACTGCAATTACGTCGCCGACAAATTCGATCTGCGCCGCGACATCCAGTTCGAGAGCCGCGTCACGTCGGCGATCTACCAGGACGAGACGCGGAGCTGGCGGATCACGCTGGAAAGCGGCGCGCAGCATAGCTGCCGCTTCCTGATCACCGCGATCGGCCCGCTGTCGACGCCGACCCTGCCGCGCGTCGAGGGCCGCGACGATTTCAAGGGGCAATCGTTTCACACCGCGCGCTGGCCGAAGCAGAAAGTGGATTTCACCGGCAAGCGCGTCGCCGTGATCGGCACCGGCGCGACCGGCATCCAGACCATCCAGACCATCGCGAGCGAGGTCGGCCACCTCACCGTGTTCCAGCGCACCGCCAACTGGGCAGCGCCGCTGCACAACGGCAAGATCGACGCCGAGACGCAAGGCAAGATCAAGGCCGGCTATGGCGAGATCTTCGCGCGCTGCAAGGAGACCTTCGCCTGCTTCGTGCATACGCCGGATCCGCGCGGCGCGTTCGAGGTGAGCGAGCAAGAGCGCGAGGCGTTCTACGAGAAGCTCTATGGCGAGCGCGGCTTCGGCATCTGGCAGGGCAATTTTAGGGATATCCTGATCGACCGCGCGGCCAATGCGACGATCTCGGATTTCGTCGCGCGCAAAATCCGCGCGCGGGTGAAGAACCAGGCGGTGGCCGAGAAGCTGATCCCGACCAACCATGGTTTCGGCACGCGGCGGCTGCCGCTCGAGACCTTCTATTACGAGGTCTACAACCGCGACAATGTCGAGCTGGTCGATCTCAAGCAAACGCCGATCGAGCGGATCACGCCCGAGGGCATCCGGACGACCGAGAAGGACTACGCCTTCGACATCATCATCTACGCCACCGGCTTCGATGCCATCACCGGCAGTTTTGACAAGATCGATATCCGCGGTGCCGGTGGCGCGCGGCTGAAGGAGAAATGGACGCACGGGCCGGAAACCTATCTCGGGCTGATGGTCGACGGCTTTCCCAACATGATGATGCTGATGGGCCCGCACACCGCGCTCGGCAACATCCCGCGCAGCATCGAATACAGCGTCGACTGGGTCACCGGCCTGCTTCGCTTCGCGACCGAGAAAGGCCTGACCTTCCTCGACGCCACGCCCGAGGGCACCGCCGGCTGGACCGATCATGTCAAGGCGCTCGGCGTCGGCCTGCTGTCGAACGAGGTCGATTCCTGGATGACCGGCATCAACCGCAATGTCGAGGGCAAGCAAACCCGCATCGTCGCCCGCTACAGCGGCAGCGCCCCGGCCTATCGCGCGCGGTGCGATGCGGTGGCGGCGCAGGGGTATGTGGAGTTGCGGTTGGGCTGAACTGTCTCAGTGACGCGAGGCGCGCGCCCCACTCACTGCCGTCGTCCCGGCGAAAGCCGGGACCCATACGCCGCAGGCACGTGAAGGAGGCACCAGCGGCTGGGTTCCCTCTCCCCTTGCGGGAGAGGGTTAGGGAGAGGGGTGCCACACGACGTGCAACCTCCGTATTGGTCACTGCAACAGATGATCGAACTTGCGAGGGCGCCGCCCTCACCAATCATCTCGCCCCGGGGCCACCCCTCTCCCCAACCCTCCCCCGCAAGGGGGGAGGGAGCCTGACCGGCGTGCTCACCTCACATCACCATGCATCAATACACGGCCTCTTGCGATGCGTCCGCGGCTCGCGTTTCGGCACCGAGCGCAGGCCCGCCATGATCCAGTGCCGCGTGTCGGCGGGGTCGATCACCTCGTCGATCTCGAGCACCGAGGCGATCGAGACGGCTTTGCCGTTGGCGTAGAGCTCGGCGACCTTGGTCTGGAAATACTTCTCGCGTTCGACCGGGTCCTCGATCGCTTCCATCTCCTTGCGGAAGCCGAGGCGGACGTAGCCTTCGAGCCCCATGCCGCCGAATTCGCCGGTCGGCCAGGCCACCGTGAAGAACGAGGCGTGGAAGCCGCCGCCGATCATCGACTGCGCGCCGAGACCGTAGCCCTTGCGCAGCACGATGCCGAACAGCGGCACCGTGATGCTGGCGCCTGTGACGAACATCCGCGCGACATGGCGCACGATCGCGGTCTTCTCGGCCTCGGGGCCGACCATGAAGCCCGGCGTGTCGCACAGCGAGACGATCGGGATGTCGAATGCGTCGCACAGCTGCATGAAGCGCGCGGCCTTGTCGCCGGCGGGCGCATCGATCGCGCCGCCGAGATGCTTCGGATTGTTGGCGATCAGGCCGAACGGCTTGCCTTCGATGCGGATGAAGGCCGCGATCATGCCGACGCCGAAATCCTTGCGGATCTCCAGCACCGAGCCTTCGTCGGCGATCAGGTCGATCACGTTGCGGATGTCGTAGACCCGCAGGCGATTTTCGGGAATCGCGCGGCGCAGCAGCCGCTGGTCCGGTGCTTTCCAGTCGGCCACGGCGCCCTGGAAGTAGGACAGGTATTTCTGCGCCACCGTCGTGGCCTCTTCCTCGTCCTCGACCAGGATGTCGATCACGCCGTTCGGTGACTGGAACGAGACCGGGCCGACCTCGGCCGGATGGTAGACACCGAGCCCGCCGCCCTCGATCATCGCCGGACCGCCCATGCCGATCGACGCGTTCTTGGTGGCGATGATGACGTCGCAGACGCCGAGCATCGCCGCATTGCCGGCGAAGCAATAGCCCGAGACCACGCCGACGACCGGCACGAGCCCGGAGAGTTTTGCGAACTGCACGAAGGATGGGCCGTCGAGGCCGGTCATGCCGAGCCGGTCGGTATCGCCGGGACGGCCGCCGCCGCCCTCGGCATAGAACACCAGCGGCATGCGCCACTGCTCGGCGAGGCCGAGCATGCGGTCGATCTTCTTGTGGTTCATATGGCCTTGGGTGCCGGCCAGCACGGTGTAGTCGTAGGAGATCACCATGCAGCGCGCGCCTTCGGGACCGAAATGCCCCGCATTGACGGTGGCGACACCGGCGATCAGGCCGTCGGCCGGCGTGTTCTTGATCAGGTCCTCGACCTTGCGGCGGCGGCGCTGCGCCGCGATCGCGAGCGAGCCGTATTCGACGAACGAGCCCTCATCGACCAGCTGCGCGATGTTCTCGCGCGCGGTGCGCTGGTTGGTCTTGCGCCGCCGCTCCACCGAGGCCGGACGGTTCTCGTCCAGCGTGATCGCCTTGCGCGCGATCAGCTCACCCAGATCAGGGCGGATGTGATCGAGATCGATCGCGGCCTCTTCCGCCGCGGTATGGCCGTCGACCTCGGCAGGCTCCAGGAACAGGATCGGCTCGCCATGCATCAGCGTGACGCCGATGCCGCCCGCGATCCTCGTCACCCGGCCGCCATGCGGCGCTGTGACGAGATGCTCCATCTTCATCGATTCCAGCACTGCGATCTGCTGGCCGGGACGGACCAGATCGCCCTCCGCGACCTCGATCGCCACGATCGTGCCCTGTAGCGGCGCCGCTACCGGAAGCGATCCTTCCGGCGCCGCTTCGGCCGTCACAGTCTTGGTCGCGACCGCCTCGCTCACCTCGAGCAGCGGCGCGGCATGTTCCTTCGCGGCGCCGACCAGCGCCGCCACATGGGTATCGATGAAATTGGTGCTGATCTTGTTCCGGCCAAAGCTCTGATGCGCCAGGATCGCGCCGAGCAGCGGGATGTTGGTCGCGACGCCGCCGATCCGGAATTCGCGCAGGGTGCGCGATGCCTTGTGCACCACGTCGGTCCATTTTTGGCTCGGCGAATGCACGATGACCTTGGCAAGCAGCGAGTCGAACGCGGCGCTGGTGCGGTAGCCGGAATAGCCGAACGTATCGACGCGAACGCCGGGACCGGACGGCAGGTCGAACACGCTGAGCGTGCCGCCGGTCGGCTTGGTCAGCCCCTTCTCGTCCATCACCTCCATGTTGACGCGGAGCTGCATCGCATAGCCGCGCGGCAGCGGCACCGCAGATTGCGCCAGGCCGAGCGAAGCCAGCGTGGCCCCGGCCGCGACCGCGAGCTGCGACCGCACGAGGTCGATGCCGAGCACGGCTTCGGTGACAGTGTGCTCGACCTGGAGCCGCGGATTGGCCTCGATGAAGGCGAAGGCGCCCTCGCCTTCACCGGCTTCGTCATCGACCAGGAATTCGAAGGTGCCGAGGTTGTCGTAGCGCGCGGCGGTCGCGAGTTGCTTTGCCGCCTCGATGATGCGCGCGCGCAGGGCCTCGCTCAGCGACGGGCTCGGCGCCACCTCGATGAGCTTCTGGTTGCGGCGCTGGATCGTGCATTCGCGCTCCCAGAGATGGCTGATCGCACCATGACGATCGCCGATGATCTGCACCTCGATATGGCGCGCTTTCCGGATCAGCCGCTCGACATAGACGGCATCGCTGCCGAACGCCGCCTTGGCCTCGGACTGGCATCGCGCATAGGCCTCATCGAGCTTCGCCGCGTCCTCGACCACGCGCATGCCGCGCCCGCCGCCGCCGGCGATCGCCTTGATCATCACGGCGGCATTGGCGCCGAGCGAGGCGAAGAAGGATTTTGTCTCCTCAAGCGACGTCGCGCCCGAGGTGCCTGCAATGATCGGCACACCGCATTTTTTCGCCAGTGCCTTCGCCTTGGCCTTGTCGCCGAACAGATCGAGCGCCTCCGGCGACGGGCCGACGAAGGTGATCTTCTCCTCGGCACAACGCCGCGCCAGCTGGGTGTTCTCGCTGAGGAAGCCGTAGCCGGGATGCAGGGCGTCGCAACCCGCGGCCTTCGCCGCCGCGATGACAGCCTCGATGTCGAGATAGGCCCGGGCGCCGTGGCCGGGGATCTCGCGCGCCTCGTCGGCGGAGCGGACATGCAGCGAGGCTGCATCGTCGGCCGGATAGATCGCGACCGTGGCAAGGCCGCTATCGGCGGCGGCGCGGGCAATCCGGATCGCGATCTCACCGCGGTTGGCAATCAGCAATTTCTTGAACGACATGGACGGTTCCGTAAGAGGTCAACGATCCTTCATGGTCGGATCGAGCACGACACGCAAGGATTCTCCCAGAGCGTTGAACGCCAGGGAGACGACGAGAATGGCAAGGCCCGGCGCATACATCTGCTCCGGGGCAATTTCCATATACTGATAGGCGCGCGCCAGCATGGCGCCCCAGCTCGGGTCCGGCGGCTGGATGCCGAGGCCGAGGAACGAGAGACTGGCTTCGGCCAGCAGCGCCGCGGCAAGCAGCAGCGTCACCTGCACGATGATCGGCTGCAATGTATTCGGCAGCACGTGGCGCCAGAGGATGTGCCAGGTCGGCGCGCCAAAACCCCTGGACGCGTCGACATAGAGCTCCTGCCGCACGATCAGCGTGCGGGCGCGAACGATGCGCGCCAGCGCCGGAAACATCGTGATGCCGATCGCGATCATGCCGTTGGTGAGCCCGATGCCGAGCGCGCCGGTCACCGCGATCGCCAGCACGATCGCCGGAAACGACAGGAAGGTGTCGATGATGCGGCTGATGACGTCGTCGATCCAGCCGCCGAAATAGCCGGCGATGAGGCCGACCGGCAGCCCGATCAGGACCGCGACGCCGACCGCAAGAAGGCTGGCGTAAACAGTCGCCGGCGCGCCATAGATAAGGCGGGAGAAGACATCGCGGCCGAGATCGTCGGTGCCGAGCAGGTGCAGCGGCCCCGGCGGCGCCAGCATGTTGTTGACGTCCTGTGCGGTCGGCGCATAGGGCGCGATCCAGGGCGCACCGATCGCGACGACAACCAGCACGACGAGCACCAGGATCGACAGCGCGGCACGGAGATCGCCAACGAGCCAGCGCGCAAATCGCCTCAGCCGGGTCGGCCTGGCCGGTGCTTTGAGGGATGCGAGCGCGGTGTCGGTCATTGCTCGATCCTCGGATCGACCGCGGCGCACAAGAGATCGGTGATCAGGTTCACCGCGATCACGACCACCACCATGGTGAAGACGACGCCCTGCACGATCGGGAAATCGCGCTGGATCGCGCCGCGCACGATCAGGCTGCCGAGACCGGGAATCGCGAACACCGCCTCGATCACCACGGTCGCCGCCAGCATGCGGTTGACCAGCAGGCTGATGATCGTGAGCAGATTGACGCTGACATTCTTCAGGCCGTGCTGCCAGAGGATGCGGGACATCGACAGGCCCTTGGCATGCAAGGTGCGGACATATTGCGACGACAGCACCTCCAGCAGCGCGCCGCGCAGCTGGCGCGCCACCTCCGCCATCCCGTAGGCCGCGATGGCGATCCCCGGCAGCAGCGCGTGCCGGATCGCATCAACCGGCGAGACGCTGAAGGATTTTGCGCCGGTCGCCGGCAGCCAGTTCAGCTTCAGCGAGAACTCTGCGACCAGGATCATCGCCAGCCAGAAGCCGGGCACCGCGACGCCGAGGGAGGCGATCATACTGATCAGCTTGTCGACCCAGCCGTTCGGCTTGATCGCGGCCATCACGCCCATCGGAATGCCGGTGACCAGCGCCAGCACCAGTGCGATCACGACGATCAGCAGCGTGTTCGGGAAGGCGCGTCCGATGGAATCGGCGACCTTCTCGCCGGTCAAAAGCGATTGCGACAGATCGCCCTGCACGACATGGCCGAGCCACGCGCCATATTGCACCAGGAACGGCCGGTCGAGGCCGTAGAGCTGCCTGATCTCGGTGATCCGCGCGTCGGTGGCGTTGTCGCCGGCGAGCGTCACGGCAATGTCGCCGGGCACCAGCTTGAGCAGCGCGAACACCATGAAGGTCGCGAGCAGGATCACGGGCAGCGCCTGCAGCAGGCGGCTGCCGATGACCTTGACCGGTGACCGTCGCGCCATGGGTTCAGCCTTCCAGCCAGACGTCGTCGTATTTCGGCTTGCCCAGCAGGTTGGGGCGATAGCCCTGCACCTTCTTGTTCATGGCGACCAGTTCGAACTGGAACGCCAGCGGCACGACGAAGGCATTCTCCATCACCAGCCGTTGCACGGCGGCGAAGGCCTTGCGCCTGACCTCGATATCTTCAGAGGCGCGCGAGTCCTTGATCGCGGCCTCGAGCTCCGGCGGCACCGGCGCGCGGCCGCCATTGTAATAGGCGTCCTTGGTGAACATCAGCGAATAGGTCAGGCTCGGATCGGGCCGGCCGGTCCAGGCCGCAAGCAGGCCTGAGCCCTTCTTCTCCGGACCGAAGAATGCGGCGGAAGCTTCCGCGATCGGCGCGTTGACGAAGCGCACATTCATCCCGGCCTTGCGGAACTGCTCGATCAGGATCTCCTCGCGCTGCACCGAATCCTGATCGGAATAGCCGCCGATCTCGATCGGGGTGCCTTCCTTGAAGCCGGCTTCGGCGAGCAGCTTGCGCGCCTTGCCGGGATCGTAGGGATAGAGTTTTGCGACCTCGGCATCATAGGCCCAGTGCGACTTCGGCAGGTTCATGTAGGCCGGTTCGGCGAGGCCGGCGAGCGCGGCCTTGACGAAGGACTCGCGATCGATCGCGAAGTTGAGCGCCTGGCGGACCTTGACGTTGTCAAACGGTGGCTTGGCCCAGTTCAGGAAGATCTGGAACACGTAGAGCGTCGGGCCGTGCACCACCTTGACGCTCGAGGCGCGCTCGATGATCGCCTTCTGCCGTGGCGGCAGCTGGTAGATCAGATCGTTCTGGCCCGCCGAAACCGAACGCGCGCCGGTGGTGAGCTCGGGAATGATCGAGAATTCGATGCCGTCGGGATAGGGCCGCTCCGGCTTCCAGTATTTCGCGTTGCGCTTGACCACGATCTTCTCGCCGTCGGCCCAGCTCACGAATGCATAGGCGCCGGCGCCGACCGGCTTGCGCGTCACGACGCCGCCCTCGGCCGCCTTCAGCGCCGTCGGCGACACCATCATGCCGGCGCGGTCCGAGAGGATGCCGGGCAGCGCGGTATCCGGCGTCTTCAGCTTCAGCGTGACCTGCTGCGGGCCGGTGACCTCGACCGCGTCGACCGAGAGCAGATCGGCCTTGATGTTCGACTTCGCATCGCTCCGGTTACGATCGAGGTTGAACTTGACGGCTTCCGCATCGAGCGGCGTGCCGTCATGGAAGGTGACGCCCGAGCGGATGTTGAGCACCAGCGTATTGGGATCGGTGAACTTCCAGCTCTCGGCAAGCCCCGGCTTCGGCTTCAGCGTCTCGAATTCCCATTCAACCAGCGTGTCGTACATCGTGAACAGGAAGGCGTGGTCGGAGCCGGCGCCGCCGGTGGCGGGATCGAGGCTCGACGGGTTGGCCGGCGCCGAGATCCGCAAGGTGCCGCCCTTCTTCGGCGCGCCTTGCGCGAAGGCGCCGCCACCAAGCGTCGTGCCGGCGAGCGCTGCAGAGATCAGCGCCATGGCCTCACGTCGTGTCGTCATCGTCATGGCGCTTCTCCAGTGTTTCTAGTTGTGCGAAAATTCGGGCGGTCGGCGAAATGGCAGGCCACCCAGTGATCGGGCTTCAGCTCGCGCCATTCCGGCGCACACTCGGTGCAGAGCGGCTGCGCGTGCGGGCAGCGGGTGCGGAAGCGGCAGCCTGAGGGCGGATCGATCGGGCTCGGCACCTCGCCCTGCAGCACGATCCGGCTCTCCTGCCGCATCGCCGACGGCAGCGGCCGCGGCTCGGCCGACAGCAGCGCGATGGTGTAGGGATGCAGCGGCCGCTCGGCGACCTCCTCGGTCGGGCCGAGCTCGACGAACTGGCCGAGATACATCACCGCGACGCGCTCGCTGATATGCGAAACCACGGCGAGATCGTGAGTGATGAAGACATAGGTCAGGCCGAGATCGCGCTGCAGATCGGCAAACAGATTGAGCACGTCGCCGCGGATCGACATGTCGAGCGCGGCCACCACCTCGTCGCACACGATCAGCTTTGGCTTGAGTGTCAGCGCGCGAGCGATCACGACGCGCTGCTTCTGGCCGCCGGAGAGCTGGTGCGGATAGCGCTCGCCGAATTCCTGCGGCAGGCCGACGCGCTCCAGCGCCTCCCGCGCCTGCCGCTCGCGCTCGGTGTGGCTGCCGATGCGCGCGAGCTCCAGCGGTTCCAGCACGGAAGCCAGGATTGTCATACGCGGGTTCAGCGCGGCGTTCGGATCCTGGAAGATGATCTGGTAGTCGCGGCGATGGTTTTGGAATTCCCGGCGCGGTAGCGCCAGCGGGTCGATGCCGTCATGGAGGATGGCGCCGGCGCTGGGATTGAGCAGGAACACCAGCGCACGGCCGATCGTGGTCTTGCCCGAGCCGGACTCGCCGATGATGCCAAACGTTTCGCCGCGGCGGACGTCGAAATTGACGCCGTCGACCGCCTTGACGGTGGCGCGGCGGTCCGAAGTCTGGAAGCGGACCTGGAGATCGCGCACCGAGACGATGGGCTCGCGGCGCTGTTCAACGGATGCTGCGGTCATTGCGTCGCAACCTTCGCAGCAGCCGGCGCGTCGGGCGGATGCAGCGCACCCGGCAGATTGAGCTCGGCGAAGCGATGACAGCGCACCCTGCGGCCGCCGCCGGCGTCCTGCAGTTTCTGCTCGGCCTCGCAGCCCTTTGCAGCATGCGCGCAGCGGGCGCGGAAGCGGCAGCCGGCCGGCATCTCGGCGATCGACGGTACCCGGCCCGGGATCGACGGCAGCCGGCCGTGGCGCGGGCTCAAATGCGGCAACGAGCGTAAAAGTCCCGACGTATAGGGATGCAGCGGCCGCACCAACGCCTCGTCGACGGCGGCGTCCTCGATCACCTCGCCGGCATACATCGTAATCATCCGCGTGCAGGTCTCGGCAACGACGCCGAGATCGTGGGTGATCAGCATCAGCGCGGTCTTCGAGGTCTCGCTGATGTCGCGCAGCAACTCGAGGATCTGCGCCTGCACGGTGACGTCGAGCGCGGTGGTCGGCTCGTCCGCGATCAGGAGCTGCGGGCCGCAGATCAGGCTCGCCGCGATCATCACGCGCTGGCGCATGCCGCCGGACAATTGGTGCGGATAGTCGTCGATCCGACGTTCCGGCGAGGCGATGCCGACGCGGCGGAGCATCTCCAGCGTCTTGGCGCGCGCTTCCTCCTGGCCGATGTTGCTGTGGACGCGCAGCGTCTCGGCGATCTGGTGGCCGACGGTGAAGACCGGATCGAGCGCGCTCATCGGCTCCTGGAAGATCATCGCGATCCGCTTGCCCCGGATCGCGCGCATCTGCCGCGCACTGCAGGAGGCGAGATCGACGCCGTCGAACAGGATCTTGCCATCGAGGCCGGCAAAGTTTCCCGGCAACAGGCGCAGGATCGAGAGGCCGGTGATGGTCTTGCCGCAGCCACTCTCGCCGACGATGCCGACCCGCTCGCCGGGCGCGATGTCGAAGTCGATCCGCCGCGTCGCCTGCCAGATGCCCTGCGTGGTCTTGAAACGGATGCCTAGCCCGCGCACCGAGAGCAGCGGCCGCGCGCCGTCGCGCGCACCCTCCGCCCTGCGCTGTGCCGGTGGCCCTGCTCCCATCAGCCCGCCGCCCGCTTCTTCTCTTTCACCAGCTGCTCCTCCATCAGCATCTCAGTGCCGATAATACCGTCAGTGGTGAGCTCCTCGAGCTCGGCGTCGGAAAGCCCGAGCATGCCTCCGAGGATCTCGCGATTGTGCTCGCCGAGCGTCGGCGGCACCGAGCGGATCACGAACGGCGCGTCGCCTTCGCGGAATGGCATCGACGGCTGCGGATGTTTGCCGATGAAGGCGCGGTCGACCTGCTGGATGAAGCCGCGGGCGTGCAGCTGCGGATCCTTCAGAAGCTCGATCGGCAGCCGTGCCACGCCGGATGCAACGCCGGCAGATTGCAGCGCGGCCATCGCCGCATCGGCGTCGCGCGCCGAAGTCCAAGCCGTGATCGCAGCCTCGATCTCGCCCTCGATGGCGCGGCGGCCTGCGACCGCCTTGAGCCTTTCGTCCGATGCCCAATCGTCGCGGCCGAGCAGCCGTGCCAGCTTTGGCCACATCGCGTCATTGGACACCGCGACGACGATCCAGTTGTCGTCGCCATCGCAGCGAAAGCAGCCATGCGGCACGAAATCCGGATGGCGGTTGCCGTATTTCGCCGGCGGCTTGCCGTCGATCGAATGCGCGACGATCCAGGGTGCGGCGAACGGCATCATGCATTCGATCTGCGCGAGATCGATGAACTGGCCCTGCCCCGTGAGCCCAGCGTGAATCAGCGCGGTCAGCACCGCGGCAGCACCGTTGAGGCCGCCGACAGCATCGCCGAACGCGGTATGGCTCATGACCGGCGGACCACCCGCGTCGCCGACTACGCTCGGCAGGCCGGAGCCCTGCTCCAGGGTCGATCCGTAGGCGCGGCAGTCACGATGCACGCTGCCGGCGCCGAACGCCGACATCGACATCATCACCAGCTTCGGGTTCAGCTTGCTCAGCACGTCGTAGCCGAGGCCGAGCTTGGGCAGCACCTCGACCGAATAATTGTCGACCACGAGGTCGGCATCGGCGAGCAGGCGTTTTGCAAGTGCAAGCCCCTTGGCCCGGGTCAGGTCGAGCGTGATGCCGCGCTTGTTGCGGTTCATGATGCAGTAGCGCACCGACTTCTCGTACATCTGCTCCAATACATAGGCCGGGCGGCGATCGACGCCGCGCCACCAGTCCGGATACTGCGTCGCCTCGATCTTGATGACGTCGGCGCCGAGATCGGCGAGCGTGCGGGTGCAGATCGGCCCGGCCCAGCCCATCGAGAAGTCGACGACGCGGATGCCTTCGAGCGGCAAGCGGTTGGTCGGAGCCGGCTTCGACACCGGCACGCGCGGCGCGGCCTCAGGCCTCGCCTGCTGCTCGCCGATATCAGGCACGCGGCCACCGCGCAGCGGCGGCGTTGCCACCAGCCGCTGCATCGTGCCGGCGGAAAAGCCGGTCTCGTCGCCGACCGTGATCGGCACGATGGCGCCGCGGGCGCGCTTCTCCTCATCGGCGATGAGGTCCGATACCTCCGGCACCGGCACGATCGGGATCTTGCGCTTGAGACCCTCGGCAAACCATTCCTGTGCGGTGCGCTGTTTCAGCTTCGGCAAAATCTTGGCTTCAATCTCGGCGACATGGCGCAGCCGGTCGACGCCCATGACCAGCGTCGGATCGTCGCGCAACTCGTTCAGCCCGAGCATTTCGCAGAACGCGCGCCACTGCGCCGGGGTCACCGTGGTGACGCCGAGCCAGCCTTGTTTGGTCTCGTAGATGCCGACCGGAAAGGTCGGCCAGAACCGGTTGACGCCGATGCGCCGCATGATGTCGCCGCGCTGGAACGCCTCGAACATGATGTATTCGGTGACGGCGATGCTGGCCTCGAACAGGCTGAGATGGCTGCTGCGACCACGCCCATCCTGCATACGGCCGAGCACCGACGACGCGGCGGCGATGAAGCCCCACAGCCCGCCCAGGATGCCGGTCTGGAAATCCGGCGCGTGCATCGGCGGCCCCTGCTCGGGGCCGACCAGCTTCACGAGGCCGGTCAGCGCGCGGATCGTAGAATCGGTCGCAGCATAGTCGGCGTAGGGACCGCGATCGCCGAACCAGGCGAGGTCGAGATGGATCAGGCCCGGATTGTCGTGCTGGATCGCGGCGAGATCGAGATCGGGACAATCCGCCGCGGCGATACCGCGTCCATCAAGCAGGATGTCGCAGCTTGCGATCAGCTCGCGCAGGCGCGGCGCGGCGCTCTTATCGAGCACGACACTCGATTTGTTGAAATTGAGAAACGCAAACCATGCGCTGTGCCCTTGCGGCGTCAGCGGCGCGGTGCGGCGAAGCGGATCGCCCTCGGGCGGCTCGACCTTCTGCACATCGGCGCCGAAATCGGCGAACAGCCGCGCGCAATAGCTCGTCGCCGCAGCACTTCCGATCTCGACAATCCGCAGATGCGACAACGCGCCCATCAGGCTTCCTCACCAACATGACCAGCCGGCGACAGCGGCTGATTCAGTTTTCTTGTTGGGGTGAACTTGAAGCCGCGCCGACTGTGTGATGCAAGTGGAATTTTCTTCCGCTTGACGGAATTAGCGGAATTTGACTGCGCCTGACGCTCCGCGCGAAACGACCATTGTGCAGCTAATTGCAGGTGAGCTGCGCTTCGAACCAATGTTGCAGCGAGCTCGAAATTCGCGGCCATGCGCGCAAGACATGCGCGTATGTGGCCGCGCTCGCGCGATGGATGCCGCGCAGTTCCTGCTCGATGGCCGGAAGATCAACACCGAGGCACCGGCCGGCCTTTGCGACGGTGCGACCATCGACCACAAGCTCTGAGATCAGCGACGCATTGCCGCGTGCGAACAAGAGGTCGAGCGGATCGGCATCGAGAATCTGATCGCACTCGAGCCGGTCGAGATCGATACTGACGAAATCGGCCGGCGCGCCTATGGCAAGCTCGCCCGCTCCCGGCGCACCGGTCGCGCGCCGGCCATTGCGGATCGCGAGCGCGAAGAATTCCTGCGGTGTCCAGCTGCGCTTGAATCCTGTTCCGCCGTGCATCATCTGCACCAGCCGCATCTCGCGCAGCACGTCGTCGTCTTCATCGAGCGCAAGCCCGTCGACGCCGACCGCGATCGCGCAACCGCATGCGTGCGCCGCCGCGATCGGCGCCAGCCCCGAGCGCAGGTGCAGGTTCGACGAGAAATTGGTCACGATGCGCGCGCCTGACGCGGCGATCATCTCGATCTCGTCGGGCCGGGCGTGGATGCAATGGGCGAGCGTCAGCCGCTCCGAGAGCAAGCCGATGTCGCGGAGATAGCGGACGATGCCGCCGGGAAAATGTGTATCCGCCCAGCCGCGCTGATAGATCGTCTCGAGCAGATGCATGTGAACCCGGCGGCCGGTCTGCGCGGAATTCTCCGCGACCGCCTCCAGCAGCGGCTTCGAGCACCACTGCACCCCGGCAGGCCCGAGCTGCACATCGACCTTCGGCCCGCCGATGGCCGCGGCGATGGCGTCGGTCAGCTCGATATAGGCTTTCGGCGACATCGGGGCGCGGACGAACAGTTGCTCGATCGTCCTGCGATCGTCGCCGGCGAGACTTGAGAGCACCGGTTCGCTGTCGCCGTAGACGATCGGATTCTGGTCGCGCACCGCGATCGCAAAGGCGATGCGGATGCCGACATCGTGGGCGGCGCGTGCAATCGCCTTGGCCTCCTCGACCATTGGCATGATGCCGCTCGGGCGGGTGTAGTGCACCATCATCGCCGCGCAGCCGGCCTGCGCTGCACGAGCAAACGCCGAGGCTGCGGTGAGATACGGATCGACCGGCGTGCTCACCACCGTGCGTAGGAGCCAGCTCTCCAGGGGCATGCCGACCGCGCCGAACGCAGATGCCCTCGGGCGGGCATGGTCGTGGGCGTTGACGAAAGCGGGAAGGATGAGAGAGCGCGGGCCTCTCTCCGGCTCCGCGGCGTCGGAGATATCGGTGATGACGCCGCCGTCGTGACGAAGCACGACGACATTGCGGAGACGGCGATCAGGATTGGAAAACAGGCGGGTTGCCGTGACGTCCATCGCAACGTCCTCCGCCGTCATTGCGAGGAGCGAAGCGACGAAGCAATCCATCTATCCCCATGCGAGGCATGGATTGCTTCGCTTCGCGCGCAATGACGAGAATAGTCAGTTCGCAGTATACACCAGCTCCCGCTCCGCGCGCGGCGGCAGGAACTCGCGCGAAAACACTTCAGCAGGCGCCGGCGTGCGGGCCAGCTGGTAGCCTTCGACGATGAAACCGATGGCGCGGGCCATGCGGTCGTCCTTGACGTCGCCGATGCCGATCTCCTTCATCTCCGGCGAGACGATCAGCTTCTCGAAGGAATACTGCAGCCGGCGCTTCTCGACGTCGACATTGATCAGGTTGTCATAGTTCAGCGCGGCCTTCATGGCGGCGTTCTGGTCTTTGGCAACCGCGATCGCGCCCTTGTTGATGGCGCGCACCAGGCCCGCCACCGCCTTCGGATTCGCCGCGATCAGCTTGCGCGACACCATCACGCCGTTGGAGTAGAGATCGAGCCCGTAATCGCCGAACGAGAACCATTTGAAGTCCTTATCCGGATCCTGGCGGTTCAGCACCAGGTTGAAATAGCTCGTGATGTTGAACACCAGCGCGGCGTCGATGTCGCCCTTGATCAGCATCGGCTCCTGCAGGTTCGGCGCCATGTTGGAGATCTTGATCTTCTCGCCGTCGAGCCCGTTCTTGTGCACGAACACTGGCAGCAGCCGGGTGGTCGGCGTGCCCTGCGCGCCGCCCAGGGTGTGACCCTCGAAATCCTTGATCGACTTGATGCCGCTCGAATTCTTGGCGACGATCGCGAATGGCGGTTGGTTCCACATCATGTAGACCATCACAGGCGCATCCTGCGGCTTGGTCGCGGCATTCTGGATGATGGCGTTGACGTCGCCGAACCCTGCGTCATAGGCGCCGGACATGATCCGCGTCACCGTCGCGCCGGAGCCCTCGCCCTGGTCGATCACGACGTTGAGGCCCTCGTCTTTGAAGTAGCCATTGTCCTTGGCGTAGAAGAACGCGGCATCCGAGCCCTGCGTCTTCCAGCCCAGCGTGAACTTGATGGTGGTTTCCTCGGCACACGCGGGACCCGCGACCAGGGCCAATCCCAACAGTGCGGCGCTTACTCTTCTCAGCATCGAGATCTCCTTAAGCTTCATTGCTTGACAGTTGACGAAGTCCTCAGGTCGCGATGACATTGTCCTTGCGCGTCGCCCAGCCCGTGACCTGGCCCTCGATCAGCGAGAACAGGACGTAGAGTGCGACACCGAGACCGGCGAGCACGAACAGGCCGGCGAACACCAGCGGCACGTTGAAGTTGGAGGATGCGGTCATCATGACGTTGCCGATGCCGCGGTTCGAGGCGACGGTCTCCGACAGCACCGCGCCGACAAAGGCGTAGGAGACCGCGACCTTCAGCGAGGCGAAGAAGAACGGCATGGTCCTCGGCAGCCCGACGTTCCAGAGGATGTCGAACTTGCTGGCGCCGAGCGCCTTCAGCACGTCCTCGAGCTCGGGCTCGGTGGTGGCAAGGCCGGTGGCGATGTTGACAACGATCGGGAAGAAGCAGATCGACAGCGAGGTCAGCACCGCCGGCACGGTGCCGGAGCCGAACCACAGCACGAAGATCGGCACCACCGCGACCTTCGGGATCGAGGAGAAGCCGACCAGCAGCGGATAGCAGGTGTCGTAGGCGGTCTTCGACACACCGATGATGGCGCCGAGTGCGACGCCGAGCGCCACGCCGAGCACGAAGCCGATCATGGTGGTCACCAGCGTCTGCACGATATGCGGCCAGAGGATCGGGAATTTCTCGAACAGCGTGGCGAAGACCTGCGACGGCCGCGGCAGCACGAGATCCGACATGCCTGTCATCAGGCAGAACAGCTCCCAGGCGACGAAGAACAGCACGATCAGCGCCGCTGACCAGGCCTTCTGCCTGATGTCTGATACGGACATGGTCAGGCTCCCTCTCGCGCCGCGGTGCGCGCATCGACGATGAAGGCGCGGAGTTTCTGGTTGAGTGCGACGAAGTCAGGCTCGAAGGTCATCGCTACGGTGCGCGGGCGGGCGAAATCTACTCTGGAGTCATCGAGGATGCGGCCGGGCCGCGCGCTCATCACGCAGACGCGGCTGGCCAGGAAGCCGGCCTCGCGCAAATCGTGGGTGACCAGCAGCACGGTCGGCTTGTGGGTCATCCACAGCTGCTGAAGGATCCCCCACAACTCCTCGCGGGTGAACTGGTCGAGCGCGCCGAACGGCTCGTCGAGCAGCAGCATGCGCGGCTCGTGGATCAGGGCGCGGCACAGATTGGCGCGCTGGAGCATGCCGCCCGAGAGCTGCCAGGGATAGCGGCCGCCAAAGCCCTTCAGCCCGACCTGCTCGAGCAGCGCGTTGGCCTTGTCGCGGAACTCGGTCTTGCGCAGCTTGCGGAATTGCGAGCGGAACGGCTCGACGATCTTCAGCGGCAGCATGATGTTCTTTTCGATCGTCATCCACGGCAGCATGGTCGGGTTCTGGAACGCCATGCCGACCCGCATCGCGCGCGCCGCGACCTCGCGGCCGCCGACGATGACGACGCCGGTGGTCGGCCGCGCCAGACCCGACACCAGCCGCAGGATGGTGGACTTGCCGCAGCCGGACGGGCCGACCAGCGCCACGAACTCGCCATCGGCGATCCGCAGCGTCGTTGTCGACAGGGCCGGCACGGCGCGGGCGCCGCGGCCGAAGGTGACGGAGGCTTCCGACAGCTCGATCGCGGTCGGCGCGGATTCGGCGGCCATCGGCTCGCCGGCAAATTCGGAGTTTGGTTGCATGCGCATCACAAGCAAAGTGCATGCAAGCTGGATGCCAGCAGCCCGGCCCTTGAAAATCAATGGGATCGCGGGATCGGCGGGCGCGGCGCCGGATTCCTTTTGGGCAATCCACAGCCCGAACTGCATGCAATTGCAGCGCCCGATTGTTTTAGCGGTATGATAAAGAGGCGTTCGAAGCACGTTTCGAGAGGGATTCGCGGCAATGGCGGCGCGCGCCGACACCAGCAAGACGGCTGAATCGTCCGACAAGGTCAGCGTGATCTGCCGTGCGCTGCGGCGCGCGATCATCGAGCAGGCGCTGGAGCCCGGCGCGAAGCTGCCCGAGGATTCGCTCGGCGAACGTTTCGGCGTCAGCCGCACCATCGCGCGGCATGCGCTCGGGCAGCTCGCCGCGGAAGGCCTCGTCGAGCTGCGCCGCAACCGCATCGCGGTGGTGGCGACGCCGAGCTGGCAGGAGGCGCGCGATGCCTTCGACATCCGCATCGAGCTGGAGCGGCTGGTGGTGCGGCAGCTCGCCGGCAAGCTGACCAAGCCGCAGATCGCCGAACTGAATGCCCATGTCGATGCCGAGGATCGCGCCCGCGACGGCACCGATGCGGTGTCAATCCGGCTCGCCACCGAATTCCACATCCTGCTCGCCCATATGACGAACAGCCCGATCCTGGTGCGCTATGTCAGCGAGGTCGCCTATCGCTGCTGCCTGACGCTGTCGCTGTACAGCCGGCCGCATTCATCGGAATGCGCGATCAACGAGCACCGCGCGATCATCGCGGCGCTGGCGAAGGGCGATGTCGACAAGGTGATGGGGCTGATGCACAGCCACCTCGACTCGGTGGCGACCCGCGCACTGGTCACACCCAGCCCTCAGCGCGGGCGGGATCTGCTGGATATTCTGGCACCCTACGCAGACGAGGCGAGCGGCGAAAAGGTGGTGAAGCTGCCGAAGGCGGTGCGGCGCTGACCGCGACAATCAATCTATCACCGTCATCCTGAGGTGCGAGCGGAGCGAGCCTCGAAGGATGCACGGCCCGGCCGGTGGCCGTCGATTCTTCGAGGGCCGCTGAAGAAGCGGCCACCTCAGGAAGACGGGTTTAGAGTGAAGCGCGCATCTTAAGCCTCAATCCCCCGCTGCAGCAAAATCCGCTCGGCGCTGTCGTTCCAGACGTCCATCTTGACGATCTGCCCGCCCTTCACGACGAAACGATCGACATAGCGGTTGCCTTCGAACGGCGTGCCATCGATCCATTCGCCGTACAGCGTGCCGACGCTGTAGACGACGGTCTCGCCGGTGCCGGGGCAGACGTCGAAGCGATCCATCCGCTTTTTCACCCAGCGATAGCGCCTGGCGTTGAAGCCGGTCGGCCCGCGGGGATGGTCGAATTCGCGCCCGCCGGTGAAGGTGATCACCGTGCCCGGCTTCATATAGGCCGCCGCCGCGTCGGGATCGGGGATCATCGACGCGGTCAGATAGGCTTCCACGATCTCGGCATCGGATAGCGGGCGGGCATCGGCTTTAGCGGTAACGGACACGGCGGGACCTCCTGGGACGATCGGGACTCTACAATCCGGCCGCAAAAGTGTATGCATATTTTTTAGACAATCCGGTGTGCAAACTGCACACAATCTGACGCTGCCGATTCCCTGCCCTTCCGCTAGGCTAGGACCACCCCGATGTTTCTTCCGCGATGACTGCGAAACCTGCCTTCGACCTGGTCCTCCGTCATGCCGTGACGCGCTCATCCGCGTCGGCGGTCGATATCGGCATCGCCGACGGCAGGATCGCCGCGATCGCGCCGCGCCTTTCCTGCGAGGCCGTCGAGGTTGACCTGGGCGGGCGGCTGGTGCTGCCGGGCTTCGTCGACACCCACATCCATCTCGACAAAGCCTGCCTGCTCGGCCGCTGCGGCCACGACCATGCGAGCCTCGGCGAGGCGATCCGCGCGGTGTCGGCGATGAAGCGCGACTTCACGGTCGAGGATGTTTATGCGCGCGGCGCCAAGGTGATCGAGCGCGCGATCACCGCGGGCACCACACGGATGCGGACCCATGTCGAGATCGACCCGCGGATCGGGCTGCGCGGGTTCGAGGCGGTCAAGGCGCTGAAGCGGGACTATACCTGGGCGCTCGACCTCTCCCTTTGTGTCTTCCCGCAGGAGGGCCTGACCAACGATCCCGGCGCCGACGAGCTGCTGGTCGCCGCGCTCAACGACGGCGCCGAGGCGATCGGCGGCTGCCCCTATGTCGACACCGATCCGAACGCGCATATCGCGCGCATCTTCGATCTCGCGCAGCACTTCGACCTCGATGTCGACCTGCATCTCGATTTCGACCTCGATCCCTCTTGGTGGCACATGGAGGAAGTCTGCCGGCAGACCGAGCGGCGCAACTATCACGGCCGCGTCGCGATCGGGCACGCGACAAAACTGTCGGCGCTGCCGCCGGAGCGGCTGAAGGCGGCGAGCGCGCGGCTTGCCGGGGCCGGCGTTGCGGTCACCGTGCTGCCCGCGACCGACCTCTATCTGATGGGGCGCGATGCTACCCACAATGCGCCGCGCGGGTTGACCGCCGCGCACCGGCTGATTGCCGATGGCGTGCTGTGCTCGGTCGCGACCAACAACGTGCAAAATCCCTTCACGCCGTTCGGCGACGCATCGCTGCTGCGGATGGCCAACCTCTACGCCAATGCCGCACATGCCGGGATCGGTGAATTCGACACCTGTCTCGATCTCGTCACCGATCTACCGGCGCGGCTGATGAACCTGCGCGACTACGGCATCGCGGTCGGCAATCCCGCCGACATCGTCGTGCTCGATACCGACAGCGGATCCAACGCGATCGCCGAATTGCCGGACGTGCTGATGGGTTACAAGAACGGCCGCAAGACGTTCGAGCGGCAACGGCCGACGCTGTTCCGGGCTGGCACCAGACTCTCCCCGTCACCCTGAGGAGCGCCCTTGCGCGTCTCGAAGGGTCGACGGCCACCAGCGGGGCCGTGCATCCTTCGAGACGCGCTACGCGCTCCTCAGGATGACGGGGTGAGTGGGCAGCGCGCGAAGCGACTGTGTGACGCAGCACCAACCTGCGCGCATTGTCGCCCTGCCCTGGTGCGAATTGACGCCTTCGTCGATCCGTTGTTGAACTTGCCCAACATCAACAAAAGCCGGGCGGGAAACCATGAGCAAATCCACCACGATCAAAAGCGTCGAGACGCTCGCCTGCGATGCCGGCTGGCGGAATTATCACTTCGTCAAGGTGACGACCACCGACGGCCTGGTCGGCTGGAGCGAGTATGACGAGGGTTTCGGCGCGCCCGGCGTGACGGCGGCGATCGAGCGGCTGTCGGCGCGGGTGGTCGGCAAGAACGCGTTCGAGCACGAGCCGATCTATGTCGAGCTGTTCGCAGCGACGCGTCCCGCCGCCGGCGGCGTGGTGGCGCTGGCGCTCGGGGCGATCGAGAACGCGCTGCTCGACGTCAAGGCCAAGGCGCTCGGCGTGCCCTGCTACGATCTGCTCGGCGGCAAGATCCGCGACCGCGTGCGGGTCTACTGGTCGCATTGCGCGACCTGGCGCATCAACCATCCCGACTGGTACAAGCCGGCGATCACTGATCTCGACGGCGTCAAAGCGATCGGCGCCGAGGTGCGCGAGAAGAAATTCACGGCGATGAAGACCAACATCTTCGTCTACACCGACGGCAAGCCGCAGGGCTGGCGTCCCGGCTTCGGCTCGCCGTTCCAGCCCGAGATCAATATCGACCGCACGGTGCTGCGCAATCTCTGCATGCATCTAGAGGCGATCCGCGACGGCGCCGGGCCGGATGTCGATCTGCTGCTCGATCTCAACTTCAACGCCAAGACCGAGGGCTATCTGAAGATCCTGCGCGCCATCGAGAAGATGGACATGTTCTGGGTCGAGATCGACACCTTCAATCCGCAGGCGCTCGGCTATATCCGCCGCCAGAGCCCGCACCCGATCTCGTCCTGCGAGACGCTGCTGGGCTTGCGCGAATTCCTGCCCTATTTCACCGAGCAGGCGATGGACGTCGCGATCATCGACACGCCGTGGAACGGCGTCTGGCAGTCGATGAAGATCGCCGCCGCCGCCGAGCATTTCGAGGTCAACGTCGCGCCGCATAATTTCTACGGCCACCTCTGCACCATGATGAACGCGCATTTCTGCGCCGCGGTGCCGAATTTGCGGATCATGGAGACCGACATCGACCGCCTGGCCTGGGACCACGAGCTGTTCACCCACGTGCCTGAGTTTGTCGACGGCCATCTCGTGATCCCGGATCGCCCGGGCTGGGGCACCGAGCCAAATGAGGAAGGCCTGCGCGCGCATCCGCCGAAGAACAAGGGCGGGCTCTTAAATTACGGGCTGAAGAAGTAAGGACTATCGCCCCAGCCCTCACCCCATCGTCGTCCCGGCGAAGGCCGGGACCCATAACCACCGCTGCGTGGTGTGAAAAAGGATCTTGCCCCAGCGGAGTAAACCAATCGCCAGCTGGGGTAATGGGTCCCGGCCTTCGCCGGGACGACCCATTGCAATGGATGGGAAACAGTACACGCTATCACCGTCATCCTGAGGTGCGAGCGGAGCGAGCCTCGAAGGATGCACGGCCACAGTCGGGCCGTCGACCCTTCGAGACGGCCGCTGCGCGGCCTCCTCAGGATGACGGTGATGGAGTGGCCACCGCGCCTCAATTGTCCTCGCGCACCGCCGTGAACGCGCTCTCGATCACGTCGCCGATCGGCTGCCAGGCGTTGCCGTCAAACTGCACCAGCCGCATCTGCTTGATCGGGCGGAAATCCTTCGGTCCGGTGTTGATCACGATCCCGGGCAGCGCGATCGGGCTCTGATAGTCCTTCAGCGAGGCCGCCTGCCGCATGATGTTGTCGCGCGACAGGTCGTCGCCGCACTGGCGCAGCACCTGCATCAGCGTGTCGGCGGCGGCATAGCCGAACACGGCGTAGATGTCGTCCTTGTCGCCGTCGGGGTAGTACTTGTCCATGAAGGCGTCCCACGCCTTGATCTGCGGGTCGTTCTTCCAGGCGGCATCGCCGGCATCCTTCAGGAACGAGGTCGAGATCACGCCGAGCGAATTTTGCAGGCCCGCAGGCCGCAATGCGCTCGCGATCGAGGCCGACGCATTGTCGAGGATGAACACCGGATGCCAGTCGAGGTCGGCGGCGACGCGGATCGCGCGCGCCGCGATCGCCGGGGCGCCGTCGAACACAAGGATGTCGGCGCCAGAGTTCTTCAAGATTCCGATCTGGTTCTGGATCGCGGTCTCCGATGCGTCGAAGGCGAGATCGGCGACGATCATCCCTGCGGTGTCGCCGAGCCCCTCCTGCAATCCCCTGAACAGGTCGCGGCCGAACTGGTCGTTCTGCCAGAGCACCGCGATCTTGCGGGAGGGATAGGCGGCCTGGATGTAGTTGGCGTAGATCTGCCCTTCGGCGCGGAAGGTCGGCTGCCAACCCATGGTCCAGGGGAAGGCCCTCGGATGCGCCCACTCCTCGTCGCCGGAGGCAACGAACAGCTGCGGGATCTTCCTCTCGTTGAGGTATTTTCGGACCGCGAGGTTGCTCGGCGTGCCGAACGAGCCGAACATCAGCAACACGTCCTGCTTCTCGACGAGATCGCGGGTCTGCTCCATCGCGGTCTTCGGATTGGAGCTGTCATCGACCGAGACGAACTTGACCTTGCGGCCGTTGATGCCGCCATGCTCGTTGATCATGTCGAAATAGGCGGCTTCGGCGCGCCCGATGGTCGCGAACGCGGCGAGCGGCCCGGTGTAGGGCATAACATTGCCGACGCGGATCTCGCTGCCGGCTGCATCCTGCGCCTGCTGCGCGCGCAACGGCGCCGCCGCGAGAACAGCTGCAAGGATAAGCAATATCGAAAGCGCAGTTTGTCTTTTTGTTTGCATCAACATCGCCACAACGCCGGCGCAGGCCGGCGCTCCCTCCCAGCGAGCGGACTTTATCGCCCAAGCCAAGGACGGAAAAATGAAATGTTGATGGCGGAGGCGGACCTGTCTTCACCTCTCCCGCTTGCGGGGAGGTCGGATTGCATCGAAGATGCGATCCGGGTGGGGGCTTTCTCCGCAATTTGACTCGTGGAGAGACCCCACCCCAACCCTCCCCCGCAAGCGGGAGAGGGAGCGCAGTCCCCGCACGGCGATCAGCGCAATGTTCAGCGCAATGTTATGTCGAGCCAGCCCAGCGGATTGACCGTGACGCAATCACCGTCATCGACCAGCACCGTCGTGGTTTCGGCCTCAATGATCGCGGGTCCGGCCAGCGAATGGCCCGGCTTGAGATCGTCGAGCGCATAGACCGGCACCTCGCGCCAGGCCCCGAGCCAGGCCTGCCGCTTGCCGCGCGGCGCACAGGGCGCAGCCGAGCTGGCCTTTCCGGCATCAATGCTGCCGCGCGCAACCTTACCGACCGCGGCGACGCGGGCATTGACGAACACCACCTCCTGCCCGGGCGAGGCATAGGTGTAGAGCTCTTCGTGGCGGCGATGGAAGCGCTCCTCGATCTGCGCGACGAGGTCGGCAGCGCCGAGATCGAGGTCGCCGAGCGGCACGTCGATCTCGAACACCTGTTCGCCGTAGCGCATCTCGGCCGAGCGCTCGATCGCGATGTCACCCTTGAACCAGTCGCGCAGCCGGCCGGCGGCCTGCTCCTCCAGCGCGGCGAACAGCGCCCGCACCTCATCGGCGGAAATCCGGCCCGTACCGTAATGGGTGCGGCTGACCTCGTAGCGCAGATCGCTGGTCAGCATGCCCCAGGCCGACAGCACGGAAGCCACCGTCGGCACGATGATGCGCTTGATCTCGAGCTCGCGCGCGACTTCGGCCGCGTGCATGCCGGCGGCGCCGCCGAAGCTGAGCAGCGCGAATTTGCGCGGGTCGACGCCGCGGCGCAAGGTCATCAGGCGGATGCCGTCGGCCATCTTCAGATTGATCATCTTGTAGATGCCGGCGGCGGCCTCGATCCGCGACAGTTCGAGCGCTTTCGCGATGCGGTCGACGGCGGCTTCCGATGCCGCACGATCGAGCGGCCGCGCGCCGCCCATGAAGGCGGCGGCATCGAGATAACCGAGCACGACATTGGCGTCGGTGACGGCAGCCGCCGTGCCGCCATTGCCGTAGCAGGCCGGGCCCGGCACCGAGCCCGCGCTCTCCGGCCCGACCCGCAAGGTGCGGCTCCCGTCGACGCTGGCGATCGAGCCGCCGCCGGCGGCGATGCTGGCGATGTCGAGGCTGCGCAGCGCGATGCGCTGGCCCGCGAGCATGCCGTCGGCCGACAACGACGCCTCGCCGTCTGCGATCAGCGAGATATCGGTCGAGGTGCCGCCCATGTCGAACGGCACGAGATCGGGAATCCCGAGCATCTCGGCGCAACGGCGGCTGCCGGAGATGCCGCCGGCCGGGCCGGACAGCACAGTGCCCGCGGCGAGCCGCGAGGCCTCCTCCACCGGCGCCATGCCGCCATGCGACAGCACGACGAACAGCGATCCCTTGAAGCCGGCCTCATGCAGGCTGCGCTCCAGATTGGTGAGGTAGCGCCGCACCGTCGGCTCGACATAGGCGTTCACGATCGTGGTCGAGACGCGCTCATATTCCTTGATCTGCGGAAGCACGTCGCTGGAGCGCGACACGCTGACATCGGGCAGCTCCTTCGCCAGCCGCTCGACCGCGGCGAGCTCATGCGCCGGATTGAGATAGGCGTGCAGGAAGCAGACCGCGACGGAGTTCGCGCCCGACCGTTTCACCTCGGCGATGACCTCGCCGAGCGCTGTGGCATCGAGTGCGATCGCCGCGCTGCCGTCCGCCTTCAGCCGCTCGCGCACGCCGAGGCGGCGCTCGCGCGGCACCAGCGGCTCGGGCGGCGGCGTGCGCAGATCGTAGCGATCCGGCTTCAGCCCCTCGCGCATCTCGACGACGTCGCGATGGCCCTCGGTGGTCAGCAGCGCGACCCTGGCGCCCTTGCGTTCCAGCAACGCATTGGTCGCAACCGTCGTGCCGTGCACCAGCCGATCGGTCTCGGCCAGCATCGCCGCGCGCGTGACTCCGAGGCGGCGCGCCAGCTCGTCCAGTCCCGCCATCACCCCGAGCGACTGATCGGCCGGCGTGGACGGTGATTTCGCGAAAACGGTGCGCCCGGTTTTGTCAGTTGCAACCAGGTCGGTGTAGGTTCCGCCGACGTCGACTCCAATCGTGTACATGCTTACCTACACCGCCTTCGAAACCAGACCCTGCTCAGCGTCGCGCGCCCGCGCCTCCGCCGACCGCTTCTCAGGCGGCCCCCAGCCGCCGCCGCCGGACGAGCGGACCTCGAGGCAGTCGCCAGGGCGCAGCTCGATGCCGACCTCTTTTGTCTTGAGCACGCGCGGCTCGCGGCCTTCCGAGAGCAACCGGTAATGATGCGGCTCGCCGTCGCTGCCGCCGAGCATGCCGCAGGGGCCATGGCGCGCGCCGTCGCCGGCGGTGTTGCCTTTGGCGGGCTTCTGCGTCTCCAGTACCATGTCGAGCGCCACGCCGAGGCCGCCGCGATGCTGGCCGTCGCCGCCGGAATCCGGCCGGAACTCGTGCTGGCGGAAATGCAGGGGGAAGCGCACCTCGGCGACCTCGATGCTGCCGAATTTGAGACCGCCGACTGTGTGCCATTCGCCGATCGAGGAATAGCCGTCGCCACCGATCGAGGCACCGCCACCCGGCCGCGCCTGGAACATGTGCCAGATGAAATTGCGCCCGTTGCGCGGATCCTCGCCCTGGATCGCGATGCGGAAGCGCCTGCCCCAGCCGCCCATCACGCGATCCGGGCACGACGCCGACATCGCCTTGATGATCGCTTCGACGATCTCGTTGGAGGGATGGCTGGTGCACAAGGTGACGGGGCGGCCGGGATCGGCCCACACGATGGTGCCCTGCTTCGCCACCACCTTGAGCGGTCGCAGCGCGCCGGTGTTCTTGGGGATATCGGCGTCGATCAGATAGGCAAACGCCATCGCGACCGCAGCCTGCATATTGGCATGCGACGAGTTGACGAAGCTGGTCGACTGCGGATCGGAGCCAGTGAGGTCGACCTCGATGTCACTGCCCTTCTTGGTCACCTTGGCGGCGATCTTGATGTCGGTGCGGCCATGGCCGTCGTCGTCCAGCAAAGCCTCGCCATAGAACACGCCGTCCTTCCAGGAGGACACCACCGCGCGGGTCTGCTGCTCGGTCGCGTCAAGGATCGCTTCGATCGCGGCTTCCACCGTCTCCGCGCCGAACTCGCTGAACAGTTTTGCAACCCGTCGCTCGCCGAGATGCGCGGCGCCCAGCATCGCCGCGAGGTCGCCGCGGAATTCACGGGGGTTGCGGATGTTCAAGGCCAGCAGGTCGAGCAGATCCTCGCGCGGCTTGCCGGCCTCGTAGAGCTTGATCGGCGGAATGCGGATGCCTTCCTGGTAGATCTCGGTAGCGCCGGGATTGTAGGCGCCGTGGGTGGCGCCGCCGATGTCGCTCTGGTGCGCGCGCACGATGGTCCAGAGCAATCGCTTGCCGCCGTCGAACACCGGCACGAACGCGGTCAGGTCAGGCAGGTGACTGCCGCCCTGATAGGGATCGTTGAGCAGGATGACGTCGCCGGGCGCGACATCCTTGAAGCGTTCCTCTACCGCGAGCGTCGCCCAGGGCAGGGCGCCGACATGCACCGGGATGTGATCGGCCTGCGCGATCAGCCGCCCGCCGGTATCACAGATCGCCAGCGAGAAATCGCGGCTGGAATTGAGGATCTGGGAATAGGAGGTGCGAAGCATGGCTTCGCCCATCTCCTTGACGATCGACGACAGGCGGTGCTGGACGACGGAGCGGGTGATCGGATCGATCTTGGCGGGCGTGGACACGTGACTTCCGGGAGCGGTGGAACAGGCCGCTATCTTATCGCCGCCGCCGTCGAGGTATAGAGCCAAAACAGCACGATCCCGATCGCCAGCGCGGCGGCGATGAACAGCAGCACCGCGGGCAGCCCGAACAGCGCCGCGACGCCGGCGGTGCTCGATTGCAGCAGCGCCGCGCCGAGGAAGAACGCGAGATTGACCGACGACAGCGCCTTGCCGGTATTCTGCGCGTCGACCAGTTGCCGCGTCATGCCGTAGATCAGCGGCTGCGCAGATGTCGCGAGCCCGATCAGGACCAGCAGCACCAGGTCATATTGCGTCGGCATCACGGCAACGCCGAACAGGTTCGAGATCGGGAAATGCGGCGCGCCGGCCGCCATCGCTACCAGCAGCAGTGCGGCGATAGCATGGGTTGCCGCCACCATGGTGCGACGGTGCCCGAACTTGCGATCGAAGGCGCCGATACAGGCCGGGCCAATGATCATCGCCAGCGTGAACAGGCCGAGCAAATTGCCGGCCTCGATGCGGCTCAACCCCTTCACATCCATCAGCCACGGCCCGCCCCACAAGCCGCGCAAGGTCAGCGACGCGCCGAGCGACACCAGCGACAGCGCGATCAGCCCGCGCAGGCCGCGCGACAGGCCGAGCCGCAGCACCTCGGCCATCTGATGCAGCGGCGAGGAATCATCCGCATGCGCCGCCGGCTGCCGCGGTACCAGCGCGAACACCGCGATCAGCACCGCAATACCGAAGCCGGCCGAGACCCAGAAGCCGGCGCGCCAGCCGAACTGATCGACCACGAAGGCCAGCGGGCTCGCCGACAACAGCATGCCGATATTGCCGATCGAGAGGATCAGGCCCGACCACAGGCCGAACTTCGCCGCCGACATCTGCTTGGCGGCGAGCGTCATCGGGCACATCAGCATGCCCGAGGTGGCGACGCCGAGCATCAATTGTCCGAGCACGAAGCTCGCGGGCCCCGTCGCGATCGCCGAGACCAACGTCCCGACCACGGTACCGGCGAGCAGGCTCAGCGACACCGGCCGCACGCCAAAGCGGTCCATCGCGGCGCCGACCGGGATCTGCGAGGCGGCAAAGGAGAAATGATAGATCGAGGTGAGGCTCGCCAGCGCCTGCGGCGAGGTGCCGAAGTCGCGTGCCATCAGATCGAGGCTGATCGCCGGGATCGTCCGCAGCAACGTCGACAGCATGTGGCCAGAGGCCAATGCCAGAAGTGCAAGAACCAGGGCGCGGAACCCGATCCCCGCCTCTCCCTTCGTCACCACGCCGTCCATGAATCGCCTATTCCCCAAGCATCGCGGGGACGGGCGTAACATTATTAGGCTGATGGTGCCAACTTTCGCGGCAGCGCCGATGGGCTCAGCCTATCCGCGGATTCGCCTTGCCTCTCCCGCTTGCGGGGGAGGCCGGATCGCATCGTCAGATGCGGTCCGGGTGGGGGCTCTCTCCACGATACGACTCGTGGAGAGAGCCCCCACCCGTAGCCGATGCTTCGCATCGGCGTGTTCTCAGGAACGGCGGCCGAAGGCCGCCTATGCCTCCCCCGCAAGCGGGAGAGGGAGTCCACCGATTTCGCGGTTAGCTTCGGCAACTACTGCTTATGGAACACCAGGGTCCGCAGCTCGATGCTCTCGCGCGGCGCAGCGTCGGCCGGCGTGGTCGGGTCGACGAACGCCGTATGCGGGCCAAACCGCGTCCGGCCGTCGGTCGCCGAGTCGTAGCATTTCAGCAGGATCGCCTCGTCCGGCGTCATCTCGGGAATGTAGAACCAGCGATGGTTCGGATTGTACTTCACCGAATAGGTCTCGCCGCTGCGGTTCGGATAGATCAGATCCGAAGCGATCAGGTCCTCCGGCGCGATCGTGGTGCCGTCGGCCATCGCCAGCGGCGAATCGCGCAGCGGACCGCGGATCGGGCGCCACAGATTGATCACCTGGACACGGCCCTTGACGAGCTGCTCGGCCTCGTCAGGCAGATGCTCGAACACACGGTTATGGCCGGAGACAGCGGTCTGGTCGACATGGACGCGCGTCGCGGGCTGGCGCGGACCGCCGCCGCGGATATCGGCGGCACCCTCGACGCGCTTGCGCACGGTGTGGTCGAAGATGAAGACGCGATCGGCCTTCAGCGTCGCCTTGAGGAAAGCTTCGACGGCCGGGTAGTAGACGTTGCGGACTTCGTTGTCGTCGTAATAGTCCTTCACGACGGTCGGATGCTTGACCAGCGCAAAGCCCTCGCGGTCGAGCGAGAAGCTGTCTGATATCAAGCGCCCGTCGAAGATCGGAACGTTGTGGGGTTCGGGCAGCGCGGTGGATTTGGGCTCGCCCGGCGGCGGGTCGAAGGCGTAGGTCCGGGGCTTGCCCGGCGTCGGCGCGAGGTAGTTCAGCTCAGCAGTCACAAACGGCAGCGACTCGATACGAGTTTGTTGAAGGCCCATGGTGATCTCCCGGACTCGATTGTTGGTCTGTTTGATCTTGGCGGCGGCGGCCGGGGTGACAAGGGCGCGGCGAAAATAGCAACGCTGCTGTTCTCTCCGGTACGGAACGGGAAAATTCCTTCCGGTGTCATCATCGCGAAGTGGATGGTTATTTCGCGCGGTCATTCGAACAGGCGCGCTCGCGGCTACCCTCTCCCCACCCTCCCCCGCAAGGGGGGAGGGAGCCCGACCAACGTGCTCACCTCACGAAGGCAAAGATCCTACGCGAGCTGCACCGATGTGAGGGAGGCACGGACGGACGGGTTCCCTCCCCCCTTGCGGGGGAGGGATAGGGAGAGGGGTGCCACACGGCACGCTCTCTCAACATGCGCGGCGCAAGCACCAGAGATCACGCATTCGCTTTACAGCCCCGCGCCCTTCTCCACCGCCGCGGCAAACGAGCGGTCGACGATGTCGGCGGCATTGATCTTCTGGCGGATCAGGCCCCAGCGGTCGTAGAGATCGATGGTCTTCTGCTCGTCGGCAACCACGCCGTCGTCGATCGGCGCGATGCGGATCCTGGCCCGGGTCAGCCAGTTCAGCGGCACAGCCGGCGGGATATTCATCAGTCTGCCCCAGGTCGCAGCATAACCCTCGACATTGTTCTGCGACCATGCGCGTGCGGCGGCGAGGCGGCGCACGAAATCTTCTAGCTCGGCGCGCTTGCCGTTGATCGCATCCGGCGTCGCGACCTGAAAGCCCAACCCGGGCGTGATGCCGTCGGCCGTGATGACGCGGCGCGACTTGAACAGCACCTCCTCCTGGCTGACATAAGGCTCCCAGGTCGACCAGGCGTCGACCGAGCCTTGCGTGTAGGCGACCTTGGCATCCGACGGCGCGAGGAACACGATCTGCACGTCGCTCGCCTGCCAACCCCTGGATTCCAGCGCCGCGAGGATCAGCTGATGACCGATCGAGCCGCGGCCGGTTGCGATCTTCTTGCCGCGCAAATCGTCAAAGCTCCTGATCGCGGAGTTCTCCGGCACCACGACCGCAAGCCCGTCGCGCGACTGCCGCACGGCCGCGATCGCCTTGACCGGAATTTTCGATGCGGCCGCGAACGTAAACGGCGCGTCCCCGACCAGGCCGGTGTCGATCGCGCCTGCCCCGAGCGCTTCCAGCAGCGGCGCGGCCGCGGCGAACTCCTTCCACTCGATCTTGTAAGGGATATCCCTGAGCACACCGGCCGCTTCCATCACGGCCTGCGAATTGCCCTTCTGGTCGCCGACGCGCAGCGTGGTCTGCGCGGCAGCAACGTCGATGGCGGCGAGCGCAAACGCTGCCGCGACGATGAGACGGATCATTCGGCGGCGATCCCCCGCTGCTCATCGCGCGCGGCGATCAGCTTGCGGGTCAGTGGGATCAGCTCACGGCCATAGTCGATCGCATCGACCAGCGGATCGAAGCCGCGGATCAGGAAGTGGCTGACGCCGAGATCGTAATAATCTGCAAACACCTCGGCGACCTGCTCGGGCGTGCCGACCAGCGCCGTCGTATTGCTGTTGGCGCCCGTGAGCTTTGCGATCTCGGTCCACAGCCGCTTGTCGATCCGGGTGCCTTGATCCGCCAGCGCCAGCAGCCGCTTGGCGCCATCAGTCGCGTGATTGGGCCGGCGGTAACCGGTCTGGTCCTGCAAAGCCGTGGCGCGCTCGAGGATGTGCTCGGCCTTCGCCCACGCCTTCTCCTCGGTGTCGGCGAGGATCGGGCGGACCGACAGGCTGAAGCGCGGCGTCGGCCGGCCGTGCTTGGCCGCGGCGGCGCGCACCCGCGCGGTGACGTCGCGCACCTGGGCGTAGGACTCACCCCACAGCGCGAACGTGTCGGCGTGCTTGCCGGCGACCTCGACCGCGGCGTCCGAGCCGCCGCCGACGAAGGTGTAGATGCCGCCCTTCTGCAGCGGCTTCACCTGCGAGAAGCCGTTCTCGACGTTGTAATACTTGCCGGTGTAGTTGAACGGCTTCTCGCTGGTCCATTCCAGCCGCACCACGTCGAGGAATTCGCTGGTGCGGGCGTAGC
Source organism: Bradyrhizobium sp. CER78 (assembly GCF_029846235.1). GTDB lineage: Bacteria > Pseudomonadota > Alphaproteobacteria > Rhizobiales > Xanthobacteraceae > Bradyrhizobium. Next base: position 116,587 of record NZ_JARVWP010000019.1, read on the forward strand.
GCTCGTCCTTGTCGTCGAGCGTGTTGCCGTCCTGGCGCAGCTCGATGGCGTTGCCGCCGGTGATGACGTGCAGCGAGACCCGGCCGCCGTAGAACTGATCCAGCGTCGCGAGCTGGCGCGCCAGCAGCGTCGGCGCGGTGAAGCCCGGCCGCTGCGCAATCATCACCTTGAGCTGCTTGGTGATGGTGAGGACATGCTGCGCGACCTGCAATGCATCCGGCGTCGTCGAGTGGAACGCCAGCAGCGCGCGATCGAAACCGGCGAGCTCATGGGCTTTCGCCACCGTCTCGATATAGGGCGGATCGAGCACCGGCCCTGACCGGACGATGGTCTCGGAGGCATTGTTGTTGGTGATGAAGCCGATGAACTCGACCGGCATGACTGATAACTCCGTTGTTGTTGGCTGTTGTTTTCAGACGCCCAGCGCGAAGCGTCCGGCGGAGACACGGGTGGCATCGTCTTGCGGAGTATGGACGCGGCCGCATAATACATCGCGATAATGCCGCTCCAGCGGATTGGTTCGCGACAGGCCGTGATTGCTGGTCAGCGACAAGGCATCCTCCACCACTGCTGCGGCGTTATTGGTCACCGTCAGCTTGATGATGTTAGCCTCGATCGCGGACAGCGGAAAGCCATTATCGAAATCGGAAGCAAAGCTGTCGATCAGCCGCGCATTCACCGCAAGCCGCGCCTCGATCCCGCCGACGACCTCCTGCATCCGCGGCAGCGCCGCCAGCGGCGCGCCGAGATTGGCGGGCACCCGCTCCTTGAGGAATTTGACCAGCCAGTCGCGGGCGGCGCGGGCGATACCGTCATAGATCGCGGCAACGAAGATCGCATGCACGGTCGCCTGGGTAACGTCCGGAACCTTCCAATCGTCGGGCTTGCGGACGTCGATCTCGTAGTCCAACGGAAACACGACGTCGTCGAAGATCACGGTGTGGCTGCCGCTGGCGCGCAGGCCGAGATGATCCCAGGTTTCCTCGATCCGCGTTCCCGGCAATCCAGCCGGAACCAGAAACTGCCCGACACGGGTCTCCTGCTCGTCGGTCTTCGCCCAGACCGCGTACCATTTCAGGATCGGCGCACCGGTCGAATAGATCTTGCGGCCGGTCAGCCGCCAGCCGGTTTCGGTGCGGCGTGCCGTGGTCGCCGGCAGTCCGCCGCGCGCGGGCGAGCCGAGCTCGGGCTCGACACGCAGCGCGTTGATCAGGGCCACGCCTTCGACCGTTTCCCTGGCGAGCTTGCGCGACAGACGCGCAGGCCAGCGCGTGCTGCGCGCCATCACCAGATGCTGGATGTAATGCATCGACAGCACCAGCGCGGTCGACGGATCGGCCTTGCCGATGATGCCGAGCACGCGCGTGGCATCGCGCGCACCCGCCCCTGCCCCGCCGAGCGCCACCGGCACGGTGAGCGCCAGCAGGCCTTCGCGGGCGAGATCGGCGAAATTCTCGAAAGGAAAGCTGGCGTCGCGATCATGCGCGGGCGCGCGCGCCGCAAACACCTCGGCGAGCCGCAACGTGCGCGCGATGGGCTCCGGCTCGCTCGTCGCCGGCAACTCCTTGGCCGCAGATGTCACCATGTCGCCTCCAGCCCGAGCAGGCCGAGGATCTGCTTGCGCAGCTCCGCGAGATAGGGATCGCCGCGATGCCGCGGGTATGGACGGGCGACCGCGATATCGGCCTTGATCCGCGCCGGCCGATCGGACAGCACGATGACGCGGTTGGCGAGCACCAGCGCCTCCTCGACGTCGTGGGTGACGAGCAGCGTGGTAAAACCCTTGCGCTGCCACAGCGCCACCAGCTCGGACTGCATCGCGATCCGCGTCAGCGAGTCGAGCTTGCCGAGCGGCTCGTCGAGCACCAGGATCTTCGGATCGTTGACCAGCGCGCGCGCCAGCGCCACACGCTGCGCCATGCCGCCGGAGAGCTGGTGCGGATAGGCGTTGCGGAACGAGGACAGGCCGACCAGATCGATCACGGCATCGACCCGATGCCGCTGCGCCTTCAGGATACCCTGCGCCTCCAGCCCGAGCGCGACATTGTCCCACACCGTGCGCCAGGGAAACAGCGTCGGATCCTGGAACACGACGACGCGCGACGGATGCGGGCCCGTGATGCGGACTTCGTCTTCGCGCAGCGCGCCGGTGCGCGGCTTCTCCAGCCCCGCCACCAGCCGCAGCAGGGTCGACTTGCCGCAACCGGACGGACCGAGCAGCGCGACGAACTCGCCCGGCGCGATCGAGAGATTGACATTGTCGAGCACCGGCAGCGTGGCGCCATCGATGTCGAACGCGTGGCTGACGCCTTCGATGTCGAGTTCGGCGCCGACGGCGGGATAGGTGATCGCTTCGGCTGCGGATTGCACTACCATTTGACCACACCCTTCTGCCAGACCAGCAGGCGGTCACGGGTGCGGAACAGCAGCGTGATCGCGCCGGAGCACAGCAGCGACATCACGATCAGCGCCGCATACATGTTGGCATAGGCGGCCCAGCCCTGCGCCCATTGCAGGTACCAGCCGAGCCCGGCCTTGACGCCGATCATCTCGGCGACGACCAGCACGGCAAAGGACGAGCCGAGCCCCATGAACAGGCCGACGAACACATGCGGCAGCGCCGCGGGGATCGCGACCTTCAGCACCAGGAATGACGGCCTGGCGCCGAGTGTGCGCGCGACGTCGTAATAGGCGCTGCTGACGCTGGCCACGCCGGACCAGGTCAGCACCGTCACCGGGAAGCCGGTGGCGAGCGCGATCAGGAAGGTCGAGGCGCTCCAACTCGACGGAAAGGTGAAGAACGCGATCGGCAACCAGGCGGTGGCCGGCAGCGGGCCGATGAAGCGCAGCACCGGGTGCACCCAATAGCCGATCTTCTGCGACCAGCCGATCGAGACGCCGGTGATGAAGCCGACGGTCGCGCCGATGATGTAGCCGCCGAGCTGCAGCTTGATCGAGGCGAACACGCTGTCGAGCAGTTTTGGCAGATCGTCGGTGTAGACTTCGAGGATCGCCTGCGGCGGCGGGAAGAACGGCAGCGGCAGCCAGGCGAATTTTGCGGTCGCGACCTCCCACAGCGTCACGAAGGCGCCGAACGCCACCAACCACGGTGCGCGCTTGCGCAACGCCTGCCCGGCGCCGCCGAGATAGTCCGCGCTGAAGGTGCCGAACAGGATGAAGGCGGCGATGACGATTGCGCCGATGCCGAGCGATCCGGTCCGCGACCAATCGCCGACATCGGGCCAATACAGGCATGACAGACCGAAGGCGAGCCAGACGAGGCTCGCTGCGAGCCCGACACCGTAGCTGCCGGAAAGGTTCGAGAACGTGACCGCGGTGCGCGGCGCGGCTGCGGCCGCCGTATCAGACACTGAATACGTCGACATAGATCCGCTCCGCGAATTTGGCCGTGTCGGTGCTCTGCTTGAACACCTGCACCGATTTCAGATCGTCGGCGTAGCCCTTCAGCTCGCGCTTGAGCACCTCGCCGGTCGGATGGTGGTGATGGGTGTGGTAGCGCGCCATCGCCTCGAGATCGGCGAGGCTCGCCGCCTTCGGCGCATAGGGCTGGAACGATTTCGCCGCCTTGTCCGGGTTCTGCGAGGTGAACATTGCGGCATCCAGTAGCGCCTGGGTGATGGCGCGCGCGACATGCGGTTCTTCGCGGACCAGACTGCCGCGCAGGCCGACGATGCAGCAGCTCTTGTCGCGGTATTCGCCGTCGAGGTTGGAGGCGACCTCCTTGTACTGCGCATCCTTCAGCCAGAGATAGGCCAGCGGGTCGGACGACAGGAACGCCTGCACCTCGCCCTTCTCGACCGCGACGTTGAGCAGATTGCCGGGATAGGCGCGCCAGTCGACGTCCTTGACCGGATCGATGCCGAGCTTGGAGAGCTGGATCGAGAAGAAGTTCTTGTCGGGGCCGGCGAGGTCGCCGACCGCGACGATCTTGCCCTTGAGATCGGCGAGCTTGTCGACGCCGGAGTTGGTGCGGGTCAGGACGCGCATGCAACCGCCATGGGTGCCGGCGGCGATCTTGACGTCGAAGCCCTGCTCCAGCGGCTTCAGCCAGCGCAGCGCCATGCCGAGCCCGGCATCGCTCTTGCCGGTGGCGATTGCCTCCAGCAGCTGGTCGGTTGAGCCGGAATAGTTGACGAGCTCGACGTCGAGGTTCTGCTTCTGGAAGAAGCCATGGTCGATCGCGACCGGCAGTGGCGCGAGGCAGACCGCGCCGGCGTTCCAGGACAGTTTCAGCTTGCGCGGCGCGCCCGTCAGAGGCGGCGCGTCGGATGCGGTCTTGCAGACCGGGAATTCGGAGAAGTCGATCGCGGGCGTGATCGCCCGCGGCGCGAAGGCCTGCGCGCCATAGGCGCCGAGCGGTGCGGCAAACGCTGCGGCGGCGCCCGCACGCAGCAATGTGCGGCGATCCATCACCGTCTTCTTGTTGGTCGACATTTTCACTCCTGCATTTCGGCAAGGCTCCGCCCCGCGCGCAGACGTCTCCGTCCGCGCGCCCCGTCGTTCGAAGCTCATGGTTTAGAAAAAGCGGATTTCTCCGGCGCTATTGCACTCAAGCAACGCGCAAATGATGCGGCGCGGCAGGTTCACCGTCAATGAAATGGAATTTCGAATGTTGTCGGCGGCGCAGCTGAACTCTCCACGATCGCAGCGCGCGACGATGAAAGGATTTTCGCTGTTGTTGTCACACAGACGCGCACCGTCGCTGCATCGATTGCACCAAATTTGAGCCGATACAGATCGCTTGCGCGATGTGTTCTACGCATGACGGTTCGGCGAGATCATCCTTGCTGCACGCAGGCGGATTTCAGTTTTCCGTTTCGTTGACGGCGAGCCGGTTGCTCATAGACTTGGTCGAACGCTGCCGCGATTTTCGCCGAGCAGCGACTGAATCAGAAAGAAACGGACATGCGCAAACTCGCCCGCTCGGGCTCTCCCCATACCTTCACCCGCCGCACCGCGGCCGCGCTGATTGCGGCAGTGATCACGCTCTCGACATCCGCGGCTGCATTCGCGGCTGACGCCATCGTGCTGCGGGTCGGCGACCAGAAGGGCGGCAACCGCTCGCTGCTCGAGATCTCCGGCTTCGCCAAGGACCTGCCCTACAAGATCGAATGGTCGGAATTCCCTGCCGCGGCGCCGATCCTCGAGGCGCTCAACGCCGGCGCGCTCGATGTCGGCTACACCGGCGATCTCGCCTTCCTGTCGGTCTACGCCGCGGGCGCACCGATCAAGGCGATCGGCGGCACGCGCGCCGATCCGAAGACGCAGGCGATCCTGGTGCGCGCGGATTCACCGATCAAGACGGCGGCCGACCTGAAGGGCAAGCGCCTTGCCGGCACGCGCGGCGGCTGGGGCCAATTCCTGATCGACGCGACACTGGAGAAGAGCGGCAACAAGATCGAGGATGCGATCTTCGCGCCGCTCGGCCCGGTCGACGCCAAGATCGCGCTGGTTGCCGGCTCGATCGACGGCTGGGCGGTGTGGGAGCCTTACGTCTCCTTCGCGACGCTCAAGGACAAGGCGCGCGTCGTCGCCGACGGCGAGGGCCTGACGCCGACCGTCACCTTCATCGTTGCCTCCGACAACGCCATCGCGACCAAGCGCGCCGCAGTGCAGGACCTGGTGCAGCGGCTCAACAAGGCGCGGCTATGGTCACTCGACCACCTCGCCGAATACGCGAAGAGCACGGCCGATCTCACAAAACTGCCGGAGGACGTGCTGCTCGCCGCCTACACCGCGCAGAAGACGAGCCCGATCGCGATCGACGAGGCCGTGGTGAAGGAGGTGCAGGCGGCCTCCGACCGTGCCACCCGCTACGGCATCCTCGGCAAGACGCTGGATGTCGGCAAGGCCGTCGACCGCAGTTTTACCGCGGCCGCAAGTTTGAATTAACCGGGCGCTCTCACCTCCCCTTGAAAAGGGGGGTCGGATTGCGCGGAAGCGCAAACCGGGTGGGGATCGGCTCTCTCCGCGAATGCCAGCGCTCGCGGAGAGCAACCCCCGCCCTCCCCCTTTCAGGCAGGGCTATCGCATATGAGGTTTGAGGTGCAACGGCATCGGTACTGCGCTCCCTCTCCCGCTTGCGGGGGAGGGTTCGGGTGGGGGTTTCACTGCGATGGGACTCGTGGAGAGAGCCCCCACCCGGATCGCATCTAACGATGCGATCCGGCCTCCCCCGCAAGCGGGAGAGGCGAAGCGAGCTCGCGGATCGACCTGCAATATCATATGCGATTGCGCTGCTCTTACTGCACACCACAATGGAGACATCCGATGTCCGGCCCGCTCCATCTCGCACTAATCGTCACAGCACACCTGCTCTGCATGACCTTGTTGGTCGCGCTGTCGGTTTGATAGCGTCTCTCCGGGACCTTGATCCATCGGAGAGAACAACAATGAACCTATCGATGAAAGACCGCGTCGCGGTGGTCACCGGCGGCAGCAAGGGCATCGGGATCGCGGTGGCGCGGCGATTTGCGGAGTCCGGCGCCAAGGTCGCGATCCTCGCCCGCGGCGCAGCCGACCTCGCGGCGGCGCGCGAGGCGCTGGCCAAGGACGGCCTCGTGGTGCGGGATTACGTCTGCGACGTCGCGAAGGCCGCCGACATCGCCAAGGCCCATGACCGGATCGTCGCCGATCTCGGCGGGATCGACGTGCTGGTCAACAACGCCGGCACGGCGCGCACGCTGGCCTTCGAGAACATCAGCGACGAAGCCTGGCAGGAGGACCTCGACCTGAAACTGTTCGCCGCGATCCGCTTCAGCCGGCTGGTCTGGGGCGGCATGAAGCAGCGCAAATGGGGACGCATCATCAACGTGCTCAACACCTTCGCCAAGGCGCCGGCCGGCAATTCGGCGCCGACCTCGGTGTCGCGCGCCGCCGGCATGGCGCTGACCAAGGTGATGGCCAATGAGGGCGGCGAGCACAACATCCTGGTGAATGCGCTGCTGGTCGGCCTGATCATGAGCGATCAATGGGTCAAGCGGCATGCCACCCAGGCGCCGAACACGGATTTCGAGGAATTCGCCAAGGGCTTGGCCAAGGGCACGCCGCTCGGCCGCATCGGCACGGCGGAGGAGTTCGCCAACCTCGCCTGCTTCCTGGCCTCGGAGCAAGGCTCCTACATCACCGGCACCGCCATCAATGTCGATGGTGGCCGGTCGCCGGTGGTCTAGAACTCCGGTGATCTAGAACTCCGGTGATCCAAAACTCCGGTCTTGGCTCAACCAGGACCGGAGCTCCGGATGCTTGCTTCGGCGCGTTTCCACATGCGAGCCGGTGTCCATTTCGCTCGAACACTCTCGCGGGCAGGCAACCTACTGCGGCTGGCTAACGGCCCAAAAGCAAAAGGCCTCCGTCACCGGAGGCCTTCTATTCTTAAACCGCGTCCTTGGCGGCCTTGACCGGCCGTGCGCGGACGATCTTCCGGGCCGGCTTGGCCTTGAACATCATCTCTTCGCCGGTGAAGGGGTTGGTGCCCTTGCGCGCCTTGGTCGCAGGCTTCTTGACCACAACGAACTTCGCGAAGCCGGGGACGAGGAACACCCCGTTCTTCTTCAGCTCCTTGTGGCCGACATCGACGAGCGAGTCCAAAACGTTCTTGACGTCGCGCTTGGAGAGTTCGGTGGTGGTCGCGATCTTCTCGATCACTTGCGACTTCGACAGTTGGGTAGCCATGGTTGCTCCATTGATTCTGGAGTGGGCACGATATGGCGGAAAACGCCGAGAAAAACAGTGTTTTCTGCACTCCCCACAGCAATATCGCTGTGGACAGCCCCCGAATCAGGGATTTTTCCAGTGTTTTTTCCAGTCAAGGCACTTCCGACCCCTAAAATTACAGGGTTTGCGCGGCTTCGGGGCTCCCGAAACGGCCTCGTTGAGAGAATCACTTTGCACATCTCACGCCGCCGAGGTGCGACAACGCCGCGGACAATCCGGGTTGCGAGGCGCCGCGGCGCGCCACTTCAGGTTTCGGAAACGATCCTCCAAAAGACCGAGGCATTAGAAAATGACTTGGGTTCCCTTTCCAAGGTAACATCGGCGAAGGGAGCGCCACGCCGATCGGCTGGCGCCCGATGCAAGCCTTTATGTAAGTGCTGGAGACCCGCGTATGGATTTGAGCCGCCTCGAGATCAACCGCCGCACGGCCCTTCTGACCTCGGCCGCGATTGCAGCCAATGTCATCAATCCGATGCGGGCGTTCGCGCAGGAGACCCCGCGCAAGGGCGGCGTGTTCAATGTCCATTACGGCGCCGAGCAGCGCCAGCTCAACCCGAGCATCCAGGCCTCGACCGGGGTCTACATCATCGGCGGCAAGATCCAGGAGAATCTGGTCGACCTCGATGCCCAGGGACAGCCGGTCGGCGTGCTCGCCGAGAGCTGGGAGGCGACCCCTGACGGCAAGACCGTCACCTTCAAGCTACGCAAGGGCATCACCTGGCATGACGGCAAGCCGTTCACCTCGGAGGACGTCGCCTTCACCGCGATGAACATGTGGAAGAAGATCCTCAACTACGGATCGACGCTGCAGCTGTTCCTCACCTCGGTCGATACGCCGGACCCGCAGACCGCGATCTTCCGCTACGAGCGGCCGATGCCACTGAACCTGCTGCTCCGCGCCCTGCCCGACCTCGGCTACGTCTCCGCCAAGCATCTCTATGAGAGCGGCGACATCAGGCAGAACCCGACCAATCTGGCGCCGGTCGGCACCGGCCCGTTCAAATTCGTCAAATATGAGCGCGGGCAATACATCATCGCCGACCGCAACCCGGACTATTGGCGGCCGAACGCGCCCTATCTCGACCGCATCGTCTGGAAGGTGATCACCGACCGCGCCGCCGCGGCCGCGCAGATGGAGGCCGGCGAGCTGCACTACAGCCCGTTCTCGGGGCTCACGATCTCGGACATGGCGCGGCTCGGCAAGGACAAGCGCTTCATCGTTTCGACCAAGGGCAATGAGGGCAACGCCCGCACCAACACCATCGAGTTCAACTTCCGCCGCAAGGAATTGTCCGACATCCGTGTCCGCCGCGCGATCGCGCATGCGATCAACGTGCCGTTCTTCATCGAGAATTTCCTCGGCGATTTCGCCAAGCTCGGCACCGGACCGATCCCGTCGACCTCGACCGACTTCTATCCCGGGCCGAACACGCCGCAATACCCTTACGACAAAGCCAAGGCGATCGCGCTGCTCGACGAGGCAGGCTTCAAGGCCAGTGGCGGCAACCGCTTCGCGCTGAAGCTGCTGCCGGCGCCGTGGGGCGAGGACATCTCGCTGTGGTCGACCTTCATCCAGCAGTCGCTGGGCGAAGTCGGCATCCAGGTCGACATCGTGCGCAACGATGGCGGCGGCTTCCTCAAGCAGGTCTATGACGACCACGCCTTCGACCTCGCCACCGGCTGGCACCAGTATCGCAACGACCCCGCGGTCTCGACCACGGTGTGGTACCGCTCCGGCCAGCCCAAAGGCGCGCCCTGGACCAACCAATGGGGCTGGGAGGACAAGACCGTCGATGCCACCATCGACAACGCCGCGACCGAAGTCGATCCGGTGAAGCGCAAGGCGCTGTATGCCGATTTCGTCAAGGAGGTGAACACCGAGCTGCCGGTCTGGATGCCGATCGAGCAGATCTTCGTCACCGTGATCACGGCGAAGGCCCGCAACCACTCCAACACGCCGCGCTGGGGCTCGGCGAGCTGGCACGATCTTTGGCTGAGTGCATGAGGCCCACTTCTCCCTCTCCCCGTTCTTCACGGGGAGAGGGTTGGGGTGAGGGGCTCTCTCCGCAGTGGTGCTTCATCGATAGACCTGTACCCCCTCACCCGGATCGCATCTATCGATGCAATCCGACCTCTCCCCGCAAGCGGGGCGAGGTAAGAGAGGCCGGTGTCCACTTCCTTCGAAACCGCTATAGATAAGTCATGCGTATCCTGAGCCTTGCGGGGCGGCGGCTCGCCGCCTCGATTCCGACCCTGTTCCTGATCCTGATCGGCGTGTTCCTGCTGTTGCAGCTCGCGCCGGGCGACACCGTCGATGCGCTGATGGCGCAGATGGGCGGCGGCGATGCCGCGACCGCCGAGGCGCTGCGCAAATTCTACGGCCTCGATCTCTCGGTTCCGGCGCAGCTCGGCAACTATCTGTGGCACCTGGTGCGGCTCGATCTCGGCTTCTCATCGATCTACGGCAAGCCGGTCGCGACCGTGATCCTGGAGCGGCTGCCGCCGACCATCCTGTTGATGACGGCATCGCTGTCGTTCGCGTTCTTCTTTGGCCTGGTGTTCGGCGTGATCGCCTCGCGCGGCGTCAACCGCTGGCCGGACACGCTGATCTCGACCCTTGGCCTGATCTTCTACGCAACCCCCTCGTTCTGGTTCGGGCTGATGGCGATCGTGGTGTTCTCGGTCTATCTGCAATGGCTGCCGCCCGGTGGCTTCGAGGACATCGGCACCGTCCAGACCGGGATCTGGCGCGTGCTCGACATCGCCGCGCATCTGGTGCTGCCGACGCTGACGCTCGGGTTGATCTTCCTCGCGATTTATCTCCGCATCATGCGCGCCTCGATGCTCGAGGTCTTGAACCTCGATTTCGTCCGCACCGCCCGCGCCAAGGGGCTGGATGAGACCCATGTCATCACCCGCCATGTGCTGCGCAACGCGCTGCTGCCGATGGTGACGCTGATCGGATTGCAGGCCGGCACCATGCTCGGCGGCTCGGTCGTGGTCGAGAGCGTGTTCTCCCTGCCCGGCCTCGGCCGCCTTGCCTATGAGTCGGTGGTGCAACGCGACCTCAACACCCTGCTCGGCATCGTGTTCGTCTCGGCGCTACTGGTCATAGCGGTGAACTTCGTCGTCGACCTGCTCTACGCGCGGCTCGATCCGCGCATCGCGGCGGAGGGCTGACGATGGACGCAATGAAACGCTATTTCCGCAGCCCGGCCGCGGTGATCGGCCTGATCCTGCTGCTGCTGGTGATCGCAATGGCGATCAGTGCCGGCTTGCTCTATCCGCGCGATCCGCTCGCGCTGGCGGGCCGGCCGCTGATCTGGCCGTTCTCCAATCCGCGCTTCCTGCTCGGGACAGATAATTCCGGCCGCGACATTGCCGCGCAAATCTTCTACGGCGCGCGGATCTCGCTCCTGATCGGCGGGGTCGCCACCGTGATCGCGATCCTGATCGGCATCCTGGTCGGCGCCTTCGCCGGCTATTACGGCGGCTGGGTCGACAATGTGCTGATGCGGATCACCGAGGCGTTCCAGACGCTGCCGAATTTCGTGTTGCTGCTGGTGCTGGTCGCGGTGTTCGGCTCGACCCTGACCACGGTGACGATTGCGGTCGGTGTGGTCTCATGGCCGGCGCCGGCGCGGCTGACCCGCGCCGAGTTCCTGTCGCTGCGCAACCGCGAATTCGTGCAGGCCGGCAAGACACTGGGCATGAAGGACGTCCAGCTCATTCTCGGCGAGATCCTGCCCAACGCGCTGCCGCCAGTTATCGTCTATGCCAGTGTCGTGATGGCGGTCTCGATCCTCTTGGAAAGCGCGCTCGCGTTCCTGAGGCTGTCCGATCCCAACGTCGCCTCCTGGGGCAATCTGATCGGCCTCGGCCGCGATGTGCTGCGGGTGCAGTGGTACGTCTCGGCGATCCCCGGCATTGCGATCCTGGTCACCGTGCTCGGGGTGTCGCTGGTCGGCCAGGGCCTCAACGATGCGCTCAATCCGAGGCTGAAGAGCCGATGAGCGAGACCGTCCTTTCGCTCGACGGGCTGACCGTGCGCCTGCCCAGGGGCGCCGACCGGCCGCATGCGCTGTCCGACGTTTCGCTTTCAGTTGCGTCGAACGAAATCCTCTGTGTGGTCGGCGAATCCGGCTCCGGCAAATCGATGATGGCGAACGCCATCATGCGCCTGCTGCCGAACGAGGTGACGATCGAACGCGGCCGGATGATGTTCGACGGCCGCGACCTCTGCTCCGCTGATCAGGCCGAGATGCGCGAGGTGCGCGGCGCCGGCATTGCGATGATCTTCCAGGAGCCGATGACGGCGCTCAATCCGCTGCGCACCATCGGCGACCAGATCGGCGAGATGTTTGCGATCCACACCGGCCTGTCCAAGGCCGAGATCAATGCGCGGGTGCAGTCACTGCTCGAGGACGTCCGCATCCCCGATCCCAAGGCGGCCGCAAAGGCCTATCCGCACGAGCTGTCCGGCGGCCAGCGCCAGCGCGCCATGATCGCGATGGCGCTCGCGCTCGACCCGAAGGTGTTGATCGCGGACGAGCCGACCACCGCGCTCGACGTCACGACGCAGGCACAGATCTTGAAACTGATCCGTGATTTGCAGCAGCGCAAGAAGACGGCGGTGCTGTTCATCACCCATGATTTCGGCGTGGTCGCGGAGATCGCCGACCGCGTCGTGGTGATGCAGCACGGCGCGATCGTCGAGCAAGGCACCGCCGACAAGGTGCTGAACGATCCGCAGCATGCCTACACCAGGCAGCTGATCGCAGCGGTCCCGCCGCTGACGGCGCCGCCACCGCGCATCCTCTCCGGCAAGGACATCCTGACCATCGACCGCGTCTCCAAGACCTACCGCACTGGCGGCTTCCTCGGCCGCGGCGCGCGGATCACGGAGGCGGTGAAAAACGTCTCGCTGCGCCTGCCGCGCGGCGCGACGCTCGGCATCGTCGGCGAATCTGGTTCGGGCAAATCGACGCTGGCGCGATGCATCGTGCGGCTGATCGATCCCGACACCGGCTCGATCGTGCTCGACGGCAAGGACTGGGCGAAGCTCGGCCGCGACGAGATCAGGCGCGAGACCCGCCACATCCAGATGGTGTTCCAGGATCCGTTCGCCTCGCTCAATCCGCGGCGCAAGGCGGCCGAGCTGGTGGCGCAGGGACCGATCGTGCACGGCACCGACCGCGCCACCGCGATCGCCGAAGCGCGAAAGCTGTTCGAGCTGGTCGGGCTCGACCCGTCCGCCGGCGACCGCTACCCGCACGAATTCTCCGGCGGCCAGCGCCAGCGCATCGGGCTGGCGCGAGCGCTGGCGCTGAAGCCGGATGTGCTCGTCGCCGACGAGCCGGTCTCGGCGCTCGACGTCTCGGTGCAGGCGCAGGTGCTGAAACTGCTCGCCGGGCTGCGCCAGCAACTCGGCCTCTCCATCATCTTCATCACCCACGATCTGCGCGTCGCTGCGCAGATCTGCGATCTCGTCGCCGTGATGAAAGATGGTGCCGTGGTCGAGCAAGGGCTGACCGCCGAGGTGTTCGGCAAGCCGCAGCATCCCTACACGCAGGCGCTGCTGTCGGCGATCCCCGGCGGCAAGTTCGCGCGCGAGCACTCCACAGCCGCCGAGTAGCTGGCCACGCGCGGGCCCAGCAGCGGGTCATGCCACGGTCCGTTTCCCGGGTCCCGTGCTAGGACGCGCGGGTGAGAAAAATCGGCAATCCTCGCTTGTTGCCATAGCTGGGCCGGTAGCGCGTCGTGTTGTATGTGCTGGCGACGTCCAGTTTGCGCGGCCCAAGCCTGGCGTCGGGGATGGGCACGAGGTCGTAGCGGCCATCGACCAGCGCCGACATGAGGCCGGACTTGCCTTCCAGGATGGCATCGTAGGCCATGTTGCCGAACGTCAGAGCGACAAGCTTGTCGATGAAGTCCGGGTCACCCGATCGCAGATCGTAGGTGAGGTCGGAAACGATGGTCTCCTCGCCCGCGCGACGCTTGATCTCGTCGGCAAGCGCTTCGGCCACGCTGGCCTTCTTGCGGTGACCGTAGGCGTCAGGCTGGCCGTATTCCTGCACCTTGTAACCTTCCCACTCGGCACCCTCGCTGAGGACGATCAGCGCATAATTGCTCGGGTTGCCGCGCTTGTCCTCAATCAGCAACTGGATCAGCTTGTCGAGATTGACCTTGAATTCGGGTATGGCGCATCGGATCGAGGTCGCGTACGCGGTGTAGAGCGCGGTAAATCCGGCATCGCGACCGAAGATCCGGAAAATGCCGATCCGTTCGTGCGACCCGACCGTTGTGCGTTGTCGCTGGATGGCATCGCTGGCGCGGGTGATCGCGGTCGAAAATCCGATGCAATACTCGGTGTTGCGGACGTCGTTGTCCATCGTCTTCGGAATGGCGATGATCTTGACGCCGAGTCCGTTCAGCTTGTCCGCGTAGCTCAGCGTATCATCGCCGCCGATCGCGATCAGGTGCTCGATACCAAGCTCCGAGAGGTTCGTCAGCACCTGCTTGGTGAGGTCCCATGTCCCGGTTGCGGTACCGTCCTTGCTACTTGCCGAGAATGGCAGGTCATGGCCCGCGAGATGGTCGGGTAGCTTTTTCATCTTGGATGGGTTGGTGCGGCTCGAGTGCAGCACGGTGCCGCCGCGCCGGTCGATGACGCGGGTATTTTCGCGGTTCAGCGGGATGATGTAATGGGACTTGCTGGCCGGGTCGTCGAGGTTCAGGTGTGTGAGGGCCTCCCAGCCGCGGCGGAGACCGACAACCTCGATGTCGTCCTCGCTGCCGCGATATGTCACGCTCTTGATCACCGCGTTGAGGCCGGGGACGTCACCGCCGCCCGTGAGAATACCAATGCGCTTCCTCGCCATGCCCACCTCCCAGGACTCGGTATATGGCAATAACGCCTGCGTCGCGTCGGGGTTTCCACAACACGATCCGCCAACGGCAGAATCCTCGTGATCGCGGCGCTCCACCGGACCAGTTTGGGCTCCGATTCTTCGAAGCGCAACGTTGGTTCGCGCTCACCTTGACCGGCGCGAGGCGAGGAAATACTCGGCCCAGCGCAGCAACTCGAAGCGATCGCCCTTGACCAGCTCCTGGGCATCGCGCTGCCGGTAGAGCACCAGCATCCAGGGCGCGAGCTTGCGCAGCAATCCGTGCGCCACGTACTGCACCGGCTCGGTGAAAGGCAGAGCCAACTCGCTCTCCGGCACGCCCTGGACCGCCTTCGCCAATTCGCGGCCGAGCGGGATCGTCAGCGCGACCGCGCGGCCATTGCAGCCGGTCCAGCCATAGGCGTTCGGTCCGAGCTTGTGCATGCGCGGCAGGAAATCCGCCGTCATTCCGACATAGCCGTTCCAGACGTAATCGAAGGAGACGTCGCCGATCTGCGGCCACAGCCGCTGCAACCGCTCGGTCACCCGCGCCTTCAGCCGCCCGGTCTTGTCGCCCGGGCCGAGCACGGCGCCGCCGGTGACGAGGCGATTGCGGGCGTCATAGCGCGCGAAATACAGCTCACCATGGGTATCCGACATCGCCTGCCGGCCGGGGACGATGGTCTTGCGGACATTGTCCGACAGCGGCGGCGTGGCCATCTGCCACGACAGCACCGGCATCACCTCGGTTGCGATCTCGGGCACCAGCGATTTCGTGAACTCGCCGCTATAGGCATTGGTGGCGACCACCAGCGCACGGCCGGAGATCTCGCCCTTCTCGGTCTTCACCACCCAGCGATCGCCGCGGCGCTCGAAGCTCGTCGCGGGCGAGCGGGCGTAGATTCGTCCACCGAGGCCGAGCACGGTGCGCGCAAGGCCCCGCGCCAGCGCCAGCGGATTGACGTGACCGCCGGTCCTGTTCCAGAAGCCGCCGTACCAGGCGTCCGAGCCGAGCATGTCCCTCGTCTGGTCGCGCGACAGCAATTCGACCGGCGCGCCGAATTTGGACCATTGCTGCACCCGCCGCTCCGCGATCTTGATGCGGCCCGGCGAATGCACCGGCTGCACCCAGCCGGCCTGCTCCTGCTCGGCCGCGATGTTGTAGCGCTTGACGACGTCGAACAGCATGGCCGCGCTGTCGCGCAGCATCGCAACGAAGCGCTCGCCGGCCGCGCCGTGCCTCTTGATGATGTCGTCCGGATCGGGGCGCGACAGCGTCGGGATCACCTGGCCGTTGTTGCGCCCGGAGGCGCCCCAGCCCGGCTCGGCGGCCTCGACGATCGCGACGTCGACATTGGCCTCGCGCAGATGCAACGCCGTCGACAGGCCCGTGAAGCCGCCGCCGATGATGACGACATCGGCCTGCTGCGCGCCGGTCAGTTCGGGGCAATCGGGGCCTGACGGCGTCACTGCTGCCCACAGCGAATTGGGCCAGCGCACGGCATTGCTGCTCATCATGATCCTTTCTTGCGGGTGCCCGGTCATTCTGGTTAGCTTTAAAGCATGATCCGGAAAAGTGCGTAGCGGTTTTCCGAAAAGATCGTGCTCAAGCAAAGCCCCATTTCAGCCGGGAAAACAACAAGTGGCACTCAAGAACGTCATCGGAATCGATCACGCCGTGGTCATGGTCAAGGACCTCGACAAGGCGGCCGAGAATTACAAGCGGCTCGGCTTCACCGTGTCGCCGCGCGGCACCCATAGCGCGCATATGGGATCGGGCAACTACACCATCATGTTCGACCCCGACTACATGGAATTGCTCGGCGTGCTGACGCCGACAGAACATAATGCGCCGGCGCGCGCGTTCCTGGAGAAGCGCGGCGAAGGCATCGAACGCATCGCGTTCACCGCGGTGGATTCCGCCGCCGGCGCCGAGGAGATCCGCGCACGCGGCTATCCGCCGGTCGGGCCGACCGATTTCGAACGCCCGGTGACGCTGCCGAACGGCACCGTCTCCGCGGCGAAATTCCGCACCTTCCAGTGGCCGACCAATGAGGCGCCCGGCGGCGTCCGCATCTTCGCTTGCCAGCACAAGACCCGCGAGACGGTGTGGATCCCCGAATTGATGACCCACGCCAATGGGGCAAAACGTCTCAAGCAGGTCCTGATCGTCTCGCCCGATCCCGCGACCGATGCCGCGCATCTGTCGAAGATGATCGATATCGCGGTGAGGAACGATCCCGACGGTGCGGTTGCGGTGCCGTCCGGCGGCGATCGCGCCGACTTCGTGTTCCTGACCACTGACCAGCTCGGCAAGCGCTATCCCGGCGTGTCGCTGGATGGCCTGTCCGATCGCGGCGGCGCCGGCCTTGTGATCGCGGCCGACCTTGCCGCGACCGAGAAAGCGCTCGGCGCAACCGGCGTGAAGAGCGGTGGCGGCATCACCGTGCCGCCGGCTGCCGCGAACGGCACCCTGCTCGCCTTCGTCAAGGCATAGCGGCGAAAGCTTGCGCGGCGCTGCGTCATGCGCCGCGCGTGCAGCCCCCGGCAGCGAATTGAAGCACTCGGGCATTGATGCGGTTCTTGATCGCATCAATGCTGTGAGTGCATCGGTCGATGCACGATCCGTCCGGAAAACCGGTGTTCACTTTTCCGGATCATGCTCTAGTATCTCTCCCAAACAAGAACCGTCCCAAGGGAGAGAAACATGTCGCATCACCTGATCTCGCGCCGGCAGATGCTGGCGGGCACCGCCGCCGCCGGTGCGGTTGGATTGACCGGATTTCCGGCCCGCGCCGAGGTCAACTGGAAGAAATATTCCGGCACCACGCTCGAAGTCAGCCTCGCCAAGGGACCGCGCGGCGACAATCTGCAAAAATACATCAAGGAATTCACCGAGCTCACCGGCATCAAGGTCGAATCGGAGCAGGTCCCCGAGCAGCAGCAGCGCCAGAAATGCGTGATCGAGCTGTCGTCGGGCAAGCCGAGCTTCGATGTCGTTCACCTCAGCTATCACGTGCAGAAGCGGCAGTTCGAGAAGGCAGGCTGGCTCGCCGACATGTCGGGCTATCTCAAGGATCCGAGCATGACACTGCCGGACCTGGTCGAAAGCGATTTCTCGGCGGCCGGGCTGCAATATGCGCGCAACGACAAGGGCCAGATGCTGTCGCTGCCGTGGTCGGTCGACTATTTCATCCTCTACTACAACAAGGAGTTGTTCCAGAAGAAGGGTGTCGAGGTCCCGAAGACGCTGGACGAGATGGTGGTTGCCGCCGAGAAGCTGACCGATCCGAAGGAAGGCGTCTACGGCTTCGTCGGCCGCGGCCTGCGCAACGCCAACATGGCGATGTGGACCAACTTCTATCTGAACTACGGCGGCGAATTCCTCGACGCCAAGGGCAACATTTTGACCGATGGCCCCGAAGCGATCGAGGCCACAAAACTCTATCAGCGGCTGCTGACCAAATGCGCGCCGCCAGGCGTCGCCGGCTTCAACTGGATGGAGTCGATGGCCTCCTTCACGCAAGGCAGGTCCGCGATGTGGATCGACGCCGACGGTTGGGCGCCGCCGCTGGAGGACCCGGCCGCCTCGCGCGTCGTCGGCAAGGTCGGCTACACGCTGGTGCCGGCCGGTCCCAAGGGCAAGTTCTCGTCGACCTATGGCGACGGCGTCGGCATCGCCGCCGCCAGCAAGAACAAGGAAGCCGCCTATCTGCTCTGCCAATGGGTGGTCTCGCGCGGACAAGGTGCCCGCCTGCTGCAGGCTGGCGGCGGCGTGCCGTTCCGCAACTCGATCGTCGACGATGCCGAGGTCGCCAAGGGCGTCAAGACCAAGGAATGGCTGCAGTCGGTGGTTGACTCCGCCAAGATCTCCAAGCTCGGCCTGCCCGTCATTATCCCGGTCGCCGAATTCCGCGACATCGTCGGTGCGGCGCTGACCGCGACGCTGTCCGGCGCCGATCCCGCCACCGAGCTGAAGAAGGCGCACGAGCAATTCCGCCCCATCCTGGAGCGTAGCGAAAAAGCGTGAGTGTGGTGACACAGACTGAGCCGGCGGCAGCGACCGAGAGCGCTGCCCCGGCGCGTGAATGGCGTCCGCCGTCCTACTGGCCGTTCGTGATCCCGGCGCTCGTCGTGGTGCTGGCGGTGATCATCTTTCCCTGGGTGTTCACGATCTGGATGAGCCTACAAGAATGGAAGGTCGGCTCGCCGACCGTCTTCGTCGGGCTCGCCAACTATTTGCGGCTGCCGACCGATCCGCGTTTCGTCGAGGCGGTCGGGCACACGCTGTCCTACACTGCGCTGTCGGTGTTGCTGCCGCTGGTGTTCGGCACGCTGGCAGCTGTCGTGTTTCACCAGAAATTCGCCGCGCGCGGTTTCCTGCGCGGCATCTTCATCATGCCGATGATGGCAACGCCGGTGGCGATCGCGCTGGTGTGGACCATGATGTTCCACCCGCAGCTCGGCGTGCTGAACTATCTGCTGTCGCTGGTCGGCCTGCCGCCGCAGCTCTGGGTGTTCAACCCGACGACGGTGATCCCCTCGCTGGTGCTGGTCGAGACCTGGCAATGGACGCCGCTGGTGATGCTGATCGTGCTCGGCGGCCTCGCCGCGATCCCGACCGAACCCTATGAGAGCGCGCAGATCGACGGCGCCAATTTCTGGCAGGTGTTCCGCTTCATCACGCTGCCCTTGATCATGCCGTTCCTGTTCATCGCCGGCATGATCCGCATGATCGACGCGGTGAAGAGCTTTGACATCATCTTCGCGATCACCCAGGGCGGACCGGGCTCGGCGTCGGAGACCATCAACGTCTATCTCTACAGCGTCGCCTTCGTCTATTACGACCTCGGCTACGGCTCGGCGATCGCGGTGGTGTTCTTCCTGCTGATCGTGGCGCTGGCGGCGTTGCTGCTCTACTTGCGCAAGCGCCTGCTGTGGACGTCCCAACTCGGGAGCGAGGCATGAACCCGCGCTATATCCTCGGCCAGATCGGGCTGTGGCTGTCGGTGTTCGTCATCGTCTCGCCGGCGATCCTGTTTTTCCTCTGGATGGCCTCGCTGTCTCTGAAATTCGAGATCGACAACGCCTCCTATCCGCCGGTGTTGTTCCCGGAGCATATCGCCTGGAAGAACTATGCCGACGTATTCGCGTCGAACCGCTTCCTGACCTATTTCAGCAACAGTCTCGTCGTCACCGGCTGCGCCACGGCCCTTGCGATGCTGGTCGGCGTGCCCGCCGGCTACGGCATCGCGCGGATGGCCGCGCATAAATCGGCGATCGTGATCCTGATCGCGCGCATCACGCCGGGCCTGTCATACCTGATCCCGCTGTTCCTGCTGTTCCAGTGGCTCGGCCTGCTCGGCACGCTGGTGCCGCAGATCATCATCCATCTCGTGGTGACGGTGCCGATCGTGATCTGGATCATGATCGGCTATTTCGAGACTACGCCGCTGGAGTTGGAAGAAGCCGCGCTGATCGACGGCGCGACGCGCTGGCAGGTGTTCCGTCATGTCGCGCTGCCGATCGCCAAGCCCGGGCTTGCGGTCGCCTTCATCCTCGCGGTGATCTTCTCCTGGAACAACTTTGTGTTCGGCATCGTGCTGGCCGGGCGCGAGACCCGCACGCTGCCGGTCGCGGTCTACAACATGATCTCGTTCGACCAGCTGAGCTGGGGTCCGCTCGCCGCCGCCGCGCTGATCGTGACCGCGCCGGTGCTGCTGCTCACCGTGCTGGCGCAGCGGCAGATCGTTGCCGGGCTGACCGCGGGCGCGGTGAAGGGCGGCTAGGGCAAGATGGAGTTATGACGCCGTCGCAGGGGGCGCCGCCAAAATATCGAAAACAACCCCATGCAAAGTAGCCGGCGGCGCCCGACGTTCGACCGGGCAACTTGACACGTCGGGCAACTCAAGGATACTCTTCTAATATTCCGAAATTATACCGACCGCTTCAAGTTCCATCAGTTGCAATTCGCGCTTGAACTTCGGCCCACGAACTTCGGAATCGGAGCCCTAGGGCGGGATGAGTTTTGGTTGAATCGGTTTGGCGCGGTCTCGGTTCACCTCTCCCCGTTGGGGAGAGGTCGGATTGCGAAGCAATCCGGGTGAGGGCTCTTGCCCTCTCGATAGACCATAACCCCTCACCCGATTTGCTGCGCAAATCGACCTCTCCCAAGGGAGAGGTGAACCTTCGACGCCGTTCCAGCTCAACCTAATCTCATCAGGCTTTAGAATTTCCAGTTGATCTCGCCCTTGGCGGTGTGATCGTGCGAGTCACGCGCAAGCTGTCCCGAATACATCAGGACAACGCTGGCGTTGCGCGCCAGATTGAAGCCGAGACCCGCTTCGACCAGCAACGCATCGCGCGCGATCGGCACGCCGGCAACCGTGAACGGTGTGCCGCCGCCGGAAAACGCCAGCAGCGTTTCCGGCGTCACATCGCCGAACGCGTGCCGCCAGCCGAGCGTGCCGCGCACCGTCAGCGGCTTGCCGTCGGCCAGCGCTACCGCGCCCTCGCCGCGCAGGCCGAGCGTGGTGAAGGCGGTAGCCAAGGCGCCGCCGCCGCCGCTCAGCGCCGCGCTGCCGGTCTCGGTAAAATGGCCGGTGTCGAGGTGCACATAGGCCAGCCCCGCGAACGGCTCGAGCGCGACACGGCCAAGTGCGAAGCCGCGGCCGATCTCGCCGAACACCTGGGCGGTGTGGGCGTCGTAGCTCGCCTTGGCGGCATCGGCGAAGCCGGGAAACACGATCGCGCGATCGGTATCGATGCTGTGCGCGGTGAAGGCGGCGCCGCCGCGCAGAGCCCAAGCGTCGAGCTGGCCGCCACCATAGAGCGCGAGGTGATAATTGTTGATGGTGGCGGCCGAGCGGCGGTCATCGACATTTAGCAAGGACTGGGTGTAGCCGCCGGCAAAGCCGGCCCGCCAGCGCGCGTCGAAAGTGGCGTCGACACCGGAGATGACGCCGCCGGTCTCGCGCCTGAGCGCGGCGGCATTGCCGTCGCTGCCATTGTGCCCCCAATCGCCGACGGCCTGCGCCCAGGCGGTTATCACGCTCTCCTGCGGTAAAAAATTCGGCGCGGCCTTGAAGGCCGGTTCGGCCGCGTAGGCCAAGGCGCCGCTGCCGTCGATCGCGACGGCCTGAGGACCGATGCCGGCGAGCGCCGCAGACGGTCCGTCCGCGCTGCCGAAAGGCTGCCGCAGCCGGCCGATCACGGCGTCGCGGACGTCTCGCGACTCATCGAGCATTGCGCCCGCCGCGCTCGCGTGCAGCTCGCCGGAGAGCTGGTCGAACGCAAAGCGCGCCTGCGCCGGCGTCGTGCTGAAGGCGAGCGCGTTGAACGCCGGCCCGCGGCCGAGGCCGTCTAACCCGGCCCCCGTCGCGATCTGGTTGCGCGTTTGCGCTACGCTCGCAAAGCGCACATTGTTGCGCGCAAACGTCAGGAACACGTCGTTTGCATCGTAGGTCAGGCTGGGCGCGATGAAGGCGAAGCTGCTGGTGCCGGACATCAAGCCCGAGAACGTGCCGGTCCTTCCTCCCGCTGCGGTCAGGATCGTGTAGGGCGTGTTGAGGAGGAAACCGTTCACCGACGCCAGCCGCACGGTTCCGCCGGAAAGACTGGCTGCTCCACTCGCAACGATCCTGTCGCTCCGTCCGGCCGCGTTGAGGTCGAGCGCGTAGATGGCACCCGGCAGCATAGCCAAGCTGCCGGCAATATGGAGCGTGCCGATCGCACCACCCACGCCACCGCCAGGCGAGACCGTACCGCCGCCGGCGATCGTGGTCGCGCCGACGGTGCCGGCGCCGGCGAGCGTGCCGCCGCCGTTGACGCTTACCGCGGATTGCGCGATCGAGCCATTGACCGCGAGTGTTCCGCCACTAACCACCGTTGCGCCCGTGTAGCTGTTGCTACCTGACAGCGTCAGCGCGCCGGTGCCGACCTTGGTAAGGCTGCCGCCGGTGCCGCTGATGACGCCGGACACTTCCGTGGAGAGATTGTTGGAGCCGACAGTGAGCGTCTTGCCGCCAAGGACAAACGATCCCGCCCCCTCGATCGAGCCGGCTGTTGTGCCGGCGCTTGCCAAGTGCGACATGTCGAACACGCCGCCCGCGTTGTTGATGAAACGCGCATTACCGCCAGTGGATTGAGCGCTAAAGAATGTCAGCCCACCAGCGTTGTTGATGATCGTCGCATTGCCGGCGCTGCTGGCATCACCAAAAAAGAGCCTGCCGTTGCCGAAGTTCGTGATGCTGGCATTGGCGGCGGTACTGGAAAATTCAAAATTCACAATTTCGTTGTTCGTGATGCTTGCGTTAGCAGCCGTGCTGCTGGCGGCGAAAATCACGTCACCGCCGCGAGGGTTGGCAATGATGGCGTTGGCCGCCGTGCTGTGGTCGTCAAAGGTCAGAGAGAAGCCGTTGCTGATATGGGCGTTGCCAGCCGAGCTGGTGTTGGAAAAATGTATCTCGGCAATAGTAGAATTGAGACTGTTGATAGTGGCGTTGCCGGCCGAGCTGCTGTCCGCAAAGAGAACGGTGCCGGCGTTGTTGATCGTGGCATTGGCCGCGGCGCTGGTGTTGTTGAAAAAGGCCCCGCCACCAGTCGTGTTGATGATGGCGTTACCGGCCGAACTGGCGTTACTAAAACCAACTCCATTATCGAAAACCGGAGCAAAGCCTGACTTGTTGACGATTCCCCGGCCGGTAAACGTCAGGCCCACACTGAACCTGTAGGCCGGCGCATCGCTGTTCAACACAATCGTCCCGACCGAGACTATTCCCGGATGCGTGATCGCGGTTTGGCTGGAGGCGCCGAAAGTCGCCGTCCCCGTCGGCGGGAAATTGGAGCTCCAGTTGGCGGAATCGGTCCAGTCGTTCGAGACGGGATGGGCGCTCCACGTCGCGTCCTGCGCCTCGCCCAGCCGCGGCATCAGGATTGCGCCGAGCAGCAACGGCCAGAGCATGACGCGGGCCATCGAACCCGCGCGCACGCCGATCCGGCATGGAACAATCGCGCCGGCCGGCGTCCTGTCCTGTTCTGAGACCTGCACCCCAAACTCCCTCGTCGACTCCTAGGGATACGAGGTGTAGGGATGGCAGATTGAGCCTGCTTGGGTTGAAGCGACACGGACTTGGACGGAGACGACAGCCCCGACTTTTTCAACCCCAGTGTGGCGGATTGGACAGGATCGCAGCGGGTCATTCGCAGGACGTCACATCCAAAGTCACTCTAGTGTCCCGATGGCTGTAAGAGTATTCGCTGCAAAGTGATACGGCGTCGGGAGCGGGACACTAGTGCCACAATGCGGCAACACAGATCAGAATAGATACGCCACGAGCCCATGATGTCAGAGCCTCCAGAGCCCACGACGCTCCGATTTTCGACCGCCGAATGGCCGGCGCAGAACCGGCTCGCGATATGGCGCGAGGCGATCGGACGCCGTGTCTTTCAATTCGACACGATGCCGTTGCATGACGGGCCGTTCCACGCCGAGGCGACGGCGCAGGCCCTACCCGAGCTGTGCTTTGCATCCTGGACCCTCGGCAATCTACGCACTGCCGTGACGCACGAACTGCTCGACGGCACCGACCACCTCGTGCTCCGCATCTCACTGAGCGGCGCGCCCGTCTTATCGCACCGGGGCCGCGAGGTCATCGGCGCTGCCGGCGACGCCATCCTGATGTCGACCGCGGAGCCGTGGGTGAGCATATGTCCGTCATTCGCGCGCTTCCTCAGTCTGCGGCTGCGGCGCAACGCGCTCACGCAGCTCGTGTCGTATCCGGAAGATGCGCTGATGCGCCCAGTGCCGCGCGATACAGAAGCCGTTAAACTGCTTACCTTCTATCTCCAAAGACTGATCCGCATCGGTCCGATGTCGACACCCGAACTACGGAAAGTCGTCGTCACCCACATCTACGACCTCGCGGCGTTGGTGATCGGCGCTACCCGCGACGGGGCGGCTGTGGCGAAGGACCGGGGCTTACGCGCCGCGCGGCTCGCCGCCGCCAAAGCCGACATCCATGCGCATTGCTCCGATCCCGACCTCACGCTGGTCACCGTCGCGGCGCGTCGGAATCTCTCGCCGCGCAATCTTCAGCGCCTGTTCGCCGACGAGGGAACGAGCTTCACCGAATTCGTCCTCGACGCCCGCCTGACGCAGAGCCATCGGCTGCTGACCGACCCGCGCCGGGGCGATAGCAACATCAGCAGCATCGCGTTCGAAGCCGGCTTCGGCGATCTGTCCTATTTCAACCGCGCGTTCCGCCGCCGCTACGGCGCGACGCCCTCCGACGTCCGCGCCACGATGCGGCGTTGAGCGCGTTAGGCCGCGACAGTACGGATCGAATCGTTATCGCGCCTTGGCTCTTCGTTTTCGTTGTTGCAGTGGATGGCGTTCCGATTCCGAAGTTCGTAAGCACATGCGGCTCACTCTTATGCGAACTTCGGAATCAAGGCGCACTAACTACGCAGCGAGCGCCTCCAGCACCGCGGCAGAATCGGTGACCCAGCCAAAAATTCCGCCCTGGGCCTTGATCATCTTCAGGCCCATCTCGTGGAATTCGGGGAAGTAGGACGCGCAGCCGTCTGATATCACGACGCAGCGGTAGCCACGGTCGTTGGCCTCGCGCACCGTGGTGTTGACGCAGACCTCGGTGGTGACGCCGCAGACCAGCAGATTCTCGATGCCGTATTTTTGCAGGATGTCACCGAATTCGGTGGCGTAGAACGCGCCCTTGCCGGGCTTGTCGATCACGATCTCGCTCTCGAGCGGATAGAGCTCGGGGATGATGTCATGCCCGGCCTCGCCGCGGATCAGGATCCGCCCCATCGGTCCGGGATCGCCGATCCGTAAGCTCGGCGCGCCGCGCTCGACTTTCGCCGGCGGCGCGTCGGAGAGATCGGGCAGATGGCCCTCGCGTGTATGGACCACGAGCAGGCCTGCGTCGCGCACCGCCGCGAGTACCGTGGCGATCGGCTGCACCGCGCGGGCAAGCTGGCTGACGTCATTGCCGAGCGTCTCGCCGAAGCCCCCCGGCTCCATGAAATCGCGCTGCATATCGATGATGACGAGCGCGGTCTTGCTCCAGTCGAGCGTGATCGGCGCCGGCTCCGCCGCGATTGTCCCGCTTGAATTCGCCATGACGCCCGCCCCCGAATGCGAGAAGACCTGCGCTTGATTAAGCAAACCGCGTGCCATCGCGCAATGATGCAGCCGTCGCCCTCAACGGCCCGAAACGCCCGGCATCTCAATCGCTTGGACACACGCTCGGCCGTTCATCCTGCCCGGTTCTCATCCGCTTGATTTGTCCATCATCCAATCCTGTTGGCATGATCGTTGCTAGCTGAGAGAGAGAGAGAGAGAGACCGAAGCCCGAGCGAGCGTCGACGAGCGTTCGCGAAATGACAACACTTCAAACAAGCGGGAGGACAGGCATGAATGGACTTGGCGGCCTCAACAAGTCACCCAATGGCGTCGTGATCGGACTGGTGCAGCTGCAGCTGCCCGTGGTTGCGACCAAGGCCGATCTGGCACGACAGACCGAGCGCATCGTCTGGATGGTCGGGAAGGCGCGACGCAATCTCGCCACCATGGACCTGGTCGTGTTCCCCGAATACTCGCTGCACGGCCTCTCGATGGATACCAATCCGGAGATCATGTGCCGGCTCGACGGTCCCGAAGTCGCGGCCTTCAAGCAGGCCTGCATCGACAACAATATCTGGGGCTGCTTCTCCATCATGGAGTTCAACCCGCACGGCAATCCCTACAATTCGGGGCTGATCATCGACGATCACGGCGAGATCAAGCTCTACTACCGCAAATTCCATCCCTGGATTCCGGTCGAGCCGTGGGAGCCGGGCGATATCGGCATTCCAGTGATCGACGGGCCGAAAGGCGCCAGGATCGCACTGATCATCTGCCACGACGGCATGTTCCCGGAAATGGCGCGCGAATGCGCCTACAAGGGCGCCGAGATCATGATCCGCACCGCGGGCTACACCGCGCCGATCCGCGACAGCTGGCGCTTCACCAACCAGGCCAATGCGTTCCAGAACCTGATGGTGACGGCCAATGTCTGCATGTGCGGCTCGGATGGGTCGTTCGACTCGATGGGCGAAGGCATGATCGTCAATTTCGACGGCAGCATCATCGCGCACGGGACCACCGGACGGGCCGACGAGATCATCACCGCCGAGGTGCGGCCCGACCTCGTGCGCGAGGCCCGGATCAACTGGGGCGTCGAGAACAACATCTATCAGCTCTGGCACCGCGGCTATGTCGCGGTGAAAGGTGGCGCGATGGATTGCCCCTACACCTTCATGCAGGACATGGTGTCCGGCCGCTTCCGCCTGCCATGGGAAGATCAGGTCAAGATCACCGACGGCACGTCCTGCGGCTTTGCGGCGCCGACACGGATGTTCGGCAAGACCGCGAAGGCCGCCGAGTAGCCGCCCCCGCGGCTACTTGAAGAAATGCACCAGACCGATGCTCAGGCCCAAGAGCAGCATCAGCGACAGCGTAACCGCGGCCGTCACCCGGCCGCCGACGGTCGAGAGCACGCGGACATCGACGCCGAGACCGAGCGCCGCCATCGAGACGACGGTGAGGATCGCCGCCGTCTTGGTCACCGGCGCGATCGCGATGTCGGGCACCAGCTGGAACGAGCGCAGCGCGGCCAGCACCAGGAAGCCGATGATGAACCAGGGCACCAGCTTGTACGGGCTGATCGAGGCGGCCTTTACAGAACTTTCCTTGGCCGTACCTTGCGTGGCCGTACCGGCCTCGGCGCTTGCCTTGCGCCGCCGTGCCACGAACAGCGAGAGGGCGACCACGATCGGGCCCAGCATCAGGACGCGCACCAGCTTCACCAGCGTGCCGATCTGGGTCGAGACGATGCCGGCCGGCACGGTCGCCGCCAGCACCTGCGGCACGGCGTAGACCGTGAGCCCCGCGAGGATGCCGTATTGCGTCGCGGTCAGCTTCAAGAGCGGGATCAGCAGCGGCAGGCCGAGCACCATCAGCACGCCGAGAATGGCGGTGAACGAGATCGACGAGGCGATGTCGTCGCCATCGGCCTCGATCACGGGCGCCACCGCCGCGATCGCGGAATTGCCGCAGATCGAATTGCCGCAGGCGATCAGGATCGCGAGTTTGGTCTTGAGCCCGAGCAGGCGGGCGAGGCCATAGCTCACCGCCAGCATGATCACGACGGTCGCCGCGATGGCGCCGATCAGGAGCCAGCCCGACGCCAGGATCGCGGCGAAGCTGATGGAGGCGCCGAGCAGCATCACCGCGACCTCGAGCAACTGCTTGGCGCTGAAGGCAATGCCCGAGCGCCAGCGCTCCGCAGGTTCCCAGGCGGTGCGCACCGCCATCCCGAGCAGGATCGCGACGACAAGGGCCTCGATATAGGGGTGGTCGAAAACCCGCTCCTCGGCGGCCTGGATGCCGAGCGAGATGACCGTGACCACGCCGCAGAGCAGAATGCCCGGAATGAGCAGGATGATGCCCTTCAGCACCCCCTGCTGCCGCCCCTGATCTTGTTCTTGTTCCGGCACGAAATCCTCTTTTCGGAGAAGATTTTATGCGCCATTGCGGGTCTCTTGGCTAATATCTTTTCGGACTGCCCCGATAGAGAGAAGTTATGTCCCTTAACCTGCATCTGCTCCGCCTATTCGCGGCCGTGGCGAGGACCGGAAGTTTCTCCCGCGCCGCCGACCTCCTGCACATCAGCCAGCCGGCGATCTCCAAGGGCGTGCGGGATTTCGAGCTGCAGGTCGGCTGCCGGCTGCTCGACCGCACCCCGAAGGGGGTGCGGCCGACCCGGGAAGGCGCGGCGCTGGCCCGCCATGCCGAGACGCTGTTCGCGGCCGAGCGCGCCGCAGAGGACGAACTGCAGGCGCTGCGCAACCTCGACAGCGGGTCGCTGCGGATCGGCGCCAGCACGACCATCGCGACCTACATGATCCCGGAATATCTCGGCGTGTTCCACCGCGCCTTTCCCGGCATCGACCTGCATGTCGTGAGCGCCAACACCTCTGATATCGCGGCGCTGATGCTGGGACATGAGATCGAGATCGCGCTGGTCGAGGGCCCGGTCGAGGACGAGAACCTGACCAGCGAAGCCTGGCGTACCGACGTGATGGTGCTGATCGCGGCCCCGGATCACCGCTTCGCGGCCACTGCCGCCCCGATCGACGTCCGCCTGCTTAACGACGAGATCCTGATCGTGCGCGAGCCGGGCTCAGGCACGCGCGAGGTGGTCGCGCAGGCGCTCGTCGCCCACCGCGTCGAGCCGCAGCGAACGCTCGAGATCGGCAGCACCGAGGCGATCAAGCAGGCCGTGGCATCAGGCGTCGGCGTCGCCATCGTGTCGATCGCGACGATCGACGATCAGGTGAAGCTGGGCAAATTCAAGGTGATCCCGATCAAGGGCGTCCATATCGAGCGCACGCTGTGGCAGCTGAAATCGCCCGGCCGGCTCGACGTGCCGGCGGCGGTCGCGTTCGAGGGGATCATTCGGGAGACGCGGGCCGCGAAGACGGCGCCGCGCACGCCGTCAGCTAAAGCGCGGCGAACAGACCCTGCGCCCACGCAACGGCATGCTCGAAGCTGAACACGCCGGGCTCGAAATAGACGGCGCGCGCCAGCACGATGCCGACCACCAGCACCCAGAACACGCTGGTGCCCGCGGTCTTCAGCCATTTCGACACGCCTTCGCTCGCGGCCGAAGAATCGACTGCGGGGACCGGCTCACCGAAGGGATCGAATGCGGGTTGGCTCATCGTCGTGACCATCAGGGAATACCGTGACAATGTCGCGACGACGGGGGTGGATGCAAGGGTCGTGGAATGCCTTTTGCACCCGCACCTTGGAAGGACGTTTTCCGGCCCCCTGGCCGGGGAGTATTTCCTTCTCGGCTACCTGATCCGGCGTCAGCTGTCCGTCCCGCGCTGCGGGGCGATGAGCGGCAGCGTGATCCGCACGCGCGTTCCCATGCCTGGGGCACTGTCGAGATGCAGTTCTCCGCCCAGCCGGTTCGTGACGATGTTGTGAACGATGTGCAGGCCGAGCCCGATCCGGCCAATGTCGCGGCGCGTGGTGAAGAAGGGATCGAAGGCCTGCCGCAGCACGTCGCCGCTCATCCCGCAGCCATCGTCGGCGAACAGGATCTCCACCTGGTCCACGCCCGACGCGCGCAGCCGGATCGTGATGGAGCCGCCCTTGCCGTCCGGAAACGCGTGCACGAGGGAATTGACGAACAGGTTTGTCAGCGCCTGGCCATACGGGCCGGGATAGCTGTTCATCACGAGACCCGACGGACAATCGACCTCGAGCGCCAGATTGTTCTTCGGCAACGCCGGACGCAGCTTCGAAAGCACCTGCTCGGTCACCTCGCCGAGATCGAACTGGCTGCGGTCGAAATAGCTGCGATCGACCGCCACCTGCTTGAATGACTGCACCAGGTCCGCTGCGCGCTTGAGGTTGCCGACCAATAGCGACGACGCGCTTTCGACGACCTCGATGAAATCGCTCAGGCTGGAGCGCTTCAGCTTGCCGCGCGCCGCCTCGGCAGCGAAGTCGGCGCATTTCTGCTCCAGCACCGAGGCGACCGTAAGACTGGTGCCGACCGGGCTGTTGATCTCGTGCGCGACGCCGGCCACCAGCCGTCCCAGCGCCGCAAGCTTTTCCGCCTCGATCAGCGACGCCTGGGTCTCCTGCAGATGCTGCAAGGCCTTCTCGGCCGCATCGCGCGCGGCGCGGATCTCGCGTTCGCTGCGCTTGCGATCTGTGATCTCCTCGGCCGCAACGTTGACGCCGACGATGCTCCCGTTCGGTTCGCGCTGCGGGTGCCAATGCGTGATCCAGCAGCGCTCGTCATTGTGACCGGGACGCTGGCCGTAGACCTCCACGCCGGTGACGGGCTCGCCGGTCTCCATGATCGAGCGAACGATGCCTTCGACCGCGGTGGCCAGCGCGGGCACGCAATCATGCACGGTGCGTCCGAGATGGCCTTCGACCGAGATGCCGCAGATCTCGGTGAGCCGCTGGTTGATCTGAAGATAACGGCAATCGGGAGAGAGGTAGGCAAGACCGATCGGTGCAGTGTCATAGATCAGCTGCAGCGCCGGTTGTTTTGGGAACTGAACGTCGTGGACGACGGACGACCGCATGTCCTTCCCCCCGTTGACGCCAAGTCTAGCCGTTCACGGCCGGCGCGCAAATAGGCCGACTGTGCCAGGCAACGGCGATCAAATCTGTCCAGATTCGGCACGGACAGACGACCGCCCAGCCGCGGCACCTTCACATATTCACTGCACCGTGCGTTGGAAATTCTCGATGAACCGCAGCAGCACCCGCGCCCCGGTGTCGGCGTCTGCGAGCTCGACATGCTCGGCCGGATTATGGCTGATGCCGCCGCGACAGCGCACGAAGATCATGCCGATATCGGCGACATCGACCATCGCCATGCCGTCATGCCCTGCCCCGCTCGGCAGCTCGAACACGGCATGGCCCTCGGCGGCGACGGCCGCAGCGATCTGCGTTTTCAGCCAGGGTGCGCAGGGCACGCTGCGGTTCTCGTGGGTGACGTCGATCTGCAAGGCGAGCTCGCGGCGTTTTGCGATCGTCTCGATCTGCCGCACGATGTCGGCAACGGCGCGCTTGCGATGCATGTCGCTCTGCGAGCGGATGTCCATGGTGAAGGACACCTTGCCCGGGATCACATTGGTGGCGCCGGGCATGGCGCTGACATAGCCGACGGTGCCGACGAGGCCTTGTTCGTCGGACTTGCAGAATTGCTCGATCGCAACGATGCATTCGGCAGCGCCAACAAGCGCATCGCGCCGCAGCGGCATCGGCACGGTGCCGGCATGGCCGGCAAAGCCGGTGAGATTGGCGGCGAGCCGCGTCGCGCCTGAAATCGCCGTGACGACGCCGACCGGCAGCGCCTTCTCTTCCAGCACCGGCCCCTGCTCGATGTGCAGCTCGACATAGCCGAGCAATTCGCGGCGGGCACGCGCCGCCTTGCCGATATGATCGGGATCGAGCCCGAAGGCGATCAGCGCATCGCGCATCGTGGTACCAGTGCGATCGCGCGTGTTGAGCACACTCTCGTCGAACGTGCCGGCCACCGCGCGGCTGCCGAGCAAGGTCGAGGCGAAGCGCACGCCCTCCTCGTCGGCGAAGCCCACGATCTCGATTGCGAACGGAAGCCGCTTGCCGCGCCGGTTCAGATCGGCGACACAGGCGATCGCGGTAATGACGCCGAGCGGGCCGTCCCATCGGCCGGCGTCACGCACGGTGTCGTAATGCGAGCCGAGCATCAGCGCCGGCAGGCCCGGTCGCTCGCCTTCGTAGCGGCCGCAGACATTGCCGATCGCATCGAGATGCGCGCTCATGCCGGCCTCGCGCATCCAGGACAGGATAAGATCGGCCGCCTTGCGATGCTCCTCGGTGAGGAAGATGCGCGCCAAATGCTCCGGCGTCTCCGAGATCGCCGCGAGCTGATCGATCCGCGCCACGATCGCGTCGCCAAGGGAAGACGGATTTGAGGACGGTTTTGTCTCGCTCATGCTGTTTCCCATCGGTCCAACCCGGCGCCCGAGCCCGCTTCACTCGTAGCAGGCCCGGTCCGATTCACCAGCCGGCAAATGGCGCCTTGCGCGACGTCCCGGCCGGGCGCGCATCGGCCGCCCGGCGGTTAGCGGTTGCTTAACGGCATTGCATACAACGAAGATCAATCGCTCACAAATTAGGCAATAATGGCGCGTGCCGATTCCAAAGGCGAACCACATCGACCATCGTTCGCATTCATAATCAGCTACTTACGGAACCATGACCGCCAAACGTGCTCTGGCACGAAGCTTGCGACACTCCGTCAAGCGCCGCCGTTACGGCGGCTGCGACAAGGACAGGCGGGCCGGCCCGCCGGAGGGAGCAGGCGATGGATTTTGGCAGGATTTCGAGAAGGCATTTATTGCAGGGAAGCGCGGCATTGGCGCTCGGCAGCACGCTCGGCATTCGCGGCGCGGCTGCGGCGGAAACCACGGTCGGCTTCATCTATGTCGGGTCCCGCGACGACTACGGCTACAACCAGGCCCACGCGCAAGGCGCCGCGGCGCTGAAGAAGCTGCCCGGCATCAAGGTGGTCGAGGAAGAGAAGGTGCCGGAGACCGATGCGGTCGAGAAGACCATCGAGTCCATGATCAACCTCGACGGCGCCACGCTGCTGTTTCCGACCTCGTTCGGCTACTACAACCCGCACGTCGTCAAGATGGCGGGCAAGTTTCCCAAGATGCACTTCGAGCATTGCGGCGGGCTCTGGTCGGACAAGGACCCGAAGAACGCCGGCAGCTATTTCGGCTACATCGACGAGGCGCAATACATCTCCGGCATCGTCGCCGGCTATTCGACCAAGAGCGGCAAGCTCGGCTTCGTCGCGGCCAAGCCGATCCCGCAGGTGCTGCGCAACATCAACGCGTTCACGCTCGGCGCCCGGCTCGCCAATCCGAAGGCGACCACGCAGGTGATCTTCACCGGCGACTGGTCGATGCCGGTCAAGGAAGCCGAGGCGACCAACAGCCTGATCGACCAGGGCGTCGACGTGCTGACCTGTCATGTCGACGGACCGAAGACCATGGTCGAGAACGCCGCGCGCCGCGGCGCGATGGTGTGCGGCTATCACGTCAACCAGTCGCCGCTGGCGCCGAAGGCCTATCTCACCGGCGCCGAATGGAATTGGGAGGCGCTCTATCCGAAATTCGTCAAGATGATCGTCGCGGGTGAAGCGATCCCGAACTTCTATCGCGGCGGCCTCAAGGAAGAGATCGTCAAGGTCTCGCCCTATGGCGAGATGGTCTCAGCGGAAGCGCGCAAGCATGCCGACGACGTCAAAGCCAAGTTCATGTCCGGCGAATATACCATCTTCAAGGGCCCGCTCGTCGACAACAAGGGCAAGACGGTGATCGCTTCCGGCACCGATCGCGGCCAGCAGGATCCCGAACTCGAGAAGATGGACTATCTCGTCGAGGGCGTGATCGGAGCCACCGCGTGACGACCGAGGCGGCGGAATCGGTGGAGGCGGCCGGCGTTGCTCCGGCCGCCGATCCCGGCTTCCTCCAGCGCTACGGCGCGAGCATCGAATACATCCTGATCCCGGGCGCGGCGCTGGTCGGCGCGCTCGCGGTGTTCGGCGGCTTCATCGCGCTCTACGGCAAGAACCCGCTCGATCTCTATTTCTACATGTATTACGGCGCGTTCGGCACCTGGTTCTCGTGGCAGAACACGCTGACCCGCGCCGCGCCCCTGATCCTGACCGCGCTGTGCACTGCGCTGCCGGCGCAGCTCGGCATGGTGATCATCGGCGGCGAAGGCGCGCTCCTGATCGGCGCGCTGTCGGCGACATCGGCGGCGCTGGCGTTGCAGGGCGCGGCGCCGATCGTGGTGCAGATCGCGATGGTGATCGCGGGCATGATCGGCGGCGGCCTCTGGATCACGCTGTCCGGCGGCCTGCGACAGTATCGCGGGGTCAACGAGACGATCTCGAGCCTGCTGCTGGTCTATATCGCGCTTGCGATCCTGAACCATCTGGTCGAGGGACCGATGCGCGATCCGGCCAGCCTTAACAAGCCGTCGACGCGCGAGATCGGCGCCGCCAACATGATCGGCAGCATTCCCGGCACCGACGTGCATTGGGGCCTGGTGTTCGGCCTCGTCGCGGCGGTGGCCGCCTACATCCTGATCTATCACACCACCTTCGGCTTCGCCGCGCGCGTCGCCGGCGGCAACATCCGCGCCGCCAAGATCGTGGGACTCTCCGTCGGCAAGCTGATCCTGACCGTCTGCTTCCTCGCCGGCAGCAGCGCCGGGCTTGCCGGCATGATCGAGGTGGCGGCCGTGCAGGGCCGCACCAATGCCAACCTCGCGGCGGGCTACGGCTTCACCGGCATCCTCGTTGCGTTCCTCGCGCGGCAGAATCCGCTGGCGATCATTCCGGTCGCGATCCTGCTCGGCGGCATCTCGGCCTCCGGCGGCCTATTGCAGCGGCGGCTCGGCCTGCCCGATGCCTCGGTGCTGGTGCTGCAAGGCATCATCTTCGTATTCGTGCTGGCAAGCGACGCGCTCTATGGGCGCATCGGCTTCCTGAAGGGAAGGTCCTGACATGGCGGATGCATCGCTCGGGCTCTGGACCGTCCCGCTCGCCGTGTTCGGCGGCGCCATCCGCGTCTCGACGCCATTCCTGTTCGTCAGCCTCGGCGAATGCATCACCGAGCGGTCAGGCCGCATCAATCTCGGCCTCGAGGGCACGCTGGTGATGGGCGCGATGAGTGCCTACGGCATCTCCTATCTCTCCGACTCGCCATGGCTTGGCGTGCTCGCGGCCGGGATCACCGGCGCGCTGTTCGGCGCGCTGCATGCCGGGATCTGCTCGCTGCCCCGCGTCAACGACATCGCGGTCGGCATCGCGCTGATGCTGCTCGGCACCGGCCTCGCGTTCTTCCTCGGCAAGCCGCTGATCGAGCCGACCGCCGCGCGGCTGCCAGCGATCGATTTCGGCTGGTGGAACGACATCCCGCAGCTCCGCGCGGCGCTGCGCATCAACGTGCTGTTCCTGATCGGCGTCGCGATCGCGCCGCTGCTCTATTGGGCCTTCAGGACCACGCGCTGGGGCCTGTTGATCCGCACCGCCGGCGAAAGCGCCGATGCGGCGCGCGCGATGGGCCATTCG
The DNA here is from genome assembly GCF_029846235.1 of Bradyrhizobium sp. CER78. GTDB lineage: Bacteria > Pseudomonadota > Alphaproteobacteria > Rhizobiales > Xanthobacteraceae > Bradyrhizobium. The sequence continues at coordinate 151,940 of NZ_JARVWP010000019.1, forward strand.
GTGCTGCTGATCCGGCTCCGCGCCACCATGGTCGGCGGCTTCCTCGCCGGCATCGGCGGCTCGTTCCTGTCGCTGTTCTATCCCGGCAGCTGGAACGAAGGGCTCTCCTCCGGCCAGGGCATCACCGCCGTGGCGCTTGTCATCTTCGCGCGCTGGGACCCGATGCTGTGCCTGTGGGCCTCGCTCGCCTTCGGCGGCGCTGCCGCGCTCGGGCCCGCGCTGCAATCGGTCGGCATCACCTCCGGCTATCACCTCTTCAACGCCGCGCCCTACATCCTGACCCTGGCGATCATGATCATCACCTGCTCGCCGAAGCGCACGCTGACCGGCGCGCCCGCCGAATTGTCCATCACCCGATAGACCGCGAGATCATTCATGCCCGAGCGCTTCATCAAGTCCGAGCCCTACGCCTGGCCCTACAATGGCGACCTGCGGCCAGAGAATACCGCGCTCATCATCATCGACATGCAGACCGATTTCTGCGGCGTCGGCGGCTATGTCGACAAGATGGGCTACGACCTCTCGCTGACCCGCGCGCCGATCGAGCCGATCAAAAAGCTGCTCGCGGTGATGCGCGCGCAGGGTTTTCACATCATCCACACCCGCGAAGGCCACCGCGCCGATTTGGCCGACCTGCCCGCCAACAAGCGCTGGCGCTCGCGCCAGATCGGCGCCGGCATCGGCGACCCCGGCCCCTGCGGCCGCATCCTGGTGCGCGGCGAACCGGGCTGGGAGATCATTCCCGACCTCGCGCCGCTGCCGGGCGAACCTATCATCGACAAGCCCGGCAAGGGCTCGTTCTGCGCCACCGATCTCGAGCTGATGCTGCGGCTGCGCGGTATCGAGAACATCGTGCTGACCGGCATCACCACCGATGTCTGCGTCCACACCACGATGCGCGAGGCCAACGACCGCGGCTTCGAATGCGTGCTGGTGGAGGATTGCTGCGGCGCCACCGACAAGAGCAATCACGACCACGCGCTGAAGATGATCAAGATGCAGGGCGGCGTGTTCGGCGCGGTGACCAAATCCGCCGACCTGATCGGGGCGCTGTCGTGATCATCGGCGAACCGCCCGCACCGTCAGGCGCGTTCGGCGTCGACGCCATCGCCATGACGATGCGGTTCGGCGATTTCACAGCGCTCGACAATGTCGAACTCAAGGTGCGGCCCGGCTCGTTCCACGCCTTGCTGGGCGAGAACGGCGCCGGCAAGAGCACGCTCGTGAAATGCATCATGGGCTATTACCACGCCACCGAAGGCGACATCCTGGTCGGCGGCCGCCAGCAGACCATCGCCAATCCGAAAGACGCGCATGCGCTCGGGCTCGGCATGGTCTACCAGCACTTTACCCTCGTGCCGGCGATGACGGTCGCGGAGAACCTGGTGCTGGCGCGCGACGACGTGCCTTCGGTGGTCGACTGGCGCAAGGAGAAGAAGGAGCTCGAAGCCTTCCTTTCGCGAATGCCGTTCAAGGTGCCGCTCGATGCAAAGGTCTCCGCCATCTCCGCCGGCGAACGGCAGAAATGCGAGATCCTCAAGCAGCTCTATCTGAAGCGCCGCTTCCTGATCCTGGACGAGCCGACCTCGGTGCTGACGCCAGGCGAAGCCGACGAGGTGCTCGGCATGCTGCGCGCGATGGTGGTCGCGGGCGAGCTCACCATCCTGATGATCACGCACAAATTCCGCGAGGTGATGGCGTTTGCCGACGAGGTGACGATCCTGCGCCGCGGCAAGCTCGCCGGCACCGGCCGCGTCGCCGACCTCACGCCCGACGAGATGGCGCGCACCATGATCGGTGCCGAGCAGCTCACAGTACAGCCGCCGCGCACCGGCGAGACCGGCGCACCCCGGCTCGAGCTCGACAAGCTCACCGCGCTTGACGACGCCGGCGCGATCGCCGTGCACGGTGTGTCGCTGACCGTCAAAAGCGGCGAGATCGTCGGAATCGCCGGCGTGTCCGGCAATGGCCAGCGCCAGCTGGTCGAGGTGCTGGCCGGCCAGCGCGAGGCCGAGAGCGGCGTGATCCGCGTCCAGGGCGAGGCTTATGCTGCGAGCCGCGAGGAGATGCGCCGCCACAGGATGTCGCTGCTACCGGAGGAGCCGCTGAAGAACGCCTGCGTCGGCGGCATGAGCGTCGCCGACAACATCGCCTTCCGCGAATTCGACCGCGCCCCGTTCGCGCGAGGCGGCTGGTGGCTGAACGGCAAAGCCTTCCGGAGCGACGCCGAGCGCAAGATCAACCGCTACAAGATCAAGACCCGCACGCCGGAGATGCCGATCGCGGCGCTATCGGGCGGCAATGTGCAGCGCGCAGTGCTGGCGCGCGAGCTCTCGGGCGATGTCGAGGTGCTGATCGCGGCCAATCCTTGCTTCGGGCTCGACTTCGCGGCAGTGGCGCAGATCCACGCCGAGATCATGGCGGCGCGCAACCGCGGCGCGGCGGTGCTGCTGGTCAGCGAAGACCTCGACGAACTATTGGAGCTGTCGGATCGGCTGGTCGTGATGTTCCACGGCGCGTTCGTGCATGAGGCCCGCGCCAGCGAGGCCGACCTGACCGAGATCGGCCGGCACATGGCAGGACACTAGGACGCGCAAAGGCGACCGCCGAAAAGGCAGCCGCACTGCTTTGATGGCCCCGATCAGCCTCTCCTGGCCGGACGGCGCTTCTTGCCGAGCATCTTCACGTCGGCCGCGGCCGTGGTCGCGCGCGCGAATTCGCCGCTCGGAAGCCGCGATAGCAAGCGTCGCGCGTTGTCCTCGCAATCGACACCGTCGGGCTTGGTCTCGATGTCCTTGATGAGCGCGACGAGTCCCGCCTTGCTCTGCGCGAGCCGCGCCTGCAGCGCCTCGATCTCCTTCACCTTGCCGTGAAGGCTTTCGAGGAGTGCGTCGTGCTCCCACTTGACCAGGTCGGGCGGCACCAGCGCCCGGATCTCGTCGAGGCTGAATCCGGCCTGCTGCGCGGTGGCGATCAGGGCGAGCATCACCACCGCCTCGGGCGGATAGCTTCGATACCCGTTCGCCTGCCGATCGACGGTCTTCAGCAGGCCAACCCGTTCGTAGAACCGGATGCGCGAGTGACTGAGGCCGCTGCGCGTCGCCAACTCCCCGATGTTCATCTTTGAAATCTCCCTCAGGAAAGGCTTGACCTTAAACTTAACTTAAAGGTTTGGGTTTGTCCAAACCTTTCCAGGGAGATCCCTCATGTCGTTGTTTTCACCGCTCACGCTGCCCGGCGGCGCCAAGATTGCCAACCGCATCGCCAAGGCCGCGATGGAAGAAAATATGGCCGATAACGACCACGCCCCCTCCGAAGGGCTGCTGCGGCTCTACCAGGCGTGGGCCGAGGGCGAAGCCGGGTTGATCATCACGGGGAACGTGATGGTCGATGCTCGCGCCATGACGGGCCCCGGCGGGGTCGTGCTGGAGAATGACCGGCACCTCGATCGCTTCGCGGCTTGGGCAAGGGCCGGACGCTCGCGAGGCGCGCAGTTCTGGATGCAGATCAACCATCCGGGACGGCAGACACCGGCCGCTCTTGGCCAGACGACCCTGGCGCCGTCCCCGATCGCCCTCGACCTCGGCGCACAATCGAAGCGCTTCCCGGTGCCGCGCGAGATGACGGCCGCCGACATCGCCGACGTCGAGCGCCGCTTCATCACCACCGCGACGCTTGCCGAGCGCGCCGGCTTCACCGGCGTGGAGATCCATGCCGCACACGGCTATCTGCTCAGCCAGTTCCTCTCGCCGCTCTCGAACCGGCGACAGGATCGCTGGGGCGGCAGCCTGGATAACCGCGCGCGACTGCTGCTCGACATCGTGCGCGGCATCCGCGCCGTGGTAGCCCCCGGCTTCGCGGTCGCGGTCAAGCTCAATTCGGCGGACTTCCAGCGTGGCGGCTTCTCGCCGGACGAAGCCAAGGCCGTTGTCGCCATGCTGGCGCCCCTCGGCGTCGACCTTGTCGAGCTCTCCGGCGGAAGCTACGAAGCGCCGGCGATGATGGGCTCCTCGCGCGACGAACGCACGCTCGCGCGCGAGGCCTACTTCCTGGAATTTGCCCGCGACATCGCCGCCGTCGCGACGATGCCGCTGATGGTCACCGGCGGCATCCGCCGGCGCGAGGTCGCCGAACAGGTCGTCGACAGCGGGGTCGCGATGGCCGGCATCGCAACCGCGCTCGCCATCGAGCCGGATCTGCCCCGCAACTGGCGTCTCGGCCGGGTCGACGTGCCGTCGCTCAAGCCGATCGCATGGAAGAACAAGCCGCTTGCCGCCACGGCGCACATGGCGGCGGTCAAATACCAGTTGACCCGTCTCAGCCACCGGCGCCGGCCGGTTCCCGGCGTTTCGCCGATTTGGGCGCTTGTCGTCTCGCAAATCGACGCCAAGCGGCGGGCCAAGCAGTACCGTCACTGGATGCAGGCGAAGGCCGCGGCCTGATGAGTACGCGGCCTCAAGCAAGTCACTGATTGCGCGCCGGTGCAGCCGCGCGCTGCCGTGGCGGTGCGCCGCGCAGGAACGCCCTGCCGAAATCATCGACGGCAGGCGCGAGGATCGCCCGATCGCGCGGCAGCGCGTCCGGCATCTCGTCGCGGATGAACGCCAGCAGCTTCTCGCGTATCTCGCAGCGCAGGTCCCAGGACTGCGGCGCATTGCGGGCGCTGACCAGCGCGCGCAGCTCGATGGTGCGCGGATGGGTGTCGATCACCTGCAGATTGACGACCGCGCCGTCCCAAAGTCTTGAATCCTTAGCCACCTGCTCCAGCTTTTTCCGGATCGCCGGCACGTCGGCGCTATAGTCGACATGCAGCGCGATCGCGCCGATCAGCGACTGCGCGTCGCGCGTCCAGTTCTGGAACGGGCGCTCGATGAAATAGGACAGCGGCACCACCATGCGCCGCCAGTCCCACAGTCGGATCACGACATAGGTCGAGGCGATGTCTTCGACCCAGCCCCATTCGTTCTCGATGATGACGGCGTCCTCGATCCGGATCGGTTGGGTGACGGCAATCTGCACGCCGGCGATCAGATTGCTCAACAGGGGTCGCGCTGCGAGACCGACGATCAAGCCGGCGGCGCCTGCGGACGCGAACAGGCTGACGCCATACTGCCTGACCGAATCGAAGGTCATCAGCGCGGTGGAGACCGCGATGATGACGATCAGCGTGTCGGTGACCCGCTTGAAGACGCGAACCTGGGTGACGTGCTTGCGCGCCAGAAAATTCTCGGCAACGTCGAGACGAAATTTATCGAGATACCTGGCCGATGCCATGTCGACGGCACGGATCGAGATCCAGCCGACCAGCGCGATCACGGCGACGCCGAAGAGATGGCTGAGCGTCCGCCGCAGCAGATCGTCGAGCGGTGCCAGCGGCAACACCAGTGCAACGGCGGCAAGACAAAGCGCCAGCCGCGACGGCCCCGATGTCCGCTCAAGCAGTTGGGGGGCGACCGAGTTCTGCGATCTGACCATGCGATGGACGAGGCGCTGCGCAATCGAATGAACAATAAGCGCGACCGCAATCGCGCCCGTGATCAGGCCGAGGCCAACGACCCAGTCCGGAACCCAGCGAAATGTGTGTTCCAATTCGGCCAGGAAATCCCGCATGAAACCCGCCTGCTCCCGCATTGCAGGCCGCTAACGCACGGAATCCGGGATCGCTTCTGCCGTTCGTGCAATGCAGCAATTCATCCGATGCAGCTCGCTCGGATGCATCGGGATATCTGCGTCAAATCGGCGGACGCGGAACCGTTGCTAGCCGATCTCGAACGCGTCGGCGGCGAGATGCTTCAGATTGGCGTGCCAGTGCTCGGCGATCTGAAGCCGCGTCGGCACCCAGACGTGCTCGTGCTTCCCGATGTAATCGAGAAAGCGCATCAGCGCGGCGGCGCGGCCGGGACGGCCGACGACGCGGCAATGCAGGCCGACCGACATCATCTTCGGGGACGTCGCGCCCTCGGCATAGAGCACGTCAAAGCTGTCCTTCAGATAGGTGTAGAACTCGTCGCCGCCGCCAAAGCCCTGCGCGTTGATGAAACGCATGTCGTTGGCATCGAGCGTGTAGGGGATCACGAGATGCGGCTCGGTGCCCGGTGACTTGATCCAGTACGGCAGATCGTCGGCGTAGGAATCGCAGAGATAGCGCAGGCCGCCGGCCTCCATCAAAAGCCGCAGCGTGTTGATCGAGGAGCGGCCGGTGTACCAGCCGAGCGGCCGCGCGCCGGTGGCCTCGGTATGCACCGCGATGGCGCGGGCGATCTCCGCGCGCTCCTCGTCCTCCGACATGTCCTTGTGCTCGACCCAGCGCAGGCTGTGGCTTGCGATGTCCCAGCCGGCCTCCTGCATCGCCGCGACGACGTCGGGATTGCGCTTCAGCGCCATCGCGACGCCGAACACGGTCGTCGGCAGCTTCCGCTCGGTGAACATCCGCCACAGCCGCCAGAAGCCGGCGCGCGAGCCGTATTCGAACATCGTCTCGATATTGGCGTGGCGCTGACCGGCCCAGGGCTGCGCGCCGAGCACGTCGGACAGAAACGCTTCCGAGGCGCGATCGCCGTGCAGGATGTTGTTCTCGCCGCCCTCCTCGAAATTGACCACGAACTGAACCGCGACGCGTGCAGCGTCGGGCCATTTCGGATCCGGCGGATTGCGGCCGTAGCCGCGGAGATCGCGCGGATAGCGGGCCTCGGTCACATCAGATTTCCTCGAAGCGGATGTTCTGCGCGCCCTTCCACAGCACGGTCTTGCCGAAGGCCGTGAGGTTTTCCAGCCCCGAGGTCAGCGTGATGAAATGATTGCCGGCGAGCTGGCCCATCTTGCTGGCGAAGTGCACGCCGCCATAGGCGAGCAGGATCTCGGTCTCGCTGATGCCGCCGGGATAGAGGATGATCTGGCCCGGCGCCGGATAGCTGGTGTGGTTCTCGTAGGAGACGCCGAAATCGAGATCGCCGAGCGGCATCCAGACGCCCTCGCCGCTCCAGCGCACATGGATCGCCTGGCTCTCGAACGGCATCGCCTTGCGGAACGCAGCCACCGTCTTCGGCGCGAGCTGTTCCTCGAAACGGGCGTCAAAGGTGAAATCGCCGGCGCGGACAATCAGTTTGCTCATCGGGCTCTCGTGGGTAGCTGGAAGAAGTGATGCCCCAACCATTGCCGCCGGCCCGCGCCGGACGCAAGGCCGATTCCGGCAGGGAAAGGCGGTTTTTCGCCGCTTGACGGTCCCGCAACGCAGATTTGAGCAAAGTTGCGTTGCGCCTCGCCTGCCCGTTTGCGAGCCTCCAAGGATACAACAAGGATACGTCAATCAGGGTGA
>NZ_JARVWP010000002.1 GCF_029846235.1 Bradyrhizobium sp. CER78
CGCATTCGGTGATGAACGAGATGGCGGCCCCAGCGTCGTGCGGCAGGCGAGATTTGGGGCAATGGGTCCTGGCCTTCGCCAGGACGACGGTGAGGACGGATCTCGACTCAAGACGTAAAACACGGGGCGTCATCACCCGCGAAAGCTGGTGATCCAGTATTCCAGAGGCAGCAGTGCTTGAGCCGAGAGGCCGCGGCGTACTGGATCGCCCGGTCGAGCCGGGCGATGACAGGTGAGGATGGGATGGGTCTCGCTGCGCTCTACATGCTGCAGGCTGGAGAATAGGCAGCAGCAAGTTGCGGGAGGCCGCTTACTCCAGCGTGAAGCCGACGCGCAGCGTCACCTGGTAGTGCCGGACCTTGCCGTCTTCGATATGGCCGCGCGTCTGCACCACCTCGAACCATTTCATTTCCCGGATCGTCTTCGACGCGCGGCTGACGGCGTTCTCGATCGCCGCCTCGATGCTCTTGTCCGATGATCCGACCAGTTCGAGGATCTTGTAGACGTGGTCCTTGTCGTGAGTGGCAGGCATGTCGACCTCCTCTGTGGATGCGCGATCCGGACAGTTTGCAGTCCAATCCGGACAGTCTGTCGTCTGCTACCGGCTGCCGTCGAAACAATGCTGCGCGGCAGCACGCCGGACGAATTGAATCAACGTGTCGCGGCGCCTTTGGTGCCACCATGCATTTCGTGCCACCTTGCGCCTGCCCTTGTCCGCGCGCTCACCTATGGTAGCATGAAATGGTTCAGCATTCGGGAGCGATACGATGTCCACAGCGTCCAGCTCACCCGCCACACCTCCTCACAGCCTCGGATCCGGGCTTGCCAACCTTCGCGCGAAGTGGGGCTGGATCGTCGCCCTTGGCGTGATCTACCTGATCGCCGGCGTGCTCGCCTTCGGCAGCGTGTTGTTCGCCACCGTCGTCAGCGTGCTGTTCGTCGGCGCCATGATGATCGTCGCGGGCGCCGCCGAGATCGTGAACGCCTTCCAGTTCAAGACGTGGGGCAAGTTCCTGTTCTGGCTGCTGCTCGGCGCGCTTTATGTCATTGCGGGATTCATCACCTTCGAGAATCCGCTGCTCGCGGCGGCGACGCTGACGCTGTTCCTCGGCATCGCGCTGGTAGCCTCCGGCATCGTGCGGATCTTCCTCGCGTTCGGCATGAACTCGGCGGCGCCGTGGGGCATGGTCGCGATCTCCGGGCTGATCACGCTCGTGCTCGGCGCCATGATCCTGGCGCACTGGCCAGTGTCGAGCCTCTACGTGCTCGGCATCTTCCTCAGCGTCGACCTGATCTGCGCCGGCGTCAGCTGGATCAGCATGGGCATGGCGTTGAAGCAGCGCACCTGAACGCGCAAAGCGCAGGCAAGGCCGCCTGCGAAAACTGAGCCTCCAGCGGAAGGCGCGCCCCTTCGCGCCTTCACGTTGTCGTGTCCGCATCGCAAAATCGCGGCTTCCCGCTCGAACCCACTTCCATCAGGCCCCGTCCAATTTTGTGAGCGGGCCATTCCGGTTTCGCCGAACCGAAGGATGGAATTTCCTATGTCGATGCGATCAAGATTATCAGCAGCAACGTTGTTCACCGTTGCGACCACCACCGCGTTCGCTGCAGCCGCCGTGCTGGCCACCACCGTCGCCACGACGGCGCTGACGACCACCGCAGCCCATGCATTTCAGCCGCGTGTCGTTCCACCCTGCAGTTTCTTCCTCTTCACGGAGGGATGCGGGCAGTCTGGTCCACAAGCCGATCCAGGTCGCGCGCGCAACCGCGACATCTCGCCGGCCTACATGAAACAGTCCGATCCGCGCTACAATCAGAGCCTGCTGAGCGCAGGCGGAGGTGGTGGCGGAGGAGGCGGTGGTGGTGGCGGCGGCCGCTAGCATAACCCGCCGAAAACCTCGCACGCGGAGAGATGGCGGGTTACGCGTGCGCTAACCCGCCCTGCTCTGCTCCTCGCAACTCCTCAGGGCTGCGCGAGGTGCCAGGCGCCGTTGAGGAAGCCGTCGCCGGTGATGTCACCGGTCTTCTGGTCCTTGGCGAAGGTATAGAGCGGCTTGCCTTTGTAGGCCCACTGCTTCGAGCCGTCGTCGCGCGAGATAATGGTGTAGCCGCCCTCGGCCTTGTCGCTGGCTTCCGCCTTCAGCACCGGCCAATTGGTCGCACAGGGGCCGTTGCAGGCCGACTTGCCGTCCGTGTCCTTGTCGAAGGTGTAGAGCGTCATGCCCTTGGTATCGGTCAGGACGGAACCCTTCGCGGTGGTTCCGGTCTTGGTCGGCGGCGCGGCAAAGGCGGCAGACGCGAGGGCGAACGAAGCGGCGGTGGCGAGCGTGAGTGCGAGCGTTGTCTTCATGATGTCTCCCTTTCGAATGCAAATGGCTTGCATGCGTAAGGACGCGCGAAGGCCTGCACTATTCCGCCGGCGGTGCGGAAACAATTTCCGGCCGAGCGATTGACGTGAGGGGAATAAAGCCGAGAGCGCGTGCTGATACCGGCTGCTATCGCCTGATCTCCTCGGCCGCGCGCACCAGCGGGCGGTCGGAGAGCTGGATCGGGCCGGAGAACGGCGTGCTCATTTCGAGGATCAAATAGATCGCGGCCGCGACCAGCGCCGCCGCGGCGACATAGGTCGAGATCACGACCGCGTTGCGCGGCGCTCGAAAGCCCAGCGTCGCGAACATCAGCGTCAGCCATCCGACCAGAATGCAGATCAGCGGTGACGGGAACGAACCGTCGGACTGCTCGACAAAGGTCCAGCGCTGCTGCACCGCCTGGCGATAGACCGACCGGGCGTCGTTCCACAGCGCGATCTTCTGCTCGTCGTTGAACTTCAGCTCGCGAAGACTGTTGCCGACCTCGTCGAGCAGATGTTCGGACATCTCGTTCGCGCGTGAGATCGGGGTATCCTTGAGCGCCTGCTCGACATAGGCGAGCAACCGCCGGCGCGGCTCGTCGGCGCTGGGGCCGAGCGGTCGCAAGCTGCGGTCGAGCAGGATGAGGTCGGTGGCGAACACGTGCAAATTGCGGTCGACCGCCACATAGGTGTTGGCCGAGTTGTTCATCATCAGGCCGAGCAGCAGCGACGGCATGGTGAAGAACAGCGTCGCGACCAGGCGCACCGAAATATTGGTCTCGTCGCTGCGGTGATGGTCCTGGAGCCGGCCATGGATCGCCATGGTCCCAAGCGCGGCGCCGCCGAGCAGCATGAAGATCAGGATGGCGACGACGACTGCAACCACGGCTTGCGGAGACCTGCGAGAGAATCAGGTGCGCAGGATAGCAAGGGGCGCGGTGCGGCGCATGTCCGGTTGACTAGCCTTCCCCACGCGCTATCCAGTCCGGTGCGGCTTTGGCGCGCTCCGGGAGGCGCGCAAGGGCGCTTGAGGAGAGAACCACGTGCATATTGTCGACGACAGCGAGGTCAACCGCGTCCTGAGCTTTCCGATCCTGATCGAGGCGATCGAGGCGGCGCACCGGCGGCCGAAGATCGCGGTGCATGACGGCTATCTCGGCGACGACAAGGGCCAGCAGCTGGTGACCCGCAGCGCGGTCGATGCCGGCCGCTTCATGATGACCAAGCTCTACACCAGCTTCCCGGGCAACCTCGCGCACGGCAAGCTGCCGGCCGTGCAGGCGGTCTGCGTGCTGTTCGACGGCAATGACGGCCGGCCGCTCGCGGTGATGGACGCCGCAGAGATCACCCATTGGAAGACCGCCGCGGATTCCGCGCTCGGCGCCAAGCACCTCGCACGGCCGGATGCCGAGACGCTGCTGGTGGTCGGCGCCGGCGAGATGGCGCGCTGGCTGGTGCGCGGCCACCGCACGGTGCGGCCGTCGTTGAAGCGGGTCCAGGTCTGGAACCGGACCGTCGAGCGCGCGCAAGAGCTCGCCACGCTGCTGGAGGCCGACGGCATCGCCGCCGCGGCGGTCACCGATCTCGATGCCGCGACCGGCGAGGCCGACATCATCACCACCTGCACCCGCTCGCGCGAGCCGCTGGTCAAGGGCGCCAATTTGAAGCCCGGCACCCATCTCGATCTGGTCGGCGGCTTCACCCCCGACACCCGCGAGTCCGACGATGAGGCGGCGCGGCGCGCGCGCATCTTCGTCGACCGCCGCGAATCCGCCTTCGACGGCGTCGGCGACATCCTGCAGCCGATCGCCAGCGGCGCGATCAAGGACAGCGACGTGCTCGGCGATCACTACGACCTCGCCGGCGGCATGGTGAAGGGCCGCTTGTCGGATAGCGACATCACCTTCTTCAAGAACGCCGGCGGCGGCCATCTCGATCTGATGACCTGCGAGACGGTGTTCGCGCAACTGGGGACGGAATTGCGGTAACGACGAGAACGTAGGGCGGGTTAGCGAAGCGTAACCCGCCACCACTCGATCCACGGAAAGACGGCGGATTACGCCTTCCGCCTTCGCTCCTTGAGCTACGGCGGACGCGGTCGCCTAATCCGCCCTACGTCTTCACTCTACGTCTCCCGCAGCCAGACCTCACCGATCGAATGATCGGGGCGCTTGCGCAGCACGACGTCGGCGCGCGTCCGCGTCGGTAGGATGTTCTCCCTGAGATTGGCGCGGTGGTGCTCGCGCCACAGCCGCTCAGCGACCTCGCGCGCGTCGCCGGGCGGCAGGTCCCGGTAATGGTGGAAATAGGAGGCGGGATTCCGGAACGCGGTCGGCTGCAGCCTGAGGAAGCGCTCGACATACCAGGACTGGATGTCGGCCTCGTCGGCATCGAGGTAGATCGAGAAGTCGAAGAAATCCGAGACCACCACCGGCGCCGTGCCGCGCGCCAGCAGCATATTGAGACCCTCGAACACCAGGATATCCGGCTCCTGGATGACCTGGCGTTCCGACGGCACGATATCGCCGATCAGATGCGAGTACACCGGCAGCTCGAGCTCGCGTTCACCTGCCTTTGCGGCGGCGAGAAACCGCAGCATCCGCGGCAGGTCGTAGCTCTCCGGAAAGCCCTTGCGCCGCATCAGGCCACGTTCTTCCAGAACGCCGTTGGCGTGCAGGAAGCCGTCGGTCGTCACCAGCGCGACCCGCGGCTGGTGCGCCCAGCCGGCCAAGAGCGCACACAGCACACGCGCAAAGGTGCTCTTGCCGACGCCGACGCTTCCGGCCAACGCCACGATGTAGGGCGAACGGCGCGCCGGCCGGCCGAGAAATTCCGCCTTGACCTGCATCAGATTGCGCGCCGCCGAGAAATGCAGGTTCAACAGCCGCGTCAGCGGCAGGTAAACGTCGCTGACCTCGGCTGACGTAATCGGCCCGTTGAGGCCGCGAAGCGCGACGAGATCGGCATCCGACAGCGTCAGCGACGTGCTGGCGCGCAGCGCCGCCCAATCGCTCCGGCTGAAGATCATGTAGGCGGACAGCTCGTCGGGGTGGGTCATTCTTCGATCTTGCCGAGGCAAAGACTGCCACGTCAATGGCCCACAACCATAGGGCGGGTTAGCGAAGCGTAACCCGCCGCAGCTCGATGCGAGGAAGCAATGGCGGGTTACGCTAGCGCTAACCCGCCCTACGCCCCCTACTCGGCGGCCTGCTGCGTCGGCGGCGCATCCAACACCGCCGACACCTTCGGCGGCGACATCGGCAGGCTGTAGAAGCGCTTGCCGAGCGCGTTGTGCACGGCATTGGCGACCGCGGCCATGACCGGGACCAGCGGCACTTCGCCGACGCCCTTGACGCCCTGTGGGTGCTTCGGGTTCGGCACCTCGACCAGCGCGCAGTCGAGCATCGGCAGGTCGGAACAAACAGGCATGCGATAATCGAGGAAGCCCGGATTATCGACCTTGCCGTCCTTGTTGTAGATGTACTCCTCGTTCAGCGCCCAGCCGATGCCCTGCGCGACGCCGCCCTGCAGCTGGCCCTCGACATAGCTCGGATGCACGGCGCGGCCGACATCCTGCACGGCGGTGTAGCGGATCACACGCACGATACCGAGATCGACATCGACCTCGACGTCGCAGATATGGGTGCCGAAGCCGCCCTCGGCGCCTTGCGTGTTGAGCTGCACGCTGGCGCCGATCGGGCCGCCCTGCGAGGGCGCCTTCTCGGCAAGGTCCGCGAGCGTCAATGGCTCGAACTGGCCGGCATTCGGGCTGACCGGATGCGCGGCGCCGTTCTCCCACTTCACGGCTTCAGGATCGATCTCCCAGAGCTTCGCCGCGCGCTCGCGCAAGGTCGCGATCACCTTGTCGGCGGCCTGCGTCACCACCATCGAGGAGGCGAACAGCACGCGGCTGCCGCCGGTGAGGTTGGAGAAGCCGACCGTCTGCGTGTCGCCGATGATGACGGAGACGCGCTTGTAGTCGATGCCGAGCAGCTCGGCGCAGATGTTGGCGATGCCGGCGCGCGAGCCGCCGATGTCGGGATGCCCCGTCGTGACAACGACGTTGCCGTCCTCGGTGATGTTCACTTGAGCGGACGATTCACCGCCGGCATTGAACCAGAAGCCGCTAGCCACACCCCTGCCCTGCAGCTTGCCGAGCGGCGCGGCATAATGCGGATGGTTCTTCGCAGCCTCCAGCGTCTCGATATAGCCGATGCGCGGAAACACCGGGCCATGCGCAGCCTTGGTGCCTTCCTTCGCCGCGTTCTTCAACCGCAGCGCCAACGGATCCATCTTCAGCGCTTCGGCGAGTTCGTCGAGCACGCATTCCACTGCGTAAGCGCCGATCGGCGCGCCGGGCGCGCGATAGGCCGCGACCTTGGAGCGGTTGGAGCAGACGTCGAAGCCTTCCGACAGCACATGCGGAATGTCGTAGGGCGCAAAGCTGCACCCGACCGCACCGCGGATCGGCGAGCCGGGGAAGGCGCCGGCCTGCAGATAAAAGCTGCCATGGGCGGCGACGATGGTGCCGTCCTTCTTCGCGCCGATCTTCACCGTGCTCTTCGAGCCCGAGGTCGGGCCGGTGGCGCGCATCACCTCCTCGCGCGTCATCACCATCTTCACCGGACGGCCGGATTTCTTGGCGAGCAAGGTCGCGAGCGGTTCGAGGTAGACGATGGTCTTGCCGCCGAAACCGCCGCCGATCTCGGCGGGGATGGCGCGGATGTCGCTCTGCGGGATGCCCGTCAGCATCGACGTCATCGCGCGCACCATGAACTGGCCCTGGCTCGACGACCAGATCGTGGTCTTGCCGTCGGCCGCGACCGAGATCAGGCAGGCATGCGGCTCGATATAGCCCTGATGCACCGGGCGCGTGGTGAAGGAGCGCTCGATCACGATTTCGGCGTCCTTGAATCCCTGCGCGATGTCACCCTTCTTGGATTCGATGCGGCCCATGATGTTCGAGGGCTTGCCGTCGAATTTGTTGAACTCGTGCAGGATCGGTGCGTCGGGCTTGAGCGCATCGTCGATCTCGATCGCCCAGGGCAGCACCTCGTAGTCGACCTCGATCAGCTTGCAGGCTTCCGCTGCGATCGCCTCCGTGGTCGCGGCGACGGCGGCGACGGGGTGGCCAGGGAACAGCGCCTTGTCGCGCGCCATCACGTTGCGGCACATCCAGCGCATGTCCTGGATGCCGAGCATCACGGCGCCCTTCTCGATCGTGAAGTCGACGATGTCGCGCGAGGTGACCACCGCTTTCACGCCGGGCAGCGCCTCGGCCTTCGCGGTGTTGATCGACTTGATGCGGGCGTGCGGATGCGGGCTGCGCAGCACCTTGCCCCAGATCATGCCGGGCATCGTGGTGTCGGCGGCGAACGCCGCGCGCCCGGTCACCTTGTCGACGCCATCGGGCCGGATGGTGCGCTGGCCGATCCATTTGTTGTTGACGACGTTCATCGTGCAGTCTCCCGCATTTCAGCGGCGGTCTCCATCACCGCCCGGACGATCTTGTCGTAGCCGGTGCACCGGCAGAGATTGCCGGCGAGCCAGAAGCGAACTTCCTCTTCGGTCGGATTGGAATTTTTCGCGAGCAGCGCCTCGGAGGCGACCAGCATGCCCGAGGTGCAGATGCCGCACTGGAGCGCGGCATGCTCGAGGAACTTCTGCTGCAACGGATGCAGCTTCTCGCCCTTGGCCATGCCCTCGATGGTCCTGATTTCGTGGCCCTCGGCCTCAGCCGCGAGCATCAGGCAGGAGCAGACCAGGCGGCCGTCGAGCGTGATCGAACAGGCGCCGCAATCGCCGGACGAACAGCCTTCCTTGGAGCCGGTCAGCCCCAATTGCCCGCGCAGCGCGTCGAGCATGGTCTCATACGGCTCGCACAGGAATTCGACCGGCTCGCCGTTGACCGAAGTGGTGACGTGGAGTTTCGGCATGATGCTAATGTCCTCCCGCGCGCTGGGCGGCGATCGCGGCGGTGCGCTTCAGCAGCACGCCGGCGGTTTTGATGCGATACGCGATGGTGCCGCGCTTGTCGTCGATCGGACGGCAGGCCGCGCGGCATGCCGCAGCGGCGGCTTCCAGCGCCGCATCGTCAAGCTTCGAGCCCACAAGCGCTTGCGCTGCGGGCGCGACCAAAAGCGCAGTCGGCGCCACCGCGCCAAGGCCAACACGGGCCGCGGTGCAGACGCCGTCCTTTAACGTCAGGCTGACGCCGATGCCGACCACCGCGATGTCCATCTCGGTGCGCGGAATCATCCGCAAATACGCGTCGCCAGAACCCGCAGGTCGCGGCGGAAGTGCAAAGCTGACCAGAATCTCTCCCGGCTTCAGGTTGGTCCGTCCCGGTCCGGCCGGCACGTCCTCAACTTTCATCTCGCGGCGGCCGTTCGGCCCCTGCACGGTGACGACGGCACCCGCCGCGATCATCGCCGGCACGCTGTCGCCGGCCGGCGAGCCGTTGCAGAGATTGCCGCCGGCGGAGGCCCGGCCCTGCACCTGCTTGGAGCCGATCAAATTGACGGCCTCGAGCACACCGGGCCAGACCTTGCCGAAGCGCGGGTGCTCGGCGAGCTCCATGCCGGAGACGGCGGCACCAACGCGGAAACCGCCATCGGCCGTCTCGGTGATTTCGGTCATCTCGCCGATCTTCTTGATGTCGACGATCAATCCCGGCCGCACCAGGCCGGAGCGCATTTGCACCAATAAGTCGGTACCCCCAGCCATAATGCGGGCGGCACTCCCGGCGGCAGCAAATGCGCCAATCGCTTCATCAAGCGTGCGCGGTGCTACGTATCGGATATCGGTCATGACGGTTCTTCTTGTCTCCCTCGGCTGCTCGTTCGCGCTGCTTGTTCCCTTAAGGGGATATGGCCTTATTGCTGGCCGGCAGGACCATCAGCCTACACGGCGGATCAGGGTCCGAACAGCCTGCGAGGTGCGGCAGGAAGCGCAGGCTCCTATGCAGGATGCGGACTTGTGCGGTGCCGGCGATGGCGCGCGCCGCGGCCGCGGTCATCGAACGTTCACCTGACCAATCCAGGAAACCTGGCGCCAGACCGGTGGCGCGGCCCTTGCTTGCTTTCAACAACGAATTCGTGAAGCATGCCGGCGCAACGACAGATCGGGAGATGGTGAATGGCGGATGTTTCGCGCAGGACACTCCTCAAGCTCGCGGCCAGCGTGCCGCCGGTGATTGCGGCCCCGGCCATCCTGTCATCGCGCGCCGGCGCCGCGGCCAAGGGCAAGACCATCACTGCGGTGATGCATTCGGACCTGCGCATCATCGACCCCGGGTTCACCACCGCATACATCACCCGCGACCATGGCTACATGGTCTACGACACGCTGCTCGGCATCGATTCCAGCTTCAAGGTCCGGCCGCAGATGGCGGACTGGACCATCTCAGACGACAAACTGACCTACACCTTCACGCTGCGCGAAGGCCTGAAATGGCATGACGGCGCGCCCGTCACGGCCGAGGACTGCATCGCCTCGCTGAAGCGCTGGACCGCCGTCGACGGCATGGCGCAGAAGCTGGCCGAATTCACGGCTTCCCTCGAAGCCAGCGGGCCGAAGACCATCGTGCTCAAGCTCAAGGAGCCCTATGGCCTGGTGCTGGAGTCGCTCGCAAAGCCGTCGTCCTACGTCGCGTTCATGATGCCGAAGCGGCTCGCCGAGACGCCGCCCGGCAAGCAAATCGCCGAACAGATCGGCTGCGGACCGTTCAAATTCGTGGCCGCCGAATTCCAGCCGGGCGTGAAGGCGGTCTATGAACGCAACGCCGACTATGTGCCGCGCAAGGAAAAGCCGGATTGGCTGTCGGGCGGCAAGGTCGCAAAGGTCGATCGCGTCGAATGGATCACGATGCCGGACGCGCAGACCGCGATCAACGCGCTGCAATCCGGCGAGATCGATTTCCTGGAACAGCCGTCGGTCGACTTGCTGACGGTACTCGAGGCCAATTCCGATCTCACCGTGGCCGTGCTGAACAAGTTCGGCTTCCAGATCGAGGGCCGGATGAATTTCCTGCACCCGCCGTTCGACAACCCCAAGGTCCGCCGCGCCGCGTTCCTGGCGATGAACCAGAAGGACGTGCTCGACGCCACCGTCGGCAACGCGAAGTTCTACGAGATTTGCGGCTCCTATTTCGCCTGCGACACGCCGCTCGCCAGCGACGCCGGCGCGGAGACGCTGATCAAGGGCAACGGCATGGCCGAGGCCAAGAAGGCGCTCGCCGCCTCGGGCTATGACGGCACGCCCGTCGTGATCATGATCCCCGGCGACGTGCAGACGCTGAAGGGGCCGCCGACGGTCGCAGCGCAACTGTTGCGCGCGGCCGGCTTCAATGTCGACGCGCAGGTGACGGACTGGCAGACCGTGGTGAGCCGCCGCGCCAGCCAGAAGCCGCCCAAGGAAGGCGGCTGGAACCTGTTCTTCACCTTCACCGGCGCCACCGAAGTGATGAACCCGATCGTCAATAACCAGATCGCCGCGAACGGCAAGAAAGCCTGGTTCGGCTGGCCCGAAGACGCCAAGCTCGAGCAGATGCGCGACGCCTACGCGCGCGCCGCCTCGCCGGAAGAGCAGAAGAAGTTCGCGGTGGAGATCCAGAAGGAAGCCTACGAGCAGGTGATCTACATCCCGCTCGGCCAGTTCCGCTTGCCGAGCGCCTGGCGCAAATCGCTGACGGGCGTGCTCGAAGGCCCGGCGCCGCCGGTGTTCTGGAACGTCGACAAGACCGAATAGGATCGGCGCGCTGCAAAATATCGAAAAACAACCCCATGCAAAGGAGCCAGCGGCCACCGGCGTTCGACCAGGCGACTGGCGACTTGACACGTCGGGCAAATCAGGAGCATATTTCCAGTATTCCGAAATTTCACTCGCGCTCGCCGGCGATTGCTCCAGGGCGTCTGCGCCGCCGAGCGGACGTCGGACCTTGTGATAACTCCCTTTGCCCCCACGAACATTCGGTTTAGTGGTTCTCGGTCAGGTCTTACAAGGCATGCCGACATCATGATCGAGCTTCGTTCGCCGATTAAGATTGAGCCCGATCCACGAGGTGGCTGGCAGCTTATCCTTTGGGCGGGCGATGCCTTCGACTACACAACACCATTCCGTGCACTGCTCGGCGACATAGCGGAAGCTCTTGGGCAAGACCGTCAAAACGATCTGCAGCTACCACCATATGAGGTGGGAGAGGACTTCGTCGAAGGGACGCTCCGGTTCGGAAGCACGCCACTTGGAATATATTATGAACACTCCCTGAGCTATCTTGCGCTTATGAGCGATAGCGAAGGCACCCTGCGGGATGTTGCTGGCCGCATTCAGAAGAGCGTCCAAGCAGCCTCGCATCCAGCGCCTAACTTGTCATCTCAAGGCTGACCATAACGTCCTCGCCAGTGCGAGCGGCCTCATACAGTCGCCTTTTCTCAACCGCAGACGAAATCGCCGCGATCAGCTCGGTCACGTCCGGCCCAAGATGGCGGGCATTCACAACTCTGACGACGTAAGGAGGCTCGACAGCATTGATACCGCCCGTCCCCATCGAATCCACAAATGCATTGACGCTCGAGCCGTGCCATCCGGCGCCCCGATTGCGATTTTGAGCGCGCTGACAAAATCATCAGACGTACTCCATTCACTTGCGTCCAGCTCGAGCATTCGCATTTGATCACACCAAGCGGCCTCTTTGACAGCCTCTTGCATAGTACGCCAGGCAGTGGACGTCGTCTCTTGGCCCAGAACGCACCTTTCCGGGCGGCATTGACCCACGTCGCCTTTTGGACCCAAAGCGGAAGTTCAGTGGGCGCCCCCAGCTACGACGCCGTACCAAGTGCTTTTATTGATGCGATGACCGTCCTAGCGCGCGCGGGATCAAACCAGCCAAAGCCCATGTGCACGGTCTCAGCCCATTCGAGATACTTCATCAGAGCCTCGTCGGTCGCATTCTCGCGAACCATGGCAGCGATAGTACCGACATAGCCATCGTATTCATCGGCAGGGCAGCCGCCAATCGGATCCCACTGCTGGTTCAGAATATTTCTGATCTGACCGCGCCAGATACGAGAAGCTTCTTTGTCTATCGCCATAGACGCGATCCTCAGCTTGGGTAGCAGCATCTTTCATATCAGGTTAAGTTTGCCATGTCCGCTCTTGCGCCCGCAGGCCACATGCGGCCGTGCGCAGGCACCGGCGAGCGCTGGGAACCGTTCGGACCGATGGTCGCGGATTGACCCTGCTGCGCGCGGAATAGTGAATGGATCGGCGGCGCGTTTGTCGCGCGTCGCCGCCTCCCTTCACCTCTCCCGCTTGCGGGGGAGGTCGCATTGCATCGAAGATGCGATGCGGGTGGGGGCTCTCTCGACGACGTGACTCGCGGAGAGAGCCCCCACCCCGGCCCTCCCGCGCAAGCGGGAGAGGGAGTACAGCGTCGTTGTGGTCGCTAGCTCGACCTCATCGCATGATCGCCGCCTCACTGCCCGTTGGTCCGGCGCGCGGCCTTCGGGGCCTCATCCTTCAGCTTCTCCAATGCGCCGGGCATCATCTGCCCGAACATCGAGCTCAGCATCGCGGTCGGGATCAGGCCGGCGCTGTTGCCCTCCTGGCCCTGCCGCCCGACATCAGGAATTGCGGCACCAGCAGCTGGTTGATCTGCGTCAGTGCTTCGGCGAACTTCGCGAAGTTCTGCTCGGCAAGCCGGTATTCCGGCCCGCCATAGGCTGCGATTGCGCATCATTCGCAGCAGCTGGTGGACGGGCCGCGCGCTCAACGTTTCGGGTTGCGCCCGCGGATCTGATCAAAGCCTTGCTTGATTGCGGCGAAGCGCGCGTCGACCACCGGTTCGAATTCGAGGTCGGTGAAGATATAGGGCCAGTCGTTTTCGACGCCCTCGCGGACGAGTTCACCGACATACATGGGATCGATGCCCTCGGAGATGCGTTGCCGGACCTGATTGATCCGCTCGGCAAGCGGGCCCGATGTCGGCAAGGCGCGGACCGCCCCCTCGAAGCGCTTGGGCAGGTTGCGCCCTGAGTTCACGATTTGCGTGCGAATGAACCCGGGACACAGCACCGATACGCCGATCCCGCGTGGCGCGAGTTCAGGCCGCAGGCCCTCGGACAGCGCGACGACGCCATACTTCGAAACGTTGTAGGCCGTGCTTCCCCCTGAAATGATTCCAGCGAGCGAGGCCGTGTTGACGATGTGTCCACCCTCGCCATGCTGCTCGATCAACGGCCCGAAAATCTCGATCCCCCAGATGGTCGCCATCAGGTTGACGCCCAGGGTCCAATTCCACGACGCGTCGGTCCAGGTGCCATAGGGCCCACCGCCGCCGACGCCCGCGTTGTTGACCAGGATATGCACCTTGCCGTAGCGGGCCGTCGTGGCTTCGGCCGCCGCCACGAGTTCGGCCTTGAGTGAGACGTCCGCTTTCACGCCATCGACATCGACATTGGTGCGCCTCAGTTGCTCGAGCGCCGCGGACAGAGCCGCGTCTTCAATATCGCAAAGCATGACTTTCGCGCCCGCCTGGGCAAAGGCGGTCGCGATCCCCAACCCAATACCTGACGCCGCGCCGGTCACGAACGCGGTCTTTCCTGCCAGTTCCTTCACGCGCATTCTCCCCCGTGCAAGCGGACACCCTTGGCCGTAAAACGCCAGGCATCTCGAGACGCCATATCACCGCACTTTCAAGCGATTGGAAAGTGTGCGGGATGTCCCCCAGCTGACCTTGGCTCAGAGGGTTGCAATTTCCGCCTTAGAAGGGAGGCCGACCCTGTTCATACTGGCGTCGTGGTCGGCTTGTGACCCGAACCGGTCATTCCAGCGCGTGGTCCAACACCGCTTTGCAATGTATCAGCGTCGTGTCGAAAACCGGCATCTCGACATTGCCTTCATTGAGCAGCATTCCTACCTCTGTGCACCCCAAAATCAGGCTGTCGGCCCCCGACGCAGCAAGCCGCTCAGCGATTGCTACATAGGCCGCTCTGCTCTGTTCGGTCGTTACGTCCTTGCAGAGCTCCTCGTAAATGATCCGGTGTGTTTCCGCTCGATCGCCGGGATTTGGGATGACGGGCTTAAGACCGGCGGCAATCAATCTATCGGTATAGAACGACTGCTCCATCGTGAAGGAGGTCGCCATCAAACCAGGCGTCCGAAGCCCCTTCGTCTTGATTGCATGTGCGGTCGCGTCAGCGATGTGAACAAACGGGATATGAACTCCCGCCATCATCTCATTCGCAAGCTTGTGCATGGTATTCGTTGCCAAAACAATGACCTGTGCGCCTCCGCGCTCCAGCGCCCTGGCCCCCTCGTTGAGAATAACTCCAGCGGCCGTCCAATCGCCCTTCATCTGGAGGGTTTCGATCAGAGCAAAATCAAGAGAGCGGATCAGCAACTCGGGAGAGTGAAGTCCGCCAAGCCGCTCCCGCGTCATCGTGCATAGCTCGCGGTAGTAAATTTGGGTCGAAGCCGCCGACATTCCGCCCAGTATGCCAATGGTCTTCATGTACGTTCTCTGGATGATTGCGGCCCAGCATAACACTTGATTGCGACTTCCGCTTCTGGGCCCTTAGCCGACATCGATTCAGACCGCCTTCGATGTCGGCTTTTTGAGGGAGAAGTCGATGCGGATTCTTTGAGCGCCTACCTCGGATGCCACCAGCGTCCAGCAATCACGACGCCTTCGGATGCGATCTTGCGGTCGCCGGTCAGGTGTTCGCCGACCACGTCGACATAATCGAACTGGCCTTCCTTGATCGAGAGCAGCGTGGCGTCGCCGACGCTGCCCGGCTTGAGGCTGCCGAGCTCCGGCCGCCGCAGCGCCATCGCGGCATTGACGGTGGACGCCGCGATCACGTCCGGCAGCGGCATCCCCATGCAGAGGAATTTCGACATCGTCGTCACCTGATCGAACGCCGGACCGTCGATGCAGAGCTGATGGATGTCGGACGAGATGGTGTCGGGATAAAAGCCGTTGGCGAGCATCGCGCGCGCGGTCTTGAAGGCGAACGAGCCCTTTCCATGGCCGATGTCGAACAGCACGCCGCGCTCGCGCGCCTCCAGCACGCTCCCCTTCACGGTGCCCTGCGCGGTCGCCGGCGTGTTGGGGAACGGACGGAAGGCGTGGGTCAGCACGTCGCCCGGACGCAGCCGCGCCAGCACCTCCTCATAGCTCGGCGGCGGATGGTCGATATGTGCCATCAAGGGCATGCCGACCTGCTCCGCCACTTCGAGCGCGATCTCGAGCGGCACCAGCCCCGAGGTGCCCGAGGCGAACAGACCGACGCGCACCTTGATGCCGACGATGAGGTCGCGGTTCTCGTCGGCGACGCGCGCGGCATCGACCGGATTCATCAGCCGCAACTCCTCGCTCTCGCCGACCATCACCCGGTCCGAGAAGCCGAAGATGCCGGCATGCGAGACGTGCAGATAGGCGAGGATGCGAACCTGGCTCGGCTCGATCACATGCTTGCGGAATCCGGCGAAATTGCCGGGGCCGGCGCTGCCGGTGTCGACCGAGGTGGTGACGCCGGACGCGCGGCAGAATTCCTCCGCGTCGATGCCGAGCGAGGTGCCGCCCCAATAGACGTGGGTATGCAGGTCGATGATCCCCGGCGAGACGATCAGCCCGGAGACGTCGCGCACGTCGGTCGCGGGCTCGGCGGCCAGTCCCTTCCCGATCGCAGCGACCTTGCCGCCGGCAAAGGCGACGTCGGTCACCGCATCGAGCTTTTGCGACGGGTCGACCACTCGTCCGCCGCGCAGAATCAAATCGAAAGGCATCGTGTTCTCCGGATTTCAGTCCGGCACGATGGTCGACTTCGGCGGCGCCTGCAAGCGGCTCAACCGACACGGGCCTGATGGGAAACCGGCGCGGTCGCCGTCGTCACCTGATCCGCGCTCTTGTCCGTGTCCTTTTCCGCATCCTTGTCTCTATTCTTGGCGAACGCGACGATCGCCGCAATGGCGGGGTTGTGCGCGGCCTCCGAGGCAGCAATGGTTTCGTGGGCCCAGCGGTATGACGATTCGAAAATCTCCTGATGGCGGTCGAAATCGGTCACGTCGATACCATCGGGCGTCGGCGGGCGCATCACCAGGTCGAGCGGCGTGGTCGGCAGCGTGTCGTAGCGCTGATGCGCGACCAGGCTTCGCCACAACACATTGACAGCACTCGGCGCGGCCGGAAGCGACTTCCGCCGGAACGGCAACAGCAGGGTCGCAAGCAGCTCGAACCTTCCCGGCAGCGCGGCGTAGTCGACGTCGAACATCTCGGTTGCCGGCTCGCCGAAATGGACCACCAGGTTCGGGCCGCTCTTCATCTGGTGCATCTGCGCCAGCGGAACGTTGTCGACGAGGCAGCCGTCGACCAGCATCGAACCGTCCTTTGTATAGAACGGCGGCAGCAGGCCGGGAATGGCGCTCGATGCGCGCACCGCCTGCCAGAGCAGGCCGGTTCGGATCAATTCGAGACTGTGCGTCGACAGATTGGTGGCGACCGCCGCGAACGGCCGCCAGCAATCCTCGATCCGGCAATTGTGGCCGTACTGATCGGCAAGCGCCGCATCGAAGGCCTTGTGGTCCAGCAGTGCATAGCGCGGCCAGGTCGGGCGGCGGAAGCTGCGGCTGGAGACGAAGATCTCGTGCGTGCCGCGCTCGAGATGCTCGGCGTCGTAGTTCTTGGCAAAGCCCGCCGCCATCGCCGAACCGACGCTGGTGCCGACGAAGATGTCGAACATGGCGCCGCGCTCGCGAAAGGCCTTGTAGACCCCGACATGCGCGGTGCCGAGGCTGCCGCCGCCGCCGGCGACGAACCCGACGGCGCGGCCGCACAGGAAGCGCACCAGGCTGTCGATATCGATCTGGTCCTCGAGCGCGACATGGTGGTGCATGAAGCAAGGCAGCCGCGCGAGCCAGGCCGCGGTGCCGCTGACCTCGTTCCGCCTGATGTCATGAACGCGCACCAGGCGCCGCGCCGACGCCGGATGCACGGCGCAAGCGAAGCTCTCGAGCTCGGTCAGATCAGGCGGCGGCGCCGGACCGCGGCAGGCGAACACGACAAGGTCGGCCTGGCGGATGGTCTTGCGCGCCCATTCCGATGCTTCGGAGCCGCCGAAATAGGCCACCAACGGCGCGTCGTACTCGATCCGGTTGAGCCAGTCGGCGACCTCGGAGGCGTCAAGCGTACGGCCGGGAAACATCGCCTGCACGCGCGCGAGGTCGACGATCTCGGCACCGGCGGCGGCAAGGCCGTGGCGCAGCCTTTGTTCAAAGGCAGCCGGCACCGGCTCGCGTCCCCCCGAGATCAGCGCGACGGTGCGCGCCTTCGGTGACGCCCGGACCGGCAGCAGCCGCGCGGTCTGGATGGCAAACCGCTGCGCCAGCGCGGCCAGCAGCGCCTCGACGATCCCTGGCGTTTCCTCGACAAGCCGCGCATAGGCCGCCCGCGTCAGCACCAGCACGCTGCTGTCGCGGATCGCGATCACATTGGCGGTGCGCGGGATGTTGGCGAAGAAGCCGATCTCGCCGACCAGTTCGCCGGCGCGCAGCTCCGCAATCGGCTCGGGATGATCGGTCCGGTGCACCGCGAGCGCGCCGTGCAGCACCAGGAATAATGCATCCGAAGCACCGCCCTGCTCGACCAGCAGCTCGCCGCGCACCAGATCGCGCCGGGTCATCGCGCCAAAGGCGATCAGCCGCTGCTCCGCGCTGAGCGTCCTGAACAGCGCGAAGTCCTCGGACAGGTTTCCCCACGCAAATGTTGCACGCGGCGGCACGCGGTTCGACTGCATGATCAGATGTTAGCGCCGGGCCGTCGTCCCGGCGAGCGATATCAGACCATGATCGGCAGCACCCGGCCGCTATTCCCTTGGGAGCACTGCAACAGGAATAGCGACCTCATCCGACCAGTTCCGGCCACGGCACGATGGTCGACTTCACCGTCTTCATCGCCATCGCGTCCGCGACCGCCTGCGCGACGCCGTCCTCGGTGAACGGATAGATCGTCTGCATGTCGAGCCAGGGATACTTGTCGCGGGCGCGGTAGAGCATGTCGACGCCGAGCGGCAGATCGTTGCCGGTGAAGCCCCAGGAGCCGAGCACGTTGAGGTCCTTGGTGCAGATGCGGTGCCACGACGTATCGATCGAGCCGGCATCGGTGAACTGGCCCATCTCCACGTAAGTGCCGCCGTCGCGCAGCATCTCGATGCCCTCGGGGCCGGCGGTCGGATGGCCCGAGCAGTCCATCACGAGATCGGCGCCGAAGCCGCCGACGATGTCGCGCACCGCCTTGATGCGCTCGTCCGGCGTCTTGAGCTGCTCGATGTCGACGGTCGCCTCGGCACCGAACTTGCGCGCCAGCTTGAGCCGCGGATTTTCCGGCGCACCGACGCAGATCACGCGCCCTGCCCCCATCTCCTGCGCAGCCGCCACCGCGAGGATGCCGATCGGCCCGGAGCCCTGGATCACCACCGTGCCGCCCCAGGAAAAGCCGCCGGCACGCGTGGCGCGGTTGAAGGCGCGGATGCAGGAGGTCAAGGGCTCGGAGAGCGCACCCAGCCGCAGCGACATGTCGTCGGGCAGTTTATAGATCTTGGTGCCGGGCAGCATGTCGAGATCGACATAGACATATTCAGCCCAGCCGCCCCACATGTGCGGCGCTTTGTCGAAGCCGAGATAGCGGCCGTAATAGACCGGCGTCAGGCACTTGTTGGCGCTCTCGGGATAATGGATGCAGTAATAGCAGCGGCCGCACGGCATCAAGGGCGGGATCATCACCTTCGATCCCACCTCGAGCGGCTTGCTCATGAAGTCTTCGGTGAACTCCGGGCCGCATGCGACGATTACGCCCCCGAGCTCATGGCCGAGCGTGAATGGCCATGGCAGCGGCTTCGGCCAATGTCCCTTCAGGATGTGCAGGTCGGTTCCGCAAACCCCGCAGGCGCCGACCTTGATCAAGGCCGCCTTTTTGCCGATTTCCGGCCATGGCACGGTCCGGATTACGGGCTTGGCTCCAGGTCCATCATGCGTGCAGACGCGGATCTGCTCCATCGGTTCGCTCTCCCTGTCCTTGTCGTTGGGCCGGGTACGGCCGCACCGAGTTTAGGTCAGGACGATTGGGATGTCATGAATGCCTGCCATGAAGGTCGTCACGACTGACCTTGGCGGGACGAGGCGCTTCAAGTCTTGACGGGAGTATTTTTCCGCAAGGAAGCATCGCAAGAAACCATCGATTGTGAACGCAGCTGAGTGCGCAGAAGTTAGTAGCATTGCGGGGACGACACCATGAATGCAGGTATCGAAGGTATCGTTGGCATGTACGTCAAGTTGGGCGAACTGGACACGCTGCAACGCATGAAGGAGCATCGGCAGAACCTGCTGGAGCAATGCGTCGATACGGCGAATTTCAGCTTCGACGTGACGCGATCGATCTACCGAAGCGATCTCGAGGTGATCGAGGCCGGCATCGAGAGCCTCTCAAGCGAGGTCACCGGCCATGTCGACGTCTTCAACGAGAACAGGATCGCGGGCTGGGCGTTGTACGACCAGCATCCCGACAAACGGGTGACGATCGATATCTATTTCAACGGCGAACTCGTTGCCGAAGTCGTCGCCGATCAGTTCCGCAAGGACCTGCTCAAGCTCAACAAGGGCGACGGGCACCACGCCTTCATGTTCGAGCCGCCCGCCGGGTCCTATCAGCCGCCCCTGCAGCTCGAGATCCGCGCGGCGAAACGCAAGGTGCTGAAAGCCGTGACCGTTGAACCGCCGGCGGTGACGGTCGAGCCGGCCGTGGACGCCGAGGCCAAATAGCCTCGCCGCGTTCGCTTTCACGCAGGCGCTGTCACTTCAGCGCGGTGCCGTCGGGGGCAAAGCCCTCGACCTTGTCGGTGATCACGAACGACATCAGATCGTGCCCGATCACCAGCGGCCCCTGATAGGTCGTGCGCGTCCGCTTCAGCAGGACGTCCTCCGGCACGTCCTGGGTCGGCGGCTGGCTCGCGAACACGATGTGCGAGTAGACCGCAAGCTTCGGCTTCGCCTCTGCGAATATCGTGCCGGCCTCTTCCGGCGAGGTGTGATGGTTCTCGATCGCCCGGTAGTTCGGATAGGCCTTGAACAGGTCGGGGTCGATGACCGCGACCTCATGGATCAGGAGGTCGGCGCCCTCGGCGGCCTTCGCCACCCGCTCGTCCGGCTTGGTGTCGCCCGACAGCACCACCTTCTTGCCGTCATACTCGACGACATATCCGAACGACGGCTTGATCTTCTCGCCGTGATTGACCTCGATCGCGGTGACCTTGACGCCGTTCTTCTCGTAGACCGGGCCCGGCTCGATATCCTTGGCCGCGAAGGCGACACCCGAAGGCGGATAGTTCTCGTCGTCGATCCGGATGCGGATG
Organism: Bradyrhizobium sp. CER78; assembly: GCF_029846235.1. Classification (GTDB taxonomy): domain Bacteria; phylum Pseudomonadota; class Alphaproteobacteria; order Rhizobiales; family Xanthobacteraceae; genus Bradyrhizobium. The sequence continues at coordinate 20,755 of NZ_JARVWP010000002.1, forward strand.
TCCTCGGAGAATGCCTTGGTGAGATTTTCGGTCATCGCCACCGTGCCTTTCGGTCCGAAGATCACCATCGGCGTCTTGCGCGAGCCGAACGGCGTGCCGATCCATCCCGTCAACCACATGTCGGGAAGGCCGACGACGTGGTCGGAATGCAGATGGGTGATGAAGTGCGCCGTGATCGCGCCGATCGGGATCTTCCGTTGGAACAGGCGGATCGTCGAGCCGCGCCCGAGATCGAAGATCAGCTTCTCCGGCCCTGCCTCCACCAGCGTCGCGGCGCTGAAGCTGGAGAGCCGCGGCGTCGGCGTGCCGGTGCCGAGCAACGTGACGCGCATCTCGACGGCACGTGCCATGCCGCAACCTGCGAGGATCGCCGCCACAAGTGCAAGCCACGGTTTCAGTCGCATGATTGAACGTCTCCACCCCATGAGCCTACTCATCGTCGAGGCTAGGTGAACTCGCCGGGGTTGCCAATGCCTGCTGCGACATGACGGACGGGCGCGGCGGATTGACAGTAACGGCAGCTCCACCCCAAGCTGCGGCACAATCTCAGGTTACGGAATGAAGCTACAGCCCGGCTCCGAACGAATCTTCGCGGACGAGCGCACCGACCCGCTGGATGGATGCGTGCAATGGGCACCGGCGAAGTCGCTGTGGCTCGGCAGCATGACCGCAGTCGCGATCATCTTCGGGCCGCTATTGTTCTCGTGGAGCGCATTCGCGCTGTTCATCGTGACCAGTGCGATCACCCTTTGCTTCGGACATTCGGTCGGCATGCACCGGCGCCTGATCCATGCGAGCTTCGACTGTCCGCTCTGGCTCGAGCGGCTCTGCGTCTATCTCGGCACGCTGGTCGGGATGGCCGGCCCCTACGGCATGGTGCGGCTGCACGATTTTCGCGACTGGGCCCAGCGTCAGGCGGCCTGTCACGCCTATTCCTGCCACGCGGCCGGCTTTTGGCGCGATGCCTGGTGGCAGCTGCACTGCAGGCTCGTGCTGAAGCACCCACCACTGTTCCGGCTCGAACCGCGGCTCGCCGGTGATCGCTTCTATGCATTCGTCGAGCGAAGCTGGATGTGGCAGCAACTGCCCTGGGCGCTGCTGTTCTTTGCGATCGGCTCGTGGAACTGGCTGGTCTGGGGCATCTGCGTCCGGGTCGCGGTCTGCGTCACCGGTCACTGGCTGATCGGTCATTACTCGCATCGCAAGGGCGGACAGACCTGGGTTATCGAGGGCGTTGCAGCCCAGGGCTACAATGTCGGCATCGCCGGGCTGATCAGCATGGGCGAAAGTTGGCACAACAATCACCACGCCTATCCCGGCTCCGCGAAGCTCGGGCTGCTGCCGGGTCAGATCGATCTCGGCTGGTGGCTGATCAAGGCATTCGAGGCGGCAGGTCTCGCGCGCAACATCAAGACGCCGGAGAATCTTGCGCCGCGCCCGGGCGCGCGCCGCGTCGACGGCCCTGATGACGCCGGTACGGCGCACGCGAACGTCGCTGACGCTCTCGCTCCGTGTCCGGGTTCCATTTCACAACCGTAACGCCCCGTTAACCCTATCAGCTTTAGGGTCATCGGGGCTCCGAATGGACGGTGGCCGGGTTGTCGTGATGTCGTTTGCACAGAAGAAAACTAACGTCGTCCCCGTAGCCGAGGAGCGGCGCCGCTTCCAGCGCGTCAAGGTGCACCTGCTCGGTCGCTACATGCTGCCCGACCGGCGCGAGTTTCCCTGCCAGATTATCAACATGTCCCCGGGCGGCCTGGCGCTGCTGGCGCCCGGCATCGGCAATGTCGGCGACCGCGTGATCGCCTATCTCGACCATATCGGCCGCGTCGAGGGCCGTATCACCCGCATCATCGACAACGGCTTTGCCATGACGATCGGCGCCACCGCGCGCAAGCGCGACAAGCTCGCCGCCCAGCTCACCTGGCTCGCCAACCGCGACATCCTCAATCTGCCCGAGGATCGCCGCCATGATCGTATCGTGCCGCGCAACCCGATCGCCCTGCTCACCCAGGAAGACGGCACGCGGATGACCTGCCGCATCATCGACCTTTCTCTGTCCGGTGCGGCCATTGCCGCCGAGAACCGCCCGCCGCTGAAATCGCTGGTGATGCTCGGCCGGGTGCAGGCCCGCGTGGTGCGAAACCTCGAGGAAGGCTTCGCGCTCGAGTTCGTCCACGAGCAGTCCGCGGAAACCCTCGAAGAGAGCGTTACCGCGAGGTAAAGCGAAAAACCGCTCAAGACCCCCGTTTTCAGCCCGCGAAGGCGGCCTCCGGTGCACCCGGTGGCCGCCTTCGCCGCGTTTGGCCCGGCACAATCGGCGGTTAACAGCCGCGCCGTCTGGCGCAACAAACCGCGCTGCCGCAACGCTTGCCGCGTTAATGCATAAAATTTGAATCAATTGCAGTTGTTTCAAATTTTGTGCGAATTCGATTCAAGTACAGATCGAATTCGCCGCAGCTTTTAGCAGTATTCGCGTCAAATCTACTTTGCGTACTTAGCGGCGGCGCAAAAGCTTTGTGCGAAACGTGGTCCCAACAAGAAGAACGGGGGCTACGATGTTTGGGTTCAGGGGACAGGGGAAAGGTTTGGCGGTTGCCGCCATTCTGTTTGCGACGTGCGTGTCGGCCAAGGCCGGCGACGTGGTCTACGCCAGCCTGGGTGACGTTGCGCGTTCGCCGATCGGCTGGGTCGAATTCTGCGCCGACAATCCGGCCGAATGCCGCGGCGGCGCGACGCAACCACGCGACATCGTGATGTCGCAGACCGCTTGGCGCGACCTCGTGCGGGTCAACAAGTGGGTCAACGAATCCATCAAGCCGATGACCGACATGGATCATTGGGGCGTGATCGAGAAATGGTCGTTGCCGACCGACGGTTACGGCGACTGCGAGGACTACGTGCTCCTGAAGCGCAAGATGCTGATGGATGCCGGCTGGCCGCGCGAGGCGCTGCTAATCACGGTGGTCCGCGACAAGAAGGGCGAAGGCCACGCAGTGCTGACGGTGAAGACCGACAAGGGCGAGTTCGTGCTCGATAACCAGAACGAGAGCATCGTCGCCTGGACGGAGACCGGCTACCGCTTCGTCAAGCGGCAATCGCAGAGCGATCCCAATGTGTGGGTCTCGCTCGGTGACAGCCGCCCCGCAATTTCAACCGCAAGCTCACGCTGAGCGGCAACAAGGAATCAAGTTCGCGACCCGGTCACATCCCCACCCCTCCCCGTCCCAGACCGGTTCGCGCGCGGCCAGGCTTCCCCCAAAGCCTGGCCGCAACCTTTTCAATGGCACGAGGGGCGCGACAAATGATCCCGTGTGGACACCGCTCGGCAGCTGTTTGAGCGTGCTTGCCGAATGAATCGGCAAATGCGTCGATTCTTGTCCGGGGTCTGGCTTACCGCGGCGAGCGGCATTCCATGTAGTGCTGCGCTTCGGTCGAGGCCTCCTTGATAATCTCGAGTCCGCAGGAGGCTGCCCACTCACGCAACTCATCCCGTTCGTACCGGAACGCGAACGGCGGGTGATACCAGTCGAAGTTCACCAGATCGCAGTGCTGCTCGGAGAACGCCGGATTGTGCCAGCACTTGATGAAGTGATTGTAGATGAAGGTCTGGACGTCATAGCTGCCTGCCTTGATGCCAAGGAACGGCAAATCTTGCTCGATCGTGATCTGGCCCTTGGTGCGCTGCAGATCTCGCCCAAGCGCCGTCAGCTGGTTCGCGGTCGCAAACGCCTCGTCATTCGGCATCGGAATGATCGCTGCCCGCAAGGCATCATCGACGGCCTCACGCATCGGCGCCTTCTTGGCGTAGGCGGTAATGGCGATGGTGCCGCCGGGCGCGAGTTGTCGCACCAACGTGTCGAATGTCGCGCGCGGATCCGGCGTGTGATGGATGGCCGCACGGCAGATGACAAAGTCGAACGGCTGCCGTGTCGGTAGTTCACGCGTGATGTCATGCTTGAGCAGAGTAGCAACCCCGTATCGATCGATCGTATCAAGCGCACCGTGAATATCGGCACCGACATATTCGAGCTTTGCAGGCACCGGGGTTGCCGCGAGTTGATTGAGGATGTCACCAAATCCGCAAGCGGCATCGTAGACCGACGTCGTGCGCTCTGACGCCTGCTTGCGAATGCGCTCGAACAGTTCGGCCCACGGCAGTTGCCGGCTCGGCATTGCCTTCGCCGCTTCAGCATTCTGCTGAACGAACGACCTGAAGTTCAAATCGCTCGACCACTGCTTCGTGTAGTGGTTGGCCGTCTGCTCGTTGTCACTCATACCGTCTCTCCTTGAAGAGACTGCTAGCACTGCGACCAGGCGTTCGCAACGGGACCGCAGAAACGCCCCGGCACGGCCATTCCGTACGACACCACGGCACGATCCTAAAGCTGATGAAGATGATCAAGGCAGGCAAGCGGCCGGCGAATGCATCGACTATCGCGAACTCGGGCTACCGAATGAGGGCTGCGATCGCAACCTCAGAAGAAACGCTCGAGAAAGGCCGCCGTCTTGTCGGTAATGCCGACGATCTTGTTGGTGGCCTGCCGGTAGAATTTGAAGTTGAGCTCGGTCTCGGGCCGGCCGTCGTCCCAATCCTTGAAGCGCTTGAGTTGGTCGCGTCCGAGCGGCTGCCTTGCCAACGCAACGCGTCTGACCGCGATGCCGACGCGCGGCGTTTGCCTGGCGATGCCGGCCTTGCGCGGCACCGCTTCGGCCGCGGTGACGATCCCACGCGCGATCAGGCCGTTGCCGCCCTCGTTCTCGCTTGCGAATACGAACACGACGTCGCCTGCGACGATCAGCTTGCCGCCATACATGGTCTTCTGCGCGGCGAAGGTGAACGCCTTCGCCTGCGGTTCACGGATCTCGGTCTTGATCGCAAACGCCATCGCATGCCTTTCGCCGGTTCGCTCGGCCGGTCCGGCGTCCGAGGCTTGACATCCTAGCATCTAGCCTATTGAATTGAATTCAATTCAGGAACAAGCGATGGGCGCGACGAGCCTCGGGACACGTGAACGGCTGCTCGCGGCGGCCCAACAGGAACTGATCGAAGGCCAGGGGCACCTCGAGATGCAGGCCGTCGCGAGACGGGCCCTGGTCTCGGTCGGGCTCGCCTATCACCACTTCGGATCGAAGGCCGGCCTGATCGCTGCCGTGGTCGTGGACTTCTATGAGCGTCTCGACGAGGCGGCATTCGGCGGCGCCAAGCTGTCCGCCACGAACTGGGCGGACCGCGAGAGGGCGCGGATCGGCGTCTATGTCGCCTTTCACTATGAGCACCCGTTCGCGCCCCTCGTGATCGGCCCGCTGAGCCGGGCACCCGAGGTCCTCGACGTCGAGACCGCCTTCACCGGCCGCCAGCTCACAGGCGGTGCGCGCATGCTCGAAGCCGCGCAACGCGACGGGATCGTGCCCGCAAAACTCGACCCTCACCTCACCATCGCGCTGATGATCGGAGGCATCCGTCAGGCGCTGATCGGCGCACTGACCGGCGAACGGCGGCCGGATCCGGCAAGGCTGACCGACGACATCTGGGCCTTCATGGCCGCCGCGCTGCGGCTGCCGGCCGGCCCTTCGCCCAGCACGTCAAAAGCCACGCGGCGCAGCCGCTCCTAACGTTCAACTTTAACCCCAAGGTCGGTGGCCATCTTGTTCAACCCGCACGATTTTCACACGCCGCAATCGTCCTACAGCAAGCCGGATCTGCTGCGCTCGAGCGAGGGCGGCTATTTCGGCCCCGGCAATGCGCAGCTACCGGCCCCGCCGATGCTGATGATGGATCGCATCACCGATATCGGCATCGACGGCGGCGCGTTCGGCAAGGGCCGTGTCGCGGCCGAACTCGACGTTGTGCCGGACCACTGGTTCTTCGCCTGTCACTTTGCCGGCGACCCGGTGATGCCCGGCTGCCTCGGTCTCGACGCGATGTGGCAGATCATCGGCTTCTGGCTCGGCTGGTCGGGCTCACCGGGCAAAGGCCGCGCGCTCGGGGTCGGCGAGGTCAAGTTCCGGGGGCACATCACGCCGGACGTCAGGCTGGTGCGCTACGAGGTCGACATGCGCCAGGTCCGGCGCGGCCGCCTGGTGCTGGGGATCGCCGACGGCCGCGTGCTCGCCGACGGAGCTTGCGTCTATCTGGCGAAGGACATGAGGGTCGGCCTGATCGCGCCCGCGGGCTGACGCGCTGCACAGTCCCGTTTTGGGGCAGAAGCCTCGGAATTTGCGGCTGATTTTGCAGCGCCCTCGCCATCGGCTCGAAGCCCCGGGTTTTGCCCGCGGCAAGGTTGTGCTAATTCGAACCTTTCAAACGATGTCCGGTTCTGGTCGCATGGTCGAACTTGCCCCCCGGAATTCACAAACCAGCAGCCTGATCGGCGTGCAGCCGATCGCGATCGGCGCCGTGGCGCTGGTGCTCGTGCTGTTCGGGATCGGCTCGATCGCGCTGTGGCGCAGTTTCAGCGGCAACGTGCCCGAGACCGATCGGATGGTCGCCGCCCGCCAGTTGCAGGCGCGGACCGCGCAGGTCTCCGAGGCCCTGGTGGAAAAGACCAAGGGGATGGAGGCGACCCAGCAGGAATCCATCGACCAGTTGCAGGAAGTGCAGGATCAGCTGCTGACCATGCGCAAGCAGTTCGCCCTGCAGCAGGCCGACGCCAAGAGGCTGTCCGACCAGGTCACCGCACTGACCGAGCAGGTCGAGGGGTTGCGCCAGTCGCTGGCGAGCGCGCAGGCCAACGAGCCGGCCGCCGAGCCCGAGCCGCGCAAGCGATCGAAGGCCACACGGAGCGCCAACCGCAAGCGCCACAGATCGCGCGGCTGACGAGCGAAGATGGCGATCGCCCGGTCACCGGACGGCCATCAAAATGCGCCAAATCCCGAACAAGATCAGCAGCTAAGTGGAACTTTGGGACTCCAGGCCTGCTGACAACGGCCGCGTTTGAGTGCCCGTTACCGTGAATTAATCCGGACTTTGTGAACTGGTTCACATGTCCGACTTCGAATCCGAGTCATCCTTAAATCACCGGATGGCGTGAGCCGATTTCAATATCCGGGGCTGGCAAGGTCGTTGACGGTATACTACGTCGACGGCCTTGTTTTTTGGAGCGCTGGAATCCCGCTCTCGGAACCGCCCCACCAAGGCTTGGCTTCCGACATGCGGCCGAAGCAGCACGACGAGCCCGGCTGACGGGCTCTGCATCTGCGACATCGCTACGGCTGTGGCGCAGCGAACGGTGTTGCCAGCCTATTTGGTGCGATCGCGCACGACGCGACTGCCGTTCTGCCGCAACCGCGCAAGCTGCGGCTCGAGCTCGTGGAGCATGTAGACCAGCGCAACGGCAAGGCTCGAAACAACCACCATGAACAGCAATGTCAGATCAGGAATGGTCAGCATCTCGGATGTCCTCTGAGGCCCGGCTCCAACAGCCGGACCATCTGTTTTGGCGACGCGCGCACGCAACTGCAGTCACGCAAAGCAAGCGACATACCAATGCGCGACGGCCTCGGCATCAAGACACCGAGGCCGCGCCAAACATTCCAAGACCATCAGCATGGCGATCGCATGGACCGGCCATGCGTCAGCGGATGGCTCAGTTGCAAACCTGCACCGGCCGGATCTGCCAGCCATACGGTGTCAGCATGCGACGGCGCACGACGTAACAGCCGCCGTCACCGTAGCCATAACCATAGCCGTAGCCATCGTCGTAGCCGTAACCGGCGTAGTACGGATTGCCGTAGTAGCCGTCATAGTAATCGTAGGCCCCGTAGCCGAGCCCGAAGCCGATCGCTGCCGCCGCGAACGGATAGCCCCAGCCGCGCCGGTGCCAGCCGCCACCATGCCAGCCACCGCCGTGCCAACCGCCACCGTGCCAGCCGCCGCCGATCGCAGCCGACCGAAAGCCGCCGCCCGCGCCCATGGCGCGGAATGCACCGCCGTGGAAGCCGCCGAAACCGCCGCCGCCGTGGAAGCCACCACCCCCGTGGAATCCGCCGCCGCCAAACCGTGCCGACGCCGTATCGACCGTGAACAGGGCGGCCGATGCCGTCGCCAGCAAGGCAATCATCGTTTTACGCAACATCACCCGTTACTCCTCTTTCCAAGGCTCTTTCGTTTCAAGCCTCCTCCGCCGCGTCGCGCGCATGCTAGCGCAATGTAGGACCGCGGCTTCGGCCGCGCGTCGATGTCGCGCTCACTTCTGCGCGACCCGCGTTCATCAAGGCGCAGCCGTCAAAAGTTAGCAGCCGCGGCAAATGCCTTTCGTACGGCGGTCGATCTCCTTGTTCTCGTCGGCGATCGCCTTGTCGACGCTCTCTGTGGTCGTCGCCGAACCGGTGGTGACGCCCTTACCGGTATTGAGGCTGCCGGAGGACTGCGCGGTGCCGGCGCTGTTCGTCCCGGGCGGCGACGCCACTTGTGGTGATGTCGGGCTGGCTGATGAGGGACTACCGGTCCCAGCACCCTGGGCGAACGCAACGACTGGTGCAGACAGAAGCACGATTGTCGTGAGTGCGATGGTGACGGATAATTTGCGCATGGCAACTCTCCCTTGCGGACATCAACGGGTCCGCAAAACGCCGGTTCCCACCGGCGTTGGGGCAATAAGGTGTGGGAGCAATGCAATTTGCGCAAGCTGATCGAATTTGACGACGATACTTTCGACAAGCTCAAGCAGCTTGGCCGCGACCGGATGGCGACCTTGCAGGAGCTCGCGGACGAGGCCTTCGCCGACCTGCTTAGGAAGCACGGTATTCCCATCGACCTGAAGGATGCGCTGCGCAAGAGCGCAAGACTTCAGGAGGCAGCAAAGCCCGGCCCCGCAGCACCGAAGGCTGCGCGCAAGCAGGGCCGCAAGCGCTGAAAACCAGAGTTATTGTCTAAGCATAATCTCTTCGGAAAACCGCTTCGCACTTTTCCGGATCATGCTTTAGCCGATCTTCTTCAGTCCGGCTTTGTACTGCGGTCCCCTGATCGCGTAGGACTTGGCCGGCCGCGACAGCGCTTCCGCCTGCGCGGCGTCAAGCGTGCGCACCACACGCGCGGGCGCACCGATGATCAGGGAGTTTTCCGGAAACTCCTTGCCCTCGGTGATCACCGAGCCGGCGCCGACCACGCTGCCGCGCCTGATGCGCGCGCCGTTCATCACGATCGATCCCATCCCGATCAGCACGCCGTCTTCCAGCGTGCAGCCGTGCACGATCGCATTGTGGCCGATGGTGACGTTGTTGCCGATGGTCAGGGGAAAGCCGGGATCGACATGCAGGGTCGAATTGTCCTGGACGTTGGAGCCCTCGCCGATCTCGATCCACTCATTGTCGCCGCGCAGCACCGCGCCGAACCAGACGCTCACTCCCGGCTTGAGGCGCACCTTGCCGATCACGACGGCATTGTCGGCGATGAAGTAGCTGCCGCCAGCGGGAAGATCGGGCCCCTGCCCGTCGAGTTCGTAGATCGCCATTGAGGTCTCCTTGGATCGGAGGAGACCTTGGCACAGCGGCCGACATGGTTTCAAGCAAGCGCGACCATGATCCGGCGCGGATCACGATCGGATCAGCCGAGCACGCCGGCGGCGCGCAGCGTCATCATGAAGAAGGTGCCCGACATCAGGCTCCAGAAGCCGGAGATGACGGTTGCCATCATCACGAACTCGAAGCGGCGGCGCTCGATACGTGCGCCGCGCAGCGTGTTGCGCATGATGATGAAGGGTGCGGCGAAGACGAGGAACGGCACCGCCGCGAAGGTCTTCGGCGCCACGCCCTCCTGCAGCAGGCCGAAACCGGCCGGGCGCTCCGCCATCGCCTGATAGCCGCTCGCCAGCGCGCCCGCGAACGCAAAGCCAATCAACAGCGAGAACAGGGAATTCAAGGTATCGGGCGACATCGGGAACTTCCGCTACGCAACTGGCAACTGGCCCCTGCTTCGCAGAATTGGCCGCCGGCCGCCACATCATCCTTAAGGAAAGGTTAATCCGGCCGATCTGGCGCGGCGTTTGCGCATGGCCATTCGCTCAGGGATTCCGTTGGAATCGTACGGAAATTCCTCGCCTCATGGCATATTCGGCGGGTGATTCGACCACCCCCGATCCGGTCTTTGCCTCGTTCATGACGCTTCTGTCGACCGCCCAGCATCTCGCCCGCGACACCCGCCGCAATCCACGCGCGCATCTCGTCCCGATCATCGCCTCTGCGGTCATTGCGGCCGGCGCGATTGCGCTCGTCGCCTATCTGTTGTGGCCGACCTATACGACCATCCCGGCGAGCGATCCGTCGCGGCTGCCGGTCAGCGTCGGCGGCACGCTGTTCAACGTGCCGACCATGGCGGTGCGCATGAAGATCCAGCGCCATTCCGGGCCGCAGGAGCGCGTCGATTTGAGCTTCCTCTATCCGTCGCTGGAGGCGCCGGCTGCGCCGAAGCACTACAGCGCCGATACGATCGAGGACAAGGTGCAGCCGATCGACAGGATCTTCGTGTCGATCGCGGCCCACCACGATTCACTCGCGCCGGACATGCGCCTGCGCACGATCTATCCGCGCTATCTCGACGAGCGTGCCAATACAGATGACGGCTTGACGGCGCGCGCGTTCCGCGAGGGCACGCCCTATGGCGGCGAGGATCTGTTCACCGCGGCCGAGCCGCAGCTCGTCGCGCGCTGCACCCGCGACACCTCGACACCCGGCATGTGCCTGAGCGAGCAGCGCATCGAGGGCGCCGACCTGACCTTCCGCTTTCCGCGCAACTGGCTCGCGCAATGGCGCGACATCGCTACCGCTATGGGCCGCCTCTCCGCGCAGATGCACAGCGCAAAAGGCTGACACTGTCCTAGGCCGGCGGAGCGATCGGTCCAGCCCCCGAAAGAGCTAAGCATTACCCCATCGTGACGAGGCAAATTGCTTTGTTGCTAGGTCCGTCTTCGGGCGCGCTTTTGCGCGCCCGTCGGTTCCTCATATGAGGATCTGAGGCTGTTCTCAGCCTTACTCGGCGAGATCTTCTTCCAGGATGGCCATCTGGAACTGGAACGAGCGATCATCGTCCTCGTCGTCGACGAACAGCACGCCGATGAACTCCTCGCCGATATAGACCTCGGCGGAGTCGTCCTTCTTGGGCCGCGGCACCACGCGGATCTTGGGATTGCTGAACACGCGCTTCAGATACGCGTCGAGCTTCCTGACTTCCTGAACGTCCACGGCCGTCTCCAATCGGGTCGATGATTTTCGGGGAGGTTTTAGGACGAGACGGCAAAGATCGCCAGAGCCTTTTCAGGCTTTGGCGACGTGATGTTGCGCACACGCTGAAACGCGCTGCCGATCAGAAAGCGAATGAAATCAAAGACCGATCGCGTTGAGCATCTGGTCCATGGTGCGCGACGGCTCGGCACAGCCGGCCTCGCCGACGATTTTCGCCGGCACGCCCGCCACCGTGACGTTGTGCGGCACGGGCTTGACCACGACGGAGCCCGCCGCGATGCGCGCGCAATGGCCGATCTCGATATTGCCGAGAATCTTGGCGCCGGCGCCGATCAGCACGCCGTGACGGATCTTCGGATGGCGATCCTCGTTCTCCTTGCCGGTGCCGCCGAGCGTGACGCCATGCAGGATCGAGACATCGTCGTCGATGACGGCGGTCTCGCCGCAGACGAAACCGGTGGCGTGATCGAGGAAGATGCCGCGGCCGATCCTGGCCGCCGGATTGATGTCGGTCTGGAACACCGCCGAGGAGCGGCTCTGCAGATAGAAGGCAAAATCCTTGCGGCCCTTCTGATACAGCCAGTGCGCCAGACGATGGGTCTGCAGCGCATGAAAGCCCTTGAAGTAGAGCAAGGGATCGATGAAGCGCGAGGTCGCGGGATCGCGGTCATAGACGGCGACGAGATCGGCGCGGAACGCGTTGCCGATATCGGGCTCGTCGCGCAGCGCCTCGCCATAGGTCTGGCGGATCAGATCGCCCGACAGCGCGGCGTGGTCGAGCCGCTCGGCAATGCGATGAACCACTGAATCTTCGAGGCGCTCATGATGCAGCACGGTCGCATAGATGAAGGTCGCGAGCTCCGGCTCGCGCCGCAGGATGTCTTCCGCCTCGCCGCGGATCCGATCCCAGATCGGATCGAGCGCCGCCAGCTTCGCGCCCTGCGGATTGACCTGATGAACTGCCATAGCTGCTCTCGCAATTCGGTTGTTCTGACGTGCGTTATAGCACGGTGGACCCAGCGCGTCCCGGAAAGGCTCGGTACGGTAAACCCCACCCCTACGCCCCCGGACCGGCGTCTAAGGGAATTGGTCGGGATTTTGCCGAAATCAAGCCGTGCTTCTGCAACTATTGGCGGATTTCGTCTCCAGTGTGGTTTTGGGCATGGTCGGCCCCCAATAAAAAGGGGGAAACATCATCAATACCCAGCGTTTACGTGCCCGCCTGACCGATGCTCGGTCGGTCTGGATCGCCACCATCGCCATTCCCCTCCTCCTGCTCGCACCTGCCTTCTGGAACAGCTATCCGCTGCTCCAATGGGATACCGGCGGCTATCTGGCGCGCTGGTATGAGGGCTATCTGGTGCCGAGCCGGTCCACGGTGTTCGGCATCTACCTCCATGCCGGCGAGACATCGGGCTTCTGGCTCAACCTCGGCATCCAGACCCTGGCGACGCTGTGGATCCTGCAGCTGACGCTGCGCGTGTTCGGCCTCGCCCGGCCGGTCCGGCTGACTGCGATCAGCCTCGCGCTGATCGCAACCACCGCGCTGCCCTGGCTCGCGAGCATGCTGCTGACCGACATCTTTGCCGGCCTATCGGTGCTCGCGCTCTTCATCCTCGTGCTGCACGGCGACAGGGTTTCGACGCTGGAGAAGGCGGTGCTGTTCGGCTTCATCGCATTCTCTGCCGCGACCCACAGCGCAACGCTCGGAGTGCTGTTTGGCCTGTGCCTGGTCGGCTGGATACTGCGGCCGTGGCTCGGCCGGCGCGTTCCGATCGCAAGCCTCGTGCAGGGCAGCCTGACCATCGTCGCGGGCGCGGCGATGCTGCTGGCAGCGAATTTCGCACTGTCCGGACAGCTCGCCTGGACACCCGGCGGCATCGGCGTCGCGTTCGGCCGCATGCTGCAGGATGGCATCGTCACGCAATATCTGCGCGACAACTGCGCGAAGGAGAACCTGAAGCTCTGCCCCTATCGCAACGAGTTGCCGCCGACCGCCGACGACTTCCTGTGGGGCCACAGCATGTTCAACACGCTCGGCCGCTTCCAGGGACTGAACGACGAGATGGGCACCATCGTGAAGCGTTCGCTGGCCGAATATCCGACATGGCAGGCCGAGGCCGCGCTGACCGCGACCGTCGATCAGCTGATGCATGTCGCGACCGGCGAAGGCACCAGCGGCTGGATCCCGCACACCTACGGCATCATCGAGCGCTACATTCCCGCGCAGGTCGCGCCGATGCGCGCGGCGCGGCAACAGAAGTGGCATCTCGACTTCACCGCGATCAACCGCATCCATGTGCCGGTCGCGCTGGCCTCGATGCTGCTGACAGTGCTGCTGTTCGGCCGCGGGCTGTGGCAGCGCCGGCTCGACGATCTGACGCTGCTTGCCGGCACGGTCACACTCGCGCTGCTCGGCAATGCCGCGATCTGCGGCGTGATCTCGGGTCCGCATGACCGCTACGGCGCGCGCATGGTGTGGGTTGCGACCTTCGTGGTGCTGATCGCGGCGGCGCGCGCCTTCGCCAGAGACGATGCCGAGAACAACGCCAAGTACGATGCCGGCGAGCTATTTGCGCTGCGACAGGAAGTCGATGACGCCGGTCTTGTAGACCTTGTCACCGACCGCCCGCATGTGGTCGCGGTTCGGAATGTCGAGCACCTGCGAACCCGGAATGATCCGGCCGAGCGCTGACGCCGAGCCCGCGATTTCGTCCTTGCTGCCGACCGCGATCAGAACCGGCGCGCGGATGCCGGCGGCCTCCTCGCGCGTCATCAGGCGGCGCGAGCCGCGCAGGCAGGCAGCGAGCGCGCGGCGATCGGAGCGGGTCTGATCGGCGAAGGCGCGGAAGGTGCGGCCGACCGGATCGGTGACATCGTCGAGCGACGGCGCTTCCAGCGCCAGCGCGACCGCCTCGCCGGGTCCGCCGCCCTCGATCAGCCCGATGCCGATGCCCCCCAGGATCGCCGAGCGCACCCGATCGGAATTTTCGCGCGCCAGGATCGCGGTCATCCGCGAACCCAGCGAATAGCCCATGATGTCGGCGCGCGCGATGCCGAGATGATCCATCAGCGCGATCACGTCGCTTGCCATGATCGCGATCTCGTACTGCGCGGCATCGTAGAGCTTGGCGGATTCGCCGTGGCCGCGATTGTCGAGCGCGATGACGCGACGGCCGGCCTTGACGAGCTCCGACACCCAGGTCGGATAGATCCAGTTGACGTTCTTGCTCGAGGCAAAGCCGTGCACCAGCACGATCGGCTCGCCCGCGCCTTCGTCGACATAGGCAATCTCAACATCGCCGTGGTGGAAACTCGGCATCATCGATTCCGTTTTTTCTTGAGATCAGGATTGGGATCGGGATTTGGGATTCGCGATCGACCGGCGACCGCAAGCTTAGCCCTGGACGGGCATACTCGCCAGAGTAGCTGTGGCGGCCATCTGCCGCTTCAAGCGGCGCGCCTTGCTTCGTCTCAGCCACCACGCCGTGGTTCGCTCGGTGGTGGCCTTGATCGACGACAGGAAACCGAACAGCGCAAACAGCGCGCCGAACAGCCACATCGAGAGATTGAATGCACCGGCGGCAAGCAGCAGTGCGCCGCGACCGAGCAGCTTGATGATCGCGCGGGTCTGGCCGCCCTTCACATCGGCGATGCGCGCCGCGCGCGCGATCTCCTGCGGGTTCTCCGCGACCTTCAGCGTGTCCCGCGCGGCGCGAATGCCGGCCGCCTCGCCGATGCGCCCGACGTCCTTGGCGACACGCACCAGCGCGCCGGCCTTCTCGGCACGGAACGCCGCGCGAATGGCGGTTGCGGTTTCCGCCGGCCGAAGCACCGAGCCGGACGCGACCGCCTCACGCAATGCCGGCTGATCGACCATCTCGCGGGTCGAGCGTCCGGCCCATTCGATCATCCCCTCGCTCAGCCGTCCCGCCTTGCGCGTGTCCTTGACCAGCGTCAGCCCCGCGCGCAGCGGCCCGGCGCCGCCGACCGACACATAGGTCGCTGCGGTCACGGCGAGCCCAGCGGCCGCAAGGCCAAGCACCAACTGATCGGTGTCCTCGCCCATCACGAGGTGCTTGCCCTCGCGCACGACATCCCTGATGTCACCGAACACGAACAGGTCGCCCGCGACCGTGCCGGACAGGCTCGCGACATCGTCGGCGTTGCCGGTCATAAGGCCGGTCGCGAACCCTTTGGCGAAATGCGTGGTGGACGACTGCTCGGCGCGCGCGTCATCGACGCGCTTGGTGAGTTCCGCACTGAGCGCGATGTTCTTCTCACCCGCCAGCGCGACAAAGCTGGTCGCAAGATCGGCGTCCCCGGAGGCGAGCGCCGCCTCGATATTGTCCTCAATCAACGCCGGGTTGTTGCGCAGCACGGAATTGACCCTGAGGTCGGCGAGATCAGCGGGATTGTCCCGCGCTGACAGCACCGCGCCGGCGTCACGGGCATGCGGCCAAATAGCCACGCCCATGGCAGCACTTGCTGCCACGCCAGCCACCGCAACGCCGAGGCGCACCCCGTTCATTCCGCTTGAAACCTCAAGTTTAATTCGCCTTGTTTAGTTCGCCTTGGACATAGTGTGCCGTTTTTGCGACACAACGGCTCCGACCAAAGAAGGGCTTCTCTGGGACGACAAGATTGTGTCGAATTTGCATGAGCAAATGAGCCATCGGGGCTCTAGGAATCAACTGTTCCCGCCAGTATGGTGCGCGGCATTTCGCGATGCCGCATGCTGTTGATTGCGTCTGCCCATCGTTGCCACCAAGGTGAGAATATGTCCGACCACGTCGTCCCGCACTTCCATAACGATGCCGGAGTCTCGGTGATCGAGATCGGATCGCAGGAGTTCATGTGCGTGGGCGCCAACCCGCCGTTCGATCATCCGCACGTGTTCCTCGACCTCGGCAACGACAACGAGATCATCTGCCCGTACTGCTCGACGCTCTATCGCTTCGCGCCCGACCTTGCTGCCGGCGAAGCGCGCCCGCCGGAATGCGTGCTGAAAGACAAGGTCGCCTGACAGCTCCGTGGCGCTGACGCGAACCGTCATCGTTGCTGGCGCCGGGATCGGGGGACTGACGGCGTCGCTGACCTTGGCGGCACAGGGCTTTCGCGTCGTGGTGCTGGAAAAGGCCGAGCGGCTCGAGGAAGCCGGCGCCGGCATCCAGCTCTCCCCCAATGCCAGCCGTATCCTGGTCGAGCTCGGGCTCAAGGAGCCGCTGGCGCGGCGCGCGGTCACGCCTGAATCCGTCAACATCCTGAGCGCGCGGGCCGGCGGCGAGATCGCACGGATGCCGCTCGGCCGGGCGGCCGAGTTCCGCGCCGGTGCCCCCTATTGGGTGATCCACCGCGCCGATCTGCAAGCCGCCTTGCAGGCTGCCGTGAACGAGCATCCCGATATCGATCTGCGGCTCGGCTGCCAGTTCGAGGACGTGACCAAGCACGCCAAGGGCCTGACGGTGGTGCAGCGCCGCGGCAATTCACGGCAGGAGGAATTGGCGGTCGCGCTGGTCGGCGCCGACGGCATCTGGTCGTCGGTCCGCCGACATTTGTTTCCGGATGTGCAGCCGCAATTCTCCGGCCTGATCGCCTGGCGCGGCACGCTGGACGCAACCGCCCTGCCCCGTGAATACACTGCGCCGCGCGTGCAGCTCTGGATGGGGCCGGACGCCCATCTCGTGGCCTATCCGATCTCGGCCGGACGCCAGATCAACGTGGTCGCGATCGTGTCGGGCACCTGGAATCGGCCGGGCTGGAGCGCGCCCGGCGACAGCAACGAGATCAAGGGCGCGTTCGCCACCGCGCGCTGGCCCCCCACGGCGCGGATGCTGATCGGCGCGGTCGATGGCTGGCGCAAATGGGCACTGTTCACCCTGCCCGATATCGGCCGCTGGAGCGAAGGCGCCGTCGCGCTGATCGGCGACGCCGCGCATGCGATGTTGCCGTTTGCCGCACAAGGCGCCGGCATGGCGATCGAGGATGCGGCCGTGCTCGCCAAGGCCTTGGCCGACTGCACCGGCGAAAACACCGCGGGCATTCCCGCCGCATTGAAGCGCTACGCACGGATGCGGCGCGGACGTGTGCTGAAGGTGCAGCGCATGGCGCGGCAGCAGGGCCGCATCTATCATCTCAGTGGACCATTGGCGATCGCGCGCGATCTCGCGATCCGCGCCATCGGTCCGGAGCGCATGCTGGCGCGGCAGGACTGGATCTACGACTGGCGCGCCTGAGCCGCGCGCGCAGCCACAGCAACCGCCTGTTCTGGAAACGTTGACTTAGTGAACGAGGCCGCGCGGGGCACGCGGCCCGTTCGCGGCTGGCGTGGGCGCTGCGGGTACGGCGGCAGCGGGGCTGTCCGGCGGGCTCTCGTGGCACTTGTTGGCGCGCCACGCCTGATCCGCAAGCCGCTGCTGGGAGTGGATCGAGATCAATTCGTTGCGATACACCATCTCGGAGACCACGGTACCGCCGACGCCGGTTTCCGCCTTGGCCATCAGCCTTTCCTGTTCGGTAGCGCGGGATGCGAGGCCCTTGCGCTCGGTCTCGAGCTGCTTGCAATCATACAGGTCGTATTTGGCGGGATCGGCGAATGCCGACGGCACGCTGTCGCCGATCTGCGCGCAGCCGGAAACGCCGGCGGCCGAGGCGAGCAGCGCAACGAGAACTGCCGCGCGCATCAGATTCGGGCGGCGTGGGAGACGAACGGACATTCGGCTTTCTTAATCGGACAGTGTTGAGATTGCCTAAAGCAGCCGCCGGTGTCCGGATTGAGGCTCAATCGCGGCGGCGCGCTGCTTATCCCAATGCTCGGCCGCCGAGGCAAATGGAATTGCAGGCCACAGCTTAAGCCTTTGAAAGCGCACCTGTTAGCAGCGGATAATGACAATTCCACTCCGCGACCAAACGCGCTAGAAGTCGGCGCGCCCAGCGCAATGCGGACGTGGCGGAACTGGTAGACGCAAGGGACTTAAAATCCCTCGACGGCAACGTCATGTGGGTTCGAGTCCCACCGCCCGCACCAACCATCTGCCCTGCCGGCTGACGACAGGCCGACGATCGCTGCAGGCACGCGCCGCGCGTCGTGTTCTGCGTGACGGCTTCTATTGGGCTCCTATTTCTTGGCCTTCGGTTTTTTGGCCTTAGCCTTCTTTGTCTTCCTGGCTTTTGCCTTAGCCGGCTTCTTCGCCTTGGCCTTCTTCGCAGATTTTTTGGCCGACTTCTTGACTGACGCCTTGGCAGTTCGCTTGGCGGCGGCGACCTTCTTGGCTGCCTTCCTGGGGGCCTTCTTGGGAGCCTTCTTCGCAGCCCTGCCGGCCGTGTTGGCCGGTTGCGCTGCGCCGCCGCTGGCACTGCCGCCACCGCCTGCGCGTGTCGGGCGCGGCGGCACCGGCTCCTCCATCCAGAAGTCCAGCTCCTGCTCCTTGCCGCCGCCGGGCTTCCAGCCATCGAGCGAATAGATCTGATCCGCATTGCCGCCGCTGCCGAGATAGCCGCGCCAGGAATAGTGATCGTAGACGCCGTTGATGTGCAGCGCATAGGCCTGCGCGAGCTTCTTGTTGCCGCGGATGATCACGAGATTCTCGTCATTCTTCTCCGAGGCGGCGACGGAGAAATTGTGCGATCCGGTGATAACAGCGCAATTGTCCGAGAATGGATCGATCACGATGGTCTTGGAATGCACGATCGCGATCATCCCGGCGTTGCGGATCTGTGAGACGCTGAACTCGACGTCGGCCCATGACGGCTCGTTCGTGGGGTTGACGTTATGCGGCAACTGGACGTCGTCATGGAAGGATTGCGCCGGCGCGCCTGATTTCACGACCTGACCGCCGACCGAGACGATGTTGCCGTTCTTGCTGGCCATCATCGTCGACACCACGCCGCGGACGTAGACGTCGTTCTGCTGTGCGCGGTCGAGCAGCGCGCTCAGCAGCGGCGATTGACCCGGCATGAACATCAGGAAGAGCGCGCCGTCCCTGGCGTTCTTGATCAGGTCCAGCACCGGCGTGAACTCCGCCTCGCCGTTGCTCGCGGCGAAATAGACCGAGATGTTGCTGTCGCTGGTCGGAGTGGAATTCGACGCCTTCAGCGCGGGCGGCATGGCGTTGCCGGCGGCGACCAGCTTGCTCCACTGGTCGAGGAAGCGCTTGGCGATCGCCGCATTCTCGATGATCAGCACGTTGTTGAGCTGCGTGCACAGCCCGGTGGTGGTCCAGTTCGTGCTGCCGGTCAGAACGCGGATGGCGTTGCCATGCGCGTCGCTCTCGACCACGAACTTGTTGTGGACGCTGGGCGAGGACCGGCCCGCATTCGACAGATCGCGATGCTTGACCGTCAAGCCGGCGCTACTGAGCTCGCCCGCGATGTTCGGTTTGGTCGCGCTGCCGTTGCCGAGCAGGACGTTGCCGCGGCTTCCGAACGGCTTCAGCGCGCCGACCAGCTCCTCGTCATTCATCTCGTAGATGGCGGCATGCACCTGGCTGCCGCGCAGGTCGGCATCGTGCAGAAAGGCCAGAATCTCGTGCAGGGCGTCGCCGGAAAGGTAGCGCCGCGCCTGGTTGGCCGGATCGGAAAGCCCCTTGACGAAATTGCGCAGCGAAGCGTCGGACGTATCGCCATGCACGAAGCGGCTGACGATCTGCGACATCAGGGTGCCGCGGTTGAAATAGGCCGACAGGCCGCCGCCCGCATCGCCGGAAGCGACCGTCGGCGCCGTCCATGCCGACACCGAGGCGGGATCGGGCGTGAACGTGCCATTTGCGCCGTTCTTCATCGCGGTGACGCGGTAAGAGACGTTCTCGGTGTCGACGACGCTATGATCGGTCCAGATGCAGCGCCGGAACGGCGACTGGGTCGAGGAGATGCCGGCGTCCGCCACCGGCTTCTCACCGGGCTTCGGCGGAATGCGGTTGGACAGCACGATGGTCTGCTGCGTGATGTTGTTGCGCCGCTCGAGCTGGAAACCGACCCAGTCGTTCGACCAGGTGTCCGGCTGCCAGGCGATCAGGATATCATCGGCATTCGCGTAGGCCTTGACATTGATGGTCATGATAATTTCCCCGAGGTTGGGTGAATCCACAGGTGCGAAACAATGCACGCCGTCCACGCACGGCTGGCGCGTTCGGACGGCGCCGATCCGGCCCGTACGACATTACCTTGGTAACCCAAGGTAGTTTGTGACATAGACAACAACTGCCGTGCAAATCGCTGTGGGCGCGCGACCGGCATCAAGCCCTATGCGAATGCCGTCCCAGCCGCCCTTGCTGCTTCCAGGCGATACGGCGTGTCAAATTGGTATGCCAGGGCGCCGTGCTCACGGCCCGAGCAGAGACACAGGGATTTTGACGCTCGCATCACCTCATCGTGTCCTCCGGCTGTGGCCGGGTTCACACGCCGCGATCGCCGGCTGTGGTAGTACTGGTTTGTTGGAAAATTCCGGCCGCACATTTCGCGGCGCTCGCATTTCGAGATCAATTTCTTTGGAGCTAGGCGATGACGATTGCGGATCGCAATCGGATTGCCGGTCGCAATCAGATTGTTGGCAACACCGCGCCCGATCCTGGCGCTTCCATCCTCGAGCACGGCGACGACGCGGCCCATTGCAGCAACGGGCTCAATGCGCAGAGATTCCGCGATTCGACGCCCGGCGAGCGCGCGATCTACCAACGCTGGATCCGCGGCGCGATCGCGGCATGCGTCGTGCTGGCACTTGCCGCCGGCGTGGCGGTCTGGATGAACGGCGGCAACGCCGGACAGACGCAGCTCACGAGCCTGTCGAGCGCGGGCAGCGGGAAATCAGGCCACACGCCTTAGCGGCCGCCGGTTCGGTCCGATCAGCGCTTCAGGTCGCGATGCCCCAAGCGGCGCATGACCCGCCGCGACAGCTATACCTGACGCGCGGCGGCGCAAAACGAAAATGGCCGGGGACGAGCCCCGGCCATTCCATTCTGCATCAAGCCGCGCTTACTCGGATTTGTCGATATTCCAGAAGATCGGCGTCGCCGGGCCGTCGAGCACACCGGTCAGCGACTTCCGCCACGCGCTCGGACCCTGATACTGGCCGAGCGGGATGTAGATGACCTGGTCGTAGGCCTCCTTCTGGATATCGGCTGCGATCTTCTTCTGCTCGTCGAGCGACGGCGCGCGGACGAAGGCATCCTTCAGCTGTTCGATCTTCGGATCGTCAGCCCAGCCGAACCATCCGCCATTCTTGCCCTGGCCGCCAATCGAGAGGTTGGCGATCGGGTTGGAGACGTCGGCGCTGACCCAGTTGGTGAAGAACATGTTCCAGCCGCCGTCCTTCGGCGCCTTCTGGCTGGCGCGGCGGGTCACCACGGTCTGCCAGTCGGTCGCCTGCAGGTCGACCTTGAAGCCGGCATCGCGCAGTTGCTGGGCGACGACGACCGGCTGCGCCTTGAGGGTGGTGACGTCGCCGGGCGCCATGATGACGACCGGCGTGCCGTCGTAGCCCGACTCGGCGAGCGCCTTCTTGGCTGCGGCCATGTCGCCTCCCTTCGCCAACGTCTCGCCGCCGACTTCCGACGCGAACGGCGTGTCGCAGATGAAGAAGGAGACGCAGGTCTTGTAATATTTGGGATTGCCGACCAGCGCGTCGAGCACCTGCTTCTGGTTGATCGCGAGCAGCGCCGCCTGGCGAACCTTGATGTTGTCGAAAGGCGGATAGAGGAAGTTCATGCGGCCCAGCGTCTGGAAGCCGAACTTGTTCAGCGTCTCGACCTTCAGATCCTTGTCGGCCTCGAGGATCGACAACGTGTCGAACGACGGGTTCTCCACGAAATCGATATCGCCGGACTGCAGCGCGTTCATCGCAGTCTGCGCGTCAGCCATCGTGACCCACTCGACGCGGTCGACCTTCACGACCTTGCCGCCCGCGGTCCAGCTCGCCGGCTCCTTGCGCGGCACGTAGTCCTTGTTCTTGACGTAGACCGCCTTCACGCCCGGCTGGAATTCCGCCTGGACGAATTTGAAGGGGCCCGAACCGATCTGTTCCGGAATCGGCTTGTCCGGCGGCGTTTCGGCCAGCCGCTTCGGCATCATGAAGGCGACACGCGACGACGGCTTGCCGATCGAATCCAGCACCAGGCCGTACGGCTCCTTCAGCTTCAGCGTAATCGTCTTCGCATCGGTGGCTTCGAGGCTCGCCGTGAAGTCCATCAGCTTCTGGCCCATGCCGTCGACCTTGGCCCAGCGCTTCAGCGACGCGACGCAGTCTTCGGCGGTCACCGGCGTGCCGTCATGCCATTTCAGGCCATCGCGCAGCGTGAACGTGTAGGTGAGCTTGTCGTCGGAGATCTTCCAGTCCGCCATCTGCGGCTGGATCTTGAAGTTGGAATCGGTTGCCACCAGCGTGTCGTAGACCATGTAGCCATGGTCGCGCGTGATGTAGGCGGTGGTCAGGATCGGATCGATGACGCGCAGATCCGAATGCATCACCGCGGTGATGGTCTTGTCCGCGGCCATGGCCTGTTGGGTAAACGATAATTCCTGCGGCGCGAACGACAACGCGATCGCCGACAACGCCGCCGCTAGCGTACGGCGCTTCCAACGCGAGATAGGGTACATGCAATCTCTCTCCTGACGTGTAACTGGTCAAAGCCGGCTTATTCGTTATGCATGCGGTTCGTTATTTAGGCGAACTAACATGCTGTATGGCTTGTGAAATCGAGACTTGCACCAAGCGCAAAGCGCGTCAATCGGTTTCGGGCGGGATCGGACGTACACAAACGAATGAGGCCGCGCGTGCGATTTTGGCTTTACAAAATCGTCGACTGAGATTTTCGTGAGCGCCGCGCGATGCCGGCGCCGTCAGAACAACAAGAGGAAAAAACAATGAACCCAGCCAATCTCCCCTTTGACTCAGAAACGATGCTGCAGGGCCTGCGCAGCTGGGTGGAATGCGAGAGCCCGACCTGGGATGCGCGCGCGGTCGAGCGCATGCTCGATCTCGCCGCGCGCGAGATGGCGATCATGGGTGCGACGATCGAACGCATCGCGGGACGCCAGGGCTTCGCGGGCTGCGTCCGCGCCCGTTTTCCTCATCCGAAACAGGGCCAGCCCGGCATCCTGATCGCCGGCCACCTCGACACCGTGCACCCGGTCGGCACCATCGAGAAGCTGCAATGGCGGCGCGATGGCAACAAGTGCTTCGGGCCCGGCATCTTCGACATGAAGGGCGGCAATTATCTGTCGATCGAGGCGATCCGGCAGCTGGCGCGCGCCTCCTTCACGACGCCGCTGCCGATCACGGTGCTGTTCACGCCGGACGAAGAGGTCGGCACGCCGTCGACCCGCGACATCATCGAGGCGGAAGCCGCACGCAACAAATACGTGCTGGTGCCGGAGCCCGGCCGGCCGAACAACGGTGTCGTCACCGGCCGCTACGCGATCGCGCGCTTCAACCTGGAAGCAACCGGCAAGCCGAGCCATGCCGGCGCGACGCTGTCGTCCGGCCGTTCCGCGATCCGGGAAATGGCCCGGCAGATCATGGCCATCGACGGCATGACCACCGAGGACTGCACCTTCTCGGTCGGCATCGTGCATGGCGGCCAATGGGTCAATTGCGTCGCAACGACCTGCACCGGTGAAGCGCTCAGCATGGCCAAGCGCCAGGCCGATCTCGACCGCGGCGTCGAGCGCATGCTGGCGCTGTCCGGAACCGCCAACGACGTCACCTTCAAGGTGACGCGTGGCGTCACCCGCCCGGTATGGGAGCCGGATGCCGGCACCATGGCGCTTTATGAAAAGGCAAAGGGCCTCGCGGCGGCGATGGGCCTCGATCTGCCGCATGGCAGCGCCGGCGGCGGATCGGACGGCAACTTCACCGGCGCGATGGGGATCCCTACCCTCGACGGCCTCGGCGTTCGCGGCGCCGATGCGCATACGCTCAACGAACACATTGAAGTCGACAGCCTCGCCGAGCGCGGCCGCCTGATGGCGGCACTGCTGGCGACACTCGACTGACGTCGATTGCACTGCACAACACGTTGGCACTGCCGGATCGAAATTTAGCCTTGTCCAATTTTGAGGCTTCGCCTACGGTCCGGCCGTCCAACGCGACGATGCGGGAGAGATCGAAGCGACAACGTTCGTGTTGTTTGGCTTCGGCGCCGACGGAGCAACCGCCCCGGAAACTCTCAGGCAAAAGGACTGTATCGTCAGGACGATCTGGAGAGAGACGGACACGACCGCACATCAAGGGCCGTGACGTCCACCGAAGGGGATAGTTCGCATCCGGGCGCAGGCCCGGTGCGGATCAAGCTCTCAGGTACCGTGACAGATGGGGCGCTGAAACAGCCGGTTTCACCGGTGGTTCGGCGACTCTAACAACACGGGAGCCTGAAGACCATCATGCCACAGATTGCGATCATTGGCGCCGGCATCACCGGCGTGACGACGGCCTATGCCCTGCTCGAACGCGGCTACCGCGTGACTGTCCTCGACAGGCATCGCTACGCCGCGATGGAAACCTCGTTCGCCAACGGCGGACAGCTTTCCGCCAGCAATGCGGAGGTGTGGAACAGTGCCGCGACCATTCTCAAGGGGCTGCGCTGGATGCTCAGAAGCGACGCGCCGCTTTTGATGAATCCGAAGCCGAGCTGGCACAAATATTCCTGGATCGGCGAGTTCGTAGGCGGCATCACCCGCTATCGCGCCAACACCATCGAGACCACAAAACTCGCAATCGAAGCGCGCAAGCATCTGTTCTCGATCGCGCAGCGCGAGAACATCGCCTTCGATCTCGAGCGCCGCGGCATCCTGCACGTCTATCACGACAAGGCCGGCTTCGAGGCCGGCCTGCGCGTCAACACGCTGCTGCAACAAGGCGGGCTCGACCGCCGGCCGGTGACGGCGAACGAAATCCGCAGCATCGAACCCGCGCTGCAGACGGCCTGCTATGGCGGCTTCTTCACGCCGTCGGATGCGACCGGCGATATCCACAAGTTCACGCGCGGCCTCGCCGAGGCGTGCATCCGTCGCGGCGCGACTTTCATCCATGAGGCCGACGTCGACACCATCGCGCGCGGCGATGACGGTTTCCGGATCGGCTGGAACGAGGCCGCTTCGCACGATGCCGGCCTCGCGCCACGACATGAATTGCAGGCCGACGGCATCGTGATCTGCGCCGGCGTCGCAAGCCGCCACTTCGCGGGCCTGCTCAACGACCGCGTCAATGTCTATCCGGTGAAGGGCTATTCGATCACGGTGCAGCTCGATGCGCCGCAAAGCCGGGACGCCGCCCCGACCGTCAGCCTGCTCGATGAAGCCGCGAAGATCGTGACCAGCCGGCTTGGTGCCGACCGCTTCCGCGTCGCCGGCACCGCCGAGTTCAACGGCTTCAACCGCGATATCAGGGCCGATCGCATCCAGCCGCTGGTGGATTGGGTGCGGCATCATTTCCCGGGGATCGATACGTCGAAAGTCCTGCCCTGGGCGGGCCTGCGCCCGATGATGCCGAACATGATGCCGGTGGTTCGCGCCGGACGGATTCCGGGCGTCTTTTACAACACCGGCCACGGTCATCTTGGCTGGACGCTGTCGGCCGCGACGGCGCAGATGATCGCGGGAGCGATCGACGACTGGCGCGACCTCGAGACGCCATCGATGGCGCCGGCGCTTGCTGCCGGGCTCGACGAAGTATCCGCTCATTCTCGCAAAGCTGAAATCAATCCACCTTCCGGTGGACTGCTTCGAACGTCATCGGAGGAATGATCGCGCCAACAGGACCGACTAGCTGCACCGCAAAAACCGCAGCACCGATGGCATGGGACTTGCTGAAGTTCTCCAGTGTGTCCTGTACCATCTGTGCTACGGTCCGGTGTGCAACGGTCCCGCTGGGGACTTCATCGACCACAACCCAACGGATCCAATTTGCTCGGATATCTGCTTCGCCGCATCCTCGCCGCCATTCCCGTGATGGGCGTGGTGGCTCTGTTCGTGTTCCTGTTGCTGCGGCTGACGCCGGGCGACCCGGCGGCCATTCTCGCCGGCGACAACGCGACGCCCGAACAGCTCGACCGCATCCGCACCTCGCTCGGTCTCAACGAGCCGATCTACATCCAGTTCTACACCTGGGTCGCCAAGCTGCTGCACGGAGACCTCGGCGTCTCCTTGATCTCGAACAAGCCGATCCTCGAGATGATCGGCCCGCGCCTCGAGCCGTCGATTGCGGTTGCGCTCGCCACCATCACCCTCTCGATCCTGGTCGCGGTACCGCTCGGCGTGATCGCGGCGTGGAAGCACGGCACCTGGATCGACCGCTTCGTGATGGGGCTGTCGGTGCTCGGCTTCTCGGTGCCGGTGTTCGTGATCGGCTATGTGCTGATCCAGTTCTTTGCGATCGATCTGCGCTGGGTGCCGGTGCAAGGCTACAAGAGCATCATGTCGGCCTGCGCGAAGGCGCCGCCGAATTCGCTCAGCGCGCTGCAGGTCGCCGCCTGCGTGAGGGATAGCTTCGGTCCGTTCTTCGAACGCCTCATTCTGCCGACCTGCACCCTCTCCTTCATCTATGTCGCGCTGATCGCACGCATGACGCGGGCCTCGATGCTCGATGTGCTGGGCGAGGATTACGTGCGCACCGCGCGCGCCAAGGGCATCGGCGAGGCCGGCGTGCTGCTGCGTCATGCGCTGCGCAACGCCGCGGTGCCGGTCATCACCGTGATCGGCTCCGGCTTCGCGCTGCTGATCTCGGGCGTCGTCGTCACCGAGAGCGTGTTCAACCTGCCCGGCATCGGCCGCCTCACCGTCGATGCAGTGCTGGCGCGCGACTATCCGGTGATCCAGGCGATGATCCTTCTGACGTCGGGCATCTATGTCGGCGTCAACCTGTTGATCGACGTTGCTTACACCCTGCTCGATCCTCGTATCCGGTATTAAGCGATGGCGATCGATACCCTTCCTGAATCCACTCTCCCCGTCACCCGGCCGTTCCGCGTCAAATTCGGCTTCCTGACCTCGACGCCGATCATCGCGGTTGCGACGATCTGCCTCGTCCTCATCATCCTGATGGCGATCTTCGCGCCGCTCCTTGCGCCCCATGATCCACTCTTGCTGACGCCGGCGCAGCGGCTGAAGCCGTCGAGCGCGCAATATTTGCTCGGCACCGATGCCTATGGACGTGACCTGTTGTCGCGCATCATCTACGGCGCGCGGATCTCGCTGGTGATCGGGCTCGGCGCCGCCGTCTGCTCGATCGGCGTCGGGCTGCTGATCGGCCTCGTCGCCGGCTTCTTCCGCTGGGTCGATGCGGTGATGATGCGCGTGATGGACGGCCTGATGGCGATCCCCGCCATCCTGCTCGCGATCGCCGTGGTGTCGCTATCGGGTGCCAGCATCTGGACCGTGATGGTCGCAATCACCATCCCCGAGATCCCGCGCGTGGCACGGCTGGTGCGATCGGTGGTGCTGACCGCACGCGAGGAACCCTATGTCGAGGCCGCGATCTCGCTCGGCTCGAGCCTGCCGAAGATCATGTGGCGGCATCTGATGCCGAACACGATCGCACCGCTGATCGTGCAAGGCACTTACGTTTGCGCATCCGCGATCCTGACCGAGGCGATCCTGTCGTTCCTCGGCGCCGGCATCTCGCCGGAAACGCCGACCTGGGGCAACATCATGGCCGAGGGCCGCGCCTACTTCCAGGTCAAGCCGTCGCTGATCTTCTGGCCGGGGCTGCTGCTCTCGATCGCCATTCTCAGTATCAATCTGATCGGCGACGCCGCGCGCGACGCGCTCGATCCCCGCATGAAGCAGCGCGAGGGCAAGTGACGGCTTCAATGCCAATTGAAGCCGTCATCCCGGGGCGGTGCGTTAGCACCAGACCCGGAATCTCGAGATTCCGGGTTCGATGCTTCGCATCGCCCCGGAATGACAGTGGATCAATTCCGTCGCCGCGCGAGCCGCAGCAGCGCCAAGAGAGCCTGACATGACCAACGTCGTCCTCGACATCAACAATCTCGTCGTCGGCCTCGGCCGCAAGGCTGACGCGCATCGCATCATCGACGACCTTTCGCTAAGGGTGCACGAAGGCGAGACGCTGTGCGTGGTCGGCGAAAGCGGCTCCGGCAAGTCGGTGACCTCGCTCACCACGATGGGACTGCAGCAGAAGGATATCCTGGTGCCGTCGGGCGGCAGCGTGAAGCTGGTGGGCGAGGAACTGCTCACCGCGACCGACCGGCGGCTGCGGCAATTGCGCGCGACGCGGATGGCGATGATCTTCCAGGAGCCGATGACTGCGCTCAACCCGGTGGTGCCGGTCGGCCGCCAGATCGACGAGGTGCTGCGCGCCCATACCGATCTCGACTCCCGCGCGCGGCGCCAGAAGATCCTGGCGATGATGGAGCATGTGCGACTGCCGGACGTGGAGCGCATCTTCTCCTCCTACCCACACCGCCTCTCCGGCGGACAGCGCCAGCGCATCATGATCGCGATGGCGCTGGTGCTGGAACCGAAGCTTCTGATCGCGGACGAGCCGACCACGGCGCTCGACGTCACCACCCAGAAGCAGATCCTGACGCTGATCCGCGACCTGCAACGCGATCACGGCACGGCGGTGCTGTTCATCACCCACGACATGGGCGTGGTGGCCGAGATCGCCGACCGCGTCGCGGTGATGCGCCACGGCCGCCTGGTCGAGGCCGGCCCGCTGCAGGACGTGCTGCGTAATCCGAAGATGGAATACACCCGCAACTTGCTGTCCTCGGTGCCGAGCCTGGTGCCGCGCGCACCGCGTCCGGAGACGACCGAGCCCGTGGTGCTGGAAGCCAACGAGCTCAGCAAGGTCTACCGGGAGCGGTCGCTGTACGGCAAAGCGCGCGAGGTCGCCGCCGCCAGCAACGTCACACTCACCCTGCGCAAGGGCCGCACGCTCGGCATCGTCGGCGAAAGCGGCTCCGGCAAATCGACGGTCGCGCGCTGCATCGTCCGCCTGATCGATCCGACCTCGGGCGGGGTGCGGCTCGCCGGCCGCGAGATCTCCGACCTGTCGCGCCGGCTGCTGCAGCCGCATCGCCAGAAGATCCAGATCATCTTCCAGGACCCCTACCGCTCGCTCAATCCGCGCGTCACCGTCGGCGAGAGCATCGCGGAGGGTCCGATCAATTACGGCATGCCGCGCAAGGACGCGCTGGCACGGGCCCGCGAGCTGCTCGAGTTGGTCCACTTGCCGCCCGACGCGATCTCGCGCTATCCGCACCAGTTCTCCGGCGGTCAGCGCCAGCGCATCGCGATCGCGCGCGCGCTGGCGCTCGATCCCGACGTGCTGGTGGCTGATGAAGCCGTATCCGCGCTCGACGTCTCGGTGCAGGCGCAGGTTCTGGATCTGCTCGACGAGATCCAGCGGCGGCTCGGCATCGCGCTGTTGTTCATCACCCATGATTTGCGCGTCGCCGCACAAATCTGCGACGACGTCGCTGTGATGCAGCGTGGGCGGGTCGTGGAACAGGGGCCGGCCGCCGAGGTGCTGACCAATCCGCAGCAGGCCTATACCCGCGCGCTGCTCGATGCGGCACCCGGACGCGGCTGGGACTTCGCCAACTTCCGCCCGGTTTCGGAAGGCATCGTGGCAACGGCCTAGGTCTTTAGCCTTAGCCTGAACTGTGGGCCTTTCAATACGCCCATAGGGCATGCAATTCCGGCAGTGCTCGCCGACTTGCGCTTGGCGCGACGACACGCTTAACGTCGCGCGCTAGAGCGGGATCCGGAAGAGGCGAACCGGCTTTCGAACGGTCATGCTCAACTGAAATGACGGGATGATGCGATTGCTTCCAAATCGCTTCATCATCGAAGAAACCTGTCGAGACCTTGATGACCCGCATTGCCGTTGGCGGCTTCCTGCACGAGACCAACACCTTCGCGCCGACGAAGGCAACCTATGACGACTTCGTGCATGGCGGCGGCTGGCCGTCCATGACGCACGGCGCCGACGTGCTCAAGGTCATGCGCAAGATCAATGTCGGCCTCGCCGGGTTCGTCGAGGCCGCTGAAGCCAACGGCTGGGAGCTGGTGCCGACGATTTTCGCCGCGGCGAGCCCGTCGGCGCATGTCAGCAAGGATGCGTTCGAGCGGATCGTGACCGAGATGGTCGACGGCATTGTCGCGGCCGGGCCGGTCGATGCGGTCTATCTCGACCTGCACGGCGCCATGGTCACCGAGCATCATGACGACGGCGAGGGCGAAACGCTGGCGCGCGTGCGCAAGGCGATCGGCAACGATTTGCCGCTGGTGGTGAGCCTCGATCTGCACGCGAACGTCTCGCCCAAGATGATCGAACATGCCGATGCGCTGATCGCCTACCGTACCTATCCGCATGTCGACATGGCCGACACCGGCCGCGCCTGCGCGCGGCATCTGGCGCTGATGCTCAAGTCCGGGCAGCGCTTTGCAAAAGCATTCCGGCAATTGCCGTTCCTGATCCCGATCAGCTGGCAATGCACCAACGACCAGCCGACCAAGGGCATCTATCAGAAGCTCGCCGCGCTGGAGAGCGACGCGGTGCCGACGCTGTCGTTTGCGCCGGGCTTCCCGGCGGCCGATTTCAGGGATTGCGGGCCGAGCGTGTTCGCCTACGGCCGAACGCAGGCCGATGCGGATGCCGCCGCCGACAACGTCGTCGCCCTGGTCGAGAGCCATGAGGACGATTTCGACGGCCGGATCTATTCGCCTGATGAAGGCGTGCAGCTGGCGATGCAACTGGCGAAGTCGGCCAGCAAGCCGATCATCATCGCCGACACCCAGGACAATCCCGGCGCCGGCGGCGATTCCGACACCACGGGCATGCTGCGCGCGCTGGTGCGCAACCGAGCGAGCGCCGCAACCGGCGTGATCTACGACCCGCAATCGGCCAAGGCCGCGCATGCGGCCGGCGTCGGGGCATCGGTCACGCTCGAACTCGGCGGCAAGTCCGGCATTCCCGGCGACGCACCCTACCGGGAGACTTTCGTTGTCGAGCAACTGTCGGATGGCAAATTCGTCGCGCCCGGCCCCTATTTCGGCGGCCGCGACATGGATATGGGACCCTCGGCCTGCCTGCGGGTCGGCGACGTCCGCGTCGTCGTCGGCTCCTACAAGGCCCAGCTTGCTGATCAGTCGATGTACCGCTATGTCGGCATCGAGCCGACCGCGCAGAAGATCCTGGTCAACAAGAGCTCGGTGCATTTCCGCGCCGATTTCGAACCGATCGCGGAGAAACTGCTGATCTGCGCCGCGCCCGGCGCAATGCCGGCCGACACCGCCACACTGCCGTGGAAACATTTGCGTCCCGGCATTCGTATCAAGCCTAACGGCCCCACTTTCACACCCACCTCCCCATCACGCACAAACGGATAGAGAGCCATGCCGACCATTGAGCGCATCGACAGTTTTGCCGACGAACTCACCGCCATCAGACGGGATCTGCATGCGCATCCCGAGATCGGCTTCGAGGAGGTCCGCACGTCAGGCATCGTCGCCGAGAAGCTGACGAGCTGGGGCATCGAGGTGCATCGCGGCCTAGGCGGCACCGGCGTGGTCGGCGTGCTCAAGGGCAAGGGCAACGGCACCAGGAAGATCGGCCTGCGCGCCGACATGGACGCGCTGCCGATGGAGGAGAACACCAATCTGAAGTGGCGTTCGACCATCCCCGGCCGCTTCCACGGCTGCGGCCATGACGGTCACACCACGATGCTGCTCGGCTCGGCGCGCTATCTCGCCGAAACCCGCAATTTCGACGGCACCGTGCATTTCATCTTCCAGCCGGCCGAGGAAGGCCTCGGCGGCGCCCGCGCCATGATCAAGGACGGCCTGTTCAAGCAGTTCCCCTGCGACGAGGTCTACGGCCTGCACAACGCGCCCGACCTGAACCATGGCGAGATCGCGATCCTCCCGGGCCCGGCAATGGCCGCAGCCGACTTCTTCGACATCAGGATCCAGGGCTATGGCGCCCATGGCGCGATGCCGGAGCGCTCCAAGGACGCGGTCGTGATCGCAATGACGCTCGGACAGGCGCTGCAGTCGATCGTCAGCCGCAACGTCGATCCGCTGCAGGCAGCGGTGCTGTCGATCACCCAGATCCATTCCGGTTCGGCCTACAACGTCATTCCCGGGGATGCCTGGATGTGCGGCACGGTGCGCTGCTTCTCCGAGGAGATCCGCGCGCTGATCCGCAAGCGCATGCGCGAGATCTGCGCCGGCTTTGCCGCCGCGTATGAAGCTGAAATCTCGGTCGAGATCCGCGACGGCTTCAGCGTGCTGGTCAACCAGGAAGAGCAGTCCCGCGTGGTCGAGGAAGTCGCGCGCACCGTGGTCGATCCGGCCAAGGTGATCACCCGCTCGACGCCCAAGATGGGCAGCGAGGATTTCGCCGACATGATGCAGGCCGTTCCCGGTGCGTATTTCTGGGTCGGCCATGACGGTTCAGTGCCCGTGCACAATCCCGGTTACGTTCTCGACGACAAGATCCTCCCGATCGGCGCCAGCATGTTCGCCCGTATCATCGAGAAACGCATGCCGGCAGGTGCGCATGCATAAGCCGAAAGGGGACGCCATCACGTCGCTGCACGATCTCTCCGCCGTCGACCTGCTCGCCGGCTATCGTGCCAAGCAGTTCTCGCCGTCCGAAGTGCTCGAGGAAATCATCTCCCAGGTCGCGACCTGGGAGCCGCACATCAAGGCGCTGTATCTGTACGACCCCGACGGGGCGCGAAAGGTCGCCAAGGCCTCGACCGAACGCTGGCAGCAGGCCGAGCCTGCCGGCACGCTCGACGGCGTGCCCGTCACCATCAAGGACAACGTCGCGACCAAGGGCCAGCCGGTGCCGCTCGGCGCCGCCAGCGTCAAGCTCGCGCCCGCGGAGAAGGATGCGCCGCCCGCCGCGCGGCTGCGTGAAGCCGGCTGCGTGATCTTCTCCAAGACCACGATGCCGGATTACGGCATGCTGTCGTCGGGCCTGTCGTCATTCCATCCCCTCACCCGCAATCCCTGGGATGTCAGCAAGAACCCGGGCGGATCGAGCTCGGGCGCGGGCGCCGCCGGCGCTGCCGGCTACGGCCCGCTGCATCTCGGCACCGACATCGGCGGCTCGGTGCGGCTGTCGGCCTCCTGGTGCGGCCTCGTCGCGCTGAAGCCGAGCCTCGGCCGCGTGCCGATCGATCCGCCCTATGTCGGCCGCGTCGCGGGGCCGATGACCCGCACCGTCGACGACGCCGCGCTGATGATGAGCGTGCTGTCGCGCCCCGATCGCCGCGACGGCATGAGCCTGCCGGCGCTCGAGGTGAACTGGAAAGCGCTGGAGAAGTCGCCGCGCAAGCTGCGCATCGGGCTGATGCTCGATGCCGGATCCGGCCAGAAGGTCGAGAAGGAGGTTCGCGAGGTCGTCGTCAAGGCGGCGAAGGCGTTCGAATCCGCCGGCGCTGTGATCACCGAGATCGACGGCATCCTCACGCCCGAGATGCTCGAAGGGCTCGACAATTTCTGGCGTGCGCGGACCTGGGACGAGCTGTCGAAATTGTCTGAGGCCGATCGCAGCAAGACCCTGCCCTACATCCTCAACTGGGCCGAGGCCGGCGCAAAACTCTCCGGCGTCGACGTGGTGCGCGGCTTCAACCAGACGATGGCGATCCGCGCAGCCGCGGCAAAACTGTTCTGCGAGGTCGACTACGTGATCGCGCCGGTGTCGCCGGTGGTGAACTTCCCGGCGGAGTTCGCAGCACCGCTCAACGACCCGGCGAAGCCGTTCGAGCACATCTGCTTTACCGTGCCGTGGAATATGTCGGAGAACCCGGCACTCGCGATCAACGGCGGCTACGACAAGAAGGGCTTTCCGATCGGTGTCCAGATCATCGGCCGGCGCTTCGACGACATCGGTGTGCTCGGCATGGGCAAGGCGTTCGAAGGCCTGCGCGGCCCGCAAAAGCCGTGGCCGACACCGCCGAAGAAGTAGCGCCTCAACGCAAGTCGGATGCGCGGAGCTCAGCCTGCGCATCCGACTTCTTCACAAGGGATGATTGCCGGGTTAACTGAATGGAGACGCGCGCCAGCGCCGTTCATTCAAGAAAACCGAGAGGAAATCATCCCCATGGCGTATGAGACGATCAAGTACGAGGTCGCCGAGCAGATCCTGACCATCACGCTGAACCGGCCCGACAAGCTCAACGCCTTCAACGCCACGATGCAGCAGGAGCTGATCGACGCGTTCGACAAGGCCGACAAGGACGACGACGTCAGGGCGATCATCGTGACCGGCGAAGGCCGCGGCTTCTGCGCCGGCGCCGACCTCTCCTCCGGTGCCAACACCTTCGACCGCGATGCGCGCCGCGGCCCGGTCAAGCGCAATGCCGACGGCAGCGTCGACTACAGCGATCCGCAGGTGCGCGACGGCGGCGGTCAGGTGACACTGCGCATCTTCAAATGCCTGAAGCCTGTCATCGCCGCGGTGAACGGTCCGGCGGTCGGGATCGGCGTTACCATGCAGCTCGCGATGGATATCCGCATCGCGTCCGAAGCCGCGCGCTTCGGCTTCGTGTTCTCCCAGCGCGGCATCGTGCCGGAGGCCGCCTCGAGCTGGTTCCTGCCGCGCATCGTCGGCATCTCGCAGGCGCTGGAGTGGTGCTACTCGGGCCGCGTGTTCCCGGCGCAGGAGGCGCTCGCCGGCCGGCTGGTCAGCAAGGTGGTGCCGCCGGACGAGCTGCTGCCGACCGCGCGTGCGCTCGCCAAGGAGTTCGCGGCCAAGACCGCGCCGGTGTCGGTTGCGCTGATCCGCCAGATGATGTGGCGCATGATGGGCGCCGACGATCCGATGGAGGCGCACAAGGTCGACAGCCGCGGCATCTATGCCCGCGGTCGCTCCGACGACGTCAAGGAAGGCGTGGTGTCGTTCCTGGAGAAGCGTCCGGCGCAGTTCAAGAACAAGGTCTCGTCGGATATGCCCGACTATTTCCCGTGGTGGCAAGAGCGCGACTATAAGTGAACGAACGGCGTCAAGCGGCGTCCAGATCTGACGGCGTCGTCCTGCTGCATGGCATCAGCCGGACGGCGCGCTCGTTTCGCAGGATGGAGCAGGCACTCAGCGATGCCGGCTTTGCCACCCTCAATCTCGACTATGACAGCCGGCGCAAGCCACTCGATGCGCTGGCCGAGGACATCCATCCCTCGCTGGATCCCTTCGCAAAGAGCCTCGACGGCTCCGTGCATTTCGTCTGCCACTCGATGGGCGGGCTACTGGCCCGCGTCTATCTGGCAAGACATCGACCCTCGCGGATCGGCCGCGTCGTGATGCTGGGCACGCCGAACGGCGGCAGCGAGATCGCCGACCGCCTGAAGAACCTAGCCGCCTATCGCGCCTACTTCGGCCCGGCCGGCCAGCAGCTCGTCACTCGCCGCGATGCCGCGACCAGCGCGCTGCTGCCCACAATCGACTATGAGGCTGGCATCATCGCCGGCAACCGCTCGGTCTATCCGATCACCTCCATGGCCCTGCCGCGGCCGCACGACGGAAGGGTGTCGGTCGCCAACACCAGGCTCGACGGCATGGCCGATCACATCGTGATCCGCACCTCGCATCCCTGGCTGGTGCGAAACCGGGAAGTAATCGAGCAGACGATTGCGTTTCTGCGGGATGGACGATTCGCCAAAGCGTAGGGTGGATTAGCGGAGCGTAATCCACCGCTTCTCGGCGATAGGCGGCGGGTTACGCCTTCGGCTAACCCGCCCTACGCACCTTCATCGGGTCATCAGCGCCACGCGGCCGATCGCCTTGCGCTCGATCAACAGCCGCATCGCTTTCGCGTAGTCTTCCAGCGGCAACCGGTGCGAGATATTCGGCCGCACCCGGCCCGCCTCGGCCCATTCGCTCAGCGCCTTGAACCTGACCTCGCCGAGCGCGGGATCCTTGCGCACCGCCTCGCCGGCGCGCACGCCGAGCACGCTCGCGCCCTTGATCATCAACAGATTGGTGCGGGCGAGGCCGATGCCGCCGGTGAAGCCGACGACGAGAATTCGTGCGCCCCAGTTGATGCAGCGCATCGAGTTCTCGAACACTTCTCCACCAACCGGATCGAATACGACATCCGCGCCGCGTCCGTCGGTGAGACGTTTCACCGCATCGCGGAACGGCTCGCGTTCATAGAGCACGAGATGATCCGCGCCGCGCGCCTTGGCGATCGTAAGCTTCTCCTCGGATGAGGCTGCCGCGATCACGGTGGCGCCGAGCAGCTTGCCGATCTCGACCGCGGCAAGCCCGACGCCGCCGCCGGCCCCATGCACCAGCAACACCTCGCCCGGCTTGATCTGCCCGCGGTCGATCAGCGCGTGATAGGCCGTGCCGTGCGCGGCAAGGAAGGTCGCGCCTTCCGCGTAGTCGAAGGTCGACGGCACCGGCACGAGCTGCGCCGGCACAGCGACCGTCTCGTCGCAATAGGCGCCGAAGCGCATCTTGACGATCACCTTGTCGCCGACCGCGACACCGGCAGCGTCTTTGACCTCGACGACATCGCCGGCGGCTTCCGAGCCCGGTGTGAACGGCAGCGGCGGCTTGAGCTGGTACTCACCGGCGGCCATCAGGATGTCGGGGAAATTGATCCCGGCGGCACGGATCGCAACACGCACCTGCCCCGGCTGCAATGGCACCGAAGCAAAATTCTCGAGCTGAAGACGCTCGGGCGGTCCGAGCTCGCGGCAAACAACGGCTTTCGGCATCAGGCAGCCCGCGCCTTGAGACGGGCCAGCGCCTCGCGGATCAGCGGCAGGCGGTCGTTGCCGAAATACATATCGGTCTTGTCGAGATAGATCGTGGGCGAGCCGAAGCCGCCGCGCGCCATCACCTCCTCGGTGTTGGCCTTGAGCTGATCCTTGATGGCCTGGTCGCCGATGCCGGCCAGGAATTTTGCCGGATCGATCCCGAGCTTGCTGCAGATCTCGGTTAGCACGGCATCCTGCGAGATGTCCTTGTCATCACCCCAATAGGCCTCGAACACCGCGCGCGCGAACGGCACCATCTTTTCGTTGCCGAGCCAGATGCAGCCGCGCATCGCCTTGACGCTGTTCACCGGAAACACGCTCGGCGGCATCTTGATCGCAAGACCGGCCGAGCGTGCCCAGTCGGCAAGATCCTTCTTCATGTAGCGCGCCTTCAACGGCACCGGCTTCTCGCGCTGCGCGTAAACCGACGGATTGACGGTGTTGAAGATGCCGCCGACCAGGATCGGCCGCCAGGTGATCTCGGCGCCAAACTCCTTCGCCAGCGGCTGGATGTTGTGCCAGGCGAGGTAAGTCCACGGACTGGAACAGTCGAAGAAGAATTCGATCATTGGCGTTTCCCTTTGTCTTTTCCACGCTCATTCTCGTCATTCCGGGATGCGCCGCAAGGCGGAGAGCTCGCGACCGTGTCGCGCCGCGGAATAACGGACACTATTTTTTGTCGACCAGCTCCTTCGCACGCTGGCCGAACATGTTCTTGCGTGATTCCTCGTCGAACGGCTCCTTGACGAATTTTCCGATCGCAAGTCCCGCCTGCACCTGCGGGCGCGCGCGCACGGTGGCGTACCAGCGCTTGATGTTCGGGTAGTCGTCGAGGGTGAAGCCCTGCGCCTTGTGGGTCATGGTCCAGGGGAAGCAGGCGATGTCGGCAATCGAATAGTCGGGACCTGCGACATAGGCGCCGGTCTTGCCGAGCTGGCGGTCGAGCACGCCATAGAGCCGCGCCGTCTCGTCGCGGTAGCGCTCGATCGCGTAGGGAATCTTCTCGGCCGCATAGAGCGCGAAATGGCCGTGCTGGCCGAGCATCGGGCCGAGGCCGCCCATCTGCCACATCACCCATTGGATGACGTTCGACCGCGCACGCAACTCCCTGGACAGGAAACGACCGGTCTTGTCGGCGAGATAGATCAGGATCGCGCCGGTCTCGAACACCGAGAACGGCCCGCCGCCGTCGGCAGGCGCATGGTCGACGATCGCGGGGATCCGGTTGTTCGGGCTGATCGCCAGGAATTCGGACCTAAACTGCTCGCCGGCGCGGATGTTCACCGGGATCACCGTGTACGGGAGCCCCAGTTCCTCCAGCATGATCGAGATCTTCCAGCCGTTCGGCGTCGGCGCGTAGTGCAGATCGATCATCGGCGTCTATTCCCCATCACAAAGACTTTTGTTGTTCTGTACGTCCACTCTAGGACATGGCACACAGGCGCTCAATCAGAACCCATCGGGAGGCACCCATGCTGTTTCCAACCACGATCGCAGGCTCGCTGCCGAAGCCGGAATGGCTCGCCGAACCGAACATGCTGTGGGCGCCGTGGAAGTCGGAAGGCGCCGAGCTCGCCCGCGCCAAGCGCGATGCCACCGTGCTTGCGGTCAAGCTGCAGGAAGATGCCGGCGTCGACATCGTCACCGACGGCGAGCAGGCGCGCCAGCATTTCGTGCACGGTTTTCTGGAGCGCATTGAAGGCATCGATTTCGCCCACAAGGTCGAGATGGGCATCCGCAAGGATCGCTATAAGGCGATGGTGCCGCAGGTGGTCGCGCCGCTGCAGCTCAAGGGCCGCGTCCACGAGGGTGAGGCACGTGCGGCGCGCGCCCACACCAAGAACCGGCTGAAGTTCACCCTGCCCGGCCCGATGACGATCATCGACACCATCGCCGACCAATATTACGGCGACCGCGTCAAGATGGCGTTCGCTTTCGCGGAGCTGTTGAACCAGGAAGCCAAGGCGTTGCAGGCCGATGGCGTCGACATGATTCAGTTCGACGAGCCGGCCTTCAACGTCTACATGGACCAGGTGCGCGACTGGGGCATCAAGGCGCTGGAGCGCGCCGCCGAGGGTCTCACCTGCGCCACCGCCGTGCACATCTGCTACGGCTACGGCATCAAAGCCAACACCGACTGGAAGGAGACGCTCGGCGGCGAGTGGCGGCAGTATGAAGAGACGTTCCCTGTGATCGACAAGAGCACGATCCAGCAGGTCGCGATCGAATGCCGCAACTCGAAGGTGCCGATCGAGCTGCTCGCGGCGCTGCCCGGCAAGATCGTGCAGGCCGGCGTGATCGACGTCGCGAGCGATGAGGTCGAAACCCCTGAGGATGTCGTCAGGGTGATCGAGGCGGTCGCAAAGCACGTGCCGAAGGGCAACATCATCGCGACCACCAATTGCGGCATGGCGCCGATGCGGCGCGATATCGCCGAAGCCAAGCTGAGTGCGCTCGGCGCGGGTGCAAAGCTGGCGCGGCAGCGGCTGTCGTAACGACAGCCCAGGCGGGCTCAGCCCGGGGCCGCCGCCGCGCTCGGGTGCAGCACCGGCCGATAGCCGGACTGAAATGCGCGGACGGTCGATGGCGGCGTCAGCAGCATCGCGGAAGCGGTCGCGTCGGCGCACTCGTAGCCGGCGAACGACCAACGCAGCGTCTTGCCATCGGCGACGAGATAGCTTTCCCCGTTCGCCTGCACCATCGTCCCGTCGGGCAATTCGTCAATCGGCATCGGCAGCGCATGTAGCCGCTTCTTGCCACGATCGAGCCGCTCGGCGTGCAGCACCGCATCCATCGCCTTGGCGCTGAGATCACTGATGCCATTGCCATTCTCCCAGGCGGCGCGAAACCGGTTGGCGTCGTCGCGGCGGCAGTAGAAGCAGGGCCGGTGTCCGGCCGCGAAGGCCGTGGCTTCATCGAGGAAGAACAGTTCGGTCCAGCTC
This sequence comes from Bradyrhizobium sp. CER78, assembly GCF_029846235.1. Classification (GTDB taxonomy): domain Bacteria; phylum Pseudomonadota; class Alphaproteobacteria; order Rhizobiales; family Xanthobacteraceae; genus Bradyrhizobium. The sequence continues at coordinate 60,612 of NZ_JARVWP010000002.1, forward strand.
TGCCGGCGCATCACTTCGCGCCGCCGGCCCCTGAACTCGCAGACGCAGGTGAGCCACGCCGGCGACGACCAGCGCTTGTTCAGCAGTGTGCGGGTCGCGGGATCGTGGATGATGCCGCGATTGCCGGTGAAGGTGCCGCGGCGGTCCGTGGCGACGATCTCTCCGGTGGGAGTGACGCGGTTTTGCAGGGGCATGACGACGAGTCCAAATGTCCGCGGCCGTCATTCCGGGATGGTCCGAAGGACCAAACCCGGAATCTCGAGATTCCGGGTTCGCGTCTTCGACGCGCCCCGGAATGACTCGTGGGTCAGGCAGCCCCGTCGCGGATCGGCGGCTGGAACGACAGCGCGGTGTCCCACGGAAAGAAGATCCAGGTGTCCTGCGACACCTCGGTGATGTAGGTGTCGACCAGCGGCCGTCCCTTGGGCTTGGCGTAGACCGTTGCGAAATGCGCGTCGGGCAGCATCTCGCGCACCAGCTTGCCGGTCTTGCCGGTGTCGACGAGGTCGTCGACGATCAAGAGTCCCTTGCCGGTGCCGCCGCCGAGCTTGGCTGTCTGCTCCGAAATGCCCTTGAGCACCTTCAGGTCGCCCTGCTTGTCATGGTCGTAGCTGGCGATGCAGACGGTATCGATCACCCGCAAGCCGAGCTCGCGCGCCACGATCGCCGCCGGCACCAGCCCGCCGCGGGTGATCGCAATCACCGCATGGAACGGACCGACCTCGTTGAGCCGCCAGGTCAGCGCCCGGCAGTCCCGGTGGAATTGATCCCACGAGACCGGGAACGGCCTGCCGGCCCGATCTTGCGCACTCGGTTCAGAATTTCGCTCAACCATATCGCTTCAACCCACCGGCTTCTTCTGCGCGGCCTGCACCTGCTTTAACATCTCCTTCACCTCCGCCATAGCCGTCGCGAGCTTCTCGGGATCGCGCGAGCGGACCACCAGATTGGTGTTCGGCTTCTGGTTCTCGTCCTGGAACGGATAGCTGCCGATGATGGTGTCGGGATTGGCTTCCGCGATCGCCCGCAGCGGGCCGCCGATGTCGCCTTCCCGCGCGTCGGCGCGGACCGAGTCCGACAGCATCCGCACGCCGGATTTCAGGGTCGGCGCCACGATGTCCATCATCGCCTGCATGATGGTGGGGATGCCGGCCATCACGATGACATTGCCGAGCTTGAAGCCGGGCGCCAGGATGGTCGCGCTCTGGATCAGCTCGGCGCCATCGGGCACCCGGGCCATCCGCAGCCGCGCCTCGTTGAGGTCCTGCTCGCTCCAGCGCTCCCTGAACCGCGCCACCACGTCAGGGTGATGGTGAATATCGACCCCGAACGCCTTCGCCACGCTGTCGGCGGTGATGTCGTCATGGGTCGGCCCGATCCCGCCTGTCGTGAACACGTAGGTGTACCTATGCCGCAGCGCATCAAGGGCGGACACGATGTCGGCCTCGTCGTCGGCGACGACACGGACCTCCTTCAGGTCGATGCCGATATTGGTCAGGTATTCGGCGATGAAGCCGATATTCTTGTCCTTGGTCCGGCCGGACAGGATCTCGTCGCCGATCACCAATATCCCCGCCGTGACGATCTCGCTCATGGTCTCATTCCCTAACTTGATCCCCTGACATTGCCGATCCAATGCCTTGATGTCACGGGGTTTTGCCGCCGAATTAAGCAGACCTCAGCCGGTTTTTCGGGCAGGCCTTCCTGGCTATCCCTAGCAAATGCCACAAGCCAATGCATATCGCGCTGGCCCGGCCCTTGCTACCATCCCATCAAGTCATGCACTGTGTCACATGGCTTGGGAGGGCAGTCGGGATATATGGCAGTCGCGTTCGATGAGATGAACGGCCTCGGCGAGGATCTTCGCCCGGCCTACCAGGAGCTCTCCCGCTGGCTCAAAGAGACGCCGCCGGATGCGCTCGAATATCGGCGCCAGGAAGCGGAGCTGCTGTTCCGCCGGATCGGCATCACCTTCGCGGTCTACGGCGATTCCGAAGCCCAGGAGCGGCTGATCCCGTTCGACGTCATTCCCCGCATCATGTCCGCGACCGAGTGGACGCTGCTGGAGAAGGGCCTGAAGCAGCGCGTGCTCGCGCTCAACATGTTCCTCAGGGATATCTATCACGGCCGCGACATCCTGCGCGCCAACGTCATCCCCGAAGACCTGATCTTCCAGAATCCGGTATTCCGGCCGGAGATGAACGGCCAGGACGTGCCGCACGACATCTACGTCCACATCGCCGGCATCGACATCATCCGCACCGATCCGGACAATTTCATCGTGCTGGAGGACAATGCGCGCACGCCGTCCGGCGTGTCCTACATGCTGGAAAACCGCGAGATCATGATGCGGCTGTTTCCGGACTTGTTTTCGCGCCACCGCGTCGCGCCGGTCGAACGCTATCCGGACGAACTGCTGTCGGCGCTGCGGTCGGTCGCCCCGCACAACGCTTCCGCCGAGCCGACGGTCGCGCTGATGACGCCCGGCGTCTACAACTCGGCCTACTACGAGCACTCGTTCCTGGCCGACAAGCTCGGCATCGAACTGGTCGAGGGGCGCGACCTCATCGTCAAGAACGACGAGGTGTTCATGCGCACCACCGAGGGGCTGAAGCGGGTCGACGTGATCTATCGCCGCGTCGACGACGACTTCCTCGATCCCCTGACCTTCCGGCCGGATTCCGCGCTCGGCGTCCCCGGCCTGATGTCGGCCTATGCCGCCGGCAACATCACGCTCGCCAACGCGGTCGGCACCGGCATCGCCGACGACAAGGCGATCTATTCCTACATGCCCGACATCGTGAAGTTCTACCTCAGCGAGGAGCCGATTCTGAAGAACGTGCAGACCTGGCGCTGCCGCGAACCGCAGGATCTGTCCTACGTGCTCGACAACCTCGCCGACCTCGTCGTCAAGGAAGTGCACGGCTCGGGCGGCTACGGCATGCTGATCGGCCCCGCCGCCACCAAGGCGACCATCGAGGCATTCCGCGACAAGCTCAAGCGCGAGCCGGAAGGCTTCATCGCCCAGCCGACGCTGGCGCTGTCGACCTGCCCGACCTGCACCGACAAGGGCCTCGCGCCGCGCCATGTCGACCTCCGCCCGTTCGTGCTGACCGGCTCCAGCCACACCACCATCGTGCCGGGCGGGCTGACACGGGTGGCGCTGAAGGAAGGCTCGCTCGTGGTCAATTCCAGCCAGGGCGGCGGCACCAAGGACACCTGGATACTGAGCGAGTAGTTGAAAGCATGCTGTCGCGCACCGCTGAAAACCTGTTCTGGCTGGCCCGCTATGTCGAACGCGCCGAGTACCTCGCGCGCACGATCGACGCCACGCTCCGCGTCACCGCGCTGCCCGCGGCCTATATCGGCAAGACCAATGAGTGGGATTCCGCGCTGCTCACCGCCGGCGTCGGCGCGGCCTTCTATGACCATTACGAAGAAGCCAACGAGCGAAACGTCGTCGAGTACCTTTCCTTCTCGTCGGAGAACCCCTCCTCGATCAGGAACTGCATCGAGGCGGCCCGGCTCAATTCGCGCTCGGTGCGAACCGCGCTGACCTCGGAGATGTGGGACACCATCAATTCGGCATGGATCGAGTTGCAGGCGGTCTGGAACAAGGGGCCCGCCAACCGCGAGGAGCTGGCGAAATTCCTGCGCTTCGTGCAGGAGACCTCGCTGCGCTTCGACGGCTCGGCCTACCGGACCATGCTGCGCAACGACGCCTACTGGTTCTCGCGGCTCGGCGTGCATCTCGAGCGCGCCGACAACACCGCGCGGATCCTCGATGTGAAGTATCACATGCTGCTGCCCGAGGAAGAGCACGTCGGCGGGCCGCTGGATTACTATCAGTGGACCTCGATCCTGCGCTCGGTCTCGGCGACGACGGCCTATCACTGGGTCTACCGGGAAACCCTGAAACCCTGGCTGATCGCCGACCTCCTCATCCTCAACGACACGCTGCCGCGCTCGCTTGCCAGCTGCTACAGCAATCTGGTGCGCAATCTGGACCAGATCGGCGTCGCCTATGGCCGCCAGGGCGCCTCCCAGCGCCACGCCCGCGGCATCAGGAACCGGCTCGAGCACAGCCATATGGACGATATCTTCCAGCACGGCGTGCACGAATTCATCCAGGAATTCATCGCGGATAACTCAAGGCTGGGTGAGATCATCACCAAGCAGTATCTGATCTAGAGGAAAAGAAATCGGCGCCGTCCGCGGGCACTGTCTTTACCTCTCCCGAAGGGAGAGGTCGGATCGCGTTTTGCGATCCGGGTGAGGGAGTTCGGTCTATCGAGGGACCTTGACCCCTCACCCGAATTGCTTCGCAATTCGACCTCTCCCTATGGGAGAGGTAAAATCCCGTTGCGGCCAGCTCTGATCTGACCTACTGGAACGCACATGCGCCTGCGGATAGCCCACACCACCACCTATCGCTACGAGCCGGCCGCCTCGGGCGTGATCCAGATTCTGCGGATGACGCCGGGCAGCCATGACGGCCAGTATGTCGCCGATTGGCAGATCGACGTTTCGACCGACTCCCGGCTGGATACCCATGAGGACGCCTTCGGCAACGTCACCCATGTGCTGACGCATGGTTCGATCAGCGACCTCACCATTCATTGCGAGGGCCTGGTCGAAACCCAGGACACCGGTGGGGTGCTGAAGGGCAGCGACGAGCGGTTTCCGCCCAGCCTGTTCCTGCGCCCCACGCCGCTGACCGACCTCAACCCGGCGATGACGAGTTTCGTGCGCGAGCTGCGCGCGGAGGCCGGCAGCGACGTGCTCGGCTTCCTGCACGCGCTGATGGTGCAGATCTACGAGCACATGACCTTCGACGAGGATCCGACCAACAGCGCCACCTCGGCCTCCGAGGCGTTCGCGCTGAAGCGCGGGGTCTGCCAGGACTACGCGCACATCCTGATCGCCTGTGCGCGCGCCGGTGGTGTTCCGGCGCGGTTCGTCTCCGGCCACTTCCTGCGCTCCGACGGCATGGTCAACCAGCAGGCCGGCCACGCCTGGGCCGAGGCCTTCGTGCCCGACCTCGGCTGGGTCGGCTTCGACGCCGCCAACGGCATCTGCACCACCGACGCTCATGCCCGCGTCGCGATCGGGCTCGACTATCTCGGCGCCGCCCCTGTCCGCGGCACCCGCTATGGCGGCGGCAACGAGACGCTGACGGTCGCGGTCAAGGTCGATCAGGCCGGACGCCCCGGGCAGTGGCAGAGCCAGACACAGTCGTAGCGCAAAGCGCCGCCAAAGAGCTCGAATTGAAGCCCGGTGACTACACCCACACCTGACTTGTAACTGGGCACGCGAAAGTCTTCTGTGCCCCTCATCCTTGCGCGGAACGTGTGATCTCGACCAACGCCTTCACTTATCCGGCTGGCGAGTGATCGCTGCCTCGCCACCGCGTTCCCGATCACAACGCGGGGAGCCCTCTTTCTCGAGCAAGGGACATGGCGTAATCTGCGGTGAGCTGCTATTTGAGACGGGACGGGCCGACGTCACCGTTTGACGGAACGGGCAGCGATCAGGCCGTCGGCAGGCATCTCCGTCTGAAAGCAGCGCCTGCCTTATATGGCGCTCCTTCAACTTCAACATGAAGCAGGTTGGCCTGCCGCGCACGCGGCAGACAAGGGGAATGCATAACCCTTGGAGGACGACATGGCGACATTCATATTGAGGATCGACTGGACCGACCAGGGAATTCGTAACGTCAAGGAAGCTCCCAAGCGCAGCAAAGCGGCGAGAGAACTCGGCGCGAAGCTCGGTGTCGAGATCAAGGAAGTCTATCTCACCTCCGGCGAGCATGACATCCTTCTCCTCGCCGAAGCGCCCCTCGGCGACAACATTACAAAGCTCGCGCTTGCTCTCAGCTCAATGGGAAACATTCGGACCTGCACCTCGCGGGCGTGGCCCGAGGCCGAGTGGACCAAGCTGATATCTGAGCTCCCGTAGCGGCTTCGGATATCCCAACGGATCCCTGCGCGGCCCGCTCTTGGTCGCGTGAATGAATGAAGACGCGAAACGCACGAGGGCGACGGCGCATGTCGTCGCCAGCGGAGCAGCATGCGTTACTTATCCAGCCACACATCCTCGAAACGCAGATTGTTGTACTGGCTGTTGTCGTGCGGCTGAAAATTCTTCACGTAAGGCTGCCAGCAATTGCCGGCCGATGAGTGCAGGATGACCGGCCGCGCGGCATCGTCGACCAGCAGATGCTCGATGTCGAACACGATCTTGCGGCGCTTGTCCTTGTCGACCTCGCGCGACTGCGCCGCGAGCAGCCTGTCGACCTCGGCATTGCAATACTGGGTGTAGTTGCGCTCCGAGTTGCAGGAATAGTTCTCGACCAGATTGCCGTCGGGATCGTCGACGCTGACGCCGGTGACATTGAGGCCGATCGTGTAGTCCTTGCGCTGCAGCCGCGAGTACCAGCGCGGCGTGTCCAGGATATCGAGCTCGGCGACGATGTAGATCTTCTTGAGCTGGTCGGCGAGGATCACGGCCGGGTCGCGATAGGTCGGCAGATTGCGGGTCTGGATCTTGATCGACAGCGGCTTGGCATCGCTGTAGCCGAGCTTCTGCATGATCGCCTGCGCATCCGCGAGGTTCTTCTCGGCGTCGGGACCGTATCCCATCAGCGTCGAGAGGATCTCCGGCGGCATACCCCACTCGCCTTCCGGCTTGGCCTGCATCGCGCCGCCGAGCCGCCCGGTGCCCTCGAACAGGATGCTGTTGAAGGCCTTGCGATCCAGCGCCAGCGACATCGCCTTGCGGATCTCCGGATTGTCGAACGGCGGATTGACGCGGTTGACCAGAAGATTGATCTGCAGATTGGTCGACGTCATCTCGCAGATCGCGTTCGGCGCCCGCGCCTTGACGTCCTTCATCAGGGGAATGCTGACGTCGGACGGAAAGGTGATGTCATAGTCGCCGGTTGCGAACGCCAGCATGCGGGTGGCACGGCTGTCGATCGAGCGCACCGTGATCTCGTCGAGATACGGCCGGTCCTTCTTGAAGTAATCCGGGTTGCGAACCAGACGAATGGAATCGCCGCGCCGGAATTCGACGAATTTGAACGGCCCGGTGCCGATTGGCTTGGTGCGCATCACCTGCTGCGGCACGTGGCAGGGATAGACCACCGAGAAGGCGCTGGCGAGCAGCGCCAAGAGACCAGGCTGCGGCTCGGTCAGCTCGAAGGTTGCCTCATCGTCGCCATTGACGCTGACGTCCCTGAGCTTGGAGTACCACACCTTGCGCGGATTGCGCTTGAAGTCCTGTGTTTTGGAGTCCTGCGTCTCGCTCTTGCCGATCAGCATCCGCCAGGTGCATTGCACGTCCTTGGCGGTGAACGGCTGGCCGTCATGCCATTTTACGCCGTGATGCAGCCTGAAAGTGAGTTTCGTGTTGGTCGGGTCCAACGACCAGCTCTCTGCGAGATCAGGGATCACGGTATCGATGCTTTCGTGCGTCTTGGCCGGATCGAACACCACGAGGTTGTTGAAGACCGCCGCGAACGGCATCACCGAGGCGATGGTGGATTCCTCGAGCAGCGAGGTCGAGGGCGGATTGTCGTTGTGATAGAGCCGCAGCGTGCCGCCCCTTTTCTGCGCCGCCGCCGGGCTCGCCGCCATCGCCGCGACACCCAAAGCCGTGATGCATGCGGCCAGTTTCAACGACATTCTCGCCTCCCGGAATTCTTGTTGTTGTCGGTTGCGGCCAGTCGACCACAAGGCCAGGTGCCTCGCAATGACAGGGCGCGCGGATCATTGCCGGATGCGTGCAACGCAGAGCGGGACCGGAGCCCGCAAGTCCGGACAGCCGATGGCTGGAACAGAGGCGATCTCCGCGATCGGGCTCCCCCTTTTGACCGGCCGCCGCATGTCCCGTCACGGGGAATTAGGGTTGGATGCGACCTCGAAATTGGCTACACGTTTGGCGCCGAGAAACTCGGACCGTTGGGGACTGGAAATGACCTATTGCTGCGGAATTCTGGTGCGCGACGGCCTCGTCATGATCGCCGATACCCGCACCAATGCCGGCCTCGACAATGTCTCGACCTTCCGCAAGCTGCACATCTTCGAAAAGCCCGGCGAGCGCATCATGGCGATCGCCAGCGCCGGGAATCTGGCGATCAGCCAGTCGGTGCTGTCGACCCTGACCGAAGGCATGGAAGATCCGCACACCGGCGAGCTCGAGACGCTGATGAACGCGCCGACCATGTTCCAGGCGGCGCAGCGGATCGGCCGCGCCATCCGCTCGGTGCACGCTACCGAGGGCGAGGCGCTGCGTTCGGAGGATATCTCCTTCGACGTGTCGTTCCTGTTCGGCGGCCAGATCAAGGGCTCGCGGATGCGCCTGTTCATGGTCTACACCGCCGGCAACTTCATCGAGTGCACCACCGACACGCCCTATCTGCAGATCGGCGAGCACAAATACGGCAAGCCGGTGCTCGACCGCGCCATGCACTACGATGTCGAGCTCTATGAGGCGCTCAAGACCGGCCTGATCTCGATGGATTCGACGATGCGCTCCAATCTCGGCGTCGGCCTGCCGATCGACGTCCTGGTGGTGCGCGCCGACGTCTGCGAGGCAGACCTCAATCATCGCATCGAGGCCGGCGAGCCCTATTTCCACGATTTGCGCTCGCGCTGGTCGGCGGCGCTGCGCGCGGCGCACCAGAACATTCCACGCCCACCCTACAAGAACGAAACCGAAGCAAAAACCAAGTAAGAGGAAACTCGGAGATGACCGAAGCAACCCGCAAGATCGCCCTCGTAACCGGCGCCGGCACCGGCGTTGGACGCGCCGCGTCGCTCGCTTTGATGGACAAGGGCTACACCGTGGTGCTCGTCGGGCGCCGCCTGGAGATGCTGGAAGAGACCGCCAAGTTCGGTCCCGCCGGCAAGAGCCTGTGCATCACCGCCGACATGGCCAATCCGGCTGCAATCGCCGCGCTGTTCGACAAGGTGAAGGCGACCTATGGCCGGCTCGACGTGCTGTTCAACAATGCCGGCATGGGCGCGCCGCCGGTGCATTTCGAGGACCTGCCGCTCGAGCAATGGCAGGCCGTCGTCAACACCAACCTCACCGCGCCGTTCCTGTGCACCCAGCACGCCTTCCGCATCATGAAGGACCAGACACCGCGCGGCGGCCGCATCATCAACAACGGCTCGATCTCGGCGCATGCACCGCGGCCGTTCTCGGCCGCCTATACCTCGACCAAGCACGCCATCACCGGCCTCACCAAGGCCTCCAACCTCGATGGCCGCATGTATGACATCGCGGTTGGCCAGGTCGATATCGGCAACGCCGCAACCCCGATGACCGACCGCATGGTCAACGGTCCCGGCGTGCTGCAGCCGGACGGCACCACCAAGCACGAGCCACGCATGGATGCGAAGGCGGTCGGCGATGCCGTCGCCTACATGGCCGGCCTGCCGCTCGATGCCAACGTGCTGTTCATGACGGTCATGGCGACCAAGATGCCGTTCGTGGGGCGGGGCTGATCTTCCCCTTCTCCCCGCGTGCGGGGAGAAGGTCGGGATGAGGGGGAGTCTCCGCGAGGACGGTGAGAGACGAACTCGCGGTGAGTCCCCCTCACCCGCCGCTTCGCGTCGACCTCTCCCCGCAAGCGGGGCGAGGTAAAGGAACCCCTACTCCAGCTTCTCCACGTCCCGCAGCGTCGGGAACAGCTTCATCCAGAGCAATGCGACGGCAACCGTCGCAACGCCGCCGAGCACCGCTGACGGCACGGTGCCGAGCAGCGCCGCGGTGACGCCGCTCTCGAACTGGCCGAGCTGGTTCGAGGCGTTGATGAACAGGAAATTCACCGCACCGACGCGGCCGCGCATTTCGTCGGGGGTGGCGAGCTGCACCAGCGAGAAGCGGATCACGACACTGATCGTATCAGCTGCGCCGAGCACCGCGAGCGCCAGCGCCGACAGCCACATCCAGTGCGACAGCGCGAACACCACCGTCGCGACGCCGAACACGATCACCGCCTGGAACATGCGCATGCCGACGCGGCGGTTGATGGTGTGCCGCGCCAGCACCATCGTCATCAGCAGCGCGCCGACCGCGGGCGCGGCGCGCAGGATGCCGAGGCCGAGCGGGCCGGTCTGCAGGATGTCGCGCGCATAGATGGGCAGCAACGCCGTGACGCCGCCGAACAGCACCGCGAACAGATCTAGCGAGATGGTGCCGAGGATCGCCGGATTGCTGCGCACGAAAGTGACGCCGGCAAACAAATCATCCGACACCTCGCCATTCGTCGCCGCCGCCTGCTGCAGCCGGCCGATGCCGCCGGTCAGCAGCGCGCCAAGCAGCCAGAACACCATCATGATGCCGTAGGGCGCGCTCGGCATCAGCGCATAGGCGAAGCCGCCGAGCGCGGGCCCGGTGATGGTCGCGACCTGCGCCGCGCCGCTCGAGATTGCGGTTGCCCGCTGCAGCGAGCCCTGCGGGGCGATCAGCGGCAGCAGCGCGGCGGTCGCCGGGCTCTCGAACGCGCCGGCGATGCCGAGCACGAAGGTCGCGACGAAGATCTGGATCTCGGAAATGGTGCCGGCAAAAGTGCTTCCGGCGAGAAACAATGCGGTCAACGCTTCCGCGACCTGGCAGGCCTGCACCACGCGCTTGCGCTCGAAGCGGTCGGCGGCGTGACCGGCGACGAACACCAATAGCGCCGTCGGCAGGAACTGGACCAGTCCGACCATGCCGAGGTCGAACGCGCTGCCGGTCAGATCGTAGATCTGCCAGCCGATCGCCACCGCGCCGATCTGGCTGGAGAAGCGCGACAGGCTGCGCGACGACAGAAAGAACAGGAAAGGTCTGTGGCCGAGCAGATCGCGGGCGCCGGCCGGCGTGGCAGAGGACATGGATGATTGCGTGACCGAGCGCCTGCAACTTGTCAATGGATTCGAGATGAACGCGCAACAGCATTGCGCTGCGCGAGCCCCCCACCCATAATCACGCGAGGGTTCTTGGGGGCGTGATGCTGCAGTTGCAATCGGCGTTCGGCGTGGTGGCGTTGCTCGTGATCGCCTGGGTGTTGAGCGAGAATCACCGAAAAGTGTCGCTGTGGCAGGCGGCGATCGGGCTCGCGGTCACCGTCGTCACCGCGCTGGTGCTGATCAAGGTGCCGCTGGTGACGCAGGCCTTCGGCGCGATCAACGATGCCGTCGGCACCATCGCGGCGGCGACGCGCGCGGGCACCGCCTTCGTGTTCGGCTATGTCGGCGGCGGCCCGGCGCCGTTCGATCCCAAGGCGCCCGGCTCGGATTTCATCCTCGCCTTCCAGGCGCTGCCGATCGTGCTGGTCATGAGCGTGCTGACGACGCTGCTGTTCTATTGGCGCGTGCTGCCGCCTGTGGTGCGCGGCATGGCCTGGCTGCTGGAGCGCACGCTCGGCGTCGGCGGCGCGGTCGGGCTCTCGACCGCCGCCAATATCTTCCTCGGCATGGTCGAGGCCCCGTTGTTCATCCGCCCCTATCTGGCGCAGCTCAGCCGCAGTGAATTGTTTCTGGTGATGACCGGCGGCATGGCCGGGATCGCCGGCACCGTGCTGGTGCTCTATGCCACGCTGCTCGCACCGCTGATCCCGGATGCGCCCGCGCATTTCGTCATCGCCTCGGTGCTCGGCGCGCCGGCGGCAATCCTGGTCAGCCTGATCATGATCCCGGAGACAACAGACAAACGCACCGGCGGGTCGCTCGACGATCCCGATATCCAGGTGTCGTCGACGATGGACGCCATTGTGAAGGGCACCGCCGCGGGGCTCGAGCTCTTGATGAACATCATCGCGATGCTGCTGGTGCTGGTCGCGCTGGTCTATCTCGCGAACGCGATCATCGGCCTGCTGCCGGAGGTCGGCGGCGCGAAGATCTCGCTGCAACGGCTGCTCGGCTACGTGATGGCTCCGGTGTGCTGGCTGATGGGCCTGCCATGGCCGCAGGCGATCACGGCGGGAAGCCTGATGGGCACCAAGACCGTGCTGAACGAGCTGATCGCCTATGTCGATCTGTCGAAGCTCGGCCCCGACGCGCTCGATCCCCGCTCGCGGCTGATCATGCTCTACGCGATGTGCGGCTTTGCCAACTTCGCGAGCCTCGGCATCATGATCGGCGGCCTCGGCATCATGGCGCCCACCCGACGCGACGAGATCAACGCGCTCGGGCTGAAGTCGGTCGTCTCAGGCACGCTGACGACGTGCCTGATGGGCGCGATCGTGGGGGCGATGACGTGATCGTAGCCCGGATGGAGCGCACTACCAGATCGTCATGCCCAGGCAAGATTTCCTTGCACTTCGCCGTGCCGTCGCGAGAGATTTCCAAGTTGCCGGCCAACCCTGGAGAGGGTATGGGCCGGCCGGCGCGCAGGCCCTCTGTGTCCGGTGCAGCTTGCGACGTCAGAAAACGAAATGCCTGTGCAGCCGCTGGGGGAAACGGATGGCACAAGAATAAGCGGAAAGGAGCCGCTCTTGGGGACAAACCGAATTGATAGCGATCAGTTGTCGAGAGTCATCGATCGATTTGGGGAAGCTGCGGTAGATCCTGCCGCTTGGCCCGCCATCATGGACGACATCTGCAGGGCGGTAGGGGCATCAGCAGCCATGCTTCTCCAGAGCGACGTTCGAACGCCAGACGTCCCGCGAACGCAATCGATCGATGAGGCCCTTCAGCTGTACTTCAAGCAAGATTGGCACATACGGGATCCGCGAGCCGCTGGATTTCCGCGCATGATGTCCGGCGAGATCGTCACCGACCACGATATCCTGACGCCGGAGCAGATCCGCTCCGATCCCATGTACAATGAGGTCCTGTATCCGTTCGGGTTTCGATGGTTCGCGGGTATCGGCTTTTGGGCCGAGTCGGCCGCCTGGGCGCTAACCCTCCAACGAACGGGTCGCGAGGGTCAGTTCGAGGCGCGCGACAAACGCTTGCTTGCACAGCTTGCGCCGCGATTGACGGAGACGGCCACCCTTGCGACCGCAGTAGGCCGGATCGCCCTCACCTCCATGACCGACGTGCTGAGCAGGGTCCGCCAGCCTGCACTTGTTATCGACCGGCGGGGCATGGTGCTGAGCACGAACGCTGCGGCCGATGCCGGATTTGACGAGGAAATCCGGATTAGAAATCGACAACTGGTCGTACGTGACAGGAACGCTGCAACCGAACTTGATCAACTTATCGACATGGTCCGATCGACGCCTGATACCGCCGCACTGCCTGCCGCGCCGGTAGTGGTCCGCCGCACGGCGAAGCCGCCGGTCGTCATCCGCGTGTTGCCTGTCGATGGTGCGGCCCGCAGCGTCTTTCTCGGAGCGCGGGTGATGCTTGTCTTGTCCAACTTGACGCCGCGCACGCCCGAGCCCGCGTTGATTTCGCGGGCGTTCGATCTCACCCCGGCTGAAGCCCGGCTGGTATCGCTGTTGGCGAGCGGCAGATCTCTGGAGCAAGCGGCACAACAGCTACGGATTGTGCGAGAGACAGCACGTAATCAACTGAAATCAGCATTCTCCAAGACGGGTACGCACCGCCAGGCAGAATTGGTCAGCCTAGTATCGCAGTTGGCATGACCAAAGCGGATCGCATAAGCATGCGTGCCAATCTCAGTACCTGGCACGAACTGCAGGGGATTCGAAGGCAACGTTCACACCGATCTGTCCGCCGTAGGTGGTGACGTTACCCTGCCCGACTTGCGAATTGAATGCCGCGTATGCGATCGCATTGGGCGCAAATTTGAAGCGCGTACCAGCGGTCACTGTCCCCCAGTCCTTTCCGAGCAATACGGCGGGCAGCGAATAGCTGGGCGCAGTGATGCTCAGAAGCGAAGCCGTGACAAGCCTGTTGATGTGCGGCTTTGCCAACTTTGCGAGCCTCGGCATCATGATCGGCGGCCTCGGCATCCATGGCGCCCACCCGGCGCGACGAGATCAACGCGCTCGGGCTGAAGTCGATCGTCTCGGGCACGCTGACGACGTGCCTGTGGGGGCGATCGTGGGGGCGATGATGTGACGCCGGGCAGTATTTTCAAGAGCGACGACAGGCATGCCCCGACCCAGAGTCTGATGAGATTAGGTTGAGCTGGAACGGCGTCGAAACTTCACCTCTCCCGGGGAGAGGTGAACCAAGACCGCGCCAAGCCGATTCAACCCAAACTCATCCCGTCTTAGCGGCTGGTGTGATCCGCCCCGCCCGCCTCCTTGATGAAGGCGAGCAGCAGCGTGCCGAGCCGATCCGGCTGCTCCTGTTGGATCCAGTGACCCGCACCGTCGATCAGCTCGACGCCACGCATCCTCGTCGCCGCCTTCGTCCTCATCAGATCGAGCGCGCCCGGCGCCGCGTAGGTGCCCCAATCGCTTGTCCCGCCGATGAAGAGCGACGGGACATCGATCGTCTTGCCTGAAAACAGCCGCAACTCAGCGTTCAGGCCAGGATCGGAAAAGACGCGATAAGCCATGAGGGCGCCTTGAAAACCGGTGCGGCCATACTCCTCCGTGTACACGCCAAGCTCCGGCTCGGTGAGCCATTTGCAGGCCGAGACCTCGGCGGCGGAAGGTTGGAATGGAGCGACGGTCTCGGACATCGTCTTGCCGAGATCCATGACGTAATAGGTCGGCATTTGTGCAAGCTCTATTGCGGTTGGCGCCTTCAACGGATGCGGCTTGTTTCCCGGCCAGTCCGCGCTCTTGACGTGGAAGAATGCGCGAAGAAACGCGTGGAGACCTTGAGGGGGGTGCCACAGGTCATCGTTCGCCTGCCGTGTGCTCAGGTATTGTTGATAATGCTGCCTCGGCGGATCGAGCGCCGCCAGCGCGGCCGCTAAACCTTGATTTCCAGTGTTCGGTTGAACCGACGATGGCGCGCTTTCCGCAATGTTGAACGGAAACGCCGGCGGACCGGGGAACGGTGCGCTCATCAACACCACCGAGGGAAACACGTCAGGTCGGGCGAGCGCACAATAGGCCGCCACGGGCGAGCCGAAGTCGTGCCCGACGAGCATTGCCGTGCGCCGATAGCCCAGCGCCGAAACCAATCCGAGGGCGTCGCGCGTCATATTCAAAAGGCTGAAGGACTCGAGCGGGGCGTCATAGCCGTTCACCCAACCGGTGGTGCGGCCAAAACCCCGCTGGTCGGGCGCCACGACATGGTACCCGGCGTCAGCCAGAATTGGGATCAGGTGTCGCCAGCCGTAAGCCAAATCCGGGAAGCCGTGCAGCAGCAGTGCAAGCGGCCGGCCGGGGCTTTCGTAGCCGGCCTCGAGAATATGGACATCGAGGCCGTTGACCCCATGGATCATGCGCGAGCGGACCCCGTTGGGAAGCGCGCCCGCGCCATACGTCGATGTGGTCATATCGGCTCCTCCTGAGGGGTTTGCGTGGGCCGGTCGAAGTGAAGCCGCAACCAGGCTGGCCGCCCCCATCGCCAGGACGGCTCGTCGGGACGCTGCTTGGCGCAGGATTTGGCAGAGGGGCATCGATCGCCGCACCCTTTCTATGGTGATCGCCATAGTATGGCGATCACCATAGCGGCGTCAAGCGAAACGGATTATGTTGAGGGCATGCCACGTAAGACTGACGCCCGCGCTCGCGCGATTGCCACGGCCGAACGACTGTTTCGCATCCAGGGCTACACTGCGACTGGATTGACCCAGATCATCGAAGAAAGCGGCGCGCCGAAAGGATCGTTCTACTTTCACTTTCCACGCGGCAAGGCACAGCTCGCAGAAGAAGCAATCGATCAATACGTCGCGGCTAGAATTGCTGTTTTACGGAATATCTCGGCGGGTACGGCGGGTGACGCGCTGAATTTTGTTCAGCAGATTTTCCGCACATTCGCCGCCGAAATGGTCGCCTCTGATTTCCAGTATGGATGTCTGATGCAAAATCTGGCGAATGAGCTGCCCGCGCTCGACGCCGAGCTGACCAAACGGGTGGCGCGCGGATTTGTCGACTCGACCGAAATTGTCGCGGAGCATTTTCGGGGATGCGGTTTCACTCCCGCGCGCGCATCCTCTACCGCAGCCGCATTGGTCGCCGCGCTCGAAGGCGCGCGAACGATCGCCCGCCTGGAACGCACGCCGGCGATATTCGAGGCGCTGGCGGAAGTCGGTGTCCAGAGGTGGGCTGCCGCAGAGCGGTGATCGAGGTCCCGACGTGTATGTACCCGCGTCATTCCGGGGCGTCCGAAGGACGAGCCCGGAATCCATCAGGCCGCAGCCTCAGTGGAGAAATGGATTCCGGGCTCGCGCTGCGCGCGCCCCGGAATGACAGGAATCTACGCCTTCAACTCCACCGTCTTGAACTCGGCCGGCAGGATTACTTCGAGTAGCTCGACGTCGTCGGAGTAGTCCAGGATCATGTGCCGGATGCGCGGCGGCTGGGTCCAGGCGCTGCCTTCCTGCATCAGCGTCTCGCCCTCGCCTTCCATGTAGGTCTTCACCCAGCCCTTGAGCACATAGACCATCTGGAAATCGACGTCGTGGAAGTGCAGCTTCGACACTTCATCAGGATCGCACGGTCCCTGCAGTCGGATCACGTGCGCCTGGGCGAGACCATGCGAGGCGGCTGCGATGCCGAGGTCGCGATACTTGGCGTAGGCGCGCAACCCATCGGCCTTGAAGTCCTCTTCGCGGTGATGGCTGATGGCGACGCGCTGCTTCGGCCGTGCCTTGGTCGCTGCCTTAGTTGCTGTTTTGGGCGCGCTCTTCTTCGCCGCCGAGACGCGGCCCTTGGACTTGATGGTCTTGCGCGCAGAGGATTTCTTGGCACCGGCGCCGAGCCCGGTCCATTTCTTCTTCACCGCGGTCTTGGCTGCGGATCTTGATGCCGTCTTCTTGGCCATTGTTCGCCTCCCGTCTTTTTCTGGCGGGCGGAGGCTAACACAAGTCGCGTCGCGCGAGGTGGGCAAAGGCGCATCGCCTCGCCTTGCCCCTTGCCCTGCGCCCTCAGCGGTTCAATTCAGCCGGAATACGCCGTCGACAGCGCGCAGCTCGGCCGGCTTGACCAGCTTGGAATGCGCCACCGTCACCGAGAACAGCGGGCCCTCGAGCTTCCGCTGCCAGAAAGAGAGGAAATCCTGCAGCGCCGGAAATTTCGGAAACAGGTCGTAGTTCTGCCAGACATAGGTCTGAAGCAACGAGGGATGATCCGGCATCCGATAAAGGATTTGCGCCGTCGTCAGCCCATACCCCAACAACTGCTTCCGGAAATCGTCGGAAACAACCCCACCAACTCGCGAGACCATGCCAACCTCCTGTGACGGAGCGCATTCACATGGTGGCCGACCTTCCCCGCCGGACCACCGGCAATGGATGCGCTCACATGAGAGAAATGTGACGCACGCGACTAACTCATCTCAAGCCCAAATGTTTAATAGGTTGTTGAAATTTCTTGCGTTGGCAGCAACTTACCGCAACTGCTAATAGCCCCCCCCCCCCCTTCGGGCCGGCATTAAGGATGCCGAAATGATCCTGGCAGCGACCGTCTGCGAGTGCCAATTTTTCTGCTAGAGGCTCTTGCCCGCCGCGAAGGCTTGGCCTATCTCCTGCGCAGCCAGTCTGGCACTCGCTGGGCTGGACTGCTAACACTCCAAAAATCTACAGCATCCGCAAATATTTAGGAGGACTGCATGAAATTCCGTCCGCTTCACGACCGCGTCGTGGTCAAGCGCATCGACGCCGAAGAGAAGACCGCTGGCGGCATCATCATTCCGGACAGTGCCAAGGAAAAGCCCTCCCAGGGCGAAGTCGTCGCCGTCGGCCCCGGTGGCCGCGACGAAACCGGCAAGCTGACCCCCATCGACGTCAAGGTCGGCGACCGCGTCCTGTTCGGCAAGTGGTCGGGCACCGAGGTCAAGATCGACGGCGAAGACCTGCTGATCATGAAGGAAAGCGACATCATGGGCGTGCTCGACGTCCCCGCTTCCAAGAAGAAGGCGGCCTAAGCGCCTCCCTCCCTCCCAGATCAAATCTCGCAAGGAAAAACTCAGATGGCAGCCAAAGAAGTCAAATTCTCCGTCGAGGCGCGCGACAAGATGCTGCGCGGTGTCGACATTCTCGCCAACGCGGTGAAGGTCACCCTCGGTCCGAAGGGCCGCAACGTGGTGCTCGAGAAGTCGTTCGGCGCTCCCCGCATCACCAAGGACGGCGTCACCGTCGCCAAGGAGATCGAGCTCGAGGACAAGTTCGAGAACATGGGCGCCCAGATGGTGCGCGAAGTCGCCTCCAAGTCCGCTGACGCGGCCGGCGACGGCACCACCACGGCGACCGTGCTCGCCCAGGCGATCGTGAAGGAAGGCGCCAAGTCGGTCGCCGCCGGCATGAACCCGATGGACCTGAAGCGCGGTATCGACCTCGCGGTCGAAGCCGTCGTTGCGGACCTCCAGAAGAACTCGAAGAAGGTCACCTCGAACGAGGAGATCGCCCAGGTCGGCACCATTTCGGCCAACGGCGATGCCGAGATCGGCAAGTTCCTCGCCGACGCCATGAAGAAGGTCGGCAACGAGGGCGTGATCACGGTCGAGGAAGCCAAGTCGCTCGAGACCGAGCTCGACGTCGTCGAGGGCATGCAGTTCGACCGCGGCTACATCTCGCCCTACTTCGTCACCAACGCCGACAAGATGCGCGTTGAGATGGATGACGCCTACATCCTCATCAACGAGAAGAAGCTCTCCTCGCTGAACGAGCTGCTCCCGCTGCTCGAAGCCGTGGTGCAGACCGGCAAGCCGCTGGTCATCGTCGCCGAAGACGTCGAAGGCGAAGCCCTCGCCACCCTCGTCGTCAACCGCCTGCGTGGCGGCCTGAAGGTCGCGGCCGTCAAGGCTCCGGGCTTCGGCGATCGCCGCAAGGCCATGCTGCAGGATATCGCGATCCTGACCGGCGGCCAGGCCATCTCGGAAGACCTCGGCATCAAGCTCGAGAACGTCACGCTGCAGATGCTCGGTCGCGCCAAGAAGGTGATGATCGACAAGGAAAACACCACGATCGTCAACGGCGCCGGCAAGAAGGCCGACATCGACGCCCGCGTTGCCCAGATCAAGGCGCAGATCGAGGAAACCACCTCGGACTACGACCGTGAGAAGCTGCAGGAGCGTCTCGCCAAGCTCGCAGGCGGCGTCGCGGTGATCCGCGTCGGCGGCGCGACCGAAGTCGAGGTGAAGGAGCGCAAGGATCGCGTTGATGACGCGATGCATGCGACCCGTGCGGCTGTCGAGGAAGGTATCGTCCCGGGCGGCGGCGTCGCCCTGCTCCGTGCTTCCGAGCAGCTCAAGGGCCTGCGCACCAAGAACGACGACCAGAAGACCGGCGTCGAGATCGTGCGCAAGGCGCTGTCGGCTCCGGCTCGCCAGATCGCGATCAACGCCGGTGAAGACGGCTCGGTCATCGTCGGCAAGATCCTGGAGAACAAGACCTACAATCACGGTTTTGACTCCCAGACCGGCGACTACGCCGACCTCGTCAAGAAGGGCATCATCGACCCGACCAAGGTCGTGCGCACCGCGATCCAGAACGCTGCCTCGGTTGCTGCGCTGCTGATCACCACGGAAGCGATGGTTGCCGAGCTGCCGAAGAAGAACGCCGGCGGCCCCGCGATGCCTCCGGGCGGCGGCATGGGCGGCATGGACTTCTGATCCAGCTACTCAAGGCAAGCCACGAAATGCAAAACCCCGGCAGCGATGCCGGGGTTTTTGTTTGGGGCGGCCAACTGACCACTTTTTGCAGCGCGCTTAGTACGGATGTCCTCCTGCGCAACTCGCGCTGAAAAGCGCACGTTGCTGCTCACGGCAGCAATCGCTTTTGCACAGCAATCCCGGTAAACATACGTTAGTTCGAGTTGACATTCTCAAAAAAATTATCGGCGAGAGTCGCAAACCGAACCGACAGTGTCGCCTTCGTCCCGCACAGTAAGCTCGGGACAGAAACGAAACTCACTCAAGAATCTGAATCGAACACGGAGCGCCAGCTGCCGTGACGCGAGCAAGCGTTGCGGAGAACGCTTTCGCTTGAGAGGGAGGTTGGGCGGTGAGTGAAAGCCAAATGAAAGTTACTGTGAACGGCACGCGCCTCTTCGGAATGCCGTTATTGAGCTCCCAGCTCGGCCACAAGGACGCGCCGAAAACCCGCGAACCAGTCAGGAAACACTTCGCCAAGATTCTCCGCCAAGCCGCCTGAAGAAGCGGCGTTCGCCACATCGAGGATTCGTTTGAGGAGGGATCTGGCCGGTTGGAAGAAGCCCAGTGACGAGCATGCAGCCCCCACTGCCCGATGCTCAGGTGCGCGATGCCCCCCAAGTACCCCGCACCGACCTGAGGCCAATCCAACCGGCCGGAGCATTTCTGCAAAAGCAAAAAAGCAATATGGGAGGGAGACTCACATGGGCATGGTCATGGTCAGATGTCCGCAAACCGGACACGCGATTTCCACCGGAATCAAAACCGATCGCGAGAGTTTTCGACGCCGTACGGTGTTCTTCTCGCGCACCTCTTGTCCGATTTGCCTCGCCGATCACGCCTGGTTCGCGCGGGACGCCTGGGTCGAGGAGCCGAGCATCCGCGTGCGGCGACGCCGCAGCGCCGGTTCACCGGCCTGAAAGTGGTCACCACTACTGATGATCGCGATGGAGGGACACCATGGCGCATGTGCAGATCTCGACGGAAACGTCTGCCTGGCTGCTTCAGGCCAAGGACTTTCTCGATGAAGCGCGACGCCTGAAGCCGGGCCCAGAGCGCAATGAGTTGCGCGAGACGGCGAAGGTGCTGCGTGAGATTGCGAAGCTCGAGACGGCGGCCTCCCCGGCGCGGAAGCTTGATCGGCGACCACGAAGCTGATCGCCCCGGGAACGCGCTCACACGGTATCGTCCGCCTCGACTTCCGAGATGCGCGGATCGTCAGCCAAGGTCATTCCTCGCGTTCGACCCGTGTCACCCGAGAAGATCTCCTCGGCCTCGAAACGCATGGCGCGATGGCATTCGCACGCCGCCGCCAATAGCCGCGCCCGATCGATTTCGATCCGGCCTCGCTGATCGGACCTGATCGCACCGCGCTTGCGCAGATTGCGCATCAGCAACGTCACGGTTGTTCGTCGTACGCCGAGGATTTGTGACAGCGCCTGCTGGGTCAGCGGGAGTACGTCGCTGTCGACGCGGTCACGAAGCTGGAGCAGCCAGCGCGCCATCCGCGCCTCGACCGGGTGGAGCGCATTGCAGGCGGAGCCAAGCTGAAACTGGATCAACATCGATCTGACGTGCTTTTGGATCGCCTGCCGGATCCGGGGACTGCGGCCGAAAGCGGCATGAAAGCACGGCGCGGGAACCCGCGAAGCCGTACCGGCCGCACGAACGACTGCGGTGATGCCCGACGGTGACGCCCCAAGCACCGAGAGGCTGCCCACAGCCCCTTCGCGTCCGACCGCACCGGTCGCCACCGTGTGCCCATCCGCCATATCGATCATCAACAAGATCGCCCCGCTGTGAGGAAAGAAGACGTAGTCGATCTCGTCACCGGCGCGCGCCAGAACTGCATCCTGTTCGAGCGCAACAGTCTCCAGTTCGGGCCTCAGGAGGTCCAGATCCGCCGGCAACAGCGTTGCGAGAAGACGATTACGACTTCCGCCGGAAATGCTCACCTGCGGGAACTCGTCATGTGGGGTCGCACAGCAAACTCACTCAAGCACAGGCTCAAAAACAAATTGCAAGCGCTTGACCGCAAGGCGGCATTCTCTGCGGAAGCGTCCTAAGAGTTAGATGCAAATGCGCCGCCGGACGCAATAGCTAAAATGCGCATCGCCGCACCGTAGAACTTCGGGAACTCAAGTGTTCCAATTTTCAGGCGTGGCAAACGCCGCGCTTGGTATCTGAGCCTGCTCCTCCAACGTGTCAGCGACGCGACAGCGGCTCACCCTGGGCGCGGAAGAGCGCAGGATCCAACCATTATTGCCGGGATTGCTCCGTCGCGTCGATGAGTTCCTTGATGATGCGCGCGCGCACGAGCGCCGCATCGCTGTGGCGCGACCGCCGCAACACGCTCCGTCGTTCCTCCACCTCACCCGCCGCGCGCGACGTCCTGGAAGCAGGCGCGCAGCCAGTCGATGGTAACGCGCGTCGCCGCGTCGCGCTTGAGATGGCTTTGCACCAACAGCCAGACGTCGCGCCGTTTCGGCAGCAGCGTGGCGCGCAGGCGACGATCGGTCAAAAGGTCCGCGCAACTATGCTCCGGCAGCACGCCGACCGCCTGATACGACTGGATGATCTTGTGGATGATGCGGACATTGTCGGTCACGCAGCGCGCACGAAGCCGCTTCGCGCGCAGGAACTGCATTTCCGGAATCGCTCCGAGTTCATCGGGATACGCGCAGGTCACCGCTTCTGCCGCCGCCGTCGCGGCCGGCTCGAAGAAATACAGCCTGACCTCGCCGAGCTTCGAGATCGCGAAATCGCCCTTGTCGGGCTTGCGCAGGCGGATCGCAAGATCGGCCTCCCAGCGAGAGAATTTAACGTTGTCGCTCGACGTCAGGAATTGCAGCGTGAGGCCCGGATTGGCGCGCAGCAATGCGCCGGTGCGCGGCGCCAGCACCTCTTCCGCGATCGCGTTGGTGGAGGCGACGCGCAGCCGGCCGACCGGGCCCGGCAGGCTTTCGCCGATCCGGCCGATCTCCTCGGCATGCGCCGCCATCGCCTGGATGTGCGCGAGCACCACGTCGCACTGCCGGGTCGGCTTGCGGACGCCGTCGGCGGCCTCGAACAGCCGCAGGCCGAGCGCGCGTTCGATCCGCGCCAGGCGGCGGCCGACCGTGGTCTCGTCGATGCGCAGCCGCGCGCTGGCGCCGGCATAGGTGCCCTCGTCCCTGACGGCCGCGATGATGCGAAGGTCGTCCCAGTTCATGGCGGCAGGCTACATGGTGCCCGGGCCTCCTGCAACAATGCAGCCATCGGCTGCAATATCCCTGCATATCGGCAGGCCGACCCGCGGCTATATTTTCGGAGCCAACCCGGTGGAGATATCAGGACCATGACCGCAGCCAAAACCTTGATGCAGCTTGCCGGTATCGATCTCACCCCGCCCCGCCTCGGCGATGCCTGCCTGGTGCTGATCGACATCCAGAACGAATATCTCGCCGGTCCCCTCGCTTTGCCTGATGCCGGCCCCGCGATCGCGCGCGCCGCCGCATTGCTCGCTCGCGCGCGGGAGAGCGGCGCCAAGATCATCCACATCGCGCACAAGGGAGCGCCGGGAAGCCTGTTCGATCGCAGCGCGGAGCGCGGCGCGATTGTCGCGCCACTGGCACCGCGGCCCGGCGAGATCGTGATCGAGAAGCAACTGCCGAACGCATTTGCCGGCACCGACCTCAATGCGCAGCTTGCCGCGACCGGCCGCAAGGAGCTGGTGCTCGCCGGCTTCATGACCCATATGTGCGTCAGCTCGACCGCGCGCGCAGCGCTCGATCTCGGCTTCCGCACCACCATCGACGCTGAGAGCTGCGCCACCCGCGACCTGCCGGATGGCAAGGGCGGCACGATTGCGGCAAGGCTCATTCACGACGTCGCACTCGCCGAACTGTCCGACCGCTTCGCGATCATCGCCCGCGGCAACGCCCTCGCCTGAGACCGCCATCATGCTTGAGCTCTATTTCTCGCCGATGGCCTGCTCGCTCGCCAGCCGCATCGCGCTGATGGAGGCCGGGATCGACGCGCGCTATCACATGGTCCAGCTCTGGACCAAGAAGGTGGTCGAGGACGACGGCGACTTCCGCGCGGTCGCGCCGAAGGGCGCGGTGCCCGTGCTGGTGCTTGAGAACGGCGAGCGGCTGACGGAGAGCGCCGCAGTGCTGCAATATATCGCCGACCTCAAGCCCGAACTCGGCCTCGCGCCGCCGCCGGGCGATCCGGACCGCTATCGGTTGCAGGAATGGCTGAGCTTCATCGGCACCGAGATCCACAAGGGATTCCTGTTCCCGACCTTCTGGTACAAGGACGACGCATCGCTTGCCAAGCCGCGCGCCAGGATCGGACAGACCTTGTCGGTGCCCTCGGCGCATCTGACGCACCGCGAATTCCTGGTCGGGGACCGCTTCACAGTTGCCGACGCGCACCTCGCCTGGGCCCTGCTGTTGCTCCGCGCCGCCGCTATCGACGTCGCGCAATGGCCGCCACTGGCGGCCTATCTCTCACGCATCCAGGCGCGGCCGCAGGTCAAGGCTGCGGTCGGCATCGAGATGCAATTGTGGAAATCGCTCGCAGCGTGAGCGAGGCGAGCGTCGCTCCAGCTTGTTGCTTAAGCATGATCTTTTCGGAAAACCGCTTCGCACTTTTCCGGATCATGCTCTACTGAAACGCGACCTCCGCGAAGCTGCGCAGCTTGCGCGAATGCAGCCGCTCGGATTCCTGCTGCTTGAGCCGCTCCAGCGCCTTCAACCCGATCTGAAGATGCTGGCCGACGCGCTGGCGATAGAACTCGCTCGCCATGCCCGCCAGCTTGATCTCGCCATGCAGCGGCTTGTCGGAGACGCACAGCAGCGTGCCGTAAGGCACGCGGAAGCGATAGCCGTTGGCGGCGATCGTCGCCGATTCCATATCGAGCGCGATGGCGCGCGATTGCGACATCCGCCGGATCACCTGCGGCCCGCTGATCTCCCAGTTGCGGTTGTCGACGCTCGCGACCGTGCCGGTGCGCATCAGCCGCTTCAGCTCGAAGCCGGAGAGCCCGGTGACCTCGCCGACGGCCTCCTCGAGCGCGACCTGCATCTCCGCGAGCGCCGGGATCGGCACCCAGAGCGGCAGCTCGTGATCGAGCACATGATCCTCGCGGACATAGCCATGGGCGAGCACGTAATCACCGAGCCGCTGCGTGTTGCGCAGGCCCGCGCAATGCCCGATCATCAGCCAGGCATGCGGCCGCAGCACCGCGACGTGATCTGTGATGTTGCGCGCATTGGACGGTCCGATCCCGATATTGATCAGGGTGATGCCGCGATAGCCGGGCTCGACGAGATGGAAGGCCGGCATCTGCGGCACGCGGTCCGATGCCGTCCCCGTGGTGCCGCCGCCGAGCCGCGCGCTACGCGTGATCAGATTGCCGGGCGCGACGAACGCCTCGATCCCTTCCTCGCCGGCCGCGAGCCGCTGCAGGCTCGATTGCGCGAAGGCGTCGACATAGAACTGGTAGTTGGTGAAGATCACGAAATTCTGGAAATGCTCCGGGTCGGTGCCGGTGTAGTGATAGAGCCGGCGCAGCGAGTAATCGACCCGCGCGGCGCGGAACAGCGCCAGCGGCTCGGGCGTGCCCGGCGTCAGCTCGAACGTGCCGTCGGCGATCGCATCGTCCATCGCGGCGAGATCCGGCGTATCGAAGATGTCGCGCAGCGACCTTGTGAACGCCGAGCTGTCGGCGATGGTCAGCGCCGCCTCGATATTGATGTCGCGCCGGTAAGCGAAATGGATCGGGATCGGCTCGCTGGACTCGCCGATTTCGACCGCCACGCCATGGTTCTTCATCAGCAGCCCGATCTGCTCGGTGAGATAGGTCCGGAAAATATCCGGCCGCGTGATGCTGGTCTCATGGATGCCGGGTCCCGCGACAAAGCCGTAGGCGAGCCGCGAATCCAGCCGCGCATGCGACGAGGTCGTGATGCGGACGAACGGATAATGCGCGCGCACCCGCGTCGTGAACGGCACGCCGTTGACATAGGCCTCGAAGCGATTGCGCAGAAACCCGGTGTTGCGCTCGTAAATCTCTTCGAGGCGGGCAACCGCCGCGCCGGCTTCGACGAACGCCTCGGTCGTGATCGGCGGTGGGGTTTCGATGGGCGGAGCAGGATGCATTGCGTTTTCGACCGGTGATTTGGTCGCCGCAGTATAGCAACAATCGACTGGTCAGTTCCAGCGATGCAAGATTTGATGCATGCTATCGGCGCCGTGGCGGTCTCGGTCATCCATGATCCCGCCGCTCGGCCGACCAAACAAATGCGAAGCCGTCACAGGCCCGGCACATGGGAGTGAGCGATGAGCGAGATCTGGCAACTGCCTGCAACCGAACTTGCGCACCGCATTGCGGAACGGCAATTGAGCTCGGCGGAGGTCGTAAACGCGCACCTGGCGCGCATCGATGCGGTCAATCCAGCCTTGAATGCGGTGGTCCATGTCCTCGCCGATGAAGCCCGAGCGGCGGCCGAACTGGCCGACCGGCGGCTGGCCGCCGGCGAGGCGATCGGTCCACTGCATGGCGTTCCCTTCACTGTCAAAGAGAACATCGATATGGCGGGCCTGCCAACCACCTGGGGTGTACCGGCTCTGGCGCAAGCCGTGGTGCCGATGGACGCGCCCGTTGTCGAGCGGATGCGTGCCGCCGGCGCGATCCCGATCGGCAGAACCAACCTGCCGGACATGGCGCTGCGCATCCACACCGTCAGTTCGCTGCACGGGCTGACGCGCAATCCCTGGCATCCGGATCGCACCGCCGGCGGCTCGAGCGTAGGCGACGCGGTGGCGCTCGCCAGCGGCATGACCCCGATCGGCCTCGGCAACGACATCGGCGGATCGCTGCGCAATCCGGCCAATGCCTGCGGCATCGCTTCGATCCGACCGTCTGCCGGGCGTGTTCCCGATGCAGAGTGTGGTCCGGCCGAGGGAAGCCTGCTTGCGGTGCAGTTGATGAATGTTCAGGGACCGATGGCGCGTCGGGTCGCTGACGTGCGGCTTGCATTGCGAGTCTTGATGGGAGTGCACCCGCGCGATCCGTGGTCGATCGATGCGCCCTTTGCGGGGCCGGCCGCGGCTCGACCGTTGCGCGTGGCCGCTCTGCCCGAGCCACCGGGGGGCGGCATCGATCCGGTCATTGCAGCGACCGTCCGCCGCGCCGCGGCGGCCCTGGCTGATGCCGGATATGCCGTCGAAGAAATCGCCCCGCCACGCTACGAGCAGGCGATCGACTGCTGGGCGCGCCTTATCATGGGCGACTTCACGTCCGTCCTCGATCCGTTGTCGCAGATGATGGGCCCGGATGCGATGATGTTCCTGCAGAGTTTCCAGGCGCTGATCCCGCAACTGGCCGACACCACGGCCTGGTCCAATCTGATGGTGGAGCGGCACGCCATCGCGCGCGCCTGGTCGAGCTTCATGGCGGAGCGGCCGCTGCTGCTGTCACCAACCTGGACGCAATTGCCGTTCGAGCATAGCGTCGATTCGGCGACTGCCGCCGGTGCAGCCGTGGCCAAGGAACTGATGCGTCCGGTCGTGCCAGCGAACCTGCTCGGGCTACCATCGGCCTGCGTCCCGGCCGGACGGGATAGCGTCACCGGGCTGCCCATCGGGGTGCTCGTCACTGGCCGGCGCTTCCGCGAGGACCAGTGCCTCGAAGCCGCTGAAGCGATCGAAGCGCGCCTTGGCCTGACCACGCCGATCGATCCTGTCGGTTAGAATTCCACGCTCGATCGCCCTATTCCGCCTCGCGCGGCGGCAGCGCGCAGATCTCGGACCGGGTCAGGAACCGGCGTTCGCGCCCATTGTCGAGCGAGAACATGCCGCCGCGGCCGGGAACGACGTCGATGATCAGGTCGGTGTGCTTCCAGACGTCGTATTGCGCGCCGCTGATGTAGAACGGCGCGCCGCCGATCTCGCCGAGCTTGACGTCGTGATCGCTGATCAGGAATTCGCCTATCGGATAGCACATCGGCGACGAACCGTCGCAGCAGCCGCCGGACTGGTGAAACAGCACCGGCCCATGATCAGCGACGATCTCGGCGATCAGCTCCAGCGCGGACGGCGTCGCGGTCACCTTGTCAGCCATCTCGGCCTCCGTGATGGAGGCTCCGGCGGGACATCCCGCCGAAGCCTGTCGTTTGCCCCGCCCCGAGAAGGGCAGAGCCCTCAGAAGAAGCCGAGCTTCTTCGCGCTGTAGCTCACCAGCACGTTCTTGGTCTGCTGGTAATGGTCGAGCATCATCTTGTGGTTCTCGCGGCCGACGCCCGATTGCTTGTAGCCGCCGAACGCCGCATGCGCCGGGTAGGCATGATAGCAATTGGTCCAGACCCGGCCGGCCTGGATGGCGCGGCCGAACCGATAGCAGCGATTGGCATCGCGGCTCCAGACGCCCGCGCCAAGGCCATAGAGCGTGTCGTTGGCGATCGACAGCGCCTCCTCATCCGTCTTGAAGGTCGTGACCGACACCACGGGCCCGAAGATCTCTTCCTGAAACACGCGCATCTTGTTGTTGCCCTCGAACACGGTCGGCTTGACGTAATAGCCGCCCGACAGGCCGCCGCCGAGATTGTTGCGCTCGCCGCCGGCCAGCACCTTGGCGCCCTCCTTCTTGCCGATGTCGATATAGGAGAGGATCTTCTCGAGCTGCTCCGAGGAGGCCTGCGCGCCAATCATGGTGGTCGGGTCGAGCGGGCTGCCCTGGGTGATCGCCGCCACGCGCTTCAGCGCGCGCTCCATGAAGCGGTCGTAGATCGATTCGTGGATCAGCGCCCGGCTCGGGCAGGTGCAGACCTCGCCCTGGTTGAGCGCGAACATCACAAAACCTTCGATCGCCTTGTCGAAGAAATCATCATCCTCCGCGCAGACGTCCTTGAAGAAGATGTTCGGCGACTTACCGCCGAGCTCGAGCGTCACCGGGATCAGGTTCTGCGAGGCGTATTGCATGATCAGCCGGCCGGTCGTGGTCTCGCCGGTGAAGGCGATCTTGGCGATCCGGTTCGATGACGCCAGCGGCTTGCCGGCCTCGAGGCCGAAGCCGTTGACGACGTTCAGCACACCCTTGGGCAAGAGATCGCCGATCAGTTCGAGCAAGGTCATGATCGAGGCCGGGGTCTGCTCGGCCGGCTTGAGCACGACGCAGTTGCCGGCGGCGAGCGCCGGCGCGAGCTTCCAGACCGCCATCAGGATCGGGAAATTCCACGGGATGATCTGCCCGACCACGCCGAGCGGCTCGTGGAAATGATAGGCGACGGTGTCGTGGTCGATCTCGGAGATCGCGCCTTCCTGCCCGCGGATCGCGCTAGCGAAATAGCGGAAGTGGTCGATCGCGAGCGGCATGTCGGCGGCCATGGTCTCGCGGATCGGCTTGCCATTGTCCCAGGTCTCGGCGGTCGCAAGCTTTTCGAGATTAGCCTCCATTCGGTCGGCGATCCTGTTGAGGATCAGCGAGCGCTCGGCGACGCTGGTCTTGCCCCAAGCGTCCTTGGCGGCATGTGCGGCATCGAGCGCGGCCTCGATGTCAGCGGCGTCCGAGCGCGGGATCTCGCAGGTCGGAAGCCCCGTCACCGGAGATACATTGTCGAAGTACCTTCCAGAATGGGGTTCGCGCCACTCGCCGCCAATGAAATTGCCGTAGCGCTGGGCAAACGGCGCCTTGAGCACGGACTGCATGTCAACCTTGTTCATGTGTTCCTCCGTTGGCACGCCGATGCACACGGCGTTGGCCGGGACGCTCGGCCAAATCGAGAAGACAGAACAGGGGCCGGCCCCAACGGCCGCGGGGGAACTGTCGCAAATCTGAGACAGAGTGCGCCGCAAATTGGTGCAGGCTTGCGCCCCAGGGAAATGCCCTAGCGGCGCAAGCCGAGCTGCTTCAGCTTGCGGTGCAACGTCGCGCGCGACATGTCGAGATCCTTGGCGGCCTTCGACACGTTGCCTCCGGCGCGCGCCAGCGCACGTTGCAGCGCTGCACGCTCCGCGGCAACCAGGCCGCCATCGTCACGGGTCTCCCCGATCAGATCGGCCGCCGGCAACGGCCGCGCCAGCGATGCCGCATTGAGGCCGAGCGCGCGGCGCGCAGCCCGCGTTGCGCCGATCACGAGGTCGTCGCGATCGACCGCCAGCAGCGAATTGACGGCGCGCTCGCTTCGCGGCGTGAGCAGAATCCGTGCATCGGGAAATGCCCGGCGAAAATTCTCGGCCTCGATCGCGCGTGCGGCGTCGGTGACCGTGGTCGCGATCAGGCGGGAGAATCCGTCGGTCAAATCCGCCCTGCAGGAGGAGACGTCGAGGGCTGCGGCTAGCTCGCCATGCTCGTCGAAGATCGGCGCGGTGGTGCAGAACAGCGCGGAATTGCGGGTGAAGAAATGCTGCTCGCGGTCGATCGACAGCGGACGCTTCTCGACGATGCAGGTACCGATGCCGTTGGTCCCCTCGTACTTCTCGCTCCAGACCGCGCCGGTCCAGAGCCCCCAGGCGTTGAACGTCGCGTCATCGGCGCCCGCGCCGCGCCGGTCGACGACGACACCGTCGCGGTCCGCGAGCAGCACCGAGCAGCCGACACCGCCCACCGCGAGAAACAGCCGGTCGAGCGTGCTCTGGGCGACTTTCAGGAATTCACCGAGCCGCTGCTGTGCAGCGGCGATTTCGGCCTGGCCGAGCCGATGCGACGGCAGGCGGCTCGCCGGATCGAGCGCATGCAGATGGCCGGACCGGCGCCACGACGCCGAC
Organism: Bradyrhizobium sp. CER78; assembly: GCF_029846235.1. Lineage (GTDB taxonomy): Bacteria > Pseudomonadota > Alphaproteobacteria > Rhizobiales > Xanthobacteraceae > Bradyrhizobium. The sequence continues at coordinate 91,040 of NZ_JARVWP010000002.1, forward strand.
AGGTCGGATGGCGCTCCGCCTCCGGCAAGCACGTCGAGAACCTTGTCCGTGTGCATGACGCCCGGCGACCGGCTCATGCTTTCCTCCCCTGCTCCGCGGGTTCTGTGACCCTCGGGAGCGCGGCGCTGTTAGCCCTGGCACCCTTGTATATCGCAGGATATAGCGACCTCCGCAGCCCTTCAAGGGAACGGCACACCGACCTTCGGACAGGAACCTGGACTTCGTCGCGCAGCTCGCGGGCGTCGGGCGACGCCCCTCCGGGAGCTGAAGGCTATTGAATCCGCGCGAGCACCGCGAGGCGGCGGATGCCTTTGTTGCGGTAGGCGTCGAGGAACGCGTAATAATCCTTGAACGAGACGCAGCCGTTGGAGTCGCCGTTCGGACCGAGCATGAAGGTGTGCGCGAGCAGACCATCGCGGTTGAAGATCTTGCCTTCGCCGCCGATCGGATTGAGGCGCAATGCCGGCACGCCGTGGAACAGTGCTTCGCGCGGCTTGAGCTCGTAAATGTGCGGCGGCGTCACGCCCACCATCTTCATGTGCGAGGACCTCGGATCGTCGAGCCTCGAGCCGAGACCCGAATGCGCCTCGAGGCGCGTGCCGTCGGGCAGGTACACGGTCTTGGCCGAGATGTCGTACACCGCGGTCTGGCGGTCATAGGGCGGCGAGCCGCCGAGCATCGGGTTCTGGTCCAGCGTCGAGGGAATGCTGCCGGTGACGTTGGCATCGGCGGAGGCAAACGACAGCAGCCCGCCGCTCGACTCGCGCTTGCCCCACAGCTTCTCGACCATGGTCTGCCGCTCGCTCGATGCGATCGACATCACCGCGGCCTTGGCGCGCGCAGCCATGTCGCGAACGCCGCTGGATTTCACGGCTTGCTTGATCTCGGCCGGCTTCGGCTCGGAAGCCTTCTCAGCTGCCTTCTCAGCCGCCTTGGGCTGCACATTGGCGGCGGGATCGTTCAGCGCCACCTTCAGATTGGCGGCGGCTTGCTTCTTGGCGGTCTCGACCGATTTCGGCGCCGGCAGCGGCTTCGATGTTTCGGCGAGCTCCGCGCTGGCGACCGCCCTCGCCGCTTCGGAGACCTTGGGCGCAGCGGCCTGCTTGATCGGGTCGATCTGCGTTGCGGCGTCGGCCACGACGCTGGACGCCACGCCCTCGGGCGATGCCGCCGCAAACCGATCGTTAAACATAAGTGGTGGTGCCGAGGCTTCCGACTTCGCAACCTCGCTCTTGGCAACCTCGCTCTTGGCGGGGGCCACCGGCGCCGGCGTCAGGGACGCGAACACCTCGTTGAACGCGGGGGCCGGCCGTGCGGCGACCGCGACGGGCCGCTTCACCACCGGCGCATCGAACGATGCACTGCCGACCGACGGATAGACGCCCGCCGCAAAGATGTTGGCGTAGACGGTCCAGGCGCAGCCAAGCACCAGCCCCGCCACCGCGGCGCTGCCGAGGAAATGCTGTGGGAGGATTTTTCGGGAGGATTTCTTGCGGCTTGGCGCCCCAAGAACATACGCACTCGCACTCGTACCCATACGCCCGGCGCTCAAAACAGGTCCACCTTTGTCCCTCACTCGACGCGTGGTCGAACGGTGTTCGGCTCAACGTCGCGCGGGGGCACAGACGGCCATTAAGGCGACTTTTAGTTAAATGCGACTTAACCGGATGCGATCCCCTGCAACGCGGGAAGTGCCTGTGGCGTAGGGCTTTTTTAAGATGATATTGGACCGCCAAAACGGCTTTTCTGTCCCATGGTGGGACATTCCGGCATGCGGCTCTGTCGCCGCATGCCGAGATAAATCCTAGGGAGAATTTCCTTCCCGATCGCCCCGTAATTGCGCGGGGATCGGGCAAAAACCATCCCTCAATAGCTGAGCTTCGGATACCAGTCCGCGCCGCGCCCCTCGCGCGTGGTGTCGAGCAAAGTCCAGAGCGGATCCATGTCCGGCGCACCGCGCGGGTCCTGGCCGGGGTCCATCGTGCCCGCCCCCATTTCGCCAGCCCAGAAATGCCGGATCGTGCCGTCGTGGCGCGTGAAGACGTTGTAGCCGGGCAAATCGCTGTCATCCTTGCTGACATAGTCGCGCGTGTAGTCACCCGACGGATCCGAATAGACCTTGTGACGTGTCCAGCCGCGCGCCCGCTTCGCCTCGATCAATCGCGCGATCGGCGAGCGCGCCACGAAAACCAGCGACACGCGCTGCTCGATATCGGGCAGCTTCTCCTCCCACGTGCCCATGAACGACGTGCACATCGGGCACGGCTTCTCGCGTTGCGGGCCGAACATGTAGCTGTAGACGATGAGTGTCTGCTTGCTGCCGAAGAGATCGGCGAGCGACGCGGCGCCAGACTCGCCGATGAACTCGTAGGCCTTGGTCACCTCGCCGCCGGGCGGCAACGCGCGACGCAGCTCGGCGACGCGCGCGATGTGCCGGCGCAGCTCGATCTCCTCGACGAGCAGCGCCTGGCGCGCGCGACGATACTCCGCGCTCTCATTGGGAAAGCGCCTGGTGTTGGTGCTGGCGAGCTCGGCGGCGGGCTTGAGGACGGAACTGGTCATGGTTGGAACCTCGCGTGGTTGACGGGCTCCCTGGAAGACGAGCCGGCCCCGGATGATCCGACACTCAACGGCAACGATCTTATTGCAGTTCCGGCGGCGGCGAATGGTCCAGGACGTCGCCCTTTGCACCCTCCAGCAGATCGAGCGCGTAGGTCTCGATCACCAGCGGCCCGCGCATGCGCCTGGCCTCGCCTACCGTTTTGACATGGGCGAAATTGTCGCGCACCGCGGCCGGGATCTCCTGCTCGACCTCATGCACGTACAACAGCTTGCCGGACAGCTGCGCCGGGCTCGGCTCTGACATGTTGACCCAGCGAATGCGCTGGCCCTGCTGTGCGACGCAGGTGCCCTTGGGGAGATAGAAGGCAAGCCAGCCGGTGGTGCCGTAGTCCGGCGCCAGCACGCAGCTCGCGCCGGACCGCACGCGCGCCGCCTCGATCTTATCAGCGAGTTCCTGCCAGCCGACGCCGACGCTGCGCACGGTCGCGTCGCGGCGGTAAGCCGAGAGCATGCCGGTGTTGGCCTGCACGATCAGCAGCGCGAACAGCACGACGCCCGTGGGCGCGGCCCAGCGGCGGCAGAAATCGATCGTGCGCTGCTCGCGCGGCGCCCACTGCACCTGGATCGCCGCGACCGCGGCCGCCACCGCGAAGGCCGGATAGACCGGCGCGAACCAGTTGGCCTCGACCCGCGCATGCAGTGCGTGCCAGGTGAAGTAGACCACGATGGTCCAGAACATGCTGTTGATCAGCACGCGCGCGGGCATCGCGCCGGCGCGGCGCCGGTAGAGCGCGTAGAGGCCCATCACGCCGAGGATGAAGACCAGCGGCGTCGCGAACGCAAACTGGGTCGGGATCAACTCGGCGATGTAGGTCGGCCGGAAGTCCTCGATCCGGGCGCGGCCCATCTGCTTGATGAACGACACCCAGTGGTGATCGGCATTCCAGAGAATGACCGGCGCAAACAGGCCGGCCGCGACCAGGCCGCCGAGATACAGCCAGGGCGAGAGAAACCAGCGCCGCAGCTGCGGCACGCTTGCAAGCCAGATAAGGATCGCGGGACCGAAGAACAGCGCGGTGTATTTCGACAGCAGCGCCAGGCCGGCGCTGGCGCCAACCGTTAGCCACCAGGCGCCGCGGCCGCTCTCCAGCATCTTCGCGAGCGCGTACAGCAGGAAGCTGGACGCAACCAGCAGCGGCGCATCGGGCGTCACGATCAAGGTGCCGGCAGCGGCCATCAGCGTGACGTTGAGCAGGATCGTCGCGCTGGCGGCGATGCGCTGGCCGCCGAACAGGATCTCGGCCGCCCGGTAGATCGCCCAGCTCATCGGCAATGCGAGCAGGATCGACACCAGCCGCACGCCGAACGGCGTATCGCCCGCGATCATGGTGCCGAGCCGGATCACCACCGCCACCATCGGCGGATGGTCGTAATAGCCGCCGGCGAGCGACTTCGACCACATCCAGTAATAGGCTTCGTCGAAAGTCAGCGGCGTCCATGCGGCGGCGGCCAGCCGCAACCCGACCAGCGCGCACACCGCAAGCGCGGTGTTCCGGGCCAGCCGCGCCTCGTTCGCGTTCATGCCGCCGTCATCGCTTGCGCCAGACGAACAGCCCGGACATCGCGTAGTTCCACACCACGCCCATCAGCGCGCCGGCCGCGCCCGCAAGCCACCAGATCGGCTCCTGGTCGTAGACCGAGAACGCGACGCCGACATTGGCCAGCAGGCCGACACTGCAGACCAGATAGAACAGCAGCAGGCCGCGCAGGATGCCAAAGCCCTTCAGCCGCTGGTCGCGGTAGGTCAGGAAATTGTTGAGGATGAAGTTGCTGGTCATGGCGACGATCGCGCCGGTGGCCTGCGCCTCCGGGAATGGCGCCTTGAACAGCTCCAGTGCGATGAACAGCACGCTGAGATGCACCAGCAGGCCGAGCCCGCCGACCGCTGCGAACAGAATGAAGCGCAGCGAGATCAGGTCGTTGGTCAGCTTCGCCAGCACGAGGCCAAGGAAGTCGAGCGCGACCATCGAATCGAGCTTGCTCTCGCCATGCTGGCGGGCGCCGAATGTGTAGGGAATCTCGACCGTGCGCAGCTTGCCTTCCGCCGTCGCCACGACGTCGAGCAGGATCTTGAAGCCCTGGGTCGAGAGCTGCGGCGCGAGCTGCTCGAAACGGTCGCGTCGGATCATGAAGAAGCCGCTCATCGGATCGGCGACCTCGACCTTCAGCGCGCGGCGCGCGATCTCGGTGGCGAAGGCGCTGGCGCCGGCGCGCTGCTTGTTGAAGCCGTCGGCCTTGTAGCCCTCGATGTAGCGGCTGCCGACCACGAGCTCGGCCTCGCCGCTCTGCAGCAGTCCCAGCATCTTCGGGAGCTGGGTCTCGTCGTGCTGCAGGTCGGCGTCCATGACGGCGGCATAGGGTGCGCTCGAGGCCAGGATGCCCTCGATGCAGGCGCCGGACAGGCCGCGCCGGCCGATTCGGCGGATGCAGCGCACACGGGAATCCTTCCGCGCCAGCGCGCGCACCACGTCCCAGGTTCCGTCGGGCGAATTGTCATCGACGAAGATGACTTCCCAGGACACGTCCTTCAGGGTCGCGTCGAGCCGGCGGTACAGCACCGTGACATTGTCGCGTTCGTTGAAGGTTGGGACGACCACCGAAAGCTGCGGCAGACTTGCTGCCGGCAATGCGGTTTCGGGGCTCGGCTTGATGGCTTCGTTCATGAGCGCCAGCGTATAGCCGCAGCCTCCCCCGCTGCCAAGGCGGGCCGGCCGAATCGCGGTCTCGGGAAGCGGGAAAACGGGGCAAAATACCCCTGAAAATGCCAACGACCACGAACAAGGGGCGCGCGTACATCCGGCGCAGCCGACATTGTCGTGGTCGTCCCAGCGCCGGAGCCCTTAAGCTGCAACGTCGCCGTTATGATCCAGATAGGAAGCCGCCATGCGGTTCGCAAGGGGCAGTCTGGCGGGCGTCCTGGCGCTAGTTGTTCGGGACTTCCCGGATCACCGGGCCGCGCGGCACGGGGGCTGCCGGCGCGGCCTCGGCGGCGGGCGCCGCCTGCGGTGCCGCTGCGGGCTGGGTCGGGTTACGGAGCTGGCTGGGCGACGGCCCGTAGATGAACGCTGCCGCCAGCGCGATGGCTGCGACCAATGCGCCCAAGAACCCTGCCGTCGATTGTGAGCGCATGCCGATGATCCCCTCGCCTACGCGGATTGATATCAAAAATCGGCCGACCGCAACAGGATTTGGGAACCTATTTCGCGGCGGCCTTGCGCCGGGTGAAGGCGGTCACGATGTCCTTCTGCGCCAGCTCGATCGCGCGGTTGGCGGTGGTCAGATTCGCGTCGGCATCTTGCTTCGGAAATTGCAGCGACAGGAAGTCGATCAGCGACACCCGGAAGTTCTGCCGCTCCGAGGGACAGACATTGGCGATCAGCGAGGTGAACTCCTGGTCGGACAGCGCCTTGTTGCTGTCGCGGGGATATTCGCGGGCGAGACAATTCCGGTAAGCGTCGCGGCCGGTGATCGCGAGCTTGTGCGCATCGTCGACCTCGTCGGCCATTGCAGCGAACGATATCGCAGCGGAGGACATGATCAGGAGGGCGGCCGCAACCAGCATGCGCATATGTTGTTCTCCATTTTGGCGCATCGTAGCGAAGAGCGACAACGACGATAAGCATCCCCCCGCCGATCTGGCAAACTGGCCAATCACGATTATTTTGACTACTCTCGACCCCTGTTCCCTCCCTCACGATGAGTGCAGTCGTGGCCAAAGCTCCCACCAAGGCAACCAAGACAGACGCCAAGACGACCAAGACGGACGCAGGCAACATCTATATCGGCATCGGCGGCTGGACCTTCGAGCCGTGGCGCGGAGTGTTCTATCCCGAGAAGCTCACGCAATCGAAGGAGCTGTCCTACGCCGCCTCGAAGCTGACCTCGATCGAGATCAACGGCACCTATTACGGCTCGCAGAAGCCGGAGAGCTTTCGCAAATGGGCCAGCGAAGTGCCCGACGGCTTCATCTTCTCGCTGAAGGGGCCGCGCTTCGCCACCAACCGCCGCGTGCTCGCCGAGGCCGGCGATTCGGTGAAGCGGTTCTATGATTCGGGCGTGCTGGAATTGAGGGACCGGCTCGGCCCGGTGCTCTGGCAGTTCGCGCCGACCAAGAAGTTCGACGGCGCCGATTTCGGCAAGTTCCTCGAATTGCTGCCGCGCAAGCTCGATGGCCGCGCGCTGCGCCATGTGGTCGAAGTGCGTCACGACAGCTTTTGCGTGCCCGAGTTCATTGCGCTCATTCGCGAGCACGAGGTGCCGGTGGTGTTTGCCGAGCACGGCAAATATCCGGCGATCGCCGACGTCGCCAGCGACTTCGTCTATGCCCGGCTGCAGAAGGGCGATGACGAACTGAAGACTTGCTATCCGCCGAAGCAGCTCGACGCCTGGGCCAAGCGGTTTCAGGACTGGGCCAGCGGCGGCGAGCCGGACGACTTGCCGAAGGTCGACAAAACAGCGCCGAAGAAGGCGCCGCGCGACGTGTTCGCCTACGTGATCCACGAGGGCAAGATCCGCGCGCCCGCAGGCGCGATGGAATTGATCGAACGGGTGAAGTGAGCGAGCAGCGATGGCGAAGGCAAAACGGCTGTTCACCATCGGCTACGAGCAGACGCCGTCGAAAGCCGTGCTCGACGAGCTCCAGCACGCCGGCGTAAAGCTGCTGGTCGACGTCCGCGCCATCGCCTCCTCGCGCCGTCCCGGCTTCTCCAAGACCCAGCTCGCCGCCGGCCTCGACGAGCGCGGCATCGGCTACGTCCACCTCCGCGGCCTCGGTACGCCGAAGGGCGGGCGCGAGGCGGCGCGCAGCGGACAATATGCGCTGCTGCACAGGATCTATTCGGCGCACCTCAAGACGGTGCAGGCCAAGGAGGAGCTCGACGAGCTGTCGGCGCTGGTGAAGAAGTCCGGCCCGGTCTGCATCCTCTGCTACGAGCGCGACCACGAGCACTGCCACCGGCGCTGGATCGCCGAAATCATCGAAGAGCGCGACGGCGTCAAGATCGAGAATTTGGCCGCGCCGCAGCTCTAGCCGCCCTCGCCTGCTACATTCAACGTCCCCTCCATCATCTTCACGCAGCCGCCGCCGACATGCACCGAGGTGATCGCGCCGCCCTGCTTACGGACCCGCGTCAGCAATAGGCTCGGCCGGCCCATATCGACGCCCTGCCCGATCCGCAGCCGCAGTTCGCCGTCGCGCGCGGGATCGATATCGGCAAGCAGCGCCGCGCAGGCAGCGGTCGCACTGCCGGTGGCGGGATCTTCGGACAGCCCGCTCGCACCGGGATGGAACATGCGCGCCTGCAGGTCGAGCGGTTGCTCGCTCGCCGGCACATCTCGGGTGTAGAAATAAACGACGTCGCGGCCGATCTGCGCGAGCGCCCTCGCGAACGCAGCGGCATCGGGCCGCGCACGCTTCAGTGCCTCGCGCGACGCGATCTCCACCACCAGGAACGGCAGGCCAACCGAGACGACCTGCGGCGCATGCCGGTCGGTCTTCACATCGTCGGCCGACAACGACAGGCACGCAGCCGCATCCGCCGCACTCACCACATTGGTCCGCTGCAAGGCCTGCGGCGCGGTCAACTCGGCGCCGGCCACCCTGCCGCCGTCGGACAGGATCGCGACCGGTACGAGGCCGGCTTTCTCTTCGAATTTCAGCTGCTCGGGCGGCTTCACCGCCTGGCTCGCCAGCACGAAGGCGGTGCCGACATTGGGATGGCCGGCGAACGGAATTTCCGAACGCACCGTGAAGATGCGAACGTTGGCGTCGTTGGCCTTGTCTTGCGGCGGCAGCACGAACGTCGTCTCGGAATAGTTGAACTCGGTCGCGATCGCCTGCATCTGCGCGGTCGACAGCCCCTGGGCGTCGAGCACCACGGCGAGTGGGTTGCCGCCGAAGGCGCGGTCGGTGAAAACGTCGACGGTGATATAGCGCCGCTGCATCGTGCGTGTCCTTGTGCTCCGGTCATCCGCGACCGATGGCGTCATCGTAGCACAGCCGCAATGAAGCCATTCAGAGCACTCGGTACAATCACACGTGAGCTAGAACCGAAACAGCGCGCGCGGCGATGCGAGCACGCGTGCGCGCTCATCGGCATCGGTGACGAGTTCGTCGAGGAATTTGCGGTTCTTCGTGTAGCTCTGCGTCGACTCGAATTGCGTGTGCGGCCAGTCGCTGCCCCACAGCAGCCGATCGAGGCCGTAGGCATTGCGCAGCAGCGGATAGGCCTGCTTCGCGAACGCCTCGCCGTTGGGACCATTGCGATACGGCGCGGAAATCTTGACCCAGACATTGCGCGTCGCGCCGAGCTTGAGCACCGCCTGGAAGCCGGGATCGTCGATGCCGAGCTTCGGATCGGGCAAGGCGAAGTGATCGAGCACGACCTTCACGCCCTGGTCGAGCAGCGTTGGCGCGAGCGTCGCAAGGTCCGTCGCATTGCGCTGGATCTCGACCTGCCAGTCGAGCGTCCGGATCTGCGCCAGCAGCGCCGTCCACTCGCCCGACGTCAGATCGGGCAGCTTCTGGCCGACCAGATTGAGACGGATGCCGGCGACGCCGGCGCGATCGAGTTCGCGGAGCTCCTCCGCCGCGACCGTGGGATCGACCACGGCGATGCCGCGCAGCCGGCCATTGGTCGCCTTCAAGCATTCGACCAGATAGGAATTGTCGGTGCCGAGAAAGCTCGGCTGCACCAGCACGCCGTTGGTGATGCCGTTCTGGTCGAGCTGCTGCAGATAGAGCGCGAGCGGTGCGTCGTAGTCGGGCGCATAGCGGCGTCCCGGCGCGAGCTTCAGCCCGCGATGGAAGACGTGGGCGTGGGTATCGATCGCCGGTTGCGGCACCTCAGCCCTCACTTTGCGCGCCAAGCCGCCCGCCGACAACGCGGCAACCATCCCCGCGGCAAACCGGCGCCGCGTCAACCCGTGTTCGTACGATGTCATGATCATTCCTCATCATCACGCGCGCGCAGCGGTGGCCTGCTCGAAAACCTTGCCGCGGGTTTCCGGCAGCATCAGCACCGCGACCAGCACCAGCGAATAGGCAAACGCCGCGTCGATCCCGATCGCAGCCCCAAGGCCGATGTGATCGCTGAGATAGCCGACCAGGAAGGGAAACGCCGCGGAGACGATGCGGCCGAAATTGTAGCAGAAGCCGACGCCGGTACCGCGCACGCCGGCGGGATAGAGCTCGCTGAACAGCGCCGCCATGCTGGCGGGAATGCCCGCCGAGAAGAAGCCGAGCGGGAAGCCCAGCACCAGCATCTGTGAATTGGAGAGCGGCGCGAAGATGTAGACCAGCACCGTCACGACGCAGGCGGCCGCGAACAGCGTCACGTTGGCGCGGCGCCCGATCCGGTCGCTGATGATCCCCGAGGCCACGCAGCCGCAGAAGAACGCGACGATGATGACCGCGAGATAGGCGCTGGAGCCGAGCACCGAGAGATGTCGCACTTCGCGCAAGTAAGTCGGCAGGAATGTCGTCAGCGCCGCATAGCCGCCATGGGCGCCGATGCCGAACAGCCCGCCGATCAAGGTCGACCGCAGCACGTCGCGGTGGAAGATGCCGGCGAGCGTTGCGAAGAACGGCGGCTCGGCCGCGCGCGATGCGGCACGCGGCGGCTCCTTCAATCCGCGGCGGATATAGAGGATCAGGAGCGCCGGGATCAGGCCGACGGCGAACAGGATGCGCCAGGCGATGTCGGCCGGCGCATAGGTAAACACCAGGGCCGAGAGCAGCACCGCCGCGCCCCAGCCGACCGCCCAGGCGCTCTGCACGGCGCCGAGCGCCTTGCCGCGATGCTCGGCGCGAATGATCTCGGCCATCAGCACCGCGCCACACGCCCATTCGGCGCCGAAGCCGATACCTTGAACGGCCTTCAGCACCAGCAGCTGGGTATAGTTCATCGCGAACGCAGAAGCGAAAGTTGCAAGCGCAAAGGTCGCCACCGTGATCTGCAGCGCTTTCACGCGCCCGAAGCGATCGCCGAGCGCGCCGCCGAGCCAGCCGCCGAATGCGCCGAAGAACAGCGTGACCGAGCCGAGCAGACCTGCATCGGCCTTGCTGATCCCGAACGCGGTGATCAGCGCCGGAATGGCGAGGCTGAACATCTGGACGTCGAGCGCATCCAAGCCCCAACCGCCGAAACTTGCCCAGAAGGTGCGCCGTTCGAGCGGCGAGCATTCGCTGTACCAGTTTGCCATCATTCCTCCCTGAAATGTCTTGTGTTGTTTTATTTGCTTGCCGCGCTATCTGATCTCGGCGTGGTAGCGGAAGCGATCCGCCGGCCCGCGCGAGCGGCGCCATTCGATCGGCCGCCGCTCCAGATCGAATGCGAGGCGCTCGATCACGATCAGCGGCGCGTTAGCTTCGAGCCGCAGCAGGCGCGATTGCATGTCGGTTGCGATCTCGACGGTGAGGATTTCATCGGCGGAGACCACGACCTGGCCGCAGCGATCCTCGTAGAGCGGATACAGGAGATCGCCGAATTCAGCGGTGTCGAGCGCAAGGATCGCCTCGAAGCGCGACCGCTCGAGCCAGATCTCCTCGGCGAGCAGCGGCACGTCGTCGATCAGCCGCAGGCGCGACAGGCTGATGACGGGCTCGCCGACGCCGATGCGCAGCGCCGACGCAACGGCCGTCGTCGCCGGCATCGCCTTGCGCCGCACGATACGGCTTTGCGGCACGCGGCGCTCGCCGCTCTCGGACTGGAAGCGGAAGAAGCGGAACAGCGAGGAATTGAATCGCGCGCGGCGCACGAAAGTGCCACGCCCTTGTTGGCGCTCCAGCACGCCGTCGCTGACGAACTGATCGATCGCCTTGCGCACGGTGCCGATGGCGACGCCGTAATGCGCGCCGAGCTCGGCCTCCGAGGGGATCAGATCTCCCGGACGCCATTCATTGCGATTGATGCGCGCCGCGAGATCGTCGCGGAGACGCTGGTAGCGCGGCAGGCGGTCGTCGAGGACTGAATTCATCTAGTCATCTATATGAGTATATGACGCGGCGTCAATCGCTACCTTGATACCTCAAACCTGAATGCGGCAGCCTACCCTAGTTGCCAGACTGCCACCGGGTGCTCGTAGCCCCGCACCGGGATCTCGCCGCGCGAGACGGCGTCCTTGCACTCGTCGCCCAGGGCATCACGCACGGCAGCCGAGATCAGGAATTGCGTGCCGAGCTCCTTGTTGAGCGCCTCGAGCCGGGCGGCGAAGTTCACGGTGTCGCCGATCACGGTGTACTCCTTGCGCCGCGGCGAGCCGATATTGCCGGCGACGACCTCGCCGACATGGATGCCGATGCCGATCCGCAGTGGCCAGCTCGACGTTGCGTTGGTGCGCTCATTGGCGGCCAGCATCTCGCGCGCGGCCGCGACCGCCTGATGCGCGGCGTCGCCGGCCTCGAACGGCGCACCGAACAGCGCGAGGAAGCCGTCGCCCAGGAACTTGTTCACGATGCCGCCGTGGCGATCGAGGATATCGACCAGCACCGCGAACGCGCCGTCGAGCCTGTCGACCACCTCCTGGGGCGAGCGCGTGCTCGCTCCCGCGGTGAAGCTGCGGAAATCGACGAACATCACCGCGACGCGGCGGATATCGCTCCCGGTGCCGGCGCCCTCGGTCATCAGGCGTTCGACCACTTGCGGCGAGACGTGCTGGCCGAACAGATTGGTGATGCGGTCGCGCGCGGTGGCGGCCGCGATGCTGGCTGCGAACTGCCGCCGCAGCTGCAGGCCGACCGCACCGGCCAGCATGCCGCAGATCAGGATGATCGAGCTCCGCGCCGCGTGATAGTAGATGCTGGGATCGACCTCGACGCGATCGGCCGCGTGGAAGAAGACCGCCATATAGAACAGCTCGGTCGCCGCGACGAAGCCGGTGAAGGTCGAGAGCCAGAAGTCGAGCCGCAGCGTCGAGAGAATGATGAAGACGAAGTAGATCAGCGGCGCCACGAAGCCGAGCGCCTCCTGGCGGCCCATGCTGTCGATATGCAGCGCCAGCACGACGGTTGGCAGCGACGTCTCCACCAGCACGCCGATATAGCGCCGGATCACCGGCAGGTCGCGCCCCTTGCGCATGTGCCAGCTGATCGCCCCGTGCACCCAGAGCTCGAATACGATCAGCGGCACGATGACGTAGAACACATAGACCGGGCTGAGATTGCCGTGCCAGACGCGGCTGACCGCCTCGGGGGCAAAGAAGTAGACCAGCAGGCTGATGACGCCGAGCAGGATCGTGGTGCCGATCAGCACCTTGATGCGGAGCAGCTCGGTGGTCATCACCTCGCGCATCAGGGCGTGATGGAAGTCTGTCGCGACCGTCGTGCCGCCCTTCGCGCCGTCCTTGTCCAAGACTTCCGTCATTCCCTCACCCTGTCATTCCGGGGCGCGAAGCGAACCCGGAATCTCGAGATTCCCCGATGCGCAATCGCGCATCTGAGGTTCGGTGCTTCGCACCACCCCGGAATGACGATGAATAGTTGCGCTCATACTAGCCTCAATCGAGCGTGCGGCGGAAGCGCGTCACGGCGACGGTCATGGCGAACAGCATCAGGGCAGCCAGCGCGATGGTGTCGTATTGCAGGTTCGGCATCGCCGCGCCCTTCAGCATGATGGCACGGACGATGCGGATGAAATGAGTCAGCGGCAGGACCTCGCCGATATATTGCGCCCAGACCGGCATGCCGGCGAACGGAAACATGAAGCCGGAGAGCAGGATGCTCGGCAGGAAGAACATCATCGAGAGCTGCATCGCCTGCAGCTGGTTCTGCACGATGGTCGAGAATGTATAGCCGATCGACAGATTAGTGGTGATGAATAGCGTGGTGAGCAGCCCCAGCAATGTGAGGCTGCCGAGCACCGGCACGCCGAACAGCAGCACGCCGATGCTGATGATCAGCCCGGCCTGGATGAAGCCGACCATCACGTAGGGGATGATCTTGCCGAACATCACCTCGATCGGCTTGATCGGCATCGACAGCAGGCTCTCCATGGTGCCGCGCTCGATCTCGCGCGTCACCGACAGTGCGGTGAAGATCAGCATGGTCATCGTCAGGATGGTGCCGACCAGGCCGGGCACGATATTGAGGCGCGATTCCGCCGCCGGGTTGTAGCGGGCATGGGCGCGGATCTCGAACGGCATATCCGGGGGATCGCCGATATGCAGGTCATGCGCCAGCGCGGTCTGCACCAGCGGCCCGAGCGCGGCGAGCGCGGTGCCCGACGCCACCGGGTCGGTGGCATCGGCCGCGACCAGCAGCGCCGGCCTGTCGCCGCGCCGCACCGCGCGCTCGAAGCCGCGCGGGATCTCGACGCCGAACAGCACCTTGCCGGATTGCAGGAGCTCGTTGAACTCCGCGACGGTGTGGACCTCGCGGGTGAAATGGAAATAGGAGGTGTTCTCCATCGCCTTCAGGATCGAACGCCCGAGATCGGTATCCTCCTGGGTCAGCACCGCGGTCGGCAGATTGCGCGGCGTGGTGTTGATGGCGTAGCCGAACAGCGTGAGCTGCAACACCGGCAGCATGATGATCATGGCGAACGAGACGCGGTCGCGGCGAAGCTGGATGAACTCCTTGACCAGCATCGCATAGCTGCGGCGCCAGAAGCCGAATGCCGGCTCCCTCTCTTCGCCATTCCGGATTGTATCCGTCGCACTCATGGCACTTATCCTTGACGACTATTTCCGGAAATTGTCCTTGGAGCGCCCCATCAGATCGATGAAAACGTCTTCGAGCGACGGCTCGCTCGGCTGCCAGCGCCACTTCGGATTGTCGCGATAGGACGCGATCGCGGTCTCGAGCGCCGCCTTGTTGCGGCCGGAGACATGCAGGCTGGTGCCGAACGGCGCCACCATGTCGACGCCGGGCTTGTCCGTAAGATCGGCCATCAGGCCGTTGAAATCCTCGCCCGTCACCGTCCAGGTCGACAGCGCGGAAGCCGCGATCACCTCGTCCACCGTGCCGTGAGCCAGCAGATGGCCATAGGCGATATAGGCGATCTCGTGACAGCGCTCGGCCTCGTCCATGTAGTGGGTCGAGACCAGCACGGTGAGGCCTTCGGCGGCGAGCGCGTGGATCTCGTTCCAGAAATCGCGCCGCGCCTTGGGATCGACACCGGCGGTCGGCTCGTCCAGCAGCAGCAATTGCGGATTGGGCAGCGTGCAGGCGCCGAGCGCGAGCCGCTGCTTCCAGCCGCCGGAGAGATTGGCGGCGAGTTGCTCCTCGCGGCCCTTCAGTCCGATCCGCGCGATCATGTCGGCCGCGGCGCCGCGCGCGTCCGGCATGCCATAGAGCCGCGCCACGAACTCCAGATTCTCGCGCACCGACAGATCCTGGTAGAGGCTGAAGCGCTGCGTCATGTAGCCGACCTTGCGCTTGATCTTGTCGGCGTCGCGCCGGATGTCGTAGCCGAGGCAGGTGCCCTCGCCGCTGTCGGGGGTCAGCAGGCCGCACAGGATACGGATGGTCGTGGTCTTGCCGCTGCCGTTGGGCCCGAGGAAGCCATAGA
Source organism: Bradyrhizobium sp. CER78 (assembly GCF_029846235.1). GTDB lineage: Bacteria > Pseudomonadota > Alphaproteobacteria > Rhizobiales > Xanthobacteraceae > Bradyrhizobium. The sequence goes on from NZ_JARVWP010000002.1 coordinate 106,168, forward strand.
TCGAGCCGCGCTTGACCTGCATCGACAGGTCATGGACCACCTCACGTCCGCTGAACGATTTGGTCAGGCCCTTCACATCGATCGCAATGGACGATGCGCTGGGCTGCGTGCTGGTGGGGCCGCCGTTCATCTGCGCTCCGCCACCGGCGTCTTCGGATTGAGGTAGACGCTGATCGGCTGACCGACTCGCAGCACATCGGGCCGGCTCGGCCGCGCCTGGATCAGATAGACCAGCTTGTTGCGCTCATCGAGGCTGTAGATGACAGGCGGCGTGTATTCCGCCGTAGTGGCGATGAAGTAGATCTTGGCGGTGAGATCGGCCGCGCAATTGTCGCAGGTCACCCGCACCTCGTCGCCGAGCGCAAGCTTCGGCAGCTCGGTCTCCGGCACGAAGAAGCGCAGCTTCATGTTGCCGGGCGGCATGATCGACAGCACCGGCCGCTGCGCCTGCACCATCTCGCCCTCGCGGAAATAGATCTGTTGGATCGAGCCCGCGATCGGCGCAAAGCCCTTGCGGCGGTCGAGGCGCGTCTGCGAGGTGTTGACGCGCGCCTCCGCGACGCGCAGCGCCGAAACGGCGGAATCGAGATTGGCCTGGGTGCCGGCGCCGGTGCCGCGCAGCGAGGCGGCGCGGTCGTAGCTCTGCTGGGCGTTGGCAAGGGTGGCGTTGTTCTGGTTGAGATCGGCGCGCTGCAGATCGTCGTCGACCGAATAGAGCAGATCGCCGGGCTTGACCTCGTCGCCCTCGCGCACATTGAGCTTGATGACGCGGCCGGATTCGTCAGGGCTGACGAAGATCATGTCGGCCTCGACCCAGCCCTGGAAGCCGGGATCGCGCTTCTCCTGGCACCCGGCCAGCACCGCCGCCAGCGCAACGATGGCCACGACTTTCATCATGTGCGACGCGGTCATGTCTGCCTCCGTTCGCCGAAAATCAGATCGAGATGAATCTTGAACATCGCGAGCCCGTCGAGCGGCGCATGCCGGGCAAACAGGCTCTGCCAGATCACCGCGACGATCGCGGGCGCCACCACCAGCTGCGGGAAATCGCCGAGCTCGCGGTGCTTGATCTCGCCGCGCGTGATTGCGAGCTGGACCAGCGCCTTCATGCCGGTCAGGCCCTTCGACACCACCTCGCGGAAATAGAAATCGGCGATTGCCGGAAAGCGCGGCCCTTCGGAGACGATCAGGCGGATGATGTCGCCGCGCCGGGTGGACACGATCTCGCGGATGAAGGTCTCGGCAAACCCCTCCACCGCGTCGCGTACCGGACCGGTGATGGTGGGCAGCGCGGTCATGCGGCTGATCAGCGGCACCAGCGCGGTGCGGATCAGCTCCTCGAACATCGATTCCTTGTCCTTAAAGTACAGATACAGCGTGCCCTTGGCGACGCCCGCCCGCTTGGCGACATCGTCGAGCCGCGTCGCGGCAAAGCCGCGGGCGATGAACTCGTCCATCGCCGCCTCGACGATGGCAGCACGCCGCTCCGCCGACTTCTCGGCGCGGTTCGCAGGCGGCCTCGCCTCGGCCAGCTTTGCCGAAGCCACCTTCGGGATCCTCGCCGCCGCGGCTCGGATCGTGGTCCGGCGTTTGGCGGGCTTGGTGCGGGTCGATGGTTTGATGCGCTTGGTCATGGTCAATATTATGACTGACTGGTCAGTCATCGTCAAATGTGATCGGGACTAACCAGCTGCGGCGCGAAACGTTCCAGCCTTTGGGTGGGTGTACGGCCCCGATCTCGCGGCGCGTTCCGCCCATGGGTGCCGCGCAATAAAACCGCGGAAAGTAGGATCACAGCTGTTACCGGAAACAACCCGGCTTTCCCTGCGCGACGGGTTAAGGCTTACTTCGTGCTCTCCCACAGGGGAGGCAGCGCGGTCATGCGCTGCGGCAAGAGTTGATTCAGGCGATCGGCTGGGGAGACGCCAATGAGCGACTGGCTGCACAACCTTGCAGTGCCGTGGATGGCCTTGGTCGTCTTCGGCTTCACCTATTTTCTCGCCATGCTGGTTTTCATGGCCGTTGCGGCGCTGTCGACCAAGGCGCGGGTGGCGGCGTTCAAATCGATCTCCGCCGGCTTGTTGCCGGTGCTCGGCGTCATTTTCGGCCTGTTCGTTGCCTTCACCGCGGCTCAGGTCTGGAGTGACAGCGATCATGCAGCAACGGCGGTGAGCCGCGAAGCCAGTGCGCTGCGAGCCGTGATCCTTCTCGCCGGCGGCCTGCCGCCGGAACAGGAGGCGCGTTTGCGCAGTCTCGTTCATGACCACGTCGAGGAAGCGGTCGCCGTGGAATGGCCAATGATGGCGCGCCAGAAGGCTTCGCTCAAGGCCGCGCCTGCCGCCCTCACCGAGGCACTGCGGCTGGTCATTTCGATGCCTGTGCAAAGCCCGGGTCAGCAGACGGCGCAGCGCGAGATCATCACGGCGCTGGATACGGCGCTCGACGCGCGACGGCAACGGCTGATCCTCAGCCAGTCCGAAGTCAACGCAATCAAGTGGTGGTGCCTTTACGTTCAGGCCGTCTGCGAGTTGCTGGCGATCGCCCTTATTCACTGCGACAATCGGCTGGGGTCTGCCATCGCCATGGGACTGTTCGCGACCGGCGTCGCGACATCGGCTCTGCTGATCGCAGCGCATGATCGGCCGTTCACGGGTCAGATATCGATTGCGCCCACGCCGTTGCTGCAAATCATGCCGGACAAGGAGGTGAGCCGGTAGTGATGGACGCTCCGGCGGAAGGGTTCCCTCCCCCCTTGCGGGGGAGGGTTAGGGAGAGGGGTGCCGCACGACGTGCACTCTCCGTATCTGTCACGGATGATAAGAGAGCGAGGTTGAAACGCTCTCACCTCATGAGTGATTTCGCCCGCGGCACACCCCTCTCCCCACCTTCCTCCGCAAGGGGGGGAGGGAGCCCAACCATCGTGCTCACCTCACGTGCACGCCCGGCTACGTATGAAACTTCAGCCCCTCGAGCACCTTGTCGACCACCTTGCGCTCGGCGCGAAAGGCAAGGCCGACCAGGTTGAGCTCGGTGCGCGCGACCGCCCTCACCACCTCACGGTTGGCGGCGTCATGTGTAGTCTTGAACATGTCCTCGGTGTAGAGCGCAGGTTTCACGTCGCGCGCCAGCGCACGCTCCAGCGCGCGCGCGACAACTGCGCACGGTCCGCGCCGTAGATCAGGATCGGCTGGCCGATCAAAGAGAGATATTTGGTCCCCGAGCCATCCTCGTAATTCTCTCCGATGCATTCGGGAAAGGAGGCTGCGATGCCACCGGCGAGAAACGACGCCACGTTGAGCTTCTGCCAGACTTCCAGGTCGGTGCGGATCACGACCGCGATCTTGGTGTCGAACTGCATGGGGCAAGTCTAGCCGCAGGCCGATGGCAAGCGCCAGTCCGGACGGTGCAGATCTCATCTGCCTGTCAAACGTTGATGTTCGTTTCCGGTAAGGCCTGGCGGCGGACTCCGCGTTAGCGGTAGCCCTACCCTTTGGCGTCGCAGGCCCAGGCGCGGATCACGCATTCCTTGCCGCCATATTCGTAGCATTTCCTGGTGGCGGCATTGAGCGAGCTCGAGATCTTTGGCGCCACCGCATAACCATGCGCGCCACAGGGATTTTTCATGTCGATCGAGAGCGCGGCACAGCCGCGCTTCATTGTGACGGTCGTGCAATCGCCCTTGCACTGCTTCAGCGCCGCGGCGCGCGCTGCGCCTTCCGCGGGATAGTCGTAGGCCTGGCCATAGGCGCCGCACTTGCCGACCGCGAACGCGCCAGCCGCGCGGGCCTTGGGGATGAAGTTTTCCACGGAGAAACGCGTAGCCCCGAGCAGCAACGTCAGGACAAGTATCGTCAGCGCGCGACGCTGCGCGGCGGCGGTCGAAATGATCAAGTGGAAATCCCCCAAAGTCCGGCGCGGACTGTACGCGGGGGTCGTTTCCAGATGGTGAATGACGGGTTGATGGCGGGACGCTGCTCCATCCACTCGTCGTCCCGGCGAAAGCCGGGACCCATAACCACCGAACGCTGCTGTGGTGAAGCAGCGGCCCCGGCCGCGCAAGACAATCCGCATTCGTGGTAATGGGTCCCGGCTTTCGCCGGGACGACGCGGATAGATTAGCTCCGCCTTGCCGCTTCCAGCGCCTGCGGCGTGTCGATGTCGAGAAAGGCGCTATTGCCTTCGACCGGGACCTCGGCGACCACCTCGGCATGCTTGGCGATCAGATGACGGGCGCCGATGTCGCCGTCGAGCGTCATCAATTCCTTGAAGAAGCGCCGCGACCACAGCACCGGATTGCCGCGGCGGCCTTCGCTGACGGGGACCGCGATCAGATGGCCGCGGTCGGGCGCGAAGGTCTCGATCAGGCGGTCAATCAAATGCGCATCGATCAGCGGCATGTCACCGAGGCAGACGATCGCACCGTCGGCAGAGTCGGAGACCGCCGAGATGCCAGCCTTCACCGAGCTCGCAATGCCGCCGGCGAAATCCGGATTGCGCACGAACTTGACCTTGAGCCCGTCAAGCGCCTGCTCGACCAGATCGCCCTGATGCCCGGTGACGACGATCACCTCCGAAGCCTTCGAGGCCAGCGCCTGCTCGGCGACGATGCGCGCGAGCTTCTTGCCGTCGAGCTCGGCGAGCAGCTTGTTCGGACCGCCCATCCGGGTCGAGCGGCCGGCGGCGAGCACGATTGCCGCGACGTTGCGGTTGCCTTCGGTGTCCGGCACGGTGCGCGGCTGCGGCCGCGTCACGATCTCCATCAGAAGACCGCCGACGCCCATGCCGGTGAGATCCGACCGCGTCACCTTGATGCCGGCGAGCAGCCGCATCAGCACCCAGTCAAAACCGTTCTCGACCGGCGAGCGCGCGCAGCCCGGCGCGCCCAACACCGGCACGCCGCCGGCGCTGCCGATCAGCAGCAGATTGCCGGGATCGACCGGCATGCCGAAATGCTCGACCGCGCCGCCGATCTCGGTGATTGCGGCCGGGATGACGTCGCGGCGGTCGGCGATTGCGGATGCGCCGAACACGATGACGAGCTCGGCGCCCAAGCCGAGCAATTCCTTGATCGAGGCGGCGAGCACCGTCTCGTCATGCGGCACGCGGCGCTCGGCGATGATCGTGGCGCCGGCCGGCGCCAGACGCTCGGCGGTGACGCGCAGCGTCTTGTCGATCACCTTCGGCGCAAGGCCCGGCAACAGGGTCGAGACCACGCCGACCTTCTTGATCACATAAGGCGCGATCCGCAGCGTGTCCTTGCCGGCCACCGCGACGGCGGCGTCGCGCAGCCGGCCCTCGACGCCGAACGGGATCAGCTTGACGGTCGCGATCATCTCGCCTTCGACCACCGGCTTGAATGCCGCGAGCGTGGCGAAAGTGATGGCCTCGTCGACGCCGTTGATGCGGTCGACCGCGACACGGTCGACCACCAGCACGCCGGGGCACGCCGCGAACAGATTGGCGCGGCCGGTGAAGGCGCGCTCGACATTGACGCCCTCGCCCGCCACCGCCTGCGCGATGCTGGCGGCCGCGACATCCTCGGAGACGTCGCCCTTCTCCAGCCGCACCACGACGACGTCCTTGACGCCGGCCTTGGTCAAAGCCTCCACCTCCTCAGGGCCGATCGTGGTGCCCTTCTTGAGCACCAGCGCGCCCTGGCGGAGCGTATGCACGGTGACGCCGCCAATCGCGTCGGCCGGACTGGCGGGACCGAATTTCATGCCGCTTCTTCTTTTTCTTTGGGAGGCAAACGGAGCTGCGCGGTGATCTCGGCCATGATCGCAACTGCGATCTCCGACGGCGACACCGCGCCGATGTCGAGCCCGATAGGCGCGTGGATGCGCGCGATGTCGCTGTCCTTGGCGCCCTGCGCGCGCAGCCGTTCGGCGCGCTTGGCGTGGGTCTTGCGCGAGCCAAGCGCGCCGATATAGAAGCACTCGCGGTCGAAGGCGTGCAGCAGCGCCGGATCGTCGATCTTGGGATCGTGTGTCACCGCGACGAACGCGGTGTAGTGATCGACATTGAGCGGCGGCAGCGCGACGTCGGGCCATTCGGCGACCAAGGGCACGTCGGGGAAACGCTCCGGGCTCGCAAACGCGGTGCGCGGATCGACCACCGTGACGTCATAGTCGAGCGAGCGCGCCAGCGGCGCCAGGGCTTGGCTGATATGCACCGCGCCGATGATCACGAGCTTTGCGGTCGGCGCGTAGACGTTGAGGAACAGCTTCTTGCCGGATACCTCGACATTGCCGCTCTTGCCCATCCGCAGCTGCTTGGCGAGCTCGGCGCGCAGCGGGTCGGCGGCGATGTCCGCGGCCTTGACCAGGCGCTGATCGCCATTGGCGGTGTCGGTGACGATGATGACCGGGCGGCGCGCGGCGCGCTCGGCGTTCAGTTGTTTCAGGATCTCGAGCTTCACGGCTAGCCGACCTTCTCGACGAAGACGCGGATGGTGCCGCCGCAGGACAGGCCGACATTCCAGGCGGTCTCGTCGGCGACACCGAACTCCAGCATCTTGGGCTGGCCGCTCGCGATCACGTCGAGCGCTTCGGTGACAACGGCGCCCTCGACGCAGCCGCCGGAGACCGAACCCAGAAACGTACCGTCGTCATTGATGACGAGGCTGGAGCCGGCCGGGCGCGGCGCCGAGCCCCAGGTCTCGACCACGGTGGCGAGCGCCACGCCGTGGCCCTGCTTCTGCCAGGTCTCGGCGGCCTGAAGGATGTCTTCGTCGCGGTTGAGCATGGTGGCCTCCTGCTATCGGGTCAGGCTTCTTAGGCTACAGAACGGATCAGGCTGCGATGGTGCGCCGGCGGCGGGGATGACAGCGCCCCGATCAAGCCCTTGATGGACGTCAAGTTATGCACCGGGCGAAATTCGTCAACGTGGGGCAGCATCATTTTGATGCCCTGCGCCTTGGCCTCGAAGCCCGAGTAGCGCAGCAGCGGGTTGAGCCAGATCAGGCGGCGGCAGGAACGGTGCAAACGGTCCATCTCGAAGGCCAGTTTGGCATCGGCCTCTCGTTCTAGTCCATCGGATATAAGGAGGACGATGGCGCCCTGCCCGAGCACCCGGCGGGCCCAGAGCTGGTTGAAGGTGTGCAGCGAGGTCGCGATCCGGGTCCCCCCGGCCCAATCCTCGACCGAGGACGAGCAGCTCGCCAGCGCCTCGTCGGGGTCACGCGCCCGTAACGCGCGCGTCACATTGGTCAGACGGGTGCCGAACAGGAACACCGAGACCCGCTTGCGGGCATCGGTGATGGCATGCAGGAAGTGCAGGAACAGGCGGGTGTACTCGCTCATCGAGCCGGAAATATCGAGCAGCGCCACGATTGGCGCCGGCTTCTCGATCCGGCCGAGCTTGCGGATATCGATGATCTCACCGCCGGTGCGCAGCGAGTTGCGCACGGTGCGGCGCATGTCGAGCCGCAGGCCGCGTGCGTCCGGCTGATAGCGGCGGGTGACGAGCTCGGCCTGCGGCAGCCGCATCTTGGCGATCTCGCGCGTCACCTCGGCGATCTCCGCCGCGGTCATCTGCGCAAAATCCTTCTTCTGCAGCACCTCCTTGTCGGAGACCGAGAGCTTCAGCCCCTGCTCCTGGGCCTGCGGCCGCTCCTCGCTCTTCGCCGGCTGCGCCATCGCCTCCTGGACACGGCGCGAGGCCGGCGGCGGCTTCTTCTTGGCGTGATCGGGCAGCGGCACGGAATCGAGCATGCTCTTCCACTCCTCGGCGGCGCGGAAGAACAGCATGAAGGCCTGGCGGAAGATCAGCGCATGCTCATGGCGCTTAACGAAGATCGCTTCCAGCGTGGCGTAGAAATCGGAGCGGTTGCCGACCTCGATCAGCTGCAACGCATTGAGTGCATCGATCACCGAGCCGGGACCAACGGGCAGCCCGGCCGCCCGCAGCGCGCGGGCAAAGCCGATCACGTTATCGGCCATGTGGCCGGTCGGCGGATTGAGGTGGTTGATCGCCATTGGAATCCATTTCCCGTCGTTCCGGGGCGCACGCGGAGCGGGCGAACCCGGAACCTCGAGATTCCGGGTTCGATGCTTCGCATCGCCCCGGAATGACGAATGCTGTTGCGACGCGCGACTTACGTCTCGCTCGTCGCTTCCTTCAATGTCTTCTGCAACGCATCGCCCTGCAGGCGCGCGATGTCGTCTTGATACTTCAAGAGCGCGCCCAGCGTGTCGCCGACCACCTGCGGCGTCAGCGAGCGGGCGTCGAGCTCGGACAGCGCGGTGGCCCAGTCGATGGTCTCGGCGACACCCGGCGACTTGTAGAAATCCTGGCTGCGCAGCGCCTGCACGAAGCGCACGACCTGCTGCGACAGTTTTGCGGAAATGTTCGGCACCCGCGACTTGACGATCGCGAGCTCGCGCTCGGCCGAGGGATAATCCACCCAGTGATAGAGACAGCGCCGCTTCAGCGCGTCATGAATCTCGCGGGTGCGGTTCGAGGTGATGATCACGATCGGCGGCGCCGGCGCCTTCACAGTGCCGAGCTCGGGGATCGTGACCTGGAAATCGCTGAGGATTTCCAGGAGATACGCCTCGAACGCCTCGTCGGCGCGATCAAGCTCGTCGATCAGCAGCACCGGCGGGCCCGCCACATCGGGCTCGAGAGCCTGCAACAGCGGCCGCTTGATCAGGAAGCGCTCGGCGAAGATGTCGCTGGCGAGCTGGTCGCGATCGGTGTCGCCGGAGGCTTCCGCAAGCCGGATCGCGATCATCTGCGCCGCGCTGCTCCACTCATAGACCGCGGAGGCGACGTCGAGGCCTTCATAGCATTGCAGGCGGATCAGCTTGCGCCCGAGCGCCGCCGACAGCACCTTGGCGATCTCGGTCTTGCCGACGCCGGCCTCGCCTTCGAGAAACAGCGGCCGGCCCATGCGCAGCGCCAGATAGGTCACGGTCGCCAGCGACCGTTCAGCGAGATAGCCGCGCGACGTCAACAGCTCCTCGAGCGCATCGACGGAAGTGGGTAACGCCGATGCACTCATGGAACAACCAGTCTTCGAACAGGGGTTAGCAAGGTCACGCGTCAGATCTAGTCCTTGGGATCCGGTTTGGATCTAGTCCCTTGGATCTAGTCCTTAGCTAGTCCTTGGCGTTGGCGGCTTCCACCGCCCGGCGCGTCAAAACGCCGATCAGATGGGCGCGGTATTCCGCACTGCCGTGCAGGTCGCTGTTCAGCCCTTCGGCCGGAACCGCGATGCCGTCGAGCACCTTGTGCGAGAAGCGCTTCTTCAAAGCCTCCTCGAACGCGGTGGCGCGGAACACGCCGTCCGAGCCCGCGCCGGTGACCGCGACGCGCACGTCGGACGGACGCTTGGCCACGAACACACCGACCAACGCATAGCGCGAGGCCTGGTTGCGGAACTTGATGTAGGCCGCCTTCTTCGGCAGCGGGAACATCACCTTGGTGATGATCTCGTCGGCCTCCAGCGCGGTCGAGAACAGGCCCTGGAAATACTCCTCAGCCTTCAGCCGGCGCTTGTTGGTGACAATGGTCGCGCCGAGCGCCAGCACCGCCGCCGGATAGTCCGCGGTCGGGTCGTTGTTGGCGAGCGAGCCGCCGATGGTGCCGCGGTGGCGCACGGCGGGATCGCCGATCAGGCCGGCCAGTTCGGCGAGCGCCGGGATCGCCTCGCCGACGATCGGCGAGTTCGCGACGTCAGCATGCTTGGCGGTGGCGCCGATCACCAGCGAGCGGCCCTTCATCTCGATCGTGTCGAGACCTTCGATATGGGAGAGATCGACCAGATGCGGCGGGCTCGCGAGCCGCTGCTTCATGACCGGCACCAGCGTGTGACCGCCGGCGATCAGCTTGGCGTCCTCGTTCTTCACCAGGAGGTTGGCGGCCTGCCGCACGGTGCCGGGACGATGATATTTGAATTCGTACATTGGAATGTCCTGATCGCGATCGCGACGAATTGCTGATTAAGCGAGGTCCGACTTGTTTAAGCCAAGTCCGATTTGGCCATCGCCTTGGCGCCGGCGGCGATCGAAGCCACGATATTCTGGTAGCCGGTGCAGCGGCACAGATTGCCTTCCAGCTCTTCGCGGATCACCTCGTCGGAGAGCTCGTGGCCCTTGCGATGGACCAGGTCGACGGCGGTCATGATCATGCCCGGCGTGCAGAAGCCGCACTGCAGGCCATGATGCTCGCGGAAGGCCTCCTGCATCGGATGCAGCGGCGCGCCGTCGGCGGCCAGCCCCTCGATGGTCTTGACCTCATGACCGTCGGCCATCACCGCGAGCGTCGTGCAGGACTTCACCGCCTTGCCGTCCAGGTGCACGACGCAGGCGCCGCACTGCGAGGTGTCGCAGCCGACATGGGTACCTGTCAGCCGCAGGTTTTCGCGCAGAAACTGGACCAGAAGGGTACGGGGGTCGACATTCGCGTTGACGGGGTTGCCGTTCACGATCATTGAAATCTTGGCCATCAGCACTCTCTTATCTGCGCCACCGCATATCGGCGAAGCAGGCGGTTTAAAATCATTCCAGACGGCATAATATGGGCGCGCCCCGCGATGGGCAACCTTTGGAGCCACCCTTCCAGAGCATGGCGGGGCCTGAGTGATCCAGCCCGCGAGCGGGATAGACTCTAGTTTTGACGCGTTTTCTTCACGCGAACCGGGTGTCCACTTCGCTCGAAAACGCTCTAACCCTGCACCGCCTTGGCAAAATTTGCAAAGAATTCATCGGCCAGCTTCTTGGCGGCACCGTTGATCAGGCGCTGGCCGAGCTGGGCGAGCTTGCCGCCGATCTGCGCCTCCACGTTGTAGCTCAGAAGCGTGCCGCCATCCTTGTCGGCGAGCCCGACGGTGGCGCCGCCCTTGGCAAAACCGGCGACCCCGCCCTCGCCTTCGCCCGAGATCTTGTAGCCGTTCGGCGGGTCGAGATCGCTCAACGTCACCTTGCCCTTGAAGCGGGCGGAGACGGGGCCGACCTTCATCTTGGCGGTAGCGCGGAAGCCGCCCTCGTCGGTCTTCTCCAGCTCTTCGCAGCCGGGGATGCAGGCCTTCAGCACTTCGGGATCGTTGAGCTTGTCCCACACAGCCTGGCGCGGCGCTGCAAGCTGGACTTCGCCGGTCATCGTCATGGCCATGGGGGGACCTCCTCGATCGCAAGAAACCTTCTCCCCCAAGTAAAGTAGCCCGGGCGCAAAGGAAAGGCCACCTTGGGAGGATGAGCGATGCATATTCGCAACCGCAGCAAGCCAAGCGCATAGTTCACGAAATCGCGCGGTCCGCTTGCCGAATATGACGGCAGCTCAGGGGCATTGGCAGCGACGCCCGGGAGTGGTTAGGTCGCGCGCCATGAGCACAGCCCTCTCCCCCCTGCTTGCGCCGATGCTGTCGAGCGCCGCGATGCGCGCGGTGTGCGACGATGCCGCCACCCTGCAGAACATGCTGGATTTCGAGGCCGCGCTGGCCCGCGCCGAAGCCCTCGTCGGCGTAATTCCATGGACCGCCGTGGCGCCGATTGAGCAAGCCTGCAAGGCCGAATCGTTTGACGCCGCCGCGCTTGCGGAAGCCGCGAGCCGGTCCGGCAATCTGGCGATTCCCCTCGTGAAGGCGCTGACCGCCGAGGTCGCGAAAGCCGATAGCGCCGCCGCCCGCTATGTGCATTGGGGCGCGACCAGCCAGGACGTCATCGATACCGCGACGATGCTGACCTTGCGCGCCGGCATCGACGCGCTGCTCGCCGACCTCGACCGCGCCGTTGCCGGTTTTGCCGGCCTTGCGCGCGCGCATCGCGATACCGCAATGGTGGCACGGACCTGGCTGCAGCATGCGCTGCCGATGCCGTTCGGGCTTAAGCTCGCCGAATACGCCGCAGCCCTGCACCGCTCCCGCAAGCGCTTGCTGCGCCTGCGCCGCGAGACGCTGGCGCTGCAATTCGGGGGCGCCGCAGGCACCCTCGCCGCGCTCGGCGATAAGGGATTGGCGGTGGAAGAGGCGCTGGCCTGGAGCCTTGAGCTGCCGCGGCCCGATGCGCCCTGGCACACCCACCGCGACCGCATCGCGGAGGCAGCATCCGTGTTCGCGATCCTCGCCGGCAGCTGCGGCAAGATCGCGCGCGACATTTCGCTGATGATGCAGACCGATGTCGGCGAGGCCTTTGAGCCCGCCGGCGCCGGCCGCGGCGGCTCTTCCACCATGCCGCACAAGCGCAATCCCGTCGCCGCCGCGAGCGCGCTGGGCGCCGCGACCATGGCGCCCAACCTCGCTGCGACGATCTTCGCCGCGCAGGTGCAGGATCATGAGCGCAGCGCCGGCCCGTGGCACGCGGAATGGCCGACCTTGCCGGGCCTGATGCTGGCGACCTCGGGGGCGCTTGCCGCGGTCGTCGACCTCGCCGAAGGGCTCGAAGTCGATGCGGCGCGGATGCGCGCCAATCTCGATGCGACGCATGGGTTGATCATGGCGGAAGCCGTGACGTTTGCGCTGGCCGAAAAGATCGGCAAGAGCGATGCACATCATCTGATCGAGGCCGCCAGCAAGAAAGCGGTCGCCGAGAACAAGCATCTGCGCGACGTGCTGTCGGCGGATGCCACGGTCACCGCGCATCTCGACACCAAGCGTATCGCAGAACTGTTCGAGCCGATGGCCTATCAGGGCGCTTCGCAGGCGCTGATCGACCGGTTGCTGGCTTCACTGGATGAGAAATAGCGAAGATGTCGTTGCCGGGCTTGACCCGGCAATCCATCATCGCAGAAGAATTTCTCTTGATGGATGCGCGGATCAAGTCCGCGCATGACAAGGAGTAAAAGAATGCCGATGATCAACGCCGACGGATGCCTGCTCAATGTCCAGGTCGATGGCCGCGACGGCGGACCGACCCTGATGCTGTCGAACTCGCTCGGCTGCACCTTGCAGATGTGGGAGCCGCAGATGAAGGCGCTGACGCAGATGTTCCGCGTCATCCGCTACGACCGCCGCGGTCACGGCAAGTCCGGCGTGCCGGATGGACCCTACTCCATGGAGCGGTTCGGCCGCGATGTGCTGGCGATCCTCGACGACCTCAACATCGAGAAGGTGCACTGGTGCGGCCTGTCGATGGGCGGCATGGTCGGGCAATGGCTCGGCGCCAACGCCCCTGAAAGATTTGGCAAGATCATCCTCGCCAACACCGCCTGCTACTATCCCGATCCGACCAATTGGCTGAACCGCATTAAAGCGGTGAAGGAAGGCGGCATCGCCGCGGTCGCCGACACCGTGATCGCGGGCTGGCTCACCGCTGATTTCCGCGAGCGCGAACCGCAGACCACAGCGCGCATGAAGGCGATGCTGCTCGCCTCTCCCGTCGAGGGCTACCTCGCCTGCTGCGAGGCGCTGTCGACGCTCGACCAGCGCGCGCTGCTGCCCAGGATCAAGAGCCCGACGCTGGTGATCGCAGGAAAGCAGGACATGGCAACGCCGGTGTCGGCGGGTGAAATGATCCGCAGCGGCATTCCCGGCGCGAACATGACGCTGCTCGATGCCGCGCATATTTCCAATGTCGAGCAGTCGCACGCCTTCACCGAAGCCGTGGTCGGCTTCCTGACGCAACGCTAGCAGCAATCGTCATTCCGGGGCGATGCGAAAGCATCGAACCCGGAATCTCGAGATTCCGGGTTCGGTCCTGCGGACCGCTCCGGAATGACGTACCCAAAAAGGACTCCCAATGGACGACAATCAGCGCCGCGACGACGGCATGACGCAGCGCCGCAAGGTGCTCGGCAATGAATGGGTCGACAAGTCGATCAAGAACCGCAACGCGTTCAACACCGACTTCCAGGACCTGATCACGCGCTATGCATGGGGCGATATCTGGACGCGGCCGCATTTCGATCACCGCACGCGCCGCGTGCTCGTGATCGGCACCATGGTCGCGCTCGGCCAGTGGGACGAATTCCGCCTGCATGTGCGCGCCGCGCTCAGCGAAGGTGGCTTCACGCCCGACGACATCAAGGAGATCCTGCTCCAGCAGGCGATCTATTGCGGCGTCCCCGCGGCCAATCACGCTGTCAAGGAAGCCGGCGCGATCATTGCTGAGCTAGGGCTGCTGAAGGGATAGCCCACTCGCCGGCGCACCGGCCTCAACGGCAGGAGTCACTGCAGTTCGCTTCGGCGTGGTCTCGAACAGCATCACGATCGCGGTGCCGAGCAGCATCAGAAGCTCCGATGCATGCATGCGCATCGCTTCGACCTCGCCGACCTTGGAAGCCATCATCATGCTGGCGAAGCTCAGCACGCTGCCGAGGCAGAGCGCCACCGCGAGCGCCTCGTCGGCGCCACTGCTGTTTCGGCGCAACGGCGAGAACGCGGCCATCGCGAGGAAGACCGCGAAGAACGCCACCACCGTGATCCGCGCCAGCGCCAAGAGCCATGCGAGCCGCACCGTCGCCATCTTGCCGAGGTGCAGATAGTCGCTCGCATACAGCGCGAAGGACACGCTCGGCCGCTCATAGAGGCCGTGGATCGGCGACACCATGATGCTGAACGCGATGATTGTCCAGACCGGAATGAAATAGGCCGCAAGCAGCGCGCCATTGAAGGAGCTGATCCGCCAGTTGTTCGACATTGCCGCTTCCCGTGCTTCCCGCGCCCTTCAGACCGGCGACGGTTCAGGGGCGAGGTAACGCCGATCGATTGCCGGCAGCAATTTAAACCCTTTGTTAAGGTTAAGCGCGGTGCGATGGTTCCGGGATCGATGCGATCGGGCCCGGCCAGTATCTGCGCTGCGGAGCATGAGGGGGTAAAATGACTGAAACCCGCGTTTTCGTCGCAACGCCCTGCTACGGCGGCGATCTGAAGATGGCCTATGTGTTATCAGCCCTGAAGCTTCAGGCTGCGGCCACCGCCCGGGGCATCGACATCGTGTTCCACCTGATCGGAAACGAATCGCTGATCGTGCGCGCCCGGAACGAACTGGCCCACCAATTCCTCGCCTCTGGCGCCAGCCATCTCCTGTTCATCGATGCCGATATCGGGTTCGAGCCCGAGTCTGTATTCCGGCTGCTCGACTCCGGCGCCGACGTTTCGGCGGCGGCCTATCCGCTGAAGCACATCGATTGGGCCAAGGTGCAGCGGGCTGCGGACGCGAAGCGAACGAACCTCGCCTCATCCTCGCTGGACTATGTCGTGACATGGGAGGGCGAACAGATCCAGGCTCGCGGCGACGGTTTCGCAAAGGTCCGCTACGCCGGGACCGGGTTCCTCCTGCTGAAGCGGTCCGTCCTGGTCAGGATGTGCGATGCCCATCCCGAACTGAAATATCGGGCGAACCACAAGACCAACGATTTGAACACCGGCAATTTGGTTCGCGCCGACCTCGACCGCGTGTCGCTGTTCGAATGCATGATCGACAAGACGACCGGCGAGTATCTGTCCGAGGATTACGCATTCTGCCGGCGCTGGATCGACCTGGGCGGCGAAATCTGGCTGGACCTGCGCAGCGAGCTAACGCATTTCGGTTCATATGCCTTCCGCGGCCGCTTCTCCGATCAATTGGCCTGAACAACAAGCAGTCAGCAGGCGAAATGGGCCTCGCCGCTCGGCGAGACCCTTTTTGTTGCAACTGCTCAATTGCCTTGCCGGCTTGGATCCTGCCACACCTGAGCTGCTAACCTGGGCCCTGGTTGTTCATTCCTTTCATCCAGCTGGGGACAACGCGCGCATCAGGACCGCAATTGCTCATGGAACACGAGTTCCGGCGCGTTCATTGCAAGGCAACGGGGTTTTGACCCCTGTGACATCGGAACCGCACCCGCCAAAGTAGTTATGTACAAAGCCCTTTCTGCTGCTGCCATGCTGTTGCCGCCGCCGGGGTTCCGCTGTTAGAAAATACCGCGACGCGACGGACCAGGCTGCCGGGGGCCCTCGCCGCGTCACCCGCGACGTAGCGTTTTCGAGCGAAGTGGAGACCGGTTCGCGTGAAGACGCCGCGTCCAAATCAAACCGAGAGCCCGTTCGGTTCTCAACCGAACAGGCTCTGACGGCAGCGCATGGATTATTTCGCCCAGCAATTGATCAACGGCCTCGTGCTCGGTTCGATCTATGGCCTGATCGCCATCGGCTACACGATGGTCTACGGCATCGTCGGCATGATCAACTTCGCCCATGGCGACATCTTCATGATCGGCGGCTTCATCGCGATGATCTCGTTCCTGGTGCTGGTGTCGCTCGGCTTCACCGCGATCCCGCTGATCCTGCTGATCGTGCTGCTGGTCTCGATGGTGATCACCGCGCTCTATGGCTGGACCATCGAACGCATCGCCTACCGGCCGCTGCGCCACTCGTTCCGCCTCGCGCCGATGCTGTCGGCGATCGGCATGTCGTTCGTGCTGACCAATTTCTCGCAGGTGTCGCAGGGCGCGCGGGTCAAGCCGGTGCCGCCGATCATCACCGGCGGCTACACGCTGCATGAGGGCTCCGAAGGCTTCGCCGTGCAGCTCTCCAACATCCAGATCGTGGTCGTGCTCGCGACCATCGTGCTGCTCGCGGTGTTCACCTGGCTGGTCTCGCGCACCCGGCTCGGGCGCGACATGCGCGCCTGCGAGCAGGACCAGACGATGGCCTCACTGCTCGGCGTCGATGTCGACCGCACCATCTCGATGACCTTCGTGATCGGTGCCGCGCTCGCCGCGGTCGCCGGCATGATGTACCTGCTCTATTACGGCCTGGTCGATTTCTTCATGGGCTTCGTCGCCGGCATCAAGGCGTTCACCGCAGCGGTGCTCGGCGGCATCGGCTCGCTGCCGGGCGCGATGCTCGGCGGGCTCGCGATCGGCCTGATCGAGACGTTCTGGTCGGCGTATTTCTCGGTGGAGTACAAGGACGTCGCCGCGTTCTCGATCCTGATCGTGGTGCTGATCTTCATGCCGACCGGCCTGCTCGGCCGTCCCGAAGTCGAAAAAGTCTGACAGGCACTTCGTGAGCGCGACCTCAGCCCGCCCCTCGCACGCCGCGCAGCCTTCGGGCAGCGCCTTCATTCTCAAGAAAGCCCTGATCAGCGCCGCGGTCGCGCTGGTGCTGTTCTCGCTGATGATCGGCGTGCGCACCGAGGCCGGGCCGCAGGGCGGCCTGATCTACTGGACGCGGTTCGGCGACCTCGCCGCCATGGTCGGCACCGTGTTCGGCGGCAGCATCATCATCGAGCTGCTGCGACAATGGTGGGGACCGGTCGACAAGGAACACATCGTCCCGAAGCCGGTGCAGGCTGCGATGTCGTTCGCCGGGCGCTGGCTGGCACCGGCGCTGCTGGTGTTTGCCTTCCTGGTGCCGGTGATCTTCTACGACCAGCGCTATATTCTCGATCTGTCTATCCTGGTGCTGACCTATGTGATGCTGGGATGGGGCCTGAACGTCGTGGTCGGGCTCGCCGGCCTGCTCGACCTCGGCTACGTCGCCTTCTATGCGGTCGGCGCCTACTCCTACGCACTGCTTGCCACCAACTTCGGATTGTCGTTCTGGGTCTGCCTGCCGCTCGCCGGCATCCTGGCGGCGTTCTGGGGCGTGCTGCTCGGCTTCCCGGTGCTGCGGCTGCGCGGCGACTATCTCGCGATCGTCACGCTCGCCTTCGGCGAGATCATCCGTCTCGTCATCATCAACTGGCAGAGCCTGACCGGCGGCCCCAACGGCGTCTCCGGCATCCCGCGCCCGACCCTGTTCGGCATTCCGCTCGACAACAGCGATGACGGGCTTGCCGCCAGGCTCGGCATCGATTTCTCGCCGACCCATCGCATCGTGTTCCTGTTCTATCTGATCCTGGCGATGGCGCTGCTCACCAACTGGGTGACGATCCGGCTGCGGCGGCTGCCGATCGGCCGCGCCTGGGAGGCGCTGCGCGAGGACGAGGTGGCCTGCCGCGCGCTCGGCATCAACGTCACCACGACCAAGCTCACCGCGTTCGCGACGGGTGCGATGTTCGGCGGCTTCGCCGGCGCCTTCTTCGCGACGCGCCAGGGCTTCATCAGCCCGGAATCCTTCACCTTCCAGGAATCGGCGCTAGTGCTTGCCATCGTCGTGCTCGGTGGCATGGGCTCGCAGCTCGGCGTCGCGCTGGCGGCGCTGACCATGATCGGCGGCTTCGAGCTGTTCCGTGGTTTCGATCAGTATCGCATGCTGGTGTTCGGCATCGCGATGGTGCTGTTGATGATCTGGCGGCCGCGCGGGCTGATCGGCCATCGCGCGCCGACCGTGTTCCTGGAGCGCAGCCAGGCGATCTCCTCCGACCTCGTCAAGGAGGGCCACGGATGAGCGGCGATCCCATCCTCACCGTGGACCGCCTGATAATGCGCTTCGGCGGCATCGTCGCGGTCAACGAGCTCTCCTTTGCCGCCGAGCGGCGCAAGATCACCGCGCTGATCGGACCGAACGGCGCCGGCAAGACCACCGTGTTCAACTGCATCACCGGCTTCTACCGGCCGAGCGGCGGCGCGATCCGCCTCACCGATGACGATGGCCGCACCATGCAGCTCGAGCGGCTCGGCGATTTCCGCATCACCAAGCAGGCCAAGGTGGCGCGCACCTTCCAGAACATCCGGCTATTCCCGGGCATGACCGCGCTGGAGAACCTGATGGTGGCGCAGCACAACGCGCTGATGCGCGCCTCGGGCCTGACCTTCCTCGGCCTGATCGGTGCGCCGTCCTGGCGCGCGGCTGAGGAGCGCGCCATCGAACTGGCGCGGACCTGGCTCGATCGTGTCGGCCTGCTCTCACGTGCCGACGATGCCGCCGGCAATCTCGCCTATGGCGACCAGCGCCGGCTCGAAATCGCACGCGCGATGTGCACCGAGCCCGTGCTGCTCTGCCTCGACGAGCCGGCCGCCGGACTGAACGCGCGCGAAAGCGGCGGACTCAACGAGCTGCTGCTGTCGATCCGCAACGACCAGGGCACCTCGATCCTGCTGATCGAGCATGACATGTCGGTCGTGATGGAGATCTCCGACCACGTCGTGGTGATGGACTACGGCGTCAAGATCGCCGAAGGCACGCCGCAGGCCGTGCGCGACGACCCCAAGGTGATCGCCGCCTATCTCGGCGCCGACGAGGAAGAGGCGATCGCCGTGATGGAGAGCGGCACGTGAGCGCAGCGGCAACCACACCCCTGCTCGCGGTGCGCGGCGTGCGTGCGGCGTACGGCAAGATCGAGGCGCTCAAGGGCGTCGACATCGAGATCAATCGAGGCGAGATCGTCGCCCTGATCGGCGCCAACGGGGCCGGCAAGTCGACGCTGATGATGACGATCTTCGGCCGGCCGCGCGCCCGCGCCGGTCGGATCGAGTTCGACGGCAATGACATCACCGGCGTGCCGACCCACGAGATCGCGCGGCTGCGCATCGCACAATCGCCCGAGGGCCGGCGGATCTTTCCGCGCATGAGCGTCGCGGAAAACCTGCAGATGGGCGCCGACGCCACCGAATGCAGCGAGGCCGAACGCGAGGCCGGGCTGGACCGCGTGTTCGCGCTGTTCCCGCGGCTGAAGGAACGCGTCGCACAACGCGGCGGCACGCTGTCGGGCGGCGAGCAGCAGATGCTCGCGATCGGCCGCGCCCTGATGAGCCGGCCCCGCCTGTTGATGCTGGACGAGCCTTCGCTCGGCCTTGCGCCGCTGATCGCGCGGCAGATCTTCGACGCCATCCGCACCCTGAACCGTCAGGACGGTCTCACCGTGCTGATCGTCGAGCAGAACGCCAACCATGCGCTGAAGCTCGCCCATCGCGGCTACGTCATGGTCAACGGCCTGATCACGCTGGCCGGAACCGGCGCCGAATTGCTGCAGCGCCCGGAAATCCGCGCCGCCTATCTGGAAGGCGGCCGCCGCGGGTAGCTGCACGTTTCGTGCCGCCCCTGCAGCAGGATGCAGCTGATGCAGCGTCGATTTGCCTGAAAATTGCCGGTGACTTCGCCGCGAAACCAGCCGAGAATGCGCGCGGTTTTGGGGCCCGGCGTGCCGGGCCCTTCCGCAAGAGGCAACGACCACGAGGGACGTCTCATGAAATCAATGAAGCTGATCGGCCTGGCATTGGGCGCTTCGTTCGCATTCTCGGCGAGCGCATTCGCGCAAGATATCACCATCGCAGTCGCGGGCCCGATGACGGGCTCCGAATCCGCTTTCGGCCGGCAGATGAAGAACGGCGCCGAGCAGGCAGTCGCCGACATCAACGCCGCCGGCGGCGTGCTCGGCAAGAAGCTCGCGCTGGAAGCCGACGACGATGCCTGCGATCCGAAGCAGGCACGCTCGATCGCGGAAAAGATCGGCTCGTCGAAGATTCCGTTCGTGGCCGGCCATTTCTGCTCGTCGTCGTCGATCCCGGCCTCCGAGGCCTATGCCGACGCCAACGTGCTGCAGATCACCCCGGCCTCGACCAATCCGCTGTTCACCGAGCGCAAGCTCTGGAACGTGGCGCGCGTCTGCGGCCGTGACGACCAGCAGGGCCTGGTCGCCGCCGACTACATCATGAAGAACTTCAAGGGCAAGAACGTCGCGATCCTGAACGACAAGACCACCTACGGCAAAGGCCTCGCCGACGAGACCAAGAAGGCGCTGAACAAGGCCGGCTTCCAGGAGAAGATGTTCGAGTCCTACAACAAGGGCGACAAGGACTTCAACTCGATCGTCTCGCGCCTGAAGCGCGACAATATCGATCTGGTCTATGTCGGCGGCTACCATCAGGAAGCCGGCCTGATCCTGCGCCAGATGCGCGACCAGGGCCTGCAGACCATTCTGATGGCGGGCGATGCCATGAACGACAAGGAGTTCGCCTCGATCACCGGCCCGGCCGCCGAGGGCACGCTGTTCACCTTCGGTCCCGATCCGCGCAACAAGCCGACCGCGAAGGCGATCGTCGAGAAGTTCAAGAGCAAGAACATCGATCCCGAAGGCTACACGCTCTACACCTACGCCGCGATGCAGGTGTGGACGCAGGCCGTCGCCAAGGCCGGCACCACCGACGCCAAGAAGGTGATGGCCACCATCAAGGCCGGCGACTGGGACACCGTGCTCGGCAAGATGGGCTTCGACGCCAAGGGCGACATCAAGGCGATCGACTACGTCGTCTACAAGTGGGACGCCAAGGGCAACTACACCGAGATCAATCCGAAGGGCTCTTGAGCCTCTCGCGCCTGATCGAATCATAGGAGAGCGCCCCGGTTCGCCGGGGCGTTTTTTTGACCCGATACCCGCAAGTCTTACCGCAGATCCCTGCTCTCACGTGCACCACCGGTTGATGCATCCGCCGCGGCTGCTATACCGGATCGATCGGACAGCAGGGATGGACGCATCGTGAAAAACCTTCTCACCGATATTGCCGGCGTTGCCGTCGGCCATGCCGACGACGCCGTGATCGCCTCCGGCGTCACCGCGATCCTGTTCGAGCGGCCGGCGGTCGCCTCGATCGACGTGCGCGGCGGCGGTCCCGGCACCCGCGAGGACGCGCTGCTTGCCCCGCACAACGTCGTCGAAGCGATCGACGCCATCACGCTGTCCGGCGGCTCCGCGCTCGGGCTCGATGCCGCGGGCGGCGTACAGGCCTGGCTCGCCGAGCGCGGCCGCGGCTTTCGCATCCGCGATGCGGTGATCCCGATTGTGCCGGGCGCGATCTGCTTCGACCTGCTCAACGGCGGCAACAAGGCGTGGGGACGCTTCCCGCCCTATCGCGATCTCGGCTATGCCGCGGCGAATGGCGCCTCTGATGACTTCGAGCTCGGCAGCGTCGGCGCCGGCATGGGCGCCACCACCGCCAACCTCAAGGGTGGCCTCGGCTCGGCGTCCGCCGTGACCGACGACGGCATCAAGGTCGCAGCGCTGGCGGTGGTCAACGCTGTCGGCAGCGTCACGGTCGGCAGCGGTCCCTGGTTCTGGGCGGCGCCCTTCGAGGTGAACGGCGAGTTCGGCGGACGCGGCCTGCCGCCCGTGTTCACCCAGGACATGCTGAAGATGCGGCTTAAGGGCGGCGCGGACGCCACCGCCGCCGAGAACACGACGCTGGTCGTGGTCGTGACCGACGCGCAATTGACAAAACCGCAGGCGCGGCGGCTCGCGATGATCGCGCAGACCGGCATGGCGCGCGCGATCTATCCGGTGCACGCCCCGCTCGATGGCGATGTGGTGTTTGCCGCCGCGACCGGCGCCAAGCCGGTCGATCCGCTGTTCGGCCTCACCAAACTCGGCGCCATCGCCGCCAACACGGTGGCGCGCGCGATCGCGCGCGGCGTCCATTCAGCGACCGCCCTGCCCTTCCCCGGCGCGCTGCCGAGCTGGCGGGACCGGTTCGGTTAAACCTGGATTTTACCGCGACGGAAGAGCGCTCCCTCGCCCCGTTCTTACGGGGAGAGGGTTGGGGTGAGGGGCTGCTTCCGCATCAACGATGAAAGACAGGACTCGCGGAGACTCCCCCTCACCCGGAACGCATCTGCGATGCGTTCCGGCCTCTCCCCGCACGCGGGGCGAGGCATGGAGCTCGCGGCTACAACGGGCGAGACGTCTCAACGCCCTAGGCGCTGACCGACAGTGACGACGAGGCCTTCGCCGAGATCGCCTGCGACTGGCGCTGGATCAGCTGCTCGATGAAATTGTAGGACGAGGTCGCGTTGTTGCCGGCGGAGGACGAATTCGTGCTGCTGCTGCCTGAGGCCGTGGCCGGCGTCGTCATCGACACCTTGGAGCCGTCGGCATAGGTCGTGGTTGTCGTGGTCGAGCCGTCGCTGTTGGTCACCGAGGTCGAGGTGGCGCCATCAAGCGCCTGCATCAGGGGATCGGAGCTCGATCCGCCCGAGCCGCTGCTGGAGCCGGATCCATCGGTCGAGCCGCTCTCCATGTGGTGATGATGATGGCCGCCGCCCTTGTGGCCCTGCAAGGCCTGCGACATCTCGCCGAGGCTGACGCTGCCGTCGCCGTTCTTGTCGAGCTTGGAGAACACGTCGTCGGCCTGGGCGACATTGGTGCCGCCGGCGCCGAGCGCGTTCTCGAATTCCGTCTTGGTGATCTGGCCGTTGCCGTCGGCGTCGATCAGCGAGAACAGGTCCTTCAGCGCGTCCGACCGGCTGGTCGGCGTCGTGCTGCTTGAAGCCGCGCTGGTTGAAGCGGTCGTCTGGCTCTGCGCGTCGAGCAGCGCGCTCATGGTCTGCGGCGAAATCTGCGGGGTGCTGCTGCCTGACCCGGCGCTGGTGCTGCTGCTGCTCGACGTCGAGGTCGTGGTCGAGAGGTCGAACAGCCCGGTGGTCTGATTTCCCTGCGTGGAGCTGCCGGTCTGCGTCGTCGATTTCGACGACATCAGCGAGCTCAAAAGATCGACGGCGGATGACGCAGCGCCAATGGCAAATAACATGGCAATACTCCAACAAGGCCGCGCCCGGCGGCTCAAACGCTTGCCAAAGGCGCAGCAATCGGCGTGCCATGGCAAAAACCCAATAAAACCAGGCCTTGGCGCATCGCTACGGGTTCCGCGCCCCCGGCAAGACCTGCCGCCGGCGGCAGAATTTTCCGGCTTCCAGCCGCCATCCGCTCGCATTGCCCGCCACGCGTCCGCATGTTAGGCGGGATCACCCGTCGCCCCCTGCTCGTCTTCCGGAACTGCTGACATGACTCAGTCATTCACCCCGCGTCCCCTCGTCATCGCTCCGTCGATCCTGGCGTCGGATTTCTCAAAGCTCGGCGAGGAGGTCCGCGCCGTCGACCAGGCCGGCGCCGACTGGATCCATCTCGACGTGATGGACGGGCATTTTGTCCCGAACATTTCCTACGGCCCCGACGTCATCAAGGCGATGCGGCCGCACACCAAGAAGATCTTCGACGCGCATCTGATGATCTCGCCCTGCGATCCCTATCTGGAGGCCTTCGCCAAGGCGGGCTGCGACCACATCACGGTGCATGCCGAGGCCGGCCCGCATTTGCATCGCTCGCTGCAGGCGATCCGCGCGCTCGGCAAGAAGGCCGGCGTTTCGATCAATCCGGCGACGCCGGCGAGCGCGATCGAATATGTGCTCGACCTGATCGACCTCGTGCTGGTGATGTCGGTCAATCCCGGCTTCGGCGGCCAGGCCTTCATCCGCTCGGCGATCGGCAAGATCTCTGACGTCAGGGCGATGGTTGCGGGCCGGCCGATCGACATCGAGGTCGACGGCGGTGTTGCGCCCGACGTCGCAGGCCAGCTCGCCGCGGCCGGCGCCAACGCCTTCGTCGCGGGCTCCGCGGTGTTCAAGGGCGGCACGCTCGAGGCCTACAAGACCAACATCGCCGCGATCCGCAACGCCGCGGCCGACGCGCGCGGCGAAGCAATCTGATTCTCCGGCGGAACTAGAACACTGAAGGCGGCGTGACCGCGGCATTGGCCGCCTGGTGGTCCGCCGCCTCATCGTCGTCCGCTTGCGGCGCCAGCCGCGACGGCCGCACCACGGTCACCGTGCACGGCGCTTCCCCGGCGACCTTGGCGGACACGCTGCCGAGCAGCGCGCGTCGCATCGAATTCTGCCGCGCGCCGATGATGATGTGATCGACCAGATTGACTGCGGCGAATTCCAGGATGGCGGCTGCCGGATCGATCGCTTCCAAGACATGCACGGTGAGCCGCCCCTCCTCGAGCCGGAACGGCCGCGCCCAATGCTGCAGCGCCACCAGACGGTCGACATGCTTGTTCTGGCCCTGCTCGTCATGGCTTCGATCGATCGCCAGGCGATTGAGCTTCAGCACGTTGACGCAGGCGAGCCGCGCCGATGGCGAGGTCGATAGCACCTGCTCGGCGATGACGCGGATGGTCGCGTTCAGCGCCTCGGTCCCCTCGCCGAGATCGAGTGCAACGGCAACGATCGGGCTCGATGCGAGCTGGGCCGCGACATTTGATTTCGGCTGCGGCGGCACCGCACCGAGATTGAAGCGGCGGCGCCAGACCGTGCCGAGTGAATCGCGATTGAGCCGCTGCGCCCGCGCCGTCAGCTTGACCTGTTCGGGATGGCCGAGATCGAACGCAAGCTGCGCCGCAGTCGGATAGCGCGCAGCAGGGTCGATCTCGAGACACCGCAGCACGATCTCCTGCAGCCAAGGCGGATAGTCGGGCTTGAGTTTGCGCGGCGGATACGGGTCGCGCCACAACCGCCGGCGCATGCCGCGCAGGGTCTCGGTCTCGCCGAACGGGCGGACGCCGGTGGTGAAGAAATAGAGCAGCGCGCCGAGCGAAAACAGATCGCTGCGCGGATCGTCGCGGACGCCGTTGAGGCGCTCCGGCGCCATATAGGGCGCGGTGCCGTAAGGCAGGCGAAACTCCTCCTGCAACAGATCGGGCAGGTGCTGGTGATGCGAGAGGCCGAAATCGATCAGCACCGCCTCGCCGCGTTCGCGGAACATGATGCTGCTCGGCTTGATGTCATGATGGATGACGTTCTGCCGATGCAGGCCGGCGAGCGCGGCGGCGACCTTGCCGCCGATCACCCTCACCTCGTCATACGGCAGCGGCAGATTGTCGAGCCGCTTGTAGAGGGTTTGGCCCGGGATGCGCTCCATCACCACATAGGCTTGGCGCTCGAAATCGCCGGTGCCGAAACAGGCCGGCACGTGCGGCCCCGACAGCCGCGGCAGGATCATCTGCTCCATCTCGAAGCTGACGATCGCGGCCGGATCCTCGCCCTCCGAGGTGAGTGGCACCTTCATCAAGAGTGGCACGTCGATTCCCGGGTGGGTGACGCTCCACAGCGTCGCCATGCCGCCGCGATACACGCGCTCGCCGATGGTGAAGCCATCGAGCTCGGCACCGGCCTGCATCGTCAGCGCCGCCACCGGCGTCACCTGCCGATCAGCAGGCGGTCGGCGAGCCAGAGCGGCAGGCCGCCCGCCTTGATCCGCGCCGCCGCGGTCGCGACGTCGTAGGGCACGCGGTGATAGGTGATCTCGCGGCTTGCCGTGTCGAACATCGCAAATGATGCGGCCGGATCGCCGTCGCGCGGCTGGCCGACCGAGCCGAGCACCACAAGCCAGCGCCGCCCGGTCAGCAATTGCACCGCAACGCCCGCGGTCGGAACGAAGCTCGTCATCTTCGCCGTCGAGGACATCGAGTAGAGGCCGGGACGATGGATGTGGCCACAGAACGTGATCTGCAATCCGGTGGCCATCATGCTGCGCGCGGCATCCGACGTGTCGCGGACATAGCGCCACTTCGCCGGGTCCGAGGCCTCGGAATGTACGTAGAGGCGGTTGTCCTCCTCGCGCAGGATCGGCAGGCCTGCGAGGAAGACCTTCTGTTCAGCGCTGAGCCGGCTGCGCGTCCAGTCGATGGCGGCCTGCGCATCGGCATTCATGCTGTCGCTCGGGGTTCCGATCGCGTTGTCATGATTGCCGCGCACCGCGATCGCGCCCTTCGCGACGAGGTCCATCACAGTGTTGACGGCCCATTCGGGATCGGCGCCATAGCCGACGATATCGCCGAGGCAGATCAGCCGCTCGGCGCCGCGCGTTCGCGCAGCCTCGAGGCAGGCGGCGAAGGCCTGCCGGTTGGCATGAATATCGGCAAAGAGTGCAAGCCGCATCGTGGTCCGCGTGACTGATCCCTGCCGATATCAAGCACACGCGGCCCCCGGCTCGCAATCGGGCCAAAGGCCGGCACGAAAAGCTACTTGGCGCGACCGTGCGCAATCTTTCTCGTCGCAACTCGCGGCTCACCCCTCTCCCCAACCCTCCCCCGCAAGGGGGAGGGAGCCTGACCGACGTGCTCACCTCACCGAGTGACAGCAGCAGCACGACAGAACATCAGCAACTGACGTAAGGGAAGCACCGGCGGATGGGTTCCCTCCCCCCTTGCTGGGGAGGGTTAGGGAGAGGGGTGCCGCTTGCTCTGCTGTGAGAGAGCGCGAGCGCCGAACTAATGCCTTAGTGCTTGCACACCCGCACGCCGCGCAACAGCAGGGCGATCAGGGCATCGATCCGCGACGGGCATTCAGGCTTGGCCCATTCCTCGGCATGCGCCGGGTGATGGTAGCGGACGGTCGCGTCGAACACGGCGCGCGCGGTCGCCTTGACGTCGTCCATCTCGAACACACCCTGCGCGACACCGTCGGACAGGATTTTTGCGATCAGGTCGACCTGCTTGTCCTTGTAGGCTTCCACCACCTCGCGCGCGCCCTGCGCCAGCGCGAGGTAGGTCGCGAACATCTCCGGATCGTCGCAGACCTTCTTCTGCTTGATCGAGAAGGCGGTGCGCAGCCATTTCTCCAGCCGTTCCGGCGCCGGGCCGGAGCCGGCTGCGATCTTGCACAGCGGCTCGTTGGCGCGGTCGAGCCAGCGCTTGGCGACCGCGTCGCGCAGCGAGGCCTTGCTGGGGAAGTGACGGTAGACGCTGCCGTGGCTGACATCCAGCGCACGGGCAACGTCGACAACGGTGGCCTTGGTCAGCCCGTAGCGCCTCAAGACATCCTCAGTTGCCTCAAGGATCCGCTCGGGTGTCAAAACCACCGCCTCGTTCATGCGTTTACCGTCTGGTTATCGCCGTCCTGCCCGCGGGTGAACTTGGCGGCCTGGGCAGCCAAATGGCGGGCGACGCGAAGGTTGAGCCACTGTTGAATCTGGGCGGTCAATTGGAAGATTTCTATCGTCATGGAGGTAGTCCTTCGAGGTAATCAAATCAGGTTCGGCTCCCCCGGCCAAAACGCCGGAACAGCCACTGGGCGCCCTCCTCCCTTGGGCTGGTGAGTATATACACCATCTCGCTGACAGATTTCAATATCTGTCAGACAATATTTTGTGAAATGATACCCGGATGCCGGGGAGCCCGCCTGTCGGGTCCAGCTCTGGGGCCCTACACCGTTCCGTGAGCAGCGGGGCGATCCGCCGGGGCGTGCATATGTCTCGATACGGCCAGCCCAAGACCAGCCAAAGACCAGCCCAAGAAAGGTTGCCAGGAGAGCTTTGCATGGACCGCCCAATCACCTTCAAGGAGATCGCCAAGATCACCGCCGGCGCGGTGGCCTCGCTCGTCATTGTCGGGTGGCTGATGGTTGTCGCGATCGCATTCCTGTCGGTGTGAGGATCGCTTGGTGGCGCCGGAATCGAAAGGGGCCGCTTCACGCAGCGGCCCCTTTGCCGGGAAAATGGCTTCGGGATAAAATCTAGCCCCGGTTAGGAGTTAGATTACACCGAGCTGACGGTTGGCGGGATTCCGGATCACTACTGTCCACTCCGCTGACCGATTATTGGCGATCCCTATTTTTATGCCATCTCTGTGAGTGCGCGTCGTCCTACTGCTGCTCATCCTTGGGCGGCATCCGGGGCGGTGGCAGCGGCGTGAACACTGATCCCTGCGCGCCCGCCGGCGGGGCCACGAACGTCCCCGTGGTGGAGTCGCCACCGGTGGTCTCCACGATCGTCTTCGGCGTGATGTACTCCCTGACGAAGTCCATGATGGTGCCGTCGCCGCCGCCGAAATCGGCCGCCCGTCCACCCTGCGGATGGCCGGCCTTGATCTCGTTGTCGGCGGTGTGGGTCTGCTCGGCCAGCGCATCGCTGTAGGGAATGCGGAAGGCGCGCGGCACCGCGCTCGGCCGGTTGTCCTCGTCAAGCTCCTCGACCCAGAGATAGATCGAACCCGGATCGCCCTCCAGCGAATGCGGCTCCACGATCCGCGTCGACAGCAGCTTGAAGTTCGCCGGCAGCTTCTCCGCTGAGGCCCAGCCGAGCAGGCCGCGCATGCCACCGAAGCTGACGAAATAGAAGACGGTGGTCACGACGATGACGACCGCCTTCAGCGACCAGTGCAGCCGCGCATAGACCAGCACGATCAAGAGCAGCGCACCAACCGCCGCATAGGCGACCGCAAGCGTGAGGATGACGGATTGCAGACTAATCACGGCGGAGCACCCTTACGCCGGATCTCGGAACGCCGGTGCTCGGATCGAGGTCGGCGCCGTTGCGCCAACTGCTGCGGAAGGTCTCGAGCAGCGATTTCGGCCGCCGGTCGACGTTGATCACCTTGCCCTCGGCGTCGAGACGAAATCGGACCGCGGTCTTCTCGTCGCCGGTGTGATCGACGGTCAGCTTGTCGTCGAAGATCACCTGCGCCGTCGGATTGAGCTTCTGCACCTTCACATTGGCCTGCACCGGCTCACCGGTCGTCGCCTGGAAATGCGAGACGTTGACGGTGTATTCGCCGGCGACGACGCCGCGCAAGGTGACGATCTCCTCGCGGATTGGCGAGGCGATCTTCTTGCCGTTGACCACGATGAAGTCGTTGGCGCCGCCGCGGTCGTCGCGGTCGAGCGTCAGGAAGCCGGCCTCGCGATGCCGGTACCAGGCGATGTTGCCGGCGGGGTCCTGTACAAACAGGTCGAGATCGTCGGGATGGTTGTCCGGCCAGTCCATCGTGATGATGAACTCCGCCTTGGATTCGATCTTGCCGTCCTTGGAGTCCGGCGACACCGCAAGCAGCGCCAGGAAGAACAGGAACGCGATCACCTGCAGCGCCTTGAACAGCATGACACCAAGGGGATCGAACGGTTCCTCGCGCGGATAGAGCCCGAACTCGTCCATCATGGCGGCGTACCAAGGCGGCGTTCCAGGGCCGGCGTGACGTGAGTCTCGGTCAGCACGACGGCATCGGAGAACACCCGCTGGGTCGCGGAATCCAGCATGTAGTACTGGATGCGGACCAGGATCGACCCGATCAACCCGGCCAGCGTCGTATACATCGCAACCGCCATGCCGTCGCTCATCAGGCCCATCGACGATTTCATCGCGACCTTGTCGGCGGCATCGAGCGAAGCGATCGGCGCCAGCATGATGATGAAGCCGATGATGGTGCCGAGCAGGCCGAGCTTCATCAGCGTGTCGGAGACGAAGGCGCCGAAACCGTTCGAGCCGCGCAGACGGTCGGCCAGCGTCCGCAGCAGCAGGGTCTGGTCAATCCGGCCTTTGGCTTGCGCGTCGGCCTTCTGCACCAGGCTCTTGATGTGATCGGTGACGAGGCCACGCGGCAAGCCGCGCGCGTCAGCAGCAAGCGCCTTGGCGCCGTCGGGCGCGGCGAAGATCGTGCGGCAGGACCGCGCCACCTCGCCTTCCCGCGCGATCGCCCGCGTGCGCCAGAAGCAATGGATGCAGGTGACGATGTAGAGCACGGCGATGACGCTGGAAATGTAGGTGCGGTCGGAACTGACCATCAGGCGGATCAGCCCGTAGCGCCACAGCAGGAAGGCGGCGAAGATCGAAAGGCCGGTGAAGATCATCCAGAGCAGCAGGACACTGCGCTCCGCCGCGTCCGTGCCGGCCGGTGCGGCCGCAGCCTCGACCTTGGCGTCCATGCTGCGTTCGCTCCTGTAGCGGTTGTTCCGCGAGGCCCGCGTGAGAACCTCGCTGATGGTTAGAGCAGAGCCGGCGGGCGCCGTCCAAAGACTTCTGCCCAAGTTTCGTCGGGCAAATTTCCCGACCTGCATAACCTGGCACGCTTGCGATTGGCGGGGAACAGCGGTGCTGTTAGCATCACCCCGCCCGTTTCAGCATGAAGCCGCATCACGCTTGTTCGGCTCATGCTCCGGCCGTGGAGTGATCGCATGCGCCTCGTGCTTCAACTGGTCGCCCGCCTGCTCGTCATTGTCGCGCTATGCCTTGGCGCCGCCACCGTCTGGGCCACGATCGACGCCTATCGCAGCGTCGATCGCGCGACGTCGGCATCCGCCGAGCGTGTCTCGCAGGCGCTGGAGGCGCTGTACTGGCGCGAATTGCTGCTGCGCAGCAACCGGATGCGCGAACAACTGCTGCCGGCGCCGGACTGGCGCACCATCGAAACCATGGGACTGATCGCGCCGGGTATCTGCGTGCAGTTCGAACCGGCCGGCGCCTTCGAGAAGCCGCTCTGCGGCCAGAGCAAGGGGATCGGCAAGGCTCCGCCACGCTGGTTCGCGGCCACCGTGCAGGCGCTGCTCGGCGAGCACGCCACCGTCGAGCGGCCGATCAGCGCCCGCGCCGCGACCGCCGGAACCGTCCGCGCCATCGCCGATCCGGACGCTGCGATCGCGCTCGCCTGGCAACACATCCTGGACAACATCCATGTCGCGCTGCTGATGGCGCTCGCCATCGCGCTGCTCGCCTCGCTGGCGATCGCGCATACGCTGGCGCCCGCCCACTCGATCGTGTCGGCGTTGCGGCGCATGGCCGATGGCGAGTACCGCACGCCATTGCCGCGCGTCCGCTCGATGGAGCTTGCGATGATCGGACGCGCTGTCGGCGATCTCGGCGATCGCCTCGCGCAGGCCGAGGAGGAACGCACCGTGCTGACACGGCGGCTGCTCGAAATCCGCAGCGACGAACGCCGCGCGCTGGCGCGCGAGCTGCATGACGAGTTCGGCCAGAACCTCACCGCGATCCTGGCCTTCGCCAACACGATCGAGGCGAGCGCCGGCGACAAATACGCCGCCGGTACGGAAATTGCGCAGGATGCACGGATGATCTCGCAGGCGACGCGCCGCATCATCGCCTGCCTGCGCGACACGTTGAACCGGCTGCGCCATCCGCCGGCCGAGGAGCTCGGGCTGGAGGCAAGCCTGGTCGATCTCGTCGACAGCTGGCGATCGCGCGCCGCGCAACCGATGATCCAGCTCGATCTGCAGGGCGACCTCGCCGACATCAGCGGCACGGTTGCCGTAACCGCCTATCGGGTGGCGCAGGAATGCCTGACCAATGCGCTGCGCCACAGCTCGGCGCGCGAGATCGTGCTGCGGATCGAACGGCGCAGTGGAACCGAGAACGCGCTGCTGGTGCGGGTCGAGGATGACGGCGGCGGCGATGCCGCCAAGGTGGCGCAGTCGGCGGGCTTCGGCCTCACCGGCGTCAGCGAGCGCGTCGCTGCGCTCGGCGGCTCGCTGTCGATCGCGCGCGCCAGCCGCGGCCTCTCCGTCGCCGCCACGATCCCGCTCGCCGCCTGAGATGACGACCGCGAAGCTGACAGCCGTGAAGATGACAGCAGTGAAGACTCGGGGAATCTCGATCCTGCTGGTGGACGACCATCCGGTGGTCCGTCAGGGCTATCGGCGCGTGCTCGAGCATCAGGACGATTTCAGCGTGGTCGCCGAGGCCGACAACGCCGCCAATGCCTACCGCGCCTTCAAGTCGCACGGGCCCGATGTGGTGGTGATGGACATCTCGATGCCGGGCGCCAGCGGGCTGGAGGCGATCCGCAACATCCGCGCGCGCGATGCCGACGCCCGCATCCTGGTCTTCAGCATGCACAGCGAGGCGGCCCAGGTGAAGGCGGCGTTCGGCGCCGGCGCCTCCGGCTTCGTCACCAAGGGCAGCGAGCCGGCCGAGCTGATCGCCGCGATCCGCTCGGTTGCGCGCGGCGAGCATGCGATGAGCGATGACGTCGCGCGGGTGCTCGCGCTGGAGAGCCTGGTGCCGACCAAATCGGCGCTCGACCAGCTCGGCGAGCGGGAGATCGAGATCCTCCGGCAATTCGCGGCCGGCCACACCAAGGAGCAGATCGCCACCAACCTCAATCTCAGCACCAAGACCGTGCAGAACTACCACTATCTGATCAAGGCCAAGACCGGCCTGCGGACCGACGCCCAGCTGGTCCGCCTCGCCGTCGAATGCGGCCTGGCGAACCTCTAACCGCTCCCTCTCCCCGTTCTTACGGGGAGAGGGTTGGGATGAGCGACTATCTCCGCGAAGACGCTGACAGCCGAATTCGCGGAGGCTCCCCCTCACCCGGAACGCATCTGGCGATGCGTTCCGGCCTCTCCCCGCAAGCGGGACGAGGCGAAGCAAGGCCGGGCTACGGACCGCCGATTTCGGCCGGTTTTCCCCGCAAAATGCCCCGAATGGGTGGCTTCACCCGGCCCAATTTGCTAAAGCGCAGCGTAAAAACAAATTGGCCGGAGCGCGTTTTGCGCGCCCCGCCCCGCTCGATTCGGAGTTCTCGATGATCCCCCGTTATACCCGCCCGGAAATGGCCTCCATCTGGGAGCCGCAGGCGCGTTTCAAGATCTGGTTCGAGATCGAGGCGCATGCCGCCGACGCGCTGGCCGAGCTCGGCGTGATCCCCAAGGAAGCCGCCAGGACGATCTGGGCCAAGGGCAAGGACGCCACCTTCGACGTCGCGCGGATCGACGAGATCGAGCGTGAGACCAAGCACGACGTCATCGCCTTCCTGACCCATCTCGCCGAGATCGTCGGCCCCGAGGCGCGCTTCGTGCACCAGGGCATGACCTCCTCCGACGTGCTCGACACCTGCCTTAACGTCCAGCTCAAGCGTGCTGCCGACCTCCTGATCGCCGACCTCGACCGGGTGCTGGCGGCGTTGAAAACCCGCGCCTTCGAGCACAAGATGACGCCGACCATCGGCCGCTCGCACGGCATCCATGCCGAGCCGGTCACCTTCGGCCTCAAGCTCGCCTACGCCCATGCCGAGTTCGCCCGCGCCCGGGCCCGCCTGGTCGCCGCGCGCGACGAAATTTCGACCTGCGCGATTTCGGGCGCGGTCGGTACGTTCGCGCAGATCGACCCGCGGGTCGAAGAGCACGTTGCGAAAGCGATGGGCCTGCGGCCGGAGCCGGTCTCGACCCAGGTGATCCCGCGCGACCGTCACGCGATGTATTTCGCCACCCTCGGCGTGATCGCCGCCTCGGTCGAACGGCTCGCGGTGGAGGTGCGCCATCTGCAGCGCACCGAGGTGCTGGAAGCTGAGGAGTTCTTCTCCGAGGGCCAGAAGGGCTCGTCGGCGATGCCGCACAAGCGCAACCCGGTGCTGTCGGAAAACCTCTCCGGCCTGTCGCGCATGGTGCGCGCCTATGTGACGCCGGCGCTGGAGAACGTCGCGCTGTGGCATGAGCGTGACATCTCTCACTCCTCGGCCGAACGCATGATGGGCCCCGATGCCACCGTTACGCTCGACTTCGCGCTGGTCCGCCTCGCCGGCCTGATCGAGAAGCTCCTGGTCTATCCGCAGAACATGCAGAAGAACCTCGACCGGCTCGGCGGCCTGGTGCATTCGCAGCGCGTGCTGATCGCGCTGACCCAGAAGGGCGCCAGCCGCGAGGACGCCTACAAATTCGTGCAGCGCAACGCGATGCCGGTGTGGCGCGGCGAAGGCGACTTCCAGACGCTGCTGAAGAACGACCCCGACGTGAAGAAGTACATGAGCGATGCCGAGATCGAGGAGAAGTTCGACCTCGGCTATCACCTCAAGCACGTCGACACGATCTTCAAGCGGGTGTTCGGCGAGGCCTGAGGGAGGCCGCCATTCCCGCGTGACATCGCGGCGGGTTGCGCTACGCTGACCCGCCCTACGCAATCACAAGAAACGGACGCTCCCCATGCCCATCGTCAATCGCGTTGCCGCCCTCTCGGATGAAATGGCCGCCTGGCGCCATGACTTCCACGAGAATCCCGAACTGCTTTATGAGGTGCACCGCACCGCCGGCATCGTTGCCGACAAGCTTCGCGAGTTCGGCTGCGACGAAGTGGTGACGGGGATCGGGCGCACCGGCGTGGTTGGCGTGATCCGCGGCCGCAAGAACGGCTCGGGCAAGACCATCGGGCTGCGCGCCGACATGGACGCGCTGCCGATCGTGGAAGCCGCCGACGTGCCCTACGCCTCGAAGGTCCCCGGCAAGATGCACGCCTGCGGCCATGATGGCCACACCGCCATGCTGCTGGGCGCCGCGAAATACCTCACCGAGACCCGCAATTTCGACGGCACCGCGGTCGTGATCTTCCAGCCCGCCGAGGAAGGCGGTGCCGGCGGCAAGGCGATGGTCGACGACGGGCTGATGACCCGCTGGGGCATCCAGGAGGTCTATGGCCTGCACAACATGCCGGGCCTGCCCGAAGGCTATTTCGCGACCACGCCCGGCCCGATGCTCGCCTCGTCGGACACCCTGAAGATCATTATCCGCGGCAAGGGCGGCCACGCCGGCGCCGCGCCGCACGAGGCGGTCGACAGCGTGCTGATCGGCGCCCAGATCATCAATGCGCTGCAATCGATCGTGTCGCGCAATGTCGATCCGCTGAAGTCCGCCGTGATCTCGATCACGATGTTCGAAGCTGCCAACGCATTCAACGTGATCCCCGAGGTCGTCACGCTGGGCGGCACCGTGCGCACGCTCGATCCCGGCGTGCGCGATCTGGTGGAGCGCCGGATCGGCGAGGTCGCCTCCAGCATCGCCAAGGCCTATGGCGGCTCGGCCGAGACGGATTATGGACGCATGTATCCGGTGACGCTGAACCATGCGCATCAGGCCGGCATCGCCGCCGAGATCGCCCGCGATGTGGTCGGCGCCGACCGCGTCAACGACAATCTGGTGCCCGTGATGGGCGCCGAGGACTTCGCATTCATGCTCGAAGCGCGCCCCGGCGCGTTCGTCTTCCTCGGCATGGGCGACGGCCCGATGTGCCACCACCCGGCCTACAAGTTCAACGACAACATCCTCGGCCACGGCGCGTCCTACTGGGTGCGCCTGGTCGAGAAGCAGATGCCGGCGGGCTAGCGCCGCTTGCACAGTTGATGAACGACGAATGGCCCGGCCGCGATCTGCTCGCGGCCGGGCCATTCACGTCACGAACGCGGCTGCTGTTGCGTGGTGCAGTGAATGCCGCCACCGCCGGCAGCGATGCCGTCGATGTTGAGCTGAATGATCTCCCGGTCCGCAAACAGCTCCCGCAGGATACCACGCGCGTTGCGGTCCGCGACCGCGTCGCCGAATTCCGGGGCGATCACGGCGCCGTTGCAGACGTAGAAATTGATGTATCCGGCAGCGAAGTCCTTCGTGCCGGGCTTTGGACGCACGGTCGACGGGCCCTGCAACACCACGACGTCGAGATGCCGGCCCTTCGCATCAACGGCGCCGCGCAGGAGATCGAGGTGCCGCCTGGTCACCGCGTGATCGAACGACGACGCATCCGGTTCGAGGCCGGCCACGACGACGCCGGGACCGGCAAATCGTGCGTAGAAGTCGGTATGTCCGTCGGTGATGTCCTTGCCGGCGATGCCGGGCAGCCAAATCACCTTGTCGAGCCCGAGCAGGCGAGACAATTCGGCCTCGCATGCGTCCCTCGACACACCCGGATTGCGATTGGGGTTGAGCACGCAGCTCTCGGTGATGATCGCAGTCCCTTCACCGTCGACTTCGATGCCGCCGCCTTCCAGCACCAGGCCCGCCTTGACGAAGATCGCGTTCGCGGCATGGGCCACATGCTCTGCGACCCCGGCATCGAGCGCATGGCGTTGCTTGTTGCCCCAGCCGTTGAAGTTGAAACCGACGGCGCCAAGTTGCCCCGAGCTGTCCCGCACGAACACCGGACCGGTGTCGCGCATCCACACGTCGTCAATCGACCGAACGACAAGGCTGACCGAGGGACCGCACAGCCGCGCGGCTATGTCGCGGTCCTCCTCGCGCACCAGCATGTTGACGCGTTCATAGGCCGCGATCGCCCTGGCGATGTTGGCTAGATTTTCCCTGGCCACGGGAAGCAGCTTGCCGCCCCAGATCGCCGCACTGGCGCCGAACGCCATCCAGGTCGCGGCATGCGGCGCGCCCTCATCCGGCATCCGCCAGTTCGCATTGTCTCGCGCAAGGTCGTCCACGAGGTCCCGGCCGCTTTGGCCCTCCCGGCTTCACGGCCAGACTAGCGCCGTCACCGGCGCGGCGCCATGACCGGTGCTAGCGGGCGGGGCCGGCCTCGCCCGCCCCGATCATCCGCGCGGCGACGCGGTCGCGCTTGACGAAATGATGGAAGGCGACCGCGGCGAGATGCAGCACGATCAGCGCCAGCAGCACATAGGCAAAGAAGATGTGACGGCCTTCATAGGCATCCGCCGCCGCCTTGTCGGGCGAGGTGATCTGGGGAACGTGGAACAGGCCGAAGAAGCTCGAATAGCCCTGCGCGCGGGATCCGGAATGTGCCCAGCCCAGCATCGCCACCAGGATGGTGACCGCATAGAGCGCACCGTGGTTGACCCGGGCGGCGATCCGCTGCCAGGAGGGCATGTCGGCCGGCAGCGCCGGCGTCGGATTGACCCCGCGCCAGACCAGCCTGAGCGCCGTGAGCAGCAGCACCAGATAGCCGATGTCGGCGTGGATCGACCGGTAGAAGAACTTGTCCGCCCGCGCCGGGATGTGGTTCATCCACCAGCCATAGGCCAGCATGCCGATGATGGTGATGCCGAGCACCCAGTGGAACGCGCGGGCGAGCGAGCCCCAGCTCACGGTGGTATTGCGGATCATGGTCGAGCTGCCCCGTTAGGATTTCGCACGTCGCGGCAATAGTTTGCCGTGATACTTGCAGGGATCGGTCAAGGCCATATGAAATTCCCGCCTTCACTGCCTTTTGTCGGCCCCAAAGGCCGGGCAGGCAAAGACAACTGAATGGTAACCCTGCCTCGGATAGACTTTTCACCGTGTCCACCCCCCCGACCATCCTTGTGTTCGATTCCGGCCTCGGCGGCCTCACCGTGCTGCGCGAGATCGTCCGCGCCCGGCCCGACGCGCACTTTGTCTATGTCGCCGACGATGCGTTCTTCCCTTATGGCCACCACACCGAGGACGAGATCATCGCCCGCGTGGTGCCGCTGGTCGGCAAGCTGATCGAGGCGCACGCGCCCGACCTGGTCGTGATCGCCTGCAACACGGCATCGACCCTGGTCATGTCGCATCTGCGCGACGCCTATCCTTTGCCCTTCGTTGGCACGGTGCCGGCGATCAAGCCGGCCTGCGCGTCGTCGAAGACACGGCGGGTCTCGGTGCTCGGCACCAGGGGCACCGTGAAGCGGGAATATACCCGCAAGCTGATTTCGGATTTCGCGCAAGGCTGCGAGGTGACGCTGGTCGGCTCCGGCGAGCTCGCCTCGCTGGCGGAAGCCGCCCTCAGCGGCCAGAGCGTGCGCGACGAGGACATCGCGGCCGAGCTCGCGCCCTGCTTCGTCGGCGATGGCGCAAGCGACCCGGCCCGCACCGACACCGTCGTGTTGGCTTGCACGCATTATCCGCTGCTGCTGGAACGCCTGAGGCGGCTCGCGCCCTGGCCGGTCGACTGGATCGATCCGGCGCCGGCGATCGCGCGCCGCGTCGCCGACCTGCTCGGCCCGGTAGGCGCCAAGAGCGACGAGGCCGGCGCCGAGATGATCTTCACCTCGAAGCGCCCGCACGCCCTGGCAGCGGCGCTGACGCCGTTCTTCGGCGGCCGCGTCCCGGCCTGATGCTTTCCGCCGTCACAGCGCGCTGCTAGTTTGCCCTCGCCTCACCGAGGGAGCACCGCATTGACCTCAGCACCGCTGACGCCGCTCAATCGCCTGCGCAAGGCGTGGCGCGACAAGCGCCCGACCTTCGGCGCGATCGCCACAATTCCGAGCATCCAGACCGTACAGATCATGGCGCAGTCGCTGGACTGGATCATCGTCGATCTCGAGCACGGCCCGATCGATCTCGGCACCGCGCATGCGATGATCGTGGCGACCTCGGGGACGCCATGCGTACCGATGGTGCGGATCGCTGCCAACGAGCCGCACCTTGCCAAGGCGCCGATGGACATCGGCGCGCTCGGCATCAACTTCCCGATGATCTGCAATCGCGGCGACGCCGAGAAGGCGGTGCGCAGCGTGCGCTATCCGCCGAAGGGGGACCGGCTCTGGGGTCCGTTCCATGCGCCGTTCCGCTGGGGCGTCTCGATGAACGACTACATGGCGACCGCCGACGACGACATGATCTGCTTGATCACGATCGAGCATGTCGATGCGGTGAACCGCATCGACGAGATCATGGCGACGCCCGGCATCGACCTCGCGGTGATCGGCCCCGGCGATCTCGCCACCTCGATCAACAAGCGCGGGCTGCCCGATGATCCCGAGGTGGTCGCGCTGATGCAGCGCGCCGAGCAAGGCATCCTGAAGAGCGGCGTGCCGATCGGCGGCATCGCGCGCACCGCCGAGCAGGCCAACGCGATGATCGAGCGCGGCTACCTCGCGCTTGCGCTGGGCTTCGACTGGTCGCTGTTCCAGCGCGGCATCGCGGCTGCGTTTGCCGGGATCAAGCGGTAGGCGCGACGCGCGCTCGCGCCGGCGAGCAAGTTCCAGTGACGTCATGGAGAAACCGCAGCGCAACTCCCTGCGCTGCGATCAGCTGAACGCGAGCCTGCGATTCCTGAACGGCATGTCAGCCCTCTGTAAGCTCGGCCGCGGATAATTCGCACGATGGCCAAGCGCTATTAGATGAACGGACTAATCCCAATGTCGAAAGCATACATCACACAGCGCCTGCTTTTCGCCGCGATTCCGCGCTGCTAGAGTTTCGCGGGTTGGGAGGAAATTGAATGTTCAGAAAATTGCTGCTTGGTCTCACCGTGATTGCGTTTGCCGGCGCCGGCGCTGCCCTTGTCGGTGCTGGCGCTGCCTTGGCGCAGCAGAGCGGCATCAAGCGAACCCCGCTGCAGAAGGTCGATTTTCCGGCGGGCTACAACACGGTCACCGCGATTGCCGAGGTTCCGGCCGGGGGTGCGTCGGGGCGTCACAGCCATCCCGGTGCTGAAACCGGCTATGTGCTCGAAGGCGAGCTGGAGCTTGTGATCGACGGCAAGCCGCCGTTGAAGCTGAAGGCGGGCGATTCCTA
Organism: Bradyrhizobium sp. CER78; assembly: GCF_029846235.1. Taxonomy (GTDB): domain Bacteria; phylum Pseudomonadota; class Alphaproteobacteria; order Rhizobiales; family Xanthobacteraceae; genus Bradyrhizobium. Next base: position 145,733 of record NZ_JARVWP010000002.1, read on the forward strand.
CCAGATTCCGGAAGGCGCGGTGCACGACGCCAAGACTTCCGGCGACAAGCCGCTCAAAGTGCTCGGCGTCTACGTGGTCAAGGCCGGCGAGCCCTTGGCGAAACCAGCGCCATGAACCCGAGCCGATTGATCTCCGACCAACCGGTTCATGTTGGCCTCAGGTGCGGCGCGCGACAATTTGAGCTCGCCGGGCCTTTGATGTTTTGCCTGATTGCAGGGATTTGAACCGGACAGGATGCGCGGTAAGTTTCGTCGGATTTCATTGCCGCGCCGTCTCGTCGCCGATCTGATGTACGCGTCGGCCGGCGTGCCGTTCGTCTCCCTGACGCGCTCGCTGAACGTTCGTGCGGTGGTCGAGGCCCGCGCACGTGCGGCGCAGGCACCGGGCTGGGCCGCCATCTTTGTCAAGGCATTCGCGCTGGTCGCCAAGACCGAGCCGACCCTGCGCACGCTACACGTCAAATTGCCGTGGCCCTGCCTCTACGAGCTGCCGCGCAGCGTCGGCATGGTGGCCATTGCGCGCGTTGAGAAGGGTGAGGACTGCGTGCTGTTCGAGCGCGTCTGCGCGGCCGACGAGATGGCGCTCAGCGATGTCGATGCGCTGATCCGGCGCGCCAAGACCGCACCGCTGCACGAGATCCCCTCGTTCCGCAAAACCCTCTGTGTGACGCGCCTGCCGCTTCCGCTGCGCCGCCTGGCCTGGGCGATCGGATTGAATTTCGGCCGGCAGCGCGCCAATTTCTGCGGCAGCTTCGGGGTGACCTCGGTCGCGGCCTATGGCCCCGGCGAGTTGCACGCGCTGAGCCCGGGGCCCTTCCTGCTGAGCTATGGCGTGGTCAAGCCGGACCATACCGTCGATGTGGAGCTGCGCTGGGACCATCTGGTCTGCGACGCCGCCCTGATCGCCCAGACCCTGACCCGGCTCGAGCACGTGCTGAGCGGCGAAATCGCCACAGAATTGGGCGCGATCCGGCCGCACGCCGACGTTCGGCCGGTCCGGGCGGCCGGAAGCCGGCTTGAGGGCCGAAACCGGCCAATTTTGACGCAGATTCGGCCCAAAACGACCCCCGTTTCGTTTGACAGGACCGGACTTTCTCCTTAAGACCACCCTTGCTCGCGGGCCGGTTTCGGCCCGCGATGCGTTTCGCGACCCGTGGTTCTCCCCGAGCTTTCGAGGCGAACCTGTCGGTACAAGCCTTTTGGCCGGTACACAGGAGGGCGCGTCTCCTCAAACCCTAGACTGACAAAATGCCGGTCGCTTGATGCGACGGCTATGCAAAGAGGACGCGATGACAAAGCGCAGTGAGGCGAAGTACAAGATCGATCGCCGCATGGGCCAGAATATCTGGGGCCGCCCGAAGAGCCCCGTGAACCGCCGCGAATACGGCCCCGGCCAGCACGGCCAGCGCCGCAAGGGCAAGCTCTCCGACTTCGGCGTGCAGCTCCGCGCCAAGCAGAAGCTCAAGGGCTACTACGCCAACATTTCCGAGCGCCAGTTCCACGGCATCTATGTCGAAGCCAGCCGTCTGAAGGGCGACACCGGCGAGAACCTGATCGGTCTGCTCGAGCGCCGTCTCGACACCGTGGTCTATCGCGCCAAGTTCGTCTCCACGATGTTCGCCGCGCGCCAGTTCATCAACCACGGCCACATCAAGGTGAACGGCCGCAAGGTCAACATCGGCAGCTACAAGCTGAAGGTCGGCGACGTCATCGAGGTCAAGGAATCCTCCAAGCAGCTCACCCCGGTCCTCGAGGCGAGCCAGCTCCCCGAGCGCGATGTGCCCGACTTCATCGAAGTCGATCACTCCAAGATGACCGCGAAGTACGCGCGCACCCCCGGCCTCTCGGACGTGCCGTTCCCGGTGCAGATGGAGCCGCATCTGATCGTCGAATTCTATTCGCGCTGATCAGTTCAGCATTGCGAGTTCGGAAAGGCCCCGGTTTTGCCGGGGCCTTTTTGTTTGGGCCGGCTTTTGTGCTATAGTTCAGCGCATGTCCGAGACCGCCGATAAGACAGTTCGCATCATGCCGTCCGCCACGCCGACGGAAGCCGAACTTGCGGCTTGGGCCGCCCTTCCCCGCGACGAGCAACTACGCCGCTATCAAGAGGCGCTTTCCCATCCTGATTGCGCCACGCCGACCGATGACAGCATGGATGACGTGCTAGCGGCGGCCCGACAGCAAGCCGCCGCGCGCACGAATGGCTGAATACCGCCTCTCAGTTCGAGCGCGCGCGCAGCTTATCGACATCTACGAATTCACGTCGCGGACCTTCGGCCCATACCAGGCCGAAGCCTATCATGCAGGCCTCGAGCGAACGTTCAGTCTGCTCGCGGATTTCCCACGCATCGGGCAATCGGTCGACGAATTGGCGCCGGGCCACCGCCGCTTTCGATTCCAGTCCCACAATGTCTTCTACACGGAGGAAAATGGATATGTTCTGATCCGTGCCGCCTACCACCATGCACAAGACATCCGACCGAAGCTGTTTGACTGATCACCAGGACTAGCCATGCACTACACCCCTGCCCGACCCGATCCGAAGGCGCCCGCCGTCCGCATCAACCTGTTGTCGGATACGCAGACGAAACCGACGCCGGCGATGCGCGAGGCGATGGCGAAGGCGGAGGTCGGCGACGAGCAGGTCGGCGACGATCCGACCACCAATGAGCTCTGCGCCCGGGTCGCCGATCTGCTCGGCAAGGAAGCCGCCGTGTTCATGCCGTCGGGCACGATGTGCAACGTCGTCGCGACGCTGGCCTATTGCCGCCCCGGCGACGAGATCCTGGCGCATGCGACCGCGCATATCATCGCGCGCGAGGGCGGCGCGCACGCCGCGCTCGGCGGCTTCCAGATCACCCAGCTCCCGGGCGAAGACGGTCAGTTCACGCCGGAGACGTTCCGCGCCGCGCTGCATCCGCGCACCCGCTACCAGCCGCCCCAGGTGCTGGTCAGCGTCGAGCAGACCGCCAATATCGGCGGCGGCACGATCTGGAAGAAGGCCGTGCTCGACGAGGTCGTGCGCATCGCCAAGGACCATGGGCTCGTGACTCACATGGACGGTGCGCGCCTGCTGAACGCGACCGTCGCATCCGGTGTCTCGCCGCGCGACATGACGGCGGGCTGGGATTCCGCCTGGATCGATTTCTCCAAGGGCCTCGGCGCGCCGATCGGCGGCGCGATCGCCGGTACCCGCGCCTTCATCGACGACGTCTGGCGCTGGAAGCAGCGGCTCGGCGGTTCGATGCGGCAGTCCGGCGTCTGTGCCGCCGCCTGCATCTATGCGCTCGATCACCATGTCGACCGTCTCGCCGACGACCATGCCAATGCGCGGGCGCTGGCGCGCGGGCTGTCGCAGATCAACGGCATCGCGGTGCAGACGCCCGAGACCAACCTCGTGTTCTTCAAGCCCGACGGCGCCGGCGTCTCGGGCGACAGGATGGTCTCCGAGCTGCGCAAGCGCGGCGTGATGCTGGCGATGATGGACGGCCGGATCAGGGCCTGCACGCATCTCGACGTAACGGCCGCGATGATCGAGGAAGCGATCGGGCACGTCAGGGACATTGTGCGCGCGGCGTAACTGCCGTAGCCCGGATGGAGCTCCACGAAATCCGGGCTGCCAAACTACGGCAGCCGCTTTCCGACGTAGTCAGTTCCTTCCTGGTGAAGCATCACTTGCATTGCCGCGTTCCGGTCGTCCGTGTCGAATGACAGCACGGCATCGACGATTTTGAAAAAGAACTCGTGATCGCTGGTGGCAAAGATTTCGCGCCGCTCCTGCCCTGTCGCCTCGCTGAACAGGTGATTGCCCTCCCTCGTGACGCGGATCGAAAATTCCGGCGAGAACCGATAGGTTCCGATCAGGCGGTCCAGGGTCTGCGGGCTCACCGTGATGAACTTCCCGACCTTGGCCTGGCGATCTGGCCAGCAATACTCGGCGGCGATGCTGCGCAGGATCTCGTCGACGAGGATCCGACCGCCCCAGCTGTTGGTCATCACAACGGCGCCGTCGCCGTTCTCGAAGATGACCATGGTGTCGATGAAGCCCTCGTTCACCCCGTTGTGCCAGAATTGCCGGTTGGGCGCCGAGCCGCGAACCAGCCAGCCCAGCCCGCGTCGTCCGATTCCGGGGGGTAGCCCGTCGGCACTGCCGAGAACCGGCGAGAGCATCTCGGCCGTCATCGATTGCGACAGAACGGGATTGCTCCGACCTGTCAGCGAATCCAGCACACCGAGCAAGAGACGGGCGAGATCGGTCGGCGTCGTCCATAATCCCGCGGCGGCCAGTTCGGGATAGACATGCGGTCCGCCCGGCACCGGCGTGCCGTCCGACCGGTACGGTGTGGCGGCCATCGTCAAACGATCCGCAGGCAATGGCTGCGCGAAGCTGGAATGCGCCATCCCGAAAGGCTTGAAGACGACGTCGTCGAGCAGCGCAGGAAACGGCCGCCCCGTCACGTCGACGAGCAGTTGCTGAACGATCGTGTAGCCGCCGCCGGAATAGAGGTCCTGCTTGCCGGGTTCGTGCTCGACCCGGACAGGCGCGCTGTTCGCAGGCGGCGTGCCGTCGAGAATCTGGAGAAGAGAGGGGACCGGCTGGCCGGCCTGATAGCCCGGGTAGAAGGGCACGTTGGTCCCGGCCGTATGGCTCAGCAACCGCCGAACTGTCACCCGGGACAGGGAATACGGATAGTCCGGAATCTTCCAGCTCTTGAGCGACGCGTTGACGTCCGCATCGAGATCGAGCTTGCCGGCCTGGGCCAGCGCCAGAGCGGCAATGGCGGTCACCGGCTTGCTGATCGAGGCCGCCTGGAACAGCGTTTCCGGCACCACGGGCAGACCGCCGACGGCGACCGAGCCAAAGCCGCGCGCCCATTCGATGGCACCGCCATGAATCACCGCCATGCTGACACCGGGAACGTGCAGCTCGTTCATGCGATCGGCAAGCGTCATCGGCGCATCGCCGTCGACGACAATCGCCGTCCTCAGGCCGTTCAAGACGTGGTCGATCCGCTGCATGACGTCGGCATCACCGGGGCAGCGAGGTTCTTCGGCCAGAACAGGCCGCCACGCAGTCATGGCTGCAGATGCGACGGCCACCAGGATCAGCTTGCGGAGAGTGAACGTCATCGCCTGCATGACCACCTCCCCGCGCCACCGCTACCGCCCCATCGCCTGGTAGATCAGCGTCTTCAGCTCCTGCTGGATCCGGCCGCGCTGCGACGGCGTCTGCACCATGAAGATGCCAAACAGATCGTCGGCGGGATCGATGAAGAAGAACGTGCCGCCGACGCCGTCCCAGCGATACTCGCCGAGCGGCCAGTTGGTGTTCTCCGGCACCGAGGTACGCACGGCAAAGCCGAGGCCGAAGCCGGAGTTCGGACCGGGGTAATAGTTCTTGTCGCGCACGACCCCGGTTTCCGGACCGATATGGTCCTTCGCCATCAGCGCGATGGTTTCCGGTTTCAGATAGCGCTTCCCCTCATAGAGGCCGCCGTTCAGCAGCATCTGCGAGAACCGCGCATAGTCGCCGACGGTGCCGACCATGCCGCCTCCGCCGGATTCCCATCGCAGCAGCTGGCGCGGGTCGCGGATGTCGGCAACCGGACTGATGGTGCGATCCTTCGGCATCGGCTCGGCGATCAGCGGCCACTTCGCAGGGTCGGTGACGTAGAACGCCGTCTCGTTCATCCCGAGCGGGCCGAGCAGCCGCTCCTTCTCGACCTGAAACAGGGATTTCCCCGAGATCACCTCGATGATGCGGCCGAGCACGTCGGTGGAATGGCCGTAGTCCCATTGCGTGCCGGGTTGCTCGGCGAGCGGCAGCGCCGCGAGCCGCGCCACGAATTCGGCATTGTCAGGATCGTTGTTGAACAGGCCGGCATCGGCGTAGTCCTTGTTCACGATCCCGCCGCCGTAATAGCCGTAGGGTAGGCCTGCGGTGTGGCGCATCAAGTCTTCGATGGTGATGGGACGCTTGAGCGGCTCCAGCGCCATCGTCGGCTTGCCCTCGTCGCCGCGCTTCTCCACGCCGACCTTCATGCCGGCAAACGCCGGGATGTATTTCGACACCGGATCGGTGAGCGCGAGCTTGCCCTCCTCCATCAGCATCATGGCGACGACCGTGGTGATCGGCTTCGACATCGAATAGAGGCGGAAGATGGTATCTGCGCTCATCGAGAATTCGGTGGCGACGTCGCGAACCCCGAACTTCTGGAAGTAAACCGGTTTGCCGTGCTGCTGCAGCAGCAGGATCGCACCGGGAATCTTGCCAGTCGCGATCTCGTTCCTGACATAGTCAGAGACCTTGGCGAGGCCCTCCGGAGAGAATCTGTGCGCGGCCGGCCCCTCGGAGCCGGCCTTCGCATCGGTTGCGACGAACGCGAGCACGAGTGCCGCGACGACAGCGCGGCACCCACGCATGAAAGAGCATGATCCGATCGGATTGAATCGGATCATGCTCTCATTCCTTCTTTTTGACGCGTTTTCTTCACGCGAACTGGTGCCCACTTCGCTCGAAAACGCTCTAGTTTTCCATTGCTTCATAGACGAGCTGCTTCAACGTCCGCTGGATGCGCTGGCGCTCGGTCGGCGTCTGCTCCAGCAGGACGAAGAAGAAATCCTGCTTGCGGTCGATGATATAGTAGCAGCCGCTGGCGCCGTCCCATTTCAGCTCGCCGAGGTCGCCGGGTGGCGGCGGCTTGGCGGTGCCCGGATCGGTGCGCACCGCAATCCCCAGCCCGAAGCCGAAGCCGTCGCCGGGGAAGTAGAAAAAGTCGCGCTCGACGCCGGAGCCCGGCCCGACGCGGTCGGTCGTCAGCTCCTTGAAGGTCTCGGGCTTCATAATTGTCTTGCCGTCGAGGGTGCCGCCATTGAGCAGCATTTGTGCGAAGCGCGAATAATCCGCCATGGTCGAGACCATGCCGCCGCTCGCGGACTCCCATTTCTTGACCTTGGTCGGATCGTTGACCCGGCCGACCCGGAAATCGCTGTCGTTCGGTATCGGCTCGGCCATCAGCTTCTGCTTCTCCGGATCGGTGACGAAGAAGCCGGTGTCCGTCATCCCGAGCGGGCCGAGCAGCCTCTCCTGCTCGATCTTCGAGAGCTTCTCGCCGGTGGCCACTTCCATCACGCGCGCCAGGATGTCGGTGGAATGGCCGTATTGCCAGAGCGCGCCGGGCTGGTTGTGCAGCGGCAGCTTGGCGATCCGCTCGGCGAATTCGGCGAGATCGAAATCTCCGCCGTAGATATCGGCCGCCTTGTAGGCCTTGCGGACCAGGCTGTCGCCATAGAAGCCGTAGGTGATGCCCGATGTATGCGTCATCAGATCGAGGATTGTGATCGGCCGCTTGGGCGGCACCAGTTCGAGCGTCTTGGTGCCGTCCTCGGCCTTCTTCTCGACGCCGACCTTCACATTGGCAAAGGACGGGATGTATTTCGAGACGGGATCGTCGAGCTTGTATTTCCCCTCCTCCAGCAGCTGCATCGACACCACGGCGGTGATCGACTTGGACATCGAAGCCAGCCGGAAGATGGTCTTGTCCGTGATCGGCACCTTGCTGACCACGTCCTGCACGCCGAAGGCCTCGTGATAGACCGGCTTGCCGTGCTGCTGAATCAGGACGACGGCGCCGGGAATCTTCCCGGTCGCAACCTCGTTCTTGAAGAACTCGCTGATCTTGGCGAGCTTGTCGGGATTGAAATGCGCACCCGCCGGAATCTCGTAGGTGCCCTCGGTGTGCGAGAACGCCGGCGCCGCAAGCACCACCGCGGCTGCGGCTGCGGCGCACGTCAAACGAAATAAATGCATTTGAACTATCCCTCCCCGGATATCACGGGGAAGTGTAGCGGCGGTATCATCAGGCACAAGGGCCACCGAAGGCGTCCAGGACCGCCTGATGGAGCTCGCCGCTTGGGGCCGAGAAGCAGCAGAAGATGACGTGCTCGACGCCGGGGGCTACGGCCAGCGTATCGACGACAGTCTTTACGGCGATCTGGGCGGCGCGATCTGCCGGAAAACGATAGATGCCGGTCGAGATTGCGGGGAAAGCGACCGAGGCGAGGCCATGCTTCTCACAGAGCTCCATCGAGCGCCGATAGCACGATGCAAGCAGACCATCCTCGTCGAGCTTGCCACCATTCCATACCGGGCCGACCGTATGGATGACGTGCTTGGCGGGCAGCCGATACCCCTTGGTGATCTTGGCGTGGCCGGTCTTGCAGCCGTGAAGCATGCGGCACTCGGCGACGAGCTCAGGCCCAGCAGCGCGATGGATCGCGCCGTCGACACCGCCGCCACCGAGCAGCGATGAGTTGGCCGCGTTGACGATGGCGTCAACGCGCAGGGTCGTGATGTCGGTGACGATGACTTCGAGCCGCGCCTTGCCGATCTGGCGCGCGGTCAAGGTCAGGCAGCCACGTCGACCGGGATGCCCTTGTCGGTAAACAGCTGCTGCAATTCACCGGCCTGGAACATCTCGCGGATGATGTCGCAACCGCCGACGAACTCGCCCTTCACATAGAGCTGCGGAATAGTCGGCCAGTTCGAATAGACCTTGATGCCGTTGCGCAGCTCGGCGGATTCGAGAACGTTGAGGCCTTTGTAGCCGACACCGATGTGGTCGAGGATCTGCACGACCTGACCGGAAAACCCGCACTGCGGGAATTGCGGCGTGCCCTTCATGAACAGCACGACGTCGTTCGACTTCACTTCGTTGTCGATGAATTGCTCGATGCTCATTTTCGCTTCCTTGCGTAGGCGGCGCTCTCAAGCCCTTGCGGGCCGGCCCGCCCTTCTAACCCGTGACTGGCTATATATGTAGCTCAAACCATTGTGCATCCAAAGCAAAATGGCTGAAATCTGGCATGCGGCGGGGGCCGGACCGCACCCCCAAAAGCGCCGGGATTATCTGACGGCCCCAATATCATCATGGGGGGAGGCTTTTTTCCCGTAACGGAGCCCCTATCTAGGACGAACTGTCCGTCAGGAACCAGTTTGCCGAAGCAACGTTCTCCCCTGGAATCGGAGACCCATGTGACGAAACCAGCCTCTGCCGCGGCCACCACGACCGCCGACTCCCCGTCACTTTCCTCCGAATCCGCCCCGCTCGCGCAGCGGCTGGCGGACGCCTATCGCGCGGTCCGCGACGAGACCGAGCGCCGGGCTGCCCCGCTGTCGGCGGAAGACCAGCTGATCCAGTCGATGCCGGATGCGAGCCCCGCCAAATGGCACCGCGCCCATACCACCTGGTTCTTCGAGCAGTTTCTGCTCGGCGAGCACCTCAAGGGCTACACGCCGTTTCATCCGGACTACGCCTATCTGTTCAATTCCTATTACGTCAGCGCCGGCCCCCGCCATGCCCGGCACCAGCGCGGCCATCTGACCCGCCCGACCGCCGACGAAGTCACCGCCTACCGCCGCCATGTCGACGCCGAGGTGGTGAAATTCTTCCAGACCGCGACGCCTGAAAAGCTCGAGGCCCTGGTGCCGCTGGTCGAGGTTGGGCTCAATCACGAGCAGCAGCATCAGGAGCTGATGTACACCGACATCCTGCATGCCTTCGCGCAGAACCCGATCCCGCCGGCCTATGATCCGGCGTGGCGCTTCCCGGCGTCGCAGCACGGGCCGCAGGAATGGGTCACGCTCAACGAAGGCATCCACACCGTCGGCCACGGCGACGACAGCTTCCATTTCGACAATGAGAAGCCCGCGCATCGCGCTTTGGTCGGCCCGGTCAAGCTCGCGAAGAATCTCGTCAGCAACGCCGACTGGCTCGCCTTCATCAGGGACGGCGGCTATTCCACCGCCACGCTGTGGCTGATGGATGGCTTTGCCACCGTGAGCAACGAGGGCTGGCAGGCGCCCGGCCATTGGCGCGAGATCGACGGCGAATGGAAGATCATGACGCTGGGTGGCCTGCAGCCGATCGATCCGCAGGCCCCGGTTTGCCATGTCAGCTATTACGAGGCCGACGCCTTCGCCCGCTGGGCCGGCAAGCATCTGCCGACCGAGATGGAATGGGAGGTTGCGGCGCGTGCCGGCCTGCTCAACGACGCCTATGGCATCGTCTGGCAATGGACCCGCAGCGCCTACTCACCCTACCCGGGCTACCGCGCGATCGAGGGCGCGCTCGGTGAATACAACGGCAAGTTCATGGTCAACCAGCTCGTGCTGCGCGGCTCGTCGCTGGCGACGCCGTCAGGTCACAGCCGTGTCACCTACCGCAACTTCTTTTATCCGCACCATCGCTGGCAATTCACGGGGTTACGCCTCGCCGACTACGCCTGATTGATTCCAGTTGACATCAAGTGCGCGCCGGTAAGCGCGTTCAGGAGAGTATCATGAATGTGCATGCCGCCGCTTTGGCAAAAGCATATCCGTTCGACGAGGCGACCTCGGCGTTTGCCGGCGACGTGATCGGCGATCTCGCCCGTCACCCGAAACGGCTGTCGCCGAAATATTTCTACGACGCCACCGGCTCGGAGCTGTTCGAGCAGATCACGGTGCTGCCGGAATATTATCCGACGCGCACCGAGCTCGGCATCCTGCGCGATCGCGGCGACGAGATCGCTGCGATCATCCCGGACGGCGCGGCGCTGGTCGAGTTCGGCGCCGGCGCGACCACCAAGGTGCGGCTGCTGCTCGAGCATTGCGAATTCGCAGCCTATGTGCCGGTCGATATATCCGGCGATTTCCTCAAGGCCCAGGCCGACGGCCTGCGCCAGGATTTCCCCGGTCTCGGCATCTATCCGGTCGCGGCCGACTTCACCACGCCGTTCGCGCTGCCCGAGGCGGTCGCCGCCATGCCGAAGGTTGGCTTCTTCCCCGGCTCGACGCTCGGCAATTTCGAGCCGAGCGAGGCCTTGGCCTTCCTGCGCAGCGCGCGCAAGATCCTCGGCCACGGCGCGCAGATGATCATCGGCGTCGACCTCGAGAAGGACGAGCGCGTGCTGTATGACGCCTATAATGACGCGGCCGGCGTCACCGCGCGCTTCAACATGAACGTGCTGGCGCGGATCAACCGCGAGCTTGGCGGCAATTTCGACCTGTCGGGCTTCACCCACCGCTCGATCTACAACCGCGACCGCCATCGCATCGAGATGCACCTGATCAGCCGCAAGGCGCAAACCGTGCGCATCCTCGGCAACACCTTCGCGTTCCGCCCCGGCGAGAGCATTCACACCGAGAACAGCTACAAATACTCGCTCGAGCGTTTCACCGCGCTCGCCCGCAGCGCGGGCTGGACAGTGCGCAACAGCTGGACCGACGCCAACACGATGTTCTCGGTGCACGCGCTGGTCGCGGACTAGCGCCCAACCAGGACGGGGGCACGACCATGGGCCGGCCTGCGCTGCAGATCGCGACAGTGGTGCTCGCCCTCGTCCCGATCCTGACCGGCATCATCACCATGCTCGGCGTGAGCGATCCGCTCTACGCCTCGTCGGGCGTGCCGGCGCTACCGGTGCTGGACAGCAATCTGCGCTTCTTCGGCGGGGTCTGGCTTGGCCTCGGCCTCGCGCTGCTCTGGCTGGTGCCGCGCATCGAAAGCGAAAGCGTGCTGTTTCGCGTGGTCTGGGGCGGCATCTTCCTCGGCGGCATCGGCAGGCTGCTGTCGATCGTGATGGTCGGCGCACCGCCGTTGCCCTTCGTGGGCTTCACCCTGCTCGAAGTGATCGGCGCGCCTTTGTTCGTCTATTGGCAGCACCGGGTGGCAACGGCCGACCGCAGCTAACGGCCCTCGCTATTCTTCCTCTGCCGTCGACCGCAGCGAGATCGATTCCCACGCCGCGACCACGATCATGATCGCGGTGGTGACGATCGAGAGCACCAGCGGCGACATCGCGCCGGCGAAATACGCCGTGACCGCCAGCGCGATGATGCCGACACCGTGCGAGAGCTGAAGGAAGCCGCGGATCACGTATTTGAACAGGATGGTCCCGACCAGGAACAGCGCGGGGCCGCCGACCGAGCTCACGATCGTCTTGAGGTCGGAATGGCCGGACGGGTGCTTCAGCACCAGTTCGTCGGCGACCGCGGTGAGGATGATGCCGCCGACGATCGGCATGTGCAGATAGGTGTAGGCGATCCGCGCCACGCGGCCGGATTCCTCCGCCTTCGAGATCATCTCGGAGCCGGCCTCGGCGCCCTTGTGGAAATAGATCCACCACATCGCGATGCTGCCGACCAGCGCGGAGATGAACGCCGCGACATTCTCCGGCGTCCAGGTCAGCTCGGCGAAGGTCGCGCCGTCGACCACGATCGCCTCGCCGAGCGCGATGATGATGAAGCCGGCGCAGCGCTCGGCCATGTGGCCGCCCTCGACCGACCACGCTTCCATCGAGGAGAAGCCGAGCCCCGGGGTCCAGAACCGCGCGGCCGGCGCGACGTATTCGATTGTCAGCGCCGCGATCCAGAGCCACATCCGCGTCTCCTGCTCGGCGAAGCCGCCGAGGATCCAGAGCACGGCCGAGCAGCTCAGCCAGGTCAGGATGCGGATCGCATTGTGGCGTACCGCGGTCCGGTGCCGCGGCGTCGCCAACAGCCAGAACGCCGTGCGGCCGACCTGCATCGCGGCATAGGTCCCGGCAAACCACAACCCGCGGCCCTCGAAGGCGGTCGGGATCGAGGTCGACAGCAGCAGCCCGCCCAGCATCAGGACGAACAGCAGCAGGCGGACCGGCGTCAGATCGGGATTGAGCCAGTTGGTGACCCAGGTGGTGTAGACCCACACCCACCACACCGCGAGAAACAGCAGCGTGACCTGCACCGCGCCCAGCGGGGTGAAGTGGTGCAGCAGCGTGTGCGACAGCTGCGTGACGGCGAAGACGAAGACGAGGTCGAAGAACAGCTCGGCATTGGTGACGCGGCTGTGCTGGTTCGGCACGATGACGCGAAACATCGCTCCACGCGGATTGTCTGCCATCGCTCGAGGCCCCGCCGCTGGCCGGCGCCTAGCCTTCCGGCACCCCGGTCTGCAGGGCGAGCGCATGCAGCACGCCGCCCATCTGGCCTTTCAGCGATTGGTAGACGATCTGGTGCTGCTGGACGCGGGACTTGCCGCGGAATGACTCGGAAACGACAGTGGCCGCGTAGTGGTCGCCGTCGCCTGCCAGGTCGCGGATCGTCACCTCGGCGTCCGGGATAGCTGCCTTGATCATCGATTCGATATCACGGGCGTCCATCGGCATCCCAGTCCACCTCCGTCAGGTCGTTCGAATCAGGGCCGATTCGGCCAAGAAAGCCTAAGATAAAACCTAGTCCTTGAGGTCTTCTAGGTCATCCCGCCGCACACTATATTCCCATTCCCAGCGATTTAAACCTGCATCAATCGGTCACAAGCCATCACGCCGAAATGACCAGAAGAGGCGCAGAATCATGAAGCTCCCCGGCCCCGACCATCCGATCACGATCACGCCCAATGCCAAACGCGTCCGCGTCACCGCCGACGGCGTCGTCATCGCCGAGACGACCCATGCGCTGACCCTGAAGGAAGCGAGCTATCCGGCGGTGCAATACGTCCCCCGGCAGGACGCCAACATGGAGCTTCTGACCCGCACCGAGCGGACCACGCATTGCCCGTACAAGGGGGATGCGAGCTATTTCAGTATCAAGGCCAACGGCAAGACGCTGGACAATGCGATCTGGACCTATGAGGAGCCTTTCCCGGCCATGACCGAGATCGCCGGCCATCTCGCGTTCTATCCCGACAAGGTGAAGATCGAGGAAGTCGCCTAGGTCAACCTCGTCATTCCGGGACGATGCGCAAGCATCGGACCCGGAATCTCGAGATTCCGGGTTCACGCTTCGCGTGCCCCGGAATGACGGCTGCAGTTGGGACGACGACTTCCGCTAGACCCTGAATATCGTGAGCCCGAGGATCAGGAGCACCAGGAAGATCACGACGAACACGTAGAACAGGAAGCGTGCGATATCGGCGGAGGCGGCTGAGATGCCGGTGAAGCCGAGCAAGCCCGCGATGATCGACACAACAAGGAAGATCAACGCCCATTTCAGCAGTGTCATTGCTTGCTCCTCAAAGCCGCGTGCGCCCGGCGCGCCCGCCAGCCCTCCCGACAACGCCCGCTCAATATTTCAGTTCCAAATCGAAACAGACGCGCTGAGATGACCGACCTCGACACCACGGAATCGAGACAATTCGTACTTGCTGAATCGGGTTCCCAACTGCAACATCCGGCTGCAGACCCGGCTGGGGGCACCATGAAATCGATTGCTCACGCGGCTCCGGCCGTCGACGTCCAGGCAGCACCGAAGCTCCACAAGCGCAACGTCGCCCTCGATCGTGCGCGCACCTTCCTGACGCTGGTCGTTTTGCTGCACCACGCGGTGATCCCCTACACCTATTTCGGGCACACCGACCCGACGTCCTGGATCGGCTTCGACTGCATGGTGCTCGCCACCGACAGCTTCTTCATGGCGATGTTCTTCTTCCTTTCGGGGCTGTTCGTGTGGCCCGGGCTCGGCAACAAGCCGTGGCTGATCTTCCTGCGCGACCGGCTGCTGCGGCTCGGCCTGCCCTTCGTGATCTGCGCGTTCACCGTGATTCCGATCGCCTATTACGCGATCGCGCTGCGTGCGACGCCCGACCTGACCTTCTCCGAATTCTGGTGGAGGACCATGATCTACGGGCCCTGGCCGAGCGGCCCGATCTGGTTCGTCTGGGTCCTGATGGCCTTAGACCTGACGGCAAGCGTGCTGTACCGGGTGTCGTCGCGCCTGCTCGAACCGATCAACCGCCTGTCGGTCAAGGGATTTGAACGTCCCTCGAAGTTCTGGCTGTTCCTCGTCGTCGTCAGTGCCGCCTTCTATTTGCCGATGCTGGTCCATTACGGCCAGAACTACTGGTTCGAGCTCGGACCGTTCTCGGTGCAGGCGAGCCGGGTGCTGCTGTATGCGTGCTACTTCTTCATCGGTGCGGGGATCGGCTCTGCCAACTTTGAGAGCGGCCTGCTCAGCGCGCACGGACGGCTGACCGAGCGGCGCTGGTTCTGGACCGGCATCACGTTGATCCCCTATTGCCTGATGTGGGTGATGATCTACATCAAGCGGCAGATCATCGGTAACCCCGACCCGCTGCCGGGCTGGTACCTCGCGATCTACGGCAGCTTCTACGTGCTGTTCAGCGCCTCGATCCTGTTCGCGATCCTCGCCTACTTCCTGCAATCGAAGGCGGCGGGCCCGACGCTGCTCGACCGCATGCAGGGCGATGCCTACGGGATGTTCCTGGTGCACTATCCGATCGTGCTGTGGCTGCAATACTGGCTGTTCGACATGGAATTGCCGGCGATCGCCAAGGCGGCGATCGCGTTCTTCGCCACCGTGGCGCTGAGCTGGGCCGCCACCGCCGTGCTGCGCAAGATCCCGGGCTCGAAATACGTGCTTTGATCACGCTGCTCGCCGCCGCGCTTTGCAGCGCGGGGGTCGCGGGCGATCTTGATGTAGCGGTCGGCAGCACGAACAGCGTAGCGATCACCACGTTGCTGCCGATGACGAAACGGCTCGCCGCAGCGTCGGCATGGAGCAACGGCGCGAAGCGGCAGGCTTGACGGCAAATCGGGACCGACAAGTTGCGCACACCCTGCCATTGGTCACATGCCGCCGGGTGATTCTCAGGTATGCTGGCCGGACTGCTTGACCCTAGGGAGTCCCAGAATGAACGACCCTCAAGTTGGATGGATCGCGGCAATCATCGTCGGCGGATTGGCCGGCTGGCTCGCCGAAATGATCATGAAGTCCGGAACCGGCATCTTCATGAACATCATCCTCGGCATCGTCGGCGCCGCGCTGGCGAACTGGCTGTTGGGTCTGATCGGCGTGTCGCTCGGCGGAGGCTGGATCGGCTATCTCGTCGCCGGCTTCATCGGCGCCTGCATCATCATCTTTGCGTGGCGCGCGGTCCGCGGCGCAACCTAGCGCGATCCAAAGGATCGGGCTCGCACAAAAAGAAATAGCGCGATGATGGGATCATCGCGCCATTGAGATCTTTGCGGCACGCGGTAGCGCCTGATCGGATTGGATCAGGCGGCAGCACCGCGCATGTAGTTCGGCAGCCAGTGCTCGAAGGCGCGGGACAGGCTTTCGACGGTCACCGGCGCCTCGCCGGCGACCGCAATGGCATCGCCACCGGTGGTGCCGATCCGTGCGCAGGGCACGCCTGCACCCTTCATCTTGGCCAGCACGAGACCGGCATCCGCCGCCGGCACGGTGACGATGTAGCGGGCCTGATCCTCGCCGTACCAATAGGCATGCGGCACGATCGACGACGGCGCCGCCAGCAGCTGTGCGCCGATGCCGCTTGCGATCGCCATCTCGGCGAGCGCGACCAGGAGCCCGCCGTCGGAGACGTCATGCACCGCGGTCGCGGTGCCGGCGCGGATCATGCCGCGTACCACGTCGCCGTTGCGCTTCTCGGTGGCGAGATCGACCGGCGGCGGAGCGCCCTCCTCGCGGCCGCAGACGTCACGCAGGTAAACCGATTGGCCGAGCCAGCCTTGCGTGTCGCCGACCAGCAGAATCGCCTCGCCGGCCGCCTTGAACGCCAGGGTCGCCGATTTGGTGAAGTCGTCGAGCACGCCGACGCCGCCGATCGAGGGCGTCGGCAGGATGCCGCGGCCGTTGGTCTCGTTGTAGAGCGAGACGTTGCCCGAGACGACCGGGAAGTCCAGCGCAACGCAGGCTTCCGCAATACCCTTCAGACAGCCGACGAACTGGCCCATGATCTCAGGCCGCTCCGGATTGCCGAAATTGAGGTTGTCGGTGATCGCGAGCGGCCGGCCGCCGACCGCGGTGATGTTGCGCCAGGCTTCCGCAACCGCCTGCTTGCCGCCCTCGAACGGATCGGCCTCGCAATAGCGCGGCGTGACGTCGACGGTGAGCGCAAGCCCCTTCGGCCCGTCCTCGACCCGGACCACCGCGGCATCACCGCCGGGACGCTGCATGGTGTTGCCGAGGATGACGTGGTCGTACTGCTCCCACACCCAGCGCTTCGAGCACAGCTCGGGCGTGCCGATCAGCTTGGTCAGCGCCTCAGTGATGCCGATCGGCGGCTTGACGTCCTGACCGCGGATGACAGGCAGCGCGTTCGATGCGACGTGCGGACGGTCATAGACCGGCGCCTCGTCGCCGAGCTCCTTGATCGGCAGATCGGCCATCACATCGCCGCCATGCTTGACGACGAAGCGCTTGGTCGGCGTGGTGTAGCCGACGATGGCGAAATCGAGCCCCCATTTGCGGAAGATCGCCTCGGCCTCTTGCTCCTTCTCGGGCTTGAGCACCATCAGCATGCGCTCCTGGCTCTCCGAGAGCATCATCTCGTAGGCGCTCATACCGGTCTCGCGGGTCGGCACCGCGCTGAGGTCGAGCTCGACGCCGAGATCGCCCTTGGCGCCCATCTCGACCGCCGAGCAGGTCAGGCCGGCCGCGCCCATGTCCTGGATCGCGATCACGCAGTCCGCTTCCATGATCTCGAGGCAAGCTTCGAGCAGCAGCTTCTCGGCGAAGGGATCGCCGACCTGCACGGTCGGGCGCTTCTCCTCGGAGGCGTCGTCGAATTCGGCCGAGGCCATCGAGGCGCCATGGATGCCGTCGCGGCCGGTCTTGGAGCCGAGATAGACGATCGGCATGTTCACGCCGGAGGCCGCCGCGTAGAAGATCTTGTCGGCATCGGCGAGGCCCACGGCCATCGCGTTGACCAGGATGTTGCCGTCATAGCGGGTGTGGAAACGCACCTGGCCGCCGACTGTCGGCACGCCGAACGAATTGCCGTAGCCGCCGACGCCCGCGACCACGCCGGACACCAGGTGCCGGGTCTTCGGGTGCTCCGGCGCGCCGAAGCTCAGCGCGTTCAGGCAGGCGATCGGGCGCGCGCCCATGGTGAAGACGTCGCGCAGGATGCCGCCGACGCCGGTGGTCGCGCCCTGGTAGGGCTCGATATAGCTCGGGTGGTTGTGGCTCTCCATCTTGAAGACCACGGCCTGGCCGTCGCCGATGTCGATCACGCCGGCATTCTCGCCGGGGCCCTGGATCACCCAGGGCGCCTTGGTCGGCAGCCCGCGCAGATGGATCCGGGACGACTTGTACGAGCAATGCTCGTTCCACATCGCCGAGAAGATGCCGAGCTCGGTGAAGGTCGGAACCCGCCCGATCAGCTTGAGGATGCGCTCGTACTCGTCCGGCTTCAGCCCGTGGGCGGCGACGAGTTCGGGGGTGATCTGGGGCTCGTTCTTGGTCGCGGTCATGGGACCCTTAATAGGTAGATCGAACGGGGACGAAAAGGCCTTTTACGGCCCATTTCCGGCCTGTCCAGAGCTTTGCGGCGGTTGGACGCCGCTTGGGGTTGGTACCCGGGATTTGCACAATGGGGATGGATCGGATTTAAGGACCCGAACCCGATAATTGAAGGCCCAGATTTCGTGAACGAGCTCGCCCCCACCGCACTCAACACCGCATTCAACCGCCGCCCCGACCTGCACGTCGAAACCGAGGGCGAATTCGCCGGCTGGCGAACCTGGACGCGGGACAATTTCGAGACCCATACCGGCCCGTTTTACCACCGCATGGACGAGAACGGCCGCATCTCCTGCGCGTTCCGGGTCGCCAAGAAGCACCTCAATGGCTCCGGCAACGTCCATGGCGGCTGCTTCATGACCTTCGCGGATTACTGCTTGTTCGCGCTCGCGGCCTCGGTGCTCCAGGGCCCCGGCGTCACGGTCTCGTTCGCCTCGGAATTCCTTGATGCGGCCCGTGAGGGCGATTTGGTCGAATGCACCGGCGAGGTCACCCGCGCCGGCGGCTCGCTGATCTTCGTGCGCGGCATGCTGACATCCGCCGAGCGGCCGCTGTTCACCTTCTCCGGCACCATCAAGCGCGTGAAGCGGAAGGCACCCGCGGAGCCGACTGCGTAAGCGCGCGCGAACACGCGAGTCTTGTGAATACAAGTCGTCATCCGGCCGTTGCATCGGCGCGGATTGAATCGAATGCCGAGCGCTAGCGCGTTGTGTTCACGCGTGTTCTTCGCGTGAAGCAATGCTCACCGCCGTTGCGACGCGACGACGTGCTGTCGTTGCGTCGTCGCGCATGCGTCACATGCCCGTCAGCCAAGCTTCCGTAGATTGCCGAACGGTTTCCGTCTGTGCATTCGCGCAGTGAGGTTGGGGCATTCTCATGAAATTGAAGACGTTCGTTTCCGTTACGACGGCGATGTCGCTTGTCGCATCGCTGGCATGGACCGCAACTCCGGCGCGCGCCGGACAGGACGGCGATAATGGCGATCGCGGCAGCGATTCCCGCGGTCACGATCAGGATCAGGACCAAGATCATGACGGCGATCATCATGGCCGCAAGCCGCGCGTGGTGATGATCTCGCTCGACGGCGCAAAACCCGATTTCATCCAGAAATTCATCGAGGAAGGCGTGCTGCCGCGCGACGGCGGCCTCGCCCGGCTCAGCCGTCGCGGCGCAGTCGCGTTGCAGAACGTGACGGCTTCACCATCGCTCACCGCAGTATCGCACATCGCGATCGCGACCGGTTCGACGGCAGTTCATAACGACATCCCCTCGAACACGTTCCAGCCGATCGTCGGGCCGATCTCCAGCAGCATCAGCGGCTTCGCGGCCCCGATCGGCGGCTACACCGAGAGCCCGCTCGGGCCGTCGGCGCACCCGACGGCGGAGCCTCTGTGGGTGCAACTGCGCCAGCAGGGCAAGAAGGTCGTCACCGCGACCTGGCCCGGCGGCGACGGCGCCGACATCTCCATCAACAAGACCGTGGTGCAACCGGCCCAGCCGACCCGTGTGACCGACTTCACGGTGCCGTTCGGCGCGTTCGGCGGCATCGGGGCCCAGGGCTTCACGCTGTCGCGCAGCGACTTCGTTGCTGATCCGGGCATCGTCGCGGCGCTGCAGGCTGCGGGCCATTTCTCGTTCAGCCCGGTGCTGGTGACCTCAGCACCGATCGAGACGTTCTCATGTTCCGCGGCAGCGACCTCAACCTGCACCAATGCCTCGACGCTCGACGTCAAATATTCGATCCGCGTCGCCGCGATCGACACGACAAATGATCGCAAGGTGAACTACGACACGCTGGTGTTCTTCGACGAGAACCGCGGCATCACCGCAGGTCCGTTCCATGCACCGTCGACCGGGCCGGCCTATGCCAAGTTCGGCGGCGAGAACGCGCCGTTCTTCTTCGAAGGCAGCGGCGCCAAGGTCGGTGCCGCCTACTTCGTCTCGGCGCTGTCGCCGGACCTCTCGGTGGTGCGCTTCGCCCGCTACAGCGCCAACTACATCCCGCGCAACACGCCTGTTCTCGCCGACGTCGACGACATCAACAACAACATCGGGTTCTGGCGTGCGCAGGCCGACTTCCGGATTCCGGAGCGCCTGAGCCCGGGCTTCACCAACTTCCCCGACGTCGAGATCGAGACGATGTACGAGGACATGGTGAAGACCTTCGTGCGTTACCAGGCCAATATCGGCGAGCGTGCCATCAAGACCCATCCGGACGCGGACCTCGTGATGGTCTATATCGAGCAACCCGACGGCTCCGAACACCAGTTCCTGCTCACCGATCCGCGCCAAGGCACCAACCCGACCGATCCGAATTCGATCGGCGCCAACCAGGATCCCGCCAAGGTCAAGCGCTACGCCTCCTACATCCGCTTCGCCTACCAGACCGCCGACAAGGCGGTGAAGCAGATCGCCGATGCGGCGGGCCATGACAGCAACGTCGTCGTGGTGTCGGATCACGGCTTCGCGCCGTTCCACACCTCGGTCAATCTCACCAACATCCTGCGCAACGCGGGCATCGACACCAGCAAGGTCGGCGTCCGCACCTCGGGTCCGGCCGCCGACATCTACGTTAACCTGCAGAACCGCGAGCTCGGCGGCACCGTCGATCTGGCGACGTACCGGGCCCTGGTCGCGCAGATCACCGACGCGGTGAAGAACGCGGTCGATCCCAATGCACGCTTCAACTACTCGCTCAAGGAGCAGCGCATCTTCACCGTCGTCGAGACCCGGCCGCTGCAATGCGACGTCGGTACCGGACAGTGCACCGGCAAGACCGTCGGCCAGGACTATGGCGACGTGTTCGCGCTGATGGCGCCGGGCTACAATTTCGACGGCGTGCAGAACCCCGGCGTCGCGCGTCAGGGCGATGCACCGTTCAGTGCGGCGACCACCGCGCTGTCGATGCCGAATTTCTACGGCGCCCATGGTCACGACCCCGAGCTCCCGGTGATGAGCGCGACATTCATCGCCGCGGGGCCGCAGATCCGCAGGGATACCGTGGTGCGGCACATGCGCAACATCGACGTGGCGCCGACCATCATGCGGATCCTCGGCACCACACCGCATCACGTCGATGGCGAGGTGCTGAGCGAGGTGCTGCGCTAGTATCTCAGCTAAATTCCGTGCGACGGACGCCACGCGCGTCCGTCGCTTTTCACTATTGAACCACCGCCTCTAGCCTTTCGCCCTGTGGCCAAGCTACATTCGCCCCATCGCGCGACAATGCGCGAAGGGAGCCAATCAAGGTGCCGAAGAGCACAGCGAACACGGGCGGCGTGACGGCTCCCGCGATCACGCCCAGCCTGTCCACCGCGCCCGGTGCGCGCGGCTGGCGCGACTACGCGCTGCTGCTGGCGCTCGCATGCTGCTGGAGCTCGACCTATCCGCTGACCAAGATCGGCCTCGGTTCGATCCCGCCGGTCACTTTCATTTCCGCCCGCTCGCTGGTGGCGGCAGCCTTCCTGCTCGTCGTGCTGCGGATCCGCGGCATCCGCGTCCCGACCGACATCAAGGCCTGGAAGCTGTTCGCATTCCAGCAGACCATCAACTCGACGATCCCGTTCCTGGTGATCACCTGGGCGCAGCTCTATGTGCCGGCGTCCAACACCGTGGTGCTGGCCTCGACGACGCCGATCTTCGCCTTCCTGATCACCTGGGCGATCACGCGGCACGAGCCGGCCTCGCTGCTCAAGCTGGCCGGCGCGATCCTCGGCCTCGCCGGCACGGTCGCGATCATCGGCCTCGACGCGCTCTCGGGCTTCGGCAAGGAAATATTCGCGGAGATCGCGATCCTGCTCGCCACCGTCTCGTTCGCCTGCGCCACGATCTTCGGGCTGCGGCTGTCGGACTACGATCCGATGGTGGTCGCCGCCGGCTCGCTCTTGTTCGGCGGCACTGTGCTGCTGCCGGTCGCCCTGACTATCGACAATCCCTGGACGCTGCATCCGACGCCGCAAGCGCTGGTCGCCACCGTCGTGATGGGCATCTTCTCCAGCGCATTCGGGTTGATGCTGTTTTACATGTGCCTGACGCGGCTCGGCACGCTGACGACCAATGCGCAAGGCTATCTGCGGATTCCGATCGGCGTCGCGCTGTCGGTGATCCTACTCGGGGAATCCGTGCCGTCGAACCTGGCACTGGGACTCGTGCTGGTCATGTTCGGCGTCGCCGCGATGACGGTGCCGGGCGATGCGGTCAAGCGCTGGCTACGCCGGGGGTAGCCGCAGCTCAAGTCGATAGCTGCTTCTCGGCGATCGAAAGCCATTCGGCCTGCGCATCGCGCAGATATTTCGGCGCGCGCCGCATCTGGATCAACAGCTCGTTGAACACGATGCGCGCCTCGGCGGTGCGGCCGACCAGCTGCAGCAGCAGGCCATAGCGGACCCGCGCCTCGGCGCCCGGAAAATACTGCGACACCGCCTGATACTCCTCCAGTGCCTCGTCGAGCCGACCCAGCTCGGCGAGCGAACGGGCATAGAGCAGATGCCCCTCGGCGGATTCGAAATCCGGCCAGTGCTCGCGCAAGGCATCGAGCGTCGCCAGCGCCTCGGCCGGCTTCTTCCGCGCGAACTGGGCCTGCGCCTTGGCAAGCGCGTAGGCCGGATCGTCGCCCTGCGGCAGCCGCAACACGTGGTCGTAGTGGCTCTCCGCCTCCTCGTAACGCCCGATCGCCTGGCACTCCGCGGCCAGCGCCGCGCGGTTGGTGATCGTGTCTGATGTCGCGAGCCGGTCGGACAGATCGCGATACCGCTTCTCCGGGTCGAGCCGGTTGGCGACGCGCTTGCGCGCCTGCGCGGCGCCCGGTCCGCCCCACCATTCCGGAATCAGCTCGACGACGATGTAGGCGAGCGCGCCGATCAGCGGCACCATCAGGATGATGAAGGCCCACGGCTGCAAGCGCCCAGTACGTGAGGCGTGATAGATCAGCGTGATGTCGAGCAGCAATACAACCAATGCAACAGGCATTGCGGATCCCCGCGAACCGGACAGTCCATCCCAATCGCCCCCGTCATAACGTGCCCGGCACGCTGCGACAATCCCCGGTTGCCATGCCGGCCGTGCTAGCGTGAAGAGATTGTGAAACGGAGGCGATTATCCCCGCATTGGTCGCAGACCGAACAGTCCAGGTTCACCGTCCCTATTGCGCTTCGCAGCGGGCCCTGCGCTCCTCTTCAGCGCGCTTTTCCTCTTCTGACGTCGCCTGCATTTCCTCCTTCGAGAGCTCGATCACCGTCGTCTCTTGTGGTGGTCCATCGTAGGCATCAGCGAAGCCGGCAAGTGGTACGATCAGGCTGATCGGCGAATTGGCCTTGTCGATTGCCTCCAGGGCAAGCGTATGCCCTTGCTTGAGCTGATCGACCAGATCCGGACCCGCGTCGTAGTCTGCGAAGCAACCGCTGGCAAAGCAGCTCGTGAAGGGCCGCTCAATCGCCTGCGCCTGGTCGAGGATGATCCGAACGCCGCGTTCCACCTTCACCCGGGTCGGCAGGATGACGCGCAACGTTTTCCTGGTATTTCCGGTGCGCGCGATGAGCGTGGCTGATACGACCGGCCCGCAGTCGACGCTCTCTATCTTCAATCGACCGTCTCGCCCGACGAAGCATGCATCGCCCAAGCAGACCTTCGCCCAGGGTGAGTAAGTCAAGCCAGACTGTTCGCCGGTCGCGGCACCGGCAACGAGCCAAGCGAGCGCCACGCCGGCGCAGCATCGCAACACCACACGGCGCATGACCGCATCCCCGATCAAACCTGAACGCAGGCTTGCAGTAGACTGTGTCCACAATAGGGAGTTGCACGCCGCAAAGCCGCTACTTCTTGTCGTCCGCCAGCAGCGCGCGGTATTTCGCGACGTCGCGGGTCACGAGTTGCTGCAGCGCCTCCGGCGCGAGTTCATCGGCGTCGGGGGCGACCGTCGAGAGATCGAGGAAGCGCTTCTTCACCGCTTCGCTTGCGACCGCGGTGCGCGCAGCGGCGTTGAGCCTGGCGATGATCTCGGGCGGGGTGCCCTTCGGCGCGAACAGTCCGTTCCAGCCCTGCGCCTCGAACTCGGGCAGCCCGGCCTCTGCCGAGGTGGGCAGCTCCGGCAGCGAGGCGAGCCGCACCGTCGAGCCGACCACGACCGCCTTCACCAGTTTGTCGTCGATCGCCTGCGACACCGAGGCCGCGGCATCGCAGACGCCGTCGATCTGGCTGCCGATCGCATCGGTCAGCGCCAGCGCGGCGCCGCGATAGCCGACCAGCTGCACGTCGATCCCGGCGGCATGCACGAAGCTCTTGCAGATCAGATAGTTCGACGAGCCGACGCCGGCATGGCCGAGATTGACCTTGCCCGGGTTCTTCTTGGCGTAGTCGATGAAGTCCTTGAGGTCCCTGGCCGGAAAATCCTTGCGCAAAGCGACGATGCCGAAGGTTTTCGCCACCACGGCGATCGGCGCGAAGGAGTCCGGCGTGAACGACAGCTTTGGATAGATCGTGTAGGTCGCGGCGTTGGTGCCGGCATTGCCGATCGCGATCGTGTAGCCGTCCGGCTCGGCGCGTGCCGCGCGGGTCAGCGCGGTCGAGCCGCCGGCGCCGCCGACATTCTCGATGATGATGCTCTGGCCGAGCGCCGCGCTCATCTGGTCTGCGACCGCGCGCGCAATTACGTCGGAGGTGCCGCCGGCCGTAAACGGCACGATCATCGTGATCGGGCGCTTTGGGAAGTCCTGCTTTGGGAGTTCCTGGGCGTTGGCCGCTGACGCAAAAACGAGTACCGCGGCCGCGGCAAGGCACCACCGCCCCAGCATTT
The DNA here is from genome assembly GCF_029846235.1 of Bradyrhizobium sp. CER78. Classification (GTDB taxonomy): domain Bacteria; phylum Pseudomonadota; class Alphaproteobacteria; order Rhizobiales; family Xanthobacteraceae; genus Bradyrhizobium. Next base: position 170,827 of record NZ_JARVWP010000002.1, read on the forward strand.
CCGTTACGCCGCCTTCTCGAACTGCTGGACCAGCCCGGCGAACAGGCCGCGGCCGTCGGTGCAGCCCATGATCTCTTCGACGTGGTTCTCCGGATGCGGCATCATGCCGAGCACATTGCCGCGCTCGTTGACGATGCCGGCGATCGAATGCGCGGCGCCGTTGAAGTTGGAGGCCTCGTCGACCACGCCATCGGCCGAGCAGTAGCGGTAGAGCACCCGCCCGTCGCCCTCGAGCCGCTTCAGCGTCTCCTCGTCCGCCTCGTAATTGCCCTCGCCATGCGCCACCGGCACGCGGATCACCTGGCCGGCATTGTAGCCGCGGGTGAACGGGGTGTCGGAGCGCTCGACCTTCATATGCACGTCACGGCAGACGAATTTCAGCCCGGCATTGCGCATCAAGACGCCCGGCAGCAGGCCGGACTCGCAGAGGATCTGGAAGCCGTTGCAGACGCCAAGCACGAGCCCGCCCTTGGCGGCAAAGTCGCGCACCGCGTCCATGACCGGCGCGCGCGCCGCGATCGCGCCGCAGCGCAGATAATCGCCGTAGGAGAAGCCGCCGGGCACCACCACGAGGTCGGTGCCTTTGGGCAGCGCGGTCTCGGCATGCCAGACCATCGCGGTCTCGTTGCCGGATGCGAGCTTGAGCGCGCGCGCCATGTCGCGCTCGCGGTTGATGCCGGGGAAGACGAGGACGGCTGATTTCATTGCATCACCTGGTTTTGGGCGCCAGCACGAGCTTCGCTGCGGCGGCAAACTTTGCGTAATTGTCGTTGCTGGCCTTCTCGTCGCGCGCCGAACTGATCAGGCTGGCGGAGCCTTGTCCGCCGATCAGCAAGCCGCTGACTTGATACTCGCTTGCGCCATCGGCCGTCACGGTCAGGCGCCGTGCCTTGAACATGCGCGGCGTCGCCGTGCCCTTGTCGCCGTCAACGCCGAGCAGCGTAATCCGCTGTCCGGGCGTCCGCTGTTCCAGCGCCTTGATGATCTGCTCCTGCCCCGCACGGAACTGGTCGAGCGTCATCTGCTTTCCGCCGGTATAGTACCGGTAGCTCACCTTGGAGCCCGCGCCGCAGGACGACTGCGTGCAGCGGAACATGTGCACATCGGAGCCGCGGCGCTCGTAGCTCCATCCGCTGACCAAGAATGGCGGCGCCTCCGTAGTGGCGGAGGGTGGCGGCGGCGCCGATTGCGCCGAGACACCGCCGCTTCCAGCAACCGTCAGCAGGGCAGCCAACAACGATCGAACGACGATACGGTTACCGCCAGCAGCGAGGGTAGCTGTTGTCATCTGGCGCGCCCGGCTAGCTCAGGACCTCGACCCGGTAGTTCTCGATCACAGTGTTCGCCAGCAGCTTGTCGGCGGCGGCCTTCAGCGCCGCCTCCGCCTTGGCCTTGTCGGTCGCGGCGAGCTCGATGTCGAACACCTTGCCCTGCCGAACGCTGGCGATGCCGTCGACGCCGAGCGACTTCAGCGCGCCCTCGATTGCCTTGCCCTGCGGATCGAGGATGCCCGACTTCAACGTAACAGTCACACGTGCCTTCACGATTGCCCCTTAAGCTTAGCTCTTCACCAGGACCGGGCCGCTGCCGGCCGGCCGCTCGTTTTCGATCAGAATGCCGAGCCGCTTCGCGACCTCGGTGTACGCTTCGAGCAAGCCGCCCAGATCGCGGCGGAAACGGTCCTTGTCGAGCTTCTCGTTCGACTTGATGTCCCACAGCCGGCAGGAGTCCGGCGAGATCTCGTCGGCGACGATGATCCGCATCATCTCGTTCTCGAACAGCCGTCCGCACTCCATCTTGAAGTCGACGAGGCGGATGCCGATGCCGAGGAAGAGACCGGTCAGGAAGTCGTTGACACGGATGGCCAGCGCCATGATGTCGTCGATCTCCTGGGGTGTTGCCCAGCCGAAAGCAGTGATGTGCTCTTCCGACACCATGGGGTCGTTGAGCTGGTCGTTCTTGTAATAGAACTCGATGATCGAGCGCGGCAGCTGGGTGCCCTCTTCGATCCCGAGCCGCTGCGACAGCGAGCCGGCGGCGACGTTCCGCACCACCACCTCGAGCGGCACGATCTCGACCTCGCGAATCAGCTGCTCACGCATGTTGAGGCGGCGGATGAAGTGGGTCGGCACCCCGATGTCGTTGAGGTGCTGAAACAGGTACTCCGAAATCCGGTTGTTGAGGACGCCCTTGCCCTCGATCACCTGGTGTTTCTTGGCATTGAACGCGGTCGCGTCGTCCTTGAAGTGCTGGATCAGGGTTCCCGGCTCGGGGCCTTCGTAAAGCACCTTGGCCTTGCCTTCATAAATGCGGCGTCGACGGCTCATTGGGATGTACCGTGTTTTGTTGAAATCCATGAATTTGGGTGCTCCGGATGACTTGGGGTTACGACCCACGACGGAGCTGCCGCGGAGGCCTGGAACCTGAGCTATCCAACTGGAAACAGAACAAGAACCACACCTGTTGGCAACCTATCTGATTGGCCCATCCAGCACAATCGATAGTGCCCCCTTGCGGGCACTTATACCGCGCTATCGAAAAGGGCCGATTCCGCCTGTTTTGCCTGCGGCTTAACGGCTCGTTGTCTTGCCGATTCCTCCCACCTATTTAGGCAGGCATCGGGGCCGCCGCAACGAGCTGCGGCGCATTCAGCAGGGGATTGGAACTTCGGCCATGAGCGAATTCGACAAGCGCGAGGAAGGTTTCGAGAAGAAGTTCGCCCTCGATGAGGAGCTGAAGTTCAAGGCGGAAGCGCGCCGGAACAAGCTGCTGGGCTTGTGGGCCGCCGAGAAGCTCGGCATCACGGGCGACGCTGCCAACGCCTATGCCAAGGAAGTGGTGGCCGCCGACTTCGAGGAAGCCGGCGACAATGACGTCCTGCACAAGGTGCTGAAGGACCTCACCGCCAAGGGCCAGCCCGCCACCGAGCGCGACATCCGCGCCAAGATGGATGAGCTGCTGGCCGTTGCGGTGACCCAGGTGAAGGCAGGAACCTGAAAGCAGGAAGCGCGAACCTGGGCTCAGCCCCGCAACGCTCCAGTACGACCTTCTACGCGCGCCGAACATTGTTCCGGCGCGACGTGTTTGTACCCCTCGCTTTGGTGAACTCAGCGCGGATGATGTCGAGCAGACGGCGCGACGCGGCGCTGAGGAAGCCGCCATGCCGCGTCACCGCGACGACCTCGTGGCTTGCGCTGAGATTGCCGACGCGAATCGTCGCGATCGTCGAGGCGCGCAGTTCCTCCGCCGCATTGCTATGTGACAGCAGCGCGATCCCGAGCCCCGCCTCGACCAGCCGTTTCTGCGCGGTCAGGCTGTCGACCGGCGTCCATGCGATCTCGCCGAGCCCGTGGGTCAGGAACAGGGCGAACACATGAGAGGCGGTGATCTCGCGCCGTCCCGGCACTTCGGGAAACGCGATCCACCGCTCGTCCCTCAGATCGGCGAGCTTGCCGACCCGGCGTCCGGCCAGCGGGTGGTCCGGCGCACAGACCACCCCGAGCGGCTCGGCGCGCAGCACCTCGCAATCGAGCTCGCCTGAGCGGTCCTGATCGTAGCGCAACCCGATCGTCGCCTCGCCGCGCCGGATCAAATCGCTGACCTCCGCGCTGGTCGCGGTGCGCAGCGTCAGCGTGACATCGGGATGCTCGCGGGCGAAGCGCTTCAGCACCTTCGAGAGCCGCTCGCCCGCAAGCGTGCCCGTCACCGCCAGCGCCACCGGACCGGAATTGTCGCGCAGCAGCGCGCGCACCGCGTTCTCGGCATCCTGCGCTGCCGCCACCGCGCGTTCGGCATAGGGCACCATCACCCGTCCGGCATCGCTGAGCCGCGTCTTGCCGCCGATGCGCTCGAACAGGGGCACGCCGAGCTCCTGCTCGAGCAGCGCGATGCGCCTTGAGATAGCCGGCTGCGAACGATGCAGCGCCTTGGCGGCGTTGGAGATCCCGCCGCGGCGAAGCACCACTAGGAACGTGTTGAGCGCGTCGCTGTCCATCTCTGCCTCATGCAAAAAGCTGATGATATCGAAAGAAATAACAAATTTGTCTGATGACCGAAACCGCCCTATCGCTGCAGCCAGTCGCTTTTCCCAGCCATCAGGAGTTCACATGCGCACCCAGGCAGACAAGGCAGCACGGTTTCGCGAGCTGCATCAGCGGCCCGGCGCCTTCATCATTCCAAATCCGTGGGACGCCGGCACGGCGAAGCTGCTCGCGGCGATGGGCTTCGAGGCGCTCGCGACCACCAGCCTCGGGGTCGCCAACACGCTCGGCCAGGCCACAATCTCCCTCGATGCCATCATCGAGAACTGCCGGGTGATATCGGAGGCCACCGACCTGCCCGTCAACGCCGACCTGGAAAATTGCGGCGCCGATGATCCGAAGACCGCGGCAAAGGCCATCGCGCGCGCGGCCGAAGCCGGCGTCGTCGGCGGCTCGATTGAGGATTCGACCGGCGATCGTGAGCGCCCGATCTACGACTTCTCGCTCGCGGTCGAACGGGTGCAGGCGGCGGTCGAAGCCGCCCGCGCCCTCCCCTTCCCGTTCACGCTGACAGCGCGCGCGGAGAACTTCCTCTGGGGACGCAAGGACCTCGACGACACGATCAAGCGGCTGCAGGCGTTCGAGGCCGCCGGCGCCGACGTGCTGTATTCACCGGGTCTGTACGATATCGGCACCATCAGGACCGTGGTCTCGGCCGTGAAGCGGCCGTTCAATCTGGTGATGGGTTTTGCCGATCCGACCTTGACGGTCGAGCAGCTGTCGGCCGCCGGCGTCAAGCGCATCAGCGTCGGTGGCGCGATGGAGCGCCACGCGCTGGCTGCGTTCCTGCGCGCTGCCCGCGAGATGAAGGATAACGGCGCGTTCACCTTCGTCCGCGACATGGCGCCGGTGAAGGAGGTGCGCGAGGCGTTCGCGGCCGCCAAGAGCGAATAGAGGGTAGCGAGTAGCGAATGGAGAACCCGGTTCGCTACTCGCCATTCGCCTTTACCCTTCCTTGAAACCGTATTCCGGCACGTTGCCGCTGGCACCGTAATATTTGTAGGGCAGGAACTTGCCGCTCATGGTGATCTTGACGCGATCGCCCTTCGGATTGGCGACGCGCTCGATCGCCATGTCGAAGTCGATCGCCGACATGATGCCGTCCCCGAACTCCTCCTCGATCAGCGCCTTCCATGCCGGGCCGTTGACCATCACCATCTCGTAGAAGCGGTAGATCAGGGGATCGGTCGGCGGCATCGGCGTGCCGGTGCCGCGCATCGGCACCTCGTTGAGCATCGCGGTCTCGGCCTTCGTCAGCCCGAACAATTCGCCGGCATTGGCCGCCTGCGGCTTTGTCAATTTCATCTGGCCCAGGATCGCGCCGACGATCAGCACTTCAGAGTAGCCGCCGATCTTTTCGCAGATGTACTTCCAGCTCCAGCCCTTCTCGCGCTTGATGTCGAGCAGCTTTTCGGTGAGGTCTTCGCGTTTCATGAGGCTTCCTCCTTAGGCGTTGGCACGCTGCGCCGACGCCGGCATTGATCGGCGTCCGGCCGCATTTTATGCCGCCGGACGCCGACAAACATGCAGTTTCTATGCCGCTTTGCCCGTTACGACCGCAGCGGTCGGCAAGCCTTCGTCGATCGGCAGCGCGGGATCGCGCGACCACTCGTTCCAGGAGCCGAAATACATCCGCACGTCCTTCACGCCGGCGTTCTTCAGCGCCAGGAAGGTATTCGAGGCGCGCGCCCCCTTGAAGCAGTAGAGATAGACCGCCGTGGTCTGCGAGATGCCGACCGTGGCGCATTCCGCAAGGATCTCGTCCTTCGACTTGAAGCGCGGGCCTTCGCCGGTCGGCTTCATCATCCGGTACCATTCGAGCCAGACCGCGCCGGGGATGCGGCCCTTGCGCGGGCAGAAATCCTTGCCGTACGGAGACGAGCTCTCGCCGATCCACTCGTCGACGTCGCGGACGTCGAGGATGGCGACGCCCGGCTTGCCGACCGCCGCCAGCATCGCCTTGGCGTCGATCATGATTTCGCCGGCCTCCGGCACGATGGCAAATCCGGCCTTCGCCGGCACCGCAACGTCGGTGGTGACCGGCAGGTCCGCCGCCTTCCAGGCATCGAAGCCGCCATGCAGCACCTTGATCTTGGGATAGCCCAGCATCGCCAGCAGGTAATAGCCGCGGCAGGACTGGCCGAAGCCGGAATTCATCGACTGCTCGTAGATCACGGCGGTCTCCTTGCCGGAGAGGCCGGCGGCGCCGAAGGCGTCGGCGAACTTGGTCTTCAGCGCGTGCATGCCTTCCGGCGTCGAGGTCGCGAGATAAGTGAAGATGTCATGCACATTGACCGCGCCGGGCAGATGTCCCGCGCCATAGGCGTCCGGATTGCGCGTGTCGATGACGACACACGGCTCTTTCTTGACGAGCTCGGCAAGTTCGCCGGCGGTGATCAGAACGTCCGTCATGGCTCTCTCCTGTTGCGTGGTTGCTAGTCTTGGTGGTCCCGAATGCTTCAGCCGTCCGCCAGCATCTTGCGCAGCTGCTTGGTGGCGGGCGTAACGATGGCGACGAAATAGGCCTCGCGCAGCCTGCGCTGGGCGCGGTGGCTCATCAGGTAACCGCGCGCGCCGCAATGGAGCATCGCCGCATGCGCGACCGCGACGCTGGCATCGCCGATGCGCAAGCGGAGCGCCACGACGCGGCGCCAGTAGCTGTCGTCGGCGTTGTAGGGATCGCTCGCCAGCACCATCGCTTCCTTCTCGAACTCGGCATAGAGCTCGCGGAATTGCAGCGGTTGCTGCGGCAGATAGCGATTGACGTGACCGAGCGGCGCATGGACCTCGTCCATGATGTTGATGCAGTCCCGCATCAAGCCGAGGCCGATGCCGGCCTGCAGCAGGATGAATCCGGCGCGGATCTTCTTGACGAAGGGGGCGGCCGGCTCGGCGAGGATTAATTCATCCGGCACGAACACGTCGCGGAACTGGACGCCGTAGGTGCCGGTGCCGTCCATCGCCAGGAACGGCTTGCATGGCGTCAGCGTGATCGCGGGATCGGAACAATCGGCGAGGAACATCACTGTCCCGCCCTCCTCATCCTCGCGCTCGAAGATCGTGCCGAAGTAATGGCCGGGCCCGAGGTTCGAGACCCAGGGCAGCGCGCCGCGAACGATGTAGCCGCCGTCGACCTTGCGACCCCTCAGCTTCAGCCGCTCGATGCCGAAGAAGCTCTTCATCGGGTTGGAGAGCCCGGTGCCGCCCAGCACGCGCCCGCGAGAGAAGCAGTCGCCGAAGCGTGCGGCGAGCTTCAAGTTGGTGGAATTGGCGACGTACCAGACCAGCGTGTTCTGGCACCAGGCCATGAAGGCGGTGGCGCCGCAGACCTCGCCGATCGCGGCCATCGACTGGATGGCCCAGCGCAGGTCGGCGGGGCCTTCCTGCGGCACGTGGCTGCTCCACGCGCCGACCTCGCCGAGCCGGCGCAGGAATTCGCCGGGATAGACCGAACCGGCGTCGATCGCGGATGCGAGCGGCGCCAGTTCCTGACGGGCGAGGCGTGCGACCTCGCCCGCGATGGTCGGTGCGGGATCTCGCGCTGCGACCCGCGATAAAGCCAGTGAAGTCATGGATGATCTCCGCACCTTGAATTGCCGGGCGACGCTTAAGCGCTGACCTCGAGATTGACGGGACGGGTGAAGGTGTTGGCGACCGGCGACCACTTCTTCACATGCGCCACCAGCGCGTCGATCTCGCCCTGCGCGACGCCCTCGCATTCCATGTCGACCTTGACGCGGACATCGGTGAAGCCGACCGGCTTCTCGCTGACGTCGCCGGTGCCCCACACCGCCGTGATGTTGAGATCACCCTCGAGCTCCAGCTCGAGCTTGTTGACGATCCAGCCGCGATGCACGGCGTTGGCGTGCAGGCCGACCGCAAGGCAGGAGCCGAGCGCGGCGAGTGAGGCTTCAGAGGGATTGGGCGCCGTATCGTCGCCGAGCAGGCCCGGCGGCTCGTCGACGATATAGGGCGCGAGGTTGCGGATGTAGTTGGCGTGACGGAACTTGCCCTCTGCCACCGTCTTGCACTTCAAGGTCTTGATGACCTTCGGGTTGGCCTTGCCGTTGGCAATGAGCTGCTCGAGCCCGCCTCTGTCGATCGGCGCGAGGCAGCCGGTCAGTGCGGTTTTCTGGGCGACAGCGGTCATCAGTTTTCTCCCTGGGAGCGATGGAAATGGTCAGGATACCGAACGGTCTGTTTACTGCACGAAGCGTGCCAGTCCCGCCGCAAATCAAAAGGCGAAATTCCGCAGACGCTTACGCGCGCCTGCCTGCGGATTGATCAGTGCCGTCTTGCTCAATCGCCAAGCAGATGCCGCGGGCTTGCGATTATTTTCAGCGCAGGAGAGCGCTCATGAAGATGCGGCTTGATGATTTCGCCGCGCTCCGATTTACTGCCGCGCATGGCCAAATCGCTTGCGAAGAAAAAACCTGCCGCGGCGTTCACCGCCGGCGACGATGAATCGGCGCGCGGGCGCCTCCTCAATGCCGCGACGCACCTGTTCTGCAAGAACGGCATCAACGCCACCGGCATCGACGCGATCATCGACGAGGCCGGCACCGCGAAGACCACCCTCTACAAATTGTTCGGCTCGAAAACCAACCTCGTGCATGCGGTGCTGGAGAGCGAAGGCCGGCAGTGGCGCGAATGGTTCATCGGCGCGATCGAGGCCGGCGGCGGCGATCCGCAGACCAAGCTGTCGCGGATCTTCCCTGCCCTGAAGACCTGGTTCGCCGAGGAGCGTTTCTACGGCTGCCCCTTCATCAACGCGGTCGCCGAGCACGACAAGGACGCCAAGCAGTTCCGCAACATCGCGCTGAAGCACAAGAAGGTGGTGCTGGCGCATATCGAGAAGCTCGCCGCCGAGATGGGCGCGACCCAGCCGGCCGTGCTGGCGCACCAGCTCGCGCTGTTGATCGACGGTGCGATCGTCGCGGCCATGGTGTCGGGTGATCCCGGCGTCGCCGACACCGCGGGCCTCGCCGCCGGCAGTTTGTTCGCGCCGGCCAGGGTGAAAAAGGCCAAGCGCGCTGGCAACGCGGCGGAAGAGCTGGTCGCAGTGTAGCGAGCGTGCTCCGGCCGCAAACAGCTCAAGGTGTGCGTGTGCGCTATTTGGAGACGGACTCTCCCAAATAGAGCCAATCTGATGCCTTCTCAGGTAGGTCGCGATGCGCGCGATAGAGCTTAAGCCTTCGTTCAAGCTCAAATACGGCCATCAGGCGATCTTCCCTGTGAACCTCTCTTTGAAATGATCCGGTTTCGGTGCCGTAAAATAGGCTGACCACGAGAAGGCTCACGCAATATCCGACTAGCGATTTGTAGGTGGTATCAGTCCCGAAGACGTAGACGCTCAGCCCCCCAATCAACGCTAATACGGCGGGAAGCAGATTGCCTATCGCAGGGCTTCGGCTGATACCCGTAAGAAATCCAACCGAATATCCAACTAGCGCTATCGGTACTCCGGAGAAAAAATAGTAGGCAAACACCCTCCGAAATTCCGCAAAGAAGGAACGATCGCCTCGAAAGAAGATGAAGGCAAGCAGCGCCATTCCGATCGCGCCGGCGAAAGCCATCCCGACAGGGTAAAGCAACTCGGAAATTGTAAAGGAAGCCGGATTAAAATCTTCCATCTCTTAACCAATGATATCTCGGTACATCTTTCGCAACAAATTCTCGATCCCGCTACCAGCGCGACCGTACTCAATGTCTTCCGGACTTTTCGGCTGGGAAGCCAAAGGAAGGGGTGATCTTCCTTGGCAAAGTAAGGCTTCCGCACAGTGTTGAAACCAAATCTTGTCTTCGTCAGACAACGTCACCTCTGTTACGGCCTTGTTGCAGACTGCTGCACATGCAATTCGCGACGGCTTTGGGATCGACTTGGGCGACGGTGGTGCTGTGGCACCCGCCGAGGCGCCTCCGGGCGAGGAGGAATTTTGTTGAGCAAGGGCCCCGACACTAAAAGCAAAACTCAGCAGAACGAATAGTGCTATTGGGCGCATGAGGCAGGCCCTACAATTATCGACGTTAGGTTGCATTAGTGGCACGGCTCCAGTCTTAGTCAAGAAATACTCGTCGCGCTAGCCGCAATCTTTGCGCTTTTCTTGCCTCTCGCTGACGACCTGGAAGATTGGCCAGCGGCCATTCACCCTACAGATCAAAATTCGTCGGCAGCATCACGACGTCGCGGATCGTCATGCCGCGCGGCCGGGTCAGCATGAACATCACGACCTCGGCGACTTCGCTGGCTTCGAGCAGGCTGCCCGACGCTTTGGCTTCCGCCAGCTTCTCCGCCGGCCAGTCGGCGAGCAGCGCGCTGATCACGGGCCCCGGCGAGATCGAGCCGACGCGGATGCCGTGCTTGAACACCTGGCGCCGCACCGTCTGGACGAAGCAGTTGATCGCCCATTTCGACGACGCATAGACCGGCTCCCACGGCGTCGGGAAATGCGCGGCGAGCGAGCTTGTGACGATGATGTCGCCGGTCGCCCGCGCGATCATGTGCGGCAGCGCGTCGTGCACGTTCTTCATCACGACATTGACGTTGAGGTTCAGCATCCGGTCGATCGCGGCGGTGTCGGCATCGACGAGGTCGCCGCCGACATAGATGCCCGCATTGGCGTGCAGGATGTCGAGCTGGCCGGCTTTCTCCAGCACGCGCGGCAGCAGCGTCGCGCAGGCCGTGGGATCGAGCAGGTCGATGACCAGCGGGATCACCGCATCGCCATACCTGCCGGCGAGCGCCGCGAGCGCGGCGGCGTCGCGGTCGACCATCACCACCCGCGCGCCGGCCGCCAGCATCGCTTCGCTGCTCGCAAGTCCGATGCCGGACGCCGCCCCGGTCACGGCCGCGACCTTGCCTTCCAACTGCTTCGCCATCGTCTTCACCTCGTCAGGTCATTGCGGCAGGCATGGCAACACATCGTGCTAGCGATGTCAGCTCCCGATGCGATGCGCGTGTCCGGCGCTCACAAACGGAGCATCGGCGGCCGCGTGGCGAAACGGCGGCGCAGCCATTTTGCCGCCGGCCCCGCCGGCCGCTGCTTGTGCCAGACCACTTCGAGCGCCACGGGGTGCGCGCCCTCGTCGAATTCCAGTTCGGGAATGGCGAGATCCTCGGCGACCTGCGAGCTCGCCATGATGTGCGCCGGGATCAGCGCCCAGCCAACACCATGCTTGAGGATCTGCAGGATCACCCAATGGCTCTCGACCCACCACACCTCCGCCGCGACACGCAGCCGGTGCCGCTCGGTTCCCTCGTTGCGCACCGTGACCATGATCTGGCGATGCCGCTTCAGTTCCTCCCAATCGACCCGGCCATGCGCCAACGGATGGGTCTTGCCGCAAACGAGTTGCAGCGGCACCCAGCCGATGGTCTTGAAGCCGAGCTCGGGCGGCAGCTGCTCCTGCCGCCACATCACGCCGACATCGGCCTTGCCGTCGAGCACAAGGCGGCTGACGTCCTCCATGATCGGAAACAGCAGCTCGAGCTCGACATGCGGGAAGCGCGTGGCGAATTCCGCAAACAGCTCGCCGACCGCGCTCTCCGGATAGAGCTCGTCGATCGCCACCACTAGGCGCTTCTCGACATGCGCCTCGAAGCTGCTGGCAACGCCGATCAGATGCTCGCGGCGATCGAGGATCAATTTTGCTTCCGGCAACAATCGCGCACCGGCTTCGGTCAGCACCGGGTTGCGGCCGGTCCGGTCGAACAGCGCAATGCCGAGGTCGGTTTCCAGATTGGCGACGTGCGTGCTGACCGCCGATTGCGCCTTCTTCAGAAGCCGCGCCGCGCCGGAGAACGAGCCCTGCTCGGCCGCCGCCACGAAGGATTCGAGCTGATCCATGGAAACGGCCATCTATCTCCTTTCCAGATATTGCCTAACTTTGTAATCCCACAATATCAGATAGAAATCCGGTCACAACGACAAGAAAGGGTTTCAAAATGTCCATGCGTTCCTTCTCCGACCGGATCAGGCACGCAGTCCTGTTCGAACTGATCGGTATCGCCATCTTCACGCCGGCGGCCGCCTGGCTGTTCAATCAGCCGGTCGCCCATATGGGCGTCATCGGCGTCGTCTCGGCGACGGTGGCAACGATCTGGAACTTGCTGTTCAATCTCGGCTTCGACCATGCGCTGGTCCGCGTCACCGGCCGTGTCGCCAAGACGATGCCGATCCGCGTCGCGCACGCGATGCTGTTCGAGGCCGGCCTGATCGTGCTGCTGATCCCGTTCGTCGCCTGGTATCTCGGCATCTCGCTGTGGGCCGCGCTGATGATGGATATCTCGATCGTCGCGTTCTATCTGGTCTACGCGTTCATGTTCAACATCGCCTACGATCGCGTCTTCCCGCTGCCTCAGCTCAAGGCGAAGGGTCGTGCGGCAGGCCAGGCATTGCCGGCCTGATCGACCTCAACGCGCGGCGCGGTGGATCACTTGATCCGCCGCGCCGCTGCGCATCCTGACACCGCCGCCAATATTCCTGATGGTAGCGACTGCGCACAAGTTCCGCCGCGCCGCGCACTTAAACTGATTTGATCCGGATCAAGCAGCATGGAATGCTTGAAGCCGAGATGCTCATCAGAGGCTGCCAAACGGCCAACAATGCCAAACGGCCAACAAGAAGAAGCGGAGAAATAAGAATGACAAGGAACCGTTCCCCCCGGCTCACCCGCCGTCATCTCATCAAGGGCGCCGCCGCCACCTCAGCCACGCTGCTGCTCGGCAAGCCCGCGATTGCCAAGGGCAAGACCGAGATCGTGATCGGCAACATCGACGCCTACTCCGGACCGGCTGCGGTCTATTCGTCGATCGGCCGCACGCCCGGCGGCTATTTCAAGATGATCAACGAGCAAGGCGGCATCAACGGCCGCACGATCAAGTACATCACCTATGACGACGCCTACAGCCCGGCCAAGACGGTGGAACAGGCGCGCAAGCTCGTCGAAGGCGACGAGATCGACGTCCTGTTCGCGCCGCTCGGTGCGCCCACCAATGCGGCGATCATGAAATACATGAACCTGAAGAAGGTCCCGCACCTCTTCATCGCCTCGGGCGCGACCAAGTTCGGCGACTACAAGAATTTCCCCTACACCATGGGTTTCCAGCCCTGCTACCAGATCGAAGGCCGGGCCTTCGCGCAGGACGTGCTGTCGACGCAGACCGATCCGAAGATCGGCATCGTCTACCAGAACGACGATTTCGGCCGTGACGTGCTGAAGGGCTTCAAGGACGGACTTGGCGCGAAGGCGTCTGCGATCGTCGCCGAGCTGTCCTATGAGACCGCTGACCCGACGATCGACAGCCAGGTGGTGCGCTGCAAATCCGCCGGCGCCAACGTGTTCATGAGCATGACCACGCCGAAATTCGCAGCCCAAGGCATCAAGAAGCTCGCCGAGCTCGGCTGGCAGCCGGCACATTACATCGGCAACAACGCCTCCTCCGCCGGATCGACGCTGAAGGCCGCGGGGTTCGACGTGTCCAAGGGCATCATCTCGAGCGCCTACCTGAAAGATCCCGTTGATGCGGCCTGGGACAGCGATCCCGCCATCCAGAAATGGCGCGCCTTCCTCGACAAATACGATCCAGCGGCCGCCAAGAACGATATCTACGCGGTCACCGGCTATCTCACCAGCCAGATCCTGGTCCAGGTGCTCAAGCAGTGCGGCGACGACGTCTCGTCCGAAAACATCATCAAGCAGGCGGCGAATTTGCGAGATGTCGAATCCGACATGCTGCTGCCCGGCATCAAGATCAACACCTCGCCGACCGACTACTATCCGCTCGAGCAACTGCAACTGACGCGCTTCAGCGGCGAACGCTACGAGCCGATGGGACCGGTGATCGACGGCGGCATCTCGAAGGCGTGAAGGCAGCAGGCGATATGCGAGGCGCGGACCCTCACCTGGTCTGCGCCTCTCCATCGTCATTGCCCGCCAGAAGCGGCTTTCAGACTATTCTTTTGCCGGCACCGTACGCAAATAGGCGACGATGGCGTCGAGGTCGGCAGCCGCCAGAGTGGCGTAATAATGGAAGCCCATGGGCGGATTGAGCTTGCTGCCGTCCTTGCTGACGCCCTGAGTGATGGCGCGCTTGATCTCGTCATCAGTCCAGCCGCCAATGCCTTTCGTCTTGCTGGAGCTAATGTTCCGCGAAACCGAGACGCCCCAAGGTCCCGGAAACTTGCCGCCGCCGGCGCCCATGCTGGTCGCAAATTCTCGCCCTTGCGGCCCCATCGGCGTGTGGCACTCCATACAGTGTGCAATCGTGGCGAGGTAGAATCCTTGCTGCACCTTGTCGCCCAACATCGCTTCGGTGTACGGGCTTTCACCACCTGGGGGAACAGGATGTCCTTGTGGCATCTTGTAGACTGGCTCCGGCACCGCATTCCTGATCGGCTTGATGGTGTGCAGATAAGCGATCACTGCATCGAGATCGCGATCGGTCATGATCTCGTAGAACCCGCTTGGCATGATCATGGCGACGTGCGCGCCGTTGCGCTTGATGCCCTTACGCATCAGTTGCTTGAGCTCTGCGTCAGTGTAATTGCCGATGCCGGTTTCCTTGTCTTGTGTGATATTCGAGGCCGTGACCTTGAACGGCGGCTCATCCCATGACAGGCCGCCGGAAAAAGCCTTATCCCGGATCTCGCCCGATGGTCCCTTCGGGGTATGGCAGTTGCCGCAGGTCAGGATGCCGTTGACCAGGTAATCACCGCGCGCGACCAAGTCCGATTGTGCGCTGGCCGGGTTGGTCAATACCGCACCGATAACGAGCGCTAGCGATCCGATACGGATCATAACGACGCCTCCAATCAATTAAATATGCCGATAGAACTCAGATCGATTTCTAGCTTCAAAAAGGGTTCGTCAACGAAATGCGCGCACGGGTGCCAACGAGGCCGTGCGCAAATCGAGATAGCCGACGCGCAAGAAAAAGGAGCGCGGATCAATGGTACGATCGCCGCCCTTTCTTTCGGCACGTGACTGCCGAGGGCTTGCCAGACAAAATCTATCAGATTTCACGTGTTTGAGAAGCCAACATGACGCCGCCGAAATTCGGGACGCAATACATCAGGATCAACGCCGCACCGACCAATCGTTATCCGCCCGAGCACGGCGCGGTTGGCTAGCGTTTCCAACCGGCCGATCCTGAGGTAGCCTCATACATCCTGAACGTGACGAGCCGCCATGCTCACGCTTTATTCCTATCCACCGTTGTTCGGCGTCGCCGACAACAACGGTTACGGTCTGAAGGTGTTCGCTTTTCTCAAGCTCACGCGCGTGCCGTTCCGGCACGAGCACATTTTTAATGCCTCGAAGGCGCCGCGCCAACAGCTGCCCTATATCGTCGACGGCCATGACACCGTCGGCGACAGCGAGACCATCCTCCGCTATGTCACCGAAAATACGGTGTGACGCTGGATGCGGCGCTGACGCCGGCGCAACGCACCACCGATCTCCTTGTCACGCGCACACTCGACGATCTCTACTGGGTGATGTCCTATTCGCGCTGGAAGGACGAGCGCTACTGGCCGAAGTTCCGCGATGCGCTGAAGCGTGAGCATCCGGACCTTACCGACGACGGCTTGATGAAGGCGAAGGAGTTCAACGCGCAACGCTATCATTACCAGGGCATCGGCCGTTTCGAGCCCGCCGCCGCGATGGCCCGCGGGCTCGCCGATCTCGCCGCACTGGCAAACCTGATTTCGCGGCAAGGCTACGTGCACGGCAGCACGCCGACGTCCATCGACGCCGGCATCTATGGCTTCGTGGCCAACATTTACTTCTACGACATCGACACGCCGTTGAAGCAGTTCGTGGTTGCGCACGACGCCCTGGCGCAGCACTGCCGTGCCATCTACGCTGACGTCGCCGACGTCGCATAGCACCCGGCGCCGCCCAGGGCGCGAACTCAATAGCATCATTGAGTCCACGCCCTGGTTCGGTCCTAGACCGACAAGCAGTCAGTAGTCCCAGTACACCGGCACCCAACGAAAGGTGTCGCCATCGACCGCCACGTGTCCGACCGACGGGAACGGCAGGTGCGTGGCCACCAGCATCTCGCCGGTCTGCGCCAGCTCGCGCAGCAGACGAACGCGAACGCGCGCCGCCTCCTCGGGGTCGTGTTCGAAACCGTTGTGCCAGTCGGGTTCGTCGAAGCCGACCGCGAACACGGCATCGCCGGCGAATGTCAGCGCCTCGCCGCCAGATGCGATCCGGACGATGCTGTGCCCGGGCGTGTGACCGCCGGTGCGACGAACGACGACGCCCGGCGCTACTTCGTGCTCCGCATCGAACGTCCGCAGATTGTCGCGGTACTCCTGCGCGAACCGCTTGGCGGTCGCCCGCAGCGCGTCCGGGAATCCCTGCGGCATGTCGGTGCGGGAGAAATCGGGCGCCTCCCAGAATTTGACCTCGGCGGCCGCCACGTGGATCCGCAGGTCCGGACGCAGCCTCTCCTTCACGCCGTCGACGAGCAGCCCGCCGACATGGTCCATGTGCATGTGGGTCAGCACCACGTCGGTGACGGACGAAAGATCGATGCCGGCTGCTTCCAGCCGCTTCACCGTCTGCCCGGCCCGCGGCAGGTGCAGGTCGGGATCCGACCCCAGCCCGGCGTCGATCAGGATGGTTTTCCCGCCGCTGCGGACCATGACCACGTTCAGCGCCCAGTCGAACGCATCCGCCGGCAGGAACATGTCGTGCAGCCAGGCTGCGCGCGCGGCGGGATCGGCGTTGTGTCCCAGCATCTGGGTCGGGAGCGGCAGCACGCCATCGCTGACGACAAGCACGTCGATGTCGCCGACCCGCACCGCGTAGCGCGACGGAACCAGCTCTTCGGGCTTCGATCTGACGGCGTCTGAGGGGTTGTGTAGATTCATGTCTGTCTCCTGCTGACCGGCCATGCCGAAGTGAGGCGTGGTTGCGGGTGAATGGACAGACGTTTAGCGAGCCAGCCCTGCCGCCGCCCCAGAGCGATTGTCGTCGTTGCAGAGAGATTGCTGATGATGCCGGCAACTTGCCCGACGGGTCATTCGGAATTGTAGGATGGGTGGAGCGAAGCGACACCCATCAAGCTGATCGCAAGGAGAGATGATGGGTTTCGCTGCGCTCTACCCATCCTACGCACTGGATCACCCGCATGCGTGGGTGATGACAGCGAACAAGACGCTTCACCTCCCCTGCTGAAGCCCCGCCTCCAGCCGCGCCAGTTCGCCGTCCAGATCACGCTCGACATCATCCACCTTGATGTCGACCACCCGATAGTCACGCGCCTCGAGCCAGGCGCGGCGCTTGGCGCGGTCGGCGACGATGGCCTCGCTCTCGTTCGGATTGACCAGTTCGATCGCGGTCCGGTGCACGAAGGATACGAAGTCGGGGATGTGACGGCCGACCGGGGTCTGGCGCTTGAACTGGCCGGCGAAGCGGCGGTCCCGCGTCAGCGCCTGCCACAGGATCCGTTCGGCATCGGTCGGGTTGCGGCGGAGCAGCCGGGCGAGCCCGCGAACCGTGCTGGAGTTGTCGGCGACGGCACCGCCCTGCCCCTGCTCGGCGAGCAGCGCGCGCAGCCGGGTCGCCTGGGCGCCGTCGAGCACCCCGCCCTTGGCCGGGCCCTTGCGGCCTTCGGCGATCGCCATCACCACGCCGTGCAGCGTGTGCATGTCCTGCTTGGTCGGGTCCATCCGGGTGAAGATGTTGCGCAGGTTGACCAGCATGGTGTCGCGCTTCTCGGCCGGACGCAGGAACTCGACCTTGTCGAGCTCGGCGACGAGGTTGTCGAAGAAAGCCTGCATCTGGTGCTGGGAGGCCGGCTCAGACCGCTCGGGCATCGCGAACGGCAGCGCGCCCGCGGTCGAGAGCTTGAACCACTCGTAGCCCATCAACAGCACCGCCTGCGCCAGATTGAGCGAGGCGAAGCCCGGGTTGACCGGGAAGGTGATGATGCGGTTGGCGAGCGCGACCTCCTCATTGGTCAGGCCGGAGCGCTCCCGCCCGAACAGGATGCCGGCCCCACCGCCGGATGCGACATGGCCGACGATCTCGCTTGCCGCGCCTTCCGGCCCGACCACCGGCTTGGCCTGGTCGTGGGCGCGGGCGGTGGTCGCGAACACCAGCGTGAGGTCGGCGATCGCCTGCTCGACCGTGTCGAACAGCTCGACGGAACCGATGATTTGGTCGGCGCCGGCGGCGGCACGCTGGGCCGCAACGTTCGGCCAGCCGTCGCGCGGATTGACGATGCGCATCCGGCTCAGCGCGAAATTGCCCATAGCGCGCGCGGCCATGCCGATGTTTTCGCCAAGCTGCGGCTCGACCAGGATGACGACGGGACCGGCAAGGTCGTGCCCTGCCTTGGTCTTGTCGGTGCCGGACATCTCACTTCACTTTCTGATTCAACGTCTGAAGATTTTGAATCAGCTTCCGAAGCGGATGATTCAAAACCTCATGTGGGGGGCGCAAGACCGGCGTCGACGAACGTCGACCAGCTTTGCACCGGTTTTTGCGCAGGACCATTTTCTCCAAGGAGATAACAGGGTTAGCGGCGTTTGCGAATCCTCAATCGGAATCCCAGGCGCACCAGGCGAAGGCTGCCGCTTGCGCGCGCTTCGCCTTCGGATAGGCTATCAACCACAACCAAAGCGAAGCTGTAAAGGCACGCTTGAGACGCCGCTTGAACGGCGAGGCACTTGGTTCAAAGCACTTTTGGGGGAGACGAGATGCGGGGCAGATGGACGCTGGCGATTGTGGGCCTGATCTTGATCGTGGCGGGGGGCCTGCTCGCCCACTTCACGCAGACTGCTAATGGCATCCGGATCGAGGATGTCAGGTTCAAGGGCGCCAAGGGCAACACCATGAGCGCCCTGCTCTACGTCCCGGCCAATGCCACGCCGCAGATCCCGGCGCCCGGCATCCTCGCCGTCCACGGCTACATCAATTCGCGCGAGACCCAGGACGGCTTCGCGATCGAGTTCGCCCGCCGCGGCTATGTCGTGCTGGCGCTCGACCAGACCGGCCACGGCTATAGCGACCCGCCCTCCTTCGCCAACGGCTTTGGCGGACCTGACGGCCTCGCCTATCTCCGCAGCCTGCCCTTCGTCGACAAGGAGAATATCGGGCTCGAGGGCCATTCGATGGGCGGCTGGACCGTGCTGGCGGCGGCTGCCGCGATGCCCAACGACTACAAGTCGATGGTGCTTGAAGGCTCGTCCACCGGCAAGCCGTTCGCCGCCGAGGGCACCACGAGCTGGCCGCGCAACACCGCACTGGTGTTCGCCCAATACGAGGAATTCCCCGACCTGATGTGGGGCGTGCAGCATGCCCTCGACGTCACCACGAGCCCGAAACTCTGGGCGCTGTTCGGCACCCAGGGTGCGGTCGAGCCGGGCAAGGTCTATGGCGATCCGGCCCATGGCACCGCACGGGTGCTGTACACCCCGGCGATGACCCATCCGGCCGAGCACATCTCGCATGAGGCGATCGGCTACAGCCTCGACTGGTTCGCCAAGACGCTGAAAGGCGGGACGCCGCGCCCGGTCGATGACCAGATCTGGTTCCGCAAGGAGATCGGCACGCTGATCGCCCTCATCGGTTTCATTGCCCTCGTGATCGGGACGTTCGACGGACTGCTGGAAGCCCAGATGTTCGCTCGCCTGCGGCTGCCCGCGGTTGCCGACGGCACCATGCCGCCGCATCAGGCCGCGAGCGGCCGGCGCTGGACCACCGCGTTCATCCTGTCCGCCTTCATCCCGGCGCTGACCTACTACCCGGCCTTCGCGCTGGGCGGCACCTTCGTCACCCCGAGCGCATTCCTGCCGCAGGGCATCACCAACCAGATCCTGGTATGGGCCATCATCAACCTCCTGATCACTTTGGCCCTGATGCGATTCGCCCCGAAGCGCACCAGCAGGGCCGGGCTGGTCGGTCAATCCGTCGTGATCGCGGTGATCTCGGTTGCGGTCGGCTACGCCGCGCTCTGGCTCGCCGACCTCGCGTTCAAGATCGACTTCAGGTTCTGGATCGTCGCGCTGAAATTGATGAGCGCGAAGCAATTCCTCATCTTCCTGATCTATCTGATTCCATTCACGGCGTTTTTCGTCGTGGCGCTGCACGTGCTGCACCGGAATTTCTCGACCATGGACGCGCCACGAGGGGCGCTCTACCTCACCAACATCCTGGCGCTGACGTTGGGTTTTATCGTGTTGCTGGTGCTGCAATACGGCACGATGTGGCTGACAGGTAAGCTGTTCAATCCGATGCCGGACCCCGGTTTCGTGCCGCTCTCGACCATCGTCGCGATCCAGTTCGTGCCGCTCTTGGCGATCGTCGCCGTGATTGCAACCTTCACCTGGCGGCGGACCGGATCGAGCCTGCCGGGGGCTCTGATCGCCGGCCTGTTCGTGACCTGGTACATCGTGGCCGGGACCGCGACGCAGGTGCCATTCTAGCGGGCGGCCGGTGAAGAAAACCGGTCCAGGACAGGGACCCAGGAGCCGCCGTCAGAATGGCGGTTCTCGGTGAAAAGATGGGCTGAAAGTGCATAACCGGTGCGCTTCCGCCCGTCCCCGGGCGGTGCTATAGCGCAGGCGTATTTTCCACCCCCGCCGTCAAAAGCGCGCCGTTCCCAAGAGGGCCTCCCCGTCATGGCAAAAATCAAGGTATCCAACCCCGTCGTCGAGCTCGATGGCGACGAGATGACCCGGATCATCTGGCAGTACATCAAGGACAAGCTGATCAACCCCTTCCTGGATGTCGAACTGCTCTATTTCGATCTGGGCATGGAATACCGCGATGAGACCAACGACCAGGTGACCATCGACGCCGCCGAAGCCATCAAGAAGGTCGGCGTCGGCGTCAAATGCGCCACCATCACCCCCGACGAGGCCCGGGTGAAGGAGTTCGGCCTGAAGCAGATGTGGAAGTCGCCGAACGGCACCATCCGCAACATCCTCGGCGGCGTGATCTTCCGCGAGCCGATCATCTGCAAGAACGTGCCGCGCCTGGTTCCCGGCTGGACCAAGCCGATTATCATCGGCCGCCACGCCTATGGCGACCAGTACCGCGCCACCGACATCAAGTTCCCCGGCAAGGGCACGCTGTCGCTGAAGTTCGTCGGCGAGGACGGCACCGTGATCGAGCGCGAAGTGTTCAAGGCGCCCGGCGCCGGCGTCGCGATGGAGATGTACAATCTCGACGACTCGATCGTCGACTTCGCCCGCGCCTCGTTCAATTACGGCCTGATGCGCAACTATCCGGTCTATCTCTCGACCAAGAACACGATCCTCAAGGTCTATGACGGCCGCTTCAAGGACATCTTCCAGGACGTCTACGACCGCGAATTCAAGAAGGAATTCGAGGCCAAGGGCCTGACCTACGAGCACCGCCTGATCGACGACATGGTGGCCTCCGCGCTGAAATGGTCCGGCGGCTATGTCTGGGCCTGTAAGAACTACGACGGCGACGTGCAGTCCGACACCGTGGCCCAGGGCTACGGCTCGCTCGGCCTGATGACCTCCGTCCTGCTCACCCCTGATGGCAAGACGGTGGAAGCCGAAGCCGCCCATGGCACCGTGACCCGCCACTACCGCGAGCACCAGAAGGGCAAGGAGACCTCGACCAACTCGATCGCGTCGATCTTCGCCTGGACCCGTGGCCTCGCCCACCGCGCCAAGCTCGACAACAATCCGGAGCTGGCGAAGTTCGCCACCACCCTGGAGAAGGTCTGCGTCTCGACCGTCGAGGAAGGCTACATGACCAAGGACCTCGCGCTCCTGGTCGGTGCCGACCAGCGCTGGCTCTCGACCACCGGATTCCTCGACAAGGTGTCCGACAACCTCGTGAAGGCGATGGCGGTCTAACGGCCGCCGTTTCTGGGACGACAACAGCGAGCGCATATCATGGCCCTTATCAGAGCCGCTGCGGTCGCATCCTTGCTGCTCACCGGGTCGGCGGCATCAGCTGCCGATCCCTTGCCCGACGCTGTCGCGGCACCCGGCGAGTCCCCGGTGCTGTCGGTCCATGCCGAGGGCGTCCAGGTCTACGAGTGCAAGCCGGTCACCGACGGCAAGCTCGCCTGGTCGTTCCGCGAACCGGTCGCCACCTTGATCGCCAATGGCCGCACCGTCGGCCGGCACTATGCCGGTCCCAACTGGGAGCATGTCGACGGCAGCGCCGTGACCGCCCGCACCGCCGGCAGCGCGCCTGGCGCAACGCCTGCAGACATTGCCTGGTTGAAGCTCGAGGTGATCGCCCACCGCGGCAATGGCGTGCTCTCGAGCGTTGCCACCGTGCAGCGGATCAACACTTCGGGCGGCGAGCTCAGCGGCGCCTGCGACAAGGCCGGCGCGTTGAAGAGCGCGGCGTACTCTGCAGATTACATGTTCCTGCGCCGAGACTAAACCTAAACTAAGGCGGGATGAGTTTTGGTTGAATCGGTTTGGCGCGGTCTCGGTTCACCTCTCCCCGTTGGGGGAGGTCGGATTGCGAAGCAATCCGGGTGAGGCTCTTGCCCTCTCGATAGACCATAACCCCTCACCCGATTTGCTGCGCAAATCGACCTCTCCCAAGGGAGAGGTGAACCTTCGACGCCGCTCCAGCTCAACCTAATCTCATCAGGCTTTAGTCGCGGATACCGCCGTCGGTTTCGTGCGGCGCCTGGGCGATCTCTGCGGCGGCAAGGTCGCCGCCGGCCGTGAGCGGATCGGCGAGCCGCGCTTCCGCCGTCTCCCGGACATGGGCCGCGAGTGCCGGCATGCGCTCGATCAGGGCATGGAAGTCCTGCGCATCGAGCAGCAGCAGCTTGGTCTTCCGCGTCGCCGTCACCGTTCCCGAGCGGCTGGTGCGCCGGAGCAACGCGATCTCGCCGAAGAACGTGCCATCGGCCAGCCGCACCCGCTGGCTGGGCAGATCGATCTCGACTTCGCCGGCGGTGATGAAATACATCGATGAGGCCGCATCGCCGCGCCGCACCAGCACCTCGCCTGCCTCGATGGTTTGCGATCGCAACAGGCGCATGATGTCGGCGATGTCAGCGGCGTTGAGGTGCGAGAACAGCGGCACCCGCGCCAGCATGCCCCAGGTCACGACGAAGTCGCGGCGCCGCACCTCGTCGGCGAATGCGGTCGAGATGATCGCAACCGGCAGCGCGATCATCGCAAAGCCGACCACGATCGCAACCACGGTGACGATCCGCCCGAGCGGCGTCACCGGCACGACGTCGCCGTAGCCGACGGTGCCGAGCGTCACGATCGCCCACCACATCGCCTGCGGCATGGTGCCGAACTTGTCGGGCTGCACCTTGTGCTCGATGGCATAGAGCAGCGCGGCAAACAGC
The DNA here is from genome assembly GCF_029846235.1 of Bradyrhizobium sp. CER78. Classification (GTDB taxonomy): domain Bacteria; phylum Pseudomonadota; class Alphaproteobacteria; order Rhizobiales; family Xanthobacteraceae; genus Bradyrhizobium. Next base: position 194,197 of record NZ_JARVWP010000002.1, read on the forward strand.
AGCACCGCGCCGGTCAGGATCACGACGCAGCCGAACAGCGTACGCCGCTCGGCATGCAACGCCGCCAGCAGCGAGCGCATCGCGGTCGAATAGCGCACCAGCTTGAGGAACGGCAGCATGCCGAACAGCACCAGTGCGGTCTTGTCACCGATCGCGAGCGCGATGGCCGACGGCAGGAACGCCAGCAGATCGATGAGGCCGAGGGTCGAAAGGGCGTATTCGAGCCGTGCCTGCCATGGCGTCATGTCGCGCAGGGAATGGCCGACCACGCTCCAGAGCCGCGCGGCATATTCCAGCGCGAAGGCGGCCACCGCCGCGATCTCGACGGTCGTCAGCAGCCATCCAAACTGCGCGTCGATCTCGGGCACCGAGGCGAAGATCGCCGCCAGCACGTCGACGGTGATGATCGCGACGATGATCCCGGCAAACCGCGAGCCGCCCGAATGCGGCAGGTCATCGCGCTCGAGCAGCTCGTAGAGACGATTGCGCAGTCCGGGATCGCTGATCGTGGGCTTGAGCGGAGCCGTCGCCACGATCAGCCTCTCCGTCAGGCGCCGGCCATTGCTTGTTCAATCGCAGACAGAGCGGCGTCCGCCTTGGCGCCGTCGGGACCGCCGGCCTGCGCCATGTCGGGCCGGCCGCCGCCGCCCTTGCCGCCGAGCACCTCGGAGCCCTTGCGGACCAGTTCGACCGCGTTGAAGCGCGAGGTCAGGTCGGCGGTGACGCCGACCACGATGCCGGCCTTGCCGTCCTCGGTGACGCCGACGATAGCGACCACGCCCGAGCCGATCTGCTTCTTGCCGTCGTCGACCAGGCTCTTCAGGTCCTTGGTTTCGACGCCCTCGACCGCGCGCGCGAGCAGCTTGACGTTGCCGACCTCGCGAACGGCTGAGGCGGCGCCGTTCGATGCTCCGCCGCCGCCCATCGCGAGCTTCTTGCGGGCATCCGACAGGTCGCGCTCGAGCTTCTTGCGTTCCTCCATCAGGGCTGTGATGCGCGAAGGCACGTCCTCGATCGTGGTGCGCAGCTCGGCCGCCGCGGTCTTCGCCAGCGCCATGGTGTCGTTGGCATGCTTGCGTGCGTGACGCCCGGTCAGCGCCTCGATGCGACGGACTCCGGAGGCGACAGCGCTCTCGCTGGTCACCGAGATCAGGCCGATGTCGCCGGTGCGGCGGACATGGGTGCCGCCGCAGAGCTCGACCGACCAGCCGAGCGTGTTCTGGCCGTGCTCGCGGGCGCTCTTGCCCATCGAGACGACGCGGACCTCGTCACCGTATTTCTCGCCGAATAGCGCACGCGCGCCGGCCTCGCGGGCGTCGTCGACAGCCATCACGCGGGTCGTCACCTCGTCATTCTCGAGCACGACATCGTTCGCGATATCCTCGACCCGGGCAAGCTCTTCCGGCGTGATCGGCTTCGGATGCACGAAATCGAAACGCAGGCGATCGGGCGCAACCAGCGAGCCGCGCTGCGCGATGTGATCGCCGAGCACCTGGCGCAGCGCCTCGTGCAGCAGATGCGTCGCCGAATGGTTGGCGCGGATCGACGAGCGCCTCGCGTGGTCGACTTCGAGCTGCAACGCCGTACCGACGGTCAGCGTGCCCTGCTCCACCGTGCCGACATGCACGAACAGATCGCCGGCCTTCTTCTGCATGTCGGTGACGCGGAACTTGACGCCCTCACCCGTGAGCACGCCGACGTCGCCGACCTGACCGCCGGACTCCGCGTAGAACGGCGTCTGGTTCAGCACGATCGCGCCGCTCTCGCCGGCCTTGAGCGCATCGACCTCGGCGCCGTCCTTGAGCAATGCCGTCACCGCGCCTTCCGCGCTCTCGGTCTCATAGCCGAGGAATTCGGTCGCGCCGAGCTTCTCGCGCAGCGGGAACCATATGGTCTCGGTCGCCGCCTCGCCGGAGCCTGCCCAGGAGGCGCGCGCCTTCTCGCGCTGCCGCTCCATCGCGTCGGTGAACGCCGCCTGATCGACACTGATGCCGCGCGACTTCAGCGCGTCCTGCGTCAGGTCCAGCGGGAAACCATACGTGTCGTACAGCGTGAACGCGGTGTCGCCGTCGAACATGTCGCCCTTCTTGAGGCCGGCGCTCTTCTCGTCGAGGATCGACAGGCCCCGCACCAGCGTCTTGCGGAAGCGGGTCTCTTCCAGCTGCAGCGTCTCCTCGATCAGCTTCTCAGCCCGCACCAGGTCCGGATAGGCCTGGCCCATCTCGCGGACCAGCGCCCAGACCAGGCGATGCATCAGCGGCTCGCTCGCGCCGAGCAGCTGGGCGTGGCGCATCGCACGGCGCATGATCCGGCGCAGCACGTAGCCACGGCCCTCGTTCGACGGCAGCACGCCGTCGGCAATCAGGAACGCCGACGAACGCAGATGGTCGGCGATCACCCGGTACGACGCGACGTTCTGCGCGTTCGGTCCGTGGCCGAGCGCCGACGAAGCCGCCTCGATCAAATGGCGGAACAGATCGGTCTCGAACACGCTCTCGACGCCCTGCAGGATGCAGGCCATGCGCTCCAGGCCCATGCCGGTGTCGATCGAGGGACGCGGCAGCGCCACGCGCTCCTCCTTCGTCACCTGCTCGTATTGCATGAACACCAGGTTCCAGAATTCGAGGAAACGATCGCCGTCCTCTTCCGGACTGCCGGGAGGTCCGCCCCAGATGTGCTCGCCGCGGTCGATGAATATCTCCGAGCACGGACCGCACGGGCCGGTGTCGCCCATCGCCCAGAAATTGTCCGACGTCGGGATGCGGATGATGCGGTCGTCCGAGAAGCCCGCGATCTTCTTCCAGTAACCGGCCGCCTCGTCGTCGGTGTGGTAGACGGTGACGAGCAGCTTGTCCTTCTTCAGCCCGAAATCCTTGGTGATCAGATTCCAGGCGAGCTCGATCGCGCGCTCCTTGAAGTAATCGCCGAACGAGAAGTTGCCGAGCATCTCGAAGAATGTGAGATGGCGCGCGGTGTAGCCGACATTGTCGAGGTCGTTATGCTTGCCGCCGGCGCGCACGCACTTCTGCGACGTCGTGGCACGCTGATAGCTGCGCTTCTCGACGCCGGTGAAGACGTTCTTGAACTGCACCATGCCGGCATTGGTGAACATCAGGGTCGGGTCGTTGCGCGGCACCAGCGGCGACGACGCCACGATCTCGTGGCCGTTCTCCTTGAAGAAGTTCAGAAATGTCGACCTGATGTCGTTGACGCTGCTCATGTTCATCCAATCGGAAAAAGGGGCCGGCCAGCCGCAAAAAGGCGTCATTTTCCGGCCGAACGCTTTTAGACATTGCCAGCTGCGGTGTCCAGAAACTGTGCAGGCGGATCATGGGCTTGCCGCAACAGCACAAAGCCCGTTGATAGTCGTCCGAGTGCGTTGACAGCCTTGGCGGGGCCGTGTTTCTGTCCTACCTGTAAGTAGTCACGTCGGGAGAGACCGGCCCTGTACTGGGCCGGCGCCGAAGGAGCAACCGCCCCGGAAACTCTCAGGCAAAAGGACCGCGTGACGTCTGACATCTGGAAAGAGGCGCTGGGGTTCTCCCCGATGCGTCCGCCGACGGGATAATACTCTCAGGCACAGCGACAGATGGGGCTTTCTGCAGGTTTCTCAAGGGGAAATGGGTCCCCGACGGGAACCGCGAGGGCCCTGTGATGCTTGCGCACGAAACTTCCCCGCTGAAACAGACACCGCTGCACGCGCTGCATCTGGCGCGCGGCGCCAAGATGGTGCCGTTCGCCGGCTACGACATGCCGGTGCAGTACACGGCGGGCGTGCTCAGGGAGCATCTGCACACCCGCAAGGACGCCGGCCTGTTCGACGTGTCCCACATGGGACAGCTCGTGCTGAAGGCCAAATCCGGCAAGGTCGGCGATGCTGCACTCGCGCTGGAAAAACTGGTGCCGCAGGACATCGCCGGCATCGCGCCGGGACGGCAGCGCTACGCGCAATTCACCAATGACGACGGCGGCCTGCTCGACGATTTGATGGTGGCGAATTTCGGCGATCATCTGTTCCTGGTGGTCAATGCCGCCTGCAAGGCAGAGGACGAGGCGCATCTGCGCGCGCATCTCTCCGACACTTGCGAGATCGTGTCGCTGGCCGACCGCGCGCTGATCGCGCTGCAAGGGCCGAAGGCCGAATCGGCGCTGGCGAAACTTTGTGCAGATGTCAGTTCGATGAAATTCATGGACGCCGGCCCGCGCCGCGTCGCCGACATTGACTGCTTCGTCTCGCGCTCCGGCTATACCGGCGAGGACGGTTTTGAGATTTCCGTGCCGGCCGACAAGGCCGAAGCGCTGGTTACAGCGCTGCTCGACAATCCCGACGTGCTGCCGATTGGGCTCGGCGCACGCGACAGTCTGCGGCTCGAGGCCGGGCTCTGCCTCTACGGCCATGACGTCGACACCACGACGACGCCGGTCGAAGGCGCGCTGGAATGGTCGGTGCAGAAGGTTCGCCGCAGCGGCGGCGTCCGCGCCGGCGGTTTTCCGGGCGCCGACAAGATTCTTGCGCAATTCGCCGACGGCGCCGCGCGCCGCCGCGTCGGCCTGAAGCCTGACGGCCGCGCGCCGGTGCGCGAAGGCGCGGCACTGTTTGCCGACGCCACCTCGTCCGAGCAGATCGGCAAGGTGACCTCCGGCGGCTTCGGCCCGAGCCTCAATGCACCGGTCGCGATGGGCTATCTGCCCACCGCCCTTTCCGCCGTCGGCACCACCGTTTTCGCCGAAGTGCGCGGCCAGCGGCTGCCGCTGAAAGTCGCCGCCACGCCCTTCGTCCCCAATACCTACAAACGCTAAACGCCAGAGGATCTCTCCATGACGACGCTGTACACGTCCGACCACGAATGGCTCCGCATCGAGGGCGATGTCGCCACGATCGGGATCACCGACTACGCGCAATCGCAACTCGGCGACGTCGTGTTCGTCGAACTGCCCAAGGTCGGCCGCAGCCTGAAGAAGGCCGAGGCCGCCGCTGTCGTCGAATCCGTCAAGGCCGCTTCCGACGTCTATGCGCCGATCACCGGCGAGGTGATCGAGGTCAACGAGGCGCTCGCCGCCGAACCCGCGCTGGTCAATTCGGATGCCGGCGGCAAGGCCTGGTTCTTCAAGCTGAAAATTGCCGACAAGGGCGAACTCGGCGGCCTGATGGACGAGGCCGCCTACGCCGCGCACACCGCCTAAAGGATCACCCGAGGATCAGCCCATGAACGCGCCCTTCAAGCCGATCAACGAAGCCGCCACCGATTTCGTCCGCCGACATATCGGACCGTCGCCGCGCGACCTCAACGCGATGCTGGACACAGTCGGCGCCGCGAGCCTGCAGGCGCTGATGGGTGAGACGCTGCCGGCGTCGATCCGCCAGAAGGCGCCGCTCGATCTCGGACGGGCGCTGAGCGAGACCGAGGCGCTCGCCCATATGAGCGAGCTCGCCGCGCAGAACCAGGTGTTCACGTCGCTGATCGGCCAGGGCTATTCCGGCACCATCCTGCCGGCGGTGATCCAGCGCAACATCCTGGAGAACCCGGCCTGGTACACCGCCTATACGCCGTATCAGCCCGAGATCAGCCAGGGCCGCCTCGAGGCGCTGTTCAACTTCCAGACCATGATCTGCGACCTCACCGGGCTCGACGTCGCCAATGCCTCACTGCTCGATGAGGCGACGGCGGCAGCCGAAGCAATGGCGCTCGCCGAGCGCCATTCGCAGGTCAAGGCGAAGGTGTTCTTCGTCGACAAGGAGGTGCATCCGCAGACGCTGGCGGTGATGCGCACGCGCGCCGCGCCGCTGGGCTGGGCGCTGGTGGTCGGCGATCCCCTCACCGATCTCGACAAGGCCGACGTTCTCGGCGCGCTCTTGCAATATCCCGGCACCACGGGGGCGGTGCGCGACCTCCGGCCGGCAATCGCATCGCTGCGTGCCAAGGGTGCGCTTGCGATCGTGGCCGCGGACCTGCTGTCGCTGACGTTGCTGACCTCGCCGGGCGAGCTCGGCGCCGACATCGCGATCGGCTCGGCGCAGCGGTTCGGCGTGCCGATGGGCTATGGCGGACCGCACGCCGCCTACATGGCGGTGCGCGACACGCTGAAGCGCTCGCTGCCCGGCCGCATCGTTGGCCTCTCGGTGGATTCGCGTGGGGCGCCGGCCTATCGCCTCGCGCTGCAGACCCGCGAGCAGCATATCCGCCGCGAGAAAGCGACATCCAACATCTGCACCGCACAGGTGCTGCTCGCGGTGATCGCCTCGATGTATGCGGTCTATCACGGCCCCGAGGGCCTGACCCACATCGCACGCGGCGTGCATCGCCGGGCCACCGTGCTCGCCGCCGGCCTGCGCAAGCTCGGCTTCGCGCCGACCAGCGAGGCGTTCTTCGATACCGTGACCGTCGAGGTCGGCGCCAAGCAGATCGAGATCGTCTCCCGTGCGCAGGCGGAGCGGATCAATCTGCGCATCGGCGCGACCACGCTCGGCATCGCGCTCGACGAGACCACGACGCCTGAGACCGTCGAGGCGGTTTGGCGCGTGTTCGGCGGCAAGCTCAGCTTTGCCGAGATTGAGGGCAGCGCAAGCGAGACGCTGCCGAAGGAGCTGCGGCGCTCCAGCGCCTTCCTCACCCATCCGGTGTTCAACACCCACCGTTCGGAGACCGAGCTGCTGCGCTACATGCGCAAGCTCTCAGATCGCGACCTCGCGCTCGACCGCGCGATGATCCCGCTCGGCTCCTGCACGATGAAGCTCAACGCCACCACCGAGATGATCCCGCTGACCTGGCCAGCGTTCGGCAATCTGCATCCGTTCGCACCCGCCGATCAGGCCAAGGGCTATCATGCGCTTTTCAAGCGGCTCGAGCAGTGGCTGTGCGACATCACCGGCTATGACGCGGTCTCGCTGCAGCCGAACTCCGGCGCGCAGGGCGAATATGCCGGCCTGCTGGCGATCCGGGGCTATCATCTGGCGCGCGGCGAGCCGCACCGCAAGGTGTGCCTGATCCCCTCCTCGGCGCACGGCACCAATCCGGCGTCGGCCGCGATGGTCGGCATGGACGTCGTGGTGGTCGCGTGCGATGCGCGCGGCGACGTCGACGTCAATGATCTCCGCGCCAAGGCGGAGAAGCATTCGCCCAACCTCGCCGCAGTGATGATCACCTATCCGTCGACCCACGGCGTGTTCGAGGAGCATATCAGCGAGATCTGCGACATCGTGCATGCGCATGGCGGTCAGGTCTATCTCGACGGCGCCAACATGAATGCGCAGGTCGGCCTCTCGCGGCCCGGCGATTACGGCGCCGATGTCAGCCATCTCAACCTGCACAAAACCTTCTGCATCCCGCATGGCGGCGGCGGCCCCGGCATGGGCCCGATCGGCGTCAAGGCGCATCTTGCGCCCTATCTGCCGGGCCATCCCGCAACCGATGGGGCGACCGCACACGCCATCGGCCCGGTGTCGGCCGCGCCGTTCGGCTCGGCGTCGATCCTGACCATCTCCTACATCTACATCCTGATGATGGGCGGCGAAGGTCTGACGCGCGCCACCGAGGTGGCGATCCTCAATGCGAACTACATCGCCGCACGGCTGCAGCCGCACTTCCCGGTGCTGTACCGCAACGAGCGCGGCCGCGTCGCGCATGAGTGCATCGTCGACCCGCGGGCGCTCAAGACGACCAGCGGTGTCACCGTCGACGACATCGCCAAGCGGCTGATCGACTACGGCTTCCACGCGCCGACCATGAGCTTCCCGGTGGCGGGCACGCTGATGATCGAACCGACGGAATCGGAATCGAAGTTCGAGATCGACCGCTTCTGCGACGCCATGATCGCGATCCGCAACGAAATTGCGGAAGTCGAGAAAGGCCGCTGGAAGGTCGAGGCCTCACCGCTGCGCCACGCGCCGCACACCGTGCACGACATCGCCGACGATGTGTGGGACCGGGCCTACACCCGCACTGAGGGCTGCTTCCCGGCAGGCGTGTCGCGGTCCGACAAATACTGGAGCCCGGTCGGCCGCGTCGACAATGTCTACGGCGACCGCAACCTGGTGTGCTCGTGCCCGCCGATCGAGGATTACGCGGAGGCCGCGGAGTAACGCGGCCTCCGTTGCCGGATGCCGTAGCAACCATCAAGCGGGGATGGTTGCTACGGGGTCCAGTTCAAAACGTCGAAAACAACCCCATGCACAGTAGAGATTGGGGCGACTGGTCATCCACCGGCACTAGATCCAGTCGGTAGGACGGGTAGAGCCAACGGGTCCGCAATTCGGCTATCGCGGGATGCGCGGGCGCGACCGACGCCGCGGCAGGAGGAAACATGCGCGAGGAATTCTGGTTTCACTTCCCGTTTCGCGTCCGCTATTCCGAGGTCGACGCGCAGGCCGTGGTGTTCAACGCCCACTACCTGACCTATTTCGACACCGCGATAACAGAGTATTTCCGCGCGCTCGGCTATGACTATCTCGGCGAGGTGGCGCGGACCGGCATCGACTTCCACACCGTGAAGTCGGTGGTGGAGTACAAGGCGCCGATCCGGTTCGACGAGGACATCGAGGTCTGCGTCCGGGTTGCCCGGATCGGCCGCTCCTCGATCAATCTGGCGCTCGCGATCTTCGCCAAGGGCTCCGACGACCTGCGCGCCACCGGCGAGATCATCTGGGTCGCGACCGACCAGAAAACCCATCAATCGGTCGCGGTGGCGGACGATCTGCGGGCGCTGATCGTGAGCCGGGAGAAGGCGCTGGCACCAGGTTGAGTTGACTACGGCTTGGTCAGCGTCGGAGCAATGCGCCAGAGATTGTCGTTGGTGAGGTGCGTGCCGCCCCACCAGCGATCGATCGGGTTATGGCTGCTGAAGTCTTCCTGGTGCGCGATGATCGCTTCGCCGAACTCGGTCAGCCGCGGATAGCTTGCGGCGTAGCGCGCGTGCCAGCTCCTTTTGCTCTGCGGTCGTTCGAGATCGGTCACTGCAGGCGACGGACCATCCGTGAGGCCGTCGAGCAATGAGAAAAGTTCGAGTTCCCCGAACACATTTCCGGGGCGCCAGAAACGATGAAGTAGTCCAAGCGCTGAAAAGCCGTCGTAACGTGCGATCAGCTCAAGAAGTCGCATTTCAGTTGCGCCAAGCCCCGTCGCGCGGGAGGGCAATTCTGCAACCAAGGCAAGCTGCGCCGACCTCAGAAATGGCAGTGAGCTAAGGTCACTCTGCAAGCAATCCAGAAAAGGCATTGGGGTGGCTGCGCGATAAGCCGACCAGATCGCACTTCCGGTATTGAGTTCGACCGGGCCGACGTCGACCGTCAACACATCCTCTGGTTCGGGCATCTGTTCAGCCGGCATCGTCAGATCGAAATCAACAAGACGCAACTTCAACCTGGCCGCTGTCTCGGGATGACATCTGAAAAAAGCCAGAAGGAAGACCAGCTGCAGCTGATCGTTCGGATATTGTTCGAACCAGAGCTCGATAACGTCATACGGTTCGCAATACTCGACGAGCGAAAGGTGCCTGCGAGCCCGGACTTCATCGGAGAACAATCTCCATGAACACCAATCCGACCAATGACGACCCGGGCCCTGGCCGGAACGCGCGCCAAAATAATCTTCGAACTCTTCTACCGGGGGCAACGGCCCCCCAACGAAGCGAAAGCGAAATTCAATGACCGCTTCTGCCAGACCTGAGCGCGCGAGACGGATACCGGAACCAGTCAGAATCAAGCGCTTCATCGTCCAACCTCGCCGAACGCAACACAATACGAAACGGGCGCCGAAGACGTCGGCAACTCAACGTCCTCAGCGCCCGCTTCCAGCGAAATCATGTCTGCCTTGAGGTCTACTCCTCCGTCGGCTCCTCGCCTTCGGCGTCGCGCTCGGGCGCGCCGGCGAGGATCTGCTCGGAGATCAGGCCGGAGTTCTGCCGGATCGCGGCTTCGATCTTGGTGGTGATATCGGGGTTGGCGCGCAGGAACGCCTTCGAATTCTCGCGGCCCTGGCCGAGCCGCTGGCTGTCATAGGAGAACCAGGCACCCGACTTCTCGACGAGACCGGCCTTGACGCCGAGGTCGAGGATCTCGCCCATCTTGGAGACGCCCTCGCCGTACATGATGTCGAACTCGACCTGCTTGAAGGGCGGCGCCAGCTTGTTCTTCACCACCTTGACGCGGGTGGTGTTGCCGACCACCTCGTCACGCTCCTTGATCGCGCCGATGCGGCGGATGTCGAGGCGGACCGACGCATAGAATTTCAGCGCATTGCCGCCGGTGGTGGTTTCCGGCGAACCGTACATCACACCGATCTTCATGCGGATCTGGTTGATGAAGATCACCATCGTGTTCGACTTGTTGATCGAGGCGGTGAGCTTGCGCAGCGCCTGGCTCATCAGGCGGGCCTGCAGGCCCGGCAGCGCATCGCCCATCTCGCCCTCGAGCTCGGCCTTCGGCACCAGCGCCGCGACCGAATCGACCACCAGCACGTCGACCGCGCCGGAGCGCACCAGCGTGTCGCAGATTTCCAGCGCCTGCTCGCCGGTGTCGGGCTGCGAGATCAGGAGCTCGTCGATGTTGACGCCGAGCTTGCGCGCATAGACCGGATCGAGCGCATGTTCGGCGTCGATGAAGGCGCAGATGCCGCCCTTCTTCTGGCCTTCTGCCACGGTGTGCAGCGCCAGCGTGGTCTTGCCCGATGATTCCGGCCCGTAGATCTCGACAATGCGTCCCTTCGGCAGGCCGCCGACACCGAGCGCGATGTCGAGCCCGAGCGATCCCGACGACACCGTCTCGACATCCATCGAGCGGTCGTTCTTGCCGAGCTTCATCACCGAGCCCTTGCCGAACTGGCGCTCGATCTGGGAGAGCGCGGCTGAGAGGGCCTTGGACTTGTCCATGGAGGATCCTTCGACGATACGCAGTGCGGTGGCGGACATTTGGGATGTGCTCCTTATGGCGAGGATTCGCTAGCGGGACAAACGGCGGGTGAGATCAGACGGAATGCGTTGTTGATAGAAATCTCGTACCACGTTTGTTCCATGTTCGCAATATGTTCTTTTGCGGATTTAGGCGCTGGCCTACTTCCATCCCCTAGTGGCCTGCTTTGAAAATTCGAGTGGCCTAGTTTGGACTTAACCCATCCTCAACCATGCAGCGGCCGACGTTCTCAGTAGTCCTACCGACCGGCATATTCCCTGTTCTGGGCGCATAGATTTTGATGATCCACGATTCCATCGAGCAGATGGATTACCGGGAGTTCTCCGTGGGTGAACGGAGTTCCTTCCTAATTTGTTTCGGAGAATTGCTAGGCACAAATTGCACTAGATCACCGAGTTCCCGGCGCGTAGGGTTCCATTATCAACGCAGGGGTTGTGTCATGGTGAGCGGCATACTTGAAAGCGTGGCTATCGTGCTGTTCGGCCTAAGCCCGCTCGTCATCATCGGAATAGCGATGTACGCGCAGTAACCGCGAACCTGGCCCGCACGCGCCAAGCGAGCCGGTAGATGGTCCCAGCAACAAGCCTTCCCCCTACACAGGCCCCCAAAGTTGCTGGGGCCGCTCATAGCGAGGCCGCCTCAGTTGGCGGCCTCTTTCATTACAGACCTTTGCCGTCGTCCTTATCGCGCTCATAGCCGAAGTCGAACTGATACTGCTCTCCAAACCTCGGATAGTGAGTGAACGGAGTTCCTGTGCTATAAAGCGGAACTTGCGCTCTGGCAGGGAGCGGGACAAATGCCAATCAGCCGTTTGCTGAAGGCTGGCGAACACACGTCAGAAGAAGTCGAGCTGCTAAGCAAGGCCTTTGACCTCGCCTTGCGTGCGATGGACCTCGTTGATCGTAATGATCCGCTTTGCGAGCTGGTGGCCCGCAAGGTCATCGAGGCCGGTGCTACAGGCATCAGCGATCCGAAAGAAATCGCGGGGATCGCCGTGGCTCGGATTGGTCTACGGTGAGGCCGCGTCAGTTGGCGGCCTCTTTCTTCATATGCCCGGCAATCGTGGGCGAGCGAGCCTCTTCGGCCCGCGACTTGAAGCGTCGCGTAAGCAACCGAAAAAGCGGAAGGCTTCATAGCCCCCAAAGAAACGGCCCCAGCGAGGGGGTGCAAGCTGAGGCCAAGGTGACGTGTCATCCCAGAGGTGGCTTTAGGACACGAGGATGTAGGCCGCGCCCACAGCGAGGCCGACCAACCCAACGCCAATCACGGCGTACTCGACGACGTCGATCTGATCGAACATCGTGCGAATATGGGGCAGCATAAACGTTTCCGCATTCAGCTAGGCATGTCAGTGACGGTGTCATAAGGAAACTGCCCCAGCACCCTTGGAGGTGATGCTGGGGCCGCCTTACCGCGCCGGCTGAATCGAGAGGGGGCCGCTCGCGTATTACGGCCCCCAGCCAAGGAAATTCTCGAAAATCTCACGCCCTGAAATGCTCTCACCTCGGCAAGAGCTACTTTACTCTTATCCACAGGTTTTAGGATTCCGGGAGAGCACGGTGTTCCGTAGAACGGAACTGATCATTCGAGGTGTCCGAGACGGCCCCGGCGCGCTCGCAGGGGCTAGATGGCGGCCGGAGTCGTCCCACTAGCGCTCATACTCAGAGCGCAATTGTATTGTATCGGAATGGTCGTGCCATCGACGGTCGATCCCGGATTACCTCACTTTGACAAGTGTCCTAATTCCCGACTGCGAGTGTTCTAACTAAGACAGCACCAGGGTTTGGGCGCTATGCACGTCTCAGCGCACGGATCCCCAATTGGATTTGAGAATCTCGCCGTTCGGATTAAGCAAAGAAACCATGGCTTAGCCGATGTTCTGGCAGCACGGGCCGTGCTGCGATCACGGGACGTTCTCACGCCCGCCGGCTTTTATACGGCCATCAATCAATACTCAGTTTGTGCCACATGCCCGGAGGATTATGCACGGTTCTGGGCATATAGATTTCGATGGTGCCCAATTCGTTCGCAGTTCTCCGGCTGCCCGCGAATTTGAACCGTGAAGTGCTTGGCCAGGCTGGTCAAACGCCATGCCCGCCATGCCCGCAGCCGCCTCGGGTTCGCGCGGCTCCTCACTTCCGGATCGCTGGTGTAAAGGAGCGGCCCCAGCGAGTGGGCACTAACCGGGGCCGAGTTGCACTTTGGTCGTCCCAATGCTGCCCGGCAGGAACAGCACCCGGACAGGAGATAATTCGGAGTGCGCTGCGCTCGTTCCTATCCCGGCGTGTCCTGGTCCCGTGCGCGAGCGCTCCGACGGGGACGGCATCGGCTGAATGCCTTCGCATCGGATGGAGCGAACGGAAACCGCGGCCTGGCCGATGTTCTCAGTAGGACTACCGAGGCGGCATAGTAAATGTTCTAGCCCCATCATTTTCCATGATGGGACGCCATCTGTTCTTGCTGCGCGGTGAAGCCGAGTCACTCGAGATTGGCAACCGTGATAGCCAATTTGGGACATGTCCTTTGGCACAAATTGTATAGGCTTCCACTCATCAGGATTTTGCACACCTTCCTGGGGCTAGGGCCAACGCCGTCCGCATTGATTTCAAGCGGGCGGCGTTGCGCTTTCGGCGTCCGATCGGGTTGAAAAGGTCAGCGCTCCGGAACGCGGCGTGGGCCTGTTTTCAGACTGTTTGGATAGCGGTCCGGCGCGATCCGTAGTTCTCCGGGCTAGAACAAAGTTCCGCGAGCAGGCGGATCCACCCTCGTCCCAAGTCCCCCGAATAATCAACGAGTTACCGGCAGATTTGGCGACAGCGGCGCGCGATTGGCACAATCTGCATACTACCTTGGTACCCCTCCTGACCCCCAAGAAAACTACGTAGCCTTCACGGGAAGACTCGGGTTCCGCCAGTGTTCGTAACATTGGCTCGCCGGGGCCAACGCCAGATTTCACGTCGCAAGGCATGGCGTGCCGCCGGCGGATGGATCCACTTCGGGATCCACAACTGACGCCCGGATGGGCGCCGCGGTTCACAACATCGTTTTACGGGTGTTAATTATTACTACAACCTTTAGTTTAATTATCGACGACCGCCATTCCTTCGCGGAACCGTTCCAGATGATTCACAAGGGCGTCGAATACAGCGTCACGCAGGTCACGGCCGGCGTCTGGAAATGGCGTTTCCAGATCGGCGACCGGGTCTTCACCGGCAAGACCGAAGCGAAACTCGACCTCCTGGCGATCCGCCGCGTGCAGTTGCGGATCGACCGCGAGCTGAACAATCTCGGGCTGGGACGCCCACGCGGGCAGAGCAATCACGATTGAGGCGCGGCCGGTTCGATCGGCCCCGCCGCGCAAGCCAAACAGGCCGCGCGGTTCAGTCCGCGCTGGCCAGCCGCCGCATCGTGAACTCGATTTCGCCGCCGGGCAGCTCACGCCAGCTCTCGACCGCGCTCATATAGGCGGCCTTCGGATAGCGCTTGAGAAAGGCGCGCGCCCGCAGGCGGGCCTGATCGCGCGGCAGGCTGAAGGTCTCGCGCAGATAGCCGTCATCCGGCTTGTGCCGCGCGGCCATCCGGCTGGCGAGATCGCGCGGACGAAACACCATTGCCGCAACTCCGGACCAACTGACGACGCCCTCAATATAGGGGCGACGCGGAGAGAATCCGAGTCTGCAGAAAGTGGAAGCCGGCCCGAACGCGCGCTACTGCGCGGAGCTTCCGGTCTTGGTCTTCGGCTTGGCGGGATGGGCAGCCGCCTTCGGCGCATCGCTGCGCACCGCCCCCCAGGGATCGGACGATCCCTTGGCATCCGGAATCTTGCTCAGCGAGTCCTTGTAGGCCCGGTCGTTGACCGCGTCCCGATCCTTCTCGTCCTGGGTCTTGGTCTTGACCTCAGGCATCAGATTGACGTTCGGCATTTGCGCATAGGCCGGCGCCGACAGCAGCACCGCGACCGCAACTGCGCACAAAACTCTCATCACAACGCTCCCTGCATTTTCGTCAGCGGTATATCACCGCAAGAAAGCGGTCGCCAAGCGTGTCAGTCCCTGCCCTAGAGGTGGTCTGACTTGCAGGATTTCGGCGACTGCATCCAGTCGTCCCAGATCGGACCGCATCGCGTGCAACTACCAAGCGCAAGCCCGATCGCGATCACGCCGCCCAGCAACACCAACCTGCGGAACATGTACGCCCCCACCACTGAGGAGGGGCAATTGGGCGCCAAAACTGGGGCATTTTCAAGCCGGGCACGGCGCTTGCAGCGCGGCGCAAGCGCGCCTCGGAGCGCAGCGCAAGCGCGCCTCGGAGCGCAGCGCAAGTGCCTCGGAACGCCGCGCAAGCGCCTCGGAGCGCAGCGCACGCGCCCCGGAGCGCAGCGCACGCGCGACGGTTTGACCGGGCGGCTCTGCAAATTACAGTGCGCAACAAAGCAGAAAAGGAATCGACGACATGACTTTGGCGATGAGCTGGGACGAATGGACGCGGCATGACGGAACGGCGCTCGCCGAGCGCGTCCGCAACGGGGAGTTGACGCCGCGGGAGCTGGCGGCGCAGGCAGCCAGCGCCGTCGCCAAGGTCGATCCGGCGCTGTCAGGCGTGGTCGAGCTGTTCGACGACGTGATCGCAGATCCCGCACGCGACGGCGCCGACCTCAACGGCCCGTTCGCCGGCCTGCCCTTCCTGATGAAGGATCTCGGCCCGACCTTGAAGGGACGGCTGCAGGAGATGGGCTCGCTGATGATGCGCGGCAACCGCGCCGCAGCCGACACCTTCCTGACCACGAAGCTGCGCAAGGCCGGCCTCAATCTGATCGGCCGCACCACGACGCCGGAGTTCGGGGTCTGCAGCTCGGCCGAGAACCCCGCGGTCTATGTCACGCGCAATCCCTGGAATACCGACTACACCACCTGCGGCTCGTCGGCCGGCAGTGCGGCTATGGTTGCCGCCGGCGCGGTGCCGATCGCGCATGCGACCGACGGCGGTGGCTCGATCCGGATTCCCGCCGGCGTCAACGGCAATATCGGACTGAAAGTATCGCGCGGCGTGTTCTCGCTCGCGCCGCATCTGTCCGATCTCACTGGCCTCGTTTCGATCCAGGGCTGCCAGTCGCGCTCGGTGCGCGACACCGCAGCCTTCGTCGATGCGTGCCGCGGACCTGCACCCGGCGAGTTCATGCCGTTCTGGACCCCGCCGGAGCCGTATACAGCAATGATCGCGCGCGACCCCGGCCGGCTCAAGATCGCGCTGTCACACACCTGGGGCGAGTATCGCGCGACGCCGCATATCACCGCCGAGCTCGAGCGTGTCGGACGTTTCCTCGAGGGTCTCGGCCATCAGGTCGATTACGCACTGCCGTCGATCGACTACACCGAAGCCTTCGCGGCGCAGACCACCTGCTACATCAGCAATTTCGCCGTCGTGATCGGCAACATGCTCGCGGCGCGCGGCCTCGAGCGGCCGCCGGCGGACCTGATCGAGCCGATCAACATCCGCATCTGGGAGCATGGCCGCGACTTTAGCTTCGCCGATCGCGCCCGCATGCAGACCGTGTTTAACACCACCGCCCGCGGCTTCGGCGCGTTCTTCGAGGATTGGGACATCATCCTGACCCCGATCACGGCGCTGCCGACACCGAAGGTCGGCACCACGGAGTATCTCACCATCAGCGACAATCCGTCGGTGCTGGACTGGTTCGGCAATCTCTGGCGCAACTTCGCCTTCACGCCGCTCGCCAATCTCTGCGGCATCCCGGCGATCTCACTGCCGCTCGCGACCAACGAGCACGGCCTGCCGCTCGGCATCCAGGCGATCGCAAAGCAGGCCGATGACGGCCTCCTGCTGCAGCTCGCCGCCCAGATCGAGCGGGCGATCGACGGCAAGTGGAATGCCGGCGAGACGCCGCGCGTGCACGTCACGCGCAATTAGGCGATAGATAGAGAACAATAAATCAGCAGGGGAAACGGGACGTCATGCAGCAGGCCGGTGAATTCGGGATCGACGAGGCGCGACGGGTGCTCGGCGACGTCTTTGCGCCGTGGGTGCAGGATCTCAATCTGTCGATCGAGCAGTTCGAGTTCACGCCGCCGCCCGGCAACGCTTCCGATTGGCAGCCCGGCGCCATCCTGCGCATGCCGTTCTCGGAGCGGCTGTGCCGCAATGGCGGCATCGTCTGCGGCCAGGCCTTGATGGCGTTCGCCGACACCGCGATGGTGCTGGCCAATCTCGCGGCCAACAAGGGCTATCGGCCGATGACGACGGTCGACCAGACCACGCACTTCATGCGCGCGGTGACCGCCTCCGACGTGCTGGCCGACGCCCGCGTGGTCCGGCTCGGCCGCACCATGAGCTTCGGCCGCGTCACGCTATCCTCCGCCACCGACAACAAGCCGGTGGCGATGGTGTCGAGCGCGTTCGCGATGCTGCCGGGATAGAGCATGATCCTGAAAAGTGCGAAGCGGTTTTCCCGCGACAAACGCAACGCGTTTGCGCTGAGATCATGCCCAAGAAACGTTACTTGCCGAGCACGGCTTCGGCGGCGTTGACGATGCTGATGGTCGGATTCTTTCCGCAATAGGTGCCGAACTTCTTGGCGTTCTCGGTGAACACGTCGGTGTCGATGATCGCCTCGTCGGAATCGCCCTTGTACCAGCCGTCCATCCAGACCAGCACCATCTTGATGGTGTCGTCGCCACCTTCGACGAACTGCTTGCAGGTCATGGTCGAGAGATCGAGGACGGTGGCATTGGCCGGCGCGGACGACAGCGCGAGCGCGGCGGCAAGCATGATCGAGGCAGTGATCTTCATCGCAATCTCCATGGGCAAATGATCTGAAATGAACAGCTCGCTGGAAGCCCAGCGCGTCCGTCGCGACCTCGTAGGCGAAGCGTCGCGGCGAAGGCAAGCATGACATCGCGCGCATTCGTCTGCACGTCGTTTCGGTGCACGGATTGAGAAGCGATGTCGCCGATTTGTCATGCAGCGGCGCAACGCGCGCGCCGCTGAACTACACCGCGTTTGCGCGACGGCCCCGCCGCCTGCGTCGCAGCAGCACGATGAGCGCAGTCAGCGCGATCAGCGTCAAAGCAACCTCGATCACCTTGAGCAAGAACCGTCCGCCGGGACGATCGATCAAGCGCGTCCACAGCGACGCGCTCTCGCCCTGACGCGGCAGGCGAAACGCGACCACGCTGTCGCCGATCGATGTGCCGCCCTCGGAATGTCCGCCGGCGCCGATCACGACGTACTGCTCGCCCTTCCACAGGTAGGTCATCGGATTGGCGACGCCCGGCACCGGAAGCCGGCCGAGCCACAATTGCTTTCCCGACTTGACATCGAACGCGCGCAGATAGGCGTCCATCGCGCCGGTGAACACCAGTCCGCCCGCGGTGATCGCAACGCCGCTAAGCAGCGGCGTGCCGGTATTGAGCGCGATGCCGAGCGGCGCGAGATCCTCGCTGGTGCCGACCGTCGCATGCCAGAGCACCTTGCCGGCCTTGAGATCGACCGCCACCGTCTCGCCCCAGGGCGGCTTGTTGCACGGCGAGCCAACCTCCGTGCTCGCCAATGCCCGCGACATCGCAAACGGTGCGCCCTGCTGCTGGCCGAAATCATGGCCGGGTGGCGGATTGAAGCCCTTGGCCTGGTCGCGCGGAATCAAAGTAATGACGTGCGCCGCATGGCTGACATTGGCGAGCAGGATCTGGTTGACCGGATCGAACGCCGCGCTGCCCCAGTTCACACCGCCGCCGGTCATCGGGTAGACGATCGTGCCTTGCGTCGACGGCGGCGTGTAGAGCCCCTCATTGCGGGATTGCGCGAGCAGCTTCTCGCACGCCGCGCTGCTGACGCCCGGCAGCATGCCGCCGACATCATCGGCCGTCATGCGCTGCGTCAGCAATGGCGGCACATGGGTCGGAAACGGCTGAGTCGGCGACAGCTTCTCGCCCTCGGCGCCGTTCTGCGGCACGGCGCGCTCCTCGACCGGCCACACCGGCTTGCCGGTATCGCGATCGAGCACGAATACAAAACCCTGCTTGGTCGGCTGGATCACGACGTCGCGCATGCCGTTGCCGGTGTCGATCCGCGCCAGCGTCGGCTGCGCCGGCAAGTCGTAGTCCCAGACGTCGTGATGCACGGTCTGGAAGGCCCAGGCGAGCTCGCCGGTCTCGATCCGCAGCGCGACCACCGAATTGGCGTGCTCGTCATTCCCGGGGCGCTTGCCGCCCCAGAAATCGGGACTGGGCGATGTCGTCGGCAGGAACACCAGGCCGCGCTCCTCGTCCACCGACATCGGCGCCCAGACATTGCTGTGGCCGGCCTCGACGCTTTCATGCACCAGCGGATCGAAGGTCCAGCGCGGTTGACCGGTTCGTGCATCGAAGGCGCGCACCGCGCCGACCGGTGCGTCGACCCGCCGGTTGTCGCCGATCGCGGATCCGACCACGACCACGCCGCGGCCGGTCACCGGCGCCGACGTGATCTGAAATTCGCCCGGCCATTCCAGCTTCATGCCGGCATCGATCTTGATCTCGCCGCCATTGCCGAAATCGGCGCAAGGCTTGCCGGTCCTGGCATCGAGCGCGATCAGGCGCGTGTCATTGGTGCCGGTGAAGATGCGTGACTTGCAGGCCGCACCTTCGGCCGCACGATCATCCGTCCAGTGCGCGACGCCGCGGCAGACGAAGCGATTGGCCGGCCGCTGCGCCATGCTGATCTTCGGATCGAAACGCCATTTCTGTGCGCCGGTGCCGGGATCGAGCGCGATCACTTCGTTGAACGGCGTGCAGAAGATCAGGCTGTCCTCGACGAACAGCGGCGTCACCTCGAACTTGGTGCGCTTCATGACGTCGGGCGGGCGAGCGTCGAGATCGCCGGTGCGGAATTCCCAGCCGCGCACCAGCGTGCCGACATTGTCCGCCGTGATCTGCGTCAGCGGCGAGAAGCGTTGTCCGCCGCGATCCCCTCCCCAATACTCCCAGGCGAGCGCCGGTTGCATGCAAAGCACCAGAGCGGCGAGCAGGCGAAACAGGGACCGCATTGCGTCCTCCCGCAAGATGCGATCATCGGACGCCGCATCTCATGCGGGAAAGCCTTTACGCGATTGGCGCCTCAGTATCCACCCCTGTGATAGCCGCCGCCATAATTGCCGCGATAGCCGCCGCGGATGCCAATCCCGATTCCGATCGGTGGTCCGACAGGCTCGTAGACCACGGCTGGAGGCGGCCGGCGCACCACGACGACGTCGTCCTCGACCACGACGCGCGGCGGGCGCTTGCCTGCGCGCCGCGGCGGATCGGGATCGGCGCGTTTCTTCGCCGGCACGGCGGCCTTCTGCTGCTCCGGCGGCACGGCGTTGCAGGGACACGTCGGCGCCGCCAGCGCGACATTGGTCGCGGGCACGCTGAGCGCTGCGGCCGGCGTCAGGTCGGGACGGTAACGCAACCGTTCGATCATCTTGCGCGCGGTGGCCGTGAGATCGCTGTCGGGATACAGCACGAGGAAACTGCGATAGGCCGCCGCGGTGTTGGCGAGACCAGCGTCGTTCCACGCCACCATGCGGCGATGCCGGTCGAGCCAGTCGCGCGCCTGCAAGCCGCGCGGCGTGCCGGCGAAGATCGCGGCGAAGGCTTCATAGGCTTCGTCGGTGCCGTCAACCACGATCAGTTCGTTTGCAGCCTCGATCGGCTTGCCCTGCAATTCGCGCTTCCATTCGTCGACGGTGCGCTTGGTCGCGGCCGGCGCCGGCGTGGCCGCGGGCGAGGCTGAAGGACCTGCCATGAAGCGGAAGTCGTCGGTGAGCGACGAGGAGTCCCACGGTGTCTGGCGGCCATCGGTCGCCTTGTTCACGGCAAGACGAACGCGCTTGAACGTATCCTCGATCGGGATCCCCGGCTCCTTCGCCGAAGCCAGCAACGCGGTCGTATAGGGGCTGTTGGCGCCGCTGCCGTCCTCAGCCTCGGCGCCCGGCGACGTCGAGAACGACACGAAGGTGCCGGGCGCGCCGACCTTGGCGTCGATGATGGCAAGCCCGTGCCCCGCGGTCTTGCTGAGTTCCGGGAAGGGATTGTTGCGGCAGGCATCGAGCAGCACGATGCGCATCCGGCTCGGCACCGAGGTCAACGTGTTCAGGATGTCGTTGAGGCGGACCGCCTGGATCGGGATGTCGGCCTCGCGCTTCGGATCGACGTCGACCGGCACCAGATAGTTCTCGCCATCGATCTGCAGGCCATGCCCGGCATAGAACACCAGCGCCACGGTGTCGGCGCCCTTCGCCGCCACCTGACCGGCGAAGTCGCTGATCCGGGCGCGCATCTCATCCTGGGACAGATCCGACGCCGTCGTCACCGCAAATCCGGCGTCGGTCAGCATCTGCGACATGGCCCTGGCGTCGTTGGCCGGATTGGGCAGCGCGGGCACCGACTTGTAGGCGGACTGCCCGATCACCAGCGCCAGGCGGCTTTCCGCCGATGCCGGCACGGCACCGAACAGGATCGCAACCGGAACGATCAGGCTGAGCAGCGAACGGCGAAGCATGGCGGCCTCCGACAATAGATACCGCAGATGGGTCGAAAGCCGTCAGGTGAAGGTTCATGCCGTGCGGCAATGTGCAGCCGCCAACGTCGATTATTATGTCGAGACGCCGCAGGAACCCGATGAGCCCCGATAAGCCCTGGCTATTTCAGCTGACTATTTCGGCTTCTTGGCCGGATCGGCGGCCGGCTTGGTGACACCCCAGGGATCGTATTTCTCCTTGGGCTCGGGGATACGATCGAGCGCGGCCTTGTAGGCCTTCTCGTCGATCTGGGGCTTCTTCTCCGTCTTCCGGTCGTCGCCCCCGCCGCCTCGCCGGCCCTGGGCCAGGGTCGGTGTCGCGATCAGCGCCAGAATGACGGCAGCAACCGTGAAGCTTTTCATGTCAGTCCCTTCCCTCGCAGCCGTAGAAACATCCGGCAACACCTCTACCCCAAGATAACTTGCCGCTCGACATTTGTTGATCGACAAAGCGTCGCGCGATGCGAATTCAGCCCCACCAGGGGGGGCGCAATCTTGGCGGCGGCACATTAAATACGCCCGATGGGACAGGGACAGGTACAGGTGGCGGCGCTGTTGGCCGGCGCCGCCTTGATGTTGAGCGGCTGCGGGCTGGCGGATAGCCACGCGGTGTGGCCGGAGATGTTGAAGGTCAAGGCTGGCGAGCCGGCGCCGCTCGAGACGCCTCCGGACGTCAAGCGGCTGGTCGCGGGCAAGCTGGATTCGGTGTTCATCGCCGGCTCGCAGCCGTCGCATGTACGGGTCTCCGCTCCGCTGCACGACCCGCGCGGCACCGGCTGGACCGCCTGCGTGCGCGCCGAACTGACATCTGTCATCGGCAAGCCGCTGGGGACGCAGACCTATCGCGTCTTCATCAGCGAAGGCGCGATCTTCGATCGCCGGCAGGTGGAAGCCGACGACAATTGCCTCACCGAGACTTACGAGCCGGTCGAGAGCGCCGTTGCGGTGGAAACGCCGCGGAGCGCGAAACCTTAGTCTGAGACGTCGACATGCGCGGCCAAGCCTGATCGCACATGTCATGCGCGCCCATGTCGATCGGGGCAGCAAACTCCGTTCGTCACGCAGATCAGACGTTGCTGACGCCGCCGTCGACGACCATGTCTGAGCCGGTCATGAACGAACTCTCGTCCGAGGCGAGGAAGACGGCTGCAGCGGCCAATTCCTCCGGACGGCCGATCCGGAGCATCGGCGTGTAGTTGGAATACATCTTGCGAATCGCGGCGGCTTGCTCGGGCGTCGACGCCTGGGAGTCCATGATCGGCGTATCGACGGGGCCGGGACTGAGCAGGTTGGCGCGGATGCCGCTGTCCTTGAACTCGGCCGCCCAGGTCCGGACATATGAGCGCACCGCGGCCTTGGTTGCCGCATAGGTCGAGTGGTTTGCCAAGCCCATATAGTGCATCGCTGACGACACAAGGATGATCGATCCGCCGCCGCCCATCATCGGTAGCATCTTCTGCACCAGGAACAGCGGTCCCTTGGCCATCAGGTTGAACGTGCGGTCGTAGTGCTCCTCCGTGATGTCGCGGAGCGGCACCTGTTCGGTGAAGCCGGCGTTGGAGACCACCGTGTCCACCCTGCCCTTGGCCTTTCGAACGGTCCCGGCGACGCGGTCGAGGTCTTCGAGACTGGACGCGTCCGCCTGGATCGCGGTGACACCGCCGCCGATCAGCTTCGCCGCCTTGTTGAGCGCGTCCTGGCGCCGTCCGAAGATGAACACATGCGCGCCTTCCGTCACGAAGCGCTGCGCGATGGCGAGCCCGATGCCGCTGTTGCCGCCGCTGATCACCGCGACCTTGCCTTCCAATCTCGACATGTCAATTCCCTGGGTTTGCACACCCGGATCGTCCGGAGACCTTGCAGCTAGGCGCGCCCGCACCGGCCGCTCAGTGCGCACATGCGCACACCGGTGGTGCAAAAATGATCCGGACGACAGGCGTTGCGGGTGCTGCGGCACCGGCTTGCGCAAGCGCGGCGGGGACCGCCCCCTCCTGGACTCGCGACGCCTGAACGCGCGCGTTGACACGGCAACGTCAACGACAGGTCGGTCAGAACTTCACCGTCACGCCGGTGTAGACCGTCTGTTCGGTGCAGCTCTTGTTGCTCGTGCCGTTGGCAAAGAAGCAGATGCCGTTGGCGGCGTTGCTGCCGTCAAGACCGAACTTGTTGTGCCAGTAACGGTACGCCACGAAGGCCTCGACGAGGTGCGCGTATTTTTTTCCCCACAGCGCCTTGCTGACGTCAAAGCTCAGGCGGACCGGCTCGGCGTTGATCTCTGTTTTGGTGTTCCAACTCGACGGGAGCGTATAGCCGCCATAGGCGCCGTTGCCCTTCGGTCCGTAGATGCCGACATGTCCGCTGACAGAGAAGTAGCGCAGGCTTTCCGGGAGGAAATCGAGCGCGCTGCCGTAGTCGATCTCCAGCGCCCAGGTCGGATCGTAATGCAGATTGCCGTCGACCGTTCCGGTGAAGCCGGCCGGCATCAGGCCCTTGTAGGGCGGCACGCCGTAGAGTCCGACCCCATACGGACTGTTGCCCGCGTTGTTCGGAACCGCGTAGGTCGAATGATTCCATTCCTGATAGTAGAGCGGCGCGATCGTCAGGTAGCTCTTGAACGGCAGGTCGAACGCGAATTGCAGGCCGGCGACGATCGCCTCCTTGGCCGGCGCCGCATAGCCCAGCGTCGTCCGGCCGTCGGCGCCGATCTCGAAGGACACGTTGCGCAGTGCCCCTGCCCTGAACGCCGCGGTGTTGAAGACTTCGTTGAACCCGATCGTGCTGCGCAGCGAGGTGTTGATCTCCATATTGCCCGAGCACGGCGCGGTGGCGCCGAAGGCCGGATGGCTGTAGACCGCCGAACACGGCGAAGCCGGATCGCGATGATCGGACTTCAGCAGTTCGGCATAGAGACGATCGGTGCCGTAGGCCCAGCTGTCGGTGTGGGTGAAGGCGTAGACCTGCTTCACGGTCTTTGCGGTTTCGCCCGGAGCGGTCGCGCTCGGCAGCACGCCATAGGTGAAGCTGTTGTCGACGCTGGTGAAGAACGGCGTGCCGAACGGCGACAGGGCCGGCGTTCCCGGCAGCGGCGCGCCCAGCTTCACGGTCATGCCATAGTAGATGCCATTGCTCGAGCAACTGCCATTGTACGCGCCCTTGGTGATGCAGGACGTGTCATAGGCTTCGGCATAGCCGCCGATGTTCTTCTCGTATCGCCACGCGGCCCAGACGTCGACCAGATGCGCATAGCTCATCCCCCAGAACAGCTTGCCCGCGTCGAGCGTCAGGCGGACCGGCTCGAGCGCGTAGGCGGTGGTACGGTTGCTGAGCGGGCTTCGCGGATAAGGACCGTAGCCGCCGTTGCCGTCCGCGCCGCGGATCGACGCGCGACCGCTGATCGAGAAGTATTGCAGGGTCTCCGGCAGGAAGCCGAGATCCATGTAGTAGTTGAAATCGAGCCCCCAGGTCGGTGAGAAGTGCATCACGCCGTCGGGAAGGCCGGGATAAGGCGGCGGCATCGACACCGGGCCGCCGAAACCCGCGGGCATCAGCTGCGCGCCGTGCTGCATCCGCTGGAAGTACATCGGACTGATGTTGAAGTAGCCCTTGTAAGGCAGGCTGAAGCCGAACTGCAGACCGGCGAGCACATCGTAGTTGCTGGAGGCGGTGAAGATATTCGAGACCGCAGCGTCTGCCCCGACCAGGAACGAGATATTGGTCAGCGGGCCGACGGAGAACGCATTGGTGTCGAACAATTCGTTCCATCCGAATGTGCTGCGGATCGATGCCAGAGCCGCGACGCCACCGGCGCATCGGCCGGTCGGAGCGAGCACGGATCCGAGGCACGGCGCGGTGGCCGCCCCGTGGTCGTATTTCGACGTCAACAGCGAGAAGCTGTTGCTGCCATAGGCCCAGGTGTCATAGTGCGTGTAAGCGAGCGTCGAGCTCTGCGCGTTCTTGGTGTAACCGGGAACACCTCCCGAAAACTGCGAGACGGTGACGCGGTTGTCGTTGACCAGGAAGAACGGCTTTTCGGCCGGCGGCGGCGCCTTCAGTGTTACGGCCTTCTTCGGCATCTCGCGCGCCGTATCGGTCGTTTGATCGGCGGCTTGTGCCGCCGCCAGCATGCAGAACAGCCCGGCTACTGCGCCGGGGAGAGTCCCCCTCATCATCCCTGCCCCCTTGTCTTTATTGTCGTTGATCCGCCCCTGTCGAACGCTTCGAATGCTCTAGCCCGCGGCCTCCCGGACCGGAGGCAAGCGCCAGCGTCCCGCCAGCATCTCCTGACGCGGGAGGTAGCAGCGCATGATCAGGCTGAACGGCCCACGCTTCGGCGCCGGCAGCCAGTTGGCGGTTCGATCGCCGCCCGGGTCGCTGCGGCCGATCCAGATGGTGATCGACCCGTCGGCGTTGCGCCGCAGCCCGTCCGTACGATCGCCGATGGCGTAGCGTCCCAGCGGGTTCTCGGTGAGGAACAACTGATTGTCGTCGGCGACTTCGTACATCGTCAGCGACCAGAAACCGTTCAACGGCAGTTTGGCGGGCAAGTGAAGCTGATAGTCGGCGGTGCCGTCGAAGAAGCCGTTCTCGAGATTTCCCGCGGCGCGCATGTACATCGCCTCGGCAACCGGCAGCGCTCCGATGCCCCACAACGCCACGGCTGCGCGATAGCGATAGTCCTGATCGAAATTGCCGAGGTTCGTGCGCGGATAGCTCCAGCCGTCGATGAACTCCAATCGTCTGCCGCCGGCTATCAGCGCCGACCGCGCCGCGGCGACGCCCTCGGCAATCGCTTCCGACGCCGTCGGCGCCGCCTGTTCGAGCGCGGCTGCAATCCGGCGAAGGATCGCGGTATCCGTCGCCGGAGGTGGATCCGACGCCATCAGGCGCTGAATGCTGCCGAACAGCGCCGGCGCGGCCGCGTTGCGCTCCGCATGATCGTCGGGCGGACTGCCCGACGGGCCTTCCAACCTGAAGCCATCCTGAACCTGGCGTGCGGCGACAAGGTCGGCGGCGCCATCGACCAATGTTCTGATCAGAAGCCACGCATGCGGCGTCGCGACACGGACCACGTCCGGGCCCGAGCCGGTCTGGTGAGGTCCAATGATCGTGAACGTGCCGCCGGCATTGCCGATCGTCCGTGTTCCGAGCACCGCATTGTTGTTGGTGAACATGTCCATCAGCGCGGCGGAGAAATAGCGGTCGCCCGTCGGCGGGATCGTCAGCCGGACGGCGCCCTGGGTCAGATCGAGCCATGCGATCGAATACAGGGTGTCGTTGTTCGGCGTCGTGACCCAGCGCGCCCTGTGATCGATCAGGTCGCGTTGATGCGACAACGTGTTCTGCCGTCCGGTGCGGCCGAGCGAATTGCGGCGAACCGCGGCCATCTCGATCAGGGGCAATGCATAGACGAAGGCCTCGCCCGCGGCAGCAGCCAGGCTCGCTTCCGGTGCAATCGGCCGGGATATCGGTACACCGGCGGATGTCTGCGGCGAATCCCTGAGCGTCATTTTCGTTCTCCGGCTGGGTGCGTGGTCATGTCAGCGCAATGGCGAGGCTTTGCGCGCGCTTGGGCGGCGTCCGATAACGCCCAAGCGACAGGAACAGCATCACGGGGACGATCTGCACGGCCGCCAGCAGCAGCAACGGCAAGACCACGCTGTCGCTCAGCGTCGATAGCCAGACGAACGCGACCGGGCCGATCGCGGCGCCGATGCAGAACGCAAACAGCAGCCAGCTGAACACCTTCGAGACCGATCGCGTGCCGAAATAACGCCCGGCCAGGTAAGGCATCAGGTCCGCCTCCCCGCTGATCGAGAACCCCATCAGGATCGAGGCGACAACCATCGGTGCTACGGCGTCCGCGGTCGCATTGAGCAGCGCCGACAACGCCATCAGCAGGACGGTCAGGATACCGACGACGCGGGCGTGCAGCCGGTCGAGCAGATGTCCGACGACAATTCGCCCGAACAGCGCCGCGACGGCGCCGGCTGCCTGGATCCAGGCGACATCGGCGCCGGTCACATCTCCGCGCCGCTTGAGGATGTACATGACGTTCGGCGCGATCGCATAGAACGACATTCCGATCACGGCGAAGCAGAGCGCCAGCTTCCAGAAGGTTGGTGTGCCGATGATCTCCGCGGCGCTGATGCCGGCCTCCGGCACCTCGGTGTCCATCGATGGCCGTTGCTGCCCGTCGTTTTTCGACGCCGGATCGCCCGCGGGCGGACCATCCGCTACCAACGACGCCACCAGCGGCAGGCAGACAACAGTTTCGAAGGCGGCGAATGCCAGCAGGCAGGCCGACCAGCCATATCGTTCAATGATCCAGTGCGCCGCCAGCGGCACGATGAAGCTGCCGCCGGCCTGCGCGCTTGCGGCAAGACCCAGCGCCAGGCCGCGCCGCTGATCGAACCAGCGCGAGATTGCCTTCGCATAGGACACGACGTTGGTGCCCGCGCCGACAAAGCCGAACAGCGCGGCCGCCAGATAAAATTGCAGCAACGAGTTTCCGACCTGGCTCATAATGGCGAGCGACACCGCGAACAGGGCAATGCTGATCAGCGCGAATTTTCGCGAACCCAGACGATCGAGCGGCCACGCACAAAACAAATAGGCGACCATCGTCGACGACAGCACGATGGTTGCGCCCCGCGCCACCTCGGCCTGGCTCCAGCCGTAGTCTTGCGCCATCGCCCCGGTCAGATGCGCGAAGCCCGCGGTAAAGATGGGCGCGGCACCGAATGAAATGCCTATTCCCGAGCCGATAACGACCTTCCAGCCGGGATCCATGATCTGCCTCGCCATGCTGCCCTCGTCAGTCGCAAGCGACGCGCGCTGACAGCGGACCGCCGGCATCGTCGATGCGCCTGATAACCACGACCGCCGGATCAATCGGCGATCGCCTGTTGCCGCTGAACGACATCGCGTGCCTCCCCAAATCTTATTGCATATTTTTATGCATTTATAATTTTGCGGTCTGAGCGATGTCAAGCCACCGGTGATGCTTCACGCGCTATGTTGCCAGGCGGTGCACCGTCACCCAGGAATCGCGCAGTATCTCGCGGCGCCGCGCGAACAGTCCGCCCCAGACGTTGCGGTTCGGCTGCGCCTGATGCTCTGGTTTCGGCTTCCAGTAGCGGCTCTCATCCCACGCTGCGAGACTGGGATAGTTGACGATCATCAACACCACCGCCTCGCCATTGGCATTGGGCTCGCGGCAACGCCAGAAGCCTGCAATGCGCATTCCGGTGTCGGCTTCCGACGATTTCCACGCCTCGACGCTCATCTCCGTCAGCGCCTGGACCTGATCGGGCGCGACGACGAACCAGCGGTGGGTGTAGATGCCCTCCGCGGCGCAGGGCTGCTGGCCGCGCGCCAGCACGTCGAACAGCCGGCTGCGGATGCCGGAGACTTGCGCATGTTGATACACCGGTGCCGCAGGCTCGCCGGACCAGTTGGTGGCGATGGTGGCGACATTGCTCGACACGCCGATCAGCGGCACGAACACGCCGAGCAATTGCGCAGGGGACGGCGCGCCGCAGGCCTCGAGCGTCCTGGCGATCTCCTCGCCGTGATTGGGTTGAACGGTGAGTTCGTCAAACCGCAGCACGCGATAGTTGGTATCCGGCAATGGCGCCTCCCCGGTCGGCTTCTCCCCGGACGCGCTCCGTCCGAGAATATATATTTGCATAAATTTATGCAAATATATTCCGCTCGCTCGAGCGCTGTCAAGCCGGCGTCCGCGCCTCGACACATCGCGGTCGGCAAGACACGGGAGGCGGCGGACTTGCCGGAACGGGAAAAATCCGCTCTCTGGCTAGCCGCGAATATTTTCTCGTGCTCGATTTTGCTAAGAGGCAATCAAGCTTTTGAAGGACCGCGATTGCATGGTTTCCCGCTCGACGTCAGGTCTCACCTCCGCCAAGTCGGCCGACGGCCGGCGGCAGCGCACGCAGATCACCCGGAGCAATATCGTCACTGCATGCATCGCGCTTCAGAACGAGGGCTTCGCGCGTCCATCGGCGCAGCAGATCGCGGACCGCGCCGGCGTATCGATCCGCACGCTGTTTCTGCATTTTCCGGAGAAGGGACAGCTCACGCAGGCGGTGCTCGACGAGCTGATGCCCCCCGAATCGATCGAGCCGGCGCCTGCGAAATCCGTCCTGCAGGGCGCGGTGGACGTTCGCGTCGCACAGTTCATCGACATGCGGGCCCAGGCGTTGGAGCGAATGACGCCGCATCGAAGGGCGTCCAACGCGATGATCGAGACCTCGCCGCTGCTGCAGAAGCACCGGCTGCGGGTGCGCAAGGCCTTTCGCGACGTGGTCGGCCAGTGGTTCGCCACTGAGCTCGAGCAGGTGTCGGCCGAGGCACGGCAGAAATGGCTGGTTGCCCTTGCGACCCTGCTCGATTGGGAGATGTGGCAGTCGCTGCGCACCTATCCGAACCGAAGCATCCCGGAGGCCAAGGATTGCCTCACGCTTCTGCTCAAGGCCGCCCTGCGGCAGATGGAAGCGGAACGGTCATAGGCCCAGGCTCGATTGCCGCGTGAACGCTGGCGCCATGCATTGGCGCCGCGGTATGCTGAACGCTCCGTTAACATGACCGCTCGAATTGCCGGATGGCCCCAACGGCATTTTCCATTTCTTTCCGCTAGCGTTGCCCCCGATGAACGCAAGGCCGATCAGCCTCGCGGACCGAGGAAACAGGGACGTGGCCGATATTGCTGACCAGGCGATGATCCGCCGTGCATCGCGTAAGGATGCCACGGACGATCGCGCGTTGCCGCCGCTGTCAGCGGCGCCGGCCGGCGCATGGCGCGCGTTGGCCGAGCGCGCGCTCGAGCCCAATGGCTACTACCAGGCGGACTGGGAATTGGCGGTCGACGCGTCCGCGCGCGGCCGCACCGGCGCATCGCTGCTCAGCGCCGCCGGCGATGCCGGGCAATTGATCGGGCTGCTGCCGGTCGTGCCATTTCGGCGGATCTACCGGATACCCCTGCCCGCGCTGGTCGGCGCCGAACCCTACGGCACGTTGTGCACGCCGCTGCTCGACCGCAACGCCGCCGAGCAGGCCGTCGGCCAGATGTTGCAGCAGGCACGCGATGCGGGCGCGCATGCGCTGATCCTGCGCACGATGTCGCTCGATGGTCAGGCCATGGCGGCGATCCGCACGGTGCTCGCGCGCGACGGTTTGCAGCCGCGCCTGCTGAGCGCCTATCAGCGCGCGCAGCTCGATGCGACGCGTGATGCCGACGAATTGCTGCGCGACGCGCTCGGGCCCAAGAAGCTGAAGGAGCTGCGGCGCCAGCGCCATCGCATGTCCGACCACGGCGCGGTGCGCTTCGATGTCGCGCGCACGCCGCGTGCAGTTGCGGCCGCGCTCGAGACCTTCCTTGCGCTCGAAGCCGGCGGCTGGAAGGGCCAGCGCGGCACCGCACTCAGCCAGCATGCCGGCGACGCGGCCTTCATCCGACGCGCGACGGCGGCGATGGCCGAAGCCGGCCGCTGCGAGATCGTCACGCTGCATGCGGGCGGCACCCCGGTCGCCGGCGGCATCGTGGTCCGCCACCAGGACCGCGCCTTCTTCTTCAAGATCGGCATCGACGAGCGCTTTGCGAAGCACTCGCCCGGCACGCAATTGACGCTGGAGCTGACGCGCCATCTCTGCGCCGATCCTGCGATCAATTCGGCCGATTCCACCGCGGCGCCCGGGCACCCCATGATCGATCCGATCTGGCGCGGCCGCTTCGCGATCGGCGACGTGCTGCTGCCGCTGCGGCGCCGCGATCCGCTGGTCGCCGTCATCCATGCCGCGCTGACCCTGAACACTATCGCCTACGAGGCCGCGCGCAGCACCGCCCGCTTCATCCGCAACCGGCGCGGCAAGCCCGGATAGCACGACCCCTCTTACGCGAGCCGGCACGGATCGATAGGCTGCGCATGACGGCCGTGAGCCGATGACGTCGTGATCTGGCGGGAACGTGACGATCCAGCAATTCTACGTCCGTCAGGACGCGTTGACCGACCCCGGCGAGTTGGCCGGCGCATATGACGATTTGCCCGAGACGATCCCGGACCTGCGCGAGGTCGTGTCGGGGCTGATGGTTCATGTCGCCCTGGCGGAGCTCTACGGCATCCCGCCTGACACGCCGATGATCAGGCAAACCCAGCGGGTCGCGGATCGGTTGAAATCAATCCAGGCGGCGTTCGCCGGATCGCTCACCGCGGCACGGCCGCCACGCAGCCGTACGTTCGGCACCTGCCGCGACTACGCGCTCCTGCTGTGCAGCATGCTCCGAGCCCGGTCGATCCCGGCGCGGGTCCGCTGCGGCTTTGCCACCTACATCGGCGACGACATCTATCACGACCATTGGATCTGCGAATATTGGCCACCCGCCGACGAGCGCTGGCTGCAGGCTGACGCACAGCTCGATGCGCTTCAGATCGACCGACAGCAGATCACGTTCGACTGTGCGAACCTGCCGCGCGATGCATTCCTGACGGCGTCACAGGCCTGGCGGCTGGTGAGGAGCAACTCGGTTGCGGCCGGTGCCTTCGGGCATGCCGCGACCACCGGCCTGTGGTTTCTTCACGTCAATGTCTACCGCGACTTGCTGTCGCTCACGAACCGGCAAATGTCGAATTGGGATAGCTGGCGCGACGCAGCGCCGGCCGGCAAGGTCTTGAAGGTCGACGCCCTTGCCGAACTCGACCGGCTGGCCGAATTGGTCACGGCGTTCGAGAGCGGCGCGGAGCAATTTGCCGTGCTGGACGAGGCGGCATCACGCAGCTTGATGCCGCCCTGGCATTCATAGTGCGCTGGCGGCCGACGGTTTACCCTTTCGTAGCCATGCAGACACATCAAGACACAATCGACCTCGCCGTCAGCTTGGTGTCAGCTGGCGCTTCTAGCGTTACGGAGCGCTGTTTCTCAGGCAGCGTATGCCCTTGCCTGGAAAGCCCCATCGGACGGAAACGTCGGGTGGGGCTTTCTGCCGGCACGAGCCCGCAGCCGTCCCGTCATTGCAACGGCGAGTGCGGGGCCGGCAGCATGATGGTCGAGTGCATCTCTTCGAGCAGCGGCGTGGCCTTGCCCAGGAATTCCTGCCAGGCCGGATCCTTCAGCGCGGCGCCGCGCGCAGCAGCGCGGGCGTTGAGATCGGGATAGGCCCAGATATGGCAGACCTCGTTGGGCTGCCCGGCATCGGTGGTCCAGAGGCCGACGATCTTGGAATATTTCTCGCGCTCCGGCATCACGCCGGTGATCAGGTCGAGCCATTGCTTGGCGCCGCCGAGCGGCTTGGCGCGATAGTTGCGGAATTCGTAGATGTTGCCCTTGGTGGCAGGCGCCACCGGCGGAATGATCGCATTGAGCAGCCGGACCTCCTGGCGCACCAAGAGCGGACGGATCGCCGGAATGTACTCGCCGGTCCAGCGCGGATTTTTCCCGAGCTCGGCGCGCAGCTTTGCCCGCTCGTTGAGATCGGCGTAGCTCCACATGTGCATGACCTGATTGAGTGGACCGATCTCGGTGATCCAGTAGCCTTCCAGCTTGCCGAAATTGTCGGCGCGGATGTCGCGCGAGATCGTGCTCGCGGCCTTCACCATATCGCCGACGGTGCCTGGACGGACCGTGTAGGTGCGCAGCTCATAGATCATGGTTGTCTCCCTGATTGCTTGGATTGATCGCGTGGACAAATGAAAAAGCCCGGCGCGAGCCGGGCTTTGGAAAGGGACCCGCGGACTACTCCGCAGCCTGTGTGTTGATCTCGGCCGAGACCTGACGGATGGCGCGGGCGAGTTGCTCGGCTGGCTGGGCGCCGGATACCGCGTATTTCTGCGCGAACACGAAGGTCGGCACGCCGGAGATGCCCTTCTCGGCGGCTTCCTGCGCCTGCGCGGAGACCAGGGCGACATCCTCATCGGTGGCAAGACGCTTGCGCACATCGTCGGCGTCGAGCCCGACATCGGCCGCTGCCTGCACCAGCACATTGGTGTCGGTGAGATCGCCGCCGTCGCGGAAGTACAGCTCCATCAGCCGCTGCTTCATCTCGGCCGCCTTGCCCTTGGCCTCGGCCCAGTGGATCAGGCGGTGGCAGTCGATCGTGTTGGGCTGCCGCTTCACGAGCTCGGGATGGTAGGTCAGCCCCTCCTCATTGGCGGCGGCGACCACGCGGCCGGCGATGCCCTTGTAGGCCTCGACCGAGCCGAACTTGGCGGTGAGATATTCGTCGCGGCTGATGCCCTCGCGCGGCACCCAATTGTTGAGGAAGAACGGCCGCCAGTGCACCTCGACCGGCACATCGGGGACCAGCTTGAGCGCGTCCTCGATGCGATGCTTGCCAATGTAGCACCAGGGGCAAACAACGTCGGAGACGATGTCGAGGCGAAGCGGCTTCAGATCGCTCATGGCGGGGTTCCCAACGAAAATGGAACCCCAAAGGTAGGCCGAAAGCGCCCCGAGACAAGCCGCTATTTCATACTGGCTGCCATCTGCCGCATCCGCTCGGCGGTCAGCTCATCGGCCGGAAAGAAGGTCTCCAGCGCCAGTTCCTGCAGCGTGATGTCGACCGGGGTGCCGAACACCATGGTGGTCGAGATGAAGCTCAGGATTTCGCCATTGAGGCGCAGCTTGAAGGCCAACGCGACATTGTTGTCGGTGGTGATGGGCGCGGAGCGCGCCGGGATCGGATAGGACTTCAGGTCCTGGTAGAGTTTGAGCAGCTCCGGATCGGCGGTCGCCTCGCATTGCCGGTGCAGCCGCTCCAGCAGATGCGCGGCCCATTCGGCCAGGTTGACGGTCCGCGGCGCCAGGCCCTCCGGATGGAACGCCAGCCGCAGGATGTTGAAGGGCTGGCCGAGCAGCCGCTGCGGCACGCCCTCGAGCAGCGGCGCCACCATGCGATTGGCCGACACCAGATTCCAGTGCCGGTCATAGGCCAGCGCCGGATTGGGCTCATGCGCCTTCAGCACCAGATTGATCGCCTCGCGCGCCGATTTCAGCGCGGGATCCTCCAGCGAGCGTTGCGGGAAAGCGGGCGCGAATCCCGCGGCTACCAGCAGCACGTTGCGTTCGCGTAGGGGCACGTCGAGGCGCTCCGCCAGTTTGAGGACCATGTCGCGCGACGGCGCCGAGCGGCCGGTCTCGACGAAGCTCAGATGCCGCGCCGAGATCTCGGCATCGACTGCAAGGTCGAGCTGGCTGAGATGGCGGCGCTGCCGCCACTCGCGCAGGTGCTCGCCTATCAGGACGGGTTTTGCGGGCTCGGCCCGCGCCAGGGATGCATGTGCGTTCATGGTGCAAAACCTACCATGCGGAATTCGCCCGTTCCATTACGCCTGAGGTAATGGATGTTGGTACTTACCCAATTGAATTTACTGTGTTTATTTTTCGATCCGCTGGCCAATACCAACACAAATACCAACAATTCGAAGTCAACGACCGGCTACAAAAAATCGTGGCAAGCTGACTGGTTGGTAGGAATCATAGGTCACGCCCAATGCACCACCTCGATCCCGACGTCCGCCAAAGGGTCTGGCTGGTCGGCAAATGAGGATGTCCACGTCACCTCTATGAACCCGCGCACTGGCGTCGGCGATATTGATCGCGGGCCTTGCGAGATCAACGGCCTCGCACCGTGGCGCGCGCTCCGATGGCAGAGCCAACAGCTTCGATGAAGCGCGCACCGCTCTCGAGCGGCACGACACCAGCTGTCGATCGTCGCTCGACTTACGCATTCCAACATGACGGTGCGGCAAGACTCCTTTGATTGCGCCGCAGCCGTGAAGACGCGTCCGAAGCCATGGAGGCTGTCCTTCTGACTGTGGAGAAAGCGCGCTCGAATGAGCGGTCCAAGCTCTTTAGCTTCGTCAACTCGCCTCGGATCTGATGCAACACCGAAAGATGCTCGATCGACGCCGCGCAGCCCGACCACTCGCAGACCATCTTAGTCACGGTCATTTATGATCAAACAGTCTGTGCAACTACAGGATTGAGCTCATTCGCGTACATACAACTAAGGTGTAGTGCGGCGGGTTGATGCACTTTATTGATATCGCGCCCTGGTTGCGCTTCTATCCCTCTGAGTCTGGGGGAAGATCAATGCGTAAGTTTGCGTCGTGGCGCTCTTCGCCACGTTGGGCGGCTGTGTAACCAACAGCGAGACAGTTCAGTTTAAAACGTCTAATCCGCAGCAACAGGCGCTCGTGCGGGATGGACAGCCAGCTCTTGTCTCTCGACAGAAGAATTCGCTCGTCCTTGTGCGTCCTGCTGCTCGACAGTTTCAGGCTAATGGTCGCCCTGTGTTCGTCCTGGGCATTAACAATCTCGGCAAGGCCCCCGTAGATTTCCGGGTATCGCAAGTCGAGGCGGTCCAGCACGTCGGTGGAACCGATCATTCGATGCAGGTCGTGACCTATGAAATGCTCGTGCAGGAAGAAAAGAACCGCCAGGTCGCGAGGGCAATTTTTACGGGTCTAGCGGCAGCAGGCAATGCCTATAGCGCGTCACAAGCAGGCTATGGCAGCTACACCACGCCAAGCGGTCGCACAGGCACGTTCTACAGCCCGACCGCCGCCGCGATTGCCCAAGGTAATGCTACTGCCCAGAACGAAGCGATGATCGCGGCCACGGTGGAGACGGGGCAACGCAATATGACGGCACTAGAGCAGTCGGTGATCAAGGACAACACGCTCATGTCAGGCGAATGGTACGGCGGCCAACTGCATCTTGCGCCACCGACCGACCAAGGTGGTGGTGCGAAGACGTATACGATTGTCGTCACTGTCGGGGCCGACCGGCACGTCATCGATATTGCGCAAGGGCCAGCGGGCGCCTAACGGAGCGCTTGCAGCCCATTTGGGCAGTTTCGTCTATGCATAAGTTTACTAATCGGACGCGGCCATGCGCGGAGGTGCAGTTTTCTTCTTGATCGGCGTGACGGCAGTATCTGCCTATTCGCTTGGTCAGAATGCCAGTCCGAGCAAGTCAGTTTCGACCTCAACCGCTCAAGGACCGATCGCCCTCGTGGAGCCACCGATCATTGCGAAGCGCGTACCGTTGGCGCCGGTCTTGCTAAGCCCTGAGTCAAAAAAGGAAGTCTCAAGCGTCGAGCCGCGGGCACCTGAGAAGCCGGCGCCGCGTCCGACTCCTCAACGCGAGCCAAAGCACAGGGCGGAGGCTGTTCTAACAGCGGCAGCCATAGCTGCAATCATCATCAAGGCTAGTCGAGATCAATATCACGCGACGGGCAAACCTTGCGCGTGTCCGGATGACACAATGCGGAATGGAAGGGCCTGTGGTGCCCGAAGCGCCTATTCTCGGCCAGGCGGCGCGGCACCGATCTGTTACCCCAGCGACGTTACTGCGGAGATGATCGAGTCTCATAGGAAGCAACTCGCGAACCGCTAGTGCGCTTCTTGGGGGCGAAGAGAGCCAACGCACAAAAGCCGAACGCCACTCCGCCGCCCTCAAATCTATGCCGCAATTCTACGGGCGACATAGTCGCGGGCCCGTGCGCAAGCCTCAAGGCGAAGCACTGATCACACGCAGCTTGTTCGTCTCGCATTGCAGATCAAGGCGTGAGTGGGAGCGATGCCCTCCGCTTCCTGAAACTATGCCTGCTGGATAAGCGAATGCAATGCCTTAACCGCTGCTTCCCGGCTCTCCACAGGAACAAACAGACTGATCGAATGCGGCGACAACACATACTTGTGGGGTACAATCCCGTGAAGTTCGAGAGCCTGCAATGCCCTGAACGGCAGTTCCGACGAAACGCCGCCGAAGCAGGTGAGGCTCACCGAGCTTGACGCCTCGCAATGCTTGCGCAACTCCTTGCTGCCCTCCATCGTCCGCAGCAGCGCGTCGAGCCACTCTGAATCACAGGCCACGTTCATGCTGGTCTTGCCCGCGGCGAAGCCCGAGGCAAGGACCTGGGGCCAAGACAGGCTGTTTTGCTCGAGATGCTGCGCGAATTTCTGGAAACCGTGATTGAGATCTTTGCAATCTATTTCGACATGCTCAACGCGAACTATCGAGTTTACGGCCAGAACCCTTCCCTTTTCCATCCCTGCAACCTCCTTCATCACCTGCGTGCCGTGTTCAACGCCACCCCACCGCTTGAGAACCAGCGGCACATCTTGACTTTGTGCCAGCTCTACGCTGCGAAAATGCAGAACCTTCGCACCCCAGAAGCACATCTCAGACAGGGATGCGAAATCCACCCGTCGCAAGGGCTTTGCATCCGGCACGGTGCGTGGATCGGCCGAGCAAACGCCGTCGACCTCTTTGATGATTTCACAGCGCTCGGCTTTCAGCGCCGCTGCCATCGCAACGGCCGTCGTGTCGCTGCCGCCGCGGCCGAGCGTGGTGATTTCTCTTGTCGCAGCGTTCACGCCCTGAAATCCCGCCAGCACCACAACGCGCCCACGATCAAGTTCCTCACGCACCCGAATGGGACGTACATCCAGGATGCGTGCCGAGGAATGGGAAGCGTCCGTCATCACACCGGCCTGACTACCGGTGAAGCTGATCGCGAGCACACCGAGGTCAGAAAGCGCCATGCTCATCAGGGACATACTGATGCGCTCACCAGTCGTCAGCAGCATGTCAAGTTCGCGGCGATTGGGGGTGGAGCTTACCTGATAAGCCATCTGGATCAATTGATCAGTGGTCATACCCATTGCAGAGACGATCGCCACGACACGATGACCACGGCGATGCAGGTCGGCAAGACTGCGCGCAACCGCGCGAATTTTCGCCGGTGTTTCAAGGCAGGCACCGCCATATTTTTGCACGATAATGGAACGGTTGCGCATCTACCCTCGGTGAGAAGCCATGGTCGCTTCGTTCGTCGAACCGACACCGCCTACCCAAGTGCCGACAACTTCAAGGGCCGAATTGATCGCGACAAGGTCCGCGCGGTAGCCGGGCGCAATCCGTCCAAGCTCATCCTCAAGGCCCAGAAACATCGCGGGCGTCCGGGAAGCCATGATGAGGGCGTCGATAAGGGAGGCTCCGATAAGCGCAATAGCGTTGCGCACCGCCTCAATCATGGTGAGGTGAGCGCCCGCGAGCGTGCCATCTGGGCCAGTCAGGCGACTTTCGTTCAATGTAATCCGCTTTCCTTGCAGCAGGAATTGCCGATCGTCCGTACCCACCGATGGCATCGCATCGGTGACCAGCATCAAGCGATCGCGTCCCTTGCAGCGGAAGGCAACACGCAAACCAGCGCGGTCAACGTGGATGCCGTCGCAGATGATCCCTGCGAACAACCGATCGTCCTCAAGCGCGACGCCCACTAGGCCCGGCTCCCGGGCGTTCAACTGCGACATGGCGTTGAACAGATGGGTCACCCCCGAGATACCACGGTCGACTGCCAGCCGGACCTCCGCTGCAGTAGCGTCACTGTGGCCGGCTGCAATACGCAATCCAGCGCCGATTAGCTCATCGATCATGGATGCGGGCACGCATTCCGGGGCCAAGGTTACGATAGAGCGGCCGTGGCCCCCGAAACTTTTGACCGCGGCGAGATCGCGCCGATCGGGCACGCGTATTTCGGCTTCCGGATGGATGCCCATGCGTGACCGGTTGAGTGCCGGCCCTTCCAGATGAAAGCCGAGCACACCGGGAATCTTGAGGCACGCCGGAGCTACTGCAGCCAATCGCTCGATGACCTCGCTGCGATCGGTGATGAGGGTCGGTAAGCAGCCCGTGGTCCCTGCTCCGCGGTGCGCTGCGACGATGCGACGAACACCAGCCTCAGTTGGCTCGTCGTTGAGAAGAACTCCCCCTCCTCCGTTCACCTGGACATCGAGGAATCCGGGCGCAAGGATCGCATCTTGGGGCAGCTGGATTGACGCGCATGGCTCCGACTCTCCAAAGGTAACGCTTTCAATCCTGCCTTTCGTAATCCTGACCCGCCCCGGCCCGTGCACCGCGATACCGTCAAAGATTTGCGACGCAGCAATCGTGATAACGTCGGAAGAGGTGCAGTCGCCCATCAGCGTTCATCCGAGAGTGGCAGTCACAGACCCGTGAGACGAGTGCCGTAACCTAAAATGTTCCCCCATCTATGCGTTGGGGGACCCGGACCGAAGCCCTTGCGTTAACTTTCCATGGGAACGAAAGGTACCACGTATCTCGGAATTGACGGGGGCGGAACTCGCTGCCGCGCCCGGATTGAGGACGAAAGCGGCAGGCTGCTCGGCGAAGCGAGCTCGGGGCCTGCGACGACGCGGATTGGTGTCGAAAAGGCCTGGCGTTCCATCATGGAGGCAACCGAAGCGGCTGCCGCGCAGGCCGGCTTGGCGCGCGAGGATTTTGCGCGGATCCGCGCCGGAATTGGCCTCGCCGGGCTTGGCCGCCGGGGCGCGGAAGCGGCGCTCAAGAAGATCGTCCATCCGTTTACGTCCACTATCTTCATAAGCGACGGCATGGCTGCCTGTCTCGGCGCCCACAGCGGCGCGGACGGGGCGATCGTGGTAGCCGGCACTGGCTCGGTTGGTGTCGGCGTGATCGGCGGCCGCGAAATTCGTCTCGCCGGTTACGGCTTTCCTGTCTCCGACGAAGGCAGCGGCGCCGACATCGGTCTGCAGGTCGTGCGCTTGGCGCTGCGGGCTGCTGATCGCCGCAGCGAGCTGACCCCACTGCTTTCCGAGGTACTTGGCGCATTCGATCATGATCCCTATCAGGCAGTGGCATGGTCTGAAGAAGCCAAAGCAACAGATTACGCAGGGTTTGCGCCGATCGTGATACGGCACGCCAATCAGGGCGATCCGGTCGGCCGCCGCATTGTCGAGCGCGCGGCCGATGCCATTGGCGATCTCCTCGATCTG
Source organism: Bradyrhizobium sp. CER78 (assembly GCF_029846235.1). Lineage (GTDB taxonomy): Bacteria > Pseudomonadota > Alphaproteobacteria > Rhizobiales > Xanthobacteraceae > Bradyrhizobium. The sequence goes on from NZ_JARVWP010000002.1 coordinate 234,490, forward strand.
TTCCTGGCGAGAGGAATTGACCGGCTCGCGCTCGTGGGCGGACTCGCGGCTGCCATTACGCCCTGGCTGACACCTGATCTGCGCGCCCGCCTGAAGCGTCCTGACGCCGACGCAGCGGCCGGTGCGTTACTGGTGGCGCGAGGGCGGCTCGATCTGCCCGAGAGAGACACTGACTATGAACAGGCTTCAAAGTTCCGCGGTTAAGGGCGCATGGATCAATATGGCCACCGAAGAAGTCGATCCCCGCTTTGTCGATCTTGATGCATGGCCGCTCATGTCCGCGGTGGAAGCGATGTGGGAGGGCCAGCTTGCAGCCGTTGCAGCGATCGGCCATGCCCTTCCCGCAATCACTGCGGCGACCGAAGCAGCCAAGGCGGCGCTGGGCGATCGCGGACGCATTGTGTACGTCGGCGCCGGTACCTCGGGCCGCGTGGCGGTCCAGGACGGCGCCGAGCTTATGCCGACCTTCGCCTGGCCCAAGGAGCGCGTTCGCTTCATCGTCGCCGGCGGAGATAGCGCGTTCGTCACCAGCATCGAGGGCGCGGAGGACGATGTCGATGATGCAGTCATGCAGATCGATGTCGCGCGACTCACGCCGCACGACGTGGTGATCGCAGTAGCCGCCAGCGGCACAACGCCATTCACGGTCGCGGCGCTGCAGCAAGCAGGCTCTTTCGATGCAGTGACGATTGGCGTCGCCAACAATCCCGGCACCGCACTGCTGACCTCGGCAAAGTTTCCGATCTTGATCGAGACCGGCCGCGAGCTGGTCGCCGGCTCTACGCGGATGAAGGCGGGCACCGCGCAGAAGGTCGTGCTCAATCTGATCTCCTCAGGGATTATGCTGCGGCTTGGCCGGGTGTATCGCGGCATGATGGTGAATATGCAGCCGACCAATGCCAAGCTTAAGCGGCGCGCAGAGGTCATGGTGGCGCAAATCGCGCACTGTGATCCGTCGCACGCGGCACGCTCGCTCGAGCAGGCCAAGGGAGACATCAAGACGGCAGTCCTTCTGGTGTTGGGTGTCGACAGGGATGATGCCGAGACCGTTCTGAAGAACTGTGACGGCAACCTTCGACGGGTGTTTGCCGAACTCGCCAAGGATGGTGACCGGCATCCAAAGGGAGCGACGGCGCGCAGGCGAGACGGAGCGACTGAGCCATGACGACCTCCGCGATGGCGAGCGAAATCGGGGAAAGCGCGAATGTTGTCGCCAACATTGTTCGCAGCCGCCCCGCCGCGCGCGACATCGCACAACGAATTAGAATTGGCGCCGTTCCCCTGTGTGTCGTATGTGGCCGGGGAAGCTCGGGGCATGCCGGGGTTTTCTTGAGATACCTTGTCGAGACGCGGCTTCGTCTTCCCGTTTCAGCCAGCGCTCCGTCGGTGATCACAGCATTTCGCACGCCCTTGATGCTGCGCAATGCGCTGTTCATTGTGATCTCGCAATCGGGACGCAGCCCGGATCTTGTCGCGGCGACGAAGTCGGCGCGCGTCTCGGGCGCACGGACCATCGCCATCGTCAATGCGGCGTCGTCGCCGGTGGCTGACGAAGCGGAGTTCGTCATTCCGATCGAAGCTGGCGAGGAGCGCTCGGTGGCGGCGACAAAGACCGTGATCGGCTCGATGGCGGCCTGTGTCGGACTTGTTGCCGAGCTCGCTGGAGATCGAGCGCTGCGGTCAGCCCTCGATAGGCTGCCCGAGCGGCTGGACCGAGCGGCTGGACCGAGCGCTGGCGCTCGATTGGTCCGAGATTGCCGATGGTCTCACCAAGGCGTCAGCCGTTTTTGTGGCGGCCCGGGGTCTGGCCCTGGGCTCGGCGAGGGAGATCGCGCTCAAACTTTCGGAAATCCTGCGCCTGCCCTCCATCGGTCTGAGCGCCGCCGAGCTGCAGCATGGGCCACGCGCCGCGCTATCGTCGCGTACGCCGGTTGTCATGATGCGCCTCATGGATGAAACGGCGGCCACGGTGGACGCACTGGTAAACGAGTTGCGTGAGCAAAAGTTTGCGCTGCATCTCTGCGGCGGACCGCATGGCTCGCTGGCCTGGCTGACCGAGGATGATCCCGCCACCGATCCGATCACCATGCTCGTTCCGGCCTATCGGATGATTGAGCAGACGGCGCGTGCCTGCGGATTTGATCCGGATCGTCCCCCTTGCTTGCGCAAGATTACCGAGACGTTTTAATAGCGGACTAATCGTTGGCCGGAGACTCAAAGTCTGGAGCACTGCCGCATCGGTCTCACAAGCGCCTCTCTCCGGTCGACATAACTCTTTATGCTGCGGCGAAAGGGCGTTGCCGGGCGGAAGCCGCCAATTCTCGACAACGGCTGTGCGTCAACACCAGAGACCGGATATGGCCAAGCGCACGTTAATGCAGCCGGTCAGTCGCGTCCATCTCGGATATCTAGGACGAAGCGACATCTAAAGTTGCTGTCCTTTTGGCCTTGCGAAATTCCGCGTCTCCATCGAGAAATGCCTCAAGCATAAACGGAATCAACTCCATGACCTCCTCCCGGCTACCGTAAGTCTCCGCATAAAAGTCGGCGTATTCGCGCAGCCGCTTGGCAAGGCTTGGCGCCAACACAACACTCATCTTCACCGGCGTCCGATCAGGCAGCTTCGCAAGCTTCATGCGTCATTTGCTCTTCGCGGCGGATTGAACATCCTGGTAAGGCTTCAACACCAGATCCTTCGAGACAATCACGCGCAGCGGCCATCCGGGCCGCACCGTGATCGTCGGCTGCACATCGAGCTCGCGCTCCACGAGGCGCTGCCCGGCACGATTGGTCGTTTGCTGCGTACTCTCCCTTAGCGCCTTCACGAGATCGCTCTCGTCATTGCCGATCGATAGCTGGGCCCCCACCCCGATCAACGTCGCCAAGGCCACGCCCTTGAGCAATTGCCAGGTATGGAAGTCTACCTCGTCCTCGAGCCCGGCATAGCCTGCGACATCCGTGGCTGGAAGGTTCTCGATCACTATGGAGTTGCCGTTCGGCAAAATGAGCCGTGTCCACACGACCAGCGCCCGCTTCTGGCCAAACGCGACAACGCTGTCGTACTTGCCCACAAGCCGCGTCCCTTGCGGGATAAGGAGATGTTCACCAGTCACGGTATCAAAGACGTTCTCTGTAACCTGGCCGATGGTTGCGCCAGGCAGATCCGAATTGAGCCCGGTAACGAGGCTAGCCGGAATGATCGACCCGGCCATGACTGCATGGGTCGATGGTGCCGGTTTCAGCGTATGCGGATTGGTGGTCTCCGTGTCGGCTTTCGTTCCCACAAAGGCGAGCTTCCGTGCTTGCGACGAGGGAACGATCTCACTGGATCGATCGACCATCGCCTGCGCTGTCTTGGCGAGTTCGGCGGCTGATGGTCCCGTATCGGTGGTTGATGGCCGGAACGCAGATGGGGCGGCAGCTGCCACTTCGGTCATGCTTGCCTGCCTTCGCCTGTCCTGCTTCTCCGACAGGCGGAAGAACAATCCTGACTCCTTTGCCTGCTGGGCGATCCGGGTCTGCCGAATCCGCTCGGCCCGTTCGGCGTCTTCTTCCGGGTTGGTCCGGAAGCCCGTCTCCGATGCCACACCGGCCTTCTTCTCGTTTTCGACGAATGCCCGCCCGACGTCCCCCGGCGACGGCGGTCCAAGCCGCGGGATCGATGGCGACAGTTCCTCGTAGGACTTTGGCAGCCTGCTCAACCCCTCGGCGGTCTGCTTGCGGTCAGTATTAAAGAGCTCCGTCCGCACCGACTGCTTGAAGGACTGCGGTCGGAGCGCCACGAGCGTCGCTCCGGCAATCAACAACGCGGCGATCGCGCAGCCGATCATGAGGGCGCGCCTATTGAGGCGCCGAACTGGCCGCGGACGTGCTCGTATTTCAAGCGGCTCAGGATCCCGGTCGAACCCCGTCGTCATGAGGCATTCCACGTGCTGCTGAAGCTCTGCGATACGGGACGCGCGTCAATACGAATGATCCGGACAATGCGCTGGGGATCTTCACCAAGGCGGAGCTCGGCGACACCAAACATCCGGTCGACGATGTAGTAGGAACCTCGAACCCGGTAGTTGACGAGGTTCGGCCGGCCATCGGCGCCGGCAACGAATAAGGGTGGCGCCTCCCCTTGTGAGAGACCAGACGGCATCTGGATATAGACCTTGCGACCGTCGTCGAATGCACGCACCGGCCGCCACGGTGGATCGTCTCCTTCGATGCGATACCGGAAATTCAGGTTGTCGAGGCGTACCCCGCGATCGGCGATCCGCTGCTCGCTTTCCTGGGCGGCGACGTTCTGCTTGTGGAGCGCTACAAGCGTGTCTGTAGGATAAGTCCAGGAGATCGACGCCATATAGGTCTGCTTGGTCGAAACGAGCTCGAGGTGATAGGCCCGCCGGTCCGTCAGCACGACGAGGTTCGTCTGGATATCCGGCAGCGTCGGCTTGACCAGGATGTGCACCCGCCGGGAGTTGCCTTGTCCGCTCGAAGTATCGCCGACCACCCAGCGCACCGTATCGCCGGTGGAGACATCCACCAGTTCTTCGCCCGGTTGAAGCCCGATGGTCGAGACTTTTTCCGGGCTTGCATAGAGCCGGTAGAGTGCGCCTTCCGTCCAGGGGTAGACCTGAATGGCGTTGATATATCCGGCACGTGTTGGCTCCATCCTCGCCGCCTTGTTGGCCTTGGCGATCGCCTGTTCCGGCGGGAGCTTTTCCTCCTTACCGCCCTTTGCCGGTACGGGCTTCAATTGACCCGGCAAAGGCAAGACCTTCGGTGTCTCGACCACTTGTACCGGCGCCGGCGGGTCGGTCTCCGGGAGCGCCTTCTCAAAGGTCATCTCATCATAGGGCGCTTCAAGGTTGAGCTTGGTGGCGCAGCCACTGAGTACAAGCGACAAGGCCAGGACGCTGGTCGACGCGAGCTTACTAAGAGCAACGGTGTTCATTTGGCGTCTCCAATAAGGTCGCGCGACCAGTTGAGCGAATGGACGTAGAGTCCGAGAGGGTTTTTGCGCAGCGTTTCGGCATCTGCGGGCGGCTTGAGGACCGTGGTGACAAGACCCGTGAAACGTTCGGTCTTTGCGATCGCGCCGTTCTCGTAGGCGTTTTCCTTCCAGCGGACCTCGAAGCTGTCGCCGGACGCGCGCACCACGGAGGTGACTTCTGCGGTCACGGTCTTGGACCCGATCTTGGTGAACGGATCGGTTTCCCGAGCGTAGTCGTTCAACGCCTGTGCGCCGCGATCGGTGACGAAGTCGTAGGCACGCAGCCAGTTTGCCCGGACAATGACCGGATCGATCGAAAGCGAGCGCACGTTCTCGATGAAGCGCGCAAGAAAGTGCGCTATCTGCGCGTCTGACGGCTGGTAGGCTTCGATCGCCGGCCCGACGGCTCGGACTTCACCGAGCCGATCGACCTCGACCACGTAGGGAACGACACCCGAGCGAGCGATCTGGGTAAAGATCGTCAATCCAAGCACACCGGACAGGCCGATAGCTGCCAGCGCAGCGAGGCGCCAGTTGCTCGCCTGAACACGCGCGGAGCCCAACCGCTCGTCCCAGACCTGGGCTGCCTTCTGGTAGGGAGTGACCGGCTCTGGCGTCTCGCCATACCGAACCGACACGCGCTGAAACGGGTGAGATGCCATCCCCTATTCTCCTTCCAGCTTCGGGCCCGACGAATGTCCGCCTTTGTCACCTTCCTTCAGGGTATGAGCGGCGACTTGTGCCGCTTCCCGCGCGTATCCCCGCGCCGACGATGCCATTGCGCGACCTGCCTCAGCAGTAGCTGTACCTCCAGCGCTACCGCTCGAGACCTGATCGATGGCGAAAGCCCGCGCTGGCGCGCCCGCGGCCGAAGATGCCCCCGTGAGCGATGCCGCGGATCGAACGGCAGCCATCGAACCGCCTGCCGCTGCGCGCAGGCCGCCGACGGCCGCCGCTCCGCCGCCGATCGCGACCGCTGCTGCACCCGCCACCGTCCCGGCAGCCGCTCCGGCTCCCAGTTGAGGGGCGCCTGAGACCAGGCCCGCTGCGATCCCGGGACCAAAGATGCCGAGGCCGAACAGCGAGAGCGCCGCCAGCAGCAGGCTCATGGCTGAGGCAATGTCGATCGGCCGGGTCAACGTTCCCGCGAGCTGACCGAAGATGGTCGAGCCGATGCCAATGATGATAGCGAGAACCATCACCTTCACGCCCGATGCAACGACGTTGCCGAGGGTCTTTTCCGCAAGGAATGCAGTCTTCCCCCACAAGGCGAACGGCACCAGAATGAAGCTTGCCAGCGTCGTCAGTTTGAACTCAATCAGCGTCACAAAGAGCTGCACCGAGAGCACGAAGAACGCGAGCACGATCAGGATCCAGCAGAACAGCAGGATCAGGATGGTTGGCAGGTTAGTCAGGACGTCGAAGCCCGTGAACTGGGCGGTCTCCTCCAGCAGCGGATGTGCCGCCGTGAATCCGGCAGCCGCAACAAAGCCCGGCCGCGCCAGGTCGGAAGCGCTTAAGCTCCCGCCCGAGGCCTTCAACCCGATGCCGGAGAACGACGCAAAGATGATGTCCGCGAGGCTTTTGAAGTTGCCGATGATGAACGCAAACGCGCCGACATAGAGCACCTTCTTGGCAAGCGTGACCAGGATCTGGTCATCGCCACGCGTGCTCCAGGCGAGCCCCGCTAGCGTCAGGTCGATGCCGATCAGGGTCGAACTGAGCAACGAGACTTCGCCAGACAGAAGACCAAATCCGGAATCGATGTAGCGGGAGAAGGTCTCGGTAAAGCGGTCAATGACGGAAAGGTCAGTCATGGTGCCCTCGCCTACTTGCCGCCAGCGTAGGCATGGTCGTCGCCAATGAAGCGGATGAACCGCTCCTTTGCGGCAGCGGCCGAAGCCTGCTGCTCGGCGGCGCGCAAGGTTTCGGCGCGCGCCTGCGTTGCCATCAAAGCCTGAGCCTGCAGCGACTGTTTGATCTGCAAGGCGAGAAGCTCATTGCTCGACTGCTGAGCCTGCAGGGAGCCTATGGCAGTGGACGACCTGGCCATCAGTGTCCGCAGGGTCTGGCCGTCCTGATCCAGGCTGCCGACAATGGCCGATTGAACGGTGAGCGACTGCTTCAGTCCATCGTAGCTGTTGTCCCAACGTGCTGTTGCGTCCTGAACCATCTTGTCGGACGAGATCGCTGCCGCGTATTGCCGCGGATATAGCCGCTGAAAGTCCTGCTGCGCTGTCCGAACATCAAACGAGATGTTCTTTGCCTGACTGATCAGGCCGTTCATCTGGTTGATGGTTGATGTCAGCTGACCGACGACGCTGGTGGGGAGACTTGCGAGGTGCCTTGCTTGATTGAGAAGCGACTGCGCCTGGTTTTCCAGGCTCCTCACCTGATTATTGATCTGCTCAAGCGCTCGCGCGGCGGTCAGGAGATTCTGGCCGTAGTTCGTAGGATCGAAGACGATATCGAACGCCCCGAGCCGCCGCGACCCGTTCACGGCGATGACGAAAGATAGCATTGTTGTTATTATAATTCTTGAGGTTGTACCCGTGAAGATGCGGCCGAGACGTTCGAGCATGGAAGACTCCAGGGATTTGTGTTGAAGTCAGATCTTGTGGGCTTGTTCGAAGGTGCTGATCAGGTTGGCGGCCCAATGCAGGCCGCGTTCGTTGAGGTAGCGTTCGCCGAAATGGCGAGGCCCGGTGCGGCTGAGAACCGCGTCAATGGCGCGCTGATCCTCTGGCGAGGACGCTCCGACGAAGGCAAGCGCGACTGGTCCAAGGCCAAGCTCGAACATGCGGTTGCCGGCGCGGGACTGCAGATAGTAGTCACGCTTGGGAGAGGCTTCCGCGATCAGGCGTACCTGCGTGTCGTTCAGACCGAAGCGTCGATAGGTCTCGGTCTGGGTCGGCTCGAGGGCACGCGGGTTGGGCAGGAAGATCCTGCTCGGGCAGGACTCGATGATCGCGGGCGCGATTTCGCTGTCCGCGATATCAGCAAGCGACTGCGTGGCAAAGATCACCGCCACGTTCTTCTTGCGCAATGTCTTCAGCCATTCGCGAATCCGGTTCGAGAACAACGGATCATCAAGGAAAACCCAGGCTTCGTCGAGCACCAGCAAGGTCGGCCGCCCGTCGAAACGAGCCTCCAGAGCGTGGAAAAGATAAGTGAGCACGGGCGCGACCAGGCCTGGCAGCGCCATCAGCTCTTCCATCTCGAAGGTCAAGACATCGGCGCTCGACAGACGATCGGCATCCGCATCGAGGAAGCGGCCGTAAGGTCCCTCAAGCGTATAAGGCTGGAGCGCCTGACGCAGGGCATCCCGGGCGAGCAAGGCGACGAGCCCGGTCATCGTGCGTTGGGATATGGGTGCAGTACCGAGGCTCTTGAGCGCCGACCAGATGGTTTCCTTGACCTCCGGCGTCACAGTCACCCGCTCATGGGCAAGCACGCCGCAGAGCCAATCAAGCGCCCAAAGCCGCGCCCCCTCCTCGGCAACTTCCTTCAGGGGCTGAAACGCGATGCCGCCTTTGGCCCCGAGTTCGTACCACTCACCCGAGAGGGCAAGTGTCGTGGCGCGCGCGGAGCGCCCCTTGTCGAAGGTAATCAACTGGGCATTCGGGTAGCGTCGAAACTGCAAGGCCAGCATCGAGAGCAGCACAGACTTGCCGGCGCCAGTTGGCCCGACGACGATCGAATGCCCAACATCGCCGGCGTAGAGCGAGAGCCGGAACGGAGTTGCCCCTTTTGTCTTGGCGATCAGAAGCGGCGGTCCATCGAGGTGCTCGCACCGTTCGGGTCCGGCCCATACCGCCGACAGTGGGCACATATGGGCGAGGTTCAGGGTATGTACGATGGGCTGGCGGATGTTGGCATAGGCTTGGCCCGGCAGACCGCCGAGCCACGCCTCGACCGCATTGACGCTCTCGCGGATGGTCGTGAATCCCCGGCTGTTGATCACTCGTTCGACCGCACGGATCTTTTCGTCCGCCTGATGCGAGTCCTCGTCACTCACGGTGACCGTCGTCGTGATGTAGCCGAAGGAAACCAGGTCGTCGCCGAGCTCGGATAACGCGGCGTCCGCGTCGAGCGCCTTGTTGCTGGCGTCGGTGTCGAGCAGCGCCGCTTGCTCGTTGAACATGACCTCTTTCAGGATCGCTGCGAGCGACTTCCGCTTTGCAAACCATTGCCGCCGGTAACGCGACAGAGTGGCATTGGCCAGGGTGCGGTCGAGCGGCAGAAATCGGGTCGCCCAGCGATAGGCAACACCAAGCCGGTTCAGTTCGTCCAGCAATCCGGGAAAGGTAATGTGCGGAAACCCAAGGACGGTCAGCGCCCGAAGATGGCTGCGCCCGATTGCCGGCGACAATCCCCCGGTCAGCGGCTCATCGCTCAAAAAGCAATCGAGATAGGCTGGAATCTCGGGAACGCTGACCTGATGGCGCTTGGTCGAGACGCAGCTATGAAGGTAGGTGAGCGTCTCCGTATCGTTGAGGGGCCAGATCTCCGGTAGGACCGACGATAGGAGATCGATTGCCCGGTCGGTTTCCTGGACGAACCGCTGGAGGTGATCGCGATAGCCATGCTCGCTCCGCTCTGCGTTCTGGCCCTCGATCTGGGTGTCACGGATGTTGGCTTCTGCCGGTTCTTTCCCTCGCTCAGCGTCACTGACCAGAGGACCGCGACGAGCAGACCGGTTCCTTCGGACTCGCAGATCCTTCTGCCTCGGACGCTCCAGGAACAGGCTCTCGAGGCGCGAGACCCTCTCGGCCGGCGGCAGGTACATCAAGGTCAGGTGCAGCACGCTCTCAAAGTGCTGCCCGCCGGGGCGTGACGGATCCTCCCATGTCGCCCCGGCGGCACCCGCAAACGCGGCGCGGCGCTCCTCGTCGACCAGCCAGGAGACCGCATCCGGAAACTCTGACCGCAGATATTCCGACGCCGGGATGCGCGTTGCATCAAAGAAGAGTGCCCAGCCCGAGCCGAAGCGCTTCAGAACGTTGTTCACACGTGACGCGACGCTCATGAGTTCGGCCTCGGTCGCGCTGTCGAGGTCTGGTCCGCGGTAGCGGATCGTCCGCTGGAAGCTGCCATCCTTGTTCAGGATGACACCTGGAGCGATCAGGCAGACCCAAGGCAGCCAGTCCGCCAGCCGGTACGCGTCTCGGCGGAATTCTCTCAAGTTTAGCATGCGAGCGAAGCCTTGTGCTTGGTGTGACGGACGGCGACCTCGACAAAGGCGGGATCGCGCCTGGCAAGCCAAACCGCGATGGCGTGCCCGACGATCCAGAGCACAACACCTGCGAGCCAGAGCCGCAGGCCAAGCGCCAGCACGGCCGACAGGGTGCCGATCAGGATGGCCGCAGAGCGCGGCGCACCACCGATCAGAATGGGCTCGGTCAACGAGCGGTGAAGCACGAGTTCGAAGCCATCCGGGCGCATCAGATCAGCGCTCCGCCGCCAAACGAGAAGAACGACAGGAAGAAGGAGCTAGCAGCAAACGCGATGGAGAGGCCAAAGACGACCTGGACCATCTTGCGAAAGCCACCCGAGGTGTCGCCGAAGGCAAGCGAAATGCCGGTCACCGTGATGATGATGACGGCGACGATCTTCGCGACCGGTCCCTGCACCGACTCCAGAATGCGCTCGAGCGGTGCCTCCCACGGCATGCCTGAGCCTGCCGCGCGGACGGCCGGAGCGGTGAGAACCATGCAGGCGACGCCTGCTCCAAGCTCGATGAGGAAGTGCTTGCAAGCGCGACGACAGCAGAAGCGCGCCGTTGAACGAAACAAACAAGGCATGTCGTACTCTCCGTGTGGATCAGGGACGATGGGAGGCGTTTGGGAGACCGGGAGGCGTCTCCAGGAGGTAATCGCCGGCAGGATCAAGACCCTTGAGGTCGGCGATCGCCTCGATCCGGCGCGCGGGACCCCGCCCCCTGATGAACACGACCAGGTCGATCGCCTCGGCGATGAGCCGGCGAGGCACAGTGGCGACCGCTTCCTGGACCAATTGCTCGATCCGATAGAGCGCAGCACGCGCCGAATTGGCGTGAACCGTGGCGATCCCACCCGGATGGCCCGTATTCCAGGCCTTCAGCATGTCGAGGGCCTCGGCGCCCCTGACCTCGCCCACGATGATGCGATCAGGACGAAGGCGAAGCGTGGAGCGCACGAGATCTGCAAGGCTCGCGACGCCAGGCTTGGTGCGGAGCGTCACGACATCCTTGGCCTCGCAGCGCAGCTCGCGCGTGTCCTCGATGATGACGATGCGCTCATCGAGGCGCGCAATCTCCGCCAGGAGCGCATTGGCAAGTGTGGTCTTGCCGGATCCGGTGCCGCCCGCAACCAGGATGCTGCGGCCTTCGGCAACCGCGGCCGCCAGCACCTTGGCCATCAAAGGCGTGGCGATCTGCGCCCTTACGTAGTCGGACAGGAGAAACGTCGTCGTTGCAGGCTTGCGGATGGCAAAGCACGGCGCGAGCGAGACCGGCGGCAGGACGCCTTCGAACCGCTCGCCAGTTTCGGGAAGCTCAGCCGAGATAATCGGGTAGCATGCACTTGCCTCAGCTCGGACATGACTCGCGACCAGACGGATGATCCGCTCCGACTCCTGCGGCGTCAGAATGACGCCGGTATCGGCACGTCCTGACCGGTGCCGCTCAAGCCAAAGCCTGCCGTCTGGGTTGACGATCACCTCAACAACCTCGGCCTCCTCCAGGGCCAGCGCGATCGCCGGCCCCAACGCGGTCCGCAACATGCCACGGCGGCGCTCGCGGGTTTCGGGCGAGAGAAGGTCAGACATGGCCGACCTCCTCTCGCCCCGCCGGAGACGGCCCCGGCTGCTGACCCGTCGCATGGTGCGGGCGGGATTCTGTCCCTGTCTGTGCGTTGCCGCCGCCGAGCGGCGCGCCTTCCTCAATATGCCGCATGAACAGGTCCGGATTTGACGTCGAGACCTGTTCCATGACGTCCGCAACCAGCCGGCCGCCGGAGGCGATGCGCTTGCCGACCTGCGCCACGAACATCTCGAAGCGCTCGCGCCCCAGCGCACGTGCCGCGTCCTGGTCTCCGGTGGGCAATGGCGGCGTGATCGTCAGGTAGTAGCGAACGAAGAGCGCGATGGTTTCCGCCATGATCGAGAGATCACGCTCCGCGCGATCAAGCTGCCGGTTCATGCGGTCAAGCCTGCGCAGAAGCGCTGCGTCACCGCTTGCGTCCCGTTCCGGATTGAGGAAGCGATCGAGGGCGGCGTCGACGATGGCCGACTTGTTGGTGCCGGGTCGTCTGGCAGCCAGTTCGAGCCGCTGCGCCACGCTGTCAGAGACATAGGCGGATAGTTTTGGTTTCATTGGGAGTGCCCTCAAAATGCAGGAAGGAGATCGTCGTCATCGCGCGTGACCGCGTGAGCGCTGCGGATGGTGCCGGAGGCGTTTGCCGCGCGTTGCATCTGGTTGCGATCTGCCGCGACATCTGCCTCGTCATCGAGCAGCCGCTCCTCGGTAAATCGCGCCGCCTCGGCTCGGGAATCAGCTTCCTCAAACAGCGGCAACTGCTGCTTCAGCCCGCCCTCCTGCGCAGCCGCCTGCATCAGGTCGCGGTACGGAAGCGTTGCCAATCGAAGATCGACGGCCCGGATCTGGCGATCCCAGTCGCTGGGACGCGGTGCTGGACGGTCGCGGCATTCACCGGCATCGAGGCGCGGAGACGGATGCAAGCGCGTTACAAAATTTGCATCCTCATAGTGCCTGAGCTTGCGAGCCCGAACCGGCGCCAGCCCCGAGACGAGCACGATGGCCTGGTCTTGTGGCAACTGCATCACCTCGCCCGGAGTGAGCAGCGGCCGCGCGGTTTCCTGGCGGCTCACCATGACATGGCCAAGCCAGGGGGCGAGCCGGTGACCGGCATAGTTCCTTTGAGCCCGTAGCTCGGTCGCGGTGCCGAGTGCATCGGAAATGCGCTTGGCAGTGCGCTCATCATTTGCCGCAAAGGCGATACGGACGTGGCAATTGTCCAGGATCGCATTGTTCTCGCCATAGGCCTTTGCAATCTGGTTCAGCGATTGAGCGATGAGGTAAGCGCGGATGCCGTAGCCAGCCATGAAGGCGAGCGCGCTTTCGAAGAAGTCGAGCCTGCCGAGAGCCGGAAACTCATCCAGCATCAAGAGGAGTTGACGTCGCTTCGCCTCGCCTGCCGTGATGTTCAAGGACTCGGTCAACCGGCGGCCGATCTGATTGAGGATCAGCCGGATCAGCGGCTTGGTGCGGCTGATGTCTGACGGCGGCACGACCAGATAAAGCGTGACCGGCTTATCCGCCGTGACGAGGTCGGCGATGCGCCAGTCGCAGCTCTCGGTATTGCGGCTCACAACCGGATCGCGATAGAGCGCAAGGAAACTCACGGCGGTCGACAGCACGCCGGAGCGCTCATTTTCAGATTTGTTGAGGAGCTCCCGCGCGGTCGCGGCGACGACGGGATGGACCTTGGGCTCGGCCTCGGTTCCGAGGTGATTGGTGGCCAGCATGATCCGCAGCGTCTTCTCAAAGGACTGCGCCGGGTCAGCCAGTATCTCGGTGACGCGGGTCAGCGTCTTTTGTTGCTCTGCATAGAGCACATGAAGGATGACGCCGACGAGCAGCGAGTGGCTGGTCTTCTCCCAGTGGCTTCGGCGCTCCAGGGCCCCTTCCGGGTCGACCAGGATGTCGGCAATGTTCTGGACATCGCGGACTTCGGCCACTCCCTTGCGGACTTCGAGCAACGGATTGTAGCGCGCGCTTGCTGGATCGGTCGGATTGAACAGCAGGCAATGCGAGAAGGTCGAGCGCCAGCCAGAGGTCAGCTCCCAGTTTTCGCCCTTGATGTCGTGCACGACAGCCGATGAAGTCCAGGACAACAACGTCGGAAGCACGAGCCCCACGCCCTTGCCCGACCGGGTCGGTGCGAAGCACATGACATGCTCGGGTCCGTCGTGACGCAGATAGCGATCTTCAAATCGGCCAAGGAACACACCCTTGCCTGCGAACAGGCCGGCGGCGCGGATCTCCTTCGCAATTGCCCAGCGGGCGGAGCCGTAGGTCGTGACCAGCTGGTTTTGCCGTGCCCGCCACACCGAATTGACGATTGCAAACAGCGCGCCCGCAATGCCGCCCGCCGCCGCGATGACCCCGCCCTCCTCAAATATCTCGGGTGCGTAGGCCTCATAGGCGAACCACCATTCGAACAATCGCCAGGGCAGATAGACCGGATAGCTGCCAATGGCGAACCAAGGTGCACCAAGCCGCGGCTGAAATCCGAGCGCTGCCGCCGTCCATTGCGTCGCCCCCCATGTCGATGCAACGACGATACCGAAGACAACCGCGATCTGGCCGACGTAGATTTTTGCCGGAAACATTTTCCGCCCCACTCAACGCTCGCAACGAGCGCGTCGAGATGAAAAGCGGGATGGCGGATCGCATTCAACCTGAATAAAAATTGCCGTCGGCAACGAGATCCGGCTCGATCATATCCATCGAAGTGAAATCGTTGCTGCGGCAATCTCAGCGTGGTTGAGGAAGCGCCTCAATTGAAGGTGAACGGCACGATCAAACTTGATCACCGGTCCGGCCTCGCCCCGTATAGCTCGTCGCAACGGGCTGCCCCGAGGTAACGAAACGAATCGAACGAGGCCGCTCGCGCCTTCACATCGACTGCCGGCCCGAAAGGGCCGCGCGTCGGCCAAAGCATCGCTGCGCGACGGACTGCCCAACTCGCCATCGATCTTGCAATGCGGGCGCGTGCGGAGATTGGCGGCCCTATTCTCCGCATGATTTGCGGGAATTCCGCCGGAAATTCATCACGAGCCAATCAAAACTACCATAATACCTAAATCAAGTTTTGTCAAAGTTGACAAAGTTGCACACGCGCCCAATATTCAGGTCGGAGTTCAGCTCATGTCCAAGGCACAGTCAAAGCCCTCCGGTACCGAGGATCTGTCCGTCCATGGGGACGGTGTGATGATGGTACTTAAGCAGAAGCCCGGCGCTTTGAAGAGCCTGGAGCTTCCCGCCGATGCGCAGGTCGCGATTGTCTCCAAAAGCGCGACCGCGCTGCAGAAGGTGCGTGAGCGAAACAAGCAATTGACGGGTCAGGCGTTCCGGTTCTTCTCCGAAGCCGCAAAGAAAGCTGCTGTCGTCAACAAGGACGCGTTCACGCCCGATGCCCGCGCGCTCGCCGTTCTTGAAGGCGTCCGTATTGCGCAGGAGGATCTTCGGCGATCTGGCGGCGCGTATGATCTGGAGCAGGTCAGAACGCTCCTGCGGGGAATCTCCCGGCAGGCCGTCGACAAGCGCGTGCAGGAAGGCAGCCTCCTTGCCGTTCCCGGTCCCAGTAACCACCGGAGCTTTCCGACCTTTCAGTTCAACGTCGACGGCACCGTCGTCGAGGGACTCAAGTCGGTTCAGGACGCCCTGCCAACCAACAACCCCTGGACCGTTCTGAATTTCCTGGCTCGGCCAGACGATCGGTTGGGCGGCCGCAAGCCGATCGACCTGCTCCGGGAAGGCAAGGTTGAACTTGTGGTCGAGGCCGCCCGGCGAATGGCTCAGCAAGGCGCGTGACCGCTCCACTGCCGCCCGGCGATCTCGATCGCCGCCGTCCCCGCCAGGTCCGGCTACGGCGAGGAACAGTCGTCCATCGGTTCTACACGGCCGAGTACGACCCGATCTTTTTCGACACCTCGCGTCTTGGCCGGCTTAATGCGCCCGACGGAAGCTACGGCGTTCTTTACGCAGCTCGGGAGCCTTTTGGCGCATTCGCAGAGACGTTCCTCCGCGTGCCGGGACGGACCCTGCTCGATACCGGCCTGCTCCGACGCAAAGCCTACGCGCGTCTCGAGATCACAGAAGATTTGGCGCTGATCAGATTGGCCGGTCCATCACTCGCTATTGTCGGCGCGACTGCCGAGGTGGTCCATGGCGGATTGCCCTACGACGTGCCGCAAGCCTGGTCGAAGGCGCTTTTCGACCATCCGCTCAGTCCCGACGGCATCGCCTACTACGCCCGCCACGACGACGAAGGCCTTTGCTATGCGCTGTTTGATCGCGCACGCAGTTCGGTCAGAGAAATCGATCGACAGACCAACCTCGATCAGGACTGGTTCTGGCGGCTTGCGCAGCGATATAGGGTCGGACTTGCACCGGGCTGACGAGAGGCTCGAGCTAGCGGCCGATGCCCCGTTTTATTCCGATCGACCAGGAAATGCCCGCTCCGCCGACACTGCCGCTGACGAACTGTCCACGCGCGCGTTCCAGAACCGGCCGCCAGGGCACCAGGACAAATTCGCGCGACTGCTCGATCAGGGCGTATCGCCCGCTATTGAGTGTCAGCATCCGCTTGTAGACGCCGCTGAGGTTGTCGCCTGCCCTGACGTTGCGATACTCGAGCCCGGTGCGAGCCGAAATGCCCACCGCGGTCCCCGCCAGCTCGCGCTCTTCAAGGGCGCGCAGCATGTTCCGCGCAAAACGCATCCGCCCTCCTTCCTGTCGTGCGAGCCCCTCTTCGATCAGCCATTGCCGTCTCGCCCGCAACGCCGTCTCGACCTCCGCTCCGAAGCCGATTGACGCGAGCCCACCCGTTTCCTTTCCGAGAAGCTTGCGGTCGAGCCAGGTCGCACCGACCGCGTGCGGCAGCTCTTCGAGACTTTGCCATGACAGCACCGCGACGCGGAATGGATTGCGCACGCGCTGGAGCTCTTCATACCGAAGCGCCCGATCGAGATAGTCCTCGCCGACCTTCCAGCCGTCATCGGCAAGGCGGCTCACCATCCCTAGCCGACGCATTGCCTCCAGTCGCCGGACGTGGGTTCCGATATATTCACCCGATGCCTGGGGATCGAACTCCCGGTGCAGGCGCTCGCTGTAACGACCGCGATTGGCCGCGGCCACTTCAGCGATGGTCCGGTCGATCTGGCGAGCCGCCGCGGAGCGCGGCCTAAGCTCCAAAATCGTGCTCCGTGCGGGCAGCTCTTCGTTAGCCCCGAGAACGCCGACCTCGGCATAATGTGTCCGCCCGTCGACCCCATCGATTACCACATAGCGGCGCTCCGTCAGCTCATCCGCAAACCCTTCGCCGACGACCCGTCCGATCAGACGCTCACTGTCATGCTGCGGATCGAAGATCGCATAGCTGCCTGACGCCCGCGAGATTCCCGCCGCTGTCAGCTCGCGATGCATGGTCTTGATGATGTCGCCACGCTCGCCCATGCGCCTGAGCTTCGCTTCGAGCTCGGCGTCAAGACGCCAGCGGCCGGGCTTGCCTTCTTCCGCCAATCCCATCCGCTCGAGCGTCCGTAGCCGGCCCATCCGCATCGTGTGCCAGACCGGACCTCGCGCAGTCTGTGCAGGCTCAAGGACACCATGCGGGGCGTCGCGTAGAATAGCCCGGTCAAGCCGCGTGAACCGCTCGGCCGTTACCTCCCGTTGAAGCTTGAGTGCGGCCTCGATCTCGGTTTCGGGACCGAGCTCACGGGTAGCAAGGTCCCCTGCGCGCGCCCGCAGGCCGTGGGCAATATAGTCCCGAGCGATCACGAGGTCGTGCCCCGCATCATCCCTGCCACGGAGCACGACATGGCTATGCGGATGCCCCGTGTTGAAATGATCCGCCGCGACCCAGTCGAGCCTTGAACCGAGGTCACTCTCCATCTGTCGCATCAGATCACGGATGAACGGCCTCAGGTCGGAGAGCTCGGCGCTATCCTCCGGTGCCACGATGAAGCGAAACTGGTGGCGGTCGCCGGCGCTGCGTTCAGTAAACGCCTTGCCGTCGGCCCGGTCGCTCCCCGCGTCGTAAAGTTCTCCGGGCTGACCTTCTCGCGTCACGCCGTCGCGTTGCACGTAACGCAGATGCGCCCGGACGGCGCCCGTATCGCCGGCCTTGATGCGTACGATCCGTGCCTTGATCACGACCCGGCGTCGTCCCTCGCTCCGGCTTCGGCCGGCGAGCACCGCACCTTGCGCGTATCCGCGGCCGATACGGCCGCCCGAGAAATTCGAGGCGCGATCAACACTTGGACCGGCGCGTTCGGCGGCCTGCCGAACACGTCGGAGATATCCGGTCGGCTTTCTGGCCTTGCGGTTGCCGATCCGGCCTAGTTTCGGTTTGACCTCGTCGTCATCGACACCATGCATGTCGCGTGTTCCCGGTTGAGAAGACCGCGGATATGTGAAGCCAATGAGCCCTCGCCAAGTCGCAGACGCGAACGGTGAGCACTTGCACTGCCTTGAAGCGCTATTGGCGGCATCGCGTCGCGCCGTATCGCCAACTCCTGGATGTGCAGACAAGGGCTTGAGGCTCATCGAGCGCCAGTCCTTTAATCTTGCTCTCTCGTTCTGCTCTTTCAGCCCCTGGACCTCAATGGACAGGCTCTTCCGGTTGCCGAAGCTGTGATCAACGATCGCGCGGGATAGAAGCGCACATGAGCGATGCGCGCCCCCTTCCGGGAGCGCGCACAATCGGCATTGCGTGCCGCATCAGTTGTCAGGATTCCACGTCCAGATGGGACGCGCCACGCCCAGAACATTGCATCTGAGCACCGGTCCGAAGTAGCGCGAGTCGAACGAATTCGAATGCGCTTGTAGCAGGAAGAACTCCCCCTCAATCAGCCTCATGCAGCCTTTCCATGCTGGCAGCGCTCGGCCATCTCTGCCCTTCTCGAAGGTCTCGGCGACCACCTTTCCGTTGATGGCAATTGTTCCGTTGGGCTCGTCCGAGCGACACACTTCGTCTCCGCCGGCTGCGGCAATCTGCTTGATTAGCGGCACGGAGGGCGGCAAGAGGCCACGCGCGACCAGCATCAACTCGACCAGCGCAGGCGGCTCGATCACCGCCATCTCGCCGCGCTCGGGCAGGCGATTTTCCAGGCGATAGAACCCGAGCGGCGCACTGCCCGACCCGTTGTAGACGACGAGCGGCGCATGTGGCGCCGACGCAACGATGGTCGCGACTATCGACACGGAAATGACCGCAAGCACGGCGGCCCTTGTGCGCAAGCGCTGCGATCTAGCGATCATCGGAGGTCGACTTTCGCTTGCTGGCCTTCGAATAATCGACGAGGTCTTCGATGTCGTAACGGACGTAGCGTCCATGCTTGCGATAATTGGGCCCTGTGCCCTGGACCCGCATCTTTTCAAGCGTGTTCTTGGTCAGCCGCAGCCAGGCGGCCGCCTCTGTCGTGTTCAGAAATGGAGAGTCGGACTCTTTCTTCTCGCTTTCCGTCATCATCGACGTTTCCCTGTCATGCCCGCAAAATGCGAGAGCGAGAGGAAACCTCGTCAAGGACGAATGCTCATGGAAGTGTCGAAGATGGCCCGGAAATTGTCGCCACCCCGCAAGGGGAAGCGCGGTCCAGTCAGGCGAGAAGTTCGCGATAGCCACCGCGCATCAGTTCCTGGCCCTTGGCAACCAGACGGCGGGTGCGGTCTTTCAGGAACTGGCTCGTCCCGCCCCAATCGTCGGCGACGCGTTGCTCGCCGAAGATCGCGATCGCTATCTGGCGATAGGTCTTGCCTGCCATGCTTTCATCGAGCGCGATCAGCGCTTGATAAAGGCGCTCATCATTGGCGAATGGCGACCGTCCGGTGCGAGCTGTCTCGGGCCTTTCGAAGCGCTGCAGAGTCCTGAGCCGCTCGGTCTGGCTGTTGAGATCATCGAGCCCGTCGAGCTCGAACACGAGCCGGGACGGCCGGGTCAGGACCCCGACATCGTGAAGTTCAACGGCTACGTTCATGCCTTGCCCCTTCAGCATCACCACGGCAATCCCATCGGCGCCGATGGCCACCGCACGGTCAACCTTGAACGTTGCAAGCGGTGAGGTTCGACCGTCATTGACGCCATCGGATGCCCTGCAGCGGGCACGAACCCGGCGGCGGTTGGCGGATGCCAGCCAGAAGACCGGAGCGGCGCGGGCCGGAGCACGGGGATCGGCAAAGGCGTAGAGCCCCCATCGTTCGGCGTGCGGATAGCGCCGCCGCAGACGCAGCAGCCTCGTGCCGTCGGACAAAGTGATGCAAGGAAGATGCCTTGGCACCGAGGCGCGCCAACCCTTGGCATAGTCCGGGTTGCGACGGAGGAATTCCCAGGCCCAGTCGCTTGAATCGTAGGCATCGATTGCATCGCGGCCGCCCGCCGCGCCTGCGTTCCGCCATGGGCTACTGAAGCCTTGTCGATCCAAGCGCAGCCCCCAGGGCGAGTCGTCTGCGACGATGGTCGAAAGCGATTGCGGCGCCAAGGTGGCCTCCGCGCTGGGCGCGCGGAGGCCTTGCGGCTTGCGTCAGTCCGCCGGGTTCCAGATCAGCGCGAAGACGTTCTCGTCGTCCTGGCCGGCGGCGCGGCCGAGGTTGGCGTAGAGCTTGCGCGGTCCGAACTCGGGCGCGGCCAGCGACAGGCTCACATAGTCCTTGCGGCTGTTTTCTCCGCGGCGGATCCAGCCTGCGCCGATCTCGACGCCCTGGGTGACGACCCGGAAGTCCGGCTGAGCGTCCGCGGTCTTGTCGTGGTTGGCCACGATGTCGATGTCGGTCCGGATGGACACGGTCTTGAGCTGCCCTTTGTAGCCGCCATTCTCGGTCTTGGTGACGTATCCGATCGCAGTCATGGTTTGTCTCCTTTGATGCCGCAGAGGCCGATCCCCTGCGATGGCGAGACCGTGATGGGAAGCGAACCGCCGCCGAACCCGTCAGGGGCGAAGCGCAGCGGCGCACCCGAGTGAACGAGTTTTTTGAGGCGAAGCTGCCGCGAGGAGCCGGGGCCGCAAGGGAGCGGCGGGGAAAAAAGGAGATGGCGAGGGTTTTGGACGGCGGAGCGCTTCCCATAGGTCGTCACGCCCGAAAGCAGGAGGTCGTCCCTCTCAAGGCTCAAGGAGCACAGCCATGACTGAGCCGGATGCTCCGGATCGGCGCCCGGTCTCAAGGGTAAGACCCCATCCAACGGACGAGCATTGGCAGCGTGCCCAACCACGGCAAGACCGCGGACACACGTAGACTCCGCGTCGTCATCCTGGGTTCGAGACCGGTGCGGGCCGCGCGAGCGGAAGCGACCGCAAGGACTAGTGAGCTTACCGCTGCCGCCGGGGCTGCCGGACGCACACACCTGACAGCCTTCCACGACGGCGGCCCGCTGACGACTTCGCAAAGCGCGCTCCTGGTGTCGGCCGGTCGCAAGCATCCGCCTGCGCAGCATGCGTGAGGTGCTTGTACTGCTTGATCGTCACGCAACCGCAGCGCTCGAACGGGCTGCGTTAACCCAACACGGTATCAATTTTGCTAGTATCGGATTAGCTTGATGATGCGTGCGCCACTTGCGGTGCTCGCGAACACGTCAGGCCAACACAAAACCGAGAGGACCACATGGCTAAGAAAGCGAAAAAGGCAAAGACCGCGAAGGCAACCAAGAAGGTCGCCAAGAAGACCAAGAAGATGAAGAAGTAAGCGCGGCTTTCCGCGCTTCAAGCCGCCGCGGCATCGCGCCAGCCTCGATGTCGGCGCCGGATGTATCGTAGGATGCTCCCCGGCAAATGACGCGGCGACGATCAGACCGGCCCCATGTGCACATGGCCCAAGAGCCTCTGGATTGATGCACATGGGTCCGGTTTTTTTGATCCCGTCTCTCGCCGCCGTCAGCCGCTTCAGCCATCACGTTAATGCGCTTCCAACGGCCGCATGCCTCGTCGTGTCCCACTGTTCGCGTCGCTGGAACAGGCATCCGGACGGCCTCCGGCTGCAATGCATTGACGGTAGCGCCAGGGCTCGACAAATCGTCCGCTCCACATGCCGGTCTGTTTCGCGCGCGCCTCGGCCTCGGCAGGCGCATAGTCGCCCTTGCTGTAGCGCGGCCAGTCGATCGCAAGTCCGCCGCGCACCAGCCAGTCGGCAAGGTCAACCTTGCCGGCGGAGCAAACCGCGATCGTCCGCCCGTATTGGTCGTGGTCGACCTCGACGCAGGCTACCGTCTGCCTGCCTATGAAGGCGGCAAGCGCATTCGATGCGATCTGCCCGCAGCGATAGCGCTCGCCGTGCCGGTCATGGCAGAGCTGATCGTGTTCAGGGGCATCGATCCCGAAGAGGCGTACGCGTGTCGCACGAATTTCGATGGTGTCGCCGTCGATCACGCTCGCCTGCCCGGTCGCGTCGCCGGCGCGGACGGGGCCCGCCAGCGTGGCGGCGGTAAACAGCAGGATGAGCGCGCGGCCGAGAGCCGGCCGCCGCCCGGACGTCCGGTTAGACCAATTGAATGCGTGCCACGGTCGCAATCGTCTCGAAATGCCGGTCCCCACCTGACTGGACCACGTCCTACGGTGAGCCAACGGTCAGCGAGGAAACCACCCGCGCCAGCACCATGACGGTGGCGGCGAGCATCGTCCCTCCGACCAGAACGTGCGCGATACACCGCCCTACCATGGCACTGCCGTCAACAAAGACGCTGAATGCATTTTGCATGGGCCGGCTCCGTCACTTGCTCCGAAGGATCGAGCCGGACTCTTAGTCTGAGTCGCACCGCCGCCGCCTCAGGCTTATTTCTCGGGCCGTTAGGGTTTGATTCACGACTCGGAGACTCCCGGCAAACGGCCGCGGCGGAGGCCGCAGCAGCCGAATCGGCGGACTCAGCCGCCGGTCTTGTTCCGTCCCTCGTCGTTCAGGCAGTCGCGGATGATTCGCTGCACCCTGGCGGTTTCCAACGAATTGGTGGCGGCGACCTCCCGTCCCAGCGGGCGGTTTGCGCCCGTTGCGAGGGGGCGGCTATGCGTCCGGGCTGTGCTGCGCTTGATCGTCTGCGTTCGCTGAAACCGGCGCACGGAAGGCCAGCAGGAAGTCGGCGGCTTTTGAGGCCTGGCTTGCGGCACGAAAGATCGCGCGGTTGTCGGCGCGCAGCACATCGATCCAGCTGCCGATATAGTCGGCATGCCGTACTGTCGGCACGATGGACAGTGACGAACAGACAAAGGCGGTTGTCACCTCGGCGACCAGCTCCTCGGCGGCATACAGCGTCGACCCGAAGGCGCCGCTCTGATCGCGGTTCAGCCGGCGATGGTGGCCGGTCCAGTGTCCGAGTTCGTGAAACAGCGTGCGGTAGTAGTTGATCTGGTCGAAGAACGCCGATTGCGGCGGCAGACAGACCACGTCCTCGCGCGGGGCATAGAACGCCTGATCACCGCCATGACGGATATCGGCGAGCGTTGCGCGCGCGAGCGCTTCCGCCTCCGGCACGATCCGGGGCTCGGGCAATGCGGGCGCGGACGCAATGCAGCGATCGGGAAGCCCTTCGCATTGCGCCACGTTGAACACGACGTAGCGGCGCAGAAACGGGACGGCGCTGGCTTCGTGCCGGTCGCCTTGCGCTGCCGCCGGATCGGTCGGTTCGGATCGGCGATCCTTCGGAATGAACGTGTCGGCGTAACAGACCCCGACACCACGCTCGCCCTTGCGCACGGTTGCGCCCATGGCGGTCGCCTGCCGAAAAGTAAGCCACCGCTGCGAGGCAAAGCCCCGATCGAACAGCTGTGCCCACAGGATCAGGACGTTGATCCCGGAATAGGTCCGACCGGTCGCAGCGTTGCGCGGCAATCCGAGCCGGGCATCGCTCGAGCCTGCGGCCCAAGGCTGCGCCCAGGGAAAAGTCCCTGCCTCCAGATCGGCGATGATCCGTGCGGTGACTTCTTCATAGAGGCTCGGCTTCGCCTTGCTCGCGTGATTGCGCGTAAAACGCCTGGACATGATGATCTCCGTTCGTCCTTCTTGCGCGCCCTGCCCCCGGAAGGCGGGGTGGGCGGCGAAGAGCGACCGGAAAGCCCCGAACTCAGGAGGCGGGCAGCACCGGAACGGCCGGAGCGGCAGCGGAGGACCGCGCCATGCAAGCACTCGTCGCAGACTGCCTTGAAATGGCGCGGTTGCGGCCTGTCGGTTCGGGGCTACACGGGAGCACCGCCCACCCCGCGGTCCGCGGGCTACAAAATGCGCCGGGCGCATGCGGCCGGCTCTTCAAGAAGCGGCTTGCGACGGCGTGGTGACCTCGGTCGACCATTGCGCTCGACGCCTTCGAAGGCGCATGGTCGCCACGTCAACCGCGCGCACAAAGTTCGCGCCAGGGATCGACGCCGAAGGCCGAGACCGCGGACGGGCTCGGTTCACGATCGCCCGGCCCGCAAGCCCGGTTGCTTGCGGGCGTCGCCAGCCTCAATGCCAACCGGCCTTCGTGCCCTCCAAAAGCACCTCTTCCAGACAGATGACGTTCACATCCTTGCAGGCAGCTCCGCAAGGAGCGGATCTCGCCTCTTACGAGAGTGCTGACGTCGCGATGATCGCCCGGCGATTTGACAGGGACGGGAGTCCACTGCAGCAGCCTCTGGCTGGCGGATTCACTAGGACAGCTCGGTCCCTCGATGGATCAGAAGCTGCTGCACGTTCTGCCTTGCGATCGGACAACCAAGGCATACCGCCCATTCAAGCAGCGTCTGGCGGAGCGTCGTCGTCAGAATTCCGTGCAGCGCAAGACGATCGAGCACAAGCTGGCGGTCCGCCTCCCGGCGCGCCATGGAGAGATCGGCAAGTATTCGTACGTCGTAACCGAGCGTTGCGCCCTCGAGCGCGGCGATGAGCACGTCCTCCTCCAGCCACGCTCCCCCCAAAAATAGCAGACTGGTATTCGACGTTGCCAGGCTCGCGATAAACCGCGCATCGTGCCACAGCTCCAGAGGATCCGCGTCAGGTATCGTGACAACACCAGGAATCTGGCCAGCCCACGAAGGCTCGTGCTCTCCGACGAGGTTGAGCGTAATGCTGAACACCTGAAACACTGCGGGCAGGAGTGCAAGGCTCTCCTGTCGGTCGTCAACCTTCCCGGGTCTGGTACGCCCGGGATTGATCAGGATCAGACGACTGCGCCGCGGATCTGCCAGCATCGCATTGATCCAGGAAATGCACCGGATGGCCCACAGAAACAGAATGTATCCTGGTCACGCGGCGGCGAGAGGCAGTGGCTCCTCCCCAAGCACGGGCCCCTCAACAACTGCCTGTCTGTACATTGCAGCGAGTGCAGTATCGGAATTGTGCAGCAAGCCCGCCAATGCCATGGTTTGGCCAATCCTCTGTGGCGGCGAGATCCGCTCCAGCGGCCATCCAGCGCGCCGAAGAATTCGTTCCATGCGCATGTCGGTGACGGTCACGATCGTATCGGCTTGGGCGGCCCGCATCCCCTCGATCATGGCCGCAAAGAGCAAGAAAGTCGTGCGATTGAGCCCACTCTCTGTCGCCGCGGCAGCGCGAGCTGTGTCGACGCAAAACCGCGAGCTTTCCAAGACCTGGTCACTTCGCGGTGCAGGCTGGCCTCCCAGCAAGGAAGGAAACGTATCTGCCAACATGGTGGGCCCCGTGGTCGGCAGCAGCCGAACGGATGCCACGACGTCCCGCTCTTCGGTCGTAATCAGAAGATAGGTCGGGTTGAGAGCATCATAGATGTCCATTTCGAACTCGCCCGACACAGACACGGTCCAATCGAGTCGATCCTTGAACACCCGCCGGCGAAGACGAAACATCGCCGCGAGTAGATCGAGATGCCGCCCGAACTGATGATGACGGAGAGCAACGACATGCATAGTGACCTCCTGATTGATAACAGGAGGTCACAGAACCAGAGGTACACAGACCACGCGCCTGTCGAATCTTGCAGGTCGAAGCCGATCCAATGGAAGCCAAGGCCACTTTTAGCAAAGATAAGCCCAAGCTCAGCAATCGAGGACACCTCTTCAGCAGACAACAGGTTTGCTTAGATGTGGGTTGTTATTCCAACCGCTCGCAATGAAGTCAGGGCAACAATCCCCGGCGCAGCGCTTCGCCGACGCACTGGGCGATTGTGGCGGCGTCCAGCTTGCGCCGGGCGTTCTCGAGATGGAATACGACCGTGCGGCGCGATATCTGAACAAGTACGGCGATATCCGCGACAGTCTTGCCTTGTGCGACCCAGGCAAGACATTGGCGTTCGCGCTGGGTAAGAACGCTGCTGCCCTGCGTTGGCCTTCGCAGTCGGGCGACCGCGTGGGTGTGAAAATAGAGGCCTACAAGGTGAACTGCGAGCTTCGCATCGATGACCAGTCGACTTGTCGAGGCAACCGGCTCGTCAGTTGCGAGAGTGAACGCTGCCATCCGTCCAAAGCCACCTTTGATCGGGACGGTGACGCCGGATCTGATACCAAACGTCATGGCCTCATCGAAGAAGTTGCGCTGTTGCCTTGTTCCCGCGGGCTTCGGTGCACCGTCCCCCCAGCAGAAAACATCGTTTTCGTGACGAGCCCGACGCACAACGGGATCAAGCTGTTGATAGCCGAGCTCAAAGTATCGGCTGGTCCAGGCCTTTGGATAGGAGGAAACAAGCGTGGGCGCCTGGTTCGCGATCTGCAGATAGGCGAACCATCGGAATCCGAGGCGCCGGGTCACGCGCCTTGCGACACTTTCGAACCCTTGTTCGTCGTCTGCCGTCCAGATTGCATCGACGAACTCCTGAAATGACCGGTTCACTGCTTTTATCATCGAGCCGTCGGCCAACCGGTCATAAGGAGAAACACGAAGCATACCACAGGACCAAACGAGCTGCTTTCGCCCTCCGGCGCCGCAAGCGGCGGCCCACACCCCAGCCCATCGATTGGATCGCGATCCGACGATCCAATCGATGGCTTCGGGTGACGCGCTGCTACATGTTTACGAGCAGGGATGCGAGCACATTGAGAGAGGGCCCTTCGGTCTTGAAGTACGCCAGGCTTGGATGATCCGTATAGCCTACCCCGATTGTTCCCCAGAGACCCGGCATAAGATGCGCAGTGTATGTCGCGGTGACTGAATTGGAGGTCCGCGCCGCAAACGCTCCAGTAAGGCCCGAGAATTGGTTGGTAGCGTCCGCCAGATAGTGG
The DNA here is from genome assembly GCF_029846235.1 of Bradyrhizobium sp. CER78. Lineage (GTDB taxonomy): Bacteria > Pseudomonadota > Alphaproteobacteria > Rhizobiales > Xanthobacteraceae > Bradyrhizobium. The sequence goes on from NZ_JARVWP010000002.1 coordinate 261,401, forward strand.
CTGACGACGTTTCGAGCCGTGACGACCGAGAACATGTCGGTTGGGCGGCTGTCAAACGGTCCGATCCAGTACGCTCGGCCCTCATAATATTGAGAGATGCCCGTCGTCTCGGGGGGCGCGTACATGAACGACATGCCCGCATAGATGCCGCGGTGCGCCGTCAGCGGTGACGACGGATCCTGTTGCAATAGTTGCCGATCGGCCAGGAATGTCACGCCGACATTGCCAGCATGTTTTGCGAACGGATTGCCCGGAAGATGTGAAAAGTCGAGGAAGGTCGAATTGTTATAGAGGACGTCAAGCCGCAACCAGGTTTGCGGGTTTCCGGGGCTCGCCGGCCGCTTGTAGCCGATCTCGTCAATGAACAGCTCCCCGGTTCCCCTCGGTCCGCTCCAGTTGAACCCCGAAGGGTTGGTCAGTGTTTCGTCGAACACTACATTGCCCGTGACACTGTTGATCGGGAGACTGCGTTGCACGGCGGCTTGATTATAGATCGTATCGGTGATGTGCCAGGTCGTTCTGAAGCTTGGAGTCGGCACAATCGAGAGCCCCAGCTGCACCGGAATTGAGCCGCTTGGACCGAATGTACTGGCCAGATTCGAACCGACGAAGGTCCCCATGAACTCGGTGGTGTTGGTTACGTAACCGAACTTGATCTCGAGCCGCTTGTCGAAGAGCGTTTGATACCAGGCCAGCTGATAGAGCTGGAGAGTGTTGGGAAGGTATCCAACATCGTTACCCGTGCTGTACAGCCCGGCCACCATCAATTGCCCGTCGGGCACGCCCCAGCGGCTCAGATCGTAGGTCAGCCAGGCGATCGTCTCATTAATGTAGCTCGGACGTTGACCGAGATAGGTCTGGTTGCCTGCACACAGTGCACCAATCGCCTGGGAGTAGCGGGAACAGGGAGGGAAGTAGCCCGGCACATGCCGCGGCGTGTCCAACATATTGCTTTCAAAGATGCCGAGGTCGTAGATCTGCAGGCCGAAGCCTGCTGACGCCAGTGCCGACCGCCAACCGCCTTCGTCGCGCAGAAGGGAGTCGGCATAGGAGGGAAACGGTATGTTCCAGCCCTTTACGCCATAGCGTTTATTCAGCTCGTTCAACTGTTCGCGCTCACGCATCGCGTCAGCGATCTTCGCATTAGGGTTTCGTGCGACGGGCGATTTGATTTGCGGCGATGCGCGCTTCGTATCATCGACCGTTCTCCTATTTGGACCAACGGCCTTTTGCTTGTAAGTGACTGATGCAACCTCCTTTGCATTTTGCTCTGCGGACCCTGCGCGAGCCGACGCGCCATTGACGGCAAGCAACGCCAGGCCGAGGCAACCCGAGCGAACCACTCTCCGCCAATACAGACGGAGATCGCCCCCGTTGACCGTTCTTTCCGTTCGAGTACTTACGATGCGTTCTAAATGCATTCTCTCCTCCCCTTGACAATGTTTTTGTCGTTTTCTGTAAAGCCTCGCAGCGCCCGGGAATTCATCAGGATGGGTCGCTCGGCCTCGCAGACAAAGGCGCAGCTATCCTCGCCACCGGAATCACCGTTGGTGAGATGGTCGTTTTCTATTGGCTGCTTGATTGCAGCGTGATCCGTGACACGACGGCGCCCTCGCCGGCAATCACGTCATGCTGCAAGCACTACTTGTGCTTATGCCGCCTTGCTTCCCGCCCCGATCGCGATCTGGACCGGAGATTGCCCACGCTACACCGAATGCACCGCAGATCAGGTGGCCTTCGGCATACCGCCATTGATCCCCCGCTGGTCAATCCATTGATTGTCCTTCCTCGGCCTGACTTGCCGGCTCCGTCCTCACCACATTCAGGAACATCACTGTCGATCAGACATGCCGTGCCGCATTCGCACGCGATTCCTCAGGACCCCTATGCTTTCAACCTCGAGCTCGACGACGTCGCCATCCTTGAGCGATCGTCCGTGATCAATGGCGCTGCCTCCGAGCACCGTGCCTGAAGCAAAAATGTCGCCAGGGTAGATCGTGCGAGAGCGGCTCATCTCCACGATCGCCTGCTCGAACGTGAAGCGCATATGCCGGGAGGATCGGTTGGTCCATTCCTCGCCGTTGACCCGCGCAATCATGCGGACGTCGGAGAGGTCGCGAAACTCGTCCGGAGTGGCAATACACGGCCCGAGAGTCTTGGCTCCGTCAAAATCCTTGCCGCCACCCGGCCCGATCCCCATTTCCATATGGATCAGTTGTTCGTCTCTTGCGCTCCAGTCGTTGAAGATCGTGTAGCCGAAAATGTGGCCTGCCGCCGCTTCGAGTGGAACGTCCTTGCCTCGTTTTCCGATGACGACAGCCCATTCCAGCTCGAAGTCGGCGGCCTTTGAATAAGCCGGCCACTCAATATCCTCTTCGTGAGCCGACACGGACAGCGGATCGACCGTATAATAGGTCAACCGCTTGAGCAGCAGGTCAAAGCGCATCCGCTTGGCTACGGCGAGTTGAGCTGCCGCCTGCTCTGAACCGGCAGCAGCCTCCGCTTCGAGCTGGTCCTTGCGCTCAAAGAAGCGTTCCACATGCTCCGTAAACAGGTTGCAATCACGCATGCGAACCGGTCTCGGCAGTGGAGCAAGAAGTTGCGCTTCCACCAACGGGAGAATGGCTGATCGCGGCGGATTGCTAAGGATCTGCTCCGCGAGACGAAGTGCCTCAGTGCCTCCCTCAATCATCTCCTGCATCGAACAGAACCACCTGCCTCGCTGGTCTGCTCTGGTCGACGATGTCAAGTCGACAATACGGTTGTCAGCCAAGAGAGCTCCGACCGACCGGGAGCCCCCGGCAGTGAAGGTGACGAGTTTCACGCCGCGGCCCTCCCATCGACAAGCACTCCGACCAAAACGCATTCATCGGGGCCGTCATTGCGCCAGCCGTGCATGCCGCCGTTCTGCACGATCACATCGCCGGCCTGGAGGAGAACGTCCTGCCCTTCGGTCAACATCCAGACCCGTCCCGAAGCGATCATGAAATAGTTCAAGGTATCCGTCTTGTGCATGGAGCTGTGCTTTGCGGCTGCCATCTCGTCCTTTGACGGCACGTGCACGCTTTGGATTGATCGATGCATCGCCTCCACGTCCGCAGCCGAAAGCGGTTGTGCGCTGGGCGCAAAGCGAACGATACGAAAGATCGTGCCTCCATCTGGCGGCTCGTGTCGCACCGGAGCATTGAGCGTGGGGTCCCGAGACGAAGAAAGATCAGCCGGCGTCTCGTGCGTGATCCATAGATCGCGGCCAAAAATGTTGAAGCCAAGATGTGGCAAGGTTGACAGATCGTCGACGGCCAGCACGTCTGACTTTCCGCCCTGATCATTTCCGACAATGATGCGTCTCATGGAATCTCCTCTGTTATTGGCAGCACCACCGAAGGGAGATCCCCGGACACAGTTGACCGACATGGCGAACCGTCGGCCGGCTGCGCCATTCCGCCTCCCTATCGGCACCAGCTTGCTTCGCCATGCCATTTGGTACGAATTACGTTATTTTCGTACCGAGCGATTTGTCAAGTAGCTCGCTCAAGTTTTGTTCTGCAGGCGTGCGGCAGCGATAGCGTGTAGTGCCCTTGAGTCGGCACCACGTTTCCAGTCTTTGCCTCTGGGCTGGTATCTTCCGATTAGCGCTTTTTCGGCGTCTCGCCCCGCGGCGCCGCATTTTCGCGTTTGAACAGACCCTGGAAGAGGAGAGCTGGAAGCTCGGCGAACGCCTCACTCATCGTGAGCCCGGCCGCGGCAAGCACCTCGGGTTGATTGATGAGCCTTGCGGCGGCGAAATAGACTTCAGCAGCCAGGTGCGCGTGCAACGGCTGGAAGTGCCCTTTACGAATGCCGTCCTCAATGAGATCACGTAGCACTGCAACCCGCTCCCGTTGATGCTCTTCAAGCATCCGACGAGCCGGCTCGAAGGCTCGCAATTCCTCGTTGAACTGCTGTGTCGCTCGGGAGCTCTCGCTGATGCCCGGCTGCAAATAGGCGAGGATACGGGCCTGCGGATCTTCATTCTCGAGAGCAGCGCGCATGCCGCGCCGGCGAATCCGATCGAGCAGGCGGCGCAAAACCACCAGAAAGAGCTCGGGCTTGCCGCGGCCGATTTCGTACAGAGAGCGCTTCGAACACCGCAGTCGCGCGCACAGATCGTCAACGGTCGGAGTCAGGAAGCCCTCGGTAAGGAAAATCTCCTCGAGATCATCGAGGATCTTCTCGTGGCGCCGGAGCTGTCGGTCTTCGCTCCGGCGCGTATTTGGGCTCATTTCATCTCTCCTCACCTGGGTCTCCCGATATAGCGCGACATCCTGCGATCATCCCAGAGCCAAGTTGACAAACCCAACCGGGTACAAATATATCATCAATCGTACCACTCCTCGAACCGCTCCTGTGTGAAGCGAATAGCTATGCGGATCATCGACCATTTCGATCAGGGCGTCGCTTATTATCCAGACTCCGTTGCCTTCCACGATCTCGCCGGCGGCGAAACATTGACCTACCGAGAGGCCGATCATCGCGGGCGGCTGCTCGCCGCCGCAATTCGAGGTCATGGGTTTGGTAAGGGCGCCAAAATCGGCATCCTGGCGCCTAATAGCAGCATTGCATTCGTGACACTGATCGGACTGATGCGCGCCAATGCAATTTGGCTTCCGCTCAATCCCCGCAATCCGCCGGCCGTTAATGCCGACCTGCTGCGACGCTTTGACGGTGAGCTGCTGTTCTTCAGCCAAGTCCACGAAAAGGACGCGCAACACTTCGTTTCTGAAGTCCCTGAATTGCGCGCCACAGTCTGCCTCGACGCCGAGAGCCTGCTTGGCCCCTCGCTCGAGGCCTGGACGAGTCAGGACCAGGCGGGTGTCCCCACCAGCGAATATTCGCCCGACGACATGTTTGCGATCTTCCCAACAGGCGGAACAACCGGTCAGCCGAAGGGGGTGATGATAACTCATCGCAATATCGCGGCCATGTTCAGCAATTTCATGAGCCACTTCGGTTACTACGAGGGCGCGCGGCATCTTGTCGTGGCTCCGATGACGCATTCGGCCGGTATTCTCGGCTGCCTGCATTTCAGTCGGGGCGGATGCAACGTCATCATGCCAAAGGCTGATCCCGCCGCCATCCTCGAGGCGATTCAGGACCACCGCATCACCCATCTCTTCCTTCCGCCGACTGTTCTCTACATGTTGCTGGCACACCCTGACCTTGGCCGATATGACTATGGGTCGTTGCAGCATCTGCTGGTGGCGGCGGCCCCCTCCTCGCTGGAGAAGCTGAAGGAAGCCATAAGAGTATTCGGGCCGGTACTGTCCGAAACGTTCGGTCAAGCCGAATGCCCGGCCGCGATCTGCCTCAAAGCACCATGGGATTATCTGAACGCAGCCGGCGAAATCGACCTGGACCGCCTGCATAGCGTCGGACGGCCCGGCGTGTGGAACAAGGTCGCCATCCTCGATCAGGACGGAGCAGAGCAGCCGCGTGGCAGCCCCGGCGAGATCTGTGTGTGCGGGCCTCTCGTTACGCCTGGCTACTACAAGGACCCTGCATCAACGGCGGCTATCCGCCGGTTTGGCTGGCACCACACCGGCGATGTCGGCGTGATGGACAAGCACGGTTACGTCACGATCGTCGACCGGAAGAAGGACATGATCATCTCGGGGGGCTTCAACATCTTTCCTAACGAGATCGAGCAGATCCTGACCAGCCACCCGGCCGTGCAAGACTGCTCTGTGATCGGGGTCCCGGATGAAAAGTGGGGCGAAGCCGTAAAGGCTGTGGTCCAGCTGAAAACTGCGGCCAAAGCGACTGAGGCCGAACTAATTGCCTTGGTGAAGCGGGCTCTTGGCGGCGTGAAAGCACCGAAGAGCGTGGATTTTGTCGATGACTTGCCGCGCAGCGCGGCCGGAAAGGTGCTCAAGGCTGAGCTGAGGGCAGCCTACTGGCACGGGCGCACGCGCGCAGTGAACTAAGGTAGAGCAGCATGACTGATGTCCTGATCGCGGGGGTTGGCATGATCCCCTTCACCAAACCCGGTCAAGGCCAGACCTACGATCTTATGGGTGCGGCAGCCGCAGGCGCTGCGCTGGAGGACGCCGGCGTCGTCTATGCCAACGTGCAACGAGCCTATGCTGGTTACGTGTACGGCGATAGTTGCGCTGGCCAAGCCGCGCTTGGTCACCTTGGCGCAACGGGAATCCCGATCGTCAACGTAAACAATAACTGCGCAAGTGGCTCAACCGCCTTTGCGCTTGCTGTCGAGGCAGTCCGCAACGAGCCGGACGCATGTGTCCTTGCGCTCGGATTTGAACAGATGGCTCCGGGCGCACTCGATGTCGTATTCGGCGATCGTCCCACTCCGGTCGGCCCGCATCTGAGCCGCGTGGCAGAGATGATGAGCCTCAGCACCAACGACCGCGCACGACCGCCGGCGATCCAGCTCTTCGGCTGTCAGGTCGAGCTGCTGCAGAACCAGTGTGGAGTCGGCGATCGAGCGTTGGCCAAGATTGCCGTTAAGGCGCGCCGTCACGCCGCTGCCAATTCCTATGCGTTGTTCCGGACACCGCTGCAGGAAGATGAAGTCCTCGCGAGCCCCTTGCTCTTCCGAGGCCTTCGCAAGCTATTCGCTTGCCCGCCGAGCTGTGGGTCAGCAGCTGCCGTTCTGTGCGGCCCCAGATTCGCGGCGCGGCACGGTCTGCCGACCAACGTACGTGTTATCGGGTCTGGATGGACGAGCGATCGCAGCGAACATTTTGCAGGCAACCCACTGGATCTGATGTTCCGTGCGCTCGGCAAGGACGCGGCGGACAAAGCTTACGAGACTGCCGGAGTTGGACCGAAGGACATTGACGTCGTCGAGCTGCACGACTGCTTCACCAGCAACGAGGCACTGATGTATTCAGGCCTTGGCTTTTGTTCCGACGGCGAGATCGAACGCTTCATTCTCGAGGGCCGCGGCAGCTATGGAGGAGATATAGTCGTCAATCCTTCTGGTGGTCTCTTGTCAAAGGGGCATCCGCTCGGGGCGACTGGATTGGCCCAGATCGCGGAGCTGACGTGGCAACTCCGCGGCCGTGCCGGTCCCCGCCAGGTTGAAGGTGCTCGCACCGGGCTGCAACAGAACGCAGGCCTGGGCAGTGCTGGTTTCGTGCACATCTTGCAGAACGGATGAGACTGTTGACGAGCGGGCTTACATTCGGGCTCGACAGCCGGACTATTCGACCCTGACAAGTTAGAACCCCCCGTTCAGTGACATGATTTAATCCCCGCGAAACTCAAATATCGCGCTCGGCTCGAAGCCCAAGGTGCTGCTGCTCGACGAACCGCTCGCGGGGCTCGCTGCCGCCGAACGCGAACGGGTGTCGAACCTGATCGAGTCGGTGGCGACAAAAGTCCCGGTCCTGATCGTCGAGCACGACATCGATCGGGTGCTCGGCTTCTCGCACAATGTCACGGTCATGAAACAGGGCGAAGTGCTGATGACGGGGTCGCCGACCGCGGTGCGCGGCGACCGCCGCGTTCAGCAGATCTACACCGGCTCGGGCATCCCGCCGGTCGAGCACGCCTGCAACTTCGATACGGCGATGAACGCGACGCAGCTGCTGCGCGTCGATCGCGTCAACAGCTTCGATGGCAGGAGCCACATCCTGCATGACGCGACGTTCGACGTGCGTGAACATGAGATCGTGGCGCTGCTCGGCCACAACGGCGCCGGCAAGTCGACGCTGCTCAAGACGCTCGCGGGTCTCGTGACGCCGGCTTCGGGCAGCATCGCCTTCGACGGCCGCGACATCTCGCGCCTCACGGCGCCCGATATCGCGCGGCTCGGCATCGGCTACGTGCCGCAAGGACGCGGCCTGTTCGCCGGCATGACGGTGCGCGAGAACCTGTCGCTCGGCCGGCTCGCCCGCACCACCGATGGCAATCGCGGCGTGGTCTGGAGCGAAGCCGACATCCTTGATCACTTCCCGCGGCTGAAGCAGCGCATGGACGTCGCGGCGGATTACCTCTCCGGCGGCGAGCAGCAGATGGTCGCGGTCGTGCGCGCCCTGTCGGGCAATGTCAGGCTGCTGCTGCTGCTGGATGAGCTGTTCGAGGGCCTGGCGCCGGCCGTGATCCTCGATCTGTTCAATGTATTCGATCGGTCGCGCGAGAAGATCTCGATCGTAATCGTCGAGCACAATCTCGATCTGGTGCTGGCCCTCGCCGACCGTGTCTTCGCGTTGGAACGCGGGACCGCGTTCCACGAAGGCCCGGCGAGCCAGTTGCTGCTCGATCTCAACTATCGGAAGGAGGCCTTGTGGCTCTAAGAGCAACCAAAATTTTGAATGAGTTCGGTCGGCTGCGGACCGGTCTGCTACCGCAACAAATCGGATAAAAGGCCACGGCTGCAATGAGAAAACTCCCACTGGAACGCTCACCGGCTCAACCAGCGGAGCTGTGCGAAGCGCGATAAAGGACTGGGGGAGTAGCGCTTTCACCTCCGTAAGCTGGGTTCCTCGTCGGCACTCGACAATCAGCCCTACGTCGGAACTGGCGATAGACTTCATCAACTGAGGCAGCCGGCTTTCGGGCGGAGCACCTACTCGCTTTGGCTATGATGAGATTTTTCTTGCTTTCCCGGTGCACACGTCTTGCACAAGCGGCTTTCTAACGGATCAAACGATTTAAACTCCCGCTCCAACCCATCACCGGCTAATTTGAACCAACTCTACTGGCGTCCCGCCTGCAGACTCCGGGGTCGAGCCGGAGGCCAACTTAGAACGACGTGCTGGCCTCGAACCAAATATCTTGTCAATGAGCTGCGTGCGTCTTCGGAAGCATACCCGCCCAAGGCGCGGCTTCTTCAAATTGTCGGGCAAGATTCAACAGAACCTCTTCATTCCCGACGTCGGCGCCGATCTGGATGCCGATGGGTAGACCGTGCTGATCCTGGCCAAACGGAACGGACGCTGCGGTCCCTCCTGTGACGTTAAACAACGGCGTAAACGGCAGTTGATCGAATATGCAGCGGCACCAATCGGTCGCACTCATTTCGGAGGTAAATTTCACGAACTGGCCGAGAAGCGGCGTCGTCCGCGTCATGACAGGCGATAACAGAACATCAAACTGCGTGAACGCCGTACCGATGGCACGGGATACCGCATTGAAGACATTGGCCGCAGCAAGCATGTCGGTCGCCAAACGTCGCTTACCATACTCGTATGCTACGAGCGTTTGCTCTTCCAGATGTTCGGAATCGATCTGACGGCGCATGAGGCGAGAGAAAAACTGAATCAGAGCAGCGAGATTGGTGCACCAAATCGTGGCATTCGCGTCAAGAAACGAATCCCACGGCACCCCGAAGTCGGGCTCGACGAATTCCACATGGTGACCGAGCTGCGTACAGAGGTTCGCCGCGGCCTGCAAAGCTTTTGCGACGTCGGGCGCCAACTCCACGCCCGACCACGGTTTGCGCCAAAGACCGATCCGAAGCTCCTCAAGTGGTCTCTCGATATGGCCGAGATAACTCGAGATGGTCCTTGCAATGCCATAGGGATCTCCCGAAGCCGCGCCCCGTGTGAGATCGAGTATCAGTGCCGAATCTCGCACGGATCGCGAGACGACGTGATCTGCACCCAACCCACAGACAGCCTCCGCAAAAGCTGGTCCCACCGGCACACGCCCCCTACTCGGCTTCAACCCGAAGAGACCGCAACAGGACGCCGGGATACGAATTGAGCCTCCCGCGTCGTTGGCGTGAGCGACCGGCACACAGCCGGCGGCGACCGCCGCCGCAGCCCCACCGCTCGATCCACCAGGCGAGTAAGCCAGATTCCACGGGTTGTGAGCTGGCCCATGGTGTCGCGGTTCGGTGGTCGGACTGAAGCCGAACTCCGGACTCTTGGTCCTGCCAAGCGAGATGAGCCCCGCCCGATCGTAACGCTCAACCAGGGTCGACGTGAATGGTGGCCGAAAGTCCCGGCACAAGCCGCTACCCGCCTCCGACCGCGCACCCGCCCGAAACACGCCGAGGTCCTTGAGCAGGAACGGAACGCCTGCCAATCGGCCGTCGGCTGATACCATCCCACACGACAACGCCGGCTCCACAGGATCGATGATCGCCTTGATGGTCGGATTGACGTGATTGATGGCATCTAGCGCCGCCGAAACAACCTCCGCACCCGTCACCTCGCCCGCCCGCACGAGCTCAGCTAGTCCGATCGCGTCAAACGCCGCATACTCTGCACGCTTCATCGAAAATGCTCCCAACAAACGCCAAACGGATCAGTTCCAGGGCAGCCATAAGGACTTCGCTCTATCCCATGCCTCCCAAGGAGGCGAAGAATCACTCGACTGGTAAGCTGCACCACCGTGCTGGACCGCAGGCCGCTCCCAGACGCCATCGCGATACAACGTCTCAATATTGCGGCGATAGATGTCGTCGACCGCCGCATGATGCACCGGGTCCTCCGACATCCAGAGGTTCAAGGGATGAATCGGACGGTCGTACATCTTGCGGAACAGCTCGGTCCTCAGGTCCTTCAACCAGTTGCTGTTCAGGTTCATCGCCCGAAACTGCCGTAGCGCCTCGACGTCGATAACCGCGCAGGTCATCGTGTTCGCCGAGGACGCGGAATACGAAAGGATGTTGCCGCGATAATCGACGATGTGACTGTTGCCGCCCGCAATATCAATCGGGTGCTGCGAGCTTGGACTTAAATAGACGGGGCCGATATTGGGACACAGCATAAAGACCGAATTGAACTCGGCATGGGCGCGATTCTGGATCATCCAGGAGCCGCCACCGGGATAACCGCTTCCGGTCATCGGCATCGCTTCCGACGGACGGTAAACGACTTCCGCCCCGTTGAATGTAAGCGCCCGTACGGCTTCGGGATATTCACCATCCGAACAGCAGATGGTGCCGATATTGCCGATGTCCGACGTCCGAAGCACGGGAAAAAACGCGTCGAGGCCATTTCCGAAATGCTCGACCCAGCGGTCGTAGACGTCATGCGGAGTGCAGCTTCGCTCACGGCACCACACATGGTTCTTTGCTGCCTTATGGATCACCAACCCCGCCGTCGAAATCACGAACAGGGTATTGAAGAAGCGGTCGCGCATGATTTCGGGCCACCGCGCCTTGCACTGCGCAATGATGTAGACCCCGTAGTGTCGGGCGAGACGGGCCAGATGCTCGGTTTCCTCACCCGGAATGTCGATGAAGAGATCTTGGGCGGCCGTAACATGAGGGACGTCGAAGATCTCGTCGGTGAAGCCTGTCAGCGCTCCTTCCGCAAGTGCGATGAGCTTCACTGGCATATTGATCCCACAGACCGAAATCGCCGCGTGAATGGCTTCTTCAATGGTTTCCAAATTTCGCCTGATGTGACGGCGTGCGCCGATGCCTGTCACGATGGTCGACAATCCCACCGCGAGATAGGGCGGCACAGGGCGACGGGGTGCCTCCGTAGTCGTGACCACGCTATCGCCTATGCAATCCGCAGTACCTGTCATCGTAGCCTCAACCCTTTTCAGGTGAAGATTAGCGACAAGTTGACAGGCAAGACATCACCCGCAAGGATGACATCGAAAGCGGCCGGATCGAGATCAGTGACTGGCCAGGTAGAGCTTGTTGATCAGTTCGGTGCGCGAGCCAACGCCGGCCTTCTGAAAGATTCTCTTCAGATGAGTTTTCACGGTAGGAAGCTCAATCCCAAGCTTGCGGCAGATCAGCTTGTTGCTGCCGCCGGCCGCCACCATTGTCACGATTTCTGCCTCACGCTGCGTCAGCTTCTGAACGATGCTGTCTGGCAGCGCGGCCTCCGGCAACAGGGAAAACGAGAGATCGACGAGTGGCAGGACCGATTGGATAAACTGGATTTCGTCGGCCCCGAAAGCGCCGAGATCGCTGGTTCGTAGCAGCGAAATGCCGGCAATCATGCGATCACGCTGCCAGAAATAAATCTCCGCCTGGTACGGGGTATTTTGCGGCAGCAGAAAGTTGTCGATGTAGTTCCTGATATCGCAGTTGGTGGTTCTCAACGTTCCATCGAAGCTCGTCACGCGCCCGCAATCGGCGCGCCAGCGGCGCGGATGCAGCGGATCGTAGCGGTGAAATTCCTCTCGATACGCGTTGAGCCAAACTGCGTCCAGCTCACGTAACTGCAGGTGGACAGCATGGGACTCCGCATTAATCCAATAGAAACAACTGCTCGAAATTGGCAGCGTTCGCTCGAAGAAAGTCAACGCTTCAGCGAGCACACGAACTGAGCCGAGCTGCGAGGCGACGTGGGCCTCCTCCGTTATTCCCGATGACGCGCGCCTGTTCACATCCCCAAAGGTCATGATCATTCCCCTCCCCCGCATCCAATCGTCAAAGCACGCTCGTACCGCACAATCGTCACTCCGAAGGACGATTGGCAACCATGTGGCGCTCCGGCAGTTTCGTCAAAACGTCTCGTTCGCCCGAGACTTCGGAAACGGAGGACAACATGTCGAATAATCATTCAAACACATTCCTGATGCATGGCGGGCGGGTCCAGACCTGTGATTTTCGGACGCCGCCCCAGGAAGCCATCTTCGTCCGCGACGGAAAAGTAGCGGCCGTCGGCACACTTGCCGATCTGGAGAAGGTGGCGAAGCCCAACATTGATCGTATCGATGTTGAGGGGGCGACAATTCTGCCGGGGTTCATCGATACCCACCCGCATGCCATGCATTTCGCGGCCCTGACGATCGCCGCAGTCGATCTGAGCGATGCGCAGTCCCACGACGATATCATCGCGCGAATAAGAGCTTGCGCGGCGTCGACTCCGCCCGGAGAATGGATCTTCTGCACGCCGGTCGGCGAAGCTCACTATTACATCCGCCGGTCCTACCGCGACCTGCCCGAAGGTACGCTTCCCAACCGTTGGCAGCTCGACCAGGCGACCGACAAGCATCCGGTGTTCATTCAGGCCTATGCGCCCAAACAGCCGAACATGGTCGCATTCAACAGCTTGGCGCTTGGTCAGCTCGGCATTTCCGAAGTGCTTCCGAGACGCGTGTGCGACGTCTGGATCGATCGAGATTCCGAAGATCGTGTGACCGGGATTCTCCGGGGCGCCGTCACGAACTATTACACGCGCGATCCGTTGTGGCTTCAGATCCTGAGCAAGCTCCCGCCGCCACCGCCCGCGCTCTGGCCGGTGGCCGCACAGGCCGGAATGGCGGAGATGAATAGCATCGGCGTGACCAGCATTTTCGAGATTCACGCGATGACTCCCGACCAACTCGCCGCGTACCAGGCGCTCCGTCGGGACGGCAAGCTGACATGCCGCGTCCTCGCCGGACTCGACGTTGCCGACCAGGCCTTCAACGTTCACTTCCAGCCCTCGGACACGCAGATCCGCGATCTGATCGACTTCATGCGGGCATCGACGACGCTCACCGACGATTGGTTGCGAATCGAGGGAGTTCTGCTGTGTCGAACGGGCCCCTGCAATCCTGGCTTCCTCCGCATGTATGAGCCGATTAAGGCTCCGTTCGGCGGCGAGACCTATGGGCTGGAATTTCTGCCCCGCCGCGTGGAAGAGACGGTCGTGCGCTATTGCGCCGAAACAGGCGTGCGGCTGAGCGCGCTGCTGGCGACCCCGCCGGATTTCGATGACTTCTTCAGCACCATCAACAAGCTCGGCGTACAGGAAGCCGTGGCCCTGAAGCGATGGATCGTCCAGCATGCCATCCTGGTGAACGAAAACAGCGCCCGCAACATGTCGAAATACGGAATGTGCTGCACCACCAGCAAGGGATTTCACTGGGGCAAGGGAGATCTGTATTGCGAGCGGATCGGCGAGCATGCTCTGAACGATCTGGTTCCGCTCCGGCGCCTGCTCGATCATGGAATCAAGGTCGGCGGCGGAACTGATTGGGGCCCCAAGAGCGTGTTGGAACAGATCCAGCTCGCCGAGACCTGCGAGCTTGCCGGATCCGGTAGAAAGAACCTGCACCGCACCCAGCCGATCAGCCGCGCCGAAGCGATCGGGATGTTCACCAAGGACGCCGCCGAGGTTCTCGGATGGGATGGCATCGGTTCGATCGAAGTGGATAGCCATGCTGATTTCGCCATCATGGACGAAGATCCGTTTGAAGTGCCGGTCGACAACTTGCCTAAAATCCAGGTGCTCAGAACAATCGTCGGCGGACAAACGGTCTTCGCAGCCGGCAAGACGAGGTAGCAAGTCGTACTTCCATTGCCGAGATATCGAGGATTCCCGAACGGCATGGGCAACTTTCTTGTGATCACAAGTTATATCGCCATGACAACCGAAGATCACGGGACTTCGATCGCAGCACATGCATGATCTGCGCGCCGGCTTTTCGGAGTATCTCGATGACATGATCAAAAAGGCAGCGACCAGCAGAGTTAGCATTTTTATTGCATTTGCAAGTTATATTTGCCATCTTCCGATCTTGAGACTGAACAAGACGGGGACGGCGGGATGCCAAGGGAAAAATCGGTTCGTCGCCTGCCCGCAGCCGATGCTGCGAGCGCAATCGACGCGCTACCGCCACTTAATGGACTCGACGACGGCCAGCCGCAATCGCCGCCGGCGCCGGTTGCACATAGTCACGTTTTTTTCTGGATCACCCAGATCATGGGTCGGCGCGATCGGTTGCTGGCCCGCGAGTTCCGGCCTCTCGGCGTGCGAGTGCCCGAATGGCGCGTCGTTCTCGCGGTGCAAGTGCGACCGGGAATCACGATGACCGAGGTCGCCGAATACGCCACCATCGATCCGACCACGCTTTCGCGCTCCATGGAGCAGATGATCCGCGCCGGCTGGATCGAACGCACCGCCGACCACCAGGACATGCGCATTATGCGCCTGAGCCTGTCGAAGAAAGGTAGAGAACTGTTCGACAAACTCTGGCCAATCGCCGACCGCGTCAATCGGATCGCCTGCCAGGACCTGCCCGAGGGCGCGGCGCAGCTGATGTGCCTCGGTCTCGGAACAATCCATCGTGGCCTTGCACGCGCCACCGACCTCAGCGAGGTGGACGAGGAAGCCGGGGCACTCCTGGTGGTCGAATGATGGACTTGAGTGTTGTCGAAACTCCCACGGGCGCGCTCCGCGGGCTGCATCAAGGCGCCGTGCGTTCGTTCCTTGGCATTCCCTACGCACAGGCGCCTATCGGCGTGCGACGGTGGCTCGCACCGCAACCGGTCGACCCATGGACCGGCGTGCGTGACGCCGGCGCCTTTGGCTCCGCAAGCCTGCAGCCGGCGCTGCCGCAGGAGCTAACCATTTCGCCGGAGCGTGCCTCCACAACCAGCGAAGACTGCCTCTATCTCAACGTTTGGGCGCCAGCGCGGCCGCGAGCCGCCACGCCGGTGATGGTCTGGATCCACGGCGGGGGCTTCTTCAGCGGCTCGGGAAGCGAAAGCGGGTATGACGGCACGCAGTTTGCAGCGCGCGGCGTCGTGCTGGTCACGCTCAACTACCGGCTCGGACCGCTCGGCTTTCTCGCCCACCCGGAGCTCGCGGCGGCTGACCTTGCCGGAGCTACCAACAACTATGGCCTGCTCGACCAGCTCGGCGCGCTGCGCTGGGTCAAGACCAATATCGCTTCATTCGGCGGCGATCCCGGCAATGTCACGATCTTCGGCGAGTCCGCCGGCGCCGCAGCGGTACGCTGTCTGATGGAGATGCCGGCGGGCCGTGGGCTGTTCCACCGTGCCATCTTGCAGAGCGGCGGATTCGGATCGTCGGCGCTCGGCGAGGCTGCAGAGCCGACACTGGAAACGAAGCTGCGCGTAGGTCTCGCGTATCAAAAGGCGCTCGGAGCCCGTTCCCTGGCCGAGATGCGGGACATGCCCGGCAGCAAGCTGATCGAAACCATGGCATTCAAGTTCCGCGAGACTGAGCGCGGTCTGCGCTGGTGGCCGACGCCGACCGCGCTGCTGCCGCGCAGTGACACCAGCGATATCTCGGCCGGTATCGCCGAAGTGCCAGTGCTGCTCGGTACCAATGCCAACGAGGGTATTTTCTTCGCCAACGCCTTCGGCGCGGAGCGGATGAAGTATTTCGGCATGTCGCTCGGAGTGCTCGGGCTGGGCGCCCGCAAGGTATTTCGCGAGACCTCACCGCTTACCCGTGCCGGCGCCCGCGAAGGTATGCGCAACCTGCTCGCTGACTTCTTCTTCGTCGAGCGCGCCTATCAAATGGCCGCGCAGCTGCGCGCGCTGGGACGGCGGTGCTACGTCTACCACTTCCGCCGGGTGGCGCCGAAAAATCGCGCCGCGGACCGACGCGCCAATCACACCTACGAAATCCCTTACGTGTTCGGCCTGCCGCAAGGCGACGGCGGTTACGACGCCACCGACGCGGCGCTATCGCAGTCGATGCAGGATTACTGGATCAATTTCGCCCGCGCCGGCGACCCCAATGGCGGCGCCGCTCTGCACTGGCCTTCGTTCGACGAGCATACCTCAGTGATGCATTTCGGCGAACGTCCCGACGTTGGCCCCTACCCGAGGTCGACCGTGTTCGACCTATTGCGACAGCGGCGCACGGGCAAACAACCATAGCGGCGCGTGGGCGTTACGCGCGTTGCAGCGCCGCCATGCCCGCCTCGCCACGCCCGAGCAAACGTCCCGCTTTGAGAAAGGCGACGCCCGAGAGCAGGCCGCCTCCGGCGGAAACGATGATGATCGCATGACGCAGCGCGTCTGTTTCGCCCTTGGGCGACAGCAGGTCTGCGATCAGACCGACTGCGAGCGGGCCAACGCCAAGCCCGAACAGGTTGATCACAAGCAGGGTGAAGGCCGCGGCGATCGCGCGTTGCTGAGGCGCAGCGAACTGCTGCACCATCGCGTAGGTCGGGCCAATCGTCGTGAAGTTCAGGAAGACTGGAATGGCCGCGATCAGCAGAAAGGCCGACGTTGAGCTCGCCAGCATCGCGGCGACGAGACACGGTGCAAACAGGACGATCGACACGGCCGGACACCAAAACGCCCAACGCCGGTCGAATTTCACCAGCCGATCCGCGACGAGACCGCCGCTGAATGTCCCGAGGCCGCCGACGACACCAAGCAGCAGAGCAAGCACAAGGCCCGCGCCGCGAATGTCGAAGCCGTGGCTGCGCACGAGGAACGAAGGCAGCCACTGCGTAAGGCCATAGCTGGAGAGCGCAAACAGAACCGCCCCCACCAACAGGTAGCGGTAACTTGCTATCGACCAAAGGGCACGCAAGGTACAGACGACCCCGACGTCCGTGTCGGCCCCGCCCCACCGTCCGTCGAAGCGGCGTCGATCACGCACGCAGTACAGCAGTAGCGGCGAGAGCACGAGGCCCGGCAGCCCGGCGAGAACGAAGGCCCAGCGCCACCCGAGGGCCTGGGCGGCGAAGCCGCCGAGCAATAACCCCGACAGGATGCCGAGTGGCACGCCAAGCGCCACCAGCGACATCGCCATCGAGCGCTGCTCGGGCGCGAACCGCTCGGCAAGCAGCGCGTGCGAGGGCGGCGTGCCGCCCGCTTCGCCGACACCGACCATCATGCGCGCGAGCGCAAGTTGCCAGAAGCCGGATACGGCTGCGCACAGCATGGTCATCGCACTCCACAATGCAACAGCCGCCGCAAGCACGCGGCCACGATCAGTGCGATCGGCAAGCCGCGCGATCGGCATGCCGAGCACCGAATAGAACAGCGCAAAGGCAAGCCCCGACAGCGCGCCGAGTTCGGTATCTGACAGATTCAATTCGGCCTTCATTGCCGGAATGAGGATCGAGAAGATCTGCCGATCGAGGAAATTGAGGCAGGAGGCCAGCATCAGGAGCGCCAGGAAACCCCAGTCGCCAGCCCGAAAGGTTCTCATCGGTAACGTTCCTCTCCTTGTGATCTCGGTAGCCGCATGCCTCGCCCGCCATCACGACGCAGGCGGGAGGAAATTGACCTCGTGCTGCGCTGATAGCGCCACGACCGCATCGGGATCGGTGAGGTTATGGAGGCCTTTGAACAGATCGAACAAGCGCCGCGACGGAGACACCCAGAACAGCACCTTGGCGACGCCGGAGGACCTGTTGAAGATGCCGTGGGGAAGCCCCATGGGCAGGCGGACAACATCTCCGGTCGCCGCAACCGCCTCCGCGCCATTGAGCAGGACATCGAGCCGCCCCTCCAGCAGATACAGATACTCGTCCTGGGTCGGATGAATGTGCGGTGGCACGAAAGCCCCGGGCGGCAGTGTCGCATGCCAAGCGAATGAACGGTCCGTGAACTGCTTCGGCACATAGGTCTGGCCAAGGATGTTCCAGGAAATGTTGTCGAGGCCGGCGTTGCCCGGCGTGATGCCAAATGTCTCGGAAAGCATGTTGATGTCCTCGGGTGATGAGCAGGATTGTGCCGGCGCAGCCGCGATCGTTCGCGGCATGCGCCGGACGATGGTTATTTGCGGACGAGCGGCAACCGTGACGGCGCGGCACTCTCGTCGGGCCCCCACAGGCGGAAGCTGAGCTGTCCGTAAACCGTGTAGCCTTTCGAGATCGCAGCGGTATCCACTCCCGGCGGGCCGGCCGTTCCGCCCGACGTCGTTGCGGACACCCGGTCGAGCGCCCACACCGTGATTTGGGCAGGGCCGAAGTTGTAGCCGACCAGGCCCCCGACGGCCCAGACGTCATACCTGTTGGAGTTGATGGCGCCCTTGTAGAACGCACTGGACGTATCGTTGGTCACCTGCCCGACATAGAAGGCAACCGGGCCAACCGTCCACCGATCGATCGCCTTGGTGGCAGTGAACTCGGCATGCACAATGTCGCCGGTGTGATAGTCGGTGATTGAGTTTTTGGTGTTGATCTCACGCGACACGTTGGCGGTGAAGTTCCAGCCATCCTTCAGATAGGACACAATGAACTCTGGCTGGAACGTCCACCACGGATTGCCGATACCGGCAAGACCGTTGGCGCCTGAGATGTTGCCGTTGGGCGCGTTGAAGCCGAAGCCCGCCTTGGCGAAAAAACCGCTGTCGCCAAGTTTCCAGCTCAGCTCGGCTGGTACGAAGTAGGTGTTGTGGAAGCCGACGGGATGCGCATCGACGGGATTGCCGACATCGACCGCAAACCACGGCTGCACGATGACCGCATCATAAGTCGCCCCAAGTAACGTCCAGCCCGGCACCCACAACAGCCCGGTGGCAGCGCCCGAGACGTGGACCGGGGTCGCGTTGCCGTTGATGTTTGGCGCGCCTGGGCCAACGATGTTGGCGACTGTCACACCGACCTGATTGAACATGTAGACGCCCGGCGGCGGCGCACCGGCGGTCGCGCCTCCCACAGTGACGCCTGGCAGCGAGGCGTATCCTGAATAACCGAACTCGTAGGCGCTCGCCGGCGTCGCGGCAATGACTCCCGCGACGGCGATGCCGATCTTCACTGCTCTCATTGGCCCTCCTCGTTTTGTTGAGTCGTGCTACCGCAGGTGGTCAGTGACAGCCACTGCCGAGCACGCATGACGATGAAAGGCGGTCGACGAAATTATTTCA
This sequence comes from Bradyrhizobium sp. CER78, assembly GCF_029846235.1. Classification (GTDB taxonomy): domain Bacteria; phylum Pseudomonadota; class Alphaproteobacteria; order Rhizobiales; family Xanthobacteraceae; genus Bradyrhizobium. The sequence goes on from NZ_JARVWP010000002.1 coordinate 280,894, forward strand.
ATTATAAAACATCTCTAGAATCGACATTGATCATCGAGTGTTTCGGCGCGGTGACAGGGATCTCACGCGTTGTATCTCGCATTCATCGCGTCGCGTGTTCTGCGTGCCGTTAGAGCGCGCTTGCATGCATTGCGAAGCTGCAGATGACCACCTGCTGCAAGTCGGCCGGCAGCGCTCGGTCGCCGGTACGCAAACGCACACCGGGATTCGGCAGGCCGATGAACTCGATGCCGGCCCGCTCGCATGCGAGCCGGATCTTCTCGATCGTGTCGGATTGCACATTGACCGCGCGCTTCGACCCCTCAAGCCGGCGCACCGTTGATATGGCGACGCCGGACTGGACGGCGAGCTCGTACTGCTCCCAACCCAACAGCGAACGTGCCGCGCGAATCTGGCGCGTGATGACGATCATTGTGCGACCTCCCCGTCGAATGCTGCCTGTGCTGCACCACCCGCTGAGTGGCGCCGCCGCGGTCACGGCGGGGGCATCCGCCGTTGGGACCGGACGGCGCCAGCCTTGTCGCGCCTAGAGCACGCCGCGCGCGTCCACCGGCCAGATGTCGACGACCGTGTCGCCGTCGAGCACATGGACGTAGTCGTGCAGGTTGATGGTCGGATCGCAGTGTGAGACCTCGATATCCACCAGGTCGCCCACCGCCGGACGCTTGATACGCTCTGCGACAGCGATCAAACCGAACTCGTCGCCAAAGAAATCGTAGGTCGCCCCCGGCCAGTGCCCAGACCGCACCCGGGGCAAAGGCCCGTCGGTGGACAGGCTCTTGAATCCCGCATTGATGCTGACGTGATGCGGCTGGTTGGCGCTGACCACCGAGGTGCGCAAGTACAATGCAAAGCGGTACGGGTTGGCACGGTCGGGAAACAGTTCGACTACGTCGTAGTCGACATCCATGAGCGCATAAGAGCCGGCCTGGCTCTCGGTGTAGAGCCCGTGCTCAACGTCGATGGCGAAGGTGCCGGTGCCGCCGCCACTGACGACCGGCGGCTGAAGACCGGCGGCCATGAGCGCCGCCAGCGTGTGCCGCAGCCGCTCAATCTGCCCGAGATAGACCCGGCGGCGTTCGGCGAAAGGGAGAATGTGCTGCACGCGGCCCGAATAGCCTTGCAGCCCGGCATAGGCTAGCGCCGACGATTGGCGCAACCGTTGCGCAAGCTCGACGGCGGCGGCAACCGAAGCCACGCCGGTGCGCTCCATGCCGAGATCGAGATCGACGAAGGCCGGCATCGCACGCTCGGCGCCCGTAAGTGCGACTTCCCATTCGGTGATGTTCTGGATGGTGTCGAAGACCAGCGTTATGTCGGCCCCCGTGCGATGCAGTGCCGCCAGCGTCTCAATATGGGCGCGTTGAACAATCGGCGTCGTGACCAGGAGGCCGGGAAGGCGCGCTTGCGCGTAGGCGATCGCCTCCCGCCCCGTGGTCGCGCAGATACCGACGGCACCAGCCGCAATCTGCTCGCGCGCGATCGCACTGCACTTGTGAGTCTTGCCGTGCGGCCGCAGAGCCATGCCGGCATCCCGGCATTGCCGCATCATGCGCCGGAGATTCTCGCGCATCGCAGCGAGATCGATGACGAGCGCCGGAGTCGTGAGCTTCAGCGCGCCGCCCGGCACGCCAATCAGACCGGCATTGATGCTTTGCCGCGGGTCGCGCGGCGAGCCAGAATTCCTCATCACCACACCTTCTTCTTCGCCGGCGTCAACGAGCGGGCGCCGGTCTCGGTGATCAAGACCTGGTCTTCGACTACGCCGCAGCCGAAGCCATGGATCACGATCATCGGCTCGAGCGCAAACACCTGCCCCGCTTGCAGCACGGCATCGCTCTTCCAGTGCAGGCTCGGCAACTCGGCGACGTTGGTGCCGATGCCATGGCCGAAGCCGCTCGGCCAATAGTGTTCGCCGAGGCCGGCGTCCTCGGCGATGCCCTGGGCAATGTCCTGCAATTCGGCGATCACGACGCCTGGCTTCGCTGCGGCGACCACGGCCTCGAACATGTCGAGACCACACTGCAACACCCGACGCTGCCGGTCACCAGCTACGCCCGCACACAAGGTGCGGGCGGTGTCGGTGAAGTAACCCTGCAGATGCACGCCCATGTCGAGGAACACCATGTCACCGTGCTCGAGCTTGCGCTCGGTCGGATAGAGGTGCTTGAGCCCCGAGCGCGGGCCGGTGGCAACCATACAGTGCCCCACCCAATCCGCGAGCCCGGCCATGGCACCGTGCGCCGCGGCGGACAATTCGAGCTCGGTGACGCCGGGCCGTACAAGATCCATCGCGGCCTCGAGACCGGCGGCGGTCGCCCGCCCGGCCTGCTCGATGACGGCGATCTCGCGCTGCGACTTGATCTGCTTCACCGACCAATATGGCAGCAAGCCCGAGGAAAATGTTGCCGAGGGAAAACGCTGGCGGATTTCATTCAGGATCACGCCCGGAAAGAACCGCTCGCCGACAAGACCTATGCGAGCGGTGTCCAGCTTGCGCTCGGCGAGGACATCACAGACGTGGCGACCAATGCCGACCGGATCCTTGACCGTTCCCGGCAGATGACCAGGGCGAACGTCGCGGATCCACGTCTGATGCACGAAGGAGTGCATCGGCGCCGAGTGCAGGATCGAATCAGTCGTCAGCATCAGCGAGCCGTCGCTTGGCAACACAACAACGGTATTGCCGATCTGCGACAGAAAGTTCGAGATCCAACGCACGTCGCCGTTGAGCCAGCCTGGTCCGCCGTGGATCAGGAGCACATCGAGATCAGCCTGTCGCATCGCCTGCCGAACCCGGGCAACGCGCGCTTCGTATTCCTCGATCGGAAACGGAATGTCGAGCCACGCCTTGCGGCTTTCCCAGTCGTAGGGAATCCGGTCGAAGCTCATGTCAATTTTGGTGAATTCGCGACCCAACACGGTCCTCCTCTGATCAATCCCGCCGGCGTCGCAATGCGCGCCCTAAGCCACGCGCATCGATTGACGCCGCAACACTCGGCCGGGGCGCGCGCCGGTCGACGCGCCGTCGCGCCATACCGGCACGCCGTTGACCAGCACAAGTTCGATGCCGCGCGCGGCCTGGACCGGCTGCTCGAAGGTGGCTGTATCGATCACGATATCCGGATCGAACAGCACGAGGTCGGCAAAGGCGCCATGCTTCACCAGGCCGCGCTCGGCGAAGCCGAATGTCGACGCAGGCAGGCTCGTCATGCGCCGTATCGCCTCTTCGAGACCGAACAGCTTTTCGTCGCGCACGTAGTGGCCAAGCACGCGCGGGAACGTGCCCCACAGCCGCGGGTGCGGATGCATATCGTTGGGCAGGCCGTCGGACCCGATCATCGCACGGGGATGGGAGACGATGCGGCGCACATCCGCCTCGTCCATCAGGAAGTACACTGCGCCGCCCGGCTGCAGCCGACGCGCCGCCTCCTCGTCGTCGCAGCCCCATTCCCGCGCGATCGCGGCGATGTCGCGCCCCTTCATCTCCGGATAGGTCTTAGACCATGTCACGGTGACGCGGCTGCATAGGCACAGATAGTCAGGCGTCAGCCAGCTCGACGCCGCGGTGTACGGATAGGCGTCGAAACCAACCTCGTGCGTCGCATTGGCTTTGTCGAGCAGCGCCAACGTCTCCCGTGAGCGGCCAAAATTCTTCACACCCGCAACCTTGTGGTGTGAGATCACCACCGGCGCGCCGGCGGCGGCGCCGACCGTGATGGCCTCCTGAAGCGATGGCACTATGGCATCGCTCTCGTCGCGGACATGAGACGTATAGATGCCCCCCGCCTCCCCGGCGATGCGCGCGAGCTCTACGGTCTCCGCGATCGTTGCGGCCTGGCTCGGCGGATAGAATACGCCACTGGAGAGGCCGATTGCGCCCGCCGCCATCGCCTCGCGCAGACGCTCGCGCATCACCTCCAGTTCCTCGGCATTGGCTTCGCGCTTGAGGTCGCTCATCGCCCCCACTCGCAACGTCGAATGTCCGACCAAACTTGCGGTATTCACCGCGGGCGGACACGCAGCGAGACGCTCCAGATAGGCCGCCATGGTCGGAAACGCGAAGTCCTCGGGTCCCCCGAGGGTCGAGACCGGCGGCGGCGGCGGACCATCGATGGCAAGCGGCGCGAGGCTGACCCCGCAATTGCCGTTCACGACGCTGGTGACGCCTTGGGAGACCTTGATCTCCATGCCCGGCATCGCCAACACGGCACCATCGTCGTGGCTGTGGGTGTCGATGAAACCCGGCGCCAGCACAAGGCCACGCGCCTCGACTACCTCGTGCGCAGTTACGCCGGCGAAATCGCCAATGGCGGCGATCCGATCCCTCTTCACCGCGACGTCGGCAACAAAGCGCGGCGCGCCGCTGCCGTCGATCACAGTCGCCTCGCGGAAGATCAAATCGCACGCCGTCTCGCCCGTCGTCGCCATTGCACCCCCATGCGGCCAGTCGTTGAGAAATGCTAGCGGCTGTTACTTGTATTTGCAAGTTATATTCCGAGTTCGACGACATGCGGCAGCGCAGTCGGCATCACAACACCCAAATTTTCTCCGAAAATCGTTGAACGACCCGCTTCGACGGTACTCTCGCAGCCATTTTTAATTGCATTTGCAATATTCATTTGAGCCACATACCGAGCGGCAAGGCCCCGGCTGGTGGCCGCGAGATCAGCAACGAGCTCAGCGGTCGCGACCGGGAGCGCGGCCATCCCGATCATTGGCCCGGACCGATTGCGATGCGCTCGAGTACCCGCCATTTGTGCGGATCCCGGTGGTCCCAATCCGGCACATAGAATTTGGCACGGCACATGCTGTTCAAGAGATACCCGGAGTCCTATCCGGGGAATGGCAGGAGCCTCATGCCGGCCGTTGTGGTGGCCCTTCAGAACGAGGCCGATCGGAGCGTGCTCCAAGTGCATGTGACTGCGGGTTCGGCAGCGGAGGCGGTGCGTCTCCTGCAGGAAAAATACCCGTTGTCGGCGTGTACGTTCGTCTTCATCACCCCGACCGCGACGATCAGACGACCAAGCCGGGAGCAGACCGCTGAGGGCTTCTCGCGCAGTTCTTCAACTCCATTACGGCGAGACGCCGGGCCCCCGGTGATGTTCTCAGCTAACACAACGCGCGCCGGCGAGGGCCTTTTCGCCTGGTGTAGGGACGTTGGGAAGAAGTAGCGCGGGAGCGCTGCCAACCCACTCTGCGAGAGATTTTCGTTCTTAGTTGGATCAGCGGGGCTGCGCGAATGCGCGGTAAAGAGGTGGCGCTTTCCACCTCCGACAACTGAGACTGCTCGACGGCACTCGCCTAGCCCCTCCCCTCGGGAATTTTTGTCGTGCACGTCCGCCAACCTGACGCGGCTCTATCCTAGTTCGAAAGGCCTGTTCACGTTGGCTGTCATGAGATTTTTCTTGATCTCCCGGTGCACACGTCGCCGCACAGATCGGGAGCATTGATACTCTGACGGTCGATCGGGGCGTCAAGTCTCGGACCCGCCACATCGCGACACCCGTTATTGCGGTATCCCTGTTTCTTTGTCGAAGGACAACTACCTTGGAATTCGGCGTCCTGGCAGTGCGCCGAAACTTGCCTTTGTCCACTATCTCTCGCCGTCCGGTAGCAAGCCTTGTCCCTCGAGGCGCAACATCCAGTTGATAGGATGATTCAATCACGACACGCTGGCCGACCAGCATTGCTCGGACCGGCGCGGAATATGTGGCGCCAACGATGGGATGAAAAGCACGATACCGAACATCCCGCGATATGAATGGCGCGACGCGTCCTTAGCGCTAGGCTAGGGCATTAAAAAGCCTGGTCGAGAACGCCAGGCGCACCGGCACTTATTTGCGCGAGCGGCTCACCGCGCTCCGCGCGCGGCATGAACTCGTGGCGGAGGTTCGAGGTGCTGGTCTCTTCATCGGTGTCGAGCTCCGCCGCGGCGGCTCGGCCGCCGCGGGTGAGACGACGAAACTGGTCAATGCAATGCGCAGACGGCATGTTCTGATCAGCACGGCAGGTCCCGGCGCAAATGTGCTGAAGATTCGTCCGCCCCTGACATTCGGCATGGAGCATGGCGATCTGCTGGTCGAGGCGCTCGATCAAGCGCTAAAGGAAAATTCGATTGACTGACGCTCTCGCGGATTGCTGGTCTTCGTCGGCAGAGCACAACGCCGGTCTACATTTTCGGTTGCGGCGAGTGCTACCCGGGCGCAGAAGCGCGAGAGATTACGGGCTTCAGGAGCAAAGCCGAAATTGACGATTGGATGAATGGAGAGCGTCGGATCGCTTGGCTCCGGTCACAGGGTTACGCGAAGTCACTGAATGACCCCTTCAGGCGTGCGTTCGGTGCTTCTGGCGTGCGCTGAAGATCTGGACTCACTTGTACTATTCCAGCTCCCTCAACCAAGCGCTATTCTCGCGGGCGGCCGAGACTCTCTCGCGGCAAGCATGGTGCTGAACGCTTGTGACCCGTGGACGATTCCGCGACCCTTAGCCCAACGTGTCGACCTACAAAGCTCGCTTTCAATTCGGCGGCAGCCTTGAAGAGTGGGCCGTCAGAGTTGGCTATGATCGAAGAGTGTAAGGATCCTACGCAAACGGCGGGACCTCGACCAGCGTTCCGATCAATCGCAACAATGCTTGCTGTTCGGGTCCCTTTCCGTCACGCAAGAACTCGCCCAGTTCGATGTGAGATAGCCGGCCACCAGAGGGCGCATTGGGCTGGTGGATGACGAAAGCGTAGCCATTTGTGGGCTCGCGTGCGATGAACCAAGCGTCCCCGCTTGGGCTCCGGTATAGCTCGCGCCGGTCTGACATTTTTCCTCCTGCTGCTCCGGGCACTGTCTGATGAGCGCTTCGGGATGCGGAGATCAGTGAAAATAAGAAAGCTGATCTTCCGTAACGACACGTTCAATGTTCTCGGACGTGGACTTGATGCGATATCTTACGCGTCCATCGGACTCTATCGGCATGCACTGTACGATTGTGTAGATCCTTGGCAGTTCAGTTGCGGCGCGTCCTTGGGGACCTTGAGCGTGGTGCCGAACCTCTTCATTTAGCTTATAAGCGTATGGCATATTTGCTTTCTCGCGTTTTCGGGTCTATCGGCGGTCTTGCTTAGTCTTCGAGAATGGATTTTGTGGCCTCGAATATCTGTTCCGCGGTGCCCTTGATCGTGCCCTTCGCCCAGGCTTGGAATACCATGACGTATGCGTTCTTGTAAGCCGCTTCGTCCGCGGAGAAGTAGACTTCGTCTGTGGCAGTGTCCAAGACAAGCGCTCCTGTATCGATACAGATTTCCTCGATCAGGACTAAGCGTTCTTCTTGCTCGGCTAGGTGACGTTTAACGATGCTCATTGAGTCTCCTGCTTTGCAGTGAGGAATCACGTTCCCGATGCGGCTAGTGAACATGCTGGCGTAGTCATCGGCTACAGGCGCAACCGTCCAAGGAAGCCGCAGCGACAGCCGCTTTTTCGATTTCTACCTGCTCGAATGAAAAACCCCGCCCCGATAACTCGGGAGCGGGGCAGGACCACAAGCTCTGCCAGTACATCCGTGGCTAGAGCGACAGGTCTGTCGTGCTCTTAGTTAAGCAGCACGAAGATTTTCGGCAGCAGACTTGCCAGCACGACGGTCTGCGACGACGTCGTAAGATAGCGTCTGACCTTCCGTCAGAGTTCCCATACCGGCGCGTTCGACCGCGCTGATGTGAACAAAGACGTCGTTGGTGCCGTTGGATGCTGGATAAAGCCGAAGCCCTTTTGGGTATTAAACCACTTCACTGTACCGGTGTTCATCAGGTTTCCCTTGTTATGCGCGCAGGACCTGGCGCGCGAGTCGCCGCCTGCCGTCCGGTTAGTCGATGATGGAGAATGTCTGAAACGTGCGCGCCGTCAGGATCTGAGGCGAAAGCGGAACAGTTGTTCGGCCAGTATCGATGCTTGAGACAATACACTAGTGTGGACAGACTTCAAGAAGAAAGCCAGCGGCGCGTCAGATATTGGCCGATGCGAGCGGAGGAGTTTCGGACCAAAGCGGACAATGCCGAGCCATAGGCAAAAGGACGCGCAGCGCAAGGTCGCACACAGCTACGACGAACTAGCCCAACGCGTCGAATGTATCCGCACCGTTCAGATGCAGCAGAGGAGCTGCCCGCGCAAACAGTGAGGGGTATTGCGCGCATCTCTTAACCTGAGCTGTTGGCGGCCTCTCTCTTGATCTATCTCAAACAATATCGGCTTCCGGGGCAGACCTACTATCGGGCCGTGCGCGATTCCAGCAAACCCTCTGAGGATAGGAGCCAAGCCGTCTCGCTTGGACGAGGCGCGGCGCGTCATCGAGGATGACGCCGCCAAGCTTCGCGAGATCATCAGAAAACTAGCCCACAAGCTGCATTGAGGCAGCCTTCAGTTGGTGGCATTTTCATTCCCGGCCAGTAACTGACTTCCGCTGTTGGCCCTTCCGAGGCATGCGCATCGAGCCGAATGTCCGCTTCGCGCCAAAACCCGCCGATGCCCAGCTAGCCTTAAGCACTTGGCCCTTCTTTACGATCGAGCACGCTGCGATGCTCTGTCATTAACGGTACAATGGATGTGGCACTTCTGCTGCGATAAGCCAAGCTCACCACATCGATAAATACTCAATGCGAAGGAGCTGAGAATAAGTAGACAAAGCTACTCCAAACTGCGCCATTCCAGCCGGTCCCACTACTCCCACTCAATCATCTATGACGCCGTCTCCGCGTTGATTTGCAAGTACAAATCCTCAAAGCCGGCGGCAAAATCCCGAAGGTATACCCGGCCCAATTTTTCGGTCTTGAATTCACAGGTAAATCTGTTTCGCTCGGAGGAATCGCTGCTTCGGCAACTATCGGAGTCAACCGACGAAGTAGACGTCCGCTCGGTGTGAACGGCCACCGCTTCGCTTCTCTCGATTTCCGCCTGATACCGTCAACATTGAGAGGCGCTATCAACACGAGCTCGCTAGCTAGCTGTCGGCCACGGCGTTACGTTCGGTAGCGACCTGTTGCGCTCAGGTCCGCGACCTCGACGGCGCCGCTGCCCCCGCCTCACATCCTAAGGGGCCCGCAAGGCCAAATTGGACGGACTTGGCAGCCAGATGACGCGAAGGCCCCAACCCATCAGAAGCGGCTTCTGTCGCATCCAGACCCCAAAAGCCTGCGTCGCTCCACTCGGGATCCCTCTGCTGATCAGCATCCATCGGGGTGCCGGTGCCCTGCTCGGCCGGATCGGCCCGCGATGTTTCGTGTCGCCCCGTCGATGACGACAACGAGCCCTTGGAAAGGGCTGAGGTGTGTGCCGGTAAGGCCTGCTCGCGATCGCCCTCTAGGAATCTGTCCATCATTGAAATATGTAGACGATCTGCCAAATCTGCCTCGAGCGGCAACGGGATTCATCGCCAACACAGGCCGGCACAGCAAACTTTCGATAACGAGCTTCAGGCAGGAATGAGGGCAATTCGGTCATCCACGCGTTCTCGTGACGGGTCCCGTCCTGGGGCGGCGGCGCGTCGCTCCAAGGCCACTTCGGTTGCGAATAAACGCAATACCGAGGTGGAGGACGCCCCCGCACAGCTGAAGTCGGAACGGTCTCGAGACCTGATTCTGAAGTCCGCGGCGCAGCTATTTCGCCGTCAGGGATTTTCGGCCACGACGCTGCGCCAGATCGCCGCGAAGGCGAAAATCAAGGCCGGAAGCATCTACTACCACTTCGATTCCAAGGAGGAGATCCTCAATGAGGTGCTGGACCGCGGCCTTCGTCACGTCTTCGAGAGCGTGAAGAACGCTGTCGAACGAGCCGGCAAGGTGTCGCACCGGCGCAGGATCGGCCTCGCGATCGAGGCTCATCTTGTCGCCCTGCTCGAGACCAGCGACTTCACCTCGGCCAACATCCGCATCTACGGGCAATTGCCGGAGCACCTGAAGAAGCCGCATCGGCCGCTGCGGCGAGCCTACGCCGAATATTGGGACCAATTGTTCATCGATGCGCGACGCGCCGGCGAGATCCGGGCCGACATGGAGGTGGTGCCGTTGCGCATGTTCGTGATCGGTGCCCTGAACTGGACGATCGAGTGGTTCAGGCTGGAAAACAGGGACGCGGTGCTTGAATTGGCCGAACGTACGGAGCTGCTGATCTTCGAAGGCGTCAGCAAGCCCTGACCCCTTCTATCTGCCTTCTTCTATCTGCCTTCTTCTATCTGCCTTCTTCTATCTGCCTTGCCAGACCGGCTTGCGCTTCTCCGCGAACGCCTTCGGCCCTTCTATCGCATCGAGGCTGGCATAGGCCTCCACATGCAGTCGCTCGGCCTCGACGAGGCCCCGAGCAAGCCCCAAATCCATCGCCGCAAGGACGCTGGCCTTGGCCGCCTTGACCGACAACGGCGCGCCCGCGACGATCATCCGCGCCAGTTCATTCGCACGTTCGCGGACGGCCTGTGGGGTATCTTCGAGCGAGTTGAGGAAACCGTGCTCGGCCAGCCGTTCGATCGGCACGGTCTCGCCGGTGAGAACCATCTCCATCAGCAGCGGCTGCGGTAGCATCCAAAGCATCGGTACCGCCCACGGAGACCCGCGCCCCATCTTCACCTCGGTTATCCCGGCACGCGCGCCGCGCAAGCCGACCCTCAGGTCACACTTCAGCGCAAGCATCATTCCGCCAGCCATCAATGATCCGGTCATGGCCGCAATGATCGGCTTCGAGACCGTCCGCATCGCGTTCTGCATCGGATCGCGCATCCGCGTGAGGATATCCACCCCGTCCCTCGCCCGGATCTCAGCAGCCTGCTTCAGGTCCAGCCCCGCGCAGAATACGCCGCAGTCTGCGGACGTCAGGATAATCACGCGGACGGAGGGATCGGCTTCGGCCTTGCTCCACGCGTCGGTCAGGCCGTTCATCGCCTCGACCGAGAGCCCGTTCTTGCGTTCGGGGCGGTCGATGGTCACGGTCGCGATGCCGCCTTCGACCGAATAGCGGACCTGCTCTTTGTCAGCCACGATTTCTTCTTTCTTGAATTCTAACATTTGTTAGAATACATCGCCGCTAGCCAAATGCAAGAAGATGGCGCAGCTCTTGAAGCAGGAGAAAACCAATGGCGTATCTCTGGACGCCCCCCGCGGAACTGGTGGAGAAGAGCAACCTGAGCGCGTTTCTTCGCGCCACGGGGCAGCCGGATTACGACGCGCTGGCGGCCAGGGCCGATGCCGATCCGGCCTGGCTCATGCAGGAAGTGTTCAAGTTCTGCGACGTCCGCTTCTATCGCCAGCCCGAGAAGATCCTTGATCTTGCACGAGGCGAGCCATGGGCGCGCTGGTGCGTTGGCGGGACCACCAACATCGTCCTCAATTGCATCGACAAGCACCGCGGAACTGAAGCCTGGGACAAGACGTTTCTGGTCTGGGAAGGCGAAGACAGGCGCGAGCAGCGACGACTGAGCTATGCCGAGTTCGCTTCCGCCGTCGAGCGGCTAGCCTCCGGCCTGCGCAAGCTCGGAATCGGCAAGGGCGATGTCGTCGCCATCTACATGCCGAACCTGCCCGAAACCTTCGTGGCCTTCTTCGCGATCCTGAAGATCGGCGCGATCGTGATGCCGCTGTTCTCCGGCTTCGGCCCCGACCCGATCCGGTCGCGGCTCAACCACGGTGAAGCGAAGGCCGTGATCACCGCGAACGGCACCTGGCGTCGCGGCACGCCGGGTCCGCTGAAATCGGTGCTCGACGAGGCACTCGAAACCGCACCGAGCGTCCAGCATGTGATCGTGGCCGACCGCGGCGGGCTCGGCATCGACACGCCGATGCAGGCGGGACGCGACCACTGGTGGAACGAGATCGCCCAGGACGGAGCAGAGCTTCCGACGGCCGAAATGGACGCGGAAGACCCCGCCATCCTTCTCTACACGTCAGGCACGACCGGTGAGCCGAAGGGCTGTGTGTGGACACACATCAGCTTCATCGGCTCAATGGTCACGCGGGATATGATCATCTGCGGCGACTTCAAGCCAACGGACCTGTTTTTCTTCTTCAGCGATATGGGATGGATGGTAGGCGCGATGTGCGCCTGCATTCCGAGCTTCGCCGGCGGCCGACTGCTGGTCGCCGAGGGGACCCCCGACTATCCCGATACGGGGCGCTTCTGGCGCCTGATCGCCGAGCACAAGGTCACCTATCTCGGTGTCTCACCGACCATCGTGCGCGGCATGATGCGGTATGGCGAGGAGGTCGAGCAATACGACCTCTCGAGCCTGCGGATAACGGCGTCGGGCGGCGAGGCCTGGACGGAGACGCCGTGGCGATGGTTCTTCGAGCATGTCTGCAAGTCGAATATCCCGATCATCAATATTTCCGGTGGCACGGAAGTCGGCGGCTGCATCTTCACCGGCACGCCGAACCATCCGATGAATCCGTGTTCGTTCTCCCGGCCGGCGCTCGGGGTCGGCGCAGATATCGTCGACGTGGCGGGTCACCGCGTCCCCGACGGCGAGGTCGGCGAACTGGTCCTGCGTCATGCATCGATCGGGTTGACCAAGAGCTTGTGGAAGGCCGACCAGCGCTATCTCGAGAGTTACTGGAAAACGATCCCGGGCATCTGGGTGCATGGCGACTTTGCCATGCGTGGCGAGGACGGCCTCTACTACATTCTCGGCCGCTCCGACGACACGATCAAGATCTCGGGCAAGCGCGTCGGCCCTGCGGAGCTCGAGGGAATACTGACCGCGACCGCCAAGGTTGCGGAAGCTGCGGTCTTCAGCGTCTCCCACCCGGTGAAAGGCTCCGCGATCGTGTGCGCCTGCGTGCCGGCCGCCCCCACGCAGGATTCCCGCGCGCTCTCCGAAGAATTGTCCCAAGCGCTGGTGCACGGAATGGGCACATCATACCGCCCCGAGCGGGTGTTGCTGGTCGACGACCTGCCAAGGACGCGCAACATGAAGATCATGCGCCGCGTGCTCCGCGCCGTCTTCGAGGACAAGGACCCCGGCGATCTGTCGGCGCTCGCCAACCCGGAGGCCATCGAGCACATCCGACGGAAGCTCAAGGCGTAGCAGCCGGCCCCAATTCATCCAAGCGTCAAGGCAACCGGCCAAGTCAGTTGCCTTGACGAGGACCAGTCGATCCTAGATCGGGCAATCCTTCGGAAACGCGGGCTTGCGCTTCTCGAGGTGAGAGGCCAGCCCTTCGCGCGCTTCGTTGCCGGCAAAGCCCAGGATCTCGAGCGCAGTCGAGGTATCGAACAGCGGCCCGTTGACGCGAAGCCAATTGTTCAACGCATATTTGGTCCAACGGATCGCGCTCTGTGCGCCGGTGGCGAGATCCTGCGCCGTTTCAAGTGCGATCTTCTGCAGTTCGGCATCATCGACACACAGCGAAACCAGGCCGATCCGCTCGGCTTCCTCACCGGACAGCGGCTTGCATGTGAGCAGATAGTACTTTGCCTTCGCGAGGCCACAGAGCAGCGGCCAGATGATGCAGGCGACGTCGCCTGCCGCGACACCGAGCCGCGTGTGACCGTCGACGATCCGCGCGGATTTGCCACAAATCGACACGTCCGCGAGGATGCCGACCACGAGACCGGCTCCCACGGCAACGCCATTGATGGCCGAGATGATCGGCTTGTTGCAGTTGATGACGTTGTAGACGAGGTCCTTTGCCTCTTTCCAGGTCGCCATCCGTGCCGCCGGATTGTCGAACAGCCCCTTGATCAGTTCGAAGTCGCCGCCGGCCGAGAATGCCTTTCCGGCCCCCGTGACGATCACGGCGTTGATATCGGGATCGTTGTCGATGTCGCGCCAGATGTGGGTGAGCTGCGTATGGGTCTCGGCGTCGACGGAATTGTAGGTTTCGGGGCGATCGAAGGTGACCCGAAGAATCCGTTCCGCCGGATAGTCGAGCTTCAGCCTGGTGTAGGCGGCGTATCGATTGGACATGTTGATCTTCCCGCTGTTGGCGCCTAAGAAGCGCTACCAATTATTTCTAACAGATGTTAGAATTTGTAATCCGCCGGCGCAAGCGCCGGTTTGGGACAAGAATGTCGAAAGACAGCACTCGAGGAAACGTCATGGCAACCGAGTTCAGTACTCAGATAGGCGCCGGATCCGACATCGGAACCGTCGGTACGCTGTTTCAGGCCTGCGCCGAACTTCATGCCGACAGACTTGCAATTGAACACCGCGGCCGGCGCGTGACCTATGGCGAGCTGCTCGACCGGGTCCGTCGCCTGACTGCCGTGCTCGCCGCGCGGGGCCTCCAGCGGGGCGACCGGCTCGGCCTGCTGTCGCGTAACCGACCGGAATACCTCGAAATCGAGCTGGCAGCGGCCAACCTCGGGATCATCACTGCGTGCCTGAACTGGCGGCTGGCCGAGCGCGAGCTCACCTACTGTATTGAGCTGGTGTCGCCCAAGCTGCTCTTGGTCGAAGCTGATCTCGCAGCAAACCTCCCGCCCGCCGCCAGGGCGAATCCGATCCTGGAGATCGGGCCGGAATATGAAAGCGAACTCGTACGGCAGGACGGGCGCGCGGCCCCGTGTGTGGCACAGCCGGAAGACGGACTCGTCATTCTCTACACCAGCGGCACGACCGGCCTGCCGAAAGGCGCCGTCATCTCGCACCGCGCGATGGTGATGCGCGCGCTGGTCTTTTCCTCCGAGCTTCGCATAGCGCCGCACGACACGTTCGTGGCATGGACGCCGCTGTTCCACATGGCGTCGACCGACCACGCACTTGCGACCTTGCTGCGTGGCGGAACCGTGATCGTGATCGACGGATTCCAGTTGGAACCGCTGCTGACAGCCGTATCCCAACACGACATTGGCTGGCTGGTCCTGATCCCAGGCATGGTGGAGGCGTTTATCGACGGCCTGAAGACGCAGCGCGCGAAGGTGAAGGGCGTGCGTGTGTGCGGGGCTATGGCGGACCTTGTGCCCCCGCACGCCATTGCCGCGGTCACCGAACTGCTCCGCGCTCCTTATCTCAACAGCTTCGGCTCGACCGAAACCGGCCTGCCACCGGCGACGCGGGCGCTGATCCCGCTCGGTGAAGTGCCGGCCAGCCTGTCCAAGCGACAGAACGCATTCTGCGAGATCAAGCTGGTGGACACCTCCAACAACGAGGTCGCTCCCGGCGAACCCGGCGAATTGGCCATCCGCAGCCCGACGCTATTTTCCGGCTATTGGAAGGCAGACGAGACCAATGCGCACGACTTCCGCGGCGGCTGGTTTCACATGGGCGACGTGTTCAGGCGCAACCCGGACGGATCGCTCGATTTCGTCGATCGCGCCAAATACATGATCAAGTCGGGCGGCGAGAACATCTATCCCGCCGAGATCGAACGTGTGCTGCTGAGCGACGATCGGATCACAGAAGTCGCAGTCGTGCGCGCCGCTGACGCCAGATGGGGCGAGGCTCCGGTTGCCTTTGTCGCGTGCCGCGACAATGCCCAACTGACGGAGGCTGAGCTCGCCGAACTGTGCCGCCGCGAGCTGGCCGGCTACAAACGGCCACGCGAATTCCGCTTCATCGCATTTGCAGAATTCCCGCGCTCCACCAGCGGCAAGGTCCAGCGCCACGAACTCGAACGGCTTTTGAAGGCTTCCACATGAGCGACACCAGTCTTCGCGGGAAGGTCGCCGTCATCGGCATCGGACTATCGGCGGTCGGCAAGGTCCCGGGCCGCAGCCCGCTCTCGCTTGCCGCCGAGGCCGCCAGGAATGCACTCGCGGACGCTGGGCTGCAACAGAGCGAGGTGGATGGCGTGCTGTCGAGCCACGCTTTCGCCTCCCCGTTCCACCGCTTCAGCGTTGCCTTCAGCGAATATTTCGGAATTCGACCGACTTTCTCCAATACGCTGCAGGTGTCCGGCGCGACGGCGGCGACGATGTTCAGTGTCGGCGCGGCCGCCATTCACGGCGGCCTCGCCAAGGTGGTGCTGGTGGTCGCGGCCGACAGCCTCATGACCGGGCTGACGCCGGATCTCGCGCTGCGTTCGCTGACCGAAAGCCGGGATCAGCAATACGAAATGCCGTTCGGCGTCCCCGTCGCCAACACCTTCGCGATGACGGCCTATCGGCACATGAAGGAGTTCGGCACCACGCCCGAGCAACTGGCGGAGGTCGCAGTCGTGCACAGGCGTCACGCGGCGCGGACCCCCGGCGCGCAGCAGACGACGCCGATCACCACCGCGGACGTGCTGAATTCGCCGATGGTCACGACGCCTTATCGCAAGCTCGACTGCTCGCTGATCTCGGACGGCGGTGCGGCGTTTGTCCTCACCTCGGCCGAGCATGCGCAGGCGCTCGGGATCGAGAAGCCGGTCTATATTCTCGGCTGCGGCGAGTGCTACACCCATGAGCACATCTTCCTGATGCCGTCCCTCACCACGACCGGCGCCGTCGAATCCAGCCAGCGAGCCTATGCGATGGCCGGCTACCGACCAACCGACATGAACGTCGCCGGCATCTACGATTGCTTCACAGGCACGGTGATCATGATGCTCGAAGACCTCGGCTTCTGCCGGAAGGGGGAAGGTGGACCGTTCGTCGCCGACGGGCAGATGAGCTATGGCGGCCGAATTCCCTCCAACACCCATGGCGGCTTGCTATCATTCGCGCATTCGGGAATGCCGGGCTCACTGTTCCACTTCCATGAAGTGATCGCGCAGTTGCGCGGCCAATGTGGCGAACGGCAGGTCGAGGGCGCACACCTGGGGCTGGTGCACAGCCTTGGCGCTGGTTTCGCCACCAACGCCACGACCATTCTGGGCACACGGGGAGCGCTGTGATGGTCTCGGAAGACTCCACCCGAAAGCCCCTGCCCGCGCCGGATGCCGACACGGCCGCGTTCTGGCGCGGCCTGCAACACGGCAAGCTTCTACTGCAGCACTGCCGCCAATGCCACCACGTGCAATACTACCAGCAGGCCACTTGCCGCGAATGCGGCAGCGATGAGCTCGAGCACAGGCCGGCAACCGGCCGCGGCAAGGTTCACTCCTTCAGTGTGGTCCACCGGGCTCCGGGCCCGGCATTCAAGGCAGACGTGCCCTACGCTGTGTTGCTCGTCGAGCTCGCGGAAGGGCCACGCATGATCAGCACTCTCATAGGCAGCGACCCGAAGGACGTCACGTTCGACATGGATGTCGAGCTTGCCTTCGACCAGGTCTCCGACCACATCACCCTGCCGCGATTCAGGAAGGCTTGAGAGGCGCGCATGAGTTCCTCTTGCATCGCCGCGCGATCGATTCTAACAACTGTTAGATTTTGGCGCCTCGTTCACGTCGTGAGGATCGCGCCGCCACCCCATGGAAAGATTCACACCGACGGCAAGCCGACGACGAGCTTGCCGCGCAGCCGCCAGGACCACTCGCAATGGCAATGATGAAATCGGACGTCGCGACCTCGAGCGAGGAATACGCACGCAACCGCAGCGCTTACGCCGAGCGCGTCGCCGACCTTCGGCGACGTCGGGCCGCCGCGGCGATCGGCGGGCCCGAACGGGCGCGCAAGCTTCACAAGGATCGCGACCAGTTGCTGCCGCGCGAACGGATCGCCGCGCTGGTCGATCCCGGATCGCCGTTCCTTGAATTCTGTCAATTGGCCGGCGAAGGCTTGTACGAAGGAGTGCCGCCCGGCGGCAGCATCATCACCGGCGTCGGCATGATCTCCGGTCGTCCCTGCATGATCATCGCCAACGAACCCACGGTGAAGGGCGGCACTTATTACGGCATCACCTGCAAGAAGCACGTTCGCGCCCAGCGCTTCGCCTGGCAGCATCGCCTCCCCTGCGTGACCCTGGTCCAGTCAGGCGGCGCTAACCTGCCCGACCAACCCAATATCTTCCCCGACGACGGCCAGTTCGGCTCGATCTTCTACAACCAGGTCAGGATGTCCGCCGAAGGCATCCCGCAGATTGCCGTGGTGCACGGTCCCTCGACCGCAGGCGGCGCCTACATTCCCGCCTTATGCGATGAGACGGTGATCATTCGAAACCAGGGCGCCATGTTCCTCGGCGGCCCGCAACTCGTCTATGCGGCAACGCGGGAGGAAGTCGGCATCGAAGCACTCGGCGGTGGCGAGATGCACAGCCGCGTCAGCGGCGTGACCGATCATCTCGCCGAGAACGATGCACACGCGATCGCGATCACGCGCGAGATCGTAGCGAATCTCGGCGAAATCCCGCGGCAGACCTGGACGGTCGCTCCCGCACGCGCCCCCCTGTTCGATCCGGCCGAAATCTACGGCCTGATCTCCTCGGATCCCCGCGTTCCCACCAACAATCGCGACATCCTCGCCCGCCTCGTCGACGACAGCGAATTCCATGAGTTCAAGCCGCTCTACGGCGATACGCTGGTGACCGGCTTCGCGCGGATCATGGGCTTCGAGATCGGCATCCTCTGCAACAACGGCGTGCTGTTCTCCGAAAGCGCGCTGAAGGCGACGCACTTCATCGACCTCTGCTGCAAACGCGACATTCCGCTGCTGTTCATGGCCGACGTCACCGGCTTCATGGTCGGCCGCGAGGCGGAAGAAGGCGGCATCACCAAGAACGGCGCGAAGATGATCACGGCGATGGCGAGCGCGAACGTGCCGAAATACACGCTGATCATGGGCAACGCCTATGGCGCGGGATACCTCGCGATGTGCGGTCGGGCGTTCCGGCCGAACGCCATGATGATGTGGCCGAATGCCCGTTCCGCGATCATGGGACCTGACCAGGCCGCCACAACGCTCGCGATGGTCCGCGACGAGGTTCACAAACGCGAAGGCACGACTTGGACGGACGCCGAGCGCGAGGCCTATATGGCGCCGACCCGGCGAACATTTGAGGACTTCGCCAATGCCTACAATTTCGCCCGCAACACCTGGTGCGACATGGTGATCGATCCGCTCGAAACCCGAAGCGTGATGGCGTTGCTGCTCGATCTGGCCGGCCGGATCCCGCGTCAGCACACCGACTTCGGCGTGTTGCGAATGTAGACGCAGGAGACCCGCTGTGTTCAAGAAGATATTGATCGCCAACCGAGGCGAAATCGCCTGCCGTATTGCCCGCACTTGCCAACGTCTCGGCGTTGCGGTAGCCGGCGTGCATTCCACCGCAGATGCCGATGCCTTGCACGTCAAGACCATCGGCGAATCGATCGAGATCGGCGGTGCGCCGGCCTCGGAGAGCTACTTGCGGATCGATGTGGTGATCGCTGCGGCAAAGTCCACCGGCGCCGAGGCCATTCATCCCGGCTTCGGCTTCCTGGCCGAAAATGCGGCCTTCGCCCGCGCGGTTGAAGCCGCAGGGCTAGTGTTCATCGGACCTGCGCCGGAAACCATCGAGCGGCTCGGCGACAAGGCATCGGCGAAACGTGAAGCCGTCGCGGCCGGCGTACCGACGGTGCCCGGCAGCGAGGTTCCCAGCGAAGATCCTGTCGAAATCGAACGTATCGTCCGGCGGCTCGAACTGCCTGTCATGCTGAAGGCGGCTGCTGGTGGCGGCGGCAAGGGCATGCGGGCGATCTCGACCCTCGACGGACTTCGCGACGAAATCGAGTCCGCGATGCGAGAGGCCAAGAATGCCTTCGGCAACGCGGGGCTGATCGTCGAGAAGCTGATCCAGCGCGGCCGGCACCTCGAAGTGCAGATCGCGGGAGACGGCGACGGCAACGTCATCCACCTGTTCGAACGCGAATGCACGCTGCAACGCCGTCATCAGAAGCTGATCGAGGAAGCGCCCGCCGCCAACCTGCCACCCGCGCTTCGCCAGCGCATCCTCGACGACGCCGTCCGGCTCGGTCGCCAACTCAGATATCGTGGCGTCGGCACGGTCGAATTCATCGTCAGCGGCACCGACTATTACTTCCTGGAGGTCAATCCGCGGCTCCAGGTCGAGCATCCCGTGACTGAAATGGTCACCGGCATCGACATTGTCGAGACCATGCTACGCATTGCCGCCCGCGAAGGCCTGCCGGTTGCGCAGGACAATGTGACGTGCCGGGGCCACGCGGTCGAGGCGCGCATCTGCGCCGAGGATCCGAACGACGGCTTCATGCCGTCGACCGGCGAGGTCGCCTATGTCAGGTTTCCGTCCCAAGGCATCCGCGTCGAGACCGGCATCGAGAGCGGATCGACCGTTACGCCCTACTACGACTCGATGCTGGCCAAGCTGATCGCTCACGCGGCTTCCCGCGACCAGGCACTCGATCGGCTACACAACGCGCTCGACGAGACGTCAATCTTCGGCGTCATCACCAACAGGGAGTTCCTCCAGCGCCTGATCGCCCTGCCCGCGACCCGGGCCGCGACGTTCCATACCCGCCTCATCGACGAGCAGATCGACGCGCTCACGCCGCGCGCCGATGGCCTCGCTGCCGAGGCGTTGGCGCTTGGGGCCTATTTCTGGATGATGCGCCAGCGCGCTGTCAGCTCCGACAGCCCCTGGCAGTCCAGCGGGCTGACCGGCTGGCAGATGGCGCAGGGAGACGACGGCATGTCGCCGATCCCAATCCTGCACCTCGAGAGCGCCGGCGCCAGCGCGGAAATCCGCTTTGCACCGTTGCAGCCGGACGGCACGATGCTGATCGGCGTTAACGATGCCCGGATTTCGGCGAAGCTTTCGCCGCTCGCGGACGAGAGCTTCGCTGCCATGGTGAACGCGCGCCGCGAGACCGTGCGGATTGTCCAGAAGGATCAGGCGATCTTCGTCCACGACGCGCGCGCCGCCCACACCATGACCTTAATTCCCTACCTGCGGTACATCAGCACAAGTCCCGAGACCAGCGGCGAGCTGCGTGCTCCGATGACGGGCGTGGTGCTGAAGGTCAACGTTGTAGTCGGCACCCGCGTCAAGGCCGGCGATGCCACCGTCGTCATGGAGTCCATGAAGATGGAACTGCGCATCGCCAGCGAAGTCGATGGCGTCGTGACCGCGGTCCACTTCAAGCCCGGCGAAACAGTCGAGCGAAATGCCGTCGTCGCCGTCGTCGAGCCGGACCTCGCCCTGCAATAACCCGCCCTCTCGAGATTCAGGAAGCACATGTTACGATTGGGAAGCGTGAACTACGACGTCCGGAGCAGGATCGCGATTCTGACCCTTGACGAGCCGGACAAGCTGAACGCACTGACGACCGGCATTCGCGCAGGCATCCTCGAAGGCCTGAAGCGGGCCGACAACGACGACCAGGTGTGCGTCAGCATCATCACCGGCGCCGGTGGCAAGGCGTTCTGCGCCGGCGCCGATATCGGCAATTTCGATTTCGATCCGGAGAAGGCCCGCGCCTTCTTCATCGACGCCATGGAGGTGTTGTCCGCCCCGGAGCGGGCGCTCAAGCCGGTGATATCGGCCGTCAACGGCATTGCCTATGGCGGCGGCTTCGAGCTTGCCATCGCGTCGGACTTCATCTTCGCAGCCGAAAGCGCCCGCTTCGCTGTCCCCGAGATCAAGCTGGGACTGCTGCCGGGCTTTGCCATCGTTCGGCTCAAGGACATCGTCGGGCGCGCGAAAGCCAAGGAGATGAGCATGCTCGGCGATCCCGTCAGCGCCGCCGAGGCATGCCGCCTCGGCATCGTTTCACGCGTGGTCCCCGACGACAGGCTTCTTGCCGACGCGCTGGCGTTCGCCGAACGCATCACCTCGCAGCCGCGCCTCGCGGTGCAGATGGCAAAGTCGTTCTACAACCGTGGCCTCGGCGGCGACGAGATGCGCCATGCGATCGATGGCTTTCCGTTCCTGCTGACACATGCCGACGCCCGCGAAGGCATCGGCGCGTTTCGCGAGAAGCGCGAACAGAAATTCGGCGAGCGGTAATTCCCCCTCGCCGTCATCGCAACCGACATCGCGTCGCGGATCGCCTGCCTGCGGGGCGCACCACACCACAATCCAACAGAAGAAAATGAGGGAGAACTCGTGAAACAGCATTTCCTGGCCCTGGCCATCCTCGCGGCGGCGACATCGACCGCCTCCGCGCAGATCTCCAACGACGTTGTCCGGATCGGCGTGCTGACCGATCTTTCGAGTTGGGGGCGCGACAACAGCGGTCCGGGATCGGTCGAGGCAGCCAAAATGGCCGTCGAGGAGTTCGGCCCGACCGTGCTGGGCAAGCCGATCGAGATCGTCAGCGCCGATCATCAGATGAAGACCGACGTCGGCCTGCAAATCGCGCGGGACTGGTTCGACAACGGCAAGGTCGACGCCGTCGCCGACATCCCGAACTCGGGGATCGCGATCGCCATCCACAACATGGTCAAGGAACGCAACAAGATCGCGTTGCTCTCGGGCCCGGGTGCAAGCTCGCTGACGGACGAACTGTGCAGCCCCAACACCGTTCACTTCGCCTACGATACCTATGCCCTCTCCAAGGTGACGGCCTCGGCGGTCATCAAGGAAGGCGGCAAGTCCTGGTTCTTTGTGACAGCCGACTACGCCTTCGGCCAGCAACTGGAGAAGGACGCCGTGCGCTTCATCAAGGAGCAGGACGGCAAGGTGCTCGGCAGCGTGCGGCATCCGACCAACACGGCCGATTTCTCCTCGTTCGTTTTGCAGGCGCAGAACTCCAAAGCGGATGTGGTGGCATTCGCCAACGCCGGCCAGGACACCGACAATGCGATCAAGCAATCCGGGGAATTCGGCCTGGTGCAGGGTGGCCAAAAGCTCGTCGGCCTCTTGATGTTCGATACCGACGTGCACGCGATCGGCCTGCAATCCGCGCAAGGCACCTACATGACGACGGCTTCCTACTGGAACATGGATGAAAAGACCCGCGCGTGGTCGAAGAAGTTCTTCGCCAGAACCAAGGTGATGCCGACGATGATCCACACCGGCGTCTATGGCTCGGTGCTGCACTATCTCAAGGCGATCCAGGCGGCTGGCACGGACGATCCGGCGAAGGTGATGGCGAAAATGCGCGAGCTGCCGATCGAAGACGCCTTCGTGCACGGCGGCAAGCTGCGCGAGGACGGCCGGGTCATCCGCGACATGTATCTCGCCCGGGTGAAGAAGCCGTCCGAGTCAAAGGAACCGTGGGACTACCTCGAGATCGTCAAGACCGTCAAAGGCGAGGACGCCTACCGGCCGGTCTCCGAGTCGAAATGCCAGCTCCTGAAGAAGTAAGCTGATCAGGTCAGGCACCTCAGCGAATGCGACGCGCCGATGCAGTCGGCGCGTTTCGCATGCGCTCCCCCTCGTTACCGGTCCACGCAGGTGCCGATGGTGAGCATCGCGGTCAGCTCACGCGCCGTCTGGGCGACCCTGAGTTGCCCCCGGCCGTTGACGTATCGCCAGGCGACATGCTCGATCGCGCCGAACAGAACGTCGCGCAGCAGCTTTGGATTGACGTCCGGCCTCACCTCCCCGGTCTTGACCGCGTCCTTGACGATTCGAATCAGAACCGAGGTATAGCGCCGGTTCATCTCCTGGATCGCCGAGCCTTCGTAGTCACTCGCGCCCCGCACCTCCGCAATGAACAGGCGGCAGAGGTCGGTGTCGGAGACGAAGACCTCGAGATGCCGCCTGATCAGCGCCTCGAGGCGATCGCGAAAGCGATCTTTCCTGAACACCTGCGTCTCGAGATCGATCAGGATCCGTTCATAGAACTTCTGCAACACGGCAAACAGCAGGCCCCGCTTGTTCCGGAAGTATCGATAAGCAAGCCCGTCGGAAATCTGCGCGATGCGCGCGATCTCGGCGATCGAGGTCCCCTCAAACCCCCTCTCGGCGAAGGCACGCTTGGCCGCATCGAGAATCGCGTCGTAACGATCCTGCATTCGCTCGGGACTTATCGCCGGCATGTCGCAACTCGGGAATGTTCCAGATCCATGACGACAAGTCGCATCGCGCTAAACTGAATATAATTCATTTTGGTTCTCGTCGATCGGCCCTCGGCAGTTGACACCACCCTAAACTGAATTACATTCATTATAAAGCGCGTTCAGCCCAAGATCGCGGCGTCCATAAAAACGGGAAGGAAGCCGGCGTATGACCACGTCCCAGGCCAGCTTGAGCGGCGACAATCGCGTGTCGATGTTTGCGCTCGACGAGCAGCAGCAAGCCATCCTCGATCAGGCCGACCGTTTTGCACGCAAAGAGCTGTATCCGCTTTCCGAGCGAATGGACCGCGAGGAATGGTGGCCGGACGAGGCATTCCGCACGATCGGCGACAACGGCTTTTTCGGCGCGACCATCCCCGAGGAATATGGCGGCGCCGGCATGGACCTTGTGGCGGCCGGCCTGGTGCTGCAGGGCTTCGCGCGCTGGAACCACGCGATGGCGCTGTCCTGGGTCGCGCACGACAATTTGTGCGCCAACAACATCTATCGCAACGGCAACGAACAGCAGCGCCGCAAATACCTGCCGGACCTGTGCAAGGGCCGGACAATCGGCGCGCTCGGCCTCACCGAACCGGGAGCCGGCTCCGACGCGCTGGGCTCGATGCGCACCACCGCGCGGCGCGACGGCGATCACTACGTCCTCAACGGCGGCAAGATCTTCATCACCAACGGACCGGTCGCCGACGTCATCCTGGTCTACGCCAAGACCGATCGCGCAAAGGGCGCCCACGGCATTTCCGCCTTCATCGTCGAAAAGGGCTTTCCCGGGTTCAAGGTCGCTCAGAAGCTGACCAAAATGGGCTATCGCGGCAGCCAGACCGCCGAGCTGGTGTTCGAAGACTGCCGGGTGCCCGTGGAGAATTTGGTCGGCGGCGAGAACCGCGGCGTGTCGATCGTGATGAGCGGGCTCGATCTGGAGCGCGCGATGGTCGCGCCGTTGTGTCTCGGTGTTTCGGAGCGCGCCTTGCAGCTCTCCATCGACTACGCGCAGACTCGCCAGCAATTCGGCAAGCCTATCGGCTCGTTCCAGATGGTCCAGTCCATGCTGGCGGAGATGTACGTTCAGGTCGAGACCATGCGGACCTTCACCTATCGCACGCTTGCGGAAGGCGCCCCGCTCGAAATCGGCGGTGGCGGACGCGGCGACATCCACATGCTGACGGCGGCCTCCGTGATGTACGCTGCGGAGGCATGCCACGCCGTCCTCGACAGGGCGGTCCAGATCCATGGCGGCAGCGGCTACATCTGGGAGTCGGAGATCAACCGGCTGTTTCGCTCGATCAAGCTGCTGGAAATCGGCGCCGGAACGACCGAGGTCCGGAAGATGATCATCGCGGGCGAACTGCTCAAGGACGCGGCTTCCCATGGCTGACGATCACACGACTGAGCGATCGGAAAGGCTCGGGCTCACGGACGATGAGCTTGCGCTGCATCGGACCGTGTTCGGCTCCGACGCCCTCAAGGATATGGTCATCGTGCTGTCCGGCGGCGCGGGTGGCATCGGGCGGGCAATCGCGTGGTTGTTCGCGCGGCTCGGCGCGCATCTCGTCGTGGTCGGCCGCGACCAGAGCAAATTGTTCGCGCTGACATCCAGTATGACGGCGAAGGGATTGCAGGCATCCGCAAGCGCCGTCGACATCAGGGATCCCGACGCCGTCGCGAGCCTGTTCGATACGGTCTGGCAGACGCATGGCCGCGTCGACGGCCTGATCAACAGCGCGGGCGGACAATTCCCGCAACCGGCCATCGATTTTTCGGTCAAGGGCTGGAATGCCGTCATCGATACCAATCTGAACGGCACCTGGTACATGATGCAGACCGCCGCCCGACACTGGCGCGACAACAAGCATCCCGGCAACATCGTCAACATTGTCGTCGTGACGACGCACGGCCTTTATGGCATCGCGCATTCGATCGCCGCCAGATCCGGGGTCATCGGCCTTTCGCGCAGCGTTGCCGTGGAATGGGCCCCACTGAACATCCGGGTGAATTGCGTCGCCCCCGGTGCGATCGAGACCGAAGGCTGGAGCGTCTATACGCCCGAGGCACGCGCGGCTTACCCGCGATCAAATCCGATGATGCGGGTGGGTTCGCCGTGGGATGTAGCCGAAGCCTGCGCCTATCTCGCAAGTCCCTCCGGAGCATTCGTGACCGGCGAGACATTGACTGTGGATGGCGGGGGCCAGCTCTGGGGAGAGACCTGGACCACCGGAAAGCCGGCCTATTTCACCGGGGAGGACCGGTAGATTTGTCGCGCGGCGCGAATTCAGGGAGCTCACGAATGGACTTTCAATATCTGCGTCAAGACCTCTTCGCCCCTCATCACTTTGTCAGCAAGGATTGAGCCGCCGTGACCAGTCACCTGATTCACCGTGTCAATGTTGGCGACCTCGTCACCCGAAGCGCGGCGCGCTTTCCGGAGCGAGAGATGATCTGCGACGGCGACCGGCGTTGGTCCTATCGCGACTTCGACGCCTGGACCAACCGCATCGCTCATGGGCTTGCCGCGCTCGGCCTCGTGAAGGGCGACGCGCTTGCGCTGATGTCGGGCAACCGCGCCGAATTCCTTGCCGTCTATTTCGCCTGCGCGCGGCTTGGCCTCGTCTGTGTCCCCGTCAACCTGCTCTGGCGACAGGGCGAACTTAGCCACGTCCTGAAGGATTCGCGCTCCCGCGCCGCCGTCGTCGAAGCCGGCCTGCTGAAGCAATTCTGCGCTGGTGTGGAAGATCCGGCACAGCTGCTCGGCGTCGTCGTGATCGACGGGCAGGCGGCGACCGCCCCCGACGGCATCGGTGACCTGCCGGTGCTCGCGTTCGACGCGCTCGCGGCCGGCCAGTCCTCGGACATTCCGGATATCGCGATCGAGGATCGCGCTCCCCTCTCCTATCTCTACACCAGCGGCACGACCTCCGCGCCGAAGGGCGTGATCGGCACCCATCTGGCGATCTACCTGGAATCACTGGGGACCGCGATCGACACCCGCATGACCGAGAACGATCGGCTGAGCGTGGTGCTTCCGCTCTTCCACACCGCCCAGCTCAACGCACTCTGCACGCCGGCCATCGCAGCCGGCGCCTCGATGGTGATCCAGCGCGGCTTCGACGCTACGGCTCTTCACGAAGCCATCGAGAATGAGCGCATCAGCGTGCTCTTT
Source organism: Bradyrhizobium sp. CER78 (assembly GCF_029846235.1). Classification (GTDB taxonomy): domain Bacteria; phylum Pseudomonadota; class Alphaproteobacteria; order Rhizobiales; family Xanthobacteraceae; genus Bradyrhizobium. Next base: position 307,855 of record NZ_JARVWP010000002.1, read on the forward strand.
GCGCTGCCGATGATGATCCAGCAGCTCGTCGAACGCCAGCTCGCGCACCGACGCAATGTCTCGAGCCTGCGCCTGACGGTCTACGCGATGGCGCCGATGCCGGAAGCGGAACTCCGCCGCGCGATCGAGACCTTCGGCTGCAACTTCAGCCTCATGTTCGGGCAAACCGAGATGAGCCCGGTCTCGACATTCTTCAAGCCGGAGCACCAGCTCAGCCATCCCGGCGCGGTTGGCACGCCGGCCGTCAACGTGCAGGTCGCCATCATGGCCCCTGGCGGCGAGCTGCTTCCGACAGGCGCGACCGGCGAGATCGTCTATCGCAGTCCCCAGACCATGGCGGGCTACCTGCACAATCCCGAGGCGACCGCAGATGCCTTCCGCCATGGCTGGTTTCACTCAGGCGATGCCGGCCATTTCGACGATGACGGGATTCTCTGGTTCGAGGACCGCTTCAAGGATGTCATCAAGACGGGTGGCGAGAATGTCTCGTCGATCGAGGTCGAGCTCGCGGTCCGGGCCGCCCATCCCGACGTGCTTGAAGTCGCCGCGATCGGATTGCCGCACGAGCGTTGGGGCGAAGCGATCACCGCCGTCGTCCTCACCCAAGATGGCCGATCCATCGACGCGGACACGCTGCTGTCAGCCGTGCGCGAGCGGCTAAGCCCGTTCAAATGCCCGAAGGCCGTCATCCATGTTTCGGAGCTGCCCAAGACCGCCACCGGCAAAATCGAAAAAGCCAAGCTGAGGCGCACCTATGCAGCCTACTACCAGTAAGTCGTCGTCCGCCGCAGCCGCTGCAAGTCATCCGTGCGATGTTGACCAGCCAGTCGCGCACCGATGTCGATCCCGCCCGCACCGGCCTCCCCGCCCATCAAACTCGTTGTCGGACTGACAGGGCTACCTTACGGTCGTGACAATGAGGATTCCAGGTGCCAGCGTTAGCACGCCGAGCGACCGACAGGGCACCACGGTGTCACCTGGCGCGCACGTCGCTGCCTTCACCGATCCGGAAGCCTACGCTTTCGAGGCCATCAAACTCGCGGCTGGCGCCAATGTTCTCGGTTTTGGCAGTGCTGTCGGCAAGACATTCCAGGCGAGACTCACCCGCGTAGCCCTCTACCGGCTGAGTATTGGATTGGGCAAGGCCTCGGCGTCCGTTACTCTCACCTCGGGCGTCCCCAACGCGCATGTCTTCATGTTCGCGACCGAACCCTCTGCCGCTCGTCGCATCTCCGGCTGGACAGTCAGCCACCAGCATATTTTTCACCCGAGGACCAATGACCTCGCCTGCGCCATCTCGCCCCGCCAACCGGGGTCCGCCGCCGTCATCACCGTACCACTTGACCTGCTGGCCGCGTACGGTGCCGACGTCACTGGCCTTGATCCCAAAGTCCCGACACACGACGACCGGTTGTTTTTGGCTCCCGAGCTTCAGCGGACGCGGCTCGTTTCCCTGATGAACGATGTGGAGCGCCTTGCCAGAGAAGAGCCCTGGATCGTCCAGATGCCGGCACCGGCCAAGGCGCTGGCGGATACCATTATGGAGGCCTTGCTTGCCTGCCTGACCACGGGCCAGCGGAGCCGGGACCGAGCCGCTCCGGGCCGCCACCGCCAGATCGTCGCAAGCCTGGAGCGCGCGCTACGGGAGCGCCCAGAAGAAATGCTGTCACTTTCAGACCTCTGCTCCGAGGTCGGTGTTGCGCAGAGAACGCTGAACCTCGCCTGCGAAGAGTTCCTGGGTCAGAGCGCGATGCGATACGCGCGCGGGCGCCGCCTTGATCACACTCGCCAATGCCTGCTGATGTCCGATCCCACCGCAACCACGGTCACCGACGTTGCCATGCGGTACGGCTTTTGGGAGCTCGGTCGATTCGCGCAGGCCTATCGTCTTCGCTTTGGGGAACATCCGTCGAAAACCCTGCGGCGGAACGCGACGCTGGCCGAGCTTCGCCACGCTTCTCATCCTGTTCATGCCAGAATTGCATAGCGCGCGCCGCGCGCCACGTGCAGGACGGCGTCATCCCGCCGGGCGCTCCGACTGCCCGGGCCAACAGGAGGACAAGGGACATGACGCTTCGTATCAACGCCGAGGCCCCGAACTTCGCGGCCAACACCACGCATGGGCCGATCGATTTCCACAGCTGGATTGGCGATAGCTGGGCCATCCTGTTCTCGCATCCCAAGGACTTCACCCCGGTCTGCACGACCGAACTCGGCTACATGGCCGGGCTGAAACCGCAATTCGATGAAAGAAACACGAAGATCATCGGCCTCAGCGTCGATCCAGTCGAGAACCACGCGAAATGGTCACAGGACATCGAGGCAACGCAGGGCCACGCGGTTACCTACCCGATGATCGGCGATACCGACCTTAAGGTTGCGACCGCGTACGACATGTTGCCCGAGGGCGCGGGCACCACGTCCGAGGGTCGGACGGCCACCGACAACGCCACGGTTCGCTCGGTGTTCGTCATCGGCCCGGACAAGAAGATCAAGGCGATGCTGACCTATCCGATGACCACCGGCCGCAACTTCGACGAGGTGCTGCGGCTGCTGGACTCCTGCCAGCTGACCGCGAAGCACGCGGTGGCGACGCCGGTGAACTGGAAGCCCGGCGATGACGTCATCATTCCGCCCGCAGTATCCAACGAGCAGGCGGCAGCGAAGTACCCGAACGGCTGGAAGACGCTGACGCCGTATCTTCGCGTTGTCGCGCAGCCGGGCAAATAATAGTTCGATCTTGCGATCGTTCCGGCCGGCCGGATCAGCGTCCGGTCGGCCAGACCCGCGACCAAGGCAAGCGATGATCTTCAGGCTGCTCTTCGAGGCGGTGTCCTGCACCTACTCCTACCTCATCGCCAGCGCCGCGGCGGTGACCGACTGAAAAGGCCGCGAAGGCAGACGTCCCGGATGGCGCCCGATGCGAGCTTCGTCGTGAGCGGCGCGGCGATAGCGACCGGCTCTGTGCTCATGAACGGCGCTGAGCTCTTGAGAACGGTCACCCCCAAGCAGCTATCATCGTCGAGATCGACATGTCATGCAGAGAGGCCCGACAACGATGCCGGGCCCCTCGTTGTTTTGGGCGCTGAACTTTTTGACTTAGAAGTCCATGCCGCCCATGCCGCCGCCCGGAGGCATTGCGGGGCCGCCGGCGTTCTTCTTCGGCAGCTCGGCAACCATCGCTTCCGTGGTGATCAGGAGCGCGGCAACCGAAGCAGCGTTCTGGATCGCGGTGCGCACGACCTTGGTCGGGTCGATGATGCCCCTGGTGACCAGATTGCCGTATTCGCCAGTCTGGCCGTCGAAGCCGAACGCGTACTGGTCCTTCTCCAGGATCTTGCCGACGATCACCGAACCGTCCTCACCGGCGTTGATCGCGATCTGGCGCGCCGGAGCCGACAGCGCCTTGCGCACGATCTCGACGCCGGTCTTCTGGTCGTCGTTCTTGGTGCGCAGGCCCTTGAGGTGCTCGGAGGCACGAAGCAGAGCAACACCACCGCCCGGCAGGATGCCTTCCTCGACAGCCGCGCGGGTCGCATGCATCGCGTCATCAACGCGGTCCTTGCGCTCCTTCACCTCGACCTCGGTCGCGCCGCCGACGCGGATCACCGCGACGCCGCCTGCGAGCTTGGCGAGACGCTCCTGCAGCTTCTCACGGTCGTAGTCCGAGGTGGTTTCCTCGATCTGCGCCCTGATCTGGGCAACGCGGGCGTCGATGTCGGCCTTCTTGCCGGCGCCGCTGACGATCGTGGTGTTCTCCTTGTCGATCATCACCTTCTTGGCGCGGCCGAGCATCTGCAGCGTGACGTTCTCGAGCTTGATGCCGAGGTCTTCCGAGATGGCCTGGCCGCCGGTCAGGATCGCGATGTCCTGCAGCATGGCCTTGCGGCGATCGCCGAAGCCCGGAGCCTTGACGGCCGCGACCTTCAGGCCGCCACGCAGGCGGTTGACGACGAGGGTGGCGAGGGCTTCGCCTTCGACGTCTTCAGCGACGATGACCAGCGGCTTGCCGGTCTGCACCACGGCCTCGAGCAGCGGCAGCAGCTCGTTCAGGGAGGAGAGCTTCTTCTCGTTGATCAGGATGTAGGCATCGTCCATCTCAGCACGCATCTTGTCGGCGTTGGTGACGAAATAGGGCGAGATGTAGCCGCGGTCGAACTGCATGCCCTCGACGACGTCGAGCTCGGTCTCGAGCGACTTGGCTTCCTCGACCGTGATCACGCCCTCGTTGCCGACCTTCTTCATGGCGTCGGCGAGGAACTTGCCGATCTCGGCATCGCCGTTGGCCGAAATGGTGCCGACCTGGGCGATCTCCTCGTTCGAGGTGACCTTCTTCGAGTTCTTCTGGAGGTCCGCGACGACGGCTTCGACCGCGAGGTCGATACCGCGCTTCAGGTCCATCGGGTTCATGCCGGCCGCGACCGACTTGGCGCCCTCGCGGACGATGGCCGCCGCAAGCACGGTGGCGGTGGTCGTGCCATCGCCGGCCGCGTCAGCGGACCTGGACGCGACCTCGCGCACCATCTGTGCACCCATGTTCTCGAACTTGTCCTCGAGCTCGATCTCCTTGGCGACGGCAACGCCGTCCTTGGTGATGCGAGGAGCGCCGAAGCTCTTTTCGATCACGACGTTGCGGCCCTTCGGGCCTAGCGTCACTTTCACGGCATTGGAGAGAATGTCGACGCCACGCAGCATGCGGTCGCGGGCATCGACGCCGAATTTGAGTTCCTTGGCTGACATGTCAGTCTCCCTGAGTTGACCTCCGCTCCTCGTTCTGAGCCTTACGTCTCGAAGAACGAGATGAGGTCTGGGCCTCATCCTTCGAGATGCCGGCTGCGCCGGCTCCTCAAGGATGAGGGAGTTGTCGTACCGCTTAGGCGGCCTTCTCTCTGGAGGTGTTGGTGAGAACCCCCATGATGTCGCTCTCCTTCATGATCAACAGCTCCTGGCCGTCGATCTTGACTTCGGTGCCGGACCACTTGCCGAACAGAACGCGGTCGCCGAGCTGAAGCTCGATCGGGATCAGCTTGCCGCTCTCCTCGCGGCCACCGGGGCCGACGGCGATCACTTCGCCCTGCGAGGGCTTCTCCTTGGCAGCATCGGGAATGATGATGCCGCCGGCGCTCTTCTCTTCAGCCTCGATGCGCTTGACCACGACGCGGTCGTGAAGCGGACGGAATTTCATGCAGCTCTCCCTGGCTTTTGGGAATATTTTCTGGATCAGCAGTCGCAATGAGCGAGCGCTAACCGCTCTTCACTTATGCCCGCGGCATTTGGGAGCAAGAGCTTCAGCCCACGATATTCGACTGCAGTCTCAGGAAGGAATGCTTGCGGCGATCGCCCGCGAGTCAAGTAACGCGCTGCCAGCGGCGTATAAGTCCGCACCCAGCCCTTCTCTGACTCGCGGCTCGTGCCAAATGCCCGCTTCACGGCCCTTCACAGACGTGGGAATCAATCCCAATGACAGCTTTGCGCCAATGGCTGCCGGTGCTCCACGCCCCGCCCCTCTGCACGATCAACTGCGCTGCAATATCCCGCTAGCGAAAACGCGCTGGAATGCCGATCTCGAGCGGGATAAGCCAGCTCACGACTTCGGTCAGCGCCTCAATGTGAAATGAAGCGAGAGCAACGTCGTCAAACTACGCTGAACTGCGAGATAGCAGCCGGTAACACTACTACCCATCATCATTTAGGACGACATCACCGCGTTGATTTGCAAGCACAATGCGTCAAAGCTGGCAGTCAGATCCCGACAGTATATCCGTGCTAACGTTTTGACCTTGAATTCACAGGAATACTCATGCTGCTCGGAGCAATGGCTCCTTCGGCAAGTATCGGAGTCAATCGACTAGGTGGACGCGAGTTCTTGGCCGTAAGGGTCCCCGCCACACTCGCCCCTTTGCTTCCGATACCGTCAATGATCGGGAAAACCGTGGTTGGCTTGTGAGGTGATAGCTCGCACCGCTCACCGGACCACTCCGTCCTTGGACACCTCGGTCCGCTTTGCACCAACAGCTTCACCTCTATTCGATCGACGGAATGGTGCACAACCAGGCAACGAGCGCGTTAAGATTCTGCTCAATCATCTTGCTCACTGGAATCTGGGAAGTCTCATCGGTGTCCGGAAAGGCAAAGCCTGCGGGGTTGGCGCGATCCGGAAGCACGAGGCAGTTCCAGGCTTCTACTCATCGTCCAGAGCAAGCCTCGATTGCTGCGAACGTGAACGACAGTTGGATGTTTCCGCTTTTCGGAGTGCGTTTTGGGTGTCACCATGCTCGTGAAAGGACGGGAGAGCCACCATGCGCTGGTGTGTCTCGGTCGGGGCGGTGCTTGCTGCGGGGGCGATAGTCGGAGGTGACGTTGCTGGGATTGCCGCGCCGACCCCGAACTCTCGATTCGCCGACGCCAACCGCAGTGTACAGCCCGTCAATGTCGAGCTCGTTATCGCAGTCGACGTCTCCTATTCGATGGATATGGACGAACTTGCCATTCAGCGCGAGGGCTATGCGCATGCCATCGTCTCGAAAGACTTCCTTCAGGCGCTGAGGGCGATTCCTGGCAGCAAGGTGGCCGTGACCTATTTCGAGTGGTCGATGTCGGGCGACGAGAAGATCATCATTCCCTGGCGCGTGATCGACGGTCCGGAATCGGCGGATGCCGTGGCTGCCGAGATCATGAAAGCGCCGGTTCGTCGCGGTTCGAGTACCTCGATTTCCGGCGCGATTGATTTCGCGGTGCAGCTGTTCGAAGACAACCCCTATCGCGGGTTGCGGCGTGTCATCGATATTTCCGGCGATGGGCCGAACAACGACGGAGCCCCCGTAACCGGCGCCCGCGACGCTGCCCTGGAGAAACGCATCATTATCAACGGCCTCCCGATCATGGTGAAGGAGCCATCCCTCTCGACGACCGATATCGAGAATCTCGATCTCTACTACGAGGACTGCGTGATCGGAGGGCCGGGCGCCTTCGTCATGACGATCAAGGATCGCGAAAAATTCCAGGAAGCGATCCGGACCAAGCTTGTTCGCGAAGTTGCGGGCCTCGCGCCAGAGAGCGGGATCGTCCCAGCCGCCGAGAAAGAGCCTCGGGTGCCCTGTCTGATCGGCGAAAAAAAATCGCAGGAGCGCGGCCGGCGGTGAGTGTCGAGGCAATCATTCAGAGGCGCCGGACGAACAAACTTTAGACAACAGCATATTATGGTCGCCGCCCAACGGGCCGGGGCATTGGAGGCGCTAACGTCCGTTCGTGGCCCACACCGACGAATTCCCGCGCTCGTCCAAATGGCGGCTGTTAAGGGTCGACCGGGAGGGGTCGGCGTACGGTCAAAACGACGCGACTGACGAAAAGGTTTTGGAAACTGTGCCCCAGCAGGCCGTCATCAGCGTATATAGGGGCACAAGGAGGTGCGATATGGCGACAGCAGCTACCCAAGTCGTTCTTGATACGCCGGCGGCGGAGTTCCGGCTTCCGGCCACCGACGGCAAGACTTACGCACTGGACGACGTTGCGGGCGAAAAAGGCACAGTCGTCGTCTTCATCTGCAACCATTGTCCCTATGTTAAAGCGGTGATCGGCCGCATGGTTTCGGACGCCCGCGTGCTGATGTCGGAGAGCATTGGCTTTGCGGCGATTTGCTCGAACGATGCGGCGAGCTATCCCGAAGACTCATTTGAGAATATGAAGCGTTTCGCGAAGGCTCATGATTTCCCGTTTCCATATCTCCACGACGAGACCCAGACAGTCGCTCGGGCGTATGGAGCGGTCTGTACGCCGGACTTCTTCGGTTACAATGCCGACCGCAAGCTCAAGTATCGCGGCCGGCTCGACGAAGGGCGCACAACTCCGCCTCGCGCGGGGGCGCCCCGGGAGCTTGTCGAGGCCATGCGCGCGATTGCGACCACCGGTCTGGCGCCGGCTGACCAAAAGTCATCCATTGGCTGCTCGATCAAATGGAAGGACGAATGAAGCCGATCCCTGTCAACAGGTTTTGTATCTGAGACCGGCTCGTGCGGCAGCATTGCTGCACGTGTGCGATTTGACTAGCGGCATCACGAGGGCGCTGCGGCTGCTGCCGGCGTCGCTTCGCCCCCTTCTCCAGGTCTGCTTCCGGGGCAACACGGACATCAACCGGTGAGATACCCGGTCAAGCTCGTCGAAAATAACCCACAGCGGACGTTTCAGTGAACAGATTTACCAGGCTGGACGTACCGGACCGCTTTGCGAAGCCGCATCAGATCGGAGCTCTGCCATCGCCTCTCAGGCAATAGTCGCGCGGTGTTGCAGCCAAACTTCCGATTATACGGTGGTGCAGCGTTATTTACGGGTGCGAATCTCATGTTGGCTTTGCAGGCCCGACGCCCTAGAATCGTGGCGATCGCCGGACGAGCGAAATGCAGTATGTTTGCGACGCGCCGAAGGGTAAGACCTGGTTCCGTATCGAGACGGAAGGTGAAGCGGCGCATGAGTCGCGCCTGATGAACCACACAGTCGAGAAATATTTCCGCAATGAGCGGGAGAAGGCACTCCAGTCCTGGCGTCCGGAACGGCCCAACGCGATCGAGCGCGACATCGGCCTCGAGGCCCATGTACGACGTGAGATGCCGGTTTTCCTCACGTTGCGCGACAGGGAGGGCAATGCACTGGCTACAGCGATGCTGCCACCGGGTGGCAAGGATCGCGGCAAGTTCCGGATCATCATCGTTGCCGCATCCAATGCCGATCCTTATCCTGAGCAGGAAGCGGCCATCGCTGCGCTGGGAGCGCATTTCGGTCTCACACTCGATCGTCACCGCTGCTTCCCTTATGGCCGCTAAGAAGCCTGACAAGTATCGCGCGGGATTGGAGCGACGTCGGCTCATGGCCCCGTTTGGGACATGCCAACCGGCCCGGAAACTGTCCGCGCGCGAGCGTCTGCAGGAGCGCCCCGGCCTCACTTTCCGTGCGCGTTAAGAACGCCCAGAATTGCAGCAGCTTGCAGGATTACGTGGATCGTAACCCGCGAAAGCGCGGACTGGCGTTCGCCGGCTTGCTCGCTGGCGACGTGATCGTGTTTTGCCCGATGTCGAACAGCCCGCCGGGCAGTGCTAACATGCAGGGCTAATCGCTCGGCATTTTGATAACGATCTGCACCGCGACCGGAGAATTCTATCGGCCTCAGTCGCAAGCCGTTAGCCGCCAAGGGCAACGAGACGTTGTAAGTCAATGTTCACCTGAAACACGGGGGTTGAGAATGAAGACGATCTTGGTCCCGATCCAAAACATTGCGACCATGGCATCCACACTCGAGGCCGCCGCACGCCTCGCGCAACGTACCGGCGCCTACATCGAAGGCTTTCCGCTCCGGTTCGGTATCCCTCCATATTTAGTCGCAGAATTAGCCACCGGCATCCCTTTGGATTCTTACCTTGCGAAGAGCCAGGAAGAGTTGGCCGAACTGCATCGTTTGTTCGAAGCGTTCATGCTAAAGCACGATATTCCTCCAGCCACTGCGCGCGCGAGCCGACCATGCTTCGGCTGGCTGGAAACCGCGCCTGAGGGTGAAGACTTTGTTGGAAGTTATGGGCGAGCTTTCGACGTCATTGTAATGCCACGGTCCGACGTTGATGCTGCCGGCCCTCACCGGCGCGCCATTGAATCCGCGCTGTTTGAGAGCGGTAGACCCGTTCTACTGGCGCCACCAGACGCGCCGAGAAGCATCGCGACAAACATTGTGATCCACTGGAACGGTAGTACCGAGCAGGCTCGGGTCAACGCTTTTGCCATGCCGCTGCTTCGTCTGGCAGAACGGGTAACGGTGCTGACCGTGATTGCCGGACAATCGGTACCAGGCCCATCTGCCGATCACATTGTCCGACAATTGCTGTACAACGACATTGCGACCAACCTAGTGAGCATTGAACTGGAAGACCGCGACACCGGTGAGGCGGTTCTTGATGCCGCCAGAGCGCAAGGCTGCGATCTGTTGATAAAAGGAGCCTTTACCCGCAACAGGCTGCGGCAAATGATATTCGGCGGCGCGACGAATTATATCATGGAACACGCGGATTTGCCCGTCCTAATGGCGCATTAGAACTGCGCGTACAATTCGCTCCGTCTGTCTTTGCGAGAAGCTATATGGGATGCCTGCACCGGCCCGCGGAAGCTTCGATTTACTGTCGGTTTGAGCACGTGGTGCAGACTCTAGGGTCGGCTATGAAGCAACAAAGTGTGGCGGTAATCCTCCCTTGTCGCAATGAAGAGGCGGCCGTCGGCGCCACGGTAACAGCATTTCGTGCGGCTTTGCCCCACGCTGCCATTTATGTCTTCGATAACAATTCGACCGATAATACCGTGAATATGGCTCGTGCTGCTGGCGCGATAGTTCGAACCGAACTGACGCCAGGAAAGGGCAACGTCGTCCGCCGGAGTTTTGCGGACATTGATGCCGATGTCTATGTGATGGCCGACGGCGATGCGACCTATGACGCAGCGGCTGCACCGACGATGATACAGGAGTTGATCGAACGCCAGCTGGACATGGTGGTAGGTGTGCGAAGTGCGGTCGCTGACGCCGCCGCCTTTAGGCCAGGTCATCGCCTCGGCAATGCGATCCTCAATGGAATGTTGTCGCATATCTTCGGTCGCTCGTTCAGCGATGTCCTCTCGGGCTATCGCGTATTCTCGCGCCGGTTCGTAAAAAGCTTCCCCGCCCTCTCGGAAGGTTTTGAGGTAGAGACGGAGATCAGCATCCATGCTCTGGGGTTGCACATGCCAGTGGCCGAGATCGGGACTGCTTACAAAGTACGGCCGGAAGGTTCGAAGTCCAAGCTCTCCCCGTTCCGCGACGGCTGTCGCATCCTGTTGGCCATCCTGACGCTGTTTCGAATTGAAAGACCGATGCTTTTTTTCGGTATAATTGGCACGTTGCTCGGGTTCGTTTCGATCGTGATCGCGGTACCTCTTGCCGTCACGTATGCTGAGATCGGCTTAGTGCCGCGTTTGCCAACCGCGGTTCTTTCGACAGGACTCATGATACTCGCCTTCCTTAGCTTCTTCAGTGGAATGATTCTCGACACTGTCGTGCGTGGCCGTCGCGAGTTACGGCGGCTCGCTTATTTGGCCTTGCGGCCTCCGGAATAAGAGATGTCGTTCACTCGTCTTGAGCTTGCTCCGTAAGGACGGATTTCTTCTGACCGCTCACAGGTTCAGGAGGCTGCGGTGCTGGAGCGATGCGCTCGCTTTTTCTGCGCACAGGAGCTTGCGAATGATGCGCTTAGCCCCTCCGCAGGCATGAGATAATTTCGATCAGTTCGACAGTAAAAAGGGCCAGCATGAAGCCGACCATCGGCACTGCGGGAATTAGGTATCGCCAGACGTCGAGGGTGTGGGCGCCGGCGGCGGTCCCGATCGAGGCCGCCCACATCACGATGACGATACCTCCGCGCGCTGAGAACCCGGGGCGCCAACGCCAAACGGCGGTCACCGTCCAATATATTACGGCGATGACGAACGCGATGGACAAGGCCCTGAACAGATAGGCGGAGATGACTGGGAAATCAGACAGTAGGCCGATCCGAACTGGTCCACCTTGCAGATCGATCGGCTGAGCCGCCCGGCCGTGCCGCGTCATGATGTCGGACACGTGCGGCACATCGTCGGTCGACACCGGGATGGCAGGTTCGAGTCCGTAAACCGGCCATGCGACCGTGGCCCCATAGGCCATCTGACGGGCGACCTTGCCCGCGTAGGCCAGCGGCCGGTCGCGCACGGCGGCCAGGAAGATGCGCCGATAGGCTCTCGCCGCGCCGTCGGCATTTCCGGCATCGCTGGCGACGTCTCGATCCAGTGCAGTGTCGAAGAGGCACGCGTCACCGAAAAACCCGAGTGCCGGCCACCGACCCGGCTCCGCCGTGAAGTCGGCGACAAGCCGCGCCATCGTGGCGTCGGCGCGGTCTCCGGCCGCCGACGCGATCTCGCGTCGCGCTGCATCGCTTGCGAGCACGATGTTCAGGTGATTGCAGAACAATGTCTTGGGGACGAACACGATGGAGGCTTGATCGGAGTTGGAAGCCCCGAACCGGGAACCGGTGGCGAGGAGCCCCAACGCCGCCCCGACGGACACGGCAATCACGGCAAGGCGCGCAGACGTGTCTGGGCGGGCGAGGATCGCGCCCACCAGGACGGCGACGATCGGGACCAGGACTCCTTGCGACCTGAAGCACGCCGCGAGCGCCGCACATAAGACAGCGGCAGCGACCGCGTAGCACCGCGCCGTTTTGTCGACGCAGGTGGCAACGAGCAATCCGGCCGTTGCGAGATTGAGAAAGACCGCAAAGAGAAGCTCCGAGGTGACGACATTCCTGAACAGCAGCAGGCCCGGATACGTCGCCACGAGGATGATCGGCACGAGCCCACCGGCGTTGCGCGTCGTCGCCTGCGCGGTTGCTGCGAGCGCCAGGATCAGGATGGTCCACGCCGCCTGCTGCAGGCGCACCACCGTGCCGAGGTCGCCTCCGAACGCGAACGTCACGCCCAGCAACGCCGGGTAGCCCGGATCGCGCCCACCCGCCACCGTCGGCTGTCCGGCCTCGAGCGTACGAAAAGCAGATTCCACGAAGGATGGCGTGTCGCCCCAGATGACCGGGACCGCGGGCCTGGACGACGCGACGATCACCACCAGCAGCGCGGTCCACGCCAGCATGGTCCATGGCCACGGGGACCCGACGCCGCCCAAGGAGGCCGCTCCGCCCGTTGTACGCGCTGGAGCTTCGAGCTCCGACCGCACCACTGCCTCCCACTGAAATGAAGCTCGAATGCTAACCCAGCCTCTTGCCAGACCAAAACGCTCTGCAAGACAATCGGCGAGCACTGCGCGCTCTCGGCGCCTTCACTTTCCTGTCAGTGCGCGCGTCTGCGAGACATGATGGCCGACGCCTGCATGAAGGTGGCATCTGGGATAGCGAGGCGTTGGTCTAGGCTGAAGCGCCGCTAGTTGAGATCGGCGATCCGTCAACTTGGACGGTCGCCGATCTCCCGTCGACGGTTGCCAGGCAGACCTTCACGTTCCTGCCAACGCCCGCTTTGCGCCCAAAAGCTGCCCTCCCCGCAAGGTCGCGTTTGGACCCATAACTGACTTCGGCAGTTTCCGAGGGTTGGCGTACTCTGCCCCCAAAATGCGACCTCGCGTAAAGCGCAGCTCTTGGCGCAAACCAGACACATCTACGCTTGGGCCACGCACGCAGGCATCATCGCCAATCGTCGAAGCCCCCACGAATAGTTGCTGGCGGGGCCCGAGGCGGCGGATGACCCGCGTCAGGTCGGTCTCTGCGAAAATCGCGGCGTGAGCACCCGAACGCGCCGCCTGTCCGGTGGGACAATAGACGAACGCAACCGGAGCGGCGACCTCTACTTGCAGCCGCGGCAAATCGTGAGCTTGCCCTTGAGTTTGTCATCGTCCGCAGGATTGACCGATTGCAGCCCAAAGACACGGTCCGCTTCTTGATCGAGCTTGGGCTGCTTTGCCGGGCGCGGCCTGACGGGTCGCGTCGTCAGGCTTGACGCGTCATTCTCGTCGACGATGCCGACGCTAAAGCCATCGTAATCGGTAGCCGGCTTGGCCAACGGCGGCAGCCTGTCGATCACCGGTGCTGGCGAAACGTCGTCGGACGCCAACGGCGTGTCCTTGACAGTAACAGATGGTGGGGCGCCGGCAGCGGTCGCCCGTGGCGGCGACACGCTGGGTGCCGCCATCGGCGGCCAAACGCTGTTGGTGGCGGCCGGAGGTGCCGCCCCCTGTTCGCTTAACGGCGGCGGCGGAGCAAGCGAAAGCGGCGGGGCCAGCGACGTCTGACATCTCGCACTGTCGTGTAACCAAACACCAGCGGCCAACAGGCCAAGGGCAAACAGCGCAGCGTTTTTCATTAGCGCTTCTGCAAATCACTCTGACTGAAGAATAGATCGCGTGACTTCCCTGGCCACGCTTCGGCAAAAATATCCACGCCTGATATGGCGATCAAAAATTGACGGAAATGGGGAGTCATGGGCCGAAACAAGCGCGCATCGGTCCGCTTGTGGCCTTTCGGCAACCCTCGTTATCGGCCCCTTGGGGTCCCTCGGAAGTCCATGCGGGCCGATGGGATGTCCCTTTGGTCTCGCAGTCGTGACGATCAGGGCTTCCGGTGCGCACAAGCGCGATGAGATTGGGATCAATCATCATCGCGCTTTAGCTTCTTGCTTGAGCATGATTTCCGCGAAAACTAGAGGTCGAAATTCGTGGGCGGCATGACCGTGTCGCGAATGGTCATGCCGCGTGGCCGCGTCAGCATGACCATCACCACATCAGCCACCTCGCTGGCCTTGAGGAGACACTTCCGGATTCCTTGGCCTCCTTCAGCTTCTCGGGCGGCCAGTCCGCGAGCAGCGCGCTGATGACGGGTCCGGGTGAGATCGAGCCCACTTGACGTCGTACGGTCTGGACAAAGCAGTTGATTGCCCATTTGGACGACGCATAGACCGGCTGCCACGGCGTCGGAAAATGCGCCCCCAGGGAACTGGTGACGACGATATCGCCGGTGCGCGCGCGATCATGTGCGGCAGCACGTCGCGCACATTCTTCATCACGACGTTGACGTTCAGGTTCAGCATCCGGTCGATCGCTTTGGCATCGACCAGATCGCCGCCAACATATGTCCCCGCATTGGAATGCAGGATGTCGAGTTAGCCAGCCTGCTCCAGGATATTCGGCAGCAGTGTCGCGCAGGCCTTCGGATCGAGCAGGTCGATCACCAGGGGGGATCACGGCGTCGCCATGCTTGCTGCTGAGCGCCGTCAGCGCCGCCTCGTCGCGGTCGACCATCACCACGCGCGCACCTGCCGCCAACATCGCCTCGCTGCTCGCCAATCCGATGCCTGACGCGGCGCCGGTCGCGGCGGCAATTTTGCTTTCCAATTCTCTCGCCGCAGGGCACGCGCCTAAGGATCGATCAGGACGCCCGGGTTGAGCATGCCGCGGGGATCTAGTTCGCGCTTGGCGGCCCGCAACGCGGCGGCAAAAAGCTGTGGCCGCTGCCGGTCGTACCAGGGCCGGTGATCGCGGCCAACCGCATGGTGATGCGTGATGGTGCCGCCTGCCGCGATCAGCGCGTCGCTCGCCGCGTCCTTGATGGCCTGCCACTGCGCGAGCAGCGCACCGTGCCGACCGCGCGCGTGGAAGGAGAAGTAGGGCGCGGGCCCATCCGGGTAGACGTGGGTGAAGCGACAGGTGACTTCACCCTTCACCCCGGTCGCTTGCAGAATCGCGCGTTCGGTTCCCGCCTTGACCTGATCGTGAAAGCTTTCGAACCGATCCCAGGTGATGGCGGTCTCGAACGTATCGTTGATGATAGCAGCGGGCGTCAAGAATTCGCGCGCATAGGGCATGCGAATGAACGCATTGCGCCAGATGCCTGCCGCGCCTTCGAGATGGGCGTCGCCGGCCTCTGCGGGCTCCGGTGTCCCGCGGTGGTCGGCGCAGCATTCGAGCGCACGCTTGAACCAGGCGTCCAGGGGATGATCGCCCGATTCGAATGCCAGCACCATGATGGCCGAGTTGCCGTCGGCCGCGCCGGTGTTGAACGCCTCCTGCGGGTCCAGGATGCGGCAATTGGAGGGATAGAGGCCGGCTTGCGCAACCGCACGCACCGCGCGCGCGGCATCGAAGAAAGTGGGAAAGCGAACCGAAGCGCCGGCGCGAAACTTTGGACGGGGCTGCAAGCGCATCCAGGCGCGCGAAATCACGCCCAAAATTCCTTCCGAGCCGATGAACATGCGGTCGGGGCTCGGACCCGCACCCGAACCGGGAAGCCGGCGCGTCTCCACGACGCCAACCGGCGTCACGACACGCAGGCTTTCGACAAAATCGTCGATATGGGTGTAGAGACTGGCGAAGTGGCCGCCCGATCGCGTCGCGATCCAGCCGCCCAGGGTCGAATATTCAAAACTCTGCGGAAAATGCCGCAACGTGACGCCGTGCGGCTTGAGCTGGTTTTCCAGCGATGGACCATAGGTGCCGGCGTCGATTAATGCGGCGCGCGAGAGAGGATCGACTTCGACGACCTTGGAGAGATTGCGCAGGTCGAGCGTGACGGCCGCCTTGTGCTTGGTGCCGTCGGCCTGCGGCTCGACGCCACCGCACACGCTCGATCCGCCTCCGAACGGCGTCAGCGAAGCGCCGACGGACCCCGCCCAGTCCATGACAGCCGATATCTCCGACTCGTTGCGAGGATAGGCCACGACATCGGGAGCGCAATCGTAATCGCCGAGCATGGCCCTGACGTAATCCGGATATGACTTGCCGTAAGTGTGTGCGGCGCGGTCGTAGCGTTCGGTCGTGCAGAACGGCGTGAGCGAAGCTGGCGGCACCACGCGCGGCTCCCGCAAGGACAGCTCTTCAAGGCCGGGAATAGTAACCGTGTCGAATTCGCCGGTACCAAACTTGGCGTGGTAGCGGCCGAGGACAAACGCCCGCTCTTCCGCGCTCATGCCTTCGCCTTCCCGTCCCCAGCCGTAATGTTTCAGCCTTATGCCGGTCATGAGCGTTCCCCGTGTTTCGTTTCGAGAGTTTTTTGAATACTCTGAACGACAGCGCTGCAGAGTGAGCTCGTTCGATCGGAACAATACGCTTTCGAGAGGGAGCATGAAAGACGACGGCGGCGGGCAATTTCTTCTGCAAACGGCGCCGCAGCAGCCGCGGCACCCGCTCAGTCTTACCCGCATGGGGTACGACCAAATGTCAGGTCGACAACCCGGTGCCTGAACAGGGCCTGGATAGGACGCCCCCAGTTGGATGACCGCTGGAACAGGTGAAGCCGCCCCGGACAGCCGCGGACGTTCGGATGCGACCGACCGCCGCCTGCCGCGATCCTAATCTCACCAGATCGAGAACGCACTTCTCATCGGCGAGCCCCAATAGAGATGGCGATATGTCCAGCAGGCAAATATGCTTCCTCAGGCAAGCTCTAGCAGTGAGTTCCCCTGAACGCCGCCATCACTTCAGCAACCATCCGCTGCTGCTCCCCCACATAACGTGGAGAGAAGTGAAACGGCTCGACGCGGCGCACATTGGCTTCTCGAGCAATTTCTCCAGCAGCTGTGGTCGTGAGATGAGCCCGGTGCCTCGCCAGCGCATCGTCCGCTCCTGCAAACGCCGCTTCGATGAAGAGGATATCCGCGTTCTGCACGAGCGCTACGATGGCGCCACGATTGGCCGGCGTATCGGCAACGTCGGTGACATAGCCAACTTTCTGTCCGGCCGTGACGGTGAGGAGATCACGCAAGGCCCCAAGTGGAACGAGCCGATTGCCCGAAACCGCCGATCCATCGATCTTGATCAAATGATCGTCCGCGCGCCGTTCGACCACGGCCTGCTTGAGTGAGCGCAACCACGGACCGACGGGCAGCCCGCGCTCCAACAACCGGTTCTTCCAGACATTGACATGCGCCGCCTCCTGCAGCGCAAAAGCAAGGCAGGGCGTACCGTGTTCAAGGATCACGGCTGACACGCGATGGGTCGGTTCGTCGCAGATTACCCCGGCAAGGGTTTTGCGAGAGACTGATGCCTCTGCGACAAAAGCCCTCCTCAGTCTGAACCGCGTGTTCAAGATGGAATTCGCCGCTGCGAGTTCGTTCACGACGAAGACAAGATCGCTAGAATAGGTTTCGACCAGATTCCAGCGATAGACCTGAAGCTTGTGAAAGACCCGCTCAGTAAAGCCGGATGGACCAAAGAGCTGCACAGACTTCTCGTGTCCGACAAGCAAGCGAAGCAGGTGGTCGAATCCAACGAAGTGATCGATATGCTCGTGCGAGACGAAGACCTGGTCGATGCGTCGTATCTTCCGCGGCGAGAGCGAAAAAATCTCTCCGATATCGAACAGCAGGCTGCGCTTCTCGAACAGCGTCTCCACATATACCGTCGGGTCGCCGTAGCGGCCATTGACCAGGTTCGGATGAAAAAGCGGTCGCATAGCAAGCCAATCTGCCGCAGCTGCCCGACGGACTTCCTGATCTAAGCAGACTTTATGGATTTCCACGCGCCAAAATCGAGCTATACGGCCGCAATCTGGTCGCGCTCGTGCACCGATCCGGCGAGGTCGCGCCGGCTCCGTAGGAACTCTCAAGCCCGAGCCCAGGTCCGAACCTATATCCCCTGCAAGTTGATGGAGGAAGCCATGAAACTCGTTTCAAGTGCCTTCGCCGACGGAGCGCAAATTCCGAGACGGTTCACCTGCGACGGAGAAGACCTCTCACCGCCTCTGCAATGGTCTGATGCGCCGAACCTCGAGCCCATTCGTTGACGGGTCGATCGAAGCCCTTGATCGACTCTAGGTAGTCGTCAATCTTGACAAGCTCTTGCCTAGCCCGGTCAAGTTTGGTCGCGAGTTTTAGGAACGCTGGATGCTTAGACGAGATCACGTTCGAACTCCTTAAGCCGCGCAGGGCTGAGATCTTCCGCATAGATCAGATCGTACGAGATCCCGGATCCGCGCATAACCCTCCACATCTGCTGCGAAGACTGCGACGAGGCGTCGGCTGATGTCTGGAAGGTCCAACATGTCTGTCCCGATGCCAACCTATGGTTCACAGTGTAGGCTTGAGGGCGCGCCCTCGTCTTCCTGAACGTCCAATGTTGACGTAGACGGACATCATCCCTCCGGCAACCCGGCAAGCCGCAAGCCCTCTTCAAGCCTAGCCAAGTCGTCAGGGCGGCGAATAGGGATTAACGTCTTAATGTGTGAGACGCGAAGTGCCGGAACGAGCTGCATCAAGCGGACAGCCGCGTCTCGGGCGTCTTCACGCTTGCCAGCGAGCGCCAAGCTCGCAGCCAACACACGCAGGGCAACTGGGGAAATCTGTTCTTGGATCGATCTTTCCGCCCAGCTAGACGCCTCGCCGTATCGTCCAGCAAAGAAATGGCCGTAAGCTATCGATGCCTGCATGTAGGAAAGCCTCGGAGCGAGTGGATCCAGGCGCATCGCCCCCAACCCATCATCAACCGCCTGGTCTGGTTCACCAATCCAACCTTTTATCCAGCTGCGAAAAAAGAGCGCAACCGCCGAGTTCGGATTCAGTAGCAGCGCTCTGTTGATCAGATTCGCGCCCGCGTCGAGATCGCCAGCGACATGGGCAAGCGTCACGCCGGCAAAGCAGAGCGCGGTGGCGTCATTCTTCCCCAACTCCGCTGCACGACGAGCGAGTCGCGTACCTTCCGTAATCTCTTTCGGAGCATCGACCATCCAACCGTGAGCTTTGCGCAACCAATAGCAGCTCGATGCAAGGGCATAGGCTGGGGCGAAATCTGGATCGAGTTGGATCGCCTTAATGAAATAGCGAAGCGCCTCATCGGTAGCTTCCTTCTCATATTTGTAATACCCTGCAAGACCGCGCAGATAGTGATCGTATGCGTCTAGACTCGCGGTTGGTTTGTGTGCGACGCGATCGATTTCAACATCCACAATCTTGGGAGCAACCGCGTTCGCTACGCGCGCGGTGATTTGGTCTTGCAAATCGAAAATGCCCTGAAGGTCTCCCTCGAAGCGATCTCCCCAGAGATGAGCGCCGGAGCCGGCATCGATGAGTTGCCCGGTGATGCGCACGCGGTTTCCCATCTTACGCACGCTGCCCTCAAGCACACAACGTACACCAAGTTCGCGACCCACCTGCCTGATGTCGACAGCCTTTCCCTTGTAGGTGAAGGTCGAGTTGCGCGCGATGACGAATAGCTCGCCAAATCGCGACAATGCCGTGATGATGTCTTCCACCATGCCATCCGCAAAGTAGTCCTGCTCGGGATCGCCACTCATGTTTTGGAATGGAAGAACGGCGATGGAGGGCTTGGCGGGCAACGGAGGCGTCCCCTTTAGGGCGAACTCGCTAGAAGCTGCGTCATTTGGCGAACCAAGGGCAGGAGGAAATGGCGCGCCTGGTGCCGTTGCTGTAGTGCTCTTGCTCTTTGTTCTAGCGTCCAATCCATCGTTGCCGAGCGCATAGGCACGGATAGGCCGAGCGATGTTCTTGAGGCTCTTCTCGCCAAGGTCCGTGAAATCGGCCGGGACCTTACCGCGCACCTGCTCGTAAGCGGACGCGGAGATGCAGATGCCACCCGGCTCAGCGATCCCCTCAAGTCGAGCGGCGATGTTGACACCATCGCCAAGAATGTCATCGCCCTCCTCGATCAGGATGTCGCCGAGGTTGATCCCGATCCTGAAC
The DNA here is from genome assembly GCF_029846235.1 of Bradyrhizobium sp. CER78. Classification (GTDB taxonomy): domain Bacteria; phylum Pseudomonadota; class Alphaproteobacteria; order Rhizobiales; family Xanthobacteraceae; genus Bradyrhizobium. The sequence continues at coordinate 328,081 of NZ_JARVWP010000002.1, forward strand.
ATCATCCGGCGATCAACGGGCACGCCTTCGTTCCGCTCGGCCATCACCACCTGCACCGCAACCGCGCACTCGACCGCATCGACTATCGAGGAAAACTCAAGCAGCACGCCGTCCCCCGTGGACTTCACTAGGCGACCTCCGTGCTTTGCCACGAGAGCGTCGGTGACCTTGCGGTGTTCGCGGAGAGTATGGGCGGTGCCGACCTCGTCTAGGCCCATGAGGCGCGAGTAGCCCGCCACGTCAGCGGCGACGATGGCCGCCAGCCTGCGTCCGACCCTGCCTGGATGCGCTTCAGCCATGGGCACGCGATCCCGTTCGAAGGGACATTATGGACGACGGAACCGCGGGTTATCACCGGGACACCACGGGGTCCGTCGCGAAAACTGGTGCCGAGCACTCCGAGCCGAGCTCGGCTTCGGCCAAGAGCCTCCTCCCGCCCGCCGTCCGGCTACTTCCGCTCTACCGGCCAACCGACAGATTCCAGAGCACCTTTCGACTTTAGGCCCCCCTCTAGCAGCGCCGCGTCTTCGTGGGAGAAAAACCAGCCGCCTCGATCGGATCACTCAGGTATGCCTACGGCTTGACCTATATGCTCGACCGCTGCGGCGCGCGCTACCGCTGATGTCCTAGACCGATTCCGAGATTCAACGCCTTCTGCCGCAGCGCGCCTACCGTTCTCTTGGTCAGCTTCGATATCTTTGCGACCGGGGTTCTTGCCTTCGAATGGGCCTTCAGTTCCTTGATATCTGCCGCAGTCCACTCGCGGCGCTTAACGCGCTTCTTCGTTGCCTTCTTCGCCATATGAATAACTCCTTTTGAATGAGGAGCGGCTTGTATCACGGTTTCGCTGCGAGACCATGATCTGCTTAGCTACCGCCTGGGGCAGTTTGTGTCGCGATCCTTGTAGGCTATGGATGCGTCTTTGAAGGCCGCAACCTATCTACTTTCCATGTCAAAGTTTACGACCCAGATCCCACGGAACCCGTGGCCGGTGCATTTCTGGATCAGGATCTTGAGGATACTAAAAAACTTCAAGATATGGCTTTCGGCATAGAGCGCCTCATATCTGTGGCCGTGCAGGATCGACGCGGCCACGCTGAAGACCGCCGCGGCGGCGCTGGCAGATGGATGCCTACGGTGATCCCCATTGCGTCGGGCGTGCGGGTGGAATTGGCAGATTCAAAGCGTCGCTCACGCCGCTTAAGCGCTGATCAGCCTTCCGCCCAAAAACGGCCTAGCCAGAGGCCTTCGCTGGATGCCTACGCCTGTCCAGGATATCTGTCGCTGTCGCAACCATGTCGTCGAGCTCATCCCGTCCCGAAAAGACGCTGACCAGATTGAACGGCACGTAAACGGTCATTTCGACCGTTCAGTGCCGAAGTACAGCGATGCGCAGCCGAGCGCCGTGATACCCGCCGAAACGAGCAGAACCGGAGGATATCCGCCTAACCGCTCATGGAGATATCAGATGAATGCGGGGCCGCAAGCCGAGAAAAATTGGATGCAGGTCGCGGCCATTCCATATACGCCGGCGAAGGCCTTGGCGCCGAATTCGCGGCGGACAACGATCGGGCTGAGCGTCGTGACGTGTCCGATCGCGAAGCCGTAGATCAAGCTGCCGACGATTAGCGTCGGGATCGAAGGAAATAGCCCGATCGCGAGGAGCGCGGCCAATTGTGCGACCATCGCTTGGCAAGCTAATCGCCGAACCGGCGCGCCATCGACAATCTTCGCCAGGTAGAGGCGGCCAAACAGCGTGACCGCCCCCGTCGCGCTGACCAGCACGCCGGCACCGAACTTGCCGAGAAACTGCTCGGCCAACGCGACGTGGTGAGCGATGAAGCCGATCTGGGCGAGCAGTGTCAGCGCGAAAGCTGCAGTTGCGCTCCAGAGCAGGCGCCGCCGGTTCTCGGGCGTCGCGATGTGCTCGGCGAAGTCCAGCGCGCCGCCGGCACCGACGAGCCCACCGTCCCTCCTCATGCCCAGATCTTCGGGACCGCGGTACCGAAGGACCGCCCCGATGAGGGGAAGAAGGACGAGGCCGGCGACGACGCTTGCCGCGAGCAGGCCCCCGCGAAGACCAAGCCGATCGACGACCGCTCAAGCGGTTCCGGGGCTTTTCCTATCGGGTATTCCCTTAAGTGAAGCATTCCTTTTTGGAATGGAAAATATACATGCCGGCTATTGGAAAAGCTCGTCCCATGTTGCGATTAGAGGTTACGGCAGTCACACGCTTCATTGACAGGCCAGATGCAACTTAAGCCTGGGTTCTGGGACGTCTCCGCGCTGACGAGGACGTGCCATGCTCCTAAAGTGCCGTATCTGGTCCACCGATTTTTTGCAGCATGTTGGTGAACGATTGCTCGTCAGCTCGCCGCTCACTCCCAAATACGCTCAGGAGACATCGATGGCTTTTACCCTAGAGATCAACGGCAAACACCATGAGGTCGATGTTGACGGTGATGCTCCACTTCTGTGGGTACTGCGCGATGTGCTTGGAATGACCGGGACCAAGTTCGGTTGCGGCCAAGCGCTTTGCGGCGTCTGCACCGTGCATGTCGGCGGTCAGCCGGTCCGCTCCTGCCAAACGCGGGTCGACAGCGTCGGCGATAGTGCGGTCACCACGATCGAGGCGATCGGCCACACGCCGGAGGGCGCGGCCTTGCAGAAGGCATGGCTGGAGCTTGAGGTGGTGCAGTGCGGCTATTGCCAGTCCGGCCAGATCATGTCGGCGGCGGCACTCCTGAAGGACGCGCCAAAGCCGACGGATGACGACATCGATGCTGCTATGTCGGGGAACGTCTGCCGATGCGGCACTTATCAGCGCATCCGCGCTGCGATCAAGCATGCTGCGGGAGTTTGAGATCATGGATAAGCTTACCTTGGCAGAGCGGATGTCCGATGAAACAGCGATGTCGCGGCGCGCCTTTCTACATGGCACAGGTTTGCTGCTGGGCTTTGCCCTGACCGGCGCGAGCGCGGAGCCCGTCTTTGCGGCACCAGCTTCGCGGATAGTCGAAAACGAGGTCACGGGTACTTTCGCGCCGAATGGATTTATTCGGATCGATCCAATCGGCGCAGTGACCCTGGTCATGCCGATGGTCGAGATGGGACAGGGAGTTTACACGTCGCTCTCGATGCTTTTGGCTGAAGAACTGGAACTAAGGCTTGACCAAATTCAAGTTCAGCATGCGCCACCAAATCACGCGCTTTACGCCAACTCTATCATAGGCATTCAAAATACAGGTGGGTCCGCCTCCGTCCGCGCCTTCTGGACTCCGCTGCGTCAGGCGGGCGCGGTGGGTCGTAATCTACTGATTACAGCGGCCGCAAAACGCTGGAATGTTGATCCAGCGGCTTGCCGCGCCAGGGATGGCGTCGTGCTCGATTCGACGGGCTCCAAGCATCTGAGCTACGGTGAACTTGCGGACGCCGCGGCGAAATTACCCGTGCCACCTGTGGCTAACGTCAAATTGAAGGATCCGAAGGATTTCCGCCTGATCGGCACGCGCGCCAAGCGCATCGATTCAGCAATGAAGGTCGACGGACGCGCGCTCTTCGGCATCGATACACGACTGCCGGGCATGAAGGTTGCAGCGGTTGCGATTTCGCCCGTGCTGGGTGGCAAGGCCAAGACGATAGACGAGAAGGCCGCGCTCACGGTGAGGGGCGTCCGCCAGGTGGTCAATGTCGATGAAGCTGTCGCCGTGGTAGCGGATCACATGGCTGCAGCAAAGAAGGGCCTCGAGGCCGCTGCCATCACTTGGGAGGATGGCCCGAACAGCAAGGTCAGCAGCGCCGACATCGTCAAGCAACTGGCGCAGGAATCCCACAGGCCGGGCGCTGTTGCGCGTAACGTCGGTGATGCGGGGAAGGCACTTGCGGAGGCGGCGCAACGGGTCGACGCTGTCTATCAGGTACCTTTCCTGGCCCATGCGGCAATGGAGCCGATGAACTGCACCGTTCATCTGCAGCAGGATCGTTGCGACATCTGGGTCGGGACGCAGGCGCCTACGATCACGCAGTCTCTGGTGGCCGAACTCACCGGTCTGCCAAAGGACGTGGTTAAGATTCACAATCATCTGATTGGAGGTGGCTTCGGCCGAAGGCTGGAGGCTGATGGCACAGTGCTGGCAGTCAAGATCGCCAAGCACGTCGACGGCCCGGTGAAGGTGATCTGGAGCCGAGAGGAAGACATCCAGCACGACATGTATCGGCCATATTATCTCGATCGGCTTTCGGCAGGACTTGATGCGACCGGCAAGCCGGTCGCCTGGATGCATCGGATCGCCGGCTCCTCCGTTATGGCTCGCTACTATCCACCTTACGTGAAGGATGGACTGGACCCCGATGCCGTAGAAGCGGCGGCTGAGCCGCCCTATGCACTACCCAATATCCATGTCGACTTTGTCCGGGTCGAACCCCCTGGTGTCCGGACATCCTGGTGGCGTGGCGTCGGACCGACTCACAATGTTTTTGTAGTCGAGAGCTTTATAGATGAACTCGCGCATGCCGCGAAGCAGGATCCCGTCGCTTATCGCAAGGGATTGCTTGGCCACAATCCGCGAGCGCTTGCTGTCCTGTCGCTCGCGGCGGAAAAAGCTGGGTGGGGATCCTCCCTGCCCCCACGGCATGGCCGCGGGATTTCGGTACAATTCGCATACGGGAGCTACACGTCCCAGGTCGCCGAGGTCCATGTGGCGCCTGATGGCTCTGTCCGAGTCAATCGCGTTGTCTGTGCGATTGATTGCGGCATGTATGTCAATCCCGATACGATCGAAGCACAGGTTCAGGGTGGAACGCTATTCGGGCTGACCGCTGCACTCCATGGGTCAATCACTTTCAAGGATGGACGCGTCGAGCAGAGCAACTTCGATACCTATCTTCCGATGCGCATCGATGAGGTACCGGTGGTGGAGACGCACTTGGTCAAGAATGCCGAAGCCCCAGGTGGCGTTGGTGAAGCTCCGACAGCCATTGTCAGTGCCGCAGTCACCAATGCGATCTTCGCCGCTACCGGCAAGCGCTTGCGCAGCCTGCCAATCGATACAAATTCGCTGAAGTCGTCGTCATAGTCCTTGCCGGTCATCGCTTGCGCGTCGCAGCCGCAGGAACGCTGGTGACCATCCCCAGGTCGACCGAGGCACGGCCTGCCGACGGCCTGGAAACTGACTTTGTTCTCGTGTGTCCGATCGCGCCCAACCGGGTGAGATCCTCTGGCGGGTGCGTGATGGACGGCTGCGGACGAACATCGGCACCGTCGCGACCTTCGACGGTGCCTGCGCTGCTTTCAATCGGACGAAGCGGATCAGCGGGAAGACGATTATCCGCGTTCGTCTGCGAGGATGCTCAGCGTGAAGGACTCTTTACAGGGATTTCAGGAGCATTCTATGCAACCAGTCGAGATTAAAGCCATTGCTAACCACGATTTTGATATTTGGCTTCCGCTGTGGAAAGGCTATCAACGATTTTACGAGGTGGATATCCCCGAGTCGGTGACGATCAAGACCTGGGCGCGTTTACTGGACCCGGTTGAGCCGATGCGTGCAGCGCTCGCCATGGTCGGTAAACAAGCATTGGGCTTGGTGCATTCGATCTACCATCGATCAACTTGGACGACGCGCGACTACTGCTATCTTCAAGTCTCGTTTGTCGCGAACGACGCACGTGGCGGCGGCGTCGGTCGCGCGATGATCGAGCATGTCTATGCCGAGGCGAGACGTCGAGGGGCGGCCCGCGTGTACTGGTCGACGCACGAATCCAATCACAGCGCCATGCAGCTTTACGACCGGACAACTGAGCCGCCCTGGCCTTCTCCATGGGCCGGCGCTGTCTCCGCCCATGGTGGCGAAACGCAAACCGTCGCGAAGAACTTTGAGTCGGCGATTGCCAATATCCCCGGCAAGTCGCTGATCGTCTTGGAAGTCGACTACGCGCCTGGCGCAGCCTCTCCGCCCCACACTCACGCGAAGTCGACGGGGCAAGGCGCTTCATCCCTACTCTACCGAAACTCCCTTCCTCTCACTCTCATCTCGGGGCGGTCGCTTCGGGGCGCTGGAATAGGGCCCCGGCGGACGACTTTCTGGCCCCGACCTGTCGCAAATGTCTATCGCGTGACTCGGCCTCTTGCGCTTGACGTTTGCGACAGACGTCACCTCGAGCTTTCAGCCTCGACCGCAGATCTAGTGCGCTCGGCTTGCCGGCACGCCGCCCACAGGCGCCGACTTGAGCGCGATGGCGAGCAATCGGGCCTGGTCCGAGACCTACAAGTGCCAGTGATCCTTTTGAGCATCTAATTGAGCTGATCCAGTCTCGAACTTTGAGTCGCCGACCGTAAGCTTTGGTAGTGGCGCGATCGAAGCGCTCGCAAAAAGGGGATGATCGTGTTTCGTATTCCGGCTGCCGTCGCTATGTTGGTCCTCCTCAGTGCCTGCTCGCGCGAGACGCCGCCAGCTCCGCTACCGCCTGCGGTCTCCGTCGCCAATCCTCCTTTGAAGACCGTCGTCGATTGGGACGAATATATCGGCCATTTCGAGGCGCCGCAGTCTGTCGAGCTTAGGGCGCGGGTGACCGGGCAGGTCACGCAGATCCTGTTCCGCGACGGCCAGGATGTCCAGGAGGGCGAGCCGCTTTTCGTCCTCGATCCGCAGCCCTACAAGGCCGCGCTCGATCAGGCGCGGGCGAGTGTGGAGAGCGCTGAAGCGACGCGGGACAACGCAATATTGATCGAGGCCCGATCGGCGACCCTCGTAGCGAAGAATGCGGTCAGCAAGGAGAGGCTGGAGACCGATCAGACAGGTCTCCGAACGGCGACCGCCGCGCTTCATGCCGCGCAGGCGGCATTGGAAACTGCCGAGCTGAATTACAATTGGACCACCGTCCGCGCCCCTGTCTCGGGGCGCGCTTCGAGCCGTCGCGTCTCGATCGGGGACCATGTCCAGGCGGGGACCACTCTGCTCACGAAGGTCGTGTCACTCGACCCGATCTGGTTCGTTTTCGACGGCGCCGAGAGCTTCTATCTGAAATATCTCCGGCAGGCGCGGCAGGGCCAACGCCAGTTATCGAGGGACTTCGAAAACCCGATCGACATCAGGCTGTCCGACGAAACCAGCTTCGCACATCGCGGGAAGATGGTGTTCGTCGACAACGCCATCGATGTTGATTCAGGAACGATCCAGGCTCACGCCGTCGTCGACAATCATGATCATTTTCTGACGCCCGGAATGTTCGGCCGCGCGCGCCTTCTCGGGTCCGGTAGCTATCGCGCCATGCTGGTCCCCGACGAAGTGATCATCACAAAACAGTCGCAGAAGGAGGTTCTCGTCCTCGCGCGTGATGACACCGTCACGAAGCGGACGGTCGAGCTGGGACCGGAGGTTCTTGGGCTGCGGGCGGTAAAGGGCGGGCTTGCTTCCACCGATCTCGTTATCCTCGACCGTATCACCCAGCTCAGGCCAGGGATGAAAGTCAAGCCGCACCGCACCGCGATCGAGCCGCGCAACGCGGACGCGAGCCGGGCGCAGCCGCCGGTCGCCGCGCCGGAGCCATCCGCCGCGACCGCCTCCGACGGGTACTGAGGAGCGACCGATGCGCTTTCCGCACTTCTTCATCGAGCGGCCGATCTTCGCGGCCGTGCTCTCGATCCTCATCACCGTCGCTGGCCTTGTGGCCTATCCGTCGTTGCCGGTCGGCCAATATCCGGAGGTCGCGCCGCCGACCGTGGTCGTCACCGCGCGGTTTCCCGGTGCGACCGCAGAGACGATGGCGTCCACCGTCTCCGTTCCTCTCGAACAGCAAATCAACGGCGTCGAGCACATGCTCTACATGTCGAGCTCCTCGGTCGGGGAAGGCTCGGTGGCGATCACCATCACGTTCGCACTCGGCGCGGATATCAATGAATCACAGGTTCTCGTCCAGAACCGGGTCGACGAGGCGCTTCCGCGATTGCCCGACGAGACGAGACAGATCGGCGTGACTGTCCGCAAGGTCTCCGCAGAAGACCTCGTGGGCTTCGCCTTCTATTCTCCCGACAACTCGCTCGATACCGACTTCATCTCGAATTACGTCACTCTGCAGATCAACGATCGGGTCAAGCGCATCCCCGGCGTCGGCGATACCGTGCGCTTCGGCGGGCGCGACTATGCGATGCGGGTCTGGATTGATCCGGATCAGGCGGCAGCGCGGAACTTGACGGTCGATGAGATCATCGCGGCCATTCGCGCCCAGAATGCCCAGGTCGCGGCCGGCATCATTGGCCAGCCGCCGTTCGGTGCAAAGGCCAATGCCTATCAGCTGGGCGTGGATACCGAAGGGCGACTCGCCACTCCTGAGCAATTCGGCAACATCGTTCTCAAGCGGCGCGCCGACGGTGGCCTGACCCGGTTGCGTGATGTCGCGAGAGTCGAGCTGGGCGCCCAGGACTATTCGACCAATGCTTTCCTGAACGACCGCAATGCGATTGGCCTGGTTCTCAAGCAACAACCCGGAACCAACGCGCTTGCGACCGAGGAACGCGCCAAAGCCCTCGTTGCCGAGCTGTCGAAGGACTTTCCGCCGGGCATGGCTTATTCCGTCGCCCACCACCCGCTCGATTTCGTGGCGGACTCGATCCGCGACGTGAAGGAAACACTTTTCGTCGCGCTGCTCCTCGTCTCATCGATCGTGCTGCTCTTCCTGCAGAGTTGGAGGGCGGCGGTCGTGCCGTTGATCGCCATCCCGATCTCCCTGACCGGAAGTTTCGCCACGATGGCCTCGTTCGGCTTCTCGCTGAACAGCCTGTCGCTTTTCGGAATGGTCTTGGCGATCGGCATCGTCGTGGATGACGCGATCGTCGTGGTCGAGAACATCGAGCGGTTGATCGTCGAGAAGAATCTGTCGCCGAAGGAGGCGGCCCACGAGACGATGAGGGAAGTCTCCGGTGCGCTCCTGGCCATCGCCCTGGTGCTCTGCGGCGTGTTCCTGCCGACAGCCTTCATCCCCGGCTTCTCGGGCGAGTTCTACAAGCAGTTCGCGTTGACGATCGTTTCTGCAACGGTGGTGTCAGCGTTCATCTCGCTGACGCTGTCGCCGGCACTGGCGGCGTTGCTGCTCAAACCTGCCGACCAGCGATCGGAGGCCAAACCCGGCATCCTCGGCTTTCCAGGCCGATTTGCCCGCTGGTTCAATCACCTGTTCGACCGAATGTCGGTTCACTACGGCCGCATCACGGGCAAGCTTGTCCGTCGCCTCGTGATCCTCTCGGTCGTCTATGTCGCGCTCATAGTCATGACCGGGTGGCGCTTCTACGTCACGCCGCAAGGCTTCATTCCTTCGCAGGACCAGGACCTGCTGATCAACGTGCTCCAACTGCCACCGGGCTCGTCGCTCGAACGGACGACGCAAATCGCAAAACAGGTTCAAGCTGCGGCAGCAACAGTTCCCGAGGTCGATCACTCATTGACCTTTGCCGGGTTTGATGGCGCGACCTACTCCAATGCCTCGAACGCGGCCCTCATTCCCGTTCACCTGAAACGGCAGGCCGAACGCAAGGCGACGATCGACGAGGTCGCGGACAAGCTACGCAAGGCCTTTTCAAATATAACTGGCGCCAACGTATTGGTGATCTCGCCACCATCAGTCCGAAGCATCGGCACCGCCGGCGGATTCAAGATGGAACTGGAGGATCGATCTGGCTTGGGCTACGCGGCGCTCGAGCAGGCCGCGCAGGACGTGATCGCCGAAGCGAACGAGAACCCCGCGCTGCAGCGGGTCTTTACGACCTACAACACCGGGACGCCGCGTCTTCACGTGTCGATCGATCGCGAGAAGGCGGAGCAACTCGGCTTGCCGGTGGATCGCGTATTCTCGACGCTGGGCACCTACCTGGGCTCAACTTACATCAACGATTTCAACTATCTCGGCCGCACCTGGCAGGTGGTCGCCCAGGCGGACTCCTCGTACCGGCAATCGGCCGCTGACATTCTTCAACTGCGCGCGCGCTCGGCAACCGGGAAGATGATCCCACTGAGCGCGATCGCGGATGTTCAAAAGCAATCCGGCCCGTATCGGGTCGTGCGCTACAACATGTTCCCGTCCGCGGAGATACAGGGCGGGGCCGCCGCAGGCTATTCGTCCGGCCAGGCGCTACAAGCGATGGAGGAGATAGCCGCCCGCGTTCTGCCGAAGGGCATGGGCATCGAGTGGACCGAGCTCTCCTACCAGCAGAAGCAAGCGGGCAATACCGGCATCTACGTCTTTGGGCTGGCCGTGCTGTTCGTCTTCCTGCTCCTGGCGGCGCAGTATGAGAGCGTCGTGTTGCCGCTCGCGGTGATCCTCATCGTTCCGATGTGCCTCCTCGCTGCCGTCCTCGGCATCAACCTGCTCGGTATGGACAACAACATCCTCACGCAAATCGGGCTCGTGGTGCTGATCGGACTCGCAGCGAAGAACGCGATTCTGATCGTCGAGTTCGCGAGACAAGGCGAAGCCGAAGGCTTGTCTCATCGGGAAGCTGCGATCCGAGCAGCGCACCAACGCCTTCGCCCGATCCTGATGACGTCGATCGCGTTCATCCTGGGCGTGCTTCCACTCATTATCGCGAACGGCGCCGGATCGGAGATGCGCAAAGCACTTGGCGTCGCCGTTTTCTTCGGCATGATCGGCGTGACCTTCTTTGGGCTGATTTTCACGCCGAGCTTCTACGTCATCAATCGCCTCATGGCCGATTGGATTACCGCGCGGGTGAAGCGATTGCGCGTACGGCTTGGCGGACGTGTCGCCGCTGGCTCACCAGAGACAAAGCCGACTGTTCCAACCGCACCGACAGTAGACGCAGCATGATGGCTATACGGACGTTCGCTACACCGGTGCTTCTGACTAGCGGATTGGCGCTGGGGGCCCGTTGTGTGGTCGGCCAGGACTATCGCCCTCCCGAGATTTCAAAGGTCGCGAAGGAGCCCTTCAGGGAAGTTGGCGAGATGGCCGAGCGGCGGCGCGATGAACTGCAGGCCTTTGGGTTGCGCCAACTGCGCTATGTCATTGCTGCAGCTGACAACAGCAGCTTCCGAAAAGCCGCGATAGCAATTGGCGTCCAGGAATCAGCCGTCGCATTCGCGATCTGGAAGACGAGATCGGCGCCGCGCTGTTCGTCCGCGGCAGCAGCGGAGTCAGGCTCACGCATGCGGGTCAGCTCTTTATCGCGCGGGCGCGGAGGGCCCCTGAATCAAATCAATTATGTCGCTATTGATGCCGCGTCGCCCGGTCGAGGAGAGACCGGCAAGGTCCTCATTGGCATATTCACTTCACTCGCTACGAGCTTCCTGGCGCAGCTGCTTCGTGCTTTCGTTGACAGCAATAAGGATGTTCGCCCCGAGCTCGTTGAGGGCGGTCCGGCCACGCATATGGCCGCGATTCAGAATCATCAGCTTGACGTCGCATTTCTCACTGGAAGGCCGAAAGGCGCGAGATTGTGCACTTCTGGAACGAACGCGTGCTGGTCGCGATTCAGCTTTGATCTGAAGGCGACTCAGATTTGATCTGCAAGAACTTCACTTCCATGCTAGGGTGTTCTGATCATGATTGCTGCGTTTGGGTTCGGGAAGACGGCAGTCGGTGGCGCGAACGAGCATGGCGACGCCCTCGCTGATCTCCGGAGAACGGGCTTCGGAGCACTATCGGCACCGGTAGCCCGTGCAGTAAAGGGCTACTAAAGTCATGCACACCTCGAAAGCGATTCCAACGCAGGCTCTCTTCGGGCAGGACGGTTCGCTGACCACGGGCTCCACTGTCAAATTGTCTACAAGAGACCTCGACAACTTGATGCAGGCGCTTGACATCGATGTCATCGCGCTGACTGAGATTCTGGTGCCGCACGCCCATCGAGTCGAAATGGGAATGATTGGCGCACCCGGGATCCACTACAACTTGAGTGGTGTGGGTCGCATATCGATCAACGGCGGACCCCAGATGCCATTGAGCCCTCATTTGCTGATCATCGTGCCGCCAAATACTCCGTTCACGATCGAGGTTGACGGTGGAAGTGGTCCACCAAAGCTCATTTCGAGAGACTGCTGGACCCGTCGAGACGACATCCTCCGCGTCGCAGTGCCGAACGAGCAACCCGAAATCGTTCAGATATGCGGCTTTTTTAACGCATCCTTTGGTCAGTCTGTGAGGCTGTTCGGAGAACTCCGCGAACCTGTGATCGAGCAGTTCGCGCCAGCGGACAAGATCGATCTGAAGCTTCGCGAGGCTATGGACGAGCTGCTACACCAAGAGGTCGGCGTTGGAGCCATGACAGCGTCTCTGCTCAAGCAAATCATTGTCTCCTTGGTGCGACGGTCCCTCAAGTCATCCCAACGGTGGACTGAGCGATTCTCGATACTTGCTGACAGACAGGTAACCCGCGCTTTTGCGGACATGGTGGCACGGCCGGGAGCTGCCCATACAACCCAGAGCTTGGCACACAGCGCAGGACTAAGTCGTTCGTCGTTCATGGCGCGGTTCCCGGATATCTTTGGACAATCCCCAATGGTCATCTTGCGCAACTTGAGAATGCGACAGGCGGCAATCGATCTGACGACAACGACGATGTCGATCGACGCCGTTGCTCTCAATGTGGGATACGAGAGCCGCTCAAGTTTTGTACGGGCATTCCGAAAGGCCTACAATCGAGATCCGAGCGACTATCGGCGGATAGCCAAAGCGCCAAAGGATGTCACATCTTAGGGCAGGAACGCGAATACCGCGCGCAAAGGCCTTCGCCTTGCAGTGCATGGAGCGGCACGCGCATCACACCGCTATTGGCGAACTTAGTCGCCAGCAATATTTCGCTTCAACTTGGCTGCGGCGAAGGCATACCCCCCAGAAGCACCATCAATGAAGTGCACGTGATTGGCTCGCGTGGGTGATGGCACGAAGCATGTAAGATTTGCGAAGGACTGTCGATGCGTTCCAAAAAAGCATGCGCCTCGTCGCTGAGCCTCTTCCAAGCGCGCGTCTATCAAGTCGGCGAGCTCCAATGGGCAATCCACGGTCATACGAAGGCCATCATCGTATTTTCGATAGTCTGTATTCTCCACGAGCTCTTGTCGGAACCGAGCTTCCTCAAAGCCCCCAATTGGAAGCCGCGGCAGTATGCCCATCCGCGCCAGAATGGCGTGAATGTACTTCGTAGCTCGAGCCGCAAAGGGTATCTTTGGCCTGCCTTTCTCGATGGCACGATCAACATCGTCGTTGATCCTGGCGGCGACCGGGCCTTCGGTAGGCAATGGATGTAGGCGGGGCTCAGCCAAACGGAACGTCCGCAGGAGCTCACCTATAAGCTCAACGAATGAACTTGGATCATCGCGCGCAACGACGATAAGAGACAAGATAACCCCGTGCCTGGCACTGATAGGCGCAAATCGGCACGACATACCCGTGAGGTCAGCTGTCACTCCGATGGGCGCGCGCGGAAATGCGTAGCTTCCTTGCTTGAGTTTCCGCTCGGCCCAGGCGAGCCCTCCGCCCACAAACGTCGCGTAGGTGACATTCGAAGATGGCGCGAAGCGCGCAACCAGCACGTCCAACTCCTGAGCACGAATGTCAGCGATAGGAATGACCGCGATGCGCAGTATAAGACCTAGTGCGTCTTCGGCCCAAGCCGCGGTTTTTGCCAACGTATCCTGGATAATGGCCGAATAGACGCTTGGCGCGGCGAAGCTCGCGCCATCTCCTCCGAACGTAGAAGGAAACTGTAGGTCCGGTAGTGCATTGCTGACGGCGGCAAGAACCGCTGCACCGGCCGCATTCACCTCGCGGTACCGTCCTTGTTCGATAGCTTCGGTCGAATGAGCAATGTCCGCGACGCCGATGATCCAGTCATTAGGCAGAGGGCGATACCGATCCCATCGCACTACGTCTTCAAAAGAGACGAAAGGCACAAGCTCCTGATAGAAACGATCTTCTTCGGGCCCTTGTTCGGCCTCTATCTGGAAAGAACCAACCACCAGAGCTTGCTCTGAGCTACCCGACATCGTGGTATTCCTTTCGGTCGCAACCGGAATTCAAAGTGGGGCCACTGCGACATTTCGCCGTGTCGATCCGGCGTTCCGCTTCAGATCCTCAACCAGCATCGCCGTGGCGTGGCGAGCAAGCGCTTGAGTCGGCGCGTTGGTATTGCCGCTGGTGATGTTCGGCATGATCGAGGCGTCGATCACCCGGAGGCCGTCGACCCCGCGGACTCTGAGCCTTGCGTCGACCACCGCTAGTGCATCCTGACCCATCCTACACGTGCCGACCGGGTGCCACATTGTCGTTACGACACGCTTCACCCATTCGCCGATCTGGGCGTCTGACTGGACGCGCGGACCGGGATCCATCTCTTCCTCGATCACCTTCGCCAATGACTGGTGAGCCATGACCTTGCGAATCGCACGCACCGACTCCACCGCGGCCCTCAAGTCCTCCTCTTCGCCCATGAAATTCGGGTTGATCAGGGGCATCGATGTCGGGTCGCCGTCGGCCAATCGCACCCAGCCTCTGCTCTTGGGCTGAAGCACCACGAGTTCGAACGTGATGCCCGACCGATCGCCGGCCGGGCCGAGTTGCTCGGTCAAGACGATCGGAGCGTGATAGCACTGGATCGTCGGCTCGGCGGTGAAATCGGATGGATTCCAATGCGTCACCGTCTCGATGCCGTTGCCCGAGGCCGGGCCATCCTTGGTAACCAGATAACGCAGGCCCGCCTTCACGCTGCCGATGCCGTGCGCGGCGGCTTGATAGCCGAGATCTCCCTTCACATAGACACGGACCGGCACCATAGGGTGGTCGTGGAGATTTTCGCCCACCTCTGGAGAATCGACGATCACCGCGATGCCTTGCTGGCGCAACTGCTCAGCCGGCCCGATGCCCGAGTGCATGAGGATCGTCGGACTATGGACGGTGCCGGCCGACAATACGACTTCCTTGGCCGTGATCCTCTCCAGACCATTGTCCATCAACTCAACGCCGACCGCGCGCTTATTCTCGATGAGGATACGAACGACGGTCTTGCCGGTTAGAAGGGTCACGCGGCCCGAGGTCAGGTGCGGACGCAGATAAGCGTCTACAGCGCTGCACCGACGGTGGTCACCGACCGTCGACTGCACCGGCGATACGCCGATCTGGCTTTTTCCGTTGTAGTCGGGGTTATAAGGAATCCCATATTCCTGGAATGCCTTGAGGCAATACTGGTTCAGCTTATTGATGCCTTTGGGCAACTGGACCGCCAGACCACCATCTATGCCGTGATATTCGTCGTGGAAGGTGTCGTTGTTTTCCTGCGCCATGAAAACCGGAAGCAGGTCTTCATACGACCATTTTCCGGTGTCGCCGACCGCGTCCTGCCACGCCGCGAAGTCGCGTATCTGACCGCGGACGTAGCACATCGCGTTGATCGAAGAGCCGCCGCCGAGCACCTTGCCTGAGCGATATGCTCTCTTTGTGCCGTGCTGGGGAACCGTCTCGTATTTCCAGACGTGCCGGTCGTGGGCTAGAATATTGGCAAAGCCGGCGGGAATGTGAATGAACGGGTCGCGATCCATGTCACCCGCTTCGATCAGCGCGATCGACGCGTCGGTGTGTTCGGCGAGATAACTCGCAACGACGCAGCCGGCCGCGCCCGCACCAATAATGACAATGTCGTATCTCGTCTGGGACATTAGTGTCTTTCTCTCTCGCAGTGTTTTTGTTTAATCGACGGTCGCAGCCCGCGTCCTGCAATCGCGAACCTGATCCGCAGATTGACCAGGCCTTGCTTTTGCAGAATGACGTTGCAACGCCGGCGAGGGAAATCACCTGTCGCCATCAAGTGGATAGACGATCGTTATCAACGTTCGCGCACTGCTTGATTTCGTAGAGACGAACGCCACCAGCCGGGCCCGGGCCCTCGTCAGAGGCGACTTCCAGTTCATCATGAAAGAATTTGCCGGCGGTGGACGCTTTAAGCCATTGCCGCGTTCACCTTCATGAGCCGCGTGCCCCAGGCCGGCGGGCGCGCCCGCCTAGCTGATCCGAACCCCACACATACCTGCAATGATCGCAGCCGAGATAACGGCGCTTACGACGACGCCCGCGCCCCAAAGACGATTTGCGGGGCGTTGATCGACGCCGTGGGCGATCAGCACCACCCGCAATCCAGACGCAAGGTGGCTTAGAACAAAGAACACGCCGAGCGCGTAATGAGGCAATAGGCGAATATTCCATGCGTCGTGAATAAGCCCGGCCGGGGCTCCGATCGCGAAATTCCAATCGGTCGGTATGCCGAGAAAGCTTCGAGCGTAGATGAAAACCGAGTTCATGTGCCCGAGGATAAACAGCGAGAGATAGGCGCCCGACCCGACCTGAAATGTCCGATGGAGGCTCTGCGGGGCGGCACTCCAACGCCATACCAGGAACAGACCAGTGCCGATCTGGAAAAGCATGGCCGCAACCAACAGCTGTTTACCCACGTGAGAGCGGTAGACAATGCGGCCGACCTTCATAACGGCCGCATGTGCGTCGGGGCCGATCAACCCAAGCAGGTGATTGGTTAGATGGAACGCCACGTATAGGGACAGGACCGCCGCCGTCATTCCGTGGACGATACGCCAGCGTCCCATGGTCGGCCACGTTGCGGCGACGACGGGATTGCGGGCGGTCTGTGACCAGATCACGATTGCGAGCCAAAGCACGCACCACACGATTTCGTCGGGGATAGGGCTGCGATTTAGGGCCTGAACGACGCCAAGAAAGACATAGAGCGTTGGCGCCGTCACGGCGGCATAGGCGAGCCGCCTCGCCCCCGGATCGGCGTTGCACCGGCAAGCAAGCCCGAGCGCGAAAAACGGCACGACGAACGCTACGGCCAAAATCAATGTCGCGCCGACAATTATGGAGAGCGAAGGCGTTGCCGCTTGCGTGCCAACGACGGCATGAAAGGCCCGGAGCAGAAACGGGTAGCAAATGGCAGCCATTGCGGGAGCCGACGCTAAATAGTCAAAGCGCTGCCCGATCGTGGCGCATCGGTCCCGCAGTTGAGCAAATGCGCCCATCTTAAGCCTCTTGCATATCAGGCGCGCGATCCGCCTTCCCAAAAGCCCGGCCATTGTGATTTTAGTTTCCACTCGCCCAGCGCCATGACGGCTAGAGGAAACGCGGAGCTGAACATCGCAACTCACTCCGCCGCGGCCGCCATCGTCTGGGTCGGCTTGCCCTCGTTTTTACCTTCCGCGAGGTTGCGGACCACCATGTAGAAGATCGGTGTGAACAGCAGCCCGAACAGGGTGACGCCGAGCATGCCGAAGAACACAGCTACTCCAACCGCCTGACGCATCTCCGAGCCCGAGCCGGTCGATATCACCAGCGGCAGCACGCCGAGGATGAACGCGAACGACGTCATCAGGATCGGCCGCAAGCGCAGGCGGCACGCCTCGATCACCGCCTCGAGGCGCTCCTTGCCTTCGGCCTCGATGTCGCGCGCGAACTCGACGATCAGGATCGCGTTCTTGGCGGCCAATCCCACCAGCACGATGAAGCCGATCTGGGTGAGGATGTTGACGTCCTGATGCATGATGCGCACGCCGATGGTGGCGGCTAGCAGGCACATCGGCACGATCAGAATGACGGAGAACGGCAGGCTCCAGCTGCCATATTGCGCGGCGAGCACCAGATAGACGAACAGCACGCAGATCGGGAACACGAACAGACCGGTATTGGCGCCGTTGACCTGCTGATAGGACAGGTCGGTCCAGTCATAAGAGAAGCCGCTCGGCAAGGTCTCGTCGGCGAGCCGCTTCATCACGGCGATCGCGGTCGCCGAACTTATGCCAGGCCGAGCCTCCCCCTGTAGCTCAGCGGTCGGATAGAGGTTGTAGCGCGCCACACGGTCGGGACCCGAGACGTCCTTGAAATCCACGACGCTGCCGAGCATCACCATGTCGCCATTGGCGTTGCGGGTGCGCAGCCGCGCCAGATCTTGCTTTTCCTTGCGGAACGGCAGATCGGCCTGCGCGGTGACGTGATAGGTGCGGCCGAACAGGTTGAAGTCGTTGACATAGGTCGATCCGAAATAGGTCTGGATGGTGTCGGTGATACCCTGGATCGGCACGCCGAGCTTCTGCGCTTTGACCTGATCGATATCGACAAAGACCTGCGGCGTGTTCGCCGAGAAGGGTGAGAACACCGTAGGCGCGAGCAGCAGCGGCGACTTGCGTGCGGCTGCGACAAGTTCGTCGGTGGCGGCCGCAAGCATCTGAGGGCCGCGGCCCAGCCGGTCCTGGATGCGCATAGTGAAGCCGCCGCCGGTGCCGATGCCCGGGATAGGCGGCGGCGGGATCACGATGATGAAGGCGCCTTCGATCGCGGACAGCCGCTTGCGCAAGTCAGCCGTGATCACCTGCGCATTCAGCCCCCTCTTGAGCCGCACTTCCGGCTCCTCGAACACCGGAAACAGCGCGGCCGAATTGCTCGCCTGGGTTCGCGTCGCGCCCGACAGTCCAGCAAAGACCGCGATATGCGAGATTCCCGGCGTATCGAGCGCGATGCTCTCGATCCGGCGCACAATCTCGGTGGTTCGCGCCAGCGAAGCCGCGCCTGGCAACTGCGCGGAGATGATCACGTAGCCGCGATCCTGAGCCGGAATGTAGCCTTGCGGCGTGGTGACGAGCAGCCAGCCGGCGCTACCGATCAGCACGACATAGATCAGCAGCATCACGACGCGATGGCGGATCACGAAGCCGGCAACGTCGGCATAGCTGTTGGACAGCCAGTCGAAGCCGCGGTTGAAGATGCCGGTGAACCATTCCCAACTGCGCGCGATCAGATTCCACCGCGCCGGCGACCGCTTTTCCTCGTGCGGAACGAGAATCTGCGAAGCCAGCGCCGGGGACAGGGTCAGCGAGCAGAAGCAGGAGATCGCGGTCGCAACCGCAATCGTCACCGCGAATTGCTGGAAGAACTGTCCGGTGATGCCGCCGAGAAACGCCGTCGGCACGAACACCGCGCACAACACCAGCGCGATCGAGACCAGCGCCCCGCCGACTTCCTCCATCGTCTTCAGCGCGGCATCGCGCCGGCTCATACCATGCTCGAGATGCCGCTCGACGTTCTCGACCACGACAATGGCGTCGTCGACCACGATGCCGACCGCGAGCACGAGGCCGAACAGAGTGAGGTTGTTGATGCCATAGCCAAGAGCGGCCATTGCCGCGAAGGTGCCGACCAGCGACACCGGGATTGCCACGATAGGAATGATCGCCGGCCGCCATCCCTGCAGGAACACCAACACCACTATGACGACGAGAACCATCGCCTCATAGATGGTCTTGATCAGCTCGCTGATGGACTGCCGGATGAACTCGGTCGGGTTGTAGCCGATGTCGTAGTCCAGCCCCTTGGGAAAGCTGGCCTTCAGCTTAACCATGGTGTCCTTGATACCCTTGGCGGTCGCCAGCGCATTCGATCCAGGACGCTGGGTCACCAGCATCGCGACCGCGGTCTTGCGCAGCTCGAAGCTGTTGGTGGAATAATCGAGCGCGCCGAGCTCGATCCGCCCGACGTCGCGCAGCCGCACAATGCGACCGTCCGAGCCCGACTTGACCACGATGTCCTCGAATTGGGCCGGCTCCTTCAGCCGTCCGGTGAAGGTCAGGTTCGGTTGGAAGGCGCGGTCGGCGATCGGCGGACTCGCGAGCTGGCCGCCGGTGATTTGCAGATTCTGGGCGCGGATCGCAGCGATCACGTCGGACGAGGTCATGCCGAGGTTGGAGATCTTGTCCGGGTCGAGCCACAGCCGCATCGAATAGTCGCGCGCGCCGAAGATCGTGATGTCGCCGATGCCATCGAGCCGCAAAAGCTGGTCGCGGACCTGCAGCAGCGCGTAGTTGGAGATGTAGAGCTGGTCGAGACTATCATCTGGCGACAGCATGAACACGACCATCAAGATGTCGGGTGAGTTCTTTTTGGTGGTGACGCCGTTGCGCTGCACTTCATCCGGCAATTGCGGCTGCGCGATCGCGACGCGGTTCTGCACCAGTACCTGCGCCTTGTCGAGATCGGTGCCGAGCTTGAAGGTGATGGTGATGGTGAGCTGGCCGTTCGAGGTGGCCTGGCTGTACATGTACAGCATGTCCTCGACGCCGTTGATCTGCTGCTCGATTGGCGCCGCCACCGTGTCGGAGATAGTCTGCGCCGAGGCGCCCGGATAGGTCGCGGTGACGACCACCGTCGGCGGCACCACTTCTGGATATTCTGCGACTGGCAGCGTCCGGTAGGCCAGCGCGCCCACGATAAGGAGCACGATCGACAGCACCATCGCCAGGATGGGCTGATTGATGGAAAGACGGCCGAGATTCATGACCTGCCTCCGCCGATCTGCGCCACATGGGGCGTCACCTTGGCCCCGACGCGGGCGCGCTGGACGCCGTCGACGATGACGTGCTCCTCCGGCCTCAGGCCGGTACGGATCACGCGCAGGCCACCGTTCAGCGGGCCGAGTTCGACAGCGCGTGCTTCCACGGTGTCGTCGTCCTTCACCACGAACACGATCTTGCGCGACTGATCGGTCGCTATCGCAGTTTCTGGCAGTAGCAACGCCTCATAGGGCGAAGAGCCAATCAGCCGTACGCGGCCGAATTGGCCCGGCAGGATCGAGAGATCATGGTTGGGGATCACGGCGCGGCTGCGCAACGTCGCAGTCGAGGCATCGAGCTGGTTGTCGATGAAATCCATGCGCCCTTCATGCGAGGGCTTGGTCTCGCCGGTCAGTGCCACCTCGACCGGGTTGGGCGTGTCTCGCGAACTCGGCCGCTTGCCTTCGAACCAGAGTTTGTTGTTCTTCAGGTAGGTGGCCTCATCCACGTCAAAATAGATGTAGATCGGATCCATCGAGACGATGGTGGTGAGCAGCGTCGAGGTGCCGTTATCGCTGCCCGAGACGAGATTTCCGACACTGACAAGATGGCGGCTGACTCGACCGGTGATCGGCGCGAGCACGTGAGTAAATTCAACATTGAGCTGGGCTGCCTTCAGCGTGCCTTCCGCGATTGTCTCAGCGGCGAGCGCCGCCTGCATTGCCTGGCGGCGCTGGTCAACGACCTGTTCAGAGACCGCGCTCGTCTGAACAAGCGTCAGGCCACGATCGAGCTCGCGCTTGGCAAGCTCAGTCTTTGCTCGGGCGTCGGCCAATTGACCATTGGCTTGCTCGGCCACCGCCTCGAATGGCCGAGGGTCAATAATGTATAGCAGGTCACCGGCATGCACCATGTCGCCGTCCTTAAACGCGATATTCATGACGAAGCCGCCGACGCGGGCGCGGACTTGGACCTCCTCAACCGCCTCGAAGCGACCGGTGAACTCGTCCCAGTCGGTGATGGTCCGTTTGACCGGTTGAGCCACTGTCACCGGCGGCGGAGGCGCGGGCGTCTGAGATTGCGCCCTCACGTCGCAGCCAGCGAGCGCGATCAGCATGCCGATCGATGCGCCACCCCATCGTCCAAGTCGACGAAACGGGCTGCAATCGAGCCGAGTTCTCGGGGCCGGATGCCGCGTTCTATTGGTCGTATTCACTTCCGTCTCCCAAGGACCTGGAAAGTTGCGATTGAATTGGACGGTCGACACAATTGCCGTCCGGCCAATCTCGATATAAATCGCTGCAGCATTCGCATCGCTACGCCGACCTCGGATTTCGAGCGCGGCACCGCAAGCTCGGCACGACGATCATTTGGAGAATGACCTTGTAGCGCCGGCTAGGGAAATCACCTCCCGCCATGGAATCGATAAAGGGACGCTATTGCCGATGGCGGCGCGCTGCGCGCCGTCATGTCAGGAATGCCACGAGCCGCATGACGCTCAATGGGGACGTTTTTTGTCCTGCAGAGGCTTCCGAGCCGCCTTCTAAAATCGCAATCAAACTGTCGCGGCTTGCACAACCGGTGCAACGAAAATTCACACAGTGTCCGCCTGGGACTTTCGGCTCGCTGGAAGTCAATACATTGCGCGCGTGAGCGGAAGCATGATTGAGCCCACCGCGCAAGCGCTCACAAACTTCCTCATCGAAAGCCTTGTCTCCCGATTCACGGAGCATTCCTATCGGTTATGGATACGATAGCTTTACTCGAATGGGCGCCGAATTTAATTTCAAATGCATCGGCTTGGGCGCGTGCGGCGCTTACACGTCGCACGAATTCGGATCCCACTGCCAATAACAGAGTTTCGTGCAGCCTAACGGCATGACAGTCAGCGAGTCGCTTCGCATGGCACACTCAAACACAATGGAAGGACGCTCCATGATGCCACAAAGCAATGCATCCAAGCTCCGAGAAGTCTTCGTCACGAGCGATCCCACCAATCATGGCGCGCTGGTTGGTCGTGTCGACGCAACTCCCTTTCCTGTCGGCGGTCCTGATGGAGTCGGACACGTATCCCCGGGTCCCAACCCGTACGACCTTCTAAGCGCATCCCTCGCCGCATGCACCGCTATGACCGTTCGTTTTCACGCCCGGCGCGGAAAAGTTCCGCTGGAGCGCGTGGAAGTGGGCGTCAGCTTCCACCACGGCGCAGCGGGTGAAAGGGATTCGTTCGAGCGCACTCTCGTGTTAGAGGGGAAACTCGATGCGCAACAGCGCACATTTTTGCTGGAGGTCGCAAATCTCTGCCCCGTTGGCGAACTTCTCGGCATCAGTGCGGATATTCGCTTACGCCTGGACGCCACTACTTCCGACCTCAACGCCGGCACTCAGGCCAGCTATGAAGATGATCTGGCTGAACTCGGGATCCCGAATATCTATCCGGATTGAGTGTCTCTCGTGCTGGCGATCGCTGCATCGGGGGCACCGGAGCCTCTCATGATGCATGGTCTCAAGTTGCGTAAATCCGTGGCTCTGGATGTGCTCCCGAGTGCCCAGAGATCATGCTCTCGCGCGATCGTCCGCTCCGATTCAATGACTAGTTTGACGCAGTTTGATTCTCGCGTGCCGCTTTGATGGCATCAATTCCATAGCCACTGGTCATTGGACCAGCGAGCTTCGTGGCCGCAAAATGAATCGGAAGATGGCGACAGACCCCACGCAAGGAGGTGGATGATGAAAACAATCGTCGTAACGGACCAGGCGGCGGGAACGTCGGGGATGAAGCTTTCGGAGCGGCCGGAGCCGCAGGCAGCGATAAACGACGCCATCGTTCAGGTTCATGCGGCGCGCTTTGTTCCGACTGAGCTGGAGTGGCCCTCAACCTGGACCGACCGCCTCGGCCGCGACCGAACACCCTCGATTCCCGGGCACGAGTTGGCCGGCGTGGTTACCGCTCTCGGCTACGGCACGACGGGACTGTCGGTGGGACAGCGCGTGTTCGGCCTCGCCGACTGGTATCGCGACGGCACCCTGGCGGAATATGTCGCCATGGAGGCCCGCAACCTCGCGCCGCTGCCGGGCGACGTTGACTTCACGGTGGGCGCGAGTCTGCCGATCTCGGGCCTCACCGCTTGGCAGGGACTGTTCCAGCACGGCCGCCTTCAGGCGGGGCAGAGCGTCCTCGTGCACGGCGCGGCCGGCGCCGTCGGTTCGATGGTGACGCAACTCGCCCGCGAGTTCGGCGCCTATGTCATCGGCACCGGGCGCGCCGCCGACCGTCAGGCGGTGCTCGACTTTGGCGCGAAGGAGTTCTTTGATCTTGGCAACGACGCGCTGGAAGACATCAGCGGAGTCGATCTGCTGATCGATGGCATCGGCGGCGACATCGGAAAACGGTCCGCAGACCTGATTCGAACGGGAGGAACGCTGGTGTCCATCGTCGGGCCGGTCGAGGCACGGCCTGTCGACGGGCTCGCGATCGACTTCGTCGTCGAGGCCGATCGTGCCCAACTGAATGAGATCGTCCAGCGGGTGCGCGACGGACGACTGCGCACGAATATCGGCAACCTTCCGACTCTCGACGAGGCCATCGCCGCCTTGAATCCGACCAAGCGACCCAAGGGCAAAACGGTCATCCGCATTCGCCCCTAAGTCGACGCACGCCCGTTATTGCGCGGAGCCAACGGGCGCCGTCCATCCCGGCCAGTTCGCATACGCCGGTGCGGGCCTTCAACCTACCCCCTCAACCCAAAGGAAATCACCATGTCCGACGGAATTACCTCGACTGACGAAATCGCCATGACCAATGCTGTCATCGAATGCATCATGAGCCGCAGCGCCGCCAAGTACTACGACCCTACTGCCACCTTGAGCGACGACCAGATCCGCGAGTTGGTACGAATCGGCACCACCGCGCCGACGTCCTTTCACTTGCAGAACTGGCGCTTCATCGCCGTACGGACGCCGCAAGCCAAAGCTCGACTACGACCGATCGCCTGGAATCAGCCCGCAACCAGCGAAGCCGCCGTTACTTTCATCGTCTGCGGGCAGTTGGCCGACTCAAGCGTCATACCGGATCGATTGGCGCCACTCGTGGAGGCGGGCATCATGCCGGCATCGATGGTGCCGGATTGGGAAATTCCCGCGCGTGATCTGTATATGGCGTATCCGCAACGCCAGCGCGACGAGGCGGTACGTACGGCCACCTTCGGCGCGGCGGCGATGATCTATGCGGCCCTTTCGATGGGGCTGGGTTCGACGCCGATGATCGGTTTCGATGCCGAAGCGGTGGCTCGCGAGTTCAGGCTGGCCGAGAACGAAGTTCCGGTCATGCTGCTGTCCATAGGCGCGCTCCGCCCGGGAAACTGGGCGCAGAAGCCGCGCCTGCCGGTGGCAGATGTGCTGGAACTCGTCTGATTGCCGATAAAACTGGTAAAATTGCGGAGACTAAGATGACGAGAAGTACAGCGCTGAAGCCAGAACAGGTGCCGGCCGATTCGAAACCTACCCTCGAGATGTTCACCAAGAACATCGGATTTACTCCTAATATGATAGCGACCTTCGCTGCCAGCCCGATTGCGTTCAACGCGTGGGCGACCTTGCTCGGCTCCTTGAGCAAGGCGCTCGACGTGAAGACGCGTGACAGCATCGGCCTCGCCGTCTCCGAAGTGAATGGCTGCGACTATTGCCTTGGGGTTCACAGCTTTACCGCCGATCATATGGCCAAGCTGCCGGCCAATGAGATCATTCTCGCTCGGAAGGGCCATGCTAGTGACCCGAAGCGGAACGCCGCTATCGAGTTTGCGCGCAAGGTCATCGAGACACGCGGCAAGGTCGATGACGCCGACCTTAAAGCCGTCCGCGCCGCCGGCTACTCGGATGCGAACGTTATCGAGATCGTCGCGCTGGTGGCTATGTACTCCCTGACTAACTTTTTCAACAACGTGTTCGATCCCGAGACGGACTTTCCCGCCGTTGCTCCGGCTGGCTCGATTTGAACTCCATCGGGTCGCATCGACCATCTCCAAGGTTGATGTGATGCGAACGTAAAGCCCGAGCCCGGATGCACCCCAGGAAGGATTCTCGGGAACGCGTCCGGGCTTTGTTCGGTTGGAGAACAGGAGGAGCTACGCCCTGATCAGGCTCCTTTCCGCGAGAGGCGTAACCACCCCTCGAGATACACGCGACCGAGACGCGCTTCGCCCAGTGGTACGAGCGACTTTTCCTCCAGTCGACCGCCGAAATATCGAGCCTCGGGATCTTTCACGACCTTGCGAGGGTCGCCAATAGCTTTCAGATAGCGAGAGACGATTTCATTGAACGGTGCTCGTTCCGGGCCTGCGATCTCGACGATTCCGTTTCGCGGATTGGCGAAGGCAACTTCGGCGACGAAGGCGGCGACGTCATCAGCGGCGATAGGCTGAATTAGGCCCAGCGGGAGCCTGACGATGCCTCCATCCGTACTCGCATCGGCGATGCTGCCGAGGAATTCCAGAAACTGGGTCGAGCGGATGATCGTGTAAGGAAGATTCGAAGCCGTGATCAGCCTCTCTTGGACGATCTTGGCGCGGTAGTAGCCTTGGTCGGGCACCCGGTTAGCCCCGACGATGGATAGCGCAACATGATGCCGTACGCGCGCTGCGGTTTCCGCCGCGAGAATGTTGCGGCCGGAGGTCTCGAAGAATTCTAACGCCGCCTGGCGGTCAGATGAAGGCGCATTGGAGACGTCGATCACCACCTGCGCGCCGGCCATGGCTTCTTTAAGCCCTTCTCCGGAGACGGTATTGACCCCACCTCTACGCGACGCCGCGACGACTTCGTTGCCGCCCTGGCGCAGAATGGCAACGATCTTCGAGCCAATCAAGCCAGTGCCTCCGATCACGACTATCTTCATGCGCTTCTCTCTTTGAGTATCGGTTGGCTTTCGCCGATGCGCCGAGTGCGTCCTAAGGTTTATCTGATGGGCGTGGTCAGCATTTGGTCATTAGTGTCGAGGACGAAGACAGCGAGCAGCTTTGCCGGCTCGGTCTTGCTCGCGTTGCGGCTGATCGAATGGGTCGCGCCCGGCGGCTCGGACCAGCTCTCGCCTGCCCGATAGATGCGCGTCTCGCCATCGTTCACCTTCGACTCGATCGCACCCGAGATCACGTAGGCGTAGATGAAAGCCGACTTCGCGTGGGTGTGGGATGGAGAGGCTGCTCCCGGCGCGTAATCGACTTCCAGGGTGATCAGCGACTTGCCCGGGATATTCGGAATGGCCGCCTCGAAGTTCTTCGTCACGGTTTGCCCTTCGCTATCATGCGCGAAGATCGGGCCGGCCATTGAGAGGGTGAAGGCGGCGCAGGTGGCGGCGATAATGATTCGGATACTCATGGGTTTCTCCTTCTGCCTATAGGCTAGTCTTCATTGCTTCCTCTCGGCCTCGCCTGCTGCCGATTGCGGACCGAACAGGTTAGTCTCGCGGGATGAAGTCGACGTGGGGCCCCGACTCGATAATGAACACCGCGAGCGTGGCGAGAACGCAGGCGACCGCGGCGACAGCCATCGCTATGTGGAATCCCGAGAACAGCTCGGGACCACCCTGCTGCAGGACGCCGCCGAGCAGAGAGATGGCGAACAGCGACCCGGCGCGCGAGACCGCGCTGTTGACGCCAGACGCAGTGCCGGCGCGATCGGGTTCGACGGAGGTGAGGACAAGGGTCGTCAACGGCGCGATCGCCAGGCCCATGCCCAGAGCCTGCAGCACGATAGCGGGGAATATGTCCGCCCAATAGGTCGCGTTCGGGCCGATACGGAGCGCCATTGCGCATCCCAAGGCGGCGATGGCACTGCCGGAGAACAGTGGCAAGCGCCGGCCGAACTGGCGGCAGAGCACGCCGGCCAGTGGCGAAACGATTGTGATCAGCACTTGCATGGGAATGAAGGCCAGCCCTGCCGCCAGCGTCGGCAGGTGTGCGCCGCGGATCATCACGAACGGGATCAAAGTTAGCACGACCGTGAACGGTGCGTAGAGGAGCACAGTAAACAGGTTTGCGCCGATAACCGACCGCGAAGTAAAAAGTGACGGCGGCAACATGGCGGCGTCGCCTAATCGCCGTTGGCTCACAATCAGGCCGGCCAGGCCGCTCAGACCGACGACCAGGGTGAGGAGCACACCAAGGCTCAAGCCCGAATCATTGGTCAGGCTGGTTAGCCCCGCGCCCAGCGCGCCGAGCCCAACTGCCGAAAACACCGCGCCAGCGACGCCGACCCTGGCGCGACCGGTTGGAGAGTCCTTAGGTATCCACACGGTGCCGACGGCCAGCGCGCCGACCGCCGCAGGCAGAAGCATCAGAAAGGTCATCCGCCAGGAGCCGTGCTCAAGTAGCATGCCGGCAATTGCGGGCGCGCCCCCGCTGGCTACAGCCGCTGCGGCAGACCAGATGCCGACCGCGCCGGCTTTCTTGTCGGCGGGAAAGGCCTGCCCTAGCACGGAAAGGCCATTGGGCAGTATCAAGGCTTCGCCCGAGCCTTGCAGGAATCGGCCAACAATGAGCGGCGCGAAACTCGGCGCGAAGCCGATCGCGGCTACGCCCAGACCGTAAAGAGCGATCCCCCCGAGGAAGATCCGCTTCCGTCCGAACCGGTCCCCCACAGCGCCGGCGACCAAA
The DNA here is from genome assembly GCF_029846235.1 of Bradyrhizobium sp. CER78. Classification (GTDB taxonomy): domain Bacteria; phylum Pseudomonadota; class Alphaproteobacteria; order Rhizobiales; family Xanthobacteraceae; genus Bradyrhizobium. Next base: position 356,054 of record NZ_JARVWP010000002.1, read on the forward strand.
GTCAGGGCCGCAAGCGGCAAGAGTTCGGCGTTCATCACCCATTGCAGTTCGAGCGGCGACAGATGCATGTTTCGGCCAATCGCCGCCAGCGCGACCGCGACGACCGCACCGCTGACGAAAACGAGGGAACCGCCCAAGCTCAACGCAGCGAGCGTCTTGGTGCTGCCTTCGGCGCCGAGGGCCGCAGGCTCGGAGAACGCGAGGCCGCGGTCAGTCAGCATCAGGGACGCGCTGCTCACAACCTGATCCTCCCGGTTGCTTCGTTGCGGGATATAATTCAGCGAAAACGCCAGTTAGGAATGGCATGAGCAGGACCACTTTTTCTAATAGCCGTCATGCATAGTTTCCATGGCAACCGGGAATGTTGCTGCGACGTTTTTCACTGCCATTGGTCAATCAAGGAATGTTGCACAGGCCGCGACGGCATCACGCCGAGCAGTGAGGCAATGCCGATCATCTATCGATTCGATGGCGAGAGGTGATTTCCCTTGTCGTTATCCGACTGCCACGGTGTAAGAGCGTTGTCAGAAGCACCTGCAACACGAGACGAGATTGCAAGTGCCCTCTCCCAAATGCCGTCTCCTACGAACTGGAGGCGACGATTCGCTACGAAGTGCGGCCGCTCATAGCGCGGTGCGGCCGCGGCGTTATTGATTCAGACCTCTGCGCCCAGGAGATCGGGCAGGAAGCGTAAGGAAAGCGGCATGGAACGATCCCACCAGATCGGCGACAGGATCACCGACAGATCAGCACCACCCGATGACGGCACTGTCCGCGACTGGGTCGGGCAGCGAGCGTTCAAGAATTGGGCCGAGCTACGAAACTGGATCGAGACATACTACCCTGGTGTTTTCGTGCCCGATTGGCTCTATGGTGGCAAGAAGCGCGGTTGGTCCCTGCGCTACAAGAAGACCAAGGCATTCTGCACCTTCATTCCGGAATACAAGCGATTTTCAGCGGTGGTGGTCTTGGGGAAAGCGGAACGAGAGAAGTTTGAAGAGCGGCGCTATGTCTGGCGTCCGCAGTTGGTCAAACTCTACGATGAAGCCAAGACATACATCGACGGCAAATGGCTGACAGTCGCTATCTCATCTGCGGATGATCGGCACGATGTGACCAAGCTTTTGACCATGAAACGTCCACCACAGTGATGCGGTTGAATGTTGCGGAACTCCGCAACAGCTTGCGGTTTTCTGAGGGGAGTGCGGGACGATCCGTTAGCGGCTGGTTTGATCGATCGAGCGCATGACCCTGCTTGGCCCGTCTTTCGCCGTACTGGTGTTCCCGCTCAGGCGTCCGTCCTGTCGAGCGCTCACCGGATCGACGAAGGCTCTATAAACAACAGCAATGTTGCGATCCATTGCACAGTCTGCCGACGCAGCAATGACCGCAGGCATCCCGTCTTTTGATTCCGCTGCTGTTCCGAGACTCTATCTGAACCGACGAGCGCCGTTGGAAATCGCTCCCATCAGCGCTAAGCCCGCTCCAGCGACCAAACAAAAGACCGCGCCATGATCTCCGCTCAGGCCGAAGATCAGCGAGACAAAGGCGGACCCAACTGACCAACCGACGTAGCGAGCCGCAGCATTCATCCCGCTTGCGGCCCCGCTACGACCTACGGGTCCAGCCGTCATCATCGCGGTGTTGTTGGGTGTCTGGAAAAGACCAAAGCGATGCCGCCAAGAGCCAGCCGCCATTACGACATCCTACTTCGCCGGGGTGTCGGCAGGAAAACCATTAGAAGCAGGCCGCCCGCCAGCAACTCTAAGCCAAGGCTGCAAATCGCCGATGCGGCGTGGTGGGTTGTTGATAGCGACAACACAATCCAGACGACAGGACGTTCGATCGACGCGACATTTCGTTACTTCTGAGCAGATCCCGCAACGGGATGTCGCGTCGAACTCGAACCCATACTCACATGGCCTTCCGCGTACCAAAGGTCGCTCGCTGGCCCGCGCCCATCTCGGGCGCGTTGAAAACCGAGGTGCTCAACAGGACTGCGGCGGCGAGAACCAAATAGTACCAGGCGTCGAGCCCAGTAAATTGGAAGACAAACGTCGCAACGATGAAAGCCAAGCCCACAGCACGATCCACCCACAGATGGAGCCAAAAGGGGATGACCCGGATTAGCCCTGTCGGGTGGTCCGTGAGAGCCGCCAGCAGCAGTGCCGCCGCGCCGGCCACCACCGAAAGCCACATCGCGGGCGGGTTGCTCTGCCCGAGCTTCAGCAGGAAGGGCGCGACCATCAACACGATCGCGACGGGATAGTCGATCAGATAGGCGTGGAGGGATTTTGTAATGAAGCGGATTGGCATGGCCTGACTCCTGAGTTGGTGCTTTTTGACCGAGTTCGTCGAGAGACGAGGCAACGCACGCGAACCGCAGTTCGATCGCGCTGTGATCGAGATTCACGCGGCGCCGCAGCCCGAATTATCTCGATGAGACGCAGGCGGAGAATACTCACGCTTGCGCGCTACTAGAAATGCCGGATCGTTATGGTTTTCATTCCGCCGACACCAACGAGATCCCGAGGGCACGGAGCAAGCGCTCGAACGGTCATCCGCAATCCAATAGTTTTACTTCCGTCTAATTTTCAGCAACGATGGGCAAGTGGAGCTCGATGCGCGTGCCCTGCCCCGGCACGCTGTGAAGTTCTATGCGGCCGCGCGCCAGATCAACGAAATGCCGTATCATCGGAAGTCCAAGCCCTGTTCCGCTGCCTTTTGGCTTCGTCGTAAAGAACGGCTCGAATACCTTTTCCAGGATGTCGGGGGCAATGCCGCATCCGCAATCAGTGACGCTCAGGGAAACATACGCCTGGCCATCGTCGCCTGCGGGGGAACAAGCTTTCCTGGTCTCGATTGTGATGAGGCCTCCCCTGGGCATGGCGTCTCGGCTATTTATAACAAGGTTTATGAGTGCACATTCGAGCAGGTGAGAATCACATTGGATCCAAGTATCCGAATCCGGAAAAGCCAATCGAAGCGTGATCGCCTCGCCCGCAACGTAGCGCAGCATATCAAGCATCGAAGATACGGTCTTGTTAAGCAGAATCAGCTCGTCTGATTGAAGAGTACGCCCAGCCGTCATAAGCCGATGCGCCAACTCGCCAGCGCCAACCAATGAACGTTCTGCAACTTCTATGAGGGAATTGAGATCAGATGTGCGCCCGCTTGCAATGCGCAAGCGCATCAGACCGAGCGCGTTGGCCATGCTCTGCAATCTATTATTGAGGTCGCGAGCGACCCCGCTCGCGAGTAGATCTTTCGTATGCATGTCGTCGTCCCGTTGCAAAGTCTTTTGGAAGTAGGAATTCGCTCGCTCGGATGTCCGCTTTGGACTTCAGCGGGCTAACGACCGCTCATATATCGCTCACACTCGCTACTTGAACGCCGTCTTGAAGTCCCCGGTCCGCGCAGCGCAGTGCGATCACGAATAGTCGGCATCGCTTTGTTGACTAAGGTTGCCAAGGTAATTGCGTTTTCCGATCTTTACTCCAAGATGTCGAAGGATCGCGTGCGCCATCGAGATGTGAAAGAAGAAGTCGGGCAGCACCAGGTGCCGGATGTAGTCGTCGCCGCCGAACCACCCTCGCACGATAGGCGGTGTCAACTCGTATGTGCGGGACTGCGCAACGGCGACCTCATCCGGCTGCACTTTTTGCAAGAAGCCGCGCGTCTCGAGGAGCCGGCCCTTTAATGCCGAGTAAGTCATAGGGGTATTGCAGGGTGCTGGCGCTTCGCGCTTCATCAGCTTCGCCATGTGCGCGTCCACCTTGTTGCAGCTTACAGAAAACTGTTCTCCGAAGCTCAGCATGTCGGACGCGAGCCGCTCGCCCAGGATCGTCCCGGGCTCAAGCCCCCTCATACACTCAAACGCGTGAGCGTGGTCGAGATAGTCGTCCATCACGTCCAGTCCGTGCACCATGACAGGAACCGTGATGTCATAGACCGAGAAGGACACGTCCAACTCCATGTGCTCGTTTGTATTGTGAACATCGGCCGAACGCGACGTCGATATCCGAAACGAACAGTCACAATCAGCTCTTCAACCTACCGGCTTGCGGTACCAGCTTTTGGGATTCGACATTGACCTCCGCGAAACCGCGGCGAGAGGAGAGTGGCCACGCATACGGTCGCCTAGTGACGCAGGACGGGATATCCGTTCACATAAATCCAGTCCGTGGACTGTGCGGGCACGTGGCACCCCTGGCAATCGGAATGGTAGTCCGTCGAAGTAGTCTTGAGCGGCTTGTCCGCGTCGAACCACGACCATCCCCACCCGTCGCCCCACAACGGGTTGCCAGGGTGAGTTCCCTTGCTGTCTCTCACCATGACGAACCAGCCCTTAAGCTTGTCGGCGTGGCTTACCGTGCCGGTGGTCATCTCGTTCGTCGAGGTCGCGAAGACCTCTTTCACCAGAACGGCGCCGTCTGGGAAGTGCCCCGTGCTCCGGTGGGCGTCGATCGCGCCCGGAGACGCGTAGACGGTGTGGATTTCTTTCGAGCCCTGGCCGCTGTCGGCGGCGATAGCCCAGCTGCCGAGCGCTTGGTAGAGGTTTCGGTAGTCAGCCGGCACGCGCAAGTGCCCAGCGGTGTCCACCACGTTCGCGGTCGGGCCAGTTGGAACTGCTCCGCTGACCTGCGTGAGCGATGCCACAGTGCTGGCGACCAGCGAGACGGCGACAGCGAAGCCGACAATCCTCAGTAATTTCATCGGGGGCTCCTTTGCTGCTCGCGCGCGGCAGGGTAACTCCGCGCAACGACTTCAATCACTCCGGGGCCAACCGCGTGTGCACGGCGGCCTTGCAGACCCAAAGATCGGATGCCGCCGACGAAATTAGAAATTCCCTTTGGACATGTATTCGATAGGCGTGAGGTATTCTCGCAAAAAGCGATGTGCGCTCCGGCGTCCCGCCCGTCCGCCATCAGCCGTCGAGGAGTTCGCCGTACTCGGGGCGGCGGGCGGCGTAGGAGGACATGAAGGGGCATTTCGTGATGACTCCTTTCCCGAAGCGTCGCAACGCTTCGAAAACACCATGCGCCGGCCTCGATCCGTACCTAGGCCAGACAGCTATTGTGGCACCTCCGTGTGCAGCAGGACGACGCGACCGCCTTCGAACTTGTAGTAAGCGACTGCGAGCGCGGCGTCGCGGAGCGGCATTTCAAGCCGGCTCATCGCCGGATTGTCCCGGATCTCGCTTTCCATTTCTGCCTCCCTCACCAGGACGTCAAAGCGCCTAGCGCAGCGAGGCCAGGATTTGCGCCGGCTCCTGCCGTATCGTGAAGTCAGGCTCGACGAACGCGCTGCGGATCCGGCCTTCGGCGTCGATCACGTAGGTCGCGGGAATAGGCAACATCCAGTCCGGTGACCCGTGCCGGGCGCCGAAGTCGAAGCCTAGCCCGGAATAGTACGCCTTGATCTCGTCGGGCACCCGGAACAGCACGCCATACGACATGGCGACGCCGTAATCGACGTCGGAGAGCACCTTCAGGTCCAAGCCAAGGCTCCGCTTGAGCTGTCGCGGGAAGTCCCTCGTCTCCGGCGTCACGGCTGCGAGGGTTGCGCCGACGCTCTCGAACTCATCCTTCGCGGCCTGGAGGGCGCAGAGCTCAGCCGTGCAGAACGGACACCAGCCGCCCCGGAAAAAGCTCAGGACGAGGGGTCCGTTGCGGCGCAGCTGTTCGGAGGAATGGAGACGGCCGTCGGCGTCCGGCAGGAGGAAGTCCGGCGCGTCGTCTCCGACTTTCAACGCGTGCGATGCCACGCCTGTATCGCGGAGCCAGGCTACGAGGCGGTTGTATGACTCCCAGTCCGCGGCGCTGAACGTCGTCAATAGCTCGGTGCGAATTTGGGCGAGTGTTTTGTCGGTCTGGTATGGCATCGGCGGGAGTCGTCAAGCTGCGGATCGATTGGTGCGAAGCCGTTGGCCGTCGGCGCGCGTGTTTTGGCTATGCTCACGCCCTCGCCGTATGCCCCGGTCGGGGACTTCGGCCGACCAATCGCGAAGCCGCGCGACTTTGACGAAAGCATCCAGAGCCGGCGAGTAGCGGCGCCCCTGTACAGCCAGTAGCCGCACCTCCCGCGAAACCGGGTCGCCTTCAAGCGGAATGGTCTTGAGCGTCGGAAGGCGCGGCATGTGCTCGGGCGCGAGTATCACGCCGAAGCCGGCCGCGGCCATGTGCTGCAGGTGCAAGTCGTGACCGCTGCAGTGCCCGAGGCGGGGCGGTTCCTGGGGGAAATACGACCGCCGGATCTTAGGGGCGACGTCGCATTCGTCGCGTTCCAGCAAGACGGTTTCACGAAGATCGTCGATGCCGATCGAGGGACGGTTTGCGAGCTGGTGTGTCGGGGCGAGAACGGCGACGTAGCGCTCCTGGAACAGCGACCAGTCGTCGATGCGGGCTGGTATGTCCCGCACGTCCCCGACCATTGCGGCGTTGATCTCCCCCTCAAGCAAAAGGTCGATGAGCTTCTCCGCCGCGCCCTCGCGCAATTCGACGTGAAGTCCTGGGACAAACTTTGCAATCTCCGCGATCGGATCGAGGACGAGCGACGCCGAGATGGATGGAGCGAGGCCGATCTTCAGTGGCGCGACCTCCTTGCGTTGGAACTCCCGGGCCCTACAACGCGCCGCCTCTGCGGAGGCCAGTATGCGCTCCAGCATCGGAAGGACTTCCTTTCCAAGGTCGGTAAGCTGCGTAAGCTGGCGTTCGCGGTAGATCAACTGGCCGCCGAGCTCCTGCTCAAGCTTCTGTACCCCCTTGGTCAGGGCGGGCTGCGTGACATTGCACTGCTCGGCCGCGCGGGTGAAGTTGAGCGTCGCGGCAACGGCGAGAAAGTAGCGAACTTGATGAAGCTCCATGGATTGTCGTTCTCCGTCAAAGTGAGGTCGTCGATACAGACGAGCCTTGGCACTCGACGACGTGACGGGGCACGTCGCGGTCATGAAACCTAGATGCAACTTACATGAACGCGTTGGAACGGCCCGGCCTATTGATTTGGACGCACGGACACACCTTCTGGAGTCTCTGCGAGCGAGGGACCGGTGCGCTGCGAGGTGGATGTCAGGCGTGGAGGGTCTCGCCGCCCTCGGCATCCCTGTAGTATTGAGGAGCTTCGCGACGGTCGTATTTCCCGTAGTCGCGCACGATCCGCACTGTCCGGACCCTCGCATTGTCGTTCAGCGCGGAAGAGTCCTCGTAGGCCTGCGCCGCAGCGGCGTTCTTCCAGGATATGACCAGAATCAGGTCACCGGGCGTGAGTACGGCGTCGAAGATATCCCAGGACGTGCTGTCAGCGGCCCACGGGTTCAGGCCGAGCCACTCGGCGCAGTCGTACGGATTGGTAGTCGGCTTCCATTCCGCGGGGCGAGTCGAATTGATCAGCGTGACCGTCGTCCCCTCCCCGACTTCGGTCTCGTCGAGCCTCTGCTCCGTGAGAGCATACCCCGTTGGCACCTGATTGTCGGCAGTGATCTGGCCGACGCGCAGGTGGTAGTCTGCGAAGATCTCTTCGCGGCCCTTCTGCTGGACTTCTTGATGGCGCCTGCGGGTGCGCCAACGGACGAGCGACTTCTCGTCCCGCCAGGTCGAAACCGAAAGGATCCAGCCCTCGCGGGTCAGACTCTTGTAGCGTATGTTATCGACGAAGCCCTCGACCTGCTCCAGCTCGGGACGCAGCATCTCGGCCGCGTCGAGGTAGTCATCCCAGTTATTGGGGCGGACCTCAAAGATCACTGAGAACATGTTCGAATCCTGCTTTTGGAGTGCTGCGACGCAGTCGATCTCGATGTCGACGTGCCCCGCCCAGGCGCACCGCCTTCACGGCAAAGACCTTCAAGCCGTCGACATCGATCGTTTTAGACAGCATCCGCGTCGCTCCTGTCTCTTCACCGACACGTCTCTCGCAAAACGAGAGGGATCGTCCCTCAAGCGCCATAGCGTTCAGTCTTGATCGTTCCGGCTTCTAGTCCCAAGGCGAGAACGGCGTCCGCCGCGATGTCGACGAAGGCGTTCGATCCGCATACGAAGGCGCAGCCGGGGGACGCAGGCAGGCGCGCCGCGACGTCAGCGACCACCCTGGCATCGATCCGCCCGCTGAAGTCGGTGCAGCGCGTCGCAGGCTCGCGTGTCAGCGCCAAGGCGAACGCGAAATCGGGAAGCGACATCTCGAGCTCCAGGAGCTCGTCCCGGAACAGTACCTCGCGCCAGGTCCTGGATGAGAGCAACAGCGCGACAGGCACGACTTCGGCGCTGGCCTTCCGGTACCGGATCATGGCCATGAGCGGCGCGACGCCAGAGCCGGCGCCGATCAAGAGCACTGGTTTGTTTGAAGGCCGCGGCCAGAGAAAGTGTCCGCCGAGCGGCCCGCGAAGCTCGATCGTGTCGCCTACTTGGGCGACGTCGTGGAAGAACGGGGAGACCTCGCCGTCCGGGAGGCGCTCGATCGCCAGCTCGATGACCCTGGAATTGCTCGGGGCCGAGGCGATTGAGTAGCTGCGCATAGCAGTGTAGCCGTTGGGCGCGATCAGCCGCACGTCAACGTGCTGTCCGGCCTTATGGTCGAACGTTTCGGAGAGTCTGAGAAAGAAGCTCTTGATGGCCGGTGTTCTCGTTGCGATTTCGACAATCGCACAGCTCTGCCACCGCGCGGTTGCGGCAATCGCTTCAGTCATTTGTGTATCGCTGCTCATTCCAGGGATCGCCGTAAATGTGGTAGCCGCGCAGCTCCCAAAAGCCGGCCTCGTCGCGCTCCGTGAACTGAAGACCGTTCACCCACTTTGCCGATTTCCAGAAGTAGAGATGTGGCACGAGCAGGCGCGCCGGCCCCCCGTGCTCGCGCGGCAGCGGCTGGCCTTCGTACTTGAGCGCGACCATTGCCTTCCCCGTTGCAAGGTCGGCGAGCGGCACGTTGGTGGAGTATCCGTCGAAGCAATGTGCGAGTACGAACGGAGTGGGCGCGCTAAGGCCAGCGTCGGCTAGGATGTCGTCGACGGCCACGCCCTCCCAGGCGGTGTTGAGCTTCGACCACGACGTCACGCAGTGGATATCTCGCGTCATCCTGGTTCGTGGGAGCGCGTTGAAATCCGACCAACTCCACACTTTGAAGGGTCGAGGTCCGACCTTCAGCGTGAAATTCCAGTCTGCGGGCTCGATCCGCGGCGTGGGGCCGGCTGTAAGCACCGGGAAATTGTTGACGAGGTGCTGTCCCGGGGGCACCCGGTCCGATGGTTCTGGTCCGGATTGGCGGCCCGTGAAACCGCGAGTGGCCATGACGGATTTCCTCTGTCGGCGGGTGAAAAGAGTGTCGTTTCGCACGGTACGGTAAAGCTGCTGTGCGTCGGATGAGGTACCAGCGAAGTATTGAATTCCGCGCGGCGAATGGAAAATGACATCATGCTATGAAGTCAATCGCCGCTCGTTATGACGGCGGGCCGCCTTCCACATCGGGCTCACCGGACGCCGACTACTTCTGCGGCGAGGCGGCATGATCGTGCGGAAAGCTCCGCCCGTGGTCTGCGATGGTGGTGTATTTGGCGACCTTGCGGTGATTGAGCAAGGTGGCGACGGCACGGGCGGTCTTGTCAGCCCCCGCGTGCGCTCTTCGGCGAGAGGGGCTTCCTGCAGACGACGAGGCGCGTTTTCGCAGCTCACCACTGCCGCCTGCGAAGCGCGGTTGGTCCGAAGCTGCGAGGGCCTTAGGCACACCTGGCTGGCGTGTGGAACAAATCATCTGGGGCGGCCGCGAGCGGCCGGCGCCAGGCCCGCGCGGGCGCACGGTCACGACCGTCGCGAGCCGCGGTCCCGCCTCTAGGGTAGCGTCAGGCCGAAAGCGGCCGGGTCGGGCCGCTCGCCGTCCAGGGGGACCAAGAAGCGCTCGAACCCACCTGGCACGAAGCTGACTAGCAGGGTCGCTTGGTCGCCGACCACCTCGATCGTATGAGGCACCCCGCGGGGAAGAGCCGCATAGGCGCCCGGCCCCACGTCGACGCGGGCATCGCCAACCCGCGCGATCAGCTGCCCCTGCACCACGTAGACCAGCTCGTCCTCGCGCGAATGGGTGTGCAGCGGCGGCTCCTCCCCGGCCCGTACTGTCCACAGGACAGCGCCATAGTCGCCTCCGGACTGGCTGCTCTCTACTTTCATCTCGACGCTCGAACCTCCGCTCGAGATCACTGTCTCGCCGCCGTGGGGCGGCGTGAGGACCGGCTGCCGGACTGACATTTTGTAGCCTCCTACGATTGGATCCTTGTTCGACTTCGCAGTAGCGGCGAAAGGTTGCCGCTCACAACGTACCGGGAAGGATGGAATTCCGCGCGTCGAATGGGAAATGACATCACGCCATGAAGTCGATAGCCACGCGTAATTACGGCCGTCCGACTTTCGAATCGGATTCGCGCGCGTGCGAGGCCGACTGCTGCTGCAACTCGGTCAGCACCATGACGGCCTCGGTGAGCTTCAGGACTTCCCACTCGCGGAGTTGGTCGATCTTCTCGTGCAGCAATTCTATCTCGAGTTCCGCCTTCACGTTGATGCGGTAGTCCTTCTCAGCGGCCTTGCGATCAATGTCCTGTTGCCGGTTCTGGCTCATCATGATAACCGGCGCCGCGTAGGCGGCCTGGAACGAAAGCGCGAGATTGAGAAGAATGAACGGGTAAGGGTCCCAGCCGCTGATCGCACCGACCAGGTTGGCGGTTATCCAGACGATCAGGATCGCGCTTTGGACGATGATGAAGCTCCACGATCCCATGACGGCGGCAACCGCGTCCGCTATCCTTTGCCCCGTCGTCAGGCGCGCAGCCGCCGGAGGCTCATTCATGGCCCGAAGCCGAAGCGAACGACGCGCTCGCCTGAGGTCGGCGAGCAGGTCGTGCTCAGCCGGCTCCATGCCGCCGGGGTTTCCCGCCTTCTCTTCCACGCTGCCAGCACCCGTTCCACTCGATTACGCGGTCGATTTCATCTTTGTGCTCGTCTTGTGCGGCTCTACACGCAACCATCACTTAGCTCCCGTCTCGGCCTTTCGCTCGCGCTACCTGACGTCAACGCCGTTCCAGAAAGCCACGTGGTCCTTGATGTTCGCGGCCGCCGTCGAAGGCTCCGGGTAGTACCACGCGGCGTCCTCGTTGGTCTTTCCGTCCACCACCAACGAGTAGTACCTCGCCGTACCCTTCCACGGGCAGCGGCTCGTCGTCGAACTCGCCTGTAGGAACTCCTCACGAACGCTCCCGGGCGGGAAATAGTGATTTCCCTCGACAACGATCGTCTTATCCGATTCCGCGATCGTCGCGCCGTTCCAAATCGCTGTGGTCATTCCCTGTTCCTCGTCTTGCTATGTTGTCGCGATGGCTCTGATGCTATCGCACGCCACGACCTTCGCGAAATAACGATCGGTAATGGATTGCATGGCGCTACGCTTCGCCCGGGCCAACGCCACTGTGACCCAAGCGCCCCCCGGGTCCGACAAGTTGGGCGCCAACCGGAGCTCGCCCCCGGTCTGGTTTGGCATCGGTAGGGTGTCAGGCTGCGGATCGGTTGGCTTGAAGCGGTTGGCCGCGTATTGTGGTTATGCGTGCGCGCGCGCTACCTCCGGGAGTATCGCGCGCGGCATGACCCCGGTAGGGGACCTCGGCCGACCAGTCGCGAAGCCGCGTGACCTTGATGAAAGCGTCCAGCGCCGGCGAGTAGCGGCGCCCCTGCACAGCCAGCAGCCGCACCTCCCGCAAAACCGGCTCGCCTTCGAGCGGAATGGTCTTGAGCGTCGGAAGGCGGGGCATGTGCTCGGGCGCGAGCATCACGCCGAAGCCGGCCGCGGCCATGTGCTGCAGGTGCAGGTCGTGGCCGCTGCAGTGCCCGAGGCGGAGCGGTTCCTCGGGGAAATACGACCGCTGGATCTTCGCGGCGACGTCGCATTCGTCGCGTTCCAGCAAGATGGTTTCACGAAGATCGTCGATGCCGATCGAGGGACGGTTTGCGAGCTGGTGTGTCGGGGCGAGAACCGCGACGTAGCGCTCCTCGAACAGCGACCAGTTGTCGATGCGGGCTGGTATGTCCCGCACGTCCCCGACCATTGCGGCGTTGATCTCCCCCTCAAGCAAAAGGTCGATGAGCTTCTCCGCCGCGCCCTCGCGCAATTCGACGTGAAGTCCAGGGACAAACTTTGCAATCTCCGCGATTGGATCGAGGACGAGCGACGCCGAGATGGATGGAGCGAGGCCGATCCTCAGTCGCGCGACCTCCTTGCGTTGGAACTCCCGCGCCCTACAACGCGCCGCCTCTGCCGAGGCCAGTATGCGCTCTAGCATCGGAAGGACTTCCTTTCCAAGGTCGGTAAGCTGCGTAAGCTGGCGTTCGCGGTAGATCAACTGGCCGCCGAGCTCCTGCTCAAGCTTCTGTACCCCCTTGGTCAGGGCGGGCTGCGTGACGTTGCACTGCTCGGCCGCGCGGGTGAAGTTGAGCGTCGCGGCAACGGCGAGAAAGTAGCGAACTTGATGAAGCTCCATGGATTGTCGTTCTCCGTCAAGGCGCCCGGACTTTACTGACGAGCCCCGCGTCGTTCCGTCCTGACTGGCGTTGCGTGTCGTGATTGACCGTTTCCCGAAACAATTCTTGAAATGTAATTTGACGGCTTGCGGCGCTGCGGTCGATTGCCCGCAGGTGGTGTGAGGTTTGCCTGTGGTTAGACTTTCATATGCAAATCGCTTAGGGACAACGCGGGTGCGAGACCTCTGGTTATGATTCCTTGCTGCCGCACCCGGTAGCCGGATGACCGGGCAAGGGAGGATGATCAGCGGTATAGCTGACACGGCAGATCGCAAATTTGCACGAATGACCGGTACGCTGGGATAAATGCGCCGTGAAGAGGATGCACTTCGCCGGCTCAGAAACTCTATGGCCTCTTCGGCTTCATATTGAGGATTTCAGCCATCCGGCAGAGCTCGGGAAACGTACGCGCCTCCATCTTTCGCATCAGGTGGGTGCGATGCACCTTCACTGTACCCTCCGCGAGGCCGATATCGTTGGCAATCTGTTTGTTCAGGCGACCCGCCACGATATGGAGCATGATCTCACGCTCGCGCGGGCTTAGCATGTCGAAACGCGCCTTGAGCATGGCAAATGCTCTTTCACTCTCTTGACGGGTGCGATCGCGAGCGAGGCCGTTCTCGACCGCGTCAAGAAGATCCTGATCACGGAACGGTTTTGTAAGGAACTCGATTGCACCCCCCTTCATCGCTTGCACGCTCATCGGCACGTCGGCATGAGCTGTGATGAAGATGATCGGCACTTGCCGGTTCGCAGCTGCAAGGTCGCGCTGAAGATCAAGACCGCTTCGCCCTGGCATGCGCACGTCGAGGACCAGGCAAGTGGGGCCCTCCGGTGGATCAGCCCTAAGAAAATCAGGAACAGACGAAAATTGACGGGTCTGCAAGCCGACCGCCTCCAACAGCAGCGCGACCGACGCGCGAAACTCAGGATCGTCATCGATAACCATGACGCTGGGATCTGCGTTACCCATTCCCGGTATCCCGCATTTAGGGGGAGCGCATTCTTCCCGCAAACGACGGTATTCTAGGCACAATCCATCGAGATGAAAAGTATCTGTTGCCTAACTAAGCGGATGGGCCAAGTCCCTATGCACATCGCTTAGGGGCGCAGGTATTGCATTGCTGGGAAATGTCGCCGACAGTGAGCTTCATGCAGCAAGGTATTGCTGCCGATGATATGTGCAGCGAGGACTGTGCATGGAAGCCGCGATGTTGAACCGTGCACTGATTTCCATCGTCGATGATGATCAAACATTTCGTGAATCAATGTATCAACTCGTGATGTCGTTGGGCTATACTGTCGAAGCGTTTCCGTCAGCAGCCGATTTCCTCGCATCGCGTCTCCTGCGGGAAACCGCCTGCTTGGTCACCGACGTTCAAATGCCTGGCATGACTGGAGTTGAGCTGCACAGACACTTGGTCGACGCTGGATACGCGATTCCGACGATCCTCGTTACTGCATACCCCGATGAAGCCATCAGGGATCAGGCCCTAAGGGACGGGGTTGTTTGTTTTCTCAGCAAGCCAGTGGACGACAAGCATCTCGATCGATGCCTGCGCTCTGCGCTGCAGCCCGGTACGCCGATTGATGACAAGTCATGAATCCTCTTCGGCGCCGGGCAACGTGAACTGGAATGCAGCGCCGCGCGGCTGATTCGCTTCCGCCCATAGTTTGCCCCCATGAGCATCGATGATGGAGCGGCATATCGACAATCCCATGCCTGTTCCACTGGATTTCGTTGTGTAGAAGGTATCGAAGACCCGATCGAGATTCGCCGGATCAATGCCAGGCCCGGAATCGCGGACAGCCACGAGGGCGCCTGTCTGATCTTGCTCGGTGCTGATCACCAGCTCTCGTGCCCCCTCCTCAACCGAGCCCATGGCTTCGGCCGCATTCAGGGCAAGGTTCAGCAGGACTTGTTGCAGTTGAACGCGATCGCCCCAAATAGGGACCAGCCCATCCATAAGGTGGGTCTGGACAACGATTCTGTTCTTAGCGATTGTGCTTTGCATCATCACGATCACCTCGTCGATCGCTTCATTGAGGTCAAAGCGCTCTTTTCGCGGGGGTGCTTTCTTGATTTGATCACGCACCCGTCCGACGATATCCTTAGCTCGGTCGGCGTCGCTGACAACTCGACCGAACGCGACCTTGGCCTTATCCAGATTTGGCGGGCTCCTTTCCAAAAAAAGCATCCCGGCACGAGCGTTGTTGCGGGCGGTTGCGATCGGATGCAGAATTTCGTGAGACAGCGAAGCAGCCAATTCTCCCATCATGCTCACGCGGTTCATGTGGGCGAAATCCGATTGCATCTGCTGCAACCGCGCCAACGCTTGTGTGCGGTCGTCGATGTCCGTTAGCAGACAGTACCAACGCACGGTACGCCCGGACTCGTCGCGAATTGGGGCGCCGCGATTTTCAAACCACCGATACTCGCCGTCAAAGCGCCTCAGGCGTAGTTCGTGATGGAAGGGAGTACCGGCGGCGAGTGACGTCTCATAAGATTCAAGGACACGGGGAAGGTCTTCAGGATGTACTGCATCGCCTGTCGCCCAGTTCTTCAGCTCTTCGACGGTTCGACCGAAATACTCGGTGAGTGGGCTATTGACGGATTCGAGTTCGCCGCTCGGAGACATGATCGCAACGAGTCCGGCTATCCCGTCAATGGCTGCTCGAAACTTCACTTCACTCGCCCGTAAGGCTTGCTCCGTACGCTTGCGTTGCGTCACATCGACTGTACAGGTCACCGCCTCCAAAAACGCGCCCCCGGAAGAAAACAGCTGACGGCTGGCTAGCTCAACGTATTTTATTGTTCCATCAGGAAGTAAGATTCTGAACTCGAAGATTGCGAAGTCCGTTTTCTGGCGCACTACTTCTTGAATTTTATCGCTCACTCCGTCTCGATCGTCCGGGTGGATGCGTTGAAGCGTATCGTCACGGCTTGGAAGGCCTTGCTGCGGATCAAACCCCCAGATTCGGTAACTCTCGTCAGACCAATAAATATACGTGTTAGTTATCGCATTATAGACCCGAGTTCCGCTATGGCTTAGACTTTCTGCTTGCCTTAGCCAGGCCTCGGTGCGGCGCAACCGATCCTCGGCACGCTTGCGCTCTGTTAAATCGAGCACGAACGCAACACTCTTGCCACCTCCTTCCTTGAACAACGCGGCGCCAACAAGCGCGGGAACGCGGCTTCCGTCTTTCCGAACATACTCTTTCTCGAAGGGCCGAACTATCCCGGTTGAGTTCAGTTCAGCCTGAATCAATTTGTCGCGCTCGCGACATTCGGGCGGTGACAGCTCGGTCCAGCGCACGCGCGAAACCAAGTCCTCATGGCCATATCCTACGAGATGTAGAAACGCGTCATTGGCTTCAAGAAAACGGCCTTCGCTGTCGGCAATAGCGATCCCAATGATGTTGGCGTCGACCAAACACCGAATCTGCCCTTCCCGATCTGCGACGTCGCGATAAAGTCGCGAATATTCGAGCGAGATCGCCGCCTGTGACGCAAGTACCTTCAACAAAGCAACGCGATCGGGCGTAAAGACTCTTGGTGTCAGATCGTTCTCCAGATAGAGAACGCCTGTGAGCCTTCCCTGGTTGATAAGCGGCAAGCAGAGAATAGAACGGGGATGCCCCGTTGCGATGTAGGGATCGGAAGAAAATGGATTGTGAGTTGACGCATCGTCGAGAATTGCGATTTCCTTGGTCCGAATTCCGTAACGAACGAGCGACTCTGGTAGCGCCACTGAAGGCGGAACACTCCCATGCAGATGCACAGTTACGTTATCTTGGCTCGCGGTGGCCTCCGCTTGTACCATCAACTCGTCGCCCTGCGCCGTGATCAAGAGGCCGCGCCCGGCGCCGGCGTGCTCGAGAGCTGTCCGCATGAGTTTGTCGATGAGTTTGTCCAGAACCATTTCGCCTGACAAAGTCTGCGATATATCGATCATCATCTTGAGATCGAGATGCTCAACTGGCTCTTCGATTGTGCCCATTGAACCCGGCGCACGATGCTCCTGCTTAAGCCAAGGATTGAGCTGATCGAGTTGTGTTACCTTCCCGTCCGCGCCCCAGCGAAGGTAGCAATCGCGGGCGTTCCGCAGATATAGATGCGCGATCTGTCCGAAGCCTTGAATGGTGTAAAAGCGCGCCGCCAGCTCTCTGGCGAGCGCTTCATTGTGGACAAAGCCGCTTGTCTGCGCCGAACGAATGGCCTGTTCGTAGAGGTTCATTGCAGCGAAGGCGCGGCCATCTATGCGGGCAATCTCCGCGCCGACCAACGCCGCTCGGTCTGCGAAGTTTTCGGGACAGGCCGCGGCCCAGCTCGCAAGCTTGCGGTGATGGAGATTCAAGGCGTCCAGTGCCGATGCCCGCTGTCCGGTAGATGTCGCGTCACAGAAGGCCGCGTACGACAAGGCGCTGTAGAAGTGATAGTCGGCCGTCTCCATGATGGTGAGAGACAGACTTAAAAGCGGCTGCGCCCTCGATGCGGCGTCAACCGCTGCCGCGTAGTCTCCAGCCATAAAGCGAGCTTGCAGTTTGCAGATCCAATACAGGCATTGGCCGGCCGTCGCATCCGACGCTTTGGCGAAATCGCGCTCATTTCGCTGCTCATCAAACTGCTCATGATCCAAGGAACCGAATCGTACCGTCTTGCCGCGCAACATTCGTACTACTGCGATTGCCGCATTGAGGAATTCAAAGCCTTGCTGTACTTCGCGAGACCTTGCCCTGTCGCCTTCCCGTTCGATGTCGGCAAGCGGATCACCGACCGTAAGAAGATTGAGCACCCGTAGATGGAAGCAGATGCCCGCATACACGAGGTCACCGGCTTTCTGCGCCGCGTCGAATGCGCGGTCCATCAGTTCGCAGCACGTTCTGATATGCTTCCTCCAAGGCATGACCATATTACCGAAGTTCAGGTACACGCCCGCCCGGAAACGCCACAGAGCACGCTCTTCGACGAGCTCATAAGCGAGTTGTCCGACGCGATATGATCGCTCGTACTCACCAAAATGTAGCCCGACGATCATACCAAACCGGGCATACGCGACCGCGGACGCGTCGCTGTTGCCGCGATCCAACGTAAGGCGGAGCATTTCGCAGACCGCGAGCGTGTAGAGGTTGAAGTCGGTGTATTGCGCTGGGGAAGAGAGGCGATTCAAGGCGTCCAGCAAGACGAGGGACGCCGGGTCGCTCATCACAGGAAGCGCCTTCAGTTCCTCGGTCGTGCGTCGATCGAGCTCCGACCAGACTCGCCGATAGGCTGCGCGCGCCTCCTCACCGGTTGGATGCGGCGACCAGTTGATTCCTAGGTAGCTCAGGTACTCGAGACCGACAGCGATCGCGCGGCGGGGTTGATTGAGCCTGATGTAAAGGTCGATGCCGAGGCGCGCCACCGCCGCTCGATCAGCCACATTCGTGACGCGCGCAGATAATGCCGTCCAGTGGCTTTCCGCGTCCGAGAGCGCGCCGGTCAACAGTTCGCATTCCGCGCGATGAAAATCGAGCGTGAAGATAAGCTCCCAACGACGCTCCCAGCAATCTTCTGCCAATAGACTTCGACCTGCGACGAAATAACTGAGCGCCGAAACGTACGCAGTAGATGAGTTGGCGCGCAGGCCTGCCGCCAGGTTAAATTCTGCGGCTCGTTCGCGTTCATCAATCGATTCAATCAAATGAACTGCTCGGTTGAGCTGATTGACGATTTCGAAGGTCGCTTCGTCTCCCTTCTTCGGAGATGCCCGCGCCGCAAGCAGCCGTCCTATTCGAAGATGCGTCTCGCCGCGCAGCCGCTCCGGGATCAGCGCATAGGCGGCCTCTTGGACGCGATCATGGACGAACCGGTAAGCACCTCCCGCGCGCTCAACCATTTCTTGATGGCGCGCCGGCCACAGAACCGTATCGAGCTGCTCCTCCGACATCCCAAGTATCATCGAAAGGACCGTGCTCTCGGCAATGTTGCCGAGACAAGCCATCTGTTGCAACGCATTTTGCGTCGCGACCGGAAGCCGGGCCAGCTTCCCCACCATGAGATCAACGACATTGTCGGTGTAGCCCTTGGCGTGAATGCGGTCGATATCCCAGGACCAGCGCGCGCCATCATGATCGAATGCCAGTAAGCCTTCTTCGACGAGCGACGACAGGAATTGAATGGCGAAGAACGGATTGCCATCGGTCTTGATATGCAACAGCTTCGCAAGTGGCGCGGCGCGCTCCGGCGCACAGCGAAGAGCGTCCGCAACCAATTTCCCAACATGCTCTTGGTCGAGCCGCGGGAGCTTGATCTCGACGACCTTTCCGTTAGCGGCCTTGATGGCGCCGAGCTTTTTCATTAGCGGATGGGTTGGAGCGACTTCGTTGTCGCGATAGGCGCCGACCAGCATGAGATACCGAATGTCCGAGCGCACAAGGTCTTCCAACAGATCAAGGGTCGCCGCGTCGAGCCACTGCAGGTCGTCGAGGATGAGCGCGAGCGGTTGGTTCGCGCGGGCAAATACGCTTATGAAGCGACGAAATACGAGCTGAAATCGGCGTTGTGCCTGCTGTGGAGGCAGCTCGGGGACCGATGGCTGGTCTCCGATGATTAGCTTCAGTTCAGGTATGAGATCGGTCATGAGGCGCCCATCCGATCCCAGCGCCTCTAGAAGCGCGTGGCGCCAACTTGCCAATTCCATATCGCTCTTGCTGAGGAGGGGCCGAATGAGGCCTTGGAAGGCCTGCACCAGTGTCGCGTAAGGGATATCGCGCTTGTACTGGTCGAACTTCCCGAACGCGAACAAACCGCGTGGCTGCACGAGCACTTTGTGCAGTTCATCGACGACGGAGGACTTACCGATACCGGAATATCCCGAAACCAGCACCAATTCCGGGACACCGGTTTTGGTGATGCGGTCGAAGCAGGATAGCAACGTCGTGATCTCGCGATCTCGCCCGTACAGCTTTTCGGGGATCAACAGTTGGCTTGGCGTGTCTTGCGAGCCGATCGGGAAGTCATCGATGCGGCGACGCTCTTCCCATTGGACCAAGCAGCGTCGAAGATCGCGCTCGACACCGCCAGCGGTCTGGTAACGATCCTCCGGCGTCTTGGCGAGCAGCTTCATAACGATCGCCGAGACTTGCGCTGGAACACTCTCGAGCCGCTTCCCTGGCGGGACAGGCTTTCTGGCAATATGGCAGTGCACCCACTCCATCGGATCGGCGGCCGTTAGGGGGAGAACTCCTGTGAGCATTTGGTACAAAGTGATGCCGAGGGCGTAGAGATCGCTGCGGGCGTCGATCGACCGGTTCATCCGCCCGGTTTGCTCGGGCGCCATGTAGGCGAGCGTGCCGGCGATGGTCTCGGGTGGCTCGGGGGCCTGCCGCTCGCGCGACAAGCGCGATGCAATGCCAAACCCGGTGAGTCGCACGCGTCCATCCGAACAATTCACCACGACATTAGCTGGCTTGATATCCTTGTGGATGAGTCCGCGCTGATGAAGCTTTCCCAGAGCTGAGGAGACCCCGATAGCCAGCGTCAAGAACGGCCCTACCTCCATCGCTCCACCGAGCAAATGGTCGAGCGGCTCGCCGCCCTGATCATTGAGCACCAGCACGGTCCGGCCGGCGTCGCGCATGAGTGCGAGCGGCTGGGCCGCCCATGCCCTGTCGAGCTCATCTTTCAGCTCGTATTCGTGCGTGAGGCGATCGAGTGTTGAGGGGGACGGGTGGTCCGCGGCAGGGGCAACAAGCAGCACGGCGCGCCGATTTCCATTATCGTCCAGCCGCCAGCCACGGCTGAACACGCGCTCGCCGTCCTCCCATAGCACCTGAGAGCTATCGTCCGAGTACCCGATATTCGGCGATTGCTGCACCATTTGTCAGACTCCGGCACCCGGGCGCCGACTTGAAGTCCGCTGATTAAGCTCCTCGCGCGCCGCGCGCTCGGTCTTGGGTACGGTCGAGCGCGTCACGGCATGAAATCATATACCTAATCCAAGGTCTGTCAGGAGGGCTGGAGCGTGGCAGCTCGTGGCAAGGCGCGACGGAAGTGACGCCATACTAAGCGCGCCGTAGTCAGCGCCGGCACCTTCCCGATAAACAGCTGTTTCCGTTACCGCTTTGCGCGGCCGGAACCTATCTGAAGGTCAACGGCGGACGGCTCTGTGCGAGCGCCTCTGGGGCTACACCGACGAGTTCCCGGTCCGTAGAAAGGCCTGCGGGACTTTCTCGACGCAATTTTAGTGTGACGGAGAGAGAGGGAGTCAAACCCACGAATTTCGATCAATCCGGTCGAACAGCTGAGACTGCACTTAAGCAGTCGCTCGCACCCACCCTCGGAAGTTCAGATCCTGCACATGCGCCACAAGCATGCGCACGTTGGCTTTCGCAAGATTTTTCTTGATCTCCCGGTGCACACGTCGTGCACACGCCGCCTTCTAACCGATTGAAAAGCTTGAACTCTCGTTCCAATCCATCATCGGAAAGACTGCGCTAGCTAGGGCAAAGGGTTGGCCTAATACGTCTTCAACAAGGTGGTCATCCCAAAGCAAAAGGTCCGGTCAACGGAAAATGATCCCTATGTTCATATCCGACCTCACTGGCTCACAACGATCCTTGGCTCTTTCAGCTCTCCCACAATGCTTCAAGCATTCGTTAGCTTCACTGGAGTGACAAGCGGCTTTGAACGTAGAGTGGCGACCGAAAGCACGCTGCTGGTTGGCTGCGCGAGACCGCGATGTGGCCGTAGCTATCGACGTGGCAAGCCGATTACGAGAGAACACATGGCGATTTTGGGTGAGCCCCGCCAGAAACGGAACCTGATCCCACTGAAAAAGGCATTGGAGCGCGGCGGCTTTGGCCGAACCAAGGCCTACGAGTTGATCAACGAAGGGAAAATCATCGCCTACAAAATGGGCGGCCAGACCATGGTCGATGCCGATTCCATCGACGCTTACCATATGAGCCTTCCTCGCATTGAACCGGGTACATGAAGACAGGCCTAGTTTAGCTGGTTGTGAAGCCTTCTCGGATTGCCTCGACCGGCACAATCTTTTTTGGATCGGCAAAGCCATCGATCCGGTCGGCCCAATGCTGCATCAGCTTCGTGCGCGAGCCGATCAGTGCGAGGGGGCCATGCCGTTTGTAGGTCGCCTTGACCGAATTGCTTTCGAGATGTGCCAATTGCAGCTCGATGACGTCGCTGTCCCATGCCTTGGTTTCCTCGATCTCCTCATGGTGGCAAAGGGTCGAGAAAGTCGTGCGGAAACCATGTGCGCAATGCTCGACCTTGGTATCAATGCCGAGCGCGCGCAGCCGCTGACATAGCGTTCTGCTCGACAGTGGCGCATCCTGGGCACAAGCGAACACGTAGCGCCGATTGCCTGTGATCTGTTGCACGCGCCGCAGGATCGCGAGAGTTTGGCGTGACAGCGGCACGACGTGGTCCCATCCGGTCTTCATCTTCGTCGCGGGGATGGTCCAGCGCTTGGCATCCCAGTCGACTTCGGTCCATTCCATGTCGTTGATCATGCCGGGACGAGGGACGGTCAACGCATCGACCCGCAGGGCATCACCGACCACGTCGCCAAATCTGGCCTTTTGCCATAGCGGCATGATCAGGCTGAAGAGGCGAACGATGTCCTGGGGTTCAGTGACGCCCGGGCGCGGGGTTGAGACGTTGACACTGAGTTGCTTCTTGCAGGCGCGGAACGGATTATAGCCGTCGCCTTCGAGGTCGGCGTAGTCGCAGACCTGCTCGCCGATACTGTGGACCCGGTCACGGGTCTCCAACCTCCCCTCGGCCTGCATCGTCCGAAAGAAGGCGAGCACGTCGGGACGCTTGATGTCCGGCCGGTGGAGATTGCCGAAACGATTCTTCAGGTAGCCAGACCACCTTTCAAGCAGCGCAATGGTTTGCGGACTACGCACGGTGACAAGCCGGCCACGCTTGATCTTCTCGGTCTTCTTCTCCGCGAGCCATTCGTCGATCCACACGCCGAACGGCCGCTCGGCCGCCTGGCGATGGCGCTCGAATTGCTTCTCGATCGAGGGATCGACCGGCCGGTTCTGTGTGAGCAGGCCCTTTGCGGCGTCACGTTTCTGGCGTGCCGTAGCGAGCGAGACGGTGCCGTCGCTGCCATTGCCGTAGGGCCCAATGGAATAGGTCTTCTGCCTGCCGTGAAAACGATAGGCCATCCGCCAGAGCTTGGAGCCCGCTTTGCCGGTTCTGCTCGGGTCCGGCGTGATCAACAGATAGAGACCGCCGCCGGTCGCGTCGGAAATCTTGGTCGCTCGCCACGCACCGTTCTGAAACTTCGGCCCGGCGGCGCGGCAGTCGACGTCGGTCCTGATCTGCCCGGGATTGGCGCACTCGCCTTTGTTGCGTGCCATCTGCTCTGTTCTCTTCGTTCGGAATATCGTAATTTTACCGAGAACGTTTGTTCTTCCGATACCAACAAAAATACCAACAAATCGGTCGGCTGGAGGCGGCGAAGAACAAACAGGGACGGACACCGATGTACGCAGAAGCATCTGTTTTTCAAGGGGTTTTGCCAGCCAAACGAACGGCGTCGAACACCTTCGAACAGGCTAATTTTTTACGCCTGAGGTAATGGATATCGGCTACGACGAAGCCCTGGAAGGTGCGGCCCAGCAGGCCGCCCTTCGCCGGCTGGCGGGCGACAAGCCGCTGGCGCTCCGGTCGAGCACCCTTGAATTTCAACTCGCTCTCGTCCGCGCCGGCGGCGGGGTAGCCGCACTGCCCGACTTCATCGCGGCGAGCGATCCAGTCCTCGTCCGAGCGCGGCGGGAAAAGATCGCACAACGCGATGTGTGGTTGGTTTTCCATACCGATCTGAAACGCTCCGCCCCGGTTCGAACGGTAGCGACCAGCCTGCGAGAGTTCTTGCGGGCGAAGCTTGCGATGGCCCCTGGTTGACGCGTCAAACAAGGCGATTGATGAGCTTCCACTACGCCCGGAGCAGATTTCCGCCGCAGGTTCGATCAGCGCATTTATTTCGGTCCACCCCAACAGGCCTACTGTGCCACGGCGCTGCGCTCAAACGGCTTGTTCTCGGCGATGAACCTTGCGGCCAATACCAAGGCCCCCATCGAAAAATCCTTTCCGTGCGCGGCAACCATTCGCTCGGAGAGTTCTGCCAATTCCTTGAAGAACTGATCCTTGCTTTCGGCCTCGTTCAGCGATTCAGCAACTGCCATGGCTTCTCCCCTCGTGATTGCAGCAATGCGCCCGGTTATTTGAATATATGCGCCGGAAACGTCACGATCGCCGCCTCGCCTTCGGCGGTCCCGAACGCGAGATGCTGGCCATCCTTCGACCATCGCAGGCTCTGGACGGCGCCTCCCCCGGCCGGCTTGACGAGCAGCTCGTCGGACGTTCCCACCTTCGCCACAACGACCCGTCCGTCGGCATATCCCGCAGCGACCAGGGTCCGCTCGGGATGCAATTCGGCGGCCTCGACAAGAACGAACCCTGCCCGGCCAGTGCTCACACTGGCCGGCTTCTCACGATCGTCGCCGAGGCTGGAGACATCCCATACAACCATACGATAGGCCCCGCTTGTAACAAGGAGGCGTGAGTCCGCGCTCCACGAAAGCGAAGCCACGCTTGCGGGATAACTGAAAATCCGGACCACCCATGCATCGGCCAAGCGAACCAACGCAATCTCCTTCTTTGCGATGGAAACCGCCAACCAGCCACCATCAGGGCTCCACGCCAAATTGGCAATCGGCCCTAACTCGAATGACTGGGCCGGATCGGGTCGTGCCCCGAAAGCTCGAACAAGCAACCGACCGTCCGCCGCGATCGCAAAGCGTCTGCTATCCGGCGATACCGCCATTGCCGATGCGTTGCCTCCGGAGCGTTGCTGGAGCCAACCGACATCACCATTGGAATCGTAGAACACAATCGAACCACCCGACGCCGATAGAATCCCCCCGGCCGGCACGCTGGCAACAAGATCGATCGAAGAGCCTTGGCTGGCGAAGAGCTCCGTCACACCGGACGCCGAAACCCGCAGCAGACGCCCCCCATCGCTGGCGACAAAGCCGGAGGTCCCGAGGGGTGCGAGATGGGGCTGAACATCGCCGACAACCACCCTGGACAGCGGCAACACCGGCTTCCGTCGGGGCATGATCGTCGACCGGCCCTCATCCAGCGCCGTACGGCAGCGATCTTGTGGAGGTTCCGTGTCAATCAACGGTGCAATCGTTATCCCGCCATCGGCGAGTGCGAACGCGACTGCCTCTCCAGCGGCGTCTAACGCAATGTCTGCGACCGGCGCTCCCACCGTCCAATGCCGTCCAAGGAGTTCGTAGAGCGTTGCGGTCTGTGCTTCCATCGTGTTCATCGATCGCCTCACATTCCGACCGGTTTACCTGGCAGCCGCAATCTGGCGGTCCAGCTCTTCGAGCCGGCGCTCAAGCTCGGCACAATGGGCATCGCCCGCTGCCATTTCGGTGCTTTCTCGTTGCAGGCGGTCGCGGGCATCCGCAAGTGATCCTGCAAGCGTATCCGAGATTCCGGCCGTCCCGATCTCCTTCTCGATCCGCTGTATTTCAACTTCAATTCCTCCCCTGCGCTGACGATGGAGGAGATTGCGCGACTGCACTGATGCGATCTCCTGCACGACCTGCAACCGTTGGTTCAGCACGTCCACTAGCGTTTGGGCCGCCGTATTCATGCGCCTGCCTCAAGCTGGCATAAGATCCGTTGCAGTCCCCCGACACCTGAAACGAAGTGCCGTTGCGCATGATCGATGTGCGATTGCAACGAATCCCACAGATCAACCCTGAGCATTCGCAACGGATCACCTGCCATCGTCTCAAACGCCTGCAGGCCGAACTGATGTTGCAACCCGATCCCATTGAGAACGAACTCCGTCAGCTCACGCGCATGCGTATCGACAAACGGCCGCAACAGCGGATGTGCGCCGTAGCGGACGCCGCGCTTCGCCAGTTCATTCTCGATAAACATGACGAAATGCCGAAGCAGCAGATCGTGGCTTTCGCCGACCAGGTGCACGATGAAGGTGATGTCCCGGTCCGCGCGAGCAAGAATTCTCGTGGCAAGCTCTGCCGCCGCGACGGGCTCATTTCCTGCTTCCGGATCATCCCGGCCAGTCGACATAGGCATTCCCATCCTCAGGACCGCGAGCGGTACTGGTGCAGCTTCCGATACAATGTTGCGCGGGACAGACCGAGCTTATCGGCGGCAGCCGCAATGTTGCCGCCGGCGTTTGCAACCGCTCGTTCGATGGCACGCCGCTCGACCTCGTCGAAGCGCGCAACATCTTCGTCAGGCACCGTTGGTCCACGATCTGTCGGCAGGGACACCGGAGGCGATTGGGCAGCCATCTCCACGAAATCTTCGGGCAGGTCTCTTGGGGTGACGATGCCGGTGAGCGTCATCAAGACAAGGTGCTCGATCAAATTGCGCAGTTCCCGAACGTTGCCTGGCCAGGAATGGTGTCGCAGCAATTGAATCGTATCCGCCTCGAAACGCAGCGGCTGGGTATTGTACGTTGTCGCAAAATGTTGATTGAAATGATCGATCAATATCTCAACATCGCCCACGCGGTCGCGGAGAGGTGGAATGGTGATCTTGACGACACCAATCCGGAAATACAGGTCCTTTCGGAACCGCCCCTCCGCGACCTCCTGTTTCAGATTCCGATTGGTCGACGCGACGAGCCTGACGTCCACCGGACGAGGCTTGCTGTCGCCAAGCCGGTACACGGCCCGTTCCTCGAGCACCCGAAGCAGATAGGGCTGGAAGTCCAGCGGCATCTCGCCAATCTCGTCAAGGCTGAGCACGCCGCCGTGAGCGAACTCGAACCGTCCGGGCTTTCCCTCGCGCGTGGCGCCGGTAAAGGCACCGGGGGCATGGCCGAATAACTCGCCACCGAGAAGCTCCTTGGAGACCGCACCGCAGTTGAACGCAACGAAGGGTTCCTTGCCGGTCTTCTGCCCGGCCGCATGAACAAGGCGGGCGAACAGTTCCTTGCCGACACCAGTCTCGCCCTCAAGCAGGATTGCGGACCGTCCGAGCGCAGCGCGTTCGACCTTTTCGATCGCCTGGAGCAAGACTTCACTGCAGCCGGCGATCGCTTCCTTCGCCGCCAACAGCGACGCGGAGGCACTGGGCGACATCCGTGATCCCACCAGATTGACGCGCGGCTTCGACGCGAGCACCAGCATCGCGCCCTTCACGGCCCCATCGATCACCAGCGGCTCAATGCGCTGCTCACGCAGCTCCTCCGGCAGCCCTTTCGCGAGATCTGCAGCCAACACACCTTCACTGCTGGCGATAAGCTGGGTCCCGATGGAAAGGTCCTGCAGGTGCGAAATTCGCCGCAGGCGGACCGACGCCATGTCGTTGTGATGAACGATTCTGCCGAACCGATCGAGAATGACAACGCCATCGGTGTGCGTCGTTCCAGGCATGCGCGAGATGCTCGCTTCAAGAAGCCGCATTCGCTCGATGCGGATCTTTTCGGAGAGCGCCAGCTCAATGTGGTTGGCTGCGACGACCGCCAGGGCCACATTGTGCCGGTGGAAGATCGCCTGAGGTCCAGAGAAATCGACGATGCCGATAATACTGCCGTCGATTGGACTTCGAATAGGACTGCCGACGCAGGTCCAGGCCTTTATGCCTTCGGAAAAGTGCTCCGCGGCGTGGACGTGAACCGGCTTGCCGGTGACCAGAGCTGTACCGATGCCGTTCGTACCGGTTACTGACTCGCTCCAGGCGGCACCGACCTCCAGGCGAATATCGTGTCCGGCATCGATCGTTCGCTGATCGCCACCCACTTCCAGCACGACGCCGTTGTTGTCGGTGATGATCAGCATCGTGGCTGCATCACCAAGCACCGCCGCTACGCGGCGGAAGGTCTCGGCGCTCGAACCAAGCAAATCATCATTCTTCAGGCGCAGTTCGTAGAGCTCATCCGGCGAAGCAACCAGATGACTGCCCTTGCCACGTGCATTGACGCCCGAATCGACGCTGCGATGCCATGAGGCCTCGATGACCCCCCGCACCGGCGCATTCTTGCGCCGGAGGTCTCCGAACGTCAGAAAGTCTTCCCAAGCCCTGTTGGTTTCGCTCTCATCATATGGACGGCCCTGCTCTCCTTCCGTGCCATCCGGAGCTTTGTAGCCTTCCATGGAAAACGGCGGCTTGGCCATGAGCGTTTCCGTGAGCATTGGAGCACCATACGTATGTTGGCAGACAGCACACCCGACGGGCAGAAATGACCTCAGCCAGCCCCGGCCGGGACCGCGATCCCGGCGGGCTCAGATCGCGGACTCATTCGACGGTCTTGGCGATCGCGTTCACGCCGAGGCGCTCTGCGATGATCCGTTCCAGCTGTTCCTCGGCCGCCTCGTCGGGCACACTCAGCCCCTCGAGATCGGCAAGGGGTTTGTAGGCGGCCTCGTCGATCGGCCCGAAGATGCCGTTCTCGCGGGTTGCCAGGGCGAAGTATCGCGAAGGACCATTGCCACGCAGTTCGCCGACAAAATGAAGTTGCCGGCCCGACGCAAGATCAGCGATCACGACGCGTCCATTGAGGCTGATCCGCACATAGGGTTCTGCTTCTTGCGGCAGCGCCGGCGGCGTGGACCAGAGTTTTCCGGACGGCTGGGGCTGCGGAGGCGGCTTGGGATTGCGCAATTCCTGCCAGCGCCCGCCCGTCAGATGATTGGCGACAGCGTCAATCTTGCTGCGGTTTTTTTTGATGAAGTCCTTCGCCGCCACTTGTTCTCGATGCGGACCGTCGCGCTTGGAGATGATGTAGACCACGCGGTTTCCTCCTCCGATCTGTTCCGATGACCGTGGAGGCTTGTTGCAGTCGCCTCCTGTGGCTTACACCGGCACTTCAAGATTGTAGCTTGTTCTCGATTGTTGTCACCGCCCAATCATCCGTTAGCCGCTTGCGCTGTCGCCACGATTTGGCTGGTCACTCCGGCCTTGAAGACATAGCCGGCGAGTGCGGCACCGAAGCAAGGTGCAACGAAATAAAGCCACACCTGCGACAATGCTTCGGAACCTGCGAACAACGCGGGGCCGAGTGAGCGTGCCGGATTGACCGATGCCCCCGACACGGCAATGCCAGCAAGATGAATGGCTACAAGCGTCAGTCCGATCACCAGCCCGGCGTAGGCCGCGGACGCCCCATTTTGCGTCGCACCAAGAATCACCGTCAAAAACAGAAAGGTGGCGGCCGTCTCGAACACGAACGCGGAGAGAACGCCATATTGGCCCCAACCATTCTGGGCAAAGCCATTCGCCGCCACGTCATAGCCCCCGATCTTGCCTTCCGCGATGAGGTACAGCACAGCTGCCGCCGCGATTCCTCCGATAAACTGCGCGATAACATAACCGACGAAATCTCGCAGCGACGCCCGGCCGGCAACGAGCATCCCAAGGCTGACCGCCGGATTGAGATGCGCCCCGGAGATGTGTCCGATCGAATAGGCCATCGCAACCACCGACAGGCCGAACGCGAACGCGACACCAAGTAATCCGACCTCGGTCCGCATGAAGATCACAGTCGCGCATCCGAAGAACACCAGCGCGAACGTTCCAATGAACTCAGCAATATACTTCCGCATAACTCTCCCCCCTCTTCGAAGATGATTTCGCC
Organism: Bradyrhizobium sp. CER78; assembly: GCF_029846235.1. Lineage (GTDB taxonomy): Bacteria > Pseudomonadota > Alphaproteobacteria > Rhizobiales > Xanthobacteraceae > Bradyrhizobium. The sequence continues at coordinate 385,248 of NZ_JARVWP010000002.1, forward strand.
GCCGACGCCCGATGCGCCCCGGATGGGACGCGTCGAGCAGCGCGGCCGAGCCGAATGGCCAGCCGCAATTTGACCGCATCTGCAATCGACGCGGCGGAACGCGAACCGCGAACCGATGCCTCATGCCCGTCCAAGCTTCTCTGCACCGCCTCCCAGGGCCGGCCCCTGTGTCGGATCGATATATTGCGGCACGTCGGCGACCAGCGTGTTGGTCGTCAGCACCAGCGTGGCGACGGACGCCGCATTGCGAAGCGCCGTGTATGTCACCCGAACCGGATCCACGATACCGGCCGCAATCATGTTGATGAACTTGCCATTGGCAGCATCAAAGCCGACGCCCGCAGGCGCACCTTGCAGTTCAGCCACAACCTTGCTCTCATCATGCCCCGCGTTCCGCGCGATCAAGGCAGCCGGCCGGGACAGTGTCTCACGCACCAGCTTGATGCCCTCCCCCAGGTCGCCATTGATGTTGCCGAGGGCCCGCGCGACCGTCGGCGCGCACTGCGCCAATGCGATGCCGCCACCGGGAACAATGCCTTCCTCGGCTGCCGCCCGCGTGGCACTGAGCGCGTCGTCGATGAGCTGGATGGTGCGCTTCTGCTCGACCGGAGTGACTCCGCCCGCCAATATCACGGCGGTCCCGCCCGAGAGCTTCGCCAATCGCTCCTTGAGCTTGTCCTGCTCGATATTCGGCGGTGCCAGATCGTGTTGCTTGGCGACCTGTTGACGCCGCGCCGCGATCGCCGTGCTGTCGCCGCCGCCGCGAATGATCACCGTCTCACGCGCGCTGGCCCGCACCTGGCGCGCCGTCCCGAGATCTGCAAGACCGGTCTCTTCCAGCTTGCCGCCAAGCTCGCGGGCGATCACGCGCCCGCCGGTGATGATCGCAAGATCGTCCATCATCGCCTTGCGCCAATGGCCATAGTCCGGAGGATTGACCACCAGGACCTTGCCGCGGTTGCCGTCGCCAAGCAACGTCGGCACGACTTCGGGCGCAATCTCCTCAGCAACGATGACAAGCGGCCGTCCGGTGGGCGCAACTGCCGAGCGCACCGCAGCGAGCTCGTCCGGCGCCTTGATTTTGAGATCCGTCAACAGAATGTAGGGCTGATCGAGCACCACTTCCATCTTCTCAATGTCCGTCACCATATGGTGGGAGATATAGCCGCGATCGAACGACATGCCTTCCACGACCTCGAGCGTCGTGTTTGTCGTCAGGCCATAATCGGAACTGATGATACCGTCCTTGCCGACCCGCTCCACTGCCTCGGCGATCAAGCTGCCAAGATGGGCGTCGGTGGACGCAATCGTTGCCACAGCCTGCAGCGTCTTGCGGTCCGATGCGGCCACTGCCGAACCCTTCAGGACATCGACGACGACCTCAACGGCCCGATCGATGCCCTTGCAGAGATCCACCGCCTTGGCGCCGCGCTCAAGAGCCGCGACACCACCCTGGATCAGGCCATTTGCGAGCACCATTGCCGTCGTCGTGCCGTCGCCGGCGACTTCGTTGGTCTGCATCGACACCTCACGGACCACCTGCGCGCCCATGTTTTCGAAGCGATCCGGCAACTCGATTTCGGAAGCAATGGTAACTCCATCCCGTGACACGATCGGCGTACCGATCGGCCGGTCGACCATCGCATTCATGCCTTTGGGGCCGAGCGTCGTCTCAACCGCAGCAGCAAGTTTCTGAACACCGCGTGCGAGAGCGCGGCGGGCTTCGATGTCATGCAACAGCACTTTCGGCATTGTCTTCCCCTCCCAAACCTCTTCTCATCTTCATCTCGTCGGGCGGCTCTGCTGACCGCCCAGGAGCTCAGCGCGCCCGGCTACTCGATCAGAGGCCTTCCGCGGCTAGGCTGCTCTGCCTCTCCGCCCTCTCGGATCGAGCGCAACGGATCGCACGGCGCGGCCACTCTTGTAGCCTTGCCGCTGAGCCCTAGCGTTGCTTCGTTCCGACCTCTCTCCAACTCGCCGTCGATGACGGCAAAGAGCTGCGGCCTGATCGCGCGATTGAGCTGCATGCTAATTCGTGCTGCCCGTAATCGTCGGAGATATGAGACCAGTTGATGCGGCCCAACGGGACTTCCCTCGTAAGTAACAAGCGCCCGGTCACTGGCGACGGAGGCCAGCTGCCGCTCAACCAAGCACGTGCGATAGCAAGATCTTTGGCGTTCTACATCCGCAGAACCGAACTCGACCTCGTCAAAATCGCCGAGGCTCATCCGGCAGATGACCGGATCCTCATAGCCCACTCCACGCAGCGCAAGAATCATGACTTCTTGACATCGTTCAAATGCGATTCGCCGCAGTTGACCGAGGAAGCTGCCGGCCGCGACCGCCTCGGGCGCTTCACCGGTAAGCTCACCACCACTGACATTCCCGATGTCCTTCTGATCCCACAGTTGCGGGCGCTCCTCGCGGACCCATGGGAACGACGACACCGCTTGATCCAGATCGTCGGCCTCCGGACGCGCCACGCCCCTGGAACAGCACCGGGTCGGCAACCGTAGCAAGATATCGACCCAATCATCTCCGTCCATTGTCGCTCGCCCGACGATTCCAGGCGCCGCCATTGTCCTGTCAAGCTCGGGCTCTTTGGCCCGCGCAAGCCGCTCCCATCCTTCGCAGGCCTTCCGGTCATCCTCCATGAGCGGCGCACTCATGTTTCGTCACCCGACCTGGCCCGCATGGGCATTTTTCGCCGACGATGCATCGGCTCGCACCCCGCAGCCGCCACCACATGTCCCGCAAGTCGTTGCCGCTCCATGGCCGGCAGCCTGTTTCATCCGACCAGCCTCGACCTCACGATCGCGACCCGCAAGAAGGCCCCGACAAATCATGCTGTTGAACTCGGCGTTCAGACCGACGGTCCGAAGCCCGGACAGATAGCCGAAGTAAGTTTCCGCCTTCAGCGCCCGGCCTTCCGACGTCACGAAAGCCAACGCCCCGGAATGAGCCCGACCCACGACATCCCGCCGCTCAAGATAGCGCGCAACAAGAGCCTTGCCCGATTCATCGAGCGGCAACGCTCGCAACTCCGCCAGGGACAGTCCAACCAGGCGATCTGTCGAGTAGCCGACGGACGTCATGTGGCTCAGCAATGCCATCTGCCGGCGCTGGAACGCCTTGACCAGGAACGTGCGGCGGAGCTCTTCCAGATCACCATCCGCTTCGGCTCCAAACGTCTCCTGAAACGACAGCCCCTTCGCCAGTCCGGCGTTGATCTGATCTCCATACATATGCTCGTCGAGCGTCACGACGACGCTCCGGACCCAGGGCAGCCCGCCGACCGCCTTGCGAATATCGTCTGCCATCAGAAAGGAGAAGTTGGCAGCACACCAGTATGTCGGCAGTCGGAACGCGATGTGAACGACATCACCCTCATGGAGCTCGACTCCCTTGACGAAGCCGAGGTCCACAATCGATTCATCGAGTTCCGGATCAACCACCGTGGCGAGCTGCATCCAGACTTCCGCTTTCCAATCAGACTGACTCGCAAGGCCGGTCATTGGCTCTACTCCGCGGCCTGAAGCTTTTCGCTCTTCAGCTTGGCCTTCTGCTTCTCGATATCGATTCCGTACAGCCGCGCCGCGTTCAGGCCGAGAATCTTCTTTTTGCCGGTCAGCGAGAACGTCACCCTTGACTCCTTCGAGAGTTTCTCCGGAAGCTCGAACGCCATGAACTTGTCGATCAGCCATTTCGGCGTCCAGATGCCGTAGTCGCTGCCGAACAGGATCTTGTCTTCTCCGATCCAGTACAGCATCTCGTTCATGATGTGAGCGAAGTAATCCGGGCGGCTCCAGACGAACTGCAACGCGACCGCCAGGCCGGCATAGACATTGGTTTCCTGGGTTGCGATCCAGCAGAAATCGTCAAGCCGCGGCAGCCCGCAATGTTCGACGATGAAGTTCAAATTCTGGAACGAGGTCGCAACGTCATCGATATCCGCGACATCGAATGCATCCCTGTTCAGCGGGATGATGGTCGGCCCCTTGTGAACATGAATGTTCTTGATGCCGAGCTTTTCAGCGGCCTCGAGAAACTTGTAGCTCGCCGGGTCGGTCAGCTTGTAGCCCTTTGACTCACCCCGCCATTCGGCGGTGTAGAGCTTCACGCCGGCGATCTGGTACTTCTCCTTCAGCTCATGCATGTACTCGAGGCCAGCATTGCCGTCACGCGGATCGAACGCCCCGTTGAGGATGAAGCGATCAGGATGCGCCTTCTTGAGCGCGAAATTCCGTTCGGTCGTATTGAATCCGTTCTTGTAGAAGTCATTGAGATAGGTCGATTGCAGGATCGCCATATCGTCGTAGCCATGCACGAAAAGGTCCTCGTACATGGTTTTCGCGTCGTATCTTTCGAATTTCTCTTTCGGCCAGTGCTCTTCTTTCGGACTGAAGTTCGTGTGATAGGCGTAGAAGCAGTCGATGAATTGCTTGCCGTGAATATTCTTTTGATTTTGCGGACTGCCGTCCCAGAAGTGGACGTGCCCATCAATGACGAAGATTTCTTCCCCAGTGGACGTCTTGTACATCGTCAGCTCCTACCGTTCGATGGCATTACAGCCGCGGTTTAATTTCAGAATCGAAAAAGGCGGGTGGAGCTTCACGCCGGAAACTGTCGCTCCACCCAGTCGCGAGGGACCGATCGAAGATCATTCGATGAATTCGAAGACCTCGTCCATGTTGCCGAACAGCGTCACCGTGTTGTCGTCGATACGCACCATTCGGCCGTAATGGGTTGACGTGTTGACCTCGAAGATCTCGGCGGTCATGTCCTTGCCGAGAATCTCGCTGATCTCATCCATCTTGAAGGTCAGCTTGCCTTCGCCGTCGATGCGGATCAGGGCGGGCTGATAGGTCACGGTTACATTCGGCTTTTTGCCCATGAACTCCGCGATAGCTCGCGCCTCGACGCTGTCGTTCATGGTGACGCCGCACTGATGGGAGATCGTTTGCTCGAAACGAAGATCTCCCATCTTCTGGAAAATGTTCTGGTTGGTCGCACTTCTGGAAGCAACGGACATTGCAATCTACTCCTTGGGAAGGACGAGGCCGAGCTCGCCGAGGATCTTCTTGATGCGTTCGACCGACTGCGCGTGGGCATCGGCGTACTGCACCGGCTTCGAGTGCGGCTGCGACCAGATCGGCTGCAAGCCGGCCGCCGCCTTGTTGGCGAGCGCCACATGCTTGTTCACCCAGCCCTGGAACAGCTTCTTGTTGTGGGCGCCGTGCTGGTTGTCGGTGACGAGGAGATGCATCAGGTCGATCGCGTTCGCGAGATTGCGCTCGTAGTCGGCCTCGGCTGCCGAAATGACCGATGGCGTGATGAAGTCGCCATTCGGCGAAGCCACCTGCATCAGGAATTTGCTGCGGAACAATTCGCCGACAAGCGGCTCGAACACGATGTTGGTGGCAAAATACTGCTCAAGATAGTCGCCAGACCCCATGATCGCTTCGATCGCTTCCCGGGTGCCTTGCCAGCCCTTGTCTTCGAGCCAGGTATGCTTGCCCGCGTTGTCGTCGAAGCCCGGAATATCCATTCCAATCTCGGCGAGATACAGCGTGATATCCTGCGCAAGGCGCAGTTTGTAAGACGAGTTCGTCAGCGTCGCGTTGTTGATCATCTGGGTGTAGCCGTAGCGCTGCGCCTGCATCAGCGACGTGCCCAGGCCGAACTCGGCATGTTTCCAGGCACCGAGGTGGTTCTGCAGGATCTTGACCCACGACTTGTCGAACGCCTTCGGTGCACCGGACTTGCGGCCGTTGGCGATCACCGATTGAACCATTCCCTCGATCTTGGACTGGCGCTGATAATGGGTCCGCTCCCACTCCTGGTCGGGAGCCCGGAACGCATGCCAGTTCGAGCTCAACGCCGCTGTGGCGTCCTTGTAGTAGGCGCCTTTCCCGTTGGGGAAGGCGATAATCCAGTTCTGCAACAGATAGCGTTCCGGATCAGGCTGCACGTCGACGGTCACGTCCTCGTAGTGCGTGGCCCGCTTGGCGCGCGGCTCGAAATACCGATATCTGCGGCTGTCTGAGTCCGGAAATATTGCAGCACCTGCTGCACCGGATCCTACTGAAACATTCGGAACGGCAGTCATGGTCTTACTCCTCCCATTGCTAGTTTTACACTTGGCTGGATCGGCACTTGGAAAGTCTCGGGCTGTTGGCTTCTAAGTTACTTGCTGGCGTGAACTTGTCGAAGAAGATGCGGTCCGATGCGACGTCGTTCATATGCAGAACCGGCGTCAGCGCCTCGATCATCGGCGACGGTCCGCAGGCGTAGACATCGACATCCTCGCCATATCCGGCGGCGCGAAGATGTGCTTCGACCGCTTCATGCACGAAGCCCCTTGCTCCGCCCCAGGCGGTGTCGTCGGACGCATGCGAGAGCACCGGGACGAAACTGAATTCCGGATGCTCGGCTGCGAGCTCGGCGAGGTGATCGAGATAGAAGAGGTCGTTCCGCGTCCGGGCGCCGTAGAAGAATTGGATCGGGCGAACTTCGCCCGAACTAAGATGATCGTGCAGGATCGACCACAGCGGCGACATTCCTGATCCGCCGCCGACCAGGATCATGGCTCCGGTTCTGGCTTCTCGCCGGAAGCAGGTCCCGTAAGGTCCCTTGAGCCCGACTTTGGTTCCGATGGCGAGATCTCCGTCGAGCCGGGAGGAGAAGCGTCCGTTCGGGTATTTTTTGATGATGAATGCGAGCTTTTGGCCCTCGACCGGCGAATTTGCCATGGAAAACGAGCGCGTAATCGTCTCTGCCCCCGGGAGCGTGATGTCGGCATATTGACCCGCCCAGAACTTCAGAGGTTGCTCCAGTGAGATCTCCAGATGCCGGATGTCATGGGTCAGCGCCGAGACGCTCGTGACCGTGCCGGTGAAGTCCTTGACCGGGATCGATTTCGAGAGCACCTCCTCGTCATAGTTGAGAAGCTCCACCTCAAGATCCGAATAGGCCAATGTCCGGCACAGCAGGATGTAGTCCTGGCCGCGCTCTGTCTCGTTAAGGGCGAACGTCGAGTACTTCTTGAGCTCGACCTCACCTCCGGTAAGAATGCATTTGCACGCCGAGCACTGTCCTTCCTTGCAGCCATGCGGCAGCGCGATGCCCTGGCGGAACGCGGCGTCGAGAACGGTTTCGTTCTCTTCCACCTCGAATTCTACGCCTACCGGTTGCAGGCGAACGACGTTAGCGGGCGCGCCCATATGGGCCTCCTCAAGCCAAGGCTGACATATCTTCCGGAGATCGATGATCGGGAAGGAGCCGGCCCGAGCCGGCTCCTTCCGTTTGGCTTAGTTGCAGGGATTGATGGTGAATCCCTTGCGATACTCGGCAAGATGCGCTTCGCGATCCGCCGGGCTCATCGCCCGCAGCGTCTCCAGCGGGCTCTTGAGAATGTGGCCACGAACATCGTCGAGCGTCCACATTTCCTTCGCGTCGAAGCGCAGGTGCGGCTGGGCCACGAGGGTCTTGCCGTCGGTGCGGACGAAGCCGAGATCCTTGATGGCGTCGGCCATATCCACATTGTGGTAGACGCTTTCCCACTCGCGGCGACCGCTGAACCGCCCCATCGCCGGGGTCGGACGCCCTTGGTATTCGCCGGCGAAGGCATTGACCGCCGTCCAGCGATCGAGCTCGTGGGCGAAGGTGTGGAGCTTGCCGTCGATCTCGTCCGTGACGATGTCCTCGCGGATCAGGCAGGGCACCAGGCACGACCAGCAACGATGCGGATAGACGTAGCCGACATCGCCGTTGAACAGGATGTTGGTCTGACCGCGATGCGACAGCTTCTCGTACCATTTCCAGAAGTTGCCGAACTCGGCATACCAGCCCGGATACTTATGCTCGAACCACTCGAAGTCCTTCTCGGTCTGGGCCTCGATGCGCCAGAAGTTCGCCGACCAGCCGACGGCGAAGAACTGCCCGACCTTGTGCACGTACTTCTTGTCGGTCAGGCGCTTCCAGGCGAGCTGGACGTCGTCATGATGGATCTTGATGCCGTACTTCTCGAGCGGCAGCATGTAGGTCCGGTAGTAATCCTCGAAGATCCAGCGATGCCACATCTCCGCGTAGGACTCCTTGTTCTTGTCGCGGTTCGTGGTGCCGTACTCGATGAAGGTTCCGATCGCCGCGTCGACGATGGCGTGGTTCTGCCAGAAGGCGTAGCGCAGGTCGCGCTCGAGCAGCAGGTGGTTCTCGGGCTCCTTCAGCATCGACATCAGCAACGAGTGGCCGTTGCCGATGTGGCGGCTCTCGTCCGACTGCACCGAGAGGAACACGGTCGGCAGTGCATAGTCGCCGTTGCGGGCGGCTTCCGACGGCATGGCGACGAACAGCGTGTTGGTGAACGCGGTCTCGGCGACCACGGTCAGATAAATGTTCGCCGCGGTGATCGCATCGCCCGTGAGGAAGCCTTCACCGAACTGACGGCCGATCGTGGTGGCGTAGCACTTGCCGAACGCCTCCTCCGTGATGTCGAACCCGGCCGGGTCGATGTAGTTCTCCATGTACCACTTCTTGAGATTCATCTGGATCGTCGAGTGACGGAACTCGTCGACCATCTGCATCGTGAAGCCGGTGCGGAGATCCTCACCCGGAGCCAGACGGCCGACCATGGCCATCGAACGCGCCGCCGAGATTTCCGGGAACGGGATGATCGCCAGGAACAGCTTCATCCACTCGACCCAGCGCGGCTCGACGTTACGGAACATGTCGCCGCGCAGCGCGGCGTCGAGCGCGCCGTAGACACGGTTGTCCTTCTCTTCCTGCATCGGGAAATAGGAACGAAGGACCTGCTTCATCGGATCCTTCGGCGCCTTCGTGATCTTGTAGTCGGTGGGGAAGGTCATCGCCTCCTGGACGTAGGAGGGATTCCAGCCGAGATCTGCAATCTTCTTTGCAGCCTCGCCCACGGAAATGCCGCGCTGGGCGGTGATCTTGTTGAGCGTTAGCGTTCCAGACATCTAGTCTTTCCTCCTGATCGGGTCAGAAACCACATCGATATTCCGCTTGCCCGGACTCGATGGACCGGGCGTCGCCTACCCGTGCGTTACGGGCCACCTCGCGGCCGCTCGCACGGCCGGACGCTTGATATCGGCAAGGGTCTCGGAGGATGCCTGTGGTGCACTGCAAGGTGATCAGGAGCGATCTTCGGAATTGCAGTCCGCCGATCGCAATGCTTCATCCCGCACATGATGCGCCCTCAGCCAAGCATCCCCTCCCCTCGTTCTTTTCGCGGCTCGCCCCAGATGGAGCAGTCGGCGTTGTTATGCGATCAGAAGCTTTGCAATGGGCGTGCCAATTCGTCGGAAGAGCTCGCGCGGCCATTTCCGACCGAACAGATGCAAAGATGACCGCAGATGGCGGCGTCGCCGGCACCCAGCTGCAGCCGCACCAGATGCAGGTTGCGACAGAAATCGCAGAATGAGATTTGCAACAGCGTGAGGGTCGACGTGCAGCAGCATTTGACCGCAAGAGGTTTGCACGTTTGGGACAGTGGTACTGACTCGTTTGGCGGTGATCGCTGCGACCAGTGCACCCGCGCCTGTTGATTTGCTCGCCGCCAACCAGCGATCCGGTCGCTTGGCATGCGGCTGGGTCACTCCTTCGATCCGCAGCGGATGACGCGTGGATACAACGGTGTTCGTCCCGCGTCCTTGCGCGTCTGTCGCGAGCCCGAAGCACGGCGCCAGGACGCGTCCTCCTCACGCGAGAGGGCTTGGAGCCTCTCAGGACCGAGAGTGATCACCCGAATCTGTGGGGCAACGCACCTGCTTCTTGTCCACAGCGCATCGCCCTCCACGTTGGCCATCTGCTTTCACATGCGCCAATTGTCCGGTGTTCTCTGCAACGGTCGAGCAGGTTGGAGGCCCCACTCTTGAGATCCAGCGGTCGCAATAGAGCCCGTAACAGTCATGGCCGCAGAACGACAGCCCGGTGCGGCATTCCTTCAGATAGCTCGCGCCAATCGGCGCAGAGCAAAGCATACAGAAGGTCCTCCGGGACCGCCTGCTGCCATTGACCAGGATGAACCTCATATGGCGCCCCCTAACGCGGAAGAGATGCAGGCCGCCTGACAATCGGCGACCAGTCTGATCCGCTCATGCCCGGCGCGCCCGTTTGCGGTCGCTTCCCTGACGTGTTGAACGGGCTAACGCGTGCTCCGCCGGAAATGCTCACGCGCAATATTTGCAATGGCCGTGCCAGCTTGTCCTGGAACTTAATCCACTGCTGAGCGGACGAAGCGATGACTAGCGCCCGGCGCGGCGCCCTTGAGTGACTGTGATCCTCGACTTGAGAGCATTCGCGACGCAAATTGCGACAACAATTGCAAATTGAGACTCTTTGCGACCTGCCGTCACGTTCTTCACATCCGACGGTTGCGCTGCAGCATGGGCCATCCGCGCAGCTGCCCAGCGGGGATTTGGATGATTGGCGGTTTCCCGCCGCTCGGTGACAAGCGCTTCGATGGGTCCGGAAAACCAGCTTCAGCGAACGCGGCCGAAGAGCTATTTCCAAAGGTGGGATCAGCGGCAAGTGACGATCCATCGCGAGCGAACGCATGCTCGCGATGGAAGAGCCATTGAGCTCAAGGAATCAAGACTGCGCGCCCATGAATCTTGCCGGCATTGAGATCGTGCAGGGCCTTGTTTGCATCCGCGAGGCGGTATTCGGCGGTCGCGAGTTTAACCAGACCCCGATCGGCGAGCGCCATCAATTCTGTCAACTCGGCCCATGTACCAACCAGGTTGCCGATGATGTTCTTCTCGGTAATCACCATATCAACGGTCGGAACGCGGATGTCCTCGCCATAGCCGACAACATAGTAACTGCCCATCGGGCGGGTCATCGCGAGCCCCTTGCTTGTCGTACCTTTCTCGCCGACGAAATCGATCACCGCTTCGGCACCATTTCCGGCAGTCAGATCCAGAACGGCGGCGACTTCGTTGCCGTCAGCCTTTACAAGGTGATCAGCGCCCGACTTTTCGGCCAGGTTCAACGACGCCTCCGATTTGTCCACGACGATGATGTCGGCCGCGCACATTGCCTTGAGGCACTGGATTGCGATGTGACCCAACCCACCCGCCCCGACGACGACGCAGAATTCACCGGGCAACAGGTGACGCGTCGCTTTCTTGACTGCGCGATACGCCGTGAGGCCCGCGTCGGCATAGGGCGCGACATCCTTTGGCGCAAGCGTCCGCGGCAACGGCACGATGTTGCGTTCCGACGTGCAAAGGAATTCTGCATATCCGCCGTTGCAGTCGAGCCCGGGAAATGTACCGGGACCGTGCATGTCAAAACCGCGACGACAGGCCAGACATGTCCCGCCGGTGATTTTCGGGTGAACGATAACGGGGTCGCCTTTCTTCAACCCCTCGACCTCCTTGCCGACGTCCTCGATCCAGCCTGCATTTTCATGCCCCATGATGATGGGGAGCAGCTTATCGCCGGTTGGATCCATGTGCGGCTTCCAGACACCTTCGATGATGTGGAGATCGGTCCTGCAGACGCCGGCACCGCCGATGCGAACGATGACATCCGTCGATTTGGTCAGCTTGGGATCAGGCATCTTCTCCTCGCTGACCCACTGATCTTTCAAAAGTTTCTCGTCGTATGCTTTCAGTACCTGGGCTTTCATATTATCCTCCGCATGACCGGCAAACCTATCGCTCGCCTTCGGAGGCACCTCAGCATTTTTCATGCCATGTTTCGTTCTTCTGCTCCGGTGCAGGACCAATCATGCCGCTCAAATCGCATTCGGTGATGGGCGGGATGCTTCAGCAGATGGAGTTCGGCCCGCACTTCCGCTGCCCTCGCCAATCAGCCACAACATGAAGCGGCAGCGGTCAGCGAGCCCCGCTTCAACAAATTCTCACGGGCTATCGGCCGGTTCGCACGTTGTGCTCGGAACAGTTCTCGCAAACGCCGCAAAGAACTGATCGGCCAGTTTCCTCGCCGTGGAATCGATCAGCCGGCCGCCAAGCTGCGCGAGCTTACCCCCAATCTGCACGTCGACGGCATAGGTCAGGACAGTCACTTCAGGTCCCTCGGATGTGAGCGTGACGGTCGCTCCACCTTCGCAAACCCGGCGATGCCGCCGGACCCCTCACCCAAGATGCGATAGCTGTTGGGCGGATCGACAGTAGCGGTCATTTCGTTGGGCGACGACATCACGAGCGACTGACAGCCGGGAATACATTGCTTCAGGACGCCGGGGTTGTTGAGCGCCACCCACACCTTCTCTCTGGAGGCCGGGATACGCTGGCTGTCATTCATCTGCATCTTGGATCTCAGCTGCTTGCAAGGAAATTGCCGGCACGTTGGCCGCGGCGGCGCTCAAGGGTGAATTCGGCGAGGATCGACATTGCGATTTCTTCCGGCGTGATAGCACCGGGGTCGAGCCCGGCGGGCGCCTTGATGCGATCGACGGTGGCAACGTCAAGACCTGCGGCAACCAGCTTCTGGCGGAGCACCGCCGCCTTGCGCTTGCTGCCGACAAAGGCGTGATAGCCAGCATTGACGGTGACCGCTTGCCTCAGGGCGGCCTCGTCGCCCTTGCCCTGCGTCGAAACCACGACGAAGCGGCGGCTCTCGTTAAGCTGGCCCAGCTGAAACCCGTCGACGATCAGGTCGGCACCCCTTCGGTTGCAACTGCAATAGCTTGCGAGGCTTGCTACCGAGCTTGGTGCATTTCACGCTCAAAGGTGCTTTTCAGTTCTGGTTCAGACAAGAGTCGCTCTGGATACGACCCCGCCTCATTTTCGTGAGGTCCGCCGGCCACGCATAACGGTCTGGTTGCAGGTTCGAGTCCTGCCGGGCCCACCAATGAGATCAATGTCTTACTGGGCTCTCATTGCCCGCAGCGCGACGACCGCACCAGATACGTCCACTTTTCGTTCGTGCGCTCGCACTGGAATTCATTCGATGTAGGGAAACCGAATTGGGAGATTGTTGAATCCCAGTCGTCTCCCACTCACCACGCTGATTGGGATGTTGTTGATCGATCCGCTCTACGCGAATCCAACGTTTGGCGCTCCGCTGCTTGCGCTGAATAAAAAGGCGCACGAATAGGTTCAAATCCTGGAGGTGTAACCACCGATACCGACATTCGGTGCAGGTCGCGATCCAGTCGATTGTCTTTTTCGTCCTTTTTTGACGTCCAACGTCGAGTGGGCTGCACTTCTCGCGGATCGTTCTCGGGCGCGAATCCGCCCTCCGACGCCACGTTCTCGAACTGCCGGTTTGTGCGTCGACTATTGCCGCCCGCCCGGAGCGCCAATCCAGGCAGGCGGTCGATGGCTACATCGAGCAACGTCTTGTGGCTCCATACGCTGGGATGCGCTATTCCCCGCCCTCGTAGAACAGTTCCAGCGGCAGGCCGACCACCGCCTTTCCGATCCAGTCGCGCGCGATGACATTGGACGGCCCCATCGCGATCGCCGCACGAGCGTCGCGATAGGCGCGCTCGATCGGACCGCGGTGATAACCGTAGCCGCCCGTCACCGTCAGCGCCGTCGCCGCGACCTTGTTGGCGACCTCGGCGGCATGCACCTTGAACTCGGTCAGAGGGATCAGGATTTCGCTCTGCGGCTTGCCGGCGCGCCAGAGCGCGTCGAGCTTGCCCGCAAGTTCGTTGCGCCACGGCCGCAGCGTCTCGACCAGCACCTTGGCCGCGCCGAGCTCCTGGCGGATTGCTTGATAATCCGACAGGCTCTTGTTCCTGTCCTTGTGCACGAAACTCGTGGTGTGGGCGATCGCCGCGTTCAACGCGCCGCGTGCGACGCCTTCCCAGACCGCGCCGAGCCCGATCAGATAGACCGGGGAGACGCCGTCATAGATGATCTCCTTGCCCTGCCCTTCGGCACCGAGCCGGTCGCGTTGCGGCACATGCACATTGCTGTAGCGGATCGCCCCGGAATGGTTGGCCCGCACGCCGAGCGCATCCCAGGGCCGGGACTCGATCCCCTCGGCCTTGCCGTCGACGATGAAGAAGATGATGTCGGCCTGATCCTTGGCGCCCGGCGTGCGCGTCTGCACCACGTAATAGTCGGCCTGGCCCGAGCTCGTGGTGAACGACTTCTCCGCGTTGACGCGATAATCGTCACCGTCGCGCGAGGCTTCCGACAGATTGTACCACCAGTGGCCGCCGGTGGCGCGCTCGCTGGTCGAGTAAGTGCCGAGCAGACTGCCATTGGCCGCCTTCAGCCAGCGCTCCTTCTGATCGGTGTTGCCGAACAGATTGATGGTCTGCGCCGCACCGACATGCATGACGTAGATGAGCCCGGTGGACGCATCGGCCTGCCCGATCCGATAGGCGGCCTCGGCGAAATCCAGATGGCTAAGACCGAGCCCGCCAAACTGCGGCTCGTTCAGCACGCCGGTCCAGCCGGCCTCCGCCAGTGCGCGCAGATTATCGCGCGGAAAACGGCTCTCGCGGTCGTTGCGGTCGGCATTCACCTTCACCGTGGCGTCGATGGCGGCATCGAGCCTGGCATAAACGTCGTCGTCGATCTTGCGTGCGAGATTGTCGTTGGCCATGGTCAGTCTCTCCGGGTTGCAATCATGCGACAGCCTCGCGCGGCTGCCTTCGGCCCTGATCGCCCTTCGGCGATCCGCCGAGATAATGGGTCTTGATGTCGGCGCGCTGCCGCAATTCGGCCGCGCGACCGGCCAGCACGCTGCGCCCGTTCTCGAGCACGACCGCGTGATCGGCGAAACGCAGCGCCACGGTCGAGTTCTGCTCGGCGACCAGGATCGACAGCCCCTGCTCGCTGTTGAGCTGCTTAAGCGCGCGAAAGATGGCCTCGACGACCAGCGGCGCGAGGCCCATCGACGGCTCGTCGAGCACCAGCAGCCGTGGACGCGACATCAGGGCCCGGCCGATCGCCGTCATCTGCTGCTCGCCGCCGGAGGTCAGTCCGGCAAGCGTGCGGCGATGCTGCTTCAGGCGCGGAAACAGTTGATAGATGCGGTCGAGGTCCGCGGCAATCTCCGCCCGGCGCGCATCGCGCCCCATCGCGCCGGTAACGAGATTCTCCTCCACAGTCAGCGAGGCGAAGCAGTGCCGCCCCTCGAGCACTGGCACGAGCCCGGCGCGCACCAGCGTCGCTGCGGACGTACCCGCGACATCGCGGCCATCGAAAACAATCCGGCCCGCCGTGATCTGGCCGCGACGCGCTGAGAGCAGCGCCGAGATGGCCTGCAGCGTGGTCGACTTGCCGGCGCCGTTGGCGCCGAGTACGGCGACGATCTCGCCGCGCCGCACGGCAAGCGAGACGTCGTTGACGGCCGCGATCGCGTGGTTGTAAGTCGCGGCCAGACCTGCGACCGAAAGCAGGGTTTCACTCATCTGTTGATCCATCGTCTTGAGGGACGCGGGAGCCGAACAGCTCCCGCGTCCCTGCGGCGTCAGTTGCTGACGGGATCGTCGCCGGAGGTCCGCACCTTGATGCCATGCTCCTTGGCATAGGCGGCGGCCGACTTCTCGATGATCGGACGCAGGAAGGCCCAGTCCGGTGCGATCCAGCCGGAGACGACCTTCCACTTGCCGCCGTCCCACTGCTGGAAGGTGACGCGGCCGTCGCCTTCGTGATTGTCCCAGGTGACGTTGATCGAGTGGAACAGATCCTTGGCGCCGAGCGCTTCGACCCGCGCCGGATCGAGCTGCAGGTGTTCGAAGCCCCAGCGCACTTCGTCGCCTGTCAAGGTGCGCTTGCCGAACTTCGCCTGTGCGATGCGGATCGCCTCGACATTGAGGATGCCGTTCACGATGCCGAGATTGTGGTAGACGCTGCCGATCCGCTTCTTGTCGTCGAGATTGCCCTTGCCGGCGCCATAGACCGTCTTGATCACCTCCTGCAGCACCGGATACTGCTCGCCGGAGGCCTGCGTCGTGATCGCGATATAGCCCTTGGCGGCGTCACCGGCCGGGATCACGTCTTCCTCGGAGTTGGACCAGACGTTGCCGATGATGTGGTCGGCCGGAAAGCCGACCTTCTGCGCGGTCTTCAACGCCACCGGGTTCATCACGCCCCAGCCGCGCAGCACCACGTAATCGGGCTTGGCCCGGCGGATCGACAGCCATTGCGACTGCTGCTCGTTGCCGGGATGCGGCACCTCGATCTGCTCGAGACTGAACTGGTACTTGTCGGCCAAGAGCTTGTAGATCGGGATGGTCTCCTTGCCGTAGGGCGAGCCGTGATAGAGCACGACGATCTTCTTGTCCTTCAGCTTGTCGACCCCGCCCTCGCGGCTCGCGATGTAGTTCACGATTCCGGAGGTCTCGCTGTAGGGATTGAGCAGCAGCGGGAAAACGTATGGGAACACGCGGCCGTCGGTCGAATCGGTGCGGCCGTGATTGATGGTGATGAGCGGCACCTTGTCCTTGGTGATGCGGTCGATCATGGCGTAGGCGATGCCGACCGACAGCGGATTCCAGGCGGCAACGCCGGGCCGCCCCTTCAGCCGCTCATAGACCTCGACACCGCGCTCGACCTCGTACTGGGTCTCGCCCTCGTCCCAGGTCAGCTTGACGCCGTTGACGCCGCCGTCGCGGATGTTGATCAAATTGAGATAGTCGATGAAGCCGCCGAAGAAGCCGGTGCCGCCGGCTGCATAGGGTCCGACCCGGTAGCTCTGCAGCGGAAAGAACTGCTCGTCGGCCCGCGCCGCCGGTGCTGCGGCCAGCACGGAGGCCACCGCCGCGGCGAAGGCAACTCTCAGATATCTCGATTTAATCATCTTTGGTTTCTCCAGTGGTGCGAAATGTCAGGTGTTGCGGATGGCGGCCGGCCGCGTGACCACTCGCCAAAGCCGGTCCCACAGCGCGATCAGGCCGCGCGGCTCTGCGATCAGGAACGCGATGATGAGCATGCCGACGACGATGCGCTGGCTCATCTCCAGCACGCCGGAATCGAACACGCCGCCGAGCAAGGCCGCACCGGCGCGTGACAGGATCAGCGGAAACACCACGATGAAGGCGGCGCCGAGAAACGCGCCGCGCAGCGAGGCCAGCCCGCCGATGATGATGATGAACAGGATCTGGAACGAGCGATCGAGGTTGAAGCCGGCCGGCTCGACCGTGCGCAGATAGGCGAAGGCCCACAGCGCGCCGGCAATCCCGATCAGGAACGAGGAAACGCCGAAAGCGAGCAGCTTGGTGCGCAACAGCGGCACGCCGATCACCTTGGCGGCGAGTTCGTGGTCACGCACCGCGATGAAATTGCGGCCGCTCTGCGAGCGCAACAGCCGCAGCGTCAGGAACGTCGCGACCACCACGACGCTCAGCGAGAACACATAGCGGCCCGCCGGGCTGGTGAAAGTGACGCCGGCCACGCTGAGCACCGGGGCATCGATCACGCCGGACGGATTGTCGTTGGAGAACCAGCCGAACTTGGTAAGCGCCCATTGCACGAAGAACTGCGCGGCGAGCGTCGAGACCGCGAGATAAAAGCCGCGCAGCCGCAGGCTCGGCAATCCGAACACGATACCGATCGCGGCCGCGACGAGCCCGGCGAGCACCAGATCGACGATCAGCGACAGCTGCGGCAGCCGGAGGTGAAGGTTGTAGGTGGCATAGGCGCCGACCGCGAGGAACGCGGCGGAGCCCAGCGACACCTGCCCGGCATAGCCGGTGAGCAGGTTGAGCCCGACGGCCGCGAGCGCCAGCGCGAGAAACGGCGTCAGCACCGCGTCCATCAGATAGTCGGAACCGAACAGCGGAACGGCGCCGAAGGCGATCGCGGCCCCGACAACGATCGCAAAGGCTCCGGCGCCGGGCGAGAGCTGTGCCGTCAATGGTGCTGCGCTCATCGCCTAGACCCTCTCGACCAGCTTCTGCCCGAACAGCCCGGACGGCCGCACCAGCAGCAACACCAACGCCACGACATAGGCCGCCCAGGCTTCGATGCCGCCGCCGAACAGCGGCCCGACATAGACTTCGGCGAGCTTCTCGATGGCGCCGATCAGCAGTCCGCCGATGATCGCGCCGGCGATCGAATCGAAGCCGCCGAGCACCAGCACCGGCAGCGCCTTCAACACCACCAGCGACAGCGAGAACTGCACGCCGAGCCGCGCGCCCCACAGCAGGCCCGCCACCAGCGCGACGATGCCGGAGGCGGTCCATACACTGGCCCAGACCCGCGGCAGCCGCAGGCCGACGGCCAGCGCCGCGAACGGATCGTCGGCGACTGCGCGGAACGACAGCCCGGTGCGGGTGTAGCGGAAGAACAGCGCAAACAGCGCCACCAGGCTGCCCGCGACCGTCGCGGCGAACAGGTCGAACCGGCTGATGAAGACCCCGGCGATGTCGAGCGGAACGTCGCTGATGCCGATGTCGAGGCCGTGGACCTGGGTGCCCCACAGCAGCTGCGCCGCGCCCTCGATCACATAGGACAGCCCGAGCGTCGCCATGAACAGCGTGATCGGCGGCTCGTTGACCAGCGGCCGCAGCACCGCGCGCTCGACGCTGACGCCGAGCACGACCATGATCGCGAGCGTGATGGCGAACGCGAGGGGAAACGAGATGGCGCGCTCGACCAGGCTGACGAAGGTCAGCGCCGCGAACAGCAGCATCGCGCCCTGCGCGAAATTGAGCACGCCGGAGGTCTTGTAGATCAGCACGAAGCCGATCGCGACCAACGAGTACATCACCCCCGACAGCAGGCCGCCGACCAAAACCTCGATCAGAAACTGATAATCGAACATCAGACCGCGAGCTCCGTGACGTCCTGATGCGCGACGCCGAGATAGGCGTCGATCACCGTCTGGTCGGCCCTCACCTCGTCGGGCGTGCCGTCGGCGATCT
The DNA here is from genome assembly GCF_029846235.1 of Bradyrhizobium sp. CER78. Taxonomy (GTDB): domain Bacteria; phylum Pseudomonadota; class Alphaproteobacteria; order Rhizobiales; family Xanthobacteraceae; genus Bradyrhizobium. The sequence continues at coordinate 404,074 of NZ_JARVWP010000002.1, forward strand.
TGCTGCCGTTGTCGAGCACCGCGATCCGGTCGGAGAGGCCCATCACCACACCGATGTCGTGTTCGATCAGAACGATGGTGGCGCCATAGCGGTCGCGCGCATTGCGCACGTGCTCGGACAGCTCGAGCTTCTCGCTCAACGTGACACCGGCGAACGGCTCGTCGAGCAGCAGCAGTGTCGGCCGCGCCACCAGCGCCCGCGCCAGCTCGACCCGCTTCTGCAAGCCGTAAGGCAAGCTTCCGGCGGCGCGCTCGCGGACGTCGCCGAGATGCAGGAAGCCGATGACGTCTTCAGCGGCGGCGCGATTCTCCGCCTCGATCCGGCGCGCCCGCGGCGAGCCGATGATCTGGCGCAGGAAGCCGGCGCGGACGCGATGCGCGAGCCCCATCAGGACGTTGTCGAACACCGACAGCCCCTTGAAGATCGCGAGGTTCTGGAACGTGCGCGCCACGCCATGCGCCGCCAATCGCGCCGTCGGCACCTGGACGAAGGCGCGCTCGCCGAGCCAGACCTGGCCACGGTCGGGCCGGTAGAGCCCGCTGACGACGTTGAGCAGCGAGCTTTTGCCGGCGCCATTGGGCCCGATGACGGCCCGGATTTCACCCGGTGCGACCGCAAGGTCGATGTCGCGCAGCGCAGCGACGCCACCGAATGTCAGCGCGATATCGGTGAGCGCCAACACCGGCCGATCCGCGCGATCCGTAACCTTCGCGTGCACCCGATCGCCTGCATTGCCGATCGCTAGCGCGCGCGCCGCGGCCTCCGCCGGAGCGGCCTCCAGCGCAAGGATGCCGGCATTCGTCATCATCGCCGTCACGTCGCTGAGCTCCCCGTCACTCAGCGGCTTCGGCGTGCACGGCGGTCTTCGCCTCCAGCGCACGGACCAGCGGAATGACGCGGCGGCCGAAATATTCGACCTCCTCCTGGAAGTGCAGGAAGCCGAGCAGCACGAGATCGACCCCAACCTCCTTCAGCGCGACGATGCGCTCGGCGATCTGCTCCGGCGTGCCGATCAGATTGGTCTTGAAGCCGTCATTGTACTGGACGAGATCCTCGAAGCTGGATTGCGCCCAATTGCCCTGGCCCTCAGGCGAAGCCTTGCCGGCGTTCTTCACCTCGTGCCCGAACGCATTGACCGCCTCCGGATCGGCCTTGACGATGATCTCGTCGAGCACGGCGCGTGCCTCGGCCTCGGTGTCGCGCGCGATCGCAAAGGCGTTGACGCCGATCTTGACCGAATGATTGTTGGCGCGCGCCTTCGCCCTGATGTCGTCGACCTGCTTCTTGATCTCCGCCACCGAATTGCCGTTGGTGAAGTACCAGTCCGACACCCGCGCGGCCATGTCGCGCGCGGCGCGCGAGCTGCCGCCCTGGAAGATCTCGGGCAATGGATGCGCCGGCTTCGGCTTCAGCGTGTAGTCAGAGAAGCGGTAGAAATCGCCGCGGAACGTGAAATTGTCCTGGGTCCAGATTCCGCGCAGCGCGCGGATGAACTCTTCGGAGCGGCGATAGCGTTCGTCGTGATCGAGCCAGGGCTCGCCGATCGCGGTGAACTCGCCCCGAAACCAGCCGCTGACAATGTTGACGGCAACCCGCCCCTCGGTGAGCTGGCTGATGGTCGCGATCTGCTTGGCCGCGACCGCCGGATTCCATGGCCCGGGCAGCAGCGCCGCGATCACTTTCAGCTTCGTGGTCGCAGCGAGCAACGCGTGACTGAAGGCGACCGGCTCATGCTGGAACTCGGCGCCGTATCCGGCGGTGAAGCGGATCTGGCTCAGCGCATAGTCGAAGCCGTTTTGCTCGGCGATCTGCGCCAGCCGGCGGTTGTAGTCAATGTCCCAGCCGGTTCGCTGCTCGATCTTGCTGATGACGAGCCCGCCGGAGACGTTCGGCACCCAATAGGCAAATTTGATCTGATCATGGCTGGCGGTCATTTAGATGTCCTCGTGTCCTCAAGGTGAATCGGTTGGCAGGCGACGAAAGGCGTGACGGGATACAGGCAGCACGATGCACTCACGCTGCGCGATGTCAGCGATTCCAGGCGACGGCTCTGCAGCCGTCGTCAGCTCGAATTATTCGAGAGTTGGGGCAGTCAGGGTTGCTGATCCGCGGGACGCCGCAGATGCGTCAACAGCAGCAGGCACAACATCGCGCGCGAAGCGCAGCGCGGGTTCGAGAGATATCCAGGAGGTCAGTGCAAATCATCCGCATTCCCCTCGCAAGCGCCATCGGCGAGCAATCAATAGTCTCAGAGAAATTGCGGGCGAGCGAGTCCAAGCCAAACTCTTTTTCGTCGATTCTGAAGCTGCAATGTTCTCTTGTTAACGCAAAACGCGTTGTTTGTTGCTGCGCGGCTCGTATCGGGGCCACACAGTCCACCACACTCGACCACCTGACATTCATCAAACCGAATTCAGTATCGACCATGACGAAGTCGTCGCCATGATGGACATACGATCTCGAAATCTGGCGCTCGACGTGGTCGTTCACCACGTCCTCCACGATCGACCTTTCTTGTCGAGCTGCATTTGCGGCCAAGAATTCTTCTACGCGGCGCTTCAGTTCGAAAAACTCGTCTACTTCTGAATTTGAATCGTTCGACCTTAACGTTTGGATCTTTAGCTCGATCACAGCTAGCAATGATACTGCCGTGAGCTGTGCCTCGTTCTGGCGGAATTCCGTTCCGTCGCTCCACACGTGGCGCATGATCACAGCGAACCGCCGCGCCAAAGCAACGATCGCCTTTTGCCGCCCGCGTCGCCTTGCGATCTGCATGGCCCACGCTTTGCGCCAGGACCATTTCTGCACTCGCGTCAGAATGACCTGCGCGGTAATGCCGACGTGTCTGGCCCCGAATGTCCTTCAACACTGGTTCAACCGCCGGTTCACGCGGTCCGGATTTCTGCTTCATCTTCGTTCCTTGCGGCTACGTTGCACCAGAAATCCTCACTCTGTGAAATCCCTTGGCTGTCTCAAGAGAGCTGACGTCGTACGCTGTCGCACCTCGTAATGATCCACCGTCTTGGGGGATTTGCAATGTTCTCTTAGCCACGATTCCGCATCAAGCTTGTTGTCAAAATTCAAAGCCGAAGCCCAATGACCGCAGGTAACATTCCAGACACTCCACATCTGTCACATCCTCCTAGCCATTGGCAGTTTAGAACCACAGCCGCGACGAACAAGCTAACACACGGCTCTTGCCGAATTGGGCGGTCGAGCAATAGAGTTGGCTTGCGCGTTGGTTTCGGTGCGTGCCCGTCACCGGTTATTCGCTCGCCCCATACATTGGGTTCGGCATCCGTCACGAACGGCTCGCCACGCCATGTCTGAGCACGATCGCGCGCCCTAACGTGATCGTCGGATGCTCCACCAGCCGGTACACCAGCCAGGATGCCAGCAAGGTAAGGATAGTGCAGATCAGCATCGTGACGATGTCGCCGATCTGTCCGGTCAACGGCAGGAACCGGTAGACCGTGACATTCACGGTCCAGTGGAACAGATACATCGAGTAGCTGATCAGCCCGATCCGCGACAGGAGCGAACGCGGCCGGTCTAACCTGACGGCTGCAAGGAACACCACAAAGGCGAGCAAGTAGGCGGTGAGGACCGGCGTCAGTCCCTCCATGATGAAATTGTCGCCGCGCGCCAGCGAGAAGGCTGCGACCGACGGCACCGCGACGATCTGCGCAAGGACCAGCGTCAGCGCGGCGATGCGTGCCCCCGGCACCTGCTCGACCAGCCACAAGCGCAACAAGAGGCCCAGGAACAGGAACGAGAGGTGCATGCCGAGATACTGGACCGGCAAATTGGCAATGCCGTGCGTGCGCAACTGAACCGGCAACGCCGTTGCGACGACCAGCGCCAGGCTCAGGATCGACAGCACCGCGACGTGTCTCAATCTGCCGACCGAAAACAGCAGCGCGATGAGGATGTAGAACACCAGCTCGATGAACAGCGTCCAGTAGATCGGCGAGAGCCAGGGCTGGCCGAACAGCGCCGGCGCCATGGTCATGTTGGCAAGCACGGTCACCGCGCGCGGCGGCTCGCCGGCAAGCCATGCCATGGTCGCGAGCACCGCGAGCGCAAGCCACAGTGCGGGATAGAGCCGGAACACCCGCGAGACCGCGAATTGAAACAACGGCCGTTCGCCGCCGATGCTGAACGGTACCACGAAGCCGCTGATCAGGAAGAACAGCGCCACGCCGAACCGGCCGAGGCTGACATTCTGGACCAGCAGATCGCCCGCGGCATTCATCGGCCCGGCGGCAGGCGGCGTCTGCCTGAGCAGGTCGCCGAACATGTGCTCGACCATGACGCCGAGCGCCGCGATGGCCCGCAATCCGTCGATATTGGCGTAGCGCTGCGCCGTCATGCCTGGCCTCATTCCGGTGCTCTTGGCGAGGCGAGGCCGAGCGCGGCGCAGGTCGCCGCATCGAAGCCGGGGCCGGCTTCGTTCTCCGCCAGTGCGAAGCCGCCGGTCGCCAGATAAGTCCAGCACGACCAGGCGAAGCCGTAGGTCTCGGCGAGTTCGTGCATATCGCGCAACCAGCGCGCGCGCGCAGCCTCTCCCTCGTCGCTGTCCGGATAGGGCGTCTTGTGCACGCCGAACTCGCCGAGCAGGATCGCGTGCGCCGGCAGGTTGTGCGCCGTGCGCCAGGCCGCCACCTGCTGAAACGTCCGTTCGAGCGTCGATCGGTTGAAGCCGGAGCCGACATAGCTCGCGAGTGTCTGCTTTGCCTGCTGTGCCAGATCGAGCTGGGCGCCGGTCAGACCCAGGGCCGTCACGCGCTGGTCGGTCGCCTTGTTCATCGCATCGACCGATGCCGGTGCCGGATAGACGATCGCATCGAGCGCATAGGCGGGACTGCCGAGCACGCCCTGATGGGTAAACTGCCACGGCGAATAGTCATGATAGGTGAAGATCAGGCGCGCATCGCCCGCAAACGGAGCCATGTCGATCTGCGCCAACGCTCCGGGCGCGTTCATCCCGCCGCCGCCAAGGACGAGCGGCAGCGTCGCCGAACCGCTGCGCGCCGCGGCGTAGGCGGCCTCGAGCATCGGCTGCCATTCCGCCGCTGGGATCTCGGGCTCGTTCATCAGCTCGAGCGCAATCCTCGGTGACGCCGTATTGCCCTGCTCCGCGATGACCTGGCCCAGGCGGCCGGCCAGACGAGCGAGCAAGGCGAGCACGGCCTGAAATTTCGGCGTGTTCACGCCTGCCGTCAGTTCCGCGGGCCGGTAGGCCGGATTCATCGCGCTCGGATGCATGTCGACGATCACGCCGAGATCGGCGGCGAGCAGAGCGCGGACCGCGGTGACGATGAGATCGTCGAGCCGGTCACGGCTCGCGCCGTCAAAGGCCAGGAATGGACCGACATCGACGACCAGACGCACGAAGTCGAAACCCGCGGCGCGGATCGCCTGACGCTGCTCGGCGGTGAACTGAAAGCGTGGCGCGGAGAACGGCGGATCGACATAGGCGCCATCCGCATGTACGTCGGCCCATCCGAACGCATGCGCGACGCCGATGCCGCGACGGAAATTGGGAAGCGGGCTCACCGGATCGGCCACGGCTCGCAACGCTGCGAATGGGCTAAGCATCGCGACGCCGGCGATGTTGCGGAGAATGGAACGACGGCTGGTCACGGCGCTTCTCCTGATCGCGTTCAACCGCCGACCCTGCCGGGATGACGTGCCGTCAACGCGCCATCGAGCACGATCATGTCCTCCTGGCCCGCAAAGGGCGCGGCGAGCCCTGCGAGCGAGATGTCGCGAAGCGCGGGATCGATGGTTCGCGACGGCACGAACCGAACGTCGTTCCATGCTTCGGCCCCGAAGGCCGCGATATAGTCGGCGGGGCGCAGCCGGTTCGGCTGTCCGGGAAAGCGGAACAGCCGGTAGATCGCCTCGGGATAGCGATAGATGTTGTTGGGGTCGTGCTCGCGAATCCAGCGCGAATGCGTCTGCAGGTCGATGATATGGATCGCCGCGCAGCCCGGCCGGGCCACCTGGGTGAGGCCGGCAACGGCATCGGGAACGCTGTCATAGTGCTCAAACGCCGCGCAGCTCACGATCAAATCGAAAGTCCGCCCCTCGGCGAGGCGCGGAATGTCGAAGTCTCGCCCGACGGCATAGCCGAAATCGCGGGAGCCGGACGTCGACGCGATGGTGCGTGCGCGCTGGCGATCCGCCGCGGTGCCTTCGGTGAAGCGATCAAGCAGCACCTCGTAGAACACGGGATCTTCGTCGCCGGCGAGGTTGAACACGTCGATGGCGTGATAGGACCGCGCCCCCATCGCGAGAAACAGCACGCCATTGCCGCGCGATGCGCCGGGACTGAGCTCCAGCACGTCGCGCCCGCGCAGATCGAGCTCCGGCGGCATGAAGCGGCGAAGCGAGCCGAAGATGTCGAGCAGATAGGCGATCTGGCCCTCGACGTCGAATTTCGACACGGTGTTCGGCGTGGCGTAACCACGCAGCTTGTCCTTGCTCCAGGCAAGGCCGAGGAAGCCGAGCCCGAGCACCGTCATTTCGAGCTGCCGCAGGGCTGGCGTCATTGTCCGCCTCCGAATCCGAGATGGTTCTTGAGATCGGCACCGCCGCGCTGCGCATGGCCGGGTTTCCAGGCGGCCAGCGCGCTCTCATAGACCTCGATGGTACGGTCGACGATCGGGTCCCAGCCGAAGCAATCGAGCGCGCGCGCGGCACGCTCGCCGCGTTCCGGCGCGCTGTCGGGCGCGGCGAGCTTCTGCCGGATGGCGGCCGCAAGCGCATCGAGGTTGCCCAGCGGAAAGTAGCTGTCCGGCCCGAGATCGAGCGCGAGATTGGCGTCGATGTCGCTTGCGAGACAAGGCACGCCGTGGCTCAGCGCCTCGAGCAGCACCATCGGCATGCCTTCATGGCTCGACGGAAGGACGAACAGCGCCGCGTTGCGGTAGAGCTGGGCAAGGCTCTCGCCGGACTGGAAGCCGGTCATCACCACGCCCGGCGTCGCTGCGGCTGCCTGCTCGACCGCATGCAGATAGCCGCTATTGTGATCGGCCGTGCCGACGATGATCAGCTTCCTGTCGGGATCGCCCAACCGCGCGAAGGCGCCGATCAGATCGAGTTGCCGCTTCTCCTCGACGATCCGGCCGACGCACAGGATGTAGCGGTTCGGGGCCACCTCGATATAGTCGAGATAGGAGGTGCCGAGCCGCGGAACGCTGCGCTCCACACCGTTCGGAATGAAGGTCGCCGCAACCCCGAGCCTGGCACGGACCGAGTCGACGATGCCCTTTGCCACGCCGATCCGTGCATGCGCAAACTTCATTCCCATCCATTCACCGATGCGCAGCACCGACTTCGCCATCCACCCCCATTTCTGGCGTTCGTAATCGAAACCGTGATGCGTCACCACGACACGAAGGCCGAGCAGGCGGGCAAGCGGCGTGAGCAGCGCCGGCCCGATGGCGTGAATATGAACGAGATCGGGATCGCGCCGGGCGGCGGCAAACAATGCCAGGGTGGTATGCAGCAGCGCTTCGACGTTCTTTGAGCGCGGCGTCCAGACCGGCGTCACGGTGACGTTCTTCCAGACGTACGGCTCCGGCGATGGAAGGTACGGCTTGCGCCCGAGCACTTCGACCTGCCAGCCGCGCTGCGCGATGCGCACCGCGAGCGCGGCAACATGGGTTTCGACCCCGCCCTGGATCTCGGGGATGCCGCGCAGCCCGAGGAAGATCACCTTTCTCGGAGGTCGGTCCGCTCCACCGGCTGGTATCAACGTGTACATCAGTGCACCACCGTCTCGTACAGCGCCATCGTACGGTCGCGATATTTCTCGGGAGAGAATTCCCGCAGCACCCAGTCACGGCCCGCCGCCCCGAGCCTGTTTCGCCCTGACCGGGGGAGCTTCGCCATGCTGGCCAAGGCTTCGGCCAGCATGCCGACATTGCCCGGCGCCACCAGCACGCCGGTCTTGTTGTGAACGATGAGCTCCGGAATGCCGCCGATCCGCGTCCCGATCACCGGACGTCCGAGCGCGTAGGCCTCGAGCACACTGATCGGCGCGTTCTCGTACCATTCGGAAGCGAGCACCAGGGCGCGCGATTCTCCGATCAGCTGCTTCAGCTCGGGCTTGGCCATGTGACCCGCGAAGACAATGTCGGCGTCGAGATCGAAGGCCAGCTGACGCAAGGCCGCCTCTTCGGGGCCGGTGCCGGCCAGAACCAGCCGCTGGTGCGCGAGCGCGGCGGCACGCACCAGCGTGCCGAGCCCCTTCTCCGGCGCAAGCCGGCCGGCATAGACGAAGTAGTCTCCCTCGTGACACCAGGGCGTGAATTGCTCCGCATCGACGAAATTCGGGATGTAAGCGATGCGGCTCGCGTCCCAACCCCACTCCACCAGCTTGTCGCGGTAGAAGCGGCTCGGCGCGATCAGGCAGTCGAGCGTGTCACGATAAAGGCCGAAGCTCCGGTGAACCAGGGTCTCGAGAAAGACGAGCCCGCTCACCACGGCGGAATCCTTGACGCAGCGGCGCAGCAGGAGGTTGTGGATCCGTCCACCGCGACAACGCTCGCAGACCTTGCCCTGGCTCAGCATCTTGTAGGCCGGACAGGCAATCTTGAGATCATGCGCCGTCATCACAACGGGCACGCCTTCGGCCTTGAGGACGTCGAAGATCGAAGGCGAGATGTGATGGTAGACGTTGTGGGCGTGCGCCACCGACGGCTGCATGCGGCGGATCAAGGCGCGGATCTTGCGGCGCGCCTCCAGCGAGAAGATGATCTTGGCCGCCTGCCTGGCTTTTGTGATCGGCCCAAGGGTCCGGCCATATTCGATCTCGGACACGAAATAGTCGGACCACGGGCTCGGCAGATTGTCGGGATGCTCCATCGCGAACGGCACGACATTCCAGCCGGCCGCGGCGAACAGATCGATCTGGTCAAGGAACACGCTCTCGGCGCCGCCGCGCCGGTAGAAGTAATTGTTAATGGCCAGCAGCCGGCGCTCGCTCGTCATCGCTCACCCTCCCGGAGTCTCATGCGGTCTAGCGCAGCATCGACCGTCAGCACACAGCAGCCCCGCGCGACCGCATATGCGACCAGCCGCTCGAAGGCGGCGGGTGTGCAGCCATAGGGCGTCGGGCTCGGCGCGATGTCGTGCGTGAAGAAGATCAGCCAGCCCGGCTTTGCGACCGCCGCGTCGATCCAGCGCGTCAGTCCCGCCACATGCGTCTCGGGCTGGCGAATCTCGACGGCATTGAGGAAGGTCGGGTCAGTCGGCCCGCGGTTGATCGCTTCACCGCCTGCGCGGCAGGTCCGGTACGCATGAGCCAGTATCGGCCGCTTGCCGAGGCAGCCGGAATTGTAGGGATAGGCGAAGTTGCGCCGGCCGGGGCGTGGATCGACCGTGTCGAGATAGCGCGCATTGTCCGCGAGATCAGCCACGAAGACCGAGCGATCGAGATGCCTGATATCCCGATGGCCATAGGTATGGCAGCCGATCTCGTGACCGCGCGCGGCGAGCTCCCTGCAGCCCGCGGCATCGATCAGGGTACGATCCGGCTCGACGCGCCCTTCGAGGCCGCCGGAGATATAGAAGGTGCCGCGCACGCCACGCGCTTCCAGGATCGCCGCGCCGACGCGGAGCGCGGAATCGGGAACATCGTCGAAGGTGAAGGAGATGGTGGGTTTCCGGGTCGGCACCTGGATGACCTGCCGTGGCGTCGCACGGATCAACCTGTTGATCAGACGACCGGCGAGCCGATCAATCGTCGCTGGCAGACGGGACGCGCCTTCCGACAAGCGCAATACGATGGCGGGGCTATGCATGGGCCGGCTCCCCGACACGCATCACGGCTTCCGACTCGCGAATCTCGTGCGCGCCGGCCTGCAGACGAAGGCCGAAGATCGAGACGATCACCATGAACCAGACAAGACTGCCGGACTGGAAGTACAGGCTCTCGACGCAGGCCGAGAACACGCCGTAGAGCCAAATCCGGGTAAAGAGACGGGTCAGCGCCGGATCATTGTCGCGCATGTCTGCCTGCGATACGTCGCGCAGCGGCAGCCAGACCAGCAGCGCCAAAGTGAGCATGAGACCCGGGATGCCGGTCGTGATCGCCGCGTCGAGATAGGCGTTATGGGCGTTGAAGGCGCCGACCGCCCAGCTCGCACCGCCACCCGCCTTGTAGACCATCTCGTCGGTCTGCCAGAACAATTGGAAGCCGTAGCCGGTCAGCGGCCTGTCCGCGACGGCGGAGGCACCGACGCGCCAGATGTCGATGCGGTTGGTGAAGGTCGGGTCGATCCCGAGGCTTGCGACCAGCTCCCGCATTGCAGGCGAGATCGAGCACCCGATCGTGATGACGTTGAAGGCCGCAATCCCCATAAACACCATCGGGACGCGGATCGCCCGCCACCGCTCGAAGATCCCGGCGATCACGAGAATGCCCGGCAGCGCCGCGGTCGACGACTTGCCGCCGGTCTGGGTCAGGAACACGACCGCGAGCAGCGTGATCGCGCTGCCCATCATGCGACGCCCGGTGCTGTACAAATAGAGCCCGGCGAAGCTGATGATCACCATCGCCGCCGCCGCGACGTTCTTGTGCGCGAAGTGGCCGCGCCACAGCCCGGCATTCATCGGCTCACGCACCTCGCTCGCCTGATGGATCGCAAGCTGCGGCCACAAGGCGACGCCGATATAGGCGAACGCCAGCGTGCCGATACAGCACATCGACAGCATGCCGGCGAACTGACGCTCCGAACGCGGCAGCAGCAGGAAGATGCCGGCATTGACGATCGTCAGCGTCGCCAGCACGACACGCTTCAGCGCAAGGTCGGGATGCGCCGAAATCGCGGAGACGAACGCAAACCACAGCAGCGTCATAATCAGGACGCCGCGCGGACGCACCGCAAGACGGCGCACCGGTGAGCTGATGGCGGTCAGCCACAAGCTTGCGGTCAGGCCGAGGAAGACGATCTGATTGACGGTGTTCGACTTGTCGGCAGCGGGATCGCCCGAATTGGCCGCAGACAGGTCGATGAACGGCGTCAGCGTGATCAGGTAGAACAACAGCGTCACGACGAACAGCGGCGGTCCCAGAACGCCGATCGTTCCACCCTCGCGGATATCGCCTGATGCCATCATGTCACCCTGCCCCTGGTAAGTCGAAACGCGCGGAGATAGCCGAAGCCGGCGAGCGCCGCTGCGCAAAGCAGCAAGCCCAGCGCAGCACCTGCGGCAGCGGCAATGATGGGACGAGGTGGCCAGGTCGGCCGCATCGGCGCGACGGCGGGCGAGATCACGCGGACGTCGGTCGCATCGATCTGCTGCCGCTCGGCGGCCTCGCCGGAGCGCGTCAGGAACGTCTGGTACAGCGCGGTCTTGGCGCTAGCTTCGCGCTCTAGTTCGCGTAGCTTCACCTGGGCCTGGTCGTCGACCGAGACATTGCCGCGCAAGGTGCGGGTTTCCTCGTTTAGCGTATCGAGCGCCACCTTGGCCTGATCGACCTCGAAGCGGGCGGCACTGCGCAGCCGCTCGGTTTCGGACTTGATCGCCTTGGTCAGCGCGTCGGATTCGGCCATCGCATTCAGCATGGCGGGATGGCGCGGACCGAGCGTCTGGGTCAGGGTCGCGATCTGCCGGCGCAGGGCAGCCTCGTCGGCGAGCAGGCCCGACAGGGTCTGTGATTGCACCGCGCCTGCCTGCACGCCGTAGAGCGACACGGCGCGCGAGACCTCGTTGTAGCGGGCCTCCGCCTCGGCGAGCCGCGCCTTCGCGTCGGTCAGCTTTCCGTTCATCCGCTCCATGGCTTCGGAGCTCAGCGGCTGTCCGGACGGACCTTGCTGCAGGCCGTGGGCACGGCGGAAGGCTTCGGTGCGGTCTTCCGCCTCGGCCGCCGCGGCCTTGAGCTCGCCCAGCCGCGCCGCCAGCCCCTGCGCCGCGCGGCCGGCCCGCTCGGCGTCGGCGCGGACGACCTCTTCCCGGAACGTGGTGGCGATGGAGTTCGCAAGCCGTGCCGACATCGCAGGTTCGCTCGCCCAAACCGACATCGTCACGACGTAGGAACGCTCCTGCCGCGTCACGTTGATGCGCTTGGCGAGCAAGGCCATCAGATCGCTGCGTTCGGCGGAATCGGATGCGTGGCGATCGAACAGCCAGCTGAGATCGAACAGGCGCATCTTGTCGGCGAATTCCGGATCGTTCCTGAGGCCGAGCTTGTCGATGACGCGGCGCAGGACATTTCCGGAGGTGATCGTCCGCATCTTGCTTTCGACATCGAGGATCTGGCTGTCGGGCTGGATGTTCGTCGCGTAGAGATCGTTCGGAGTGACCAGCAGGTTCGACGGCGAGATCGTGAGGTCCATGATCGCGGTGAACCGGGGTGTCAGCAGCTGCGTCGCACCGACGCCTGCGATCGCGCCGGCGAGAACCGCAACCAGAATCCACCGCCGGCCCTGCAACAGCCAGCCGGCGACCTGCATCGCGCTGATGGCGGCTCCAGGCGCCGCCACGCTTGCGCTCGCCATGCGATAGGCGACATCGCTTCGCTGCGACCTGCTGTTATCGGTTGCTGTGTACATGTCAGCTGATTTCACTGGAGGGCACGCCAGCGGCAGGAATGCCGCCTAGTTGCAGCTGGACGCGCCGGTGCGCGCGGAAACAATGCCGCCGTTATTCAACGCGACCGGCACAGAGCTCGATCCGTTGATCGTGTCGCCATGCAACACGCGCCCATTGATGGGTCTCTTGACGTTCAGAGCGGCGATCGGGGCCAAATCGTTCATGACGACCTCCATGTCCTGTCCCAAGCTGTCATTTCGCTCGGCTTGGCCCACTATCCCCCTCTCGCAAACTGAAACAACTTTAAGTAGCGTTTAGAGTTAGGCGTTAGCGTTAACCTTACTATCCATTAATTGGATAGCAGCATTGGCTGATTATGGAGCCATAAAAGCTGATGCCCGACGGTGAACTTATGGGAAACTCGCTATCAACCTTTAATTGAATTACTGATCGCATCGCTTTCGCTAGCAACACGCGGGCACATTGTGCACGCAACCCTCTTGCCGCGCTCGCTGTTTCGCTACCTCGTGGCTTCGATGACGCCACAGACCGCCTGGATCGTTACGCGAGCGAGCAGCACTTCGATCGGGATCGCGAGATGCAACCGAAGATACGAATGTCCCTGCTCAACGCGCGCGGCCTTAAACATCGGCACGAGAGAGATGTCTGCATTCACGATAATGGAGGAATCATTCGCACGCCGAGGCGTCGGCGACGATCGCACCTCCGCATTTGGCGCCGACGTTAACGTCAATTTCGAACGGCGCGCTGCGCGTGATACGAAGTGCACGCGAGCCTGATAGGATGCGCTGTGGGGATCGACCGCCAAACAGAGGCCGTTGGATCATTGCGACACTTCAGCGCCGTTAGCCGGATATTCTCGACCACCACGCCGATGATCGTCAGCTATCTGCTGTCGAGCGGATCGCTGGCGGCGGCGAGCCTTGCGCAGCTTGTGACGTTTGCGATCCTGGCGCGCGCGCTCGGGCCGGCCGAGTTTGGCCCGTTCGTGCAGATATCGGCCGTGACCGCGATCGCAGTTCAGATCTGCGGCCTCGGTGCCTCCGACTGTCTGCTGCGCAGGGTCGCGCGCGTGCCCGCGAGTTATCCTGAGCTGCTCGGCCACAACATTCTCCTGATCGGCCTCAGCGGCGCAGTGCTCGTACTCGGCGGCGTCGCGGCAATGGCGTCATGGACCCGCATGGTCTCCGGTCCTTCGATCGCCATCTCGACCGTCACGCTGCTGTTCCTCGGCAACGTCGTGCTGGTCCGGGTGATCCTTCTGGTCGAGACGGCGTTCCTCGGCCTCGGCCGGGTTCGCTCGGCAAATCGCTCGGTCGTCGGTTTCGCGACCGCGCGCACCACCACCGCCGCACTTGCCTGCATCGTGTTCCACACCTCGAGCCTTGCGGAATGGGCCGTCTGGCAGTTCTGCGGCCACCTGCTCTACACGCTGATCGGACTGATGTGGTTGCGGCCGCTTGGCCGGCCGCGGTTCAGGATCCTGCACGAGGAATTGCGCTCCGGCGTTCTATTCAGCTCGCAGTTCGTGGTTCGGGCGATCCGATCCAACGTCGACCTGTTCGTGATCGGCCTGTTCATGCCGATCGAAACGGTCGGCAGCTACGGCGTGGCCCGGCGCATCATGGACAGCAGCTATCTGTCGATCGACGCCTTCAACCGACTGATCTATCCGCGCTTCGCACGCGCCAGCCGCGACGGCCTGCATCTGGCGCTGCCCGCGGCAAAACGTGCTTTGGTCGCGGCGCTCGGCCTCGGCGTTGCGACATTCCTTGTCCTGTTCGCGGTGGCGCCCGAATTGCCACGGCTGTTTGGTCGCGAGTACCACGATCTCGCATTCTTCGTGCGCTGCCTGTCCGGCACGGTTGTCCTGATCGGCGCCTGGGCGGTCGCAATGGACTTGTTGGGGGCATCGGGCCGGCAGGGCGTGCGTGCATTGATCCTGAACAGCACCAACCTCGCAGGCAGCGGCCTGATCGCCGCAGCGACGTGGCTCGCCGCCCCGATCGGGACCTTCATTGCGCTCTACGTGATCGAAGGATCCCTCGTCGTCTACGCCTGGCTGGTTCTGCTGCGGCTCGCGCGCCGCAGCCGCCAGAATGCAGACGACACCATCGCGACCGCCACAGTTTCAGGGAATGTCCTGGACGACGCGGCTGTCGATCCAGGCAGCCGGAGCCTTGCGGCCGTGGAAGAAGCCGAGCGGTAACGCCGCTGCGTGGAACAGCCACGCGACGACGGCGTAGAGACCGAGCGTAAGGCTGCGCTGGCGCAGGCTCATCAGCCCGATGACGCCGGCAATCATGGCAACGTCGATCGCAAGCCCCAGTCCGGACGGCGATACGAGGAACGGCAGCACGACCATCGTGGCCAGCCACAGATAGACTGCGCCCCACAGCTTCAGTTCAGGCAATTCCTGGACCAGTTGCTTCCATTGCGGCTTGCCGAACGCCGCGCGCAACAGTTCGCCGATCCCGCGCAGATAGCCCGACTTCCAGCGACGCAGCAGCAGCGCGTAGGCGTTGATCGCATGTCCGAAATGCCGGACGAAACTGCGGTCGAGACGGTGGAGCGTCCAGCCGCGGGCCCGCAGTCGCACGCCGAGGTCGAACTCCTCGTAGCCATGCAGATTGCGGTCCGACAGATATCCGACCTGCTCGATGGCCGCCCGCCGATAGAGGCCGCCGCCGTTCATGCGGTCGATTTCCCCGGTCCGGTTCTCCGGCGAGATCCTGCGGCCGCGCCGGACATATTCAAGGCTGGTGTCATTCATCTCCACGACATGCCCCGTCACACCCGCTGCACCCGGGTTGGCCGCGAGATAGGCGATCGCGTCGGGCAGGAAGGCCGGATCGAGCAGCATGTCGCCGTCCATCAGGCAGATGAACGGCTCGCGGCTGTACTGGAAGCCGAGTTGCGGACCGATGCCGCAGCTCGGCGCGATCGCAGGTTCAAGCTGAACGATGCGGACCGGAAAATTCGCCGCGACGGCGAGCGTATGATCGCGCGAACCGCCGTCGGCCACGATAACCTCGCCGCCGATGCCTTCGAGCGCAGCCAGCACGCTCTCGATCGCCGGCCCGATCCGCGCCTCCTCGTTGAGTGCCTTGAGAATGACCGACACTGCCATCGCGTTGTCTTCACCTCAGCGAAAATCACACATGAGCCGGCTCCAGTCCTCGCCGGCGAGGCCACCGATGTAGATATCACCGCGTGCGACTGCGTCGCTCACCTCGGGAATCCGAGTCAGCGCCATCGCGAAAGCCCTGTGCCGGAAGACAAGCCAGCGTTGCAGCGCGAGCCCGGGCATCAGGGCAGGCTGCGCACGGCCGCGGGCTTCGACATGGCCGGTGCTTTCGAGGTGACGGAACATCGCGCCCAGCACGGCGATCTCCCGGCCGGGAAGCGACAGGATGTTGAGAACATGCGCGGTCCGCCCCGGTGCCGCATAATAGACGAAGGCGCCGATCAGCCCGCCGGCACGATCTTCGACCGATCGGATGGTGAATGCGCCGAGCCTGGTGTTCTGCGCCGCCAGGACGACCAGCCAACCGAGCTCGTCTTCCGACCACAAGGGCCGCACCGCATAATGGGCGATCAACCGCGGCGCGTGCGCGAGAAAGGCCGAGACGGACATATCGGTCACGTTCGCACCGGCAGGTTGCTGCGCGTCGTCGCCGACGCGCAAGCGGCTCAGCAGCGCGTCAACCGGGCGGACCAGCATTGCGAGACCCGGATCGTTTCGGCGCAAGAACCGCAGCGAAAATCGTCCGGCGAGCGTCCCCAGAGGACGGAAGCAACGCGACCACTCAAGGTTCTGCACGGGAATGGGTTTCCCGCCGATGGCCGACATATGATTGGCGCTGGTCGGCGACGCGCTGTCGCAAAACGAGAAATCGGCGCGCTTGGGCCGCAGGGCAAGGATCAGCTGCGCCGCGCCGGCGGCCTCCTTGTTGGCGTCGGTCATGAAGACGCCGAGCAGCCGGCCGGGTACGACGTTGCCGCAAGCGATGAAATGCATGGGGACGGCAAGCAGCGCGCTGCGTATACGCCCATCCTGCTGCTGGTAGACTTGCGTGCCGGTCGTCGCATTGTAGGATGGCGAGCCTAGGGTCAACGCCTGCAGATAGTCATGCAGGTCGGAGTCCGCAGGCTTGTCGGCCCCCCGGAAGATCTTTAGGAAAAGTCGGGCAACTGCAGGCACGTCCGCAGCCGTCATAGGCCGGACGGCGCCCTTGCGCGGAGCGCGCCTATCGACAGGCGTTTGCAGCTCGCCTTCCGTCATCTAACGCTCGGGATTGGCGGATACGACTCCGCGTCACGTGGATCCGCAGTACGGAGAGATGTACACGACGCTGAGTTCAACATGCTTCGCCACTCAATATTCTGCGCAATCGTAACGACGTCGTCAGCCGCCGGTATCTAGGTTCTTTAGATCTCGACGACCTCGGCTCTTGACGGCCGACCTCATGGTGTGAACCAGCGGTCATCGGACTCATGCGACAACGCAGAAATATCCGTCCGATAGCGCCAACCGAGCGCGATCCGCTGCGGCAGTGGAGCGAGCCTCCAACTTCGCGCAGAATCGGTCAAGCGCTTCAGCTTGTAAGGGTTAAGATGCAGACAGCGTTAACGCTGCGAGATCGGGCGTGACCGCCCCGATGCGCATCGTTCCCGGATCGTTAGGAGTCAGATCAGTGCGCTGAAATTCACTTCGGCGACATCACAGGAGCGGGACCCGGTTCGATCGGAGTGAGGCAGCTCTTCCGTATTTGGCCAAAGGCAGGCGATTTATGGCTATGACCGAAAGCATCAACCGCCCGACTGACTAGATGTGTATCGCGGCGCCTGATTGCGTGAGCATCTCGATAGCGCCAAGACAGGCGAGACTTCGTTCGCTCGATCTCAAAATCCCGGCTGAAGGCGGTCAACACGGCCCGCGTCGCCCAGCAAGTCGACAATCGCCAGCAATGTCACGTGAACCGCGCCCGCTCATCTCGATCAGGCAGCAGGACCACGAGCTCTTCGCGACTCTAGACGGCAGCTTTATCCGCTCGGACCAGTTGATCGGCGCAATAGCCAAGGTCCACTATCTCTAATGCCTCATGCCGTCGTCGGTCAGTACATCGAGACCGCATATAACTGCCTTTGAGATCCCGAGATAGGCGACATCTTCCTCAATGAGGAGACATTTTGCGAAGCTGTCGCTCGCCTCAAACTGAAGGGTCGTTTGCGAGTGACGGAGACACGACCGCGATAGCGAATACAATGGCGAGCGGAAGCCTGGTCATTTTGGGGGCTCCTTGCCAAGTGACATGAGCTAATCCAGAGGCACTTTGGTCATCACAATTCTTCCATGAATCCGGTCCCATTATAGGCCGAAAGGCGTCGGGCTTCGCGGGTTTGTCTAGATCGGTCTTACTTGGGGCGCTGCAACTGATCGCATTCAAATGTCACGCCGAGCCGGCGCTCGAGGCGCCAGGCGACGACGCAGCGCCTCCGGATCGGCTCGCTTTCGATCTTGAGCTCGAATGCGAACGGAATCGGCTCGTCGCTTTCGACGGCGAGCCCGGCGCCGCCGGTCGACATGTTGAGCACGACGCATCCGATGCTGGTGTCCCCGGAGCAGATCGTTCCGCGCTTCATCAGCACGATTCGCCGGCTGTCGGTTTTGTACCGCGTCAGTTTTGTGTTCACCGCAATCTCCCGCCCCGATACGAGTCCGTCGTTCCCTGGTTGACCAGCACACTGTCGCAACGAATACCCATGACCCTCAGATTGGCCTGCCCGATGCTCACTCCGAGCGTTGCGAGCAGGGAGGCCAGGATCTGATCGACTGGAGAGGTCACGTCGTTCAGGATGCCGGAAGCCGTCGCGCCGAGCCCAGGTATGGGGACCCCAAGCGGGCTGACGTTGACATTCAGCGCCAGGTTGCCCAGCAGGCACGACATTAGTGACGAGGTGAAATTGGTCGTCGTCACCGTCTTCATCATCAACGATTGAATCTCGCTGTAACTGAAGTTCACGCTTGTCAGGGCGGTGTTGCCCATACAGGTATTCGCGAGCCCGGTGACCGTGATCGCGCCGAGATTGACCAACGTCGCTGGCGGCGGGTTCGGCGCGGTGGCGAAGTTGGTCATGTTGACCCGAGTGACGGCGCCGATCCATGCATTGACGATCCCCGGCGTGGCGCCCAGCGTGACCTGCGAGGTGTTGATGTTCGGATAGCCGCAGGACACCGCATTGAGCGTCGCCGTGCTCGAGGCGACCTCCACATAGACCGGCAGGTTGATGGTGGAGACGCTGCCGCTGCCGAGCACCTGGATTGTCGCCAGAAGCCTGGTCCGGACGCTCGCGCCCTCGCTGCCGAGTGCCACCCAGCTCGACCCGACCGGCCGTTTACCTGCGGTGGCGAGCTTGGTCAGGTTGGCGATGCCGGGCAAGCCGAGATTGACCGCGGTCACGATCTGATTCGAGCCGTTGGCGATCTGCGCGACGGTGGACAAGAGATCGAACAGCGTCACAGTGGCGCTCAGCTTCGGCTTCTGTCCGACCGTGAGGTTGGCAAGCGGGCCGACGTCGATCAATGAACCGGGAGCGATCTTGGTCGTGAGGCTGCTCACGGCCTGCGAAACCGTCGACAGTGCAGTCGTCGCGGAGTTCACGCCGCTGGTGCTCTGTTGCGCGGCAAGTGCCGCCGCGATGATATCCGGAACCTTGATGTTGCTCATCAGCAGGGTGTTGTAGGTCACGCCGGTCATGTTGACCCGCGTCGCCAGCGCCGAGAGGAAATCCAGCGCGTCGATGTTCGCACCGAGCAGGGCATTATGGTCCATCACCGACAGCGACAGCGCCGTGCACGGCGTTGAGCAGGCCGCCATTGAGCGAAAGCAACCGCGACCAAATCGGAAACGATGCCATTTCGGTTGACGCCGCGGTGGCCGTCGTCCGGTTCGTGAAGCTGCGATAACGCGCGAAGCAAAGCGGCGTCTGTGTGTTCAGCGTGACCCGTGCGGCGTCGGAGGTGCCAACTGCCGGCGTCACGAACCGGGATTGCGGCGCGATGGCGCTGTTCGCCGTGTATGTTCCGGTCGCGAGCTCGCCCAGCGCGCTGGCTGGATAGTTGTTTTGCGTGACGGTTGCGGCATTGACAGGATCGTTGAGGCTGCTGGCGGCGATGATCGCGGCGAGGTCCGCCGTGCTCTGCGTCTTTCGTGTGTCGGCGAAGATCGTGCCGAGATCGACCGCAAGCCCAGCGCAGCCGACGACGAGGGTCATCAGGCCCGCGCCCATGATGGCGAAGTTGCCGCGGCGATCGGCGCGGAAACGCCGCAACAGCATCAGTATCGCGGACATTCTAGAACTCTCCGTACTGGATCGCCGCCGAGCGGACGATCGTGGCCGATGGGGCGGGCACGAAGGGCAGCTTGTGGATGAAGTTACCAGCCGCGTTGTAGTTCACGGTCACGACGTAGACGTTTGCGTTCGACGGTGACGACGCAGCGCTGACCGAGAGATTGCCGGAAACCAGCAGCGGGTAGGTTGAGGCATTCGCCGCGACGTAGTTTGTTGCCAGGCTGCTGCGTTCGCTGTCGGTTATTCCGGCAATCGATGAACGTGCCGCCTCGGCGGCAAGCTGCTGAACGCCGTGCACCATCGCCAGATACGAGCCGAACACGACGATGCCGAATATGAAGGCGAGAAACAGCAGTAACAGCAGAGCAAAGTCGACGGCTGATGCGCCGCTTCGACAGCGGAAGAACCTGAACATCGCACACCTCGCAGCTCTAAGCGGTCCGCATCGTTGCGAGGCTTTGATTAAGGAAAACTATGAGAACGCTTTCGCGAATTAGCGCCAGTGATCGGCGCAGACCGCAGCGACACACTTGATGGACGCGCAGCGTCTTATGGGGGGATCAAAAAATTTGATGCGTAACCCGTGGAAAATCAGCACGCATCGGCCAATGTGCCCGCCCGCAATGCACGTAACGATGCATATGAGACGATATCTCCACAAATTGAATCTAGTGGCCACCACAACCATTCGTTAGCATTGCTGAACGACATTATGTGGGGGGCGCTGTTGCGTCCCGTGCTGAGATTGGAGGGCTCGCGATGCACAGACCGCGTCAATACTTGAATATTCCGACTGAGGTTGTTCGAACTGTCGTTGCTATTGCTGAAACTGGAAGCCTATCGAAGGCTGGCGAGCGGCTTGGCCTGAGTCAGCCGGCGATAAGCTCGCAGGTCAAGCGCTTGCAAGGTCTGATTGGCGGTACGCTCTTCGTCAGAACGGCGAACGGAACGACGACCACCGAACTCGGCAAGGTCGCCGTTCAGCAGGCGAGGCGCATTCTCGAAGCGAACGATCAACTGCTGCGACTCGGCGGCAACAATGAAGGTCCGCAGCCGCTGCGGCTCGGGATCAGCACGATGCTGGCCGAAGAATTCCTCAAGCTGCAGCCGGTCGACGCGCTCGCCGACATCCTGATTCACGCCGACATGTCGCCGGCCATCATCAGGGGACTGATCGACGGCTACATCGATATTGCCTTTGTCTACGGTAACCCATCGCTCGAAGCTGAAGACGAAGTCACCATCGCCAATGAGGTCGACGAGCGTTCGATGTGGGTGCGGTCGCGGGATTTCGTCCTCCGGCCAGGTGCGCCAATCCCGATCCTGACGTGTCCGGGCGACGACTGGATGATCCGTACGCTGACCAAGCACAACATTTCGTACAAGATCGTATTCCGAAGCCCGAACCAGCAGCTGCGGCTGGAGGCTGCGCGGGCCGGGTACGGCTTGACGGCGTGTCCCGCGCGTATGATCCCGTCTTTCCTCATTTCGGCCAAGGATTACTACCTGCCGGAACTGCCGCCTCGCAAGCGCTTGCTCTACGTGCGCCCGGGCCTCGAAGGAAGCCGTGCGACGGCGCTGGTGCAGCGGTTGTCCAGCCTGTTCTTCAGCGGCACGAAGTCGATACGCCAGGTGAGCAATTGTCAATCGACGTCCGGATTGAACCCCGCGGCAACATGAGGAAGTGCCCCTTGTTGTTTTGCTGAACTGACGCAAGCCACTCGCGAAGCGCGCCTCTAAAAGGTGCGACCCTTGTTGCGAAATTGTCGAACCGGCAACACAAGCGCCTCCACGGAGGCATTCCTGTCGGCCGGCCCTATCGCCGTGAAGGGCTTCCTTGCCGTGATGGACAAGATGCTGACCAATGAGGACCGGCAATTCGTCGAAAGTTAAACTCTCGCTCCAATCCATCATGGGCAAGTTTGAGCTAGCTCCAGCAACCGATCTCCAATTAGATCCAATCAAAGGCAGTGCATCCCACCAATGACTGAACAGAAGACCGCACTCTCCTCCCTGCCCGCGGACGACACCGCTGCATGTGCAGACAAAGGAGAGGGTCTTGCTCGCGGCGAAGAACCGCCTCGATGCCGGTAAGCTAAGATCTCTTAAGACATACTAACATTCAGAATTCGTGATCCGATTCCGAACGGTGCGCCACTCGGAACAACACAACGAACGTTTATGTAATTGAAATTACTGAATAATTATCGCTCGACCGATTCAGGGGATTGAAGAATGCACGCTTGGCCTTCCGGACGCGGGCTCAACTGTCCGCGTCGGGATCGACGGCGGCTTCCATGACACGCTCAGAACGGCGCGCCTCGGTAAGCACACACCTGTCGAGGTCGCTTTCTGGTAGGTTTTGTTCCGCTATATTCCTTATATGGAAAGAAGCATCGGGATGCAGGACGCGTCTTCGGGGGTGTCGTTCGGTGGCGCCGAGCGGCGGCACCTTTCGGTGGTATTTTGCGATTTGGTCGGCTCGACCGCCTTGTCCACCCAGCTCGATCCCGAGGAACTGGCGGATCTGATCGGCCAGTATCAACGCGTCTGCACCGACGCGATCCAGAGCTTTGAGGGCTTCGTAGCGCGCTATCTCGGCGATGGCGTTCTGGCCTATTTCGGCTATCCACGGGCCCATGAGGACGACCCGGAGCGAGCCGTCCATGCGGCGCTGGAGGTCGTCGAGACCGTGGGAAAGCTGGTGTCGAGGGGGAAGCCGCTGCAGGTTCGCGTCGGGATCGCGAGCGGCCAGGTCGTCGTCGGGCAGATCGGCCGCCAATCGCACGACGTCACCGGTGAGACCGCTAATCTCGCGGCGCGGCTGCAGAGCGTCGCCCGCTCCAATCAGGTGATCATCTCAGAGGCGACCCATCTGCTGGTGGGTAATTCGTTCGAGTGCACGGCGCTCGACCCGATCGAGCTCGCGGGCTTTCCGCGCGCCGTCAATACCTGGCGGGTGATCGGCCGGCGCGAACATCTCGACCGGTTCGACCTGCGCCGTGCTGCCGGGCTCACGCCCTATGTCAATCATGTTCCCGAACTCGCGGCGCTCGAGCACGCGTGGCGCCGGACCGAGGCGCATCAGGGCCAGGTGGTGGTGCTATCGGGCGAGGCCGGCATCGGGAAATCGCGGCTCTTGCAGGAATTCAATGAAAGGATCGCGAGCGCGACCGCTATCCGCATCCGCTGGCATGGCTCGCCGTATCTGCAAAACAGCCCGTTGTGGCCGGTGATCCAGTATTTCCAGTCCGCGGCGGGCTTCAAGCCGGACGATGATGCGACAGTCAAGCGCGAGAAGCTCGGCGCGCTGCTGGCAAGTGGTCCTGCATTGCCGGCCATGTCGGCAGCGGCAATCGCGGCCACTCTGTCGCTGCCGCCTGCCGACGCCGACCCGCGGCTTGATCCCGATCCCCAACAGCGCAAGCGCGCCACCTTCGCTGCGAAAGCCGACTGGATCGCGCAGCACTGCGCACGAGGCCCCGTGGTGCTGGCCTGCGAGGATCTGCATTGGTTCGACCCGACCACCCGCGAACTGCTCGACCAGCTGATCGAGCAAGCCGCAAGGCTGTCGCTGATGCTAATCCTGACCCAGCGCCCGGAGTTCGAACCGCCACGAGGGGACGGCCCCCACATCACCCGGATCAATCTCGGGCGACTGCACCAAGAGGACTCGCTGGCGATCGCCGAGCATCTGGTGGCTCATCAGCAGATGCCGGCGGAATTACTGCACCGAATCGTTGCCCGCGGCGACGGCATTCCGCTGTTCATCGAGGAACTCACCAAGACGGCGTCGGAGGCCGGCTTCGACGAGCGCACAACATCGGCGACCATCCCGGTAACACTGCAGGATTCCCTGGTCGCGCGATTGGACCGCCTGCCCGGAGCCAAGGAAGTCGCCCAGGTCGGGGCCGCCATCGGCCGGGAATTCTCGTTGACCCTGCTCCACGCCGTGCTGGGGCAGCCCTCGCAGGAGGAAGTGCGCGACAGACTCGACCAATTGGTCAGGGCCGACCTGCTGCACATGCGCACCGAGCAGGCCGATCGCATCTTCGTGTTCCGGCACGCGCTGCTGCAGGATGCGGCCTATGAGACGCTGTTGTGGTCGCGCCGTCGCGAGATTCACGAGCGGATCGCCGATGCGCTTGAGCGACTGTTTCCCGACATCCACGACAACCAGCCCGAAGTGCTGGCCCAGCATTGGGACCGGGCCGGCAGGGCGCGGATAGCGATCAGCCACTGGGAGCGTGCGGCCGATCGCGCCATCGAGCGTTCGGCCTCCACGGAGGCCAGCGCACATCTGGGCCGCGCTTTGCATCTGATCGAAGGCCTACCCGAGGATGCGGCGCGGGATGCCCTCGAACTGCCGATCGTGCTCAAGCATGGCGCCGTGATGCGGGCGATCCAGGGACCCCATGGCGAAGGCGCGGGACAATCGTTCGAGCGCGCCCGCGAGTTGAGCCGGCGCACCGGCGACAGGCAGGCGCTGATCCAGGCCCTCGCCGGGTTGTTCGGGTATCATCTGGTCGGTGCCCGCAACGAGGCCACCGGTGAGATCGCCCGCGAGTTGCTCGCGATGGCCGAAACGAGCGGTGACCGGTTTTCCCTGGTGCTCGGCCATCGCGCGGTCGGAATGCTCGCGTTGCACACCGGCGAACCAATAAAGGCCCGCGTCCATCTCGAACGCGCCATGAGCTTGTACGACGCCGAGGCGGACGGCCCGCTGGCCTTCGTTTATGGGACAGACCACGGGCAAACGATTTCGAGCTTCCTCGCCATGACCCTGTGGGTACTGGGTCTGCCCGATGCAGCGATTGCGCAGGAGGGTTGGGGCATAGCACACGGCACGCGCCTCAATCACCGCTACAGCTTGGCGCAGACCGAGATGTTCCGGATTATTCGCAGCGCGTTCGCGCGCGACTGGGATGCTGTGGCCAAGATCGCGAAGCAGACCTACGACGTCGGCATCCGGAATTCGTTCGGACTTCCGACCCAGATGGCGCAATTCCACCTGGCCTTCTGCCGGACGGTGCACGGGGACAGGGACCCCGAGGTGCTGGACACTATGCAGGCCGTGCTGCAGACCCGCCACGGCACCAATTATTATCCGCTCTATCTGCTGATGACGGCCGAGGCGCTGGCCACGTGCGGCAACCTCGCCGAAGCGATCGAGACGATCGTCAAGGCGAGAGAGGTCGCCCTATCGACGGGTGAACGGCTGCTCGCGCCGGAGCTGTTGCGCTTTCAGGCCACGCTGCTGCGCGACAGCAACGTGGCAGAGGCCGAAGCGCTGCTCCGCGCCGCGCTCGCCGAGGCTCGCCAGCAGAGCGCGCGCGGCTGGGAGCTGCGCGCCGCTGTCAGCCTTGCCGATCTGCTAGCGGCAACCGGACGCAAAGCGGAGGCGCGTGACATCGTCGCTGCCGTCCGCGCGGCGTTCAATCAGGGCGCCACGACGCCCGACTTGCGGATGGCGGACGAACTGTTGGCATCACTGGACCGGTAGGTGAGCTGTCGTCGTCAATCAGTACATCGTGACGGACTAGCCAGTCGAGCAGCGCACGTGCGGTCGCCTCGGGCATCATCGAACCCCACCGCGCCAGAATGTCTGGGACGCGATACACATGCTCGATCGACGTGATCGCGCCGGACAGGGCGATGCCTTCCGCGAAGGCGGTGGGTTCGCCCAACCGGGGATGGATCAGCGCCGGGCGCCGCCGCACGATGTCCCCCTCGATCGCGGGATGATCGACCAGATGCGCGTCGGGGGATAGCCGCACGCGCGACGGCAAGGTTCGGCGGCCGGGCTCAATGCCGGCCGATGTCCGGCGGGCGCCGACCCGCTCGTGCCAGAACGGCGAAGCCCCGCTCCCCGTCTCGGCGTAGAAAGCGGCCGATGTCTCGCGATGCCGCGTTGCAATCGCGTGCGTCGCATGGCGATAGAATTCGACGGCGGCCTCGCGATCGCCGCCGGTCAAGATCGTATTGGCCACCACACTGCCCTGCAGGGCTGAGCGAACCGCGCTCTGCACGCCCTGCGACGACAACGGATCCATTGCCAAACACCGATCTCCGATCCTGATCATGTTTCGCGTCACGGGCTCGATCCCCACCCGGCAACTCGCATCGCGCGCGCGAACCGGATCGATCAAGACTCCCGCATCGCATCCCGAAAACAGCTTCGCGCCGCGCAAGATCGCGCGGTAGCGCGCCTCGCGCGACGCGGGACTCAAGCCAGTGCAATCGGCCGTCCGCTGGAAAACCTGGACGACCAACGAGCCGTCGGCGAGCGGCGCGCCCCAGAGCCAGGCGTCGTCGGCCGCTTCGATGCGCATTTGAGGCTGCTCCGCTAACGCGACGCCGCGCCAACGCGCGCACAGCGCGACCGTCGCGGCACCAAGCGGCCGACTGCCGGCCGCGCGGCGCCCTCGTGCGTCGACGAGGAAACGGGCCGCGACCCGCACAATGCCCGCACCGGTTTCGACCTCGAGATCCCAGCCCTCGGGTGTTTCGTCTCGCCGACGCAACCGCGCCGGACACATGACATCGACGCCTGCCTCAGCCGCAATGTCGACGAGCGCCGGATCGAACCGGCCGCGGTCGACCATGACCACGCTGGTCGACCGTGCCGTCGCGTCGCCATCACCCCATCTCTGCACGATCTCGTCGCAGCGCAGCGCGTCCCGCTCGGCTACAGCGGAGCCGAAGCCAAGCTGGTGCAGAAGACGCAGCGTCGTCACCGGCAACGCTTCGCCGACGACCGGACGCAGCGGTCCGCGGGCTTCAATCAGACAGGTATGAAAGCCCATCCGGCGGAGCTGCCGCGCAGAGATCGCGCCGGCCGGTCCGCCGCCAATCACGGCAATGTCTGTGCTCAGGCGATCCAGCGTGCGCTTCCCATCTGTGCGAAGAAGTCCGGTCGGCGGTCAGAGATGCGGACATAGGCCTGCAGGCAGAAGGTGAGCCATCCACGGATCAGGTCGCAAGCTGGGCGGCCACGATAGATCACCTCGTGGTGACATCCGCCGCCGCAGAGATACCTGGCCCAGCAGGAGCGACAAGGATCCTGCCGGTGCACGTGGCGGTCGGCGAGCCAGGCATTCCGCCGGCCGTGGTCGAGTCCGTCGGTGACCGTACCCATGCGGCCTGCGTCATCCTCGACAAAGCGATGACAGGCGAACAAACCGCCTTCGGCCGAAACACCCATATAGCCCGCGCCGGCACCGCACGGATAGGGCCGGTGAGTCCCGCGATGCAGCTCGCGCAGCGCGTCGATGAGATTGGCGAACGGATAATGCCCGCCGGCGGAAATCCGGCTCTCGCACTGCCTCCCACAGTCAACCAATTCATCAAGCAAGGTTTTGAGATCGCCCCGCTGCATTTCCAGCTTCGACGAAGGCGAGCTCAGCATGGGCGAGAAGCCGACCATGCCGAATCCCAATCCGATCAACTCGTCCAGGGTGCGGCGCAGCTCGAGATTGAGCGGTGTCACCGTGACGCGTGCAGACATCTGCATCCGGCCCGGCTTCTCCAGAAGCGGTGTGATCCGCGCGAGGATACGCTCAAAACTGCCGCGGCCATCGCGGAACGGCCGCTGGCGGTCATGCGCTTCGCCGATCCCGTCAAGGCTGACCGTCACCGAAAACGCATGCTCGTCGAACAGGTCACGATCCTCGATGCCAAGCAGCGTGCCGTTGGTGGTGATCGAGAAGCCCACGCCGACACCGCGCCGTTCAGCCTCCGTAGCGGCAAACCGAGTGGTCCGCGCGATCAGCGGCCGGTTGATCAGCGGCTCGCCGCCGAGGAAGGCGATGTTGACCCTGTCGCCCGGCGCGGCCTGATCGAGCAGCTGCAACACGGCATCGCGCGCGACCGGCCATTCCATGCGTTTTGACGGTGCGCCGAAGCTGCCGCCTTGCGCATAGCAATAGCCGCACGCGAGGTTGCAGGTTTGCGTCACCGCCAGCGACAAGGAGCGCATCGGCGGATCGCTGATCGGTGAATCGTCGATATGCGCGAGACCGCCCAGTCCGTAGCGCGCAAGCAATGCGTCGATCGCCGTGTCGCCGGCGATCATCGCGCTCCTGAGCTCCGCGTCGAGCCCGGGCGGCAGGTCGTAAATGCGACTGCCGTCCACGACCAGCAGATGGGCACCCGAGGCGGTCTCGAAGCGCTGAACCGAGGCAGGCACGGCGTCAGCTCCGCGGATCGAGGAACGGGATTCCGAGGCCTTGCTGCGCGAGTTGCTCGGCGCTCGCCTGCAGTCGCACCATCGCCGCACGGGCGTCGGTGATGCCCTTGTCGGCGCCCGGCATGTCGCCACGCGCTTCTGCGTTGTAAGCGCTGGCAAGGTACCGGCGGATGGCGTCGAACTCGGCGAGCGCGGCGCGCGTTTCCGGCGTGCTCTGAGGCGTCACGGAACGCAGGTAAGGGTATTCGCCGTGCGCGTCCCGCGGATACTTGCTCAGGATGCGCTGCACGTTGCAGAAATTCCTGTAGTGCTCGCCGCCCTCGCCGTCGATGCGCAACGCGATCTCGAAGACCGCGCGCGGATATTTTTCGTCCTTGAGCGTAGCAACGCATTTCTCGTAGACGCCGGTCAGATAGCCGCTCGGACGTTCGAGCTGAACGAAGTCCTTGAGCACATCCGGCGTAAGCGGGGCCAGCCTTGTCGCCCGGTCGGCGATCCGGATCCGGTTCGACCAGCTCACGACCGGGGTGTAGTGCCAGCCCGGATTGATGCCGGCGCGATCGAGCAGCCACAGCATCTGGTTGACCCAGCGCAGATGCGTCATCTCGCCGACCGCGACCATCAGGATGGATTGACGGACCGCGCGCAAATCGTCGGCCAGCGACGGCCAGGCCGGATCGGTGGCCTCGTCCGGATGCCGCAGCGAGAACAGAGCGTAGAGATATTCGATGACAAGCGCCATCTCCATCCCCGCGAGTTCGTTCTCCAGTTCCCTGATCAGCCAGGCCGCATCCTGATGAGGCTCGCCCCATTTCGGAAGCGGCGGCCGGTACGGGCGGTCGATCTCATGTCCCTCCAGAACGAATGGCAGCTTCTCCCAACTCTGATTGATCTCGTAATGATCGATCTGGTACACGCGATTTTCGGCAATTGTTGCGGAAGCCGAGACTTCCGACGATCCGTCGCGACGGCGCAGCCAGTCGAGGCGCTGCGCAGCGGCCGGATCGCGGGCATCTGAGGGATTGTCGCTCATCAATGGACCGCCGGTGACCACGTCCGGATGGTTGGAGGCCCAGTAGTGGCAGGCGCAATCTCGAAAATCGTGAGTCCATGGATTGCACATCGATTGGGTGAACTCGCCGGGCCGGAACGCCTCGTCGAACAGGCCGGCGGCGTTGACATATTGCCGGCGGTAGCCGCTCAGCACGACGACCTGCGCCGGCCCGGGCGCCGGCGGATCGCGCCGCTCGATTCCGATCTCGACGCGACCTGCCTCGAGCCCGCGCACCAGCCGCCAGACCGTGTAGCCGTCGAGATAGTTGCCCTGGGTATCGCGCATCGGCAGGCGTCTGCCGTTCTGCTCGATCCAGTCGAGATACCAGCGGCCCGACATGAAGGTCGTGGCGAGCGGTCCGCCATACTGGTCGAGCAGGTTCTGCACCCACGGCTCGCGGCTCGTTTCCGGCAGCATCGGATCGAGCAGATAGTCGGTGTAGAGCAGCCGCGCGCCATGCTGGTTCGGAATGGCATCGGGCGCCGGGTATTTCGGCGGCACAATGAACTGGAACACAAGCCCGGGAAAAAACCGACAGTCCAGAATACGCACGTCGAACTCGAGTCCGGGAAAACAGTTGGCGACACCGGACTCCATCATGGTCGTGACCGGATTGCCGATCACCTTACTGGCCGCCAGGGCCGCTCGCGCGGTGAGATTGCGCGGAAATATCTTGTCTCCACTCATCGCCTTGCTCCCGGGTTGATCGCGCTCGTTTGGCTGCATTCCGGCGGGGCCGTCGACCGCAGATAGGCGATGACGCCGATCAGCAAATGATACTGTCGCCACGACAGCGAGAGCGGCTGCAGGTTGGCGTCGCGCATATAGGGCGGCATCCGCATGTCATGCAGCTGATCGCGGAAGACACGGGGGTCGCGGAAATGCGGATCGGCCTCCGCGTTGGGCTCGACAGGAATTTCGTGCAGCCGGCCGAACGGCGGCCGGATCACGCGCTCGACCGCGTCGGCACGTCGGCGCAGGAAGTCGATCAGCACCGCTTCATCCTTCAGCGCCGCATGCACGTGCGTGATCACGGCCGTGTAGGGCAGCGGCAATTCAAAGCCGGCCCCGCTGAACCGCGACGGCGCCTGGGGTGCGAGTATGGGGAGACGATCGACGTATGGTGTGTCCTGCGCCGTCATGCTCTCCCCGCCGGCGCGCGGCTCGTCGCGACCGGGCGGCCCGACATGCTTGCCGAGACGAACTCGATTCTCCTGCAGCGCGCGGGTGCGGATCGCATCGAGGTTGAACAGACTCGCCGTCTCGAACGCGCGATGGAAGAGATCGACGATCTCCTCCTTGCTGACCTTGAAGGTCTCGGCGTCGACGGTAGGCAGCGGCGGCAGCTCGCGATCGGCGATGTCGTCGCCGATGCTGAAAAACGGCCGGCGATCGGGCGCAAAATCTGGCGGCGAGCTGAACACCCGCGCGGCGGCGCGGAAGCGCCGGCCGTGCACGGCAAGAGTCGCGACGATCAATCCGTCGCTTGTGTCGTCGACGCAGCCCCAGGACTGGAAATTACCGACGGCGGCACCATCATAGCCATCCTGCGGTTGCGGATCCTCGAAGTGGCCGTTCATCATGATGTACCTCGACCACACGGTGGCCGGATTGAGGATGCGCCGCTCCAGCGGGACGATCTCATGGACGCGGCCGAACTGGATTCCGGCGGCCTCGTAAACGCCCGGCATCACCAGCGGCGCAGGTCCGTTGACGGCCGTGGGCGGGCCGTAGACGAGGCCCGCGGGGGGCGTAAAGCGGACGCGCAGGATGCTGCGGTCGACGCCCCTGCCCTCATCCTTGTTTGGGACCGGCCGTATCACCTGAAAGGTACCAAGTGGGATCGGGCGCTCCGGCCGCACCAGAGGCTCCTGCCCCGCGGTATGCGGGCTGAACGCCAGCAGTTCTTGCCGGCGGTGATTGTCGCCCGCGACCACGACACGCGCCGAGAAGGCGCAGGCGGGATCGCCGGCCCGGCGGGCGGCCTTGTGGTTGGCGAGCGTGATCTCATAGGAGACGTTATGCGGCGTGGCGCCGAGGTGCTTCAGCAGGTCGAGCGTAACCGGGACATCGACAGTTCCGCCCTCGCGCGACTGCATCTTGGCCCACAATTCGAAAAACGGCGCGACCGGCCTGATCCGACCAAGCTCGTCCTTGAAATCGATCTCGTCGGGCAGATACGGCGCGACCGAGTCGTCCGGCTCGACGCGCAGCGACAACGCGGGCGTGATGATCGTCTCGTTGGCATCGTGGCGGGTATTGGCTTCGGCCCAGGAAAAACTCGCGAGCGGTGCGTCGCTGCTGCCGAGCCGGCCGATCGCCATCGGCGGCAGGAAGAAAAGCTCGAGCATACTGTCCACGGATTTCGTCCCCCCTCAATCGATCAAAATGCCCGCTATAAGCATTCCTCTCGCTGACGCGCGACCCCTGTTGGACGTCTGCGACGCCGCGACACCCACTCAGACCGGGTCTGCCTCCGACTCGATGCCGTCAAGAAGACCGGTCAAAGTGCTGACAGGATCGGCCGCGGACCGGGACGGATCGGCGGAAATGCCTTGGGCGCTGCGGAAGAATGTTCCCGGATCGTATTTGCGCTTGACCGCCAGCAGGTCATCGAAGACGTCGCCCCAATAGCGCCGCCGATAATCGGTCTGCGCCAGCCGCGGATAGTTCTGATAGGATTGGCCGTTACAGAAGCGCTCCATGAAGCGCATAAAGCGATCGAGGAACGTAACGGCATCGACACGTTCCGGCTCATTCATCCAGAACACATCGAGATAGACGTCCATGTCGACGCGGCGGTGCACGAACGCCATGTCGTTCTCGTGACGCTCCGAGATCGCGCCGCCATAGTGCTCCATCGCCAGCATGCTCGAATTATTCGGCGTCTCCAGGAACTGCTCGATCACCTCCTGCCAGTCATCCGGCCCGAGCGGCCGTGCCACATATCCGCTCTGCTTGTCCTCGCGCGCGAGATCCGGGACCTGCGGCAGGTCGGGCGTCGTGCTGACAAGGTGATGCATCATCTCGGCATAGGAGCCGCTGCGGTCGTTAATCCATTCGGCACCAGGCACATCGAGCAGCGGCTGCAGCAGCGCCTTGCCACGTTCGGCGGGGCCGACATACATGCCGCGGATGATCAGATACGGCATGTCGCCCTGCCAGCCGAGGAAGGTCATGTAGCCGAGCTCCTTGGGCGCCTTGCGGGTGAGCTCGCTCTGGATGATCGACAGCAGCCGCGCCGCGCGGACGGTATCGTCCGAACCCGCGCGCAGCGGCCATTGCAGGCGGAAGGCCCAGACGCTCTTCACCTCGTGCAGCCGGTAGGTGATTTCGAGCAGGATGCCGAAATTGCCGCCGGTGCCGCCACGTACCGCCCAGAACAGGTCGCGGTTGACCTTGTCGTCGGCGACGACGATGCGCCCGTCGGCAAGCATGACGCGGATCGCCACCACGTTGTCGCAGTTCAGACCGAAGCAGCGCGAGGTGTAGCCGAAGCCGCCGCCCTGCATGAAACCGGCCACGCAAACATCGTGGCAGCTGCCTCCGGGAACGTGCAGATGATAGATGTCGAGCGCGGCGTTGAGATGCCCCATATTGGTTCCGGCGCCGACCACGGCCGTGTGTGCCTTGGGATCGACAACGACGTAGCGCAGCCGGCTGAGGTCGATCACCATGTCGTCGTTGACCGACAGGCCGGCGGTGCTGTGGCCGCCCGAACGCACCGCGACGGTCAGACCGCAGCGCTGCGCAAAGGCGAGGCACTGGCGAATGTCGGAAAAGACCTCGCAATAGACGATGAGTTGCGGGAAGCTCTGGAAGGCATTGTTGGCGAGCTGACGGTCCTGCTGGTAGCCGGCGTCGGTCGGCAGGACAATGTCGCCCTGGACCTTCATGGTCAGGGCAGCAAGGTCGTCCTTTGTAAATCGGGGGTCTAAAGAGATTCCACTCGCCCAACCCTGGACACGAAGCGCCTTCTCCCTCTCCCTGCGCCCCAGCGATTTCATGACCACCCTGCCCCCGTACCTGCCAATTAGCCTACATCATCCGCAAGTCGGCCGAAACAGTGTGAACCAGCTCACATTGTCCAAATCATTTTCGCCGGTCTGCGATGCAGCTACGTCGCGACTGTCCATTTTTCGAATTTCAATGCCTTCGCGCGCCCAGTGATCGGCAGGCTCGACTGCGGCAGGACCAATACGCCATGGCCCCGCGCCCGCTCAATCATCGACGCGGTCGCAGTCAGTGCCAGGGCGATCCGGATTACGACGGAGGCATCCGGATTAAGCTTGCAATTTCCTCCCATCGCCCTGTTCAAAACAGGCCGTCGAGGACCGGGTGAAGCGGTGACTTAAGGGGTCCTGCTGGCTCGAAATTGGCCTTTTGCAGGTTCGTAGTAAGAACGCCTTTCCCGGATAACGGCCCTAGTGACAAAAAATCGCAGGTGGGGGCCCGGGTGGCGAACGACAGAATCAAAAATTTATTTTTTTAATATTTTCAGACGATTACTCGAAAAACCTGGCGGAGAGAGTGGGAGTCAAACCCACGAATATCGATCGTTCCACATCGAACAACTGAGACTGCTCGTAAGCACTCGCCCGCCTCAGGCCCTCGGAAATTCAGACTCTGCACATGCACTGTGACAAGATTTTTCTTGATCTCCCGGTGCACACGTCGTGCACACGGCGTCATCTAGAATGACGTTAAGCCTGAAGTTACCTATGTTTCTGGTCATGTCTATCGCCAGAAAAAACGCGCGGCATTCCACTGAAGAGCGCGCGGCAGTTTGTCAAAAAATACGGTGTTATCATGCCGCACACAGCGCCCGATGGTCGTCGTGCCGCAGCCGCGGATGCTGGTAGTCTCGTCGAGCGGTAGCCCCGTTGGTGGTCGCCTGTTTGCGTCCACGCATCTCTAGAAATTATCGCGCTTGATGCTTCTCGCAGAAAGTTTCATCCTCGATGACGCGGACTCCTTCCACTCGGCGCAGGTGTGCGGCGCTTCGCGCGACGCGTCCTCAACGCAAGGGCATTAGCGCGCGGCTTCGAATCCGCCGAGCACCGCCGTCAGATTGGCGCCGAGGATGTCGGAGAGATAGCCGCCCTCCTGGACCAGCACCGTCGGCAGTCCGAAACGCGCCAGCGCCTCGCCGATCCGGCGGAAGCCGTTGGTGGTAACGGCGAGGCCCGCCAGCGGGTCCTTTTCGGAGGCGTCGAGACCGAGCGCAACCACAAGCGCGGTCGGCGCAAAGGAGCGGATCGCGCGCTCCGCCGCCGCCAGCGCCTTCATGTAGTCGTCGTCGCCGGTGCCTCTCGCCAGCGGAATGTTGAGATTGGCGCCGAGGCCGGGTCCGGCGCCGCGCTCATGCGCGTGGCCCCAGACGAACGGATAGAAGAACGACGGATCGGCGTGGATCGAGACCGTGAAGACATCCGGCCGCTCGTAGAAGATGCCCTGCGTGCCGTTGCCGTGATGCACGTCGACATCGAGGATCGCGACGCGCTCATGCTTCTGGCGCAGATGCTCGGCCGCGATCGCGCTGTTGTTGAGGAAGCAGAAGCCGCCGGCCATGTCGCGATAGGCATGGTGACCCGGCGGACGGCACAGCGCGTAAACCGCATCCTCGCCGTCCAGCACCATCTGCGCGGCGGTGACCGCGACGTCGCTCGAGGCGCAGGCGCCGGCCCAGGTGCCCTTGCCGATCGGCGCTGCGGTGTCCGCCGTGTGCCAGCCGAGCTTGCCGACGATATGGGTCGGATAGGTGGCGGCGTTGCGCACCGGGTGGATGTTCGCGATCATCTCCGGCCCGGCATCGCCGAGCGCGGTCCACGCATCCCAGGCCTCGGCGAGAAAGCTCAGATATTCCGGACTGTGCACGCGGGCGCGCGGCCCCTGCCCGAATTTGGTCGGCTCGATCAGCGTGTGTTTGCCGGCCGTCAGGCCTGCCAGCAGGCGATCGGCGCGCTCGGGCTGCTCGGTGGTGCGCTGAACCACGCCGCGGACCAGGAAGAACTGCGGATCATGGCTGCGGTGCAGATCACTGTAGACGGCCTTCACGGGACACTCCTGTTGGATGAATCAGAAAGATCGCAACATCACGCGCTGCTATTTCGCCGCCGCCGGCCACGGCGGAATTTCGCGCACCAGCCGTCCGACTTCGCGCCAGGCATGACCGATGTGATAGTCGACATGCGCGACGATGCGTTCAGGGTGACCGGCCTCGATCGCGGCGAGCACCGGTTCGTGCGTGCGCGCGATCTCATGCGGATCGTCATAGAGGCGGCCGATCAGGCCGATCACCATGCGCAGCTCGGAGGCGAGATCGTCGAACAGCCGCAGCATCCGCCGGTTGCCGGCGATCTCGCAGATCAGGCGATGGAAGCGGTAGTCCTCCTCGACCTGCCGCGCCGGATCGTCGAGATCGGCAGTCTCGTGCAGCACCTCGATCTGCCGGCGCAACTTGTCGCGCGTCTCCGGCGTCAGGTTGCGCGCGGCGAGCACTGCGGCATGACGCTCGACGCACAGACGCAGATCGTAGATCTCGTCGATATCATCGGCGGCGAACTGCCGGACGAAGAAGCCGCGGCGCGGATTGGCTACCAGCAAGCCCTGCTGCTCGAGCAGCCGCGCCGCCTCGCGCACCGGCGCCCGGCTCACCCCCAGCTCGCGCGCGATGCCGGCTTCGACCACCTTTGATCCCGGCGGCAGCCGCCCCTGAACGATGGCCTCGGTCAGGCGACGGGCGACCTGGCCGACGAGGTCGGTCTCATTGAGGGCCGGCAAGCCGACCGGAGGGGAAATCGTGCGCATCAAAAGGGTCCGTTTCGACCCTTGTACATTATTTAATCGTCGATTGTCGACAGTTTGATCTTGATCAATTCTTAGATTGTCGACAGTTTAGTGACGCGGGCATTGCAACGCAACAAAAACGGCCCGCGGACAGGGACTAGCAGCAACGATGACGACGCATGTGCGGCCCGACGCCGTGAAGGACCAGAACCAGCAATTCCGCATCGACCTCGCCGCGGCCTACCGGCTGATCCACCGGCTCGGGCTCGATGACAGCATCTACACCCACATCTCGGTGCGGCTGCCCGGCAGCCATGACCGCTTCCTGATCAATCCCTACGGCATGCGCTTCGAGGAGGTGAAGGCGTCCAACCTCGTCACCGTCGATCTCGACGGCGTCGTGATCGACGATCCGCTCGGGCTCGGCATCAATCCGGCCGGCTTCACCATCCATAGCGCGGTGCATGCGGCGCGGCCGGACGTCACCTGCGTGCTGCACACCCATACGATGGCCGGCGTCGCGGTGTCCTGCCAGAAGCAAGGCCTGCTGCCGCTCAATCAATGGTCGATGCAGTTCACCGGCTGCCTCGCCTATCACGATTACGAAGGCATCGCGCTCGATCTCGACGAACGCGAGCGCCTGGTCGCTGACCTCGGCGCCAAGTTCGTGATGGTGCTGCGGAATCACGGCATGCTGACCTGCGGCCGCTCGGTCTCGGAAGCCTTCAAGCTGATGCACAATCTGGAGCGCTCCTGCCGCGCACAGCTTGCGATCCAGTCCGCCGGCGCCGAAATCGCGCCGCTGTCGGACGCGGTCGCGCACAAGACCGCCGCGCAATACGCAACCTTCTACGACAGCATCGAGACCCACGGCGTGCCCGATACCGAGTGGGCGGCCTTCAAGCGCATGCTCGCGCGCACCGATCCGGATTTCGTGAACTAAGGCGTTTTCAAGCGAAGTGGATACCGGTTCGGAGCTGCGGCCGGACAAATCGAACAAGAGAGCCTGAACATGTTGAAACGAGTTCTGTTGAGTCTTTTGGTGGCGAGTGCCCTGAGCACCGCGGCATTTGCCGAAGAGCCGAAATCGGGCGGCGTGATCAACGCGGTGATCCAGCCGGAGCCGCCGGGCCTGATGGTCGGCCTCGTGCAGAACGGCCCGACGCAGATGGTGGCCGGCAACATCTATGAAGGCCTGCTGCGCTACTCGCCGAAGCTCGAGCCGCTGCCAGGCCTCGCCGAAAGCTGGAGCGTCAGCGAGGACGGCAAGATCTACACGTTCAAGCTGCGCAAGGGCGTCACCTGGCACGACGACAAGCCGTTCACCTCGGCCGACGTCGCGTTCTCGATCGATTTCCTCAAGCAGACCCACCCGCGCGCCCGCGGCAATCTCGCCCAGCTCGACAAGGTCGAGACGCCCGATGACTACACCGTCGTTTTCACGCTGAAGCAGCCGTTCGGCCCGTTCCTCGGCATCTTCGAGGTCGGCTCGCTGCCGATGATCCCCAAGCACATCTACGAAGGCACCGACTACAAGACCAATCCGGCGAACAACACCCCTGTTGGTACCGGCCCCTTCATGTTCAAGGAATGGCAGAAGGGCTCGTTCATCCGCCTGGTCAAGAATCCGAACTACTACATCAAGGGCCTACCTCATCTCGACGAGATCTACTGGCACGTGATCCCCGACGCCGCCGCGCGCGCGGTGGCGTTCGAGACCGGCAAGGTCGACGTGCTGCCCGGCGGCTCAGTCGAGAATTTCGATGTGCCGCGCCTCACCAAGCTGAAGAATGTTTGCGTCACCGGCGCCGGCTGGGAATTCTTCAGCCCGCATTCGTGGCTGTGGCTCAATAACCGGCAGGGCCCGACCGCGAACAAGAAATTCCGCCAGGCGCTGATGTATGCGATCGATCGCAACTTCGCCAAGGACGTGATCTGGAACGGCCTCGCCAAGGTCGCGACCGGCCCATCGGCTTCCACGATCAAGTACTACACCGACAAGGTCACCACCTACGACTACGACCCGGCCAAGGCCAAGGCGCTGCTGAAGGAGGCCGGCTACAAGGGCGAGAAGGTCCGCCTGCTGCCGTTGCCCTATGGCGAAACCTGGCAGCGCTGGGCTGAAGCCGTGAAGCAGAACCTGCAGGACGTCGGCATCAATGTCGAGATGATCGCAACCGATGTGCCCGGCTGGAACCAGAAGGTCGCCGACTGGGATTACGACATCGCCTTCACCTATCTCTATCAGTATGGCGATCCCGCGCTCGGCGTCGGCCGCAACTACATCTCGAGCCAGATCTCCAAGGGCTCGCCGTTCAACAACGTCGAAGGCTATTCGAACCCCGAGATCGATCAGCTGTTCGCCGACGGCGCCACCGCCTTCCCCGACTCCAAGCGCGAGGACATCTACCTCAAGGCGCAGAAGATCCTGACCGACGACGTGCCGGTGGCCTGGCAGCTCGAGCTCCAGTTCCCGACCATCACCCGTTGCAACGTCAAGAACCTCGTCACGACGGCGATCGGCGTCAACGACGGCTTCCGCGACGCCTGGCTCGACAAGTAACGACGTATCCCGCTGCGGCGCCATCCAGCGCCGCGGTTTCTGCCGTTTCCTCGAACGCAACGACCTCAGCCATGCTCTCTTTCATTGCCCAGCGACTTGCCAAGGCCGTGGTCGTGCTGCTCGCGATTGTGGTCTTCAACTTCATGCTGATCCGCATGGCGCCGGGCGACCCGGCGATGGTGATGGCGGGTGAGGCCGGCGCCAGCGACAAGATCTTCGTCACCCAATTGCGCGAGAAGTTCGGGCTCGATCAGCCGCTGCCGGTCCAGCTCTACCGCTACGTCAAGGGCATCGTGACGCTCGATCTCGGCTTCTCGTTCCGCCAACAGATGCCGGTCGCCAAGCTGATCGCCGAGCGACTGCCGGCGACGCTGCTGCTGACCGTCACGGCCTTCGTGATTTCGCTGCTGCTCGGCGTCCTGTTCGGCACGCTGGCCGCACGCTTTGCCGGCACCTGGGCCGATACTGCGATCACGATCCTGGCGCTGATCTTCTACGCCACGCCGCTGTTCTGGGTGGCGCTGATGGCGATCCTGCTGTTTTCGGTCGCGATGGATTGGCTGCCGAGCTTCGGCTACGAGACCGTCGGTGCCAATTACACCGGTCTCGCCCATGTGTTCGACGTCGGCGCCCATCTGATCTTGCCGGCGACGACGATGGGCCTGTTCTTCATGGCCACCTACGCCCGCATGACCCGCGCCTCGATGCTCGAGGTGAAGCGGCATGACTTCGTCAAGACCGCGCGCGCCAAGGGCCTGCGCGACGCCGTGATCCAGCGCCGCCATGTGCTGCGCAACGCGCTGCTGCCGGTGGTGACGCTAGCGGGCTTGCAGGCCGGAACGCTGGTCGGCGGCGCCGTGCTCACCGAGACCGTGTTCGCCTGGCCCGGCATCGGCCGGCTGATGTACGAGGCGCTGCTGCAGCGCGACTACAATCTGCTGCTCGGCGTATTCGTGGTGTGCTCGGCGATGGTACTGGCCTTCAACCTGATCACCGACCTGATCTACCGCGCGGTCGATCCCCGCATCGAGTTCGCCTCATGAGCAAGTTCTGGCGTACCATGCTGCGCAATCCCGGCGGCGTGATCGGGCTTACGATCCTGCTGCTTGCGATCGCGATCGCGATCTTCGGCCCGCTGCTGTTTCCGACCTCGCCCTGGCGCATGGTCCAGCGGCCGTTCCTGCCGCCATTCACGGTGCCCGGCCTGCCGCTCGGTACCGATGCGCTCGGCCGCGACGTGCTCGCCGGCATCATCTATGGCGCCCGCGTCTCGCTGCTGGTCGGCCTGGTCTCGACCATGGCCGCGCTCGCGGTCGGGATTCCCGTCGGCGCCCTCGCCGGCTATTTCGGCGGCAAGGTCGGCGACGTCCTGATGCGCTTCACCGAATTCTTTCAGACCGTGCCGAGCTTCGCGCTCGCCATCGTGCTGGTCGCGATCCTGCAGCCCTCGATCGTCTCGATCGTGCTGGCGATCGCGATCGTAAGCTGGCCGCCGGTCGCCCGCCTGGTCCGCGGCGAGGTGCTGTCGCTGCGCACCCGCGAATATGTCCAGGCTGCGATCGTCACCGGACAGAGCCACAGCTGGATCATCTGGCGCGAGATCCTGCCCAACGCGCTGTCGCCGGTCATCGTGCTGGCCTCGCTGATGGTCGCGACCGCGATCCTCCTGGAATCCTCGCTCTCCTTTCTCGGCCTTGGCGATCCGAATCTGATGTCCTGGGGCTACATGGTCGGCGCCGGCCGCACCGTGATCCGCCAAGCCTGGTGGATCACCCTGTTCCCCGGCATCGCGATCCTGCTCTCGGTGCTGGCGCTGAACCTGATCGGCGAAGGGCTCAACGACGCGTTCAATCCGCGCCTCAACAAGGAAGGACGTTGACGCATGTCAGCCGCACCCGTCGTCTCGATCAAGAATCTGAAGCTCGCGCTACCGCCGGGCTCCGACCGCCCCTACGCCGTCGACGGCGTCTCCTTCGATCTCGTACCCGGCAAGATCCTCTGCGTGGTCGGCGAGTCCGGCTCCGGCAAATCGATGTGCGCGCATGCGCTGATGGGGCTGTTGCCGAACACCATCATCCGCGAGGCCGGCGAGATTGCGTATGACGGCCGAAACCTGCTCACGCTCGACGACACCGGCTGGCTCGCGCTTCGCGGCCGTCATATCGCAATGGTCTTCCAGGAGCCGATGACCGCGCTCAATCCGTTGATGCGGATCGGCGATCAGATCGCCGAAATGTTCGAGGCGCACAATCTGTTGACGCCCCGGCAACGCAAGCAGAAGGCATTGCAGCTGCTGCGCGAGGTCGGCCTGCCCGAGCCCGAGCGTTCGGCGCGCGCCTACCCGCATCAGCTGTCCGGCGGCCAACGCCAGCGCGCGATGATCGCGATGGCGCTGGCGCTGGAGCCGGCCGTGCTGGTGGCCGACGAGCCGACCACCGCGCTCGACGTCACCACACAGGCGCAGATCCTCGAGCTGATCCGCGACTTGCAGCGCCGCCGCAACATGGCGGTCATGTTCATCACCCACGATTTCGGCGTCGTCTCCGATATCGCCGACCGCGTCGTCGTGCTCCAGCACGGCAAGGTGGTCGAACAGGGCGCGGCCGACGACGTGTTGCGGCGCCCCCAGCATGCCTACACGCGCGCGCTGCTTGCGGCGGTGCCCTCGATGCAGCCGCCGCCGCGTGCGCCGCTTGCGGATCGCGCCAAGGCGGTCGAGGTGATCGGTCTCGACAAGACCTATGTCAGCGGCGGCGGCTGGTTCCAGCCGGAGCGGCGGGTACGCGCCGCGAACGAGGTCAATTTCGACATCCTGCAAGGCGAGACCGTCGGCCTGGTCGGCGAATCCGGCTCCGGCAAGTCATCCGTCGCCCGCCTCGTGATGCGCCTGATCGAGCCGGACCAGGGCACGGTCCGCCTCGGCGACACCGATTTCACCCGCGTCGCCGGCCGCGCGCTGCGCAAGGAACGCAGCCGCATCCAGATGATCTTCCAGGATCCGTTCGCCTCGCTCAATCCGCGGCGCAAGGTCGGCAACATCATCGCCGACGGGCCGATCGCCCACGGCACCGATCCGGCGGTCGCGCGTCAGCGTGCCGCTGAGCTGCTCGGTCTCGTCGGGCTCAATGCCAGCGCGATGGAACGCTATCCGCACGAATTCTCAGGTGGCCAGCGCCAGCGCATCGGCATCGCCCGCGCACTTGCGCTCGAGCCGGAAATCATTGTCGCCGACGAAGCCGTCTCGGCGCTCGATGTCTCCGTGCAGGCGCAGGTGCTGAACCTGCTGGAAGACCTCAAGGCGCGGCTCGGCCTGTCGATGCTGTTCATCACCCACGATCTGCGGGTGGCGGCGCAAATCTGCGACCGGATCGCGGTGATGCAGCGCGGCGCGATCGTCGAGCTGAAGCCGACCGCCGCGCTGTTCTCGACGCCCGAGCATCCCTACACCCGCGAGCTGCTCGCCGCGGTGCCCGGGCAGATCTCCTCATCGCGTGCGGCCTGAACCATGCGTTGTGCCCTGATCAGCAGCAGCCTCGATCTGCGCGGCTATTACGGTGCGGAGCTCGCGCGCATCGCGCCGCACATCGAGGTGGTCGATCACGCCGGCGATGCCGCGGATGTCCGGCTCGCTTTGGCCTGGCATCCCCCCGACGACGCGTTCGAACGCTATCCCGATCTGCAGGCGGTGTGCTCGATCGCCGCCGGCGTCGACAACATCATGACCTGCCCGAGCCTCCCGCCCGGCGTCGACGTGGTGCGCGTGGTCGATCCCGGACAGGGACAGATGATGTCGGGCTTCATCGCCTGGCATGCGATCGGGCATCAGCGCGGCTTTGCCGCCTTCAGCGCCCAGCAGCGCGATCGAATCTGGCAACGCCGCGCGCAGCGGCGCACACAGGATGTGCCCGTCGGCATCCTCGGCAATGGCGAGATCGGCCGGCGCGTCGCCGTCGACCTCGCCCATCTCGGCTTTCCGGTGATGTCCTGGAGCCGGACCGCCAAGGCGATTTCATCGGCGAGCCGGAGTTTCCACGGGCCCACCGGTCTTGCCGCAATGCTCGGCGACACCGAGGTGCTGGTCAATCTGCTGCCGTTGACACCAGAGACGCGCAACATCCTCAATGGCGATCTGTTCGGCCAGATGCGCCGCGGCGGCTATCTGATCCAGGTTGGCCGCGGCGAGCATCTGGTGGAAGCCGATCTGCTCGCAGCACTCGACAGCGGTCAGCTGGCTGGAGCTGCGCTCGACGTGTTCGCGACCGAACCGTTGCCTTCGGCCCATCCGTTCTGGCATCATCCGCAGATCGCCATCACGCCGCATGACGCGAGCGACGTCAGCGTCAGCGCCGTTGCGACGACGCTTGCCAACACGGCGGACGCGATCCGCGCCGGACGGCGTCCCCCGCATGCGATCGACCGCGCACGCGGCTATTGATTGCGATACGGAGCAGCGTCAGATGCAGAACCCCCGTTCGTCCGCCGATGCCGCGCACCCGCTCGACGGGCTGCGCGCCGCCGGGCCGATTGCGGAGGCGCGAGCGCAGGCGCTTGTCATGGAGCATTACGGCCTGTCGGCCGACATCCGCCGGCTCGACAGCGAGCGCGACCAGAATTTCCGGCTGTGCGCACCAGATGGATGCGAATACGTCCTCAAGATCGCCAATCCCGACGAAGATCGGGCCGTCACCAATCTGCAGACCGAGGCGCTGCGGCACGTCGCGGTCCGTGATCCGCTGCTACCGATTCCGCGCATCGTCTCCGCGCGGAATGGCGCTGCCGAGCTCGAGATCGGCTTCGACGACGGCTCGGCGAGGGTCATGCGGCTGCTGACGTTCCTCGCTGGAACGCCGATGCATCAGGCGCCGCCGTCGGCGGCCTTGCGCGGAGATGTCGGCCGCTGCGCGGCACGGCTCGCCGTTGCGCTGCGCGACTTCGTTCATCTCGGCGCAAACCACAAATTGCTCTGGGACATCCAGCATGCCGCCGAGCTGCGGCCGCTGCTCGGCGCGGTGCCGCCCGCCCAGCGCGGACTGGTCGAACGCGTCCTCGATCATTTCGAGGCCGACGCCGTGCCCTTATTGGCGCAACTTCCACAGCAGCCGCTGCACAACGATCTCAATCCGCACAACATCGTCGTCGACGCGGACTCACAGAGGCGCGTCTGCGGCATCATTGATTTCGGCGACATGACGGCGACGGCGCGCATCAATGACCTCGCGATCG
Source organism: Bradyrhizobium sp. CER78 (assembly GCF_029846235.1). GTDB lineage: Bacteria > Pseudomonadota > Alphaproteobacteria > Rhizobiales > Xanthobacteraceae > Bradyrhizobium. The sequence goes on from NZ_JARVWP010000002.1 coordinate 447,817, forward strand.
CGGCAGCCTATCAGGTGACCGACGGCGAAGATCCACTGGCGCCGGCGCTCGATCTGATTGCGGCCTATCATGCGGTCTCGCCGCTCGAAGAGCGCGAGCGCCATATCCTGTTTGACCTGATCGCGACCCGCATGGTCATGACCATCGTGATCAGCCATATCAGGGCCGCTCGCTATCCGGAGAACAGCGCGTATATTCTGCGCAACAACAAGCAGGCGTCGGCCCGGCTCGCCCGGATCGCGACACTGACGCGAACACAGGCCACGCAGCAGATCGAGCGTGCCTGTCAGGGAGAGTGACACAATGCCGGCCGACACCTCGACCCAGCAGCTGATCGCGCGCCGCAACCGCCTGCTCGGCCCCGCCTACCGGTTATTCTACGAGCAGCCGGTGCATGTCGTGCGCGGCGAAGGTGTCTGGCTGTATGACGCCGCAGGCAACCGCTATCTCGACGCCTACAACAACGTCGCCTGCGTCGGCCATTGCCATCCGCATGTGATCGAGGCGATAGCGCGGCAGGCCGCGGTGCTCAATACCCACACCCGCTATCTGCACGAGGCGATCCTCGACTATGCCGAGCGACTGCTCGCGACCTTTCCGGCCGAGCTCGGCCAGGTGATGTTCACCTGCACCGGCAGCGAGGCCAACGATCTGGCGCTCCGCGTCGCCCGCACCTGCACCGGCGGAACCGGCGTCGTCGTCACCCGGACCGCCTATCACGGCGTCACCGGCGCGCTCGCCGAACTGTCGCCGTCGCTCGGCCTGCCCGAGCCGACCGCCCCCCATGTCCGGCTGGTGCCCGCGCCGCAGTCCGCGGGCGATCAAACCGGTGAGGTCTTCGCAAGCCACGTCCGTGCCGCATTGGAAGATATGGCACTCAGCGGCATTCGCCCGGCCGCGCTGCTGGTCGACACGATCTTCTCCAGCGACGGCGTATTCGCCGATCCGCCGGGCTTCCTGCGGCCGGCGGTGGAGGCCGCGCGTGCGGCCGGCGCGCTGTTCATCGCCGACGAGGTGCAGCCCGGCTTTGGTCGCTGTGGCGAGGGCATGTGGGGCTTTGCCCGCCACGGCGTGGTCCCCGACATGGTCACGATGGGCAAGCCGATGGGTAACGGCCATCCGATCGCGGCGATGGCGGCACGACCGGAGTTGCTGAAGGAATTCGGCGCGCGCTCACGCTATTTCAACACCTTTGGCGGCAACCCCGTGTCCGCCGCCGCCGGCATGGCCGTGCTCGACGTAATCGAGCGGCAAAGCCTGGTCGAGAACGCCAGGCGCACCGGCACTTATTTGCGCGAGCGGCTCACCGCGCTCCGCGCGCGGCATGAACTCGTGGCGGAGGTTCGAGGTGCTGGTCTCTTCATCGGTGTCGAGCTCCGCCGCGGCGACTCGGCCGCCGCGGGTGAGACGACGAAACTGGTCAATGCAATGCGCAGACGGCATGTTCTGATTAGCGCGGCCGGTCCCAGCGCGAATGTGCTGAAGATTCGTCCGCCCCTGACGTTCGGCATGGAGCACACCGATCTGCTGGTCGAGGCGGTCGATCAAGCGCTGCAGGAAAATTCGATTGACTGACGATCTCGCGGATTGCTGGACCTTGGTCAGCAACGGTCAATACCTCATGCCGCCCTTCGGCTTTACCCCGCTGATACCGGCCTTGAGCATTTCCGCAACCAACCACACTGTCCGGTCCGTCGCAGCGTCGGTCCCGAGGCCACGCGAGGAGACATACGGGATAGGATGAGACTTTTCTTGATCTCCCGGTGTACACGTCGTGCACACGCGCCTTCTAATCAGTTGAAAAACTAAGCTCTCGCTCCAATCCATCATTGGCGAGATTGAGCGAGCTAAGGCAACAAGGGACGGCTTCATCGATCATTACCCACGTGATCAGCCCAAAGTGAAACCCGGTCAATTGAAAATGATCGCTATGTTCATATCCGATCTCACTGGCTACGATGATCCTCGGCTCCTTTGGCTCCCCCCACAATGCCCCAGGCATTCGTTACCTTCGCTGGAGCGGCAGGCGGCTTTGAACGTAAAGTGGCGGGTGGAAGCGCACGCTGCAGTTGGCTGCGCGAGACCGCACTGTCGCCACAACTTTCGTGCGGTGACGACCGGCCAGGAGTGGACACATGGCGATTCTCGATGAGCCCCGCTAGAAACGGAACCTGATCCCGTTGAAGAAGGCGCTGGAGCGCGGCGACTTTGGCCGGACCAAGGCCTATGAGTTAATCAAGGAAAAGAAAATCATCGCCTACAAGATGGGCGGGCAGACCATGGTCGATGCCGATTCCATCGACGCCTATCACATGAGCCTTCCCCGCATTGAACCGGGCACATGAAGACTGGCCTAGCTTAGCTGGTTTGCGAGCCTTCGCGGATTGCCTCGACCGGCACAATCATTTTTGGATCGGCAAAGCCATCGATCCGGTCCGCCCAATGCTGCATCAACTTCGTGCGCGAACCGATAAGTGCAAGGGGGCCGTGCCGCTTGTAGGTCGCCTTGACTGAATTGCTTTCGAGATGTGCCAATTGCAACTCGATGATGTCGCTGTCCCATACCTTGGTTTCCTCGATCTCCTCATGGTGGCAAAGGGTCGAGAAGGTCGTGCGGAAACCATGTGCGCAATGCTCGGCCTTGGTATCAAGGCCGAGCGCGCGCAGCCGCTGACATAGCGTTCTGCTCGACAGTGGCGCGTCTTGGGCACAAGCGAACACGTAGCGCCGGTTGCCTGTGATCTGTTGCACGCGCCGCAGGATCGCAAGAGTCTGCCGCGACAGCGGCACGACGTGGTCCCATCCGGTTTTCATCTTCACCGCGGGAATGGCCCAGCGCTTGGCATCCCAGTCGACTTCCGTCCATTCCATATCGTTGATCATGCCGGGACGAGGGACGGTCAACGCATCGACCCGCAGGGCGTCACCGACCACGTCAGAGCTTGGAGCCCGCTTTGCTCGTTCTGTTCGGGTCCGGCCGCGCGAACGACGTCGAGCACCTTCGAACAAGCCAATTTTTTACGTCCGAGGTAATCGAATTGGCGCGCAGGGCGGCTCATCTTCCACGGCACAGGAGATGACCATGCTGATGCTGTCCCTTATCCGCGCCTTCGCCGTCCTGCTCCCGTGGCTGATCCATCTGGCCACCTGGCTGGTCGCGCGCTCGCTCAACATGCCCCAGCCGCTCGTGCATGCGACCGGCCTGTTCGTGTTCGCGCAGGTCTACGCGGTCGAGATGAGGGTCGGCAAGGCGCTGTGCCCGCCTCGGCTGTGGCGTCAGCTGCAGTCCCTGTTCCGCTGACCACCCCTTCCCAAACCAGAGGAGATGCTGCCATGATCCACTCGTCCCAGCTGCTGCGCCGCGCTTTGCTTGCCGATGCCGTGTTCAGCGGCATATCCGCCCTGGCGATGGTGCTCGACACCAGCGCGCTGGCCTCGCTGCTCGGTCTGCCGGAAGCGCTGCTGCGCGAGACCGGGCTATTCCTGATCGCCTACACCGCGCTGGTCGGCTGGCTCGGCGCGCGAACCTCGCTGCCGAAGGGCCCTGTGATCCTCGTGGTCGCCGGCAACGCGGCCTGGACGCTCGCCAGCATCGCGCTGCTGCTGTCGGGCGCGGTGTCGCCGAACCTCTTCGGCACGATCGTGATCCTCGCCCAGGCGATCGCCACCGGTGTGTTCGCCGAGCTGCAATATGTCGGGTTGCGGAGGAGTGAGGGTGCGGTGACGGCGTAACAGCGACCGTCATTGCGAGCGAAGCGATCCATGTCTTGGCAAGCGGGATGGATTGCTCAATCTCGTCATTCCCCGGTGCGCAATTGCGCACCTGAGGGCGCGCCTCTTGGCGCGAGCCCGGAATCCATTGTGCTGCTGGAACTATGGCCCGATGGATTCCGGGCTCTCGCTTCGCGAGCCCCGGAATGACGACGGGGGATCGCGCCTGTAACGTTCGCCGACCGCCAGCATCACGCCCTGCCCGCTGGCGACCCCCATCTCGAGGCTGGAGGCGATGCGCCGCGCGCGCTCGATGAAATGCTCCGCCGCGACCGGCGGGCACAGCTCCTGCGCGGTCGCCTCGAACAATTCGAGCCAGCGATCGAAATGCGCGGCATCGATCGGCAGCGGCATATGCTTGACCATCGGCGTGCCGTGATAGCGCCCGGTCATCAGGGCGACCGACGACCAGAACGCACACATCTGGGCCAGATGCGGCTCCCAATTGCTGATCCTCGCCTCGAACACCGGCCCGATCATCGGGTCCTTGCGCACCCTTGCGTAGAAGGCGTGCACCAGCTGCGCGATCATGGCCTCGGTGATCCCGGTCCGCGCGACGATCTCGGCGGTGATCTGCTCGCGGCGCTCTGCTCCTGTCATCGCTCATATCCTAAATATGCATTTCAAATACCTATTTAGATTGCTATAGCTGATCCGCCAAGTGCTGATTTCGAAGGGCTTCCATGCGCCTGACTTCGTTCACGGATTTTGGGCTCCGCGCCCTGATGCGGCTGGCCGGCGAGCCGGATCGGTCGTTCGCCACCAGCGAAATCGCGGCCGAGTTCGGCATTTCCCGCAATCACCTCGCCAAGGTGGTGCGCGACCTTGCCGAGGCCGGCTTCATCGCGACCCAGCGCGGTGCGGGCGGCGGATTTTCGCTGGCGCGGCCGGCGGAGACCATCACCCTCGGGCAAGTGGTCCGGGCGCTGGAAGGCGGCAGCGCGCTGGTCGAATGCTTCAGGGAGGATGGCGGAGATTGCGTGCTGCTGCCGCGCTGCAGGCTGAAGGCAAGGCTCGCCGCGGCGCGCGAGGCCTTCATGCGCGAGCTCGACGGAACCACGCTCGCCGAATGCGCCTATCTGCCACGGCCCGCGCGCCATCCGGCGCGCGCGTCATGACGATCGTCGAACAGGATCGGTCTTGGGACTCAGGCCTGCAGCACGCGCGCGGCGCCGCGCTTTGAAGGGACCACGCGCTTGCCGGCTGCGGCCGTCAGGGTGTGGCCGTTGAGGTGCTTGCCGTTCAGGGCCTTGCCATTCAGGGTCTTGCCGTTGCCGGCCTTGCCGTTAGGAGCCTTGCCGTTAGGAGCCTTGCCGTTAGGAGCCTTGCCGTTTGCCTTGGCGACCTTCTTCGCGTTTGCCTTCCTCTGCCTGGCCCGCGTCTCGGCAAGCTTCTCGGCCTCGCGCTTGGCCTTCCGTTCGGCCTTTTCCTTCAGCCGCAGCCGCTCCGCCCTCGCCTCCGCGCGCTTCTTCTTGCGCTTCTTCTCGCAGGCATCGCATTTGCAGCCGATCGGCTTCAGATAGGCTTTGAAATAGTCGGTTCCGTAATCGTAATTGATCTCGTCGCCCGGCTCGATGTCCTTGATGGCGCGGATGAACACCTTGCGCTTGCGGGGCTTGACGTCGGATTCCGCGTTCGGCCTGCAGGCGTGGTTGATGTAGCGGGCAACGTTCTCGCGGATCGAGCCGTCGATGGTCCAGCGGTTGGTGAGCTCGAACAGGTATTTGTTCTCGATCGCGTCCTCATCCTTCTTCTTCGAGTCGAGCAACGGCCCGAAATAGCGGATGATCTTGGTGCCTTTCTTGATCGGCTTGGTGGCGAAAAGGCCAAGGCCGGTACGGGAACGACCAACGCGATAGGGCTTGTGCGATAATGATGCGGGCATGATGATCGAGGCTACGGCACGCCGGGGCGCACGCGACAAAGTTGCGAAGCCGCCCTTCTAGGACGATTCCGCGCGCCTGTCAGGTGTTTCCGGCATGTCTGTTGAACCTTCCCCAGATTGCATATGTCAGACACAAAGTAACGTCCGGATCGCGGGTTTCCCCCGATGAAATACCTTGCTTTTGCAACAGCCGTTATGGCGCTGGCTTGCGCAAATCCCGGTCAGGCTGCCTCTGAGACGATCAGCAGCAGCTACACCTCGACCGCGCCGAAGGCCTGCCGGATGATCGGCAAGCCCAACGAGGAGGACGGCAGCACCACGCGGGTCTGCCCGGGGAAGTCCGGCCTCGTGGTGCTGATCAACGAGGGCGATCTGCGCGAAGTGGTTTCGGTCGGCCGAAACCGCGCGGCTGCGGCGAAGGAACCGGCGGCGCAGGCCTGGTTCGGCCCGTTCAGTTCGACCGGAGATACGGTCGAATGGCGTGCCGCCGGCAGCAAACCCTTCGCGATCATCCAGCGCTGGCAGATCGCCGACAACAGCGAGCAGGACAAGCGCGGCGGCCCGGTCTCACGGACGATGCTCGCGGTGACGCGGCTGCCGCCGGGCGATGTCTGTCATGTCGCCTATGTCGACGTCGCGGCCAATCCCAACGCCAACGAGCTGGCGCGGCAGGCCGCCGACGATTTCGCCCGCGATTTCAAATGCGGCGCGGACAAGGTGAAGACGATCGGCCAGAGCGGCCGCACCACGTCGCTGACAAAACGCTAGGGCCGCGCCGAGCGGCCCGCGGACAAACGCAGCATCGCGGTCAACAACGTCTCCACCGATGTGCCTTCGGGCGCTCGATCCAGAATCGTCTTGAGGCGTCCGTCCAGCAGCAGCATGGTGAAACCATGCACCAGCGACCAGGCGGATGCGATCGCGGCAGCCTGATCCAGCGTAAGCTGCTCCTTGGAAATCTGCTCATGCCGGCTGGCACCGACGCCGCGGGTCAGCCCTGCGAACGATGCTTCGGACGCCTCGTGCAGCGAGGGCCGCGAATGATCGAGGCGCTCGCTGCGGAACATCAGCCCATACATGCCGGGATGCGCCTGAGCATAGGCGACATAAGCCTTGGCGCTCGCCACCCCTTTCTCGGACGGCGCGGTCGCCGAAGCGTCTGCAGCGGCCATCGCGAGGCCGAATTGCCGGAAACCGATCGCGGCGAGTTCACTGAGCAATCCGGTGAGATCGCCGAAATGATGCGTGGGAGCCGCGTGCGACACACCGGCCTCGCGCGCCACCGCGCGCAATGTCAGTCCCGCCAGCCCGTCACGCTCGAGCACGCGCTCGGCGGCCTTGAGCAGCGCCTCATGCAGATCGCCGTGATGATACGGCGTGTCATTGGCCCGGCGCCGCGACGCCGGACGGTCCGCAGCTACCCGCGCAACCCGGCGCGTCGGAGCCCGCACCGGGCGAGTCGCTTTGTTTTCCTTGGATAATCTTGCCATGACGCCGTTATATGTCGCAATTTTTACACTGTAAAGATTTTGCTTGACGATCGAAGGTGTGATCCCTAGTGATATCTTTACGATGTAAAGATCATAATGCAGGGAGATGCGAATGCTCGACCAGGTCACCTCGAACACGGCGCGGTCCAATCTGGCGCCGATCCCGTTTGAAGCCGATGCGCCGTTCCTGAAGGTCACCGGCGAGTTGCCGCGCGAACTCAACGGCACGCTCTACCGCAACGGCCCCAATCCGCAGTTCGAGGTCCCCGGCGCGCACTGGTTCGTCGGTGACGGCATGCTGCACGCCTTCCGTCTCGAGAACGGCCGCGCCAGCTACCGCAACCGCTGGGTCCGCACCGCGAAATGGCAGGCCGAGCACGACGCCGGCCGCGCGCTGTTCGGCGGCTTCGGCCGCAAGCTGGCGGACGCGCCGGAGACGATCACCACCGACGGCTGCGTCGCCAACACCAACATCATCTACCATGGCGGCAAGCTGCTCGCGCTCGTCGAGAGCCATCTGCCGACCGAAATCGAACCCGGCACGCTCAATCGCCTCGGCTATTGCGACTACAAGGGCGCAATCTCCGGCCCGTTCTCAGCGCATCCAAAGATCGATCCGGTTACCGGCGAGATGGTGTTCTTCGGCTACAACGCCGCGGGTCCGCTGACGCCGGCGCTGTCGTACGGCGCGGTGAGCGCATCCGGCGTGGTGACGCGGTTCGAGCGCTTCGAGGCGCCCTATGCCAGCATGGTGCACGACTTCATCGTCACCGAGAACCACGTGCTGTTTCCGATCCTGCCGATCACCGGCAGCATGCAACGCGCGATGCGCGGACAGGCGCCCTACGCCTGGGAGCCGGAGAAAGGCGCCTATGTCGGCGTGATGAAGCGCAACGGCGCATCGAAGGACATCATCTGGTTCCGCGCCGAGACCTGCTACGTCTTCCATGTCATGAATGCGTGGGAAGACGGCAACCGCATCATTGCCGACGTGATGCAGTTCGAGGAAGCACCGCTGTTCAACCATCCCGACGGCTCGCCGACCGATCCGAAGAAGAACCGGGCGCGCTATTGTCGCTGGACTTTCGACCTTTCCGGCAACACCGATCGCTTCACGCAAACCTATCTCGACGATCTCACCGGTGAATTCCCCCGCGTCGACGATCGCCGCGCCGGACTCGCGAGCAATCACGGCTGGTACGCCTGCGCCAACCCTGATCTACCGATGTTCGGTGCGCTGTCGGGCATCGTGCATGTCGACGGAAAGGGCAAACGGCTCGGCCATTATCTGCTGCCTGCCGGTGATACGATCTCCGAGCCGGTGTTCGTCGAGCGCGGCGCGGACGCCGCGGAAGGCGACGGCTGGCTGCTCGCGGTGGTCTGGCGTGCCCGCGAGAACCGCAGCGACCTCGCTGTCTTCAACGCGCAGGATGTCGAGGCGGGCCCGACCGCGCTGGTCCATCTCGGCCACCGCGTGCCGGATGGCTTCCACGGCAATTGGGTGGGGGCGGAGTAGCACTCAATCGTCCCAGACGTGAAGGCCACTAATCTCTCCGCTCATCATGCCCGGCCGCGTGCCGGGCATCCACGTGAGCGTAGGCGCCCTATTTCATTGTCATTTCTCAGTTTTCCTTCGCTGCTTCACGATTTTGACACTGTAAAGATTTCGCTTGACGCTCTCCTTGCCCGCCTCTAGGCTATCTTTACGTTGTAAAGATCAGCCCTCGAGGCTCCCAATGACGATCTTCCTGATCCTCGCTCCCTACGGCGCCTTCGCCACACTGATGCTGGTGACCTCGGCCACGGTGAGCCTGCTCGCTGCCGCACTGATCTGCCTTGGCGTCATCGCGTTCGATATCGCGCACGGCCGCAGCATCAAGAGCCTCGGCGTCGGCTCGGTGCTCGTATTCACCGCGGTCGGCTTCTACCTCACCTTCGTCGATGCGACGGCAAGCATGATCGCCGTGAAGATAGCGGTCGATGCCGGTATCCTCGCGGTGTCGTTCGGCTCGATCCTGATCGGCCATCCCTTCACGCGGCAATATGCGCTCGAGCAGGTCGATGCCGAGACCGCGAAGCAGCCCGGCTTCCTCTATGCCAACTACCTGATCACCGGCGCCTGGACCGCAGCGACGTTGCTGATGTTGATCAGCAACATCGCGGTGCTCTATGTGCCGGCGCTGCCGCTGTGGACGGGTCTGCTGGTTGCCTTCGCCGCGCGCAACGCCGCGGTCGGCTTCACCCGCTGGTATCCGCAGTATCGCGCGGCCAAGTACGGCGCGCCGCCGGCTGCCGCGCTGCCGTCGCACTGAACGCTGCGGTCATACGACCAGAACAATCACCACGTCAGAGCAAACGGAAACCACGACGATGAAGAGCGTTTTTGCCAGGCTCGCGAGCGACTTCCTCTCCACCATCGTGTTCCTGGTGGTCTATCTCGTCACCGACAATGTCCTGATCGCTACCGGCGTTGCGATCGCGGGCGCAATCGCGCAAGTGATCTATGCGCGCGTGATGGGACAGGCGCTCGGCTACATGACCTGGGCGAGCCTTGGGCTGGTGATCGTGCTGGGCGGCGCGACGCTGCTCACCAACGATCCGCGCTTCGTGCTGGCGAAGCCCGCGATCGGCCACATCGCGATCGGCGCGATCATGCTGAAGCGCGGCTGGATGCTGCGCTATCTGCCGCCGATCGTGGCCGAGACTATTCCGGAATACGCCACCCTCGCCGGCTATGCCTGGGCCGGGCTGATGTTCATCCTCGCCGCCGGCACCATTGCGATCGCAGCCACCGGCGACATCAAGCTGTGGGCGTTCTACGTGTCGGTGGTGCTGCTCGGCGCCAAGATCGTCGCCTTCGCGATCCAGTATGTCGCCTTCCGCTTCCTGGTCGACAACCGGCTGCGCGCCGCCGCCCGCGCCTGATCGCCGCAGCCGCCAACTAGGCGCAAGCTGCAAGATGGGCTATACCGCCCGCACGCTTTACATCTCGAGGGGAGACATCAATGGCGGTGGACGGTAACTGGAATCTCACGATGACGACGCCGATGGGCGAGCGCAAGGCGACGCTGTCGCTGGCCAGCTCGGGCGGTACGCTCACCGGCACTCAGGGCGCCGAGGGCAACTCCACCGAAATCTTCGACGGCACCGTGAACGGCGATGACGTCGCCTGGAAGGTTTCCATCACCAACCCGATGCCGCTGACGCTCGAATTCACCGGCAAGGTCGCCGGCGACGGCATCTCCGGCGAGATGGGCATCGGCCCGATGGGCAGCTTCCCCTTCACCGGCTCGCGCGCGTAAGCGCGATTTTCTAGAACCAGATCTGCATCGGCAGATCATGTCCATCTAGCGGCTGCGGTCCCTCGGGAACGCAGCCGCTTGGTTCATGGGCAGCCAGCGCCACCGCGCAGGCATCCAGCACATCGTCGCGCTTTGCGCCGCTGCCGATCCGCGTCTCGGTGAGCCAGCGATCGATGTCGTGAAAGCCTGATCGCTTGAGCAGCCTGCGGCGGAGCGTATCGCCCTCCTCCGATTTCTTGCGCGGCAGCCGCGCGCCGCCGTTCAGTCGCAGGAACACCAGTTCGGGATGAACCTCGCGGATGTCGCGTGCGGCGTTCACACGGACGAACGCATCGACCTCCATGATCTTCTTGCCGAGGTGCCAGAGTTGGCGTGAGACGGCGGTCTGGCCGCGGCGCCTCGCTTCCTTGTTCGCCCTGTCGGGGTCTTGAAACTCCTGCCACAGCCAGCGCCGCGCGCCGGTGAAGACGCGCGAAGTGTGCGGGCGCAGCCGTGCGCGGGCGAGCAGGTCGCAATCGCGTTCCCCGTCATCAGTCATGCCGATCGGGATATCGATCCCGGCACGATCGAACGGACGCGAAAGCGCGTCCGCGACATCGCTGTGAAAGGAAATCGTGCGCTGGTCGCCGTCGATGCTGACGGAGACCCAGCCCCTGGAAAACCCGTCGAGGCCGACCGCAATCAACCCAGATTCAATTCCTTGAAGAAGTCGTTGCCCTTGTCGTCGATGATGATGAAGGCCGGGAAATCGACCACCTCGATGCGCCAGATCGCTTCCATGCCGAGCTCGGGATACTCGACCACCTCGACCTTCTTGATGCAATGCTCGGCGAGGTTCGCCGCGGCACCGCCGATCGAGCCGAGATAGAAGCCGCCGTGCTTCTTGCAGGCCTCGCGCACCGCGACGGCGCGGTTGCCCTTGGCGACCATCACCATCGAGCCGCCCGCGGCCTGGAACTGGTCGACGAAGGAATCCATGCGGCCGGCCGTGGTCGGACCGAACGCGCCGGAGGCATAGCCGTCGGGCGTCTTGGCAGGACCCGCGTAGTACACCGGATGGTTCTTGAAATAGTCCGGCAGCGGCTCGCCCTTCTCCAGCCGCTCGCGCAGCTTGGCGTGGGCAGAGTCGCGCGCCACGATCATGGTGCCAGTCATCGAGACGCGGGTCTTGATCGGATATTGCGACAGCGTCGCCAGGATTTCCTTCATCGGCTTGTTGAGGTCGATCTTGACGACCTCGCCGCCGAGCGACTGCTCGACCGCGGGCAGATACTGCGCCGGATTATGCTCGAGCTCCTCGAGATAGACGCCGTCCTTGGTGATCTTGCCGAGCACCTGGCGGTCCGCCGAGCAGGACACGCCGAGCCCGATCGGCAGCGAAGCGCCGTGGCGCGGCATGCGGATCACGCGCACGTCGTGGCAGAAATACTTGCCGCCGAACTGCGCGCCCACCCCCAGGCTTTGCGTCATCTTGAGGATTTCCTGCTCCATCTCGAGATCGCGGAACGCATTGCCGTCGGCCGAGCCGTGGGTCGGCAGCGCATCGAGATACCGCGCCGAGGCAAGTTTCACGGTCTTCATGCAGAGCTCGGCGGAAGTGCCGCCGATCACGATCGCAAGGTGGTACGGCGGGCACGCGGCGGTGCCAAGCGTCAGCACCTTCTCCTTCAGGAACGCCAGCAGCCGGTCCTTGGTCAGCACCGAGGGCGTCGCCTGGAACAGGAAGCTCTTGTTGGCAGAGCCGCCGCCCTTGGCCATGAACATGAACTTGTAGGCATCGTCGCCCTCGGCGTAGATCTCGCACTGCGCCGGCATATTGTTGGCGGTGTTCTTCTCCTCATACATCGACAAGGGAGCGACCTGCGAATAGCGCAGATTGCGGCGCAGATAGGCATCGCGCGCGCCTTCGGACAACGCGGCCTCGTCCTCACCATCGGTGATGACGTTGCAGCCCTTCTTGCCCATGATGATCGCGGTGCCGGTGTCCTGGCACATAGGGAGCACGCCGCCGGCCGCGATGTTGGCGTTCTTCAGGAAGTCGAAGGCGACGAACTTGTCGTTGTCGCTGGCTTCCTTGTCCTCGAGGATCGAGCGCAGCTGCTTCAGATGGCCCGGCCGCAGATAGTGGTTGATGTCGCCGAAGGCGGCCTCGGAGAGCGCCCGCAAGGCCTCGCGCGACACCACCAGCATGTCCTTGCCGAGGACCTTCTCGACCCGGACGCCCTCGCTCGTCACCTTCTTGTAGGGCGTGGTGTCAGCACCAAGCGGGAACAAGGGCGTGTGCTTGTAGGGCGGAACGGGCTTCTGCTGGTCGGGGAAGGCGGAGGGGGCGTTCATGAGCTGCTCTTTGGGCTTGCAGGTCGGGTTCGAAAGGCCGGTCCGGCCGCGAGGCCGCCGGCAATGTAGAGCCGTTCTAAGCCTTTTTCGGACAAAGGAAAGGGAAGCCGGCCGCCTTCCAGCCATGCGCCGGACCGGCAATCCACGTGCTAGGTTTCATGCCACGGTAATCTTGGGTTGCCACAACGCGCAGCACATCAGCAATCGGCCAGCGAAGCCATCAGGAGACCTTCATGAAGACAGCGCTTTTCATCCGGTGTGCGGCGCTGGCCTTGTTGATCGCGCTCCCGAGCGGCGCCGAAGCAGCCCGCCTCGGCAAGTCCTGCGGCGGCCTTGCCGGCCTGCAATGCAGCCGGGTCGGCCAGTTCTGCCAGTTCAAGCCCGGCAGCTGCGGCCGCGCCGACCAGACCGGCACCTGCGCGTTCCGGCCGACGATCTGCAACAAGATCTTCAAGCCCGTGTGCGGCTGTGACGGCAAGACATACGGCAATGATTGCGAACGCCGCGCTGCCGGTGCCTCCAAGGCGCAGGACGGCAAGTGCACGTCCTGACGGACAGGCCATATTGACGCGCTCCGCGGGAGCCTGCATGTAGCTTCGCGTATTTTCGTACCGCGGGGGTATTTCGTGACAGCACCGTTGCGCCGACGCTTGCCTTTGGGCATCCGCTCCACCCTGCCCGCCGCGCTGATCGCGCTGGCGCCGGCCTTCACTGCTGCACCCGCCCATGCCGATCCCTGCGTGGACATCGCAAAGCAGCTCGCCGGCCAGATCGACGGGCTGAAGGTCAATTTCAGCGCCGCCAACATCACATACCTCACACATCCGGCCGCCAAGGAATTGTCGCTCGGTTGCCGCGGCAAGGACTATGCGATCGAGCTCTATGCCAAGACCGACCGCAAGATGAAGCCGGAGTTCTTCAACCTGGTCGGCTCCGCGACCGCGCTGATCTTCACCGTGCCGAAGGACGACGCCACCACAGGCACCTCACGCTGCCTGAAGCGCATGGGCATCCTGCGCGGCAATACCATCAACATGCGCTATCGCCGTCTCAACCTCGAATGCACGCGCAACCGGACCGACGCCTCGATCACGGTCCGCCGCGGCAACAACGAGTGATCCGGTAGAGCTCTAGGCTTCCGCGGTAACCCGCCCGATCGCATCGACGATCTTGCCCCATCCCGGGCTCATCATGTCGAAGGCGAAGCGGTTGCCCGGGAAGACGAAGCCGTCATGCACCATGCGGACATGGGTTCCGCCCTCGACCGGCGTCAGCGTCCAGGTGACGACCGAGTCGAGCTTCGATCCGTATTGCGGATTGGTGTCGGCGCCGCCCTTCCAGGAATAGCGCAGCAGGCGGGGTGGATCGCAATCCAGCACCTCGCAATGCACGACGCCGTCCCAGTCGCCCATCGGCTTGGTGCGGAAATAGAAGCGGTGCCCGACGCTCGGCTGAAAATCGTTCGGCATCAGCCATTTCATCAGCAATTCGCTCGTGGTCAGCGTCCGCCAGATCCTGTCGGCGGCGTAAGGCAGCACCTTCTCGACCGTGATCGCGTGCGTCTCACCCATCACTCACTCTCCTTCAACAATTTCTCGAGATTGGCGAAGCGCTCGGCCCAGAACGTCTCGTAATGGCCGAGCCAGTCGATCAGCGGACTGAGCCCCTTCGGCGCGACGCGATAATGGATGTGCCGGCCCTCACGCCGCTCGGCGACGAGGCCTGCATCGCGCAGCGCGCGCAGATGTTGCGACACCGCCGGCTGCGACACCTTTGAGCCCTGCACCAGCCCGGTCGCGGCGACTTCGCCCTCCCGGATGATCCGCTCGAACACCGCCCGCCGCGTCGGGTCGGCAAGGGTCTTGAGCACATTGGTCAGCTGCATGGCGGTGGTCATGCAGATATATAAGCAATTGCTTATATGATTGTCAATGCGGAAGCGATGCAGTTGCGGCGCTGGAACACCTCCCCTGCTCCGAAAGTTGATGGCTGCGGTCGCATGTTTGCAGGGAAAACAGTGCGATAATCGCGGCTGGAATCACGGAGCCGCCCATGATCGCAAAGCTCCTCTTGCAGAATACGTTCTTCGTCCTCGCCATGGCCGCGCTGCTGTTTGCCTTCGCCGGCACGCTGCATTGGCCCGGCGCCTGGGCTTACCTGATCGCCTCGGCGCTGATCGGCCCGGCCTGCGGGCTGTGGCTTGCCAAGGTCGATCCCGGCCTCCTGGCCGAGCGCATGCGTCTCACCACACGCGAGGGCCAGCCCGCCGAGGACAAGCGCTTCATGCTGGTGTTCCTGGTCATCGCGGTGCTGTGGTTCGTCGCGATGGGGCTCGATCGCCGCTTCGGCGGCGCCAATGCCGGCGTACCGCTGATCGTGCTCGGCCTCGCGCTGTATCTGCTCTCGACCGTGCTGATCCTGTGGGTGTTCCGCACCAATTCGTTTGCAGCACCCGTCGTCAAGGTGCAGACCGAGCGCGACCATCACGTGATCTCGACCGGTCCCTACGCGCTGGTCCGCCATCCGATGTATGCGAGCGTGATGCTGTTCTTCATCGGCGTGCCGCTGACGCTCGGCTCCTGGTGGGGTCTTGCCTTCGTGCCGGTGTTCTTCGCGATGTTCGCGTTCCGCACCGGGATCGAGGAGCGCACGCTGATGGCGGGATTGTCAGGCTATGCTGACTATGCGGCGCGGGTGCGCTATCGTCTCGTGCCCGGACTGTGGTGAGGGACCGACCGTCATGGCAGAGAGCAAGATCTACACCGGCGGCTGCCATTGCGGCCAGGTGCGCTTCGAATGCACCACCGACATGGCCATGGTGACCGCCTGCAACTGCTCGATCTGCACCAAGAAGGGCCTGCACTTCGTGTTCATGCCGCCGTCGAGCTTCCAGCTCCGCGCCGGCGCCGAGAACCTGAAGGAATATCTCTTCAACCGCCATGCGATCCGCCACCAGCTCTGCGTCGATTGCGGCGTCGACGTGTTCGCGCGCGGCAAGAAACCCGACGGCTCCGACATCGTGGCGCTCAATGTCAGCTGCATCGACGGCATCGACCTGTCGAAGATCACGATGACGCCGGTGGATGGGAAGAGCCGGTGACTCTTTCACATCGTCATTCCGGGGCGGTCCGCAGGGACCGAACCCGGAATCTCGATATTGCGGCGCGAGATTCCCCGATGCGCAATTGCGCATCTGAGGTTCACGCTTCGCGTGCCCCGAATGACGAGCTCTACAAATCCAGCGCCTTGTAGCGCCGGAAAATCCCCTCCTCGTTGAACGGAATCCGCCGCTCGCTCGCCAGATACGCCTTGAGGTTCGGCCGCCCGGCGACACGATCGCGCAGCGCGATCAGGCGCGGGATTTTCTTTTCGAACGCAGCCACGCGCTTCGGGAAGGCGTAGCGCAGGCCTTCCACGATCTGGAACAGCGACAGATCGACATAGGTCAGCCGGCGTCCGGTGACGAAGGCACCGCCGTTCGCTGCGACCAGGTCCTCGAAATAACCGAGATATTTCGGCACCCGCGACGCCCAGAATTCTTCCGTGCGCTTCTTGGCCGGCGCCTTCTGGTCCTCGTAATACAGCGACGGGCCGAGCGGATGATGGGTGTCGTGGATCTCCAGCACGAAGTCCGTGATCGTCAGCTGCAGCTGGTGCACCCAGAGCTTCCCCGCCTCCGCCTTCGGCGCCAGGCCGTGACGCGCCCCGAGATACAGCAGGATGTTGGCGGTCTGACCGATCACGAGACTGCCGGCCTTGAGGAATGGCGGCGCAAAGGGCGGCGTGCCCTTGTGCGCGTCCATCATCTTCATCATGGCGCCGGTGCCGCCCTTGCCGCGCGCGACGTCGGTGTAGCCGGCGCCCGCATCCTCGAGTGCGAGGCGGACATATTCGCCGCGGCCCTGGATCATCGGCCAGTAGTAAAGCTGATAGTGCATGCACTTGCCTCCAAAAACTTCGCAGCGTCATTTCTCTTCAGTCGTTTTTATTCATCGCGATCGTAGCCGCGCCGCGGCCCAATCGTCCATCGCACACGGGCCGCCTGTCCGAACCGCGCGCAGACTGCTAAGGTTCCAAGCATCGAGTCTTCGATGAAGGATCAACTGATGGCGGACGACAAGAAGAAGCGGGGCGCACAGGATCGCGCGCTGATCGCGTTGAGCGAGTCCTACGAAGTTGCGTACTGGTCCAAGAAGTTCAAGGTCACGCCGGCAAAGCTCACGGCCGCCGTCAAGAAGGTCGGGCATTCCGCGAAGAAGGTGGAAGCCTATTTCAAGGAGCAGCGCCACATGGCCGCCGATCGCGCCCGGATCGCGATCAGCGAGCCCTACGAGGTCCGCTACTGGTCGAAGAAGTTCAAGGTGACCCCTGCCCGGCTCAAGGCCGCGGTCGCCGAGGTCGGACATTCCTCGAAGAAGGTCGAGGCCTATTTCGCGGCAAAGAAGAAAACCGCGAAGAAAAAGAAGACGGCCAAGAAGACAGTGAAGAAGACCGCCAAGCGGAAGAAGAGCTGAGCCGCCGCTCACCCGTCATTGCGAGCCAACGGGTCGCGCGAACGCGCGCCCGATGACAGGCTCCGCGAAGCAATCCATCGTGCGGCATACGCGGATAGATGGATTGCTTCGTCGCTATCGCTCCTCGCAATGACGGACATATACGCGCAGACGTTCAGACTGCACCCGTACTCCCTCTCAATTCGCAGCGAAGCAGTACAGCAGGCCGTCGCCGCCGGTGCTCTTCAGATCGGCCTGCGAGCAGCCGCCATCGGGGCCGCGCGAGGGATGCGACGTGTTCCAGGATTTTGACGGCTCGTCGTCGCGCAGCCCCTTGCGGTCGAAATGGCCGACCATCGCAGCGCCCTGCGTGCTGCTTGTCCAGTTCTTGCAGGTGCGATCCTCGCCGGCCGCAAACGCAGTCCCGTCCGCCTGCGATCCCGTCAGCACGTCGTGGCGGTTCGGCGTGTCGCCGGCACCGTTGATGACCTCACCCTTCTCGGACAGCGCGGTCTGCTTGGTGAGATTGTTGCTCGCGCTGTGCAGGTCGGCGACGTCCTTGGCGACCACGACGCCCTTCACATTCATCCACGGCCCCTTGCCGATGCGATCACGCGCGTTCACCGCGGACTTGCCATCGGCTGCCTGGGTCGAGAGATAGGCCCGCCAGGTCTTCGGCGCGCCGAAACCCGCCGCCTGCGCCAGGGTCTGACAATGATTATCGGCGCCGGCGAGGCCGCCGAGATTGCCGCCATTGCCGATGCCGCTGCTGGTCACGAAGAAGCTGGTGTCGGCGGTCTGCGCGCCAGCCGGCGGCGCGGCCATGACGACGAACGCAAGACAGGCGGGAACCGCGATTTTAGCAACCTTCATTCCATCCTCCCGATGGTTGTTATGGTCCGCTGACATCAACCCGCGGCATGTCAGGATATTCCGGCGCCACGACACGGCAATGAGCGCACAAAACAAAAGCGCCGCGGACGATGCCGCGGCGCCTTCTGTTCGTCATATCAGACCGTCGATCAGTTGGTCTGCTGGATCGCCGAAAGCTCCCAGTTGCCGCCGCGCTGGCGCAAGAAGGTCCAGACCTCGGTGACCTCCTCCGGCTGCCCGCCGCTGACCTGACGGCCGGTGCCGCGCTCCAGCATGGTGTCGACCAGCGCGTAGCGCATCGCGACCGTCGCGTATTCGCTGTCGCCTTCGCGCCAGGCTTCTGCGAGATCGCCCTGCAGCAGCTTCACATTGGTCACCTTGTTGGTGACGTTGCGCGCCTTGTTCTCCTCGATATCCCTGGAGAAGTACGACACCATTTCCGGCGTCGCGAGCGTGTGCAGCTTCGCAATGTCCTCGTTCGACCACGCGGTCTGGATGTCGCCGAGCAGCCGCTCGAACGTCTCATAGTCGGCAGGGGCGATCTCGACCGGCGCGTTCGATCCGCCGCCGAGGCCAAAGCCGAAGCCCGAGCGGGCATTCGCCTGCGGGCCGGGGCCGACGTCGGGTCCGCCGGCGTAAGCGGCGGCAGGCGCATTGCGGCGCTGCCACCACGACATTGCGAGCCGGACCACGAGCACGATCAGGCCGATCTGCAGCAGCAGGCCGAGCATCGACGACAGGCCGCCGAGACCCGAGAACAGGCCGCCGCCGAACAGCATGCCGAACAGGCCTGCGCCGAGGAAGCCCGCGGCCAGGCCACCGAGCAGGCCGCGCCCCATTCCGCCGCGTCCGAACAGGCCGCCGGAGTTCGCAGCAGCCGGCGAGTTCATGCCCGGGCTACCGGGCTGGCTGAAGGTGCGGTTCATCGGCGCAACGGAACCCGGCGCGGTGTTGGTCGAGGGCGGCGCGGAGAATGTCCGCGAGCCGCGCGAGCCGCCACCGCCGACGCGGGCGTCGGCCGCCGAAACGGTCATCATCACGGGCAGCGCAAGCGCCATCGCCACAGCGATCGCCCGAACAATTCCACGCGTGCGTTGCGAGAAATTCATGTTGGTTTCCTCAAAGGATTCCCCGGCATGGGGAAACGCCCCTAAGATGGGCAGGGCCTGACAAAAGTGAAGCGGGAAACGGGAACCGCGGCTGCGGCCCTCGGTCGCGGCGATGTGACACTATGGGCCTTGTGGCCGCGACAACGCGTCCTAGCGCGAGATGAGGCCCGGTTTCAATCGCAGTTGCAGTGGAATTTTCACCTCGCACTTGCGAGAAACGAAGGCAGTTGCGGCGGCAACCGGCTAGTTCGCCGTCATGGTTTCCTTCACCGCGGCGACCAGCTGCGTCAGCGTGAACGGCTTCGGCAGGAAGGCGAATTGCTGGTTCTCCGGCAGGCTCTTCTCGAACGCATCCTCGGCATAGCCGGAGACGAAGATGATCTTCAGCTCGGCGTTGCGGCTGCGCATTTCCTTCAGCAGCGTGGGCCCGTCCATCTCCGGCATCACGACGTCGGAGACCACGAGATCGACAGCGCCGTTCTTCTCCTCGAACGCCTCCAGCGCCTCGACGCCGTTGGCCGCCTCGATCACGCTGTAGCCGCGCGAACGCAGACCGCGCGCATTCAGCGAGCGCAGGCCGTCCTCGTCCTCGACCAGCAGGATGGTACCCTGCCCGGTGAGATCGGGCTTCGGCTTGGCGGCATCCGCGGCGGCAGCGGTTTCCTTTGCCGCGCCGTTGCCGGCCTGCGCCTCCGGCGCGACCTCCTGCTCCTGGCGATGCCGAGGCAGGTAGATCCGGAACGTGGTGCCGCCGCCCGGCACGGAATCGACATAGACGAAGCCGCCGGTCTGCTTGACGATGCCGTAGACCGTGGACAGGCCAAGGCCGGTGCCCTTGCCGACTTCCTTGGTCGAGAAGAACGGCTCGAAGATCTTGTCGATGATCTCGTGCGGAATGCCGGTGCCGGTGTCCGAAATCTCGATCTTCACATAGTCCGCCGCCGGCATGCCCTTGTTGGCGAGCTGGGCTGCTTCCTCGGTCGGCACATTGGCGGTGCGGATGATCAGCTTGCCGCCGTCGGGCATCGCGTCGCGCGCGTTCACCGCGAGATTGACCACCACCTGCTCGAATTGCGAGACGTCGACCTTCACCGGCCACAGATCGCGGCCATGCACGAGGTCGAGCTTGACCTTCTCGCCGATCAGCCGGCGCAGCAGCATGGTCAGATCGGAAAGCGCGTCCCCGAGATCGAGCACCTGCGGCCGCAACGTCTGGCGGCGCGAGAACGCCAGCAGCTGCCGCACCAGCGTCGCGGCGCGGGTCGCGTTCTGCTTGATCTGCATGATGTCCTGGAACGACGGGTCAGTCGGCTTGTGCGCGTTCAGCAGGAAGTCGTTGGCCATCATGATGGCCGACAGCACGTTGTTGAAGTCGTGCGCGATGCCGCCGGCGAGCTGGCCGACCATCTCCATCTTCTGCGACTGGTTGATCTGATTTTCCAGCGCGCGCCGCTCGGTGATCTCGAGCATGTAGACGATCGCGGTCTCGGCGTCGCGCTCGTCCTTCTCGATGGTCGTGACGAAGAACTGGGCGAAACGTTCCTTCGGCCCGTCCAGCATCACCTCGACCGGCGCGATATCGCCCTGCCCTTCGGCGGCCTGGTTGATCGCCGCGATCAGCAGGCCGCGGTCGCGCGGATTGACCGCGCGGAAGATCGACTTGGCGGCGCCGCCATCGCCATTCAGCCCCTGCGCCAGCTTGGCATAGCGTGCATTGGCGCCGACCACGTTGCCGCCGCGGTCGACGGTCGCGATCGCCATCGGCGTGTGGTCGAAGAAGCGCATGAAGCGCACCTCGGCGGCGCGCTCCGGATCGGAATGCTCGTCGCGGGCACGGCTGATCACCAGCGTGCGCGAGGCGCCCGCTGCGCCGTCGGCGCCGAAGGCAAGCTTGTGATAGAGCCGCACCGGCACGGTCTTGCCGCCGCGCATGCGCAGGTCGATGTCGAATACCTCGGTCTTGACCTCACCCGGCACGGCCGCGATCGAGGTCAACAATGCCGCGCCGTCCCCCGACACGATGTCGGTCAGCTTCAGCCCGCCCGAGCCGATCTCGGCCAGATCGTAGTCCAGCCAGTTCGCCAGCGTGGCGTTGACATAGGCGATCTCGCCGGCCGGATTGACCGAGAAGAAGCCGCAGGGCGCATGATCGAGATATTCGATCGCGTGCCGCAGCTCCTGGAACACGTCTTCCTGGCGCTCGCGGTCACGGGTGATGTCCGCGATCGACCACACCGCATATCTGGCGTCGCGCTTGCCCTCGCCGAGAGGGCGCACCCGCAGCCGCAGCCAGCGGCCTTGTCCACCACCTTGCCCGGCGTCGTGCCCGGCGACGCGGACCTCCTCCTGCTGCCGCTTGCCCTCGCGCGCGGCCTTCAGGAGGCGGAACACCGCTTCGGAAACGTCGGGGTTGCCGATGAAGACACGCTCGACCGGACGGACGTCCTGCGGCCCGGCCGCACCGGTCAGCGTCAGATAGGCGGCGTTGGAATAGACCACATGGCCGCGGGAGTCGGTGACGACGAGCCCCTCCTGGGCCTGGTCGGCGATCCGCGCCATCACCGGGTCGTCGGTGGCGCGGTCGGAGAAGCGGATGATGCCTGCGGCCAAGGCGAACAGGTTGAACAGCCCGGCGGTGGCGAGCAGCGCCAGCACGCCGAGGATATAGGGCTGCGCCTGGGTGCGGCCGATGGTCATCAGCCAGACCGCCACCGCGACGATGCCAATAGCGATCAGCACCACCAGCAGGATGCTGCCGCTCCGCCGGGCTGGCCCGTGAGCCACGAACGGCTCGGTCGCGGGAGGATCGTTGCTATCGGCGGTCATCTGGAGAGACATGGCTCGTCTGCATCACGAAGGCGACCGGCCGGCCACCTTGCCCCTGAGTGCCTGAATCGGACCCGAAAACGCAAGTCCATCAGGCGGCAATTTCGCAAGTTACGCGCATTTCAGGCGGTTTTCCGCCCCTTACTGACGCAGGCCGGACAGGCCGCGCCTCAGCCGCATCACGTAGCCGATGATTTCGGCAACCGCATGATAGTGCTCGACCGGGATTTCCTTGTCGATGTCGACGGTGGCATAGAGCGCCCGGGCCAGCGGCACGTTCTCCACGATCGGAATATCGTGCTCCTTGGCGATCTCCCTGATCCTGAACGCGAGGACGTCGACGCCCTTGGCGATGCAGATCGGCGCCGACATGCTGCGGTCGTAGGCCAGCGCGACCGAATAGTGGGTCGGGTTGGTGATGATCACTGAGGCCTTTGGAACCTGGGCCATCATGCGCTTCTTGGCGCGCTGGACCCGCAACTGCTTGATCCTGCCCTTGACGTGCGGGTCGCCTTCCGATTGCTTGAACTCCTCCTTCATCTCCTGCAGCGACATCTTGTGACGCTCGAACCAGGTCCGGTACTGGAAAAAGTAGTCGGCGATCGCAACCGCAGCGAGGATCGCGACCACCGCCGCCATCAGGTGCACCGTCATGCTGGTGATGGCGGGCAGCAGCTCGGCCGGATCGACCCGCAGGAACGATTCCATCCGCATCCGGTCGGGCCACAGCACCATGACCATCACGACGCCGAGCGCGATCAGCTTGAACAGGCCTTTCAGGAAGTTCGCCACTGCCT
Organism: Bradyrhizobium sp. CER78; assembly: GCF_029846235.1. Taxonomy (GTDB): domain Bacteria; phylum Pseudomonadota; class Alphaproteobacteria; order Rhizobiales; family Xanthobacteraceae; genus Bradyrhizobium. The sequence goes on from NZ_JARVWP010000002.1 coordinate 470,700, forward strand.
GCTTGCCGAACAGCCGCTTGAAGCCGGCAGCCGGCGAGATCTTGGAGAATTTCGGCTTGAGCTGCTCACCCGACCACACCAGCTGATGCTGGATCATGTTGCCGGCGACAGCGGCCAGCGCCAGCATCAGGAACGGCACGCCGATCGCGGCGATCACGGCGTAGCCGAGCGTCTGGGTCAGTTGCAGCAGGCCGGCACCGTCGGTGCGGATCATCCATGAATTGGCGATCAAATTGCGCAGCGGCATCAAGATTCCGCCGCCGATCGAGCCCGAGAAGGTCGACAGCACCAGCGTGGCACCGGCGATGATGAACCAGGTGTTGACCTCCTGGCTCTTGACGACGTCGCCTTTCTCAAGGGCTTCGTCGAGACGTTTTTGAGTAGGGTCTTCTGTTTTGTCTTCGGTATCGTCGGCCATCTCTTCTCCCTAGAACATGATGCGACTTGATCGCATCATGTTCTGAGGTCCCTATTTTTGACGCGTTTTCTTCACGCGACCCGGTTCCCACTTCGCTCGAAAACGCTCTAGTTCATCGGAGCGAGTTGGCGCATGACGCCGTTGAAGTAGTCGAAATAGGTGCCCATCATCGCCGCGAGCACGACGGCGAAGATCAGGAAGCCGACCATGATCGAGAGCGGCACGCCGACGAAATAGACCTGCATCTGCGGCATCAGCCGCGCCAGCACGCCGAGCCCGATGTTGAAGACGAGGCCGAACACCAGGAACGGCGCCGACAATTGCAGGCCGATCTTGAAGGCGGCGGAGAATGCGTTGGTCGCAAGCGCAGCGACATCGCCGGTCGGCATGATCTCGCCCGGCGAGAAGATGCGATAGCTCTCGCTCAGCGCCGCGATGACCAGATAGTGGCTGTCGGTGGCAAACAGCAGCGTCAGGCCGAGAATGGTGAGGAAGTTGCCGATGATCTGGCCCTGCTGGCCCTGGGTCGGGTCGACCGCGGTGACGAAGCCGAGGCCGAGCTGCTGTGCGATCACCGAGCCCGCGACATTGAGCGCCGACAGCGTCACCCGCGCGGTGGCGCCGAGCACGATGCCGATGATGAGCTCATGCACCATCAGGACGCCGAGCGAGGAGATCGACGTCAGGTCGACATGATAGGCATTGCGATGCAGGGGCAGGATGATCAGCGTCAGCAGCAGCGCGATCGACAGCTTGACCCGCGCCGGGATGTTGCTCTCGCCGAAACCGGGCAGCAGCATCACCATCGCACCCACGCGCGCGAAGACCAGCACGAAGATTGCGGCCAGCGCCGGCAGCAGGGAGACATCGATGCGCATGACCGCGGCATTAGTGCATCAACCGCCGATGATTCGCGACGAAATCCGCATCATGTGGCTACTGAGCGAGTCCGCCATGAACGGCAGCGCCAGCAGCAATGTGACGAAGATCGCGAGGATCTTCGGCACGAATACCAGCGTCTGCTCCTGGATCTGGGTCAGCGCCTGGAACAGCGACACCACGACGCCGACCACGAGGCCGACCACCATCAAGGGTGACGACACGATCACGATGGTCCAGATCGCATCGCGTGCCACGTCGAGAGTTTCAGGGCCGGTCATTGTTGCGTTCTCGCTGTTGGTTGTTTTGCACCGTCGTTCCGGGGCGATGCAAAGCATCGAACCCGGAACCTCGAGATCTTTGATGTGCAGTTGGACATCTGAGGTTCGCTTCGCGCCCCGGGATGACGTCCTGACGGACGTCAGATCGGCATCTTCATGATGTCTTCATAGGCCTGGATCACGCGGTCGCGCACCGAGACCAGGGTCGACACCGCGACATCGGTGTCGGCAACCGCCGTCACCACGTCCATCACATTCGCCTTGCCGGACGCCATCGCCATGGTCTGCGCGTCGGACTTCTTGCCTGCTTCGAGCACGCTGCCGACCGAGTCCTTCAGCAGCGCGCTGAAGGACGGGCCGGCGACGGCCTGCGCGCCGGCCTTCTCGGCGCCGCCGCGATCCATCATCTTCGCGAGACTGGCATAGGCGTTGGCGGCGACTGTCGGGGTAGCCATGAGTTACGTTCCCTGTTCTTGATACGTCAGGACTTGAGGATGTCGAGCGTGCGCTGAATCATCCGCCGCGTCGCGCTGATGATGTTGAGGTTCGCCTCATAGGAGCGCTGGGCGTCGCGCATGTCGGTCATTTCGACCATCGAATTGACGTTCGGGTATTTGACGTTGCCGGAAGCGTCCGCCGCGGGATTGCCCGGCTCGTGCTTGATGCGGAATAACGACTGGTCGGGCCGGATCCGGCCGAGCGTCACGACCTGGGCGTCCAGAGAGCGATCCAGCGCGGAGGAGAACGTCGGCACCTTGCGGCGGTAGGGATCGCCGCCTGCGGTCTGCGCCGTCGAATCGGCGTTGGCGATATTTTCCGAGATCACCCGCATCCGCCCCGCCTGCGCGCGCAGGCCGGAGGTCGCGATGCTCATCGAGCGGGCGAAATCGCTTGTTCCATCTGCCATGGGATCCTCCTGCCGCCGCTAAGTGGCCTAGCCCTTGCCGATCGCGGTTTTCAGCAGATGCAGGCTCTTGCTGTAGAGCGACGTGGCTGCTGCGAAGTCCATCTGGTTGGCCGACACTTTCAGCATCTGCTCCTCGAGATTGACCGCATTGCCGGCGGGGCGGGTCTGGAACCCGCTCTTGCCGCGATCATTATCGAAGGTGTCGGTTGCGCCGGAGGCCGCCATGTGGGTGGCGCTGGTCTGCATCATCGGCAGCGTCCCCATGCCGCCGCCGACGGTGGCGCCGGCCTTGTCGAATTTCGGCTCGACCAGGTCGCGCGGCCGGAAGTTCGGCGTGTCTGAATTGGATATGTTCTCGGCGAGCACCCGCTGGCGCTCCTGGTGCCACTGCATCTTGGTGCGCAACGCCGACAGGATCGGGAGATCGTTCATGGCCATCGCCGCGGCTCCGTTAACCTCTGGGCTCTTCCGAGGTAGGCAGAATTTGCCCGGTGTATGGTTAACGGGTGGTTAAAATGCCGGACGGATCCGTGGAGAACGCCGCAACTGCGGCCTGCGAGCGCATTTTCGCCACGAATGCTGCGTTAACCAGCACAAACCGAGACAGCGTGGGGCGCTGAGAAGTCGTTTTGGGACAAGCGATTCTTGGTTTATTAATAGAACAGTCGGCTGCAAGCCGCTGGGAATTAAGAAATAAGGCGAATCTCGGGCGCGATTCGCTGCGTAAAACCGCACCTATCAATCTGCGCCCGTTGATGGCGGAAGCTGAGGAAGGCCAAGATGGCCGGGGACTCCAATATGCAGGTCATTACATTCGTCTTGGCGTTCGTCGTCGTGCTGGCGCTGATCGGCGTCACCGCATGGCTCGTCCGCCGCTTCGCTGGAAACCGCCTCGGCGCCAATGCCAATCGCGGCCGCATGCCACGCCTGGCGGTGATTGATGCTGCCGCCGTCGACGGCCGCCGCCGCCTGGTCTTGGTCCGCCGCGACAACATCGAGCATCTCCTGATGATCGGTGGCCCGACTGACATCGTCGTCGAGCCGAACATCGTGCGCGCCATGCCCGGCCGCGATCAAATGTCGAGCCGCCCGGCCGTCGCCACCGACGCGGCCCCGCCGCGCGTGGCGCCGCTGCCGGATGCCGCCTGGAACGAGAGCGAGGCCGCCCGGTCAGACAATTTCGACCTTCCCGAGCCCGAGCTGCCGCCGCGACAGGCACGGCCCTCTTTCGCCGACGAACTGCGCCGGCCCCCGCCGCCGATCGCCGAACGCCGCAGTGATCCGCTCACCGGCTTCACGCCCGACCGTGGCGAGCCGCGGCCCGATCCGATGCCGCCACGCCTGCCGCCGCGTTCCGAACCCGTCGTCCCGCGTCCGCCGCGCGGTGCCGAGCCGCCCAAAGCGCCGCCGCTACGCGCGCCCGAGCGCGCCGTGACACCGCCGCCCCCGCCTGCTCCGCCGCCGGTCGCAACCCAGGCGCCGCCGGCCCCGCCACCCGCATCGAACGCCGATGCCAATCTCGCCGAGATGGCACAGCGGCTTGAGGCGGCCCTGCGCCGCCCGACCGGCGCCGGCGAGACGGTCGCACCGCCGGTTGCGCCCGAGGCGCCACCGGTCCGCGCGCCGCGCAGCGAGCCGCCCGCTCCGCCCGCCGGCGGACAGAAGAGTGGCTTCGAGAACCTCGAGGACGAGATGGCATCGCTGCTCGGCCGACCGAAGAACCCTTCGTGAGGTTCTGGGCAGTCCCGCGTAGAGTTGTTTTCATCGCTGTCCTGATCGCCGCCGGATCCTTCGCCGATCCGGCGATGGCGCAGGACATCTCCATCAATCTCGGCGGCGGCAATGGCGGCGTGACCGAGCGCGCGATCCAGCTGATCGCGCTGCTCACGGTGCTGTCGATCGCGCCGTCGATCCTGGTCATGATGACGTCGTTCACGCGCATCGTGGTCGTGCTGTCGCTGCTGCGTACCGCGCTCGGCACCGCAACCGCGCCGCCGAACTCGGTGATGATCGCGCTTGCGATGTTCCTCACCGCCTTCGTGATGGGGCCGGTCCTGCAGAAATCCTATGACGACGGCATCAAGCCGCTGGTCGCCAACCAGATCGGCGTCGAGGAGGCGTTGCAGCGCGCCTCGGTGCCCCTGCGCGGCTTCATGCAGAAGAATGTCCGCGAGAAGGACCTGAAGCTGTTCATGGACCTCTCCGGCGAGCCGCCGCCGGCGACGCCGGAGGAGATGTCGCTGCGCATCCTGGTGCCGGCCTTCATGATCTCCGAGCTGAAGCGCGCCTTCGAGATCGGCTTCCTGCTGTTCCTGCCGTTCCTGATCATCGACCTCGTGGTCGCCTCGGTGCTGATGTCGATGGGCATGATGATGCTGCCGCCGGTGGTGGTCTCGCTGCCATTCAAGCTGATCTTCTTCGTGCTGGTCGACGGCTGGGCGCTGGTCGCCGGCAGCCTGGTGCAGAGTTACGGGGGGTAGCCCCGCGAAACAATCATGGCCGCATCGCTGGATCGGCCGTGCCGTTGCACTATCATGCGTCGCACCGCATCCAGGGAGCCGTGCCGTGCAGCAGCCATTCGACCGCGCCGCAGAAGACCTCGGCAACGCGATCCATCTCGAGCATGTCAACGTGCAGGTGCCGGACCAGCGCCTCGCCACGCTGTTCTATGTCGCCGGCATCGGGCTGACCCGCGATCCCTATTTGATGGTCTCCGACAGCAACATGTGGGTGAACGCCGGCCGCAGCCAGTTTCATCTGCCGAGCGGCAGGCCACAGGTGCTGCGCGGCCACACGGCGATCGTGATTGCCGGACGGCAGGCCCTGCTCGCGCAGCTCGCCGCAGTCGCGCCCAAGCTCGAGGGCACCGCGTTCAGCTATCGTGAGCACAACGATCACGTCGAGGCCATTTGCCCCTGGGGCAACCGCTTGCGCTGCTACGAGCCCGACGCCGAGCGGTTCGGGCGCATCGCGCTCGGCATGCCCTATGTCGAGTTCGACGTGCCGCGCGGCACGGCCGAAGCGATCAGCCGGTTCTATCCCGAGATCATGGGCATCCCCGCCAGCGTGGACGGTGGTATCGCGCGCGCAAAGGTCGGCAAGGATCAATATCTGCAATTCCGCGAGTCCGACCAGACGCCAGGCGAGTTCGACGGCTATCACGTCCAGATCTACATCACGGACTTCTCGGGCCCCTACAACCGGCTGCGCGCGCGCAACCTGGTCTCGCGCGAGGACAATCAGTACCAGTACCGCTTCTGCGACATCGTCGATCCCCGTGACGGCCGACATCTGTTCACCGTCGAGCACGAGGTGCGCAGCGCCACCCATCCGATGTATCTGCGACCACTGGTCAACCGCAATCCTGATCAGACCAACCGTACCTTCGCCAAGGGCTACGACCAGGCGCCGTGGGCGATGGGGCCGGACCAGTATGACGGCTGAGCGCGCACTCGTCCGCATCGCGACATCATCTGCAATCCCAGCCACGAGACGACATGCTTCCCTCCCAGCGCCATCTGTTCGAGATCCCACGCGAGGTCTGCTACCTGAACTCGGCGTCCTACAGCCCGCTGCCGCTGCAGACGTTAGAGGCCGGCCGCGCGGCGGTCGGACGCAAGGGCCAGCCCTGGACCATCGATGCCGGTTTCGCCGGCCGCCAGCATGAGCGCGCCCGCACTGCGGCGGCCCGCCTGATCAATGCCGATGCGGACGACATCGCGCTCATCCCTGCGATCAGCTACGGCATCGCGACGGTGGCGAAGGCGTTGACGATTCCGCGCGGCACCCGCGTGATCGTGCTGGAGAACGATCACTCCTCGCCGGTGCTGGAATGGCATACCCGCGCCGAGGCGCAGGGCTTCGTCGTCGACACCGTGCGCCAGCCCGCAGACGGCGACTGGACATCGGCGGTGCTTGCAACGATTGAGCGGCCGGGCGCGCCTCCGGTCGGCCTTGCCTCCATCTCGTCGGTGCACTGGTCGGACGGCGGCATGATCGACGTCGACCGAGTGCAGGCCGTGCTGCGTCGACAGGGCGCGATGTTCGTGATCGACGCGACGCAGAGCGCCGGCGTCGTAGCGATGGACGTGACGAAGCTCGACCCCGACGCGGTGATCTTTCCGACCTACAAATGGCTGATCGGCCCCTACGGCCGTGCCTTTCTCTACGTTGCAAAACGTCATCAGAACGGCGTGCCGCTCGAGCAGACCTCCGCCGGCCGCCGCAATGTGAATTCCGAGAACCCGGTTTATTTCGGCGATCTCGGCTATGTCGACAATGCCCGCCGCTTCGACATGGGCGAGCGCGATCACTTCATCACGCTCGAGATGGCGTCGATCGGCATGGAGATGATGGCGGACTGGGGCGCCGCTGCCGTTAGCGAGCGGCTCGCGATGCTGACGAAGCGGATCGCCGACGGCGTGCGTGATCTCGGGCTCGACGTGCTGGCGCAGAGCCAGCGCGCGCCGCACATCCTGAGCCTCGGCATGGCCAGCGGCATCCCGAAGGAACTGATCGCGCAGCTCGCCGCCGAGAACATTCACGTCGCGCTGCGGCTCGGCCGGATGCGGATTTCGCCGCACGTCTACAACGACGAGGCCGATGCCGACCGCCTCGTCGCTGCCTTGACCAAAACGCTGCGCGGTTAGCTGGGCTTGCGCCCCAGCGCCACAACGCTGAACAGTTCGATCGCCAGCGCTGCGACGACGCCGGCCGCGCCGATCACGAACAGCAGCGCATAATCGCCGCCGCTCTGCGCGAACAACCAGGACAGGCCGTAGGCGCCCGCCGCCTGGAACAGCGCGAAGGTCGTGGTGGCCTGCGCCCAGGCCGAGCGCTGGCTCGCCGCCGAATGCGGGATCAGCTCGTGGATGCGGCCGATCACCAGCGGCACGATGCCGGGCGTGAAGCCGCCGACGATGAGGCTCGACACGATCAGCGCGGCGGGCGACGTCGTCACCGCGGGCAGCGCAACCGCAACGGCCTCGATCAGGAACGCCGCGCGCAGCGCGGCGGCGAAGCCTGCGCGGTCGGCGAGATGTCCGGTCAGCAGCGGGCCGACCACGGCGCCGATACCGTACAGCACCCAATAGTACGATCCCGCCGCGATCCCCTGCCCGAGGCCGCGGGCGACGAAATCGACCAGGAACACCATGTGCGGCACCAGCGCCAGCGCGTTGAGCCCATATTCCACGCACAGCGCGATCACCAGCGGCGAGCGCCCGCCATGCGCCGCCACGCCCGGCTCAGTTGCACCATGCGTGGCGGGCGCCTCGGCAGGCCACGCCTTCCAGCTGATCGCGGTCAGCACCGCCGACAGCACGCCGAGGCCATACCAGGCCTGCTTGACGCCCTGTTGCAGCAACAGCGGCACCAGCGTGCCTGAGGCTGCGATGCCCAATCCAACACCGGCGAAAATCACGCCGCCGATCAGACCGCGCTTGCTCGGCGCGGTGTGCGGCAGGATCGCGGTCGCCGCCAGCACCATGATCACGCCGCCACTGATGCCGGCGAGGAAGCGGAAGCCGAAGAACCAGATGAAGGAGATCGGCACCGCGCAGGCAAAGCAGGTGATCGCCGCCAGCAGCATCATGCCGCGCAGCGCCCACACCGAGCCGATCCGCGCACCGAGGTCGCGGGCGATCAACGCGCCGGCGAGATAGCCGGCGAGGTTAGCGGCACCGAGATAGACCGCTTCCGCCGGCGTGAACCACTTTGCGGCGATCAAGGCCGGGATCAGCGGCGTGTAGGCAAACCGTGCCAGCCCGAGCCCGACCAGCGAGGCGCACAGCCCTGCGGCCGCGGAAAGCCACAGCGGCCCGCCCGCATCGCGATGCGGCTCAGCATGATGGCGCCCGTGATGATCGACATTGGCTGACATGGACATGGCGTAGGCCCTCCGGCCGTTCGTGAAAAATGATTATTTGCGATCGCAGCAATCGTTTGTAGCGATCACTACTCGCCTCTCCCGATCGGGAGAGGCGCCTAGTTTGATTTGGTAGAAGCGATCAGCGGGAAGAGGCAGCGGCGGCGAGCTTCTTGCGATATTCGAGCGCGGGCAGCCCGCCCCAGCCCCAATTGTCGGTGTCGACTTCCTCGATGACGACGAAGGTCGATTCCATGGGCTTGCCGAGCACGTCGCGCAGCAGCTCGCTGGCGCCCTTGATCAGGGCGGCCTTCTGTTCCGGGGTGGTGGACGACGCACCCGGCGCCGTCCCCTCACGCGTGACCTGGACGGTGACGATAGGCATCACACCCACCTGTCCTAGTGCCCGGCGCTCTGGCCGCCGTCGACATGCAGGATCTCGCCGGTGACGAAGCCTGCGCCTTCGAGGAACAGCACGGCATCGGCGATGTCCTTCATCTCGCCCATGCGCCCGACCGGATGCAGCTTGGCGAGGTAGTCGTGCGTCTCGGGCGCGTGCATCGGGGTCTTGATCACGCCCGGCGCCACTGCATTCACGCGGATGCCCTTGGCGGCGTATTCGATCGCGAGCGACTTGGTCGCGGCGGCGAGACCGCCCTTGGTCAGCGAGGCCAGCACGGAGGGTACGTTGCTGTTGGCGTGATCGACCAGGCTGGTCGTGATCTGGACGATGTGCCCGGATCCCTGCTTCACCATCTCCTTGGCGACGCGACGAGTGATGTAGAAGAAGCCGTTGAGGTTGGTCGCCAGCACCGCGGCGTAATCCTGGTCGGTATGGTCGGTGAACGGCTTGGCGACGAAGATGCCGGCATTGTTGACCAGCGTGTCGACGCGGCCGAAATGCGCAAGGGCCTGCTTGACGATGCGCTCGGCAACTTCGGGATCGCCGATGTCGCCCGGTACTGCCAGGACGTCCGAATCCGACGACGGCTTGATGCTGCGGGAATTGGCGACGACGCGCCAGTTGCGGTCGCGATAGCCCTTGACGATGGCCTCGCCGAGACCCTGCGACGCACCGGTGATAATGGCAACCTTCTGCTCTGCACCCATGATTTCTCTCCATCCGTTGCTGAAGCGACCCAGCGCCGCTTCGATGGAGAGCAACCTAGATACATCCGCTTTCCGCGCGAATGCCCGCTATTCGGCAGACACTCTTCCGCGGCGCGAACGACTGAGCATGGTCCTGAAAAGTGCGAAGCGGTTGTCCGGCGCGACAAATGCGCAGCGTTTGCGCGGAGATCATGTTCAAACAGGAAATCAAATCGCGATGACGATTCAGCTTCGTCGTGCTTTGGCATTGGCCTTGCTGGCCTCGTGCGACAGCCGCTCGAAATAGCGTTTCAGCCGCGGGCCGGCGAAATCGACGAAGGCGCGCACCTTCGGCACGTCGAAGCGGCCCTGCGGCGCCAGGAGATGCACCGGCAGCGGCGGGGGTTCGTCACCGGCGAGCAGGATCTGCAGCCGTCCGTCGCGGATTTCCTCGGCGATATGATACGAGAACAGCCGCGTGACGCCGTGGCCCTCGCCGGCCGACGCAACTGCCGCCCGCACCGTGTTGACGACCAGCCGTGGCGTGAACTGGACCGCGCGCGCGATCTTCGACTTCGCGGCCGGCGGAAAGCTCCAGGAGTCCAGCCCGAAATGCGTCATCGCGATGATCTGCTGTTTCGCCAGATCGGCAGGCTCGCGGATCACCGGATGCTGCGCGAGATAGCCCGGCGAGGCCGCGACCACGCGGCGTACCTCGCCGAGCTTGATCGCGACGAAATTGGAATCGGCGAGATGGGCGATGCGCAGCGCGACGTCGATGCCCTCGTCGATCAGGTTGACCGTGCGATCGAGCATCACGAGCCGCACGGTTACCGCCGGAAATTCCGTCATGAAGGCGTCGAGCACCGGCCGCAGCACGTCCTCGCCCACGACAATGGGCGCGGTGATGGTCAGCGTGCCGCGCGGCGCGGCCCGCTCGCCGCCGGCCGAGATGTCGGCCTCCTCAAGCTCGGTGAGGATGCGCCGGCACGCCAATGCATAGCGCTCGCCGGCATCGCTCAGCTTCAGCGACCGCGTGGTGCGATGAAGCAGCTCGGCGCCGACATGATGCTCGAGGAACGCAATCGCCCGGCTGACCGCCGCCGGCGATCGTCGCAGCTTCCGCCCTGCGCCGGCAAGGCTGCCCTCGTCGACCGCCGCGACGAATACCTTCATGGCGTCGATGCGGTCCATCGATCCCCCCGCTTCGCGGCAGCCGCTAACCTTTCACATCATATTGCTTGCTGAGGTGGTCGCCGATCTGCACCAGCATCGCGACGCATTCGGGATAGCCGGGCTTCGCCACCGTGGCCTCATTGGCGCTGGCGCGGAATTCCCAGCTGTCGCCGTCGCGCAGCACCGAGATCTCCATGCCGTCGGGGCAATCGGCATGTACCTTCAACTCGGCACGTGCCATCGCGATGAGTTCGGCTTCGGTCTTGATCGGCTTGCTCATGTGACGACGTCCTCCCGGCTGGCAACATCAGCCATGGTTGCCGATTTGACGGCAGGATGTCGAGAGGACGCAGGCGATCACGGGCTGTTGCGATTGACAAATTGCGGGTCTGCGGCGAACATTCAGCCTGGGTCGATACTACCCGCCGCTTGCACCCCGCCCGGGGACGGTGAATGTATCAAGCCATGGTTCAGGCTTCCTTTGCCCGCGCGAACGGGTCAGCAACGCAAGCCCCTGACGCTTTCCGTTCGTCGATGCAAAGGACCATTCCATGCGCGACTTCCGTGATGCCAAGGCCATGGCGCAGACGCTGCGCGAAGCGCTCGGCGCCAAATCGATCCCCCTCACCCACAGCGACAGCCTGGAGCTGATCGCCAAACTGTTCGGTCAGCGAGACTGGAACACGCTGGCGGCGAGAATCCAGGTCGCCGGGCCGCCAGGCATGTCGGCCCACGCTGCAGAGCCCGCAGCGGAATCACCGCCGATCGCGGCGCGTCAGGAGATCGCCGTCGATCCAGCCGCGCTCGATAATTATTCCGGATTCTACCAACTCAACGACCGTGCCGTGTTCACGGTGACGCCCGATGGACATCATCTGGTGATGAAGCTCACCGGACAGCGCTCGGTGCGGTTCTTTGCGGAGAGCGCAACCGAATTCTTCGCCAAGATTGTCGATGCCCAGGTCAGCTTCGTGGTCGGACCGGACGGACGCGCCACCTCGCTGGTTCTGCATCAGAACGGCGGCGATATTCCGATGCCGCGTATCGACGCCGCGACGGCAACGGAGATCGCCGATCAGACGGCGGAACGCGTCAAGAACCAGTCGGCCAGTCCCGGAACCGAGGCTGCGCTTCATCGTCTGATCGATGGGATCGCGTCGGGGAATCCCGACTACAACGAGATGAGCCCGGCGTTAGCGGCGGCCACCCGCAAGCAGATGCAGTGGCTTCAGCCCCTCGCGGACCTCGGCAACATCCAGTCGATCCGCTTTCTCGGTGTCGGCGAGCAAGGCGAGGACGTCTACAGCGTCAGGCACGCCAACGGCGCCGCACACTGGCGCATCGCGCTTGACGACAAGGGGATCATTTCGACCGCGTGGGTGACGCCCGGACCGTAAAGCTGGCGCGGCTATTGAGCGGCGCTGGCGCGGCGCTCGCCCTTGATCGCCGGCAGCACGCTCACCGGCGCGGCCTTCGGCATGTCGGACACCGATCCGGTCGCGACCGGATCGGGCAGCGGCGCGCGAGCGGTGGCGTCGGGGAAGCGGGTCTTCATCTCGCGGATGAAGCCGTCGAGCGTGTCGACGCTGGCGGCCATCCGTGCGATCTGGGCGAACTCCGCGCTCGAAGTCGCCACCGGCTTGCTGGCCGCGTCGAACGCCAGCTTGTCGGCATCGCCGGACATCAGCGGCGCGTATTTTTCGCGGAACCGGGACAGCCCGATGGCGTCCTCGGCGAGCGCGTAGCCGACCACGGCGCGGATGACGTCGGCCTTCTCGCTCGGATTGAGCGGGGTGAAATCGCGCCAGCGGTCGCCGTAATAGAGCTCGATCTGCTCGGATGCCTCGCGCCAGTGCCGCGACGCCCAGTAGATATCCGAACGCAGCCGGATCGCCTCGCGGCCGGTGATGTTCGAGATGATGTCGAGCGCGAGGTCGTGCCGTCCGACGTCGCTCTGTGCGCGCGCCTCGAGCAGCAGCCGCTGCTGGCGCAGTTCGCCGGAGAGGTCCGCGATCCGGGTCGAGCGCAGCGCGCCGATGGCGCGGTCAGGCTTGCGGTTCATCAGATAGACCATCGCAAGCCGCGCAGCGACCTGGGCGCGGGCCGCGCCTTCCAGCCGCTTGTCGACCTGGTACTGCAGGAGATCGGCGGCCTGGTCGAGCAGATCGACGCCGACGAGGCGGTCGGCGAGACGGCGGATCATCTCGTCGCCACGGCGACCGATCGGCGTCAGTTCGCGATATTCGTAGAAGGTGCCGAGCGCGTCGATCGGCGCCATCTCGTCGCCCTTGGGACCGAGATAAAGCTGCACGAACAGTGCCGAGGCGGCATCCTGCGCCTGGCGTGATTCCGGTGCGTTCGGCTGCAGCCGGGTCGCGGCACGCGTCACCGCGAAGGCGTCGGCATAGCGTGCGGTGTCGGCATAGATCTTCGACAGCACATAGAGCGTCTTCAGCTCGATATTGTCGCCGCGCCACAGCATCGACAACAGCTCGAGCTCCTTCAGCACATCGTCGCGGCCGAGCTCGCCGCGCTTCTGCTTGAGCAGCGTCTCCAGCAGCTTGCCTTCGGCGGCGGCCTGGCGGTCGGCCGAATTGGCGGCGAAGCGGTAGGCGTCGAGCGCATCCTTTTCCTGGCCGAGCGCTTCGGCGAGCCGGCCGCGCAGCACCGCAACCGCGGGCTTGAGTCCGTCGGGAACGCCGACCACGTCGAGATCGCTCTTGCGCCGCGCGGCGCCGGCATAGTCCTTGACCTCGAGCGAAGCCTTCATCGAATCCATGGTGACGATGCGCTGCAGGTCGGGCGGCAGCGTCGCGACCGCAAACTCGGCGTTCTTGAATTTTTCGCGCGCCTCGGCCCATTTGCCCTCGCGGGCGAAGGCGAGCCCCTTCCACAATTGGGAATCGTAGCCGTTGCCGATCACGGGATTGGCGAGATCCTTCAGGCCGCGCGCCGGGTGCCCGATCAGGATGCTGGCGACCGCGTGCACCATCACCGCGGACGGCGTCTCGCTACCGCGCTTGCTGTCGGACAGGATCAGGTTGGCGACGCCATGGGCTTCCTGGTACATGCCGCGCGCCATGTAGAAATCGGCGAGATCAAGCCGTGCCTGCGGCAGCTGCTCGGCATTGGCCGTCGAAGTCGCACCAATCAGGCTATCGAGCTGCTTGAGGAAATTTTCCGACTGGTTCTTGCGCCACTCGTCCGGATCGAACAGCGGCTTCACCGCCGCGGTCGCGCGCTCCGCGGCGACATCGGCCGACGACAGCGTCAGGCCGCCGGGCCGGCCCAGCATCACCTTGTCGGCGCCGACCTCGGCCTTGACGTCGTCGGCGTTCGGATGAACCACGACGCCGTGGATCGATTCCAACAGCGAGAGCTCGACGAAGTCCTGCCGCTTGATGATGCCGCGGGTCGGTGGCGGCGCGGTCACCACCCAGAGCGTATCGCCGGCATCGGGATCGACCAGTTTGTGGAGCTGGCCGGGATTGGCGAGCGGCACGCTGACATTGGCAAGCGACGGCTCGCTGATGTTGCGCACCACTGACAGCGGCAATGGCGGCTTCTGCACGCGGTCGGCAAAGGTGAGCGTCCAGCTCACGCCGCGCGAACGGTCGTCGCTTTCGAGCGACGGCATCTGCGGCCGGTTGAGGCGAAAGCGTACCGCCTGCCCCTTCTCCAGCGCGATCCGGCTGACATCTGCTATCAGCGAGCCGCCCTTGTCGCGGATCGGGTCGACATCGATCGCCTCAGGCGTATCGAACACCATCCACACCGTGTCGGCGCGGCGGAACAGTGCCGCCGGCGTCGGGCCGGGGAATGAGAACGTCACGCGAAGGCCGTCGCTGTCGCGCTGGGCGTCGACCGAGGACTTGGCACTGGACTTGGCGCCGGCGCGGGCTTCGGCAGGCGGCGATGGTGCAGCGGTGGGCTTCGGCGTCTCCATCGCCGGCGCGGCCGCGACAGCGGGCGCAGGCTTCGGCGCTTCGCTGACGGGCGCCTTGTTCTGCTCTGCCGCGGCACCGGCGCTGCCCTCACGCGGCGCGGGCGGCGCAGTCGCGTTCTCGGCGTCGGCCGCCGGTGCGGCCGCGATTTTCGGCAGTTCCGGATCGGGTAGCTCCGATCTCGGCTGCTCGGTTTTCGCGGGCGCTGCGGCCGGTTGTTCGGTCGTGGCCTGCTCGGGCTTGGCCGGCTCGGACTGCGCCGACTCAGACCTGGTCTGCTCGGATGTGGCCTGCTCGGCTTTCGGCGGCTCCGCTTTGGGTTGATCGGGCCGGATCTCGATCTTGGCCTGCCGCGCGATGCTTTCCGATGTCACCGGCGCGATCGCCGCTGCGCCCTTCTTGCCACGCGGCGTCGGCAACAACGAGCTCACCGAGGGTTTTGCCGCCTGCTGCTGCTCGCTCTGCTGGAAAGCGACATCGACGATGTAGTTCTTCTCGTCGCGGAACGAATGCACGTCGACATCGCCGATCAAGGTCACATCGACCGCCGAGGTGTCCGTGTCGGCGCGCGAGCTGATCGACGCGACGTTCGGCGGCGCCGCGACCTTGGCATCGGCCAGGTCGAAAGCCAGGACCGAGTTGAAGGACAGCGTCAGCTTCTGCTCGTTCAGCACCGAGGAGACGCTGACCCCGTCCGGAACCTCGAACACGAATCGGACGAAGGTCGGCTGCACCAGCGCGCGAACGCGGATCGGCGGCTTCTTCCTGGCGGCATCGGCCGCGCGCTGGATGCGCAGCAGCCGCTCGGCAGCGCGGGCGCGCTCCGCCAGTTCGCGGACCACATCCTGCGGCAGCGACGGCGGCGGGCCGGTCCAGCCATCGGGCAGGAAGTCGACGAAGATGCGCTCGCCGGCGGTCATGGTGTTGATGGTGACGCGGCGCGCCAGCGACAGGCGGATCGCCGAACCGTCCGGATCGCGGCGCGCGGCGCCGACATAATCCGGCACCGCATCGCCCAGCTTCTCGACCGAAATATCAACGGGACGCTTGAAGCGGATCACGATGATCGAGCCGGCGGTCGTGACCTCCGACTCGACATCCTCCTTCAGCTTCAGCACCAGCCTTGCATAGCCGTTCGCGGCC
Source organism: Bradyrhizobium sp. CER78 (assembly GCF_029846235.1). GTDB lineage: Bacteria > Pseudomonadota > Alphaproteobacteria > Rhizobiales > Xanthobacteraceae > Bradyrhizobium. The sequence continues at coordinate 486,403 of NZ_JARVWP010000002.1, forward strand.
GAGAATGTCGCCTCCCCCGGCACCGGGTCATCGGCCCGCGCCACGGTCGAATATGTCAGGGTCGTCAAAGCAAGGCCGGCGGCGAGCAGGCACAGACGTGCGGTCCGCGCCCAGGCGCGGCCTAGCGACCATGTTTCAGCGGCAGCCGTTCGCGCCATCTCGAAACGTCTTCTCGGGACCTCAGCCATACCAGCGCGAAGCGCCCTCGCCCACGCGTCCCGATCTTGGATCGGGCGGCGTTAAGGAGCTGTTAACGTAAACCCATCGACCGCATTTTCGGGGCGCGGCGTATGCGCCTGGTTCCGCATTCACTCACCCGATTGCCGAGCGGCCGATCGCGCTGATCTCAGATGCAGAGTTAACTCTCCGAATGAGCCCGGGAATACCCGGCCTTGCCTGGCCCGGAAGCGCGATGATAAATTCGACTATTGATTGATTTAAGCCCTTTTCAAACCAAAAGTTATGAACGACGTGGCACGCCGGAATGCTTTTGCAGGAGACGACCCGGCGCAGGCAATTGTCTGCGCTCTCCTGATCGCTTTTGCGATCTTGCCGTTCGTCAGTGGTAACGGCGAGGGCCCCGGGTTCGATTTTTCATGTTTCTGGGGCGCGGGCACGTTGGCGCTCGATGGCCACGCGGCCGCAGCTTACGACTGGGAGCAACTGCGTCAGCAGCTTCTCCTTCGGTTGCCGCCGATCGATCAACTCCGTTTTCCCTACGATCAGATTCCACTGCCGTTCTTTTATCCGCCAGTGTTTCTTCTGGTCCTGGCGCCGCTCGCGCTGCTGCCGTTTCCGGCCGCGTTCTGGGTTTGGAGCGCAGCAAAACTGTCTTGCTGGCTCCTTGTCATCTACGCCATTCGGCCACGCCCTGGTGCCCTGCTGCTGGCACTCGCGACCCCGCCGGTCTTCTACGATGTGTTTCACGGCCAAACCGGGCTGCTTGCCTCAGCGTTGCTCGGTGGCATCCTGCTGAAGCTGGACAGGCGCCCGCTCCTCAGTGGCTTTCTGATCGCGCTGCTCGTCTTCAAACCTCAATTCGGTGTCCTGCTTCCCTTCGTGTTGATCGCGACCAGGCGTTGGAACGTCATTATCAGCGCAGCTTTGGCAACTCTGGCTCTCGTGCTGCTCACCGGAGCGAGCTTCGGCTGGGATACGTTCAAGGCATTCGGCGAAGGGGCAACGACTGTATCGACGCGGCTTCAGGCTGGTGGAGGGGTCGCCTGGTATAATCTGTCGAGTGTTTATGGGCTGCTGCGGGTTGCCGACCTTGGTTACGGACTGGCTTGGTCGCTCCATATGGCCGTCGCGGCAGCCGCGCTGGTTTGGGTGGTCATGCTATGGCGTCGCAACGTCAGCTTCGCCCTTCAAGCGGCGAGCCTGCTTGCGGCTACACCGCTGATGTCTCCCTACTTCGTCATCTACGATCTTCCGATCCTGGCGATGGCGCTGGTCTTCCTGATGACGGCTGACGTCGATCAGGGCTCGCCGGTCGCCAATCGGCGGGCCATCCGTATCGGTCTCGGTGTCATCGTCGTCCTGGGATACGCTTTCCCGTTCGTGCTGGTGCCCGTTGGTCCGTTCATGTGCGCAACGGTGATCGCGATCATCTGGATGAAATGCAGGCAACCCGATCTCAGGCCGGATCCGGCTTACGGCTGAAGCTGCCGACAGCTGGCAATTGACGGGCTCCTCGACCAGACCCCGTCAATTCGTCTTCGGTGCAAGCATCTTGCCTTCGATCTTGGGGAGATCGTCTGTCGATGCCGACTTGTCGCCGCCGGCGCGGCGGGCGAGTTCGACCGTGAGCCGCTCGGCGGCTTCGGGCTGCATCAAGCCCATGATGTCGGACATCTTGCGCGGCTGGATCTGCGAGGCGATCTGGTAGAGCACGTTCATCTCCAGGCGATCGAACACCTTGGCAGCATCCTTCGGCTTCATGTTCTCGTACATGGTGACGATGCCCTTGAAGCGTGCGGCCTCGGCTTCCGCCTTGGCCGCGGCGTCGGCGTTCGCCTTGGCATCGTTGGCCTTGGCTTCCTCGACCTTGGCCTCGATGCGCTTCTCGGCGGCCTTCAGGAGGCTCTCGCGGATCTCGACCTCGCGGGCGCGCGTCTCGAGCTCCTGGCGGCGTGACTGCAACCGTTCCAGGATCGCGCGTTCGGACGCCGACACCGGCGCCGGCGCATCGAGATTGACCACGACGCCGTCGGGCTTGGACGGCTCCGCGGCCGGCGCCGCCGGCTTCGGGGCCTCTTCCTTCTTGTCGTCCTTCTTGGCGTCCTTGTTCTCGACCGATCCCGTGATGTCGCCGGGATCGGGCTTGTTCTTGCTGTCGACGACCGCCCTGCCGCCGCCGGGGAAGTTGAAATTCTGCTGCGCCCAAGACGGGCCGGCCGGACTGGCCGGCGGCGCGTCGTCGGCGAACACGTAACCGCCATCGAGCACGAGGCCCGCGACCTTCAGCACCATCAGGCCGAAGATCGCGACCAGCACCACAGGCATCACTCTGATGTCACGAAGCAACTTCATGCAGCGAGGCCGCCGGCCCTCCTGCGCTCGGTGAAGGCTTCAGCCGCCGCGGCAACCGCGCGCGCGGCGGAAACCCGCGGCGCCGGCGCCACCGGGGCTGTGGGCGCGGCTGGCTGGGCCGGTGCGCGCGCGGGCTCCGGCGGCCGCGCGGCCGCCGCGATCTTGGACAGGCGGCGGACCACGCCGTCACCCTCGGCGAGCTGGGTCTTCAGCAGCGCCGACATCTGCGTCGCCGCATCGAGCTGGTTGCCGAGATTCTCGTTGACGTCGCGCACCGCGTGCTTCAATCCGCCGATCGCCCGCTCGGCGATCTCGGTCGCGGTGATTAATTCCGCGATCGTCGCCTTCAGCGAATGCTCGTCCGCCTTCAGCCGCTGCAGGCGCTTGTTGAGCAGCCAGCAGTAACCGATCGTCAGCATCAGCAGCACGGCTACCAGACTCTCGATCGCTAGTCCAAGCACATGACTCATGGTGCCTCCATCATTTTGGTCCGCTCGTCCGCCTTCTCGAACATCGCGAAGGTGGTTTGGGGTTTACGCAAATTCTTGGTGACGCGGATCGCGACACGGTCGCCGACGCGGCCCATGCGGCCTTCCGTCAGGGTGACGTTGCCGCAACGCACCGAGACCAGCGCGTCGGAGCGGATGTCCAGGGGCAGCGTGTCGCCGACCTTGAGCTTCATCAGCTCCTTCAGCGGGATGTCGGCCTCGTACAGCACCGCATCGACCGCAATCTCGGCCTGCGCCACCTCGGTCGCGAAATGGCCTTCCCAGATCGGGTCGCGGCCGAATTTTTCGCCCATGAACATCTGCAACAGCACGTTGCGGATCGGTTCGATGGTGGCGTAGGGCAACAGCAATTCGACATTGCCGCCGCGGTCTTCCATGTCGATGCGCAGGCGGACTAGGATCGCGGCGTTGGCCGGACGGCTGATCGCGGCAAAGCGCGGATTGGTCTCGAGCCGGTCGATCGAGAACGTCACCGGCGACAGCGGCCGGAACGCCTGCTCGGCATCCGACAGCACCACCTCGACTAGGCGCTTGACCAGATTGGTCTCGATCGTGGTGTAAGGCCGGCCCTCGATCCGCAGCTGGGTCTGGCCGCGGCGGCCGCCGAGCAGCACGTCGATCATCGAATAGATCAGGCTGGAATCGACGGTGGCGAGCCCAAAATTCTCCCACTCCTCAGCCTTGAACACCGAGAGCACCGCCGGCAGCGGGATCGAGTTCATGTAGTCGCCGAACCGCACCGAGGTGATGCGGTCGAGCGAGACCTCGACGTTGTCGGAGGTGAAATTGCGCAAGCTGGTCGTCATCAACCGCACCAGGCGGTCGAACACGATTTCGAGCATCGGCAGACGCTCGTAGGACACCATCGCGGAATCGATGATGGCGCGGATGCCGGAATGGTCGTCGAGGCTGACGTCGCCGACCGTGAAGCCGAGGAGATTGTCGATCTCCTCCTGCGACAGCACGCGCTCGCCATTGGTGCCCTTGCTGCCGAAGTCGCGGCTGCCGTCCTCGACCATGGCGGCCCATTGCAGCGCCATGTTCTCGGTGAGTTCGTTCTTGGCTGCCTCCGCCGCAGCGGCCGCGGGATCCTCGGAATCGAGCGAGGCTTCCCATTGGGCCGCAATGGCGTCCTGGTCCATCTGGTCGTTGCCGGCCATGGCTTTACATCCACCCCGTCACTGGATCACGACTTCCTTGAACAGCACGGCGTTGACCTGGTTGGGCGCCACCGCGAGGTTGACGCGCTTGGTCAGCTCCTCCTTGAGGCGGAACAGGCCGGCCGAGCCGTTGAGGTCGCTCGGGCGCAGCTCGCGCATATAGGTCTGGAACAGATCGGTGACACGCGGCAGCGCCGGCTTGATCGCCTCGACCTGCTTCTCTTCCTTGATCTCGAGCACGAGCTTCAGCTTGAGATATTGCACGCGCTCGCCGGGTGCGCCGACCAGGTTGACCAGCATGTCCGGCACGTCGACGAAGCTCGGCGGCTTCGGCGGCGGCGCTTCGGCGTGCTGCTCCTCGCCGTGGCCGCGCATGAAGAAGAACCATCCGCCCGCGCCCGCGCCGAGCACGACGAGGAAGCCGACGACGGCAATGATCAGCTTGAGCTTGCCCTTCTTCGGAGCGGCCGCGCCTTCGCCGCCTTCCGTCTTTTCCTCGTCCGCCATCGTCCGCCCGCTTCAACCTGAAGGATGCGAACGCGATTTGCCCCAGCTTTGGCCTGAAGACGCGATACAAATGCCGCCGGCGCACACGCGCCCCAATGCCGTCAACGCTAAGGTAATAATGGTTAACGGAAGCTTAGGATTTACCATCCACTAGGAAAAAACTGCCGGGCAAACATGGTCAACAAGACCTTTCTGCCGCCCTCCGCGCCCCCGGCTAGACACCTAAGCCACTCAAATACCTTAACATTTCAAGTTGGCACGGCTTTCGCTGAGAGGACGGCGTGACTGGCGGGTTTGGGAGAACCCAATGGTTACCGACGGTCCGGCGTGAAGGTTTGGGAGAACCTCTGCATCGGATCACCTCACAGGGGAGAACCGCCGATGCAGAATACGCTTCTGGTCGGACTATCGAAGCAGATGGTGCTGGAACGGCAGATGGATGTCGTTTCCAACAACATCGCGAACATGACCACCAACGGCTACAAGGCCGACCGATCGCTGTTCCAGGAGTATCTCTCCTCGAACGCGCATGAGGACAATTTCGCCGGCTCCGACCGCCGCGTCTCGTTCGTGCAGGACCGCGCCACCTTCCACGACTTCTCGCAGGGTCCGACCGAAGAGACCAAGAACCCGCTCGACGTCGCGATCGACGGCAACGCCTTCCTGGTGGTGCAGACGCCGGCCGGCGAGCGCTACACCCGCGAAGGCAATCTTCAGATCAACAACCGCGGCCAGCTGGTCACCGCCTCGGGCTACCAGGTGCTCGGCACCTCCGGCCCGATCACGTTCCAGCAGACCGATCACGACGTCAACATCGCCCCCGACGGCAACATCTCCGTGCTCGAGGGCACGTCCCGCCTCGACTCGATCCGCGGCAAGCTCCGCCTGGTCTCGTTCGCGCAGGCCCAGCGCCTGCTCAAGGAAGGCTCCAATCTCTACGCGCCGGGCGAAGGCGCGCAGCCGCTGCCGGACACCAAGTCCCAAATCCGCCAGGGCTTCATCGAGAAGTCGAACGTCAATTCCGTCGTCGAGATGAGCCGCATGATCGAGATCACGCGGACCTACACCCAAATCGCCTCGCTGCTGCAGCAGCAGAGCGACCTGCACAAATCGGCGATCGAGAAGCTCGCCGACGTGCCGAACTGATCCGGGGGATTGACCGATGCGCGCACTTTATACCGCAGCGACCGGAATGGCGGCACAGGAACTCTCTGTTCAGGTGATCTCCAACAACATCGCGAACCTGCGCACCACCGGCTACAAGAAGCAGCGTGCCGCGTTCCAGGACCTGATCTACGACCATGTGCGCCGGGTCGGCGCGCAGGCCTCCGACCAGAACACCATCATGCCGATGGGCATCGACCTCGGCGGCGGCGTGAAGACCGTCGGCACGCCGCGCATGATGACCCAGGGCACGCTGTCGCCGACCGGCAACGATCTCGACATCGCGATCCGCGGCGAGGGTTTCTTCAAGATCCTGATGCCGGACGGCACCTTCACCTACACCCGCGACGGTTCGTTCCAGATGGACAATCAGGGCCGCATCGTCAACGCGCAGGGCAATCTGGTGCAGCCGACGATCACGATCCCGCAGAACGCGTCCGGCCTCACCATCAATGCGCAGGGCCAGGTCTCGGTGACGCTGCCGGGCCAGACCGCATCGACCAACATCGGCACGATCGGCCTGACCCGCTTCATCAACAAGGCCGGGCTGATGCCGATCGGCGACAATTTGTTCCAGGAAACGCCGGCCTCCGGCCAGCCCCAAGACGGCACCGCCAACACCGACGGCTATGGCGACATGCAGCAGAGCAACCTCGAACAGGCCAATGTCGAGGTGGTCTCGGAAATCTCCGACCTGATCGCGGCGCAGCGCGCCTACGAGATGAACTCGAAGGTGGTCTCCGCCGCCGACCAGATGATGCAGTCGACCTCCAACCTGTTCCGCTGAGGATGATGTCGATGATCGCCCGCTCACTCCTGATCGCCGCCGCACTTCTCGCCGCCTCGGTGAGTTCGGCTGCCGCGCAAAGCCGCAGCGAGACCATCGCGGCGCCGACGCTGCGCGCCAGCATCACGGTCGCGGACGACATCGTGCGGGTCGGCGACCTCATCGACAATGCCGGCAGCGCCGGCAGTATCGCGGTCTACCGCGCGCCTGATCTCGGCACCACGGGCACGCTGCCGGTCGCGCAGGTGCTCAACGTGCTGCGCGCGCACCAGGTGATCGGCGTCGACACCCGCGAGCTGAAGGAGATCACCGTCACGCGGCTCGCGCGCACCATCGACAGCAAGGAGATCGAGCAGCAGGTGTCGCGCGCCCTCGAGGGCCGCCACGGCCTCGGCCGGGCCGGCAACATTGCGCTGACCTTCGACCGCGATCCCGGCGATATCAGACTGGAGGCGACCAACACCGGCGCGATGCAGCCGATCGCCGTGCGCTACGACCCGCGCTCGACGCGCTTCGACGTCACCTTCGAGATCAGCAACGATTCCGGGGCGGCGCCGTACAAGCTGCGCCTCACCGGCACCGCGATCGAGACCATCGAGGCCGCCGTGCTGACCCGCAATGTCGAACGCGGCGACGTGCTGAAGGCCTCCGACGTGATGATCGAACGCCGTCCGAAGGCCGACATCGGCAACGACGCGGCGACGCGCGACGGCACCATCGGCATGCAGATGCGCCGCCAGCTCCGCGCCGGCCAGGCGCTGCGCGTCGCCGACATGGCGAAACCCGATCTCGTCACCCGCGACCAGAACGTCATGCTGATCTACCGCACCGCCGGCATCTATCTCACCATCCGCGGCAAGGCGATGGATGGCGGCGCCGAGGGCGACGTCGTCAGCGTGATGAACCTGCAGTCCAAGCGCGCCGTCTCCGGCGTCGTCACCGGCCGCGGCGAGGTCTCGATCTCGGTCGCGACCCCGCGTGCGGCACCCAGCGCCGACGCCACCACTTCAGATTCCGCTCCCGTCAAGCTGAGTTCAGTCGCACCAAACGCCGAGTAAGTTCATGTCCCAGTATCGTATCAACCGCCTCATCCTGACCGGTGCGCTGTTCGCACTCGGAACGATCGCCAGCGGTTGCTCGTCGATCGACCGTCTCTCCCAGATCGGCGAGCAGCCGAAGCTGACGTCGATCGACAATCCGACGACGCAGCCCGGCTACAAGCCGGTGCAGATGCCGATGCCGAAGCCCGAGGTCGCCTCCTACAGCCCGAACTCGCTGTGGCGCAGCGGCTCCCGCGCCTTCTTCAAGGACCAGCGCGCCGCGCGCGTCGGCGACCTCCTGACCATCACGGTGAATTTCACCGACAAGGCGGCGATCGCCAACGAGACCCAGCGCAGCCGCACCAATTCGGAAGACTCCGGGGTCAGCAACTTCTTGGGCTCGCAGACCATCACGCAGGCCAACAAGATCCTGCCCGGCAAGATCCTGACCGCCGAGTCCACGGCGTCCAGCGACGGCAAGGGCTCGGTGAACCGGCAGGAAGCGTTACAGACCAGCGTCGCTGCGGTCGTCACCCAGGTGTTGCCGAACGGCAATCTGGTGGTCGAGGGCAAGCAGGAGATTCGCGTCAACTTCGAAATCCGCGAGCTGATCGTGGCCGGCATCGTCCGCCCGGAGGACATCCAGAGCGACAACACCATCGACTCCTCGAAGATCGCCCAGGCCCGCATCGCCTATGGCGGCCGCGGCCAGATCACCGACGTGCAACAGCCGCGCTACGGCCAGCAGGTTCTCGACGTGCTCTTGCCCTTCTAGCCGCGTGATCCCGAAGGTTTCGGATCAGGATCATGCCTGAGTAAGACTTTCACGAGCTCCCACATCTCGTCGCGAACCTAGGCGCGGCGCGGTGTACCAACACGGCCCTCGCCAGCTCCCCTGGCGGGGGCCGTGGCATTTGGAGCGCGCCAAACACACCAAGAGCCCCGCTTCGATTCGATCGGAACGGAAAGGCTCTTGTGACCGGTCGCATGCACTCGCGCTGTTGTCGTACACCAGTCCGATACCGCTTCGCGCAAGTCGTGCGATCGCCTTCTCGGTTCGTTAACCGTCGCAGCAGCGCGCAGTAGCAGTCCCGGCGCTTGCAACGTAGCAAGAGGACAACGCAGGGTTTTCTGTTTGTATGACGGTCATGCAAAGAGACGGGCAATATGCGGCGTGGTTCCGGACGCCGCGGGGTGAAGGCACCGGAATAGTCCAGCTCGCAAATGGCAGGATCAGCGGCGGCGACGCCATGTTCACCTATGGCGGCTCCTATCAGCTCGATGAGGACCGCTTCACCGCGGTGCTGACGACGCGCCGATATGCCGACGGCCCGTTCACCACCGTGTTCGGCTGCGACGAGGTCGAGGCCGAGCTGACCGGCTCGTTCAGCGGCAATCGCGCGGTGTGCATGGGAACGGCCAAGCAGGCTCCCGGCGTGGTGTTCGAAGCCACGCTGTTTCTGCAGCAACCGGAAGCCGCGCCAACGCCGCCGCCGAAATCCGCGCCGGCTTCCGCCGGCCTTGCAAGGCTGCCAAAGCCCACTGTCAGCCGCCGCGCGCCGAATCCGTTCGCGGGCAAGCGCTTCGTCTGAGCCGCCCCCTTCCCGATGGCGTCCGCGCCCGAGCCGGCGTACGATCATGCCTGCGCGTCAAGCGCAGCCCGATCGATCCAGCCGGAAGGAGCAAGCCATGTATGCCGCCATCCGTCAGGCCAAGGCAAAGACCGGCACCGCCGAAGAACTCGCGCGCCGGATCAAGGAAGGCGCGATCCCGATCATCAGCGACGTCGAAGGCTTCATGGCCTATTACGTGGTCTATGCCGGCGACGACACCGTCACCGCGATCAGTGTCTTCAACAATCATGCCGGCGCCGAGGAGGCCAATCGCCGCGCACTGGCCTGGATCGACGACAATCTCGGTCCCTTGCTGGTCGGCCAGGCCACCGCTGTTGCGGGTCCAGTGATCGTGCACACAATGGCATGATGGCCGCAACAGGGTTGCGGGTCCAGTGATCGTGCACACGATGGCGTAACGGCCGCTCCTCCGGCAAACTTCACCCGGCAGAACTTTCCCGCGGCACGTCAGGCGCGCGCCGCGTGGTCGCGATCTGCTTGAAAACACTGAGCTGGCGCATGGCACGCCATTTGCTCCGCGATTGCAGCATTGCAACGGGGACAGCGCGCGCAGATGACGTCCATCTCGGCCTTCGGATCGGTCACAGCCGGCATAACGACTGGCACATTGAAGAAGCCGCTGACGGCCGATGCTTCCGGGTCCACGCAAGCCACCGGCGGCAGCTCTTCCGACGACAGCGTCGAGCAGAAGTTTCTCAAATACGCGAAGATGAGCCCGATGGACCGCATGCGCGCCAACATCCTCAAGAGCATGGGACTGTCGGAACAAGACCTGAAGACCATGACGCCGGATCAGCGCGCCGCGGTCGAGCAGAAGATCAAGGAGCTGATCGAGCAGGCGTTCCAGAAGAACGCCGGCAAGGCCGGCCAGGCGGTCGACATCTCGGCCTAGAGGGGCCGCGTGCGGCGCGACGCACGACCGAAATTGCTAGATCGGATAGCGCCATTTGAGCGCGCGCCGCACGAACACCAGAGCCACGGCATCCACGAGGAGCGCGAGCCAAAGCAACGCCGGCGTCGACCGCAAGCTCATGCCGCCGCGATCACCGGAATTGGCCGTCAGCAACGCCGAGATCGCGTCCGGGTCCGACGATGTGGCGAGCCGGGTTGTGATCATCTTGACGGATGGCCTTAAGGGAGAATTGAGAGTCTGCCGCTCACATGCGTACCACAGCGCACCAGAATGACTCGTACCCCAAACGGCACGCACGGGATAAGGAAAGGCGGTCGTCTCGATGGACGGATCATTCTGGCGAGGCTTTCTGTTCGGCGGAGCAGTCGCGCTGATTTTGCCGCTCCTGTTTGCCCACACCATGTCGGATCATTCGACACAAGTCGGTCAGGCCATAGCGTTGCTCATCATGTTCGCGCCCGGCACCGTGCTTCCGCCTCTCATGTTCGTCGGGGCTCTGGCCGGCGGGTGCATTTTCAGAGCAGTCTCCGCGATCAAGGAACCGTCATCGAAGAGGTGACAGGCCAGTTCCGGCCCTGCACGGCCTCAGCGCGCGAGCCGGCGGCTAACACTCAATCGCGGCTCACGGCTTCTTCTTCGCGGCTGCGCGAGCGCCCGCGGCTTTCTTCGCCGACTTCTTCACCGTCTTCTTCGACTTGGCCTGGTTGAGCTCGATCGCGGCACGGATCAGGGCCTTCAGCGCGGGAGCGTTGATCTTGTCGCCCTCGAACAGGTCGATCGCGCGCCGCACATTGCCCTCGAAGCCGGTGTTGAACAGCTTGTCGGGGTCCGGGAGCTGAGCGCCATACATGAAGGTCAGCTTCACCTTGCCCTTGTGCGCATTGCCGACCGCGATGATGCCGTCGCGCGACCACACCGGGCTGCCCATCCACTTCCACTCCTCGATGATGCCGGGATCGGCGGCGAGGATGCTCTTGCGCAGGCCGGCGAGCGTCTTGCCGCGCCAGTCGGTGAGATCCTCGATCATCTGGTCGATACGTTCCGATGCCGTCATTGCTGCCTCACGTTTCCTCGGCTGCCCTAATCAATCATACTTGCGATGCCGAGGTCGATCCCCCGAGCCGACGCCGCGGCGCCAGATAGGGCAACGCGAACAGATATAGCCCGCTGAGCAGCATCAGGATCAGCGGGAACAGCGCCAGCAGGCCGATCCAGGTCGCCTGCTGCTGCAGCACCATGGCGACGATGTTGATGATGACCGCGATCGTGAAGACGATCGAAAGCCAGCGGTGCGATTGCCTGATCCAGTTGTTCCAGTTCAATGTGACCTCCTGTTTGGGGATATTGTAAGTACGATCGTCATTGCGAGCGAAGCGAAGCAATCCATCGCTCCGCACGCGCTGACGCATGGATTGCTTCGTCGCTATCGCTCCTCGCAATGACGGGGATAGATTAGCGAACACCTCAGTCACGGCCGATGGACGACATGATCGGTGTCAGCCTTCGCGCACCAGCAGTTGATCGAGCTTCTCGAAAAACTGCTTCCACCCGGCATGGGCGCCGCCATAGGCCTGCTTCTGATGCGGCTGGAAGCCGGACTGCTCGACGCGCAGATGGGTGCCACGCGCCGTCGGCGTCAGTGTGAAGACCACCACGCTCTCGAGATTGTAGGCGGCATCCTCATGCGCGAAATTCCAGGTGTAGGACAGCGTCTTGTGCGGCTCGATGGCGAGCACCTTGCAGTCCAGCACGCCGCCCCACTCGCCGCGCAGATTGAAGCTGTGCCCGACCTCGGGCTTGAAGTCGTTCTTCATCAGCCACTCCTCCATCAGATGCGGTTGGGTCAGCGCGCGCCAGAGCTTTTCCGGCGGATGAGGAAACTCGCGCTCGACGATCGCCGAGCGCGTCTCAGGGGTGGTGTTGTTCATTGGTCCATCCTTTTGAGGAGATCTTCGAGGTGGTCGAACCGGTTCTGCCAGAAGCCGGCCATCTGGCTGGTCCAGTCGATCAGCGGCGCCAGCGCGCCGAGTTGCGCGCTGTAATGCGTCTGCCGTCCTTCATGGCGATCGCGCACCAGCCCGGCCTGCTTCAGCACGCCGAGATGCTTTGACACCGCCGGCTGAGAAATCCTCGCCCGCGCCGTCAGCGCGCTGACGGTCTGCTCACCCTCGCGGCACAGGCGCTCGAAGATCGCCCGGCGGGTCGGGTCTGCGAGAGTTCGAAACAGCACGTCGTGAGCGTCTGGCATTTGCAATCAATAACCCGTTGATTATGGATAAACGTATAACCAACCAGCTATGAATTAGTCAATAGGAAACTTGCAGAGGTGATTTGAGCCGGAATTTCATGCCGTTCAGCAGCTCACCCCACCGGCCCTCCCCTTACTCACATAGCCCAATGGTTATTTACGCTGGCGAACGGGTCGTGGATCGCAGGATGGGTGCGATCGGGCACCCGGCTTTCCCTGCGCCCTCTTCGGAGAGAGGGCGAAACGAAATGCAAAGCTCGGGCAATCATGTCGCGAGAATGCGAAGCGGCGTCCCCATCCTCAGCTGTCATCGCCCGGCTCGACCGGGCGATCCAGTACGCCGCGGCCCATCGGCTCAACAACGACTGCCTCTGGAATACTGTATCACCCGCAGGCGCAGGCGCGGGTGATGACACCGCGTGTTTGACATCTTGAATCGAGAACCATCCCGTCATCCTGGCGAAAGCCAGGACCCATTACCCCGAAAGCTCATTGCTGCGCGATGCTGGGGCGACGATCCCTCTTACAATTCGGCGCGGTGGTGATGGGTCCTGGCTTTCGCCAGGACGACGACGCGTGGACGTCGCGGCCCCGAGCCCGTCAATGCATGTCGTTGCGAAGACCCAGCGCATCACCTACAAATTTCGCGCGGATGCGGTCCTTGTTCATGGAGAACCTTGATGTGCCAGCTCTGCGACGTCACACCTCCCGGCCAGCCTTCCCGGCGCCGCTTCCTCGCCGCCGCGGCGTGCACCGCCGCCAGCCTCGCCTTCGTATCATCGGTCTCCGCCAAGGAAACAAAGCCGCCGCCGAAGCCGCAGAACGTGCTGCCGCCGGACGCCGCGCTCGACCGGCTGGTGAAGGGCAATCTCCGCTATGTCGAAGGCGTGTCGCGGCGGCATGATTTCAAGCATGAGCGCGAGGCGCTGGCCGGCGGACAGAATCCGTTCGCCGGCATCCTGAGTTGCGCGGATTCCCGCATCGCACCGGAATACGCTTTCGACACCGGCCGCGGCGATCTGTTCGTCTGCCGCGTCGCCGGCAATTTCGCCAGCGACGAGATGATCGCGAGCCTCGAATATGCATCGTCGGTGCTCGGCGTGCCGCTGTTCATGGTGCTCGGCCACGACAGCTGCGGGGCGGTCGACGCCGCGATCAAGTCGCTGAAGGACAACACCACCCTGCCCGGCCATCTGCCCTCGCTCGTCACTGCGATCGCGCCGGCGGTGAAGGCGACCGAGGGCAAGCCGGGCGACCACCTCGCCAACGCCATCAGGCAGAACGTCATGGACAACGTCGCGAAGCTCAAGACGGCGACGCCGATCCTCAACGCCGCGGTCGATCAGGGCAAGCTCAGGATTGTCGGCGCGGTCTATCGGCTGACCGACGGCAAGGTCGAGCTGGTCACGGACGGCAAGCGGCCGGCGACTTGAACCTCGGCGCCACCTGCGACCACTGAAGCCAAGAACGACATCGCGTGAGCGAGATGGAGAAGGCGGATGTGGCGCCGGCGCGGACGGATGGCTGGAGTGCTGCTGCTGGTCGCGGCCTCGTTCCCGGCGCGCGCCGGCGTCGAGCCCTGCAACACCGCACAGAAGCGGATCGAAATGACCGCGTTGCTCCGCCGTGCCGCGGAGGACCGGCCGGTCAACATCACCTTCGCAACCCGGGCCGATGGCGTGAAGTTGCCCGCCGCCGTGATCGAGAAGTACCCCGAGGAGATCACGATCATCCTGCAGCACGAATTCGATCGGCTCGTGGTCGGGGATGACGGCTTCGAGGTCGGCGTCTGGTTCAATCGCAAATACGCCAGGCTGGCCGTGCCGTTCGACGCGGTCCGAAGCCTGTGGGACGGCAAGGTACTGATGTGTACGAACGATCAACTGTAGGAAACGATAACGTCCCTACGCAGAAGGCGCGCAAAGTCAGATGAACGTCGCTTCCACCTTGCCAAGGCCGTCGAGCTCCATCACGACCACATCACCCGCCTTCAGCCACACCGTCTTGACCAGGCTGCCGGTCATCACGATCTGGCCGGCATGCAGGCCGCGCCCCTCGGCGGCGAGATGATTGGCAAGCCAGGCGAGCGCGTTGTGGGGATGGCCAAGCACGTCGGCGCCGGTGCCGCGCCCCTCCTCCTTGTCATTGACGATCGCGCGTCCCACGACCTTGCGCAGATCCGGCACGGTAATGCGCGGCACGGCCTCGCCGAGCACGCAGCCGGCGGCGAAGAAGTCGTCGGCGATCAGTGTCGGCGCACCGAGCGTCTCCCATTTGACGTAACGGTCATCGACGATCTCGATTGCGGGATGGTAGGCCTCGATCGCTTCCGCGACCCATTCGGCGGTGAACGGCGCCTCGCTCGCAGCCAGATTGCGCGCCAGCCGCACCGCGATCTCGCATTCGACGCCGACATGGACGAAATCGGCGGCCGGCAGCTGCACGCCGCTGTCATGCACGACCTTCTCGAACACGCCGCCGCCACAGGGGTGCGGGATGTTGATGTACTCCTGCATGACCGCGCTGGTGCAGCCGATCTTGTAGCCGACGAGGCTGCCGACCTGCGGCTGCAACAAATCGTGCAGCGCGTACTGCACCTGGTAGCCTTCGGCCTCGTCGAGCGGCACGACGTCCTTCGGAAGCGCCTTGAGCGGCGTGCGGTTGCGACGCGCGCTGGCAATCGCCTTAGCGGCCGCGAGGACCCGATCCATCTGCGCAGCCTCCCTGTTGGTCACGGTGGCGCGGTGGCGCCTTCCGTCTGCTCACGGCAATTCAGCACTCGCCGACGCGTCTGGCAAGCACGCCGGACGGGAGAGGCTGTCAGGCCTTGACCAGGCCAAGCCTGATCAGGCTCTCGGCGGTCGCGAGGATCATCTCCTCATTGCCGCGCGGCCGCCAACCGAGCAGGTTCTGCGCCTTGGCGCTGGTCGAGCGGCGCACCTTGCCGAGCAGCGGCAGGGCGGCGCGGGCCAGCGGATTGCGCCGCGCGGCGAGCCGCATCATCCAGTCCGGCGCCTGGAACCGGGGCACTCGCCGCGCCTTGCTGCCGAGTTTCCGGCGCAACAGCCTGGCCACCTGCAGCACCGACATGGTCTCGCCGGCGACCGCGAGGAACCGCTCGCCCTTGGCTTTCGGCGAGGTCATGGCGCGCAGATGCAGGTCGGCGACATCGCGCACGTCGACGAGACCGAAATGGATCCGCGGCACCGCCGGCATCGCGCCGTCGAGCAGCGCCTTGATGATGCCGATCGACTCCGAGAAGTCCGGACCCAGCGCCGGGCCGAACACGGCGGTGGGATTAACCACCGCCAGCTCGAGGCCACCTCCTTCGCGCGCGACGAAATCCCAGGCGGCGCGCTCGGCCAGCGTCTTGGATTTCGGATAGGCCTGCACGTCGGGGCCATCGAGATTGGTCCAGACGGCCTCGTCGAACGGCTTGGCTTGCGGCGGATGGCCGTAGCCGATCGCCGCAAACGACGACGTCACGACGACGCGCTTCACGCCGGCCTCGCGCGCCGCGCGCAACACCCGCAGCGTGCCTTCCCGCGCCGGAACGATCAGCTCGTTCTCGTCGTCGGGCACATTGGAGCCGAGCGGCGATGCGACATGCAGCACGTAATCGCAGCCGCTGGCCGCATCGCGCCAGCCGTCGTCGCTCAGCAAATCGGCGGTGACGAAGCCGACTTGGTCGGCCGCATCAGCGCCGCCCTCGCGCAGCATCGCGATCACGTCCTTGCTGCGATCCGGGTTGCGCACCGTGGTTCGCACCACGTGCCCGTCGGCCAGCAGTTGCAGAATGGTATGCACGCCGATGAAACCCGTTCCGCCCGTGACCAACACCGTGCTCATGTCCTCGCCCTTTCCATGGTTCGGCGGGGTCGGACATCGCACCGCCCACCCTGCACAGGCCGCATCTGGTCACTATCTCTGTTCGAGCAAGTAGAATGAAAATCGAGACCGGTATGGAAAACAATACCAGTGATGTGTGTGACGGCGGTGACTGCGACAGCTGCCCCACCGACCCGACTTTGCTGATCGACTCCAAGCAGGCGATCCACGCGCTCAGCGGCAAGTGGAAGCTCGAGATCCTGTTCACGCTGATGCATGGCGGCGTGCGGTTCGGCGCGCTGCGCCGTGCGCTCGTGCCGATCACTCAGCATATGCTGACCGCGCAACTGCGTGAGCTCGAGCGCGACGGGCTGGTGGCGCGCAAGGTGCTCGCCGAAAAACCGCTGCAGGTCGAATACGAGCTGACGGATTCGGCCTGGGGCCTGACGCCGGCGTTCCGCGAATTGCTGGCGTGGTCGAAGACCTACGGCCCACGCCGCAGTGCGCTGGCAAGCGAGACGACAGTCGGAGCCGGACTGGCCTGAAGATCGCCGCATCGACGCTATGCCCCCTCTCCCGCTTGCGGGGGAGGGTTGGGGTGGGGATGCATCCACGACGAGACTCTTCGTGTGGAGAGAGCCCCCACCCGGATCACATCTGACGATGTGATCCGGCCTCCCCCGCAAGCGGGAGAGGCGGAGCGTGCACGCTGCGAGATCGCTTCAATCAAGTCCCATGCCGAGCGCCTGCCGGATCGCGATCTCGACCGGCGAGTACGCACCATCGTCACGCTCGAGCCGATACGGCTCGCCGGCGCCGAGCGCAGGCTGGGCCATGAAGCGCGGCGTCTTTCCCCGATGGATCTGCGCGGCATGCACCAGGAACGGATGGCACAGATAGACCGTGCCCGCCTCGCCCGTCGCGAGCGCGACCTCGCAGTCGGCGCCCATCTGCGCGAGGTTCATCCGCGCGCGTCCCGCCTCTCCGGCCGGCGCGAGGTAGCGCGCCATCGGCAGATGCGAGCCGACCCTGATCCGGGTCGGCGCATCGTCCTCGTCGACATCGGAGAACAGGAACAGCATCAACAGCGCGCGACCGCGCGAGTTGACGTTCACCCGCCAGGCGGAGAAGTCGCTCCGCTCGTGCGGATCGCAATCGTCACCGGGGAAGCTGACGTCGACATGCCAGCCGGCATCACCGGGATCGTCCGGATGCGGGAAGCGCACCGGAAAGGTTCCGATGTTATGACGCAGGCTCCATCGGCCGGGGCCGACGATCTGGTCGAAGGCCCGGTGCAGCACCGGCGTGTTGATCGCCTGCCGGAATGGCTCCTCGCCATAGCCGGGCAGCCGCACCACCGGGCGCGTCCAGGTCGAAGGATCGTCTTCACGGCACGGCAGATCGCGCCACATGATGGCGCGCCCTGCATCGGCGAGTTCGCGGGGAAAGGCGTTGTCGATCCTGACAAAGCCCTGTTGGATGAATTGCTCGATTTGCGCGTCGCTCAGCGCACGCGCGTCGTCTCGACTAATCATGATTGTCTCTCAAACTATCGCCAGCCATCGATGGTCCGCGCTACGCGGAACCTGACCGGCTCATTCGGTTCGCTGGAACCCGGCCAAGCGGAGCTTGCCGGGGCGATCAGCGCTTCCTTGTGGAAGCGTGTTTCCCGCTCGGAAACGAGATCAGCCCAGGAAGAAGACCGATGCGATGTTGAGAGTACGTGTCATCATGGCGGCGCGAACCTATAACCGGTGCGCGCCGGAATCAATCTGTGGTGGCCGGCCGCCACTATTCGTCGCGATAGACCTTCTCGCGCTTCTCGTGGCGTTCCTGCGCCTCCACCGACAGCGTTGCGATCGGGCGGGCTTCGAGCCGCTTCAGCGAGATCGGGTCACCGGTCTCTTCGCAATAGCCGTAGGTGTTGTCTTCGATGCGCTGGAGCGCCGCGTCGATCTTCGAGATCAGCTTGCGCTGACGGTCGCGGGCACGGAGTTCGATCGCGCGGTCGGTTTCCGAGGAAGCTCGGTCCGCGAGGTCGGGGTGATTGACGTTCTCTTCCTGCAACGTCTGCAGCGTGACCTTCGATTCGCGGAGGATCTCATCCTTCCAGGCCAGCAGCTTGGCGCGGAAATAGTCGCGCTGCCGCTCATTCATGAAAGGCTCTTTTTCAGTCGGCCGGTAGTTCTTCAGCTTTTCCAAAGGCAGCCATGTCCCTGTCAGGCGGAGGGAACAGGACCCCTCCGCGCGGCGCCTTATATAGCCACGTCATGTGACAGACAATATCTGCCACCGCGAAAGGCGGGCCGCCCCCAAGGCCTTGCACAGGCAAACTTATCCGCCCTGCCCGGGGGCCGTCTTCACCCCTCAATAGCCGACCGTGAAACGCTGTCGGATATGGGCCGGGCGCTCGATTTCGTCGGCGAGTGCAACTGCGAAATCCTCGAACGAGATCGAGCTTTTGCCGTCGGCTGCGGTCAAAAGCTGGTCGGTCCCGAGGCGGAACTTGCCGGTCCGCTCGCCCGCCACGAACAGCGCCGAGGGCGACAGAAAGGTCCAGTTCAGCTCCTTTTCCTGGCGCAGCAGATCAAGGAATTCGGCTCCCTTCGAGGCCTCGGCCTTGTACTGGGGCGGGAAATTTGGCGTCGTGACCAGGCGGACGCCCGGGGCCACTTCGAGGCTGCCGGCGCCGCCGACCACGAGATAGCGGCCGACCCCGGAGGCCTTGGCCGCCCCGATCAGCTTGAGGGGGTCGCTGACGGTGAAATGGACGGAACTGATCGCGGCATCGTGGCCGGCCCACAGCGCGGCCAGGCCCGCCTGGTCGTTCACGTCACCCTTCATGGCGGTGACACCCGGCAGGGTTGCGATCTTCTCCGGGTTGCGGGCGATGGCGGTGACGGTATGGCCGCGGCGGGCCAGTTCCGCCGTGATGCGCGAGCCGGCCTGGCCCGATGCGCCGGCGATGGCGATCTTCATCTCAAGTCTCCGATTGATAGTTTCCGATGGTGACTAGATAGCGAAATGGATGTAAGTGTGAAGAAGGCACTCTTGTCTCACCTGATTACGCCGGAGTAACCCGATGAAAGCCGCCAGCCTGAAGCCGGACGCCTATGCCGCCAACTGCCCGACGCGCCAGATCCTCGACCGGGTCGGCGACAAATGGGCGGTGCTGATCCTGCTGCTGCTGCGCGGCGAGCCGATGCGCTTCAACCAGCTCCGCCGCGCCATCGAAGGCATCTCGCAGAAGATGCTGTCGCAGGTGTTGAAGAGCCTGGAGCGTGACGGGCTGCTGCGCCGCCGGGCGATCGCAACCGTCCCGGTCACCGTGGAGTATTCGATCACGCCGCTCGGCTCGACGCTCGCCGAGGCGGTCGACCCGTTGCGCGACTGGGCCGAGCAGAATCTGAAGGAGGTGCTGGCCGCGCAGCGCCGCTACGACCAGCAGCGCAAGGCGCTCGCGGCCTGAGGCACGCGTGGCGTGAGACAGGTGGGTTGAGGGAAGAGCCTAGTATTGCCCGGCCTTGGCGAGCTCGACCTCGACGCGCAGCTCGATCTCGCCGAGCACCGCATCGAGGCCGGGATCGCCGGAGGATTCCTTCAGGCTCGCGGCGGCATCGCGCAGCCGGTTCACGGTGGAGGAATCGAAATTGCCGGACAGCAGTCCGAGCTTGAGCGCGTCGAGCACGTCGAGTGCGCCCTTGCCGCGGGCGACCGAGCGCTTGCGGCGTTCGGTCGGGTCTTCGACGCCTTGCAGCGCGAGCAGCGCGTCCAAGCTGGCGGTGGCCTTCGGCGCGGCGGTGGAGCGAACCTCCTCCTGCGCGGACGTTGCATCCGGCAGCGAGAAGCCGCTCGACGAGGTGCGCCGCGTGGAGCTGGTGGACGTGCCAAGCGTGGTGCCGTTCGGTCCGTAGATGCGCATCTGGGTGATCCCGCAGGCCTGATGCCGCGAGCATCGCCGTTTTATGGTTAACGATGCGTTAACGACCCGGCAATTTCTGCCGCCGCACGGCAGTTTCGCGCTCCCTGGCCCACCCGAGCCAAACGCCAGCCAGACAACTTCGATAAATATATCAGTACATTGCCCCAACGAAACGAAGTGGCACGCAGCTCGCATGGTTAATGGCGGATCGCCGTCATGGGAGTGTCGTGTGATCCGCCAGTGAGTTTGAGGGGAGCATCGGGATGCCCGGCATCCGCATCGTAAGCTTATTCGGGTTGGCCTGCGCCGCGCTGCTGGCGCTGGCGGCTTCCGCCATGCCCGCGGCCGCGACGTCGCGGATCAAGGATCTCGCCAACATCGAGGGCGTACGGCAGAACCAGCTGATCGGCTACGGCCTCGTGGTCGGCCTCAACGGCACCGGCGACACGCTCAACAACATCCCCTTCACCAAGCAATCGCTGCAAGCGATGCTCGAGCGCATGGGCGTCAACATCCGCGGCGCCACCATCCGCACCGGCAACGTCGCCGCCGTGATGGTGACCGGCAATCTGCCGCCGTTCGGCACCCAGGGCACCCGCATGGACGTCACCGTCTCGGCGCTCGGCGATGCCAAGGATCTGCGCGGCGGCACCCTGCTCGTCACCCCCCTGCTCGGCGCCGACGGCAACGTCTACGCCGTGGCGCAGGGCACGCTGGCGATCTCCGGCTTCCAGGCCGAGGGCGAGGCCGCCAAGGTCGTGCGCGGTGTGCCGACGGTCGGCCGCATCGCCAACGGCGCCATCATCGAGCGCGAGATCGAGTTCGCGCTCAACCGCATGCCCAATGTGCGCCTCGCGCTGCGCAACGCCGATTTCACCACCGCCAAGCGGATCGCCGCCGCGGTCAACGACTATCTCGGCGTCAAGACCGCCGAGCCGCTCGATCCCTCCACGGTGCAGCTCTCGATCCCGCCGGAGTTCAAGGGCAACGTCGTCGCCTTCCTGACCGAGATCGAACAGTTGCAAGTCGATCCTGATCTGGCCGCGCGGATCGTGATCGACGAGCGTTCCGGCATCATCGTGATGGGCCGCGATGTGCGCGTCGCGACCGTCGCGGTGGCGCAAGGCAACCTCACCGTCACGATCTCGGAGACCCCGCAGGTCAGCCAGCCCAATCCGCTGTCGCGCGGCCGCACCGTGGTGACGCCGCGCAGCAATGTGCAGGTCACCGAGGACGGCAAGAAGTTTGCGGTCGTCAAGGACGGCGTCTCGCTGCAACAGCTCGTCGACGGCCTCAACGGCCTCGGCATCGGACCGCGCGACCTCATCAGCATCCTGCAGGCGATCAAGGCCGCCGGCGCGATCGAAGCCGACATCGAGGTGATGTGATGGCGAGCCTGATCAACAGCACCACCGGCAGCATGCCGAACAAGGCGCTGATGCCGATGTTCAACGGCCGCCCCGATCCGGTGCTGCAGGACGCGATGAAGAAGGTCACGCCACAGCAGATCACCAAGGCGAAGGCGACCGCGACCGATTTCGAATCGATGTTCCTCAACACGATGTTCTCGCAGATGACGACCGGCCTGAAGGGCGACGGTCCCTACGGCGACACGGTCGGTACCGGGCCGTGGCGCTCGATGCTGACCGACGAGTATTCGAAGAATTTCGCCAAGTCCGGCGGCGTCGGCATTTCCAACGAAGTGTTCCGCTCGCTGATCCTGCAGCAGGCGAACAAGAGCTAAGGAGCAGCGCGATGAACCAGCGTCCACAGCAGCCGCGGCCAGCCTCCGCCCCCGCCGCGCGGGGCGCGACGTCGACGCCTCCAGACGTCGCGCGTCTTGCCAACGAGCTGACCGAGGTGATGAGCGCCCTTCTCGTCGTCGTCGAGCGGGAGACCGAGTTCGTCCGCGCCGGCAAGATCCGCGAGGGCATGCAGCTCGAGGCGCAGAAGTCGGAGCTGTCGCGACGCTACATGCTCGCGGTGGAGCATCTGAAGTCGATGCAGAAGATGCTGTCGCAGACCGACCCCGAACTGCTGGCGACGCTGCGGCGTCATCACGAGACGTTCCGCGCGATGCTGCAGGTCAATTTGACGGTGCTTGCGACCGCGCATGCCGTCTCCGAAGGCATCGTGCGCGGCGTCAACGCCGAGGTGCAGCGCCGCAACATCCCGAACACCTACACCGCGAACGGACAGCGCGCCGCGCCGGGTCCCCGCAACATGACGCCGATCGCCGTCAGCCGCACACTCTGACGCGCACCGGCCGACAATTTAGTTCAATTCGACGCGGCTCCGGCAGCACGGTATTCAACGTGTTCCCTAACACCCTGTTGAGAGGTTCCCCGTAGAGTTGCGGATCGTGAGGGGTTGGGATTTGACTCAAGCAAACTAGTGCCTGTGCACTACGAGGCTGCCATGAGTACAGATTTCAACATCAAGCCGGTGGGGGCACCGGTCGCAGCGCCGATGATCACTCCGGTGAGCGATACGGCGCAGAAGGCGATGAAGACCGAATTGCCCACGAGCCAGAGCGTCACCGCTCCGGAGCCGAGCGTGCGCGTCACGATCGACCCCAACGCCGTCAATGCGTCCATTTCAAATCAGGCCCCATCGGTCACCGACCAGGTCATCATCGATCGCGACGCACGCGCCGTGGTCTACCAGGTGGTCGACAATCGCACCAACCTGGTGGTGAGGCAGTTTCCGGAAGAAGCCGTATTGCGCCGCCGGGCCTATTTCCACGCGCTCGATCTCAGCAAGGACGCGCCGACGCGGGCGCGTGCGACCGACCGCCGCGCCTAGACGCAGGCGAACGATCCCTCACTTCTGCGTGGCGTAGGCCTTGTCGAGGTAGGTCGATCCGGTGGCCGGATCGGTGACGACATTGGCGATCAGCGCCGTCCCCTGCTGCACCAGCGAGAACTTGGTATCGCCGACCCGGAACGCGCCGTCCTTGATCAGCACGTCCTGATATTTGTTGGTGCCGTCGCTCTGATAATGGACCTTGGCGCGGAAGCCCTCGACGTTCGACACCGAGATGTTGAACGACTTGTTGTTGGCGTACTTGCCACTCCAGCTGCCCTGATAGAGGTTCGGATCGACAGCCACATAGGGCGTCTTCGACGGCACCGTGAGGCCGGCAGCCTTGTAGTTGGCGGACAGGATGCTCAACACGTCGGCCATGCCGAGAGCTCCTTCGTGATCCCGATCAGCCGCGACCCGAGAGGCCGGCGGCGATGTTGCAGTTGATGTCGATCAGCGACTTCAGCTTCGCCGGGTCCGGATTCATCTGGATGTCGATGGTCTGCTTCATCACGAACACGCTGATGTTGGCGATGTTCTGACGCACCTCGAGCGGCTGCGGATTGTCGGCACCCTCTGCCGCGCTGAGAAAGATCGACCACAACCGGCGATTGAACAGCAACGCGTGATCGAGCGCCTTGTCGAGGCCGTTCCAGTTCGCCTGGACTTCCTGCAGCTGCCGCGCGGCCTTCAAGAGCGCCTGCGCTTCGATTTCACGGGGGGACGCCGTCGTCGTTGAGGTACGAGCGTAGGCCTGGGCTGCATTCGACATTAATGACCTCGATGGGATGCGGATTTCTCGAGCCGCGGGGACGCAATTCTAGCGCTCGATATTTATGCATCCGGCGCCTTTAAATATGGTTAGCGGCCGTTACGAAATGGGTCGTTCTGACGGCACAGACAGATACCGTAATATCCCGGAGACAAAGAAAAACGGCGGGGTTTCCCCCGCCGTTGTCGAAGTGCTTGTCGGTACGCTTAGCGGAGCAGCTGCAGCACGCTCTGCTGCGACTGGTTGGCCAGCGCCAGCGCGGACACCGCGATCGACTGGCGGGTCGACAGCGCCTGGCTGTTGGCCGCTTCCTCGTTGGTGTCGGCCAGCGTCAGGTTGGACGAGCCGGTCTGCAACACGTTGATCAGGTTCTTCGAGAAGTCCTGGCGGATCTGCACGATCGACAGGTTCGAGCCCAGCGTCGAGGCTTCGCTGCGCAGCGACGAGCTCGCCGAGTTCAGCGACGCGATCACGTTGTTCGCGGAGTTGTTGTCGAGGAAGTCGGTGCCGGCGGCCAGCGATTTCAGGCCGAGGCCAGCGGCATCGAACTTGACGCCGGTGATGCTCAGCGTGGACTTGCCGGTCTCGTTGAAGGTCAGCTTCAGGCTGTCGCCGCTCAGCAGGTTGATGCCGTTGAACGAGGAGTCCTGCGCCGTGGTCGTGATCTGCGAGATGGTGTTGTTGTATTGGGTCACCAAGGCGGCGCGCGCCGACTGCGAGGCCGCGTCGGCAACCGGGGCAGTTGCGGCGCCGAACGTCACGGTGCCGCCGCCGGCGGTGTAGGTCACCGCACCGATCGTCGAAGACGCCGCATCATTGGTCGTGGTGATGACGAGCTTGTTGGAGCTGTCGAGGCTCGCCGTCAGGTTGCTAGCCGACAAAGACGTATTCAGCTGCGCAAGCGACGTGTTGGCGCCAAAGGTGAAGGTGAAGGCAGGCTGACCGGCCGATGCCGCGATCGACAGGGTGTCACCGCTCTTGATCGTGGTGCCGTCGACGAGGTTCGCCGCGGTTCCGCCAATCGCCGCCGCGGAGCTGACGGTCGAGCGCGTGGTGTAGCCGGTCGGGCTCTGCAGCACCTGGTTGGCGATCGACTTCGCGGTATCGACCAGCTTCTGCAGCGAGGTGATGCCGGTGTTGGCAGCCTGCAGCACCTGCACACCGTTGCCGATGCCGTCGAGCAGGTTGTTGATGTCGCTGGCGCGGTTGTCGAGCGACTGTGCGGTGAAGAAGTTGGTCGGGTTGTCGAGCGCCGTGTTGACCTTCTTGCCGGTGGCAAGGCGGTTCTGCGTGGTGGAGAGCAGATCGGCGGTGGACTGGAGGGAGAGGAGGTTCTGACGAACGGAGGACGAGAGAATGATACCGGACATTTTCATACCTTTCTGGTGTGAAACTGAGGAAAAAACCGCGCCGATCCTTTCTGACCGCGCGGATGGCCCATCCTGCGTTCGCGCCCGCGAAGGAAACAGAAATCTCCGGCACGGCATTTGAGTCGAATGCGGAAGAATAAATTTGTCGCCATTGGGCGAGGTTCGCCGCGAAAACTACTGAGACGATTGCCGATTCCGGCCGAATGCCGACGCCCGCGCCCGCCGCCTGTTCACCAAGCGTTAACCATCATGGGAAAGGATCGCTGTCGTATCGGCCCCGGGCCGCGACGGCGGCTGCTAAGCAGTGCCGAGCACAACTTCGTTCCGCTAGCGACGACATCGTGCGACTGCCCGGCAAAGGAGAACGGTCATGGCCCTGAAGGTCGAACTCAAACCGAACGAGCGCATCATCGTCGGCAGCTGCGTGATCACCAACACCGATCAGCGTGCCCGCCTCCTGATCGACGGCGACCGCATCCCGATCCTGCGCGAGAAGGATATCCTGACGCCGGAGACCGCCGACACGCCGGCGAAGCTGATCTATCTCGCCGTGCAGCTGATGTATCTGTCGCCGGACCCGATGGCGCACCACCCGACCTATTTCAGCCTGGTGCGCGACATCATCACCGCGATGCCGAGCGCCTGGCCCTTCATCGAAAGCGTCAACAACTTCATCCTCAACGGCGACCTGTATCACGCGTTGAAGGAATCCAAGAAGCTGATCGCGCATGAGGAGAAGCTGCTTGAGAGCGCGCGCGGCGAGCAGAAGATCAATCAGGACGATACCCGCAAGATCGCGTAGAGCTCCTCGTTCTGACGCGGTTTCTTCACGCGAACCGGCGTCCGCTTCGCTGCAAGCGCTCTAGCCTTCGCCTGAACGAAAAAGGCCTCCGCTAGGAGGCCTTTTTGCTGGCTGGAGATGGGCGGCCGGCAATCAGCCGACCGGCAGATATTTCAACAGCGTGGTCTGATACAGCATCGAGGTGGTCTGATACGACGCCTGCAGGCTGGTCTGCAACGCCAGGATCTTGGTTGCGACCTCGTCCTGATTGACGCCCTCGACCGAGTCGAGCATCGTTTCCGCCATACTCTTGAGCTGGGTCTGGCGATCGGTGGCCGCCTTGGTCGCCGTCTGCGCGCCGGCGAACTCCGCCTGCACGTCCTGGATCTGCTGCTGGCCGTTCTGCGGTGCGAGGTTCGCGCTCACGCGCTGCGCCAGCGCTGTCACCTGTGCGCTTGCATTCGGATTGCTGGCGTTGGTGGTGACTGCCGCATACACCGCGACATTCTGCAACAAGTAGCGGAACGCCTGCTCGTTGGCACGCGCGCCATACTGCACGGTGATCGACTGATCGACCTGCGCGACGGCGGTGCCGCGCGCCGATCCCGGGCCGTTTTCGCCGGTGTACCAGTACACGGTATTGGCGGGGGTGCCCGCGACCAGGCTGGTCGCCGTGTTGAACGGCGGTCCCCCGACCCTGAGTGGCGCCGGGGTCGCGGTCGTGTTGTTGGCGATGCCGAGCGCGCCGAGCGCCGCCGTGTTGGAGCTCGAGATCGAGAGATTCTGGCCGTCCGCACCATGGAGGGTGATAACGCCATTGCTGATGGTCGACGGGTTCTTGGTGCCACTGATCTGGTCGATCTTCGCCATCAGCGTCTGCACGCTGTCGGTGATGTTGACCTGATTGCCGGTAGCGCCCGAGGCAACGAAGGTGATCGGAGTCCCGTTCACCGTGATGGTGTCACCGGCTGCGAAGCTGGTCGACAGCGAGTCGGTGCCGGCTGCCCCCGACAGCGCCGTGGCACCTGAGATCGGCGCCGGCGGCGTGTTCTGGTTGTTGACGGCGGCGCCCGAGACGGTCGCAACCGGATTGAAGAAGTTGTTGGACGCCACGACTGCGGAGGCTGCAACCAGCGACGTGTCGCTCAAGGTCTTGATCGACGACGTCAGCGTCGACTGCAAATTGGCCGTCGTCGCCGTGGTGTCGGCGCCGATCAGGAACGAGCCGGCCGGCGGCGGGTTGGTCGTCGTCGCCGTGAGCTCGATCGCCTCGGTAGTGCCGTCGGGCAGCGTGAAGTTGAACTTGATCTTGTCGCCATCCTTCGGATTGACGGCGCCGAGATCGACCGATTCCGACTTCGGCGTGCCGGTCGGCTGGGTCACGGTGGCGCCGGTCAATGACGACTGCACCGACAGCAGCTTCAGGCCGAACGGCGAGCCGTCCTCCGCAACGCTCGTCACCGTGGTGGTCGCCGGCGGCGACGAGACGCTCAGGCGTCCCATCATGCTGGCGCCCTGATCGGCCTGCTTGCGCTCATTGATAAGCTGGGTGAGGCCGGCCTGGGTTGCCGTGCCCTTCAACATCGTGTCGGCCGACAGCGTGGCCGGCGTATCCATGGCGCGGCCGGAGAACAAATAGCGGTCGCCCGACTGGCTGTTGAGCATCGCAACCGCGTTGGCGAACGCGGCCTGCGCCGTGATCTGGCCCGAGGTCTGCCCGTTCTCGTTGAGCGTCAGCGTCGCCGTCGTCGCGGCATTTTTCACCTGGGTGCCGACGTCGGACAACCCCTGCAAACTGAGATTGGCCACATTTAGACGCGTGTTGAGGTTGGTGGCGGTGTCGGAGAATGCATTGATGCCGCTGATCTGCGCGCGCAGACTGAGCGCAAAGCCGCGATCAAGCCCCTGCCCCGCATAGGTCGTCGATACCTTGCCGGTTGCAAGCTGCGTCGTCAGGTCATTGAGCTGATTGCGCAGGTTGAGAATATTGGTGCCGATATAGGAAGTTCTGCCGCTTACGCCGTCGATCGACATGTTACCCTCACGTGAGCTGCAGGAGAGCGTCGTACATCTGCTTGATCGACGACATCACGCGCGCATTGGCCGAATAGGCGTTCTGGAGCGAGAGCAGATGCGCCATCTCCTCGTCCATGTTGACGCCGGAGGTCGAGTCCATCTTGGTCTGCAGCGTATTCAGCACGACGTCCTGACCATCGGCCAGTTGCTTGGCCGCCGTCGCCGATTCACCCTGCTGGCTGATGAACTGCTTGGCGAAGTTCAACAGCGTGCCGGTGAACGGCGCGCCGGATGTGCCGAGGCCGGTCTGCGGCGAATAGCTGAACGAGGCGCTCGACAGCTGGTTCAGAACGAGGTTGGCGCGCGTGGTGTCGCCCGCCGGGGTCTGCGGATTGGTCGAATACACGACCATGCGCGAGGGATCGCCGACCAGGGCGGTGTTGACGCTGATGCGCGCGGCAAGGCCGGTCGACTGCGAGCCGTTCGCGGTGATCGCGCCGGTGTAGAGGCCGCCATTGTCGGTGAACAGCGGAAGCTGCGGATCGCCCGACGTCAGTGATGAGACCGTCGTGGTGACCGACGCCGCGGTCACATTGACCTTGTTGGCGGCGCCGTCGTTGAGCACGCGCAGCGTCGACCCGGACGGATTGGAGAACTGCAGCCCCGTCCCGCCGAGCGCGCCGTTGAGCTGCGACAGCACCGAGCTCATGCCGCCGGAGAAATCCACCCCCAGAACTTCATCATTCGGATCGACGGTCGCGGTGTTGCTCAGCGGCAGCACGCTCGGATCGTTGACGCGGATGATCGACAGATTATGCGTGAGGCCGGTGGTGTTGTCCTTGTAGGAGACGTGGATGGTGTTGCCGCTCTGCAGCCCCGAGAGGTCGAGGTCGAAGCCGGACTGTGCCCCCGCCGTCGCCGCCGCGCCTGCCGTCGTCTTGTCCGACAGCGCGCTCGACATCGAGGCGGCGAACTGGTCGATCTGCGTCTGGGCCTTCGCCAGCGTATTGTCGCGTAGCTCGAGATACGCGGCGATCTTGCCCGATCGGATCGAGTTGGTCGACACCATGTCATAGGTGCCGCCTTGCGGGAACGTGATGGTGATGGTGCCGACGGTACTCTTGGTCGGATCGGAATTGTACTGCGTGTTGGGCGTCATCGTGCCCTGGGCGTTGAAGCTGAGCGTCGCGGCCTGGGCGCCGACCAGTTGCACGCCGGAATTGGTGAACACGGTCACCTGGTTCTGGCTGTTGGTCACGGTGCGGATGTCCATCAGCTGCGAGAGCTGCGTGACGTAGCGGTCGCGCTGGTCGAGCAACGCCGCGGTCGACGCGTCCTGCGTGCCGCCATTGGCCTGCAGCTGCACATTGAGGCGCGCAATCTGCTGCAATGCATTGTTCGCAGTGTTGACGGAGTCGTTGATGCCGGCCTCGGCGTTGGCGCGCAGCGTCTGGATTCCCTGAGAGGTCGCGTTGAGCTGCTGCGCCATCGATTGCGCGGCATTGACGACGCCGATGCGGGCCGACTGCGAATCCGGGCTGGTC
Organism: Bradyrhizobium sp. CER78; assembly: GCF_029846235.1. Lineage (GTDB taxonomy): Bacteria > Pseudomonadota > Alphaproteobacteria > Rhizobiales > Xanthobacteraceae > Bradyrhizobium. The sequence continues at coordinate 515,935 of NZ_JARVWP010000002.1, forward strand.
GACAGCCCCTGCAACGCGGTGAGGAATTTGTTGTAGGCGTCTTCGATCGTGCCGGTGGAGTCGGGATTGCCGTAGACGCCCTGCAGGTTGGACAGGAAACTTGAGCGCACATCGGCGTAGGCAGCGCCCGACGTCTCGGTGCGCAGCTGGGTCTGCAGGAATTCGTCGAGCTGGCGGTTGACGCCCGTGATCAGGACGCTCGACCCGAACTGGCCGGTGGTGCCGGTATCCTGGTTCAGCGTCTTCCTGACGTAGCCGGGCGTTTCCGCATTGGCGACGTTCGACGACACGAGCGAGAGCGAGGCCTGCGTGGCACGCAGGCCCGACATCGCGGTGGAAAGGGCTTGGCTCAAACCCATGGTGTGTACTCGCCTTTACTGCTTCACACGCGCACCATCGATGCGATCAGCGCACGACGTTCAAGAGATCCTGCACCATCGAATTGGTCGTCGTGATCACCTTGGTGTTGGCCGAATAAGCCTGCTGGGTCACGATCAGCTTGGTGAACTCGTCGGCAATGTCGGTGTTCGAGCTCTCGAGCGACGAACCGACGATGGTGCCGGCCTTGCCGAACAGCGCCGCACCGGACTCGTCGGTCGCCTCGAACGCACCGCCGTCGATGCGCTTGAGGAAGTTGGTGCCGTTGAAGGTCGCCACCGAGATTTCGGCGAGATCGATGTTGCGGCCGTTGGTGTAGTTGCCGACGATGCGACCGTTGGTCGAGACGCTGACCGACTGCAGCTGGCCGGCCGGGAAGCCGTCGCCTTGAATCTGGTTGACCTGGACATTGCCGTTGGCGTCCGCGAATTGAGTGACCCCGCCGGAACCGAAATTGATCACGGGGTTGCCGAGCGATACGCCGTTGACGACGGCATTGTTGAGCGTCACCGACGAGATCGCCGGCGACATCTGGCCGTTCGGTGCGAATGTGAAGTTGACGTTCGCATTCTGCCACGCAACCTGCGTGCCGGTCGCATTGGGATTGATCTGATAGAACATGTTCCAGGTGTCGGTATGTCCGGCACCGAGCGAGGCGCTGTCGCTCTTGGCCCAGCGGAATTGCAGGTTCACCGGCGCACCCGACACGTCGTAGGCCGTGACCGCGCCGCCCGACACGGATTCGTTCAGGAAGGTCGAGTTGTCGTTGCCGACAACCTGGCCGGTGCCGACCGTGCCGCCACCGCCGCGGGTCGCAACCGCCTGCCCGGTGAAGCCGAGTGCGGCGAGCGCGGTCGAGTTCGAGCTCGTCACCTGCAAGTCCGACGCGGTGCCGGAGTGCAGGGTGATCTTGCCGCCGCTGATTGTCGACGGCGTAGCGGTACCGGTGATCGCGTCGATCTTGGCGAGCAGCGTTCCGATGCTGTCGGTGACGTTGAGCTGGTTACCGGTCGCCCCCGAAGCCACGAAAGTGATGACGGTACCGTTGACCGTGATCGTATCCGCGGGCACGGCCGGAGGGCCGGCGGAGCCGGCGCTGAAGCTGGCATTGATCGAATCGCTGCCCGCAGCGCCCGAAAGCAAGGTCGCGGCGGTGTTGGCGACCGACGGCGTCGCCTTGTTGTTCTGCGCGGTGCCGGTGACGGAGGAATCGGTATACGGCGCGGCGGGCGTGCCCAGCACCAACGGATTATGGCCAGCGCTGAACGCGCCCGGCCGCAGCAGCTCGGAGCCCGGAACCGAGGTGTCGTGCGCAGTGGTCAAGGGATAGGACGCGAGGTTGGCGCGATAGTCGATCTTGGTGGTCTGCTGCGCCGGCAGGAAGTCGTTCTTGAACCGCAGCACCTGCGGCGAGGAGCCCGACGGATTGCCGGTGGTCGGGTCGATCGGCACGCCCTCGAGATAATAGCCGGCGCCGTTGACCAGATAGCCGTCCTTGTTGAGCTGGAAATCGCCGCGGCGGGTGTAGCGGTCGACGCCGTCGAAGACCGGCGAGCCGTCGGTGAAGCTGCCGGGCTTCTGCACCGCAAAGAAGCCGTTGCCGTTGATCGCCATGAAGGTCGCGACCGATGCCGACTGCACGTCGCCCTGCACCGAGTTGGTCGAGCGCGACTGCGCGGTGACGCCGCCGGCGAGCTGCGCGGTCAGCGCGGTCTGCGGGACGAGGTCGAGGAAGGAGGTATCGATGCGCTTGAATGCCGTGGTCTGCGAGTTGGCGATGTTGCCGGAGATGTTCTCAAGCGCGTACGACCCTGCACGCAAGCCACCGACCGCCGTCGTAAGTGCGCCGAAGATACCCATGACATGTTCTCCAATTCGATTCCCGGCGGCTGGCAATCAGCAGATGGCCGCATCGGCGGAGCATGTCGCAAAGGTCGTGCCAGGAAACGAATCGTAACAAAATCATGCGCTTGAAAAAAAAGCCCCGGCCGTTTAACCGGGGCACAATTGCCGGGCAGGCAACAATTGCCGGGAGGGAGCGCAGTTCTGAGCCCGCTCCCTTTTTTGTTGTGACGCGTTTTCCTGACGCGAACCGGCACCTGCTTCGCTTGAAAACGCTATTAGGTCGCCGAGGGCGCGGCCGGGTGGAACACCAGCGCAAAGCCGTCCATGCAGTAGCGCAGCCCGGTCGGCTTCGGGCCGTCGTCGAAGACATGGCCGAGATGGCCGCCGCAGCGGCGACAATGCACCTCGGTGCGCAGCATCCCGAAGGTGCGGTCCGACGTGGTGCCGACCGCATTGTCCAGCGGCTTGTAGAAGCTCGGCCAGCCGGTGCCGCTCTCATACTTGGTCTCGGACGAGAACAGCGGCAGGTCGCAGCCGGCGCAGGCGAAGGTGCCCTTGCGGTGTTCCTTGAGCAGCGGGCTCGACCCCGGCCGCTCGGTGCCCTGGTTACGCAGGATCTCGTATTGCTGCGGCGTCAGCTGCGCCTTCCATTCGGCGTCGGTCTTCTCGATCTCGAATTTCTCGGCGGCCTGCACCGGCGAGGCGCGCAGCCAGCGGAAAGCAGCGAAGCTCAGCAGGCTGGCGACGGAAGCAAGCAGGATGCGGCGATCGATCATCAATCATCTCCGATGCGGGGGCCAAAGCAGGCCGAACAGGCTCGCCAACAAATACGAACCCCGCTGCCGGACGTTACATCCGCCCGTCGGAGATCCGCTCACTTTCTTGCGAGGCGTGAGGATACCGCTCCCCGCCATCCTCGATCTGCCGGGGTGGCGCGGGCGGCGGCAGCGGCCGCACCATGGCCCCCGGCGGACGGCGGGGTGCCGGTCCCCGGGTTCCCGCCTTGAGATTGGCCTCGGCGAGCCGTGCCTCGCGGGCCTGCTCCCGCGCACGTGCTCCCTCGCGGTAGCGCGCCAAAACGCCCGCCGCGGACGCGGCGCCCCGCGCCCACAAGCCGACGAAATGCCCGGCGACGCGTCCGGTGGTGCCGCCGGCCCACACCAGTTCGAACGGCGAAAACAGCCGCCAGCGATCATCGCCCCACAGGATGCTGCGCGCGATCAACTGGCCCGCGAGCGCCGAGGTGTTGAGCCCCTGCCGGCCGAAGCCGCTCGCCACCCACAGGCCCCTGCGCAACTGCCCGATCTGCGGCATGCCATGCACGGTGACGCCGACCGCGCCGCCGAACGTGTCGGCGATCGCGGGCTTGCCGAGTTGCGGAAACACCGTGGCAATGCGGCGCTGCACCGCCGCACCGAACCGCTTCGGCCGCGCATCCCAGGTGGTTTCGGGACTGGCCCACAACAGGCGATCGCCATCGACGACGCGGAAATGATCGATGCCGTCGCTGTCGACGACCGAGCCGGAAAAGGTGATCGCCTCGGCCAGCCGGTCTCCGAGCGGCTCGGTCAACGCCGCGTAGCGCCACACCGGCAGCAGCGTATCGGACAGGCGCTTCAGCGGCGCGCCGAGATGGATATTTCCGGCGAGGACGATGTGGTTGGCGCGCAAGCGCGCCGACGGCGTCACGATGCGTTTGCGGATGCCGGAAAAATCGATGCTGACGACCGGCGTCTCCTCGAAGATCCGCACGCCCGCCCGCACAGCCAGCGCGGCGAGACCGTGGACATATTTGCGGCCGTCGATCTGGAACGCCTTCGGATAGTAGATGCCGTGGAAATAGCGCCCGGTCCTGAGCACGCTGCGGACGCGATCGACCTGCCAGCCTTCGACTTCGGTCGCAAATTCCTCGCCGAGCGTCTGCAAGCGGCTGATCAGCGCTTCGCCGACATCGACATTGGAGACCTCCAGCGCGCCGTCGCTTGGGCTGATGCCCGGGATCAAATCCTCGGTGGCCGTGGCGCGAACATAGTCGGCGCCCTCCTTCGACAGCGCCCACAATTCGCGGGCATCATCGAGGCCGACGCGCTCGATCACATCTGCGATCGGCAGGCCGAAGCCCGGCATCACGGTGCCGAGATGATGTCCGGAGGCGTTCCAGCCGACCTGGCGCCCTTCGAGCACCGCGACGCTGGCCCCAAGCCGCGCCGCCTCCCGGGCCACGGTCAGGCCGGCCAATCCCGCCCCGACCACGCAAATGTCGACATCGAGGTCGAACGCTAGGCGGTCGCGGAACGGCGAGTATGCCGCTTGGGGGCCGTCTGCCGCACTTGTGGAAGTCTCGCTCATGTCGTTTCTTACGAACCGCTGCGGCGCTTGTCACCTTGTCCAGGGCGTGAGCCTGTAGAATTAATTCGACCCGACCGAATCGAGATGGAAATTCATGCGCCGTTTGCTGCTGCTGCGTCACGCCAAGACCGAACACGACGCGCCCTCGGGGCACGACCAGGATCGCCGTCTCGACGAGCGCGGCCACCGCGATGCGGCGGAGATCGGCGGCTGGATCGCTCGGCACTCGCCCCTGCCCAATCTGGCGCTGGTGTCGCCGGCGGTCCGCACCACGCAGACCTGGGAGATCGTGCGCGAGGCGCTGAAGGGCGCCGGACCTGCGCCGAAAGTCGACTTCGTGCCGGAACTCTACGGCGCCGATCCGGCGCAGCTGCTCATCGCGATCCGGATGGCCTCGGTTACCGATCCGAAGCGGCTGATGCTGATCGGCCATAACCCCGGCATGCACGAGCTGGCGCTGACCCTGACCGGCAGCGGCGACGAGGCGGCGAAGCGCGCGCTCGCCGACAATCTGCCGACCTCGGGGCTCGCCGTCTTCGACTTCGCGACCGACGACTGGAACGACGTCTCCTTCCGGCGCGGCAAGCTCATCCTCTTCGTCAGCCCTAAACTGTTGAAGCAGGCCTCGCGCGGCTGACGCGGGCGGACACCGCCGCTCCGCCATGCTATATTGACGATCGCGCGACAGGGGGACCGGTTCGCGTCGACCACGAGCTACCGAAGAAGAAGAAGGCGCGCGTCCCGGCACCGGGACCAAACGGCTCCAGACCAATCGCGGACAGGAGGCGCAGATGTACAAGTCCATTCTCGTGCCGATCGACCTCGCCGATACCGATCTGGCGAAGCCTGCGATCGCAACCGCAGCGACGCTGTCGCAAACCTGGAACGGCGCGGTGCGCCTGCTCAACGTGCTGCCGATGACGCCGGTGATGCTCGCCGAATATGTGCCGGCAGACTTCGACAGCCAGCAGCGCGAAACGTCGAAAGAAGCGCTTGCGATCGTGGCGCGCGAATCCGGCATCGCACCCGGGCGCATCTCCGGCGTGGTCCGCCAGGGCGGCATCTATCACGAGATCCTCGAAGAGGCCGCGACCATGAAGGCCGATCTGATCGTGATGACCTCGCACCGCCCGGCGATGCGCACCTACTTCCTCGGCTCGAATGCCGGGCACGTGGTGCGCTACGCCAAATGCTCGGTGCTGGTGGTGCGGCACTGAAGCGCGACTGGTCCAGCCGCACCTCGCAACGACCGCCGCACGCGCGCTGCCGAAATATCGAAAACAACCCCATGCAAAGGAGCCGTCGGCTGCAGGCGCTCGACACGGCAACTTGACACGTCGGGCAAATCAGGGATATATTTCTAATATTCCGAAATCATCAAACGCCACCTCGCCCGGCTCCCGCAGGGGTCAGCGGATCCGCACCAGTTCCAGGTCGAGATCGCCGGTGACGGCGGTCTCGATATGGCAGCGCGAGATTCCGATGTCGCGCAGCGTCCGGTCATCGAGCTGGCGCAGCGTCTTGATGGCCTCGCGGCGCACCCAATAGGTCGCGAGGGCATCGCCCCACACGCGGAGCAATCGGAGCAATCCGCCCACCATACTGGACCGCACGGGCGCTGCGGCGGCTGAGGATATCGTCGTCATTGTCATCTCCATCGACGCCCAAAAGGCAAAGCTATGCCGTTCGCACAAATGCTGTTTCAGCACCTGCGCCGTCATGACCTCGGATCGCTTGCGCGCTCCTCGGTGCAATCATGGGCTTGTTACCTCTTAAATGATCCGGTACATTCATCGGAGCAAGTAAAACATTGCTCTCGGTGCAATAATGTCGCGATTTGAGTATCTGAAGCTGGCGGATGCGGTGGCCGCCGAGATCGCCAGCGGCGCGCTGAAGGCCGGCGACCGCCTGCCGCCGCAGCGTCATTTCGCGTACGACCGCAACATCGCCGTCTCGACCGCGAGCCGGGTCTACACCGAGCTGTTGCGGCGCGGGCTGGTGGTCGGCGAAGTCGGCCGCGGCACCTTCGTGTCGGGCGAGGCGCGCCGCGGCATCGCCGCTCCGACCGAGCCGCGCGGTGCCCGCATCGACCTCGAATTCAACTATCCCCTGCTGCCGCACCAGGCGACGATGATCGCCAAGAGCCTGGAAGGGCTGGAGCGGCCCGAGGTGCTCGAGGGTGCGCTGCGGCCGGCGACCAGTTTCGGCACGCGGGCGGCGCGCACGATCTCCTCGGAATTCCTGGCGCGCAAGAACTGGGCGCCGAATCCCGACCAGATCGTGTTCACCGCCAACGGCCGGCAATGCATCGCCGCGGCGCTTGCCGCCGTCGTGCCGCCCGGCGGTCGCTGCGGCGTGGAGGCGCTGACCTACCCGTTCGTAAAGGGCATCGCCGCGCGACTCGGCATCACGCTGGTGCCGCTCGCGATGGACGAGCACGGCGTGCGCCCGGACGCGGTGCAGAAGGCGCACCGCGAGGCGCACCTGTCCGCAATCTACGTCCAGCCCACGATCCAGAACCCGCTCAGCATCACGATGCCGGCCGAGCGCCGCGCCGAGCTGTTGCGCGTGATCGAGAAGCTCGGCCTCGTCGTCATTGAGGACGGCGTCTACGGATTCCTCGACGACGAGGTGCCGCTGGCCGCGCTCGCACCCGACAGTTGCATCCTGCTCGACAGCCTGTCGAAGAAGGTCGCGCCCGGTCTCGCGCTCGGCTTCATCGTCCCGCCGCCGCGGCTGCGCGAAAGCATCATGGCCGCGGTGCGCTCGGGCGGCTGGACGGCGTCGGGCTACGCCTTCGCCGCGGGGCAGCGCCTGATGGCCGACGGCACCGCCGCCGAACTGTCACGGCTGAAGCGAATCGACGCCGGCCGCCGCCAGCAGATCGCGGCGAAGCATCTGGCCAATTTCGAGATCCAGACCAACCCGAAGTCCTATCATCTCTGGCTGACCCTGCCGCCGCATTGGCGCTCGCAGACCCTGGTGGCGGCCGCGGCGCGCCGGGACATCGCGCTGACGCCGTCGACGACCTTCGCCGCCACGCCGGGGCACGCGCCCAATGCGGTGCGGCTTGCGCTTGCCGCGCCGCCGATGGAGCAACTCGACCTCGGTCTGCGGACACTGGCGGGAATGCTGAGCGCGACCGAAGAGGATTTTGACTCGACGGAGTGACACCGATTCATTCAGCGCTCCCCGTAAGCCGCCCGTCAGGGACCAGTGGTAACGTTGCGCATGGTGGCTCCGATGCGCAGCCTGCTGACGGGATATTTCATGATCTTCGGGTTTCCCATTCAGAACTGGGTGCTCCCGACGTTTGCGGTTCTGTTGACCTGGATCGCGTTTTCGCGCCGGGTGTTCAAGTAGTCAGTGATGAGCGACTGGCTCGTCAGCGGCACAGCAGTTCAGAATTGGATTCTGGTGGCGCTCGTGATCACTGCGCTTGCAGCGGCCTATTCCTGGTGGTCCGAGCGTCAATAACCACAGGCAGCATACGTCTTCCGGACGAGACGAAAATGGGCGCCCTCGGCGACGAAGTCCACATCCAGGCACTGGTTGCCTCGGCGATACTCCCCGATCACGCCGCACTGCAGATATTCGAGGTTGATCCGCCAGCGCTTCTCCTGCGGCGAGTAGGTCGCGAAGTCGTGCTGCGCGACCGGCGTGCCCCTGCAGATTCCGGCAACATATTGCCGCACATCGAGGGGCAGGTTGTCGACGTGGCTATGATCCAGCGGATCGTGTTTGTTACCTACGCTGCCCTTCGCAAGAACCGGAGAGACGCTCAAGAGCGCGAGGCACAGGGCCAGAAACGGGGTCCGGATTGTCATCTGACACTCCAGCAAAAAGCAAATCGGACGTCGATGTTACAGCGTGTTGCTTACAACCCGCTTACAGTCCGGCCGGCGCGAACGTGCAGATTTGTCCTTCAGGCAACAGGCCACTCCGCGATGAATCCCCTCGCCATGTACGGCTCGATCTTGTCCCACTCGGTCAGGACGCGGCGGCGAAACTCGGGGACGGTGTGCCAAAGCGCACGCGGGACGGCAAAGCTATCCACCGTCACCAGCATCTTCTCGACCTCCGGCCAGTGCCGCTGCAGCGTCATGGGATAACGCCGCGCGGTCCAGCTATTGCCGAGGCAGATCACGCTCCTGATGTTGGCGAGCCCCAACGCCGCGTCGATCACCGGCAGCGAGAAGATCACGTTCTCGCCGGTGTTCTGCGCGCGATGCTCCTCGAGTATCCGCTCCGACGGCACGCCGCCCGCCACCATCGCGGCCTTGATGATCTCGCATTCCGAGCGGCCATCGCCCGGCGTGATGCCACCGCTCACGATCGACCAGCGCGCAAAGCCGTCGCGCCAGAGCCGGACCGCCATCTCGACCCGCTCGGCAACATCCAAGCGGGTGCCGAACACGAACAGAAGATCGGCGGGCCTCAGCGGCGTCTCGATCAGGTGCCGGGCATTGATCGCGGCGATCTCATCGCCGGACGGCATCCGCAAACTTCGATCGTCCATGCCCCTGCCCGTTCCGTTCGCGACACCACTCGCCGACGATGCCGCGGGCGAGCTTGCGCGCGAAGTCACGTTTCATTGCGCTCGATTGCGATCCGCCTCGGGCAGCAGCGCGTCGGGCAATTGGTCGAAGCTGTAATGCCGGGGCCGGTTGCGGCTGACGAAGCCGCCGACCTGCCAGGCAAACAGCGCGGCAAAGCCGAGCAGGAACAGCGCGCCCGTCCAGTTGGATGTCATGAGCGCCATCACCAGCAATCCGATCATGGCAACCGCCAGCCACGCCAGCACCGCCAGTGCCGCGGTATATGTCTTCGGCCCGAGACCTCCGGTCAGCCTCGCCGTGCTGCCGGCCGCCTGCATCCGGCGATGCAGCTCGACGATGAAGTCGCGGTAGAGATGCCCCTGCGGCGCCACCAGCGTGGCGGTCTGCCAGGTGGTCGAGAGGATCGCGATCCGCCCGCCCCTGGCATTGTCGATGTCGGCGCGAAACCGTTGCTGCTGCATCGAGACCGGGCGATAGGACAGCTTCACGGCGGAGATGTCGGCGTAATCCCACATGCCCGACCTGCCGGCGACCCGCCACGACAGCCCGTCCCCGGTCAGCTCGAACTGGTGCGCCGAGCCGACCAGCGAGGCCTTGTAGGCGTAGCGCACGGCTGCGCCCTCGCCTGCCTCCGACCGGTCCTGCAACATTGTTGGCAATCCGCCGTTCCACCTGTTCGGACACATCCGCGCGCTTGCATGGAGTGTCGTGCCTATCCTACAAGCGAGCCATGCCCGAGACGACCTATTTTCCGCGTTACCTCATCCTCGGCGGCGCGATGATTTCCGGTGTGCTGCTGGCGCTTGCCGTGCATATGCTCGGCGCGCGCTACGGGCTCGATCTCGGCGGCCTGTGGCGCTCCGACAGCCACGAGTTCATGCCGGCAGGTGCGGCGATCGCCTGGTGGCTGATCGCGAGCGTCGGGTTTTCGGGCGGCTACTTCACCGCCAACCTGATGCACAGTGCGGTGGCCGGGCAGATCCCGCAGCGGATGCGCCAGTTCCTGATCGTCGTCGGCGTGCTGATGCTGGCCGGGGCCGGTCAGGCGGCCTCGGCACCGAGCGCGGTGTCGACCATCTCCGCCGTGCTCGCCGGCCTCGCCGCTTTGTGCCTCGGTGCCGTGATGGCGTTCTGCGGCGCCTATTTTGCGCTGAGGAAGAACTAGCGCGTCTACCCGTAAACGTCCGGACTCCGAGGTAAAGCGGAGGTCGCTCCGCTTGGCCGCCGCAGACGGCTTATGACCTACTTCTGCCATTCGACGATCAGATTTGCTGTGATGCACAACGCTGCATTCCCACATCGATGTGGTAGGACAGCGGAGGCCATTTCGCGGCGCGTGTTAATCACGCTTCCAGATAGCAGCGCGTCGCGTTGCCGCTCGCGGCGCGCGCAGCAGGCAGTTCTACACCAAGGGGGCATCCATGAGCCAAGACACGGGCTTCCAGTACAGTAACGACGCCGTCCCGAGAGCATACGAGGAAGTAATGGTACCTCGGCTGTTCGAGCCGTGGGCGCTGCTGTTGCTTGATGAATGCCACCTCCGTCCAAGCGCGGTCGTTCTCGATGTCGCGACCGGCCCCGGAACGGTGGCACGGGTTGCAGCCAAACGGATCGGTCCGGGCGGCCGCGTTGTTGCGACAGACATTTCACGCCCGATGCTCGACGTGGCCAAATCGAAGTCGTCCTCGCCAGACTCCGCACCAATTACCTATATCGAATCAGCGGCTGCACCTTTGGGAGTTGAGAGCGCCACGTTCGATTTTGTGATCTGTCAACAGGGTATTCAGTTCTTCCCGGATCGATTAGCCGCGCTCAGCGAGATGCGCCGTGCGCTCAAGCCCGGGGGAAAACTAGCGATCGCCGCATGGTCCCATATCGAGGACAATGCCTTCTATGCGGCCCTCCATGCGGCGCTGCGCGAGAGTGTTCCCGGCGATTTGGCTGACCGTCTCCTGGCACCATTCAGTTGGCCTGATGCGCAAGTCCTCAAGAGTACGGTCGAGGCTGCGGGTTTTCATGAGATTCGTGTCATGAGCGCGAGCCTGCCATTGATTTTCGAGGGCGGGATCGCTCAGGTCGTCAGATCTCTCGCAGCAACTCCGCTCGCCCCATCCCTCGCTATATTGCCGGCAGAAACGCAATCCAGATTGAACGCCACGATCGGCGCACACCTTGCTCCATTCCTTGGGGACGGAAAGGTGAGCGCCAACATGATTTCGAATATTGCCATCGGACGCACGTAAAGCCGGGCGCAAGACAAATTCCGAAGGCGCGGCCGATCCTGACGTGCATGCACAAGTTTGCGCACACGGAGTTGCTGCGCTGCATGAGTCCGTAGTTGGCCCATAGCTGGCGGTCATTCGACCATCGGGGATGTCGGTTCGTCGGCGTAGAGCCGACATCAGTAGTCCGGTCTGCATTGGCCGCTTTTGACAACTATCGGAAGTCGGTGGGCCCAATCTGGCCGTCCACCGTTGGCAGGTACCGCAGCCAATCGCCGGATCGGATGCCTCGCGGGTCGATGCCCCGGTGCGAGGCGACGTAGTCGATCTCGCCGCGCGTGGTGCCGATATCCATCAGCTCCCTGTCGCTTAAATCGGACATGGTGGCGCGCAATTTTTGGCGTTTGCCGCGCTCCTGAAAGGCGTCGCAATATTTCCAGATGAAGCTGGAGAGATGCCGGGTCGATCCGAATGTCCGCCCTAGCCACGTTGTGCCGTGCGCCGCGCTCATTGCGGTGTCTCCATGGGACGGTGTCTTTCCACCGACACGAGGGTGCCGCGAGATCGGCGGGCACACTTGACTGGCCGCTTACATTTTCCTCACCGGCAGCTTATTCTTGCGATGTCCAGCGAGGCCAAAGTCCGGGCCTCATTCAAGGGGATTCGCCTCTTGCGCTATCTCTTCGAGGAGTACGCATTCGACACGGACCGGCGCGAGCTGCATCGCGGGGTAGACGTCGTTGCCATCGCACCACAGGTGTTCGATCTGCTCGATTACCTGATCCGCAACAGGGAACGCGTCGTCAGTAAAGACGACCTCATCAATGCCGTTTGGAATGGGCGTAGCGTTTCGGATGCAGCACTGACGACCCGGCTGAATGTGGCCCGAAGCGCAATCGGCGACTCCGGGGACGAGCAGCGCCTCGTCAAGACACTGCCGCGCAAGGGCTTCCGTTTCGTCGGACAGGTGCGGGAGGCGCCGGAAGCGGCGGGCCCAAATCCCGGTGAAGCTCTGGCCGAAAGCGCTCTTGCGCTTCCCGACAAGCCCTCCATCGCCGTGCTGCCATTCGAGAACATGAGCGGCGATCCCGAGCAGGAGTATTTTGCGGACGGGATGGTCGAGGAGATCATCACCGCGCTCTCCCGGTTCAAATGGCTGTTCGTGATCGCTCGTGCTTCCAGCTTTACGTTCAAAGGCAAAGTCGTCGATGTCAAGGAAGTCGGGCGCAAGCTGGGCGTGCGCTATGTCCTTGACGGGTCTGTGCGTAAGGCGTCGGGAAAGGTTCGCATCACCGGGCAGTTGATCGATGCAGTGACAGGTGCGCACATCTGGGCGGACAAGTTTGAGCGTGACCTGACCGACATTTTCGCTCTGCAGGACGAAGTTACGGTCGCCGTTGTCTCAGCGATTGAGCCAAAATTGCTTCAAACAGAAATTGCAATGGCGACGAAACGGCGACCGGAGAACCTCACCGCTTATGATTTCTCTCTCCGCGCGAGGCAGCAGTTTTACTTAACGACCCGAGAACGGGTGGCGGAGGCGATAAGGCTGGCTGATCGCGCCTTGGAGTTGGACCCTCGGTTCGGCTTTGTCGCTGCGCTGGCAGGTAACTGCCACATGCTCAACGTCGTTTTGGGCTACGCTATGGATCCTCAATTCGAGCGCAAGGAAGCTATTCGGCTTTGTCGCTTGGCATTGAGCATCGACGATAGTGATCCAGACACATTGGCAACGGCTGCCATAACCTCGGCGTTCATGGTCGGCGATAGTGAAAGTGAGATCGAAATGGCGGACCGGGCGGTCGCGCTCAACCCAAGTTCATTCGGCGCATGGAATAGCAGAGGACAAGTCTACAGAATTGCGGGGCTGTCGGAGGAAGCAGTCCGGAGCTTTGAACGCGCTATGCGTATGAGCCCAGTAGACCCGCGGCTGCACCTGATGTTTGCCGCGATGGGGACGGCGTTGATCGAGCTTGGTCGCTTTGACGAGGCCATCGCCGCAGGGAAGAAAGCCCTTCGTCGGGACCCCTTCTACTCACCAGCTCACCGCTGTCTCGCGTCCGCTTTCGCTCATCTCGGGCGTGATGCTAAGGCGCGTGAGGCGGCGGCGCGTGTCCTTGAGGTCGATCCCGCCTTTACAATATCCGCGTGGATCGCTCGGGGCGGCCTCTCAAATGCGAAGCTGTTGATCGAGGGTCTTCGGAAAACGGGCTTGCCTGAATAAACCCACACCGGTTCCGAACCGAAAGATCGTATACGAGGCGCAGTTTGCTGCAGCGCATTTGTCTGAAACTGGCCCAAGGCCGACGTGCCGCCATCTCGGTTTCAACGTCGCCTTTTAAGCGCAAAGCGGGCGCTACCAATTTGTGAACAACGCCCGAGCCAAGCGGACGCCGGTTCGCGTCAAGAATACGCGTCCGGCAAGTATCCGATCACGCCACCGACCGTTCCGGCGCCCGGCGCAACATCTTGGCGACGTCAGCCGCCGGCCGCGGCGGGCTGAACAGATAGCCCTGCGCCTGCGTGCAGCCTTCCTGCCGCAGCAGGTCGAACTGGGTATCGGTCTCGACGCCCTCCGCCGTGGTGACGATGCCGAGGCTCTTGCCGAGACCGGTGACCGCGCGCACGATCGCCATCGAGTCCTCGCGCGTCGCGAGATCCGTCACGAACGAACGGTCGATCTTGATCTTGTCGAACGGGAAGCTGCGCAGATAGCTCAGCGAGGAATAGCCGGTGCCGAAATCGTCGAGCGAGATGCGGACGCCGAAACCACGCAGCTCGTGCAGCACCGTGAGCGTCGCCTCGCTGTTCTGCAGCAGCACCGATTCGGTGATCTCGAGCTCGAGCCGATCCGGCGACAGGCCCGACGCGTCCAGCGCCGCCCTCACCGACGACACCAGGTTCGGATTCTTGAACTGCACCGGAGACAGGTTGACGGCAACCGCGATGTCCTCAGGCCACCGCACAGCCTCGACGCAAGCCTTGCGCAGCACGATCTCGCCGAGCGGGACGATCAGTCCGGTTTCCTCGGCGACAGGAATGAAATTGTTGGGCGCGATCAGCCCGCGCTGCGCATGATTCCAGCGTGCCAGCGCCTCGAAGGCGACCACCCGATCGCCCTCGACATCGCGGATCGGCTGGTAATAGACCTCGAACTCGTCGCGCTCGAGCGCGAGCCGCAGGTCACGCTCCAGCAGCCGGCGCGCCTGCGCGCGCGCATCCATCCCGGTCTCGAAGAACCGGTAGGTGCCGCGGCCGTCGGCCTTGGCGCGGTACAGTGCGAGATCGGCCTTTTGCAGCAGCTCGTCGGGATCCTTGCCGTCCTCGGGCGCGAGCGAGATACCGATGCTGACGCCGATCACGAGCTGATGGCCGGCGATCTCGTAGGGCGCGGCGATCCGCTCGACCACGCAACTCGCAAGCTGCGACACCACCGACGGCTCGCAATTGCTGCAGAACTGCACGATGGCGAACTCGTCGCCGCCAAGCCGCGCCACGGTGTCGTGCTCGGTGACGCATTCGCCGAGCCGCCGCGCGACTTCGCGCAGCAGCGCGTCGCCGATCGGATGCCCGAGCGTGTCGTTGATCTCCTTGAAATGGTCGAGATCGAGGCACAGCACCGCCAGCTGATCCGAGCGCTTGGCCAGTCGCGAGGCCTTCTCGAGCTGCTCGCGGAACAGCGTGCGGTTCGGCAGGTTGGTCAGCGCGTCATGCCGCGCCATGTGTGAAATCTGTTCCTGGGCCTGCTGCCATTCGGTGATGTCTTCGAAGGTCGCGACCCAGCCGCCGCCCTTCATCGGCTGGTCGACGACACGGATCGCGCGCTCGTTGCGGCTGACGATCCGCGTCGCGCCGTTGCCGGCCTTTGCCTCGGCGACGAGCGCATTGCAGAATTCCTCGGGATCGCCGTCCCACTCGCCGATGGAATGCAGGTCCTGCAAAACGTCGATCAG
The DNA here is from genome assembly GCF_029846235.1 of Bradyrhizobium sp. CER78. Lineage (GTDB taxonomy): Bacteria > Pseudomonadota > Alphaproteobacteria > Rhizobiales > Xanthobacteraceae > Bradyrhizobium. The sequence continues at coordinate 531,241 of NZ_JARVWP010000002.1, forward strand.
CAAACGCCCCTGCAGCGGCACCCGATTGCGCCCCATGATCTCGCTGTAGCGCTCGTTGAACAGCATGATGCGACCGTCGGCATCGAACATGCACAGGCCCTGCGACATGTTTTCCAGCGCGGTATCGAGCACCATCTTCTGCTTGTGAAGCTCGGTCTTGGCGCGGCGATCGAGGATGGAGGCGATCAGCGAGAGGCCGAGGATCGCAAAGGCCGCAACCGCGGTCATGAACGAGAGCACGCGCGGCGAGACGGTCAGTCCGTCGGGAACGATGGTCGGATCCGGCACCAGCGTCACCGCGCCCATCGCGGTGAAATGATGCGAGACGATCGCAACCGTCAGAAGACCGGTCGCCGCCGCAGTGGCGCCAAGACGTTCGCCGCGCGTGGCAACCACCAGCGCGAGCGCGCCGAACAGGCTTCCGAATGCGATCGAGGTCACGACGATGCCGGGCGACCAGACGATGCGGGCCGGCAATTCCAGCCCCAGCATGCCGGTGTAGTGCATCGCCGCGACACCGATGCCGACGATCGCGCCACCGGCGGCGACCGTCCACCAGCGTTCATCGAGCGCTGCGACGGCAAGGCCAACGGCCAGGATCGCAACCGCAAGCACCAGCGACAGCAGCGTGATCGGAATGTTGTATCCGGCCTCGATGCCGGGATCGTACGCCAGCATGGCGACGAAATGGGTGGCCCAGATACCGCAACCGCCGACGGCCGCATCGAGGCCGATCCAGATCTCGCGGGCGCGGCCCTGTGCGGCGCGGGCCCGGTGAAACAGGCTGATCGCCACGGCGCTGGCAAGCAGGCAGATCACCCCACCGAGGACGACCAACCGCCAGTCATGTTCCAAGGTGAGACAGGTGAGTACGCGATACATATAGGCCCCCGTTATGGACCCATAAGAACAAGCGTATTCGTGTACGAACGGTAACGCACCGCAGCAAGGTTCCACGCATGGTGAAGAAGCCTTGAATGAACGGAATACCGTCGGGGAAAACCGCAGTCCTCTCAATTCAGTCGTACCGCCGCGCGCCGATCCAGACCAGCGCGGCGGCGGCAAGCAAGACGCCGGCGGAGATCACGAGGGCCGCATGCAGGCCGGCCATGAAGGCCGCCGACCGGCCGACCATCGAGCCGAACAGCGCGACGCCGAGCACGCTGCCGGTCTGCCGGGTTGCATTCAGCACCCCGGCCGCGATCCCGGCATGCTGCGGCTCGGCACTGCCGAGCAGCGTCGAGGTCAAAGGCGGCACCAGGAGGCCGAGGCCGCCGCTGATCGCGACCAGTTGCAGGCAGATCGCGGTATAGGTCGTGCCGGGACCGATCAACAGCATCGCCAGGCATCCGGCGGCCGAGAGTGCGGCGCCCAATGCGATCGCCGCCGGCGCGCCGATCCGCTCCGCAACATGCGGCGCGATCAGGTTGGCGGGCAGCACGGCGCCGAGCATCGGCACGAATGCGAGGCCGGTTGCGAACGCGGATAGTCCGTTGACCTGCTGGAAGTACAGGCTGAGCACGAAGATCAGCCCGTAGAACGCGACGTTGACCAACAGGCCGACCATCGAGGTCAGTGCGAACATCCGCTGCCTGAACAGCGAGAGCGGCAGCATCGGCTGTGCCGCGCGGGCCTCGCGCCAGACGAACAGCACGGAGAAGACGGCGGCCAGCGCGAAGCCTGCGATCACGAACGGGCTGTCCCAGCCAAGCGCACCACCTTCGATCAGCGCGCCGGCCAGCGTGCCGAGCGCGGCGATCGCCGCAACTTGCCCGGGCAGATCGAGCCGGTGCTGCTGATGGCGGGTGGTCTCGCCGGCAAAGCGCCAGGCGAGCCAGAGCCCGGCGAGCCCGATCGGCAGATTGACCAGGAAGATCGCGCGCCAGCCAACCAGCGCGATCAGCGCGCCGCCGACGAACGGGCCGGCAGTCAAGGCAAGGCTGGCACCGGCGGCCCAGACGCCGACCGCGCGTCCGCGCGCAGTCTCGTCGGCATAGGCGTGGCGGAGCAGCGCGAGCGAGTTCGGCACCAGGATGGCCGCGGCCAGTCCCTGCACGCAGCGCGCGGTGATCAGCGTCACGGCATCAGGCGCGACGGCGCACGCGACCGATGCCGCGGTGAAGATCGCAAAGCCGGCCATGAAAATGCGCTTGGCGCCGATCCGGTCGCCGAGCGCGCCCGCGGTCAGGATGAAGGCGGCGAAGGCGATGGTGTAGGCGCTGACCACCCATTGCAGCTCGGCAACGCCGCCGCCGAGCGAGGCGCCGATCGCATTGAGCACCGTGTTGACGATGGTGACGTCGAGCTGCACGACGCCGTAACCGAGACTCATGGCAGCGAGCGTCAACGTCGCCGCAAGCCCGGCCGACGGTTGTTGGGACTCCGCGCGCTGGTCCGGCACGCGCCGAACGTTCAGGGATGTCTGTTGCATGGTCTTGACCTCGCTCTGCGCAACCAATGCGAGAGATAGGTCTTCGTTTCTCAATGATACTTCGCCGTCGATCGAACTATGGCATTGAGATGGCGGCCGGGGCGATGCGGCCGCAACGATGTTGCGCGGCGTTTTGCCTCAATAGACCTACGGACCGGCCTCCGGGCGCCTCATTCCGGCCCCAACCGCGGTTCACAGCCCGATCACGCAGATGCGCGTATCGACTTCACGCTTTGGTAAACGCCGCAGCCGGCCCCGACCTCCCCCATGCCGATGCATATCGTCTATTCGCTTCGCTCCCATGGTCCCCGCAACGGCGGCAAAATCGGCAAAAATGCCGATGAAATCTCCGTGAATGGCCGAACGACGGCGGAACACGCAGCGGTCCCGTCGCGGTGCGCGACATGGCCGCGACTCACATTCCGCAGAGCGAGAACATATGTAGCGAGTATGACAACAACGCTGGACAGGAGCCGAAGGTTGGCTTGTCAAGGGCTGCACAACGCATCGGTTTTGCCTTATGGGTCATCGCGTACGGTGCGTTTGCCCGTCACCCGTCGCCGTCCGTGACCGGGTCCCACTGAAATTGTCCCTGCCGGGAGGATGAATGCTTCGGCTGCTGACCACGCTCGGGCGTGGCTTCAAGGAAAGGATCGGCTGGAAACGGCTCGGGATCGCTGCGAGCGTGCTCATCATCGTGTTCGCGATCACGACGCTGGTCCACACCCTGAAGGGCGTCGATACCGGGATCATCCTGACCGCGCTGACCGACATCGCGCCGGACCGGATCGCGCTCGCGGCGCTCTGCGTGGTCGGAGCGTTCTGCACCCTGACCTTCTATGACTTCTTCGCGCTGCGCACGATCGGCAAGAACCACGTCCCCTACCGCATCGCAGCGCTATCGAGCTTCACCAGCTACACGATCGGCCACAATATCGGCGCCACGGTCTTTACGGGGGGCGCGATCCGCTTCCGGATCTATTCCGATTACGGCCTCTCCGCGATCGACGTCGCCAAGATCTGCTTTCTCTCGGGCCTGACCTTCTGGCTCGGCAATCTGTTCGTGCTCGGCTTCGGCATGGCCTGGCACCCCGCCGCGGCGTCGGCGATGGACCTGCTGCCGCCGGCGATGAACCGGCTGATCGCGCTCGGCTGCCTTGCCGGCATCGGCGCCTATTTCGTCTGGCTGCTGACCGGCGAGAAGCGCCGCGAGCTCGGCCAGAACGGCTGGAAGGTGGTGCTGCCCTCGGCCAAGCTGACGCTGCTGCAGATCATCATCGGCGTGGTCGATCTCGGCTTCTGCGCGCTTGCGATGTATCTGTTGATGCCGACCGAGCCGCATATCGATTTCGTCTCGCTGGCGGTGGTGTTCATCCTGGCGACGCTGCTCGGCTTTGCGAGCCACGCCCCCGGCTCGATCGGCGTGTTCGATGCCGCGATGCTGGTGGCGCTGCCGGAGTTCAGCAAGGAACAGCTGCTGGCGACGCTGGTCGTGTTCCGGATCCTTTATTTCCTGATCCCGTTCGGAATCTCGATCTCGATCATGGGCATGCGCGAGCTGTGGCTGAACGTGGTGCGGCCATGGCAGGAACGAAAAAGATTAAGCCAAGCCTGCACGGCTTCGGCGACCGTGCGGCAACCGATCGAAAGCCGGCAGCAGCAGATCAGGCGGCTGAGACGGTAACAGCGACGTTATCAGCCCCTCGCCCCGGTTTCTTCGATCCCGGATTTTTGATCCCTGCAGTCGCTTCTCTTATTTTCGCCGTACCACTCGCGTCAAACCGCGCCATGATTGGCTTTTTGGTTCGTTTTTGGTTTCGCGTGGCGGTCGCAAGCGTGCTGCTCGGCAGCGCGCTTGCGGCGGTATTGGCCTCGGCCGCGGAGGCGCAGGATACCCAGCTCTCGATCTCCTGGGAGGTCCGCAACCGCTTCCGCCTGTTCCGCGAGGAACGCGACTTCCGCCTGCATGTCGAAAGCGGGCTCGGCCGCAGCGTATTGGCCTCGGAACAGGCACTGGAACTGCAAAGCGACGGCCGCGGCTGGGCCCGCAACACGATCAACCGGCTCTGTATCGACCTGCAGGGCCGCGTCAGCGAGCCCTGCACCCGCGACAACGTCAAGGAAAGCTATCTGACGCCGATCGATCATCCGATCACCGTGCGGCTCACCGGCCCGGTTCCGGTCGGTGCGACCTGCGCCTGGTCGTTCGACGACGGCGATGGGCCGCAATCCCAAACCTTCGATTGCGCCGAGCCGGTCAATCTGCGGGTCCGCTACGGCCGCACCACGGTCGCAACCGTCGATGTCGCCAGCGGCTCGGACGCCAACCAGCGCGTGACGACGCAGATTGCGGTGCGCGACCTCTTGATCGCCGGGCTCGGCGACAGCATAGCGTCCGGCGAGGGCAATCCCGATCGCGCGATTGCACTCTCCGACGATGGATTCTGTTTCCGCTCCTATCTCGGCGGAGCGCAATATTACCGGCCGAGCCGCGCCGGCTTCAAAGGCGGGCGCGCCTGCGAAGCGCCGGACACCCTGGCGAACTGGCAGCGCCACAGCGCGCTGTGGCTCAACTCGGCCTGCCATCGCTCGCTGTACAGCTACCAGACCCGCACCGCGCTTGCGCTCGCCGTGCAATATCCGCACATCGCGGTGACCTATCTGCCGCTGGCCTGCACCGGCGCCACCATCGCCGACGGGCTGCTCGGCTCACAGCAGGCGCGCGAATGTCTGCCGACCAAAACCGCGAGCAGCTGCTCGGGCACCGTCAACGGCCAGATCGCTGAGTTGCGCACAGCACTCGCAGCCGCCAAGCGCCGGCAGCCCGACCGCGCGCTCGATCTCGTGCTGCTGTCGATCGGTGCCAACGACATCTACTTCTCCGGCCTCGTCGCCAACGTGATCGTCGACACGCCGACCGAACGCACGCTGTTCAGCCAGGGCGGCTCGATGGCCAGCGTCGACGACGCGCGTTCGGCGCTGGCGCGCGACCTGCCGGCTGATTTCGCCAAGCTGCGCGATGCGCTGAAGCCGCTGCTCGGCGGCGACCTGTCGCGCGTGATCTATACGGCCTATGCCAATCCGGCGCTGGCCAACGGCGGCGCGCCCTGCCCCGGCGGCCGCGCCGGCTTCGAGATCCATCCCTCGTTCAACGCCGATCCGAAGCGGCTCGCCTCGGTCACGAGCTTCGTGCAGAACGAGTTCCTGCCGCAGCTCAAGGCGATCGCGCAGTGCCAGTCCGGCATCATCTGCCGCAATCCGCAGGCCGACCGCATGACCTTCGTCGATGCGCATCAGGACGCGTTTGCAAGCCACGGCTTCTGCGCGCGCGCCTCGACCGATCCGGAGTTCGACCGCGACTGCTTCGCCGCCAACGGCGACAGCTTCGTCTCCGACATCGTCGCCGCGGCAAGCCAGCCGCTGAAATGCGGCCGCAGCGCCGGCGAATACCGCGCCTATCTGCCGCGCGCGCGCTGGATCCGCGACGCCAATGACAGCTATTTCGCGGCGATGACCTACCCGCAGGGCCTGCCGTCCTCGATGCAGCCGACAGACATCCACGACGCGACATGGGGCATCCTGTCGGCGGTGTATGGCGGTGCGGTGCATCCCAGCGCTGAAGGTCATGCGGCGATGGCCGATGCGGCCGTGCCTGCAGCCGCCACCGTGCTGCAATTGAACACCACAGTGCCCGAAGTGCTTTCCGAACCGGTCGCGCCGTTGCCGACGGCACCGGAGCAGCGCTGAACGCTCGCGCCCTGCGAGCGCGAACGTAATCCTGGATCGGAGCGCGAAAAGCCCTAGTGCCGCTTCGTCGCGGGCATGGGCGCAGGCGGCGGTTTCACCGCTGCGGCCTGCGCCGGCAGATATTTGGCGACGATCGCCGGATCGAGTTGCGCCAGCGCGGCGTCGGGCAGCCGGGTCCAGACCTCGTCCTTGCCGAACAGCGAGATGCCGAGGTAGCCGCGCATGGTCAGCGTCTGCCCGTCGGCGCTCAGCGTCATCTTGGCCTTGTAGACCTTGCCGTTGCGCGGATCGAGCACGTTGCCGCCTTCATAGGCGAGCCCGTTACGCTTCATGTCGCGGATCAGCGGAATGCCGAGCCACGGCATGTCCTTGCGATCGTCGGTGCATTTCGAGCAGACCGGATTGGGCGGGTCGCCGGGCGCCGAAAACATCTTGGCGATCATGCCCTCATAAAGGCCGTTGCGCTCGACCACCAGGAACCAGCCCTCGGTCTTGCCGTCCTCGACCTTCTGCCAAAGGCCAGCCGCCGACAGCTCGGCCGCGGACGCCGCAAGCGGAGCAGCGAGCGCAAAGGCCGCGGCGAGCGCCAAGATCAGCCGAAGTCTGGATCGCGTGTTCCGCATCATCAATCACCTGATCAATCGACAAACTCGACTACGCGCAGACTACGGCCATTTGACGGAGCGTTCCAGTACCCGCGCCGCGCGGGAAATGGCCCATGCCCCTGGCATTGGTCGCTGCTGGAGCGGAATCAGTTCACGCCAAGCTTCTTCTGCAGACTTGATGACGAGGTTGTGTACTGGAACACCAGCCGCTTGTCCGGATACACGTAGCGGTGCGCCTTCTGCGCCATCAGCGCGCCCTCGTGGAAGCCCGAGAGAATGAGCTTCAGCTTGCCCGGATAGGTGTTGACGTCGCCGATCGCGAAGATGCCTGAAACGTTGGTCTCGAACGCCGCGGTATCGACCGGCACCAGATTGTTCTCGAGCGCAACGCCCCAGTTCGCGACCGGACCGAGCTTCATGGTGAGCCCGAAGAACGGCAGCATCGTATCGCAGGCGATCGTCGACATCGCATTGTCGTTGCCCTTCAAGGCGGCGCCCGAGAGCTGACCGCCAGCGCCTTCGAGCCCGGTGACCTGGCCGATCCTGAGATCCATCTTGCCGTCGGCAACCAGCGTACGCATCTGCTCGACGCTGTGCGGCGCGGCGCGGAAATCGTCGCGCCGGTGCAGCAGCGTGATGCGCTTGGCGATCGGATGCAGATTGAGCGTCCAGTCGAGCGCGGAGTCGCCTCCGCCGACGATCAGGATGTTCTTGTCGCGGAATTGCTCCATCTTGCGCACGGCATAGAACACCGAGGTGCCCTCATAGGCTTCGATGCCCGGCACCGGCGGACGCTTCGGCTGGAACGAACCGCCGCCCGCGGAGATCACCACCACCTTGGCTTCGAATTCCTTGCCGGCATCGGTCTTCACGCGGAACAAGGGATCGCCGATCTTCTCGATGCTCTCCACCATCTCGTTGAGATGGAAGGTCGGGTTGAACGGCTTGATCTGCTCCAGCAGCTGATCGGTGAGCCCCTGGCCGGTGACGAAGGGAATGCCGGGAATGTCATAGATCGGCTTCTCCGGATAAAGCTCGGCGCACTGCCCGCCGATCTTGTCGAGGATGTCGACCAGATGCACCTTCATGTCGAGCAGGCCCAGTTCGAACACGGCGAACAGTCCGCAGGGGCCCGCGCCAATAATCAGCACATCGGTCTTGATCGCTTCGCTCATGTCCGCTTCTTTTCAGTTGAGGTCGACTGGACGGCTTTTCGCCTGTCCAGCCAAGTGGGCCGGATCGTGACATGCATAATAGGGACAGCGGCTGGCGCGGCAACCCCTTGCCGAGCCTGCGCAACTCGGCTGTATGGGCAGGAAACCGACGGAGATCCCCCTCGTGAATGCCCCTGTCCGCGCCGACGATGCACTGCGCCTGGAAGACTTTCCCTATCGGCTGTCCGACAATGTGCGCTTTGCCGATCTCGACCCGAACGGGCACGTCAACAACGCCGTCTATGCGAGCTACTTTGAAACCGGCCGCGTCACGCTGGTGAAGGACCGTAGCATGGGGCTGATGCCGGCCGGGCTCGGCTGGATCATGGTGCGTCTCGACATCCATTTCCGCGCCGAGCTGCACTGGCCGGGCCAGATCGAGCTCGGGCTCGGTCTCGTCAAGTTCGGGCGCACATCGACCACCTTCGATCAGGTGGTGTTTTCGCAGGGGAGATGCGTTGCGTCGGCGAAGGCGGTCACCGTGATGATCGATGAGGCCACGCGCAGGCCGACGCCGCTGCCGGCGGAGGTCAAAGAGAACTTCCGCCGCTGGGTCCGTCGCGGTGTGAACCCCGACGGCGAGTAACAGGCCTCAGGCCTGCCGTTCCGGCGTCGACACGACCAGGCCGTCGAGTTCGTCGGTCACCTTGATCTGGCAGGACAGCCGCGAGTTCGGGCGCACGTCGAAGCCGAAATCCAGCATGTCCTCTTCCATCGGCGACGGTGCGCCGACCTTCTCGCGCCACGCTTCATCGACATAGACATGGCAGGTCGCACAGGCGCAGGCGCCGCCGCATTCGGCTTCAATGCCGGGAATGGCGTTGCGGATCGCGCCTTCCATCACCGTCGCGCCGTTCTCGATCTCAACTGTGCGTTTCTCGCCGCTATGGTCGATAAAGTGGATTTTGGCCATGATTGCTCGTGCTGCCGGAATGCGCCGGACGATGGATGGAAAGGTCCCGGGCAGTCGTATAACGGGTCGATCCGCACAGCGCCAGCGCAGAGACCGAAAACCTGCCGCCCGCCCGGGCGGCGTCGCTGGCCGCTGCGGCAGGACCCGGAGTTGGGGGAGGCCTAGGACCGGCCCAGAATCAGCTCGATCGCGGTGCGCGCCTCGCCAATCGCGGCCCCGAGCGCAGCAAGCGGCTGGGCGGGATCGAAACCGCCGGCCAGCGCGGTTTCCAGGTTGGCGGCCTCCTCGGCGACGCCGAAGGCGCCGATCGCCCGCGCTGATCCCTTCAGGGTGTGGGCATGGGTGGCCGCCTCGGGCGGCAGGGCAGCCAGTTCGCCAAGGATCCGGGCCGACTGGGTCGAGAACATCGCCAGCACTTCCCGCTCCAGCCCCGGATCGCCCAGCGTCATCCGCCTGAGGTGATCGACGTCGATCGGCCCGTCGCCGGGCGCGAGCGGCGGCGATTGGGTCCATTCAACGCGTTCGAGATGAAGCGGCATGGCCTGTCCCTGTCGTTCCCACCGGGCCTTCACCGGCGGACCATCGGCGAGCCAATCACGAAACTGGTTAACGAATTGTTGTCGGGATGATCGGCAAAACCGCCTGATTCTGGACAATTTCCGGACACAATCGACCCTCTGCGGCGGGAATTTCGAGTACCCGTAAGGCCTTATGGCGCAAAGCTGTTAACGATGATTAAGAAAGTATTAATCGCAAGCATTTCATTCGCATCACTCTCCCCATAGGATGTTTGCGGATGTAGCGGACAAGCCGCCGAGGGGGCGCTTGCGCTCCGCTTGTGGGCACCGGCTTCGAGCTTGCGTGGGGACGATCGCAGGCTCGCCGACGCGTAAAATAGTGAGAGGGCTCAGACTGAACATGGCGAACACTCCCAAGAAGGTCAAAGATCCCACCGAAGTCGCGCTTTCTGCCATCCAGGAAGCCCTCAACATCAGCGAACAGGGCGCCGAAAATCGCAGCTCCCTCAACGAAGGCGCGGCGCCGCCCAGCCTGCCGCCATCGGCTTCGGATTTTTCCGCCACATCGTTCGATCAGCGTCCGAATACCGACCGTTCGGCCTTCGAGCCGATCGAAGAACCGCGTGCCCCTCGCCGCGCCGCCAATGATGATCGCGAGACCATCGGCCAGATGCTGCAGACGCTGCAGGGAGGGCGCGCCCGCAACGCCTTCACGCTGTTCTTCGTCTGCTCCGGCGCCTGGCTGCTCGGCGGCGTGATCCTCACCATCGCGTTCTGGCCGGCGCTGCAGGCGTCGATGGCCCAGGGCACCGGCGTCCTGGTGCTCGCCGGCCTCGCCGCGCTGTTCGCCGTTCCGATTCTGCTGTTCTACTATCTCGCCAGCCTCGCCGCGCACGGCCAGCGCATGCAGATGATCGCGCAATCGATGGCGCAGGTCGCAATGCGATTCTCCGAGCCGGAAAACGCCGCCGCCGATTCCATGGTGACGGTCGGCCAGGCGATCCGACGCGAGGTCGCGGCGATGGGCGATGGCGTCGAACGCGCGATCGCGCGCGCCGGCGAACTCGAGACCCTCGTCGCCAACGAGGTCGCGGCGCTCGAACGCGCATATTCCGACAATGAAGTGCGCATCCGCGCGCTGCTGCAGGACATCGCCCATCAGCGCGACAATCTGGTCGGCCAGGCCGAGCAGGTGCGCAGCGCGATCTCCGGCGTGCAGATCGACCTGCGCCACGACATCGCGCTGATTTCCGACGCGATCGCCTCGCGCGTCGACGAGGTCGCCAAGAGCATCACCGGCGCGCTGGAAGAGCGCGGCCAGCACATCACGACCGCGCTGAGCCATGCCGGCGACAACATGATCCTCGCGCTCGGCGAGCGCGGCGGCGACCTGCTCGACCGCCTCGAGGAAGCCAGCGCCGAGACCACGCGCGCGGTGATGGACGCCTCCGAGCGGCTCACCACCAGCCTCAACTTCAAGACCGGCCATGTCCATGACGAGTTCGTCGATCTGGCCGACCGCGTCCACGAGATGCTGAACGAGCGCATCGACCGCATCACCGGCGAGTTCGAGCAGCGTTCGTCTGCGATCGTCGACGGCATCTCCGACCGTACCGAGGAGGTCCACGACTCCCTGAAGAACTCCGCGGACTCGCTGCTGCTCGAGCTCGAGCTGCGCAGCAACGACCTCGTCAGCAAGATCGACGACGCCGGCAACCGCCTCGCCGGCCAGATCATGACGTCCGGCGACCGCGCGAGCGAGGCGCTCGACGTCACCGTCAATTCGCTGGTCGCCAAGGTAGTGGGCCAGACCGAGACCGCGCACGACTCGCTGTCGCTGCAGATGAGCGCGTTCGACGACCTGGTGAAGAACCACGGCAGCGAGCTCGCCGAGAAATTCGCCCGCGACTCCGGCACGCTCGGCGCGCTGATCACCCGCCACATCTCGGAATTCGACCGCACGGTGAAGACCTTCGGCGGCGACATCGTCGAGCGCATGGGCCAGCGGACCCAGGACATCGCCGACAGCCTGAAGACCTATGTCGACACCTTCGACAATCGCGTCACCACCAATGGCGGCGAGATCACGGCCTCGCTCGACCAGCGCCTGCTGCAGTTCGAGACCACGCTCGGCAGCCGCGTCACCAATCTCGACGCCTCGCTGACCGACAAGTTGTCGTCGTTCGACAGTTCGCTCGCCACCAGGATCGGCTCGTTCGACGGCCGCCTGCAGTCGCTGGATGATGCGATCGACGGCCGCATGAAGACGATCGAGGTCACCTTCGAGAGCCGCGCCAAGTCGGTCACCGACACCATCGACGGCCATCTCGGCACGCTCGCGACGCAGCTGACCGAAGGCGCCACCCAGGCGATCCACTCGATCGACTCGCGCCTCGGCCTGCTCACCACGACCCTGACCGAGGGCACCGTGCAGGCGATCGCCGCGATCGACCACCGTATCAACGGCGTCGCCGAGACCATCGACGGCCACAGCATCCGCCTTGTCGATACCATCAATGGCCACAGCACCCGCCTCGCCGACACCATCAACGGCCACAACAGCCGCCTCGTCGAGACCATCAGCGGCCACAGCTCGAACCTGACCGACACCATCTCGGCGCGCTTCGCCGACATCCAGCAGGGCATCGAGAGCCGCGTCGGCGTCATCGCCGGTGACATCGACACCCGCGTCGCGCAGTTCGAGGACCTGCTCGGCTCGCGCGTCGAGGCCGTCGCCGGCCGCATCGAGAGCAGCGGCCGCCAGGCCAGCGAGGACCTGATGTCCCGCGCCGAGCTGCTGTCGTCGAGCATCAAGTCCCATGTCGAGGACGCCGAGCGCTCGCTAACCAATCTCGTGGTCAACACCAGCGAAACCATCCAGACCGGCGCGCGCACCGCGCAGCAGGCGCTGCTCACCGTGTCCGCCGATGTCGGCAACCAGCTCAAGCTGAGCTCGGCCGAGGTCGAGGGCGTACTGACCGCCGTCGGCACCAGCGCCGCCAACTCGATCCTCACCAGTGCCCGCGATGCGCAAGTCTCCCTGGTGTCCGCCTCCGGCGACGTCGCCTCGCAGATCAAGGCGCTGTCCGAGGACGTCGAGCGCACGCTGCAGGCGGCCGGCAGCGCCACCGCAGCCTCCGTGCTGTCGGGCGCCCGCGACGCGCAGACCACGCTGGTCAGCGCCTCGGTCGAGGCCGCAAGCCAGGTCAAGTCGCTGGCCGCCGATGTCGAGGCATCCCTGTCGATGTCCGGCTCCGCTGCCGCCGAAGCGATCATGGCCGGTGCGCGCGAGGCCCAGACCACGCTGATCTCGACCTCGACCGACGTCACCGGCCAGGTCAAGTCGCTCGCCAGCGACGTCGAGCGCTCGCTGTCGATGGCCGGTTCCGCAACCGCGGAAGCTGTCGTCGCGTCCGCCCGCGAGGCCCAGAGCACGCTGGCCGGCGCATCCACCGAAGCCGCCAACATCGTCCGCGCGCTTGCGGCCGACATGCAGCACTCGCTCTCGACCGCCGGCACCGCCACCGCGGAATCCATCGTCGCCTCCGCCCGCGAGGCGCAGAGCACGCTGGCCAGTGCGTCGACCGACGCCACCAACCTGGTCCGCACGCTGTCGGCCGACATCGAGCGTTCGCTGTCGACCGCCGGCACCGCCACCGCAGAATCCATCGTCGCCTCCGCCCGCGAGGCCCAGAGCACGCTGGCCGGCGCATCCACCGATGCCGCCAATTTGGTCAAGACACTGTCGGCCGACATCGAGCGCTCGCTGTCGATGGCCGGCTCCGCCACCGCCGAAGCCGTCGTCGCCTCCGCCCGCGAAGCCCAGAGCACGCTGGCCGGTGCATCCACCGAGGCCGCCGATCTGGTCCGCACGCTGGCGGCCGACATGGAGCGCTCGCTGTCGATGGCCGGCTCGGCCACCGCGGAATCGATCACGTCGGGTGCGCGTGAAGCGCAGAGCACGCTGGTCAATGCGTCGACCGACGCTGCGACCAAGGTGTCGGCACTTGCCGCCGACATCCAGCGCGCGCTGTCGATGGCCGGTTCCGGCACCGTCGAGTTGCTGACGGCCGGCGCCCGCGAGGCGCAAAACACCCTCGTCACCGCGTCGACGGATGCAGCCAACCACGTCAAGTCGCTGGCTGCCGATGTCGAGCGCACCCTGACGTCGGTCGGCACCAACACCGCCCAGTCGATCCTCGGCAGTGCCCGCGATGCCCAGAACTCGTTCGTCGCAACGTCGAGCGAGGCCGCAACCCAGATCCGCGCGATCTCGGTCGAGATCGAGCGCTCGCTGACCACGGCCAGCGCCGAGACCGCGCAGACCATCCTGGGCAGCGCCCGCGAAGCCCAGAGCTCGTTTGCGGCGACCTCCGCCGATGCCGCCGCGCAGATCCGCACGCTCTCGACCGATATCGAGCGCGCGCTGGGTTCGGTCACGGCCAAGACCACCGACAACATCCAGACCTCTGCGCAGAACGCACAGGCCGCACTGATCACCATGTCCAACGAGGTCTCGACCAAGGTCAAGACGACCTCCGCCGACATCGAGCGTTCGGTGCTGTCCGCCACCAGCGCGTTCGGCTCGGCGATGACCGGCAAGACCGACGAGATCGTCACCTATGTGCAGCAACAGGCTGAGCGTCTGTCGCAGATGGTCGATGGCCGCCGCGGCTCGCTGGTCGAGGCGCTGACCGCCAAGACCACGCAGCTGTCGGCCGACATGGATCGCGCCACGGCAGACGCGCTGAAGGCGATCGAAACCCGCGGCCTCGCCTTCTCGCAGTCGATGGCGGCGCATGGCGGCGATGTCGCGCGCAACATCACCTCGGCCGGCGATCAGGCGACCGGCGCGGTGGCGAAGTCGCTCAAGGAGCTCGAGCACGCCTCGCGCGCGGCGATCGACCAGTCGCGCCAGGTCTCGATCTCGGCGGTCACCGAGATGCAGGAGACCAGCAAGATCCTGCGCACCGATACGGTGGCGCTGTTCGAGCGGCTACGCGAGGGCAACATCCTGCTGCAGGAGGTGTTGACCGGCGCCCACGACAACCTCAACTCGCTGGAGCGCGCGCTGGTGACCCGCGTGGCCGACTTCGTGTCCGCCATGAACGACGTCACCTCGCGCAACGGCGTGGCGACCCAGACGCTGGAAGACCAGCTCACGGTGTTCAACAGCAAGACCGGCAAGGCGCTGGAAGATCTCGGCGCGCTGTCGAGCCAGTTCGAGACCCATGGCAAGGCGCTGATCGAGGCGGCTGCCGTGGTCGAGCAGGCCAACCGCTCGACGACGGCCTCTGTCAGCGAGCGTAAGGAGGCGCTGGAAGCGCTGGTCACCACCATCGACCTGCGCACCACCGATCTCGACCAGCGGCTGTCGCGCTTCACCGGGCTGCTCGATGAATCGCTCGGCGCGGCAGAGGAACGCGCCCGCGACATCGCGCGCGTGGTAGCGGAGACCGCAGGCGCCGGCTCGGCTGCGATCAGCAGGCAGTTCGAGGCGGTACGCCAGGCGGCCGAGAACGAGCGTCAGCAGACCGTCGACGCGATGAACGAGCTCTACCAGCAGAGCAACGCCGAGACCGATGCGATGTTCAAGGAATCGACGGAGAAGTTCTCCGCGATGGTCACGGCGATGAAGCAGATGGCGAGCGAGATGCACAGCGAGCTCGAGGCCACCCGCAACGAGCTGCGCCGCGGCGTGCTCGAGATGCCGCAGGAGGCTGCCGAAAACACCGCGCAGATGCGCAAGGTGATCGTCGACCAGATCGAGGCGCTGGCCGAGCTGAACCGTATCGTCGCCCATCACGGCCGCGGGCTCGACGTGGTCTCGACCAACCGCGCCAGCGTCCGCCACGAGGAGCCGGTGATGGCTGCTGCCGCCGGCGGCCGTGCCGACGTGCGGATGCGGGACAGCGTGCGCGACAACGGCAACAGCGCTTCGACGCTGCCGCCGCCTGATCTCGGCATGGCGAGCTCGCGCCGCACCGAGGCCCCGTCGGTCAGCCCGGCCGGCCCCAACAACAACGGCGACGGCTGGCTGTCCGACCTGCTCAACCGCAGCGACGCGCCGCCGCCTGCCCCGCAGGGCCGCGATGCCCAGCAGCGGCCGCGTCCGCAGCAGCAGCCGGCCGCCAATCCGCTGGAGTCGCTGTCGCTCGACATCGGCCGGCTGATGGACCGCACGCTTGCGGCCGAGATGTGGGATCGCTACCAGCGCGGCGAGAACAAGGCGTTCTCCAAGCGCCTCTATACGCCGGCGGGCCAGAAGGCCTTCGACGAGGTGGCCCGCAAGTATCGCGCCGACCGCGGCTTCAAGCAGACGGTCGACCGCTACATCGCGGAGTTCGAGCGCCTGCTCGACGAAGTCGCCCGCGAAGGTCGCGGCCAGCAGGAGCTGGCTGGCCACCTGACCTCGGAGACCGGGCTGGTCTACACCCTGCTCGCGCACGCCGCAGGACGGCTGGGGTAAGCTTGCGAACAGCGAATAGCGAATGGAAACGGAGGCCGAAGGGCCTCCGTTTTTGTTTTGGGCACGATTTGAAAATTCTGGCCGACGAAACACTCAACAGCGTCATTCCGGGGCGGTCCGCAGGACCGAACCCGGAATCTCGAGATTCCGGGTTCGATGCTTCGCATCGCCCCGGAATGACGTAACAACGAGGGCGCAACGCCCCCTACTCGCTATTCGCCACTCACCATTCGCGTTGGCCTACTCCTACTGCCGCCGCCGCGGCCCGGGTGCTGCGGCGGGAGCCGGCGCGGGCTCGGGTGCGGCGTTGTTGCTGCCGCCGAAGATCACCCGGCTCGGATTGCGGTCGAAATTGTTCACGGCGCGGCTGATGTCGGCGAGCGTGCGGCGGCCGTCGTTGATCAGGAGATTGGTCCGCTTGTCGACATTGTCGGCGAGCTCGCGGATCGACTTGACCATGAGATTCAGCTCGCTGCCATTGTTGCCGCCGGCGATTGCATTGAGGCCCAGCATCAGATTGTCGGCCTTGGCCATCACGCCGTCGACCTTGACCATGACGTTGTCGATCTTCTCGGAATTGCGCGCCAGCGCCTCGGTGAAGACCTCGAGGTTCTTCAGCGAATTCTTCACCGACTGCTGATTGTCGGCGACGATGCGATTGACGTTTTGCAGGGTGGCGCGGATCGCCTCGGTGACGTCCTGCAGTGCGTTGGGGTCGGCGGTCAGAACCGGGATGCCGTCCTCATCCAGCGGCACCGGCGGGGCGGCCTCCTCACCGCCCTTCAGCGAGATCGCGGCGACGCCGGTGAGGCCCTGGAATTCGAGACCGACCAGGGTGTCCTTGCGGAGCGGTGCGTTGTTCTCGATCATCGCGAGCGCCACCACGCGCCGCGGATTGTCGAGCTTCACCGACACCACCTCCCCTATCCGGATACCGTTAAAGTTGACATTGCCGCCGTTGCGCAGGCCCGACGCCGGCCCCTCGAAGATCACCCGCAACGGGCTGCGCTGCTTGGTGGTGTGCAGGCTCTGGAACCACAGCACGAAGCCGAACGCGGCGGCGATCACCGCCAACGTGAAAGCCCCGATCAAGACGTAGTTCGCCCGCGTTTCCATCAATTGCTCGCGTTCATCACTCTTGAATTACTCTTGGGCCCTTGCGCAGTCAGCCTGCGTTCGAGCCGGTCGAATTCCCTATTGGCGCATGATCTCGTCCGAAAACCGGTCTTCTCGCTTCGGGATCATGGGCTAGGCCACAACGGCTCGGGCGCGCTTGCCGTTGAAATATTGCTGCAGCCATGGATGCTGCGATGCCTTCATGTCGGCGATCGATCCTGCAGCAATGATCTTACCGTTCCCTAAAACGGCGATACGGTCGCACGCGGTGTAAAGACTGTCGAGATCGTGGGTTACCATGAAAACGGTCAGCCCCAAAGTGCGCTGCAACGTCCGCACCAGCTCGTCGAAATCGCCGGCGCCGATCGGGTCGAGGCCCGACGTCGGCTCGTCGAGAAACACGAGCTCCGGATCGAGCGCGAGCGCGCGCGCCAGCGCGACGCGCTTGATCATGCCGCCGGACAGTTCCGACGGATAGCGATCGGCGACCTCGGGCTTGAGGCCGACCATCACCAGCTTCGCCACCATGATCTCGTCGAGCAGCCGCTGCGAGACGCGCAGATATTCGCGCGCCGGAAACTGGATGTTCTGGCGCACCGTCAGCGAGGAGAACAGCGCGCCCTGCTGGAACAGGATACCCCAGCGCCGCTCGACGGCGCGGCGCTGCGACGAGTTCGCGGCATCGAGATCGACGCCGAACACCTCGATGCGGCCGG
This sequence comes from Bradyrhizobium sp. CER78, assembly GCF_029846235.1. Taxonomy (GTDB): domain Bacteria; phylum Pseudomonadota; class Alphaproteobacteria; order Rhizobiales; family Xanthobacteraceae; genus Bradyrhizobium. The sequence goes on from NZ_JARVWP010000002.1 coordinate 548,970, forward strand.
AGACCTTCGGCACGAGCCCGATGATGGTGCGCGTCAGCACCGACTTGCCGGCGCCCGATGGGCCGACGAAGCCGAGGATCTCGCCGCGCTTGACGTCGAGGTCGAGGCCGTCGAGCACGCGCGTGGTGCCGAATTGCACGGTGACGTCGCGAACGCGGATGATGGCGTCGATGTCCTGCTCCGCCATGATCACATCCCGATCGAGGCGAAGAAGATCGCGAACACGCCGTCCATCACGATCACGAAGAAGATTCCTTTCACCACCGACGCGGTGGTGTGCTGTCCGAGCGATTCCGCCGAACCCTGTACCGCCAGCCCCTCGACGCAGGCGACGATGCCGATCACCGCCGCCATCACCGGCGCCTTGACCATGCCGACGATGAAATGGTCGATCGATATGGCATCACGAAGGCGGAGCAGGAAGGCCTCCGGATCGACGCCGCCATAGAGCCACGCCACCAGGCCGCCGCCATAGAGCGCGGCCATCGCGCCGAGGAAGGCCAGGATCGGCAGCGCCAGCACCAGCGCCAGCATGCGCGGCAGGATCAGGACCTCGATCGGATCGAAGCCCATGGTGCGCAGCGCGTCGATCTCCTCGCGCATCTTCATCGAGCCGAGTTCGGCGGTATAGGCCGAGCCGGAGCGGCCCGCGACCATGATCGCGACCAGCAGCACGCCGATCTCGCGCAGCACCAGCACGCCCAGCATGTCGACAACGAAGATGTCAGCGCCGAACCTGCGGAAATGAAAGATGCCCTGCTGCGAGATGATGCAGCCGATTAGGAAGGTGATCAGCACCACGATCGGCACCGCGCGCCAGCACACCTGCTCGAGATGGTGCACCGTCGAGGTCAGGCGGAAGCTGCGCGGATGGATCAGCACCTTGCCGGCCGCGGCCAGCACCGCGCCGAGCATGTCGACCAGGCCGATGATGGTGCCGCTGACCCCGGCCACGGTGCGCCCGATCTGCTCGAGCATGCCCGTGATCGACAGCCCCTCGCTCACGACCCTGGGCGCGGGGCCGACGCGACGCACCTCGTCGACCAGGCTGGAGTAATTGGCGGAGAGGCCCGCGATCTCCGCTTCCGCGCTGGCATCACTGAGACTGCGGCGCAGCCGCTCGATCAGCCAGGCGCCGAAGGTGTCGAGGCTTGCGACCTGCGACACGTCGATGAAGATGTGGGGACGGCTGCCGCGCAGCTTCTCGGCGTCGGAGACGATCCGCTCGAGCGCAGGGGCAAAGCGGGCGGTCCAGTTGCCCGCCGCGCACAACGCCAGTCCTTCGCCTTGGGCTATCCGCTCCAGTGTCGGGTCGCCGCTCACCTTTTGCCTACCCCTCAAGCCGGCTGGCCGCCGCTCACGCAGATCTCCGGCGATGCCGGATCGGCTTGTCGAATCTGTCACTAACCAGCCATAGTTGGTTGCGCGTCGCAAGCTACGGTTCAGGAAATAGTAGACTTTAAAATGACTTCCAGCCCATCCCGGACCATTTCCTTGAATGCCCGGATCGAGCACTGGCCGATCGCCGGGACCTTCACGATCAGCCGCGGCGCCAAGACCGAGGCGGTCGTGGTGGTGGCCGAGGTCAGCCAGGGCGGCCTCATCGGCCGCGGCGAATGCGTGCCCTACCCGCGCTACGGCGAAACGCCGGAGGCGACGCTGGAGGCGATCCAGGCGATGCAGGAGCCGCTTGCCGGCGGCATGGACCGCATCACCCTGCAGGCCCGGATGCCCGCCGGCGCCGCCCGCAACGCGCTGGACTGCGCGCTGGCGGACCTCGAGGCCAAACGCGCCGGTCAGCGGATCTGGAACCTGCTCGACCGGCCTGCACCCGAACCGCGAACCACCGCCTATACGATCTCGCTCGGGACGCCCGAAGCAATGGCCGAGGCCACCGCGAAGGCCGCGCACCGCGCGCTGCTCAAGATCAAGCTCGGCGGCGATGGCGACGGCGAACGGATCGCCGCCGTGCGCAGGGCGGCACCTCGTGCCGAACTGATCGTCGATGCCAATGAAGCCTGGACCGAGCTCAACCTCGCCGCCAACCTCGAAGCCTGCGCCGATGCCGGCGTCACGCTGATCGAGCAGCCGCTGCCGGCAGGCAAGGACGAAGCGCTGGCGCGGATCCAGCGCCCGGTTGCGGTCTGCGCCGACGAGAGCGTGCATGATCGCGCGTCGCTCGTGGGCCTGCGCGGCCGCTATGACGCGGTCAACATCAAGCTCGACAAGACCGGCGGGCTGACCGAAGCGCTCGCGATGGCGGATGCCGCCCGCGCGCTCGGCTTCGAGATCATGATCGGCTGCATGGTCGCGACCTCGCTGGCGATGGCGCCGGCGATGCTGATCGCGCAAGCCGCGCGCTTCGTCGATCTCGACGGCCCGCTGCTGCTGGCCAGGGACCGCGACAATGGCCTGCGCTACGAGGGCAGCCTGGTCTACCCGCCGGACGCCGCGCTGTGGGGATGATGGTGGGTTAGGCGTCGACGCGCCAGCCACATCACGAGCCCGCCCGCCGCCGCCATCGCCGCCATCATGTCGTAGACGCCGAGGCCGAAGCGCGCATAGACCAAGCCGCTGACGATCGCCGTGGTGCTCGCGACGATGCCGCCGCAGGCGGTGAGATAGCCCTGCGCACGCGCCATCACATGAGCCGGTACGTGATGCACCATCAAGCCCATGATGCCGACCTGGGTCAGCCCGAAGCTCAGCCCGTGTCCGAGCTGGACCACAGCCAGCACCGCAAGCGGCGGATCCTGCGCGGTGATCGCCCAGCGCGCCACGGCGCTAGCGGCCGCGATCATCACCAGCACCGCCGACGGCAGCGTGAAGCGCGGCGAGGCCGCAAACAGCACGATCTCGGCGATCACACCGAGCACCCAGAGCACCGCGATGGTCAGGCCGCTGAAACCGGCCTGCTGCCAGGCAATCGATGCGAAGATGTAATAGGCGCCGTGGCTGCCCTGGATCAGCGCCGAGGACACGATGATCGCGAGGAAAGTGGGATTGCGGAGCAACCTCGGCGAACCGACCGCGTGCGCCACCGTTGCCGCTGGGCGGCCGAGCCGCCTTAGCGTCAGGCCGACCAGCGCGCCGAGCACCGTCACGGCCGTGATGATCCAGATCAGGTCGACCTCCGCGACATAGCGCAGCAGGAAGCCACTCACCAGCGCGCAGACCGCGAAGGCGGCCGAGCCCCACAGCCGCAGCGGTCCATAGCTAAGGCCGAACTGCCTGACGCCGCGCAACGCATAGGCGTCGGTGAGCGGCACCATCGGCGTCCACACGCAGCAGGTCAGCGCATAGACCGCGAGCAGCACGAACGGCTGGTGCTGGGTGCCGATCACGACAAAGCCGAACGCCGTGGCAAAGCCGGTCGCGATGATCGCGCCGCGCAGCATCTGGCGCCGTTCCGCGGCCGCAGTGACCAGCGGCAGCACGGTGAAGCGCGTCACCGGCGGCACCGCCGTGATGATGCCGATCCAGGTGGCATCGATGCCGATCGCCTTCATCCATACCGTGAAAAACGGCAGGTGAACTCCGGTCATGCCGAACAGCGTGGCATAGAATGCCGCAAGCCTGCGCGCGAATCGCCGCGATGCAACTTTTGCTGCAATGGGGATTTGTGATTCGGAAGACATCAATTCAATTGCGATTCGCGCGATATCGTGGTGATCGTTAGCGTAACGCGCAGTGATTTGCGCGAAGAGATTGTGATGGCCGAAGAAGCATTCGCCCTGTCGCCGATTTCCGCCCGCGCGGCCCTGCCGAGGGAGGAGGACTATGCCGCGATCAGCGCAGCCTTCATGGAGACCTCGCGGGGCCGCTGGTTCCTCGGCGAATACGCCAAGCGCAACCGCAATGCCGACACCCGCATGGTGCTCGATGCCGTGGCGCGGATCGAGGACAGCCTCAGCGCGCAGCGGCAGGCCGCCGCAGCTGCCATCAGGGACGAGCAGTTGGCGCAGGCGCTGGGCGCCCTGCGCGGCGCGATCGAGGCCGCCCAGGCCTCCGCCATCGCAGCGCTCGACGGCGTCAGCTTCGAGCAGAATCTCGCGCCGGTACGCAAGGGCGTGCGGGTGATCCGGGAGATCTCCTGGCGGCTGCGCGAAATCGGCAATGACGGCCGGATCTGCGACATCATCGATTCGCAGGCCAGCGCGATCGAGGCCGGCGCGTCCCAGGTTTCGATGGACGACGCCAAGGCCGTGCTGGACGCGGCCTTCGCGGCGCTCGCCCGCCGGCTCAGCGAGTTCGACCCGGACAAGGCGACGCCCGCGGCCGAGCCGGCCGCAGCCGAAGCGCCGGTTGCGGAACCTGCCGCGGCGGCGCCCTCATCGCCGCCGGCAGCCGAATGCGCTGCCGCCGAGAGCGCGGCCCCCGATGCGACGATGGCCGCCACGCCGCCGGCGCCGCCTCAGGAAGCCGTTGCGACGCCGAACGCCGAAGCCGCGATGCCGACCGCAACGCCGCCCGCCGAGGCTGCCGCAGTGGTAATCCCGCAGCCGAGCGAAGCCTGGCTCAAGGCCGAAGCTGCGCTGGCCGAGGCCGAGGCTGCCGAACTTGCACGCGTCAACGACGAGGCCGCCGCCGACGCCCATGACGAAGCGGTGCTCGACCTGATCGCGATGGAAATGGGCGCACCCGATCCGATCGACGAAGAGACGATCGCCGAGGAAATGCGCGCTGCCGAAGAGGTGCGTGTCGCCGAGGCGATGGCCGCCGAACCCGAAATGGACGCACCGGCCATTCAGCCCGAGCCTGCGCCATTGCCCGAGCCTGCACCGGCCCCCGAGCCGAAGGCCGAGATCAAGGTTGAACCCGCATTGGTCGTTGCAGCGGCGGTTGCCGAAGCGCCGGCGGCGGTGCCGCCGCCTCTCCCGCCCACCGTTGAGGCTGCGCCCGCTCCCGCGGCAGAGATCTCGCTCGGCTCCACCATCATCGCCAGCGGCCTCCTGAAAAAGCCGAACGCCGCCGCCAACGATCCGCTCGCGCCGATCCGCCGCATGAGCCAGGCCGAGAAGATGGCGTTCTTCTCGTAAGCGCGGACGTGTTCACGCTACGCGTTCACCTCCGATTGACCTCCCACGCTCCGTGACCCAGCTCACGTACCGCGTCCGCATTTGCGCCTAGCCTCCCCGCGACCGGTCTCGCACCGGGATCAGCTTTTGGGAGCGCGCGATGGTCCGCCTGACATCCATGATGATATCGGCCGCATTGCTCGGCCTATTCGGCCTCGGTGCGCCCCGCGCGGGGTTCGCCGAGACCAGCAGCATCACCGTCGGCAATGCGATGCAGACGCCCACGCAATCTGTCGATCAGGGCGTTTCGCCGGCGACATCAGCCGCAGCGACACCGGCTGCGCTCCGGAGTCCCGAGCAGCGCGTGGCGCTCGTGATCGGCAATGCGAATTACGAGAACGCGCCAAAGCTCGCCAATCCCGGCAACGACGCGCAGTCGATGGCCGAGTTGCTGAACGCGGCCGGCTTCGAGGTGATCTCCGCGACCGACCTCAGGCAGGGCGACATGGTGAAGGTGCTGCGGGATTTCTCCGACAAGGTCGCGGCGCGGGGCCCGAGCACGGTCGCCATGATCTACTATGCCGGCCACGGCGTGCAGCTCGCCGGCGAGAACTATCTGATTCCGGTCGACGCGAAGATCGCAACCCCGTCCGACCTCGACGGCAATGCGGTGCGCCTCGTCGACGTGATGGGCACGCTCGAGAACATCCCGAGCCGGATGCGCATCGTGGTGCTCGATGCCTGCCGCAACAATCCGTTTCCCAACGTCAACGATGCCGGCCGCGGCCTCGCCGTCGTCGACGCGCCGAACGGCTCGATCGTCGGCTATTCGACCGCGCCCGGTATGGAGGCGCAGGACGGCAGCAACGGCCACAGCCCCTACACCAACGCCTTCCTGCGGCTGGCGCGCGAGCCCAATCTGCCGATCGAGCAGTTGTTCAAGCGCGTTCGCCTCGAGGTCAACTCGACGACCGACGGCCGGCAGACGCCGTGGGAAAGCTCGTCGCTGACCTCCGACTTCTATTTCTTCGGCGACACCGCTGTCGCGTCATCGCGTGCGCCTGCAAATGACCCTGTCGTGCAGATGGCGTCGAACCTGCCGAACCGCTCGGTACACCAGGCCTACGATTTTGTGCTGTCGGAGGGCCGCCCGGAATACTATGAAGAATTCATCCGGCTCTATCCGCGCGATCCGCTGTGCGACCGCATTCGCTTCCTGCTGACCAACTGGCTGCAGGTCGCCGCATGGCACAAGGCGGTGCTGGCCAACACGCCGTTCGCCTACAAGACCTTCCACGACAATTTCGCTGGCAGCCCCTACGCGCAGCAGGCCTTGAAGCTGCAGGCCGAGCCGAAGGCGGTGCCGCTGATGCAATTCACGCGGCTGACAAATCGTCAGGCCTTGCAGCCGATCAATGCGGGCCTGCAGGGCGCCGGCGGCAATGGCCAGATCGGCGGCGGCAGGATCGTCAACATGCCCGCGCCCGGAGCGAAGCCGGTCGCGATGCCGAACACGATCGGCAAAGGCAACATCGCGAGCCTTCCGGCTGCAAATGCCGGCAAGAACGCATCAAGCCCGATCATGAAAGACAGCGACCGGCACCGCTTCCGCGCCGGGCGGCAGAGCATGCAACTCGACCGGACGAGGTCAGGCGGTGGTGACCATGCAGCGTTCCGCTCAACTCCGTCCGGCTCGCATGTCGGCGGAATGGGCGGCGGCCTTCATGGCGGCTTCAGGCACTGATCGGCCACACCGCACAAACGAAACCGGGGCAGAGCGACCGTGCCCTGCCCCGCTGCTTTTCAAAACGCCGATTTCAGGCGACGAGCTTGGCGAACAGGTCGGCATCGACATTGCCGCCCGAGAGCACGATGACGACGTTCTTGTCCCTGGCGTCGATCCGTCCCGCCAGCAGCGCGGCGAGCCCGATCGCGCCACCGGGTTCGACCACGAGCTTCAGCTCGCGATAGGCAAAAGCTACAGCCGCACCAACCTCTTCGTCGGAAGCGCTGACACCGTTTGCGAGCAGCTTGCTGTTGATCGCGAAAGTCAGCTCGCCCGGCATCATCGCCATCAACGCATCGCAGATGGTGCGCGGCGCAACCGCATGCGCCTCGCGATGGCCGACCTTGAGCGATAAGGCGTGATCGTCATAGCCCGCGGGCTCGGCGACGATCACCTGGGCTTGCGGATATTTCGCCTTCACCGCGGTCGCAACGCCCGCGATCAATCCGCCGCCGGAAGCCGGCGCGACCACGATGTCCGGCGTGAGCCCGAGCGCGGCCATGTCCTCGGCGATCTCGCGGCCGGCGGTGCCCTGGCCCGCGATCACGAGCGGATCGTCATAGGGAGGCACCAGGGTCGCGCCACGCTTGCTGGCGATGCCGCTGGCGATCGCCGCACGGTCGTCGCGATCACGGTCGTAGAGCACGACTTCGGCGCCGTACGACTTGGTCCGCTCGCGCTTGGTGAGCGGCGAGTCCGCAGGCATCACGATGGTCGCCTGCATGTTGAGGATCTTGGCTGCCGCGGCGACGCCCTGGGCATGGTTGCCGGAAGAGAACGCGACGACGCCCCCGCTCCGCTGGTCCTGCGGGATCGAGGCGAGCTTGTTGAAGGCGCCGCGGAACTTGAACGATCCGGTCCGCTGCAGCATCTCGGGCTTGAGGAAGACCCGGCTGCCGACGCGTTCGTTGAGAACCGGAAAGGTCAGGAGCGGCGTGCGCACCGCGAACGGCGCGACCACCCTTGCGGCGGCATCGATGTCCGCCGCAGCGACGGGTGGATTTAAAACGGTGTCCGTCATCCGCAATTTGTATCGCGGCGGGATACGGCCCGGCAAGACGCTTCATAGCGTTTTCGAGCGAAGTGGGTACCGGTTCGCGGGAAGAAAACGCGTCAAGACAAGTCAGTGTGAGGTTTGGTGGCTCGCCGGCAAAACTGCGAAATGGTGCTCTTCGGCACCGAATTCGAACGCTTCGCCCTCGCCATCGGGCGGAGCCGGGCGGACGTTCATGCATCGCTCGATGAACACCCGGGCCGACGCCTGCCAGGTGTGGAGCGCGGCAAAATCGACGCAGGCCTGCCGCGGGATGCTGAGCGCCTCCAGGCAGGCGTGATGAAGGTCCTCGTCGAGCACGCCGACCGGCGCCGCGCCGATCACGTCGCGGGGACCGGTGACCGGAAAAGCGGCAACCGGCAGGCCGCTCGCCAGCGCCTCGAGCAGCACCAAACCGAACGTATCGGTGCGGCTGGGGAAAACGAACACATCGGCGGCGGCATAAATCTCAGCCAGTTCTTCCCCATGGCGGGCGCCGAGGAAGACGGCTTCCGGATATTTCCGCTCCAGCGCCGCCCGCGCCGGGCCGTCGCCGACGACGACCTTGGTGCCGGGCAGATCGAGATCGAGGAAGGCCTCGAGATTCTTCTCCACCGCCACCCGGCCGACGCTGAGATAGACCGGCTGCGGCAGGCAGAGATCGACATCGCGCGGATGGAACAGCGCGGTATCGACGCCGCGCGACCACAGCACCACGTTGCGGAAGCCGCGCTGACGCAGCTCGGCGGCCAGCGCAGGGGTTGCCGCCATCACCGCCCGGCTCGGCTTGTGGAACCAGCGCAGCGCGCGCCACACCCAGGCTTCCGGAACCGGCGTCCGGGCCGAGACATATTCGGGGAAGCGGGTGTGGAAGCTCGTCGTGAACGGCAGGCCGCGCTTGCGGCAATAGCGGCGAACCGAAAGCCCGATCGGGCCTTCGGTCGCAATGTGGATGCTGTCGGGCTTGGCCGCTTCGATCAGGCTGGCGACCCTGGCGCGATACGGCAGCGCCAGCCGGAGATCGCGATAGCTCGGCATCGCGAAGGTGCGGAACTCGTCCGGCGTCAGGAAGCTGACCTCGACGCCGAGCGAGTTCGCCGCCTGTGCCATCATGGTCAGCGTGCGGACAACCCCGTTGACCTGGGGATGCCACGCATCGGTCGCGACCAGGATATGCGTCATGCAGCGCGTGCCGTCACTCGCGGAACTGGCGCGATCCGGCGCACCGGGTCGGTCCAGGTGATGATCTCGAAATGGCCGTCCTCATGTTCGGCGAGCGCGGTGCAACTCTCCACCCAGTCGCCGCAATTCATGTAGCGGATGCCGTGCTCGTCATGAATCGTCGCGTAGTGGATGTGGCCGCAGATCACGCCGTCGCAGCCGTGACGCCGCGCCTCGCCCGCAAGCGTCGCCTCGAACGCGCCGATATAGTTCACCGCCTTCTTGACCTTCAGCTTGGCCCATTGCGACAGCGACCAGTAGGGAACGCCGAACATCTTGCGGAAGAAGTTGACGAAGCGATTCATCTGGATCGCGAAGTCGTAGGCCTTGTCGCCGAGATGGGCGAGCCAGCGCGCGTTCTGCACCACGAGATCGAAGATGTCGCCGTGGATGATGAGGTAGCGCTTGCCGTCGGCGCCGGTGTGGACGGTGTTCTCCACCACGTCGATGCCGCCGAAATGCGTGCCGTAATATTTGCGCAGGAACTCGTCGTGGTTGCCCGGGACGTAGATCACCTTGGCGCCCTTGCGCGCCTTGCGCAGCATCTTCTGCACGAAGTCGTTGTGAGTCTGCGGCCAGTACCAGTTCGACTTCAGCGCCCAGCCGTCGACGATATCACCAACGAGGTAGATCGTGTCGGCATCGTGAGAGCGGAGGAAGTCCAACAGGCGGTCGGCTTGCGAACCGCGGGCTCCGAGATGGACATCGGAGATAAACAAAGTGCGAAAGCGCCGCTCGGGGCTTTCTTCACTCAAGGAGTCACTTCCCATGCCTGTGCACCTAACAGATTCTTGTGACAAGGCGATGACGATCCCCGCGACCTGAGGCTCCACAAAGAGTTAACGAGAATCAGCAGCGCGCCCCTGCCCTGCGGATAACAGCCGCATGCGACAATCTGGCGACATCGGCGCTCGCGGCTGTGAGGAACAGGCGTGGTGTTGCTGCATATCGCAGCGGAACAACGCGCGTGACGAATGCGTAGCCCGGATGGAGCGAAGCGTAATCCGGGGTCCTTCGTGCGCGGATGAACCGTTCCCGGATTTCGCTTCGCTACATCCGGGCTACGGCGGCTCAGTAGTATTTGTGGAAGTGATGCACCGGCCCGTGGCCGTGGCCGACGGCGAAGCGATCGGCGGCTGCGATCGCATCTGATATCCAGGCCTTGGCGTTGCGCACGGCGGTCTCCATCGCTTCGCCCTTCGCGAGCCCTGCCGCAATCGCCGATGACAGCGAGCAACCTGTGCCGTGCGTGTTCGCGGTCGCGATGCGCGGCGCCGCGAGCGCGATGCTGCGCGCTCCTTCGATCAGATAGTCGATGCTCTCGGCGCCGTGGCCGTGACCGCCCTTGACCAGCACCGCGCGACAGCCCATCGCGAGCAATTGCCTTCCCTGCCGCTCGACGTCGGCCTCGCTCGCCGCAACGGGCTCGTTCAAGAGCGCCGCCGCTTCCGGCAGGTTCGGCGTGATCAGCGAGGCCAGCGGAAACAGCTTGGTCTTCAGCGCATCGACCGCCTCGGCGGCAAGCAGGCGGTCGCCTGATGTTGCAACCATCACCGGGTCGAGCACGATATGGCGCGGCGCCCAGCGCTTCAGCCCATCGGCGATCGCCGCGATGGTCTCGGCCTGCGCGACCATGCCGATCTTGACCGCGCCGACGTCGAGATCGGAGAACACGGCATCGATCTGCGCCGTGACGAAGGAAGCCGGCACCGGATGGATACCGCTGACCCCCGTGGTGTTCTGCGCGGTCAGCGCCGTGATCGCCGAGGCGCCATAGACCCCGAGCGCGGCAAAGCTCTTGAGGTCGGCCTGGATGCCCGCGCCGCCCGAGGAATCCGAGCCGGCAATGGTGAGCGCGACCGGCGTCATCTTGTGGCACCCGCGGTTGATGCAAATGAGACTGTTACGAACAACACCATGGCCTGTCCTAGCCCGGCCGCCGATTGCCAGCAAGTTCGCCTGACTTTACCGCGCGTTGGCCCTGCCTTGCCCCTTCTTGTCCCCTTGCCTTGGCCGCCGGTTTTTGGCCTATAGTCGCGGAAATCCCCGGAGACGACTTTGATGGTTCCTTTCTTCGTCCAGATCAAATGCAAGCTCGGCCAGTCCTACACCGTCGCCAATGCGCTGGCGGAAGCCGAGATTGCGTCCGAGATCTATTCCACCGCGGGCAATTACGATCTCCTGGTCAAGTTCTACGTCGACCACGACACCGACATTGGCCATTTCATCAACGAGAAGGTTCAGGTGATCCCGGGCATCCAGGACACCCTCACCATCATCACCTTCAAGGCGTTCGGCGCGAAGTAGCGCATCGATCTTCACACGCGCCCGCTTGGCGAGGCGCGCGCCGCTAAAGCGCGATGAGATCAGGTTGAATCATCATCGCGCCTTAGATTCTTGTCTAAGCATGATCCTTTCGGAAAACCGCTTCGCACTTTTCCGGATCATGCTCTAGGCGGAAGGCGCCGCGTCGATCAGCGCCTTCAGGAACGTGACGACGATCCGGCCGCTGCGGCTCACTTCGCCGGCCCTCGACAGTAGCGCCATGCCGCGGCCCAATGCGATGAAGCCGGTGGCGATCTCGACGGGATCGGCGGGCGGCTGCTTGCCAAGCAACTCGAACAGGCGCGTCACCAGCACGCCCAGGGCACGGCGGTGCTTGCGGTTGAGCTCGTTATAGCCTTGCGCGAAAGTCGGGCTGCGCAGCGCCTGCAATTGCAGCTCGATCGCCAGCACGGCAAACCCCGGATCGGAATTGGCGGTGGCGGCCCATTTTTCGAGGCCGGCCATCAGCTTCGCAGGCTCGCCCGATGCCTGCCCCAATACGCCTTCGATTTTTGCGCGCTCCTCGGATTGGTGCTGTTGCACCAGTTCCAGCAGGATCGCCTCCTTGTCGGGAAAATTCGAATAGAACGCGCCCTGCGAAAATCCGGCGGCATCGGCGATGTCGCGCACCGAGGCCTGCGCAAACCCCTTCTTGATGATCTCCTCACGCGCCGCCTCGATCAGGAGGCTCTTCGTACGGGCCTGACTTTCCTCGCGATTTAGCCTGGGCAACGGATCCGGCTCCTGCAGCTACAAATATCAGTTGATTTTCAGATACCAAATGATATCTATTTCAGATAGCAGTCGGTATCTGTAAATCAGCGCGTCGGACGAACGCACGGGGAGCAGCTATATCATGCGGAGCAGTCCAATGGACCGTACGCTTGCCATTCTGGCGACGCTCGCGGCATCGACCGTCGCCGCCATGGTGATCGGGATCCTCACCACCAAGGGTTCGCAGGACTTCTTCCAGACCGCCCGCTCCCTCGAAGCTTATGGCGCGCACCTCGGGACCCCCCTCGTACCGTTCGGCCTGCGGCTCAATCTCGGGCTCGATAATCTCTTCATGATCTTCTACGGCGCATTTTTCACCGTGCTGGCCGCACGGCTGCGTACGATGATGGACCCCTATCTGCTAGGCATTGCGCTCGCCGCCATGATGCTCACGGTTTTGCTCGATTGCGTCGAGAACCACCACATCATGACCATGGTGCATGCGATCCAGAACGGATTGCCGCTGTCGCCGGCCGACGGGGAACTGCAGATGATCGCCTCCCAGGTCAAGTTTCACGCCAGCTATCTCGCAGCCTTGCTGTTCTCGTTCGGCTTCCTGCAGTTCGGCAAGCTCGGCAGGACCATCGCGGTGGTGCTGTGGTGCTACATCCCGTTCCGGGTCCTGATTTCGGTTACGCCGGTGGAGCAGGCGAAGGCGCTGGTCCTGGGACGGACGATCTTCTTCGTCTTTGCCTTCATCCTGTCCGCCGTCCTGTTCGCTTCACAGGCGAGATACCACGCTCGCAACAGCCAATAACAAGCCCGGAGGATCCTTTCATGCCGATCTCGATGGTCACGATTGCCGGACGAAGCCTGCTCGCATTGTTGTTCATCCTTGCCGGCGTAGCCAAGATCGGCGGCCCGAAGCCGTTCCTCGACCACATGGCGGCCCACCATATTCCCGGTGTGCTGCTGCCGCTGGTCATCGCGCTCGAGCTTGGTGCGGGCCTGGCGCTGCTGATCGGATGGCAGTTGTCATTTGCCGCCGGCGCGCTGGCGCTGTTTTGCCTCGCGACCGCGTTCGGCTTTCACCTCGACCTCGCCGACAAGGCGGAACGAACGCTGTTCTTCAAGGATCTCGCGCTTGCCGGTGGGTTGATGGTCATTGCCGCCACTGCGTGGCGCGGATAGCCGCCACGCAATCAGGAAGGATCGGTCTTGTCCGCCTTGCGCGTCGGCTTTGGCGGCCCGTCGACCGGCGGCAGCGACTTGATATAGTCGGCGATCGCGTCGCGATCGGAAGGCGAGAGCTGCGAGGTGTTGCGGATCACGCGCACCATCGATCCGCCGGCGCTATCGCCATCCGGCGTCTGTCCGCTCTCGAGGAAATAGGCGATATCCTTCGCGCTCCAGTCCGCGATCCCCCGCGGCGTGATGTTGGGCACCCAGCCTTCGCCCTCCGGGTTCGGGCCGCCGGCGAAGCGCTGCGAGCTGACGATGCCGCCGAGAAAATTCCGCGGGCTGTGACACTCGGCGCAGTGACCGAAGCTGTTGACGAGATAGGCGCCGCGATACCAATGCGCCGAGCGGCTTGCATCCGCAATAAACGGCTTGCCGTCCATGAACAGGAATTTCCAGACCCCGACATCGCGCCTGATGTTGAATGGAAACGGCACATCGTGATCGCGCACCTTGCCGGCGACCGGCGGCAAGGTCTTCAGATAGGCGAACAGGTCGCGCACGTCATTGACCCTGGCGTGCTGATAGGACGTGTAGGGAAACGCCGGGAAGTAATGCGTCCCCGACGGCGAGGTGCCCTTCATGACAGCGGTGACGAAATCGGCCTCGCTCCAGCTCCCAATGCCGTCGTTCGGGTCGGGCGAGATGTTCGGCGCGTAGAAGGTGCCGAACGGCGACGGTATCGCGAGCCCGCCGCCGAGCTTTGTGCGGTCATCCTGCTTCGGCACGGCATGGCAGGAGGAACATCCCCCCGCATTGAACGTTGTGAGCCCGTTGGCGAGGTTAGGCTGGTAGGCGGGCAGCGCGCTCGCGGCGACGGTCGCGGGGATCGTCAGCCACCAGAACACGCCGAAGCCGATGAGGCTCGCCAGGCCGGCCAGAAGGAGAATTCGTCGCAACATTCGCCGATCCGTCATTGGTCGCGTCAGTTCATCAACCAGTATGATGGCAACCGGTCGCACAAGCTCGCATCAAATTTGCCGCACTCACGATCATTTTGGGAATAAATCCGGTGAGCCGCGGTTTGAGGATTACAACCATCGTGTGACGTCAAAGGGGAGAGAACCATGTCGAACAAGACCTTGCTTGCCACGCTGACACTCGGCGCCGTAGTCACCCTCGCCGGTCCGGCCTTTGCCGAAAAGCTGCACGCCAAGCTGGACGCCAAGTCCGAAGTGCCTGCGAATACCAGCGCCGGTACCGGCACTGCCGACATCGACTACGATGCGGCCACCAAGAAGCTCAGCTGGAAACTGACCTATTCCGGCCTGTCGGGCCCTGCGACCGCCGCGCATTTCCACGGCCCCGCCGAGGCCGGCAAGAATTCCGGTGTCGCGGTCGCGATCCCGAACGCGACATCGAGCCCGGTCGAAGGCAGCGCCACGCTGACCGATGCGCAGGCCGCCGACCTTCTCGCCGGCAAGTACTATGTCAACGTCCATACCGCAGCGAACCCGGGCGGTGAGATCCGCGGCCAAGTGACGAAGTAAGACCTCAACAACAAACGGCCGACACAACAAAGGGCGGACGCCTCGCAGCGTCCGCCCTTCTTGTCGTCCGAATGGCGATCAGCCCTTCTTGAGGCGATAGGTCTCGTGGCAGCCGCCGCACTGCTTGCCGATCACACCGAGCTCCGCCTTCAGCGTGTCGACATCCTTGACCTTGCCCTTGGCTTCCGAAACAGTCTTGGCAAAGCTCGCGATGTGCTGCTCGAAGCCGGCCTTGTCTTCCCAGATCTTCGGCGAAGGGGCGTAATCGCCATCCAACTTGACGCCTTTCATGCTCTCGGGGAACAGCGTCGGAAGCTGCTTGGCGGTGTCCTCGAACTGGGCCAGCGCGGCATCGACGGTGGCCTGGTCGTAGGGCTTCTCGCCCTTGACCATCGCCACCAGCGCGCCCGCATTCTTGCCATTGCCCTTCATCATGCCCTGGGTCTTCTTGACCTGCTCCTGATCGGCCACGACCGCACCGGCACTCAAGGCAAGCATCGCAGCAACGACGACAATCCGCTTCATCGGCAAAACCCCTCAATTCCGCTCTGTCCGGGTCCGCAGGTCGCGGCCGGTCTGGTTTGCAAACACCGCAGGCGGAATGTTCATTCCGCCTGCGACAATTTATCAGAGAGTATGGCGGCGCTGCGCCTCGCGGATCGCGATCCAGACCCGCTCCGGCGTGGCCGGCATGTCGATGTGGTCGATCCCGAACTCGCGATGCAGCCCCTCGACGATCGCGTTGACGACCGCCGGGCATGAGCCGATCGCGCCGGCCTCGCCCGCGCCCTTCACGCCCATTGGGTTGGTCGTGCACGGCACGTTGTGGGTCTCGAACACGAAGGACGGCCCGTCGGACGCACGCGGCATCGCATAGTCCATGAAGGTGCCGGTGACGAGCTGACCGTCGGTCTGGCTATAGACCGCCTGCTCCATCAGCGCCTGCCCGATGCCCTGCATCGCGCCGCCATGCACCTGGCCCGCGAGCATCAGCGGATTGAGCGTGACGCCGAAATCGTCGACGATGACGTAGCTAACGATCTTGATGATGCCGGTTGAGGGATCGATCTCGACCTCGGCGAGATGCGTACCGTTCGGATAGGTGCCGTCGGCGCTGGCGAAGGTCGCGCTCGCATTCATCTTCGCGGTGTCGCCGCCGGGACGCTTGGCGAGATCGGCGAAGCTGACCGAACGGTCGGTGCCGGCGATGCGGATGCGGCCGTCTGCGATCTCGAGATCGCCGGCGCCGGCTTCCAGCGCCTGCGCCGCAAGCTCCTTCAGCTTGTTGCCGAGCTCGTGCGTCGCGCGCTGCACGCTGACGCCGCCGGACGGGATCGATGCCGAGCCGCCGGTGCCGAGCCCGGTCGCGATCTTGTCGGTGTCGCCCTGCAGCACATGGACCCGCTCGGGCGGCACGCCGAACTGCTCGGCGACGATCTGCGCGTAAGCGGTCTGGTGGCCCTGCCCGCTCGACTGCGTGCCGATCAGGACCGAGATGTCGCCATTGGGATCGAGCGCCACGTTGGCGGTTTCCTCGCCCATGGTGCCGCAGACCTCGACATAGCTCGCCATGCCGATGCCCCGCACCAGGCCGTCCTTCTTGGCCGCCTTGGCGCGCTTTGGAAACTCCTTCCAGTTGGCGATCTCCATCGCGCGCTTCATGTGCGCGACGAAGTCACCGGAATCGTAGACCTTGCCGGTCGCGGTCGTGTACGGTAGCGACTTCGGCGGAATGAAGTTCTTCCGCCGGATCGCATCCGGCGTCATGCCCAGCTTACGCGCCGCCGCGTCGACCAGCCGCTCGATCACATAGGCAGCCTCCGGGCGGCCGGCGCCGCGATAGGCATCGACCGGCACCGTGTTGGTGAACACGGTGCGGACGCGGCAATGGAAGGCCTGGATGTCATAGAGGCCCGGCAGCATGCCGGCGCCGCCATGCGGGATATAGGGCGCGAAGGTCGAGAGATAGGCGCCCATGTCGCCCATCAGATCGACATCCATGCCGAGGAATTTGCCGTCCTCGGCGAGCGCCATCTTCGCGGTGGTGAGATTGTCGCGGCCCTGCGCGTCGCCCATGAAATGGTCGGAGCGCTCGGCGGTCCATTTGACCGACTTCTTGAGCTTGCGCGCCGCGACCGAGATCAGCGCATACTCGCGATAGGGAAACAGTTTTGTGCCGAAGCCGCCGCCGACATCCGGGCAGATCACCCGCATGTTCTCCTTCGGCATCTTCAGGATCATGTCGCAGAGGATCTCGCGCAGGCGATGGCTGCCCTGGCTGCCGATCGTCAGCGTCAGGTGATCCCTCTTGGCGTCGTATTCGGCGACGGCTGCGCGCGTCTCCATGAAATTGGTGATGACGCGCGGATTGACGATGGTGATCTCGGCCACCGCATGCGCTTTGGCGAACGCGGCCTCGGCGGCGCCCTTGTCGCCGATCGAGACGTCGAACAGCACATTGCCGGGCTTGTCCGGCCAGACCTGCGGCGCGTCCTTTTTCACCGCATTGATGAGGCCGGCAACGGCCGGCAGCGGCGTCCATTTGACGTCGATCGCCTCGATCGCGTCGCGGGCATGATCGACGGTATCGGCGACCACAAAGGCGATGGCGTCGCCGACATGGCGCACTTCATCCTTGGCGAGGATCGGATAAGGCGGCGCGATGAACGGATCGGTTTCGAGGTTGAACAGGCACGGCAGGCCGCCGAGCTCGGCGACATCGGCCGCGGTCAGGATCAACGCCACGCCGGGCATGCCGCGGGCCTTGCCGGCGTCGATCGTGTAGGTGGCGTGCGCATGCGGCGAGCGCAGCATCAACGCGTGCAATGCGGGAGACGGTGCGACGTCGTCGGTATAGCGGCCCTTGCCGCGAATCAGGGCGTCGTCCTCCTTGCGCCGCACACTTTGTCCGACGCCGAATTTGATGGGAGCTGCCATCGTCTCTCCAATTGCCTTGGTGTGTTTTGCGCATATTGGCGTGGTTGTCCGCGAAGCGCAAACCGCTTTCCGCCGCACGTGGCGCTATCGCACAACCGGCTCCTATGCATTTGATTTGACAGGTAAAACTATACGCGCCGCAGTGCGAACAGCCAGCCGCGGCCGAACAATGTGAGGATCAGCAGGGCGTAGACGAAGACGCCGACCGCAATCAGCAGCAGCAGGATCATCTCGTCGCGGAAGTGCTGCATCGGCGCGAACCACACATAGGCGAAATGCGAGGTCAGCCACAGCGCGAGCGCAAGCAGCACGCCGCACAGCGCAAAGGTGCCGAACGAGCGGATCAGCGCGCGATCGAGCGCGAGATAGCCGCGGCGGATGGCGAACATCAGTACCAGCAGCAGGTTGACCCAGGCGCCGACGGCGGTCGCGAGCGCCAGCCCGACCTGAGCCAGCGTACCGACCAGCGCGATCTTCAGCGCGACGTTGACCGCGACCCCGGTCAGCGCCGCCTTCACCGGGGTTGCGGTATCCTTGCGGGCGTAGAAGGTCGCAACCGCGCTGCGGATCATCACGAAAGGAATGAGGCCGACCGCATAGGCCGCGAGCGTCGCGCCGGCGCTTGCGGCATCGGCCTTCGAGAACGCGCCGCGGGCGAACATCGCGCGCATGATCGGATCGGCAACCGTCAGGAACGCCGCCACGAACGGCACCGAGAACAGCAGCGTGAAATCGAAGGCGCGGCGCTGCGCGGCCATGGCGCCGGCGTGATCGTCGGCAGTCAGGCGCCGCGACATCTCCGGCAGCAGCACGGTGCCGATCGCGATCCCGATCACGCCGATCGGCAATTGGTTGAGGCGGTCGGCATAGTACAGCGCCGACAGCGCGCCTGCGGGGAGGAAGGTCGCGATGATGGTATCGGCGAACAGCGCGACCTGGGTTCCCATCGAACCAAGCGTTGCCGGTCCCAGCGCGCGGAAGAAGGCGCGAACGTCCTCGTCGAGCCTCAGCGGCGCGAACCGCGGCAGGCCGCCGTGGCGCGCGAGGTCGCCGGCCAGCAGGGCAAATTGCAGGAAGCCCGAGATCAGGACGCCCCAGGCCGCGGCATGACCGGCGCTCGGGAAGAACGCGGCAAGCGCCAGCGTCATCATCATCGCAAGATTGAGGAAGATCGGCGCCGCGGCAGCGCTCGCGAAGCGATGCATCACGTTGAGCATGCCGCCATAGAGCGTCACCAGCGTGATCAGCAGCAGATAGGGGAATGTGATCCGCGTCAGCTCGATCGCGAGCTTGCGCTGGGCTGCGTCGTCGGTAAAGCCCGGCGCGAGGATGCTCATCGCCTGCGGCATGAACGCCATCGCCACGACCAGCAGGATCACCTGCGAGGCGAACAGCAGCGTGAAGATGCGGTCGGCGAACAGCCGCGCCGAGGCTTCGCCGCGTTCGCCATGGACATGGGCATAGGCCGGCACGAAGGCGGCGTTGAAGGCGCCTTCGGCAAAGATCGCGCGGAAATGGTTGGGCAGCCGCAGCGCCACGAAGAAGGCGTCGGCGACCGGCCCGGCACCGAGGATCGCCGCGAGCATGATGTCGCGCGCGAACCCGGTGACCCGCGATAGCAGGGTATAGCCGCCGACGGTGAAGATGCGCCCAAGCATGCGCTGCTTCTAGCGCATGATTGCGTTACGAAAAAGTTTCGTATCCGGCCGTTGACGATTTAGGCATGATCGAGCCCGAAAACCGGAAACCACTTTTCGGGATCATGCCTGTAGCGCGCTGCGCACAGCCGCGATGACGCGGTCCTGCGCCGCCTCGTCGAGATAGGGGTGCATCGGCAGCGCGATGACGTCCTTCGACAGCCGCTCGCTGACCGGCAGGCCGCCGTCGGCAACCGGATAGTGGCTGTAGGCCGTCTGCTGATGGACCGACTTGGGATAGTAGATCATGGTCGGCACGCCCTGCGCCTTCAGCGCGGCCGCGAAGGCGTCGCGGTCGATGCCCTCGGACAGGCGGATGGTGTACTGCGCCCACACCGAGGTGCAGCCGGGAGCAACGCGCGGCACCGCAACGAGGTTGCCGAGCGCGCGCGAATAGCGTTCCGCGACCTTGTTGCGCGCCGCGATCTCGTCGTCGAAGATCTTCAGCTTCTCGAGCAGGATCGCCGCCTGCATGGTGTCGAGCCGTGCGGTCAGGCCGAGCCGGACGTTGTCGTACTTGTCCGAGCCCTGGCCGTGGACGCGGATGCTGCGCAGCGTGCGCGCGAGTTCGTCGTCGTCGGTGAAGATCGCGCCGCCATCGCCGAAGCAGCCGAGCGGCTTGGCCGGGAAGAAGCTGGTCCCGGTCGCGAGCCCGAAGGTGCCGAGCCTGCGGTTCTTGTAGGTCGCGCCGAAGCCCTGCGCGGCGTCATCCAACACAAAAAGACCCTCGGCCTCGGCGACCGCGCTGATCGCATCATGATCGGCGCTCTGGCCGAACAGGTCGACCGGGATCACGGCCACCGGCTTCAGCCCGCGCGCGCGGGCCGTCGCAATGCCGCGCTTCAGCGAGTTGATGTCGATGTTGAAGGTCTCCTCGTCGACGTCGACGAACACCGGCGTCGCGCCGGTCAGCGTCACGACTTCGCCGGTCGCGCAGAAGGTGAAGGTCGGGCACAGCACCGCATCGCCCGGGCCGACATTCTTCGCCATCAGGACCATCAGCAGCGCGTCGGTGCCGCTGGCGCAGCTCACCACATGCTTGGCGCCGGTATAGTCCGCCAGCGCCTTCTCCAGCGCGGTGACCTCGGGCCCGTTGATGAACTGGCAATGGTCGAGCACGCGCGCGACCGCGTCATCGATCGACTTGCCGAGCCGCCGGCGCTGCGCGGAAATATCGATGAAGGGAATGGGCTCAAGCTGCATATGCTGGTTCATGGAAGCTCTTTGCACGTGTTGAATGGATGACAATCAGCCGGTGAAGACAATCAGCCGGCGATGCGGCGCGGTCCCTTGCGCATCGTCGTGGCGGCCGGCCGCGCCGGCGATTCCAGGCAGCGGATCGCGATCTCGAGGCTGGCCACGCCTTCGTCGCCGGACACCGCCGGCAGCCTGCCGCTGCGCACGGCATCGAGGAAGGCGATCAGTTCGGCGCGAAGCGGCTCGTCGTGCCCGACCGGCAGATGCCGCATCGAATAGCTGCCGTCCGGCTTGAAGCCGAAGCATTCGGTGACCTGGCGCGTCAGCAGGTCGCCCATCACATACTTGCCGCGGGTTGCGACCGTGACGTTGCGCGCCTTGAACGGCGTCAGCCAGTTGGTGTTGATGTGGGCGAGCACGCCGGATGCGGTGCGGAATTGCAGCAGCGCGATGTCCTCGCGCTCGGCGACTGCGCTCGAGAGCTGCGGCTGCACCTCGACGATGTCGGATTCGGTGAACCAGCGGATCAAGTCGATGTCATGCACGGCGAGATCGATCACGACGCCGACATTGGACATCCGCGGCGGGAACGGGCCGACCCGGGTGATGCCGATCGACAGGATGTCCTCGCCCGCGATCGCCTGCTTGATCGCGGCAACCGCAGGGTTGAAACGCTCGACATGGCCGACCATCAGCGTGACACCGGCCCGCTCGGCGGCGGCGACGATCTCGCGGCCCTCTTCGACCGTGGATGCGACCGGCTTCTCGACCAGGATGTGGATGTTGCGCGCGATGCAGGCGAGCGCGATCTCGTGATGCAGATGGGTGGGAGCTGCGATCGTCACCGCATCGATGCCCTCGGCGAGCAGTTGATCGAGGCTCTCAAAGGCACGGCAGCCGACCAGGTCGATGGCACGGGTACGGTGTTCCGGGAGCGGATCGACGATGCCGATCAGAAGGACACCGGGCAGTCCGGCCAGCACGCGGGCATGGTTGCTGCCCATTACCCCGGCGCCGATCACGCCGACGCGCAAGGCGCGGCCGATATCGGCCTTCGCGCCGGCTGCGGACACTTTTGCATTCATATCGTAGACCCCAAGTAACGTTCTGGCGGTTGTCCCGGCTCCTCAGGGAGCCACACCGGCTCCAAGGGAATCAGCACCTAGGCCCTCTTCCCGATCTGCGCCTTCGGCGCAAATCACCCCGCTTCGTTGGCAGCCGCTATAGCACGGCGTCACAAATGTGGCGAATGCCAAGGACGAAATCCGGACACGTTTTGATTCAAAGAGTTACATCGTCCCGCGCCCGAAGATTCGCGCGGGAACCAGCTCCGTCAGCTGCGCCGATAGTCATCCTCGATACGGATGATGTCGTCCTCGCCGAGATAGCTGCCGGTCTGCACCTCGATCAGCTCGAGCTGGATCTTGCCGGGGTTCTCGAGCCGGTGCACCGCGCCGATCGGGATGTAGATCGACTCGTTCTCGTGCACCGTCTTGATCAACTCGTTGACGGTGACCTGCGCGGTGCCACGCACCACGATCCAGTGCTCGGAGCGGTGATGGTGCTTCTGCAGCGACAGCCGCCCGCCCGGCTTGACGATGATGCGCTTGACCTGGTGGCGGTCGCCATTGTCGACCGACTGATAGGAGCCCCAGGGGCGATGCACCTTGATGTGGTTCTCGGTGACCTCGGGCGCAGCGACCTTCAATTTCGCGACCAGCCGCTTCAGCCCGTTGGCGTCCTTCTGGCGTGACACCAGCACGGCGTCCTGGGTCGCGACCACGACGAGATCGTCGACGCCTTCGAGCGCGACCAGCGCCCGGTCGGTCGCGACGTTGCAATTGCGGCTGTCCTCGAACACCGCCGCACCGCGCGCCGCGTTGCCGAGGCTGTCCTTGTCGGACAGCTCCCAGACCTGACGCCACGAGCCGATGTCGGACCAGCCGCACGCCACCGGCACCACCGCGGCATGAGCGGTCTTCTCCATCACCGCGTAGTCGATCGAGATCGCCTTTGCCGCGCCGAATGCCGATGCATCGAGCTTGACGAAGCCGAGATCGCGCGTCGCTGATGCAACCGACTGCTCCACCGAGGCAATGCTGTCCGCATCGACGTTGCGGTACTCGTCGAGCAGCACGCTGGCGCGGAACATGAAGTTGCCGCTGTTCCAGAGATAGCCCGCATCGATATAGCCTGCCGCCGTCGCGGCATCCGGCTTCTCGACGAATTTTGCCACCGCGCGCACCTCGCCGGCGACCGCCTCACCCGGGCTGATGTAGCCGTATTCGGTGGCGGGCCGTTCCGGCTTGACGCCGAAGGTCACGATGCGGCCGGCTTCGGCAGCCACCAAGCCGCCGCGGCACGCGGCAACGAAGGCCGGCGTGTCGCGCACCAGATGGTCGGCGGCGAGCGCCAGCACGATCGCTTCGCCGTCACGGCTCTGCGCGAATGCTGCACCGGCCGCAATGGCGGGCCCGGAGTCGCGGCGCATCGGCTCGAGCAGCACGTCGGCCTCACGGCCGATCTCGGCCAGCTGCTCCAGCACCATGAAGCGATAGGCCTCGTTGGTGATCACGATCGGCCGTTCGAACAGGCCGGCATCGGAGACCCGCAGCAGCGTCTCCTGGAAGGTCGAGCGCGCCCCGAACAGCGACAGGAACTGCTTCGGATGCACCTCGCGTGACGCCGGCCAGAGCCGCGTGCCCGCGCCGCCACACATGATCAGGGGAATAATTCGTCGGTCCATCGATGCCTCGAGTCCTGTCGTGCAGGTCCAATGGTACCCGTCCGCGGACGGCATACCAAATTGGCCCGGGCCGCCGCGGCCGGCAGCCCCTATTTACCTTGGGAAGCACTGCCCGAGCAGTCACGCGCCCCCACGCGTCTGGTCGGATTTTACCGGTATCGTAAACCCCCGGTGAGCGGCGGGGCGTCCCCGCTCCGGCCTCTTTAGCCGCCCCTTCGCACCTGCCGCAATAGGGACCAGTACGGGTATTGCCAGATCGGTGCGGAAACCATACCAAGGCGGCGAATTTGGGCGCGCGAAGGCGTTTTGCGCTGTTTTTGACACATCCTGAAACCTGGCAGCGCGAACGGAAATGCGCCGAATCCTGCTCTCGACCGTCAAGATCCTGATCTCGGCCGCGCTGCTCTATTTCTCGCTGCGCAAGGTCAATCTGTACGATCTGGCCTCCCGCATCCAGGTCGAGAGCCTGGGCTGGCTCGGCCTCGCGATTGCGGTCACCTTCCTGCAGATCTTTCTCGGGGTGCTGCGCTGGCGCGAGATCAGCGTCGAGTGCGGCGCGCCGCTGGAGACCGCGCAGGCGATGCGCTTCAACGTGATCGGCACCTTCTTCAACCAGACCCTGCCGTCCTCGATCGGCGGCGACGCCGTGCGGCTCTGGCTCGTCGCGCGCGCCGGTGCGGGCTGGCGCGCGGCGACCTATTCGATCTTCGTCGACCGCGCGGTCGGACTGATCGCGCTCGCCGTCGTCATCGCGGCCACCCTGCCCTGGAGCTACCAGCTGATCTCCGATTCCAATGGCTGGACGGCATTGCTGCTGCTCGACCTCGCGGCGCTTGCGGCCGGATTCGGCTTCCTGGTGATCGGCCTGTTGCCGTGGGCCTGGCTGAAGCAGTGGTGGGCAACGCACCACATCCACGCCTGCGCGGTCATCGCGAACCGGGTGCTGTTCAGCCGCAAGCACGGATTGCGGGTGGCAACCCTCTCGATCGCCATCCACGTGGTGACCGTCGTGATCGCCTGGTGCGTGGTGAAGTCCATCACCGCCCCGGTCACCTTCGGCCAGATCTTCCAGCTGTTGCCGCCGGTCATGCTGATCACGATGATGCCGATCTCGATCGCCGGCTGGGGCGTGCGCGAGGCCACCATGGCGCTGGCCTTCGGCTATGCCGGATTGATCGCCAATGAGGGCGTCAACATCTCGCTGTTGTTCGGCGCGGTGTCGTTCGTGGTCGGCGTATTCGGCGGCCTGGTGTGGATTCTGAGCCCGGAAAAGGCCGCCAAGGGCGCAGAGCCGATCGAAGTCCCGGGATCACAATCGTGAGTCCCGGGATCACAAGCGTGAGTCCCGGGATCGCAATGACCGGACCAGAATGAGCTATTTCGAAATCCTCCTGTTGTTGATCGCCGCGGTTCTGGCCGCAGCGATCTCGGCCGTCCTGATCCAGCTGACGCGGCCGCTATTGCTGCGCGTGGCGCTGGCGAAGCCGAATGCGCGCTCGTCGCACCGCATTCCCACGCCGCAGGGCGCCGGCATCGCGGTCACCGCAGCCACGCTGCTCGCGGGAGGGATCGTCATCGTGCTGGTCGGATCGCCCTTCCTGACGATTCCATTCACCGTCTTCTCGGCATGCCTGTTCATCGCGGTGGTGGGCTTTGCCGACGACATCCGCTCCCTGCCCGTGGTCCCGCGGCTGCTGCTGCAGGCTGCCGCCGTTGCGGCCGTGCTGTTCTCGGTGCCGGGCGAACTCAGGCTGGTCCCGGCCTGCCCGCTCTGGCTCGAACGCGGCCTGCTGCTGATCGCCGGCCTCTGGTTCGTGAACCTCGTCAACTTCATGGACGGGCTCGACCTGATGACCGCGGCCGAGGCCGTGCCGATCACCGTGGCGGTCGCCCTGCTCGGCAGCTTCGGCCATGTCCCGGTCGCTCCGGCGCTGGTCGCGGCGGCGCTCTGCGGCGCGCTGCTCGGCTTCGCGCCGTTCAACCGGCCAGTGGCAAAAATATTCCTCGGCGATGTCGGCAGCCTGCCGATCGGCCTGCTGCTCGGCTGGTGCCTGCTTGAGCTCGCCCTGCGCCGACAATTCGCCGCCGCGCTGCTGCTGCCGCTGTATTATCTGACCGATGCGACGGTCACGCTGTTTCGCCGCGTGGCGCGGCGCGAGCCATTCTGGGCCGCGCACCGCTCGCACTTCTACCAGCGCGCGACCGACAACGGATTCACGGTGTGGCGCGTGGTCGGCGAGGTCTTTGCGCTCAACGTGGTGCTGGCGCTGCTGGCATTCGCCTCGGTCGCCCTCAACTCGCTGGCTGCTGACATCGCCCTGCTGCTGGCCGGCGCGATCGCGGTCGCCTGGCAGCTGCGCCGGTTCTCGCGCGCGTTCTGATCACCTCAGATATCGGTTCGGCTCAGCGCGCGCCTCAACCCCTCATCGAGGCTGATCGGCTGCTGCCATCCGGTGCTCGCGATCTTGGACAGATCAAGCTCGAGCGAGGCGAACAGGCTGTCATAGGCTTCCTTGCGGCCGCCTACCGTCAGCGACACCTTCAGGAGCGGCGGCGGCAGCCAGAACAGGCGCGGCGAGGTTTCCGCCGCGCGGGCCAGCCGCTCGACGAACTCTCGCGTCGAGACCTGCTCGCGATCGGCTACCAGAAACACGTCGAAATCGTTTCCCGGTTGCGACAGGCGATGCAGGATGAACGACGCAAGGTTTTCCGCCGACAGGAATGCGCGGCGGTTCTTCACATAGGCGAGCGGAAGCGGCACGCGATTGAGCACCGCGCGCTTCAGCAAGGCGAAATTTCCCTTCGCACCGGCGCCGTAGATCAGCGGCGGCCTGATCACGGTCACCCTCATGCCGCTGCCCGGCGCAATCTTCTTGAGGCCAACTTCGGCAGCCGCCTTCGAGTTTCCGTAGAGCCCGCGGGGCGTGAGGACATCGTCCTCGCGAAACGGGGGGCGCCCGTAATTGCTGCGCCCATGCACCAGGATGGTGCTGACAAAGACGAAATCCCGAACGCCCGCCGCAACCGCCGAACGCGCCAGATGCAGCGTGCCTTCGATATTGACGTTGCGGTAGAGCTCGATCGCCTGTTCATCGGACTGCTGGTGAACGCGAGCCGCAAGGTGAACGACGGCGTCCACGCCCTCGAGCGCGGCGCGCCAATCGGTGGCGGGGCTGAGCGAGCCGATCGCCACGTCGTTTGCATCCTGCGGCGAGGTTCGCACCGCGCGCCGCACCAGCCAGCCGTTCTGCGCCAGCTCGGGCACCACATGGCGACCGACAAAGCCGCTCGCACCTGTCACCAGAACCGTCGGGCGACGATCAGTCATGCTGTCCGCTCCGCATCGTGATTGGATAGCAGCTCCGCGACCAGCGCAGCATAGCTCGACAGGGCCCGCTCGGCACTGAAGGTCCGTGCGGTCGCGACTGCGCGCTCGGCCATCTCCGTGTCCTGCGATCGCGACGCCAACCTGACGGCATCGGCGAGTTGATCGGGCCGCCCCGGTGTGACGACCCAGCCCAGCCCGTTCTCGCTGACGGTCAGGGCTGCCTCGGCCTCGGGCTCGGAGACCAGGATGACCGGCCGGCCGGCCGCGAGCAGATTATAGAACCGGCTCGGGACCGATACACCGGCAACGTCCTTGCGATAGGGAATGAGCCAGACGTCCGCACTGGAGAGCAGCGCATCCAGCTCGCCGTCCGCGACGCGGTCGACCAGCGTGACGTTGGCGAGTTGCGCCGTGGCCTGCATCTCCTTCAAGCGCGCGAAGCCCATCCCCCACCCCGAGAGCAGGAAATGGATATCGCGCTCGTCGCGCAACAGCCGCGCGGCCTGGAAGACAATGTCCGGATCGTGGGTGAAGCCCAGATTGCCGGACAGACCGACGACGAAGCGGGCGGCAATGGCCTTGCGAAACGGATTGTCGGGACTGACGGGACGACTGCCGGGGACGAGCGTGGCCCAATTCGGGATGAACCTGATCTTGTCCGGCGTCATTCCGCCATAGCGCAGCAGCAGCTTCTCGGCGTCACGGCCGATCACGATGACGGCGTTCAGGGCACGGAACATCAGCGTGTTGATGCCGCGCATCGCCCGCGCGACCAGCGAGGACGGCCGCAGCAGTCCGGCCATCACGAGAACATCCGGAAACAGGTCGTGCAGGATCAACGCCGACTTCGCGCCCTTCAACCGCGCCGCCGCGGCAACCGCATAAGGAAGCGCGAAGGGTGCGGTCACCGTCAGCGCGACGTCGCCCCGCTTCAGCCGCGACAACAATGCAAAGAACATCCGGCCGGTGAACAGCGCCTCGGCCAGTGCGCGCTTGATCAGCGCCGCCTTTCCCGGCAGCCAGTTCCTGATCTCGACGACGGCGGGCTGCCCCGGCGCCGGCGCCCTCGCCGAGCCCGGCATCCCCGAGATCACCACCACCTCCGCCTCCTGCGCGATCCGTTCGGCGATCGCGGACATGATCGCGGCGGTCGTGCTGTGGTCCGGCGGATAGTGCTGGCTGGCGACCACGACTTTTCGAGAACTGGGCATCAAATGGCTTTCGAAATTGTCCTGCCTCGTCGTCCGCAGGACAGCGCGGTCAGGCGGCATTCGATCCGAACTCGGGCACCGCGTCCTGAAGGACGGCGCGAATGGTCACGCGGTCATCGCGCTCGATCGCATCCTCCAGCGCCGCGAGCCACTTGCGTAGCGTCGACATCGGCGGCTGGTTCGGCTTGGCCGCCATCACGCCGGCGACGCCGATTTCCAGCGTCGGCTCCTGGCTTGCGAACAGGATCTCGTTGAGCCGCTCGCCGGCACGGATGCCGCTGAACACGATCTCGATGTCGACGCCCGGTTGCAGGCCCGACAGACGGATCATCCGCTCGGCGAGATCGACGATCTTCACCGGCTGCCCCATGTTCAGCACATAGACCGAGACGTCAGGCCGCGCCGGCGTCATCGCGTGCGTCGCGGCGGTGATCACGAGATCGCAGGCTTCGCGGATCGTCATGAAATAGCGAACCATGTCCGGATGCGTGACGGTGATCGGTCCGCCGGCTTCGATCTGCGCCTTGAATTTCGGCACCACGGATCCGTTGGACGCCAGCACGTTGCCGAACCGCACCGAGATCAGCCGCATGTGCGCCCTGCCCTTGGCTTCGGTCATCAGGTCATGGTCCAGCGCCTGACAGTACATTTCGGCAAACCGCTTGGTCAGGCCCAGCATCGACACCGGCTCGATCGCCTTGTCGGTCGAGATCATCACCATGGCGCTCGCGCCGGCGGCACGCGCGGCATCGGCAACGTTCACCGACCCGAAGATGTTGGTCTTGACCCCTTCGCTCCAGTCACGCTCGAGGATCGGCACATGCTTGAGCGCCGCGGCATGGAATACGATGTCGGGTTTGAACTCGCTCATCAGGCGCGTGATGCGCTCGCGATCCCGGATGTCGGCAATCCGGCCCTCGATCTCGGGGCCGCTGTCGCGCGCGGACAGCGCCTCGGTGACCGCATAGAGCGCCGGCTCCGAGTTCTCCATGACCAGGAGGCGCGCCGCGCCGAAGGTCGCGACCCGCTCGCAGATCTCGGCGCCGATCGAGCCGCCGCCGCCGGTCACGATGACGGACTTGCCCTTCACCAGCGTCTCAAGCCGGGCATAGTCGATCTTCTGGCTCGGGCGCAGCAGCAGATCCTCGACCGCGACATTGGTGAGCCGCGGCGCATCGCCGCTCTCCAGCGACGGCAGGCGGCTGACCATCAGGCCGAGCCGCTTGGCGCGCATCAGCAGGCTCTCAGGGTGCGCGTCCGGCTCGAAGGCCGAGGGCGTCATGACCACGCGCTTGATCGGGCGCTGGCGGCTCTCGAAGTCCCGAATCACGGCCTCGATGTCATCGACGCCACCGACCACGGGAATGTTGCGGATCATCTGGCCGCGGTCCGCGACCGACGGCGACAGCACGCCGACCGGCCAGAGCCGCTTGATGGCGCCGTTCTCGATGCCGCGCAGCACCACTTCGGCGTCGGCCGTGCGGCCGACCAGCAGCGCCGGCGCGGCATTGTCGGACCGGGCATGAAGTCGCGTGCGCGAATAACGGAAGTAGCGATAGCCCAGCCGCAACGCGCTCAGCGCGAACACTTCAAGGAAAAAGAACAGGATGATCGTGACCCGGCCGAGGAACACCGGGCTTACCGAAGCCGCTCCGGTGAAAAAGTAGACGTAATCCAGCACGACCAGCGCCAGCGTCAGCACCGCGGCCACCCGCAGGATGTTCACCGCGTCCGGCAGCGAGGTGAAGCGCCATTTCGCCGTGGTCAGATTGGAGAAATAGCTGACCACGATGCTGAACAGCACGAACCAGGGCAGAATGCGCAGCAGATGTGGCAGTCGATCGGTAAGGAGGCTGCCCTCGAACCGCAGATAGAAGCTCGCCAGCAACGCAAACGTCGTCGCGAGCGCGTCATGTGCCAGAATCAGGAAGTTGCGCAGGGTGAATTGTGAAAGGCGCGTCATCTAGCAGACGGGTTGCTGGCAACTGGGAGTTGGCGACAAGACATTGGCAGGCTGTAGCGTATCTGCGGAGCCCATGCCAGCGATCATGGACGGATCGGGGGCTCGGGTTCCAAATCGGTCCCCAATCGGCCCTTCAACGCCATGCCGCCCGCAACCCCGACGCCCAGCACATACATCCAGCCTTCGTGAAAGTCGAAGATGTGTGAATTAAACAACGAACTTGAAATATTCTGTACCACGACGAGAAGCCCGATCCAGTTGACGAGACCGTCGCCGCGGAACAGCAACAGGTGCAGGAGCCACATCGCATACAGTATCGCCACACCCACAATGCCCCACTGCACGGCGACGTTCAACGTCTGATTGTGGGGATTTCCGATCACCTCGCCGGATGCCTGGTTCATGCCGCCGGTCGCGACGCGCTCGAACAGGCCTCGCGTCGCTCCGGTGCCGTGGCCGATGACCGGGGCCTCGGCGAAGAAGCCGAGCGACTTGCGCCAGAATTCGAGCCGCAAGCCGAGCGACGTCGGCTCGTTGCGCTCCATGTAGAGCTTGTAGTCACGTTCGAATGACTCGGCCGTCCGTCGCAGTGGCGACGATCCATACCACGCCACCACGGACAACGCGGCAGCCGCGCAAAGGATCAGGACGATGCTGCGCCAGCGCAGATGCAGCAGCGCGAACACCGCGAACATAATCGGAACCGTCACGATCGCCGTCCGCGACACCACCACGAGCGCCATGTTGGCGAACAGGCTGAGCGCGATCGCGATCAAAAGGACGGCCGGCCAGAAGCGTTTGTCCCGCACCAGCATCACGATCGGATAGGCCAGCGCGACCGCGCACAGCGTGAATTCCTGACTCTGATCGATGTAATTCTTGACGAACACGCCCTGCTCGCCCGGCCCGGGCGCCCGCAGCGCAAGGTGCGGATAGGCCAGCACCAGCCACGACATCAGCATCAACAGCGTGCAGGACACGAGGAAAGCCATGAACACCCATGTGCCGCGGGTCGAGCGCTGGAAATGATAGAGCAGGACCGGAAGCACCAGGAGCTTTGCGGTCGGTCCGACCGCGTAAAGCCGCGCGCCCCAGGCCGCGTCCGACCAGAGCGTGCCGACGAGCGCGAGGCAGAACAGCGCGATCGGCGCCACGCAGATCGGCCGCTTCAGCAGCGTCCAGAACGCCCGGAGGTCGACGGTCGGCGCAATCGCAATCAGCAACACCACGCCGAAGATGCCGACCAGCGAGGTCGACCACGGCAGCGACAGCGCGATCAGGACCGCGACCACGTCGGTCGTGGTCTGCCAGCGCGCCGGGTCGCGCCAGGCCGGACACGCCGCGGCGCCCGCCGGGGATGCCGTGCTCGCGCTCACGCCTTGCCCTCACGGGCCCGGGCAACCAGCGACGTCGTGCTGTGGCCCTGCAGGATTTCGACCAGCACCACCTCGCCGCCGGCGGCCTCGACGATCTCGTGGCCGACCACCTGCTCGCGGGTGTAGTCGCCGCCCTTGACCAGCACGCTCGGCCGCACCTTCGTGATCAGGTTGATCGGCGTGTCCTCCTCGAAGATCGCGACGAGGTCGACGGCCTCGAGCGCCGCCAGCACCTCGGCGCGGGCGCGCTCGTTCTGTACCGGACGCCCCTCGCCCTTCAGCCGCTTCACCGAGGCATCGCTGTTCAATCCGACGATCAGGCGGTCACAGGCGCTGCGCGCGGCGGTCAGCACCTTGACGTGACCCGGATGCAGGATGTCGAAGCAGCCATTGGTGAAGCCGATCCGCAGATCCTGCCGGCGCCATTCCTCGAGATACGCATCGATATCGCCGCCGGCCGGAACGATCTTCTCCTCGGCCGCGAGCAAAGCGTGCGGCAGGATCCTTCGCCGCAGTTCGGCGGACCTGACGATCGCGGTGCCGGTCTTGCCGACCGCAACTGCGGCTGCCGCGCTCGCGATCCGCAGCGCGCCTTCCCAGTCGGCACCGACGGCGAGCGCGAGCGCCAGCGCCGCAGCCACGGTATCGCCGGCCCCGGAGACGTCGCGCACCTTGACCGGCAGCGCCGGCACATGGATCGAGCCGCCGTCCCGCGTCACCAGCGTCATGCCGCGTTCGCCCTGCGTCACCAGCATCGCCTCGCAATCGGCGAGATACATCGCATCGGGCGCGGCCTGCGCGATGCTGTCCTGGCTATCGGCGCGGCTGCGGGTCGCCTCGGCGAATTCCTTGCGGTTCGGCGTCAACACGGTCGCGCCGCGATAGATCGCGAGATTGGCGCTCTTGGGATCGACGATCACGCGCTTCTTCGCCTGGCGCGCGGCGTCGATCACGTTGCGGATCACGCGCGCGGTGAGCACACCCTTGGCGTAGTCGGACAGCAACACGATGTCTGCCTGCGCAAGGCGCGGCAAGATCGCGTCGATCAGCTGCTGCTCGACGGCCGGCGCAGCCGGCGCGGCCAGCTCCCAGTCGGAGCGCAGCATGTGGGTCGAGAACTGCTCGGAGACGAAGCGCACCTTGCGCGTGGTCGGCCGCGCAGCGTCGCGCACCAGCACGGCCTCGATGCCCGCCTCTTTCGCCAGCGCCTCCGATAGCACCGTGCCGGCGGCATCTTCGCCGATCAGGCCGACGAAAATGCAGCGCCCGCCGAGCGATGCGATATTGCGCGCGACGTTGCCGGCGCCGCCGATATTGATCTCGCTGCGCCTGACCGCGATCACCGGCGCCGGCGCCTCCGGCGAGATCCGCGACACCTCGCCATACACGAACTCGTCGAGCATGAGGTCGCCGACGCAGAGCACGGTCTGGCCGGACATTGCACGGGAGATCGCTTCAAAATCAAACATCAGTCACCGTCATCCGCTCTAGCGATAGCGATCCGCGCGATCGAGGAAGCCGTTCACATAGGCCCCGACCGCGTCTTCCAGGCGGGTGAACCCGCCATTGTATCCGGCGTGCGCGAGACGATCGACGACGCTCTCGGTGAAGTATTGGTAGCTGCCGCGAATCTGCTCGGGCATGTCGACATACTCAATGTTCGGCGGAAGGCCGAGGGCGCCATAGGCCGAGACGATCAGGTCCTTGAAGCTGCGCGCCTTGCCGGTGCCGACATTGAACAGGCCGGAGACCCGCGGCGTCGCGATCAGCCACATCATCACCCGCACGACGTCGTCGACATAGATGAAGTCGCGGCGCTGGTCGCCGTCGGCGATGCCCTCGCGATGCGACTTGAACAGCTGCACGACGCGGCCCGCTTTGATGTCGTCGAAGCGGCGCGCCAGCACGCTCATCATCGAGCCCTTGTGATATTCATTCGGGCCGAACACGTTGAAGAATTTCAGCCCGGCCCATTGCGGCGGCAGCGGCTCGCCCTTCGCGGCGCGCCCGGCGACGGCGAGGTCGAACAGCTGCTTGCTCCAGCCGTACAGGTTCATCGGCCGCAGCCGCTTCAGCGCCTCGACCGACGCGTCGTCGTCAAAGCCCTGATCGCCGTCGCCATAGGTCGCGGCGGAGGATGCATAGATGAACGGGGTGGCATTCGCGGTGCACCAGTCGAGCAGCCGCATCGAGAGGCGGAAATTGGTCTCGATCACCAGATCGCCGTCGGTCGCAGTGGTCTCCGAGATGGCGCCAAGATGGATGACGGCGGAAAGCCGCCGCCCCTTCAGCCAGTCGCCGAGCTCGGCCGGGGGAACCACGTCGGCAAGCTGGCGCTTGGCCAGGTTCCGCCACTTGCCGTCGCTCCCAAGAATGTCACAGACCGCGACGTCGCTGTGGCCGGCGTCATTCAACGCAGCCACGACGTTCGATCCGATAAAACCGGCGCCCCCGGTTACCAGAAACATGATGAAATCCCGCCAGATTCCTTTGCAGCCGCCAGCTTTGCCCCACTCCCGCGCCACTGGCAACGACGGCTTTACCTCTTATCGCGAACCGGTTACCGACTTGGCCGCGCCGGTCCGGCCTTGGCCTATTAGAAATGAATATTGATTCAATATCTGATATCGAAACCCAGGATGCCGAGGATACCAGACCGATCCTCGTCGTGCCCTATTTATGGATCGGCGATTTCGTGCGCGGCCACACCGTGGTCAGGGTGCTCCGCAAGCGCTGGCCCAACCGGCCAGTCGACCTCCTTACGTCGAGGCTTTGTGCCCCTCTGGTCGACTATATGCCCGGCGTCCGCGCCGGGATCGTCTTCGACCTGCCGCGCAGCCGGCTGGCGCTGGCCCGGCAGCGGGCCCTGGCGGCCGAGTTTCGGGAGCGGAACTATGCCACCGCGCTGGTGCTGCCGCGCACCTGGAAGGCGGCCATCGCGCCGGCCCTGGCGGGCATCCCGGAACGGGTCGGCTTCTTCGGCGAGGCGCGGTTCGGACTGATCAACGCGATGCGATGGGGCGAGAAGCAGCAGCCGCGCTTCATCGACAAGAACGCCATCCTGGCGCTGCCCGATGGCGCCACCCGCCCGCCGGAATGGCCGGTGCCGCAGCTCCGGGTTCCCGCGGATGATGTCAGCCGATGGCGGCAGGTCAACGGCCTCGGTACTGGACCTGCCGTCGCGCTGGGACCCGGATCCGTCGGCGCCTCGAAGCGCTGGACCTATTATCCGGAAGCCGCACGGCTGTTCGCCGAACGCGGCTTCGATGTCTGGGTGGTCGGCGGGCCCGGCGAGAAGGCGCTGGCGCAGGAGATCGTGGCCTCCGGCGGCGCCCGGGTCCGCGATCTTACCGGCACCGATCTGCGCAACGGCGTGCTGGCGATGGCCGCGGCCAGTGTCGCCATCTCCAACGACTCCGGGCTGATGCATATCGCAGCCGCGATCGGCACCCCGACCATGGGCATTTTCGGCCCGACCGATCCCTATCTCTGGGCGCCCCTCAACGGCCTCGCCGCGACGGTGCGGCAGACCAAAAGCAAGCTGCCGTGCCAGCCGTGCCAGCGCACGGTCTGCACCATGAACGACCATCGCTGCATGCGCGACATCGCGGCCGAGGAGGTCGTCGGCATCGCCGAGCGCGTACTGGCTCAGATCAACGCGCGATAGACCTTGGCGATCGCGCCCGCCTCCGCATCGAGGCTGAACTTATCCACAACTCGTTGGCGCGCCCGTGCCCCCATCGCTTCGGCCGATGCCGGATCGCGCATCAAGGGCTCGAGCGCGGCCGCCAGCGCATCGGCATCGCCCGGCGGGGTCAGCACGCCGGTGATGCCGTCTTCGACCACGAACTCGGCGGCGCCCGCCCGCGCGGCGACCAGCGCAGCGCCTGCCGACATCGCCTCGATCAAGGTGAGGCCAAAGCCTTCGTTGCGCGAGGTGAAGGCGTAGATCGTCAGCCGCTGGTACCAGCGCACGACATCCTCGATCGGCAATTCACCCGTGATGATGATGCGCGATTGCAGCCCCGCGGCCTCGATCTTGCGCTTCAGCTCGCCCGCGAAGGCCAGTTGCTCCGGCACCACGGCGCCGACGATGACAGCGGTGAAATCGGGATAGCGCGGCAGCAATCTGCACATCGCCTCGACGAACACGTCGCTGCCCTTCTGCGCGCGCACCCGCCCGAAGCAGCCGATCGCGTAGCGGCCCGGCAATCCGCTCTCGGCGAACGCCGCGGCGCGATCGGCCGGCGGCCCATAGCGGTCGGTGTCGACGCCATGCATCACCACGGTGGCCTCGCGCTTGAGGTACGAAGCCGACAGCGGACTGGTCGCGATGATCGCATCCATGTTGCGGATCAGCCAGCGCGTCAGCCAGGTGTGATGACGCTGCGCGGCCGAGGTGAACAGCAGCTTCAGCGGCCAGCCGAGCGCGCGCAGCGCGAGGCCTGCGATCATCTCGTCGTTGCGCCGCGCGTGCCAGATCACAGGTTGCGCGCGCCGCCACAGCCGCATCAGATCGGCAAATCCCATCGCATCGATGCCGTCGGGCCGATGCGAGCCGAGCCAACCTGCGCGAAACATCCTTGCAAGCTTCGGCGCGACCATGCGGTTGGTCGCGGTGACACCCGAATAGCGTCGGTGCAGGTTCGGCACGATGAGCTGCAGCTCGCCGGCAGGTGTGTTCTCGATCGGCACGCAAGTCTCCGTTTCGCGCCAGTTCCTATACGCAACATTAAGCATAGTGGCCAGTTCGGCCGCGGCGAAACCCCCTCTTCACCGCACTGCCGCTAGCATCGCCCGTTAAAGATATCGGGAGAGCTCTATCCATGACCGTGCTCGTGACCGGCGGTGCCGGCTATATCGGAAGTCACATGGTTCATGCGCTGGTCGATGCCGGCGAGAGCGTCGTCGTCGTCGACAATCTCTCCACCGGCTTCTCCGCGTTCCTGCCCGAAGGCGTGCCGCTGTTCATCGGCGATGCCGGCGACGAGAACCTCGTCGAAGGCGTGATCGCACAGCACGGCATCGACAGCATCATCCATTTCGCCGGCTCCGTCGTGGTGCCGGACTCGATGCGCGATCCGCTGGGCTACTATCGCAACAACACCATGACGACGCGCAGCCTGCTCAACGCAGCCGTGAAGTGCGGTGTCAGCCGCTTCATCTTCTCCTCGACCGCGGCCGTCTACGGCAATCCGGACCAGGTGCCGGTGCCGGAGATCGCGCCGACCCATCCGCTGTCGCCCTACGGCTCGTCGAAGCTGATGACCGAGATCATGCTGCACGATGTCGCCTCCGCCCATGGCATGAACTATGTCGTGCTGCGCTACTTCAACGTCGCCGGCGCCGACCCGAAAGGCCGCGTCGGCCTCTCCACCATCGGCGCCACCCATCTGCTCAAGATCGCGGTCGAGGCCGCGACCGGCCAGCGCGCCAAGATCGACGTGTTCGGCACCGACTATCCGACCCAGGACGGCAGCTGCGTGCGTGACTTCATCCATGTCAGCGACCTCGTCGAGGCGCACCGCTCGGCGCTGGCCTATCTGCGCGCCGGCGGTCAGTCGGTGACGATGAATTGCGGTTACGGCCGCGGCTATTCCGTGCTCGAGACCATCGAGGCGGTACGCCGGGTCTCGATGCGCAATTTCGCCGTCGCCTATGCCGCGCGCCGGCCCGGCGACATCATGACCATGGTGGCCGATACGAGAAGGATCCGCTCGCTGCTCGACTGGACCCCGCGCTACGATGATCTCGAGACCATCGCGAGCCACGCGCTGGCCTGGGAGGAGAAGCTGTTCCGGGAGCGCGGCGGCGCTGCGCGACAGGCAGAATCGGCCTAAAAATCAAGCCGTTATTGTGCTTGAAAAAGCCCCGCCAAGCGGGCAAGGAGGTCCGCAACCCTGACGGCCGGCGCTGCCCGCCGTCAATGGAACGCGGATGGCTCAGTTTCCAAAGAAAATTACCGACGATCCCTACGGCGCGGCGATCCTGATCCGCCGCCTGGTCACGGAACAGGGGATCACCTACTGGCGGCGCTACCTGACGGCGTTCGCCCTGATGGCGGTTGCGGCCGGCTCGACGGCCGCCGCCACCTACGTGCTCGGCCAGGTCATCAACCAGGCCTATGTCGACAAGAACATCCCCGGCATCGCCATGTTCGCCGGGGTCACGGTGGTGCTGCTGTTCATCAAGGGCGTGGCGACCTACGGCCACATGGTGATCCTGTCGAAGATCAGCAACGCGATCCTGGCGCGGAACCAGCGCCAATTGTTCGCCAAGCTGATGAGCGAAAGCATCGGCTTCTTCTCGCAGCGGCATTCCTCGGAGTTCCTCGCGCGGCTCACCGCCGGCGCCAAGTCGATCACCGACGTGCTCAACATGCTGGTCAATGCGATCGGCCGCGACTTCCTGATGCTGGTCAGCATGCTCGCCGTCATGGTCTGGCAGGACCCGCTGATGTCGTTCATCGGGCTCGTGGCGGTGCCGCCGGCGATGCTGATGCTGCGCAGGCTGGTGAAGCGGATCAAGGGGCTCGCCTACAACCAGTTCACCGGCACCGCCGACATCATGGAGACGATGCAGGAATCGCTGCAGGGTATCCGCACCGTGAAGGCGTTCACGCTGGAAGACACCATGCAGCAGCGGATCGACGAGAACATCGAGATCGTCGAACGCAACGCCAACAAGATGGCGCGCGTCGCCAACCGCTCCAACCCGCTGATGGAGATGCTCGGCGGCTTCGCGGTCGCCGGCTGCCTGATGTATGGCGGTTACAGCGTGGTCGCGCTCGGTTCCACGCCGGGCCAGTTCTTCACCTTCCTGACCGCGTTCCTGATGGCGACCGAACCGGCCAAGCGCCTGGCGCGGCTCAACATCGACCTCAACAGCCAGCTGGTCGGCGCGCGGATGCTGCTCGAGGTCGTCGACAGCCCGGCGAGCGAGCAGGCCGACGACGACAAGCCGGCGCTGAAGCTCTCCGACGCGCGGATCGAACTGCGTGACGTCAGCTTCGCCTATCGGCCCGGCGAGCCGGTGCTGAACCGCATGAGCTTCGTGGCCGAGCCCGGCAAGGTGACCGCGCTGGTCGGCCCCTCAGGCGGCGGCAAATCGACGGTGCTGGCCCTGCTGCTGCGCTTCTACGAGACGAGCGAGGGCGAGATCCTGATCGACGGACAGTCGATCTCCCAGGTCTCGCGCAACTCGCTGCGGCAGCAGACCGCCTATGTCGGCCAGGACGTCTATCTGTTCCGCGACACCATCCGCGCCAACATCGCGTTCGGCAAGCAAGGCGCCAGCGAGGCCGAGATCATCGACGCCGCCAAGGCCGCCTGCGCGCACGACTTCATCATGAGCTTCCCGCTCGGCTACGACACGCCGGTCGGCGAGCACGGCACGCAACTGTCCGGCGGCCAGCGCCAGCGCATCGCGGTCGCCCGCGCGCTGATCAAGAACGCGCCGATCATCCTGCTCGACGAGGCCACCGCCGCGCTCGACTCGGAGTCCGAGAAGCAGGTGCAGGAGGCGATCGAGCATCTCTGCCAGGGCCGCACCACGATCGTGATCGCGCACCGCCTGCACACCATCATGCATGCCGATGCGATCCTGGTGGTCGAAGGCGGCGAGATCGTCGAGCGCGGGCGTCACGATGAGCTGCTGCGCCGCGGCGGCCGCTACGCCTCGTTCTTCCGCCTGCAGCACCACCACGATCCGTCGCCGCTGGCGCTCGCGCCGATCAGCGCCACGGGCTGATCATCCCTTCCCGTCCTTGGCGACAATGCCTGCGCGCAGCACGCGCAGGACGTTGCCGCCCATGACCTTGCGGATGTCGTCCTCGGAGAACCCGCTCGACATCAACGCCTGGGTCACGGCGGCAATCCCGCTGGCGTCGAAGCCCGTGGTCGTCGAGCCGTCGAAATCCGAGCCGAGGCCGACATGGTCGATCCCGACGAGGTCGCGGACATGGGCAATTGCGCGCGCGACGTTGTTCGGATCGAGCGAGCAGACCGCGCCTTGCCAGAAGCCGATGCCGACCACGCCGCCGGTACGTGCGACGCCCTTCACCTCATCGTCGGTAAGGTTGCGGTTGACCTTGCAGGTCGCCTGAACGCCGCCATGGCTCGAGACCACCGGGCGCGTTGCCATCGCCAGCACGTCGGCAACCGTCGCGTGGCTCGCATGGGCGAGGTCGACGATCATTCCCATCGCCTCCATCCGCTGCACCACCTGCCGGCCGAGCGGCGTCAGCCCGCCCTTGGCCACGCCGTGCATCGAGCCTGCGACATCATTGTCGAAGAAATGCGCGAGACCGGCCATCCGGAATCCGGCGGCGTAGAGCACGTCGAGATTGTCGATGTTGCCCTCGAGATCCTGCAGGCCCTCGATCGAGAGCATTCCGCCGACCACCGTCATGCCGCTCTTGCGGTCCGCGAGCAGGTGATCGATGTCGGCCGCGGTCGTGATCACGCGCAGCCGTCCGGCGGACCTGTCGGCGAAGCTCTGCAATTTCTCGGCATGCCATAGCGAGCGCTGCAGCAACGAGAACCAGGTCCGCATCGGCTGCAGATCGATGATGGCAAGGTTGGTGATCGTGTCGGTGTCGCCGGCGTTGGCATCATAGTTCTGGCCCTTCGGCGACTTGGTGACCGACGAGAACACCTGCAGCGCGTAGCGGCCCTCGATCAGGCGCGGCAGGTCGATATGGCCGCGATCCGATCGCGCGATCAGGTTGCGCTTCCACAGCAGGCTGTCCGCATGCATATCCGCGACGTCGAGCGTCGCCTGCAAGGCCTGCGCGGCGGGCGTGATATCCACGGCCACGCGCTGGACCTTGTTCTGCCCCCGGTCGATCCGTTCCGGGGTCACCACAAAGAACCGCACGGCGGAGACGAACAGGACCGCGGCAATCAGGGCAAGGCCGATCGAAAGCCACCTCCGCATCGGCATCACCGCCCTCGCCGGCCGAAGCCGGCCGCGCTCGGCGGAAAGCTGGCCTCACCTCTGCGCCTGACGCAATCGCAGCCCCTAGCCCTGAGCGGCTTAAGCGCGTAAAAACCGCCCGCGCTCCCTCCTTCAACCTTCCGGGACCCGTTCATGAACGCCGCCTCCACCGTCATTCCGCTTCCCCCGCAGCCCTCGCTTCCCGTCGTCGGCGAATCCGGCACCTATCCGGTCCGTCGCATCTGGTGCGTCGGCCGCAACTATCTTGAGCATATCAGGGAGATGGGCAATGACGAGCGTGCGCCGCCGTTCTTCTTCGGCAAGCATGCCGACATGCTGGTGCCTGATGGTGCGACGATCCCCTACCCGCCGCTGACCAAGGACCTGCATCACGAGGTCGAGCTGGTGGTGGCGATGAAAAGCGGCGGGCTGAACATTCCCGCCGACAAGGCGCTCGAGCATGTCTACGGCTATGCCGTCGGCATCGACCTGACCCGCCGCGACCTGCAGATCGCCTCGCGCAAGAAAGAGCGGCCCTGGGAGATCGGCAAGTCGTTCGACTATTCCGCGCCCTGCTCCGCGATCCAGCCGGCCTCGAAGATCGGCCACCCCTCGAGCGGCAAGATCTGGCTCACCGTCAACGGCAAGGAAGCGCAGAAGGGCGACCTCAACGAATTGATCTGGAACGTGCCTGAGATCATCTGGCAGCTCTCGCAGCAGGTGAAGCTCGCCGCCGGCGACATCATCATGACCGGCACGCCCGCGGGCGTCTCGCAGCTGCAGGTCGGCGACAAGCTCGAATGCGGCGTCGACGGCGTCGGCAAGCTCGCCGTGACGATCGGCAAGCCGGAATAAGCTCCAGCTCCGATCCAGCAGCAGACCGCGGCCCCGAACCTGGTTCGGGGCCGTTTGCGTTTTCAGAATTGCTCGTGGCCGGGATGGTTGGGATCGCCGAAATATCCGCCACCTCCGCTGCCACCGGCACTGTCACCGCTGTAATCAGTTCCGAGATAGGGCGGCGGATCGACCGGCTGGCGATGCGGGCCACCCGAACCGCCAGGGGGCAGTTTCGCACCCACATTCTTCGGCGGCACCATGTGAAGTCCACCCGCCTGTGCGGAGCCCAGCGCGGCAACGCCGAACGCGACAACGGCAGCGAATGCAATAAGCGAATTGCGTGTCATGCGACGTCTCCTTGAACTCGGGCCGGGCACCATGCGCCAGCTCCGACGCCGCACTGTTCGCATGATAGGAGCAGCCTGCCTGTGACGTGGGTCACGCTCAATCCCGGTCGCGCATCGCGACGCCCCGGCATAGCCGGGAAACCCCGGACCAGAGGCCCGGGGCTTTCCGCTGCGCGTGGTCAGCGAATCGTGCCGGGCATGCAGGGCGGCTCGGTGAAGGGCGCGGTTGCGAACGATCCGACGTTCGGCGCGCGCACGCAATCAGTCGTCTTGCTGCTGACCGGTGTCGTTGTCGTCGTCATCGAGGCGTGGGCGCGCCGCGCCGCAGCATTGTTGTTGGCGGCCGACGCCTGAGCCGAATACGCAGCTGCCGCAACCAGCGCAAGCGCAGCGAAGGTCAATTTGGTCATAGGAATTCTCCGCGTGGATGAAGCCGACCAAGCTCGGCTCCTGTGACCCAAGACCGTCAACGTTCGAAAATATTTCCTCACGCGCGATCACCGAACCGCGATCGCCTCATCACAACAGATGGAGCGGGGAATACCGGAATGACAGAGGCGCTCCATTCACCAGGGCCGCGCACAAGGGCGGCGATGATGACATGGAGATTCTCATGAGCGATCTTTGGCGCCTGGGCAAACAGATTGGCCTCGCTGCAATCCTGTCCGCGGCAATGGCGACCTCCTCGTTCGCACAATCGGCAGACCAGGAGCCGAACGCCTACGCATCAAATGAAACCGCGACGCGACCGTGGTCGGCGCCGGTTGGCCATCGCCAGCCACGCGCCGCCGACATTCCGGCGGCGACATCGGCGTCGCAGCAGATCATCGATCAGGAGGATGCGATCGTCGACCGCAAGATCAGGGGTATTTGCCGCGGCTGCTAGAGCATGATCCGGAAAAGTGCGAAGCGGTTTTCCGGAGAGATCATGCTCAAAAGAAGGGTCAATCCGCGATCGCGCCCGCGGCGGCTCCTAATGTCTGTCGGCGGCCTGTGGCGCAGCCGGGCCGAGATGCGTCTTCTCGTATTCGAGCCACAGCTCGAGCAGCGCCATGAACGCGACCACCGCACCCGCGGCGATGGCAAAATGCATCGCGCGGGTGTGGGTGAAGCCGAGCAGCCAGGGCGAGACGATCAGCCAGCATCCGACGAACAGATTGATCCACTCCTCCCAGATCGCGAACGCTGCGATCGCCGCCAGCGACATGATCGCGATGGCGGCACCACTGATCCTGAGATCGATCGCCGCCGTTGGGTTGGCATGCGCGAACAACCACGGCGCGGCGAGCAGGAAGATCGCCGCAGCAAGGTTATAGAGATCAAGCGCCGATTCTTTTCGCCATTTCACCATCTGCTTCTCCCATGCTTCTCGGACTTACCGCTGATGCGCCGACGCGGCGTTGATGTCCTTGCCGGTGTAGTCGGTCATCAGCGCGGTCGCGACCAGCGTGATGACGGCGCAGAGCGCGATGTAGATCGCGATCGCAGTCGACGAATGATAGGTGCCGAACAGCCAGGCCGCGATCAGCGGCGCAGGACCGCCGGCGATGACAGATGCGAGCTGGTAGCCGAGCGAGGCGCCGCTGTAGCGCAGGCGGCCGGTGAAGCTTTCGGCGATCAGGGCGGCCTGCGGCCCGTACTGCATATCGTGCGGAACAAGCGAGAGAATGATCGCAAGGAAGATGACCGGCACCGATCCGGTGTTGAGCATCGCAAAGTAGATGAAGCCGAAGATGCCGGTCACCAGCGCGCCGATCATGTACATGTTCTTGCGGCCGATCTGGTCGGACAAATGCCCGAACACCGGAATCGAGACGAACGAGACCACCGAAGCCGCCAGCACCGCGGTCAACAACATGTCTCGCGACATCTGCAGCGTCCCGACGCCGTAGGAGA
This sequence comes from Bradyrhizobium sp. CER78, assembly GCF_029846235.1. Lineage (GTDB taxonomy): Bacteria > Pseudomonadota > Alphaproteobacteria > Rhizobiales > Xanthobacteraceae > Bradyrhizobium. The sequence goes on from NZ_JARVWP010000002.1 coordinate 592,268, forward strand.
ACACGAAGGCGGTGAAGATGTAGAACGGCGCCTGCTCGGACATCCGCGCGAAGGCGGACAGCAGGATCTCCTTCGGATGATCGCGGATCACCGTCAGCATCGGTGTGCGGTCGACCTTGCGCTCGGCCAGCAGCTTGGTGAACACAGGCGTTTCCAGAATGCCGAGCCGGATGTAGAGGCCGACGCCGACCAGCATGATGCTGAGCGCGAACGGGACGCGCCAGCCCCACGCCAGGAACTGGTCGCCCGACATCTGGCTGAAGGCCAGCACGGCAAGATTGGCGAGGAACAGCCCGCAGGGCACGCCGAACTGCGGCCAGGAGGCGATCAGTCCGCGCGAGCGATCGTTGCGCGCCCATTCCATCGACATCAGCACCGAGCCGCCCCATTCGCCGCCGACACCGACGCCCTGGATGAAGCGCAGCACGGTGAGGATCACCGCACCCCAGATGCCGATGCTGGAATAGGTCGGCACCAATGCCACCGCCGCGGTGGCCAGTCCCATCAACAGCAGCGTCGCGATCAGCGTCGACTTGCGTCCGATGCGGTCGCCATAGTGGCCGAAGATCGCAGCACCGATCGGCCGCGCGATGAAGCCGACCGCATAGATCGCGAAGGCTTCCAGCGTGCCGACCCACGGATCGGAATGTGGAAAGAACAGCTTTGCGAACACGAGGCCGGTGACGGTGCTGTAGAGGAAGAAGTCATACCATTCGATCGCGGTCCCGACCGTGGAGGCGATTACCGCGCGGCGCAGTTGGAGCTGATGTTCGGCTGGTGTGAGCTGGTTGGCGTCGAGTCTCGAGCCGAGTGTTACCATGGGAGCGTCTCCCTCGGACAAGCCCCCCGGGTGGATGCAAAGTATTCGGGTCGTTTGAGTACAAACGACACGGCCGTGCCGAAGGTTCCAACGGGATGGAACGCAGAACCTAGAACTTTAGTCGGTCCGCGCTCGCCGCTCGGCCACGGGCTCGATTGCACGCCTGAGCCGCCGCGCGATCGCAGGCGCATCGGCCTCGGCGGCATTGGTAAAGCCGACCAGCAGGCCCTGCCCGCAATCGTGCCGAAGGCTGCGGCTCGACAGCGGCTCGGCACCAAATCCATCTGCCCGGGCAAGCTGCGCGAGCCTTGCATCCTGCGTGCGGCCCATGAACCGAAGCAGCAGGTGCATGCCGCCCGGCTGCAACTCGATCCTGATGCGCTCGCCGAATTCGGCGGTCAGGGCGGCAGCCAGAGCGGCGCGGCGCGCCGCGTACAGCTTCCGCATCCGCTTCAGATGGCGCGCGAAGTGCCCTTCCGCCATGAAGCCCGCAACGACCCGCTGCGCGAACGGATTGAGGCCGTTGCTACGGCCGGCGCTGACCTCGATGAAGCTGTCGAGCAGACGATCCGGCACAACCAGATAGCCGAGCCGCAATCCTGGAAAGAGCGTCTTGCTGAACGTCCCCGAATAGATCACCCGCTGGCCGCGATCGAGGCTCTTCAATGCTGGCAGCGGCCGGCCGACGAACCGGAACTCGCTGTCATAGTCGTCCTCGATGACATAGCCGTCTGCCTGGTTCGCCCACCGAAGCAGCTCCATGCGGCGCGGCAGCGAGAGCGATACGCCGAGCGGGCTTTGATGCGACGGCGTGACGACCGCGAGCCGTGCTCGCCGCGCCTGCCTGATGCCTTCGCCGACGCGCATCCCCTCGGAGTCGATGGGCACGGCGACAAGTCCGGCGCGGGCCAGTTCAAGCGCGGTCCGCACGGGCGGAAAGCAGGGGTCTTCGATCCACGCGCGGTCGCCGCGTCGCAGCAGGATGCGCAGCGCTAGATCGAGGCCGCCCTGAAAGCCGTTGGTCACCAGCACCTGGCGACAGTCGCACGCGATCCCGCGGGAGGATGCGAGATATGCCGCGATCGCCTGCCGCAACGGTTCGAAGCCGGCCGGATCCGGATACATCATGTCTGAAGCGGAGCTTCGCCGCGCCTCTCGCGCGATCACATGGGTCCAGAGCTTGCGCGGAAAGAGATCGATCGCAGGCAGCCCCATCTGCAGCAGCAGAGGTTCGGCGCGCCCGCTCGGCCGGCTGCTGGACCGGGCCGGAAACGTCGCGACGTCATCGAGCGCCGCGGCGTCGCGCAATTCCGGCGACACGATCGTCCCCGCCTGACCGCGCATGACGATGTAGCCCTCCCCGGCCAGCATGGCATAGGCGGCGTCGACCGTGCCGCGCGCCATCGCGAGCTCCGCGGCAAGACCGCGGATCGAAGGCAGCCGGTCGCCCGGACGTAGCTGCCCGGACGCGATCGCGCGCCGGAATCGCTCATAGAGCTGGCGCGAAAGCGGCATGCCACCGCTGCGAACCAACCCGGTCACCCGTCTCTTCCGGCGCTTCGCCATGGCCTAGTCAATATGCCGCCTCTTGGCCCTTATGGATAGGCCATCCTGCCGCTAGATGGTGGGCCTGGACAACATCAGGAGCCCTCGACATGACATCCACCATCCTTCGACGCGATTTCAATCGCGCCTCGATCGCAGCGCTGCTCGCGGCCCTCGCCGCTGCCCGAGGATCAGATGCCAATGCGCAGCCGCAACACTCCGCACCGGGGACGAAACAGTCTTCCAGACGCGACGTGATCAAGCAGGGTTTGCCCGGCGATCCGGCGCGCGACATCACGCTCGTGGAGGTGACGTATCCTCCGGGAACGGGATCGCCCGTGCATGCCCATGCCAACGGCGTGATGGCCTACGTCGTATCGGGCATGGTGGCCTCGCAGGTCGGCGATGGCCCCGAACGCACCTACAGCGCCGGCGAAGCCTGGTGGGAGCCGGCCGGCGCTATTCATCGCGTTTCGCGCAATCCTAGCTCGACCGAGCCGGCGACCCTGCTTGCGATCTACATCGCGCCGCGCGACGCAACCGCCGCGGATCTGATGAAGCCGCTGTAACCATCCAACGCCTCGGGATCTCTTGACGACGATGCAGAGTGCTCTCACAGCCGCATTGAGCGCGGCGATCGCGGTGATCGTGCTGCCGCTGTTCGCCGCGCAGTCCCTCTCGGCTCCGATCGCCACCTCGTTCGGGCTGACGGAAAGCGCCGCCGGCCTGATCGCCATGATGCCGATGCTGGGCTACACCGCCGGGCTCGTGCTGCTTGTCCCGTTGATCGATATGTTCCGGATGCGCTCAGTCATGTTGACGACGCTCCTGACCGGGACCCTTGCGCTGGCGGCCGCGGCCTTCTCTCCGTCGGCGACGCTCTTCCTGCTCAGCGCGTTCGTCGTGGGGCTGACGACCAGCGCCACGCAAATGGTCGTGCCGCTTGCAGCGGGTCTTGCGGAGCCGTCGGCGCGCGGCCGTGTCATCGGCAGGGTCATGAGCGGGCTGATGATCGGCGTGCTGCTGTCGCGGCCGAGCGCCAACCTGTCGGCCAGCCTTTTCGGCTGGCGCGGAGCCTACCTCGCCGACGCCACTGCGCTCGCGATGGTCTGCCTTGCCTGTGCACTCATCGTGCCTGCGCGTTCGCAAGCCAGCCGTTTGAGCTTTCGCGAGCTGATCTCCTCGCTCTGGATCGTCCTCCGCAGCGAGCCGGTACTGCAGCGGCGCGCGGCGTGCCAGGCGTTGTGCATGGGGGCCTTCGGCGCGTTCTGGACCGCCGTGCCGCTGCTGCTCGCGGCGCCTCCGTTCGGGCTGGGACAGATCGGGATCGGCGCGTTTGCCCTTGCCGGTATCGGCGGAGCGATCGTGGCGCCCGTCGCTGGATGGGCCGCCGATCGGCATCTCGACGAAACCGCGACGCGCCTTGCCCATGTCTGCGTGGTCGCCGGGTCCGGCCTCGCCCTCATCTTCGGTGCCGCGATGCACCGCGGCACCGCGTTGCTGCTGCTGGTTCTGGCTGCGATCATCGTCGATCTCGGTGTGATCGGCGATCAGACGCTGGGACGGCACGCGATCAACAGCTTGCGTCCGGACATCCGCGGCCGCCTCAACGGGCTCTATACCGGATTGTTCTTCCTCGGCGGAGCCGCAGGATCCGCGCTTGCCGGCATTGCCTGGACGCATGGCGGATGGACATCGGTCTGCGCGCTCTGCGTCTGCTTCGGCCTCGGCGCCATCCTGGTCGGCCGGATCACATCGTCGGGGCGAGGCGCGCGAGACCGACAGGAGGCAGCCGTCCGGCCCTAGGGCCGATCGCTGCGCCGATAGGGAACGTAGCGCGGCGTCCAGACCTTGGCGTGGATGCGCGCCTCGACCTGGTCGATCGGAATATCCTTGGCGAGCCCCTCCTTGTGCGCCTGCAGTGCCACCGCCAGCGCAACCGTCAGCGCCACCTCGCGCAGCGCGCTGACCGGCGGCAAGAGATTGTGCTTCGGGTTGTTGCGCGCCGGCGAGACGCTGGCGAGCGCCTTGGCGGCGGCCATGAACATGCCGTCGCTGACCCGGCTGGCGCCGACCGCGAGCGCGCCGACACCGACGCCCGGGAAGATGTAGGAGTTGTTGGTCTGGTCGACCTTGAAGCGCGCACCGTCGCGGGTGATCGGCGGGAACGGGCTACCGACGCCGATCAGCGCCCGCCCCTCGGTCCAGGCCTCGATATCGGAAGGCGTCGCTTCCTCGCGCGAGGTCGGGTTCGACAGCGGGAAGATCACCGGGCGCTTGTTGCAATCGGCCATCGCGCGCACGATCGGCTCGGAGAACGCGCCGGCCTGGCCGGAGACGCCGATCAGCACGGTTGGCCTGGCGTTGCGCACGACGTCGAGCAGCGCGATCTTGTCGGGATGGCTGAGCTGCCAGCCCGCGATCGCCTGCTTGCTCTGCACGAATGGCAGCTGGAACGGGGCGAGCCCGCTCATGCCCTCGAGCAGCAGCCCGTCGCGGTCGACCATGTAGAAGCGTTTCGCCGCCTCGCTCTCGGACAGGCCGGCATCGACCATCGCGGCGCGGATGAGGCTGGCGATGCCGCAGCCGGCGGAGCCGGCACCGAGCACGGCGACGCGCTGCTCGGTGAGCGGCACGCCGGTGACGTTGATGGCGGAGAGCAAGGCGCCGGTCGCCACCGCCGCAGTGCCCTGGATGTCATCGTTGAAGGTCAACAGCCGATCGCGGTAGCGCTCGAGCATCCGGGTCGCATTGTTCTTGGCGAAATCCTCCCATTGCAGCAGGACGCGCGGCCAGCGTTTCACCACCGCCGAGACGAACGCCTCGATGAAGTCGTCATATTGCTGGCCGCGCACGCGCTCGTTGCGCCAGCCGATATAGAGCGGATCGGCCAGGCAATCCGGATTGTCGGTGCCGACATCGAGCATGATCGGCAGCGTGGTCGCCGGATGCAGGCCGCCGCAGCCGGTGTAGAGCGCGAGCTTGCCGATCGGGATGCCCATGCCGCCGGCGCCCTGATCGCCGAGGCCGAGGATGCGCTCGCCGTCGGTCACCACGATGGCCTCGACGTGATCGAAGCGCGGATGGGCGAAAATGCGGTCGATCCGGTGCTGGTGCGGAATGCTGAGGAACAGGCCGCGCGGCTTGCGAAACAGCCGGCTGAATTTCTGGCAGCCCTCGCCGACGGTCGGCGTGTAAACGATCGGCAGCAGCTCTTCCAGGTTGCCGACCAGGAGCGCGTAGAACAGCGTCTCGTTGGTGTCCTGCAATTCGCGCAAGAAGGCATAGCGCTCGATGTCGGTCTCGTAGCCGCGCAACGCCTCGAGGCGGCGCGAGACCTGCTCGTCCAGCGTCAGGATGTTGGGCGGCAGCAGGCCGTGCAGGTCGAACGCCTCGCGCTCCGCCTCGGAGAACGCCGTGCCCTTGTTCAGCTGCGGATCGGCCAACAGCTCGTAGCCGCTCAGCGCGGTGGTGGCGAAAGCTCCTGCAGTCCCCGACATGACAAGGTCCCCTCAATGCGAATTGCCTGATGGAACTGTATCACCCTCGTGTAACGGATCGGAGCACGAAAGCTGCCGGGCCGGGCAAAGTTGAACGGTACCCGGCATCGCGGCTGGACAGATGGACGTCGTGGAACAGTCACTCGGGCAATGCACCGCTGCAACACCGCCGGACAAACATCCGCATACCTTGGTATAGCTACCGTGATTCCTTGTGATGCCCCGTGCTTACGCTCGTACAATTGAGCGATGGCGAGTGATTCTTATACTCGCGACTACTCCATCGGATGCACGGCTGCCAACGTCGCTGCGCCCGCGACCAGCGACAGAAATCTCGGTGGGCGCGACTTGCGTTGCGAAATCTGTGATCAGGATCACTGCTCCGGGGAACGAAGTGCACGACTATTGCGGGCAGCAAGTATCGACTGGAACGCGGGTTCTCGAGGAACACTGAAATGATCGTCAACATTCAGAAGCTTGATGGCCTGTGGCACCTCATCGTCGGGTCGTGCAAGATCCGAACGCCGTTCCTGGAGACCCAGGATCGGGAGTGGGTCGTCGCCTATGCGAGGCGCGTCTATCCCGGCGCAAAGGTTTTCGAACGCGACTGACGCTGTTGCGCCTCGCAGCTCACGGCATACACAAAAGGCCCCGGAGCATGCCCCGGGGCTTTTGTTTTTCCAGGAATCGTAGGGCGGATTAGCCGAAGGGCGTAATCCGCCATCTCGTCCGCAGCGCGACGGCGGATTACGCTTCGCTAATCCGCCCTACGCATCCACGTCACCGCAGCGCCGACACCACGATCAGACCGAGGATCAGCGCGGTCACGGAATATTTGAGCGTGTAGTACACGTTCCGATTCCATTCCTTGACCTTGCGGCTGCCGAGGTGGAGCTCATAGAGCTTGCCGAACACCTTGTTCAGCGCGCCGACATGCTCGCCGTCGACGTTCTGGGTCGCCGACGCCTTGACGATGTTGTGGCTGACCCAACGGTTCATCTTTGTCATGAAGCCGTACTTCATCGGCCGTTCGACGTCGCAGAACAGGATGATGCGGTTGACGTCGGTCTTGTTCTCGGCGCTGTGGATGAAGGTCTCGTCGAACATGAAGGCCTCGCCGTCGCGCCAGACGCATTCGACGCCGTCGACGAGGATGCGGCACTGGTCCGAATTCGGCGTCACCAGGCCTAAGTGATAGCGCAAGGAGCCCGCGAAGGGATCGCGATGCGCCCCCAGCTTGCCGCCCGGCGGCAGCATCGCGAACATCGCGCCGTGCACGTTCGGGATCGAGTTGAGCAGCTCCACCGTCTGCGGGCACAGCGTGCGTGCCGACGGCAGGAAGTCGTCGTACCATTTCAGATAGAAGCGCTTCCAGCCGCTCTTGAAGAACGAATAGAAGCCCCAGTCGTTGTTCTTGGCCGCAGCGCGAATGAAGCCCTCGTCGAACAGGCGTGTCGCCTCGTCGCGGATTGTCTCCCAATTGTCGGAGAGCTTCTTCAACTCGGGAAACTGCTCGATCGGAATCACCGGCGTGTTGGGTACCGCGGAGCCCGCATACATCAGCACATTGTAGGGCGCGAGATAGGTCGAGTGATCGCCGAGCTGGCGGGCGAAGCGCAGCCGCTGCCTGCCGCGGAAGTGGACGTAGAGTGTGGAGGCCGCCAGCACGTAGAGAATAACGAGCTGTGGCGCAAAGAGCTGTCTCAACATGTTCCGTCTATGATCGCAGCCCACCGACGCTCTTCGTGCACCGCCCCCGCAAGCCGATCCCAATGAAGGCTGGCTCCGCGCAGGCGGCGAAGCGCATCGCCGTCCGCGAAAATTCCCCTGTTCATAGTGACTTGGTACTGCCGCAAGCTGTGCGTGAGCTGGAAGCCCCGCAGTGCCATCCCGGATGAGCCATGTAAGCGTCTGCTCACCAAATGTGAAGCGCCGCCTCATTCGAGGAGGCCACTGTGTGACAACATTCACACAGTAAAATTCGCTATTGACAAATAGATTTGATAATTCCTAATTCTGGATCGACCCGCCGGAGAATGCGGACACCCAGAGGAGGAACGATGAGACAATTTTTGGCGGTAGCCATTCTCGCCGTCATGACGACGGCCGCGCATGCCCAGGTTTCCGATGACGTCGTGCGCATCGGCGTGCTCACCGACCTGTCGAGCTGGGGCCGCGACAATTCCGGCCCGGGCTCGGTCGAAGCAGCCAAGATGGCGGTCGAGGAATTCGGCCCCACCGTGCTCGGCAAGCCGATCGAGATCGTCTCCGCCGACCACCAGATGAAGACCGATGTCGGTGTGCAGATCGTGCGCGGCTGGTTCGACAACGGCAAGGTCGACGCCGTCGTCGACATTCCCAATTCCGGCATTGCGATCGCCGTGCACAACATGGTGCGCGAGCGCAACAAGATCGCGCTGCTGTCCGGTCCCGGCGCGAGCTCGCTGACCGATGAGCTGTGCAGCCCCAACACCGTGCACTTCACCTACGACACCTATGCGCTGTCGAAAGTGACGGCGTCGGCGGTGATCGCGGAAGGCGGCAAGTCCTGGTACTTCATCACCGCGGACTATGCCTTCGGCCAGCAGCTCGAGAAGGATGCCACCCGCTTCATCAACGAGATGGGCGGCAAGGTGCTCGGCGGCGTCCGGCACCCGACCAACACCGCCGACTTCTCCTCGTTTGCGTTGCAGGCGCAGAGCTCGAAGGCGGATGTGGTGGCGTTCGCCAATGCCGGCCAGGACACCGACAATTCGATCAAGCAGTCCGGCGAGTTCGGCCTCGTGCAGGGCGGCCAGAAGCTGGTCGGCCTCCTGATGTTCGACACCGACGTGCACGCGATCGGCCTCAACGCCGCGCAGGGCACCTACATGACGACGGCGTCGTACTGGAACATGGACGAGAAGACGCGCGCCTGGTCGAAGAAGTTCTTCGCGCGCGCCAACGTGATGCCGACCATGATCCAGACCGGCGTCTACGGTTCGGTGCTGCATTACCTGAAGGCGATCAAGGCGGCCGGTACCGACGATCCGCAGAAGGTGATGGCCAAGATGCGCGAGCTGCCGATCGAGGACACCTTCGTGCATGGCGGCAAGCTGCGCGAGGATGGCCGCGTCATCCGCGACATGTATCTGGCCAAGGTGAAGAAGCCCTCGGAATCCAAGGAGCCGTGGGACTATCTCGACATCATCAAGACGGTGAAGGGCGAGGACGCGTTCCGTCCGGTCTCCGAATCCAAGTGCCCGCTGCTCAAGAAATAGGATCGATCGCGTGGCCAATGAAGAAATCTATGACTGCGATGCGCTCGTCGTCGGCTCCGGCTGCGCCGGGCTGTCGGCGGCGGTCACCGCCGGCCATCACGGCCTGAAGGTCCTCGTCGTCGAGAAGGAGCCGCGGTTCGGCGGCACCACGGCGCGCTCCGGCGGCTGGCTGTGGATCCCCGGCACCTCGCTGGCCAAGGCATGGGGCATCGAAGAAAACCCCGACCAGGCCAAAACCTATCTGCGCCACGAGGCCGGCAACAGCTTTGACGCCGCGCGCGTCGATGCCTTCCTGACCGAAGGGCCGAAGGCGGTCGACTTCTTCACGACGAAGACCGCGGTTCGTTTCGACATGCCGCTGACCTTCCCGGACTATCATGCGGAAGCGCCCGGCGGAGCGCAGGGCGGCCGCTCGATGGTGACGCGGCCGTTCGACGCTCACGAGCTCGGCGATGCCCTGAAGAATCTCGGCAGTCCGCTGCCCGAACTCACCGTGTTCGGCATGATGCTCGGCTCCGGCAAGGAGATCGTGCACTTCATGCGCGCGACGCGGTCGCTGACCTCGGCGGCCTATGTCGCCAAGCGGCTGTCGAAGCACGCGATCGACGTGATGCGCAACGGCCGCGGCATGACGCTGACCAACGGCAACGCGCTCGCTGGCCGACTGGCGAAATCCGCCTTCGACCTCAAGATCCCGCTCTGGCTCAACTCGCCGGTGCGCGAACTGATCGTCGAGAACGGCGTGGTGCGCGGCGCGATCGTCGTGCGCGAAGGCCGCGCCATTCGCGTCAACGCCAAACGCGGCGTCGTGCTCGCCTGCGGCGGCTTCCCACATGACGTCGCGCGGCGGCAGAAGATGTTTCCGCATGCGCCGACCGGTAAGGAACACTATTCGCCGGGTCCGACCGGGAACACCGGCGACGGCTTGCGGCTTGCGGAATCCGCCGGCGGCCGCGTCGAGGACTCGCTGCCGAATGCCGCAGCCTGGGTGCCGGTCTCGGTCACCACGCGCAAGGACGGCTCGAAGGGCGTGATGCCGCATTTCATCGATCGCGCCAAGCCCGGCGTGATCGCTGTCATGGCCGACGGCAGGCGCTTCGCCAATGAAGGCAATTCCTACCACGACTTCGTGCAGGCGATGATCAGGGCGGCGAAGCCCGGCGAGGAGATCGCGGCCTATCTCGTCTGCGATCACGAGACGCTGCGCAAATACGGTCTCGGCTGCGTGCCGCCGCGCCCGATGCCGCTCGGCCATCATCTGAAAACCGGCTATCTCAAACGCGGCGCGACGCTTGCAGAGCTCGCTGCGCAGGCCGGCATCGACGTCGAGGCGTTCGAGGCGACCGTTGCCGAGTTCAACACGACCGCGGCCGAGGGGCGCGATCCCACCTTCGGCAAGGGCTCGCGCGCCTATAACCGCTATCAGGGCGACGCGCTGCACGGGCCCAATCCCTGCATCGCGCCGATCCGGCACGGGCCGTTCTATGCCATCAAGATGGTGATCGGCGATCTCGGCACCTATGCCGGCATCCGCACCGACGCCAATGCCCGCGCGCTCGACGCCGACGGCCAGCCGATCGCCGGCCTCTATGCCGCCGGCAACGACATGGCGAGCATCATGGGCGGCAACTATCCCGGCGCCGGCATCACGCTCGGCCCCGCGCTGACCTTTGGCTACATCGCGGGCAAGCACATTGCCGGCGCAGTGGCGGAAAGAAGCGCGGCATGAACGCATTGCCGAACCTGCTCGCAGGCAAGCGCGCGCTGGTCACTGGGGCAGCGCACGGCAATGGTCGCGCCATCGCGCTCGGCCTTGCGGCGCATGGCGCCGATGTTGTCGTGACCGACATCGATCTTGCCGGCGCCGAGCAAACCGCGGCCGACATCCGCGAACACGGCCGCGCGGCATGGTCCTTCGACCTCGACGTAACCGATGCCGAAGCCTGTTACGCGCTGGCGCAAAGGATGGCGCGCGAGGTCGGGCCGATCGCGATCCTGATCAACAATGCCGGCATCATCATCCGCGAGGGCATCTCTTCCCCGCGGGCGCAGGACAATTGGCGGCGGGTGCTCGACGTCAACCTGACCGGTACCTTCAACGTCACCCACGCCTACCTGCCGGCGCTGCGCGAGACGCGCGGCACGATCATCAATCTCGGCTCGATCGCCTCCTTCCTCGGCGTGGCCGACACGCTGGGCTACGCACCGTCCAAGGGCGGCGTGAAGCTGTTGACCCAGGCGCTCGCCCGCGAGCTCGCCGCCGACGGCATCAGGGTCAATGCGATCGCGCCCGGCGTGATCGAAACCGCGATGACCGAAGCGACCCGCAACGACCCTGCCCGGCTCGCCGGATTCCTGGGCCGCACGCCGCTCGGCCGCGTCGGGCAGCCGGAAGAGCTGGTCGGTCCGGTGGTGTTCCTCGCCTCGGAGCTGGCGTCTTATGTGAACGGCGTGACCATGCCGGTCGACGGAGGGTTTCTCGCCGTATAAGGACATTGTCGGAGAGCTGGCAAAAGATCACATGACGACGCGATGACGAGAGAAAGCCGCGGCATACAATCGATCGAAGTCGGCGGGGAATTGCTCCGCGCGCTCGCCCGCAGCGGCGAACCCATGATGCTGCGCGATCTTGCGCGCGAAGCCGGCATGCCGCCGGCCAAGGCACATCCCTATCTCGTCAGCTTTTCGCGCATCGGCCTGATCGAGCAGGACGAGACCACCGGCCGTTACGAGATCGGCGCGCTGGCGCTCGAGCTCGGCCTGATCAGCCTGCGCCGGCAGTCCGCGGTGCGGATCGCGACGCCCAAGATCGCCGCGCTCGCCGACAGCATCAATCATGCGGTGTCGCTGTCGGTGTGGGGTACCCACGGCGCGACCGTGGTGCGGCTCGAGGAGCCGAGCCATCCTGTGCATATCGCGATGCGCGTCGGATCGGTGGTGGCGTTGCTCGAGACCGCGACCGGCCGCGCCTTCGCCGCCTTCATGCCGCCGAACGCCGTCAAGACCGCGCTCGAGAGCGGCCTCGACCGCCTCGGCGTCGGCTACAATCCGAAGCGCGAGACCATCAGTGCGAAGACCACGGAGATGCTTGCTGAAGTTCAGAGCCGCGGTCTCGCGCGCGCGATCGGCGATCCCCTGCCCGGCGTCAACGCCTTCGCCGCCCCGGTGTTCGATCACGCCGGCCACGTCGCCCTGGTCATAACAGCGATGGGCCCGGAGGGCACCTTCGACGCCAGCTGGGACAGCGCTATCGCAGCTGCGCTGCGCGATTGCGCCGGCGACATCTCGCGGCAGCTCGGACACGGCACGGCGCGGAAGGCGGAGTGAGGCGGCCGACTGCTGCGCCAATCTACTCAACGAATTGAAATCCACGATGTGCCCCGTCGTCATTCCGGGGCTCGCGAAGCGAATGCTGCCGCGAGAACGCGAAGGCGTGTCCCCGCTCACATCTGTCATCGCCCGGCTCGACCGGCCGATCCAGTACGCCGCGGCCTCTCGATTCAAGCACCACTGCCTCTGGAATACTCGATCA
>NZ_JARVWP010000020.1 GCF_029846235.1 Bradyrhizobium sp. CER78
GCAAGCGGGAGCGGGGGCCGAGTCCCGCCGCGGCCAGCAATGAAGCTCACTTCATCGCAAGCTAGCGCCGCAACACCGCAATGGTGCGGTTGGCGAAGGTCAGCCGCTCCGCCATCACGGAGACGAAGTACGTCAGCAGCTTGTGGCTGAGCTCGGGGTCCTCGTCGCGGATCGCCGCGAATTGGTGGGTGTTCAGCACATAAAGCACGCTCGCCATCTCGGCCTGGATGGTCGCGCTGCGCGGGGTGTTCGCGACGAGACCCATCTCGCCGATCGTGGTGTAGCGGCCGAGGCTGCGCACGCGCGTGGTGCGGCCGTCATCGGCGGGCACCATGATGCCGACGCGGCCGTCGAGGATGAAGTGCATGGAATCGGCGGCGTCGCCGGCGTGCACGATGACCTCGCCGGCGTCGACTTCGAGCCGCTGGCAGCGCCGGATCAGCGTGTCGGCGTCGCCCTCGCTGTCGAGCAGCCCGGTGAACCAGCCGCGCAGATCGGCCTCCTCCAGCGCCAGTTCCTGGTGCTGCGCGATGATCTGGTTCTCGCACCATTCCAGCGCATGATCGAGCTCGTCGATCACGGAGACGCCCTCGGTGATGAAGTCGCTGGCACGCAGCACCTGTTCGGCCTTGGCCGACAGATGCACCAGCACGAGCTCGACGCCGACCTCGTGCGCGCTGCGCTTGATCTGCGCAAAGCTGTAGGCCGCCGATGAATCGACCCCGGTGACGAGCTTGAAGTCGAACAGCAGATAGCGGCACTCCGCCTGCTCGCGCAGCAGCGCCTTGACGTGCTGGTACAGCCGGTTGGCGGAGCCGAAGAACAGGTAGCTCTGCAAGGTCAACCCCTGGATCTTGCCGCCGTGGGCCTGCAGCACGTCGCGGTCGTCGCGCGAGCGATCCAGCGAGCTGCGGTACTCCGAACCGTCGAAGCCATATTTGATCGCCTCGACCCGCGCCGCGCTGAGCGCAAAGGTGGCGCAGCCGATGATGACGCCGATCAGGATGCCGGGCACGAAGCCCCAGGCCACGATGATCACGATGATCGCAAGCAGCGAGACATACTCTGTCTTCGACAGCCGCTTGCGCGATTCGATCATCCATTTGTGCAGTTGGTCGGCGCCGAGATAGATCAGCAGTCCGCCAAGCACGAATTTCGGCATGTAGCCGAGCAGCTGCGGCGCCACGGCGAGCATCAGCAGCGAGATCGCCGCGACCGTCAGTCCAGACAGCGGGCCGCGCCCGCCGCTCGAGAAATTCAGGATCGAGCGGCTGACCGAGACGCAGCCGGCATAGCCGGCCAGCGCGCCGGTCACGATGTTGGCGAAGCCGGTGATGTTGAGCTCGCGCTCGAGATTGGCCTCGCGATGCACCGCAACCTCGATGCCGGTGGTGTTGAACAGCGTGCTCGCCGCCGTGACGAAAACGACGGCGATCATGTTGCCGAGCAGGTCCGGCACCGCCGACCATGGATACTTCGCGAGCTCGGCGGCGTGCCACGGCAGCATGAAGGTCGACGCCGGCGGCGGCTCGAAGGTCCAGCCGGTCAGGTGCGCTTCCTCGGGCGTGAGACCGATGGTCCAGAACGTGAGGTGGGCCACGATCACGCCGCCGACCAGGATGATCGGCAGGCCGAACGGGCTGCGCGAGCGATGCCAGGTCAGATACAGCACCAGCGCCATCGCGCATGCGGCGCTGAGCTCGGAGACCGTGATCATGTTGGTGAAGTGAAAGAGGGTGCCGAGCTGCACGGGGTAACCGGTGATCACCCTGATCGCGCCGAGCACGATCAATAGGCCGGTCGCCCCGAGGAACCCGCCGACCACGGGGTAGGGCACGTAGCGGATGGCGCGGCCGAGCCGCGTCAGCCCGAGGCAGCACAGCGCGACGCCGGTGACGATGGTCGAGAGCCCCAATGTGATCAGCACCGGTGTGAGCAGCGGCGCCGCCGGGTTGGCCGCACCGATGCGCTCGACCAGCGAGGCCATCAGGATTCCCGTTACCGCCGCGGTGGAGCTGTCGGGGCCGGCGACCGCGAACGGCAGCGAGCTGCCGAGCGCGATCAAGGTCGCCAGCACCGCCGAGGAGATGAATGTCGCCGCGACGCCGTATGACAGATAGGGCGACAATGGTCCGGCGAAGATCAGCAGCGCGTAGGACAGGCCGAAGGTGATGCCGAGCACGCTGGCCGCACCGCCGCCGAGAATGTCGTGCATGGCCCGCCGCGCCCGCGAGCCGAAATAAAGCGATCGACTAATCACGTTGAAAAATGTCCTGAACTTTCGCCGTCAGTCGTAGACGAGCCCGGCGCAGGACGACAACAGGATTTTTATGACAACCGGTTCTCAACGCGTGCATTTTTGGCCCCCGTGGGCGGGGAGGGCCGAGGTGCAGGCTGCCGGAGCGGATCTGCCGATGCGCTCCGATCGTCTAACGGAGGCCGTCCATGAACGCGCGCAACCGCGGCGCCCATTTATGCGCGTCGCGGCCCGATGCCGAGTGGCCGTAATCGCTGTCGAGCAGGAAGTAATCGGCATCGACTCCGGCAGCCTTCAGCGCCGGCATCACCTGCTGCGCGAGCTCCGGCGGGAACAGTTTGTCGGTCCGCGACAGCACATAGAGCAGCTTAGCCTTGATCTGTCCGAACTGCGCCGTCACGTCGAAGCCGCGCAGCGCCCTGGCGAGTGTCAGCAGCGAATTGGCGTCGAACCCCCTGGCCCATTCCGTGGCCTCGGTGCGGATCGCGGCCTCGATCTCGGCGGGATCGCTCAGCGTGTCGCGCAGCCGCGTCTCGATGCCGTAGGTCTTCAGTGTCGTGGTGCGGATCTGGATCATGCTTTCGAGCACGCCGCCATGATCGTAGTAATCACCGCCGTTCCAGTTCGGATCCTGCGACAGCGTCGCCATCAGGCGCGCAACATTGCCTTCGGCGCGCTCGCGCGGCACCAGCGGCGCGGTGACGACAGCGGCGATGCCGCGCATGGCATCGGGGTAGTTCACCGCCCATTGCAGCGCCTGGAAGCCGCCATAGGACGGGCCGACGATCGCAACCAGCCGCTCGATGCCGAGATCATCGAGCAGCATACGCTGGGTCGCGACGATGTCGCCGACGGTGATATCGGGGAAACGCGGCCCGTAACGCCGGCCGGTCCGCGGGGCGATACTCGCTGCGTTGGTGGAGCCGTAGGACGAGCCCAGCATGTTCGGGCAGATCGCGAAATAGCGGTTGGTGTCGACGGCCTTGCCGGGGCCGACGATCTCGCACCAGCTGCCTTCGCCGGTCGATCCGCCGGGATCGATCATCTGCGGCCCGCTGGTGTTGCCGTGGGTGATCAGCACGACATTGTCGCGGTTGGGCGCCAGCGTACCGACGGTGCGGTACGCGAGCGTGACTTCCGGCAGCACGCTGCCGTTCTGCAGGCGGACATCTGACGTGGTGAAGGTCTTCAGCTCGGTCGCGATCGATTGTGCGGGCATCTCATTGCTTCCGTAATGGGTGCGGCAGCTCAGCATGGCCTCGGCGGAAACGCAAAGGCCGGCGATGCGGGATTACCCGTTCCCGACCTCATTGCCGAACGCGCCGTGACGGCCGATGCCCGAGGCAAAGCGCGTTGCACCCGACAGCGTTTCGCCCGAAGCGATCACATCGAGCCCGCCGCGCATCTCGTTCCTGATCGCCTCTTCCTCCTCGAGATCCCATTGCCGCAGCGCCGACAGCCGGTCGGCCCGCATGCAGGTCTGCGGGAATTTCGCGATGTCCTTGGCGAGCGCAATGGCGTGCGCGCGGGTCTCGCCCTTCGGCACCAACCGGTTCGCAAGCCCCATGCGATGCGCCTCGGCTCCGCCGACCGGGCGTCCTGTGAGGATCAGATCGATCGCCTGCGAATGGCCGATCAGCCGCGGCAGGCGGATGGTGCCGAGATCGATCAGCGGCACGCCAAAGCGGCGGCAGAACACGCCGAAGGTGGCGTCCTCCGCGACCACGCGCATATCGGCCCACAGCGCGAGCTCCATGCCGCCGGCGACCGCATAGCCCTCGATCGCGGCGATGACAGGCTTCGAGAGCCGCAGCCGGCTCGGCCCCATCGGCGCGATCGTGTTGTGGCCGCCGACCTCGCGCTTCTTGTTGGGATCGCCCGCCGCCACCGCTTTCAAATCGGCGCCCGCGCAGAAATAACCACCGGTGCCGGTGAACACCGCGACCGATACGCTGGCGTCGGCGTCGAACGCCAGGAACGCGTCATACAGCTTGCGCGCGGTGGCACCGTCGACAGCGTTGCGGTTGTGCGGACGGTTGATGGAGATGATGGTGACTGGGCCATCGCGCTCGACGAGCACGGTATCGGCATCGGGCATGGGTCGCTCCCTGAGTTTGTTGGTTGGAGCCAGCCTAGAGCATGATCCGGAAAAGTGCGAAGCGGTTTTCCGAAAAGATAATACTCAAACAAAGAACTGGAGCGCGATGACGATTCATCGCGCTTTAGCGGTCCCCGTCAGGCAATGCCATCACGAACGAAGGCGACACGGATGGTCGGATCTCCGATCGCCTCATGCGCATCCTCGAATCGGACCCGGCGCGTGATCACATGCTCCGGGTGGTAATGCCCTGCCGCAACATGAGCGACGCAATCGGGCAACTCGGCCCGCACATTGACGCGGCTGACCTTCAGCGTGATGCCGACGCCGTACATGTGCCGGAGCGGCACCGGTGTAGTTTCGGCGAAGTCGCCATACATGCGCTGGCAGATGCCGTTCGGTTCCGTCGAACGGAATGCCAACAGGATGCTGGCGTCAGTCGCGGCCGCGTCGATCACGATCGGAAACAGGCCCGGCGGCTCGATCATGAGGCCAGCCGGCGCTTCGACGATGTCGGCGCCGAGCGACTTCGCCTTGGCGAGGCGCGGCGCGTGGTCGTCGAGATAGACAACGCGGCCGGCGCCGCGCGCCACCGCCGCCTGCACTGCGAACATCGCGAGCGACTGCGCGAAACCGCCGATCACCAGCACGTCGGCGCCGGGCCGTTGCGTGAGCCAGCGCGCTACCGCGCTGAAGCCGTCGGTTGCGCCATCCGCAAGCCCCGCCGTTTGCGACAGCGGATGACCTTCGGGTTGATGGACCAGCATGTGATCGGCGAACGGCACGCGGATCAGGTCGGAGAGGCCGCCGCCATATTCCACGCCGCAGACCGGCTTCAGCCCGTAGGAAGAGCGAAACGGCACCGCCGTGCAAGCGTTGGTGTGGCCGCGCCGGCAGCGGTCGCAGGCACCGCAGCTGATCTGGAACGGCACGATGACGAGATCGCCGGGTGCGAAATTCCTCACCGCGTCGCCGATGTCGACGATGCGGCCGGCAGTCTCATGTCCGAGCGCAAACGGACCTGCGAGACCCGAGCGGCCGTGTACGATCGCAAGATCGAGATCGCAGCGCGTCACCGCGAGCGGCTGCACCAGCGCGTCGCGGTCATCCTGCAGGCGCGGTACGGGAACGTCCCACCATTCGACCTTGTTGCCGCCGATATAAGTCAATTGCCGCATCGCGTGCTCTCCGCTTTGGGCGGAGAGTGCAGCGGAGCGGATGCGCCGACAAAAGGTTTGTCTTCAACAGGGGTGAATGGAATTCACCTCGCGTGGCTGGTTGATGCAGACGCGCAGCACGCCCTCTCCCCGTCATCCTGAGGAGCCGCGAAGCGGCGTCTCGAAGGATGCA
The DNA here is from genome assembly GCF_029846235.1 of Bradyrhizobium sp. CER78. GTDB lineage: Bacteria > Pseudomonadota > Alphaproteobacteria > Rhizobiales > Xanthobacteraceae > Bradyrhizobium. The sequence continues at coordinate 5,706 of NZ_JARVWP010000020.1, forward strand.
CGGCCACCAGCGGGGCCGTCGACCCTTCGAGACGGCCGCGTTGCGGCCTCCTCAGGGTGACGGTGATAGGACGGAAGGACCTCGGCTAAATCTTCAGCTCGCTGCCCGTCACTCGCCGATACGCTTCCAGGTACCGCTTGCTGGTCGCATCCACCACGCTCGCAGGCAGCGCTGGGGCGGGGGCGTCGCCGTTCCAGCGGCCGGCACGGCGCTCGACGTCGAGATAGTCGCGCAGCGGCTGCTTGTCGAAGCTCGGCTGCGGCTGGCCGGGCTTGTAGGCATCGACGGCCCAGAAGCGTGACGAATCCGGCGTCATCACCTCGTCGATCAGGATGATGCGGCCGTCCTTGTCGCGGCCGAACTCGAACTTGGTGTCGGCAATGATGATGCCGCGGGCGCGGCTGGTCTGCTCGCCATAACCGTAGACATCGCGCGCCATCTTCTCCAGCGTCGCGGCGACGTCGGCGCCGACAATCTCGCGCACCCGCGCGACCGTGATGTTCTCGTCATGGCCGGCTTCGGCCTTGGTCGCCGGGCTGAAGATCGCGGGCTCAAGCTTCTGGCTTTCGACCAGGCCCGCCCGGAGTTTCTCGCCGGCGAGGGTGCCCTCGGCCGCGTATTCCTTCCAGGCCGAGCCGGAGATGTAGCCGCGGATCACGCATTCGATCGGGAAGACGGTGGTGCGCTTGCACAGCATCGCACGCCCCAAAATGTCGGCGCGATGGTTCTTCAGTTCGGGCACCGCGCGGATGATCTCGTCGGCATCGGCGCTGATCATGTGATGCGGCACGGTGCCCTCGAGCTGCCGGAACCACCAGGCGCTGATCTGGGTCAGCACCGCGCCCTTCATCGGGATGGTTTCCGCCATCACCACATCGAATGCCGAGATGCGGTCGGTGGTGAGCAGCAGCACGCGATCGTCGCCGACGGCGTAGATATCGCGCACCTTGCCGCGGCCGATCCGGGGCAGGGGCAAATCGCTGGATAGCATCGCGGTCATGGGCGTGGGTCTTTCCGGGCTGACCTTGCAAAGACGAACGCCCGCACGCGGCGTGCGGGCGTTAAAGATTATCACAGGAAATAGCTCACTCCGGCAGCGGAATGAACTCATGTTCGTGCGGAACCTGGGCGAAACGCCCGGTTTTCCAGTCCTGTTTGGCCTGCTCGATCCGCTCCTTCGATGAGGAGACGAAATTCCACCAGATGTGGCGCGGCCCCTCCAGGGCATCGCCGCCGAGGAACATCATCCGGGTCGGCCGCAGCGTCTTCACGGTGATGCGGTCGCCGGGCCGGAAGATCAGCAGCCGCGGCCCCTCATGGCGGTCACCCGCGATCTCGACCTCGCCGTCGACGAGATAGATCGCGCGCTCCTCGTGGTCGGGGTCGAGCGGCACCGAGGTGCCGGCGTTAGCGGTGACCTCGGTGTAGAACCAGGGCGAGACCATGCTGACCGGCGAGCTGATGCCGAACGCCGAGCCTGCGATGATGCGCGCGGTGAAGTCGCGCTCGGAGATCATCGGCAGGTCGCCCGCGCCATAGTGCTGGAACGAGGGCGCGATCTCCTCCTTGCCTTCAGGCAGCGCGATCCAGCTCTGCAGGCCGAGCATCTTCTGGCCGTCGCGGCGCTGTACGTCGGGGGTGCGCTCGGAATGCGCAATGCCGCGGCCCGCGGTCATCAGGTTCATGGCGCCGGGCTGGATCTCCTGGATGTTACCCTCGCTGTCGCGGTGCATGATGCTGCCGTCGAACAGATAGGTGACGGTGGCGAGCCCGATATGCGGATGCGGCCGCACGTCCATGCCCTTGCCGGCGAGGTACTGCACCGGGCCGAAATGGTCGAAGAAGATGAACGGCCCGACCATCTGCCGCTTGCCATGCGGCAGCGCGCGGCGCACCGCAAAGCCATCGCCGAGATCACGGGTGCGCGGCACGATGATCAGATCCAGCGCGTCGCAGGTCTTGGGATCGCCGAGTTCGGGATCGGTCGAGGGCTGCCAGCTCATGTCGGACTCCTTAACGGTGGTGTAGCGATCATACTCCAATCGTCGTCCCGGCCAAGCCAACGGGTCGCGCGAACGCGCGCCCGATGACAGGCGCCGCGCGAGCCGGGACCCATAACCACAGGGCGCTGTGATGGAGCGAGCTGTGGCCACGGCTTCGTCTAACAACAAAGTCCTGTGGTTATGGGTCCCTGCTTTCGCCGGGACGACGAAGTACTTTTGGCGTCTTTGTGCGCGTGATAACAGCGTATTCTTGGAAACCGGAGCTGCCGATGGTTTCTCTGACCAAGCCTGGCGCAAGGCTGTTGCAGGTCGACGGTCCCGTGATCGAGACCGCGCGGCTCATCCTGCGGCCATGGCGCGCCTCCGATATCGCCGACAACACGAAAATGCTGTCCGATCCCGAGACGGCGCGCTTCATCACGCCGGATCATCAGCCGGTCACATCGGAGCTCAAGGGCTGGCGCAATGCCGCCGTCATCTCGGGCCATTGGGCGCTGCATGGTTTCGGCATGTTCGCGGTCGAGGAGAAATCCTCCGGCCGCTACATCGGCCGCGTTGGGCCGTATTATCCGCCGGAATGGCCGGGCTTCGAGGTCGGCTGGGGCATCGCCCGGGAGTATCGCGGGAAGGGCTATGCGGTGGAGGCCGCGCGCGCCGCGATTGATTGGGTGTTTGCGAACTTCACGCTCGATCGCATCATCCATTGCATCGACCCTGCCAACGTCGCCTCGCAGGCCGTGGCGCGACGGCTCGGCGCTGACAATGAGGGACCCGGCAAGCTCGAGGGTGAGATGGTCGATATCTGGGTCACGACGCGCCAGCGCTGGCGCGGCGATCCGGCTTGAAATACCCCGCCTGAGCGACGATTGTTCGGCTGACCCGGAGATCCTTTCGACCGATGACATTGGCCGCAACCGAACTCTGCCTGCGCGCCGCCGCCGTGACGCTGCTGCTGGTGCTTGCGGTCTCGATGTTCGCGGATTTTCGCAACGTGCTGGCGGGGCGGCTCGTGATCGCCTTCGCGCTCGGCACGGCCGCGCATGCGGTGACCGCGTCGATTGGCGCCGGGGAGCCGATCTCGATCTGGCACGCACCGCTGATCGCGATTTCGACCGGCGACATCGTGGTGTTCTGGCTGTTCACCCGCGCGCTGTTCGATGATGCCTTCGTGCTGCGCTGGTGGCACGGTCTGATCTGGGCCGCGGTGGTGACGTTCAGCTTCGTCAATTGCATGTGGATCGCGCCTAGCGGTCACGCGCAGGCGGCGATTACCACGGTCAATCTGCTGACGCTCGTCTTCATCGCGCTCGCCGTGGCGCAGACCATCGGATCATGGTCGGCGGATCTGGTCGAGCGCCGCCGCCGTGTCCGTGTCTTCATCGTCGCGGCTTCTGCGCTGTACGGCGGAATGAACGCGCTGCTGCAGATCGCATATGCCGGCAGCCGCGTGACCGTGGAGTGGGCCAATCTGCTCAACGCGGGCGTGCTCGCCGCCATTGTCGCTGGTATCACCTGGGCGATGATGCGCGTCGATGGCACCGATCTGTTCGCCGCGCCGGTCGAGCCGGTCATTGCCAATGCGCAGCAGCCGGCTGCGATGGAGGAGGCCGCCGACCAGAAGCTGGTCAATGCCCTGATGCGCCTGATGGCGGACGAGCGGATCTACCGCCAGGACAACGTCACCATTGGAACGCTGGCGACCCGGCTGAGGATTCCGGAATACCGGCTGCGGCGGCTGATCAATCAGCGGCTCGGCTATCGCAACTTCAACGTCTTCCTCAACAACCACCGCATCGAGGAGGCCAAGGCCGCGCTCGCCGATCCCGCCCAGGCCGAAGTCCCTGTCATCACCATCGCGATGGACGCCGGCTTCCAGTCTCTCGGCCCCTTCAACCGCGCCTTCAAGGCCACCACCGGCGTGACCCCGACGGAGTACCGGAAGCTGAAGGCGACGGCGGCGTGATTGCGCTATTCCGTCGTGAGGGACGCACCAGCGGCAGGGTTCCCTCCCCCCTTGTGGGGGAGGGTTAGGGAGAGGGGTACCATACGGGTGGTCTCTCAAACTGCCTTGCGATGATGTACGGGCGATCCTGCACCGACGCTGCTCCCATCGACCGTCTCGCCCGGGGCCACCCCTCTCCCCAGCCCTCCCCCACAAGGGGGGAGGGAGCCCAACCTTCATGCTCACCTCACGAAAGGGCGTAGCGATTCCAGAATGCCGCTGTAATCACAGGACAATTCCAGAATCGACCAGCCGCCTCCAATCCCCAGCTAGCCCGATTTCCAAATCCGGCGAGCCTTCCGCGTCCGTTGCGGCTTCCTCCCGCCACGCACTCATGCCGGAGGAAACCCGTGACCCGTCGAAAGCTCATTCTCATTCTCGCCGCCACCATCGCCCTCGGCGCGCTGGGCTGGTCCGCCGCCCGCGCCCGCGACGTGCCGAAGGTCGCGACCGGTTTTGTCGCCAACGTCATCTGCTCGGAGACTTTCGTCAGCAGGCTGGACCCGAAGCGGAACTTCACCGAGACCACGGATGCGATGCCGGGCACCGGCCTGATCACCTGGGCGATGGACACCGAGGTCGACCTCGACCGCCGGGACGTCACCGTGACGCTGTTCGGGCTTGGCCGCAGCCATGCGGTCTATCGTGAAGGCGCCGGCTGCACCCTCGAACATGGCGAGACGCTGCCCGACATCGCGCTGCCGCCCGCACGGCCGCAGGCCGCGCTGTTGCCCGAGATCGCCGGTCCCGCGCTTGTCGCGCCGCAGAGCCCGCAGCTCGCCGCCGCGCTCGATCGCGCCTTTGCCGAACCGGCCGAGCCGCCGTTCCGCCGCACCCGCGCGATTGTCGTGATGAAGGATGGCCGCATCGTCGCCGAGCGCTACGCCGACGGCATCGGCACCGACACGCCGCTGCTCGGCTTCTCCGCGACCAAATCGGTGATTTCGGCGCTGATCGGAGTCCTGGTGCGTGACGGCAAGCTTGCGATTGATAAACCGGTGCCGATCGCCGCCTGGCAGGACCCGAAGGATCCCAGGCACGCGATCACGGTCGATCAGCTGTTGCGGCACACTGCTGGCCTTGCGCTAGGCAGTTCGCTGCAAGCTTCGCTCGCCTCCGCGCTCGAACCGGTCAACCGGATGAAGTACATGGAGTCGGATATGGCTGGCTATGCCGAGAGCATTCCGCTCGAAACGGCACCGGGCCAGGCCTGGAATTATCACGACGGCAATTTCATCATCCTCTCGCATCTGATCCGCGACGCGGCCGGCGGCCATGCCGCCGAGGTGCTGCGCTTCGCGCATCATGAATTGTTCGATCCGCTCGGCATGCGCAACGTCGTCATGCAGTTCGATGCGGTGGGCACGCCGGAGGGATCAGGCGCGATGATGGCGAGCGCACGCGATTGGGCGCGGTTTGGCCAGCTCTATCTCGATGACGGCATCGTCGGCGGCCGGCGCATCCTGCCTGCGGGCTGGGTGAAGTACTCAGCGTCGCCGACGCCGAACGCCTGGGTCGGCATCGGCGCGGGCTTCTGGACCAATCTCGGCGACAGTTTTGGTGCCAAGTATCGCGTCGAGCACGGCTGGCCGCGCGATGCCTTCTTCGCCAAGGGCACGATCGGGCAGTATGTGATTGTCGTGCCGTCACAGCGTCTCGTCATCGTGCGGCTCGGCCGTTCGCCGAACTCGCCGCCCAAGGCGGACGGTGTGTTTGACCTGGTTAGCGATGTCGTCGCGGCAACCGCGACCGGCGCGCGGCTCGCGGGCGGCAATTGACCGGCACGTCACACACCGCCCGCGCGATCGTGAATTGAATCTCCGCGTGAGGAATTTTCTGATGCCGTGGCGCATCTCGCAGGAGGTGCGCCACTGTTCTTTTAGCATCGCCTCAGCCGGAGACCATCATGCCGAAAGCCTACTGGATCGTGCACGTCACGGTGCACGATGAAGCCCGTTATCCCGAATACCTCGCCGCCGCGATGCCGGTATTCGAGAAATACGGCGCCAACTTCATCGTGCGCAATGGCCCCTACGAGGTGATGGAAGGCGCAACGCGCCAGCGCAACTTCGTCATCGAGTTCAAGGATCGCGCCACCGCGATGGAATGCTACACCTGTGCGGAATATCAGGCTGCCAAGGCGATCCGGCAGAAATATTCGGACGGAGATTTCGTGATCATTGATGGGCCGGAATGACAGGGGGAATGCGGAAGCCTGATTCACAGACAGCGCAACACACTCAGTGTCGTCCCTGCGAAAGCAGGGACCCATAACCCCGAATGGTTATTGGTGAGTGATGCTGAAACGACGAGTCTCGTTCACAATCTCCGCCGCGGAGTATAGGTCCCTGCTTTCGCAGGGACGACGCGTGGAGGGAATCTCGTCCCCACTCACACCGGTCATCGCCCGGCTCGACCGGGCGATCCAGTACGCCGCGGCCTCTCCGCTCAGGCTCAGGCGTCTCTGGAATACTGGATCACCCGCATGCGCATGCGCGGGTGATGACACCGCGTTGTTCGACATCATGAATCGAGAACCATCCCCTTCGCCAGGACGACAATCGTGGATGTGGCGCGCCGCGACGTTCGCCCCTACTGCCGCCCCAGCTGCGTCGCCTGCTCCACGCGGTCGAACCGCTCCAGCGTCAGGATCGCGTCGGCGAGCTGGTCGGCGCGCTTGTCGAGCACCGGGCGGGCCAGGGTCAAAAACTTCTGCTGCATCGCCTGCGCATCGGGGAACGAGGTCGGCTCGCCGGATGGATCGGCATAGAGGCGCTCATGCACGCCGTCATCGGTCGTGATCGAGACGCGGGCGCCGAACGGGTGGGTGCGGCCGACTTCGAGGCGGTCGTCCTGCACAACATCGAACTTGTCGGCGAGCGCGTCGATTGCTGCATCACCCAGCCGGTCGTAATCGTCCCAGCCGAAATGGCCCTGGTCGAGCGCGATCGCGCCGGTGAAGAACATCGAGAACTGGCCGCCGACCACCGAGGTCGGGTGGCGCTTGGTGGCGGCGTCGCCGGTCAGGGTGATGCCGTTGCGGTGCAGGCCGATCTCGACCTTCCTGATCTGGTCCGGGGTCAGATTGTGCTCGCGACGCATCGCGATCAGCGCGTCGATCGCAGCGTGGGTGTAGCGGCAGCTCGGATAGGGCTTCACGCCGATCTTCAAGGTCTCGTAGGTGGTGCCGAGGCCGGCCACCGCCTTGTCCGGATGCGGGTCATCGGTATAGCCGACCAAAAGGCCATGCTTGCCCTCGACCGAGTCGCTCGAACCGATGAAGTCGTTGCGCGCAAGCGTCGCCGCGATCACGCCGTTCATTGCGGCGGCACCGACCTGGTAGCGCTTATTCCAGGCGCCGTTGACCAGGAATTGCAGCGAGCCCGCGGCCTGGCTGCCGGAGACGCCGAACGCGGAGATAATCTGTTCCTTCGACAGCTCGAACAGCTTGGCTGCCGCCGCGGCCGCACCATAGGTGCCGGCCGTCGCGGTTGGGTGGAAACCCCGGGCATAATGCGAGGTCGGGTCGAGCGCGTTGCCGAGCCGGCAGCACACTTCATAACCGGCGACAATCGCCGTCAACACGTCGCGGCCGGAGGCGCCGACCATCTCGCCGACCGCGAAGGCGGCGGGCACCACCGGGGCGCTCGGATGCAGCGAGGAATCGGCGTGGGTGTCGTCGAAATCGAGCGAATGGCCGAGCGCGCCGTTGAGCAGCGCCGCCACCGCCGGCGTCCAGGTCTTGCTGTCGCCGAACACCGTGGCCTCGCCCTTGCCGTCCAGCGCCAGCGCTTCCAGCATCTTCATCAGCGACGGGGTCGATTCCGCATCGCGGCGGGCGCGGATGGTGCTGCCCAGGAAATCCAGCGTCAGAACCTTGGCGCGCTCCAGCACCTGCGACGGGATGTCGGAAAATTTCAGGTCGGCGACGTAGGTGGCGAGCGTTGCGGTTTCGTGGGCCATCGTGTTTCCTCAATCTTGCGGCGCAAGGGTAGGCGGGCGGGTTTGGCCTTTCAAGCCACCTTGCCGCCGCGGGCAGCAGCCATGCTTGACGTCCTTTAACATAGGCCTTTCCATTGATTGCGGATCAGGGTGCATGAGGACCTTCGCAAAACGCATGTTCGACCAGCTCTGGACCCGCAAGACGCAGCTGGCGCTGGCGGTCCGGATCGCATCCGCCGGCGTCGCGGCCTATACCATCGCGGTGGCGACGCACCTGATGCTGCCGCTCTGGGCGGTGCTGACCTCGCTGATCGTCACGCAAATGAGCGTCGGCCGCTCGTTGAAGGCGACCCGCGACTACATGCTCGGCACCATCGGCGGCGCCATCTATGGCGGCGCGATCGCGGTGCTGATCCCGCATTCCGGCGAGGGCAGCCTGCTGGCGCTGCTGGTCTTGGCGATCGTGCCGCTGGCCTTCATCGCCGCGCTCAATCCCAGCCTGAACTCGGCGACGGTGACGGCGGTGATCGTGCTGCTGCTGCCGACGATGCATCACTCCAACCCGCTGGATTCCGCGATCGACCGCGTCCTCGAAGTCACGGTCGGTGCGCTCACCGGCCTCGTGATCTCGTTCCTGGTGCTGCCGTCGCGCGCGGTCAGCCAGATCAGGGTCAATGCATCGAAGCTGCTGGAATTGCTTTCGGCGGCATTCGCCGAATTGCTCGCCGGCCTGACGCGCGGCCTCGACAACGACGCGTTGCACCGGATCCAGGACGGCATCGGCACGGCGGTGACCAATCTGCACGCCACGGGCATGGAAGCCGAGCGCGAGCGCTCCATGCATCTGTCATCGGGGCCGGACACCGGCCCGCTGCTGCGGACCATCCAGCGGCTGCGGCATGACGTCGTGATGATCGGGCGGGCCTGCGTGGTGCCGCTGCCGACCGATATTCAGGCCCGGCTTGCGCGGCCGCTGGCCGAGGTCAGCAAGGCGATCGTCACATACATGGTGGCGGTCGCGACCGCCCTGCGCGCCGGCAGCGGGCCGGCCGACATGGCGCCGGTCGATGCCGCGCTGCATGCCTATAGCGAGGAGGTCGCCGCGGTCCGAAGGGATGGCCTGATCCGCGGCCTGCCGGTCGACGCCGCCGAACGCTTCTATGCGCTCGGCTTCTCGCTCGACCAGATGCGGCAGAACCTGAATGACCTCAAGCGCTGCCATGGCAATTGGTGCACCGACGAGGATGCTGCGGAGAAGGTCGTCGCCGATGCACCGGAAAAGAGCGCGGCGTGAAATTGGATAGAATTCAGCCCCCGGCCTTGCGCAGCATCGCCGGCACGATCAGGCGGTGGAACGGCATGATCACTGCGAGATAGGTGCGCCCGAGCCAGTTGTGGGTCAGCACCAGCGTGGTGGCGGTGATGTTGCGCGCGGCGCCGGTGCTGGTGACGTCGACCACCAGGCGGAAGTCGAGATGCTTGTCGTTGAAGCCGGCGACAAGCCGCTCGGGCGTCTCGCTGATGACGGGGAATAGCCCGATCATGTCGCGCCCCACGCCGTCGGCGGCGCCCGAGGTCTTCAGGCCGAGCGGCGTGACCAGAACGTTTCGCAAGGCAATCAGCCATCTGGCCCAGTGCGGCTGCTGGCCCAACATCGTCTCGGTGGCGTGCCGCGCATCGAGATCCGGTTGCGTGGTCGCGATCCGGAACGCGTCGATGAATTGCGCGCCGGTTAGCAGCGCGTCGGAATCCACGTTCGGCGTGACCTCGTCAACCTTCATCTGCCCAGTCTGCGTGCCAGCAGGCGGAAACGCAAGATCAGGAGGGTCGCATAAACGGCAGTGCCGAGCGACAATCCGATCCAGACACCGGGGGCATTGAGCCTGGCCCAGAAGGCAAGGGCGGAGGCCGAGGCGAAGCCGATCAGCCAATAGCTGATGACGGCGAATAGCAGCGGCACCTGGGTGTCGTTCATGCCGCGCAGTGCGCCGGCGGTGGTTGTCTGCACGCCGTCGGCGATGAAGAACGTCGCGCCGATCAGCAGCAGCATCGCGGTGAGCTGTGCCGTCGCGTCTGAGGCCTCGCCGAGGAACAGCGCCGCGATCTCGAAGCGCGCCAGGATCACCGCGAGCGTCATGATGCTCATGAACACGCCGGAAAGCGCGACCGCGACAAAGCCGGCGCGCTGTACCGCGTCGGTGTCACGGCGGCCGACCGCCTGGCCGACCCGCACGGTGGCGGCCATGCTGACGCCGAACGGCACCATGAACAGGATCGCCGCGATCTGCAGCGCGATCTGGTGGGCGGCCAGCGCCGTGGTGCTGATCAGCCCCATCAACAGGCCGGCCGCACCGAACAGGCCGTATTCCAGCAGGAAGGCGATCGAGATCGGCGCGCCGACGGCGACGAGCTTGCCCATCAAAGGCCAGTCGATGCGCCAGACGCGGCTGAACACCTGGTACTTGCGGAACGGGCGTCGCCGCGCCGCGAACCACACGCCGGCGAGGAAGGTGCCGAGGTTGACGATCGTGGTGGCAAGTCCGGCGCCGAACATGCCGAGCTCGGGCATGCCCCATTTGCCGTAGAGCAACAGATACACCATCAGCGCATTGGCCGGGATCGCCGCAAGCGTGATCCACAGCACCGGCTCCGGCCGGTTCACCGCGCTCATGAAGCCGCGGATCGCGATGAACCACAGCGCCGGCAGGATGCCCCAGGCCAGCCCGAACAGATATTGCTGCGCCAAATGCGCGGTCGCCTGGGTCTGGCCGAGCGCGAGCAGGATGCGCTCACCCTGGAACGGCAGCGCCATCAGCGGCAGCACCATGAAGAAGCCGGCCCACAGGCCGACGCGGAGCGCGCGCCGCATCACCCGCGGGTCGCGTGCGCCGAATGCCTGCGCGGCCAGCGGCGACACCGCGGACATCATGCCCATTCCGATCGTGAAGCTGACGAAATAAACGGTATGCGCCAGCGCCGCCGCGGCGATGCTCTCGCTGCCGAGCCGGCCGATGAAGGCGAGATCGGTCGTCATCATCGCGATCTGCCCGAGCTGCGTCAGCGCAAGCGGCACCGCGAGCTTCAGCGTTTCCGCGAGCTCGGCCGTGAGCAGCTTGCGAGAAGGGACGACGGCCGCGCGCGACGCGGCCGGGTCGATCTTGTCGATGCAGGTCATGACGGCACGTCTAGCACGGCAAACCGGCCGGAAGGATGGCCGAACTGCCCAACGCGACGATCTCACGCAGAGATCGTCGCGTCTCAAGCTGTTGTTTGAGCATGATCCGACCGGAAAACCGCTGCACACTTTTCCGGATCATGCTCGGACTACGATCGCGCAGGTATCCGCTTGATCTTGGCGCCGAGCGCGTTGAGCCTCTCGTCGATCCGCTCATAGCCGCGCTCGATCTGGTCGGCATTGTTGATGGTGGAGGTGCCGTTGGCGCACACCGCGGCGAGCAGCATCGCCATACCTGCGCGGATGTCGGGCGAGTTCATCGGCGCGCCGCGCAGCCGGCTCGGCCCGGCCACGATCGCGCGGTGCGGGTCGCACAGCACGATGCGGCCGCCCATCGCGATCAGATTGTCGACGAAGAACATCCGGGACTCGAACATCTTCTCGTGCATCAGGATCACGCCGTCGCACTGCGTCGCGGTGACGATCGCGATCGACATCAGGTCCGCCGGGAAGGCGGGCCAGGGCTGGTCCTCGAGCTTCGGCACGTGACCGCCGAAATCGTCGTGGATCTTCATGGTCTGGTTCGACGGCACGACGAGGTCGTCGCCCTCGACGCCGCAGACGATGCCGAGTCGCTCAAAGCCCATCCGGATCGAACGCAGATGCTCGACGCCGGCGCGCGCGATGCGCAGCGGCGAACGCGTCACCGCGGCGAGCCCGATCAGCGATCCGACCTCGATATGGTCGGGCTGGATCGCGAAGGTCGCGCTGCCGAGCGTCGCCGGCCCGTGCACGATGATGGTGTTGGTGCCGACGCCTTCGATCTTGGCGCCGAGCGCGATCAGGAAATTGGCGAGGTCCTGCACATGCGGCTCGGAGGCCGCGTTGCGCAGATAGGTGGTGCCGCGGGCGGCGACCGCGGCAACGAGTGCGTTTTCCGTCGCTGTGACGCTGGGCTCGTCGAGGAACACGTCGGCGCCCTTCAGACGCGAGGCGCGGAATTCGAGCCGGTGCGTCGCGGTGACCGTGGCGCCGAGCTGCTCGAAGGCCAGAAAATGCGTATCGAGCCGGCGCCGGCCGATCACGTCGCCGCCGGGCGGCGGCAGCGCGACTTCGCCGCAGCGGGCCAGCAGCGGACCTGCCAGCAGGATCGAGGCGCGGATGCGCGCGCACAGCGCCGGATCGAGATCGGCGGCGCGGATTTCCCTGGCGTGGATCTGCAGCGTGTTGCGCTCGGTCCATTCGGCGCTGGCGCCGACCGAACGGCACAGCTCGACCAGCGTTTCGGTGTCGCGAATGCGCGGCACGTTGGTCAGCGTGACCGGATGCTCGGTGAGCAGGGCAGCTGCGATGATCGGCAGCGCGGAGTTCTTGTTGCCCGACGGCTCGATGGTGCCCGAAAGGCGGCGGCCGCCCTCGACGATGTATTGGATCGGCGGCACGCGGAATGTCCCCTAACGCATCATTCAGACTTGGATTCAAACTCGGCCACGCGAAATTCCATAACGGAATCAATGGCCGTCCGGCACCGTAACACAATTCCCGGCGCAGCATCCACCCGAAAGGTAGCCGCGCGACGGTGTCGATCGCGCTGTCACGGATACGTCATCGTGCTGGAACGGTCTCCAGGTGACGGAGGTGGCTTGCAATGACGCTGCTGCAACGCGCCGCAGCAGCGTCCTAGATGTCGATGGTGGCGCTGAGCGAGTTTTCCTGGATGAAGTCGCGGCGCGGTTCGACCACGTCGCCCATCAGCTTGGTGAAGATATCGTCGGCCTCGTCGACCTCCTTGACCTTCACCTGGAGCAGCGAGCGCGCCTCGGTGTCCAGCGTGGTCTCCCACAGCTGTTCCGGGTTCATCTCGCCGAGACCTTTGTAGCGCTGCAGCGAGATGCCCTTGCGGGCGGCGTCGGTCACGGCCTCGAACAGATCGACCGGACCATGGATCATTTGCTCGGCATCCTTGCGCCGCAGCTTGCCCGCGCGAACGTAGATCTCTTGCAGCTTGGTCGCGTATTCATCGAGCTTGCGTGCGTCGGCCGAGCCGAGGAAGGCGTCGTCGATCACGGCCACTTCCCTGACCCCGCGTACGGTGCGCTCGAACTGGAAGCCGTGGCCTTCCGTAAAGGTGCCGACCCAGCCGCGCTCGACCTCTTCGGCCACGGCGTCCAGCCGTTTGGCGATGTATTCCGCCGCCGAGTTGGCGGTCGCGATCTCGCCGGTGATCCTGGGGCTCAGCACACCCGCGATCGCGGCCTGCTCGACGACCGCGCGATTGTAGCGGCTGTGCAGGTTGCGCAGCACGGAGCGGATCACCCGCGCGTCTTCGACCAGCGACAGCAGATCGCGGCCCGAGCGGTCTTCGCCGGAGGCCGGCTTGAAGACGCATTCGTCGAGCCCGGTTGAGATCAGATAATCCTCGAGCGCGCGCTCGTCCTTCAGATACTGCTCGGACTTGCCGCGCGAGACCTTATAGAGCGGCGGCTGGGCGATATAGAGGAAGCCGCCATCGATGATCGAGCGCATCTGACGATAGAAGAACGTCAGCAGCAGCGTGCGGATATGGGCGCCGTCGACGTCGGCGTCGGTCATCACGATGATCTTGTGGTAGCGCAGCTTGTCGACCGAGAAATCGTCGCTGATGCCGGTGCCGAGCGCGGTGATCAGGGTGCCGATCTGCTCGGACGACAGCATCTTGTCGGGGCGCACGCGCTCGACATTGAGGATCTTGCCGCGCAACGGCAGCACCGCCTGGAACTCACGGTTGCGGCCCTGCTTGGCGCTGCCGCCTGCCGAGTCACCCTCGACGATGAACAGTTCGGACTTGGCCGGATCCTTCTCCTGGCAGTCGGCGAGCTTGCCGGGCAGCGAGGAGACGCTGAGCGGGTTCTTGCGCGTCAGTTCGCGGGCCTTGCGCGCAGCCTCGCGGGCTGCGGCGGCCTGGATCACCTTGCCCACGATTTCCTTGGCTTCCTTCGGATTCTCCTCGAACCAGGCGGCGAGCGCCTCGTTGAGGACGTTCTCGACCACGGGTCGAACCTCCGAGGACACCAGCTTGTCCTTGGTCTGCGACGAGAACTTCGGATCGGGCACCTTCACCGAGAGAACGGCGGTGAGGCCTTCCCGGCAGTCATCGCCGGTCAGCGCGATCTTTTCCTTCTTCGCATTGGCCTCGGCATAGCCGTTGACCTGGCGCGTCAGCGCGCCGCGGAAGCCGGCCAGATGGGTGCCGCCGTCACGCTGCGGGATGTTGTTGGTGAAGCACAGCACGTTCTCGTGGTAGCTGTCGTTCCACCACAGCGCAGCCTCGACGCCGATGCCGTTGGCTTCTGAGCGCACCATGATCGGCGCCGGCACGATCGCCTTCTTGTTGCGGTCGAGATATTTGACGAATTCCTCGACGCCGCCGGAATAGTGCATCTCCTCGCGCTTCTCGACCGCGTGACGCATGTCTGACAGCACGATGTGGACGCCGGAATTGAGGAACGCGAGCTCGCGCAGCCGGTGCTCGAGCGTCGCGAAATCATATTCGATGTTCTTGAAGGTCTCGGTCGAGGCGAGGAAGGTGACCTCGGTGCCGCGCTTGCCCGGGGCATCGCCGACCACCTTGAGCGGCGCCACGGCATCGCCATGCGCGAATTCGATGTAGTGCTCCTTGTCGTCGCGCCAGATCCGCAAGCCGAGCTTGCTGGACAGCGCGTTGACGACGGAGACGCCGACGCCGTGCAGGCCGCCGGAGACCTTGTAGGAGTTCTGGTCGAACTTTCCGCCGGCATGGAGCTGGGTCATGATGACCTCGGCCGCCGAGACGCCTTCGCCCTTGTGGATGTCGACCGGAATGCCGCGGCCATCGTCGAACACGGTGACGGAATTGTCGGCATTGAGGGTGACCAGCACGCGGCTGGCATGGCCCGCCAGCGCTTCGTCGATCGCGTTGTCGACAACCTCGTAGACCATGTGGTGCAGGCCGGACCCGTCATCGGTGTCGCCGATATACATGCCGGGCCGCTTGCGGACGGCGTCGAGGCCCTTCAGCACCCGGATCGATTCCGCGCCATATTCGGCCGGAATGGGATGCTCAGATTCGGCAGGGGTCTGCCGCGCAGGTTCAGTCATGTGAGGCCTTCGAGGATGTCCCGAATCAGCTGCGCAATATGAGGCGCTGATTACGCTATTTGTGCCATGAAAGTGGAGTTGCGCCTAGCGCAAAGTCTGTGTCCACAAAGTATTGAATAGATAGGATTTTTTAGGCCTTTTTCAAGGTCTTCGGAGGCCGATTCCTAGGGCTGTGAAAAGCCCGATTCGAAGGCAGATTCGAAGCCCTTTCGGAGCCTGCTTCGCACCCTCAGCCGCGCCGTGTGGCGCGGCCGGATTCGACGTCGAAAATCTCCCCCGTCGGGCCGATATCGACGAACGCGGCAGGGTCCGCGCCGGTCATCCAGACCTGAGCGCCGAGTCTTGCGAGCTCCTCGAACAGCGCCTTGCGTCTGTTGGGATCGAGATGGGCGACGACCTCGTCGAGCAGCAGCAGCGGCACGATGCCGGTCATCTCCGCGACCATGGTGGCATGCGCCAGCACCAGCCCGATCAACAGTGCCTTCTGCTCGCCGGTCGAAGCGTCGCGCGCCGGCATGTTCTTCGGCGCGTAGACCACCTGCAGATCGGTCAGATGCGGGCCGTCGAGCGTGCGTCCGGCGGCGGCGTCGCGTGGCCGGCTGGCGCGCAGGATCTCGCGGTAACGGTCCTCCACGGCGGTCGCGGGCTCCTGCAGCAGCGCGTTCTCCATCCAGCCGTCGAGCATGATCTCGGCGGACGGGAAGGCCGAGGCCGCGCCGCGTTCGCGCAGCATCACGGCGAGCTTGGCAGCGGTCTGGCCGCGCGATGCGGCGACCGCGACCGCAAGCTCCGCGGTCTCGCGCTCGATCGCGTCACACCAATGATCGTCATAGTTGCGTACCTCGAGCAGCCGGTTGCGCGAGCGCAGCGAGCGCTCCAGCGCCGAGACGCGGCTGGAATGCTCGGAATCGATCGCCAGCACCAGACGGTCGAAGAAGCGCCGGCGTTCCGACGCGGCGCCCATGAACAGGCCGTCCATCGCCGGCGTCAGCCACACGATGCGCAGATGATCGCCGAAGGCGGTCGCGGAACCCACGGGCTCGCGGTCGATGCGGCAGCGCCTTGTGTTGCTGGTCTCGCCGGCCGGCGGATCGATGCCGGTGCCGAGGGTGGCGAGGCCGAGTGCGCCCTCGACCTCCGCCGAGACGGCCCAGGAGCCGTCGCCCTGGTTGTCGGCGATGTCCTCCAGCGTCGCGCGGCGCAGGCCGCGGCCCGGCGACAGGAACGAGACCGCCTCCATGCAATTGGTCTTGCCGGCGCCGTTCGGCCCGACCAGCACCACCATGTCGCCCGCGACCTGCAGCGTCGCCGTCCGGTAATTGCGGAAATGCGTCAGCGACAGACGATGAATGCGGGACGGGGTCATCTCTCTTCCTTCCCCTCTCCCCCTGTGGGAGAGGGTGGCGCCTCACGAAGTGAGGCGGCGGGTGAGGGGTATCTCACAGCTCGGCAAGCTTGGCGATAATGTCTTCCAGCACCGCCCCGGGCGTCCGCAATACGTCATTGTTCCAGTAGCGCAAGACCTGAAAGCCTTCCGCTGCAAGCGCATCAGTTCTGGGTGCGTCACGGGGCGACGAAGCGTGCTGTCCGCCGTCGATCTCGATGACGAGGCGCTTCTCGAAGCACGCGAAGTCGAGAATGTAATTGCGAAATGGAACTTGCCTTCGGAATTTCAAGTGCGACAGGCGCCGATCTCGGAGCAGGCGCCACATCTTCGCTTCCGCATCGGTTGGCTCCTGGCGCATCTTCTTTGCGAAGCTGCGGAGGCGCTCATCGGTCGGGCGATGGTGCGGCGTGCGCGGCACCAACCCCTCACCCGGCGCCTTCGGCGCCACCCTCTCCCACAAGGGGAGAGGGGGCAGTTGTGCGCGCTGAGGAAATCATCACACCCGCATCGGCATCAGCACGTAGAGCGCGCCCTTGCTGTCCTTGTCCTGCACCAGGGTCGGCGAGCCGGGATCGGCGAGCTTCAGCACCGCGACCTCGCCCTCGATCTGGGCGGCGATGTCGAGCAGATAGCGCGAGTTGAAGCCGATATCGAGCGCGTCGGAGGCGTACTCGACCTCGAGCTCTTCGGTGGCGCTGCCGGAATCCGGGTTGGTGACCGAGAGCACCAGCTTGCCGGCGGACAAAGCCAGCTTCACGGCTCGGCCGCGCTCGCTGGAAATGGTCGAGACGCGGTCGACGGCGGCCTCGAAATCCTTCTTGTCGACGACCAGTTCCTTGTCGTTGTTCTGCGGGATGACGCGGCCATAGTCCGGGAAGGTGCCGTCGATCAGCTTCGAGGTCAGCACCACATTGCCGAGCGTGAAGCGGATCTTGCCGTCCGACAGCTCGATCGAGATCTCGGCGTCGTCACCCTCGATCAGCCGCTGCACCTCGCCGACGGTCTTGCGCGGGACGATCACGCCGGGCATGCCGGTCGCGCCCTTGGGCAGCGCGAGGTCGATCTGGGCCAGGCGGTGGCCGTCGGTCGCAACCCCGCGCAGGGTGGCGGCCTTGGCGCTGCCGGCGGCGTGGAGATAGATGCCGTTGAGGTAGTAGCGGGTCTCTTCGGTCGAGATCGCAAACTGGGTGCGGTCGATCAGGCGCTTGATGTCGGATGCCGGCAGCGAGAACGAATGCGTCATGTCGCCGGCGGCAAGGCCGGGGAAATCGCTCTCGGGCAGGGTCTGCAGCGTGAAGCGCGAGCGGCCGGCGCGCACCGCGAGCACCGAGCGGTCGCCGTCGGCCTCAAGCACGATCTGCGAGCCGTCGGGCAGCTTGCGGACGATGTCGTAGAACATGTGCGCGGGCACCGTGGTCGAGCCGGCGGTTCCGGTCTCGGCCGCCAGGGTTTCCGTCACCTCGAGATCGAGGTCGGTCGCCTTCAGCGACAATTTGGCGCCCTCGGCGCGGATCAATACGTTGCCGAGGATCGGGATGGTGTTGCGGCGCTCGACCACGCGGTGAACGTGACCCAGCGATTTCAGGAGTTGCGCGCGCTCGACGGTGACCTTCATTGCAATACCCGCCAGATCCCTCAGATGGAAAAGCCGGGCGGCCGTTCAGGCAGCATCGCGGCGTCGGAAACCCGAAAAGTCGGATCAATACCGGATTTGATCAAACCCACGGGGGGACCGCAAGGTGGCGCGGATGGCGCGCTGGCGCAAGGGAGACGGCGTCTGTTCCCCACGTTTTGGGTCCCCAAATGGGTCGCCCTCCCCCTTGCGGCAAAGGAGAGGGCGACCGAACCGGCGAGGCTCGCGACGGAAGTCTATTCCTGGAGCTGACGCTTCAGCGATTCGACTTCCTCCGACAGCGCCGTGTCCTTGGCGACCAGCGCCTCAATCTTGCGCACGGCGTGCAGCACCGTGGTGTGGTCGCGGCCGCCGAACCTGCGGCCGATCTCCGGCAGCGAGCGCAGGGTCAGCGTCTTCGCCAGATACATCGCAACCTGGCGCGGGCGCACCACATTGGCGGTACGGCGCGACGACAGCAGGTCGGAGCGGCTGACATTGTACTGCCGGGCGACCACGCGCTGGATGTCCTCGATCTTGATCCGCTTCGGCTCCTGCGGGCGGATCAGGTCGCGCACCTCACGCTCGGCCATCTCCAGCGTCACCGGCTGGTTGTTGAGCTTGGAGTGCGCCAAGAGGCGATTGATCGCGCCTTCGAGGTCGCGGCCGTTATGGGTGATGGTGCGCGCCAGATAGTCGAGCACTTCCTCCGGCACGTCGAAGCTTGCGTGGTGGACGCGGGCTGCGGCGACGCGCGACTTGAGGATGCCAAGCCG
Organism: Bradyrhizobium sp. CER78; assembly: GCF_029846235.1. Taxonomy (GTDB): domain Bacteria; phylum Pseudomonadota; class Alphaproteobacteria; order Rhizobiales; family Xanthobacteraceae; genus Bradyrhizobium. The sequence continues at coordinate 24,719 of NZ_JARVWP010000020.1, forward strand.
CAGTTCCTCGCCGAGCGAGCCCATCTCGACCACGAGGCCGCCGGCGAGCCGCGAGCGCACGCGGTCGTCGAGGCTCTCCAGATCCGACGGCGGACGGTCGGCCGCGATCACGACCTGGCGGCCAGCATCGATCAGCGCGTTCAGCGTGTGGCAGAACTCGGCCTGCGTCGACTTGCCTTGCAGGAACTGCAGATCGTCGATGACAAGCACGTCGATGCCGCGCAGCGCTTCCTTGAACGCCAGCGCCGTCTGCGTCTTCAGCGCCGCGACGAAGCCGTACATGAACTTCTCGGCGGTCAGATACAGCACCTTGCGCTCGCCGCCGGAATTGCCGGCCCAGGTCACCGCCTGCAGCAGATGCGTCTTGCCGAGGCCGACGCCGGCATGGATGTAGAGCGGGTTGAACATCACGGGATCGCCGCGGCGTCCCTCAGCGACCTGGCGCGCAGCCGCATGGGCCAGCGTGTTGGAACGGCCCACGACGAAGCTTGCAAAGGTCAGGCGCGGATCGAGCGGCGAGCCGCCGAGCGCGTCATGGCTGGCCGACACCGGCGCGGTCGCAACCGACCGCAGTTCCGGCGCGGGGCGGCCGTCGGTGCGCTCGACACGGCGCATCTCGACCGGCGCAACCGCTTCCTTCACCGGCGCCATCGCACGGATCGCGGAGCGCACCGTGAGGTCGATGCGATGCACTTCGGGCATCTCGGCCTGCCAGCAGGTCAGCACGCGGTCGGCGTAATGCGCCTGGATCCAGCTCTTGAGGAACCGGGTCGGAACCGACAGGTGCACGCTCTCATCGTGCACGCTCTCCAGATCCATCCGCGCGAACCAGCTCGTGTAGACGTCCTCGCCAACGCTCGTCCGCAAACGTCCCTTCACCCGCGACCAGCGATCCTGTTCCGTGTTCGTCATTGCCTTCGTACTTTTCCAAAACTGAGAGATGATGATTGCGAAAGCGCCGTGCAGGTTTGCTGCCACGACGCGACCTCTAGCGGGGCGCGGTCTGCTCCGGACATGGCTCTCCCGTGCGGCGGCCATGCGCCACGCGACAGATCAGCTGTTTGGAGAAGATGCGTCCCGCGAGGTCAGCGCGTACTCGACGGGCTCTGCGGGTAAGAGCCAACGTCCGAGGGGTTGATTACGGCACCACTGGAGATCTGCACTTCGGCTGTCGTTGGTTCGACTGCAGTGATGATACCGTAAGGCATAAGTCCTCCCCCTCCCACCGCGACGTATCGCGGCAAGTTGTCAGCTTGCTGGTGTCTTAAATTCGAACTGCCGCTACCGAACACCGAAATGCCCGGCGCTTCGCCGCCGCCGTGTCGTCGTCAACCCGTTCACTTGCTCCGCGTTCCCGCTGCCAGATTCCGACTGACGTCCTGGTCTCTCTTGTTCGATCCCCCAAATTGCCGGGGACATCGCCGGAGATATTTTGACACAGGTCGTCCGTCCTCATATCGCTATGAGTTGTCAATCTAGCTTCGCTTGGAGAGCGTCGCTAACGCACATACCGCCGCCGATTTGTGCGTCCGCCCCTGGGTCTCAAACCGCGCTGATCTGGAGAGCCGTGGGCGTCGCGAACAAGAAATAAATACACCAAGCGCATTTCCTGACAATCCGTGGAATCGACGGGGATCGAGACTCTTCACGACTGTTGCGGCGTTGCCTATGCTGAGTTGCGAAAGCAAGTTTTTGAATCAGCGCACAGATTCACGCGTGTCACAAACGACGGTGCAATACCAAAAATTTTTCATAGAAAATTTACATTTGGTCTCGCGCCGGTCATTTTTCCAATCGCTGTTCAGCGCTATGTGCATAAGTAATTCGCGAGACGTCATTTTTCTCGATTACTTTTGCAGGGTAACCCCGCCTCGCAATTTTCAACGCGAAATGTTCGCGCGCTATTCCATCTATCTAGCTTAGCGCAGAACAATCTCTGGGCGAGTGCGCTGCGTTAAGCATATTTGCCGGTAGAACTACGGACGCGACGAAACATGACACGCAGTTCGTTGCGCGGCAACGCGAACTGTTCTCGCGCTACGAAACTTCCACGACAAAAGTCGAGACAAAAACAAAAAGCCCGGCGCGAGCCGGGCTTCGTGACAAATGTGTTCTTCAGTCAGCTCGATTGGCCGGCACGCCGGCCGGCTTGTTACTTCGCGAGCTTGGCGATGCTCTGCGTGAGGCGCGACACCTTCCGGCTCGCGAGGTTCTTGTGAATGATGTTGCGCTGCGCTGCCTTCATCAGCTCGGGCTCGGCCTTGCGCATCGCCTTGAGTGCCGCCTCGCGGTCGCCGCTCTTGATCGCTTCCTCGACGGTGCGCACCGCGCCACGCATCTGGGTGCGACGCGACTTGTTGACGATGGTGCGGCGGGCAATCTTGCGGGTCGCCTTCTTGGCGGAGGTGGTGTTGGCCATGGTTCTCTAACTGTCCTTCGGCGGTGATCGCTCAGTGGTCGGGCTTGCGCGCACCGGCCGGTTCAAATCTCAACTCTGATGTATTTGTCCAAGGTATTGACTTGGGTGTCCTTGAGGCGGCCATACGAAGAGCGCAAAACTGCTGCCCCCGCATGCGGCACTGTCCAAAGAACAGCGGCGGCAGGATTGCGCCCGCCGCCATCGGCCGGTCTTATAGATGGCGCAGGCGATAGCGTCAACGCTTTCGGGACCGAAAAAGGGCCTGAAATCGGCCTCCAGGGGCCGGATAAGCCGCTGAAGAGGTTGAATTTCCGGGGGGCGCCCGGTAAGGCCTGACGACGCGTGGGGCGCGACAGGGAGTTTGGGTGACGCATGATCCGCGGCTTTTTCCGTCTGATCGGCCTTTTGCTGCTCGCTGGCAGCTTCATCTTCATGGTCTATGACGGGGCCCGCTACGTCGCCGACCAGAGCCTGCGGTTCACCCAATTCGGCCAGTTCTGGAACGATATCCACCAGTCGAGCCAGCAGGCGTTCCATGCCTGGGTGGACCGCTTCGCGCCCTGGCTCTGGAACGATGTGATCCGCGTGCTCCTGGAGCAGCCGGTGTTCGCGGTGCTCGGCATTGCCGGCATCCTCCTGATGATCCTGTTCCGGCCGCGCAAGCCGCTGATCGGTTACGCACGCGACTGAGCTCGCTGCAGCCCTGGTGGCCGCAGCCATCAGTAACGGGGCTGCCATCATCTGCGTAAGGACATATATAGGTGACAGCCGGCCCGCAGGCCGCAGCCCGCGTCGGCCGATGTCCCGCCTGGAGGTATCCATGTTGTTCATGCGCAAGACCACCGCGTTGCCAAGCGCCGCCGAGGCGCTGCCGGGCCGCGCGACGCCGATCCCGACTGCGACCACGCATTTCGTCAATGGCAGTAAATTGACGCCGCCCTATCCGCAGGGCCTCGAGCAGGCGGTGTTCGGGCTCGGCTGCTTCTGGGGCGCGGAACGCAAGTTCTGGGAACTCGGCGACGGGATCTACACCACTGCGGTCGGCTACGCCGGCGGCCACACGCCGAACCCGACCTATGAAGAGGTGTGCTCGGGGCGCACCGGCCATACCGAAGTCGTGCTGGTCGTGTTCGACCCAAAGAAGATTCCCTACGAGAAGCTGCTGAAGACGTTCTGGGAGAACCACAACCCGACGCAGGGCATGCGCCAGGGCAACGACATCGGCACGCAGTATCGTTCCGCCATCTACACGTTCAGCGACGCGCAGCGCAAAGCAGCCGATGCGTCGCAGGCGGTGTATCAGAAGGCGCTCGCCGCCAAGGGGCTCGGCGCGATCACGACGGAGATCGCACCGTCAGGCGAGTTCTATTTCGCCGAGGACTACCATCAGCAATACCTCGCCAAGAATCCGGCGGGCTATTGCGGGCTCGGCGGCACCGGCGTGTCGTGCCCGATCGGCGTCGGCGTCACAGCCGCCTGATCGCATCGGCCTTGCGTTAAATCGATGGGGAGGCGGGCCTTCCGGCTCCCCACTCGGGCCGCGCAAACTCTTTGTTAACCATAAGTGGTGCAAGACTGGGCCTGTCTCGCCGTTGAGGGATAGGTCCGGTGCCGGTTGCACGCGCGTTACGATTGCCGATCACTGCCGTTGTGGCTGCGCTCGCGCTGTCTGGCTGCATGAGCACGTCGGGTCCCGTCGCGGTCGGCCCGCAAGGCGTCGATGCCGTCACCTATGGTCCGGCCTACGCGCCTGCTCCGGTTGCCGAGGGAGGCGGCGGTGCCATCAGCGCATTGCGTTCCGCCTTCGCCAGCGCTTCCCCTGGATATGGCTATGCCGCGCCGGTCGCCGCCCCGGTCGTCTATGCCGCCGCCCCGGGTGGGCCCGCCGGTTACGACAACTCCTATCATCTCGGCCCGGGCGACAAGCTCCGCGTCGTGGTCTATGGCCAGGAAGGCCTGACCAACTCCTACGCGATCGACGCTGCGGGCGCGATCACCATGCCGTTGATCGGCTCGGTGCCGGCGCGTGGCCGCACACCGGCCGGGCTCGCCGGTGAAATCTCGGCGCGGCTGCGCAACGGCTTCATCCGCGAGCCTTCGGTGGCGGTCGAGATCGAATCCTACCGGCCGTTCTTCATCCTCGGCGAAGTCCAGGCCCCCGGCCAATATCCCTATGTGCCGAACATGACCGTCGAGAGCGCGGTCGCGATCGCCGGCGGTTTCTCGCCGCGGGCCAAGCGCGACAGCGTGACGCTGACCCACACCGACGCGTCCGGCGCCGGCCGCTTCGTGGTGCCGCTGGGCACGCCGATGAGCCCGGGTGATACGGTGTTCGTCGGCGAGCGCTGGTTCTGACGAAGGACTGCGTCCTTCGTCATTCCGGGGCGATGCGCAGCATCGAACCCGGAATCTCGAGATTCCGGGTCTGGTGCTTGCGCACCATCCCGGAATGACGTTTGCAGCGTCACTTCTTCAAATGCTTCCCGAAAAATTCCATGCTGCGCGGCCAGGCGATGTCGGCGCTCGGCTTGTCGTAGCTGGCGCGCTCGTCGCAATGGAAGCCGTGCTGCGCGCCGGGATAGATGAAGACCTCGACCTCGGGCCGCTTCGACTTGATGGTCTCGACGTCGCTTAAGGGAATGCCGGCATCCTTCTCGCCGAAATGCAGCTGCGTCGGCACGTCCGGCTTGTCGTCGGCGAAGCGGATGATAGCGCCGCCGTAATAGCCGATCGCGGCCGAGAGCCCGGTCAGCTTGGTGGCGGCCGCATAGGCGATGCTGCCGCCAAGGCAGAAGCCGATGATGCCGACCGGCCCGACGGATTTCACCGCGTCGATCGCCGCCTGGCTGTCACGCAGCATCGCGGGAAAGTCGGGGTTGGCGACGAACTTTCGCGCCTCGGCGACTTCATCGGGTGAGTAGCCGCTCTGGAAGTTCGGCGTGATGCGGTCGAAGATCGAGGGCGCAATCGCGACATAGCCCTCCTTCGCCAGCCGGTCGCAGACCGCGCGGATGTGGTGGTTGACGCCAAATATCTCCTGGATCACGACCACAGCGCCCTTCGGCGCACTGGTGGGATCGGCGCGATAGGCGCCGAGCTCAAATCCGTCCGAAGCCTTCAGTCTGATGTCTTGTCCCATGGTCCATCCTTGTCGTTGGGGGTTGCATGAAGATGTCGGTGGCTGGTTCGAGAGGTTAGCGCCACATCCAGTTCTCGCCCCAGTCGGCCTTCCAGCCGGTCAGCCGGTGCTTGCGGAATTGCAGGAAGAGACGGTCATGGTGCGGGAACAGCCCGCTGCCGCCGAGGTCGCGGAAGGTCAGGAAGATCTCGTTGCCGGGCCGCCCGCGGACATAGGTGAGGGGTGTGCCGAGCGCGCGTTGCGCGTCCGCGACGCCCATACCGAACACCAGCGGCGTGTGGTTGGACAGCGTCGCGGTGAAGGTCGGCGTGGCCGGGTCGGCGAACAGCCGTGCCTTCTGGGCGTTCGCGTCGGTCGCGGCCGCCGTCAGCAACAGAGCCACGACGATCGTCTTCATGAGACGGCCTTTCCGGGCGCGTTCGCCGCGAGACCGTCGAGGAACGGCAGCACGGCATCGATGAAGGCCTGCGGCTGGTCGATGTTGACGGCATGGCCTGCGTTGGGGATCACCGCCTTCTGCGCGCCCGGGATCTTTGCCGCCATGTAGTCGGACGCCGCCAGGAACGGCGTGTCGTCGGCGCCGACCACAACCAGCGACGGCACCTTGATATCAGGCAGTGACTCGATCACCCGGGCATCGCGCTGTGCCAGCATGCCGCGCGCGGCGAGCGCGAGGCCCTTGGCGTTGCGGTGGGTGACCGATGCGCGCTCGGCGCTCAAGGACTTCAGCACGTCGAGCCCTTCGCGATCGAAGCGGTCGCCGGTGTCGCGGGCGCGCTTGTTCCAGACCTCGCGGGCATCGTCCTTCTTGAATCCCGGGCCGGTGTCGATGATCAGCAGCGCACGCACCCGCGCAGGGTGCGCGCGATGGAAGGCGAGCGACATGTAGCCGCCAAGCGACAGGCCGCCGACAACAGCCGTTTCGGCGCCGGCGGCGTCGAGCAGGGCGGCGATGTCGCCGACCGTCTGTGCTTCGCTATAGGCATCGGGATTGTCGGGATAGTCGGACTGGCCGTGCCCGCGCATGTCCCACAGGATCAGTTTGTGCCGCTTCGACAGCGCCTCGATCTGGCCCTGCCACATTGCAGAGGTCGACGAATAGCCGTGGGTGAGGATCAAAGGCGGGCCGCTGCCGTGAATCTCATAATAGATATCGACGCCGCTGCGGTTGAGCTTGGCCATTGACGGGCTCCTTCTGTTGTCGATGCGAGGTCTGGCAGCGCTACCGACCTTGGTAGGAGTGATCGATACGGCATCAATACTGGCATTTCAAAAGCTTCATGCTGTTACCGCATCGCACAACTGCCAGTTTCCGAGATTTATTCTTTTCGAGCAATTCCAAATTGGATTGCCTCCAGCCGGGAACCGGATCATTGTTTCGGCAACTGTTCGCTTACCCGGTGGGCGCCAGCCAAGACCCAACAGTGAGTTGCCGCCGTAAGCGGCTTCCTACACCGGAAGGGGAGAGAGATGCCAAATCTCAATATCAACGGACGGAATATGTCCGTCGAGGCGGCCAATGACACGCCGCTGCTTTGGGTCATCCGCGAGCAATTGCAGATGACGGGCACCAAATTTGGGTGCGGCGCCGGTCTGTGCGGCGCCTGCACAGTTCACCTCAACGGCGAAGCGGTGCGGTCCTGCCAGACCTCGCTCGCCGACGCCGTCGGCAAGAAGATCACCACCATCGAAGGCCTCTCCGCCAAGGGCGAACATCCCTTGCAGAAGGCTTGGGTCGCCGAGCAGGTGCCGCAATGCGGCTACTGCCAGTCCGGCCAGATCATGCAGGCGGCGGCGCTGCTTTCGAAGAACACCAACCCGACCAAGGAAGAAGTGGTCGCGCATATGGACGGCAATCTCTGCCGTTGCATGACCTATTCACGTATCCAGAAGGCGATCATGCGCGCTGCGTCCGACATGCGCACCGCATCGGCCACCGGATCCGAGCGGAGGGCCACATGAACAAGCACGTGAAAAACCTCACGCCCGAGACGACCGACCTCAGCCGCCGTTCCTTCATGGTCGGCACCGCTGCAACCGGTCTCGTGCTCGGCTATGCCGGGTCCGGCATCGACCAGGTACTCGCGGCGCCCGCACCTGCCAACTTCGAACCGAGCGTCTGGTACGCGATCGCGCCCGATGGTCTCGTCACCGTGACCTGCGGCAAGGCCGACATGGGCCAGCACGTCGCCTCGACGATGGCGCAGATCGTGGCTGAAGAGCTCGGCGCGAACTGGAAGGACATGCGGGTCCAGCTCGCATCCAACGATCCGAAGTTCAACGATCCCGTGCTGGGCGCGCAGATCACCGGCGGCAGCTGGTCGACGATGATGAACTTCGACGCCATGAGCCGCGCCGGCGCTGCCGGCCGCATCGCATTGACCGAGGCGGCGGCAGCCTCGATGGGCGTGCCCGCCGGCGAGCTGGTGGTGCGCGATTCCAAGATCAGCCATCCGAAGTCGAAGAAGTCGATGTCGTTCGCCGAAGTGGTGAAGAGCGGCAAGGCGACCAAGACCTTCACGGCGGACGACCTGAAGGCGATCAAGCTGAAGTCGCCGGATCAGTACACCATGATCGGCGTCTCGGTGCCGCAGCTCGACATTCCGTTGAAGGTAAACGGTACGGCCAAATACGGCATCGACGTGATGCTGCCGGGCATGGTCTACGGCGCGCTGGTCACCCCGCCGGTCCGCTACGGCGCCACCGTGAAGTCGGTGGACGACGCCGCGGCCAAGAAGGTGCCGGGCTTCATCAAGGCCGTCACGCTGGACGACAAGACCACGACCACCACCGGCTGGGTCGTCGCGGTCGCCAACACTTATGCCAACGCCAAGAAGGCGGCGGCGGCGCTGAAGATCGATTACGATGGCGGCCCGAACGCCAAGCTGTCCAGCGAATCGCTGCTCACCGAAGCCAAGCGGCTGCAGGGTCTGAGCGATTCCGGCCAGTTCTTCGTCAAGGACGGCGATCCGAATGCGGCCTTCGGCACGGCGGCCAAGGTGCTGGAGGCGGAATACACCACCAACATCAACATCCACGCCCCGATGGAGCCGATGAACGCCACCGCGGAGTTCAAGGGCGACATCCTGCACATCTATTCCGGCAACCAGTTCGCGACGCGCTCCGGTGCGATCGCGGCCGGCGCTGCGGGGATCGATCCGAAGTTCGTGGTGATGCACCAGATGTGGCTGGGCGGCGGCTTCGGCCGGCGTCTCGACGCCGACATGATGGTGCCGGCGGTGCAGGCGGCCAAGGCCGTCGGCAAGCCGGTCAAGGTCATCTACACGCGCGAGAACGACATGACGATGGATTTCTCGCGTCCGCTGACCTACCAGAAGGTGAAGGCCGGCGTGGACGGCGACGGCAAACTCGTCGCATTGAGCCACGATGTCGTCTCTGCCTGGCCGACCCAGCGTTGGGGCATCCCCGACTTCCTGTCGCCCTCGGTCGACAAGAAGGGGCCGCTCGACGCGTTCACCGTCAACGGCTCGGACTTCTTCTACACCGTACCCAACCACTATGTGCGGGCGATCAAGAACGAGATGGCGCACAACGCCACCCCGTCCGGTCAGCTCCGCTCGGTGGCGCCGGGCTGGACGTTCTGGGCGGTCGAAAGCATGGTCGACGAGATCGCCCATGCGACCGGCAAGGATCCGGCCCTGCTTCGGGTCGAGCTGCTCGACGGCAAGGGCAAGAACGACGGCGGCGCGCAGCGTCTCCGTAACACCTTGCTCGCGGCGATGGGTCTCGCCGGTTACGGCACCAAGAAGCTGCCCAAGGGCGAAGGCATGGGCGTTGCCTGCGTGTCGTCGCAGGAGCGCGCCACGGCGAGCTGGACCGCTTGCGTCGCCCACGTCGCGGTCGCCCCCTCGGGCGAGGTGACGGTGAAGAAGCTGACGGTTGCGACCGACGTTGGTACGCAGGTGAATCCCGACGGCATCCGGGCCCAGGTCGAGGGCGCGGCGCTGTGGGGCATGTCACTGGCGCTGTTCGAGAAGGCGACGTTGAAGGACGGCGGCATCGAGCAGACCAACTTCGACAGCTACACGCCGCTTCGGATGAGCCAGCTGCCGGAAGTCGCGGTCAACGTCATCGCCAATGGCGAGAAGGCGACAGGCGTCGGCGAGCCCGCGGTGACGGTGGTGGCGCCGGCGATCGGCAACGCCGTCTTCAATGCGGTCGGCGCACGTGTCCGCGGCCTGCCGATCACCGCGGAGGCCGTCAAGGCTGCGATGAAGGCGTAACCGCTTGAACCAACGAAACGCCGGAGAGCGGATCGCTCTCCGGCTTTTTTTGTGCCCGGGGTTCGGCAGGTCATGGGCTCGGCAGGTCATGGCGGCATCTGCATCTTTGACCTGCAAAAATTCATCATCCGCCCGCGATGCCCGCGTCCGGATTGATTTCCGCGCCGCCTTGCTGGCGGAATCCGCGATCCATCAAATTGTATCCATTTCGCTTAACCGCCGTTCAGCATCCCCATTAAGCCGGAGGGAACGCATCGTCAGGTAGCGTCGGCATCGGTCGTTACCGCGACGGGGATTCCATGACTGCCTTGGCCAATAACCAGACTTCGAAGCGCCGTCTCCTGCTGGCGTCAGATCGAAGCGATCAAAGCAACGAACTCGCCAGCATCCTGCGTGCGGTGGGCGAGGTCGATACCGTTCTGACGTCGGATATTCCCGAGCAGCCGGCCCACGATCTCTCCGGTATCGTCGTCGACATCAACCTGCGCTCGCCTGAAGCCGTGCAAATCGTTCGCGCCAAGCTGCAGGCCGACGCCTATCGCGAGATGCCGCGGCTGTTCGTGCTGGCGGATGCGCTGCACCATGCCTCGATGCAGGCCTGGGCGCTCGGCGCCACCGACACGATCTCGCGGCCGTTCGATGCGCGCGGCCTCTTGCAGCGCATCCGCGCCGCATTTCCCGACAACAGCGGCTATGACGAGACCGATCGCGGCAAGGCGCTCAACCGCGGCGTCGAGGCCGCGCATGCCGTGATGGTCAAGATGTTCGAGCGGATGCGCGCCGGCGAGCCGCTCAAGTTCGAGGACATCGTTGCCGCCGAAAACAAGATCCTCAAGGCGATCAAGCACAACTCGCTGCGCGAGTGGCTGACCACGGTCGGCTGCCATCACCAGGAGACCTATCGCCATTGCCTGTTCGTGACCGGCTTTGCGGTTGCATTCGCGCAGCATCTCGGCATGCGCGAGGACGACCAGCGCCGGCTCGCGCGCGCCGCGTTGCTGCACGATGTCGGCAAGGCTTTCATTCCGGTCGCGCTGCTCGACAAGCCCGGCGCATTGACGGTCGAGGAGATGGCCGAGATGCGCGAGCATCCGCGCCGCGGCTACGAGGCGCTGTCGGCGCAGGGCGGCTTCCCGCCGGAAATGCTCGACGTGATCCTGCATCATCACGAATTCCTCGACGGCACCGGCTATCCGAACGGTCTGAGCGGCAACCAGATCAGCGACATCGTCCGCGTCACCACGATCGTCGACGTCTATGCCGCGCTGGTCGAGAAGCGTGCCTACAGGCTGCAGTTCACCCACGCCAAGGCGTTCTCCATGATGGAGGAGATGGGCGGCAAGCTCGACCAGCAATTGCTGCAGGCGTTCCGCCCGGTGGCGTTCGGGCATTATTGAGCCCTCGCCGTCACGCCGCGCAATAGCGCGTGCGGCGAGACTTTTAGCCAATCAACGCAAGTCCTTTGTCCTTGCCTCCGCCTAGATTTCGGGGATCATCGGCACGACCGATGCTGGGACAGGTGAGGACGAACATGGACACGGCAACGACCGGGGATATCGAAATCCCCGCCGACATCGCGGCAACCCTCGTCGATCCCGTCGCCTATGCCGACGATCGCATTCACAACAGCTACCGCTGGCTGCGCGCCAACAATCCGCTCGGCATCGCGCGACCGGAGAAGTTCGATCCGTTCTGGGTGGTGACCAAGCACGCGCATATCCAGGCGATCAGCCGGCAGAACGACCTGTTCCACAATGCCGACCGGCCGACCACGCTGACGAACCGGGCGCTCGAGGAGCGCGTTCGCAAGATCACCGGCGGACCCAATCTGGTGCGCTCGCTGGTGCAGATGGACACGCCCGACCATCCGAAATACCGCGCGCTGACGCAGGGCTGGTTCATGCCGAATAATCTCGGCAAGTTCGAGGGCCGCGTCCGCGAGATCGCGCGCTCGACCGTGCGGCGCATGCTCGACCGTGGCGGCGCCTGCGATTTCGTCGAGGACGTCGCGCTCGGCTATCCCCTGCACGTCATCATGGAGATCCTCGGCGTACCCGAGGCGGACGAGCCGCGCATGCTCAAGCTGACGCAGGAGCTGTTCGGCCCGCAGGATCCCGACACGGCACGCGTCCGCGACGCGCTCAGCGCGGAGCAGGTCTCGGTGATGCTGCAGGCGATCATCGCCGACTTCTCCGCCTACTTCCGCAAGATCACCGAGGATCGCCGCCAGAACCCGCGCGACGATCTCGCCACCGTCATCGCCAATGCGAAGATCGGCGGCGACTACATGCCGGAGCACGATCAGACCAGCTACTACATGATCGTCGCCACCGCCGGCCACGACACCACCTCATCCTCGACCGCGGGCGCGATCTGGGCGCTTGCCAGGGATCCCGCGGAATTCGCCAAGGTGAAGGCCAACCCGGAATTGATCCCGGGCCTGGTCGACGAGTCGATCCGCTGGATGACGCCGGTCAAGCATTTCATGCGCTCGGCCACCGCCGACACCGAGCTTGGCGGCCGCAAGATCGCCAAGGGCGATTGGCTGATGCTGTGCTACGCCTCGGGCAATCGCGACGAGGAGGTGTTCGAGGAGCCCGATCGCTTCCGCAGCGACCGCAAGCCCAATCGCCACGTCGCGTTCGGTTATGGCGCGCATCTCTGCCTCGGCCAGTATCTCGCCAAGCTCGAGATGCGCATCCTGTTCGAGGTGCTGCTGCCGCACCTGAAATCGCTGTCGCTCGACGGCGAGGTGAAGATGACGCAGGCCTATTTTGTGAATGGCCCGAAGAAGCTGCCGATCCGGTTCGAGGTGAATTGAGAGATCATTGTCATTGCTTCGTCGCTCCGCTCCTCGCAATGACAGGGCGGGGTCTTATTCCAGCATCTTTCTCAGCTCCGCCTTCGCGACCTTCTCCAGCGTCGACCGCGGCATCTCGTCGACGAAGCGGATCTCGCGCGGCACCTTGAAGTCGGCGAGCGCGGAGCGGCAGGCGGTCATGACCTTGTCGTGCAGGTCCGCCGGCAAGGCCGCGACGCCGGTTTGCGGGATGATGAAGACGACCGGCACCTCGTCCAGCATCGGATGCTTCTTCGCGACCACGGCAGCCTCGCGCACGCCCGGCACCACCGCAATCACCTGCTCGATCTCGGAGGCGGCGACATTCTCGCCGCCGACCTTCAGCATGTCCTTGGAGCGGTCGCCGAACTTGATATAGCCGCGCTCCAGCATCGTGACGCGGTCGCCGGTGATGAAATAGCCGTGCTCGTCAAAACTCTCGCGCGTGGCTTTCTCGTTGTGCAGATATTCGGCGAACAGCGACAGGCCGGGAACGCCCTTGATCAGGAGATTGCCGGTCTCGCCGACGCCGGTCGGTGTGCCATCATCGTTGGTGATGCGGATTTCGTATTCCGGCGCGGCGCGGCCGATCGACATCGGGGGGTTGGGCTGGTCGACCTCGCCGATGATGCCGTGAGTGATGGTCTCGGTCATGCCCCACCAACCGATGATCTTGATGCCGAATACGGCGAAGGCCGGCGGCTCGTTCACGGCAGTGCCCCAGAGCCGGAACTTGTGGTGCTTCGGCACTTCGTGCTCCAGCAGCGCCTTCATGCAGAACGGGATCGTCGAGGTCCAGGTCGAGCCGTGCTCGATCGCCACCGGCCAGAACCGGCTCGCCGAGAAGCGCGGCTGGATCACGCAGGTGCCGCCGACCCACAGGATCGCCAGCATCGAATAGGCCAGCGCGTTGGTGTGGAACAGCGGCAGATAGGTCTGGTGCACGTCGCTCGCGTGCAGATCCTGATGCGCGGCGTTGATCTTGGCGCCCCACAGCGCGTTGGCATGCGTCCACAGCACCGCCTTCGGCCGCGACGTGGTGCCGGAAGTGTACTGCACGCTGCACGGTGCGAGCGGATCGATCGGGCGCTGCGGCCGGTCGGCGCTGTCGGCGAACAGCGCGTCAAAGCTGTCGCCGCGCGCGGGCGCTTGCGCCGGCGCCTGACCGGCGTCGTGCGAGGTCACGGCGATCCAGCGCAGCCCCTTGCAGTTGGCCGCGATTAGTTCGGCATAGGCCGGCTGGGTGATCGCGGCGACTGCGCCGCAATGGCCGACGAAATACTCGATCTCGGCGGCAGCCGAGCGGGTGTTGGTGGTGACCGCAATGGCGCCGAGCTCGACGCAGGCGAACCACGACATGATCGCCTCGACGCAATTGTCGAGATGGATCAGGACATAGTCGCCTTGCTTGATGCCGCGTTTGGCGAGGCCCGCAGCGAGCGCGCCGACCCGCTCATGGAATTCGCCGTAGCTCCAGCGCCGCGCCGGCGCATCGAACGGCGCCCAGATCAGGAACGGATGATCGCGGCGCACCTCGGCGCGCATCCTGAGCAGCCATGGCACGTCGAGTCCCGCGAACGGTCCCACGATGCCCGGCACTGCATTTGAACTGGTCATATGTCCTCCCGCAGCCTTGGCGGCCGCCCTTGATCTTGGTTGGCAACAGTTCTGCCATCGGCATGCACCGAGAGCAAATCAGGATTTGCAGAGCAATGTTGCGCTAAAGCGATCCGTTCCGCTGCGCGGAAAGGGTGGATCTATTCTCGGCACCGATGATCGGGCGCGCTTCGCAGCCTCGCGATGAAAGCTACTTAGCGCCATCCTCGTACGACGAGATCTCGATCAGGCTGCCGTCGGGGTCGCGGCAATAGACCGAGCGCAGCGTGCCGCGCGCGCCCTGCTTGGCCACCGGGCCTTCCTCGATCTTCACGCCGTTGGCCTTCAGATGCGCGACCACCTGCTCGGGCGTGCTCGAGGTGAGGAAGCAGAGATCGTCGCTGCCGGCTGCTTCATGATCGGCGGTGAACCATTCCACCTTGTCGGCATCGCGCGGCCGCACGTTGATCTTCTGATTGCCGAACACCAGCGAGGTGCGCGGCGTCTTGCCCTTGCCGGGGTCGAACACCTTCACCTCCATGCCGAGGATCCTGCTGTACCAGGCAACCGAGCGCACGACATCGGTGACGTTGATCACGATATGGTCGAGCCCATTCACCTTGACGGACATGATCGATCCTCTTTGGTCAAAAGCGCTTCGAGCGAAACCAAAACTCAGCGTTGCAGCTTAGTCTTTCGTCGCGGTCGGTGTCGCACGTGTCGCACTGGTCGCATCTGACATTGTTTGTTAAAACCGCGCCGCACGCAACGCAACAGAAACGGGCAGGGCACCAAACCCTGCTGGATCGGGAGAGACTTCATGTTTTCACGCCGCACTGCGCTGGGCCTGATCGGGTCGGGAATTTCGACATTCGCGATCGGCCGCGCATCCGCAGCCGACTATCCGGCGCGGCCGGTGCGCTGGATCGTGGGTTATCCGCCGGGCGGCGCCACCGACATCATTGCGCGCCTGACCGGGCAGCGGCTGTCGGAGAAGCTCGGGCAGCAATTCGTGATCGAGAACAAGCCGGGCGCCGGCAACAATATCGGCACCGAGGCTGCGATCAACGCCGAGCCGGACGGCTACACCGTGCTGCTGGTCAATCCGGCGAACTACATCAACGCCTCGCTGTACGCCAATTTGAAGTTCAACTTCGTGCGCGACGTGGCGCCGGTTGCGTCCTTCAACCGAGTCCCGAACGTGATGACCGTCAACAAGGACGTGCCGGCGAAGAGCGTCGCCGAGTTCATCGAATATGTGAAGGCCAATCCCGGCAAGGTGAACATGGCCTCTTCCGGCAACGGCACCTCCGTCCATCTCTCCGGCGAGATGTTCATGTCGATGACCGGCTGCAAGATGCAGCATGTGCCGTATCGCGGCGCCGCGCCCGCGATCACCGACATGCTCGGCGGCCAGGTGCAGGTGATCTTCGACAACATGCCCTCGATCATCCAGCACATCCGCTCCGGTTCGCTGCGCGCGCTCGGCGTGACGACGACGGATCGCTCCTCGCAATTGCCTGACGTGCCGGCGATCGCCGAGACCGTGAAGGGCTATGAGGCGAGCGCGCTGTTTGGCATGGGCGCGCCGAAGAACACGCCGAAGGAGCTGATCGCCAAGCTCAATACCGAGATCAACGCGGTTCTCGCCGAACCCGACATGCGCAAGCGCCTGGTCGAACTCGGCGGCGACTCCTTGATCCAGACCCCGGAGGCCTTCGGCAACGACATCAAGGCCGAGACCGACAAGTGGAAGAAGGTGGTCGAGTTCGCGGGCCTCAAGGTCGAGTAGACCTCGGACGTTCAGCGTTGCTGAACCGCGCGGACAGCTCTGATCCGCGCGGTGATGCCTATCCCGCGCGGCACATCGCGGGGCCTTGACGCGGAATAAAATGACCTTCAGGAACCCTAGCCGAGATGCCGCGCTTTAACTGCGGCATCTGAGGAGGCGGATCATGCGCACGTCGCAAATGACAATGCTTGTCTTGGGAGCGATGACGCTTGCCGGAGTGGCGAGCATCACGCCGGCTTCCGCCGATCCTTTTGACTATCCGTGGTGTGCGCAGGGGCCGAGCCTGGGCTATCCCGGCGAATGCGCCTACCGAACCTACGAGCAGTGCCTCGCGAGCGTATCGGGGCGCTTTCTCGCTTGCGGAGAGAATCCGCGCTTTCTGTTCAGCGAGCCCCCGCCGCCGTCGCCGCGCCGCCATCAGCGCCGGCACCGGACGGTCTACCCCGACTAGCAAACTTCCGGACCGGCGCCGCGCAAGGCGGCTCTGCGACGTCCCCGACGTTCGTCGTGACGGTGCGCCCGTCGTCGCGCGATCGTGAAGACGCGCGCTTGACGCCGCGCCGTTTGCCCTTATACTAAACCACATGGTTAAGTATCAGGACGAAACGCTGGACCGCACCTTTGCGGCGCTTTCCGATCCCACCCGCCGCGCGCTGCTGGCGCGGCTCGGCGAGCAGGAAAGCTTGTCGGTGAGCGAGCTGGCGCAGCCATTCGCGATGTCGTTGCCGGCGATCATGAAGCATCTCGACGTGCTCACGGACGCCGGCCTGGTCGCGCGCGAGAAAACCGGCCGCACGGTGGCGTGCCGGCTCACCGCGAGGCCGATGGAGCAGGCGATGAACTGGCTCAATCGCTATGCGCAATTCTGGTCCGACAATCTCGACCGCCTTGCCGCTTTTGTGGAGGAAGACCCATGGCAAACAAGTCCGCAGTCGCCGCCGACGCCGGCCTTGCCGCGCGTCCAAGCCTCACCCTCACGCGGCGGCTCCGCGCCCGGCCGGAAAAAGTCTACGCCGCGTGGACCGAGCCGGAAAACCTAGTGCAGTGGTTCGGTCCGGGTCAGGTCAAGCCCGGCACGACGCAGGCCGAGCTCGATGTCCGCGTCGGCGGCCGCTACCGGATCAAGTTCACCGGCAGCAACGGTGAATATCACGAGGTCGGCGGCGTCTATCGTGAGGTGGTGCCGAACGAGAGGCTGGTATTCAGCTGGGCTTGGCATTCGACGCCGGAGCGCGTCTCCGAGGTGACGGTGTCGATCAAGCCCGACGGCGGCGGCACGTTGCTCACCTTCCATCACGCGCAGTTCGTCGATGAGGCCGCGCGCGACAACCACCAGCGCGGCTGGACCGAATTCCTCGGCAATCTCCAACATTATGTCGACGCCTGAAGCGCAAGGGAGCATCGCATGTCTCAGCACAAGATCGTTTCGCGCGAAGAATGGACCGCAGCCCGCAAGGCGCTGATGGTCGGCGAGAAGCAACTCACTCAGGCCCGCGAAGCGCTGAGCCGGCAGCGCCGCGAACTGCCGTGGGTGAAGGTCGACAAGGACTATGTGTTCGACGGGCCCGGCGGCAAGGTGACGCTCGGCGATCTTTTCAAGGGCCGGCCGCAGCTCGTGGTGCAGCACGTGATGTTCGCGCCGGAGTGGGACGCGGCGTGCAAGAGTTGCTCGTTTTGGGTCGACGGCTTCGAGCGCATGGTTCCGCATCTGGCCGCGCGCGACACCACGATGGTCGCGATCTCGCGCGCACCGCTGGCCAAGCTTGAGGCCTTCAAGCAGCGAATGGGCTGGAGCTTCGACTGGGTCTCGTCGGGAGAGAATGACTTCAACTACGACTATGCGGTCTCGTTCACCCCCGAGCAGATCGACGCCGGGAACGCGCAATACAATTATGGAACGACCCCGCTCTACGGGCCCGAATTGCCCGGCATCAGCGTGTTCTATCGCGATGACGCCGGCACCGTGTTCCACACCTATTCCACATTCGCCCGCGGCCTCGACATGATGAATGCCGCCTATCAATACCTCGACCTGACGCCGCTCGGCCGCCACGAGGAGGGCTTGCCCTATCCGATGGATTGGGTGCGGCTACGTGACCAATACCAACCGGCACCGGTTCAGGCACCCTGTTGCCACAGCTGACGCGTAGCGCGTCGCATGTCGCGAGGAGCGTTAGCGACGAAGCAATCCACTTCTCAACGTCTGGAAAGACGGATTGCTTCGCTGACGCTCGCAATGACGGGAAACCAAGCAGCAGGAATCCTCCAATGCCTTACGTCGATGGTTTCGTCGTCGCGGTCCCGAAGAAGAAACTCAAAGCCTATGCGAAGCTCTCGAAGATGGCCGGCAAGGTCTGGCGCGAACATGGTGCGCTGGATTATCGCGAGTGGGTTGCCGACGACGTCAAGCCGGGCAAGCTGACGTCGTTTCCGCAGAGCGTGAAGCTGAAGGCCGGCGAAACCGTCGTGTTCGCCTGGATCATCTACAAGTCGCGCGCCCAGCGCGACAGGATCAACGCCAAGGTGATGGCGGATCCGCGCTTTGCGTCGATGGATCCGAAGACTGCGCCGTTTGATCTCAAGCGCATGATCTATGGCGGCTTCACAAGCCTGGTGAAGGTCTGAGGCGGCACGGTTTCGCCGCAATCCGCAGCAGTAACCGGCCGTTAAACATCAAGCTCGGCGGGCGGCGCGATGCGGCTTGCGTTTACTTGGTGATCCCGTATACTTTGCAATACAAAGTGCGGGCAAATCATGCGCGACCTCGACAAGGCCTTGGCCGATATTCTCGCGATCCGCAGCCAGATTGCGGCGGGAACCGCATTCCGCGGCTACGGCCCGGCGACGGTCGCCGCCACCAGCGGCATCGCGCTCATCACCGCGCTTGCGCAATATCTCTGGCTCGACGATCCCACCGGTCATCCGATCGCCTTCCTTGCCGGCTGGGCCGCGGCCGCGCTGCTGTCGGCGGTGCTGATCTGGATCGAGATGCAGGCGCGCTCGCGGCGGCATCACTCCGGCCTCGCCGACGCGATGGTCCAGCAGGCGATCGAGCAGTTCGTTCCCGCCGTTATCGCCGGCGTGTTGCTCGCGGTCCTGCAATGGAAATTCGCGCCCGAGACGCTGTGGATGCTGCCCGGTCTGTGGCAGGTGCTGGTCAGCCTCGCCGTGTTTGCCTCGGTCCGCCTGCTGCCGCGCACGATCGCGCTCGGCGGCGCCTGGTATTTCCTGTCGGGCTTCACGGTGCTCTTGATCGCAAGCCAGAGCCATGCGCTGTCGCCCTGGACCATGGGGCTGCCATTCGCGATCGGCCAGTTGCTGCTCGCAGCGCTGCTATATTTCGCTTCCGGAGGCCATGATGCCGAAGACTGACGTGACCACCGCGCCATTCGCCTATGATGGCCTCGACCGCGTCATCCACGAGAAGGCACGGCTCGGTCTATTGACCTCGCTGATGGCGCATCCGAAGGGGCTCGCCTTCGCCGACCTCAAGCAACTCTGCGGCCTGACCGACGGCAATCTCAGCCGGCATCTGCAGGTGCTGCAGGAGGCCGGCCTCGTCGACGTCATCAAGGGTTATGAAGGCAATCGCCCGCACACCACGTGCCGCCTGACCAAGAGCGGGCGCCGCCGTTTCCTCGATTATCTGGCCGTGCTCGAGCAGCTGGTCCGGGACGCGGCCAAGGCCGCCGGCACGGCCGACAAGGCTGAAAAGACCGCCGGCAAGGACGAAGGCGCATCTGCGCGCCTTGGTATCCAGCCGGTTTGACCATCCCATTTTTTGCCCGGAGACTTTGTGATGCAAAGCAACGTTGCGCTCAAGCCGGAAGCCGTCGCCCGGCTGCATGTCGGCATCATCATGGATGGCAACGGCCGCTGGGCGACGCGGCGCGGCCTGTCGCGGTTGCGCGGACATGAGGCCGGCGTCGAGGCGATCCGCCGCATCGTCGAGGCCGCACCGGACCAGGGCGTCGGCACGCTGACGCTCTACGCATTCTCGAGCGACAACTGGCGCCGGCCGAAAGCCGAAGTCACGGCGCTGATGGCGCTGCTGCGGTTCTATCTCGCCAACGAGATCGCAGCCCTGGTGCGCAATGGCGTCCGCCTCACCGTGATCGGCCGCCGCGACCGGCTGCCCGACGGTATCGCAGCCGCGATCACCCGCGCCGAGGCTGAGACCTGTGACGGCACCACGCTGCATCTGCGCATCGCGATCGACTATTCGGCGCGCGACGCGATCCTGAACGCCGCGGCGCGCGCCGCCGGTACAGGCCAGCTGAGCCGCGAGAGCTTCGCCGATCTCATTACCGGGCAAGCCGGCTTGCGTGACGTCGATCTGATCATCCGCACCTCGGGCGAGAAGCGGCTGTCGGATTTTCTGCTCTGGGAGGGCGCCTATGCCGAGCTGCACTTCACCGAGCGGATGTGGCCCGAATTCGATGCCGATGATCTCGCCGACGCGCTCGCCTCGTTCCACCGCCGCGAGCGCCGCTTCGGCGGACTAACTGCGATCGCGCCGGCGCAGGTGCCGAACCTTTAGCACGAGGCACGCGTCGAGCTGTTCCAAAAGCCCGGCCGGGGGGCTGGGTTCTCTCTCACAAAATGCGGGGACGAACGATCACGCCAACCAAAGCGGGAGCGATCATCCATGCGCATTCTTCTCATCAACGTGCCGCACCCGGCGATCGGTAGCCGGATCCCCGACGACCATCTGCCGCCGCTCGGCCTGCTGTCGATCGGCGGTCCGCTGATCGACGACGGACACCACGTTCGGCTGCTCGATGCCGAGTTCGGGCCGATGCCGCTCGAAGCCATCGTGGCGGAGGCATCGCGGTTTTCGCCGGATGCCGTCTTGTTCGGCCATTCTGGCTCGACCTCGGGCCATCCGGTCATCGCGCAAGTGGCGCAGGCCATTGTCAACGCCGCGCCCAAGGTGCGGATCGTCTATGGCGGGGTGTTTCCGACCTATCATTGGCGCGAGATCCTGCGCGAGGAACGCTTCGTCACCGCGATCGTGCGCGGCGAAGGCGAAGAGACCGCGCGGCGCCTGATGCGCGCGCTGGAGGCCGGCGACGATCTCCGCATCATCAACGGCATCGCTTTCCGCGATGACTACGGGCCGCGCGTCACGCCGCCTGCGCCGGTCATCCGTGACCTCGATGCCTATCGCGTCGGCTGGGAGCTGATCGATCACGCGCGCTACAGCTATTGGGGCGGGCTGCGCGCCGTCGTCGTGCAGTTCTCGCGCGGCTGTCCGCATCTCTGCAATTATTGCGGCCAGCGCGGCTTCTGGACGCGATGGCGGCACCGCGATCCCGTGCGCTTTGCGAAGGAGCTGGCGCGGCTGCATCGCGAACAAGGCGTCAAGGTGATCAATTTCGCCGACGAGAATCCGACCGTCTCGAAGAAGGCCTGGCGCACTTTCCTCGAGGCTCTGATCGCGGAGAATGTCGATCTGATCCTGGTCGGCTCGACCCGCGCCGACGATATCGTCCGCGATGCCGACATCCTGCATCTCTACAAGAAGGCGGGCTGGCAGCGCTTCCTGCTCGGCATGGAGAACACCGACGAGAAGACGCTGGAGCTGATCCGCAAGGGCGCCACCACCACGATCGATCGCGAGGCTATCCGCTCGATGCGCCGGCACGGCATCCTGTCGATGGCGACCTGGGTGGTCGGCTTTGAGGAGGAGACCGATCGCGATCATTGGCGCGGCCTGCGGCAGTTGTTGTCCTACGATCCGGATCAGATCCAGATGCTCTACGTCACGCCGCATCGCTGGACGCCGTATTTCCGTCTCGCGGCAGAGCGGCGGGTCATTCAGACCGATCGCCGGCTCTGGGACTACAAGCATCAGGTGCTCGCGACCCGGCACATGCCGCCATGGCGCGTGCTGCTCTGGTTCAAATTCACCGAGATGGTGCTGCAATGCCGCCCGAAGGCTTTGCTGCGCGTGCTGTTTCATCGCGACGCCGGACTTCGTCATGCGATGCGCTGGTACACGCAGATGGGACGCCGGGTCTGGCCGCACGAAATTATCGGCTTCCTGCGCGACGTCAGGCTGAAGAACGGGCCGACGGTGCGGGAATTTTGGGGTGAGCCGCAGGATAGTGAGGAGGAAGCGATGTCATCGCAGCGGCCCGAGCGCAGCGTCGGCACACCGCGCGCAGCGTAAATCGATACCGTCATGCCGGGTTCTGGATAACTGGCGCTGATGACTGGACGCCTGAGTCGTCAGCGCGATAATTTCCGGATCGACTGCGCAGAACAAAAAGAACCGTGGCGGTCGAGGCGGCGAGTTGAGCATACAGGTTGCGATTCTAAAAATATTGGCCAGTCACGTCAGCGGCAGAGCCACACTCGATTCACTCAAGCACGACCTCGCAATTCTTTCGTCGAGCGGCGATGATTGGCATGCGCGGATCAAACGCCTGGCGTCGCGGGTTCCCGAACTCGACATCTTCAGCAATGGCTATGTGCTGCGTGACGTCGAAGGCTGGGAGATCACACCGGCCGGACGTGAGTTCCTGCGCGCGCTGGAAGCGGTCACGCAAGACAATCTGCCGGCTGCGCCAGTGGCCGAGGCCGCGGTCCGCGCCGAGGGCAGGTTGATCGTGGTCGGTCACCGCTTCAGGAACAGGACGCGGCCGCAACGCGATGCGGAGCCCAGCGCGTCAGAGCGCCGCCGGCCGTCCCGCGAGCCGCGTTGAACCTCGCAGCGTTGCCGGCGACCTACCTTCGGGACGTGGCTCTGGAGGTCGCAAATGACTGCATTGGCTCAATCGATCGCACGGGTATTTCCGGCCAACTCGCTTCGGAGCAGCATCGCCCGGCATGTCCTGCTGTTCGGCTTTGCGGTCCTGTTCGTCGCGGTGCTCAGGGCAAGCTATGGCCTCGATCTGAGTGCGGGGTTCTTCTGATTTTTCCGACGGCAAGTCATACTGGGTTAACCGGACCGGGATAGCTAAGCGCACACTATCCTTGCATCTCGAACCCGGGCCGATCTTCCATGGATAAGCCGATGCGCTGCCAGTGCGGCAGGACGCGGACCATTGTGCTCGACAAGCATTTCCGGACCGCGCTGCTATGCCCCAAATGCGATGAGGCCCAGCTGGCCGCGCCGGCCAGGCCGGAGCAACGGGTGTTGACCGCGCGATAGCGCGGTCGTCTTCGGCACCGAAACTGGCCAGCGCGATGAGATTGACTTGAATCGTGATGGCGCTTTGGGTCGTGTTTAAGCATGATCTTTTCGGAAAACCGCTTCGCACTTTTCCGGATCATGCTTTAGGTTCCGTCTGATGAAACGGTCCAAAGCGAAACCCGATGCCGCATCCTTCCGATACCACCGCCGCAACACCTGCTGACGTGACGCTTGCCGACGTGCGTCGTGCCGCCGAAACCATCAGGGACTCGGTCATGGTTACGGCGTGCAACGAGAGCCGCACGCTCGGCGAGATCTGCGGCTGCCGCTTGTTCCTCAAATTCGAGAACCTGCAGTTCACCTCGACCTTCAAGGAGCGCGGCGCGCTGAACAGGCTCCGGGCGCTGTCCGCCGAAGAGCGCAAGCGCGGGGTGATCGCGATGTCGGCCGGCAACCATGCCCAGGGCGTGGCCTATCACGCGAAGCAGCTCGGCATCCCCGCCACCATCGTGATGCCGATCGGCACGCCGATGGTGAAGATCGAGAACACCAGGCGGCACGGCGCCGAGGTCATCATCACCGGGCAGACGCTGGAAGAATGCTTCGCCTTCGTCGGCACGCATGCCGCAGAGCGCGGCCTGATCCTGATCCACCCCTATGACGATCCGCTGATCATCGCCGGGCAGGGCACGATCGCGCTCGAAATGCTCGAGGCGGTGCCGGAGCTCGATATCCTGGTGGTACCGATCGGCGGCGGCGGGCTGATCTCGGGCATCGCCACGGCCGCGAAAGCGATCAAGCCGTCGGTGCAGATCATTGGCGTGCAGGCCCAGCTCTATCCGTCGATGTACAATGCCGTCAAAGGCGAGCAGCTGCCGATGCGTGGCGACACGCTGGCCGAGGGCATCGCGGTCAAGGCGCCCGGGCAGATCACCACCAGGATCGTGCGCGACCTCGTCGACGACATCGTTCTCGTCAGCGAGGACCAGATCGAGCGCGCGGTCGCGACCCTGATCTCGATCGAGAAGACGGTAGTCGAGGGCGCCGGTGCCGCCGGCCTTGCGGCGGTGCTCGCGGCGCCGGAGCGCTTTGCCGGCCGCAAGGTCGGCCTCGTGCTGACCGGCGGCAACATCGACACCAGGCTGATCGCCTCGGTCCTGACCCGTGAGCTCGCGCGCGAAGGACGCCTGACGCAGCTGGCGCTCGACATCGTCGACCGGCCCGGACAGCTCGCGGCCGTGTCGATCCTGCTTGCCGATGCCGGCGCCAACATCATCGAGGTCTCGCACCAGCGCACCTTCTCCGATCTGCCGGCGAAGGCGACGCTGCTCGAGCTCGTGATCGAAACCCGCGACCGCGCCCATCTGGAGGACGTGCTGGCTGCGCTGAACGCGGCGGGATTCGCGGTGCGGGAGAGTTAGCAACGCAAACCGCGCTTGAACCGTCATCCTGAGGAGCCGCGAAAGCGGCGTCTCGAAGGATGAATCGGCCACCAGCCGGGCCGTGCATCCTTCGAGACGCACGTTCCGCGCTCCTCAGGATGACGGGTCTGAGATGCCCGGACGAGTTTTCTCTAGCCGCCACCCGCCGCCAGCTCGGCGAGCTTCGCGATGGTGTTGAGATTGCGCGCGGTGCCGCTCGCGGCGGCGGGGATCTTCAGCTTCGAACGGCCCATGCCGCTGCCATAGGCGACATAGATCTCGCGTTTGCCGAGCCGCATCTGCTCGTCCTGCTGGCCCTTGACGTCCTTCAGCGCGTCCTTGGGCGGCGGCTCGTCGAGGAAGATCGCGACCGTAAAATTCGGCGCCGCTTTCGGAAACGGATTGGCCTTCAGCACAGCGGCGATCTCGTCCGCGCTCCTGACGGCAACGCCGACCGGCTTGCCGGCATAGGCCTGCAGCCGCTGCTCCAGCGCGGCCTTGACCTTGGCCGCGCCGAGCTTGGACGAGAACACGACATTGCCGCTGGCGATGTAGGTCTCGACGTCGGCGAATCCGGCGTCGATGCACATCGCCTTCAATTCGGCCATCGGCAGCTTGCCGGTGCCGCCGACATTGACCGCGCGCAACAAAGCGACGTAACGCGGCATCACGGCCTCACGTCAGCAGCAGCGTCATGCCGGGATCGCCCTTCTGCATCGCGCGCTGATAGGCCGGGCGCGCGGCGATGCGGCCGAGATAGTTCTTGATGTTGGGACAGCGGCCGAGGTCATAGGCCAGGAAATAACGCATCGTCGTGAGCGAGAAGCCGATCATGATATCGGCCGTCGTGAACGCCTCGCCCGCGAGATATCGGGCGTCGCGCACGCGCGCCTCGATCAGATCGAACGAACGGTCGACCCGCGCTTTGGTCGCGACAAGCATCGGATTGTCGGCCGCGAGGTTGAGCCGATGCAGGATCATGCTGCGGCCCATCTGTGCCTGCAGCGTGCCGTTGGCGAAGTGAAACCAGTACAGGAACTGGGCGAAGTCAGGATGATCGGGCTGCAGGGTCAGCCGTCCATTGCCGTATTTGGCGACGATGTATTCGACAACCGCGCCGGATTCGGCCAGCACCAGCTCGCCGTCGGTGATGACGGGCGCCGCACCGATCGGATGCAGCGCCTTGTAGTCGGCCGGCGCCAGCATCGTGACCGGATCGCGCGTGGTGCACTTCAGTTCGTAGGGGATCTCCAGCTCCTCGCACAGCCAGACGATCCGCTCCGATTGCGACTTGCCGAGATGGTGAACGGTGAGCATGCGCGCTCCTGAAGCATGATCCGGAAAAACGGATACCGGTTTTCCGAAACGATCATGCGAATATAATGATCATGATGCGCATCCATGGAAGCGCATCATGCATTTGCTTTCTTCTTCGCCGGCTTCTTCTCTGGTTTCTTCTCGGATTTCTGCTCTGATTGCTTCTTGGATTCCGTGATCGGCGGCGGCTCTTCCATCGCCTTCTTCATGGCGCGGGCATAGGCGTCGGCGGCGTTCTCGGCCGAATTCTGCAACCGCTTGGCGGTCGCGGTCGCGTTCAGGATCGTGCTCTTGGCGAGGTGGCGGAAGCGCGCCTTGGTCTCCTTGTCCTTGGCCTTGGCCGCGCGCGCGACCCAGACGGCCTGGCGCTTCTTGGCAGCCGCCATCACGGCCTTGGTCTGCGCTCTTGCGGTTTGCCGGATGACGGCGTCGAGGTCGGCTTCGGCCATTCAGATACACTCATTGACTGGACATGCGCCGGGCGGGCGCACGGAAGGAGGGGAGCTATCACTAGCTCAACCGGCGCGGTTTGAACATGCCGATCCTGTTGCGATGCCCTGGGGGCGGCCACGGCCAGCGGCTGGCGTGCCGGCCGTGCCGGTCAAGCGAATGAACGCCCTACCGGGCGTGCGGTTCAGCATGATATAGCGGCGCGGCCCGGTCGGGGCCGCGCAATCCAATCGAGGTTTCGATGCCAGCAATCAGCCGACGGAGCCTGCTTGGCGGCCTTGCCGTGCTGGCCGCATCGCCTTCGCTCGCGGTCGCAACCGCCGAGACGCTGACTGTCGATGCCGGCGAGAGCCCGGTCACGCTCAACCGTTTCGGCTCCGGGCGCACCGGCAAGCGGCCGGCGGTGTTGATGCTGCACGGCTTGCGCGGCTTCGATCTCAAGCCGCAGGCCTACGAGCGCTATGCCAACGCGCTGACGGCTGATGGCATCGACGCCTATTTCGTTCGTTACTACACGCCGGCCGACGAGCAGGCGCTTGCGACGATGCACACGAGCGAAAGCCGGGCGCCCTATGAAGCCGGGCGGTTCGACGCCTGGGCCGCGCGTGTCTCGGCCGTGCTGACCACGGTGCTGGCAGGTGCGGACAGTTCCGGCCGGGTCGGACTGCTCGGCTTTTCGCTCGGTGGCTACGTTGCCGCGGCCGCGGCGGCGCGTGACGAACGGGTGTCCGCGCTGGCCGTGCTGTATGGCGGCATGCCCGACAAGATCGCGCCTCAGGTGAAACATCTGCCGCCGATGATCGAATTGCACGGCGAGGCCGATCGAAACGTGCCGCTTGCCAGCGGTGAGCAGCTCGTCAAGCTGGGCAAGTCGGTCGGCGCCGCGGCGGAGATCGTCCGGTATCCCGGCAAGGCGCACGGTTTTGATTTTGCGGACAACGACCCAATGACCGCTGACGCGGTCAGCCGTGTTGCCGGGTTCTTCCAGGCTCGCCTGAGCGCGGCGTAAGTCTATTCCTTCGACGAACCCGACGGCACCTTGGCGCCGGCGAGCAGTCCGGCCAGCTCCACCTGCCGGCCGAGCCCAGTCTTCGCCAGCACGGCCTTGAGCTGGTTGCGCACCGTTTCGCGCGAGATCCCGAATGCGACGGCAATCGCCTCGACGGTGCGTCCTTCACCGATGCCGCGCGCGACGCGCGCCTCGGCCGGCGTCAGGTCGAACAGGCCCTGCAGCACTTCCGCGGTCGGCACCTCTGATGGCACCACCGGCGTCACGATCACGATCGCCGACGCGCGGTCGAACAGGTCGCGCGCCGTGCCCTGGATCGGGACCAGATGCACGATCAGCGGCGGACGATCGGCCTGTGCCGCGATCGGGACCGAGCGGACCTCCACGCCGATGAGGCCGTGATCGAGTGCTCCGACGGCCTGCGCGAACAGCGCATCGGCGGCAGGCGCTGCCAGTGTCAGGCGATCGGCACGATCCTGCATCACGTCGGGCACCAGGCGGTCGAACAGCGTGTTGGCCGCCATCAGACAACCGCCGCGCCGCAGCACCGCCGCGGGCAGGCCGAGCATCGCCAGGGACTCGGTTGCCGCCCTGGCGCGCTCCATCCCGAGCCGCGCCGACAGCAGCGCGGCCCGCGCCAGGTGCGGGCGCAGCGCGTCGAGCTGTTCGATCGCTTCCGGCTCGATCGGCCCGCGTTGGTACTCGCGCTCGACGCTGAAGATCAGCACGTCGCCGCTCGGCACCGGGATCGCGGTACCGGCGCCCCATCCGAGCCCGCGCGGGCGGAAAAATTCGCGGATCTGGAAGTCCTGCTGCACTTCCTCGGGCGTATCGAACACGTCGATGTCGCGCAGGAAGCCGGCATGATTGGCCGCGAGCAGGCGCGGCAACCGCCCGTTGCGCTCATGCCAGCCGCCTTCGACATAGGCAACCGTGTCGTCGTGCATGTCGGGGGAGGCGACCCAGCGGACGTCGTGTGGGGCTGCCGTCAGCAGCACGATACCGCGGGCCCGCGCGATCTCGCCGACCTGATGCAGAACGTTCGGCCACAGCTCCGGGAGGACCGCGGCCTCATAGGCAAGTTCAATCAGATGCTCGTGCAGGTCGTTCGCCATCGGCCATTCCAGAGGTGCTGTTGCCCAACAGATAAACCCATCGATCGCGGAATTATTGCCTAGAGCAATTCAGCCTGGCCCACGAGTCCGGGCAATTCCGGTGCGACCACTTGCATCACGATGAATTCCGCCGTTTGGCCGGTCTTGCGGGCGATTTTCGCACCGGCATGTCTGGCCTTGCTCGTCTGGTGGCAACCCGGCGCGCGGCGGCCAGGGCCGCCTGCGCCCAGACCAGGAGCTCTTGGGCTCAAGCGACGCGCCGAAGGCCGCCGATGCCAGGGTCACCGAGATCAAGCCCAAGACTTGATGATCAAGCTCGATGACTGGGACCTGACAATCGTCGGCGGTTGTGACGGAAATTCAACCCGCGTGACAGTCAGACATCTTTCCGAAGTGTCGCGAAACGTAGTGCAATGCATTGCCGCAGCGCCCGGCCCGGCAGCGTCACACGTTTGCAACGCTGCGCGCGATCGTTCGACCATGAACATCCTTTAATTTGTATCCGCGCGACTTGTCGCGCCTGCTAGGCGGCCATCTTGTAACATTCAGTCGAGCCATCGCCGGCTCGGGGAGGGCCGATGATCAGCCGCAGGGCGCTTTCCGGATTGCTGATGACGCTGGTCGGACCCTCATCGATCACCGGCAACACGCTGGGGCTGGGTCATTGCCGGGGATCGTGCGCGAATGTCGACCTGCCGGCACTTGGCTACGATACGTTCTGCCGGTCGTTCTTCGATATCGCGGCGAAGGGAAAACTGCGCGCGATCGCAACCGGCCCGGACATCCGGCGGGAGATGCGGTCGCTGTTCCGGGAGCGGCGGCTCTATCGGCCTTCCCGCGATGACATCCGGATTCTCTGGCGCGACACGGCGGATGGATTCTCGGTCGCGAAAGTGGAGTTCGATCTGGAATGCGGCATGCCGGTGCGCGGATGTCTCGGAATCCCCGATGGCGCGTTGAAGGGATTGATCCTGCTCGCTCACGGCATGGCGAGCACGCCGGAGCGATGCTTCGATGATGCCGACAAGGACTACATGAACGCGCTCGGCGAGCAGCTTTGCCAGGACGGCTATGTTGTCTGGTGTCCCTACATCGTTCAGATCGGAAATCAGGAGAGCCAGAACAACATCGCCGCGATGCTGGCATCCCATGGCGTCTCCGCGCACAACGTGTCGTGTGCATCGATCGACGCCGGCGAAACCATCTGCCGCAAGTTGACCGGCGCGTCCGGTCTGAATGTCGGCGTCTACGGGGTGTCCTCGGGCGCGTTTCTTGCGCTGCATCTGGAAGCCGCGACGGGGCGGATGCGGCCGACCGTCGTCTCCGGATACATGCGTGACGAGAAGAAGTTTCTGATGTCGTCCACCATCAGCAAGAACCTCGGCATCGAACTTGCGGCCTACATTCATTTCGCCAACAGCCGCGCAAAATACGCCGGCGCGGAGCTGGCATACCTGCTCTGTCCATGCCCGCTGTTCGTCGAGATCGGCAGCCACGATGCTGCAAACGCGATCGAGCTCGGGCGGGACGAGAAGTTTGCGGAAATGCAATCGGTCTACGCGGCCTCAGCCCATCCGCAACTGATCGAGATGGACGTGTTCGACGGCGTGCACGAGGCCAGCGGCAAGCGCGCAAGGCCGTGGCTGCGCAGCCACCTGGCGTCGCCTGCCTATCAAGAGACATCTCGCTTGAAGAACGCCATCGCGTTGTGAGTGGCGGCCGCTATTCCCGCTGCAATACGTCGCCGAGCCTGCGCCGTGTCGCAGATATCCATCCCCGACTTCGTCCTTGCCGGCGGCACGCTTGCGCGTATCACATTGATGCGAGCCTCCGGCGTCCGCGGCATGCCCCGAACCGACGGCGATGACGTTACAGGATTGTCGGATTGGGCGCGTTATGATCTCCTGCAACGCACCTTGCCTATCCCTAGCCTTCACGGTCTGAGGGAACTCGACGTCATATCCGTCTCGTCAAGCTTGTTGATAGCCGAAGGGTTGGACCGCATGAGTGGTACGGAACGAATGCTCGGTGGATTGGCAGGGTTTCTCGTATCGGCGGGACTTGCGGCTAGCGGGATATCGGCGGCCCATGCCCAGGCAGGTCCGCCCGGGCCTCCTGCCGTCGGCGTGTTCGAGGCGGTGAAGCGGCCGGTCACCGAGACCAATGAATTTCTGGGGCGCATCGAGGCCCCCAACCGCGTCAATGTGGTGGCGCGTGTCACGGCGTTCCTGGACAAACGGAACTTCGTCGAGGGCGCCGAGGTCAAGGCCGGTGACCTCTTGTATCAACTCGAGCGCGGGCCGTTCGAGGCCGACCTCGCATCGAAGAAGGCGCAGGTCGCGCAGTTGCAGGCGACGCTGGTCAACGCCAAGCTGACCACCGACCGCGCCAAGGCCCTGATGGGCGGGCCGGCCGGCCAGCAATCGAACGTCGACGCCGCGGTCGCCAATCAGCAGAGCCTCGAGGCCCAGGTGCAGGCCGCGCAGGCGCAGGTCGACCTGTCCCAGATCAATCTCGACTACACCATGATCCACTCGCCGATCGATGGCAGGATCGGACGCACCGCGGTCACTGAAGGCAACGTCGTGACGCCGAGCTCGGGAACCCTGACGACCATCGTCAGCCAGGACCCGATGTATGTCACGTTTCCCGTGCCGGTCCGCGAGGCGCTCGATCTCCGCGACCGCTATGCGACCCGCGGCGGCTTCAAGGCGGTCGTCATCCGCCTGCGTTTGACGGACGGCCGGCTCTACGACAAGGTCGGCGAGCTGAATTTCGTCAACAACACGATCGCGCAGAACACCGACACCATTTCGCTGCGCGGCACCATTCCAAACCCGTCGACATACACCTCCGTCGCAACCGGCGGTGCGGTCCGCGAGCTCACCGACAATGAGTTCGTCACCGTTCTGCTGGAAGGGGTGCAGCCGGTCGAGGTGCTGGCGATCCCGCGCTCGGCGGTGCTGTCGGACCAGCAGGGCGAATATGTCTACGTCGTCGGCGCGGACAACAAGGCCGAGCAAAAGCGGATCCAGCTTGGGCAATCGACGTCGACAATTGCGGCAGTGACAAGCGGCATAGCGCTTGGCGACAAGGTCATCGTCGAGGGATTGCAGAAGGTCAAACCGGGCGAGGTGGTCGCGCCGGGGCCTGCCAGCGCGCTGATCCAGTCGAGCATGAAGGTCTCGGCGGATGGTGGCGCCAGCAGCGCGCCGAAATCGACGGGCAATAACCCATGATTTCCGCTGTCTTCGTCGATCGTCCGCGGCTTGCGATCGTCATCGCGTTCGTGATCACGATCGCGGGCGCGTTGGCGCTGATGCAAATTCCCGTCGCCCAGTTCCCGGACATCGTGCCGCCGCAGGTCACAGTCTCGGCCGTGTTCCCCGGCGCTTCGGCCGAAGTCGTCGAATCGAGCGTCGCCCAGCCGCTGGAAGCGCAGGTCGTCGGCGTCGACAAGATGCTCTACATGAAGTCGACCAGCGGCAATGACGGCAGCTACACGCTGACGGTCTCGTTCGCGCTCGGCACCGATCCCGATATCAACACCGTCAACGTCAACAACCGGGTGCAGAGCGCGCTCGCGCAATTGCCGACCGAGGTACAGGCGCAAGGCCTGACCGTGCAGAAGAAATCCTCGGCCGTGCTGCAGTTCATCGTGCTGTACAGCAAGAGCGGTGAGCAGGACCCGCTGTTCATCACCAACTACGCCATCATCAACGTGCTGGACGCGATTTCGCGGACGCCCGGCGTCGGGCAGGCGTCACTGTTCGCCAAGCTGAACTATTCGATGCGGATCTGGTTCGACACCCAGCGCCTGACCAGCCTCAATCTGGCGCCGTCGGACGTGATCGCCGCGATCCGTGCCCAGAGCGTGCAGGCGCCGGTCGGCCGCATCGGCGCGCGTCCGATCAGCAACGATCAGCAGTTCCAGTTCAACGTGCAGACCCAGGGCCGCCTGACGACATCCAAGCAGTTCGGCGACATCGTGCTGCGCGCCAATCCGGACGGATCGGTGCTGCGGATCAGGGACGTCGCCCGCGTCGAGATCGGCGCCCAGAACATGGATTCGGAGTCGCGGATCGACGGCAATCCCGGGGTGCCGATGGGCATCTATCTTGCGCCCGGCGCCAATGCCGTGACCACGGCGAAGGCCGTGCAGGCCACGCTTGCGAAGCTGTCGGAGCGGTTCCCGCCGGGCCTGACCTACCTCGTGCAGTACGACTCCACGACCTTTGTCTCCGACACGATCAAGGAAGTGATCAAGACGCTCGGCGAGGCCTTCGTGCTCGTCGTGATCGTGGTGTTCCTGTTCCTCGGCAATCTGCGCGCCACGGTGATCCCCGCGGTCGCGGTTCCGGTCAGCCTGATCGGCGCCTTCGCGGTGCTGCTGGCGCTCGGCTATTCCGCCAACACGGTCTCGCTGCTGGCGATGGTGCTTGCGATCGGCATCGTGGTCGACGACGCCATCGTCGTGGTCGAGAATGTCGAACGCGTCATGGAGGAAGAGCCGGAGCTGTCGCCGGCCGACGCCACCAAGAAGGCGATGGCGCAGATCACGGCGCCGATCATCGCGATCTCGCTGGTGCTGCTCTCGGTGTTCGTGCCGATCGCGTTCATCCCCGGCATTTCCGGCACGCTGTTCCGCCAGTTCGCGGTGACGATCAGCGCCGCGATGGTGATCTCGGCACTGAACGCGCTGACCTTGTCGCCGGCGCTGTGCGCCGTGTTCCTGCGCCACGGCGGACCGCGCCGCGGCATCATGGGGCGGGTGCTCGATAGCATCGACTGGGTGCGCGACCGCTATGCCGGCGTGGTGCAGCGGCTGGTCCGCCTTGCGGTGCTCTCGCTGGTCGCGGTGCTGGTGTTTGCCGGCGCGGTGTTCGGCGTGTCGAAGATCACGCCGACCGGCTTCCTGCCCGAGGAGGACCAGGGCGCCTTCTTCATCGCGGTGCAACTGCCTGACGGCGCCTCGGTGGCGCGCACCAGCGAGGTTACCAAGCAGGTCGAGGCGCTGTTGAAGAAGAACCCGGCGGTCGATCACGTGCTGTCGATCATCGGCTTCTCGCTGCTCGACGGTGCAAGCGAACCGAACTCGGCCTTCATGGTGGCGCGCATGAAGGCGTTCGCCGATCGCAAGGCGGTCACCGAGTCCGTTCAGGCCGCGATCGGGCAGACCTTCGTCGGCGGATCGCAGATCCGCCAGGCCTCGGTCCTGCCGTTCAACCTGCCGCCGATCATCGGGCTCTCGACATCCGGTGGCTTCGAGTATCAGCTCGAAGCGCTGGAAGGGCAGGACCCGGCTTCGCTCAGCAGCGTGATGGGCGGGCTGATCGGCGCCGCCAACCGCAATCCGAACCTGACCCGCGTGTTCTCGACCTTCACCGCGACCAATCCATCGGTCTATCTCGACATCGATCGCGCCAAGGCACAGGCGCTCGGCCTCAACATGGCCGACGTCTTCACCGCGCTGCAGGCCACGCTCGGCGGCATCTATGTCAACAACTTCAACCTGTTTGGCCGCACCTGGCAGGTCAATGTGCAGGGCGATGCCGCCAATCGCCGCGACATTCCCGACATCTGGCAGATCTATGTGCGCAACACCGGCGGCGAGATGGTGCCGATCCGCTCGATCGCAAGCCTGCGGATCGTCACCGGCCCGCAGGTGATCACGCGCTACAACAATTATCGTTCGGTCACGGTGAACGGCAGCCCGGCGGCGGGCGTGTCGTCGGGCACCGCGATCGCGACGATGGCCGACCTCTCCAAGACGACGTTGCCTTCAGGCTATTCCTACGAGTGGACCGGCACCGCCTATCAGGAGCAGGCAGCCTCCGGCCAGACCGGCATCATCCTCGCGCTCGCGGTGCTGTTTGCCTATCTGTTCCTGGTGGCGCTGTATGAGAGCTGGACTATCCCGATTCCCGTGCTGCTGTCGGTCACGGTCGGCGTCTTCGGGTCCTATCTTGCGATCAAGCTCGCGGGGCTCAACCTCGATCTCTACGGCCAGATCGGCCTTGTGGTGCTGATCGCGCTCGCGGCCAAGAACGGCATCCTGATCGTCGAGTTCGCCAAGGAGCAGCGCGAGGCCGGTAGGCCGATCGCGGAGGCCGCGACGATGGGCGCGCAGATGCGTTTCCGCGCCGTGATGATGACCTCGATCGCCTTCATCCTCGGCCTGGTGCCGCTGGTGGTCGCGACCGGCGCAGCGGAAATCAGCCGCCGCGCGGTCGGCACCGCGGTATTCGGCGGCATGCTCGCGGCGAGCTCGATCGGCATCTTCCTGGTGCCGATGCTCTTTGTCACCTTCCAGGGCTGGCGCGAAGGTGTGAAGAACCGCTTCGGCAGGCGGAACAAGACGGAACAGCCGGTGTCGCACTAATTGTTTGAGCAC
The DNA here is from genome assembly GCF_029846235.1 of Bradyrhizobium sp. CER78. Classification (GTDB taxonomy): domain Bacteria; phylum Pseudomonadota; class Alphaproteobacteria; order Rhizobiales; family Xanthobacteraceae; genus Bradyrhizobium. The sequence continues at coordinate 59,595 of NZ_JARVWP010000020.1, forward strand.
GATCTTTTCGGAAAAGCGCTTCGCACTTTTCCGGATCATGCTTTAGATCCGGCCTAATCCCATCGCGCATTAGCGGGGTGCGTGAGGCGGGGCTATACTGCCTGCCTCATCGATGGAGTTCCGGATTGAGTGTTGCCTTCACCAAGGAAGAAAGTGCCGAGACTGCGTCCGAAACGCTGTTGCCGGACCGTCCCATCTCGCCGCATCCCAATCTGGTGACCGAAGCGGGACGTAAGGCGCTGGAGCGCCAGCTTCAGGAGGCGCGCGAGGCCTATGAGACCGCGCAGCAGCTGGAGGACGTCAACGAACGGCGGCGGCAGTCGGCGGTTCCGCTGCGCGACGCGCGTTATCTCACGGAACGTCTCCGCACCGCGCAGGTGGTGCCCGATCCTGCTTCGACCGAAACCGTTGCCTTCGGCAGCACGGTGACCTTCAGCCGCGCCGACGGCCGCGTGCAGACCTACCGCATTGTCGGCGAGGACGAAGCCGATCCGAAGGCCGGCTCAATCTCCTTCGTCTCGCCGGTAGCGAGATCGCTGATGGGGAAGGCCCTGGGCGACGTCGTCGGGTCGGGTGAGCAGGAACTGGAAATCGTCGCGATCGCCTAAACGAGGTGACTCGGAGTCCAGCGACGGGCTCCGCTTCACCTCGCCCCGTAAGAACGGGGAGAGTGGGGGCAGCGTCGTCGCAATCGGCTACGCCGCCGGCAGCGCAAGCCGCTCGATTGTCTGGATATGCCGCGCGAGCAGGCTGCAGGCCTGCTCGATGTTGCGGGCGCGCAGCGCCTGCAGGATCACGCGATGATCCTGGCTCGGCCGCGGCCGCCAGCCAGCGTTGCGCGCCATCGCGAACACCAGACGTGAATTCGCCAGCTGCAACCCGTCGAGGCTGGCGAGCAGCCGCGGCATCGCACAGGGCGCGACCAGCGCGTGATGAAAGGCGCGATTGGCCATCTCGAAGTCCTGCACCGTCTCGGCATTGTCGCCTTCGACCAGCGCGACCTCGATCCGGGCCAATTGGGCCGACGTGAATTTGGGCGCCGCATTGCGCAACGCGACCACCTCGAGGGCGGCGCGCATCTCGGCGATCTCCTTCACCGATTTGGTGTCGAGCGGCGCAACCCGCACCCCGCGGCGCGGCACCGCAATGACGAGGTGCTGCGCCTCCAATTGCCTGAAGGCCTCGCGCACCGGGACGTGGCTGGAGTGGAATTCGCGCGCGACATGGTCCTGCCGCAGCGGCGCATCCGGCGCCAAGGTGCCGCTGATGATGCGCTCACCGATCGCCTCGGCGATGCGCCCGGCGGTCGTCGTGTTCTCGCCCCCGTCCATCATAGATTATCTATCATAAAAACGAGTGCGCTCTCGCAGAGCCTCGGCTAGCATCATTCTAAGTCCAAGATCATAGATAATATACCAGATTATCTATGATTCCAACAAGAAGGCAAGCCAGATGGTTGATGTCGTAGAGATCGAACGGACCGCGAGCCGCATAAGCGTAGCGCCCCACAAGCACTGGGAGCGCGCCGAGGCTGAAGCGCTCTATAATTTGCCGTTCGCGGACCTGATGTTCCAGGCGCAGGGCGTTCACCGCGCCAACTTCAATCCGAACCACGTCGAAACCGCGAGCCTGCTCAGCATCAAGACCGGCGGCTGTCCGGAAGATTGCGGCTACTGCTCCCAGAGCGCGCAATACGACACCGGCCTGAAGGCCACCCGCCTGATGCCGCGCGACGAGGTGGTTGCGGTGGCGCAGCGCGCCAAGGACGCCGGCGCCACCCGCTTCTGCATGGCCGCGGCCTGGCGCAGTCCCAAGGACCGCGATCTCGATCAGGTCTGCGACATGGTCAGCGCGGTGAAGGGGCTCGGCATGGAGACCTGCGTCACCCTCGGCATGTTGACGCCGGACCAGGCCGAACGCCTCTCCGAGGCCGGGCTCGATTTCTACAACCACAACGTCGATACCTCGCCGGAGTATTACGACAAGATCATCACCACCCGCACCTTGCAGGACCGCATCGATACGCTGGCGCATGTGCGCGATGCCGGCATCAAGGTCTGCTGCGGCGGCATCATTGGCATGGGCGAACAGGTCGACGACCGGCTCGGCATGCTGATGCTGCTCGCCAACCTCCCGAGCCATCCGGAGAGCGTGCCGATCAATCTGTGGAACGAGGTCAAGGGCGTGCCGGTCAACGACACCGCCGAGCGCCCCGATCCGATCGCGCTGGTGCGATTGGTCGCCACCGCGCGGATCATGATGCCGCAGAGCGTGGTGCGGCTGTCGGCCGGTCGGCAATACATGACCGACGAGCTGCAGGCGATGTGCTTCCTGGCTGGCGCGAACTCGATCTTCATCGGCGATGTGCTGCTGACCACCAAGAACCCGCAGCGCGACCGCGACGCCGATCTGCTGGATCGGCTCGGCATCACCTCCCGCCTCGCCTGATCGCAATCTTCCGCGAGCGCGCGGCCACAGTCCGCGCGTGACCAACCTTGCATCTGAGAGAGAAGCATGAGCGCAATCCATGCGGCCAACGCCGCTGATTACGCCGCGGCCTTGTACGCCCTGAGCAAGGACGATCGGCTCCGCGGCCTCAAGCCGCGCGCGGGCATCGATTTCGTCTCGAACGACTATCTGGCGCTCGCGAATTCGCCACGCATCAAGCAGGCGGTTGCGGCCGCGCTCGCGGCCGGCACGCCGATCGGCGCCGGCGGCTCGCGGCTTCTGCGCGGCAATTGCGAGGAGCACGAACGGCTGGAGGTCGAGGCCGCCGCGTTCTTCCGCACCGAGACAGCATTGTTCTTCGGCGGCGGCTACGTCGCCAATTTTGCCGTGCTGACCACGCTGCCGCAGCGCGGTGACCTGCTGGTTCTCGATTCCCTCGTGCACGCCAGCATCCATGAGGGCGCCCGCGCCGGCCGGGCCGAGTTCCGGTTCAGCGAACACAATAGTCCGCAGTCGGTCGAAGACACCATTCGCGGCTGGCGCGCCGAGGGCGGCGTGGGCCGGGTCTGGATCGTGGTCGAAAGCGTCTACAGCATGGACGGTGATCTCGCGCCGCTCGCCGACCTCGTCGCGATCGCCGAGCGGCACGATGCGTTCCTGATGGTCGACGAGGCGCACGGCACCGGCGTCTATGGCGAGCGGGGACGCGGGCTGACGGCGCCCTATGAGGGCCGCGAGAATCTCGTGATCGTGCATACCTGCGGCAAGGCGCTGGGCGTCGCGGGTGCGCTGGTTACGGCCCCGACCGTGTTGCGCGATTTCATGGTCAATCGCTGCCGGCCGTTCATCTTCGCCACCGCGCCGTCGCCGCTCACAGCGGTTGCCGTGCGCGAGGCGCTGTTGATCCTGCAACAGGAACCTGAGCATCAACAGCGCCTGGCAAGCCTGGTTGCGTTCACGCATCGCGAGCTCGAACAGCGCGGCTGGCGCAGTCCGTCGCGCTCGCAGATCGTGCCCTATATCGTCGGCGACAATGCGCGCGCGATGCGCCTTGCGTTGGCGCTGCAGGCGCGCGGCTTTGACGTCAGAGGCATCAGGCCGCCGACCGTGCCGGCGGGTACGGCCCGATTGCGGATCGCGCTGACCCTCAATGTCGACGAGGACGACGTGCGCGCGCTGCTCGATGCGCTTGTCGCGGAGACCAACGGATGGCCGCAATGACCGGCCGGATCGTGGTGACTGGAACCGACACCGGGATTGGAAAGACGGTGTTCTCCGCAGGCCTCGCCTCCTTCCTCGGCGCGCGCTACTGGAAGCCGGTCCAGTCCGGCCTCGACGAGGAGACCGATGCGCAACTGGTGGCGCGGCTTGCCGGCATCCCGGCCGACCGCATCGTGCCGGAGCGCTACCGGCTCCGCACGCCGGCTTCACCGCATCAGGCCGCCGCGATCGACGGCGTGCGCATCGACCCCGCCGCGCTCGGGGTGCCCGCTCCTTCGGACCGGCCGCTGGTGATCGAGGGCGCCGGCGGGCTGATGGTGCCGCTGAACGACAACACGCTGTACATCGACATCTTCGAGCGGTGGCGGCTTCCGGTCGTGCTCTGTGCCCGCACCGCGCTCGGCACCATCAACCACGCGCTGCTGTCGGTCGAGGCACTGCGCAAGCGACGGATCGACATTCTCGGGATCGCATTCATTGGTGACAGCAATCCCGAGAGCGAGCGCGCCATCTGCGACTTTGGACAGGTGCGCCGGTTGGGCCGATTGCCCCTGCTGTCGACGCTCGTGGCAGACACGCTGCAGGCGGCGTTCACAGCTTCGTTCCGGCGCGAAGATTTCAACCCATGACGTCTCCTAAGAAATCGCCGGTCTGGCATCCGTTCACCCAGCACGCGCTGCACGGCGAGATGACAAGGATCGTGCGCGGCGAGGGCGCCTATCTCTATACCGCGGATGACCGTCGCATCATCGATGCGATCGCATCCTGGTGGGTGGTGACCCATGGCCACTGCCATCCGCACATCGTGCGCGCGATCCAGGATCAGGCGGAGCAGCTCAACCAGATCATCTTTGCCGGCCACACCCACGATCCCGCCGAAGCGGTCGCCGCGCAGCTCCTGAAGTTGGCGCCCCGTGGTCTCGACTACGTGTTCTTCTCCGACTCCGGTTCGACCAGCGTGGAAGTGGCGCTGAAGATGGCGCTCGGCTACTGGCACAATATCGGCGTGCCGCGCACCCGCATCATCGTCATGCAGCATTCCTATCATGGCGACACGGTAGGGACGATGTCGGTCGGCGCGCGCGGTGTCTTCAACAAAGCCTACGAGCCACTGCTGTTCGATGTCGCGTCAATCCCGTTTCCGGCAGCCGGCCGCGAGCAGGCGACGCTCGATGCGCTCGAAGCCGCGTGCAGGGAGCAAACCGCCGCCGCGTTCGTCGTCGAGCCGCTGATCCTGGGCGCCGGCGGGATGCTGATGTATCCGCCCTGGGTGTTGAAAGAGATGAAGCGCATCTGCGAGGCCCATGATGTGCTGTTCATCGCCGACGAGGTCATGACCGGCTGGGGCCGGACCGGCACCTTGTTCGCGTGCGAGCAGGCCGATGTCAGTCCGGATATCGCCTGCTACTCAAAGGGTCTCACCGGCGGATCCCTGCCGCTCGCGGTGACGTTGTGCCGCGCCGAGATCTACGACGCGCATTATTCAAGCGATCGTTCGCGAACCTTCTTCCATTCGAGCTCCTATACGGCAAACCCGGTCGCCTGCGCCGCCGCAAGGGCGAACCTCGAACTCTGGCAACACGGCGCGGACGCGCGCGTCGCCTCGCTCGCCGCGATGCAGGAGCGCCTGATCGCGCCATTCCGTGCCGACCCGCGCTTTGAAAACGTCCGCCGCACCGGGACCATCACCGCGCTCGACCTGAAGGCAAGCGATGCCGGCTATCTCGCAGGCATCGGTCCCAGGCTTCAAGCTTTCTTCGCGCGCCGAAACCTGCTGCTGCGGCCGCTCGGCAACACGATCTACGTCATGCCGCCCTACTGCGTCACCGAGGCTGACCTCACGGAAATCTACGCCGCGATCGGGGATGCGGCTGACGAACTGGCCTGACGGCAGCACTTCGCGCGCCGCCGCTTTGTCCCCGATGGGCTCTCATCTGAAATCGGCGTGCCCTTGCAGGCACGCCGATGAGCGCGATCATGCGTGCCTGTGTGGCGCCGGCCTCGCAGCGGGATGCTGCGGCCGTGGCGCAGGATGAGGCCGCGGTGCCGGCCGCGACACGTGCGGCGCTGCAGGCCGGGGCGGCGGAGCGCGATGTACGGCCGCTTGCGCGACGTGCGGCGCCGGCGGATGTGCGGCCGGGTGTGGCGCAGGCGGTGGCGGTGCATGCCGTGCGATCTGCGGCGTCGGTGCATGCACGGCCGGCGCGGCGACGTGCGGCGCCGGTGCGGGATGGTTGCTCGCGGCGGGCAAGGCGTGACCTGCCGGGGGCGCGTGCCCTGTCGTTTGAGCGCGTTCCGTCGGTGGAGTGTGCACTGCCGGCAGAGCGTTTCCTGTCGGGAGAGCGTGTCCAGCCGGCGGAGCGTTCCCTGACGGTGGAGTATGTCCTGTCGGCAGAGCGTTTTCTGACGGAAGCGCGTGACCCGTCGTTTGAGCGTGTTCTGCCGGTGCGGTGTGCACCGGCGGCAATGCGTTTCCGGTAGGCAGAGCGTGTCCAGGCGGCACGGCATTCCCGGTCGGCAGAGCGTGGCTTGCCATCGGCTGCGCATGCCCGGGCGGCGGCGCCGCGATCGGCTTGCCCGGTCGCGCGGCGATCACGCCGGCGCCGCTGAACTGTGCGGCGTGTGCGGTCGCGGCGACCGCCGGATGACCATGGTTGTTGGCGAGCGTCAGCGCCGGATTCTTCATCGCCGCTTCCGCGTGCCGGCTCTGCTCGGCGGTCGGTGCCACGTGGTGCTCGTTTGCGGCCGCGACCTGCTGTGGCGTCGGCCTCGCCGTGGTGCCGCCAGTGCCGCCATTGTAGCTGACATTGGTCGTGTTGTTGATGACGGTCTTGTTGTAGACGTTGGTCACCGAGACGTTGGAGATGTTGTTGACGGAGCTGTTGTAGAAGAAGCTGCCGCCGCGCCAGTAGCCGCCCTCATAGCCGACGCCGGTGTAGCCGAAGCCATAAGAGATGCCGCCGTAGAAGCCGACGGTCGCTCCCCAATATCCGGCGTGGAACGCGTAGACGCCATCGTTCCAGCCCCAATAGCCGGGCGTCCACAGCAACTCAGGTGCGGGCGGAAGCACCCATGTGCCGGGCACCCAGTAGTAGCCGATATCATCGCTCCAGGCCCAATAGCCGGGAGTCCAGATGTAGCCGACCGCGGGCATCGGCGGCTGCACATAGACCGGCAATGGCGGCGGTGCCGCATTCACGGTGATGCCGATGCTGATGCCGAGCTGCGCGTGTGCAGCGTTGGGCGGCGAGAGACAGCAGAGGCTGAGAGCTAAGGCGAGAGGCAGTCCGGCGATGCGGCGCATGGCACATACTCCAATCTTCTTCCCCCAGCGTTGGATTCGAATAGTGGCGGCGACATGAACCCGTTGTGAATGTTTGTGGCGATCCGCGATCATGAGGCCGCGCGACGGCGAAATTTTTCGTAGTGGTGAATGCAGTTCAGCTTGGTGTCAGGATGGAACGCGATTGCGCCGGTGCGTAGGCGCTTCAATCCGGCACCGCGGAGTCGCTCACATCACCGATGGCGTGCGGTACCCTTGCGGCTGTGCACAATCTCGCATCTCTTGAAATGCCGAGGTCCTTCCTCAGGCCTGTACGGCAGCCGACCGCTGGTTCCCCGCTGCAACGAATTCCTAACCAACCGTATTCACCCAATTGAAGGCCGAGGGCAGTATTCCTGTCGCGAGAGGCATGGCGCGACAGTTAAAAAATCCACATAGAAGATGACCCGCGCCAAATTGAGCACATGTCCAACTGGGATTTCGCATTCCTACAATTGAGACGTAGGGGGACGGGCAAGGCAGACGGTCTGAACGGGGACGCGGGCATGCTGCATGCGCTCGAAGGCGCGCGTGGCAGCTTTGACAGGAAGCTGTCGCTCCGGTTTGCTCTCGTGATCATATGCACCGCGTTTCTGGCCTTCGTCATCGTCGCGCCAACGTATCGGGATTACACGCTCGCGCGCCACAATCTCTTTGACATGCAGCGTTTTCGGCTGATGCTCGATACCGCCACCCTTCTGGCGGCTGAGCGGGGACCGGCCAACAATGCGATGTCGACCGGTTCCTCGCCTGACGGTGAGAAGGCGCGTCGGCTGGCGGAGTTCCGAGCGCGCAGCGATGCGGCGCTTGCGCAGCTGACCAACGCGGCCGACGTGCCGCTTGGGCTGTATGACGACGAACTGCCGTTGGAACTGCTGCAGAACGTACGCGAACAGCTCGCGGTTGCGAGGGCCGAGGTCGACCGTGTCGTGGCTCGCTCCGGGGCCGGGCCATCCCGTGAGGAGTTTCAGCGGGCCATCGACAGCATGTTCGAAGTTTCGAACCGGTTTCGTGCCATCGTCGCCTGGAAGGCTAATCACCTTGTGGAGCAGGACAGCGGACTTGCTGCACTTGCGCTCGTCGGACCGATGTTGAGTGATCTTCGGGATTACGGCGGCAGGATCGCCTCGCAGATCATGGCGTCGATCGCCGTGGGAGAGCGGCTGCCGCTCGACAACGTGATCGAGGCGAGACGCATCGAGGGTCGCTTGCTCGAGCTCTGGCAGGTGAGCAATAACCACGCCGGGTTGTTCAACAATCCCGCCCTCCAAACGAGCCGTGTCGAAATTCAGCGGCGCTTTTTTGGTGAAGGCCTCGGACTGGTCGACAGTTTGATACGGGAAGGGCGGCGGGATGCGCCGTATTCGCTGACATCCACTGAACTCACCGAGCGTTTCGTTCCGACGATGCGGCCGATCGAAGCCTATCGCCGCGCGTTTCTCGATGCTGCGGTCGATCATTATGCAAGGGCACGCGACAAGGCCCTCGCGATACTGGCGACAGTCGCGCTGTTCGCGACCTGCGCGCTGGGAATATTGGCTCGCCTGATGGTCTCTATCCGCAAGAACATCTTCCAGCCGCTTATCCGCGTGCATGACGAAGTCATTAGGCTGGCGGAAGACAGACCGGCACAACCAATGTCCCTCACCGGCAAGGCAGGAGAAATTCGCAGCCTGTTCAGAGCCATCGAGGTATTGCAGGACAAGCTGCAGGAGCGTGCCTCGATCACGGCGTCAATCACCAGTGAGTTGCAGGCCCAGGCCGACACTGACGGGCTGACCGCGCTTCTCAATCGTCGCGCTCTGGACCGCTACGCCCGGCGCGTCGCTGACGCCGAGCCTGCAGTCGATGCGGCCTGTCTGATCCTCCTGGATATTGATCATTTCAAATCGGTCAATGACACCTATGGTCACCCGACGGGTGATCGCGTGCTCATTCAGACCGCTGAACTCCTGCGCTCTCACTTGCGCGCCAGCGACCTGGTTGCACGCTTCGGCGGAGAGGAATTCGCCATCCTCGTTCCAGGGAACGATCTCCCGGGGACCGTCGCGATCGCCAGGAAGATCCGGCTTGCGATCCAGACCGAGCGCTTCACGACACCCGATGGAACACCGGTTCATGTCACGGCGAGCTTTGGTGTGGCGCGCGGTCAGCGCGGCGAGCGCACGTGGCCGGAGTTGGTCGAGCTTGCGGATGAGGCGCTCTACCAGGCCAAATCAGACGGTCGTAATCGTGTGCGCTGTGCGCAAACGGTTGCGGTCGCTGATCTCGGCGCTCCGGACGAAGCTTCCGTCGCGTTGGTTGGAGTTGCGCAGGGCTGAGGCGACCCGCCGCCCCGATGTCGGTGTTATCTCCACGTGCGGCCTGCGCCTGTTTCGCGTTGAGCGAGGCGCGAGGTGAGTGATTCAAGCTGGGGCCACGCTCCGAGGGTGCACGCCACGACGCCGGTCAGGCTGTGTTGACGTTTCGTGCAATGCGATGCGGTCTCAGCTTCATCACTGCGCCGAATAGTCGAATTTTCGTTTTGAATTGGACGACGACCCCCCGCGCGTCATCAATCGATGATCGAAACATCCGGCTCGCACGAAGCCGGACAGGGAGGTCCGGGATGGCGCGAGCCGCCGACATCGACATCATCGCGGGCCCGCGCCTCGACAGGCTGCCGATCTGTGGATTCCATTGGCGCATCCTGGCCCTGATCGGGGCCGGCATGTTTCTCGACGCGTTCGATATCTATCTGGCCGGCGGCGTGCTGGGAGCCGTGCTCAAGGAGGGATGGTCGACGCTCGAGCTCAATGCCGCCTTCGTCTTCGCGACCTTCGTCGGAATGACGATCGGCGCCTGGTTCTCCGGCATCCTTGGCGACCGCTTCGGCCGCCGCTTCTCCTACCAGATGAACCTTGCGATCTTTGGCCTCGCATCGATCGCGGCGGCCTTCGCTTCGAGCATGACCGTCCTGATCGGCCTGCGCTTCATCATCGGCATCGGGCTCGGCGCGGAGATCGTCGTGGGTTACGCGACCCTGACGGAATTCGTGCCGGCGTCATCGCGCGGACGTTGGATCGGGCTGCTCGCCGTAATCACCAACTTCTCGCTGTTCGCGTCGTCCATGATCGGCCTGTGGGTGATTCCGACGCTTGGGTGGCGCTACATGTTCGCCCTTGTCGGCCTCCTTGCGATGATCGTCTGGATCCTGCGCAAGTCGATGCCGGAGTCGCCGCGCTGGCTCGCCGCCAACGGGCGTGCCGATGAAGCCGAAACAATTCTCTCGGCGATCGAAGCGGAGGCCGCGCGCAAGGGAACACTGCCTCCCATCGTCGCCGTCGTGCCGGTGCAGGAATCGCCCGGTTCGGTCTGGCGTCTGTTCCAGCCGCCGTATCTCGCGCGCACGCTGCTCGGCAGTCTGTTGCATGTCGTCGTCGGTTTCAGCCTTTACGGATTCATCGGCTGGCTGCCGACCTTCATGGTCAAGGGCGGCCACAGCGTGGTGTCCTCGCTGGGCTACACCACCGTGATGGCGCTGGGCGGGCCGGTCGGATCGCTGATCGGGCTCGTGCTGGCGGACCGGCTCGGACGCAGGCTGTCGATCGTCGGCTCGTCGATCGCCGCGGCCGCGCTCGGGATTGCCTATCCGCACATGGCGGACGGCGTTGCGCTCGCAGGTGTGGGCTTCCTGCTCGTCACAGCGATCTATGTCATGCTGGCGACCGGGTTCGCAATGCACGTCCCCGAATTGTTCCCGACGCGCTATCGGCTTCGCGGCACGGCGATCTGCGCCACGTCCGGACGGATCGCGACCGCGCTGGTGCAGTACGTCGTGGTCGCGATCTTCGCCTGGCAAGGGTTGACCGGGGTGCTGACGACCCTGGCCGGCATCCTCGTGTTCCAGGCCGTGGTCTTTCTCATGTTCGGCTTCGAAACCAAGGGACGGTCGCTGGAGGACGCATCGGCGGTCGCGGAGGCCGAAGCACGAAGCCAGTCGTCGATCGCGCGAAGGCCGGCGGATATCGGCGCCTAGCCCAGGTCGGAGCAGGCCGCCCTGAGCCGATCGCGGAGCCAGCCGTTCGCATTGCTCTGATCGTATCTGCGATGCCAGTACAACATCCAGTCGAAGGGCGCGGACTCGAACGGCAGGTCCTCCATCCGCAGGCCGTCGTCCATCAGCACGGTGGCGAGGTGTCGCGGTATCACCGCGAGCAGATCGGTGCTCTTCAAGACATGCGGCACGACGAGCCAATGCGGCACATTCAGCGTGATGCGCCTTCGATGACCGCGCTCAGCGAGCACATCGTCGACGAAGCGAAGATCGGTCGGGCTGATCGAGACCTTCATGTGCTCCTGGGCGATGAAGCGCTCGAAGGTCAATTTCTCGCGCTTGATCTGGTGACCGCTCCGCATCAGGCAGACCATGCGGTCGCGCAGCAGCGTCTCCGAGCGGATCGATGCCGAATGCTCGAGCCCCATGCTGACCGCGACGTCGATCTCGTCCCGCTCCAGCGCATCGATCGTCAAGGCGGGCGGCAGATGGATGATATTGTAGGAGATCCGTGCATCGGGCGATCGCGCCGCGGCAAGTCTCGGCAGCAGCAGGCAGGCGAGAATGTCCGACATCCTGATCGTGAAGCTGCGTTCCGTGCGGGTTGGATCGAACCCGGCGTCGCTTGCCATCACGCGCTCGACCTGACGCAGCACCTGGCGCAGCGGTTCTGCCAGTTCGGTGGCGCGGGGCGTGGGCTTCATCCCGGCCGTCGTCCGCACCAGCAGCTCGTCCTCGAACATTGCGCGCAACCGGTTGAGCGCGTTGCTCATCGCCGGTTGACTGAGGCCGACCCGGTCGGCCGCCTTGGTGACATGACGCTCGGTCAGCAGTGCGTCCAGCGCGACAAGCAGGTTGAGGTCGATGGATCGAAGGTTCATGCGTCATTCATATCGTGAATAACGAAAGACCACAAATCCATTTCATCCATGATGGCGCAAGGCGTATCAATCGATCCGAACCAAGGAGGCATCAATGAGCTTTGAGACGATCAAGCGCGACGTGAAGATCTGCATGTTCGACCAGTACGGCACGGTGGTCGACATGCAGGGCGGCCTGACCAAAATCGCCGCGCCGTTCCTTGCAAGGAAGGGCTGGAAGGGCGACCCGAATTCCTTCGTCACCTGGTGGCGCCGCACCCATTTCGAGAACTCGATGATCGATGCGCTGCTGCATCGCGAGCACACGCCCTATCGCGAGATCGGGCACCGCGCGGTTGCCCACGTGATGGACCGGGCGAAGATCGACTACACGATGGAAGATGTGCGCTATCTCGTCGGCGAGATCGAGAAGCTGGTGCCGTTTCCGGAAGTGCCGGAGGCGCTCGCGCGGCTGCAAAGCAAGTACAAGCTCGTCGTGCTCTCGAACGGCGATCCCGACATGCTCGAGACCGCGAAGCAGTATCACAAGGTCCCGTTCGACCGCGTGATCTCGGTGGCTGAAGCCAATTCCTTCAAGCCGCATGTCGCGACCTATACGAAGGCGGCCGAGATCATGGGCGTGAAGCCGGATGAGGTGCTGTTCGTGGCCAATCACGCCTTCGACTGCATCGGCGCCAAATCGGCCGGTATGCGGACGGCCTTTATCGACCGGCGCAGCCGCCCGTTCGGCATCACGCCGCACCAGCCCGATATCCTGGTGCCGTCGATGAAAGACCTCGCCGATGCGATCGTCTGATCGCGAGCCGCTGTCCGGCATCAAGGTTCTTGATCTCTGCCGGGTGGTCTCGGGTCCATTTGCGACGATGCAGCTCGGCGATCTCGGCGCGGATATCGTGAAAATCGAGGATCCCAGGCAAGGCGACGAGAGCCGCCGCTACGGGCCGCCTTTCGTCGGTGGTGAGAGCGCGTATTTCCTTTCGGTGAACCGCAACAAGCGCAGTTGCGCCATCGATCTGAAATCGCCGGCGGGTCGCGACGCGGCGCTCGACCTCGCATCCGTCGCCGATGTCGTGATCGAGAATTTTCGACCGGGCACGCTCGATAAATGGGGGCTCGGCTTCGGCGCGCTGCGGGCGCGCAAGAGCGACATCATCCTGTGCAGCATCTCGGGGTTCGGCCGCACCGGTGCGGACGCCTTGCGCCCCGGCTACGATCTGATCCTGCAGGGCGAATCCGGCGTGATGGACATCACCGGCGATCCGGATGGGCCGCCGACCAAGGTCGGCACCTCGATCGCCGATCTCGTCACCGGCCTGTATGCGTCGCATTCGGTGCTCGCTGCCTTGATGCGGAAGAGCCGGACCGGCGAGGGCGGCCGGGTCGACGTCTCGATGCTCGACGCCATGGCAACGCTGCTGACGTTCAACGCCGGCATGTACTTCGCCACGGGACAAAGCCCGAAGCGCCGGGGCAACGTGCATCCGACCATCAGCCCGTACGAACCGTTCGAGGCGAGTGACGGCTGGATCAATGTCGGGGTCGCGAACGATAAATTCTGGGCGGCCTTCTGCGACGTCATCGGCCGTCCCGACCTGCGCGAAGACGCGCGCTTCGAAACCGCTCCGAAGCGCGCGGCGAGCCGGGACGAGCTGGTCACGATCCTGGCTCCCATCTTCGCCCGGCGCAGCCGCGCCGACTGGCTGCAGGTGCTGGGCGTGGCCGGCATTCCCTGCGGCGCGATCAAGTCGGTCGGCGAGGTCTGCGAGACGCCGCAACTCACGCAGCGCGGCATGGTCCAGACCATCCGCCATCCGGCAGCGGGAGACGTGAAGCTCATCGCCCGGCCGACTCGGTTCGGCGACGAGCCGCCGGCGCCGTCCTCGCCGCCGCCAATGCTCGGCGAACACACGCGCGAGGTGCTTGCGGAATGGCTCGGCTGGACCGACGATCGGCTCGAGAGATTCGCGGTTGAAGGCGCGTTCGGAGACTTTGGACGGAGCTTCGTGCGACCGGCCAAGTGAGCATCGTCAAGAGAATATCGTCATGAGAGAAGTCGCCGAGCAGATGATGCGCCGCGCCGTCGAAGACGAGCGGCAGGAATTCGGGTCGTTTTTCCTGTCGCGCCTGTTCGGACTGGAGGTCGCCTACCAGGGCGAGACCTGCATCGTGTCCTTTGATGTCGTGAGGCCGCTGTTCAACCCGCAAGGCTCGCTGCATGGTGGGGTGCTGGCGACGGCGCTCGACATCTCGATGGGGCATCTGGTCAACCACGTCGCGGGTGCCGGCACCACGCTTGAGATGAAGGTGCAGTACCTCGCCGCGGTCCGCGAGGGGCGCGTGACCTGTCATGCAAGCTTCCTGAAGCGGGGCCGGAGGACATTCTTCGTCCAGTCGCAGGCCTCCAACGCGTCCGGCGAGCCGATCGCGCACGCGACATCGACCTGGCAGCTGCTGAACCGAGGCTGAGGGGCGCGGCTGGTTCGGGTCGGCCCGTTGCCGTTGTCGAGGCCGTTCCTTCGTACGAAACGACCACGAGCATTGCCAGGATCGTGATCCGGTTTCATACTCTGACGCCGGAAGCGCATCTCCACGGCGCGGCCGGCGCGACGATGCGGGAAGCGATACCTTAAAGCGGAAAGACGGCGATGCGGTTTCGTCTCGCGTTTGCTTTTGTATCGATGGCGGCGCTGCTCGTTGATCCGATTGCCGCCATCTCGCAGGACATGTTGAGCAGCGTCGACCTCGATAGTCCCGACATGACGACGTCGGAGATGACGCGCGAGGAGGTCGACGCGCTCCTCAAGGCCGCGTCTCAAGGAGGCCGACACACGGTAGATTTGGAGGGAAAGCGGCTGTCGCGTCTCGATCTCTCGGGCCTCGACTTCTCCGGCGCCAACCTTCATCTCGTAAAGCTCAACCGGACCAATCTGAAGGCCGCGCGCTTCGATGGGGCCATGCTGAACCAGGCCTGGCTCATCGACGCAGATCTGACGGAGGCGTCCTTTGTCAAGGCATCGCTGCTCGGCGCGCAGATGCAGCGCGCCAAGCTTGGCGGCGCCGATTTGAGCGGCGCTCGCATCACCGCCGATCTATCCGGTGCCAGCCTGGTCGGGGCCAAGCTCGCCGGAGCGGATTTGAGTGCCGATATGCGCAACCAGTCGATGGGCCTGATGCGGGGTGTGCTCAAATCCGCCGATCTCCAGAAGGCGGATTTGAGCGGCGCCAATCTCGCGCGCACCGATCTCGAATTCGCGCAGTTGCAGAACGCCAATTTGGCGAACTGCAACCTCAGCAAGGCTGACCTTGCGGGAGCGGACCTCTCCGGCGCCAATCTCGCCGGCGTCGATTTCACCGAGACCGACCTTGCGTCGGCCGTCTTGCCGGGCGCAGCCGCTCTGGCAGAGGCCCGCAATCTGGACAAGGCCCGGAACTTGAGCCAGGCGCGGCGGCCAAATTAGGGATCGAATGGCGGCGTCCCGCAGCGGAGCTTCTGTTCGTCGCTATGCCTTGATCAGGGCGCAGCACGCATGCGGTCACGTCCGATCTGTTGTATAGTTGCAAGCGAGGGGGCTGCTGCCTTGCAAGGGAGGTCCTCCATGAAGGTCAAGGACGTGATGCACAAGGGCGTCGATTGGGTCAGCCCCGACACCCCGATCACTGAAGTCGCAAAATTGATGCAAGGGCACGACGTCGGATGCATTCCGATCGGGCAGGACGATCGTCTGATCGGGATGGTGACGGATCGCGATCTCGTCTGCAAAGGTCTTGCGAGCAAGGACTTCAACTCCGCGCGAACCACGGCGCGCGATGTGATGACCGAAGGCATCCACTGCTGCCGGGAAGACGACGATCTGGCGAAGGCGGTGCATCACATGGAAACGTTGAAGATCCGTAGGCTGCCGGTCATCAACAAGAGCAAACGAATGGTCGGCATGATCAGCCTGGGGGATGTGGGCCACTTTGCCGGTGCCGATCTCATGTCCCAATGCATGAAGAGCGTATCGGCTCATCATTGAGGCGAGGCCGGTCTGCCGGAAACCGGCAGATCGGCCGGCACCATGGCCGGACAAGGAAGCGGGCAGAAAACGAACTGGCGCACCGTGGCCGATGAAGATGGGCACTATTGCTTCGCCGTGGCCCTCTGACATATTCCGATCGTGTGCGCCGCAATAGCGCAGATTGCGACGAAGGTGCCGCAGCCGCTACACCACCTGGTGTGTTCCGGTCCTTGCCATGCCGAGAACTCGGACTATTTCGGGCGAATCGGAAATCGCCTGAACGATTCAAACCACTGGCCAGGCTAGCGCCGGGGCGCGTCGCCGAAAAAGCCGACGATCTTGGTCAGCATGCCCCTTGCATCGACCTCGCCAAAATCGATCGACCTATCGCCAAAACTCCCGTCGGCGCGGACCAGGCGCCAGAGGAAGCGCACAACGTTGTGGTGCATATCTACGCCGCTCATCATTTCGATGTGGGCGCCGGGCCGTCCCGCGTGCACCTTCGCTCGCAGAGCGCTGTCCGCCCGCAGAGCTCCACATTCGGATCGACGTAGCCCGCATGTTCAGCCCAGCAGCGCTCGAGTATCTGCAGACGTGTCGCTACGTTCGGCTCATTCCAGGCCGCCACATAATGCAGAACGCTGGCGACGACCGTTTGGCATATTGCCTCGCTCATGACCCCTCATCCATTGTCTTGCATCTGCTGCAGCACGAAATCCCGCGCCGCGGCTAAGTGCGAGCTCAGCGCGGCCACCGCATCCGCTGTCCGCGCTCCGCGGCACGCCGCAACGATCGCGCGGTGATCGGTGAGCCACCGCTTGCGTTCCCTTGGCAAGGCCAGGTGTGCGACCGCATAGAGATCGCTGGTGGCGCGCAGACCCTTGATCATCTCGATCTGACGGTCGTGCCCTGAAGGGCGGTAGAGCGCCTCATGAAACGCCCAATCGCCAGCGTTCCACTCGGGTGTCGCAGCGTCGATTTCGGCGCGCTGACGGATGCGTTCGATGCGGTCGATCTCGGTCTCGCTCATCCGCGGGATTGCCAATCCAAGGCAGTCGCATTCGAGCAGACAGCGCAGGTGATAGATTTCTGCAACCTCGCTGCGGGACAACCGGGAGACCTGCGCGCTGCGATTGGTTGCGATCGTGACGAGGCCTTCGGCCTCCAACAGACGCAGCGCGTCGCGAACCGGAATTCGGCTCATGGCAAAGCGCGCGGCGAGATCCTCCTGACGCAGCAAGGCGCCGGGCTTGGTCGCGCCCGAGAGGATGTCAGCGCGCAGCGCCGCGGCGATCGTCTCCGGCGCGGTTCCCTGTCGCTTGCGCTGTGAAAGCATTGACGCGGCCATGGCTTTATGTATCCATGTATACAATATTGGTCAAGCCAAGGGGGCGCGGAGGATGACGGGAAAAGAGCACCGCTACTGTCCGACCATCGTCTGGACCGGCAACACCGGTACCGGTACCGCAAGCTACAAGGCCTATGAGCGCGCGCACATCATCAGCGCGCCAGGCAAGGCCGAGATCGCCGGTTCGTCCGACAAGAGCTTCGGCGGCGACGCCAGCCGGTGGAATCCTGAGGATTTGCTGGTTGCGTCCGCTTCCACCTGCCACATGCTCTGGTACCTGCACCTTTGCGCTGTCAGCGACGTCGTCGTGCTCGACTATCGCGACGAGCCGGAAGGGCTGATGATCGAGGAGGCCAGCGGCAGCGGCGCGTTCTCGCGCATCGTGCTCCGGCCGCGCATCAAGCTGGCGGCCAGTTCAAGCGAGCAGCGGGCGCGCGAGCTGCATCATGAGGCGCACATGATGTGCTTCATCGCCAACTCCGTGAAATGCGAGATTGTGACCGAGCCGGCGTTCAGCCGCTAGGTGTGAGCTTTCAGGAGGTTGTCCATTCGATCCTGAGCGAGGAAGCTGAGGTTGCTGAAGCTTCAGATTTCCGCGGGAGAACCGAATGGACATCCACAAGAATGCGCCTTTGACGCCGAAAGGTCGAGAGGCGATGGTGCGGAGCGTGATCGAGGGCGGCCAGACGAAGGCCGCAGCCGCGCTCCAATTCAATGTTGCGGCAAAGACGGTTACCAAATGGGTCAAGCGCTTCCGCGCGGAAGGCGTGGGTGGGTTGCGGGATCGTTCCTCACGGCCTCTTTCATCGCCAAGCCAAACCCCGGCAGCCACATGCGCCGCCGTCGAGACGTTCCGCCGGCAGCGCCACACCGGCAAACAGATCGCGATCGAGGTCGGGATCTCGGCAGCAACCGTGAGCCGCATCCTACGCCGGCTCGGATTGAACAGGCTAGCAGCTCTGGAGCCGGCCGAGCCGGTCCTACGCTATGAGCGCGAACGTCCCGGCGAACTGATCCACATCGACATCAAAAAGCTCGGCAAGTTCAAGCGGATCGGCCACCGCATCACTGGCGATCGACGTGGATCGAGCAATCTGCGTTCCCGCCGTCAAGGACCAGGCTGGGAATACGTCCACGTCTGCATCGACGATGCATCGCGGATCGCCTTCAGCCAGGTCAAAAAGAACGAGCGAAAGGGCTGTGCCATCGCTTTCCTCAGAGCGGCCGTGGCCTACTACGTCAGCCTGGGCGTGAAAGTAGAGCGCGTCATGACCGACAACGGCGCGTGCTACAAATCCTTCGCGTTCCAGAAGGCTTGCAAGCGTCTCGGTCTCAAGCACATCCGCACCAAGCCCTATACGCCCAAGACCAACGGCAAGGCCGAACGCTTCATTCAAACCAGCCTGCGAGAATGGGCCTACGCACAGGCCTACAATACCTCAACAGAACGAGCCGCCGAGCTGCCACGATGGCTTCACCGCTACAACTGGCATCGGCCTCATGGCAGTATCGGCTCAAAACCACCAATCAGCAGACTCGCCATCACCGGGAATAACCTCTTGAGGCTCCACAGCTAGGGCATGATACGGGCTGAAGGGGCATGCTCTGTCGATCGCAATGATCCACCGTCTGCATGAGCGGCCTGCCATCTCCAGCGAGGTGTTGATCCGGCCAAGTCCAAAAGGAGAGGCCTGACCGACGATCTCGATCCGGAGGCCCTAGGTCGCAATGGCGAAAGCCAGAACGCAATATCGCTCGAGATCGTAGAAATGGCGCACCCGACACGATTCGAACGTGTGACCTTTGCCTTCGGAGGGCAACGCTCTATCCAGCTGAGCTACGGGTGCGTGCAGGGGTTCATTTAGCTGATTGGCTCTGGGTCGGCAACGGCGTTGTCCGGCCAGCTATCGGCTGTAGACTGCCTGCGCCAATATGACAGGTCCAAGGAAAAGGGCCGTCTTTCGAGGGAGTTTGCCCATGCGTCCGCTGGAATTCGGCTGGTATCTGCCCACGCACGGCGACACCACGGCCTACGGGCTGATGGAGGCGCAAATCGCCGGTTCGCCGGAACTCTGCGATCGCGTGGTCAAGGCGGCCGAGGACGCCGGGTTTGAATATCTGCTGATTCCCGTCGGCTCGGTGTGCTGGGAGGCCTGGATATCGGGCGCCTTCATGGCGGCGCGCTCGGCGCGGATCAAGCCGCTGATCGCAGCACGGCCCGGCTATATCAACCCGGTGCTGATGGCCAAGATGATCTCGACCTTCGACCAGATGTCCGGCGGGCGGATCTGCATCAATCTGATCGCCGGCCAGAACGAGAGCGAGGTCGAGGCTGAGGGCGTGCGCTACGCCAAGGAAGAGCGCTATGCGCTGATGGAGGAGGAGGTCTCGATCCTGAAGGCGTTGTGGACGACGCGCGGGCCGGTGACCTTCCAGGGCAAGTTTCACACGATCTCGGGCGCGCATATCAGGCCGCGTCCGTTGCAGCAGCCGTTTCCCAAATTCTATCTCGGCGGCGGCTCGCGGCAGGCCTGGGAGGTGTCGGCGAAGCATTCCGACGTCCATCTGTTCTGGGGCGATCTGCCGGAGCGCATCGCGGAGAATATCGCCGAGATCCGGCGGATGGCGCGCGACCATGACCGTGAGGATGCGATCGGCTTCGGCATGCGGCTGCAGGTGATCTGCCGCGAGAACGAGGCGGATGCCTGGGAGGCGGCCGACCAGCTGGTGCGCCACGCCACCGAGCGGCAGAAGCAGGAGATGAAGACGCTCTATAACCGCTCGGCGGCCAACCAGCGCGTGCAGCAGCTTGCGCGCGACTACGGCGATCTCCTGATGCCGCATCTGTGGACCGGGATCACCAAGGTGCGGCCCGGTGCCGGCATCGCGGTTGTCGGCAATCCCGAGCAATGTGCCGCGACCTTGCAGCAGTTCATCGACGCCGGCTGTCATTCTTTCTGCCTGTCCGGCTATCTGCACGACGAGGAGGCCGAGCGGTTCGGCCGTCTGATCCGCCCGATCCTTGCCGCGAACAATCGCGGGCGGCTCGCCGCGTGAGCGTCATCCCTTTCCGAAAATTTATGCGTGAAGTGAAGTCCAATGCGCCATGATCCGGCCGGATTGCATCGCCACTCGCGGCGCCAACGGAGTTGAACCATGCATCACCGGGGCTGGCTTGCGGCACTGACGCTGCTCATCGCGACCGTTCACGTGCCGGTCGCATCGGCAACGCAGGCGCAGATCGAGCGTGACAAGAAGCCGGTCAAAGAGGTCGCGAGCGGACGGATCGCCGTCGGCGGCGCGACCTTCCCTGTCTATCTCTCGGCCGACTGGTCCAATCCGCTGCCGGATGTCACCCGCGCGGTCCTTGTGCTACACGGCGTGCTGCGCAATGCCGATGACTATTTCCGTGCGGCGCTGAGCGCACAGGCTGCGGCCGGCGATGTCGGCAAGCGCACGCTGATGATCGCACCGCAGTTTTTGATCGAACCCGACGTCGCGGCGTTCAAGCTGCCGGCGGAGACGCTGCGCTGGAGCCTTTATGGCTGGCAGGGTGGCGAGCCCGCGCTCGCGCCCAACCCGGCGAGCTCGTTCGAGGCACTCGACGCGATCCTGGCGAAGCTGGGCGACCAGAAGCTGTTTCCTAACCTGAAGCAGGTCGTCGTGTTCGGCCATTCCGGCGGCGGCCAGGTGGTGCAGCGCTATGCGATCGCGGCGAAGGGCGACCAAGTGCTGCTGCGCGAAGGCATCGGCGTGCGCTATGTGGTCGCCAATCCCTCCTCCTACGCCTATTTCACCAGGGAGCGGCCGGAGCCCGCGATCGCGGCGACATGCGAGGGCTATAACAGCTGGAAGTTCGGCATGGACGATCGTCCGCCCTATCTCGCCGCGCCTTCACCGGCCGCGCTGGAACAGGCCTATGTCGCGCGCCGCGTGATCTATCTCTTGGGAACGCTCGACACCAATCCCGATCATCCCGCGCTCGACAAGTCCTGCATGGCGGAAGCCGAAGGGCCGTATCGCTATGCACGCGGGCATTCTTATGTCGCGGCGATGCAGGCCCGCGACCACGGCGCGCCGAACCACAGTGTGTGGGACGTGCCGGGCGTCGGCCACGAGGGCGGCAAGATGCTCAATTCGCCCTGCGGCCTGACCGCGGTGTTCGACATTCCCGGCTGCGCGGCGGCGCGCTAGAGCATGATCCCGAAAAGTGCGAAGCAATTTTCCGAAAAGATCATGCTCAAACAATGAGATGCGATCATGATGCGATGCCATGGAATCGCATCATGATCGCATCGCGCACACCGGAATGTGTGCGTCGGCTCGGTGGCAGGCCGCATCGAGATCGCCTACGCTCATGTTGCGAATGGAGCATCACAACCGACAGCTCGGTGGAGACCATCATGAGAGCATGTTTGTTCGCAGTTCTGACTGCAGGTGCGTTCCTCGCCCTGACCCCGGTCAACGCCGCGGAGGGGTGTGGCGACGGTTGCCACAGGACTTCAGGAGGCGCTTGCGTGATTGACGGCTGGGGCACCAGCGCACGGGTCAGGAACGAATGCCCCGCCACCACCCGCGCACGGCCCCCATGTGGTGGCCATGGATATATCTGGCGGCGCGACTACCAGGCCTGCTCCCAGACGACGAAGGATTGGCTATAGAGCACGATCCGGAAAACTGCGAAGCGGCTTCCCTTGCGACAAACGCGAGGCGCTTGCGCGGAGATCATGCTCAAGCAACGGACGAGAACGGGATGAGGATTCAACCAAATCCCGTCGCGCTCTAGCTTTCCGTGACACCAACCGGTCCGTGTTACGCCGGCACGATCACCTTGCCGATCGGCCACAGCGCGATGCCGGCAAGCTTGAGATGCGCCCAGGCGAACGGGATGCCGATGATGGTGACCGCCAGAAGGATGGCGGTGATCACATGGCCGATCGCGAGCCACCAGCCGGCCAGGATGAACCAGATCAGATTGCCGATCACGCCGAGCGGTCCGGTGCCGATATCGGACATGCCGGTGACTTCATCGCGGCGGACCGCACGCGAACCGAACGGCAGCAGCGTATAGACCGCAATGTTGAACGCGGCGCGCGCCCAGGGCAGCCCGATAATGGTGATGGCCATGATCACCGCGGCGACCAGCCAGCCGAACGCCATCCACGCGCCGCCGATCAGGATCCAGAGGACGTTCAGGAGGATAGACACAGGCTCCATGGCAGGCACCTTTGCTCCGCGTGACACCCCCTCAATATAGGCCGGCGGCCGGCGCCGCGGTAGGGTGCCGCGCGGCGGCGATCCTCGCCACCGGTCGCACGATTGTCGCGGAGGCAGCCGCGTCGCAAAGGGAGAACGACAATGCAGGCGGGCTCCGCGAACAATGGCGTCGCGCAATTGCCGGTGCTGGAGGAGTAGGACTGTAAATTTGTCGAGCATTAGCCGCGACGGGACCGCGCTCCCTCGCTCCGCTCTTGCGGGGAGAGGGGTGGGGTAAGGGGTTGGCTCAGCAGATTCGGTGACAGATGGATTCGCGGAGGCTCTCCCTCACCCGGAATGCATCTGACGATGCGTTCCGACCTCTCCCCGCAGGCGGGGCGAGGTTACAATCAGCTGCTGCATGTTTGAAACGAACCAATCTCTAACGCCTGAAGCCGTTGGCGCGCGAATAGCTCTGGCGGCTGTCCTGGGACGGGCGCGCGGCCATGCTGGCGCGGCTCTCGCTGGCGACCGGCGTCGCGGGCTTCAGGTCCTCGAGGAAGATCGGCTTGGCGAAGTAATAGCCCTGGGCATAGCGGATCTTGGTCGCCGCCTGCAGATAGGTGAGCTCCTCGTAGGACTCGATACCCTCGGCGATCACCGTCATGCCGAGCGCCTCGCTCAGCGATTCGATCGCGCGCAGGATGCCCTGGCTGCGCGGCCGCTGATGGATGTCGATGATGAATGAGCGGTCGATCTTGATCTCGTCGGCGGTGATGTCGGCAAGCGCCGACAGCGACGAATAGCCGATGCCGAAATCGTCGATCGAGATGCCGACGCCGATGCCGCGCAGGATCGGCAGGATCTGGTCCTGGAAATGCGACCGGGTCACGAACGCATCTTCGGTGACCTCGATCATGAAGCGCTTCGGGAAGCCGGTTTCCTCGATCGCGCGTGCGAAGCGGCGCATGAACTCGAGATTGCCGGCCTGCTTGGCCGCGACATTGATGCTGATCGTGGCGGTCGGGCCGAATGTGTCGTTGATCAGGTCGATCGACTTGACGATCTCCGCCAGCACCAGGAACGTCAGCTCGTCGATCAGGCCGAGCTCGACGGCAAGGTTGATGAAGGTGCCCGGCGCCTGGATCACGCCTTCGTCGTCGCGTAGCCGCACCAGCGCCTCGATCCCCTTGACCTCGTGGGTGCGGATATCGACCTTGGCCTGGAATGCGCAGCAGAAGCGCTTTTCCAGGATCGCCAGCCGTAGCGACTGCTCGATCTTCATCCGCGCCAGCGCCTCGCGCTCCATGCTGTTGTCGAAGAACGCGGTCGAGCCCTTGCCGTTGTTCTTGACGCGGTACATCGCGATATCGGCATTCTGACGCAACGCCTCGTAGCTCCTGCCGTGCATCGGGTAGAGGCTGACGCCGATCGAGGTCGATGCGAATATCTCGGAGTCCTCGATGAAGAACGGTGCCTTCAGCCGCTCCTGCATGACGTGGATGAATTCGGCAACCTCGTCATTGCTGCTGATCGGGTTCAGCAGCAGCAGGAATTCGTCGCCGGAGATCCGCGACAGGATGTCGGTATCGCGCAACGCATGGCCGAGCCGCTTGGACAGTTCGACCAGCAGCGCATCGCCGATCGCGTGGCCGTAATAGTCGTTGATGTGCTTGAAGTTGTCGACGTCGAGGAAGGCGAGCGCGAAATGGCTCTGCGCGGTGTCGCGGATCAGGCCGTTGACGCGATGCTCGATCACCCGCCGGGTCGGAAGACCGGTCAGTTCATCGTAATAGGCCGAGCGGAACAGCTGGTCTTCGAACGCCTTCTGCTCGCTGATGTCGGTCGAGGTCGAGATCAGGAGATTGCGGCCGGCGATCTGGACCGGCCGGTGCGAGGTGAGAAACACGTATTTGGATGCGCCGCAGGAGAGCACTTCCTCGAGTACCACCGGGCGGCCGCTGCGCAGCATGTCCAGATTGGCGGTGTGGCGGTCGTCGGCCGGCGCCGGCTGGCTCGCGCTCGCCGCCAGCTGCAACTGGCTCGCTGCCGCTTCATTCACCAGGACGAACTGGCCCTGCTCGTCCTGGACCGTCACGCCCGCCGGCAGCAGCTGGAGAAGATCGCGCAAGATGCGCAGTTCATTTCCGGAAAAGTCGTCTTGGCCGGTCGCTGCCGCGCCCGCCTGAAAATCGTTTTTAGTGAAACTATGCATGTGCCGACCTTGGCAAAGTCCGTTGTAGTTTTGGTTAAGCGGACTTGGGAAATGCCGTGACAGAATGAGACCCGGGCTGCTTTCGCAAGCCGTCGCGGCAATCGTCATTAACAGAATATCAATGGCGGGCTCAGTCGCTGGTGAAAGCGATTGCGGCGCGCACGGTTGCACCGGAAAATGCGCCTGTGCCGGAAAGTCGACTTATCAACAGTTGGGAAGCTTGCACTGCATGGTGCAGTGAACGCCGGTCTTCAGGTAACTGATCTCCGTCTTGCCGTCGAACGGCCGCAGCGCTGACTTCAGCAGCTTGGTGCCGAAGCCGGGTTCGCCGAGCACCTCGACCACCGGTCCCTCGGTTTCGTCCCAGATCACGTTGAGACGTCCATCGTCCACCGTCCACGACACCTGCAGAAACCCGCGCGGCGAGGAGAAGGCGCCGTACTTTCCTGCGTTGGTTGCGAGCTCGTGGAAGATTAGCGCCAGCGAGACGGCGAGCTTGGCGGGCAGGAACAATTGCTCGCCGTTGAGATTGAACCGCACGTGGCCGTAAGGGCCGAGTTCCGAGCGCAGCAAATCCTTGATATCGCAGCCATAGCCGTCGACCCGCGCGATCAGATCGTCGGTCGCCGAGAGCGCGCGGATGCGATGGTCGATGCGCTGCCAGACATCGGGCCGGTCCTGCAGCGCCTGATGCAGCACGGCATGAATGGTCGAGGATTTGTTCTTCAGCCGGTGCTGCAATTCGTCGACCACGATCTTGCGGTACTGCTCCTCCTCGATCAGCCGCTTGGACACCTCGCGCTGCTGGGCGACCAGGGAACGGTAGTGCTCCACGCCCCAGATCGCGATGCCGCATACCACCCAGAAGATCATCAGCAGTGCAAAGCGCGCCGGATCGGCGTGCCCGCTGCTGAAATCGATGATGACGCCGAGCAGGCCGCTTGCCAGCGCAGTCGCGATCCCGACCCGGAAGCCGCCAAAGGCGGTCGCGAAGAACACCGCCGGGAAATAGGGCGTGAAGAACACATCCGGCCTGATCTGGGCGAGCCCGAAGCGCGCGGCCGTGGCCAAAACGAGACAGAGCACCGCGAAGCTCGCCGCAAGCAGCATCGAAGGCTGGGAATTGCCCCGCCAACCCGCTCTGAATTCGTCGATCCATTTCGCCATCGGTCGTTCCAGTTCACGTGAACAGGCGACCCAAAATAAGGCCGCTGCGACCGAAAAACCGCAGTTGTGGCCTTCTGGCCACAGGTGGACCTTGACCACCGTTAACCGTGCCTCCCGCTTGCGTTGGTGGAAGCAGCTGGGGAATATCCGCAACATCAAACGTTAATCGGGGGACCGGCATGGGACGGCTGGACGGCAAGGTCGCGGTGATAACCGGGGCGACCAGCGGCATCGGGTTGCGCACGGCGGAGGTCTTTGTCGCCGAGGGCGCGCGGATCGTGATCGCCGGGCGCCGCGCGCCGGAGGGCGAGGCGCTGGCGCAACAACTCGGCGCGGCTTGCGTGTTTCGGCAGACCGACGTCACGGTCGAGGACCAGATGCAGGCGCTGATCGCGCTTGCGGTGGAGAAGTTCGGCCGGATCGACTGCCTGTTCAACAATGCCGGCGGTCCGGCGCAGACCGGCGGCATCGAGGGTCTCGACGTCGAACGGTTCGACGCGGCGATGGCAACCCTGGTGCGCAGCGTCATGCTCGGCATGAAGCATGCGGCGCCGTACATGCGCAAGCAGGGCTCCGGCAGCATCATCAACAATGGCAGCATTGCCGGACGGCTCGCCGGTTTCTCCTCGTCGATGGTCTATGGCGCGGCGAAGGCCGCGGTGATCCATTTCACCAAATGTGTGGCGATGGAGCTCGGCGAGTCCGGCATTCGCGTCAACTCGATCTCGCCAGGTGCAATCGCCACCGGGATTTTCGGCAAGGCGCTCGGGTTGTCGACCGATGCGGCCGAGAAGACCGCTTCCGTGATGCGCGAGGTCTACAAGGCGGCGCAGCCGATCCCGCGCGCTGGTCTGCCCGACGACATCGCGCATGCCGCGGTGTTCCTGGCGAGCGACGAATCGAGCTTCATCAACGGTCATGACCTCGTCGTCGACGGCGCCATCACCGGCGGCCGCAACTGGAGCCAGCAGCAGGCGGGCTATGTGTCGTTGCGCAAGGCGTTCGATCAGGGGGCGTAGCTGGGACAGTCGCCGGGGCAGAAAGCATGAACGCCAGGCTCGAGCGGAAGCTGCAACGTCTTGCCGCCGTCCTTGTCGCCGGAATCCTGTCCGGCGTCGCGATCACGCTGAGCGCCTTCGGCGGCGGCGCTGCCCAGTTGACTGTCGGCATCACCTACGGGTTCCTGCTTGCCGGCGTGATCGGCTCGATCGAGCTGTTCGTCCTTGAAGATTGGGACTGGCTCAAACGCCTGTCCTTCCTCCCCACTCTGGCCGTGCGCAGCGCCATCTACGCGGCCATCATCATCGGCATCCAGCTGCTGCAGCCGGGCGAACGCATCGCGGGCGTGGCGCCGCAGGACTCGCTGCAGGACTTCTGGTCGAGTTTCGCTCGTTCCGCCATCGTCTCGGTGCTGGTCAATCTGGGATTCGGCATCGCCAATCTGATCGGCTCGCGTGCGCTGATGAACTTTGTCACCGGGCGCTATCACGCGCCGGTCGAGGAAGACCGCTTCGTATTGTTCGTCGATATCGCCGGATCGACCGGGCTCGCCGAGCTTCTCGGCGGCATTGGCATCCATCGTTTTCTCGACCGCACCTTCCGCCTGCTGACGCAGTCGGTGGTCGATTATCGCGGCGAGGTGCTCAACTATGTCGGCGACGAGATCATCGTCACCTGGCCCGAAAAGAGCGGCGCGGTCGATTGCCGGCCGCTGCGCTGTTTCGTGGCGATGCGCCGCGCGCTGCTGAAGGCGGCGCCGCAGTTCGAGCGCGAATTCGGCGTGGTGCCGCAGATTCGCGGCAGCCTGCATTTCGGCCCGGTGATCGTCGGCGAGATCGGCGACGTCAAGCGCGCGATCGTGTTCAACGGCGATGTCATGAACACCGCGGCGCGGCTGGAGGAGCTGAGCCGCAAGGTCGACGGCGGCTTCCTCGCCTCGCGCGCCGCGATGGTGCGCTTCGCCGCACCGCCGCCATTTCCGGTGAGCGATCTCGGCACGCTCCCGATCCGCGGCCGCATCGACGGCATCGACGTCGTCGGGATCGGAGCGGTGGCGTAACGTTCACGCATCGACGTCCACCTCAGCCAAGAACCGTGACGTCGGCTGGCTCGATGAGAATGCATGTCGGCTTTCGATCGGCTGCCATCACCTTCGGTGAAGGTAACGTACCGATCCCGCGACGAGGTGACATTCCTTCGATGCCAAATCGAAAATGACTTCCAAAAATGACTTGCAAGTTAGTTTCTGAAAAATGAGTCAGCTTCGCTGTCGTGGCCTGGGAGAGCTACGCTAAAAAAACGGAGATAGCTTGGGACATTCCGCGCTGCTCGGCGTTCTCTGCTCGCAGCGACCAAATCACCAATGGCAAGGGATGGTCAATGCACTCATGGAGCGTCGGCCAATGCTGGCGCTTCGCAATTCAGCAAGTAACTGCAATGCGCAGAATCGTCTTCAAAGGAGTGCAGAGATGAAGCACGTGTTAGCCTCTCTCGCTATCGGCGCCTGCCTGCTGCTTCCGTCCGCGGGCGTGGTGTTGGGCGCGGGTCCTCCCGTCAAGCCTGCTCAAAATCCCACGACAGGCCAGCATGGCTCCAATCATGGCTTTAGCTGTACCACCAGTGGTGCAGGTATTAACACTCCGGGGAATGCTATGGCAGCGCCCGGATCACCGTTCAATCCAAGTGGGCAAGCAGGCACCGTCTATGCGGGAAATCCAGGCACAGCATCGGCAGCTAACGCAAATTCGACGGCCGCCGTTTCCCAATATGACGTCGCTTGCTCACACCAAGCTCCCTAGCCCTGAAGAGTGCAGGGCCTGATTTGCCTGTTGTGGCCGAAAGCACTGATGCCTCGGACAAGCCGGCAATGCGTTGAAGCAGGATGACAGCCACATGCGCTTCGTCGGCGTGGCATTTCTGTTGTGCGCCTTGATGGTCGGGCTGGGCTATACCTATGGTCAAGATAGCTCGGCCCCGACCTTCCTCACGGCCCCGGTTGAACGGGGTAGCATCTCTACCCTGGTCAAGGCCAGCGGCACCGTTGAGGCGGTCGTAAACGTTGATGTCAGCTCGCAATTGTCAGGACAGATTGCCGAGGTGTTCGTTAGTTTCAACGACAGCGTAACGGCGGGGCAACCGATCGCGCGAATAGATCAGGAAATCTTTGCGGCCCGCGTCAAAGAAGCAAGAGCCGCCCTGAGAGTGGCGAGAGCCACCGCTCAAGTGGAACAGGCAGCGCTGGAACGAGCGAAGGTCGCAGTGACGAATGCGCGGACTGCCGAAAAGCTGGCAGAAGATCAATCGACTGCGAGCAAGGTCAGGCAGGAAGAAGCGGAGAGGGAATTCCAGCGAAAGCTCGCATTGGCACGCAGTGGAAGCGGTACCGAGCGAGACTTGAGCCAGGCGCGCTCGCTGCGCGATGCCGGAGCCGCCGACCTGCGCGCCTCCCTCGAGCAAATCCAGATGAAATCCGAGGCCATTGCGATTGCAGAGGCGGAAAGCCAAATGGCCGAGGCCAATCTCGAGAATGCACAGGCGGTTATCGAGCAGCGGCAGGCGGCCGTCGATCAGGCCGAAGTCGATCTCGGTCGGACCGTGCTCCGTGCGCCGATCAATGGAATCATCATCAAGCGGGATGTCAATCCGGGACAAACGGTCGCCGTCAGTCTCGAAGCCAAGACGTTGTTCAAGATTGCGGACGATCTGCGTGAGATGGAGGTCCATGGCAAGATCGACGAAGCCGATGTCGGGCAACTGAAAGTGGGTCAGACGGTCCAGTTCACGGTGGACGCTTATCCTGACCGGACCTTCAGCGGCCAAATTCTCCAGATCCGCAAGTCCCCCGAAGTCGTACAAAACGTCGTCACCTATACGACGATCGTTTCTGCGCCAAATCCGGATCTTTTGCTGCTGCCGGGAATGACTGCCCAGCTTCGGATTGTGGTGAGCGATACGCGCGGGATCCTCAAGATTCCCAACCAGGCGCTGCGCTTCCGACCGAACGATGCCGGTGCTTCGAGTGCGGATAAGGCAGCCTCCTCCCAACCTTCTGCGACGGTATGGCTGGTCGGTGACGGTGGGCGACCGCAACCCGTTGCAGTGAGACTGGGGGCGAGCGACGACAACAGCGCCGAACTGCTGGAGGGCGCGCTCGCTGAGGACCAGCACGTGATCATCGGGATTGCGAACTCGCAAAAGCAAAGCGGCTATTTCGGCGTGCGTCTCGGATTTTGAGATCGGATTCTAGGATGCAGCCCCTGGTTCGAACCGTTGGAATCTCAAAAAGCTATCCTTCCGGAGGCACGATCGTCTGCGCGGTATCGAATGTGTCGCTCGTAATCGAGCACGGTGAGTTTGTTGCAATACGGGGGCGGTCGGGGTCGGGAAAGTCGACCCTGATGAACCTTTTGGGTCTGTTGGATCGGCCCGATTCCGGCACATACGCGTTCAATGGTCGAGAAGTTGCAAAGCTGAGCGAAGACGGACGCGCGACCGTCAGGAGCCACGACATCGGATTCATATTCCAGCAGCCGGCCCTTCTGCCGCGGGCAACCGCGCTGGAAAATGTCGAACTTCCGCTTATCTACGCCGGCATTCCTCCCTCCAGGCGACGTCGCAAGGCCAGGGACGCGCTTGACCGCGTGGGCCTGGGCGACCGCGGCCATCATTGGCCAAACCAACTCTCGGGAGGAGAGCAGCAGCGGGTTGTCATTGCCCGTGCGACAGTGAACGATCCAGTACTCATTCTCGCCGATGAACCGACCGGATCGCTGGATAGTGCCACCGGCAACGAGATCCTGTCGCTGTTCGAGGCTCTGCATCGCGAAGGGCGCACGATCATCGTGGTTACGCATGCCACCGAGGTCGCCAATCGTGCGCGGCGACTGATCACCTTGCACGACGGACGAATCGTCGAAGACTCCTCGGCGTCATCGGACAATTTGCGTCCGGCCGCCCTCTCTATGGGTTCCTTGCCATGAGTCCTCTGGAGAGCTTGCGAATCGCCGCTCGGGCGCTCCGGGTCAACAAGCTGCGGAGCGCCTTGACCGTGCTTGGGATCGTCGTTGGCGTCGGAGCGGTCGTCTGCATGGTCTCTGTCGGAGCTGGCGCACAAGCGGAAGTCTCCGAGAAGATCCGCACGCTCGGAGCCAACCTTCTGCTCGTCATGCCCGGAGCCAGGAATTCTGGAGGGGCGAGGCTTGAATCTGGAACGCAGCCGACGCTGACGGTGGAGGACGCCGCTTCTATTCGCCGCGAGCTGGCGGACGTTCAGGTCGCGGCTCCGTTGCTGTCGCGTTCCCTCCCGCTCGTGGCGGCAAACAGGAACTGGGTGACCGTGGTGGCGGGAATAAATCCCGACTACCTGGTGGCTCGCGAATGGCAGGTTGCCAGCGGCCGGTTGTTTACGAGCGATGAGATCGCATCCGGAGCGAAAGTTGCCATCGTAGGCGCGGTTATCGTCGAGGAGCTCTTCAATGGGGGCCCGGGAATCGGCGAGACGCTTCGGATTGGCAACGTCCCCTTCACCGTGATTGGCGTGCTGGACAAAAAGGGGTTGGGCGCGGCTGGCCGCAGCCAGGACGACGTCGTGTTCATCCCGCTGTCGGCTGCGAAAAGCCGCGTGCTCGGAGCCGTGCGCGGCACGACCCGCGAGGCATTGGATTTCATCTCGATCAAGGTTTCGGACACGACTGCAATGTCGGAGATCCAGCGCGACGTTGAGGCCCTGCTTCGACAGCGGCATCGCATTCGCGGAGATGCCCCCAGCGATTTCAGGGTCGAGAATCCGGCGGATGTTCTGTTTGCACGCGGAGCCGCAATGCGGCTGCTCGCCGGTTTGTTGATTGCGGTGGCTGCGGTCTCGCTGGTCGTTGGCGGCATCAGCATCATGAACATCATGCTGGTTTCGGTAACCGAACGCACCCGCGAAATCGGTTTGCGGATGGCCGTCGGAGCTCGCCGCCGCGAAATACGATGGCAATTTCTCATCGAAGCCGCGATCCTGGCGTTGGTCGGAGGGCTTGTGGGCGCATTTTTGGGGGCTGCCGCGGCAGTCGCAATCGCTTGGAAAGCTGGTTGGCCTGTCCTGATCAGCCCCTGGGCCATCGTCTTGGCTTGCGGATTCGCGGGGTTCATCGGAATTTCGTTCGGCCTCTACCCCGCGCATCGGGCCGCGCGGCTTGATCCGATTGTAGCATTGCGTTTCGAATAGGCGAAAGCCAGTACGCACAAGCCAGCGCCGCCGGGACGTCAGGCTGCACAAATTAACCTGACGGGCAAATTGGCGCTTCCGTCGCCGGGCAAATCATGTCGCGAGAATGCGAAGCTATGTCCCACCCACGATCATCATCGCCCGGCTCGTGGCGATCCAGTACGCCGCGGCCTCTCGGCTCAAGCATAAACGCCTCTGGAATACTGGATCACCCGCATGCGCGGGTGATGACATCACGTTGTTTGGCATCTTGTGGCGTAGCCTTCACTTCGGAAGCGGTGACCAATCGCAGGATATCTGATCGCGCTCGACGCCTAAGCTGTCATGCTCGGGCGTGAAGCGATGGAATCGTACCAGCGGCGCGACGCCCCGTTTTCCTGCGGAGTGGATAGTCCCAATGCCTTGCTCGCGAAGTCGATTGCGACGATTGCCGTGATGTCGGCGATGCTGAACTTGTCACCCGCTACGAATGGCATCTCGGACAGGCGTAGCTCGAGATCGCCGTAGAAGTCGGCGATCCGGCGCTGACCACGAGTGACCAATTCGGGGATCTGATCGTAGCCGTGGGGACCCGCGATCGCGCGCCCTTTCAGGCCGGCGGCCCCGTTGCGTACGGTCTCCATGACCGAAGCGAAGCCCTCCAACTCCATCCGGCGCTCCCACATGGTGACCGTTGCCTTTTCCTTGGGCAAAGTTCCGAGCAACGGCGGATTCGGCTGCACTTCTTCGAGATAGCGGATGATCGCCGGCACCTCCGCGATGACCGTCCCATCGTCAAGAACGAGGGCGGGCACGACGCGTCGCGGGTTGATCGCCGCGTAGGCGTGCGAGAACTGTTCCCGCGCACCGAGATCGACCGGCACGAAGGGCATCGTGATGCCCTTCTCTGCAAGATAGATCCTGACGCGACGCGAATTGGGCGAACCGGAAGACTGGTAGAGTTTCATGGCAAGCCCCCCGAACTCAAAGCTTTGAGCCGCCGCCGACCTGGATGGTATCGCCGGTCACCCAGCGCGCGGAATACGAGGCGAGAAAGGTCACCGCGTCCGCGACGTCGTCGGCATGACCGATCCGTTGCAAGGCTTGCATCTTGAGCGCGTAATCGCGGCCCTCATCCGTCTTGGCGAATTCGGACATGTCGGTGTCGATGATGCCCGGCGCCACGGCATTGACGCGGATGCCGCGGGGCCCGAGCAGCGACGCGAAGTGCTTCACCATCGTGTCGATCGCGCCCTTGGTGGCAGAATAGGCCGACAACTGGCCCACAGCAGCCCGCGCCGCCAATGACGATGTCATCACGATACTGGAGCCATCGCCCAACAAGGGGAGCAACTGCTGCACCAGGAAGAACGGCGCGCGGACGTTGACCGCGAACATGCGGTCGAAATCCTCGACGGTCTGCTCTTCGATGGTCGCAGGCACCGCAATGCCCGCATTGGCGACGAGAATATCGAGTCGGCCGACGACGAGCTTGCGCACCTCGGTGGCGAGCCTCTGCGCGCCGTCGGATGCGGACAGATCGGCACCGACGGCGTCGGCCTGTCCGCCGGCTTCGCGAATTTCCGCGACCAGGGAATGCGCATCGTCGGCGGAATTTCCGTAGTGAACGATCACGCGGGCGCCAGCGAGAGCGAGCGCGCGGGCGGTGGCGCGGCCGATGCCTCGGGAGGCACCGGTGACAAGGGCGGTTCGGCTGATAAGGTCGGTCATGGTTGTTCTCCTGGTTGGATTTGTGATCGGGGTGTCTTCACGCAGCGGTCTTGCCGCCGTTGACGCTGATAATCTGGCCGGTGATGAACGATGCCTTGCTCGACGCCGCGAACAGGATGGCGTCCGCGAGCTCCTCCGGGCGGCCTGCTCGCTTCATGGGAATTCCCGCAACCATCCCGGCCTTGCGATCGGCGGAGCCCGTGAACCTGTCGAGCATTGCGGTCTCTATCGGACCGGGCGCGATCGCGTTGACGCGGACGCCAAAGGCGGCCGCCTCCAGAGCGGCGGATTTGGTCAAGCCTTCAACGGCATGTTTGCTGGCGACGTAGAGCGAAGCGTTCGGCGCTCCGCGGCTGCCCATGGTCGACGATATATTCACGATGCTACCGAAGCCCTGGGACTGCATGATCCTGAGTTCGTGCTTCATCGACAGGA
Organism: Bradyrhizobium sp. CER78; assembly: GCF_029846235.1. Classification (GTDB taxonomy): domain Bacteria; phylum Pseudomonadota; class Alphaproteobacteria; order Rhizobiales; family Xanthobacteraceae; genus Bradyrhizobium. Next base: position 93,783 of record NZ_JARVWP010000020.1, read on the forward strand.
GAACACCGAGAACGTTGGTGTCGAAAGTCGCCGCGTAGCTTTCCGCGGTTTGCCCGGTCACTGGTCCGGGTGTGCCTTCCGTGCCGGCATTGTTGACCGCGACGTCGAGACGGCTGAACCGCTCGATCGTCCGCTCGACCAGCGCCGAAACGTCGCTCTCTTGCCGGACGTCGGCGCGGACGAATTCTGCTGCGACGCCGAGCGACCGGAGCTCTTCAGACAGCGCGCGGCCGACGTCGTCGTGGCGGCCGGAAACGACGACGCTCGCTCCTTCACGGGCGAAGGCCAGCGCAGTGGCGCGGCCGATACCAGTGAGGGCACCTGTGATCAGGACGACGGAGTTGCCCATTTTTACTCTCCAGCAGATGCGGCCGGTATGCTCGATCGGCCTGGTTCGCCAATTTCCACCGCAGCAGGGTCTCAAAGACGCTGCGAGGTTTTGGCTTCAATGGCTGGAGATTTAGGAGAGGCTGGCTTCTTTGAGAAAGACTTCGTAGGGTTTGAGGTATACTTTTGAGGAATAGCTATGGAGCTACGACACCTCCGTTATTTCGTCGCCGTGGCCGAAGAGGGCAGCCTTTCGGTCGCGGCCCAAAAGCGTCTGCACACCGCGCAGCCGTCACTGAGCCGCCAGATCCACGATCTAGAGATGGAGCTCGGCGTGCAACTGTTCGTGCGCGGACCGCGCGGCATCGAACTGACGCCATCGGGGCGCGTGTTTCTTGACCATGCGCGAGTGGCTCTGTTGCAGGTCGAGGCCGCCGGCGAAGCCGCCAGGCGCGCCGCCCAGCCGGCGAAATCGGCCTTCTCGATCGGGTTTCTTACCGGGTACGAGATGGACTGGCTTCCGGCGGTAATGGGTATCTTGCGTGGCAAGCTGCCGAGCACGGAAATCACCATCCGTAGCGAGGACTCTCCCGACCTCGCTGCGGGACTTATGCGGGGCAAGATCGACCTTGCGTTCATGCGTCCGGAGAGGAGCGCGGCGGGCCTTCAGTTCAAGTTGCTTCGTCATGATCCGATCCTGGTCATGATGCCACGAGACCATCCGCTCGCGGCGCGCTCCTCCGTTCGTCCGAAGGATTTGGTAGGACAGAGCTACATCGGAGTATCTGCGGCGAGAGCGCCGACGCTGCGCTCGGCGATCAATGACTTTTTCACGCGACACGGGTTGGCGATGGAAGCGGCGCACCAGGCGGAGAATCTAGCCATGGCTATTTCGCTGATCGCCTCCACTGGGGGCATCTGCCTTCTTCCGCTCTATGCGCAGAACTTGCTCCCGAAAACCATCGTCTGCCGTCCGATTCAGGGTGCGCCGCCGCTGGTCGATCTGGTGATCGGCTACAATGAAGGTAACCGTTCGCCGTTGCTGGAGTTTGTTCTTTCGAGGGTTGACGAGATCAAGTTTCAGGCGTTGCGGCACGAGGGCGGATGATGCTCGAGGAGAGCGCTCCGCTCGAAGAGAAGGCGTCAACGCAGGAATCCGCGGTTCCGTTCTGATTCTGGAGCTGGGAAATCAGGCTGCGACAAATCAATCCGACGGGCAAATTGGCGCTGCCGTCGTCGGGCAAATCATGCCGCGAGACTGCGAATCTGCGTCCTCATCCTCACCGTCGTCCTGGCTTTCGCCAGGACGACGATTGTGAATGTGGCGCGATGTGCGTTCCCCCTCGAGGCGAACGCCACAAATCACGCCTTCTGCTTCGCGGCTTCCTTCGCGAGATCGGGCGCATTCACGGCCGGGATGGCGACGCGGCCTGTGCCGGTATGCTGGAGCGCGGCGGCGGCCTTGTCGTTCTGCATGATCTTGGCCATCACGGCTTGGCCGGCGCGCTCGAACACGGCGCGGTTGTCGACCAGGAACTGGCGCGACTTGCGCAGGCCGTCGATATAGCCGTTGATCTCGGGCACGACATAGCGCGCGACCAGGTCCCAGCTGCGGCGGGTGTTTTCGATGTTGGCCCAGTCATGGGCGAAGCCGATGATCGAACCGACGCCGCCGGAGACGTCGACCAGATTCTTGATCATCTTGATCAGGTCGTCGGGCGTGCCGATGGTGGACGCGGCGCCTTCGACGAAGGCGGTCTTGTCGACGGCTTCATCCGCAGAGGCGAACGCGGTCAGGCCCGGCCGCATCAAGGTGCCGACATTATACTCGTTGTGCCAGCGCAGCAGCCCGGCGCCGGCCTCGCGCCGCGCCTGCTCGCGGGTCTCGGCGATGTGCCAGGACAGCAGCACGCGCCAGTTGGCGCGGCTCACCGTGGTGCCGGCCTTCGCGGCGGCATCCTCGGCGAACTGCCATTGCTGCGGCAGCGCCATCAAGCCCTGGGTCGACATCGAGCCCAGCGAGATGATGCCGATGCCGTATTTGCCGGCGAGCGTCATGCCCGACGGCGAAATCTGCGAGGCCACCACGAACGGCATGTCCTCCTGCAGCGGCAGGATCTGCAGCGCGGCGTCGTGCATCTCGAACCAGTCGGTCTTGGCGGTGACGCGCTCGCCGTTGAACAGGCGGCGGATCACAGCGATCGCCTCGTCCTGGCGGTCGCGCTGGGTCATCGGGTCGATGCCGAGCGTATGCGCGTCGGAGGCGAGCGCGCCGGGGCCGGAGCCGAAGATGGCGCGGCCGCCGGTCATGTGGTCGAGCTGCACCATGCGCTGCGCGACGTTGAAGGGATGGTGATAGGGCAGCGAGATCACGCCGGTGCCGAGCTTGATGCGCTTGGTGCGCTCGCCGGCGGCGGCCAGGAACATTTCCGGCGAGGCGATGGTCTCCCAGCCCGAGGAATGGTGCTCGCCGCACCAGAATTCGTCGTAACCGAGCGCGTCGAGCTGTTCGACGAAATCGAGGTCGCGGCGGAATTGCAGCATCGGATGCTCGCCGATCGGGTGATGCGGGGCGAGGAAGGCTCCGAACTTGAGGCGCGCCATTGGTCGTTCTCTCCAACTTATTGTTATCGGGGGCTTTCCGCCAACCTACGGGGTGGGCGAAAGCAAGGCAATGCTTGGGGGTTGCGGCGCCCGCATGGTTGTTGCGCAAATCGGCGGCGATTGCCGCCCTCCGGAATGTTTCCCAGCGCATCAACGCAAATTGCGCGCCGGAGCATGGGCAGGCGTCATAGCCATGGATGACGTGCCCGTGAACCAACGCTTACGTCCGAGGTAATCGAAGGGATTGCCGGAATCTGCTGATGTCGGCCGTATCGTCATTTCGGGCAGGACAGGGCATGCACCAGATCGTTGCGACGCGCGCGGACACCTCCCGCCGCTGGTGGGTGCTGGCGATCGTCGTCGCAGCCCAGTTCATGTTCGGTGTCGATGCCTTCATCGTCAACGTCGCGATCCCGACGATCGCCGCGGAGCTGCACGCAACGCCGGCGCAGATCGAGGCCGTGATCGCGATCTATCTGATCGCCTACGCCACGCTGGTGGTCACCGGCGGCCGGCTCGGCGATATCCACGGCACCAGGAACGTGTTCATCGCCGGCGTCGCGAGCTTCTCGGTGACGTCGCTGTGGTGCGGCCTGGCGCAATCCGGGCCGGAGTTGATCATCGCACGGCTGGCACAAGGCGCGACGGCGGCGCTGATGGTGCCGCAGGTGCTGGCGACGCTGCATCTGTTGTTCTCCGACGCCGCGCGTGCGCGGGCGTTCGGCATCTACGGCATCGTGCTGGGGCTCGCCGGCGCGGCCGGCTTCATGCTCGGCGGCGTGCTGGTGGCGCTCGATCTCGCCGGCCTCGGCTGGCGCGCGGTGTTCTTCGTCAACGTGCCGTTCGGCGTCGTCATCATCGCAGCCGCGCTGAAGATCATGCCGACGGTGCCGCGCCGCGCCGGCACGCGGCTCGATATTCCCGGCGCGATCGTGCTGTTCGTTGGTCTATTGTGCCTGATCGGCCCGCTGCTGTTCGGACACGATCTCGGCTGGACGGCGTGGGTGTGGGTAGTGATGGCAGCCGGTGTCGCCGTGATCGCGACCTTCGTGCGGCTCGAGCGCAGCGTCGCGCGCCGCGGCGGCATGCCGCTGATCGATCTGTCGCTGCTGTCGGATCTCGCCTTCATGCGCGGGCTGGTCGCGGTGTTTTTCTTCTTCTTCGCCAATCTGTCATTCTATCTGATCATGACCATGTTCATGCAGAAGGGTCTGCAGATTCCGCCGTTGCAGGCCGGGCTGGTGTTCGTGCCGCTGGCGCTGACCTTCGTGATTGCCTCGCGCCACAGCGGCATGCGCGCCAGGCATCGTGGCACGTTGGTGTTGATCGAGGGCTGCGCGCTGCAGATCGTCGGTCTCGGTGTGCTGGTCGCGACCGTTCAGGCGATCGCGGCGCCATCGGCGCTGCTGCTCGCGCTGGTGCTGATGATCTTCGGCTACGGTCAGGGCCTGGTGATGGCGCCGCTGTCGAGCGCGGTGCTGTCGAGCGTGAAGCCGGCAAGCGCCGGAGCCGGCTCCGGCATGTATGGCACCACGACGCAGATCGGCAATGCGGCCGGTGTTGCCGCGATCGGCGCGGTTTTCTTCGCCGTCGAGAGCGCGAGATCGGCACATCTGGCGTTGTTTGCGGCATGCGCATTGTTTGTGCTGTCGATCGCTATTTCAGCCGCATTTCTGTCATGGATGCGCCGCGCAACTGCATGAATCCGCAAGCGATGGCGCGTCATTTTCGAAAAGTTCATGCTCGAACAAGGTGCTAAGGCAACCATTTCGAGCATTCCGCACTTTGCCCGGTTCCGATCACGCGTTAACGCCGAATCTCACTATTCCGCGGGGAAAGACAGCACACGGGCTTTTTATTTCGCAGTGCAGCAATTATCTGATCGTGTGACACACAAGAATAAATCACCTCAGGAGTTGCTGTTGTCGCTGGTCAACAACATCGAATTTCTGCGTCATCTGCCCAAGATGAACGCGTTCAACGGCCTCGGTGCGCTTGCGCCGGCCGTGTCGACGCCGCTTGTCGAGACGACCGAATTCGGCGCCAATCCCGGCGCGCTGAAGATGTTCTCTTACGTGCCCGAGCAGCTGGCGCGATCGCCGGCGCTCGTCGTCGTGCTGCATGGCTGCGGCCAGACCGCAGCGTCATACGATCTCGGCGCCGGCTGGTCGACACTGGCGAAGCACTACGGCTTCGCGCTGTTGATGCCCGAGCAGCAGTCCGCCAACAACGCCAACACCTGCTTCAACTGGTTCGATCCGGAGGACACCGCGCGCGGCCAGGGCGAAGCTGCATCGATCAGGGAGATGGTCGGTTACATCGCCGGCGCGCACAAGATCGATCCGCGCCGCATCTTTGTGACGGGTCTCTCTGCCGGCGGTGCGATGGCGACCGTCATGCTCGCGACCTATCCGGATGTGTTTGCGGCCGGCGCCATCATCGCCGGGCTGCCGTTCGGTGTCGCCGGCAATCTGCGTGAAGCGCTCGGCGCTATGATGCAGGGCAGCGCATTGTCGGCGCCGGAGCTCGGCGACCTCGTACGCAAGGCCTCGACGCACAAGGGCGACTGGCCGAGGATCTCGGTGTGGCACGGCAGCGCCGACCGCACCGTACATCCGGGCAATGCCGATGCGATCGTCCGGCAGTGGCTCGATCTCCACGGCCTGCCGCTTGCGGCGATGTCGAAAGCCGACGTCGATGGCCATCCGCGCGAGGTGTGGTGGAATGCCGACGGCGAGACGCTGGTCGAATCCTACTCGATCACCGACATGGCGCATGGCACGCCGCTCGGGCTTGCCGGCAATGACGAGCGTTACGGCGTCGAGGGCGCGTTCCTGATCGAGGCCGGAATCTCCTCGTCCTATCACATCGCGAGCTTCTTCGGCCTGACCGACAAGGTCCGGCAGCCGCAGATCGCGCCGACCGGCGTGCCGCGCGAGAACGCCGACACGATCTTGATGACGATAGCTGTGCCTGCGGACAAGCCCGAGCCTGCAACCGGTCGCAGCAGCGGCCGGCCGGGAAAGAAGCAAGCCAAGCAGCAGGGCAAGCCGCGGAGCAGCAACGGCGTCAATGTCAGCCGCGTCATCACGCGGGCGCTGACCGCCGCGGGGCTGATGAAGCAGCCGTGAGTTGATGCGCGAACGAGGCGCTACATCTCGCCGGTCAGGAACGGGTTCGTCATCCGCTCCTGGCCGATGCTCGATCCCGCGCCGTGGCCGCAGATGAAGCCGACATCGTCGCCGAGCGGCAGCAGCTTCTGCTTGATCGACTGGATCAGCGTCGGATGGCTGCCGCCGGGCAGGTCGGTGCGGCCGACCGAGCCGGCGAACAAGACGTCGCCGACATGGGCGAAGCGCAGCTCCTTGTTGAAGAACACCACGCTGCCCGGTGAATGGCCGGGGCAGTGCAGGATGTCGAAGGTGAGATCGCCGATCGAAACCTGATCGCCTTCGTCGAGCCAGCGGTCCGGGCCGAAATTGCGCACCCCGGTCATGCCGAAGCGCTCGCCGCTCGAGACGACGTTGTCGAGCAGATACTTGTCGGCGATATGCGGGCCCTCGATTTTGACCTGCAGCGCGTCGCGCAGTTCGGCGGCGCCGCCGACATGGTCGATATGACCGTGGGTCAGCCAGATCTTCTCGACCGTCACGCCGGTCTGCTTGATCGCGGCCTGGATCTTCGCCACGTCGCCGCCGGGGTCGATCACCACGGCTTTCTTGGTGGGCTCGTGCCAGATGATGGTGCAGTTCTGTTCGAACAGCGTCACCGGCACGATGATCGCGCCGGCCTTCGGTTTGGTGTCGGTTGTCTCGTTCATGGGGGCACCATAGGCTACCGGGCAATGCCGTCAACACGCACGGGAAATGCGCCTGCCCCGGCGTGTGATCCCAAAACGGACCGTGATAAGGTCACCTGCAGCACAACAGGTTCGTGAGCCGACTGGTAGGCGGTTGCTCTCGATTACGCGTCAAGTCCTCGCAGTCCGGAACTTCATGACCCAGGCTCCCAATTCACCGCTCGGCGGACCCCGGACCACCGCCCGCGCCTTCTTCGTCGCGGACCGCATCAACACGTCCGGCCTCGAGCGCGGCGACGTGCTGGCCACCACACCGCTGGCGTTTCGCGTCAATGACAATGGTGTGGCGATCCTGTTCCGCTACGGCGTCGTCGTCCTGATCGGACTCAATGCGCTGGAGGAGGATGAATTCCTGCGCAGCCTGCAGTCGCGCATGACTGGTTTGTTCTCCCGACGAGAAGAGGAGATCGCGATCATCGAGCTCGCCGCGGAGAGGGAAGACCAGATTCCGCCCGGCGGTCCGATCTATCTGCAGAGCCTGTCGCCGGAACGGCTGATCCTGGTCGGCGAAGCGCTGGCGAAAAGCGTGGTGCTGGCGCGGCATGAGCGCGAGGTTCGGGCGGTGTTCGACACCACCGAGCCGCTTGCTCGCGAACTCGCCAAGGGCGGCCGGGTCAATGGCGGCCGCGTTGCGATCCTCAAGCACATCGGCAACGCGCTGTTGGTGCGGCATCGCGTGGCCGGACCGGTCGAGGTGTCGGAGAAGCCCGACATTCTCTGGGACAAGCCGCAGCTCGAGCGGCTCTATGCCCGGCTCGAGGACGAGTACGAATTGAAGGAGCGCGCGGAATCGCTGAACCGCAAGCTCGCGGTCGTCGCCGAGACGTCGCAGGTGCTGACCGATATCATCGACACCAGCCGCTCGCTGCGGCTCGAGCTGATCATCGTCTTCCTGATCCTCTTCGAGGTGCTGATCACCATCTATCAGCTGGCGACGGTCCGCCACTGACGCGCTGCAGCGCCATTTTTCTGTCCCGAATTGTGCGTCATCCCTGAACTCGGTCAACCCCGGGGACACGGGGCGACGAGCGAGGGGGAATGGGATGGATCAGGACGAGCGGGACTGGTGGCGGCGCGGCATCTTCTATCAGGTCTATCCGCGCTCGTTTCAGGATAGCGACGGCGATGGCGTCGGTGATCTCAGGGGGATCATCGCGCGGCTGCCTTATTTGACGCGGCTTGGCGTCGACGCGGTCTGGCTGTCGCCGATCTTCACCTCGCCGATGGCCGATTTCGGTTACGACATCTCCGACTACACCGGCATCGACCCGCTGTTCGGGACGATGGAGGATTTCGACGCGCTGGTCGCGGCCGCGCACGATTCCGGCCTCAAGCTGATCCTCGATCTGGTGCCGAACCATACCTCCGACCAGCACCCCTGGTTCATTGAGGCGAAGAGCTCGCGCGATAATCCGAAGCGCGACTGGTACATTTGGCGTGATCCGGCGCCGGATGGCGGTCCGCCCAACAACTGGCTGTCGGAATTCGGCGGCAGCGCCTGGGCCTATGACGAAGCTTCCGGCCAGTACTATTATCACGCCTTCCTTGCGCAGCAGCCCGATCTGAACTGGCGCAATCGCGAGGTCAGGGACGCGATCTATGAGGTGATGCGCGTCTGGCTGCGCAAGGGCGTCGACGGCTTCCGTGTCGACGTGATCTGGCACCTGATCAAGGACGCCGAATTCCGCGACAATCCGCCGAACCCGCATTACCGCGAGGGCCGGCCGCCGCACGAGAAGGTGCTGACGCAATATTCGACCGACCAGCTCGAAGTCCATGCTGTCATCACCGAGATGCGCCGCGTCACCGAGGAATTCGACAGCCGCGTGCTGATTGGCGAGATCTATCTGCCGCTGCACCGGCTGGTGGCCTATTACGGCAACGATCTGCGCGGCGCGCAGATGCCGTTCAATTTCGCGCTGCTATCGACCTTGTGGAGCGCGCGCTCGGTCGAGCAGATCATCGCCGATTACGAAAAGGCGTTACCGCCTGGGGCATGGCCGAACTGGGTGCTCGGCAATCACGACCGGCCACGGGTGGCGAGCCGGGTGGGGCCGGCGCAGGCGCCGGTAGCAGCCATGCTGCTGCTGACGCTGCGCGGCACGCCGACGCTCTATTACGGCGACGAGATCGGCATGCACCAGGTTGCGATTGCGCCCGACCAGGTGCGCGATCCCTTCGAGAAGAACGTGCCCGGTATCGGCGTCGGTCGCGACGGCTGTCGCACGCCGATGCAATGGAGCGCCGAGCCTCACGCCGGCTTTTCGACCGCCACGCCATGGCTGCCGCTCGCGCCGGATTTTGCACGCGATAATGTCGCAAGCCTGGAGGCGGAGCGGACCTCGATCCTCAACCTTTACAAGGCGCTGATCGCGCTGCGGCGGAAGCTGCCGCAGCTCGTCCGTGGCAGCTATGAGCCTGTGGCGGCGCATGGCGATGTGCTGCTGTTCCGTCGACGCGCCGCCGAGGGCGTCGCCGTGATCGCGCTGAATTTCGGTGCAGCTCCGGCCTCGGTCTCCTCCAGCGCGATCGGCTTCAGCAATGAGGTTTTGCTGTCGACCTTGATGGACCGCCAGGGCGAGAAGATCGAAGGCGTCCTCGACCTGCGCGCCAATGAAGGCGTGATCCTGGGGCCGCCGATGGAAGTGAACGAGTGAGGTGAGCACATCGCCCGGGCTCCCTCTCCCGCTTGCGGGGGAGGGTGGGGTGGGGGTGTCTCCACGACGGGGATACTGAAGGTTGGTCGCGAACACTCTGCTTGGCTTTCCAAGCACGAAGGAATCCTCCGACAATGCCCGATCCCATTGCGGCCTGGGCCCCCGCCCTGACCCTCCCCCGCAGGCGGGGGAGGGGATGGAGAAAGCGTGCCAACAGTCCCTACCGCTTGATCTGCGCCTTCAACGTATCCTCGACCACGCGGTCGAACGACGATGCCTTCGGTGCGCTCTTGCGGTGCTCGGCGACGTATTTGTCGCGCTTGGCGACCAGCGCGGCGAGCTTCTCGTTCAACGCCTTGCGCTGGCTGATCTGCTTGTCGATCTCGGCGCTGCGTGCCTCCGGCTTCATGGCGCGGAGGTTGTCGGGTAGGTCCTCCTCCTTGACCTTGGCGATCTCGTTGCGGCCGGCTGCGACGTCGGCGACCAAGTCGCCATCGCCGGTCACTGCCTCCGACGTCACCTTGGCGCGCTTGTTGATGAAGCTCGCCATCTCCGAGGCGCGCGCTGGCGAAGCCGCGGCCACGCTCGCCAGCTGCTGGGTCTTGGACTCCGTGCGCTTCTGCAGTGCGCGCGGCCCGTAGGGGATCACGGTGCCGTTGATCTCGCGCTGCAGGATGATGATGTCCTCGTCGAACGGCGTCTCGATGGTGACGATCTGGCCGCCATCCTGCGGGATCGGGATGAATTCGCCATTGCCGTTCTGCGCGATCTCACGCCACACCCGCTCGGTATCCTCTGCGTTGCCGGCGAGCACGGCATTGACGATGATGTCCTTCTGCTTGGCGACGGCAAGCGTCACCGGATATTTGGTGTCCTGTGCATAGTCCATGTGAGGCGGGGCGTCGCCGACCAGGAACACGATGCGCGTGCCGTCGTGGCCCTTCGTCCACTGCATCTTGTTGACGGCGACGTCGAGCGCCTCGTTGACGCTCTCCGGCCAGTCGCCGCCGCCGCGCGCCTTCAATTCCAGCAGATTGGCATAGAGGTCCTGAATGTCGCGGGTCAGCTCGACCTTCCTGGTGACATACTCATCGCCGATGTCGCGATAGGCGATCAGGCCCATCCTGATGTCGGCGTCGGGATTGGAATCGACGATTGCGGTCGCGATCGACCAGATCTTGCGTTTGGCGCCCTCGATCAATCCGCCCATCGAACCTGTGGTGTCGAGCACGAAGGCGACCTCGACCACGGGCTTGGCGATGGCGGAGGACAGTCCGGCTGTTAGCGGCAGGGTTGCGAGAGCGAAGACGAACGAGCGAAGTGTGATGCGTGACCGCATGGGTCTCTCCTGCAGTGGTTTCGTCCCTCGGAACCCAGGTTCCATCGGCTTCGCGGTGGCTTGAGGCCGGAATCAAGGCGCCTTCCTCGCGAATTTGCGGCCGATTCCGGCGCTGCCGCAGGGCTCTATTCCTGCGAGCATGATCTTGACGGAAAACCGGATTCCACTTTTCCGGATCATGCTCGATGGAATCGGCTAATCTCCTTGGATGGAGTTACCCGCCCGCCAGATCGCGCTTGTGCCTGCGCCCGACCGACGCCAGTCGGAGACGGCGCTTGCGATCGCGCGCGGCACCGCGAGGCTCCTGCGATCGCTCGGATTTTCCTGCATCAGCGAGTTGCCGCTGCCGTCCGGCCGCAGGGCCGATCTGGTCGCGCTGAACGAGCGCGGCGAGATCTGGATCGTCGAGATCAAGTCGTCGCTCGAGGATCTGCGCGCCGATCAGAAATGGCAGGACTACCGGATGCATTGCGACCGGCTGTTCTTCGCCTTCACGCAGGACCTGCCGTGCGAGGTCTTCCCGGTCGATACCGGCCTGATCATCGCCGACGCCTACGGCGCGCATCTGCACTGCGAGGCACCGGAGCATCGCCTGCCGGCGGCGACGCGAAAGTCGATGACGGTGCGCTTTGCGATGGCCGCAGCGCAGCGGATCAACCGCCTGGTCGATCCGCAGGGGCATTCAGAGTTCTAGCGATCAGCGCAATCTATGTCCGTCATCCTGAGGAGCGCATAGCGCGTATCGAAGGATGCACGGCCACCAGCCGGGCCGTCGACCCTTCGAGACGGCCGCTTCGCGGCCTCCTCAGGGTGACGGAGATAGAGCTGTACGAGGAGTAGAGCTCGGTAGCCCGGATGAAGCGCAGCGCAATCCGGGTAATCCCATCCGCGGATGATGCGTCCTGGATTTCACTTCGCTCCATCCGGGCTACGCGTGCTTCGAAAAGCAAATGGCCGAGACGAGCTCGGCCATCGCGAAAACAGATGAAGCGATCGCTTACCTCGGTGCGCGCTTGGCGAGGATGCGCTGCAGGGTGCGGCGGTGCATGTTGAGGCGGCGCGCGGTCTCCGAGACGTTGCGGTTGCACATCTCGTAGATGCGCTGGATGTGCTCCCAGCGCACGCGGTCGGCCGACATCGGATTGGCCGGCAGCTCGGACTTCTCGGTGCCGGTCGCCAGCAGCGCGGCGACAACGTCATCGGCATCGGCGGGCTTCGACAGATAGTCGACGGCGCCCATCTTCACCGCGGTGACGGCAGTTGCGATGTTGCCGTAGCCGGTGAGCACGATCGCGCGCGCCTCGGGACGCTTGCGCTTCAACGCCGAGACGACGTCGAGGCCGTTGCCGTCGCCGAGTCGAAGGTCGACGACCGCGAAAGCGGGCGCGGCGCGGCCGATCTCGGCGAGACCATCAGACACCGTGTCGCATGACTTCACTGCAAACCCGCGCGTCTCCATCGCGCGCGACAGGCGTTCCAGGAACGGCTTGTCGTCCTCGACAATGAGGAGCGAGCGGTCGGCATGGTCATTCAGTTCAGTGATGGCGTTCACGATCCATTTTTCCCTGTGGCAGACCTCTAATATATGGGGTCCTACTGCGGCGCTGCCAAGGCAGCCGAAAGTCGCGTGCCATCCTGGAAACAGGGCTGCATCCGTAATGCCAGGACTTGCGATTAAGAACCGTTCTTAAGCTTCGGTCTCGTCACGAGGCGCGGATTCCTCGAAGCGCTCGCGCGGCCAGACGATCTGCACCACGGCGCCGTGATCGGGGAAGGGTCGATTGGTAAACGACACCTTGGCGCCGGTGCGTTCCAGCAGCGTCCGTGCGATGAAAACACCCAAGCCCAAGCCGCCACGCGCATTTTGGGCCTCGTCTGCGCCCCGGCGGCGCGACAGATACGGTTCGCCGATCCGCTTCAGCATGTCGGGCGCGATGCCCGGGCCGTCATCGGAGACGACGATTTCGATCGTTTCGGCGTTCCACCATGCATTCACCTCGACGCTCTGGTGCGCGAAATCGACCGCATTTTCGAGAATGTTTCCGACACCATAAAGTATCGCGGGATTCCGCGCGGCGACCGGTTCGCGCGTTGCTGCGACAGCAAGCCGCACCTTGATGTTGATGCCGAAATCGCGATGCGGCGCCACCGCCTCCTCGATCAGGGTCGACAGCTTCATGGTGTCGAACGGCGCGCCGCTCGATGACAATTGTGCGATCTTGCTCAGGATGTCGCGGCAGCGCTGCGCCTGCTCGCGGACGGTCTTGAGGTCGCCGGCGATCGCCGGGTCGTGCACCGTCTTCTCGAGCTCGCGCGAGATCAGGAAGATCGTCGACAGCGGCGTGCCGAGTTCGTGCGCGGCGGCGGCGGCAAGACCGTCGAGCTGGGTCAGATGCTGTTCGCGCGTCAGCACCAGCTCGGTCGCGGCAAGCGCGTCGGAGAGCTGGCGGGCCTCCTCGGTCACCTGGAACGCATAGAGGCTGGTGACGCCGATCGCGAGCAGGATCGAAAGCCAGACGCCGATCAGATAGATCGGCGGCAGCACCAGGGGATCGTCGGCATCCCAGGGCAGCGGCAGATGATAGAAGAACAGCGCCGAGGCGCAGGCGACCGCAAGGCAGCCGAGCGCGATCGTCAGCCGGATCGGCAGCACCGTGGCCGAGATCAGCACCGGTGCCAGGAACAGGAACGAGAACGGGTTCTGCAAGCCGCCGGTGAAGTACAGCAGACCGCCGAGCTCGACGATGTTGAAGGCGAGCAGGGCCGCGGCATAGGCCGGCTCCAGCCGCTGCATCGGGTTGAACGCGATCTGCAGCGCCAGATTGAGCAGCGCCGAGAACGTCACGATGATGACGCACGGCACGATCGGAACGTCGAATTCCAGTCCCTGGGCTACGACGAAGATCGCGACGAGCTGGCCGAGTGCGGCGAGCCAGCGCAGCCGCAGGATCGTATCGAGGCGGACATAGCGGCGAGGTTGGCGGAAATCGGAAGCGACGTCGGTCATATCAGGGACTTTAGCTTTGCCGTGGGCGGCGCACAAATTCGCGACTTAGCGCAAGGATGCAGACCTAGCCTTGCGCTTATTGTCGCAATGGCTCAATGACGGCCATATGCAACAGCGCGGGACAGGTCAGGCGCAAGCGCCCAATCAGCCGCCCGCGGCCGATCAGGACGGATCGGCCGCGATCGAGGTCGTGGACCTGGTCAAGGTCTACAAGACCACCCGCGCGGTTGACGATATCTCCTTCCGCATCGCGCGCGGCAGCATCACCGGCCTGCTCGGCGGCAACGGCGCCGGCAAGACCACGACGATCGCGATGATCATGGGGCTGGTGCTGCCGACCTCAGGCCGCGTCAGCGTGCTGGGCGCCAAGATGCCCGAGCAGCGCTATGACGTGCTCGGCCGGATGAATTTCGAGAGCCCCTATGTCGACATGCCGATGCGGCTCACGGTGCGGCAGAACCTGACGATTTTCGGCCGCCTCTATGCCGTGCAGCAGCTGCGCGAGCGGATCGACCAACTCGCCACCGATCTCGATCTCAAGGAATTTTTGGACCGCTCCAACGGCAAGCTCTCGGCCGGGCAGAAGACCCGCGTCGCACTGGCGAAGGCGCTGATCAACGAGCCGGACCTGCTGCTGCTCGACGAGCCGACCGCATCGCTCGACCCGGATACCGCCGATTGGGTGCGGCAGCATCTCGAGACCTATCGCAAGACCCACAACGCGACCATCCTGCTGGCGTCGCACAACATGCTGGAGGTCGAGCGGCTCTGCGACCGCGTCATCATCATGAAGCGCGGCAAGATCCAGGACGATGACAGCCCGGAACGGATCATGGCGCGCTACAACCGCGACACGCTGGAAGAGGTGTTTCTCGACGTGGCGCGGGGCCGGGCAAGGGAAGGTGCGCCAGAGGACGCGCCATGAGCGAGATCGTCAGCCATCACGCGCACGGCATTTCACTGCAACGCATCAATGCGATGGTGCTGCGCTATTGGTATCTCCTGATGTCGTCATGGCCGCGGCTGCTGGAGCTGATCTACTGGCCGGCCTTGCAGATCATCACCTGGGGCTTCCTGCAGAACTACATCTCGCAGGCATCCGGCTTCTTCGCCAAGGCGGGCGGCACGCTGATCGGCGCCGTGATCCTGTGGGACATCCTGTTCCGCGGCCAGCTCGGCTTCTCGATCTCGTTCCTCGAAGAGATGTGGGCGCGCAATCTCGGCAACCTGATGATGAGCCCGCTGAAGCCGATCGAATTCCTGCTCTCGCTGATGATCATGAGCCTTATCCGGCTCGCCATCGGTGTGATCCCGATGACGCTGCTGGCGCTGTTCTTTTTCGGCTTCAACTTCTACGCCATCGGGCTGCCGCTGATCGCGTTCTTCTGCAATCTGATCTTCACGAGCTGGTCGGTCGGCGTGTTCGCCTCGGGCCTCGTGCTGCGCAATGGATTAGGGGCCGAGAGCATCGTCTGGACGCTGATGTTCGCGGTGATGCCGCTCGCCTGCATCTACTATCCGGTCGAGGTGCTGCCGGTCTGGCTGCAGTACGTCGCCTGGGCGCTGCCGCCGACCTATGTGTTCGAAGGCATGCGGTCGCTGCTGATTGATCACGTCTTCCGCGCCGACCTGATGGCGTGGGCGTTGGCCATCAACGCCATCCTGTTCGCTGCCTCTTTTGCGGTCTTCCTTGCCCTTTTGCAGAGCGCCAAGCGCAACGGGTCACTGCTCGCAGGTGGTGAATAAATGTCACTTTCACGTGGATTCTCGGGGTTTTAACCCGATATCGACCCCATATTGGGCTCGCGGCGCATTGACGCATTGTTACGCATTGGTCAGAGTGTTGCAGCGCAAAAGGGGGTCTGAAGAAATACTATGCCCATTGGTGAATTTGGCGGTGCACCGCCCCTAGCGGCGGGAGGCAGCCCGGCACTCACAACGCCGCTGTACTGGATGTACGAAATGGCGCAGGCGTCGCTCAATCCGGCGCGCGCGGTGACCGACGCGACCAAGATCCTGTTTGAGAACCCACTCAATCCGTGGACCCACACCCAGTTCGGCAAGTCGGTCGCGGCGGCCTGCGAGCTGTTCGAGCGCACCACGCGCCGCTACGGCAAGCCGGACTGGAACCTGCCGACGACCGAGGTCAACGGCATCCGCACGGCGGTCGAGGTTCGCACGGTCTGGGAAAAGCCGTTCTGCCGCCTGCTGCATTTCGATCGCAAGCTGACGCGTCCGCTGCGCTCGCCGCACCCGCGCGTGCTGATCGTGGCGCCGATGTCCGGCCACTATGCAACGCTGCTGCGCGGCACGGTCGAGGCGTTCCTGCCGACGCATGAGGTCTACATCACCGATTGGGCCGATGCGCGCATGGTGCCGCTCGCGGAAGGGCGCTTCGATCTCGACGATTACGTCGACTACGTGATCGAGATGCTGCACGCCCTCGGCGGCAACATGCATGTTGTAGCGGTGTGCCAGCCCTCGGTGCCTGTAGTGGCAGCCGTTTCGGTGATGGAAGCCAACAGCGACCCGTTCGTGCCGCTGTCGATGACGCTGATGGGCGGCCCGATCGACACCCGCCGCAATCCGACCGCGGTCAACAACCTCGCCGAAGAGCGCGGCATCGAATGGTTCCGCAACAATGTCATCACCAAGGTGCCGTTCCCGCATCCGGGCGTGATGCGCGACGTCTATCCGGGCTTCCTGCAGCTCAACGGCTTCATCAGCATGAACCTCGATCGGCACATGGACGCGCACAAGGCGCTGTTCGCCAATCTGGTGAAGGGTGACGGCGATCTCGTCGACAAGCACCGTGAGTTCTATGACGAATATCTCGCGGTGATGGACCTCACCGCCGAGTATTACCTGCAGACCGTCGACCTCGTGTTCGTCAAGCACGCGCTGCCGAAGGGCGAGATGACCCATCGCGGCAAGCCGGTCGATCCGTCGAAGATCCGCCGCGTCGCGCTGATGACGGTCGAAGGCGAGAAGGACGACATCTCCGGCCTCGGCCAGACCGAGGCTACGCACGCGCTCTGCACTGCCATTCCGAACCATCGCCGCGTGCACTACGTGCAAAAGGGCGTCGGGCACTACGGCGTGTTCAACGGCTCGCGTTTCCGCTCCGAAATCGTGCCGCGGATCTCCGATTTCATGGTTTCGGCGGCCAATACGCGGCTTTCCCTGGTCGCCGCGGCCGAATAGGTATCACCCCGGCCGCGATTATCGCGTCCGGGTAAGCCACTGAATTAACTAAAAGAATCTCAAATCAGCCGAGGTCCAAGTGATGAATTTAATTTCATCTCTTGGGCCTTTTTCGCGACTCCGATTCATCGCAAAAATTCCGGTTCCGACCCCAGCCGGTAGAGGTCAATTAACGGCTGACCCCTGTATATTGGGCAAATGATTTGTTTTTGCGCCGAGCGCTTTCCCTGGCGGCGGATATGGCAAAGTTCGGGCGAACTCCTGCTCCCCGGACTCTCAGAAATGGCTACTCGCGCGCTCCTCTATCGGCGGCCTGCCGAACCCGCGACCGTATTGGTCAGACACGGCTCCCAGTTTTTCACTGTCAGGTTGCGCCGGCACCGGCGCGCACGCCGCTATACGCTCAGGATTCATCCAACCGACCGTGAAGCGATCCTGACGATGCCGCCGCGCGGCACGATCATCGAAGCCAAGGAGTTCGCCAATATCCATGGCGGCTGGATCGCTGCCCGCCTTGGCCGTTTGCCGAAGGCCGCGCCGTTCCAGCCCGGCACCGTGGTGCCGCTGCGCGGTGTGCCGCATCGCCTCGTGCATCGCTCGGGCGAGCGCGGCACGGTCTGGACCGAAACGCGCGACAGCGGCGAGAAGATCCTTTGCGTCGCCGGCGGCGTCGAGCACATGGATCGCCGGGTGCATGACTTCCTCAAGCGCGAGGCGCGCAAGGATTTGCAAAAGGCGGCGGCACTGCACGCCGCGGAACTCGGCGTGCGGGTGCGGCGGATTTCGATCCGCGATCAGTCCAGCCGGTGGGGCTCGTGCACCTCGGCGGGGTCGCTGTCGTTCTCATGGCGGCTGATCCTGGCGCCGCCCTTCGTGCTCGATTACCTCGCCGCGCATGAAGTCGCGCATCTCGTCGAGATGAACCATTCGGCACGGTTCTGGCGGGTGGTCGACAAGGTCTGCGCCTCGGTCACGCGCGCCAAGACCTGGCTCGACACCCACGGCAACGATCTGCATCGCTACGGGATCCAGGAGTAGGCGGCGCTCTCGTCGCTCGACCCGTCCCACACTATCTCCGTCACCTCTGCTGTCATCGCCCGCGAAAGCGGGCGATCCAGTATTCCAGAGGCGTTCGTGTTCAACCGATAGGCCGCGGCGTACTGGATCCCCCGCTTTCGCGGGGGATGACAGTGGCGTTGTGGTGAGACCGTGCGTCTAACGCCTTACCGAAACAACCGATCAGCCAGCCAGCCATCGAGCCCAGCTGCCGCCTCCGGCCGCGCGTTGGGGTTGGGTGGCGGCGAGGCGCGGGCCGGCGTCGGTGGCGGCTGGCGATAATAGCCGCCACCGGCCGGCGCCGGTGGTGGCGCCGGCATCGGTGGTTGGATCTGCATCGGGGCCGCCGGCCCTGACGGTGCAGTGATCTGTGACGAGATCTGCATCAGGTTCGCCGGTGCCCAACTTCCCTGCGAGTTCGGGATCGCCGCGACCGGCACGCCCTGATGCGCGGCCTTCATGAAGCGGCTCCACACTTCGACCGGCAATCCGCCGCCGGTCGCCTTCTTGGTCGGCGAATTGTCGTCATTGCCGAGCCAGACGCCGGTGACGAGCTTGGCCGTGTAGCCGATGAACCAGGCGTCGCGGTAATCTTGGCTGGTACCGGTCTTGCCGGCGGCGGTCCAGCCGGGGATCTCGGCCTTGCGCGCGGTGCCCGAGATCAGCGTCTCGCGCATCATGGTGTTCATCATCGCGTCATAGCGCGGTTCGATCACCTGGTTGGGCGGATCGGTGGGGCGATCGTAGAGCAGCTTACCCGAGCTGGTCTTGATCCGGGTCACCACATGCGGCGACACGGCGTAGCCGCCATTGGCGAACGGCGCATAGGCGCCGACCAATTCGAGCACGGACACTTCCGAGGTGCCGAGCGCGATCGAGACGTTCGGCTCGAGCTTGGAGGAGATACCGAGCCGGTGCGCGGTGCGCACCACGTTCTTGGCGCCGACCTCGACGCCGAGCCGCACTGCGACCGTGTTCAGCGACATCGCCAGCGCCTGGGTCAGGGTCACTGAGCCGAAATATTCGTGGGTGTAGTTCTCCGGCTTCCAGCCCTTGATATCGAGCGGCGCGTCGGTACGGATCGTGTCCGGTGTCAGTCCGGACTCGACTGCGGTCAGATAAACGAACGGCTTGAACGACGAGCCCGGCTGCCGCTTCGCGGTGACCGCGCGGTTGTACTGGCTCTCGGAATAGTTCCGGCCGCCGACCATGGCGCGCACCGCGCCGTCGGGCGTCATCGCGACCAGCGCGCCCTGGCTGACATTGAACTTCACGCTCTTGGCGGCGAGCTCGTCGATCACGGCAGCTTCTGCGACGGCCTGCAGCTTCGGATCGATCGTGGTCTGCACGATGATGTCCTGGTCGATCTGGCCGACCAGATCGTCGAGCACTTCGCCGATCCAGTCGGCGACATAGTTCACGGTGCCGGCGCCGGCCGGCTTCACCGCGATCGAGGGCTGGCCGATCGAAGCTTTCGCTTGCGCCTCGGCGATGAACTTGGCGTCGGCCATCGCCGCGAGCACGACCTGCGCGCGCTGTTCGGCGCCTTCGGGATTGCGGTTCGGCGCCAGCCGCGACGGCGACTTGACGAGTCCGGCGAGCATCGCGGCTTCCGGCAGCGTCACGTTCTTCGCCGACTTGCCGAAATAGCGTTGCGCCGCCGCCTCGACGCCATAGGCGCCGGACCCGAAATAGACGCGGTTGAGGTAGAGTTCGAGGATCTCGTTCTTGGTGTGCTTGCGCTCCAGCCACAGCGCGAGCTCGGCCTCCTGCAGCTTGCGCTGCATGGTGCGCTCCTGGGTCAGGAACAGGTTCTTGGCGAGCTGCTGCGTCAAGGTCGAGCCGCCCTGCGAGACGCCGCGATGCAGGAGGTTGGTCACCGCCGCGCGCAGGATGCCGACCGGGTCGACGCCGAAATGCGAATAGAAGCGCCGGTCCTCGATCGCGATGAACGCTTTCGGCAGATAGGGTGGCAGATCCTTCAGCGCGATGTTGGCGCCGGCCATCTCGCCGCGCTGCGCCAGCACTGAGCCGTCGATGCCGACGATCTGGATCGTCGGCGGGCGCTTGGGAATCTCCAGCGACTGGATCGGCGGCAGATGCGCGCCGACCCACACCACGACACCGATCACCGCGATGCCGGCCCATAGGCCGAGCACGGCGGTCCAATAGAACAGCCGGCCGATGCCGAAGCCGCGCGACTTGCTGCGCCGCTTGCTGCCGCTGCGCGACGGTCGCGGTCTCTCGCTACCGGAATCGCTGCTCTTGTCGGCGCTCTTTTCGCTGTTCTTGGGTTTCGATTTGGCGGGCTTTTCGTCGCCGCCGCCGGGAATGCGATCGGAGGGCGACAGTCTGAGGTCGGCAAGCGCGGCCGGGAGCCCGAACAGCGGCTCCTTGCGTCCACCGCCTTTTTTACGTCCCCACGCCATTCGCAACGCTCACCCTTACGGGGGCGCACGCTAGCGTTCCCGGTTTAAGGGGCGGTTACGCAAAGCTTAACGCGGGATTAGGAGGTGAGGCAGCGCGTGCTAGATAGAGATGGAACAAGAAAACGAAGGAGCACCGCATGGGCCATATCGATCCGACCAAAGAGGTGTTTGCGCAATTCCGGGACAACAACCGGCCGGGCCCGATCCACATGCTCAACCTGGTGCGCCTGCGCGAATCGGCCGCCTATCCCGACGGCCGCAAGGCAACCGGCGCGGAGGCCTATGCCGCCTACGGCCGCGAGAGCGGCCCGGTGTTCGAGCGGCTCGGCGGCCGCATCGTCTGGCAGGGCCGCTTCGAGCTGATGCTGATCGGTCCGCAAGAGGAGCGCTGGGATCACTGTTTCATTGCCGAATATCCAAGCGTTGCCGCCTTCGTCGAGATGATCCGCGATCCCGTCTATCGCGAGGCGGTCAAGCACCGTCAGGCGGCGGTGGAGGATTCGCGGCTGATCCGGCATTCGGTGTTGCCGGTCGGGAAGAATTTCGGCGAGATTCCGAAGTAGCCGCGCGCCGCGAGATGCTTATCCCGTCATCCTGAGGAGCCGCGAAGCGGCGTCTCGAAGGATGAATGGGCCACAGCCGGGCCGTCGACCCTTCGAGACGCGCTACGCGCTCCTCAGGGTGACGGAACGCACCGCTCTATCCCCGTCATTGCGAGCGAAGCGGAGCAATCCATTTCGCCGCTTGCGGAGCGATCGATTGCTTCGTAGCTGTCGCTCCTCGCAATGACGGGGAGTGTACGCCCCAAAAACAAATCGGCGGCCCGGAGGCCGCCGATTGCATTTCAAACCTGCATGAACCGCTAGCCCGCCGGGCTGCTGTCCTCGAGGATCGGGCCGAACAGCTCCCAGCGCTCGCCGTTGAACTTCATCATCTGCAGCTGCTTGTTGACGCGATAGTCGTTCGGCGTGGTGTTGCCCTTGATGCCGGGCAGCGCCATGTCGAGGTCGACGTTCTTCAAATTGGTGGCCTGCTTCAGCACGTTCTCGCGGGTCAGCTCGTCGCCGCACTGCTTCAGCACATGCACCATCAGCTGGGCGGTGGAGTAGCCGTAGGTGTTGAAGTTCGAGTTCTTGTCGCCGTCCGGATAATACTTGGCCATGAAGTCGAAATAGCGCTTCATGCCCGGATCGTCCTTCCACTGCGGATCGGCGGGATCCTTGCCGTAGTTGGTCGAGATCAGGCCCTTGGAGGCTTCGAGGCCCGCCGGCTGCAACACCGCGCCGACCGAGGTGGCGTTGATGTCGACGATGTGGACCGGATGCCAGCCGAGCTCGGCGATCTTCTTGATCGCCTGCGCGGCCTGCTTCGGCGTCGAGGCCGAGAAGAACAGGTCGGCGCCGGCATCCTTGATCTTGATCACCTGGGAGTCGATGGTCGGGTCGGAGACCTCATAGGAAGCTTCGGCCACGATCATCTTGGCGGCCTTGTCGCCGAGGCCGGCCTTGATGCCGTTCAGGTAGTCCTTGCCGAGGTCGTCGTTCTGATAGAGCACGCCGATCTTGGCGTTCGGATGCTCCTTCAGGATGTACTGGCCGTAGATGCGGCCTTCGACGAAGTAGTTCGGGTTGAAGCCGAGCGTCCAGGGGAAGTTCTTCGGGTCGGTGAACTTCGAGGCGCCGGTGGCGGCGAACAGCTGCGGCACCTTCTTGGCGTTGAGATACTTCTGCACCGCGGCGTTCGACGGCGTGCCGACGATCTGGAAGGTCAAGAGCACCTCGTCGCTCTCGACGAGCTTGCGCACCTGCTCGACCGCCTTGGGCGGCGAATAGGCGTCGTCATACTGGATCAAATTGATCTTGCGGCCGTTGATGCCGCCCTGATCGTTGATCATCTTGAAATAAGCCGCCTGGGTCTTGCCGATCGAGGCGTAGGCGGAGGCCGGTCCGGAGAAGGGGACGGTCTGGCCGATCTTGATTTCGGTATCGCTCGCGCCGGGATCGTATTTCTTCTGCGCGGAGGCCGACGTTGCTGACAGCGCGATCGCGAGCGCCGTTCCCGTGACCAGGTGGAAAATCCCGTTCCTCATAATGCTGTTTCCCTCACGTGACTGATGTTGGCCGATGATCTTGTCCGCGGGGTCAAGGTCCGCGGTCGCCATCGCTGGGCCGGGATACTGGCGGAACGCTTGCTGCGACGCAAGACGAGCAATGGCGAAAAGGTGAGCGATTTCAGTCAACGAAAGTAGGGGGCGGCGCAAGAGGAAGGGCGCGGCGGGGAAGGGCCGTGCTTGTCGCGGCAGTGTTGAGTTCGTCGAACCTACCGCTGTAACCGCGTTATCCCGTCATCCTGAGGAGCGCGTAGCGCGTCTCGAAGGATGAACGGCCCCAGTTGGGCCGTCCTGCTTCGAGACGGCCGCTGCACGGCCTCCTCAGCATGACGGGTCTCAAACGGCGAAGCCGTTAGCCCGCCGGGCCGGTGTCCTCGATGATCGGGCCGAACAGCTCCCAGCGCTCGCCGTTGAACTTCATCATCTGCATCTGCTTGTTGATGCGATAGTCGTTCGGTCCTGTTGTGATCGACATGCCCGGCAGCGCGAGTGACGGCACGAACTTCTTCAGGCTGGTCACCTGCTTCATCAGGTTCTCGCGGGTGAGGTCGTCGCCGCACTGCTTCAGCACCTGGATCAAGAGCTCGGCCGTCGAATAGCCGTAGGTGTTGACGGTGTTGAGCTTGTCGCCTTCCGGATAATACTTGTCCATGAAGGCGAAATAGGCCTTCACGCCGGGATCGTCCTTCCACTGCGGATCGGCGGGGTCCTTGCCGTAATTGGTCGAGATGATGCCCTTGGAGATGTCGAGGCCGGCCGGCTTCAAGGTCGCCGACACCGGGCTTGCGTTGATGTCGAGGATGTGGACCGGGTGCCAGTCAAGATCCGCGACCTTGCGGATCGCCTGCGCCGCGAATTTCGGCGTCGACGCGTCGTACAGCAGATCGACGCCCGCGGCCTTCAGCTTGACGATCTGGGAATCGACGGTCGGGTCGGTCAGCTCGTAGGAGACCTCGGCGACGATCATGCTGGCGGCCTTGTCGCCGAGCCCGCTCTTCAGGCCGGTGATGTAGTCGCGGCCGAGATCGTCGTTCTGGTAGAAGATGCCGATCTTGGCGTTCGGATGGTTGGCCAGGATGTATTTGGCGTAGATCCGCCCTTCGGACTGGTAGTTCGGGTTGAATGCGATCGTCCACGGCGCGTTCTGCGGATCGGAGAAGCGCGATGCGCCGGTCGAGGCGAGCAGCTGCGGCACCTTCCTGGCATTCAGATATTTCTGTACGGCGGCATTTGACGGCGTGCCGATGATCTGGAAGGTGAACAGCACCTCGTCGCCCTCGACGAGCTTGCGCACTTGCTCGACTGCCTTCGGCGGTGAATAGGCGTCGTCATACTGGATCAGGTTCAGCTTGCGGCCGTTGATGCCGCCCTGGTCGTTGATCATCTTGAGGTAGGCCGCCTGGGTCTTGCCGATGCCGGCATAGGCGGATGCGGGGCCCGAGAACGGCACGGTCTGGCCGATCTTGATCTCGGTGTCGGTCGCGCCGATATCGTATTTCTTCTGCGCGGCGGCCGATGTAACCGACAACGCGATGGCAAGCGCTGTCGCCGCGAGCAATTGCACGCTCCTCATGTCCGTGACCTCCCATGTTGCCGATGATCTTGTCCGCAAGCGGTGGGCCAGCGGATGTCACCGTTGTCAGGGATGATGGAGGAACGCCCTGAGCATTGCAAGGCAGGGCGCCCTGCGCGCGATGTCGCGTTCGAGCATGATCCGGAAAAGTGTGAAGCGGCTTTCCGAGCGGATCATGCTCAGAAAACCAAAAGCGCGTCCGTGCTTTAGGCAAGCCAGAGCACGACCAGCGCGAGCGCAGCCGGAGCCGCCTGCACATAAAGGATGCGGCGGCTGACGGTGGCGGCGCCATAGGCGCCCGCGACGATCACGCAGAGCAGGAAGAATGTCTTGATCTGGAACGCAAAGCTCGCATTGCCGTGCGCGAGACCCCAGATCAGTCCGGCGGCGAGGAAGCCGTTATAGAGCCCCTGATTGGCGGCGAGCACCGCCGAGTCGGTTGCCTTCTCGAGCGAGTTGCGGAAGGTCTTCAGCCCGAGCGGTTTGGTCCAGAGAAACATCTCGAGCACGAGGAAATAGACGTGCAGCGCGGCCACCACTGCGACCAGGACATTGGCAAGCAAAAGCATATTGCGGTCCCCCCAGAGCTTCGGTTCTGATTGAATCAGAACCGAAGCTCAAGATCTTATTTTGACGCGTTTTCTTCACGCGAACCGGCGTCCATCCCGCATCACGTGCGGGACAGGCTTCGCTCGAAAACGCTCCTACCGGAATTCGGGTGGACGCTAGCACGCAGGGAGTGAATTGTATGCCGAGCGACCTGTTTCCAGAGCGATGACAATGACCGACCGCAAGACCGCCCAGACCTTCAATCTCGACCGCCTCAAGACCCCGATCGGCACGGCGCTGCTGGTGACCGACGATGACGGCGTGCTGCGCGCGCTCGACTGGGACGACTATGAGGGACGGATGCTCGACCTGCTGCGGCTGCACTACGGCGCGGTGACGCTGCGGGGCGGCCGCGCCCCGGCCGCAATGCGCAAGGCGCTCGGCGACTATTTCAACGGCGATCTCGATCGGCTCGCGGATGTCGAATGGCGCGTCGCCGGTACCGCGTTCCAGCAGAAGGTCTGGCGCGCGCTGCCGAAGATTCCTCACGGCACCACCATGAGCTACGGCGCGCTGGCTGTGAGGCTGAAAGTGCCGAACGCGATGCGCGCGGTCGGCCATGCCAACGGCTCCAATCCGATCAGCGTCGTCGTGCCCTGCCACCGCCTGATCGGCGCCAACGGCTCGCTGGTCAAATATGGCGGGGGTCTCGAGCGCAAACGCTGGCTGCTGCGCCATGAGGGCGTGGAGGTCTAGCGGGCGACTGTCTGCCCGTGAGGCGATCAGTCGAGATCCTCGCTCGGCATGTTTCGCAGATCGCGCACGATATAGAGGAATACGATGAGCGAGGGCACCCATGCGAGGATCGCTCCTACCAGGATCGCATCGACCGTCGTCATGGGAACTCCCTTGAGCGTGAGAGCGTTTTCGAGCGAAGCCTGTCCCGCACGTGATGCGGGATGGACGCCGGTTCGCGCAAAGAAAACGCGTCAAAACAAGAATCTGGTCCTCGCCGTCAGATCAATTTCTTCGATGGGCCGCAGGTTCTGGCGAAAGGATACAGCCACTTCCAATAGGCCCTGTTGCGCTCCAATTGCCGCTTGTAGATTTCGCGGCACTTCACCGAGCAAAACTGCTCGAAGTGCCAGCTATGCCGGATCAACCCGAACGGCCGCTTGCATCCCGGATTCCCGCAGCGGCCTGTCATGACGCGGCCTCGGCATTCGAACGCGTAAACCAGCGAATGAAATTCGCCTGGCCCTGGTAGAGGCAGAGGCGTCCGCAGTAGCGTTCACCCGCCGGATTTCGCAAGCAGATGATCTTGGGCTCTTCGCTGTCGCACTGGGCACAGCGCGGTTCCGCACGCATGGCGACCTCCCTCCGAGGAATTGCCATTTGCCATTCAAAATGTCTGACGTGGTCCTTGCCGCCGGTGAAGAGCGGCGCCGCGAAATCTCGCGCCGCCGCCGTGCCCGCACAATCTGTCCAGATGTTTGGCGGCATCATCTTTGCGTATACCGGTCCGGTCATGCCTGATTTGAGCTCAATCGCTCGTCACGGCGCCGCGCTGGCCGAGGGCGGTATCGAGGCATTTGATCAGGACGTCCCCGTCGAAGGGCTTGATCAGGAAGCAGACCGCTCCTGCCTTGAGGGCTCGGGCGCGATCGTTTTCGACGGAGAAGGCTGTGATGAAAATGAACGGAAAGTGCCGTCCGTTGGCAATCAGGTGACTCTGCAGGTCGAGCCCGCTCATCGCCGGCATCCTGACATCCGTGATCACACAGGATGTCTCATTCAGGCGGGGCGAGTGCAGGAATTCCTCGGCCGACGCGTAGGTCTCGACCGCATAGCCCAGCGACCTGACGAGATTGTGGGTCGCGGTGCGAACCGAGATGTCATCGTCGATGATTGATATCACTGGCGGATTGGACAAGGAGGTCTTCCCGGGGACGGTCGGATAGGGTTCGGTTTGTGCGATGATGCGGCGCACAGTGCGTCGCCGATCGGCGCCGGAGAATCATACTTAGGTTTGCGCCCCGCCGGATGCCCGTCCGATCCCGAGGATCCCGGCCATCCTGACCAGATCGGGCAGCGACTTCGCGGCCATTTTCCGCATGATCTGGCCGCGGTGGATCTTCACCGTGATCTCGGCCACGCCAATTTCCGCGGCGACCTGCTTGTTCATCAGTCCGGCCGTGACGAGAGTCATCACCTGACGCTCACGCGGCGTCAGGGTCGCGAAGGCGGCGCGGAGGTTCGCGAGAACCTTGGCCTCATCGCGCCGGTTCCTGTCGCGGTCGATCGCCGTCGTAACGGCATCCAGCATGTCCTGATCGCGGAACGGCTTGGTCAGGAAGTCGACCGCTCCAGCCTTCATGGCCCTGACCGTCATCGGGATATCGCCATGGCCGGTCATGAAGATGATCGGAATATGAATGCCGGCCTTCGCCAGCTCCGCCTGAAAGTCGAGGCCACTCAGTCGGGGCAGCCTGATGTCCAGGATCAGGCAGCTCGGGACATCCGCCGGCTTGTGCTGCAGAAATTCATGGGCCGAGCCGAACGCCACGGTTCGCAGGCCGACCGACCGGAAAAGATTGCTCAACGCGTCCCGCACCGACGCGTCGTCGTCGATGACGAAGACGATCGGATCCTCGGCGTTGGCTTGAGTGGGAGGCGATGCCGCACGCCCGGTCACCATGCATGCTCCTCTTGACGGAGTGGCAGGGTGAACTGGAACGTCGCGCCGGGGCCGATCTGTTCGACCAGGGACAGGCGGCCTTGGTGGGCTTCGACGATCGAGCGGCAGATCGACAAGCCCATTCCCATGCCGCTGGCCTTGGTGGTGTAGAAGGCGTCGAACAGCCGGTCGGCATTCCCGGTCGCAACCCCGACGCCGCAATCGGTGACCGTCACCAGGATCTGCCCGGCATCGTCGTCATGGCGGGTTCGGATCACGAGGTGCCGCGGCCGCTCCGTGACCGGTTGCATCGCCTCGATGCCGTTGAGGACCAGGTTGAGAATGACTTGCTGCAGCTGGACACGGTCGGCGACAACAGGCGGGAGCGCGGGAGTGAGGTCGAGCTGCAGGAATATCAGGTGGCGCTGCAGTTCATGTTGCACCAGGCCGATCACCTCGTTGATGACCTCGTTGATGTCGAGCGGCGCCTTCTGATCGGCGGTCTTGTTCACCAGCGCGCGGACACGCTGAATGACTTCGCCCGCCCGGTTGCCGTCGCTGATGATCGACCTCACCGCTCCGCGCGCCTCATTCAGATCGGGAGCCGCCCGGTCGAGCCAGCGCAGGCAGGCCGCCGCGTTGGTGACCACGGCGGCAAGCGGCTGGTTCACTTCATGGGCGATCGATGCGGCGAGCTCGCCGAGCGCCGTCACGCGCGTGACATGCGCAAGGTTGGTCTGCGCTTCATGCAATTTCGCCTCGGCCAGCTTGCGCGCGGTCACGTCGGTGACCGCTCCGACAAATTCGGTGTCGCCCGACATGCTCGTCACCGCATGCGCCCTGGCGTGGACATATTTGATCGCCCCACTGGGCATCAGCAATCGGTAGCCGTGCTCGAAATCCTTGCGATCGAGCGAGGCACGGTCGATGGTCCGTTGCACGCGGTCGCGATCGTCGGGATGGACGCGCTGAAGGACCGTGCCATGCTTGATCGATGGAACTCGGTCGAACTCGAATATCCTGAAGGTTTCTTCCGACCAGATGATCTCGCCGCTGGCGACATGCCAGCCAAAGCTGCCGGTATGGCTCAATCGCTGGGCCTCGGTCAGGTACATTTCGCTCTGCTGCAGCGCATTCTCGGCGTGCTTGCGTTCGGTGATGTCCTCGCAGGCGATCAGGACGATCAGCCGATCGTCCAGCCGCCGCACCGCCTTGGCATTTTCGCGGACCCAAAGCCTGGAACCGTCCTTGCGGACCTTGCGGATTTCCCAGCTGCGGGTTTGCCCGATGTTGTCGAGGCATGCGGCGACGCTGCGCTGGACCATTTGGTGTTCCTCGGCGGCAAACACCTGCAGCACGGATTGTCCGAGCAATTCGTCGACGGTGTAGCCGAGTTGCGCCGCGCCGAACGTGTTGACCGACAGCACAAGGCCCGTCGCGTCGACCATGAAGTACATGACCGGGTTGTGCTCGAACACCTCTTTCCATTGCGCTTCGCTGTTGCGCAGCGCCTCGATCGCGCGCTCTTCGCCGCTGGTCCGGCCGCGCAACATCGCCTCCATCCGCCTGTGGGCGCGGCCGACCATGCGCATCATCAGCAATGCCGCGGTCAGCGATGCGACGAGCAGCGCGAGGGCAACCAGGTGGGCGGACGCTGCAGGCTGCGGACCAAGCACCAGCCCAATGCAGGTTGCGGCCAAGGCCAGCACCATGCCGCCGAGCAGCCATTGTTCGGCTGACCAGGACCTCGTGGTCGGGTTGGGCATCATCGGCAGCACCAGCACTTGGCCGTCATGGGGCCGCGCTGCGTCGCTAGGTGACCGCTATCATCAGCGGCGACAACGTCGCCCTCCTAACGGGCTTGATATTAGCAGCTTTACCGGCGTCCGGACGAAATCATGCGGGGCCTTCGGCGATCCACGCGCGTGAGAGATCGCGCGGGAAGCGAAGCGCGCAGGCGCCCTCAGGCCCAGGTTGCGACTAAACCTAAGTATGGTCCTCCCCAGCCGAATGTAACGGCCGGATCAACCTCCGTTCAATGGCCCGTTTCTTCCCGGTGACTACGCTTATTGGGTAACTCGATGACAGTAGAGGTTTCCGGGCTTCGGCAATCGCCAATCAGAGACGGGAGACTGAAATGCCCAACAGGCGCCTGCATTTGATCCTCTGCTCCGAAGATGCCGGGCACGAGGCAACGCGTCAGAGGCCCGAGCGCGGCTTCCAGCCGACCGTTATCGATGGCGGCAAGCAAGCCGCGAGCGTGCCGGCCGATCAATCCTGGATCGATCTGCTCGACGTCTTCGATTTGGGCGTCGCGATCTGTCAGGCGAGCTACCTGGCCTTGCTGGGCGCGAGCCTCGCGGCGCTGCAGGCGCAAGCAGGCGTGCCGGATCAAGCATCGTAAGGCCACGCCAGGAGCTAGCCCCGGCAGGCTGCCGGACCGGAGCGATGGCTGCTCACGCCAGGGTCGCGCAGACGGGTCCGATAACAGCCTCCGAGAGAGCCCGGAATCCAGTCCCCTCTAGCCCCGATGGATTCCGGGCTCAGTCTTTTCGGAAGCGCCCGAATGACGGGCCGCGCAGGTCGGCGGCGTCCTTCCCGCGCCGGGTTCTCGGCCACCGCGAATCGCAGAAAGCTTTCCGAAAGATGCCGGGGTTCGCTTTAGCTGCTTTTGAAGCACCTGATTATTGGATCGGTCCGGCAACGGCATCGCTCTGGTGAGCTGTGCGTTGGTTCGCGCACCGACAGATCAGGGGCCGGTCATCATGAGTCAGGCACAGCAGCACAAGCCGTTTTCCGATGGCGATGTTTCCGTCACCAGGGATGAGCAAGCGGGCGCACGCGGATTGCAGCGCGACTTGCAGGACCGGCTGCAGCCGGCGCATGCGAGCCGGTCAGCGAGCCCGCCGGCGATAGCTTCGAGGATGCGGCCGCGACGCGGATCAATGTCGTGCGCGCATTCTATGCCGGCGAATATGTCCGCGCCTTCCACGGCGTGCGCGCCGCCCCGGTCGGCAAGGCGCTGCTGATGCGGCTGTTTGGTTGAACCGCTGCGATCGGGCTTCGCGGTGTTGCTCCTTCCGCGGAGCGCTTTCCATTCCGTCATCCTGAGGAGCGCGGAACGCGCGTCTCGAAGGGTGAATGGCCCAGACGCTTCCGCGTACTCCGACTCGTTCGGCAATAGCCGGGCCGTCGATCCTTCGAGACGGCCGCTCCGCGGCCTCCTCAGGATGACGGGACAGGCCTATGCGCCTCTACGATTTCTACGCCGCCGGCTTCGCGGCCTGGTCTTCGCTCGACAACAGATGCAGCAGCGAGCTCTTGATCGCCGATTGGCGGGTCGGCGCGGTGATCTGGGCGCCGAGCAGATCGGTGACGTAGAACACGTCGCGGGCGCGTTCGCCGAAGGTCGCGACGTGGGCGGAGGCGATGTTGAGGTTGAGCTTCGAGATCGCGGTGGTGAGCTGGTAGAGCAGGCCGGGGCGGTCGAGGCCGGAGACCTCGATCACGGTGTAGCGGTCGGACCACTGGTTGTTGATGGTCACTTCGGGCTCGACGACGAACGGCCGCGCCTTGCTGCGCACCGCGCGCTTCGCCACCGCCTCGGGCAGCCTGAGCTTGCCTTCCAGCACCTGTTCGATCATCTCGCCGATCCTTGTGGCGCGGCGGCCCTCGTCATCGTCGCGGTCGTATTCGCGCGAGATCGAGATGGTGTCGAGCGCGCGGCCGTCGGTCGTGGTGTAGATCTGCGCGTCGACGATGTTGGCGCCGGCCGAGGCGCAGGCGCCCGCAATGATCGACAGCAGCCATGGATGGTCGGTCGCCAGGATCGTGAGCTCGGTGACGGCGCGGATCTCGTCGAAGCCGACATTGATCGCCAGCTTGTGGCCGGCCTGCTCGCTGGCGCGGATGAAGCGTGCCTGGCGGATCTTGCGCGGTAGCTCGACCTTGAGCCAGTAGGCCGGATAGTGCCGGCCGATATAGGCGTTGAGCTCGGCCTCCGGCCATTCGGTGAAGGCGCGGCGGAATTCGGCTTGCGCCACCGCGATGCGCTGCGCGCGGTTGACTTCCGAGAAGCCGCCGGTCAGCACCGGCTCGGTCTCGTAATACAGCGTGCGCAACAGCTGCGCCTTCCAGCCGTTCCAGACGCCGGGGCCGACGCCGCGGATATCGGCGGTGGTCAGGATTGTCAGCAGCTTCATCTGCTCGACCGATTGCACCACGGCGGCGAAATTCTCGATGGTCTTGCGGTCCGACAAATCGCGCGATTGCGCCACCGTCGACATCGTCAGATGTTCCTCGATCAGCCATGCCACCAGCTCGGTGTCGGCGGCGGAGAAGCCGAGCCGCGGGCACAGCCGCCGCGCCACCTTGGCGCCGGCGACCGAGTGATCCTCCGGCCGGCCCTTGGCGATGTCGTGCAAGAGGGTCGCGATATAGATCACCGAGCGGTGCTCGGGGCGGATCTTGCGGAACAGGTCGCTGGCGACCGTGAACTCCTCGTTGCCGCCGCGCTCGATGTCCTGCAGGAAGCCGATGCAGCGCAGCAGATGCTCGTCCACCGTATAGTGGTGGTACATGTTGAACTGCATCATCGAAACGATCTTGCCGAAGGCGCGGATGAAATGGCCGAGCACGCCGGTCTCGTTCATCCGCCGCAGCACCACCTCCGCATTGTCGGAGGTCAGGATCTCCATGAACAGGCGGTTGGCTTCGTCGTTCTCGCGGAGCTGGGTGTTGATCAGCTTCAGCGAGCGCGTCACCGTGCGCATCGCATCGGGATGGAAGGCGAGGTTGTTTTGCTGCGCGAGGCGGAAGATCCGGATCAAATTGACCGGATCGTGCTTGAACACGTCGGGTGCGGCGAGGTTGATGCGGTTGTTGTCGACGATGAAGTCGTCGCTGCCGTTAACCCGCCGCCGCTTGGTGCCGGGCCGCAGCCGCGCCACCATCCGGCTCAGCACCGGCGCCGGCTTGTTGTGCTCTTCCTCGAGCTTGGCGCACAGGATCGCGGTCAGGTCGCCGACGTCTTTCGCGATCAGGAAGTAGTGCTTCATGAAGCGCTCGACGTCCTGCATGCCGGGATGCGAGGTGTAGCCGAGCCGCACCGCGATCTCGCGCTGCATGTCGAACGACAGCCGCTCCTCGGCGCGTCCGGCGAAGAAGTGCAGATTGCAGCGCACCGACCACAGGAAATCGGCGCAGCGGCGGAAGGTGCGGTACTCCTGCGCGTCGAACACGCCGCGTTCCAGCAGCTCGTCGGTCTCGCGCACGCGGTAGACGTATTTGGCGATCCAGAACAGCGTGTGCAGGTCGCGCAGGCCGCCCTTGCCGTCCTTGACGTTGGGCTCGACCAAGTAGCGCGACTGGCCGGCGCGGCGATGCCGCTCCTCGCGCTCGGCAAGCTTTGCGGTGACGAATTCCGACGCGGTGCCTTGCACCACTTCCTTGTCGAAGCGTTCGACCAGCTCGTCATAGAGCGGCTGGTCGCCGGTCAGAAAGCGGGTCTCCAGGATCGCGGTGCGGATCGTCATGTCGCCGCGCGCCTGGCGGATCGATTCATCGACCGAGCGCGTAGCGTGGCCGACCTTCAGCCCCATGTCCCACAGACAGTAGAGAATGGCTTCGGCGACCTGCTCGCCCCAGGCGGTTTGCTTGTAGGGCAGGATGAACAACAGATCGATGTCGGATTCGGGCGCCATCAGCCCGCGGCCATAGCCGCCGGTCGCGACCACGGCCATGCGCTCGGCGCCCGAGGGGATCGGCGAGTGGTAGAGATGCCGGGTTGCCGCCGCATAGAGGATGCGGATGATCTCGTCCTGCACGAAGCAGAGCCGTTCGGCGCAGCGGCGGCCGTGACGGTCCTTCAGCAGCAGCGCCTGCGCCGTGGCGCGCGCCGCGATCAGCTCGGCCTTGAGCAGTTGTGCCATCGCGGCGCGGAACTGGTCCTCGCGGCCGGCATGCTGTTCGGCGAGTGCATTGACCGCGGTGGTAATCCGCTCGGTCTCGAAACGATCATCCGCTTCAGGGCGGACTTCGGCTACGACGCTGTCCATACGTTCATCCGATATCGGACGGAGCTGTTGCTGTCACGGACCAAAGTATGACAGCAGCAGCTCCATGCTTTCCCGGCGGCGCTTTGAGCAAGATCGTTCTCGCGCCGTCGTGCAAAGGGTAGAGATTTTCTCGTTGACCGCAAGTCTAACTCATTGAAATAAAAGATTGTTTCCTAAATCTCTGGAGGGGATCGACGAATGCATAAATTTTCCCGGCGCAGTTTCGCTGCGCTGCTCGCGGTCTCGACATTCTTGCCCGGCGCGGCGCTCGCCGCCGACGCGCTGAAGGAGATCCGGATCGACTGGGCAACCTACAATCCGGTGTCGATGGTCCTGAAGCAGAAGAGCCTTTTGGAGAAGGAGTTCGCCAAGGACGGCATCAGCATCGTCTGGGTGCAGTCGGCCGGCTCCAACAAGGCGCTCGAATTCCTCAATGCCGGCTCGATCGATCTCGGCTCGACCGCCGGCTCGGCCGCTTTGGTCGCGCGGATCAACGGCAACCCGATAAAATCGATCTACGTCTATTCGCGCCCCGAATGGACCGCGCTGGTCACATCAAAGGACTCCAAGATCGCGTCGGTCGCGGATCTCAAGGGCAA
This sequence comes from Bradyrhizobium sp. CER78, assembly GCF_029846235.1. GTDB lineage: Bacteria > Pseudomonadota > Alphaproteobacteria > Rhizobiales > Xanthobacteraceae > Bradyrhizobium. The sequence continues at coordinate 127,829 of NZ_JARVWP010000020.1, forward strand.
GCGCGTCGCGGTGACGCGCGGCACCGACCCGCACATCTTCCTGGTCCGCGCGCTGCTCGGCGCTGGTCTCACCGAAAAGGACATCACGCCAGTGCTGCTGCAGCACGCCGACGGCAAGACCGCGCTGATCCGCGGCGATGTCGACGCCTGGGCCGGCCTCGACCCGATGATGGCGCAGGCCGAGGTCGAGGAGGGCGCCAAGCTGTTCTACCGCAAGGCCGACGCCAACACCTGGGGCATCCTCAATGTTCGCGAGGAGTTTTTGAAGGCGCATCCGGATATCGTCCGCCGCGTGCTGGCGACGTATGAGGAAGCGCGGAAATATTCGCTGGCCAACTATGACGAGCTGAAGAAGACCTTCATTGCGGTCACCAAGCTGCCCGACGCCGTGGTCGACAAGCAGCTCAAGGAGCGCACCGAGCTGACCCACAGCCGGATCGGCGCCCCGCAGCGGGAATCCATCCTCGCCGCGGGCCTCGCCTTGCAGCAGGCCGGCGTGATCGACGCCAAGACCGACGTGAAGGCCGCGCTGGACAGCCTGATCGACGACCAGGTCCCGCTGCCGACGAATTGATGCCGCTTTCACCCTCCCCTGGAGGGGGAGGGTCGACGCGAATGAAATGAGCGGCGGGGTGGGGTGAAGGTTTCTCCACTCGACCAGTGCCCGTGTTGAGAGATCACCCCACCTCGGTTCGCATTTCATGCGAACCGATCCTCCCCCTCCAGGGGAGGATAAGAGGTCATCGCCCCCACCTTGCAATCCAGCTTGAAGAATAGTTCTTGCTATGGCCATGACCGTTGACCTGCCCGCGCTGGAACAGACGGCCGCGCCGCGTGCGGCGCCGGCGCGGTGGTCGCGCTTTGCGCGGCCGGCGCTCGGACTTCTGGTGCCGGTGGTGTGTGCGCTCGGCTGGGAACTGGTGGTTTATCTCGGCTATTCCAACGGGCGCCTGGTGCCGCCGCCGTCAAAGGTGTTTCAGACCATCGTGGAGCTCGCCAAAAGCGGCGAGTTGTCGCGGCACATCCTGGCGACGTTGTGGCGCGTCGGTGCGGGCTTTGCGCTCGGCGTCATCGCCGGCACCATCATGGGAGCGATCTCGGGCTATTGGGATTTCGCCAAGCGGCTGCTTGATCCGACGGTGCAGGCCTTGCGCGCGATCCCCTCGCTCGCCTGGGTGCCGCTGTTCGTGCTCTGGCTCGGCATCTTCGAGACCTCGAAGGTCGCGCTGATCGCGGTCGGGGTGTTCTTTCCGATCTATCTCGGTGTGATGGGCGCGATCCTATCGGTCGATCGCAAGATCGTCGAGGTCGGGCGCGTGTTCCGCCTGTCCGGCCCGGCCATGATCCGCCGCATCCTGTTGCCCGCCGTGCTGCCGGCCTATGTGGTGGCGCTGCGGGTCGGGCTTGGCCTGGGGTGGATGTTCGTGGTCGCGGCCGAACTGATCGGCGCTTCCGAAGGCCTCGGCTATCTGCTGCTCGACGGCCAGCAGCTCGGCAAGCCGGCACAGATCCTCGCCGCGATCGTGATCTTCGCGATCCTCGGCAAGCTGACCGACTGGCTGATCGAGGTCGCCGCCGCGCCGCTGCTGCGCTGGCAGGACGCGTTCGGCGCGCGGGGAGGGCAGTGATGCTCGCACTCAAGGACGTCGGCAAGACCTATCCGAACGGCGTCCACGCGCTGGAGCGCTTTTCGGCGGAGATTGCGCCCGGGGAGATCATCGCCATTATCGGCGGCTCCGGTTGCGGCAAGTCGACGCTGCTGCGCGCCATCGCCGGCCTCGATCGCGCCAGCACCGGCAGCGTGACGCTCGACAATGCCGTCATCACCTCGCCGCACGCCAAGATCGGCATCATCTTCCAGGAGCCGCGGCTGCTGCCCTGGCTCAGCGTCGCCGACAATATCGGCTTCGGTCTCGCCGACTTGCCGGCCGATGCGAGGGGCGAGCGGGTCGCATCGGCGCTGGCCCGCGTCGGCCTCACTGATAAGGCCTCAGCCTGGCCGCGCGAGCTCTCCGGCGGGCAGGCGCAGCGGGTTGCGATCGCCCGCGCGCTGGTGCCGCAGCCGGAAGTGCTGCTGCTCGATGAGCCGTTCTCGGCGCTCGATGCCTTCACGCGGCGGGATTTGCAGGACCATCTGCTCGATCTTTGGGCCGACACAAGGCCGACCCTGATCCTGGTCACCCATGACGTCGACGAGGCCGTGGTGCTTGCCGACCGCGTGCTGGTGATGCGGCCGCGGCCGGGCCGGCTGTTCGAAGAGATCACCATCAACCTGGCGCGGCCGCGCGATCGCAAATCGGGACTGTTCGATAGCTTCAAGCGCCGCGTGCTGACCGCGCTCGACCGCTCGCTGGACCGTTCGGTGCGTGACGTCACGGACAAATCCAGCGCCGGCGAGGCGATGTGGTGGTGACATCCGCGCGTTAAGGCCTTACACCGGCATAAAGAAAAACAGCCGGGAGCAGAACCATGGACTCCGCCGAACTCCGCGCAATGCAGGCTCCGATCAAGGAGCGTTACAAGACCGACCCGCAGGCCGCCGTGATCACGTTGAAGGCCAAGGGTACGATCGACAGCGAAAGCCTCTCCTGCAAGGTCGAAACGGGCCGCGCGCTCGCGGTCGCCGGCCTGCATCCCGCCACCGGCGGCTCCGGGCTCGAACTCTGCTCCGGCGACATGCTGCTGGAGGCGCTGGTCGCCTGCGCCGGCGTCACGCTGAAATCGGTCGCGACCGCCGTCGAGGTGCCGCTCAAGGTCGGCAACGTGTTCGCCGAGGGCGATCTCGATTTCCGCGGCACGCTCGGTGTCGACAAGGAGGCCCCGGTCGGCTTCCGCGAGATCCGCCTCCGCTTCGACGTCGGCACCGACGCGCCGCAGGACAAGCTCGATCTGCTGCTGAAACTCACCGAGCGCTATTGCGTGGTCTATCAGACCATCAAGAACGGCCCGAAGGTGACCGTGTCGATGCAGCGGGTCTAAGCGGTTTTAACCGGTGTCGTCCCGGCGAAAGCCGGGACCCATACGCCGTGTCTTCTCGGTTCAAGCCGCGCTGTTCGACGGCTTTCGTTCCTCACGCCCAGTCGTGGTTATGGATCCCGGCCTTCGCCGGGATGACGCAGAATGTCCCCCGAACTCCACTTCATCCTGCTCCTCGTGCTGCGCATGGCGGTTGCGGCCGCGTTCGTGGTCAGCGCATCCATCATCACGGAGCGGTCGGGGCCGGTGATCGGCGCGCTGATCGCTACGCTACCGATCTCGGCGGGGCCGTCCTACACCTTCCTCGCGCTCGACCATGACGCCGCCTTCATCGCCGAGGGCGCGCTGTCGAGCCTGCCGGTCAATGCGGCGACGATCTTCATGGGCCTCACTTACGCCGTGCTGGCGCAGCGCTTCAGCATGTGGATTAGCGCGGGAAGCGCGATCGCGTTGTGGCTGGTGCTGGGCACCATCATCCGCCAGTTCGCCTGGACGCTGGCCGGCGGGCTGATCCTCAATGCGATTGCCTTCGCGATCTGCATTCCGCTGCTCAAGCCGTATCGGCACGTCGCCAAGATGCCGCTGATCGCGCGGCGCTGGTACGACATTCCACTACGCGCCGCACTGGTCGCGAGCCTGGTCGGCACCGTGGTCACCGCGTCGACCTGGGTCGGGCCGCGCGTCACCGGCGTGATCGCGCTGTTTCCGATCGTGTTCTCCTCGATGATGCTGATCCTGCATCCGCGGATCGGCGGCCCCGCCACCGCCGCCGTGCTCGCCAACAGCGCCTGGGGCCTGCTCGGCTTCGGCCTCGGCATCGCCGTGCTGCATGTCGCGGTGCTGCAATTCGGCTCAGCCGTAGGCCTCTGCTGCGCGCTCGCCACCTGCATCGCCTGGAATCTGGCGCTGTGGCAGATCGGGCGGAGGAAGGCGAAGGCGTAGAGAGAGCGTAGGGTGGGTTAGCGAAGCGTAACCCACCATCTTTCTTGCCGCGACAACGGTGGGTTACGCCTCCGGCTAACCCACCCTACGGCACTGTTACCCCTTCGGCAGCTTCGCCCGCAGCGCATACAGCGCATCCAGCGCCTCGCGCGGCGACATCTCGTCGGGGTGCAGGGCCTTCACCGCTTCCACCAGCAGATCCGCCTCGCTCGGCGGCTTGTCCTCGGCGGCGGCGCGGGAGGGGACGGCGAACAGCGGCAGGTCGTCGGCGAGCGCGCGCGCGGTCTGGCCGCGGTCCTGGGCTTCGAGTTTTGCCAGCACCGATTTGGCGCGCGTGATCACGGCGGGCGGCAGGCCGGCGAGCTTTGCGACCTGGATGCCGTAGGAGCGGTCGGCCGAGCCCGGCAGCACCTCGTGCAGGAATACGACGTCGCCTTGCCATTCCTTGACCCGCACCGTGGCATTGAACATGCGCGGCAGCTTGGCCGAGAGCGCCGTGAGCTCATGATAGTGGGTGGCAAACAGCGTACGGCAGCGATTGCTCTCATGCAGATGCTCGATCGCGGCCCAGGCGATCGACAGGCCGTCGAAGGTCGCCGTGCCACGGCCGATCTCGTCGAGGATGACCAGCGACCGCTCGCTGGCCTGGTTCAGGATCACGGCGGTCTCGACCATCTCGACCATGAAGGTCGAACGGCCGCGCGCCAGATCATCGGCGGCGCCGACGCGTGAGAACAGCCGGTCGACGATGCCGAGCCGTGCGCGCGACGCCGGCACATAGCTGCCAATTTGAGCAAGGAGCGCGATCAGCGCGTTCTGCCGCAGGAAGGTCGACTTACCGGCCATGTTCGGACCGGTGATCAGCCAGAGCTGGCCGGACTTCTGTCCCGGCGCCGGCGACAGATCGCAGGCATTGGCGATGAACGGCTGGCCGTCGCGCTTCAGCGCCTGCTCGACCACCGGATGGCGGCCGCCCTCGATCGCAAAGCCGAGCGAGCCGTCGACATCGGGCCGCACATAATTGTCGTCGATTGCAAGCTTTGCCAGCGACGTCGCGACGTCCAGCATCGCAAAGGCATGCGCGGCGTTGCGGAGATCGTCGCTGGCGGCGAGCGCCATCGTGCTCAGCCGCTCGAAGATCTCGAGCTCGAGATTGAGCGCACGCTCGCCGGCATTGGCGATCTTGGCCTCGGTCTCGCCGAGCTCTGCGGTCGTGAAGCGGACCTGTCCCGCCAGCGTCTGGCGATGGATGAAGGTCGCATTCAGCGGCGGCGCGAACAGCTTGTCGCCGTGCTGCGCGGTGACCTCGACGAAATAGCCCAGCACATTGTTGTGCCGGATCTTCAAGGTCTTGATGCCGGTGTCCTCGGCGTAGCGCGCCTGCATCGCGGCGACGACGAGGCGCGAGGCATCGCGCAGATTGCGGCTTTCGTCGAGCGCGGCTTCATAGCCTTCGCGAACGAATCCGCCGTCGCGCTTGATCAGCGGCAATTGTTCTGACAGTGCGCGGGAGAATTCCCGCGCCAGATCGCGCGACGGACGCTGCAATGCCGCCATCACGGTCGAAACTTCGGCCGGCGGATCGGCGAGCTGTGCGAGCAGATCCAGTGCCTGGTCGGCGGCGAGGATGCCGTCGCGCAGACTGGCGAGATCGCGCGGGCCGCCGCGGCCGACCGAGAGCCGCGCCAGCGCCCGCGACATGTCGGGCGCCGCGCGCAGCACGGTCCTGACGTCCTCGCGTGCCGCGGAGTCTGCAACGAAGGCGGAGACCGCATCGAGCCGCCGCGCGATCACGGCAACATCGGTCAGCGGCGCCGCAAGCCGCTGCGCCAATAGGCGCGAGCCGGCTGCGGTGACGGTGCAGTCGATCGCATCGAGCAGCGAGCCGCGGCGCTCGCCGGCCAGTGTGCGCGTCAATTCGAGATTGGCGCGGGTCGCCGGATCGATCGCCATTGTGGTGCCGGCGGCCTCGCGCGCCGGCGGCGACAGCGGCGGGCGTTTGCCGACCTGGGTGCGGTCGATATAGGTGACGGCGGCAGCCGCGGCAGTTGCCTCCAGCCGCGACATCGCGGAGAGGCCGTCCATGGTCGCGACCGCGAAATAGTCGCACAGCCGCCGCTCCGCGGTGGCGCTGTCGAACACGTCGCGGGTCAGCGGCGTCACCGACGGCAGCTCGCGCAAGGTCGGCGCGAGTTCATTGTCGCTATAGAGCCCGTCGGTGACGATCGCCTCGTTCGGATTGATCCGCGCCAAGGTTGCCGCAAGCTCCGCGGTCGCGCACTCCGTCACCATGAATTCGGAGGTCGAGATGTCGATCCAGGCAAGGCCAAGACGATCCGCGCCGGCCGAGCCGCGAGCACGCGCGATCGCGATCAAATAATTGTTGGTGCGGGCGTCGAGCAGCGTGTCTTCGGTCAGCGTGCCCGGCGTTACCAGCCGCACCACGCCGCGGCGGACCACGCTCTTGTTGCCGCGCGCCTTGGCCTCCGCGGGATTTTCGGTCTGCTCGCACACCGCGACGCGATGTCCGGCGCCGATCAGGCGATGCAGATAATCCTCGGAGCGCTCGACCGGAACGCCGCACATCGGGATGTCCATGCCCTGATGCTTGCCGCGCTTGGTCAGCACGATGCCGAGCGTCTTCGAGGCGATTTCGGCATCCTCGAAGAACAGCTCGTAGAAATCGCCCATCCGGTAGAACAGCAGCAGGCCGGGATGGGCGGCCTTGATCTCCAGGTACTGTTCCATCATCGGCGTGACGCGCGAGGTCGCCTCGGCGGGAGTGGCTTCGGGCGGAACGGGAATGGGCTGCTGGATGGTCATCAGAGCGTTTTCGAGAGAAGTGGGCACCGGTTCGCGTGAAGAAAACGCGTCCAAAGAAGAATCTGGAGCCCGGTTCTGATCTCATCAGAACCGCCGGGGCTCCAGATGGCGGAAGCTACAAAATTTCGTCGCGCGGTCCTATCCGCGAAGCCGGGGTTTTCCACCCTGTCCACGGTGCAGTTATGACAGCCCTCACGGTATTGCGTGCGGGGCGCGCAGCCGCGTCAATTGACCTGTCGCGGGCACGCTCCTAAAACTGCCCTCAAGTTCCAGCCGATCCAGCGCCTAAGTCGCGGCATTCAGGGAGAGATTCAATGCGTGATGTGTTCATTTGCGATGCCGTCCGGACCCCGATCGGCCGTTTCGGCGGTTCGCTCGCCAAGGTGCGCGCCGACGATCTCGCCGCGGCGCCGATCAAGGCGCTGATGGCCAAGCACCCGACGCTCAATTGGAACGAGGTCGACGAGGTTTATTTCGGTTGCGCCAACCAGGCCGGCGAAGACAACCGCAACGTCACGCGCATGGCACTTCTGCTCGCCGGCATGCCGGAGTCGGTTCCCGGCCAGACCCTGAACCGGCTCTGCGCTTCCGGCCTCGATGCGGTCGGCGCCGCGGGCCGGGCCATCCGCGCCGGTGAGATCGATTTCGCGATCGCCGGCGGCGTCGAATCGATGACGCGCGCGCCCTTCGTGATGGGCAAGGCTGCGGAAGCCTTCTCGCGCTCGTCCGAGATCTACGACACCACGATCGGCTGGCGCTTCATCAATCCGCTGATGAAGGCGCAGTACGGAGTCGATGCGATGCCGGAGACCGGCGAGAACGTCGCCGAGGAATTCCAGGTGTCGCGCGCCGATCAGGACGCGATGGCGATCCGCTCGCAGCAGCGCGCGGGTGCTGCGATCGCATCGGGCTATTTCGCCGAGGAGATCGTGCCGATCCAGGTGCCCGGCGGCAAGGCCGGCCCCATCACCGTCGACAAGGACGAGCATCCGCGCCCCGAAACCACGCTCGAAGGTCTCGCCAAGCTGAAGCCGATCGTGCGCAATCCGGGCACGGTGACCGCGGGCAATGCGTCTGGTGTCAATGACGGCGCCGCCGCGATGATCCTCGCCTCGGAAGCTGCGGTGAAGAAGCACGGCCTGACCCCGCGCGCAAAGATCCTTGGCCTGGCCTCGGCCGCGGTGCCGCCGCGCATCATGGGCATCGGCCCGGTGCCGGCGACCAAGAAGCTGGTCGAGCGGCTCGGCATCAAGGTGTCGGACTTCGACCTGATCGAGCTCAACGAGGCCTTCGCCTCGCAGGGCATCGCCTGCCTGCGTCAGCTCGGCGTCAAGGAAGATGCCGATTTCGTCAATCCGCATGGCGGCGCAATCGCGCTCGGCCATCCGCTCGGCATGAGCGGCGCGCGGCTGGTTTTGACTGCCGTGCACGGCATGGAGAAGCGGGGCGGGAAGCTTGCCTTGGCAACTATGTGCGTCGGGGTCGGCCAGGGCGTCGCGGTCGCGATCGAAAAGCTGAACTAATCCAATCGCTTGGAAGGGCTGAAAACAGCCCTTCCCCAATTTGGTTATGCACTATAATGATCTGATGTGAGCTCACCGGGCGCGTGAGCCGCGGAGGAATTCGCCATGACCTTGTTGTACCCGCTGCAATCGCTTGCGGCCCATCCGGCGCGGTTGTCGCCGGACTATCGCTCGACGGTGAAGCGTTCACCGCAAAAGCCGCTGATTCCGATGCGGCACACGCTCTCGGAACTGACTGGGCCGGTCTATGGTCATGAGACGGTGCGTCAGCACGACAACGACCTCACCATCCAGGCCAAGGGCGAGCCGCTCGGCGAGCGCATCATCGTGCACGGCCATGTGCTGGATGAGGACGGCCGCGGCGTGCCCAACACGCTGGTCGAGCTGTGGCAGGCCAATGCCTGCGGCCGCTACATCCACGTCGTCGACCAGCATCCCGCGCCGCTCGATCCGAACTTCACCGGTGCCGGCCGGACGCAGAGCGATGCGAGCGGTTACTACAAGTTCATCACCATCAAGCCCGGCGCCTACCCCTGGGGCAATCACCACAACGCCTGGCGGCCCGCGCATATCCACTTCTCGGTGTTCGGGCATTCCTTCGTCTCGCGCCTCGTCACGCAGATGTATTTCCCCGGCGATCCGCTGTTTCCGTTCGATCCGATCTTCAACTCCGTGACCGACGAGAAGGCGCGGGCGCGGATGATCTCCTCGTTCGATCTCGACAACACCAAGCCGGAATGGGCGCTGTGCTACCGCTTCGATATCGTGCTGCGCGGCCGCAACGCCACGCCGATGGAGACCAAGTAAGTGTCGAACCAGCGTCCTGATGGAATCACACCCTCGCAGACCGTCGGTCCCTATTTCAAATACGGCCTGACGCCGAACGGCGAATATGAGTGGAACGACGCCTTCACCAGCAACCTGCTGACCCCTGATACATCCGGCGAGCGCATCCGCATCGAGGGCAAGGTCTATGACGGCGATGGCGCTGTCATCCCGGATTGCATGCTGGAGATCTGGCAGGCCGATGCGCAAGGCCACTTCTCCGATCCGCAGGACAAGCGCGCATTGCCGAACTCGAGCTTCAAGGGTTTTGGCCGTTGCGGCACCGACAAGAGCGGCGGTTATGCGTTCGACACCATCAAGCCCGGTATGGTGCCCGATGCCGACGGCAAGCCGCAGGCGCCGCACATCCTGCTCGCGGTGTTCGCGCGCGGCATGCTGCTGCACCTCTACACGCGAATCTATTTCGACGATGAAGCCGGCAATGCCACTGACTCCACGCTCGCGCTGGTGCCGGCCGATCGCCGCGCGACCCTGATCGCGAAGAAGATAGGCGGCAACGCCTACACCTTCGACGTCCATCTGCAGGGCGATAACGAGACGGTGTTCTTCGACGTCTAGCCGGCGCGGCACGCCAATCCAGCATTGAAGAGACGACCGAAATCCGCTGCGCGCCTTCGCCGCAGCGGATTTCGCTTGACTATGCGCATCTGTTTATATAACAAGTAAGTTATATAAAAGGTACGAGATCAAGCATGGCCAACCTCGACGCCGCCTTCTCTGCGCTCGCTGACCCGACCCGCCGGGCGATTCTGGCGCGTCTCGCGTTGGGCGAAGCGACCGTCATGGAGCTGGTCGAGCCGTTCGAGCTGACCCAGCCCGCGATCTCCCGCCATCTCAAGGTGCTCGAGGGCGCCGGCCTGATCGTGCGGCGCGTCGAGGGCACCAAGCGGCCGTGCCGGCTGGCGCCGACGGCCGTTGCCGAGATCGATCAGTGGCTCGGCATGCTGCGCCGCGCGCTGGAAACCAATTACGACCGGCTGGATGGAGTGCTGGCCGCCATGAAGCCTGAGCAGTGAAAGGTGCCCTATGAGTAAGTTGACGCTGAAGACCGAAGGCGACCGCTATATCGTCGTGACCAGGCGCTTCGTCGCGCCGCCCGAGGCGGTGTATCGCGCGCATACCGAGCCGGAGCTGTTGCAGAAATGGCTGCTCGGTCCTGACGGCTGGACCATGCCGGTCTGCATCAGCGAGCTCAGGCCCGGCGGCAAGATCCGCTACGAGTGGACCGACGGCAAGGGCGGCGGCTTTCATCTGACTGGCGAATATCTCGAACTCGAACCGTTCAGCCGCATCGTGCATGTCGAGCGCATGCATCTGCCCGATCCGACGCCGGACAATCGTGTCGAGACCCGCTTTGCACCTGATGGTGACGGCACCGTGATGACCATGCGGATGACGCTGCCGGATGCCGAGACGCGTGCGGCGATGCTCGCGACCGGCATGGAGCACGGCATGGAAGACAGCTATGCTCGGCTTGACCGCATGAGCTGAGCTCTGTCGATGTGAGGGACAATGCGCGACCGCTTCCTGACCGGTCTGATTGGGTATCCGATCGCGCATTCGGCAGCGCCTGCGATGCACGAGCAGGCCGCCGCCGCGCTCGGCGTTCACGCGCACTACCAGCTCATCGAGGTCAAGAACGCTGGGCGCAACGACCTGCGCGCGATGCTCGAGGGCATCAGGCGGCTCGGCTTTGCCGGCGTCAACGTCACTTTTCCCTACAAGGAAGCGATGATCGACCTGCTCGATGACCTCGCGCCGGATGCCGGCGCGATCGGCGCCGTCAACACCATCGTCGCCCGTGGCGCACGTCTGGTCGGGTACAACACTGATGCATCAGGTTTCGTGCGCGCGATTGCGCCGCTGCTTGCCACCGCACCGCGCGGCCCGATCGCGCTGATCGGCGCCGGCGGCGTCGGCAAGGCCATCGCCTTTGCGCTGGCCATCCTCGGCGTCGGCGAACTGCGCATCTTCGACAGTGACGGCGCCAAGGTCGCGCGGCTGGCCGGCCAGTTGGCCGGCCGTCATGCGGCTCGTGGCGTCGCCAGCGTCGAGGCAGCGCTCGATGGCGCGACTGGTCTCGTCAACGCAACGCCGGTCGGCATGCTGCCGAACCGCGACAGCCCCGTGCAGGACAGCTTGTTGCATCCGTCGATGTGGGTCGCCGACGCCGTCTACACGCCGCTCTGGACGCCGCTGCTCACGGCAGCCAAGGCCAGGGGCGCCAAAGTCCTGACCGGGCGCTATCTCGCGATCTACGCAGCAGCGGACGCATTCGAATTGTTCACGAGCATGATGCCTTCGACGGACGTCATGGCAAATGCGTTCGACGCGGTGATGGCCGCACGCTACTCTCCGCCCGCCTGAAGGGCGGAGACATATAATGACAAAAATCAGGATCGGTCTGGCCGGCTGCGGCTTCGTGTCGGAGCTGCACATGTATGCGTACCGGCGCATCTATGGCGTCGATGTCGAGGTGAGGGCGGTCGCGGCGCGCGGCGATCATGTGGTCGAGTTCGCCCGCAAGCACCAAATCACGAATGCCTATCGCAGCTTCGCCGAGCTCGTTGCCGACCGCGAGCTCGACGTGATCGACATCTGCACGCCGCCGAATCTTCACGCCGCGATGATCGTCGAGGCGATGCAGGCCGGCAAGCATGTGATCTGCGAGAAGCCGTTCAGCGGCTATTTCGGCCGCGACGGCGACAAGGCGCCGATCGGCAGGCACGTGCCGAAGGCGCTGATGTACCAGCGCGTGATGGAGGAGATGGAGACAACGCGCACCGCGATCGAGCAGACCGGCAGGCTGTTCATGTATGCCGAGGACTGGATCTATGCGCCGGCGGTGACCAAGACCGCGGAGATCATCCGCGCGACGCGCGACAAGATCCTGTTCATGAAGGGCGAGGAGAGCCATTCCGGCTCGCATGCGGCGCACGCCGCAGAGTGGTCGATGACCGGCGGCGGCTCGCTGATCCGGATGGGCTGCCATCCCTTATCGGCGGTGCTCTATCTCAAGCAGGTCGAGGCCCGCGCGCGTGGCGAGACCATCAATGTCGTGAGCGTCACCTGCGACGTCGGCAACGTCACCGCCGCCCTCAAGCCGGAGGAGCGCGCCTACATCAAGGCCAATCCGGTCGACGTCGAGGATTGGGGCACGCTGACCGCGACTTTCTCCGATGGCACCAAGGCGACGGTGTTCTCCGGCGACATGATCATGGGCGGCGTGCGCAATCTGATCGAGACCTATACAAGCGGCGGCTCGCTGTTCGCCAACATCACGCCGAACACGCATTTGACGAGCTACCAGACCTCGGAGGAGAAGCTCGCGAGCGTCTACATCACCGAGAAGGTCGACCGCAAAACCGGCTGGCAATATGTCTGCCTCGAGGAGGAATGGACCCGCGGCTATCTGCAGGAGATCCAGGACTTCATGGAATGCGTTGCCACCGGCCGGCAACCGCTCGCCGACCTCGCGCTGGCGTATGAGACGACGAAGGTGAACTACGCCGGCTATTGGGCCGCCGATGAGGGCAGGCGGGTGGTGCTATAGGTTGTCGGCAACAGCGGGATTACTTTCTCGCGTGTGCCACGTCAGATCCGTTATCCTGAGGAGCGCCAACGGGTCCGCGCGAAGCGCGGCCCCGTTGGCGCGTCTCGAAGGATGCCCGGCCCGGCCGGTGGCCGTCGATCCTTCGAGACGCCCGCAAGTGCGGGCTCCTCAGGATGACGGGGATGGTTGCCAACCAGCCGGGACAAGGATCAACCACTAAGCCCCGTACACCGAACCCTTCGGCAACGGGAACACCGGATCCTGCGTCCTTATATTCGTCGGCCACACGACGGTGATGCGCTCGCCGGCGTTCTGCATCACCACTGGCGTCGAGCGCTCGTTCTGGCCGGACATCGGCGTGCCCGGCGGATAGAATTTCACGCCATAGCCCTGGATGGTGCCGCCCGGCGGGATGTCGACGTCGAGCGCCGCCTTGCGGATCGCCTCGGGATCGAAGCCGCCATATTTCTCCTTGGCGACCGGCAGCACGTTGTTGAGCAGGATCCAGGTCTGGTTGAAGCCCATCGAGCAGTGCGGCGGCACTTCGGTGGCGCTGGTCTTCTCGCGGTAGCGCGCAACCATGGTCTTGGTGAGATCGCCGACGCCGGGCGCGAGCTTGGCGGGATCGAGCAGCTGCGCCGGAACGGGATCGATGTTGCAGAAATTGTCGATGTCGGCGCCGAAGGTCGCGCGCAGCTTGTCGAGCTGGCTGTAGCCCGCGCCGGCGCCGAACAGCATCTTGAACTTCAGCCCGCTCTCGCGCGCCTGGCGCAGGAACAGCGTGATGTCGGGGTTGTAGCCGGCATGCGAGATGATATCGGCCTTGGCGCGCTTCAGCTTGGTCACCAGCACCGAGAGGTCGGGCGCGGAGGCCGAATAGCCTTCCTTGAGCACGACCTGCAGCCCGGCCTCCTTCGCGAAGGTCTCATCGGCGGCGGCGACGCCGACACCGTAGGGCCCGTCCTCATGGATCAGCGCCACCTTGACGTCCTTCGGCTCCATGCCGAGCCTGGCCTTGGCGTGCTCGCCGAGGAAGCCGCCGAAGGCCTGGCCGTATTGGTCGGAATGGATCTGCGCGCGGAACACGTATTGCAGGTTCTTGTCCTTGAACACGGCGGTCGAGACCGCGGTGGTGATCCAGAGGATGCGCTTCTGCTGCTCGACCTTGGCGGCGAGCGGCACCGCGTGCGAGCTCGCGAACACGCCGTTGAGGATGTCGACCTTCTCCTGATCGATCAGGCGATTGGCTTCGTTGATCGCGACATCAGGCTTGCTCTGGGAATCGACGTTGACCGGCGCGATCTTGTATTTGCCGCCGACGCCGCCCTTTTCATTGACGAGATCGATCGCGATCTGGGTGCCGATCGAGGAGGCGACCGAGCCGCCGGCGGCGAACGGGCCGGTCAAATCGTAGATCACACCGATCCGGACCGCTCCGGCCTGCGCCTGCGCGCGTGTCCAATCGAAGCTGAAAGCAGCGGCGGCAGCCGCTGAAGTCTTCAGCAGCGTCCTGCGTGAAGTCGGCATCGCGTCCTCCCCTGAAACCGTCAGCTGCGTGACGGGTATTTGTTTTTCGGCGAGTATTGGGAGGGGAGGTTGGAAAGTCAACGCGATTGCGGGGGCGGTGTCTTGCGCTTTCGTCGATGTCAGCCCGCGTCAAAGACTGTCATCGCCCGGCTTGACCGTGCGATCCAGCACGTCGCGGCTTATCGGCTCAAGCACTGCGGTCTCTGGAATACTGGATCGCCCGGTCAAGCCGGGCGATGACACCGATAAAGCGGTTGGGGCGCGCTATCGGGCACAGGGCCGCAGCAACCTACTCCATCACCGCGGCGTGGTCCGACGGCGCTGACTGCGAGCGCAGCGCGGCCTTGGTCGAGCCGATCATCAGCGCGAGCGGGATCGAGACCAGGATGAACAGCATCACCAGCTGATAGTCGTGCGAGAACGCGATGATCTGCGACTGCGCCGCCACCATCCTGTCGGCCATCGCACGGCCGGCATCGGTGTTAAGGTTGATCATGCCTGATACGTCGGGCATCTGCAGTGCGTGATTGAACGGATTGATCTGCTCCGACAGCTTTGCGTAGATCCGCCGTCCGCCTTCCGTCAGCTGCGCGATCACGATCGAGATGCCGACCGAGCTCGCGACGTTGCGCAGCAGCGTCAGCATCGAGGTGCCGTCGGTGCGCAGCTGGTTCGGCAGCGTCAGGAACGCCACCGTCGACAGCGGCACGAACACGAGCCCGAAGCCAAAGCCCTGGATCACGCTGACGACGATAATCTCGTTCGCCTGGGTCATGTCGGTCCAGCCGGTCATCTGGAACAGCGAGGCCGCGGTCAGCGCGAGGCCCGAGATGATCAGCGTGCGCGCCTCGATGTAGCGCATCAGACGGCCGACCAGCATCATCGCGACGAAGGTGCCGAAGCCGCGGCTCGCCAGCAGCAGGCCGGCGGTGATGATCGGATAGCCGACGACGTTCTGCAAGTAAGGCGAGGACAGCGCCATGGTCGAATACAGCACGAGGCCCATCACCGTCATGAACACGCAGCCGCCGAGGAAGTTCTTGTCCTTGAACAGCGCGAACTGGATGAACGGCCGGCTGGTGGTCAGCGAATGGGCGAAGAAATAATAGAAGCCGATCGCCGAGACGATGAATTCGATCACGATCTCGTTGGACTCGAGCCAGCCGAGCTGCTCGCCGCGGTCGAGCGCGAGCTGCAGCGAACCGATCGCGACCGCGAGCGCGCCGAAGCCGAACCAGTCGAAGCGCAGATTGAGGTCCTGCTTGGTCTCGTCCATGAAGATGACCAGACCGAGCACAGTGAAGAAGCCGAACGGCAAATTGACGAAGAACACCCAGTGCCAGGAATAGGTCTCGGTCAGCCAGGCACCGAGCGAGGGGCCCATGATCGGGCCCATCATCACGCCCATGCCCCAGATCGACATCGCCTTGGCGCGCTCATGCAACGCGTAGGAATCCAGCATCACCGCCTGCGACAGCGGCACCAGCGCCGCGCCGAACACGCCCTGCAACAGGCGGAACAGCACCATCTGGTTGATGTCCTGCGCGAGGCCGCACAGCACCGAGGCGATGGTGAAGCCGGCCGAGCAGATGATGAAGATGCGCTTGCGGCCGTAGCGGTTGGCGATCCAGCCGACCGGCGCGGTCATGATCGCGGCGGCGACGATGTAGGAGGTCAGCACCCAGTTGATCTGGTCCTGCGAGGCCGACAGCGAACCCTGCATATAGGGCAGCGCGACGTTGGCGATCGTGGTGTCGAGCGCCTGCATGATCGTCGCGGTCATCGCGCAGATCGTCACCATGTTCCGGCGCATGCCGGGCACGGCTGATGGTGACGGTGCATTCATTCAGTTCAGTCCTGTTCGCTGATTGCAGCGGGAATCCACCTCTCCCCATCGGGGAGAGGTCGCGCCGAAGGCGCGGGTGAGGGGGATCAGGTCCCACGAGAGAGCGTAACCCCTCACCCGGATTGCATCTGGCGATGCAATCCGACCTCTCCCACAAGGGGAGAGGTCGTGCGCTGGGTTTCGATCTTGCTCCATCTCAGTCCTGATGGTCCGGGTGCGCCGAGGCCGTGCGCAGCCCGAGCAGGCCGGCCAGCGTGCGGCGGTGGTTGGTGTCGATCGTCGCGTAGACGCTCATGCCGGCCTTCAGCTTCTTCACGAACGGATCGTTCTCGTCGAAATAGATCCGCACCGGCACGCGCTGCACCACCTTGACGAAATTGCCGGTGGCGTTCTGCGGCGGCAGGATCGCGAACTGCGCGCCGGTGCCGGGCGACAGCGAGCCGATCTTGCCTTTGAATTCGTGGTTCGGGAACGCATCGACGTCGAGCGTCACCGGCTGGCCGACCGCGACATAGGTGAAGTCGCTTTCCTTCGGATTGGCGTCGACCCAGGGATGGTCGACGTCGATCACCGAGAACACCGGCGCGCCCGCGTTGACGAAGCGGCCGAGCTGGATCTGGTCGACCTGGGTTGCGACGCCGTCCATCGGCGCGCGGAGCACGGTGTGGTCGAGATTACGCTGGGCGTCGTCGAGCTTCGCCTTGGCCTGGGCATAGGGCGGGAACTTCTCGATCGGCAGCTCGACATCGCCGAGCAGCTGCGTCTTGTCCTTGGAGATCTGCTGCTTGATGTATTGCGCGAGGCTCTCCGCGGTCACTTGCGCGTTCGCCGCGTTGTCGAGGTCGAGCTGCGAGCCGAAATTCTGCTTGGCGAGCGTCGATTTGCGATCGACGTCGCGCTTCTTCAATTCGATGCTCTGCTGGGCGAATTCCAGCATCCTGGTGTTGATCTTGATGTTGTCGACCAGGTTGTCATAGGTGGTCCGGGTCTGGTCGAGCGCCGCCTTGGCCTGGTCGACCGCGAGGCGGAACGGCACCGGGTCGATCTCGAACAGCTCGTCGCCTTTCTTGACGTGCTGGCCTTCCTTGACGACGATTTTGTCGATCTTGCCGGAGATCTCCGGCGTGATCAGCACCTTCTGCGCGCCGACATAGGCGTCGTCGGTGCCGACATAGCGGCCGCCATTGAGATAGAACACGCCGCCGGCGATCACAGCCACGATCGGCAGCACGACGAGCAGCAGCACGCGGCGATAGCGCCGCAGCCCCGCCATCAGGCGACGGCGCGGCGCGCGGCTGGCCTTGCCGGCCGGCGCCGATACGCCCGGATTGCTCTTCTGCTCGGGGGCCAGTTTGAGGACGGGTTCAGCCATAGCGCTGTTCCTTTCGGGAGGGCTCGCCGGCTGGGCTTTGGATGGCATTGCGAACGTTTTCCTTGATCGATTCCAATTGAGTGAGCAGGCGATGCGCGTCTGCGGGGCTGATGCCCTCGAGCGCGGTCGCAGTGAGTTCGGAGCGCAGGCCTGCGAGCTTCCCGAGCAGCGGGCGCGCGGCCTTCTTCAGATAGAGGCGGTTGACGCGGCGGTCGTTCTCGTCGCTGCGGCGCTCGATCCAGCCATTGTCGCAGAGCTTGTCGATCAGCCGCGTCAGCGTGATCGGCTGCACCTCGAGCAACTCGGCGAGCTCGGTCTGCTTCAGCCCTTCCTGGCGTTCCACCTTGGACAGGACGGCCCATTGCGCGCGGGTGATGCCGTAGCGCGCGGCCTCCTTGTCCGCATAGACGCGGATCAGCCGGAACAATTCGCCCAGCGTAAACATGAAGTTCGCGTCCACGGAACCGCGCATCAATGTCATCTCCATAAGCTTGGGATATAATAAGCTTGCTTATGAATTCTGCACATCGGGTTAACGGAGGGCTGCTCCGCATTGGGGGCATGGCTGCATAGCGGCGAGGGACTGGGTCCGGGCCGGGCTATGGGAACGAGCGCAAAAATGCTACATATCGAGGCAATGAGCCTGGCCAAGCCGACCTTTCCCGCCCCCGACCACGATCACGGCCGCTGCGCCGCGGACGCGATGGCGCATGCCGAGCAGGTCTGCGCGCGCCGCGGGCAGAAATTCACCCCGATCCGGCGTCAGGTGCTGCAGGCGCTGCTGTCGAGCCACCGGCCGCTCGGCGCCTATGAGGTGATCGACGAGCTGGCCAAGACCATGCCGCGCCCGGCACCGATTACCGTCTACCGTGCGCTCGACTTCCTGATGGAGAACGGCCTCGTCCATCGCATCGAGAGCCGCAACGCCTTCCTCGCCTGCGCGCATGACCATGACGAGACCTCGATGGTGGCGTTCTTGATTTGCGACCATTGCGGCTCGGTCGGCGAAATCCCGGCCGCCCCCGTCGCGCAAAGCCTGACCGCGGCAGCGCGGGCCTCGGGTTTCATCCCGAAGCTCTCCGTTGTCGAGATCGCCGGCACCTGCGCGCATTGCCAGAAATGATTGTCGCCAAGATATTCCGAAGTCTTTCCCCGTCATTGCGAGCGGAGCGAAGCAATCCATCTCCCCGCTTGCTGAGGCATGGATTGCATCGTCGCTCCGCTCCTCGCAATGACGGCTTAAATCGAGACTGAAACAGAACAACACGGCAGCAAGCCGGCCCGCGAGGAAACATGTCGACCCAAGCGATCTCAGCCAGCGTCACGAGGCCCGTCAGCGTCGGCCATGGGCTGCCGCCCGGCGCCATCGCATTGATGCTGATGCTGTGCGTGAGCTGGGGCTTCAACCAGCTGGCGGTCAAGCTCGCGCTGCCCGACGTACCGCCGATGCTGCAGGCGTTGATCCGCTCCTCGGGCGCGCTGCCGGTCATGCTGATCGTCGGCCATTTGCGCGGCGTCAAATTCTTCGAGCGCGACGGCACGCTGGTGCCCGGCATCATTGCCGGGCTGATGTTCGGCTGCGAGTTCGTGCTGATCTTCACCGGCCTCGTCTTCACCTCGGCGTCGCGCGCCTCGGTGTTCCTCTACACCGCGCCGTTCTTCGTCGCGCTCGGCTCGCACCAGTTCCTCGGCGAGCGGCTCTCCACCGTGCAGTGGAGCGGGCTGGCGCTGAGCTTTGCCGGCGTCGCGCTCGCGATCGGCGTGCCGCAGCCCAATGTCGATGCCAAGGTGCTGCTCGGCGATCTCATGGTGGTCGGCGGCGGCGCGCTGTGGGCGGCGACCACGCTGGTCGCCAAGGGCACGCAGTTGCGCAAGGCCGCGCCGGAAAAGGCGCTCGGCTACCAAGTCGCAATCTCGATCCCGATCCTCGGCCTCGCCGCCTGGATTGCAGGCGAGCGCATCGAGCACCTGCCGAGCGCGCTGTCGATCTCGCTGCTGGCCTATCAGGCGGTCTGGGTGGTCGGCTGCACGTTCGTGATCTGGTTCGCGATGGTGAAGACCTATTCGGCGAGCAAGCTGTCCGCCTTCACCTTCGTTACGCCGCTGTTCGGCGTCGTCGCGGCCTATTTCGTCATGCACGACACCCTGACCCCGGCGTTCGGCGTCGCCGCGCTGTTCGTGATCGCAGGCCTCTATCTCGTCAACAAGCCGGACCCGAAGGTGACGCCGGACCCGAACGTGCCGGCGTGAAGCTTCGCTGCTGTAGCGCGGATTAGCGCAGCGTAATCCGCCATTCTGCGTCGAACGCCAGGCGGCGGATTACGCCTTCGGCTAATCCGCCCTACGAGTTGTCATCGCCCGGCTTGACCGGGCGATCCAGTACGCCGCGGCCTCTCGGCTCAAGCTCTGCTGTCTCTGGAATACTGGATCACCCGCTTTCGCCGGGTGATGACACCGCGTTGTTTGGCGGGCGATGCAAAATCAAACTCAGTGTCGTCCTGGCGAAAGCCAGGACCCATTACCCCAAATGCCGGTTGTCGCGCCACGCTAGGGCCGCGTTCCCGTTCACAAGCAAATTCGGTGGTTATGGGTCCTGGCGCCCGTGCGCAATTGCGCACTAGGCCAGGACGACGGAGGAGGCATCACGCCCCCGTCCACTACCCCACTTCGATCGGCAGCTCAGCATCCTTCGCCCATTCGCCCATCGAGCCGTCATAGAGCGTGAGATTGTCGTAACCGAGCCGATGCAGCTGGAACAGGTCGATGGTCGCGGAGATGCCGCCGCCGCAATAGGCGATGACGCGCTTATCCTTCGTGATGCCCTGCGCGGCGAAGGTTGCCTCGGCCTCTTCGAGCGGCACGAACGTCTTGGCCTTGGGATCGATCAGCGTTGCCGCCGGCACGCTGACGCTGCCGGGGATGCGGCCGGGCCGGCCGTAACGGCTCGGCTCCAAGCCCTTGTAGAATTGCGGGCCGAGCGCGTTGACGATCACGGCGTCGCGCTCGGTGGTCGCGGCGAGCACGTCATGCTTGTCGACGAACATGCCGTCCTTCGGCCGCGCCGGGAACGTTGCCGGCGGATAGCCGCCGGCGAGCCCGGTCTCGATGTCGCGTCCCTCGGCGGTCCATTTGTCGATGCCGCCGTCGAGCACCGCGGCGCCCTCGAAGCCGAGCGAGCGCAGCATCCACCAGAACCGCGTCGCCCACATCGCGGTCCCGATCGAATAGAGCACCACGCGGCTGGCCGCCGAGATGCCGTGCCGGCCGAACGCCGCCTCGAGCTGGGCTGTCGGCGGCATCATGAAGCGCAGATTGGTATGGGCGTCGGAGAATTCGGCCTGCAGATCGAGGAAATTGGCGCCCGGAATGTGGCCGGCCTCGAACGTCTGGCGGCCCGAGACCACAATATAGGGAACGCCGCTGCCCGCGGGGGCCGGCTCCAGATAGGTCGTGCAGTCGAACAGCCGCAACTCGGGCCGGGTCAGGATCTCGGCGAGTTCCGCCGTGGTGATCAGCTCGCCATAGTCGGCCATGTCACGCCCTCCCGGTATGATCTTAAGTGGATGCTAAGATGCGCCAGATCACATGAAAAGCTGTCACTTTGCCCTTTGATTCACCCCAATTCGGCCCAATATAGCGGACCATGCAGGACGCCGCTGCATGGCTTGCGTTTGGCCTCAATCGGCGGCATAAGCTGTTGAATTCACTCCGAAACCTGACCGTTTGGCCTGCCCTGCGCAAGGCTTATCGCCCCCTTGGTGAATGTCACCAAAACCTGATATTCGAGACGCCATGAACAAGCCCGAGATTTTGCCGCAAGACGACGTCGCAGGTCCTCAAGCCCGGCACCAAACCACGCAGGTCATGGTCGGCAACGTTGCCGTCGGCGGCGGTGCGCCGATCGTCGTGCAGTCGATGACCAACACCGACACCGCCGATATCGATGGCACCATCGCCCAGGTCGCCGCGCTCTCCCGCGCCGGCTCCGAGATGGTGCGCATCACGGTCGACCGCGAGGAAGCCGCCGCCGCGGTGCCGCACATCCGTGACGGCCTGCGCAAGCGCGGCATCACGACGCCCCTGATCGGCGACTTCCACTATATCGGCCACAAGCTGCTCGCCGAGTATCCGGCCTGCGCCGAGGCGCTCGACAAGTACCGCATCAATCCGGGCAACGTCGGCTTCAAGAACAAGCGCGACACCCAGTTCGCCGACATCATCGAGATCGCGAACAAGAACGACAAGCCGGTGCGCATCGGCGCCAATTGGGGCTCGCTCGACCAGGAGCTGCTCACCAAGCTGATGGACGAGAACACCGCATCGCCGAATCCGCGCGACGCCCGCGCTGTGACGCGCGAGGCGATGGTGCAGTCGGCACTGCTGTCGGCGGCCCGCGCCCAGGAACTGGGCATGCCCAAGAACAAGATCATCCTGTCGGCGAAGGTCTCCGCCGTGCAGGACCTGATCGCGGTCTATCAGGAAGTCGTGCGCCGCTCGGATTATGCGATCCATCTCGGCCTCACCGAGGCCGGCATGGGCTCGAAGGGCATCGTCGCGTCCTCGGCCGCGCTCGGCATCCTGCTGCAGCAGGGCATCGGCGACACCATCCGCATCTCGCTGACGCCGGAGCCCGGTGGCGACCGTACGCTGGAAGTGCAGGTCGCGCAGGAATTGCTGCAGACCATGGGCTTCCGCACCTTCGTGCCGCTGGTTGCGGCCTGCCCGGGCTGCGGCCGCACCACCTCGACCACGTTCCAGGAGCTGGCACGCTCGATCCAGGATTTCATCCGCGACGAGATGCCGGCCTGGAAGACCAAGTATCCGGGCGTCGAGCAGCTCAACGTCGCGGTCATGGGCTGCATCGTCAACGGCCCCGGCGAATCCAAGCACGCCAATATCGGCATCTCGCTGCCCGGCACCGGCGAAGCGCCGGCGGCGCCGGTGTTCGTCGACGGCAAGAAGTTCCGTACCCTGCGCGGTCCGGGCATCGCCGCCGACTTCAAGGCGCTGGTGATCGACTATATCGACCAGCGTTACGGCAGCGGCGCCAAGCTGCCCGAGCAGGCCGGCGCAGCGGAGTAATTCACTCCGCTGGTGACGCATACTCGGTGTCGTCCCTGCGAAAGCAGGGACCATAGCCACAGCCCTTGATGGCGCGAGATGTGGGTTGCGAGTCTTCGCAAAACACAACTCTTTGACACTATGGCAAACGCCACAAGTCGCCGGAACTTGAACGCTCCCCAAAAGTTAATAGTCAGGGTCGGTTTTCGACCCGTGGGGAGGTGACACCGGATGCGGGTGGATCATCATGATGGCATAGACGGCGTTGAAATCGCCTTAGTCAGCGCTGTGGTGGTGTCCTTCGCTATGCTTATGGCGAGCGTAGTTTGGCTTATGATCGGCTGACCTCAATACAAGGACGGCCTGATCCTAAATCTCTTGCAACGCCACCTGTTCAAGCTCTAGCGCCGCTACGCACGCAAGAAAGAAGATTGCTGTAAACGTTTTGCGGCGTGGATTGCGCTTGGCTTGATCCCGGCTACGATGGTCAAAACAAGAACCATCGGGAGAACACCATGAGCTCGCTGTCCGGCAAGCAAGGTCCGCGCTACCGCCACCTCGCCGACCAATCCGAGCCCTATGAGACCATCGGGGTCGAGAAGCTGACGCCGATCATCGGCGCGGAAATCTCCGGCGTCGATATCGGCAAGCTGGTCGGCGACGATGCGCGGTCCAACCGCCAAATGGACGAGATCCATCGTGCGCTCGCCGAAAACCTCGTCATCTTCTTCCGCGATCAGCACATCAGCCCCGATCAGCACCTCGCCTTCGGCCGCAAGTTCGGCGAGCTGCACGTGCATCCCGCAGCCCCCAATGAGGGCGATCCGGCGCTGATGAAGATCTATGCCGACAAGGATTCACCGCGCGCCAATGGCGAGGGCTGGCACACCGACGTGTCCTGCGATCTCGAGCCGCCGATGGGCTCGATCCTCTACATCAAGCAGTGCCCGCCGCGCGGCGGCGACACCCTGTTCGCCAACATGTACGCCGCCTATGAGGCGCTGTCGGGCCGCATGAAGGCCTATCTCGACGGGCTGACCGCGCTGCATGACGGCGAGCAGACCTATCGTGGCCTCTATGCGAATTACGGCGTCGCCGACAAGCGGGAATATCCCCGCGCCGAGCATCCGGTCGTGCGCACCCATCCGGTGACGGGGAAGAAATCGCTCTACGTCAATCGCGGCTTCACCCGCTTCATCGTCGGCATCCCGCGCGACGAGAGCGACGCCATGCTGGCCTATCTCTACCAACATGCCGAGAATCCGCTGTTCCAGTGCCGCTTCCGCTGGACCGAGAACGCGATCGCGTTCTGGGACAATCGCTGCGCCCAGCACCGCGCGATGTGGGACTACTGGCCGCACACCCGCTCCGGCACCCGCGTCACGGTGAAGGGCGAACGGCCGGTGTGAGTGCGCGGCTGAGCGCGATGCCTCGGCCTGGCCCCACGCGCGCGGTTAACAGGGGTAACCCTTGCGGGTCATAGTATCCGCGAGCCGCTGAGCCCTATGATGCCGCATCAGACTGGGCGTTATCACCATGCGACAGGTGATACTGGGCGCGCGGGGTGCGGGCTTGCGCGTCAAATCGGATCAACTGCCATGTCCTCCGAGGACGATGCGTCCGGCTGCTCCCTCATGGATCGCAGCAACCCTTGTGATGATGTGTCTTGCGGATGCCGGCGCCGGAGCGCGCGCGCAGTCCAATGGCATCGCCGGCGATTCCCCGCAACTTGCGCAAGCGAAGACGAGCTCTCCAGGCGACGCCGGTCCGGCCGGAGCCCAAGCGCAAAGCGTTGACGGGCTCACCCGCGAACTCGCGACAGCGCGGCGGGATGTCGAATTGCTGCAGGGCCTGCTGACCAAGGAACGCGAGAATTCGGTTCAGGTCGAGAATGCCTTGCAGGGCGAAGTCGAAAAACTGAGAAAGTCGCTGAAGGACATTCCGCAAGGCACTGCAGTCTTGCAGAAGTCGCTGCAAGGGGAGCGCGACCACGCCGCGCAGCTGGAACAGGACCTTGCGACGGCGCGCCGTGATGTGGACACGCTGGCCGCAATGCTGGTCAAGGCAAACGACGAGACGGCGAAGCTGAAGCAGGCTTCGCAGGGCGGCAACGCGGACCTGCAGAAGCCTCTGGCGCAGGAGCGCGAGCGGGCCGCGAAACTGGAGCAGGACCTCGCTGCGGCACGTCGTGACGTCGAGACGCAAACCGCGCTGGCGGTCAAGGCGAGTGATGAAACAGCCCAACTGAAGAAAGCCTCGCAAAGCGGCGCTGCAGACGTGCGGAAGTCGCTGGAGCAGGAGCAGAAGCGGGCTGCGAAACTGGAGCAGGAACTCGCAGCGGCACGTCGAGACGTCGAGACGCAAACCGCGCTGGCGGTCAAGGCGAGCGATGAGACAGCCCAACTGAAGAAAGCCTCGCAAAGCGGCGCTGTGGACGTGCAGAAGTCGCTGGCGCAGGAGCACGAGCGGGCCGCGAAATTGGAGAAGGACCTTGCCGCGGCACGTCGTGACGTGGAGACGCAAACCGCGCTGGCGGCCAAGGCGAGCGATGAAGCGGCACGGCTAAAGAAGGCCTCGCAAAGCGGCGCTGTGGACGTGCAGAAATCGCTGGCGCAGGAGCACGAGCGGGCCGCGAAACTGGAGCTGGATCTCGCGGCGGCGCGGCGTGACGTGGAGACGCAAACCGCGCTGGCGGCCAAGGCGAGCGAAGAGACAGCCCAACTGAAGAAAGCCTCGCAAAGCGGCGCTGCCGATGTGCAAAAGTCGCTGGAGCAGGAGCAGAAGCGGGCCGCGAAACTGGAGCAGGACCTTGCGGCGGCGCGGCGTGACGTGGAGACACAATCAGCGCTAGCGGCGAAGGCGGGCGATGAAACGGCCAAACTGAAGGCGGCCTCGCAAAGCGGCGCAGCGGACTCGCAGAAGTTGCTGGAGCAGGAGCAGAAGCGGGCCGCGAAACTGGAGCTGGATCTCGCGGCAGCACGTCGTGACGTGGAGGCGCAGTCGGCACTGGCGGCCAAGGCCGGCGACGAACTTGCCAAGCTGAAGCTGACGACGGAAGCCGGCACTGTGGAACTGCGCCGATCGATGCAGAAGGAGCACGAGAGGGGCGATGCACTGGCGCGGGATCTTTCCACCGCGCGCAGCAAAGTCTACGCATACGAGGCGCAGGCAGCCCAAGCCAGCGACGAAGCAGCAAAGCGCAAGCAGGCGGAGTCAAACGAAACCGCCGAGTTGCGACAGTCGCTCCAGCGAGAGCAGCAGCGGGCTGAAGCGCTGACGCGTGATCTCGCAACAAAGAAAAGCGAACTCGATGCGCTGGCCAAGCGGGCAGCCGAAGCGAACTTGCAAGCCGCCGGGATGAAGCAAGCCGCGGAGCAGGCCGTGGCCGAGCAGCGCAGCCTGTTGCAGCGGGAGCGTGGCAGGACCGAGCAATTGGAGCGGGATCTTGCGTCGGCGCGCCGCGACATGGCTGCGTTCGCCGTGAAAGTGCCGCCTGTCGCGTCTCAGGTTGCCACCACCGGCAACGCTGGCCGGCCCATCCAGGAGGAGCCGGCGGGCGCAGCGGTGGCGCCGCCTCAGGACCGGGCCGCCGCGGCGCGCACCGCGGGCAATGCCGCGGCCCCGCCTGACGACGGTGCGCAGGAGGCGAGACTGCTGGCGCGGGCGCGCTTGCTGCTGGAACGCGGAGACATCGGGGGTGCGCGGGTCGTGCTGGAAAGCGTCGCCGAGACGGGCAGCGCCCAGGCAAGCTTCGCGCTCGCGGAAACCTATGATCCGCTGACCCTGTCGAACTGGGGAACCTATGGAACGCGTGGCGATGCGGCCAAGGCGCGCGATCTCTACGCCAAGGCCGAGGCCGGTGGAATCAAGGAGGCAAAGGCGCGGTTCGAGGCGCTGCGTTGATCAAACGATCCCAGTGGCAAGGACGAACGCGCTGACTCGTGCAAAGGAGCTGCTCGATGACAAGGTTGATCGGATTTCGCCCGCTGCTGCTTGCGGGCCTGATGTCGCTGCTCCCGGCGCTGCAGCCGCCTCCGGCGGATGCGCGGCCGCAACATGACCGGCCCCACAAGGCGCACGTGATCCGGGCCAAGCCGCCTCAGCCGAGGCCCGAAGCCCTGGCGATGAATGCCTGGACCGTGGGCCTCGCCGGCGGCCTCCTCGAGGGCGCGCCGATCCGCCTCGCCGCGGAGATCGCCCGCGTGGTCGACGACGGCGACAATCTGCATGTCCTCCCGGTGGTGACGCGAGGGCCCGTCGAGAACCTGAACTCGCTGCTGTATTTGCGCGGCATCGATGCTGCGATCATCAATTCCGACGCGCTCGAGGAATACAAGAGCCAGGTGCCGGACATCCAGCGGCGGATCACCTACGTCCTGAACCTGTTTCCGTCCGAGCTGCATATCTTCGTTCGTCCGGAGATTAAGAGTCTGAGCGACCTCGCCGGCAAGAAGGTGAACTTCAATAGCCAGGGTACGGCCGCAGCCTATTCAGGTCCGCTGATCTTCAGTCGCCTCGGTATCGACATCGAGAAGACGTTCATTCCGCACCAGGTCGCGCTCGAGCAGATGCGGAAGGGCGAAATGGCGGCCGTCGTCTTCATCACCTCGAAGCCGGTCGATGCATTCGTGAAGGGCCGATTTGAAGCGGGCTTCAAGTTCCTGCCGGTCCCGTATGACAGCAAGTTCGAGGACTATTATCTGCCGGCGGCGCTCGATGCGGCCGATTACCCAAATCTAATCAAGCAGGGCGATCATGTCGCCACGATCGCCGTACCTACCGCCCTCGTCGCCTTCAATTGGCCGGCCAACTCGAACCGCTTCGAGCGCGTTGCGCGTTTCGTCGATCATCTCTTCTCGCGGATCGACAAGCTGCAGGGACCCGGCTTCGATCCGAAATGGAAATCGATCAACCTCGGAGCGACCGTGCCCGGCCTCGCGCGCTTTCCCGCCGCGCAGGCGTGGCTCGATCGGCAGACGTCGACCGCACGGGCATCGCAATGACCAGGCTTTCCACCCCGCTTGTAGTGGCAATCGCCGTCATCAACGGCGTTGCCGTGGCGCAAGGGGTGGAAAATCCCATGACAGGTCCCATGACAGATCCCATGGCACAGCTGCGCGCCTGTTCGCAGCTCGAACGTGAAGCGCGGCTGGAGTGCCTCGACAAGCTGTCGCATGTCGCCGAACCGGCCCGCCGCGAAGCGTCGAAGGCGAATCGTTGGACCATTAGCGAGACGACGTCGCCGGTCGATTATTCACCGATCGCCACTGCGACGATGTCCGATTCGGTCGATTCGTCCGTGAAGCTGTCGATCCGCTGTCGCGCCGGGCGGACCGAATTGTCCTTCGCCGGACCCGCCATCTCGGGCCGGGGCGACGGCTCTGTGATTTCCTATCGCATCAACGACGGTGCGCCGGTGCAGGTCGCGGCAACCGTGCCGGCGGCTGGTTCCGGCGTCGCCGTCGCCGGCGATGTGGTTCGCCTGCTGCAATCGCTTCCCGATAACGCGGTGCTTGCCGTCCACCTCTCACGCGGTGCCGGGGTTGCCCATGATGCAACATTCTCGCTCGCGGGGCTGGATGCGATGCGCGCGAGGATGGCAGCGGTCTGCAAATGGCCGCTCGCCGTCGCAAGGCCCGGCAATTGAGAAAGTGTGCTTGTCGATTTTTCGAAATGGAGATGCTTGATGTGCAATTTTGAAGCTGTTGCGAAATTCATTGCGATCGCCGCCGTCGCTATGCTGGCGTCCACGCCATTTGCTGCGGCCCAGCAAGGCGGAAAATACTGGGTGCCGGCCGCGCAGTCCGCGACTTACTCGGTGAGCGAGGCTCGGAAACCTGAAGCGCCGCGGGCCACCGCCGAAACGCGCAAGCGCTCCGCATATGCCCGCATGCACGATCCGGCCGCGCCGAAGGGAAAGGAGCATCATCTGATCCTGCAGGTGAACTCCAATGATGCTGCCGCCATGAATCTCACGCTCAACAACGCAACCAACGTGGCCGAGTATTACAAGGGCCTTGGCGAAAAGGTGAAGATCGAGGTGGTCACGTTCGGCCCGGGCCTGCACATGCTGCGCGAGGATACGTCGCCGGTGAAGGCGCGGATCGAGGAAATGGCCCTCAGTACACCCGAGGTGTCGTTCAAGGCCTGCGGCAACACCCAGGAGAAGATGCAGAAGGCCGAGAACAAGTCCATCCCGATCATCAAGCAGGCTGAAGTCGTGAAGTCCGGCGTCGTGCGCGTGATGGAATTGCAGGAGAAGGGATGGGCCTACGTGAAACCGTGAGCTGGAAGGCCTGCCGGCCCTGACCTCCGTTTCAGCGGGCGCGGCTTGCTGCGCAGAACGCCGGCGTAAATCCACGGGCGCGCGGGGCAGGGCTTCCGGCCGCGCAGCCAATCGCATTGACGTTCCGCATCCGCTACGCCAAGCTCCGGGAAAATCAAAAACAACTCCCGGGGAAATGCCATGCTCCGTGCCGAAGACAACAAGTTCCTCACCGAAGCCGGATCGGGAACGGGAATGGGCGAATTGCTGCGCCGGTTCTGGATTCCGGTGCTGCTGTCGGAAGAACTGCCGGAGCCGGACAGCGACCCGAAGAAGATCGTTGTGATGGGCGAGGAGCTGCTCGCCTTCCGCGACTCGAGGGGCGTGGTCGGCGTCATCGATCAATACTGCCCGCATCGCGGCGCCAATCTATGGCTCGGCCGCAACGAGGAATGCGGCATCCGCTGCGTCTATCACGGCTGGAAGTTCGATACCGACGGCCGCTGCGTCGACATGCCGACCTCCTATCCGGACCTCAACGCCAAGGACCTGATCCGCATCAAATCCTATCCGGTGCGCGAATGGGGCGAGATGATCTGGGCCTATATGGGCCCGGCCGATCAAATGCCGGAATTGCCCGCGCTGGAGATGGCGCTGCTGCCGGCCTCGCACCGCTTCGTCACCAAGAAGTGGCAGGACTGCAATTGGGTGCAGGCGGTGGAAGGTTCGATCGACACCGCGCATTTCACCTTCGCGCATCTCTCCTTCGAGAAGGAGGAGAACGAGATCCTCGACATCAAGAAGCACTTCGTCAACCCGCTGACGCGGGTTGCGACCGACCACATGCGCTGGATCGCCGAGGACCCGCGGCCGGTGATCAAGATCAATCCGCATGAGGCGGGGCTGACGGTCGCGGGCGGCCGGCTCACCGGCAGCGATAACATCTACTGGCGCATCGCCCAGTTCCTGATGCCGTTCCACAGCTACGCGCCGAGCTCGATGCCGGGCGAGAACATGTTCGGCCAGACCTTCGTGCCGGTCACCGACACCAATTGCTGGATCTACACCTATGCCTGGAATCCGCACCGGCCGCTGACCGACGCCGAACGCGAAGGCTACGCCAACGGCAACGGCGTGATGGCGGTGGTGGACGAGAACTACGTGCCGCTGCGCAACAAGTCGAACGACTATCTGATCGATCGCAAGCTGCAGCGGACCAAGAGCTATACCGGCATCAAGGGCGTCTCCGAGCAGGACGCCGCGGTGCAGGACAGCCAGGGCCCGATCGCCGACCGCACCCGCGAGCATCTTGGCCCGACCGATCTCGGCATCATGCATTTCCGCAAGCTGATGATGGAGGCGGCCCGCGCGCTGCAAAAGGGCGAGGCGCCGCCGCATGTCGCGCACCAGGATCGCTACACCGTGCGCTCCGGCGCCTGCGTCACCAGCAAGACCAAGGACCTTGCCGCCGTGATGGTCGAACGGTTCGGCGATCCCGCCGGCTTCGTCGGCGGCCCCGGGCAGAACGCGGCTGCGGAGTAGATCGCCGGCGTCGTCCCTGCTTTCGCTGGTACGACGCTGGGGATGGGTTCTCGATCCAACACGCCAAACACGCGG
>NZ_JARVWP010000021.1 GCF_029846235.1 Bradyrhizobium sp. CER78
TGTCGGAGAGAGCTGCACACGGGTCGGCTTGCCCGGATGGTCGCCCCGGTCGGCCGGCGGCGCGTTCCAGGGCCGGCCTGTGCGCGATCCCCGCCGGGGGTTCCATCCGGGCGGATCCCGCGCCGGCGCGGCTTAAATCCCTCCCGGTTTTGCGGATCGGCCATGAGTTCCGCGTTTGTAGACTCGCGTTATGTTATAATATAACAGTCTTTCCATGGCGCATACGCACACCCACGACCACCACCATCACGGCCACGGGCACAGCCATGGCCCGGCTGCGCATCCGGCCCAGACTGCGCACTGGTCGATCCTGCGCATGCCGGTGCCGGCCCGGCTGCTCGCCGCGCTCGCGGTCTCTGCCGGCCTGTGGGGCGTGGTCTGGCTGGCGATGAGGTGAGACCTGTGGCTGCTCTTGTCACCTTCCGCGACGTCACCCTCGGCTATGACCGCCACCCGGCGGTGCATCATCTCAACGGCGCCGTCGAGGCGGGCGCGCTGCTGGCCGTGATCGGCCCGAACGGCGCCGGCAAGTCGACGCTGCTGCGCGGCATTGCCGGCGTGCTCAAGCCGCTGTCGGGCGTGATCGATCTCGACGGGCTCGAGCACCGTGACATCGCCTATCTGCCGCAATCCGCCGACATCGACCGGACGTTTCCGATCTCGGTATTCGATTTCGTCGGCACCGGGCTGTGGCGCTCGACCGGCTTCTTCGGCGGCATCGGCAGGGCCGCGCGCGGCAAGATTTTGGCAGCGCTCGCCGCGGTCGGCCTCAACGGCTTCGAGAACCGGCCGATCGGCACGCTGTCCGGCGGCCAGACCCAGCGCATGCTGTTCGCACGCGTGCTGCTGCAGGACGCCCGCCTGATCGTGCTCGACGAGCCGTTCAATGCCATCGATGCCAAGACCACCGCCGATCTCCTGGCGCTGGTGAAGCGCTGGAACGGCGAGGGGCGTACGGTGCTGGCGGCGCTGCACGACCTCGACATGGTGCGCAACAATTTCCCGGAATCGCTGTTGCTGGCGCGCGGCCCGGTGGAATGGGGCCCGACCGCGCAGACGCTGACGGCGGACAATCTGACGGTCGCGATGCGGATGTGCGAGGCGTTTGACGACAGCGCCGCGGCCTGCGGCGCCGATCCGCGCTCGAGGGCTGCCTGACGCCGATGCTATCAGACGCGCTGATCACGCCCTTCATCGAATTCGAGTTCATGCGCCGCGCGCTCGCGGCCGTGATCGCGCTGTCGCTCGGCGGTGCGCCGATCGGCGTATTCCTGATGCTGCGGCGGATGAGCCTGGTCGGCGACGCCATGGCGCATGCGATCCTGCCGGGCGCTGCGATCGGCTTCCTGCTGTCAGGACTCAATTTGTTCGCGATGACGACCGGCGGATTGATCGCGGGCTTTGCGGTGGCGCTGCTCGCCGGCCTCGTCGCCCGCACCACCGAATTGAAGGAGGACGCCTCGCTGGCAACCTTCTATCTGGTCTCGCTCGCGCTCGGCGTCACCATCGTGTCCATCAAGGGCACCAATATCGACCTGCTGCATGTGCTGTTCGGTAATATTCTGGCGATGGACGACCAGACCCTGCTGGTGATCGCGTTCAATGCCACCCTCACGTTGCTGGTGCTCGCGGTGATCTATCGGCCGCTGGTGATCGAATGCGTCGATCCGGTGTTCCTGCGCACCGTGAGCCGGGCCGGCGCGCCGGCGCATCTCGCCTTCCTCGCGCTGGTCGTGGTCAACCTCGTCAACGGCTTTCACGCGCTCGGCACCTTGCTCGGCGTGGGGCTGATGATCCTGCCCGCGGGCATCGCGCGGTTCTGGTCGCGCGACATCACCACCATGATCTGCATCGCGGTCGCGAGCGCCATGCTGTCGGGCTATGCCGGGCTGGTGCTGTCGTACCAGACCCGGATTCCCTCCGGCCCCGCGATCATCCTGGTTGCGGCGGGGCTCTATATCTTGTCGTTGCTGTTCGGCAATGTCAGCGGCCTGGTGCGGCAGCTGTTTCCCGGCCGCCATCTCGAGGCATGATGATGCGGCGTTTGCTTGGGTTGATCGGTCTGGCGCTGGTGCTGGCGAGCGGCACGGCGCGCGCCGCCGATCGCATCAATGTCGTCGCGAGCTTCTCGATCCTCGCCGACATGGTGCGCAATGTCGGCGGCGACAGCGTCGACGTGACGGCGCTGGTCGGTCCCGATGGCGATGCACATGTCTACGCGCCGACGCCGGCCGACGCCAAGAAGGTCGCCGACGCCAGGCTGCTGGTCATCAACGGCCTCGGCTTCGAAGGCTGGCTGCCGCGGCTGTTGCAGGCCTCCGGCAGCAAGGCGCCGGTCGCGGTAGCGACCAAGGGCATCATGCCCCGGAAGATGGGCGGCCATGACGATCCGCATGCCTGGCAATCCGTCGCCAATGCCAAGATCTACGTGGTCAATATTTGCGACGGGCTGATCGCCGTGGCCCCCGACCAAGCGGCCGTCTTCAAGGCCAATGCCGACGCCTATCTGGCCAAGCTCGAGGCACTCGACCGCGAGGTGCACGAGGCGGTGGGGCGCGTGCCGGAGGCGCGGCGCAAGGTGATCTCGACCCACGGCGCATTCGGCTATTTTGCCGACGCCTACGGGATCACGTTCTTCTCGCCGCTGTCGGTCTCCACCGATTCCGAGCCCAGCGCGCGCGATATCGCGGCCATCATCGCCCAGATCAAGGCCGCGAAAATTCCGGCAGTTTTTCTCGAAAATATCAGCGATCCCCGCCTGATCGAGCGGATCGCGGCCGAGACCGGTGCCCGGGTCGGCGGCACCCTTTATTCGGACAGTTTGACGGGCGAAAAGGGCGATGCACCCACTTACATTGATATGGTCAGGCACAATATAAAGGCCCTGACCAGCGCGCTCGCCGACTAGGGGCAGGGGCCTCCCTGCCGGGGTCGAGCGCGTATGGCATGATCCGGAAAAGTGGGAACCGGTTTTCCGAAAAGATCATGCCCAAACAAAGAGTTGAGATCATGATGCGATTTGGCATCGTGAGTTCAACGTTCCCGGAGTTGTTATGGCTGAAGCTTCGCAAAAAATTCCTGTGACCGTGCTGACGGGCTATCTCGGCGCCGGCAAGACCACGCTGCTGAACCGCATCCTGTCGGAAAACCACGGCAAGAAATACGCCGTCATCGTCAACGAATTCGGCGAGATCGGCATCGACAACGACCTCATCATCGGCGCCGATGAGGAAGTGTTCGAGATGAACAATGGCTGCGTCTGCTGCACGGTGCGCGGCGACCTCGTCCGCATCATGGACGGCTTGATGAAGCGCAAGGGCAAGTTCGACGCTATCATCGTCGAGACCACCGGCCTTGCCGATCCGGCGCCGGTCGCGCAGACCTTCTTCGTCGACGAGGACGTGCAGAAGAACGCCCGGCTCGATGCCGTCGTCACCGTTGCCGACGCCAAGTGGCTGAGCGATCGCCTCAAGGATGCGCCGGAAGCCAAGAACCAGATCGCGTTCGCCGACGTCATCGTGCTGAACAAGACCGACCTGGTCTCCAAGCCCGAGCTCGCCGAGGTCGAGGCCCGCATCCGCGGCATCAACCCCTATGCCAAGCTGCACCGTACCGAGCGTTGCCAGGTCGGGCTGACCGACGTGCTGGAGCGCGGCGCGTTCGACCTCGATCGCATCCTGGAGATCGAGCCGGATTTCCTCGAGGCCGGCGACGATCACGACCATGATCACGATCATCACCATCACGACCATGATCACCAGCACCATGATCATGATCACGGCCATGGCGGGCTGAAGCACTATCACGACGAGGACATGCAATCGCTGTCGCTGCGCTCGGAGAAGCCGCTCGATCCCACCAAGTTCATGCCCTGGCTGCAGAACCTCGTCGCCACCGAGGGCCAGAAGATCCTGCGCTCGAAGGGCATCCTCGCCTTCACCGGCGATGACGACCGCTACGTGTTCCAGGGCGTCCACATGATGCTGGAGGGCGACCACCAGCGCAAATGGAAGGACGGCGAGAAGCGCGAGAGCCGCGTCGTGTTCATTGGTCGCGAACTGCCTGAGCAAGCGATCCGCGACGGCTTCGAGCAGTGCATCACCACGTGATGAAAGAGTTCGATCCGGGCGAGGCCCTTTCTTCCATCGTGTCGATCACCGACCGCGTCAAGCACCTTCCGCTCGGCGCGGCGGTCGGTTCGGTGCATTTCCTCGGCGACCGCGCGTTCTTCGTCGGCGCCGAGGAGAGCGTTGCGATCGCCACCCTGGAGGGCGAGATCACGCGCACCGAGACGCATTTCGGCGCCATCCTGTGTGCGGCCTCCGACGGCAAGCGGCTCGTCACCGGCGGTGACGACGGCAAGCTGCTCGCGATCGACGCCAGGGGCGAGATCTCGACGGTGGCGACCGACGCCAAGCGGCGTTGGATCGACAACGTCGCGCTGCACAGCGACGGCACCGTGGCATGGTCGGCGGGCAAGACCGCCTTCGTGCGCAATCCCAAGGGCGAAGAGAAAACCTTCGAAGTGCCGTCGACCGTCGGCGGACTGGCGTTCGCGCCGAAGGGCCTGCGGCTTGCGATCGCGCATTACAACGGCGTGACGTTGTGGTTTCCCAACATGGCCGCCAATCCGGAATTCCTGGAATGGGCCGGCTCGCACCTCGCGGTCTCCTTCAGTCCGGACAACAAATTCCTCGTCACCGCGATGCACGAGGCCGCGATGCATGGCTGGCGGCTCGCCGACAACCGGCACATGCGGATGAGCGGCTATCCCGGCCGCGTGCGCTCGATGTCGTGGAGCGTCGGCGGCAAGGGGCTCGCGACCTCGGGCGCCGATACCGTGATCGTCTGGCCGTTCACCAGCAAGGACGGGCCGATGGGCAAGGAGCCGGCTATGCTGGCGCCGATGCCGGCGCGGGTCGCCGTGGTCGCCTGCCACCCGAAGAACGATATCATGGCGGTCGGCTATGCCGACGGCACCGTGCTGATGGTCCGGCTCGAGGACGGCGCCGAGATCCTGGTGCGCCGGAATACCGGCGCGGCGGTGTCCGCGCTGGGTTGGAATGCCAAGGGCACGCTGCTCGCCTTCGGCACGGAAGATGGTGACGCGGGCATTTTGGAAATGTAAGAGATCGCTGCATCCGAAGCGTATTCGAGCGAACTGAGTACCGGCAGCGTCATGCGATTCCTCACGACATTCCAGCTCGCCGATTTCATCGACACGCTGATCAGCCTGACGTCGGCCTTTGTGCTCGGCACCCTGATCGGGGCCGAGCGGCAGTACCGGCAGCGCACTGCCGGGCTGCGCACCAACGTGCTGGTCGCGGTCGGGGCGGCCGCCTTCGTCGACCTCGCGATGCATCTGGCCGGCGCCGACGGCGCGGTGCGGGTGATCGCCTATGTGGTGTCCGGAATCGGCTTCCTCGGCGCGGGCGTCATCATGAAGCAGGGCATGGACGTGCGCGGCCTCAACACCGCGGCGACGCTATGGGCCTCGGCCGCAGTCGGATCCTGCGCCGGCGCCGACCTCGTGGCGCAGGCGGCGGCGCTGACCGTGTTCGTGATCGCCGGCAACACGCTGCTGCGTCCGCTGGTTAACGCCATCAACCGCATCCCGCTGAACGAGAAGGCGCTGGAGGCGACCTACTATTTCAAGGTCGTGGTCACCCCGGAAATGCTGCCCGACATGCGCGACGCCGTCGTGGAGAAGCTCGAGGCCGCGAACTATCCGGTCGCCGATGTCAACGTGGTCGAGGCCGGCGACGACTTCCTCGAGATCGTGGCGGAGCTGGTCTCGACCGCGGTCGAGCCCAACGAGCTGAACGCCGTGGTGGTCGACATCCAACATCAGCCCGGCGTGCGCCACGCGACCTGGGAAATCAGCACCACGGATTAGAGCGTTTTCGAGCGAAGTGGATACCGGTTCGCGTGAAGAAAACGCGTCAAAACAAAATCAAGAGCCCCGTTCCGATTCAATCGAACGGAAACGGCTCTGAGGCCAGGTTCCCGCAGGCCGCGCCCAGGAACCATGCGGTAACCGGATCGTTGATCTCGCTGACACGACGCGGGGTGAACGAGATGGCTGCGGATCGGACCAGCTTGCGGAAGGACATCCTGATCGCCTCGACCTTGGTCGCGGCCGGCGTCGCGATCGCGGCGCTGGCACTGCATGCGATCAACGCATCTGCGCCGCAAGAACTGGCGCAGGCGACCCAGCCGCTGCAGTCGTCGCCGACGCCCGAGCCACAGAAGACGACGGCACCTGCCGAATCGAAGCCGGGGGGCGAACGGCCGACCACGCCGGCGCCGCAACCTGCTCGTCCCGACGACGAAGCGCAGAAGGCCGGCGCCAAGCCGATGCTGCCGCCAGCGCCCGCCGAGAAGACCGCCCCGCCGATCGAGAAGAAATAGCCTCTCGGGTCAGCGCATGTGACGCGCATTTGACTGCTGCTGCCGATTATACGGTCTCGCCTCCGTCATCCCAGCCCGTCATAATCCGTCGTCTTGCCAACGACAGATGGGGCCTTTCATGAAGATCGAGGACGTCCGGCGCACCGCCTATTCGATGCCGCTCACCAACCCGTCGTTTCCGCCGGGGCCGTACCGGTTCTTCGACCGCGAATATTTCATCATCACCTACAAGACCGACCTGGAAGCGCTCCAGGCCGTGGTGCCGGAGCCGCTCGAGGTCGCCGAGCCCGTGGTGAAGTATGAATTCATCCGCATGCCGGACTCGACCGGCTTCGGCGACTACACCGAGACCGGGCAGGTGATCCCGGTCCGCTTCAGGGGCGAGGAGGGCGCCTACACCCACGCGATGTATCTCGACGACGAGGGCCCGATCGCCGGCGGCCGCGAGCTGTGGGGATTTCCGAAGAAGCTGGCGAGGCCCAAGATCGAGGTCGAGAGCGACGTGCTGGTCGGCTCGCTGCACTACGGCTCGGTGCTCTGCGCCTCCGCCACGATGGGCTACAAGCACCGCAAGGTCGACCACGACACCGTGCTGAAATCGATGACGGCGCCGAACTTTATTCTCAAGATCATCCCGCATGTCGACGGCAGCCCGCGGATCTGCGAGCTGGTGCGGTTTCATCTCGAGGACATCACCTTGAAGGAGGCCTGGACCGGCCCCGCCGCGCTCGGTCTCTTTCCCCACGCGCTGTGCGACGTCGCCCGCCTGCCGGTGCGTGAGGTGGTCTCGGCGCTGCATTTCAAGGCAGATCTGACGCTCGGCCTCGGCTCGGTCGCGTTCGACTACATGGCGAGATGAGCCGCGCCAGACAGCAAAATGCCCGGCGTGAGGCCGGGCATTTTCGTTCTCAAGGCGCGCTTCGCGGTCAGCGCACCAGGATATTCTTGAACTGCCAGGGATCCGACGTGTCGATATCTTCCGGGAATAGTCCCGGACGATCCGTCAGCGGGGTCCAGTCGGTGTAGAAACCCTTCACCGGGCCGAGATACGGCAGCTGGATTTCCAGCAGGCGATCGAAATCCATCTCGTCGGCCTCGACGATGCCTTCGTTCGGATTTTCCAGCGCCCACACCATGCCGCCGAGCACCGCGGAGGTCACCTGCAGGCCGGTCGCGTTCTGATAGGGCGCGAGCTCGCGGGTCTCTTCGATCGAGAGCTGCGAGCCGTACCAGTAGGCGTTGTTGTCGTGGCCGAACAGCAGCACGCCGAGTTCGTCGATGCCGTCGACGATCTCGTTCTCGTCGAGGATGTGGTGCTTCTCCTGCATCTTCGCGGCGCGGCCGAACATCTCATGCAGCGACAGCACGGCGTCGTCGCAGGGATGATAGGCGTAGTGGCAGGTCGGCCGGTAGATCGCCTTGCCCGATGCGTCACGCACCGTGAAATAATCGGAGATCGAGATCGACTCGTTGTGCGTGACGAGGAAGCCGTACTGCGCGCCGCGGGTCGGGCACCAGGTCCGCACCCGCGTGTTGGCGCCGGGCTGCATCAGATAGATCGCAGCGCCGCAGCCGGCTTCGTGGGTATGCGCATTCTCGGGCATCCATTTTTCATGGGTGCCCCAGCCGAGTTCGGACGGCTGCACGCCTTCCGACAGGAAACCCTCCACCGACCAGGTGTTGACGAAGACATCGGGCTCCTTCGGCGACTTGGCGCGCTGGGTGTCGCGTTCGGCGATGTGGATGCCCTTGATGCCGGCCTGCCGCATCAGGTCCGCCCATTCGCCCTTGGTCTTCGGCCGCGGCGCATTGAGCTTCAGATCGGCGGCGACATTGAGCAGCGCCTGCTTGACGAAGAAGGAGACCATGCCGGGATTGGCGCCGCAGCAGGAGACGGCCGTGGTCGAGCCCGCCGGGCGCGCCTTCTTGGCGGCCAGCGTCACTTCGCGCAGCGCGTAGTTGGAGCGTGCTTCCGGGCCCTTCGACGCATCGAAATAGAATCCGAGCCAGGGCTCGTTGACGGTGTCGATATAGAGCGCGCCGACCTCGTTGCAGAGCTCCATGATGTCGGTCGAGCCGGTATCGACCGAGAGATTGACGCAAAAGCCCTGGCCGCCGCCTTCAGTGAGCAGCGGGGTCAGCAACTCGCGATAATTATCCTTGGTCACGGCCTTCTGGATGAACTTGACGTTCTGCTGCTCGCAGTGCGCCTTGCGGCCCTCGTCCTTGGGATCGATCACGGTGATGCGCGACTTGTCGTAATCGAGATGCCGCTCGATCATCGGCAACGTGCCTTTGCCGATCGAGCCGAAGCCGATCATGACAATGGGGCCGGTGATTTTCGCGTAGATCTGCGAGGAGGGGCTCATCATTTTCTCCAGGAGAACGCCTAGCGGCGGGTAGAGTGGATCAGGGGTTGCGACGCTTTGCGGTGACTTCGATTTCGACCTTCATCTCGGGCTTGTAGAGCCCCGCGACGATCAGCAGCGTCGCGGCCGGGCGGATGTCGCCGAGGACCTCGCCGCAGACCGCAAAATGGGCGTCCGCGTCACGGGCATCGGTGAGGTAATAGGTCGTGCGGACGATGTCTGCCATCGCAAAGCCTCCCTCCTTGAGGGCGGCCTCGATGGTCTTGAAGCAGTTCCGTGACTGGCTCGTGACATCTGAGGGCATCGTCATCGTGGTGTAGTCGTAGCCGGTGGTTCCCGCGACGAAGGCGAAGTCGCCGTCGATCACGGCACGGCTGTAGCCGGCGGTCTTCTCGAACGGCGAGCCGGTGGAAATCAGGCGGCGGGACATGCTGGACCTCGAAAAAGGCTTTGCGCGGGGTTTACGGGCATTTTTGGCGCCCGCGCAACCCCTTGGAGTCTGACCTGGGCTTCTGGCCGGCGGCCGGTGGTTAGCGGGACTGCTGCGTGGTGTCAGGCGGCGAGGGCGGCGAGCCGGCCCAGCGGCGGATCAGGATGTCCCTGACGATCATGACCGAGATCAGGACCAGCATGACCGTGGTGACGAGGCCGCGCCAACGCGGGCGCGCGCCGTCGATTGCGGGAAGGTTCTCCGACATGGCGCCCGCCCTACGCCGCGTGCGGCACGGCGAACGGTGCCTTCCGGGTACGGGCGGCCCTGCTCTTGCTGGGCAGCAATGCGCCGGTCGGCACGATCATGCCCCAGGCGCCGTCGAGCGCGCCCTCGACCAGCTCGAGGCCGAGCAGCCGCTCGCGCGCGAAGGCGCCCGGCAGCGACAGCTCCCCGGTCTTGGCGGCGGTGAAGCCGAAACGGGCGTAATAGGGCGCATCGCCGAGCAGGATCACCGCGCCATGGCCCCGGGTCTTGGCGACAGCCAGCGCGCGCCGCATCAACGCGGCGCCGACGCTGAGGCCGCGGCAGCCGTCATCGACTGCCAGCGGCCCCAGCATCAGCGCGCTGCGGCCCCCCGCGCTGACGTGCCACAGCCGCACGGTTCCAACCAATCGGCCGTCCTGGCGCACGGCCGCAAGGCTCAGGCCTTGAGCCGGCGCGCGTCCGTCACGCAGGCGCTGGCAGGTCCGCGTATGGCGATCCTCGCCAAAGCAGGCATCCAGCAGCGCTTCGCGCGCGACGACGTCCGAGGCACGCTCCGCACGGATCGCGAACGGGGCGGCTTCTCGGATGAGGGCAACGGGGGTGTTCCGTTTTGCAGTCATGGCACGTCAGTCCTCGCTTGCAACGGCATGTCGTACGCCGCGGCAAGCGTCGTTCAGAAAAATCAAAAATGATCGGGAAGGAGCCGGCGGGGCCGGCTCCCGGTTTATCAGGCCTCGATCGGGAGGCGGCTTAGATGTGGTAGGTCTTCAGCGGCGGAATGCCGTTGAACGCCACCGACGAGTAGGTCGACGTATAGGCGCCGGTGCCTTCGATCAGCAGCTTGTCGCCGATCTCGAGCGTCACCGGGAGCGGATACGGCA
The DNA here is from genome assembly GCF_029846235.1 of Bradyrhizobium sp. CER78. Classification (GTDB taxonomy): domain Bacteria; phylum Pseudomonadota; class Alphaproteobacteria; order Rhizobiales; family Xanthobacteraceae; genus Bradyrhizobium. Next base: position 10,359 of record NZ_JARVWP010000021.1, read on the forward strand.
GCTTCTCGTACAGCACGTCGGCAGAGTCGCAGGTCGGGCCCGCGAGCACGCACGGCGTCATGTCCGCCCCGTCATGCGGAGTGCGGATGGCGTAGCGGATCGACTCGTCCATCGTCTCGGCGAGACCGCCGAACTTGCCGATGTCGAGATAAACCCAGCGCACTTCGTCCTCGTCGCTCTTCTTCGAGATCAGAACGACTTCGGTCTCGATGATGCCGGCATTGCCGACCATGCCGCGGCCCGGCTCGATGATCGTCTCCGGGATCTGGTTGCCGAAATGCTTGCGCAACGCGCGGAAGATCGACCGGCCATATTGCAGCACCGGCGGAACGTCCTTGAGATACTTGGTCGGGAAGCCGCCGCCCATGTTGACCATGGTGAGGTTGATGCCGCGCTCGGCGCAGTCACGGAACACGGTCGAGGCCATCGCCAGCGCGCGGTCCCACGCCTTCACCTTGCGCTGCTGCGAGCCGACATGGAACGAGATGCCGCACGGCTCGAGCCCAAGGCGCTTGGCGAGGTCGAGCACGTCGACCGCCATCTCCGGGTCGCAGCCGAACTTGCGCGACAGCGGCCATTCGGCGCCGGCGCAGTCATAGAGGATGCGGCAGAACACCTTGGCGCCGGGAGCGGCGCGCGCGACCTTCTCGACCTCGGCGGCGCAGTCGACAGCGAACAGGCGAATGCCGAGCGCGAAGGCACGCGCGATGTCGCGCTCCTTCTTGATCGTGTTGCCGTAGGAGATGCGGTCCGGGGTCGCACCGGCGGCCAGCGCCATCTCGATCTCCGCGACGGTCGCGGTGTCGAAGCAGGAGCCGAGCGTGGCCAGCAGCGACAGCACTTCGGGCGCAGGGTTGGCCTTCACCGCGTAGAACACGCGGCTGTCCGGCAGCACCTTCGCGAAGGTCTGGTAGTTGTCGCGCACGACTTCGAGGTCGACGACGAGGCACGGCTCGGTGTCGAGTCCATCCTGGCGGCGGTTGCGCAGGAATTCCTGGATACGTTCGGTCATGGCACTCTCCAACGGCCCCAGCGACGGGATCCGCATCAACGTGACGTCGGATAAGAGCGCTTCGGCCACATCGCGCGATGGAGGCGCGTTGAGGCCAAGAGACTCAAACCAGACTGTGCTGCCGTGGATTGGTTGGGAGAGTTTCCCGCCCGCTCACCTGGCAATGAAGGACAAGCCTTTTCAGTAGCCCGCGCCGGCGTTGGACCGCCGGTAGAGACCAAAAAAGCCCGATCCGTCGTTGCTTTAAGTCGCGTCCCCCGTTGAGAGCGGGGTGCGCCGGTTCGCCTCCGGCTGCCAGTCACGGTTGCAAAGAGTGGTGAGACCTTCAACAAGGCATCCCTGGAGAGAGATGCTGGCCGCCTCGTGTCCTCTCGGACGTAAGCGACCCTCGGTTCTTCCACCCCTTGGCGGCTGTCCGGCCTCTTGTCCGGATACCTACCGACTGACACACGACCACAGGCACGTGCGAAATTGGGCAAGGCAGGAAATAAGTCTTTTGACTTCGCGGCGCAAGAATTTTTTTGCGATAGCGGCAAATTTCCCTAACGCGTGCTTGCGATCTCGCGCGCAGCACGTGTTGGAGATGAACAGCTGTTAAGAATGACTAACGAAGCGTGTGCGTTTTAGCCCTGTGCCGCAGCGCTTTCTTGAATCGCGTAAAGCTCACGCGCGACGCGTGAACGGCTCGACGCGTTGCGCAGCGCGGATGAAGGCGATCATGATCAGGACGCCGAGGCCGAACAGCACGGCTTGCAGGATGTGCGCAGCGGTGTCGCCGAGTCCGAGCAGGATCGCGAGCGCCCAGCCGCCCGCAAACGCCGCGCCGAACACTTCGGCGCCGATCAGGATCGCTGCCGAGATCACGGTGATGACGCTCGGCCAGTAGATCCGGCTGTTGGCTGAGGCGGTGGGCTGCATGGTCATGAAATAGGTCCTGTTCAGGGGCGCAATCTCTCCGAAAAGTGCCCATCTATCAAGCGCAAAAGGCCCAAAAATGCCGTATCGCGTGATATAGATTAGGCCGCAATTTCAAGGCGAAAAACGGGATATTCGATGTCAGAGACCAGCGCAGAAGCCATTGCCAACCCCCTCCTGAAGGCGTGGCAGACGCCGCTCGAGACGCCGCCCTTCGCCGAGATCAAGCCGGAGCATTTCCTCCCCGCCTTCGAGCAGGCCTTCGCCGACCATTCGGCAGAAGTGGCTGCGATCACCCACGATCCGGCGCTGCCCGACTTCGACAACACCATCACGGCGCTGGAGCGCTCCGGCAAACTGCTGTCGAAGGTTTCGGCCGTGTTCTACGACCTGGTCTCGGCCCACTCCAATCCGGCGATCCTGGAGATCGACAAGGAGGTGTCGCCGAGGATGGCGCGGCACTGGAATCCGATCATGATGAACGCTGTGCTGTTTGGCCGCATCGCCATGCTGCACGAGAAGCGCGCTTCGCTCGGCCTGACCGGCGAGCAGATGCGGCTGCTGGAGCGCACCTATACCCGCTTCCGTCGCTCCGGCGCCGGGCTCGACGACGCGGCCAAGGCCCGCATGGCCGAGATCAACGAGCGGCTCGCCCATCTCGGCACCTCGTTCAGCCATCGTCTGCTGGGCGACGAGCAGGAGTGGTCCATGGAACTCGGCGAGGGCGACCGCGCCGGCCTGTCCGACACATTTGTGGCGGCCGCCAAGGCTGCGGCGGAAGAGCGCGGCATGCCCGGCAAGGCGATCGTGACGCTGTCGCGCTCCTCGGTCGAGCCGTTCCTGCAGAGCTCGCAGCGGCGCGACCTGCGCGAGAAGGTCTACAAGGCCTTCATCGCACGCGGCGACAACGGCAACGCCAACGACAACAATGCGACCATCGTGGAGATCCTCAGGCTCCGCGAGGAGACGGCGAAGATCCTGGGCTTCCCGACCTACGCCGCCTATCGCCTGGAGGATTCCATGGCGAAGACGCCGGAGGCGGTGCGCGGCCTGTTGGAGCGGGTCTGGAAGCCGGCGCGGGCGCGGGCGCTCGCCGACCGCGACGCGCTGCAGGAGCTGATCACGGAGGAGGGCGGCAATTTCACCCTGGCGTCCTGGGACTGGCGTTATTACGCCGAGAAGCTGCGCCAGCGCCGCGCCAACTTCGACGATTCCGCGATCAAGCCCTATCTGGTGCTCGACCACATGATCGAGGCCGCCTTCGACTGCGCCACCCGCCTGTTCGGCGTCACCTTCGAGGAGCGCAAGGACATCCCGGTCTGGCACCCGGACGTCCGGGTCTGGGAGGTCAAGGGCCGCGACGGCCAGCACAAGGCACTGTTCTACGGCGACTACTTCGCGCGGTCCTCGAAGCGCTCCGGCGCCTGGATGACCTCGCTGCGCGACCAGCAGAAGCTCGACGGCGACGTCGCGCCGCTGGTCATCAATGTCTGCAACTTCGCCAAGGGCGCCGACGGCGCGCCATCGCTGCTGTCGCCCGACGATGCGCGGACCCTGTTCCACGAGTTCGGCCATGGCCTGCACGGCATGCTCTCCAACGTGACCTACCCGTCACTGTCGGGGACCTCGGTGTTCACCGACTTCGTCGAGCTGCCCTCGCAGCTTTACGAGCACTGGCAGGAGCGGCCCGAGGTGCTGCAGCGCTTCGCCCGCCACTACCAGACCGGGGAGGCGTTGCCTGACGATTTGCTCACGCGCTTCCTCGCTGCGCGCAAGTTCAACCAGGGCTTTGCCACCGTGGAGTTCGTCTCCTCGGCGCTGGTCGACCTCGAGTTCCACACCCAGCCGGCGGCGGCGAGCTGGGATGTCCGCGCCTTCGAACAGAAGGAGCTGGAGAAGATCGGCATGCCGGCCGAAATCTCGCTGCGGCACCGGCCGACCCAGTTCGGCCACATCTTCTCCGGCGACCACTATGCGTCGGGCTACTACAGCTACATGTGGTCGGAGGTGATGGACGCCGACGCCTTCGGCGCCTTCGAGGAGGCCGGCGACATCTTCGATCCCGCCACCGCGAAGCGGCTGCATGACGACATCTATTCGTCGGGCGGCTCGCGCGATCCGGAGGAGGCCTATGTCGCCTTCCGCGGCCGCGAACCCGAGCCGGATGCGCTGCTGCGCCGCCGCGGCCTGCTCGAGACATCAGAGGCGGCCTGAAGGTGCGGCCGTCACTGAACCGGCTGATCGCCGGGTTCGTGCTCGCGGTGTCCGCCGTGCTCGGCACGGCGACTGCCGAGGCGCATCCGCATGTCTGGATCGTCGCAAAGAGCGAGTTGGTCTACGCGCCTGACGGCACCATCACCGGCGTCCGCCACGCCTGGACCTTCGACGACATGTTCTCGACCTACGCGTTGCAGGGCATCGAGACCAAGGTGAAGGGCGCCTACAGCCGCGAGGAGCTGGCGCCGCTGGCCCAGACCAATGTCGAGTCGCTGAAGGAATACGCCTACTTCACCTTCGCCAAGGGCGACGGCAAGAAGCAGAAATTCACCGAGCCGGTCGACTACTTCCTCGAATACAAGGACTCGGCGCTGACGCTGCACTTCACCCTGCCGGTGAAGACGCCGTTCAAGGCCAAGCAGCTTTCGCTCGAAGTGTTCGACCCGACCTACTTCATCGACTTCCAGTTCGCCGAGAAGGAGCCGGTCAAGCTGGTCGGCGCCGCTTCCGACTGCAAGATGCAGTTCGAACGGCCGAATGACGGGTCCGCCGCAGCGCAGAAGCTCGGCGAGCAGAACTTCCTCGACGGCGGCAACGCCAATTTCGGCATGATGTTCGCCAACAAGATCACGGTGGATTGCCCATGACGCCGATTGCCTCTCGCCTGATGCGCGGCTTCGCTGTCAGCGCTGCGGTGCTCGCGGCATTCGCGCTGCTCGACGGCGCGGTCCATACGCTGCTGGCGCAAAATCCGTTCGGCGCGCCGCGCGCAGCGGAGCCGCAGGGCGGGCTGGTCGGCTGGCTATTGGCAAAACAGTCGGAGTTCTATCGCGAGATGTCGCAGACGATGCGCGCCGCGAAATCCGACGGATCAGCGGTCTGGACGCTGCTCGCGATCTCGTTTGCCTATGGGATCTTCCATGCCGCAGGGCCCGGCCACGGCAAGGCGGTGATCTCGTCCTACATGGTCGCCAATCGCGAGACCGCGCGGCGCGGCATCGTGCTGTCGTTCGCCTCGGCGCTGATGCAGTCGCTGGTCGCCGTTCTGATCGTGGGTGTCTGCGCCTGGCTGCTCAATGCAACGGCGAAGACGATGTGCGGGGCGGAGAAGGCGATCGAGATCGCCAGCTATGCGCTGATCGCAGCCTTCGGCGCCCGGCTGGTCTGGGTCAAGGGTGGCGGCTTCCTCCGCACGCTGCAGGTGCCGCGTCCGGCGCTGGCGATGGCCGGCGCGCAGCAGCACGGTCACGACCACCGTGATCACGACCACCACGATCATGGCCATGAACACCATCGTCACGCGCATGACGATCACGGCCATCATCACGATCATGGCCGCGGCCATGACGCGGATCATGTCCATGACGAGCATTGCGGCCATTCGCACGGGCCGACGCCGGCCGAACTTGCCGGTCCCGGCGGCTGGCGGCGCGGCCTCAGTGCGATCCTCACGGTTGGGATCCGGCCGTGCTCGGGCGCGATCCTGGTGCTGGTGTTCGCGCTGGCGCAGGGCCTGTTCTGGGCCGGTATTGCCGCGACCTTCGTGATGGGGCTCGGTACCGCCATCACGGTGGCGGCGATCGCGCTGGTTGCGGTGTCGGCGCGCGGCGTGGCCGAGCGGCTCAGCGGCGCGCGCGACGGCGGCGGCATGGTGATCATGCGCGGCCTGGAATTCGCGGCCGCCGCGCTTGTGCTGCTGTTCGGGCTCGGCCTGCTGTTCGGCTATGTCGCGGCCGAACGGGCGACGTGTTTGTGAAGACCTTGGTCCCGATCTGTCCCGTGATCCGTCACCCCCGCGCAAAGGCTTCGCCTTTGTCGCTGGAGGAGCGCGTAGCGCGTCTCGAAGGGTCGACGGCCACCGACCGGGCCGTGCATCCTTCGAGACGCCGCTTCGCGGCTCCTCAGGATGACGGGGAGAGAGTTGAGTCGGGGCTCAGCTCGTCAGATATCCCCGTATCGCCGGCAGCAGGAAGATCGCGATGTTGATCGCAAAGCCGATGCTCCAGAGGATCGAGCGCAAGGTCGGGCGGTTGCCGATATAGGTGAAGACGTAGGCGATCCGCACGATCAGGAACAGCACCGCGAGCTCGTCGATCAGCCGCAGCGGGCCGACGCGGAATTCGGCGAGCAGCACGGCGAAGGCGAAGAACGGGAAGGCCTCGATGCCGTTCTGGTGAGCGCCGAGCGCCCGCGAGCGGATCGGGTCGTCGTAGAAATTGGGATCGCGAGGTTTCGAATTGTCGAAACCACGGATGCCGGCCCATTTCACCGACACGATCGTCAGCAGTGAGAGCAGCAGCGTCCCGAAGACGCACCATTCGGCGATCGTCATGGTTCCTCCCAATTCACGGAGCGGAACGTAGCCAACCGCCGCTTGGCTTGACAAGGTTGGAGCAACGCGCGAAGCCCAAAGCCCCCAGGCGAAGGACCAAGCGCAAAGCCATCATGAGCACGGTGATCCCCTTCGAGAGCGCGAAGCCCGCCGCGGCGCCGAAGTCGGAGCGCGTCGGCGTGCTCCTGGTCAATCTCGGCACGCCGGATACGGCGGATGCCGCGGGCGTGCGGGTTTATCTCAAGGAATTTCTGTCCGATCCGCGGGTGATCGAGGATCAGGGCCTCGTCTGGAAGCTGATCCTCAACGGCATCATCCTGCGCGTCCGCCCGGCCCGCAAGGCGCGCGACTATCTGAAGATCTGGAACACCGAGAAGAACGAGTCGCCGCTGAAGACGATCACGCGCTCGCAGGCCGACAAGCTGGCGGAGGCGATCGCCGATCACGACCATGTCGTGGTCGACTGGGCGATGCGCTACGGCAATCCGTCGATCAAGCAGCGCATCGAAGCGCTGGCGGCGCAGGGCTGCGGCCGGCTGCTGCTGGTGCCGCTCTATCCGCAATATTCCGCGGCGACGTCGGCGACTGTTTGCGACGAAGCGTTTCGCGTGCTGGCCGGCATGCGCGCGCAGCCGATCCTGCGGGTGACGCCGCCTTATTATGACGATCCCGATTACATCGAGGCGCTCGCGGTCTCGATCAATGACCATCTTGCGACGCTGCCGTTCCAGCCCGAGGTCATCCTCGCGTCGTTCCACGGCATGCCGAAGGAGTACGTCGACAAGGGCGATCCCTATCAGGCGCATTGCATTGCCACGACCAACGCACTGCGCAAGCGGCTCGGGCTCGATGCCTCGCGGTTGCTTCTCACCTTCCAGTCGCGTTTCGGCAATGCCGAGTGGCTGCAACCTTACACCGACAAGACGGTCGAGAAGCTGGCCAAGGACGGAGTGCGACGCATTGCCGTGGTCACGCCCGGCTTCTCCGCCGATTGCCTGGAGACGCTGGAGGAGATCGCGCAGGAGAACGCCGAGATCTTTCGGCACAATGGCGGCGAGCAGTTCGCGGCGATCCCTTGCCTCAACGACAGCGACGGCGGCATGGACGTGATCCGCCAGCTCGTGCTGCGCGAGCTTCAGGGCTGGATATAATAAGGCTGGAGCTGATTGTTAACGATCGGTGACACCGGACACAGCCATTCATTTGCATCTGGTAGTCTCGCAGCAGCTTCCTATGTGCTAGGTAGAACGACAGCCGGCTGAACCGGCGCGGCGGTCCTGCCGACCAATGCACGACCGCGCCCGGCGACGGTCTCGCCGGCCCTGGAGGACTTTATGACTGGCTTCGACATTTTCGCGATTGCGTTTGTTCTTCTCGTCATCGTCACGCTGTTCGCCGGGATCAAGACCGTTCCGCAGGGCTTTGACTGGACCATCGAGCGGTTCGGCAAATACACCCGCACGCTGTCGCCCGGCCTCAATTTGATCGTGCCGTATTTCGATCGCATCGGGCGCAAGATCAACATGATGGAGCAGGTGATCAACATCCCCGAGCAGGAGGTGATCACCAAGGACAACGCCACCGTGACGGTGGACGGCGTCGCGTTCTACCAGGTGTTCGATGCCGCGAAGGCGAGCTACGAGGTCGCCAATCTCAACCAGGCGATCACCGTGCTGACCATGACCAACATCCGCTCGGTGATGGGCTCGATGGATCTCGACCAGGTGCTGTCGCATCGCGACGAGATCAACGAGCGGCTGCTGCGCGTGGTCGATGCCGCGGTGTCGCCGTGGGGCGTCAAGGTCAACCGCATCGAGATCAAGGACATCGTGCCGCCGGCCGATCTCGTCGAGGCGATGGGCCGGCAGATGAAGGCCGAGCGCGTCAAGCGCGCCGACATCTTGCAGGCGGAAGGCCAGCGGCAGTCCGAGATCCTGCGTGCCGAGGGCGCCAAGCAGGGCCAGATCCTGCAGGCGGAGGGCCGCCGCGAGGCCGCCTTCCGCGACGCCGAGGCGCGCGAGCGGCTTGCCGAGGCCGAGGCCAAGGCGACCCAGATGGTGTCGGAATCGATCGCCAAGGGCGACGTCGCCGCGTTGAACTACTTCATCGCCGACAAATACATCAAGGCGTTCGGCCAGCTCGCGGAGTCGCCGAACCAGAAGGTCCTGATGCTGCCGATCGAGACCTCGAGCGTTCTGGGCTCGCTGGCCGGCATCGGCGAGATTGCCCGCGCCACCTTCGGCGAGAGCGCGGCATCCGCCAGCGCAGCGGCGCGGCGCGGCGGCTCGGTGCCGCCGGCTGGTCCGACCCCGCCACCGCCGGTGCCGTCGCAGCGGTGAGGTTTGTTGACGGAGGTTGTGCGGCATACTCACTTCACCTCTCCCCTTGTGGGAGAGGTCGGATTGCATCGACAGATGCAATCCGGGTGAGGGGTCTCTCTCCGCGGAGAGACTGTCACCCCTCACCCCGACCCTCTCCCACAAGGGAAGAGGGAGCGCGCCTCCGCTGGGGAGGCACTATAGAGGTCGTCATGGCCGAGATGTTTTCGACACTGGGTACCTGGAACTGGCTGATCTTCGGCTTCATCCTGATGGCGCTGGAGCTCGCAGCGCCCGGGGTGTTCCTGTTCTGGCTTGGGCTCGCGGCGCTCGTGGTCGGCCTGCTGTCGTTCGTGTTTACGCCGTCCTGGCAGATGCAGCTGTTGATGTTCGCTGTGTTCGCCGCGCTGGCGGTGCCGGCCTGGCGGCATTTTGCCAAAGGCGCGACCGCGGCGAGCAAGACCAATCCGTTCCTCAACCGCCGCAACGAAGCCCTGGTCGGCCGCGAGTTCACGCTGGAGAAGCCGATCATCGACGGCTCAGGCACGGTGCGGATCGACGACACGGTCTGGCGCGTCGCCGGCCCCGATGCGCCGGCCGGCAGCCGGGTCAAGGTCGTCCGCGCCGACGGCGCCAGCCTGACGGTGGCCGCGGTCTAGCTGCCAGCGTGCTTGCTCCAGCGCTCGGCGAAGCGATTGAGCGGCGTGAAGGTCGCAAATAGCTCCCGGCCGAGCGCGGTGAGGCTGTAACCATCATCCGTCAGCTCGACGAACCCGGCCTCGCGCAATTCGGTCAATCGCGTCTGCAGGATCGTCGGTGACGCCTCGTCGCAGGCGGTGCGCAGCGCGCGCGAGGTCAACGCGCCCTCGCGCAGCTCCCAGACGATGCGCAAGGTCCAGCGCCGGCCCAGCAGATCGAGCAGCGCCATGATCGGACGGCCGGACCGCGAGCCGCGGACGCCGGGTTTTGCGGTCGGAACCTGCTTCGCCATATCGCGAACCCTTCGTGAATCTCGCTTGCGTCGATCGCTACAGATATTGTAGCGTTGCTACATTAAATGTAGCAACGGGATCAGCCCATGTCACGCATCGCGCCGCTCGATCCGCCCTATGCGGCGGACATTCAACAGCATTTCGACCGCATCATGCGCGGCAAGCCGCCGCTGGTGCTGTTCCGCATGATGGCCGGCCATCCGCGCGCCTGGGAGAAGTTTCGCGGCGGCGGCCTGCTCGACCGCGGGCCGCTGTCGTTGCGGGAACGGGAGATCGTGATCGACCGCACCTGCGCGCTCAATGCATGCGAATATGAATGGGGCGTGCATGTCACCGCGTTCGGCGCGGCCGCCGGGTTGTCGGAGCAGCAGGTCCACGCCACCGTGCATGGTGCGGCCGATGCCGGCTGCTGGTCGCCGGCCGAACAGGCGATGATCGCGGCGGTCGACGCGCTGCATGCGCGCGCGACGTTGAGTGAGGCGGAATTCGCGGCGCTGTCGGCGCACTACGACGACGATCAGGTGCTGGAGATCATCCTGTTGTGCGGCTTCTACCGCACGGTCTCCTACCTCGCCAACGCGCTGGCCTTGCCGCTGGAGGCGACCGCGGCGCGGTTTCCGGCACAGCCACAGTCATTCCGGGGCGATGCATAGCATCGAACCCGGAATCTCGAGATTCCGGGTTCACGCTTCGCGTGCCCCGGAATGACGGAGCGAAATTACGCCACGCCCGCGCGCAGCAGATCGTGCAGATGGATGATGCCGACCGGCTTCTTCGCGTCGGTCACGATCAGCGTCGTGATCTGTGAGGCGTTGAGCAGTTCCAGCGCTTCGCCGGCGAGCGTGTCGCGGCTGATCGTCTTCGGCGTCCGGGTCATGACCTCGTCGACCGACAGCGTCAGCAGGTCGGGGCGCATCTGCCGGCGCAAATCGCCGTCGGTGACGATGCCGACGAGATGGCCGTGGCTGTCGACGATGCCGACGCAGCCGAAGCCTTTGGACGTCATCTCAACCAGCGCATCCGACATCTTGGTGCCGAGCGGCTTCAGCGGCAGCGCGTCGCCGCTGTGCATCAGGTCGCGGGCATATTTCAGCAGCGCGCCGAGCTTGCCGCCCGGATGCAGCACGCTGAAATCGGTCGAGGTGAAGCCGCGGCCCTCGAGCAGCGCGATCGCCAAGGCATCGCCGAGTGCCAGCATCATCAGCGAGGACGTGGTCGGCGCCAGATTATGCGGGCAGGCCTCGCGGGCCTTCGGCAGCGTCAGCTGCACGTCGGCGGCCTTGCTCAGCGTCGAATCCTTGTCGGCGGTCATCGCGATCAGCGGAATGCCGAAGCGTGCCGCATAGGCGATCAGGTTGCGCATCTCCGGCTGCTCGCCGGACCATGACAGCGCCAGGATCACGTCCTCGGCGGTGATCATGCCGAGGTCGCCATGGCTCGCTTCCGCCGCGTGCACGAAGAACGCCGGCGTGCCGGTCGAGGCGAAGGTCGCGGCGATCTTGCGGCCGATATGGCCGGACTTGCCGAGCCCGGTCACGATCAGCCGTCCCTTGGCCTTGCAGATCAGCTCGGCCGCCGCGGTGAACGGCGCGCCGAGGTCGGACTTGAGTGCCGCAGAGATCGCCGCGACGCCGCTTGCTTCGGCATCGAGGGTGCGGAGCGCCGACTGGACGGCGCCGTCATCGGGGCCGGATGATTTGGTCATCAGCGGTTTCGGTTTGGCCATTTCGGATTCCAGGGGAGGGGTTTTGCACCCGGGCGTCTCCCTTAGCACGTTCGATTCCGCGATGCGACGCGCGGCGGCGGATCCTCAACGGCTCATTAACCATAATTGTTTTAACTCCATTAACGACGTTTTTCGCCGCCCGGCGAGATGCGTACGTCAAGTGCATGAATTCGTTGGGGTATTTCCATCGTGTGGCGGCGGCCAGCAAGCGGCCCAAATCGACGTGGACGTCTCGTTCGCGTGGTTTTGCCATGCGTTGCGCTCGCTGCGACGACCGGGCTCGCCAACGCCCAGACCGTGACGCCGGATCTGTTCAGCCCGAACCGGCAGAGCCAGGTGATCACGCAGGATTCGCCGCTGCGCCGGACCACGGCCGACGCCATGGATCCGCTCAACGGCCTCAAGCTTCCGGACGGCGATTCCAGCCGGCGCGCCTCGTCGTCGGCAACACCATCGGAGCGTGTCGGACAGGTGCCGACCTACGGTCTTCCGGCCGCCAACGGCGCTTCGACATCAGGCTATGACTCGCTCAATCGAAAACGGCTGAAGCCGAAATATTACCCGGGCCAGGCCAAGCCGAAGCCGCCGCCGGGACCCGGCTCGCCGGTGCCCACGCCGCCGCCGCTGACCGCGGCCGGGCAGTTGCGGCTGTCGATCCCGCCGTCGGAGACCGCCAGCAAACCGCCGGTGCCGCCGGCGATGGCCGGCACCATCGTCGGCCAGCCGCCGCGCCGGCGGCTCAAGCTCGACGACGATCCGTTCGGCGCAGTCGGCGACTACGCCGGCTCGTTCATGGTCAAAACCGCGGCCGAGGTGATGGCCGGCTATGACACCAACCCGGGCCGGTTGAATTCGCCGCAGGGCAAGGCGTTCTACATGGTCGCGCCGGAATTCGTCGCGATGTCGGACTGGGAACGCCACGCCGTCGTCGCCGATCTGCGCGGCTCCTTCACCGGCTACGGCTCGCAGCTCACGCCGATCGACGGAACGCCGCTGTCGGCGCCGCTCGATGTCGACCGTCCGAGCTTCACCGGCCATATCGACGGCCGTCTCGATGTCAGCAAGGACACGCATCTCACGGCGCAGGCCCGCCTGCTGGTCTCGACCGACAATCCCGGCAGCCCGAACGTGCAGGCGGGCCTTGCCAAATATCCGCTCTACAGCACGGTCGGCGGCACCTTCGGCATCGACCAGCATTTCAACCGCATGCAGGTGTCGCTCGGCGCTACTGTCGACCGCACCGATTATCAATGGTCGAAGCTCACCGACGGCACCTCGTCATCGAACGACGACCGCAACTTCACCCAATATGGCGGCGTCGGCCGCATGAGCTATGAGCTGAATCCGGCCGTGAAGCCGTTCGTCGAGGTGGAGGGCGACAGCCGCTTCCACGATCTCTATCTCGACCGCAACGGTTACGCGCGCAATTCCTCGGGCGGTTACGTCAAGGCCGGCACCTCGTTCGAATTCACGCGGCTGCTGTTCGGCGAGGTCTCGATCGGCTATGCTAGGCGCGACTATGTCGACCCGCGGCTGAGCCCACTCGAAGGCTTGCTCACCACCGCCTCGCTGACCTGGACGGCGACGCCGCTGACCACCGCCAAATTCTATTCCGACACCCAGCTCGGCGAGACCACGCTGCCCGGCACCTCCGGCGTGCTGTCGCGCACCTACACCGTCGAGGTCGATCACGACTTCCGCCGCTGGCTGACCGCGATCGGCAAGTTCACCTACGGCACGCTCGAGTACAAGGGCGACAACCGCAATGACACGACCTACTCGGTGTCGGCCGACCTGATCTACAAGATGACCCGCAGCCTCTGGATCAAGGGCACCCTGCGCCGCGACTGGCTGGATTCGAATTTGGCCGGACAGAGCTCGGCATCGACGGTGGTGATGCTCGGCGTGCGGGTGCAGAACTAGCGGTGAGGATGCGTTAGTCGCTCCCCACATCAGGTGTCATGCCCCGCGCAGGCGGGGCATCCAGTACGCCGCGGCCTCTCGGTTTGATCTCTGACGTCTCTGGAATACTGGATCGCCCGCTTTCGCGGGCGATGACAGTTCAGTGTGTGGATGTGGATTGCCGCAACGGCCGGGGCGACTACCCCGGCAGGTCGGTCTTCCCCATCAGGAAGGTGTCGATCGAGCGCGCGCACTGGCGGCCTTCACGGATCGCCCAGACCACGAGCGACTGGCCGCGGCGCATGTCGCCGGCCGAGAAGACCTTGGCGCGCGAGGTCTGGTAGTCCTGCAGGGATGCGCGCACGTTGCCGCGCTGGTCGAGCTCGACGCCCAGCGTCTTGAGCAAGCCCTCGTGCACCGGATGGACGAAGCCCATCGCCAGCAGCACGAGCTCGGCGTCGAGCGTGAACTCGGTGCCGGGCAGCGGCTTGAACTTGTCGTCGACCTTGACGCAATGCAGTTTTGTCACCTTGCCGTCGACGCCTTCGAACTTCTGCGTCAGCACGGCGTATTCGCGCACGGCGCCTTCGGCCTGGCTCGACGACGTCCGCATCTTCAGCGGCCAGTTCGGCCAGGTGACGCCCTTGTTCTCGTGCTCGGGCGGCGCCGGCATGATCTCGAGCTGGGTCACCGACTTGGCGCCCTGACGGAACGAGGTGCCGATGCAGTCCGAACCGGTGTCGCCGCCGCCGATCACGACGACATGCTTGCCGCCGGCGAGGATGTCGGCGGCGCCGTTCAGCGGCTCGCCGGAGACGCGGCGGTTCTGCTGCGGCAGGAAGTCCATCGCGAAGTGGATGCCGCTGAGATCGCGGCCCGGGATCGGCAGGTCGCGCGGGGCTTCCGCGCCGCCGGTCAGCGCCACGGCGTCATACTGCTTGGCCAGCTCCTGCGGGTCGATCGCGCCGGGCGTCGAGCCGCCGACGGCCTTGCCATAGTGGAAGGTGACGCCTTCAGCTTCCATCTGCTGAACGCGGCGGTCGATGATGCCCTTCTCCATCTTGAAGTCGGGAATGCCGTAGCGCAGCAGGCCGCCGGCCTTGGCGAACTTCTCGTAGACATGCACCTCGTGGCCGGCGCGCGCGAGCTGCTGCGCGGCGGCAAGGCCCGCGGGGCCCGAGCCGATCACCGCGACCTTCTTGCCGGTCTTCTCAGTGGCGATCTCCGGCTTGACCCAGCCATTGTCCCAGGCGCGGTCGACGATCGCGCATTCGATCGTCTTGATGGTGACCGGGTTGTCGTCGATGTTCAGCGTGCAGGACGCTTCGCACGGCGCCGGGCAGATGCGGCCGGTGAATTCGGGGAAGTTGTTGGTCGAGTGCAGGTTGCGCGAGGCCTCTTCCCAGTTGCCCTGATAGACGAGGTCGTTGAAATCGGGGATCTGGTTGTTGACCGGGCAGCCCGGCGTGCCGGGCTGGACCGAGCCTGTGCCGTGGCAATAGGGGATGCCGCAATTCATGCAGCGCGCGGCCTGGTCGCGCGTGTCCTTCTCGCTCAGCGGAATGACGAACTCGTTGAAGTTCTTGAGCCGATCGGCGACCGGCTCGTACTTGCGGTCATGCCGCTCGATCTCGAGAAAACCTGTGATCTTACCCATTGAAACCCGATGCCCCTGCATCTCAGTTGTTCCGTCATTCCGGGCTGCGCCGCATGGCGCAGACCCGAAGTCTCGAAGTGGCTTTGCGCATTCCGGGTTCGCGCCTGGCACGACCCGGAATGACGCGCGGTCGTGACTTACGCGCCGATCGCGATCTTCGGCTCGGCGTCGGCGTTGGCCTTCATTTCCTTCAGCGCGCGGCGGTACTCCACCGGCATCACCTTGCGGAATTTCGGCAGCCAGGCCTTCCAGTTGGCGAGGATCTCCGCCGCCTTCTTCGAGCCGGTCAGCTTGGCGTGACGGGTGATCAGGACATGCAGCCGCTCCACGTCGGAGTCGAGCAGGTTCTGGAACACGTCGACCCGGCCATGCGCCTCCAGATCGCCGGAGTGATGGTAGGTGTCGGCGTTGATCATCTCCTCCGACAGCACCGGCTCGAGCTCGACCATCGACAGGTTGCAGAGCTTGTCGAAGTCGCCGGTCTCGTCCAGTACATAGGCGATGCCGCCGGACATGCCGGCCGCGAAGTTGCGCCCGGTCTTGCCGAGCACCACCACGATGCCGCCGGTCATGTATTCGCAGCAATGATCGCCGGCGCCTTCGACGACCGCGACCGCACCCGAGTTGCGCACCGCGAAGCGCTCGCCGGCGATGCCGCGGAAGTAGCACTCGCCCGCGATCGCGCCGTACATCACGGTGTTGCCGACGATGATCGACTCTTCCGGCACGATGCCGGAGATCTTCGGCGGCTTGACGATGATGCAGCCGCCCGAGAGGCCCTTGCCGACATAGTCGTTGCCTTCACCTTCGAGCTCGAAGGTGACACCCTTGGCCAGCCAGGCGCCGAACGCCTGTCCGGCCGTGCCTTTCAGGCCGACATGAATGGTGTCGAGCGGCAGGCCAGCATGGCCGTAGATCTTGGCCACTGCGCCCGACAGCATCGCGCCGGCGGAACGGTCGGTGTTGTTGATCTCTTCTTCGATCTTGACCGGCGCGCCGCGATCGAGCGCGGCCTGCGCCTGCTCGATCAGCCGGCGGTCGAGCACGGCTTCCAGGTGATGGTTCTGGCTCTCCGAGTGATAGATCGTCTGACCCTTCTCCTCCTTCTGCCGCACGAACAGCTTGGAGAAGTCGAGGCCCTTGGCCTTCCAGTGCGAGACCAGCGCGGTCTGGTCCAGCATCTGGACCTGGCCGACCATGTCGTCGAACTTCTTGTAGCCGAGCTGCGCCATGATCTCGCGGACTTCTTCGGCGACGAAGAAGAAGTAGTTGATGACGTGCTCGGGCTGGCCGGTGAAGCGCTTGCGCAGCACCGGATCCTGGGTCGCGACGCCGACCGGGCAGGTGTTGAGGTGGCACTTGCGCATCATGATGCAGCCCGCTGCGATCAAGGGCGCGGTGGCGAAGCCGAATTCGTCGGCCCCGAGCAGCGCGCCGATCACGACGTCACGGCCGGTGCGGAAGCCGCCGTCGACCTGCACCGCGATGCGGCTGCGCAGCCGCTGACGCACTAGCGTCTGATGGGTCTCGGCAAGACCGATCTCCCACGGCGAGCCGGCATGCTTGATCGAGGTGAGGGGCGAGGCACCGGTGCCGCCCTCGAAGCCCGCGATGGTGACATGGTCGGCGCGCGCCTTGGCGACGCCGGCGGCAACCGTGCCGACGCCGACTTCGGACACCAGCTTGACCGAGACCTGGCCGTCGGGATTGACGTTCTTGAGGTCGTAGATCAGCTGGGCGAGGTCTTCGATCGAGTAGATGTCGTGATGCGGCGGCGGCGAGATCAGGCCGACGCCCGGCGTCGAGTGTCGGACGCGGGCGATCGTCGCGTCGACCTTGTGGCCGGGCAGCTGACCGCCTTCGCCGGGCTTGGCACCCTGCGCCATCTTGATCTGCATCATGTCGGAGTTGACGAGGTATTCCGTCGTCACGCCGAACCGGCCCGAGGCGACCTGCTTGATCGCCGAGCGCATCGAATCGCCGTTCGGCATCGGCTTGAAGCGGTCGGACTCCTCGCCGCCTTCGCCGGTGTTCGACTTGCCGCCGATCCGGTTCATCGCGATCGCGAGCGTGGTGTGCGCCTCGCGCGAGATCGAGCCGAACGACATCGCACCGGTCGAGAACCGCTTGACGATGTCCTTGGCCGGCTCGACGTCCTCGAGCTTGACCGGCTTGCGCTTGTCGTCCTCGGCGCCCTTGATCCGGAACAGGCCGCGCAGCGTCAGCAGACGCTCGGACTGCTCGTTGAGGATCTTGGCGAACGCGCGGTAGCGCTCCTGCGAGTTGCCGCGCACCGCATGCTGCAAGGTCGAGACCGATTCCGCGGTCCAGGCATGGTCCTCGCCGCGGGTGCGGTAGGCATATTCGCCGCCGACATCGAGCGCGCTCTTGTAGATCTGGCTGTCGCCGAACGCGTCGGTGTGGCGCCGCACGGTCTCCTCGGCGATCTCGCCGAGGCCGACGCCCTCGATGCGGGTGTGGGTACCTGCGAAATACTTGGCGACGAAGTCCGCCTTGAGGCCGACCGCGTCGAAGATCTGCGCGCCGCAATAGGACTGGTAGGTCGAGATGCCCATCTTGGACATCACCTTGAGCAGGCCCTTGCCGATCGACTTGATGTAGCGCTTGACGATCTCGTAGTCGTCGAGCGCGCCGGGCAGCCGGTCCTTCATCGCGAGGATGGTTTCGAACGCGAGATAGGGGTTGATCGCTTCGGCGCCGTAGCCGGCGAGGCAGGCGAAGTGATGCACTTCGCGCGGCTCGCCGGATTCCACGACGAGGCCCACCGAGGTGCGCAGGCCGGTGCGGATCAGGTGGTGATGCACGGCGGCGCAGGCCAAGAGCGACGGGATCGGGATCCGGTCGGTGCCGGTCATGCGGTCCGACAGGATGATGATGTTGATGCCCTCGCGCACCGCGCCCTCGGCGCGCGCGCAGAGCTCATCGAGCACCTGCTCCATGCCCGCCGCGCCGAAGCCGGCGTGGAAGGTGGTGTCCAGCGTGCGCGACTTGAAGTGGGTCTCGGCGACGTCGGAGATTGAGCGGATCTTTTCGAGGTCGGTGTCAGTCAGGATCGGCTGCCGCACCTCGAGGCGCTGGGTCGAGGCGACGCCCTGCAGGTCGAACAGGTTCGGCCGCGGCCCGATGATCGAGACGAGGCTCATGACGATTTCCTCGCGGATCGGATCGATCGGCGGGTTGGTCACCTGCGCGAAGTTCTGCTTGAAATAGGTGAACAGCTGCTTCGGCTTGTCCGACAGCGCCGAGATCGGCGTGTCGTTGCCCATCGAGCCGGCGGCTTCCTCGCCGGTCGACGCCATCGGCGTCATCAGGATGTTGATGTCTTCCTGGCTGTAGCCGAACGCCTGCTGGCGATCGAGCAGCGGCAGGTTGGAGCGCACGCCCTTGGCCGGCGCATCCGGAAGCTCCTCGAGCTGGATCTGGGTGCGATGCAGCCAGTCGGCGTAGGGGTGGCTCTTGGCGAGGTCGGCCTTGATCTCGTCGTCGGGAATCAGGCGACCCTGCTCGAGATCGACGAGCAGCATCTTGCCGGGCTGCAGCCGCCACTTGGTGACGATCTGGTCCTCCGGAATCTTCAAGACGCCCATTTCGGACGCCATCACGATGCGGTCGTCCTTGGTGACGAGGTAGCGCGCCGGGCGCAGGCCGTTGCGATCGAGCGTCGCGCCGATCTTGCGGCCGTCGGTGAAGGCGATCGCGGCCGGGCCGTCCCACGGCTCCATCAGCGCGGCATGATATTCGTAGAAGGCGCGGCGCTGCTCATCCATCAGCGGATTGCCGGCCCACGCTTCCGGAATCATCATCATCACGGCGTGCGGCAGCGAGTAACCGCCCTGCACCAGGAACTCGAGCGCGTTGTCGAAGCAGGCGGTGTCGCTCTGGCCTTCATAGGAGATCGGCCACAGGCGGCTGATGTCCTTGCCGTAGAGCTCGGAATGCACCGAGGCCTGCCGCGCCGCCATCCAGTTGACGTTGCCGCGCAGCGTGTTGATTTCGCCGTTATGGGCGATCATCCGGTAGGGATGCGCCAGCGACCAGGTCGGGAAAGTGTTGGTCGAGAAGCGCTGATGCACCAGCGCCAGCGCGCTGTCGAAATCGGCTTCGTGGAGGTCGGGATAGTACTTGCCGAGCTGGTCGGCGAGGAACATGCCCTTGTAGATCACGGTGCGGCACGAGAACGAGCACGGATAGTAGCCCGCCATACCGCGGTCGCGGCGCTGGTAGATCGCCTGCGAGATCGACTTGCGCAGGATGTAGAGCCGGCGCTCGAAATCGTCCTCGTTCTTGGCCGCACCGTTGCGGCCGATGAAGACCTGCATGTGGTAGGGCTCGGTCGGCTTCACGGTGACGCCGAGCGAGGAATTGTCGCTGGGCACGTCGCGCCAGCCGAGCAGCTTGAAGCCCTCGTTCTTGATCTCGTCGGCGATGATGCTCTTGATCACGTTCCGCCACGCGGCATCGCGCGGCATGAACAGTGCTCCGATGGCGTATTCGCCGGGCTGCGGCAGCTTGAAGCCGAGCTCGGAGGTCTTGCGCGCGAAGAAGGTGTGCGGGATCTGTACCAGGATGCCGGCGCCGTCACCGGCGCGCGGATCGGCGCCGACGGCGCCGCGATGCTCGAGGTTGCACAGGATGCTCAGCGCGTCCGAGACGATCTGATGCGACTTCTGGCCCTTGATGTTGGCGATGAAGCCGACGCCGCAGGAATCCTTTTCCAGGCTCGGATCAAACAGGCCTTCGGCTTCAGGACGCCATGTATGCAGCTCACGCGCGGGTTCGGCGGCTTTCGAGTCCGCGGTCGCCGACAGCGCACCTGCCACGATGATTTCGCGCTCGAATTCCGACCCGCTCATGTGTCCTCTCCCTTGCGTAAGGGGCCTCACCCTATTTGGCGCACCTTGGACGTTGCGGCACCCACCGGGCCACCGCTCGTCCGCCGCGAGCCGCATTTTCCTAAATTCAGACGACGGGCGTTTCAACGTCCCCTAGGGGACGGCCCTGCCTGCAGCATTCTCGGAGCCCGGGGCGCCGAGGTCCTTCTCGCGAAGGTTCTCGTTGCAATCCCCATGCCGGGATGGCCTCGAAATTGAGACAGCCTTACTGTCCTAACCTCGACCTTGCCAAATTTTTGTCTATCACACAAGCGCGAGGAAGTCCTCGCCCGCATGCTCGGAATGAACGGCTCGGCTGGCCCGCCGCGCCCCCGATTCGAAGCAAACACGCCGTGATCTGGCCCAAGGAGCGACCAAGGACCGCCGAATTTCAAACTGAAATTTTGCCCCGGGCAAGCCTCCAAGAGAGCGGGAAGCTCCTTAGGGCGGGGCAGACAGGAGTTACGGCGATGAAGTTGTTCACAGGTTCGGTTGCAGCCGCCGCCCTCGCGCTCAGCGCAGCCTCGGCCGAGGCGCAGCTCGCGACGTCCGCCCGGATCGGCAGCCCGGCTTTCGTCAGGGTCTCCGACATGGACGGGCCGTACGCCGCCATGCCCGAGGTTCCGCCGCCGCCGCGCTTTGGCCGCGTCCCGAGCCTGCTGCCGCCGGTCGAGGTGTACACCGTGCTGCGCGAGAACGGCTATCTGCCGCTCGGCGCCCTGCAGCAGCGCGGCTTCGTCTACACGATCTCGGTGATCGACGAGGGCGGCGACGACGGCCGGCTGGTGATCGACGCCCGCGACGGGCACATCATCCGCTTCACCCCGGCCTATCGGCTCGGCGACAATTACGAGGAGGAGATGAGCGCGACCTACGGCCCGGTTGGCCCGATGCCGCGGGTGATCCAGGCCCGGGTGCCGCGGCCGCCGCTCCCGATCCCCCATGTCGCGAGCCGCGTCCCGGTGCCGAAGCGCAGCCCGCTCAACGCCAAGGCGCAGGCTCCCGCTGCTGCTTCCGCGGCCCAGGCGGCTGCTCCGGCGGCCCAGGCTCCCGCTGCGGCGGCCCGGGCCGCCGCACCACTGACTGCCGCGCCGCAGCCTGCGCCCGCCCAGGCCGCAGCACCCGAGCAGGCCGCGGCTGCCCCGAAGCCGGCGGAGACCCAGGCGGCGGCGAAGCCCGTCCAGCAAGCCGAGGTCCCGACCGTCGGTCAGGCCGCGCCACCGCCGGCGGCGCCCCCGCCCGCGATTCTGCCGACCCAGGAAATGCCCAAGGTGCAGGGGCTGGAGTGACCAAGGTCGCCGCGTAGCCCGGATGGAGCGAAGCGCAATTAGGGGATCGCTCCCCGCGGCACGACCCTCCCGGATTTCGCTCCGCTCCATCCAGGCTACGAAAGTTAAGCGCGCAACAAAAAAACGCCCCGGTTTCCCGGGGCGTTTTCGCGCTCAGCCAATATCTGCTGACGCGGGGGGCATTCCTTAGGCCGCGACCTTCGCCGAGCCGTCGACGACCTGCGGGGCCTTCTCGCCGCCGCCGATCGGAATGTTGCGGGGCTTCTTGGCCTCGGGAATCTCGCGGACGAGATCGACGTGGAGCAGGCCGTTCTCGAGCGAAGCGTTCTTCACCTGCACGAAGTCGGCAAGCTGGAAGACGCGCTCGAACGCGCGGGAGGCGATGCCGCGATAGAGCACTTCCGAGCCGTTGCCGGAGTTCTCGTTGGCGGATTTCTCGCCCTTGATCGTCAGCGTGTTCTCCTTCGCGACGATCGAAAGCTCGGCCTGCGAGAAGCCGGAGACCGCGACGCTGATCCGGTAAGCATTCTCGCCGGTGCGCTCGATGTTGTAGGGGGGATAGCCGGGGCTGCCGTCCGAGGTCACCTGATCAAGCAGATTGAAGAGGCGGTCGAAGCCGACGGTGGAACGATAGAACGGAGTGAGGTCGTAGCTACGCATAGGGTAGTCCTCCAATGAGCGACTGTTTCAGTTACCCGCCCGCCATCGGGCCGGGCCTAGATGTGTGCAGCCTGATGTTCCGGGTCCGAAACACTGGTAGCGGCCTGCACTGAAGTGATATGGGAGGGGGCACGTCGCGTTCAAGAGGCCGAAACCGCGTCGCTTTTTTTGGCGCAGGCGTCCTTGATCTCCACCCTGTCTCACCACGCCGGTCTCCCGCATGACGCTCGTCTCGATTCCCGCCAACCCGGTTCCGGACGACGTTGTCAGTGGCACCATCAAAGCATCAGATGGAGCCGAGCTGCGCTTCGCGCGCTGGGCGCCGCCGCCCGGCCGCAAGGGCACGGTCTGCGTGTTCGGCGGGCGTGGCGAGATGATCGAGAAATATTTCGAGACGGTGCGCGACCTGCGCGACCGCGGCTTTGCAGTGGCGATGATCGACTGGCGCGGGCAGGGCCATTCGTCGCGGCGGCTACGTGATCCGCGCAAGGGCTATGTGCGCGACTTCGCTGACTATGAGACCGACGTCGAAGCCTTCGTGCAGCAGGTGGTGCTGCCGGATTGTCCGCCGCCCTATTTCGCGCTGGCGCATTCTATGGGCGGCGCGGTGCTGCTGCGGGTCGCACATGCCGGCAAGCGCTGGTTCGACCGCATGGTGCTGTCGGCGCCAATGATCGACCTGCCGCGCAAGCGCGTGTCGTTCTTTCCGAGCGCGCTGCTTCGGATCATGCGTTGGACCGGGCAGGGCGGCAATTACGTTCCGGGCGGCAGCAGCGAGCTGGTCGGGCTCGCGCCCTTCATCGGCAATCCGGTCACCAGCGATCCGGTGCGCCACGCCCGCAACGCGGCGATCCTGGAGGAAGACCCGACGCTCGGCATCGCTGCGCCGACGATCGCATGGGCCGACACCGCGTTCACCGCGATGCGCACCTTCCGCGGCATGTCGTATCCCTCCGAAATCCGCCAGCCGATCCTGATGCTGGCGGCGAGCAATGACGAGGTGGTGTCGACGGCCGCGATCGAGGAGTTCGCCTATCATCTGCGCGCCGGCTCGCATCTGGTGATCGCCGGCTCCAAGCACGAGATCCTGCAGGAGCAGGATCGTTACCGCGCGCAGTTCTGGGCGGCGTTCGACGCCTTCGTGCCGGGCACGCCGCTGTTCAAATAGCCCCGCCGCTTCCCGAGCTAACCAGGGGGATCATCCAATGAACTTCGGAGAATGGATCGATGTCGAGGCGGACCGGATCGTTCGAATGGGATTGCTCGCACCCGCGGAGCATCGAGAAGACTACATGAAAGTCCAGATTCAAGCCGCGCTCAGAAAGGCATTTGCTCACGGCCGCGATCGCCTCACAGAAACGGATAAGCCGCGCGCGATCTGGTAGTCCCAACGAGGCAAGTGTTTCGGCCGGATGGTGTCCGACGTCCGCAGCTCAAGTCTTGAGCAGCGCGACGATGCGGTCGGGAAAGCGCTTCTCGACGAATAGCGTCCTGACCTCGGCGACGCTGAGATAGCGGTCCTTGCCTTCGCCCTTGCCCATGATGTCGAGCAGCACCGGCCACTCGCCGAGCATCAGGAGCGGGTAGTAGCAGTGCAGGATGGCGTAGGACGGCGGATGCTCGTCCTTGGCGCGCTGGAAGTTCGCGGCCATGAAGGTCTTGATCTCGGATGCCGACAGCCCGCGTTCGACGCTGCCGTCGGGCGCCTTGTAGTCGCTGCCGAAGGTCGCGAGCCGCGCGATCTCGTCCTCATGCACGACGGCATGTTGGTCGAGGATGCGCGAGCCGGCGCCGTGCTTGTCGAGCGGGCCGTTGCGTAATTCGTCGAGGATCGCGCCCTGCAACAGGCTGCGCATTTGGCTGAACGGGCCGATGCCGTTGGCCATCTGCGCGACCATGAAGATCTTGGCGCCGGCGTTGAGCGCCGGAAGCCCGGTCTTGCCGGTGGCGCGGTCGATGGTCTCAGTGAGCTGTGGCAGCGACACGATGTGGCCACCGACATAGCCGCCGGCGACCAGCGCACGCAGGAACGGGCAGGGATTGTCAGGGGAGACCTGCGGGGCAGGCGCCGCGCTTGCAGCCGTATCGGACATCAAACCACATCCTGAAAAGCTTCAGCCTAAAAAGCATCCATTACCGGTGGATGAATTCGCTCAGGAATCGACCGCGAATTTCGATGCGGATGCAACCAGAGCGAGTTTGCCGAACGGCAGGCCGGCTTTCAAGAGGCCTTCGCGATAATGCGCGATGTCGGCCGGGTTCTTCCAGTGGAAATTGCGCAAGTGACGTTCGACCGTCAGCTTGGGATGGTTGGCGAGCAGCGCCTCGGCCGCCTGCGCGGCCTCCTCAGCGCGGCCGAGCTGGGCGAGCGCCGCGGCGCGCACCGCAAGACCCTGCAAATGGTTCGGGTTGAGGTAGAGCGTTTCGCGCGACCACGACAGCGATGCGTCATACTGTCCGAGCAGATAATGGCTGAACGCGTTCAGAGCGCCCCATTGGTAGCGCGGGTCGCTGTTGCCGCGCTGAACCGCCGTCGAGAACAGCTCGACCGCCTGGCGATGGTCGCCGATCACCATGTGGCAGATTCCGAGCACGCCGCGCGCGCCCATGTCGTAGGGGTTGAGCTCGATCGCCCGCTTGATGGCATCCATCGCGGCTTCGTAATGGCCCTGCATCGCATGCAGATAGGCCAGCAGCGAAAATGCGAACGAGGAGCGCGGATCGAGCCGGACGCTGCTCTCGGCCAGGCTGACCGACGAGGCCCACAATTCGCGCGTGCTCGGAATCCAGCCGAACTGGATGCTCTGGATCTGGATCAGCGCGAGATAGGCGCGCGCGATCGACAGCGCGGGATCGAGCTCGATCGCTTCCTTGAACAGCGCGATCGCGGTTTCGCAATCGGTCTTGGTCTGGTGGTAGTAGTGCGACAGACCCTTCAGGAAACGATCCCACGCGGTCAGCTCGGAGTTCGGCGAGCGTGCCGGCGCCGATGCCTCGGCGCGGTAGATCTCCTGCGCGACCGCGGCGGAGAGATTCGCGGTGATCTCGTCCTGCATCGCGAATAGGTCGCCCATGTCGCGGTCGTAGCGGCCGGTCCACAGCTGCTCGCCCTTCTCGGGCGCGATCAGCTCGGCGGTGACGCGGATCTTGTTGCCGGCGCGCCGCACCGAGCCCTGGATCAGATAGGTGGCGTCGATCTCGCGCGCGATCAGCCGCGTCGAGACGTTCTTGCCCTTGTAGGCGAAGGTCGAGTTGCGGCTCAGCACGCGATAGAAGGATTGCAGCGACAGCGCGTGGATCAGATCCTCGGTCAGGCCGTCCGAAAAATATTCGTCGGCGCTGCCGCTCAGATTGTCGAACGGCAGCACGCCGACGATCGCGGTCCGGTACTGCCCCGGCAGATGCGGCCCGTCCTCCGGAGTGTGCTCCTGGGCGTCAGTCCCGGCCGGCGCCCAGGTCCAGACATTGACCGGTTCGGCAATGTTCTTGAAGCGATGCGGGCCGGCATCGACCAGGCTGACGGCAAGCCGCCGTCCGGCCTCGGTGCGGGCCTTGTCCGACACCGCGATGCCGCCGGGCGTCGCGACCGTCTCGAGACGGACGGCGATGTTGACGTCATCGCCGAACACCTCGTCCTCGTCGGCCATGACGTCGCCCATGTGGACGCCCATCCGGAAATGCATGGCGCGGTCGGCCGGCAGATGTTCGTTGCGCTCGGCCATCAGGGTCTGCATCGCCACGGCGGCCTCGATCGCGCCGATGATGCTCGGAAATTCCAGCAGGAAGCCGTCGCCGGTGTTTTTGACGATTCGGCCGCCATGGTTGAGGATGATGGGGTAGATCGCGCTGCGATGCGCCTTGAACGAGGCATGCGTCCCCGCCTCGTCAACCCCCATCATGCGGGAATAGCCGGCGATATCAGCGCAAAGAATGGCAGCGAGCCGTCTTTCCATGTCTCCTGTGCCCTGGAATGGCCACTTAGCCGAGGTGACCGAATCCGATACTTACAAGACAGGCCGGGTCCGGCGGAAGCTCGGTTTGCGGGCACCTATAATGCATAGTAGCAGGAATTGGCATGCGACCAACGGATCGTACAGTCCGTTTCTCTACTGAATTCGTGTGTCGCTGGAATGGCGCAGGTTGGCTGACCGTCCTTTCCGGTTCGTTACTTACATAGGATAATCTCGCCGAATGCTGGGAATTCACGAACTTTGGCTGTTTGTCCTGTCCGGGCTGCTGCTTAACGTCACGCCGGGGCCGGATACCGCTTATATCATCGGGCGCACGATTCAGCTCGGATGGCGCGGAGGTGCCGCTGCGGCGATCGGTATCAGCTGCGGCTGCCTGGTCCATGTGCTGGGCGCGGCGATCGGGCTGTCGGCGCTCTTGATGGCGTCGTCGACCGCATTCCTGGCCGTCAAGCTGATCGGCGCGGCCTATCTGGTGCTGACCGGCCTGCAGATGCTGCTCTCGCGCGCCAAGCCGATCGCCGAGATCGCCGGGCAGGGCGGCGAGACCTCGATCTCGCGCGTGTTCTGGCAGGGCGCCCTGACCAACATCCTCAACCCCAAGGTGGCGCTGTTCTTCCTGGCGTTCCTGCCGCAATTCGTGGCGGCGGACTCAGCCCACAAGACGCTCGCCTTCCTGG
The DNA here is from genome assembly GCF_029846235.1 of Bradyrhizobium sp. CER78. Lineage (GTDB taxonomy): Bacteria > Pseudomonadota > Alphaproteobacteria > Rhizobiales > Xanthobacteraceae > Bradyrhizobium. The sequence goes on from NZ_JARVWP010000021.1 coordinate 36,919, forward strand.
TGCTCGGGCTGATCTTCATCACCGGCGGCACGCTGTGGTGCCTTGGCCTCGCGGCCTTTGCGGCGAAGGCCGCCGGCCGCATCCGGCAATCGACCGGCGTGATCGCCTGGATCAACCGCTCGCTCGGCGCGCTGTTCATCTATCTCGGCGTCCGCGTCGCCATGCTGGAGGCGCGCTAGGCGTCGCCAGAGCGTTTTCGAGCGAAGCGGTTTACCGGTTCGCGTGAAGAAAACGCGTCGAACAAGAATCTAGCCGTGGATCTTGAGCAGCGCGCTGCCGGCAAGATAGATGCCGAGCAGGATCATCGAGATCAGGAACCAGCGGCGGAACACATCCGGCTGCATCCGGGTGCGGACTGCCTGGCCGATGAACATGCCGATGAATGACGCCACCATCGCCACCGCACCCGGCAGCGCAGTGGCCGCGGTCAGCAGGCCCGAAGCGGTCAAGTTGAAGGCGAGCGCCAGGGTCGCGGTGGTGAAGAAGACGCCGAGCGCCTGCACCAGTTCGTCCCTCTCCATGCCGATCGCCTGCATGAACGGCATCGAGGGGATGACCTGGACGCCGGTCGCCGCCGAGATCAGCCCGGTGATGACGCCGACGATGCCGCCGATCCATTTCTCATTGCGCCGCGCGACCTTGAAGTTGAACCTGCTGAGGCCAACGATCGCGTAGATCACCAGCAGCACGCCGAGCACGACGGTGCCGTAGGCGGCGTAAGGCCCGGTCAATAGTCCGGCGTTGATCCAGATTCCGGCGACGGTGCCGAGCATCAGCGGCCATAGCCGCCTGAGGATGTCGCGCAGATAGGGGCCGACGAAGGTCTGCCAGATATTGGTGACGATCGCCGGTACGATCACGATCGCGATCGCCTGGCCCGGCGCCATCGTGGTCGCGAGCAGTCCCATCGCGACCGTCGGCAGGCCGAGCCCGAGCGTGCCCTTGACGAAACCGGCGAGCAGGAAGGCGAAAGCGATGAAGATGAGGAGATGGTCGACCATGGCCGGACATTGACCGATCGGCGCGATCGGCACAATCTGGAGGTTACGGAGTTAGCCTTCGGGCTGTCCGAAGGAATGGGGCGGGACACGTCATGCGGTTCGACCTGATCGATTTGCAATTGTTCATCGCGGTTTCCGATGCGCGCAGCATCACACAGGGCGCGGCGCGGGCGAACATGGCGCTAGCCTCGGCCAGCGAGCGAATCAAGGGCCTCGAGGAGGCGCTCGGCGTCGCGCTGCTCAAGCGCGGTCGCCGCGGCGTCGAGCTGACGGCGGCGGGCGAGAGCCTGCTCGGCCACGCCCGCATCGTGATTCACAATGTCGAGGCGCTGCAAAGCGATCTTGCCGCCTATGCCAGCGGCGTCCGCGCCAACGTGCTGTTGCTCGCCAACACCTCGGGCCTGTCGGAGCATCTGCCGCGGGCGCTCGCAGCCTTCCTGCACGAGCATCCCGATATCAGCGTCGATGTCGAGGAGCGCGAGAGCACCGATATCGCGACCGCGATCGCCAGCGGCGCGGCCGATCTCGGCTTCGCCGCGGAACACGCGCTGCCCGACAGCGTCGAGCGCTTCCTGTTCAGCGAGGATCGCCTGATGCTGGTGGCGCCGCGCCGCAGCGATCTCGGCGGCCGCCGCCAGATCGATTTCCAGGAGGTGGTCGGGCGCGATTTCGTCGGCCTCACGGCGACGTCTGCGTTGCAGGTTCATATTTCCCGCCACGCGGCAAAGCTTGGTGCGCGGCTGCGCTTCCGTGCCCGCCTGCGCGGCTTCGACGCCATCTGCCAGATGGTCGCCGCCGATGTCGGCGTCGCCGTGATCCCGGAAACCGCGGCGCGGCGCTGTGCGGCGTCGATGGCGATCACGACGATCAGGATCCGCGACGGCTGGGCCAACCGCCGGCTGACGATCTGCGCCCGCAGCTTCAAAGCGTTGCCGCGTGCCGCCAAGCAGCTCGTGGAATATCTGCGCGCCGAAGCGCAGCGCTGACATGCGAGGAGAGTGCAATGCTCAGGGTCTGGGGACGGCGCAGTTCGTTCAACGTACAGAAAGTGATGTGGCTGATCGGCGAACTCGATCTGGTGCACGAGCACATCGATGCCGGCGGCGTGTTCGGCGGGCTCGATGCGCCGGCTTTCCTGGCGATGAACCCGCACGGCAAGGTGCCTGTCATCGGGGATGACGAGGCAACCGTCTGGGAATCCCACGCCATCCTGCGCTACCTCGCCGCGCGGCATGGAGCAGGGCCGTTCTGGTCCGACGATCCCGTCACAAGGGCGCGGGTCGATGGTTGGATGGACTGGTCGCAGACCGCGCTGCAGCCGGATTTTCTCGGCGGCGTATTCTGGGGATTCTTCCGCACGCCGGAGAGCCAGCGCAATCGGCCGGCGATCGAGCGCGCGCTGGTCCGCTGCGAGCAGCATTTCGCCAAGCTCGAACGCCTCCTTGAGAATAATCCGTTCCTGCTCGGCGAGACGCTGTCGCTCGCTGACATCACCGCCGGAACCTCGCTCTATCGCTACTTCGAGCTCGAGATCACGCGCCCGCCGCTGCCGGCGGTCGAGCGCTGGTATCGGACGCTGCAACAGCGCCCGCCGTTTCGTAAGCACGTCATGATTCCGTTCGAGGAGCTGCGCGGCCGGCTCGACTACTAGAGCGTTTTCGAGCGAAGTGGGCACCGGTTCGCGTGAAGAAAACGCGTCAAGACAAGGATCCAGAGCTTCTACTTCGCCGTCACCACGCCGGCGTCCTGGATCACCTTCGCCCATCGCTTGATGTCGGCGGCGATGAAGTCGCGGAAATGCTCCGGCGTGTCGCCGGCCAATGTCAGGCCTTGCTCGGCGAGTTTTGCCTTGACCGCCGGATCGGCCATCGCATCGGTCGCGACCTTGTTCAGCCTTGCGACGATCGCCGGTGGTGTTCCGGCTGGCGCGACCATGCCGTACCAGTTCTCGATGATCAGGTCGGGCATGCCGACCTCGGTCGTGGTCGGCACGTCGGGCGCGGTCGGGGCGCGTTCGCGGCCGCCGAGCGCGATCGGCCGCAGCGAGCCGGCCTTGATCTGCGGCAGGATCACGGGGAGGTCGAGGAAGGTCATCTGCACCTGCTGACCCAGCAGGTCGTTCACGGCCGGCGCGGCGCCGCGATACGGCACGTGGACGATGTCGATCTTCGCCGTCAGCTTGAACAATTCGCAGGCCAGATGCGGCAGGCTGCCGGGGCCGGAGGACGCGAAGTTGAGCTTGCCCGGCTGCGCCTTGGCGAGCGCGACCAGTTCGCTCATGTTGTTCGCCGGCACGTTGGTGGCGACCACCAGCATCTCGGGCACGGTCGCGACCAGCGTCACCGGCGCGAGATCCTTCAGCGTGTCGTAGGCGACTTTTTCCATGCTCGGGCTGATCGCCAATGCGCCGGCGCTCGCGATCGCAACGGTGTAGCCGTCGGGCACGGCCTTCGCGGCCGCGTCGGTGCCGAGCACGCCGCCCTGGCCGGCGCGATTGTCGACGATGATCGGCTGCTTCACCAGTTCCGACATCTTCTGCCCGATCACGCGTGCGATGATGTCGTTCGGCCCGCCGGGCGGGAAAGGCACGATCAGCCGAATCGGCTTGGTCGGGAACTCCTGGGCCGGGGCCGCAACGGGCGTGAGAAGCAGGAGAAGGATTGCCAGCAGCCTGCCGCGCATCGTCATGTCGCCCATCCCTGGCTTTTCTCGTTGCCGTCAGGATGGGCGCAGATCAATCGGCCGGCAACTCAAGAAATCAGCGAAGAGAAGCTCAGGCGTTGAGCAGCTTCATCGCGGCTTCGTGCACGCGCGGATCGCCGGCTGCGATGATGCGGCCGCCGCCTTGCGCCGGCTTGCCGTCCCAGGTGGTGACGACGCCGCCGGCGCCGGTGACGATCGGGATCAGGCCGGCAATGTCATAGGGCTTCAGCTCGGTCTCGATCACGAGGTCGAGGTGGCCGGCCGCGAGCATGCAATAGGAGTAGCAGTCGCCGCCGTAGCGCGACAGGCGCGCCGCTTGCTCGACACGGCCGAAGCGGGCGCGGTCATCCGGATTCATCAGAAGCGGGCTCGTGGTGAACACCGTCGCCTCTTTCAGCGTGGCGCAGCGCCGCACCGAGAGCCGCCGCTCGCCCGACGGCCCGGAGTAACTCGCCGAGCCGTTGTCGCCCAGGAAGCGCTCGCCGATATAGGGCTGGTGCATCATGCCGAATACCGGCGTACCTTTGTGCAGCAGCGCGATCAGCGTGCCCCAGATTGGAAAGCCGGCGATGAAGGACTTCGTGCCGTCGATCGGGTCGAGCACCCAGACATAGTCGGCGTCCTCCCGCTCGTTGCCGAACTCCTCGCCGACGATGCCGTGCTGGGGGAAGTTCGCCTTGATCAGCCGCCGCATCACCGCCTCGGCGGCACGGTCGGCCTCGGTGACCGGATCGAAATCGTTCGAGCTCTTGTTGTCGACCGAGAGCGAGGTGCGGAAGAAGGGCAGGATGGTTTCGCCGGATGCGGTCGCGAGGCGGCCGATGAAGGCGGTAAAGTCGATGACCGTCACGGCATGTCCCCGAAATGCGCAAACGACGCGGAAAGCATCGAATGCGCTCTTGCCTAGCTCAATCCAATGCGGCGCGCACGATTAACGGAGTGTTATCCCAGCCTGATGTCCGGTTCCGGACTTTCGATTTGGTCCGGATTCGAAAGTCTTGAGGGCTCCGGGACGGATCACGAAGTTGCGAGTTCTGGTATACAAGCTATGCGCCGAGCGCTGACTGATTTCGAATTTCTCCGTAAATAGTTGATATTTAACGGATTAATTCGGCATCCCGTTCGTGTTGCAATTTCGCCAGACTTACCAACATTGCAGAAGAAATGTTTCGAAAGTTCTTGCGTTTTGTGCAGCGCGGTCGCATATTGTTGCGGTGCGGTAGCGCCTCGCGCTATCGCTGCCCTCCTTGGGCGTTTCCTCCCTAGACTTGGGCCGCTTGTTCATTCAAGCGGCCCTTTTTTCTTGGCTCTTCCTTGGCTCGACGTTTCCAGGCGTGAATGCGGAATCCAATTTCGCATCTGGTCACGCCGCCAACTGAATTCGTGGTTCACGACTTCGTCGATCACCGTAGTACGATTCGAGGGCGCTACTCCGCCGCCGCCTGGAACGGGCCGAGATCTCCGAACGGGATCTTTGCCAGCGCGTCGGCGAGTGTCGCGAAGTCGGCGGCCACCTGGGCGAAGCGCGGTCCGCGCTCGCGGTGGCGCTCATCCATATAGACCGCGCGGTTGAGCTCGATCTGCACGGTATGCAGGCCGCTCGCCGGGTTGCCATAGTGCTCGGTGATGAAGCCGCCGGCATAGGGCTTGTTGCGGCCGATCGAATAGCCGAGCGAACTCATGATCTCCTCGACCAGATCGGGCAGCAGCGGCGCGCAGCTCGTGCCGTAGCGGTCGCCGATCACGACGTCGGGCCGGCGCGGCTCGTCGCGCGACACGCCGACCGACGGCATCGAGTGGCAGTCGACCAAGATCACGGCGCCGAACGCCTGGTGTGCCTTGTTGATCAGCCGGCGCAGCGCGCGGTGGTAGGGCTTGTAGAGCACCTCGATCCGCCGCAGCGCCTCGTCGACGTCGAGCCGTTCGCGGTAGATCTCCTGGCCGTCGCCGACCACGCGCGGGATGGTGCCGAGGCCGCCGGCCACCCGCATCGAGCGCGTGTTGGCAAAGCTCGGCAGCCGCCCGGTGAACATCCGCGGGTCGAGCTCATAGGGCTCGCGGTTCACGTCGACATAGGAACGCGGGAAGTTGACCTGGACGATCGGAAAGCCGCGATCGCTCACGCCGGCGATCAACTCGTCCATGAAGCTGTCTTCGGAGCGGCGCAGCGACGCCACATCTATACGCGACGCCTCGAGGAATTCGGCAGGGTAGACCGAGCCCGAATGCGGGGAATTGAAGATGATCGGCGCGCGCCAAGCCTGCGGCTCAACGATCTCGAACGGGGGCGACAACTCGCCAGCAAATTCGGTCATTCCCTTGGCGCCGTCCCTTGCGTCCGCCTCGCCCAGCAAGAACTGATTCTGCCGGAAAAGCGGAGATTTATGGGCAGGCATTGTCGGTAATCGCGATCATTCTGCCAAGTGAAAAGAGTGTGGCACGCCCTGGAACGCGTCTTAAAGGCGGGAAATACCGCACCCGGTTGATTCGTCGCGTGGTTCGGTCCACAAATCGGTGGTGCGCATTTGCCGCTGGCTTGACGCAAATTTCACCCGAAATTTACCGTCTGTCGGGCTTACTGTTCGGACTGCTCCTCCAGCCGGATTCGACGATTCCTGCCATGCCGAAAATACTTCTCGCCGAAGACGACACCGATATGCGCCGCTTCCTGGTCAAGGCGCTCGAAAATGCGGGTTTCAAGGTCTCGCCGCACGACAACGGCATGTCTGCCTACCAGCGGCTGCGCGAGGAGCCGTTCGAAATGCTGCTGACCGATATCGTGATGCCCGAGATGGACGGCATCGAGCTGGCGCGCCGCGCCTCGGAACTCGATCCCGATATCAAGATCATGTTCATCACCGGCTTCGCCGCGGTGGCCCTCAATTCCGATTCGGAGGCGCCGAAAAACGCCAAGGTGCTGGCCAAGCCCGTGCACCTCCGGGAATTGGTTAGCGAAGTGAATAAGTTGCTGGCGGCCTGATTCGCCAAAAAACCTTCACTTTGTATCCTTGCCTGCCCCGCCGGTGTCCGTTATAGGGACCCGATCCAAACATGGCTTTGGGTGCGTAGCTCAGCGGGAGAGCACTACCTTGACATGGTAGGGGTCACAGGTTCGATCCCTGTCGCACCCACCACGCTTCGCCCTGACGGGCTTCGCGTGGCGCAGCCACGCCGGAGACCGCCAGCGAAGCGTGTCCGGCGTAGCTTGAACGAAGTGAAAGCGAAGACGGACGACGGCCGAAGCCCAACGGGCGCAGGCGGGCCTTTGGCCGCGAGCTTCGGCTCGGCAAGCCACGCTTCGCAATAGCGAGGCCGCGGTTTCGGATTCAATTGCCAAACAACTAGGCTCTCACTGTCATCACCCGCGAAAGCGAAAGCGGGTGATCCAGTATTCCAGAGGCGCCGGTGATTGAATCGATGGGCCGCGGCGTACTGGATCGCCCGGTCGAGCCGGGCGATGACAGCTTTGGTGGGGATGCAGCCTCGCACTCTCGCGATATGAATCGTCCGAGTCTTCCTCTTCGTCCACCCTCTCACTGATGCAAACGTTCGGCCCGTTCGTCGTCCGGTGACGTCCCGTAGAATTACGCCCGCGCTACTACGCGTCGTATTTCGGCTCTGGTGCTGATACGCCGTGGCATCGCGTCGACTGATCGACGCCTCCCGTTCCACCGGAATTCGCCGTGCACACCGCGCTGAGCCTGCTTTCGATCTGGGTGCTGATCAACATGCTGTTCGTCGTGGTGATGACGCCTGCGGAGCGCTCCCGTCAGTCCGAACCAGGCGCGAGCGACGGGCCCTAATCGCGTGAGGTTGGACTTCTCTGTTCTGGACGAATGAGCCGGCCGTGCGTCGTTGCGGTCAGAGAAGGCCCAGCTCATCAGCATGGTCGCGGCTGACTTGCCTCTTTCTGACGATTGCCAGCTCCCTGGCGCAAGCTTGAAACTCGCTTGTCCCGGAGTGCATCCCAAATTTCTCGCAGAAGCCGAGATTTTCGGCGAGGATCTCGCGATCGTGGCGTTCTTGCGCGGTCGCGCGCACGGCCGGCGCCTCGATCAAGGCCGCCCAAAAGCCGAAGGCGATCAGCGCAGCAAAGGATACAAAGGATACAAGATAAAAGAGCTGGTAACGTGCTGGGGTGCGCGCGGCAAGAGAGGCGGCGTCAACCATTGCTTTTCTCCAATACTCGACGATGAACGAATAGCCAAAGGGTTGCTACGTTTCTGGCTGTTGGCTCGGAGGCGCCGGCCATGTCGCTGTGAAGGATTGCGCGGGCAGGTTCATTCATCGCCTGGTCCGACCCGGTCATCGACGGATCTCGCGCGTCAGTCGATGTGGACATGCGCATCGCTAACGACCTTTTTCCACTTGTCGGATTCGGCCTTGATGAAGGTCATGAAGTCCTGGGTGGTGCCCACAGCCGGCTCGAAGCCGATCTCGGCGAGGCGTTTCTGAACCTCGGGCTGTGCCATTGCTTCAGCAATCTGGTCGTGCAGCAGGTCGACAATCGCCGTTGGGGTGCCGGCCGGCACCATGGCTCCGATCCAGAATCCGATCTCGTGGCCCTGGATGCCTTGCTCTTCGAGTGTCGGCACGTCGGGGACAACAGGCGAGCGCTTGTGAGCTGCGATCGCAAGACCGCGCAACTTGCCGTCCGCGATCAATGGCGCGACCGCCGTCACCACAATGGGAATGATCTGCGTATCGCCCGCGAGCGTCGCCTGCACGGCGGGCACGGCGCCCTGGAACGGGATAGCCACAACGTCGAGACCGTAGGTGAGCTTGAACAGCCATTCGGCGCCGAGATGCGGCGAGGTTCCATAACCCGGCGTCGCGTAATTGTACTTTCCGGGATTGGCCTTCAGGAGTGCAATGAGCTCCTGCATGCTGCTCGCCGGCAGCGATGGATTGACGGAAATCATCTCGGGCGCGGTGGCGATCTCGACGACCGGCGCAAAGTCCTTGAACGGGTCGAACGGCACCTTTGCCTTGACGGCAGGCTCGACGACGAAATCCTGATTCATCAGCAAGATCGTCCGGCCGTCCGCCGGCGCATGCGCCACCGCGGCAGCGCCGATTGCGCCGCCGGCACCCGGCTGGTTCTCGACATAGTACCTCGCGCCCGCCTTTTCGGACAGCTTTTGCGCGACGATGCGGCCGACGAAATCTGCGGGGCCGCCAGCCGGATAGGGGACGACGATCTTGACTGGCCCCCCGTGGTTGCCGTCCGCCCCGCTGGCACAGTCGAATGCCGCGAGCGCGCTCACCAGCGACGCCAGCAAGAGGATGGATTTCCGCCCATTCATCGGTCTTCTCCCATTGGATTCACGGGGGCGTGCAGGGGCACCATAGGGAGCGCCGCACAAATCGTCCTGAAAGCCCGCTCCAATTCGGCTGAAATTGCGCTGAAGATTGGCTATCGTGAGCCGGAGTCACCTTCCTGAGGCTGCGATGAACGGCTCCGCGACGACCAATCTTCAGTTCGGCCGGTTCACGCTGGACTTGGCGCGCGGCTGCCTTCGCGCCGACGGGCGGGATATCGAATTGCGGCCGAAGAGCTTTGAGGTGCTGCGCCATCTCGTCGAGAACGCCGAGCGGCTCCTCTCCAAGGAAGAAATCATCGGTGCGGTCTGGCCCAACGTCGTCGTGTCCGACGATTCGCTTGCGCGCTGCATGAGTGACGTTCGGCTTGCGCTCGGTGACGCCGAGCAGAGCATCATCAAGACGATCCCGAGACGGGGCTACATGGTAGCCGTGCCCGTCACACGTCCCATCGTCCGCGCGGGGCCGCCGCTTCCCGATCGCCCGTCGATCGCCGTTCTCCCGTTCACCAATCTCAGTGGCGACCCTCAGCAGGATTATTTCAGCGACGGCATCTCGGAGGACATTGTCACCAACCTGTCCAAATTTGCCGGCCTGTTCGTGATCGCGCGGCACTCGTCGTTCCGCTATCGCGGCGCCAATCTCGACGTGCGGCAGATCGGGGCAGAACTTGGCGTCCGCTACCTGCTGTTGGGCAGCGTCCGCCACGACGCCACGCGGGTTCGCATCACCGCCGAGTTCGTCGACGCAGCAACCGGCGAGCAGCTGTGGGCCGAGTATTATGACCGCGAGCTGACGGGCATTTTTGCAGTCCAGGATGAGGTAACCCAGAAAATCGTCGGAACCCTCGTTGCGCATCTCTCGCGGTTCGAGGTCGAGCGCGCGATGGCCAAGCCGCCTGGCGCTTTCTCCGCCTATGACTATTGGTTGCGCGGCAACGCGATTATGAAGACCTTGCATGGCGATCCGACCGGGCAAAGAATCATCGCTGCCCGCTTATTCTTCGAGCAGGCCATCGCGGCAGACGGCAACTATGCGCCGCCGGTGCACGGCCTCGCCTCGACATGCCATGCGGCCTGGATCGAGCCCTACGAGATGCTGGCAGCGGAGTATCAGCAGCGGGCGACGCAGGAGCGGGGCCTGACGTTGGCGCAAAAGTCAGTCGAACTGGACCCGCATCTGCCCGATGCACGCGTGTCGCTTGCCCATATCTTGCGTTGGCTACACCGCACTGAAGAGAGCCAGGCGGAGTTCGCTCGCGGATATGAACTGAATCCGAATCTGGTGGACTATCGCTATGGGCTCGCGCTGATCCATTGGGGGCGCCTTGAAGACGGATTGGAGCACCTCGAACGGATCATGAGGCTCGATCCCTTCCACCCGCCCGCCTGCCAGACCTTCCTGGGCAACGCATATTACTTCATCGGCCGCTATTCCGAAGCGATCGAAAGTCTTCGCGCAGCCGCGCGGCGCTTGCCTACCTTTCGTCCGACCTTCGTATGGCTTGCCGCCGCCGCGGCCCAACTTGGCAACCATGAGGAAGCCCAGGAGGCGGCCGCCGCCGTGCTTCGGCGTGATCCCGCGTTCACGATCGGAAAATGGCTTGAGCTGCACCGTTTTGCGAGGCAGGCCGATAGCGATCGCATCGCCGAGGGCTTGCGCAGGGCGAACTTTCCGGAGTGAAGAGCATCCAGATATTTTCGTCCGAGTGCTTGCGCCGGCGGGTATGTCGCCCCCGGGCCGACCGAAAGCGGCGGCTCAGCGCGGCACGCCGCCGCCGCTCCAGGGTGAGGGCCGTGCCGGCGCGGCCGCGGCGCCGACCAGCGGACGCCGATTCCAGTCCAGCACGGAGTCGCTGTGCAGCTGCTCGACGACCCACAGGAAATACACCGAGGCGGGAATGCCGATCAGGTCGAACACGAGCATCGAGCCGCTGCCGTGGGTCGTGGCATCGATCAGGTGGATCAATGCGCAGCTGAAGAACACGCCAGTCAAGGCCGCTCCAGACAGCGACCACACGCCGGTCGCAAGATAGCGGCGCACTTGATGGTCACCCAGATACCAGCCGACCAGGCCGTAGGTCACGGTCACGAACACGTTGGCGAAGAACGTGGCTGAGGCAACGTCGATCCAGCTGCCCGGCGTCGTCACGCGTGCGGCAAGCTCGGCCGACGTGCAAAGGAACGGGACGTATGCACCGGGCTGGGCCATCGCCCAGGCCGCGAGCCAGCCCGCGGTGATCGCGAACCCGCCGACCAGCAGCATCGCGCGATGCGGCGAGAGCGCGATCAGTCGCTCGCCCTGGCCGCCCAACACCGTCTCGAACCGCAAGAACACGAATGTCAGTCCCGCCGGCAGCCCAAGCAGGGTGACGGCGAGCATCGACCAGGACACGCTCTCGCCCTGCAGCACCTGAAAGCCATGCACCAGATGATGCGGGCCGCAGCTCGCGGCCATCATCGAAAACCCGATGCCGAAGCGGGACCAGCCGCGATAGCGATGCAGGCTGACCGTTTCCCACGCCGACAACAGCCCAAGGCCTGCGTAGGCCAGTCCGATCGCCAGATTGCTGAGGCCAATGACGAGGTACATCATCGCGAGACCGTCGCCTTGGTGCCCATCGGCGCCCCGATGTGATCGAGAAACTCATCGATGAAATAGTGATGGCCGCGCCGCACCGGCCCTTCGACGGGCTGCGCGGCGTGCAGCGCGCGTCCCGAACTTGGATGCCAGAGTGCCTTGGTCAGCATCGGCGCGATCTGTTCGGCAGCAACCGGCCGCGAGAAGAAATAGCCTTGGGCGACGTCGCAGCCCATGCGCAGCAGCATGGCGGCCTGCTCACTCCTCTCCACGCCCTCGGCGATGGTGTGCTTGCCCATCGCGTAGGCGAGGCTCAGGATCGATGACACGATCGCGGTATCGCCCGGCTCGCTGCTGAGACCGTCGATGAAGCTGCGGTCGATCTTCAGGACTTCCGCCGGCATGTCGCGCAGGCGCGACAGCGACGAGTGCTCGGTCCCGAAATCGTCGATCGCGACAAACACGCCAAGCTGCCGGATCTGATCGAGGACCTGGACGACCTCCTCCGGCGCGCTCATCATGACGCTTTCGGTGATTTCGAGGCACAGGGCGGTCGGATCGACGGCGGTCGTGGCGAGCACCTGGCGGAGCTCCTCGATGAAGGTCGGCTCCGCGATCTCGCGCGGCGACACGTTGACGGTCATGGCCAGCCGGCAGCCCGGCATCTGCCTCGTCCACTCGGCGAGCTGGCGACAGGATTCCTGCAGCACCTGCCGTCCGATCTTGACGATGAGGCCGCATTCCTCGGCGACGGGAATGAAGTCGGCGGGCGAGATGATGCCGCGCTCGGGATGCCGCCAGCGCACCAGCGCCTCGACACCCACCACGCATCCGTCCTTGAGGCGGACCTGCGGCTGATACTCGACGAACAGCTGTGATTCCCGCAGCGCCGCCCGCAGATCGGATTCGATCTGGACGCGCTTCTCGGCGCGGGCATGCAGCTCGTCGTTGAACTCCGCCAATCGCGCCCGGCCACGGACCTTTGCGGCGTAGAGCGCGGTGTCCGCCTCGCGCAGCAATTGTTCGGCGCACTTCGTGCCGGGCTTGCAATGCGCGAGCCCCACGCTTGCCGAGACCACGACTTCCTTGCCGGAGAGCAGGATCGGCTCGGCCAGCGCGGCGAGGATCCGCCGGCCGAGCGCTGCGCCGGAAGAATCCGAGGCGCGCGGATGCAGGACGACCATCTCGTCGCCGCCGAACCGGCTCGCGGTATCTTCAGGTTCAAGACATGCAACGATGCGCCGGGCCATCTCGGTCAGCACCTTGTCGCCGCTGCTGTGGCCGAGCGAATCGTTGACGAGCTTGAAATTGTCGAGATCGACGAACAGCACCGCGACCCGCGCGCCGCCATCGGCCTCGCGCGCCAGCTCACGATCCAGCCGTTCGAGCAGCAGGCTGCGCGTCGGAAGCCCGGTCAGCTGGTCATGCGCCGCCGTGTGCATCAGGCGTGCAATCACGCCCCGCAGGCGCTCGACCTCCGAACTTGTCCCGGCCAACGAAACGGCGGGATCGTTCTCGACGCCAGAATGCAGTTCCCTGATCGTGGCCCCGAGCCGCATCGAAATATTGGGCCGCGGTCCAACCATCTCCTCGTCCCCACTACCAATCAAATATCCGGCGACGGTAGGCAGTCTGGAGTTTGCAAAAGGTTGCGTGAAGGCCGTCCGCGACTTTTGCGCGATAACGATTTGCAAGATGGTTACAAATCTACGATGGCGGCGCGGTCCATTTATTGAGACTTTCGTCGACGGTAAAAACACCGGGTTCCCGCGCCTGGCTCGGAACAAACGTGTTCGACGTTTGATCGGCATCCCGAATGGTTCCGAGCACGCGCAGGATCACGATGTCGCGGATGTTGCTGCCGCTGACGGCGCCAGCGTCATGCCCGACGAACCGCCGCGGGCATCCGCCATGCCCGCGCAATTCGGCGAGCTTCTACCCGGTCTCACCAACGATGCCAGCGATGATGCCAGCGGTGGTAGGGGCCGCCATAGAAGGCGTATGCCGGTCGAACCACGTGACGATAGCGGTAGCCGTAATAGGCCGGGCTGTATCCGCTATAATATGTCGTGGTGTAGCCGCCGCCCCAGCGATACGGCGCGTCGTAGCCGTAGTCGTAAGCGTAACCGGGCGCGTAGTAGGCGGGCGCGTAGTCATAGCCATAGCCGGGGTAGCCATAGGCTGACGAGGCGAGGCCGCCGACGACTGCGCCGGCAATCAATCCGCCTGCGAGCGCGGGACCCCATCCTCCGTGTCCCCATCGTGCTTCGGCGGGCGCGGGGGCTGCGATAGCGCCCACCCCGAGCGCGCCGACTGTTGCAAGAACAAGGGCTGTTTTCCTCATGACGTCCTCCTCGATAGTGATTGCCCAGCCGGTCAACGGGGCAGGGTGGCAATGGTTGCCAATCGCCACGCGCCTGCGGGAGGCGGCAATCGGTTCCTTGAGCGGGATCAGGACGATTCCGCCGCAGTTCCCCGATGCGAAATGTCGCGTCGAGCGCGTTTCTAGGAACGGCGAGGGCGGCGACGCTGTTTCTTCGTAACGCAGGTTCACTGGTCGAGTCGCGTGCACGCTTGCGCCGCGCATCTCACCGGCCCTGTTGGAAAGCGGCTTTTGCGGCGATAGCGCTGGTCATTACGTGCCAGCTTTCGCGAACCCGGTAGCCGTCGAACTTTTAGGAGGAATCCGCAATGCAGAACCGAATCATGAAGAGCAAATTGCTGCTGACGACAGCCATCCTGTTCGCCGGCGTCAGTCTCGCATCGGCGCAAGGCATGCGCGAAGGTGCAGGCGGCGGCGGCATGGGTGGTGGTGCGGGCGGCGCGGGCGCCGGAGCCGGTGCTAGCGAACACGGACCGTCCGCAGGATCATCAGGCGGACATGCCGGCGGCGCAATGCATGGAAGTCCCGGCCCGTCGCGAAGCGAAGGCATGACGGTCGGCCAGGGCGCGGGCGCAAGAGAAGGCGCAGGCGCAAGAGAAGGTGGCCGCGCTGAAGGTCGGGTCGGCGGCGGCGCAGCCGGACGCGTGCAGGGCCAGACCACCGGGCAAGCCCGCGAAAGCGGCCGGTTGCAGGAGAGAGGCGATCGACAGAGCGAGCGCGCTCAGGGCCGGCAGGAGCAGACCGTCGGCCAGGGCCGAAGCCAGCGCGAGCAGATGGGCCGATCTGAATCCCGCGAACGCAGCAACGCGACAGCGCGGCAGAGCCAGCAGCAGGAGAACCGCGCCAACGCCGCGAACCGCAGTCAGGGCACCACAACGGGCCAGGCGTCGGGGCAAGGCAAGGGTGCGAGCACAACGACCGGCCAGAGCACGACAGCCGGCAAGGGCACACCGGCTGGCCAGAACACCAGAGCCGGCCAGACCACGGGCGCGGCCACCTCGCAGTCCGGCACGACGCAGGGCCAGGTTAACTCCGGTGCCAAGTCCGGACAGGTCAATTCCGGACAGACCACCGGTCAGGCCCAAGGACAAGCCGGTGCAAGTGCTCAGACCCAATCGAATGCCGCGGTCCAGACCGAGGCCGGGCGCACCGTGACCGCGCAACAGCAAAGCACGATCCAGCGCTCCGTACTGTCGGCGCGCAACGCGCCGCGCGTGAACGTCAACGCGATCAACTTCGCGGTCAATCCGGGCGTGGTGGTGCCCCGGAGGTTCAACGTCGTGTCGGTCGCCGCCTTCCCGGTGCTGATCGATGCGTTCCCGGACTATCGCGACGACAGCTTCTTCGTCGTCGAGGATGAAGTCGTGTTCCTCGACCGCGATCGCCGCGTGGTCGACGTGGTCCCGGTCGGACCGCGGACGCGCTTCAGCCACCATCGCGGTCGCAGCGATAGCTATGCGATGATGGATCTGAACCCGCAGCAGATCCGCGAGGTGCAGCAGGTGCTGATCGACCGCGGCCTGCTGGTCGGCGAGGCTGACGGTGTCATGGGAACGCGGACCCGCGAGGCGTTGATCACGTTCCAGCGCCGGGAGGGCATCGCGACCAGCGGAAGTGTCGACACGCACACGGTTGCCGCATTGGGCCTGTCGGACCGGATCGGCCAGGGTGCGGGGCGAGAGCCGTCGACGGTCGGCCGGGGCGGCGCACGGCAGCAGCCCGCCGAGCAGGGCACGACCGGGCAAACGCGGGATGGACAAACAACGGGACAGGTGAACTCGCCGCAGAGCCAGTCATCATCCGGCCGGACCGGAAATGAGCCATCCGCTCAACAGCAGGCCCCGGAGCACAATACGACAGGACAGGCTGCGCCGCGCAGCCAGTCCACCGTTGGTCAGGGCAGCGCCAACCAGCCAGGCGCCGGCCGGGACAAGCAGTCCAGCCAACCTGACCAGAGCAGCAATCCGCCATCGTCCGGCGCAGGCCAGAGCACGCAGACGCCGGCGCAAAACCCCGATCGGAAATAGGATATTCGGATCGGAAACAGGATGCTCGAGCAGGAGCCCCGCCGCATGGCGGGGCTCCTTTCTTGAGGCATCCCTACTTTCGCGCGTCGTGTGTCCAGCGGGAAGTTCTTCGCAACGTGATGAGCCGTTGTGACCTTCGTCATCTCGACGTTCAAATGAGAATGCCGCAACGTGCGACAACATTTGCGCCTCGTGCAGCTCACGTATGCCGTCCGCATGGATTGCATTCACGTTGCACCTGGTGAGATGCTGCATGATTAGGCAAATGTCCTTGGTCGCGGTCGCCGAGGAACCCGTGCGCGGGATTCTCGATGTGTCATGTACCGTGCTTAGATCGCGTCTCGCTTATGACGTTCGTTTCGTCTCGGCGCGGAGATCGAGAAAATTTTCCGAACAGTCCGCGACGATGCGTTGCCCGATCGCATCGCATGAAGGCAAATTTTGAATTTCCGCACGACGCACGTCGTCGCCCCTCTGGTCCTTGCACAGATTGTTCTCTAGATCAGTCGAGCCGACCCGGTGACGGAGCTTCCGAGCCGGATCGGCTGTGACGCGACAATGCAATGACGCGACAATGATGAATGCCATGTGTGAGCACGACTGCCGCAGGAACCATCGGCCCTATCAGGAGCGGCCGGCATAAGCGGATGATGTCCGCATCCAGAACATGCTGCTTCCTTGTCCGCCAGAAAATTGCCAGCCCGCCAGTGGCCGGCGACGCAACCATGGGAATGCCCCCTCGTTGAGACGACGTTCGTCGTTTGCGACAGCGGGGACGAAAGTACATGCAACAAGACGACAACACGCCGGTGAGCGCAGCGAAGCTCCTGGAACAAGTTCCCTTGCCTCGCGAACCTCGAGACATCAGGGACGTAGCCCCGGCGCCACCGCGACTTTTCACGACACGGCCCTATCCGCCGTCTGAGCAGTTCGAGGTCTGGAAGACGCGCATGGCCTCGCTGGTCGACGTCGCGCCGCCCGAGGGGCACAGTCCTGCGCAGGGCTTCGAGGTAGAATATCTGACCTGCAACATGGCCGATGTCGTCTTCACGTCAGGCCGATTTGCCGCGCAAACATTCGCGCGCGCGACCCAGCCGTCGCAGGGCACGCCGGTCGATATCTGGTGGCTGTTCCGGGTGCGCGCCGGCGAAGCCCGGTTCGAAACCGCGGAGCGGCGGATTCATGCCGGACCAGGCGCGCTGTTCCTGATCTCGCTCGATGACGATTTCCGCGGCAGCATCACGAACTATGATGGGCTGTTGATGGCTTTGCCGCGCAGGTCGTTCGCAGGCGTGGCGGACCAGCTTGGGGAGATCAGCAATGTCCTCCTTTCGGGCAACCTGATCGAACTGTTGACCGACTACCTCGACCGACTCGAGACGCGCCTGATCCTGATGTCCCCGGAGGAGTTGCGGCAGGCGGGACGGGCGACTGCGCAGATGATTTCCGCCTGCATTCAGCTGTCCTCGGATCGGCTGGAGCAGGCGCGCGGTGCGATCGAGTCGGTGCTGTTCGAGCGTGCGCGTCTTTATATAGAGACGCATCTCGGCGACTTCGACCTGACGCCGGATCGAATCGCGCAAAAGTTGAAAATCTCGCGATCGAACCTATACCGGGCATTCGAAAGCGTCGGCGGCGTAGCCGGCTACATCATGCGCAAGCGCCTGCACGCTGCGTATGCCGAACTCGTCGGCAGTCCCGACCGGCAGGTGCAGGAAGTCGCCTATCGCCATGGCTTCAAGCTGGCGTCCGATTTCACGCGCGCGTTTCGCCGCGAATTCGGCGTCAGTCCTCGCGAGATGCGCGAACACGCGCGCCGCACATCAAGCGCAAGTTGATCTCCCGCTCGAATCATCCAATGGCGCAGGCGTGGACGCGGGGCGTGCGTAGTGCACGGTCGGATTCATATGACACGTCCGCGCACCGTGTGTCTTAATGATCGTTCAACTTGTGAGACGATCTGCCATCTATTTGGACGGCCTGCTGAGTGACGTTGTCAAATATGTGTCTATCATTTTCCGTTATGACGACTCGGGGCAAATTGGTGGGGCAGTCGAGCGAGCGCTGGGTGGCAAGATGCGCTCGTTGAGTTTGACACATCGTTCGCCAGGACCGGAAGACGAGCGCGGATCGCGTGCTCATGACGTCTCCATACGCGTGTCCGGCGGGACCGCATTCGGTCTGCTGTGGCACGGCACCCCCGACGTCTCGACCAGATGTCATCAAAGGGGCGCACCATGTCTGCCGCACAGACTCCGACTGCATCGCTGAAGCGTCACGGCCGTACCGGCTTCGTCCGGAGCTGGGTCGCGTCCGGTGGCGCGGATAGCCGCTCGCTGCGGCGTCGGCTGCTCGCCGTGCTGCGTCAGGCGCATCGGACGCTCGGCATGAAGCGCGACCGGCTTGGGCTCGGGTCGCTCGGCGCGGGCGCAGTGCTTGCCGTGATGACAATGATGTCCCCGCAAGGGGCGTTCGCGCAGGTCGCCATCGGCAACGGGGTTTTGAGCAACCCCGCCAACTGCACCAGTCCCACCGCGGCAACCGCCGGCAGCACTGCAATGGGTTGCGGCGCCAACGCCGCTGGTGCCAACGCGACCGCCATCGGCACCGGCACCAACGCAAATGGCCAGAACTCGCTTGCGATCGGCGATTCCAACACGGCGACCGGAGATGGTTCGATCATCGTGGGCTATGCCAACTCCGTGAACGGCCTCAATGCGATCGGCATGGGCGTCTTTGCGAACGCAGTCGGCACCAATGCCCTTGCCGTCGGCGGCAACGCTCACGCCAACGGGGACGGCTCGAGCGCCTTCGGCGTCAACACGTCTGCAAATGGGCCGGGTGCGACCGCGATCGGCAACGGCTCCAGCGCGACCGGCACCGGCGTCATGGCGCTGGGATTGGGCGCCGCGGCGACATCATCAAACGGTGCGGCCATGGCCTTGGGGTCCGGCGCCAGGGCAATCGCCGGGACGGGCGGCGGCTCTCCGATTGCCATCGGCGTGAATGCCAATGCAAGCGGGACCGCGCCCGCCGGTTTCACGTATGAGGCCGTTGCGCTCGGCACCGGTTCCACCGCGACGGGTCCGTGGTCGACCAGCGTCGGCCCGAGTTCATCCGCGACGGGGACCGGGGCCAGCGCGTTCGGAACATCGGCCGCGGCTACGGCAAACCAGGCCACCGCGGTCGGCAACGGCGCGAAAGCCTCCGCTGTTGGGGCCGCATCCATGGGATACCTCGCCAATGCGAGCGGCTCCAACGCCGCCGCCTTCGGCATCCAGTCCACCGCGTCGGGCACCAGTTCATTGGCGGCTGGCAACCTCTCCAGCGCGTCGGCCGATTTCGCCGTCGCCGTGGGTAACCAGGCGCAGGCGCAGGCGACCGGGGGTGCGGTCGCGATCGGATCGGGCGCAATTGTCGCCAGCACGGCGACCAGTGGCGTCGCGCTCGGTAACAACGCGAACTCCGGCGGCACCAATTCGGTCGCTACAGGTGCCGGAAGCAACGCCGGCGGTGCCAACGCCTTTGCAGGGGGCTTTAAGGCCAGCGCGGCCGGCACAAGTACGGTGGCGCTCGGCAACGCCGCCAGCGCACCGAGCGCGAACGCCATCGCCATCGGAAATACCGCGGCCACGGGCAACATTGGCGATATTGCGGTGGGTGCGGGATCCCTTGCCAGTAGCACGAACGCGCCCGGCGCCGGGGCCGCGACGGCGATCGGTGCCAGCACTCAGGCGAACTATTCGGGCGCGACGGCGCTGGGAAGCGGGGCCAATGCGGCTGGGCAGGCCGCTACCGCGCTTGGCGACGCCACTTTTGCGGCGGGCGTCGCGACCGCCGTCGGCCCCAACGCGCGCGCCGCCGGCCAGGGGGCTGTAGCGCTCGGCTGGGGCGCGGCCGGTGGCGACCAGGAGGCGGTCGCGCTGGGCGCCTTCAGCAATGCGGCAAGCGTCCACAGCATCGCGGTCGGAAATGCGGCCAAGTCGACGGCCTCCTCCAGCACTGCGATCGGTGATACCGCCTCGGCGACCGGCCAAGCCTCCGTCGCGATCGGCCTCACCGCGAGCGCCACCGCGCAGAGCGCGATCGCCGTCGGTAACAATGCCGCCGCCAATTCCGCGAATTCCGTCGCCGTGGGCACCAACTCGGTGGCGACCGGCGGCCAGGCGGTCTCGATCGGCGCCAACAACGTCGCCTATGGCAACGGCGCCGTCGCAATCGGCGATCCCAGCTATGCCAGCGGCACCGGCGCCTTCACCGGCGGCGCAAACAACATCGCCAACAGCGACGGCACCGCAAGTGCCACCGCCGCCAACCAGGCCGCCGGCGCCGTCGCGATCGGCAACAACAACAAGGCGATCGGCCAGGGCTCCGTCGCGCTGGGCAACGGCTCCACCGCGGGTGCCGCCGGTCTCGCAGGCAATGTCGCGCTGGGCAATGGCGCAACGGCGGCGGCAAGCTCCGGTGACGTCGCGCTCGGCTCCGGCAGCGTCACCGCGGTCGCGGTCCACACATCAAATGCCGTTGTCAACGGCATCACGTATGGGAACTTCGCCGGCACCACGCCCGGATCCACGATCAGCGTCGGCGCGGTCGGCGCCGAGCGCACCATCACCAACGTGGCGGCTGGCCGGATCACGCAGGCCTCGACCGATGCCATCAACGGCTCGCAGCTCTACAGCGTCGCCAATACGCTGACGAGCCAGATCGCCGCCGGCGCCATCCACGACTACAGCGTCAACAGCACGACGCCGGGAACGGACACCAACTACAACAACGCCGGAGCCACCGGCGCCAACGCGCTGGCGTCCGGCGTCAGTGCGAGTGCCGCCGGCGCGAGCAGTGTTGCGGTCGGCACCGGCGCCGCGGCCCGGGGATCATCCGACACGGCACTCGGTTCGGGCGCGCTTGCGGCGTCGCTCAGCAATCAGCCGCTGACCGGGGCGATTGCCATCGGTGCGGGGCAAGCCACGAATGATGGCGCCATCGCGATCGGCGACGCCTTCGGCGGCGGTCCGAAGGCATCCGGTCGCGATTCGATTGCTCTCGGCACTCAGACCACCGCGTCAGGCTTTGCATCCACCGCCGTTGGCCCCCTTGCGACGGCATCGGGCACCAGCTCCTTTGCCGGCGGTTCGTCCGCGACGGCCAGCCAGGCCAATTCGATCGCGCTCGGTGCGCTCGCGAATGCTGGTGCGCAAGCCGGCGACGTCGCCCTCGGCGCGGGTTCGGTGACGGCAACGGCGGTCAAGACGGCGGGCATCACCATCGGCACCACCAACTATGCTTTCGCTGGCAACAACCCGCTCTCGACGGTCAGCGTCGGCACCGTCGGTAACGAGCGCACCATCACCAATGTCGCGGCGGGACGGATCAGCAATGGCTCGACCGATGCGATCAACGGTTCGCAGCTGTTTGCCGCCACCTCGGCGATCGACAGCCTCTCGACCATCGTCAGCAACGGCCTGACGCATTATTACGGCGTCAACGACGGCGGCACCCAGAAGGCCAACTACAACAACAACGGCGCGACCGGCGTCAACTCGATGGCGGCGGGCGTCGCCGCGTCGGCGACGGCGGCGAATTCCACCGCGCTCGGCTTCAACACCCAGGCCACTGTCGCCGACGGCGTCGCGATCGGCTCGGGCTCGATCTCCAACCGCGCGCTCGCGCCGGCTTCCGGCACCATCGGCGGCACCATCATTCCTTACAACACCACCGATCTCACGCTGCTCGGCGCGGTGTCGGTCGGCAATGCGGCGAGCTATCGCCAGATCACCAACGTGGCCGACGGCACCCAGGGCAGCGACGCCGTCACCGTGCGGCAGCTGACCGGCGCGCTGACATCGTTCGCGACCACGACGACGAAATACTTCCACGCCAACTCGACGCTCGCCGACTCGCTCGCGGTCGGCAACAACTCGGTCGCGGTGGGACCGCAGACCGTGGTCAATGGCGACAACGGCATCGGCATGGGATTTGGCGCCACCGTGGCCCAGACCGCGCCCGGCGGCATCGCGATCGGCCAGAATTCGGTGTCCAACTTCGCCGACTCGATCGCGTTCGGAACCAATGCGCAGGCGAGCGGCATCCAATCGGTGTCGATCGGCGCCGGAGCCCAGACGACCAACCCGACCAGTGTCGCGCTCGGCCCGAATGCCAAGGCGACGGCGCAGGCCGGCGACGTTGCGCTCGGCGCCAATTCGACCACCTCCACGGTGGTCAAGACCGCGAGCACGTCGATCGGCGGCACCACCTACAATTTCGCCGGCACCAATCCGACGTCGACTGTCAGCGTCGGCAGCGCCGGTGCGGAGCGCACCATCACCAACGTCGCCGCGGGCCAGATCACCGCGACCTCGACGGACGCGATCAACGGCTCACAGCTGTGGGCCACCAATGTGTCGCTCAGCAATCTCTACAACACCGTCAACAACATCAGTGGCGGCGGCGGTGGCATCAAGTATTTCCACGCCAATTCGACGGCGGCGGATTCCATCGCGACCGGTGCGCAGAGCGTCGCGATCGGACCGCAATCGGTCGCAAGCGGTGCCAACGCGATCTCGATGGGCAACGGCTCCGCCGCCTCGGCCGACAATTCGGTCGCGATCGGCGCCGGCGCCAAGGCAACGGCGGCCAACTCGCTGGCGCTCGGTGCGAACTCGACCACCACGGCAAATCTCAGCGATGCGGCCTACACGCCTGTTGTCGGCAAGTCCGTCGCCGGGGTTGCGACCGGTGAAGTGTCGGTCGGCTCGTCCGGCGCCGAACGCCGCGTCACCAATGTCGCCGCGGGCTCGGCTGCGACCGACGCGGTCAATGTGAGCCAGCTGCAGGCGGTTGCGTCGAGCTCGATCCGCTACGACACCGATGCCGCCGGCAACACCACCAACAGGGTGACGCTGAACAGCGGCAGCAGCGGGCCGGTGACCATCAGCAACGTGGCGGCGGGCGTCGCCGGCACCGATGCGGTCAACGTCAACCAGCTCAACAGCGCGTTCCAGCAACTCAACGGCCAGATCGGCGAGGTGCGGCAGGACGCCTGGCGCGCGGCGGCGATCGGCATGGCGGCGGCATCGCTGCGCTATGACGACCGGCCCGGCAAGATCAGCGCATCGGCTGGCGGCGGCGTCTGGCGCAGCCAGGGCGCGCTCGCCTTCGGCATCGGCTACACCAGCGAGAACGGCCGGCTGCGCACCAACGCGGCCGCGACGACCGCCGGAAGCGAATGGGGCGTCAGCGCCGGCGTGAGCCTGACGCTCAATTGACCCTGATGGCGACGAGGCGGCTGGCGTGCCTGGTTTTGGCGATCTGGCTCGGCGAGGCGGCGGGCGCGGACGCGCAGTCGGTGCCGCCGGCCGCCTACGCCGTCAAGCCATCGGACGTCATGGTGCCGGAAGGCGAGACGCTCGGCGAGTTCAGGCGGATGATCCAGCCGTTCAAGAACTGGACCCTGATCTGCGACGAGAGCCTGAAATCGAAGCGCCGGGTCTGCAACGTCACGCAGACGATCGTCAATGCGCAGGGCGCGGTCGCGTTCAACTGGTCGCTGATTGCGACCGCCGACGGCAAGCCGCTGATGGCGATGCGGATTCCCGCGGCCGCCGGGGCCGGCGCGCAGATCGAGCTCGCGATGGGTGACAGTCCCGATCGCATCGTCGCGCAGACCGATCGCTGCGACGCCAATTTCTGCTTCGCCACGATCGCGATCGGCAACGTGCTGAAGCGACACATCCGCGCCGCGACGCCGTGCCTCGTGTCCTATCCGCTTCCGCAGAGCGGGCCGATCATGCTGGAGGCGCCGCTGGACGGACTGTCCGGCGTGCTGGCGAAACTCAAATGAAGCGAGGTCGGACATGCGGATGTGGAATTCCGGTATCCGGCTCGAGACTGAAGTGCGAAGTGAAAAGGAAGAATGGTCGATGCGGCGCACCCTTGGATTGATCTTTGTTGCGGTCGTCGTGGCCGCGCTCGGTGCCGCCGGCGTCGTGGTCTATGCGCAGCAGGCGCAGCCGGTACCGTTGCAGCCTGTTGCACCGGCGCCGGCCAAGAAGCCTGCCGCCGCTGCCAAGCCGCAGCCGCACAAGTCGCGTGCGCCGGAGGCGCAGACGCCACCCTCTGCAGCGGCATCCGTTCAGCCGCAGCAGGCGGGACAGCAGCCGACCGTGTTCGACGAGCACGCGCGGCAGGGCAACATCGTGACCTGCGCCAATCTGTTCGGGACGCTCGGCCGCGGTCTTGCGATGAACTCCAACTACACCGCGCAGTCGCAGTGGGACGCCAAGGCCGGCAATTCGCATTCGGTACAGTCGCTGGTCTCGCTCGCACCGAACCAGGCCCCGCAGGGCAACCAGGCCCCGCAGGGCAATCAAGCCGCGCAGGGCAATACGGCCCAGCAGGCCGCCGGTATCGTGTTTGCCGCACCGGTCGGGTCGTCCTGCGAAGGCAATCTGGTGCGGGTGACGCCGCGGGCGGAAAACTGCTCGACGGTTTCCGCCGAACTCGCCAAGCTCAACGGGCAAAGCGGCGCGCTCGGTGAACTCGCGACGATCGCACTGCCGAACGGCGCGCAGGTGGTGCTGATTCCGTTCGGCAATGCCTGCGTCGCAGTGACCGCGCTGCGGGTCGCGGGGTAAACGTCGTCTCCGCCCGGCTAACATCTTGGCGATCAGCTATCAAAGGGGCTGGATTTCCGCCGTCGGATAGTCAATTCTGATTTGGAACTTACCATCCGTGCCAAACGCGGAGGAGATGTCCCATGGAGGAAGCGCGTCCGGAGCGGTTTGTCCGCCACGTCGGCGGGGAGCTCGTGTCCTCGGTCATCGCCAAGTCAGAGCCGATCAGGGTCGAGCTGCTCAGCCGGACCTCCCGGCCCCGCATGAACTGGCACTTCCGCCAGCCCGAACTGACCCTGTTCTGGTTCCGCAACGGCTGCTCGCGGTTGCAGGCCACGATCAATGGCCGACCGGTTGAACATGAATTTTCCGAAACAGCAAATCTCGCGCTATTCCCCGCCGGCACCGAGATCGAGGGGGAATGGTCGGTCGGACCGGCCTTCGACTATGTCGTCGTCTTCCTCGATCCGCTGTTTGTGCAAAGCCGTCTCAACGGCCTGATTGAACGGCCGGCGATTGCGTTCGGCCATGACCAGCTCTCCCGCGGTCTCGCCGAGCTCAGCCAGGAAGTCGCCACGCCCGACAATCTGTTCGATCTGTTTGCCGAGGGCTGGGCCAGCCAGGCGCTGGCCCATATGGCGCGGCTGTCGCGCGGCGTGGAGGCTCCGAAGCCGCTGAGCCGCGGCGGACTGCCGGCGCTGAAACTACGGAGGATCGAGGAGTTCGTCCGCGCAAACCTCGGCGAGACGATTTCGTTGTCGGCGCTGTCGGATGTCGCCGGCCTGAGCAAGCGGCATTTCCTGCGCGCGTTCCAGGAGAGCACGGGCACCAGCCCGCATCGCTATGTGCTCGGCCTGCGTATCGAAGCGGCCAAGCGGCGCCTCAGCGACACCGACGAAAGCCTGACCAGCATCGCGCTGGCGTCGGGCTTCAGCCACGCCCAGCATTTCTCGTCGGCGTTCAGGCAGGCCACGGGCATGAGCCCATCCGTGTTCCGGCAGCAGCGCCGGGCCTGAGTTTCGGCGCTTTTCCGCAAGTCGCGGCGTTTTCCCGCAAGCGTCTGGGGCTGCGCCGTCGTAAGCCGGGGTGGTTGCGATCGAGAATGGGTCGCGTCCATGCATCGGAGAAGGAAGCAACGCATGTCAGGGCCATTGGCGGGAGTTCGGGTACTTGATCTGACCGGCGTCGTCTCCGGCCCGTTCGCGACGATGTTTCTCGCCGACCAGGGCGCGGATGTGCTGAAGGTCGAGCCGATCGGCGGTGACATCACCCGCCGCAGCCGGGCCAATGTCGACAAGACCGGCGAGTTCTCGGCGCTGTTCATCTCGTCGAACCGCGGCAAGCGCTCGCTTTCGATTGACATGAAGACCGATGCCGGCCGCGACGTGCTGGGCAAGCTGGTTCGAGAGGCCGACGTGCTGGTGCAGAATTTCCGGCCCGGCACGATGGAACGTCTCGGGCTCGGCCCGGACGAGGTGCGCAGCAAGAATCCACGGCTGATCTATGTCTCGATCAGCGGCGTCGGCGAAGACGGGCCATATGCCAAGAAGCGCGTCTATGACCCCATCGTGCAGGCGCTGTCGGGCTTCTGCGATGTGCAGGCGCAGCCCGTCACCAACCGCCCGCAGATGATCCGGACCATCGTCGCGGACAAGACGACGGCGGTCTATGCCGCGCAGGCGATCACGGCGGCGCTGTATGCCCGCGAGAAATCCGGCCGCGGCCAGCACATCCAGGTGGCGATGCTCGATGCGATGATCGCCTATCTCTGGCCCGAAAGCATGATGCAATACACGGTGGTCGGCCGCGAGCAGACCGCGTCGGATCCGAACGATCGTCCCGATCTCGTGTTCCAGACCTCGGACGGCTATCTCACCTGCGGCACGATCTCCGATTCGGAGTGGCAGGGCTTCTGCAAGGCGACCGGCGATCCGGAGCTTGCTGCGGACGAGCGTTTTGCGACGCCTGCCTCGCGCTCGGTCAATGCGACGGCGCGCATCAACAAGATGCAGGACTATATCGGCAAGCATACCACCGCCGAATGGCTGGCGCGGCTCGATGCAGCCGACGTGCCGTGCGCGCCGATCCTGCGGCGCGGCGAAATCATCACCAACGAGCAGGTGGTCGCCCGTGGGCTGATCGCGGAGTTGGAGCAGCCCGGCGTCGGCACCGTGCGGCAGCCGAAGCCCGCGGCGCGCTTCGAGGTCGATGCCGCGGCGATCGGCGGCCCGGCGCCGCGCATCGGCCAGCACACGAGACAGGTGCTGCGCGATCTCGGCTACAGCGATGGCGCCATCGAAGCGATGATCGCGCAGAAGGCCGTACGCGCGGTCTGAACGGCCGCGCCGCGCAACGTCAGCATTGTCGAACTGAAGAACTACCGTCGGTGGGAGATGTCCTATGGCCGAGACGAACAAGACTGCCTTGCTGGTTGGCGCGGGCGATGCGATCGGCGCCGCGGTCGCGCGGCGGTTCGCCGCCGGCGGCTACTCCGTGTGCATCGCGCGGCGCGATCCGGCGAAATCCAGCGGGCTGGTGGAGGAACTGACGCGCGCTGGGGGCAAGGTGCATGCATTCGCCGTCGATGCGCGGCGCGAGAGCGAGGTGCAGGAGTTGTGTGAGCGGGTCGAGCGCGAGATCGGGCCGATCGAGGTCTGCCTGTTCAATGCCGGCTCGAACGTCAAGAAGGACCTGCACGAGACCAGCGAAAAACTGTTCTTCAAGGCCTGGGAGCTCGCCTGCATGGCCGGATTCCTGGTCGGACGCGAGGCGACGCGGCACATGCTGCGGCATGGTCGCGGCACCATGCTGTTCACCGGCGCGACCGCGAGCGTGCGCGGCGGCAGCGGCTTTGCGGCCTTTGCGTCCGCGAAGTTCGGCCTGCGCGCCGTGGCCCAGGCAATGGCGCGCGAACTCGGGCCGAAGAACATCCATGTCGCCCATCTCCTGATCGATGCCGGTGTCGACAGCCCCGCCATTCACCAGCGGATGGCCGACAGGGGCATCGACGCGTCAGGCATCCCGCCGGATTCCTTGACGAAGACATCCTCGATCGCCGAGGCCTACTGGTTCGTGCACCAGCAAAGCCGCGATGGCTGGAGCCATGAACTCGATCTGCGGCCGTCGGTCGAGAAATGGTGATGCCATGCCGGAGACGCTGACGCTGTGGGGCGTGGGGACATCGCGGACGATCCGGGCCCATTGGGCGTTGCACGAACTGGGACTGGACTATCGCTGCAAGCCGATCCTGCCGCGCTCGGGCGAAACCAAGACGCCGGAATACACACTGCTTAACCCGCGCCAGAAGATACCGCTGCTGCAGGACGGCGACTTCACGATCGGGGAGAGCGCCGCGATCGTCGCCTACCTGTCGCGCACCTATTCCAATCCCGATGTTTCGCTGGTGCCGGTCGAAGCCCGCGATTTCGCGCGCTGGCTGGAATGGTGCTTCTTCATCGTGGCCGAATTGGACTCGACCAGCCTCTATGTGATGCGCCGCCACGGCCTCCAGGGCCTTGCGCATATCTATGGCCATGCGCCCGACGTGGTCGGTAAGGCCGCGGAATACTTCCGCCAGCAACTCAGGCACGTGGAAGTCGCGCTGTCGGATGGCCGCAGATATCTGATGGGCGATCAGTTCACCAGCGCGGACATCCTGCTGACGACCTGCCTGGTGTGGGCGATCGATTACGGCGTCGGGGTCTGCGATGTCGCCACACCCTATCTCGACCGCGTCACTGCGCGGCCGGCCTACAAGGAGAGTGTCGCGGTCAACACCGTGAAGATCTGACCGGTCCTATCACCGCCTTGCGCCGCCGGCATCGCACGTCGGCGCAAGACCATGGCGGCCGTGCAGGCCACGCCAGAGGTTGCCGCATAGGGCACTCAAGAGCTTACGCATCGAACATCCCCCTTGATGTCATCCTGCTGATGACGCCGATGAAATGACAGAGCCATTTGTGGGCAGGCCTGCGCAGTTTTTGAGCAGAGCGCCTTTGCCGTCGAACGACGCGCGTTGGAAAATCCTATGAAATTCAAACGCCGGCTCTGTGGCACGCCTCGTGCATCGAAGAAGCTGAGTTGGCCGCTAGGGTTCCGATCTTGCCAGGCAAGATGCTGGTCCGAGAGCAGCCGCTTGCGGGGGAGACATCCCCGCAGGTGCACGGCGGGATAAAAGCCCGGGAGACCTCGTCAGCCAAGGGATTGGCGGAGCGATGGTCTTTTCGCCAGTCCCTTTTTGTGAAGTTTCGCAAGAGGGATCGGCAATGAACAAGTTCTCTTTATTCCTTCGCTCTGTTGTCATCGGCTGCGCGGTCGTGCTCGCGGCCGCGCCTGCGGCCGACGCCGCGCCGAAGAAAAGCTTCAAGGTCGCCTGGTCGATCTATGTCGGATGGATGCCGTGGGGCTATGCGGCCGACACTGGCATCGTCAAGAAGTGGGCCGACAAATACGGCATCACGATCGAGGTCAAGCAGTTCAACGACTACGTAGAATCGATCAACCAGTACACCGCGGGCGGCTATGATGCCGTCACCATCACCAACATGGACGCGCTGTCGATCCCAGCGGCCGGCGGCGTCGACACGACAGCCGTCGTGATGGGCGACTTCTCCAACGGCAATGATGCCGTGATCCTGAAGAACAAGTCCGACCTCGCCGCGATCAAGGGACAGACGGTCAATCTGGTCGAGTTCTCGGTGTCGCACTATCTGCTGGCGCGGGCGCTGGAGACCAGCAAGCTGAGCGAGAAGGACGTCAAGGTCGTCAACACGTCAGATGCCGACATCGCGGCCGCCTACAAGACGCCTGATGTCAATGCAGTCGTGACCTGGAATCCGATCGTGACGGAAATCCTCGGCTCGCCCGACGCCAGGAAAGTGTTCGACTCCTCGCAGATCCCCGGCGAGATCATGGACCTGATGGTGGTGAACACCGCGGTTGCCAAGGACAATCCGGATTTCGCCAAGGCGCTGGTCGGCATCTGGTACGAGACGCTGTCCAGGATGACGGCGAACGATCCCGCCGCGAAGGCCGCCAAGGAGGCGATGGCCAAGGCCTCCGGCACCGACCTCGCCGGGTTCGACAGCCAGCTCTCGACCACCAAACTGTTCGACAAGGCAACCGACGCCGAAGCCTTTACGCGCAGCAAGACCGTTGGAGCGACCATGGATCGGGTCCGCAAGTTCCTGTTCGAGAAGGATCTGCTCGGCAAGGGCGCGAAATCGGCCGATGCCGTCGGCATCGAGCTCGCCGACAAGTCGGTGCTGGGCGACAAGGCGAACGTCAAGCTGCGCTTCGACCCGACCTACATGGACGAAGCCGCCAAAGGCAAGCTCTGAGAGCAAGCTCTGACGCCACGGCGCGATCCTCACGCAGGAGCCGACGATGCGACTTGTGAACATACGGCCGGGACGGCAGACGCGATTTTATCTGCTCGCGCTACCGTTCCTGTTGGTCACAATCGCCTACTTCGCCGGCTCCAGCGCGCGGCTCGCGCAGAACCCGAACGACAAGCTGCTGCCGGCGCTGCCGAGTATGGTGCAGGCGGTCAAGCAGATGGCGTTCGAGGTCGACCCGCGCACCGGCAGCTATCTGATGGCCTCCGACACCGTCGCCAGCCTCGGGCGGCTGGGGTCGGCGCTTTTGATCTCGACGGTGGCGGCGCTGGTGCTCGGCATCGTGATCGGGCTATTGCCGGGCGCCAATGCCTTGCTCGGTCCGTTCGTGTCTGTCACCTCGATGGTGCCGCCGCTGGCGCTGTTGCCGATCCTGTTCATCGTGATGGGGTTGGGGGAAAACTCGAAGATCGCGCTGATCGTGATCGGGACGCTGCCCTGCATGATTCGCGATCTCGCCATGAAGGTGCAGGAGCTGCCGCGCGAGCAGATCGTCAAGGCGCAGACGCTCGGCGCCTCGACCTGGCAGATCGCGCTGCGCGTCGCGATGCCGCAAACCCTGCCGCGGCTGATCGACGTGCTGCGGCTGCAGCTCGGCCCGGCGTGGCTGTTCCTGATCGCGGCCGAGGCGATCGCGTCCGATTCCGGTCTCGGCTACCGGATCTTCCTGGTGCGGCGCTATCTCGCGATGGATGTCATCATCCCCTACGTCGCCTGGATCACGCTGCTCGCATTCCTGATCGATGTCGGCCTGCGCGTCCTGCAACGCAAGGCGTTTCCCTGGTTTGCCTCGGTGAGGGCGGAATGAGCGCAATCCGGTTCGACGACGTCTGGAAGGAATATGGCGACCACATCGTGCTCGAGCGCATCACGATGGAGGTTGAGCCGCGCGCCTTCATCGCGCTGGTCGGCCCGTCTGGCTGCGGAAAGACCACACTGCTGCGCATGCTGCTCGGTGAGGAGCAGCCGAGCCGCGGCCGGATCCTGGTCGACGGCAAGCCGCTGCCCGGCGAACCGGATGCCGATCGCGGCGTGGTGTTTCAGCGTTACTCGGTGTTTCCGCATCTCACCGTGCTGCAGAACGTCTTGCTCGGCCGCGAGCTGCGCGATGCCAAGTTCACCGCCCGCCTGTTCGGCATCGCGCGCCGCGCCGCCGCCGACGATGCGATGAAGCTGCTCGCCGAGGTCGGGCTCGCCGGTCAGGAGAGCAAATATCCGTCCGCATTGTCGGGCGGCATGCAGCAGCGCCTCGCGCTGGCGCAGGCGATCATGCGCGGTCCAAAGATCCTGCTGCTCGACGAGCCGTTCGGCGCGCTCGATCCGGGCATCCGCGCCGACATCCACCTGTTGATGAAACGGCTCTGGAACGAGACCCATCTCACCGTCGTGATGGTGACGCACGACCTCAGCGAGGCCTTCGGACTCGCGACGCGGGTGATCGCGCTGGAGCGGTCACGCAACCGGCCCGAGGAGCGCGAGCGCTACGGCGCCACGGTGTCGCGCGACCTCGAAATCTTCCCGCGCCGCAGCGCGGAGCTGCGGTCATCGGTTCAATCAGCTCCGGCCGGGACGACCCGGTCAGGCAAGGAGCATCAGCCGGGACGGCCCGGCGCTCTCGTCTTGAAGGAGCAACCATGATCCTCACAGAGGAACAGAAGGCCGAGGTCGCGGCGCACACCCGACGCTACAATGAGCTGAAAGCGGCGGGGCAGGAGCATGCGCCGCGCGCGTTGCCGTCGCCCACGTCGCGCGACGGCGCGCCGATCCCCACTGATGAGATCATTCATCGCGAGGTGATCCCGGCCGGCTGGTACTGGACCACGCGGCTGAACCGCGGCGATACGCTGCGGATCGTCAACACGTCGGGGACGTCGACCGTGAGCCTGCTCGCCTGGAATGCGGCCGATCCCAGTGAACGGCTCAACCACGCCGACACCATCAAGGTGCAGTGGGCGGCGCGGCTGCAGAAGGGACGGGTGCTGCTATCCGACATGGGGCGTGCGCTGCTCGGCATCACCGAGGATACCAGCGCCGCGCATGATGCCGTGGTGGGCGGCTCGACGGCTGCGACCAACCAGGCACGCTACGGCGACGGCAATTTCCGCAATACGCGCGACAACTTCATTCTCGCGGCAAGCAAGCTCGGGCTCGATCGCCGCGACGTGCATCCCTGCGTCAGCTTCTTCGCGCCGGTTGCGATCGACGCCGAAGGCAAGTTCGTCTGGTCGGAGCAACGCAGGCAGCAGGGCGACTTCGTCGATCTGCGCGCCGAGATGGATCTGCTGATCGCGCTGTCAAATTGTCCGCATCCGCTCGATCCTGCTGCGACCTATCCGCAGGCGAGCGTGGAAATCGTGCGCTACCGCGCCGATGTGCCGGCGGCGGACGATCTTTGCCGCACCGCGACCGCGGAGGCGGTTCGCGCCTATGAGAACAACGCGCTCTATCTCGGCGAAATCCTGGAAGGAGCCGCGCGATGACCACGCAATCCGTTCGGACCGGCCGGGTCGTCCTCGACGTCGAGATTCCCGCACGCAAGCCGTGGTCGGCCATCATCCGCAAGGGCCAGACCCTGCGGATCACCGATACCCACGGCCAGCAGGCGGTCGATACGCTGTTCTACCGTGCCGATGATTTCGGCGAGCGCTACAGCGGCCAGGATACGCTGCGCGCACAGGGCTCGGCCTATGTCGGGCTCGGCACAAGGATCATGTCCAACGAAGGCCGCGTGATGCTGCGCGTCACCGCCGACAGTTGCGGCCTGCACGACACATCGGCCGGCGCCTGCTCCTGCGAGAGCAACACGGTGCGGTTCGGGCACCAGACCCGCTACCAGCACGCCTGCCGCGAGAACTTTGTGCTGGAAGCCGCGAAATACGGCCTGTCGAAGCGCGACATCGTGCCGAATTTGAACTTCTTCATGAACGTGCCGATCGATCCCGCCGGAAACTTCACCGTGGTCGACGGCGTCTCCAAGCCCGGCGACGCCATCGAGCTAGTCGCCGAGATGGACGTGCTGTGCCTGATCTCGAACTGCCCGCAGATCAACAATCCCTGCAACGGTTTCTTTCCGACGCCGGTGCAAGTCACGATCTTCGAGCCGGAGGCGTGAGGCATGTTCAGCAAGGTCCTGATTGCCAACCGCGGCGAGATCGCCGGGCGGATCGGCAGAACATTGCGCCAAATGGGCATCGCTTCGGTCGCGGTTTATTCCGATGCCGACCGCTTCACCCGGCCGGTTCTCGAGGCCGACGAGGCGGTGCGCGTTGGTCCGGCGCCTGCCGCCGAAAGCTATCTCAACGTCGATGCCATCATGGCGGCGTGCCTTGCGACCGGCGCGCAGGCGGTGCATCCCGGCTACGGCTTCCTGTCGGAGAACCGCCGCTTCGCCGAGCGGCTCGCCGAGCACGGCATCAGGTTCATCGGGCCGCGGCCGGAGCATCTCGACGCCTTCGGCCTCAAGCACAAGGCGCGTGAAATCGCGGAGCGGAGCGGCGTGCCGCTGCTACCGGGCTCCGGCCTGCTGGAGACCATCGACGAGGCGGTGCAACAAGCAGACATGATCGGCTTTCCGGTGATGCTGAAGAGCACGGCGGGCGGCGGCGGCATCGGCATGCAGCTCTGCCACGACATGGCGACGCTGCGCGAGCGCTTCGAATCCGTGCAGCGCACGGCGCGGGCGAGTTTTGGCGATGCTCGGGTCTATCTCGAGCGGTTCGTTGCGCGAGCCCGCCACATCGAGGTGCAGATCTTCGGCAACGGCAAGGGAGACGTGGTGGCGCTCGGCGAGCGCGACTGCTCGCTGCAGCGGCGCAACCAGAAGGTTTTTGAGGAGACGCCCGCGCCGGGGCTCACGGCCGAGACCCGCCGACGGCTGCACACGGCCGCGGTAGCGCTCGGCAAAGCCGTCGCTTACGAATCCGCCGGGACCGTGGAGTTCATCTACGACGTCGCGCGTGAGGAGTTTTACTTCCTCGAAGTCAACACCCGCCTCCAGGTCGAGCATCCCGTCACCGAGCAGGTCACGGGCGTCGATCTCGTCGAATGGATGATCCGGCAGGCGGCTGGCGAGGACGTGCTGGCGCATGCGGGCACGCTGGCGCCCAAGGGCGCGGCGATCGAGGTGCGGCTCTATGCCGAGAACCCGGGCGCCGGCTTCCGC
This sequence comes from Bradyrhizobium sp. CER78, assembly GCF_029846235.1. Lineage (GTDB taxonomy): Bacteria > Pseudomonadota > Alphaproteobacteria > Rhizobiales > Xanthobacteraceae > Bradyrhizobium. Next base: position 71,108 of record NZ_JARVWP010000021.1, read on the forward strand.
CCGAGCGCGGGCCGGCTGACGCAGGTCGCTTTCTCGCCGGATGCGCGGATCGACGGATGGATCGAGACCGGCACCGAGGTGACGCCGTTCTACGATCCGATGTTGGCCAAGATCATCGTTGCCGCCGAGACGCGCGAGGCCGCAATCGCGAAGCTGACGCAGGCGCTCGAGGATACGGTCGTCGCCGGCATCGAGACCAATCTCGACTATCTGCGCGCGATCGCAGCATCCGACGTGTTCCGCAGCGGGCACGTGGCGACCAGCGTGCTCGGCGAATTCGCCTATCGTCCCCGCACCATCGACGTCGTCGCGCCAGGCGCGCAGAGCGGGGTGCAGGAATTGCCCGGCCGGCTGCACCTCTGGCATGTCGGTGTGCCGCCGAGCGGCCCGATGGACGAGAGGTCGTTTCGGCTTGCCAACCGTGTGGTCGGCAATCCGGAAGAAACGACCGCACTGGAGTTGACCGTCAACGGGCCCACCTTGCGCTTCAATTCAGATGCGATCGTCGCGCTCTCGGGCGCGCGCATGAAGGCATCGCTCGACGGCACCGAGATTGCCTACGACGAGCCGGTCGCGCTACGTGCAGGCCAGACGCTGGTCATCGGCAGCATCAAGGGCCCGGGCCAGCGCACGTACCTAGCCGTGCGCGGCGGCATCGATGTTCCCGAGATCCTCGGATCGCGCGCCGTGTTCGCGCTCGGTGCGTTCGGCGGCCATGCGACGGGCGCGCTGAAGGCCGGTGATGTGCTGCATATCGGTGCTGAGGCCTCGGGCCTGGCAACGCCGCGACGCGCAACGGCGGACGAGCGTCCGGAGCTCACATCGGCGTGGCAGATCGGCGTGGTCTATGGCCCGCATGGCGCACCGGACTTTTTTCTCGACGAGGACATCGAGACCCTGTTCGCGTCGAGCTATGAGGTGCACTTCAACAGCGCCCGCACCGGCGTGCGGCTGATCGGGCCGAAACCGCGCTGGGCGCGGGCCGATGGTGGCGAGGCCGGGCTGCATCCGTCGAACATCCACGACAATGCCTATGCGGTCGGCTCGATCGACTTCACCGGCGACATGCCGATCATCCTCGGGCCCGACGGCCCGAGCCTCGGCGGCTTCGTCTGTCCGGCGGTGGTCGCGCGCGACGAGCTCTGGAAGGTTGGCCAACTCCGGCCGGGCGACACCGCGCGCTTCGTGCCGGTGAAACGCGACGATCCGGTTGCCGGGCCCACGGTGCTGCGTGCGTCCGAACTCGGTTCGGCCATTGTCGGCCGCAATGATGACGGTCCGATCCCGGTGGTGTACCGCCGCGCCGGCGACGACAATCTCCTGGTCGAATATGGTCCGATGGAGCTCGACATCGCGCTGCGGCTGCGCGTGCATGTGCTGGCGCAGGCGCTGGAAGAGGCAAAGCTCGGCGGCATGATCGATCTGACGCCCGGCATCCGCTCGCTGCAGATCCATTATGACGGCACGGCGCTGTCACGCGGAAAACTGCTCGACGTGCTGCGCAAGATCGAGCGTGAACTGCCCCCGGTCGATGCGATGCGAGTGCCGAGCCGCACCGTGCATCTGCCGCTGTCGTGGCGCGATCCGCAGGCCGAGCTTGCGATGCGCAAATATCAGGAGCTGGTGCGGTCAGATGCGCCGTGGTGTCCGTCGAATGTCGAGTTCATCCGGCGCATCAACGGCCTCGGCAGCGAGGACGATGTTCGCCGCATCGTGTTCGACGCGGATTATTTCGTGCTCGGCCTCGGCGACGTCTATCTTGGCGCGCCGGTGGCGACCCCGCTCGATCCGCGGCATCGCCTCGTGACCACCAAGTACAATCCGGCGCGGACCTGGACGCCGGAAAACGCGGTCGGGATCGGCGGCGCCTATATGTGCATCTACGGCATGGAAGGGCCGGGCGGCTACCAGCTGTTCGGCCGCACCATCCAGGTCTGGAACAGCTGGCGCACGACGCCGGTGTTCGAGTCCGGCCATCCCTGGCTGCTGCGGTTCTTCGACAAGATCCGCTTCTTCCCGGTCGACGCCGACGAGCTCTTGGACGCGCGCGCCGCATTTCCGCACGGGCAATACGACATCAGGATCGAGCAGGGCGAGTTCTCCTACTCCGACTATGCCAGAACATTGGCCGGTGCGCAGCCGTCGATCGCCGCGTTCAAGGCGACGCAGCAGGCGGCGTTCGACGCCGAGCGTCAGCGCTGGCGCGAGATGAAGCTCGATGAGGCGCCGGCGGAATCGGTCGATGCGAGCGCGACAGCGACGGGTATCCCCGATGGCCAGGTCGGAGCGTTCTCCGAGGTGCCCGGCAATATCTGGAAGATCCTGGTCGAGGAGGGCGCCGTGGTGGCCGCCGGTGACACACTCGCCATCATCGAGTCCATGAAGATGGAGATCTCGGTGCTCTCGCCAACGGCGGGCCGCATCGCGTCGGTGCCGGTGAAGCCGGGGCAGACGTTGCGCGCGGGGGATGTCGTGTCGTTGATCCGGCCGGAATAGTTCCACGTCACGAGCGATCTGCTGCGGTCCTGTCCCCGACGTTGCACTATGGGGGACGATCGGACGGAAGCCGACCTCGCCACGCCTCGTTGGCGAGGAGCCGGCGCTGTCGGTCGGCGATGGCAGGCCATCCGGAGCGCACCACGCTGAGGACCGCAGCGTCGGCGGATGGACCCTCATCGCAAGCAAAATAGGCGCGAAGCCGTCCTTCGCAGTGGTAGCCAAGGCCGGTGTAGAGCTCAAGCGTACGTCGCAGATGCCAATCCAGATGCACCTCGACCCGCTCGACGGCGAGCACCTCGAAAGCATGCCGCGTCATAAGATGCGCGACATGACTCACGAGCAGGACCTCGTCCAATCGTCCGCTGCTCCAGATCGGCGCAAGCGTCGCCCGCTTCTCCTCCGGCTCAAGTGCTGCGAAAGCGGTAAGGCCGATGATGTCGCCGGACTCGGCGTCCTCGATCGCAAGCGCGGCCGCGACGTTCGCGCAGCTCAGCGTGGCCGCCGCGCGCGCCGCCGCCGCCTGACCGGAGCCGCCGCGATCGAGCTGCCGAAGCATGCCGGGGTCCCCGAGCGGCTTTACCCGTGAGACTTCAGAACCGTGGATCCTGGTCAGCAGGATGCGGTCGGTGGCCAAGGCGGCATGGTTGTCCACGAATTGCATGCCCTATTGACGCACCGAACCAATATGCCGTCAAATGACCGAAATGGCAGTTCATATGCAGATTGGTCATGCCCTGAATCCGAGACACGTTGACCTGTTTCGCGAGGTCGTGCGTCACAACGGAATCACCAAGGCGGCCCTGAGCCTGCGGATCGGGCAGCCCTTCGTCAGTCGCGCCATCGCGCGGCTGGAGCGCGAGATCGGCTTCGCGCTGTTTGAACGCGGACGAGGCGGCGTCACGTTGACGCCGGAAGGCGAGATATTCCTGCATGAGGTGGAGCGCAACCAAGCCGGGCTGGAGTATCTGGCGCGTGCGGCGCGCGGCATTCGCGCGCGGGGCAGCGGGACGCTGAGGATCGCCTGCCTTCCCGCATTCACCTATTCATTGATGCCGCGGATCGTCAGCAAATTCTCCAGGAAGAACCCTGGCATCATGTTGTCGGTCGCCGTGCATAGTCCTGAACGGGTCTGGAGTCTGGTTGCTGCAGGCCAGTGCGATGTCGGGCTGGCACGACCCCAGTCGGGCTTTGCGGCGGTCGATGACGAACTGCTGATGACGACCGACGCCGTCTGCGTGCTGCCGCGTCAGCACCGGCTGCGGTCCAAGCGGTTGATCATGCCGAAGGACCTGCACGGCGAGGCGATGATTGCCCCGGCACCTGGCGCGCCGCACCGATCGCGCCTCGAGCGTGCCTTCGAAGACGCCGGGGCCGAGGTCAGAACGGTGGCGGAGATTCAGTACAGTATGCAGCGCTGCGCTCTGGTTGCGCAGGGGCTGGGTTTCTCGATCGTCGATCCTGTCGTGGCGCGGGATTTTGCCAGCGCCCGGATCGTGCTCAAGCCGTTCACGCCGCGGCTGGAGCTCACCACTGTGCTGCTGTTTCCGTCGCAACGGCCGCGCAGCCGTCTTGCGCTTGAATTCTGCGAGCTGGTTCGCGCCGAGACCGCGGAATACAGGAAGCCCGCCCGCGCTCCGGCCTGACCCGATCCGTGCCGCTTTGCCCGGACGTGGCGTTTCAAGCGTGCTTGAGCAGCGTGGCCGCGGGCTTGGCCAGCACATTCAGCCTGTCGTCTCGGCCCCGACAACGCGTGGCCGTCGATCGCTGCGTTCAAGGCGACCCAGCAGGTGGCATTCGATGTCGAGCGCCAGCGCCGGCGTGAGATGACGCTCGACGAGGCGCCGGCCGAATCGGTCGATGCGAGCGCCGTCGCGACCGGCATTCCCGATGGCCAAATCGGCGCCTTCTCCGAAGTACCCGGCAACATCTAGAAGATCCCGGTCGAGGAGGGTGCCAAGGTCGCGGCCGGCGACGTGCTCGCCATCATCGAGTCCATGAAGATGGAGATTTCGGTGCTCTCGCCGGCGGTAGGCCGTATCGCGTCGGTGCCGGTGAAGCCGGGGCAGACGTTGCGTGCTGGGGATGTCGTGGCGTTGATCAGGCCGGGCTAAGGCGGACACGCAAGGATGCGCAACGTCCCTCAGCCCTCAAAGGCGGCATGGACGCGGACGTTGCGTGCGTTCCGAGACTGGCCAAGAGCAGTCCGGCCTGCGCGATCCCGAACTTTCCGTTCGCGCCGGGTGCCGAGCGCATCCAGCAGCGTCGCGAGCACGATCATCAGCAAGACTCCCACAGAACTGAGGGCGATTTGAATCGAAGGCCAGTTCGATATGTCGAACAGATCAAGTTGGCTGACCAGTGCCAGCAGAACCCCGAGACAAAAGATCGGCAGCGAGTTCTCGCCACAATACCGCGCGCTGCGCAGCACCGGCGTCGATAGTCCTCGCCAGTTCTGCGGAACGAGCCGCAACGCAACGATCGCAAGGGCCAGGAAATGCAGCAGCCGCAACGGGCTGAGATTCGATTTGTCCAATGGAAACAGCAGGTCCGTCAAAGGAGCCAGCGGCTTGATGTCCCGACCCAGTGCAAGGATCAGGCCGAGCGCCAGATAGAGAACGGCGAGAACGAGCGCAGTGCGCGATGTCGCCCAGCTTCGGATCTTTTGCCCGGCGATGACGTACCATGCGCCCAGCACAATGAGGAGTTGCCAGGCCATTGGATTGAAGAACCAGGCGCCGTCGGGCCAGGCAGGAGTCCTCCATCCGAAGATGTGCACCAGTCCGTAGAGCAACAACGAAAGGCCGAGCGTCACGTTCGGCGCGCGCAGCAGCAGCCACAACAGCGGTGCGAACAAGACGTGACAGATCACAAAAACCGGCAAGACATCGGTATTGACCGGGCGGTACTGCAAGACCGCGGCGTGTGCGAGTGTCCCGCCCGGGTACTCGAGTAGAATCCGCGTATTGCTCGCGTCGGCAAGGCGATCGCTGCCTGCGAGGTAGACTAGGATGGCGCAGGCGAGCGTCAGCAGCAGGAAGGCGGCATAGATGTCCCATCCCCGCCGCAGCGAACGGCCGATCATGTGCCTCCAGCCCTCGCGCTGATACGCCCTGCCGTAAGCAAGCGCGCAGGTGACGCCGGAGATGAACATGAATATCTCGGCGGCATCGCAGAAGCCGTAGTTGCGCAGCGTCAGCCAGCTTCCGACGTTGTTCGGGATGTGATCGAGAAAGATCCACCATAACGCGATGCCGCGACAGATATCGATGCGCGGGTCGCGGCCGGTCGATCTGAACTCCGGCGGAGTTTCGCCGATCAATCGCTTCGAGCTATGTGTTCGATCATGCATTTGTCGATCTGTCCGGCGTGCGCACACGGCCTCATCGGGCAATGGCCCATGGGGCGCTCGGATGGTCCGAGGCGCGCGTGCCGGTCCAGCCTCCGGTCAACTCTTGGGATTATGTGCTCCGGCTACCCGAGGGTCGGCGACGTTTTCGTCGGCCAGTCGCAATCACGGGGGCCGGCAGGATCGCTGTCTTCCGACGGCGTCTGCATGATTTCGCCGATGACCGGTATCAAAAGCTGCTTCCGCATCTCGGCGAGGCGGGCGCGACAGTATTCATGATAAAGCATATCGAATATGGTGGGCATGATCGAACGCCTTCTTGATCACTGAGGTTAACTTCCCACGTGACAGATTTCGACCATTTCAACCGGCGGCAAAAAGCGGTGCCGGGGATGTCTGCCAGCGATGTCGCTATGGCAGCAAAAATAGACTCGATTTCACAATACCTGCCTGCCCGCAGTTCCTTGAGTTCGATCGATCCGCCAGCAAGTTCGTAAAGCTGATTTTCGCTTTGCACGTTGCTAGGAATATCCAAACTCAATCCGATGGCAGCAATTATAAATAGAGCTGTCGCGACCGCCTCCTCTTAAAGGAGAAATATGGCTGCGACTTTCACAAATTTTATATCCGGAATATCCTGATCACCGAGTGAACCAGTTCACATCAGCATCAATCACAGGCGAGTGAGACTAGCAGACCGGTAGCGTGGCTTCTTGGACTCATGCGCACGGATCGAGCTTAGGTCGGTGCGTGAATTGCAAAATGCAGATAGTGGCTGCGGCCTGCCGCAGCATTCCGTTCTGATGTTTTGTGAAGGCTGGAGGTCCCCATGGCTACGGACGCAGCCGATTTTTCATCGTATCGATTTTCGACGCGCGACCATCCGGAGCGTATCCGGGTCCCGCTATGGCGCGAGCACTTTGCACGATGCATCGTGCACGCCGATATCGAACCTCTATCGGACGTTCCGTTCCAGGCCGATGCGTCGCTGCACGCGGTTCAGGGCTTGCGTACGCTCGCGCTGAAAGGCACGTCCATGCGTTTCGCGCGCTTGCGAGCGAACCTTGCCGATGGCGATGACTCCATTGGTGTCATCGTCTGCTCGTCCGCGAGAAGTCGGCTGTCGCAGTGCGGCGAGGACGTTGAGCTTCGCGGCACCGATGCGATCGCAATTCTGCATTCCGAGCCCGTCAGCGTGACTTATGTCGAAGGACTGCAATTCGGCCTGGCCGTGCCACGCGCGGCGCTTGCGCAACGCGTGACGGATGTGGAAGGCCTGGCCATGCGGCCGATCCGGCACCAAACGGAAGCATTCCGCTTGTTCACGGCATATCTGAAGTCGGTGTTCAAGACGGGAGCCCTGAGCGCTCCCGGACTTCGTGAGACGGTCGTGCGCCACATCCATGATCTCGTCGCGCTCGCAATCGACGAGTGTCCTGCGTTGGGCGAGAGCAGTGCGAGCGCCGTCGTAGCTGCGCGGCAGAGTGCAGCACTCGACTACATCGCCCACCACTTCGAGGAGCCCGGACTTAGCGTTCAGACGGCCGCACGCGGGCAGGGCATCTCGTCCCGCTATCTGCAGCGCCTGATGGCGTCGTCGGGATCATCGTTCACCGAGCGCCTCAATGAGTTGCGCCTTCAACGGGCGTTCCAGCTGCTCACCGGGTCCGATGCCGGCCGTCGGCGAATCTCCGATGTCGCGCTGGAGGTGGGTTTCTCGGACGTTTCGCATTTCAACCGCTTGTTCCGGGCTCGCTTCGGCGATTCACCGCGCGGCGTTCGGTTCGGACGCAAGGAATCGAGGGGAGCCGCGCGACTCTGATCGAGAAAGAGGCGCCTGCGTAGTCCAACAGCCGATGTTCGCGGATTGTGGAGGCTGTCCGCCTCACACCTCGAGCCATTCCTCGCGAATGGCGGCGTTAGACTTGAGCTGCTCTGGCGTGCCTTCGAACACCACGCGGCCGTGGCCCATGATGTAGACCCGGTTCGAGATCTTCATCGCGATCGACAGCTTCTGCTCGACAAGGAGGATGGCGACGCCGGCTTTCGCGATCCGCGCGATCAGCTCGCCGACCTGCTGCACGATCAGCGGCGCCAGTCCTTCGGTCGGCTCGTCGATCATCATCAATTCGGGATCGCCGAGCAGGGTGCGGCAGGTGGTCAGCATCTGCTTCTCGCCGCCCGACAGCACGCCGGCCGGCGTGTCGGCGCGGCGGGCGAGGTTGGGGAACATGTCGAGCATCTCCTGCAGCCGCCACTTGCCGGGGCGGCGCGGGTCCTTGATGCCGAGGATCAGGTTCTGGCGCACCGTCAGGCTCGGGAAGATGTCGCGATGCTCCGGCACGTAGCCGAGCCCGAGGCGGGCGATCTTGTGGCTCGGCAGGCCAGCGATGTCCTGGCCTTTGAAGCGGATGGTGCCCTGCGGCGGTACCTCGCCCATGATCGCCTTGACGGTGGTCGAGCGGCCGACGCCATTGCGCCCGAGCAGGCTCACCACCTCGCCTGCGGCGATATCGAGATCGACGCCCTGCAGGATGTGGCTCTTGCCGTAATAGGCGTGAAGATTCCTGACTTCGAGCATCAGTCGACCTCCTCGCCGAGATAGGCTTCCTTGACCTTCGGGTTGCCGCGGATTTCCTCAGGGGTCCCGGAGGCGATGATGTGGCCGTAGACCAGCACCGAGATGCGGTCGGCGAGGCCGAACACCACGCTCATGTCGTGCTCGACGATCACGAGCGTGCGGCCCTCGGTAAGGCGGCGGATCAGCGCGACGGCGCGTTCGGTCTCGGCGTGGCTCATCCCCGCGGTCGGCTCGTCCAGCATGATGACGCTGGCGCCGCCGGCGATCGTGATGCCAATCTCGAGCTCTCGCTGCTCGGCGTAGGTGAGCAAGCCCGCCGGCACGTCGCGGCGATGGCTGAGATGGATATCGTCGAGGATCTGCGCGGTGCGCTGCTTCACCTCGGGCAGACTGTCGACGTTCTTCCAGAACGCATAGCGGTGGCCGGTCGCCCACAGCACGGCGCAGCGGACGTTCTCCCAAACCGTCATGCGGGCGAACACGTTGGTGACCTGGAACGAGCGCGACAGCCCGCGCCGGTTGATTTCGAACGGCCGCAGGCCCGAGGTCACCTCGCCGTTCAGGCGGATCTCGCCCGAGGTCGGCTTGATGTGGCCGCTGATCAGGTTGAACGTCGTCGACTTGCCGGCGCCATTCGGGCCGATGATGGCGTGACGCTCGCCCTTGGCGACGCTCAAGTTGAGGTCGCGGATGATCTGGACATTGCCGAAGCTTTTCTCGACGGCGTTGACTTGGATGGCAGCGGTCATGCGAGATACCCCCGATCACGGGCCACCGTCGCGGCGCGGTCCCAGGCCTCGGCAACGCGCCGCCAGGTGATGCGCGCGACCAGGAAGCCGCCGACCACCAGAACCGCGGCGGCCGCCCAGGTCGTCGGCGCGGTGGCGACGAAGGGGATGCCGAGCAGGTTGATGACGTCGCCGCCCGAGAAGCGCGCGACGGTTTCGATGGTCAGGATGATGCCGAGCGCAAACGCCAGCGTCGGGATCACCGCGACCAGATAGGACGGGATCACGGTACCGAGCGTGCCGGCGCGGATCAGCGGACGGTGCTTCATCAGGATGCCGGCGATGCCGCCAGGTGCGAACATCACGATGCCGATGAAGATGACGCCGAAATAGAGCTGCCAGACCGAGGTGACGCTGGTCAGCCCGAGTTGCAGATAGGTGACCAGGATGGCGCCGAGGATCGGACCGAAGAAATAGGCGGTGCCGCCGATGAACGCCGAGAACAGCACGAGGCCCGATTGGGTGGCGCCGAGATAGGCGGAGTTGGCGATCTCGAAATTGATCGCGGTCAGTCCGCCGGCGATGCCGGCGAAGAAGCCCGCGAACATGTAGGCGAGATAGCGCACCACGTGCGGATCGTAGCCGATGAACTCGACGCGCTCCGGATTGTCGCGCACCGCGTTGCAGATGCGGCCCAAGGGCGTGCGGGTCAGCGCGTACATCGCGATCGCCGAGACCAGCACCCAGAACGCGATCAGATAGTAGACCTGGATCTGCGGCCCGAAGGTCCAGCCGAACATCGGCATCAGCGAGGTGCGGTCGGTGGTGATGCCGGATTCGCCGCCGAACACGCTGCGCAGGATCAGCGACGACGAGGCGACCAGCTCGCCGATGCCGAGCGAGATCATCGCAAACACCGTGCCGGCGCGCTTTGTCATGACCCAGCCGACCAAAAGCGCGAAGGCCATGCCGCCGATGCCGCCGACCAGCGGGATCACCGGCAGCGGGATCGGCCAGTTGTGATTGGCACCCGCATTCATGACATGCACGGCGAGGAAGCCGCCGAGGCCGTACTGTACGGCGTGGCCGAACGACAGCAGCCCGGTCTGGCCGAGCAGGATGTTGTAGGACAGCGCGAAGATGATCGCGATGCCGATCAGGCAGAACGAGGTCAGCGAGCCGCCGGAGGAGAAGATCAGCGGCAGCACGACCAGCGCTATGGCTGCGAGCAGCCAGACACCATAGAAGCCGAGGACGCCGCCGGGCTCCTGCTTGGCCGCGGCGAGGGAGGGCGTGGGAGCGTCCGTCATGACTCGCGCGTCCCCAACAGGCCCATCGGGCGGAAGATCAGCACCAGCACCAGCAGCAGATAGGGCAGGATCGGCGCGATCTGCGCGATCGTGACGTTCCAGATGTCGGTGAGCGGCGAGGGGCCGAGGCTCGGATCGAGCGGACCGAACACGCTGGCGAGCGAGCCGTTGAGCGCGACCGCAAAGGTCTGGATCAACCCGATCAGCAGCGAGGCGATGAAGGCGCCGGGCAGCGAGCCGAGGCCGCCGAACACGATGACGACGAACAGGATCGGGCCGAGCAGCGCGGCCATGTCGGACTGCGTCACCAGCGAGGGACCGGCGATGACGCCGGCAAGACCCGCCAGCGCGCTGCCGACGCCGAACACCAGCATGAACACGCGGCCGACATTGTGGCCGAGATGGCCGACCATGCTCGGATGAGTCAGCGCGGCCTGCACGATGAGGCCGACCCGCGTCCGCTTCAAGGTGACCAGCAGTGCGATGAAGATCACGACCGACACCACAAGCATGAAGATCTTGTAGGCGGGGTAATTGGTGGAGAAGATGGTGAAGGCGGGGAAGTCGAGCACTGCCGGGACCCGGTAGTCGACCGGGCTCTTGCCCCAGATCATCGAGACGATCTCTTCGATCGCGAACGCAAGTCCGAAGGTCAAAAGCAGCTCGGCGACATGGCCGTGCTTGTGGGTGTTGCGCAGGCCGTAGCGCTCGACGCCCATGCCGACCACGCCGACCAGCAGCGGCGCGATCACCAGCGCCGGCCAGAAGCCGATCCAGCGGGTGAGCTGATAACCGAAGAACGCGCCCAGCATGTAGAAGCTGGCATGCGCGAAGTTCAGCACGCCCATCATGCTGAAGATGACGGTGAGTCCGCTGGACAGCAGGAACAGCAGCATGCCGAACAGCACGCCGTTAAGCGTCGAGATGACGATGAGTTCAGCCACGGGGCACCCGTTTGAGCTGGGAACGGTTCACGTGATCAAAGACCTGTCGAAGGAAATTTATCACCAGTCATTCCGGGGCGATGCCAAGCATCGAACCCGGAATCTTTGGTCTCCGGGGTCGGTCCTGCGGACCGCCCCGGAATGATGGAAGGAGCCGATCAGGGCCGCTTCATGTTGCAGGTGGTCGGAAGCATCGTCTGCGCGGTGTCGATCTTGGAGACGATGTGCCAGCCCCAGCCGGTGTTTTCCTCGTCGAACGGCTCCTTGGTCTTGTCGGCCAGCGAGCCGAACGAGGAGATGATGATCGGCTGGAAGAACTGGTGATCGTCCTTGCGCATGAAGCCCTCGCCGCCGTCGAACACGTCGAACTTCATGCCTTCGAGCGCGGCTGCGACCTTCACCGGGTCGATCGAGTTGGCCTTCTCGGCGGCCGCCTTGAACATCCGCATCTCGTTGACCGCGCGCGGATACCACACGGAAATGCCGGTCTTGGCGCGGAAGTCCTTCTCGAAATCCATCGCCGCCTTGTTGCCGGAGTTCGGCACGCCTTCGCTGATCTGGAACACCTGGTTCTCGAGACCGGTCTGCTTGATCGCGGTCGGTCCGCCGGCGCCGCCGGCATAATAGGTGTACCAGTTGACCTTGAGGCCGGCGTCAGCCGCCGCCTTCAGCAGCAGCGCGAAGTCCTGGCCCCAGTTGCCGGTCACGACGGTGTCGGCGCCGGACGCCTTGATCTTGGCGATGTAGGGCGAGAAGTCGGTGACCTTGAGCATCGGGTGCAGTTCGTCGCCGACGACCTGGATATCGGGCCGCTTTTCGCCCAGCATCTTGCGCGCAGCCGTGCGCACCGACTGGCCGAACGAATAGTCCATGTTGATCAGGTAGACCTTCTTGATCGACGGCTGGCCCTTCATGTAGTTGGTCAGCGCTTCCATCTTGATGTCCGAGTTCGCATCCCAGCGGAAATGCCAGTAGCTGCACTTCTCGTTGGTCATGCTCGGATCGACCGCGGCATAGTTGAAGTACAGCACTTCCTTGCCGGGGTTGCGCGAATTGTGCTTGGTGACGAAGTCTTCCAGCGCAGCACCGACCGACGAGCCGTTGCCCTGGGTGATGTAGTGGACGCCGGCGTCGACCGCCTTCTGCGCCTGCACCAGGCTTTCCTGCGGATTGGTCTTGTTGTCGAGCGGAACGATCTCGACCTTGTGGCCGAGGATGCCGCCCTTGGCGTTCAACTCGTCGGCGAGATACTGGAACGTCTTCAGGCCGCCTTCGCCAACGCTGGCGCCGCCGCCGGAGAGCGGATCGATGTAGCCGATCTTGATGGATTCCTGCGCGGACGCCGCGCCTCCCAACACCGTCAGTGCTGCCGTGGCAGCAACGATCAGCCTACGCATCCTGCTTTCTCCCTTGCTCGTGTTTCTTGATCTTCAGCGATCGAAGCCGTCTCATAACCTCAATTGCCGAGCCTCCGCAACTTTCGCTTTGAATACTGCGTCAAGTTTTCGCGCGAGGTATTATAATGTTATAGGCTATAAATGTTTCGAGGTGCCGCGAGATCCGGCGTAGATTTGAACCGCAAGTAAACTTTTGGATGAGGCGTTCGCCAGCTCGTTTGGAACCGACGTCGTCCGAATTCCGGCGAGACGAGCCTGGTCCGGGAGGCATTATAGCGGCGGCACGCGAATTGGCGATTCAAGCCGGCCGGCGCGGCTTGAGGCCCGAGAGGAAGAGCCGCGCGAAGTGATCGGCGATCTCGACGGCAGACCAGTCACGCCGCGTCTTGAACCAGATCGGATACCAATGCCCCATGCCGGTTAAAATCCGCTCGGCGAAATATGTATCGATGCGGCGGAAGCGACCCTCGTCGATCCAGCGTTGATAGCTGTCCTGGTCTCGCCGGATCGTCGCCAGCACCTGGCCGACATATTCCTTCCGATCAGCGTCGTTGAGATAGTTGATGTTGTGGTAGGTCGCCTTGGGGCCGCAGGGCGTGTCGTGCAGCATCAGCAGCAGGCGGATTCTCTGCACGATGTGGTCGAACGCCCCGAGGCTGTGCTCCTGCAGGTGCTCGCGAATGCTGACCTCGCCGGCGAGCCCGCGTCGCAGGCAAGCCAGCAGCAGGCTCTCTTTTTCGCTGAAATGATAGTAGATGCCGGCGCGGGTGATGCCCGCATCGGCAGCGATGCTCTCGAGCGACGTGCCCGACGCGCCCCTGCGATTGAAGCTGTCGGACGCAATCGACAGCATCCTGTCGAACTTCGCCGCCCGCTTGTTCATTGCCGCGCGGGACGCGAGGAAAGGCTCAAGGCTGAGCGGTTCGGGCATGCCGGGAAGTGCGATCTCGCGCCGGTACACGCCGTGCGTGATGATGTCGTCGATGGCGTCGATCGCCTGTTGCCGCGTGTAGTAGTCGCGTTCGGACAGCCAGAACGGCACCCAGTCCAGGATGGAGATCAGCGCCACTGCCGTGAGCTGCGGCTCGTCGCAGGCGATCGAGCCGTCCACCACGCCTCGCTCCAGGATATTCGCCAGCAGCGCGGCGTTCCGCCAGCGTTTGGCATGGACCTCGCTGCTGTAGGGTGCGGCCAGCGCATCGATATCGGTGAACAGGATCATTCGCTGGCCTTCAGGCCGCAGCCGGCCGCGCACGAAGCGCCTGACGATCTCGAGCCCGTCGATCCCTGGCTCGGCGGCCGCTTCGATTTCGTGCCGGTAGATCGCAAGGCCCCGCAGATAGCAGTGGAAGATCAGGTCTTCCTTGTCGCGGAAATAGTGGTACAGCGCGCCCGGCACGGCCCGAACCGACGCCGCGACCTGCTCCATCGTCACGTTGGCATAGGAGTGGCGGGCAAACAGGCGGGAAGCTGAGACCAGGATTTCTTCAGCCCGGTCCGTCGGGTCGGCGGCGACTTGCAAGCTCGAATGCCCTTCCTGATCGCGGAACGATAATCCGCACGCGAGATAATCCGCTTGGCAGCCGCTTGTCGATCTGCGATAGACGGTGGCATACCATACACCAGCGGTCTTTTGGAGAGAGCATGGCGCGTAACATTCTGATTCTTGGGGCCTCCTACGGCTCCCTGCTGGGGACCAAGCTCTTGATGGCGGGGCACAATGTGTCCCTGGTGTGCCGCAAGAACACCGCTGACCTGATCAACCGCGAAGGCACCGAGGTGCGGATCAAGCTGCGCGACGAGAAGGAGCATCGCTCGATCTTCTCGCGCGACCTGCCGGGCAAGCTCGACGCCGTCACGCCCGCCGATGTCGACGTGTCGCGCTACGACATGGTCGGTCTTGCGATGCAGGAGCCGCAATACACCAACCACACGGTGCGGGTGCTGATGATCAAGATCGCGGCGGCGAAGCTGCCGTGCCTGTCGATCATGAACATGCCGCCGCTGCCGTATCTGAAGCGGATCCCCGCGCTCGCCGGCATGGACCTCGAGGAGGCCTACACCAACGCGCAGGTGTGGGAACGCTTCGAGCCGGGTCTCGTCACGCTGTGCTCGCCGGATCCGCAAGCGTTCCGTCCGCCGGAGGAGAAGGCCAACGTGCTGCATGTCGGCCTGCCGACCAACTTCAAGGCCTCCGCCTTCGCCGACGACAAGCACAACAAGGTGCTGCGCGAGCTGGAAGCCGACATCGATGCGGTGACGCTCGCCGGCCAGGACGTTCCGGTGAAGCTGAAAGTATTTGACTCGCTATTCGTGCCGCTGGCCAAATGGTCGATGCTGCTGACCGGCAACTACCGCTGCATCACGCCGACTGAGCCGCAATCGATCCGCGACGCCGTGCACGGCGATCTCAACCGCTCGCAGGCGATCTACGACCATGTCGACGGCATCGCGCGCAAGCTCGGCGCCGACCCGGCCGATCAGGTGCCGTTCGCGAAATATGCCAAGGCGGCGGAAAGCCTGCTCAAGCCGTCGTCGGCGGCCCGCGCGGTCGCGGCCGGCGCGCCGTTCATCGAGCGCGTCGACCTCTTGGTGAAGCTGATCTCGCACCAGCTCGGCAACCCCAGCGCCGAGATCGACCGCACCGTCGAGACCGTCGATCAGAAGCTGAACGAGAAGATCGTGCAGGGCGGCTCCGGCGCGGAGTAATCGCGTTGATGGCGAGGGTTGCGAAGCGCGCCCTCGCCATGCATCGGCGATCGGCAAAGCGCGAAATCGCGACTCGCGAACGCATGGCTCGGCCTGGTTAGTTGAGCTAGGCTGGCGGAGCTGCGGCTCGGAGCCACCGACATGCTGAACAAATCGCCTCCTCGCCTTGCAATCTATGGCGACCTCGATCGCGCGCGCGACATCCTGCGCGCCTGGCAGCCGCTCGATTACCTGTCACCTGACGACGCCGAGCTTGTCGTGAAAGCGATCGCCGAAGGCATCGCGCGCGGCCGCCGGCACGGCCTCGAGATGGGGCAGAGCTGCCATCTCGCGGCGTGAGCCGTGGTCGCCGAGCACTTGCCGAGCGCTCGCATATCGCGCCCTGCCCAAGTGAGGTGAGCACACCAGTCAGGCTCCCTCCCCCCTTGCGGGGACCTTGCGGGGGAGGGTGGGGAGAGGGGTGGCCCCGAGTGAGATGATCGACGTGCGCGCCGCTTTCACAACGTTGATTGTGTGCCGCAGAGATGTTGCGAGAGCCTGCCGTGTGGCACCCCTCTCCCCAACCCTCCCCCGCAAGGGGGGAGGGAGTCTACCCGCCGGTGGCACCCTCACGCCGTATGTGTCACCGATCGCGATGCCGTGCCGCTAGCCCTGATGCGCCACCGCCAAAATCGTCACCGCACGCGTCTGATGGCTCGGTGTCTGAAAATCAATCGTCTGGCCGACCGACAATCCGATCAGCGCGGCGCCGACCGGCGTCAGCACCGAGATGCGGCGGAGCGCGATGTCGGCTTCGTGCGGATACACCAGCACGACTTCCCTGACGTCGCCGGTCTCGTCGTCGCGATAGCGCACGCGCGAGCCCATGCGGACCACGTCGTGCAGGTCGGCGTCGTCGGCAACGACCTGCGCCCGGTCGGTCTCGCGCGCCAGGAACTGGGCCACGCGCGGGAACACCGCCATGCTGGAATCGGCCAGCGCGCTGAGGCGATGCGCCTCGCTCGCAGTGATGACGATCGGCGGCAATGCAGCTGCGGTAAAGCTATTCTGAATGTTTTGGGTCATGTCGGTTTGACCTTGCGGTTGATCGAAGGCGCGATGGCGCCGGCGCGCGAATGCTTCGCGCGACACGGCGGGACGAATGATTTGATGGCGTTATGAGTCGACGACGTCGAGAATCCGGACGGCGTGCGATCGCCGGCCGGCTAAGTGCCTGCGTGCAGACGTCCGGCGCGCAAGCCGAGGCGCGCAATGCGGGTGTCGATGCTCAACATGTCGATCATGGCACCATCAACATAGCCGCTGGCGACGCCGCATCCATTGCGGCGAAAGCGCGCACGCGCCGCGCGTCAGGGCTGACCGATGCCGGTGAGCCCGAGCACTGCACCGGCGGCAAGCGCGAGAAGCGGATGGATGCGGGTCGTGGTGGTGGCGATCGCGACGCCGGCCGCGATCAGGATGGTGCCCCAGCTCGAGACGGAAGCATGGGTGATGACGATGGCGCTGGCGGCGACGAGGCCGGCAGTGACAGGGACCAGCCCGGCCTGCACGGTCTTCCGCCACGGCCGGTCCTTGAAGCGTTCCCAGAGCCGCAGCGCGAAGCCTGTGACGAGCGACGACGGCCCGAACTTGGCGAGCGAGGTCACCAGCACGCCGGAGAAGCCGGCGACATGCCAGCCGACCAGCGGGACCACCATCATGTTCGGCCCGGGTGCGGCCTGCGCCAGCGCGAACAGCGCGCCGAATTCCTGCGCCGTCATCCAGTGATGGATGTCGACCACCTGGCGCTGCATCTCCGGCAGGATGGTGTTGCCGCCGCCGAAGGCGAGCAGCGAGAGCTCGGCGAAGATCAGCGCGAGCGTGACGAGGGTTGCAGTCATGATGCCTGCCTCGCGCGCAAGAAGATGCTGAGCGGCGCCAGCGTCAACAGTGTCGGCAGCAGCGGCAGCCGGAACACCGCGATCGCCAGCACGCAGAGCGCGCCGATCAACAGGCCGAGCACATCGCGGCGCAACGGCCAGGCGATCTTGATCGCAGTGGAGATCAGGAGCCCGGCGGCGGCGGCAGCCAGACCGCCGAACAGATGACGCACCACCGGATCGTTGGCGAATTGGCTGTAGATCACGCCGAGCCCGATCACGACGGCAGTCGGCACCGCGATCAGGCCGAGGATCGAAGCCAGCGCGCCGGGAATGCCGCGAAACTTCAGCCCGACCGCGACCGACATGTTGATGATGTTGCCGCCGGGCAGGAACTGGCAGAGCCCGAGCAGGTCGGTGAACTCGGCACTGGAGAGCCAGCCACGCTTCTCCACCATCATGTGGCGCGCCAGCGGCAGCACGCCGCCGAAGCCGGTCAGTCCGAGGATGAAGAAGCCCGTGAACAACTCGCCGACATCAGGTGCGACATGCTTGGTGGTCTGTGCGGCGGGTATGGCGTCCATCGGCGGAGCGGCTCCGGTTCGTTCGTTCTTGAACCGAGTCTAGTTGGCCGCGTGCCAAATATCCAATATATGGATAAAGGAATTTTCATACCTATTGCATATGGATCGCCTGATGATCGAGCTGCGCCATCTCCGCTATGCCGTCGCGGTCGCCGAGGAAGGCCATATCACCCGCGCCGCCGCGCGGCTCGGCATCCAGCAGCCGCCGCTGAGCCAGCAGATCCGCGCGCTGGAAGCTGCGATCGGCGCGCCGCTGTTCCGCCGCCAGCCGCGCGGGGTCGAACTGACAGCCGCCGGCCGCGCCTTCGTCGGCAAGGCGCGCGCGATCCTGCGCGACACTGAGCTTGCCGTGGAAGCCGCGCGGCGCGCCAGCCGCGGCCAGGAAGGCCAGCTCGCCATCGGCTTCACCTCTTCGGCCGCGTTCCATCCCTTCGTCACCGGCGTGATGCGCGAGATGCGCGAGCATGCGCCGGCGATCAAATTGTCGCTGGAAGAGGCCTCGACCGGCGAGCTGATCGAAGCCGTCGAGGCTGATCGGCTCGATGCCGCGTTCGTGCGCTCGCCGAGCGAGCGGCTGGAGAATCTCACCATCATGCATCTGCTCGACGAGGAGATGCTGGTCGCGCTGCCCGATCATCATCCGCGCGCCCGCAAGGACACGCGCCGGCGGATTTCGCTGGCCTCGCTCGCCGACGAGTCGCTGATCCTCTACCGCCGCCCGACCGGGCCGGGCCTCTACGACAGCATCATCGCCGCCTGCCGCGCGGCGGGCTTCAGCCCGAAAGTGGCGCAGGAGGCGACGCGGATGGTGTCGACGCTGAGCCTCGTTGCCGCAGGGCTCGGCATCTCGATCGTGCCGGAATCGATGGCACGGCTGGAGACCGCGGGCGTCTCCTATCTCCGCCTCGACCGCGCCACAGGCCTGGTCGCGCCGCTCGCACTGGCGCGCAAGAAGGGCCCCGCCGGCGGCACGCTCGGCCGCCTGCTCGGCATCGTGACGCGGCGGGTGAAGGACGGCGCAGGCGTTTGACGCCGGCCGGCAGCGACGTGCCGCCAGAGTGGCGCGGAATGTGGGGAGTTTGGCGAACCCTCGCGTCCGGGCACGTCTAGATAGCTCTCATCGAACCTGGTTGCTCGCATCGATGGCCGGCAGGGGGTTTCAACCAACACAGTGAGAGGCAGTTCCAATGACACGTTTTCCTGTCCATACGCTCGACACCGCCCCTGAAACATCGAAACCTTCCTTGCGCGACGCCGAGGCGCGGTTCGGCATGATCCCCAACCTCGCAGCGGCGATGGCGACGTCACCTGTGCTGATCCAGAGCTTCATCGGCATCTTCGACAAGGTTCATGGCGGCAGCTTCTCCGAGCAGCAGATCCAGACCGTGCTGCTCACCGACGCGGTGACCAATCGCTGCACCTGGGCGGTCGCGCTGCATTCCGCGCTCGCATTGCAGGCGGGCCTCGATGCGGCCGATGTCGACGCGATGCGGGCCGGCCGTTCGCCCGCGAACAAGCAGCTCGGCGCGCTCTCGACCTTGGCGCGGACGTTGATCGAGAAGCGCGGGCGGCTCGACGAGCAGGACACGGAGCAGTTCCTGGCGGCCGGGTTCGGCAAGGAATTGCTGCTCGAAGTGATCACCATCGTGGCGGCGTCGACCATCACCAACTACACCGGCAGCGTGACCAACCCGCCGCTGGAAGCGGGCTTGCAGGCGCATGCCTGGAATGGCTGAGTATCAAACACTGCGCGCCGACCATCGGCCGGCGTGCGCTTCCCTTCTATCCAGCAAACCTGGCGCGGTAGTCCTGCGGCGTGGTCGCGAGCAAGCGCAGGAAGCTGCGGCGCATGGTCTCCTCGGAGCCGAAGCCGCAGCGTTGGGCGATGCGCTTGATCGGCAGCCGCGTCTCCGACAGCAGATGCCGGGCGCCCTCGACCCGCAGCCGCTCGATCGCGCGAGCCGGCGTCAACCCGGTCGCCTCGGCGTAGTGTCGGCTGAAGCTGCGCTCGCTCATGCCGGCCTGTTGCGCCAGCGTCGGCAGCGAGAGGTCGTCGGCCAAATGGTTGCCGATCCAGTCATGCAGCGCGCTGAACCTGTCGTCGGCGGTCTGCAACGACAGCACTTCGCTGAACTGCGCCTGCCCGCCCGGGCGCTTGAGAAACACCACGAGATAGCGGGCGACGGCAAGCGCTGTCGCGCGGCCGAGATCGTCCTCGACCAGTGCCAATGCGAGATCGATGCCCGATGTGACGCCGGCCGATGTCCAGAACGTGCCGTCGCGCACGAAGATCGGATCTGACTCGACGCGGACCTCGGGAAAGCGCGCGGCGAGCTCTTCCCAAAATCCCCAATGCGTCACCGCGCGACGGCCGTCGAGCGCGCCTGACGCGGCGAGCAGGAACGCGCCGGTGCAGACCGATGCGGTGCGGCGTGCATCTCCCGCGCGTCTGCGCACCCAGTCGACCAGGATGTCGTCGGCCGCCGCGGCGTTGACGCCGTCGCCGCCCGGAATGATCAGCGTGTCGACCGCACTGCCGATGGCCGGCAATGGATTAACCGCGAGCCCGACGCCGGCCGACGCCTGGACCATGCGGCCGTCCTTGGCGACGACGTGGACTTCGTAAGGCTCCGCGTTGCCGGCCTTGGCCATCATTGCGTTGGCGGACGCGAACACCTGCAGAGGTCCGGTCACATCGAGCAACTGCACCGCCGGATAAGCCAGCACCTCGATCAGGCGACGGTCTTTTGGCGGAGAATGTGGGGGCTTTGGCGTCATCGCGGAAACGTGCCGCGCTAGATGTGCTTTGTCCATAGCGCAAGGAGAGCCCAATGATTGCTCATGATGTCCACTTACGGATCGGGTCGTTGCTGTTCGAAGGTGTCGATCAAATCGATTTGACCGGTCCGTTCGAGGTGCTGTCGCGGATTCCGAATTCGACCTACCGCATCTACGCCAGGACGATGGAACCGGTGCGCGACCTCAAGGGATTGCGGCTGACGCCGGATGCGACGCTCGCCGATGCGCCGCCGCTTGATGTGCTGCATGTGCCCGGCGGCTTCGGTCAGGAAGCCGTGATGGAGGACGCGGAGGTGCTCGGCTGGATCCGCGAGCAGGCGGCAGGGGCCTGCCACATCTTCTCGGTCTGCACCGGCGCGCTGCTGTGCGGCGCGGCCGGCCTGTTGAGGGGACGCAGGGCGACGACGCATTGGGCCTCGTTCCATCTGCTGCCGTACTTCGGTGCTACGCCCGTCAATGCGCGCGTGGTGGTCGACGGAAGCTTTGTCTTTGCCGCCGGGGTCACCGCAGGCATCGATGGCGCATTGCGGCTCGCGGCGGAATTGCGCGGCGATGATGCCGCGCGGGTGATCCAGCTCTACATGGCCTATGCGCCGGAGCCGCCCTTCAACAGCGGCACGCCCGAAACCGCGCCGCCGGAGATCCTGCAGCAGACGCGGCACGCGACGCGTGCGATCACGGCGCAGCGGGAAGAGACCGCGCGCCGCGTGGCCGCGAGGCTCGGCGTTGTCGTGCCGGAACCCGAGCGCGCCGTTTAGTTGCCCGGCTCGAAGCTGCAGTCGGCGCCGCCGCCGGCCTTGTCCTTGATCACCTTGGGATCGAGTGTGCAGGACAGTTTCGACAGCGCCTCGTAGATCGTTCCGGCGGCGCCGTCGCCGGGCACGCCGGCGAGCGCCACGGTGGCGTAGATCGCGTTGGCTTCGCGTCCCCTCACGGTGTAGGTCCTGCTGCCGAAAGTCAGCGCGCAGGAACGCGAGGTGATGTCGACATTGCTGGCGCGGCAGACGACCTTGTCCGCGGCGACGGTGATCTTCCTGGCGATGTGGACATCGCTGTCGCCGTTGAAGAACGCGGCGACGGCCTTCTTCTCCTTGGCCGGCAGCGAGGAATAGGGCGCCACCACACCGGCCAGCGCCAGCGCGACCGAGCCGGACGTGGTCGCAGGCGCGGCCCATGCGGCTGACGAGGCCAGCGGCAACGAACATGCGAAGATCATCAGTCGGCCCAGTCTCATTCCCGTCTCCTGTGTGGCGCTTTCCGCGGCGCGGAATCGCTAGCACGTCTCGCAGCTTCAATAGGTGACGTCCTTCACATGCCATCCCGCAACTTCGCGTGAGAGGCGGTGCGCGTTGATGGCAGGGCGGCCCCGCGTGGATCGGCTTGCGCGAACGCGCCATCGGCGTCACAGTCCCCTCTGCGGCAGCGATGCCGCCAACAATGATGACAAGAAGATCCATTCGAGGAACGCCATGGCGGCCACGCGCATCGACTGCGACATCCATCCCGCGGTGGGGGGAACGCGCACCACGCTGCTGCCCTATCTGAGCGATCACTGGAAGGAACAAGTGGTCAGCCGCGCCATCGACGGGCTCGACCTCAATTCCTATCCGCCGTCGATGCCGCTGTCCGGCCGTGCCGACTGGCGGCCGGCCGATGGCAGCAAGCCGGGCAGCGACCTTGCCATGGTGCAGCGCGGCGCGTTCGACCAGCTCGGCGCCAGCCACGCGATCTGCAACGTCGTTTATGGCGCGCAGGCGGTGTTCGATTCCTACATGGCGGCGGACTTCTGCCGGGCGATCAACGACTGGATCGCGGCCGAGTGGCTTGCGAAGGACACGCGGCTGCGCGCCTCGATCGTGGTGCCGATCCAGGCGCCGGATCTCGCGGTGGAGGAGATCGAGCGCCGCGCCGGTGACAACCGCTTCGTCTCGGTGCTGGTGCCGTCGCAAAACGAGACGCTGCTCGGCCGGCGCCACTATTGGCCGATCTATCAGGCCGCTGAGAAATACAAGCTGCCGATCGCGATCCACGCCGGCAGCGCCTACCGCGGCGCGCCGAGCTCGATCGGCTGGCCGTCCTACCGCTACGAATATTATCTCGCCGAAGCGCAGGCGTTCCAGGCGCAGACGCTAAGCCTGATCTATGAGGGCGTGTTCGGAAAGTATCCCGGATTGACCGTGGTGCTGATGGAATCGGGCGTCAGCTGGCTGCCGGCCTTCATGTGGCGCGCCAACAAGACCTGGCGCGGCGTGCGCGTCGAGGTGCCGTGGGTCGAGCGCGAGCCGGCCGCGATCATCCGCGAGCATTTCCGCGTCACCATGCAGCCGTTCGATGCGCCGATGGATGCAACAAGCGTTGCCGACATCATCGACCAGATCGGCTCCGACAAGATGTTCCTGTTCGCGTCCGACTATCCGCACTGGCAGTTCGACGGAGACGATCCGATCCCGCCGCATCTGCCCAAGAGCCTGGTCAAGCGGATGAGCGAGGACAACCCGATTGAAACGTTCCCGCGTCTGAAGCTGAATTCGTAGTTCGCGCGCATGATCCGGAAAAGTGGGAACCGGTTTTCCGACGAGATCATGCGCCAAACAAAATGGAGGATCGCATGAGTGACGTCATCGACCGCCCGATGCTCGACCAGGAGACGACCGCGGCGACGCGGCTCAGGATCATCGATTGCGATATCCACCCGAGCATCCATTCGCACAGCGACCTCAACGAATTCCTGCCGAAGCGCTGGCAGCAGCATTTGAAGGAATACGGCAGCCATCTGCGCACGCCCTATATCGGCACCACGCCGTATCCGCGCTCCTCGCCCCTGATCGCGCGGCGCGATGCCTGGCCGCCGACCGGCGGCGTGCCCGGCTCCGATCTCGATTTCATGCGCAAGCAGCATCTCGATCCATTCGACGTCGAGTTCGGCATTTTGCAGGTGCTCGACCTCTTCATCTTCTCGCAGCAGAACCTGGAATTCGGCGCAGCGATCCAGCGCGCCATCAACGACTGGCAGCTGGCGTTCTGGGCGCATCGCGATCCCAGGCTGAAGGCTTCGATCCTGGTCGGGCAGGACGGCAGTGACCTCGGCCTTGCCGAGATCGAGCGTTGCGCCAAATCAGGCGAATACATCCAGATCAACGTCTCGCCGCGCGCCAACGAGCCGCTCGGCCGCCGCCGCTACTGGCCGATCTATGAGCGCGCGCAGGAGCTCGATCTGCCGCTCGGCATCCATGTCGGCGGCTATGGCGGGCACGCGCCGACCGGCGGCGGCTGGCCGTCCTATTACTGCGAGGAGCATCAGTCGAACGCGCACACGGTGGCCTCGAACCTCACGAGCCTCGTGCTGGAAGGCGTGCCCGAGCGCTTCCCGAAACTGAAGATCGTGTTCATCGAGGGCGGCTTCGGCTGGATTCCCGCAACGATGTGGCGGATGGACCAGCATTTCGAGCGCTTCCGCAGCGAGGTGCCGCATCTGAAGCGCAAGCCGAGCGAGTACGTGAAGCAGAATTTCTGGTTCACCACCCAGCCGATCGACGAGCCCGATGAAGCCAAGCATCTGCGTCAGCTGATCGAATGGGTCGGCATCGACCGGCTATTGTTCTCGTCGGACTATCCGCATTGGGACTACGACGACGCGCGCTACGCCTTCAAGACGCTGCTGACTGACGCCGAGCGGCGCAAGATATTCAACAGCAATGCCCGCGCGGTTTACAAGTTCTAGGAAGATGACGTTGCTTCCGATTCAGCCGCGGGCTCCACTTCACCTCGCCCCGCTTGCGGGGAGAGGTCGGATTGCATCGTTAGATGCAATCCGGGTGAGGGGGAGTCTCCGCAAGCACGACTATCTCCGAATGTGCGGAGACTGCCCCTCACCCCAACCCTCTCCCCGTAAAAACGGGGCGAGGGAGCGCACCGCCGTTGCGGTCGATACGCTAGGATTCCGATGACCCGTCACATCGTCGCGCGCACCAGCGAGATTCCTGCCGGCGGCAACAAGGTGTTCGGCCTCGAGGGCCGCGACATCGTCGTGTTCCACGTCAATGGCGAGTTCTTCGCGCTGCTCAATCGTTGTCCGCATGAGGGCGCACCGCTGGAGAAGGCGGCCTGCGTGGCGCGCCTGACCTCGCCGGAGCCCGGCATCTACCAGCGCGACCGTGTCGGCGAGATGCTGCGCTGTCCGTGGCACGGCTGGGAATTCGACATGCGCAACGGCCAGTCCTGGTTCGACCCCAAGCGGTTCAGGATCCGCTCCTATCCGGTCGCGGTCGAAAGCGGCGCGGAGTTGCAGAAGGGGCCGTATGTCGCCGAGACGTTCCCGGTGCACATCGAGGACAATTACGTGATCGTCGAGGTTTGACGGCGCGTCTCGTTGTTGCGATTATTGCAATAATGAAGTTCCGTCGACGCTAATTATAATAGCGGCTGCAATGGACCATCTTGAGGTCGCGGTCGGGAATGGTCCCGTCCACGACATCAGGAACGGCACCATGAAGCTCTATCACTTCGCGCTCTCCGGCCACGCGCACCGCGCGCGCCTGTTCATCTCCCTGCTCGGAATTCCGCACGAACTGGTCGACGTCGACCTCGGGTCCGCTGCGCAGAAGACGCCGGAATTCCTCGCGCTCAATCCGTTCGGCCAGGTGCCGGTGCTCGACGATGGCGGCACCATCATTCCCGACTCCAACGCGATCCTGGTCTATCTCGCGACCAAGCTCGGCCGCACCGACTGGCTGCCGCAGGATGCGAAGGGCGCTGCCGCCGTGCAGCGCTGGCTGTCGGTTGCCGCCGGCGATCTCGCGTTCGGACCCGCCGCGGCGCGACTCGTCACCGTGTTCGGCGCCAAGTTCAATCCGGAAGACGTGATCGCCCGCGCGCATATGATGCTGAAGCGGCTCGAAGCTCATCTTGCCGATCGCGATTGGCTGGTCGGTGCGCAGCCGACGATCGCCGATGTGGCGCTCTACAGCTATCTGTCGAGCGCGCCCGAGGGCAACGTCGATCTCTCCGGCTATGCGCGCGTCAACGCGTTCCTGCGCCGGATCGAGGCATTGCCGGGCTTCGTGCCCTTCGCCAAGACCCCGGTCGGTCTGGCTGCGGCTGCGTGATGTGCTGATCGGGCGTGCCCGCGGGCACGCCCGTCCAATCCCGAGAAGGGAGGGCGACGAGATGAGCGACAGGCGAACCAAGAGCAAGCTGTCGGCCTGGCATGCCGGCGAAAGGGCGATGCAGCAGCGGGCCGGCGTCGCCGAGAAGATGGAGGCCGTCGGCCAGCGCGCGGTGCGCGACTTCATGCCCGACCAGCATCGCGACTTCTTCGCGCAGATTCCCTTCATCGTGGTCGGCAGCGTCGACGGCAGCGGCGACGCATGGGCCTCATTGCTGGCCGGCCGGCCCGGCTTCATCTCATCGCCGACACCGCGCAGTCTCGAGATCGATGCGCGGCCCGACGTCAGCGATCCCGTCAGCGACGGCATGCGCGAGGACGACGCCATCGCATTGCTGGGCATAGAATTGCACACGCGGCGCCGCAACCGTGCCAACGGGCTGCTCCGCGCATCGTCGGGCAAGGCGCTCAGCTTCGAGCTCGATCAGAGCTTTGGCAACTGCCCGCAGTACATCCAGCTCCGCGACTTCGCCTTCGTGCGCGAGCCGGATCAGCCGTTCAGCGGAGCGATCGAGACGAGCACGACGCTCGATCAGGGCGCGCGCGAGATGATCGCGGCGGCGGACACGTTCTTCGTGGCGTCCTATGCCGAGCGCGAGGACCGCCGTCAGGTCGACGTGTCGCATCGCGGCGGCAGAGCGGGCTTCGTTCGCGTCGCCGCCGACGGCACGCTGACGATCCCGGATTTCGCCGGCAATCTGTTCTTCAACACGCTCGGCAACATCCTGATCAACGGCAAGGCCGGGCTGGCGTTTGTCGATTTCGAAACCGGCGACATGCTGCAACTGACCGGTGACGCCGAGGTGATCCTGGACTCGCCGGAGATCGCGGCGTTTCAGGGCGCCGAACGGCTCTGGAGCTTTCGCGCCCGTCGCGTGGTGCGCAGGCGCGGCGCGCTGCCGCTGCGCTGGGCGTTCCGGGCCGAGGGCTGGTCGCCGAATGCGCTGATGACCAGCGACTGGACGCAGGCCGCAGATCGCATTCGGGCAACCAAGCTTGCGACGCAGTGGCGTCCGTTCAAGGTCACCAAGATCGTTGACGAGAGCCGCTCGATCCGCTCGTTTCATCTGCTGCCGGATGACGGCGCGGGGCGGCTGCCGCACCGGGCGGGACAGCACCTGCCGATCCGCATCGCGCTCCCCGGCGCCGACAAGCCGATCATTCGCACCTACACGCTGTCGGTCGCGCCGTCGGATGGCATGTATCGCATCAGCGTGAAGCGTGACGGCGCGGTGTCGCAGCATCTGCATGGCCACATCCGTGTCGGCGACATCATCGAGGCGCGTGCGCCGGGCGGCGGCTTCACCATCGATGCGCGCGAGAAGCGGCCCGCAGTGCTGCTCGCCGGTGGTGTCGGCATCACGCCGCTGCTCGCGATGCTGCGCCATGTGGTTTATGAGGGGCTGCGTACCCGCGGCATCCGGCCGACCTTCCTGCTCCAGGCCGCGCGTACGAAGGCGGACCGCGCGTTCGGCGACGAATTGCAGCAACTGGCTGAGGCCGCAGGCGGCGCAGTCCGGATCATTCGCGTGCTGAGTGACGTCGCTGGCGCCGAGCAGGGCACCGACTACGACGCCTCGGGACGGATCGACATGGCGCTGCTGTCGCGCGTCCTGCCGTTCAACGACTACGATTTCTATCTGTGCGGCCCGCCGCAGTTCACCCAATCGCTCTATGATGCCCTGCGCGGCTACAACATTGCCGATAACAGGATTCACGCCGAAGCCTTCGGGCCATCGTCGCTGGCGAGGAAGCCCGACGCCGTCAGCGCGGCGCCGCCGCGCCGGCCGCCCGCGACCGCGCCGGTCCCGGTCGCTTTCACCGTGTCCCTGAAGGAAGCGCGCTGGACGCCGGAATCCGGCACGTTGCTCGAGTTGGCCGAAGCGCGCGGCCTCAGTCCTGTGTTCAGTTGCCGGGAAGGCAATTGCGGAAGCTGCCGAACCAGATTGCAGGCGGGGTCTGTCACTTATGTGAAGGAGCCGACCGCCGAGGTGGCTGATGACGAGGTCCTGATCTGCTGCGCCGTGCCGGCAAAGCCGGAGGCGGAAGGCGACGACCGGATCCAGCTTGATCTCTGATCGCTGAGCCCGTGCGGCGCCTGATCAACCCATGCTGCCGGGCATGAAGCAGCGCGGCCTCGGGTGACCATTCAGGTAATACGGCCAGACCACGGTGTGGCCGGCGCGATTGGGGCCGGTGACGACGGCCTCGTCGGGAACGTCGACCCACTCGCCCTCGAGGCGCACGCGGTAGTGGCCGTCCTTGGTGTCCCAATCGGCGTCGTCGACGCGCGTCGCGTCGGTGCCGTCGCAGCAGGGTCCCTTGCCGCTGTGCAGGCTCTCATACCAGCCGTTGAGTTCGGGATGCTGATGATCGTGGGCCCGGGCCGGACCGATCGCCGGCATCGGCAGCAGGACGGTGAGTACAGTAAGCGTCATACGCCAAAACGATCTGTTCATCTGGTTCCCAGTTCCGGAAGCCCGTGTCTGCCAATCCGGAAATGGTCACAGAGTTCATTTCATCAATAGATGATATTTATCATATAAATCACATTCATGAGAGGCACAGCGGGCGCGGGGGGAACGCAGTGCTGACAAGGTCAGGCGAGCAGGCCCATTACCTGCTCGATCACGGCCTTCACCTGCTTCGAATCCGGCGTCTGGTGCGCGAGCGCCATCAGCCCCGCATGCACCACCATCACCGTGTGCGCGGTGATGTCGGGATCGAAGCCCTTCTTGAACTGCGCGCGGTCGGCGCGCAGCCGCGTGCGCAGCAGCTCTTCGAGCCGCCGGTTGTAGCGCTCGATGCTCTTGCGGAGCGCGGCCTGATCGAGCGAGCCGTCGGTCGCCGAATTGATCGACAGGCAGCCGCGCTGTCCCTTCTCACCCGAGCAATAGGGGATGAAGCCGGTCAGCCACTGCCTGATCGCCTCGCGGGCCGGCCCCGGCTGCGCCAGGGTGCGCTCGGCCCAGCCGAGGATGCCGTCGTGATAGCGGTCCAGCACGCGCAGGAACAGGGCGTGCTTGTCGCCGAACGCCGCGTAAAGGCTCGGCTTCGCGATCCCGCTCGCGGCCGTGATCTCGTCGAGCGAGGTCGCCTGAAACCCCTTCTGCCAGAATACCTGACGGGCGATTTCCAGGACGTCGTCCGGATCGAAGCTGCGCGGCCTTGCCATGGCGCTGTTTTATGTACTCTCGCGTCCGATGTGAAGCCTTCACCTTGCTGTGAAGTAATCTCCAGTCATTGACGCCGCCTTGATTCTGTACCTATAAGTACAGAATAAAATCGGGAGATGATGCCATGAAGGCGGTTCAGGTTGTTGCGTTCGGACGTCCGGCGGAGGTGGTGAAGCTCAACGAGGTGCCTGATGTCGGCAGCCCCGGGCCGAACGAAGTGGTGGTCGCGGTCGAGGCCGCGCCGATCAACAACTCGGACTTCATGATCATGGCCGGACGCTACGGCTATCTGCCGACGCCGCCGGCGACGCTCGGGATCGAGGGCGTCGGGCGCGTCATCGCCGCGGGGGCGCAGGTCAAGAACCTCAGGGAAGGTGACCGCACGCTCGTTCCGTTCATGATCCCGACCTGGACCGAACGGCTCAAGTTCGCGCCGTCCTGGCAGCGTCCGTTGCCAGAGACTGCCGACATCCGGCAGCTGTCGATGATCGCGGTCAATCCGGCGACCGCTTATCTGCTGCTGACCGATTTCGTCAAAATCCCACGCGGCGGCTGGGTGATCCAGAACGGCGCCAATTCGGCGACGGCGCGCGCGGTGATCGCCATCGCTAGGTCGCTTGGCCTCAAGACGGTCAACATCGTCCGCCGCGAGGAGGTCGTGAATGAGGTCAAGGCGGTCGGCGGCGATATCGTGCTGGTCGACGGGCCGGATCTCGCCAAACGCGTCGCCAAGGAGACCGGCAAGGCGCCGATCCAGCTCGCGCTCGACGTCGTCGGCGGCTCGTCGGCCTTGAACCTGATGAACTGCCTGGCGCCGAAGGGTGTCCTCGTCATTTACAGCGCGATGAGCGGACAGCCGTTCTCCGGCTCGGCCTTGAGCGTGATCTTCAACGAGGTGTCGGTGCGCGGCTTCTGGCTCGCCCATTGGAGCAAGACCGCAACCGATGACGCGATGGCCACGATGTACGACCATCTCGTGCCGATGGTCGCCTCGGGGGCGATCAGCGCGCCGGTGGTCGGGTCCTATCGCCTGGAGGATTTTTCGCAGGCGATCGCGCAGGCGTCGGCATTCAAGGGCAAGGTCATCTTCACGCCGAACCAGGCCTGATCGAACTCACGCGTGCTTGCCCGCGCGTTGCGGCAGGATGAAGACCAGAGCCGCGATCGCTGCGGCGAGAGCAACGGATGCGGTGTAGCGGCTGAGCGCGAGGCCGCCGTGATCCAGCGGCTTGTCGAGGAAATCGCCGACGGTCGCGCCAAGCGGCCGGGTCAGGACGAACGCGATCCAGAACAGCACCGTGTGCGACACCCGGGTCCAGAGATAGGCCGCGGCGACGATGGCGATGCCGGCGGCGAACACGATGGCGCCGCCGCCATAGCCGAGGCCGGTAGAGTCGGCCATCCAGTCGCCGAGCGCGGTGCCCAGCGTCTGCGAGAACAGGATCGTGATCCAGTAGAAGGTTTCGGCCGCCTTGTTGTCGATCGATGCGATCGAGACCGTTCCCATGGTGCGATACCATGCAGCGAGGGATGCAACGAGCAGTGCGGCGAGCAGCGACGAGCCGCCGAGATATCCGATCCCGAGCGAGCGGTCGACGAAATCGGCAAAGGTCGTGCCGACCGTCGTGGTCGTGATGATGACAGTCCAGTAGAGCAGCGGATGAAAGCGCCTTGCCGCCATCTGTGCTGAGACGGCAGCAACGAAGATGACCGCGAAGATCGCGGTGCCGACGAGATAGCCGAGATTCATCGACATCGTGACCGCGTCGCCGCCGGTCTCGCCGAGCGTCGTGGCGAGAATCTTGATGATCCAGAAGCCGAGCGTGACGGCGGGAACCTTGCCCGCGCGGTCCTCGGTGGCGTTGTCGAGCAGCATATCCATGGGGTGGTCACTCCAAGATTCGTCACTTCAAGAGACATCGCCGGCGGACGATACCGCCGGCGGGTGGTCGAATGATGGACGGAGAGATCAGGCCTTCATCGAGTCCATGATCGAGAGCAATTCGGCGAGCGCCTTCTTGCATTTGGCGGCGTCCGGATTGGTCTCACGCACCGCCTCGAGCGCACGATCGATCGCCTTGTCGACCGTGTGCCAGTCCGCGGCCGCGCGCGGCTTCAAACCGGCTTCCGCCTCGTCCCATTTGGTCTCGAGATCCTTGATCCGCGTCTTGGCGCCGGCGAGGTCATTCTTGTCGACCATTTCAGCGACGTCGGCAGCGATGCTGCGGAACGGCGCGAGATCGCCGAGTTTGGATGCGGCCGCTTGCGCGCGCGGCAGCAGGGTCAGGCCTCCGCTCGCATGCGGGAATGGTGAAGTCACCACGAGAGCGTGGATTGCGGCAAGTGCGAGTATCGTTCTGTTCATCATGGTTCTCCTGTTGGGGGGGCTTCGGCCGGCGTCCTCTTGGACGCGACCTATTCATGCGCCGGGCGATGCTTCGGGGTTTTGTTCGCTGCCGCCTTCGAACGACAGCCAGCCGACCAGCGCGATGATCACTGCGAGGAAGGCGAGGCTGGTGTAGATCGTGCCGAAGCCGAGGCCGCCATAGTCGCGGGATTGCGACAGCATGTCGCTGAACGAGGCGCCGAGCGGCCGGGTCAGGATGTAGGCAATCCAGAACGCCAGCACCTCGTTGGCGCCGAGCGCGTAGGCCGCAGTGACGCCTGCGATCAGCGCCATGAACACCAGGACGCCGACGTTGAAGCCGAGGCCCAGCGCTTCGGTGGCAAGATCGCCCGCCGCCGTGCCGAGCGCGAATGTGAAGAGGATCGCGGCCCAGTAGAACAATTCGCGCCGCGTGGTCACGATGCTGTGGATCGACAGCGTCCGCTCGAGCGCGAACCAGATTGCGAAGGTCGCGGCCAGCGCGATCGCAAAGACGGCCGTGCTGACGTAGAGGCTGATCTCGAGCTTGTCGGTCAGCACATCGGTGATCTGAGTGCCGACGATGCTGACCAGCACGACCGTCAGCCAATAGATCCATGGCACGTAACGGTCCCTTCGCAGCTGGAGAGCCAGCACGGCCGCAAGCAGCCCGGCCATGATCAGGCCGGTCACGCTTGTTCCGAGGCCGACATGGACGGCGAGATAGTCGGCGCCGGTCTCGCCGACCGTGGTCGACATGATCTTGATCAGCCAGAAGACGAGGGTGACTTCGGGCACCTTGTTCAGCATGCTGCGGCCGAGGCGTCGGGTAACCTGCACGGTGGTGAACTCCGCTGTGAGATCGCCGGCGGTTCCGCCGGGTTCGACACGGAGCGTGCCCTGCGAGACTTAGCTCCGGCTTAGCCGGGCTGAGTGGCCGCCACGCAGGCGCCGGAAGCCCTAAGTTCCGGCTAAGTCGAAGCTGATATGATCGCGCTTGTGTCGCGCGTTGAGCGATGCGACGCAGTTTCGCCGGGTCACCCCCGGTGTGGATCGGGATGGATTGCCAGGCGATGCGTGTGCTCTTGGTCGAAGACGACAGGATGATCGGCGCCGCCGTCGTCGAGGCGTTGCGGGATGCCGCCTATGCCGTCGACTGGGTGCGCGATGGCGATCTCGCCATCGAGGCCAGCCGCAGCGAGACCTACGACATCGCGCTGCTCGATCTCGGACTGCCATTGACCGATGGCCTCGACGTCCTCAAGGCGATCCGCGCGACCTCCATGCGCCTTCCCGTCATCATTCTCACCGCGCGCGACGCGCTGAACGATCGCATCCAGGGGCTCGATCTCGGCGCCGACGACTACCTGGTCAAGCCGTTCGAGATCGCGGAATTGCTGGCGCGCATGCGGGCGGTGCTGCGGCGCGAGGGCAGCGGGGCGCCGCCGGTGCTGACCAACGGCGAGCTTCACCTCGACCCGGCGACGCGGGAAGCGGACTTCTGCGGCGAAAAAGCCGTGCTCAGCGCGCGCGAGTTCGCTCTGCTTCAGGCGCTGTTGAATCGCCCGGGAACGATCCTGTCCCGCGCCGAGCTTGAGCGCCAGATCTATGGCTGGAGCGAGGAGGTCGAGAGCAACGCCGTCGAATTCCTGATCCACGCGGTGCGCAGAAAGCTCGGCGCCGGCGCGATCAGGAACGTGCGCGGCGTCGGATGGATGGTGGATCGTTCGAGATGATGGGATCGCTGCGCGGCCGCCTGTTCGTCGGACTCACGGCGATTATTCTGCTGACGGGCGCCGTCGGCGGGATCCTGGCGTACCGGTGGGCCTACAGCGAAGCGATCGAGATGCAGGACTCCGTCCTGATCCAGATCGGCAGCTTTGCGCTGAGCGCTCCGCTCCGGCAGAGCCGCCCGGTCACCGGTGTCGATGCCGAAGCCGAGGTTGCCGTCGTCGAGCTGGGCGAGGCGTCGCGCGGCGCCACTGATGATCGCCGGCTGTGGGGTCTGACGGATGGGCTGCACAATGACGTCTATCACGGACAGCCGGTCCGCGTGCTGCTTCGGACGCGGCCGGACGGCAGCCGCTTCGCGGTGACGCAGCAGACCGAGATCCGCACCGAGATCGCGGGCGACATGGCCGTGCGCACGCTGTTGCCGATCGCCGCGCTGGTGCCATGCCTGCTGCTGATGACCGCATTCGTGATCGCCCGATCGTTCCGGCCGATGTTGCGCCTCGCCGGCGATCTCGACGCGAGCAGGGTGGACGACATCGGCACGCTGCCGGCGACCGGCGCGCCAAGCGAGCTGCAGCCGTTCCTTGGCTCGATCAACGGGTTGCTCCGGCGGACGCGCGTCATGATGGATCAGCAGCGGCGCTTCATCGCCGACGCGGCCCATGAACTTCGAACGCCGGTCACCGCGCTGAGTTTGCAGGCGGAAAATCTCGCCTCGCTCGACATGCCCGCGGAGACGCGCGACCGGCTCGATGCGTTGAAGAGCGGCATGCGGCGCACCAAGCATCTGCTCGAGCAACTTCTGGCGCTGGCGCGTCAGGACGCCGCGCCGTCCACCGTGAACACCGCGGTGGAATTGGACAAGATGGCAAAGGGCGTCGTCGCCGATCTGCTGCCGGAGGCGGCGACGCGCAACATCGATCTCGGTTTTGCGACCGTTGAGGCGGTCGCAGTGAACGGTGATCCGACGTCCTTGATCTCGGCGATCCGGAACCTGGTCGAGAATGCGATCAAGTTCACGCCCAATGGTGGGGCTGTCGATCTCAGCGTCCATCGCGAGGACGCAATGGCGATCATCCAGATCGAGGACAGCGGGCCGGGAATCCCGCCGCAGGATCTGGCGCGGACCGGCGAGCCGTTCTTTCGCGGCGGCCAGCCGAGCGGCGAAGGGGCGGGGCTCGGGCTCTCGATCGTGAAGCGAATTGTCGATCGTGCCACAGGTTCGATCCTGTTCGAGAATGTCACCGGCGCCGGACGCTCGGGCCTGCGCGTGACGGTCAAGCTGCCGGTGGCCGATCCGTAACGCCGGGCGGCCGGCAAAATGCGGCAAAGCGCGCGGCATCATTGCCATTGCGTCTTGAGACCCGCGCCGCTTATCGCTACCAGTGCAGTCCGAAAGCGATGCCCGGGCGCATTGGAGATAAGGACGTTTCTCATGGCAAACACCACGGCGGAGCTTGAAGCGCTCCTGATGCAGCGGTCGCTGACCGATCCGCAGCTCTTGGCGAAAGCGGAGGCCGCGCCGGACTTCCGCATCCTGCCGGATGCCACGGTCGTCAAGATCGGCGGCCAGAGCGTGATCGACCGCGGCCGCGCCGCCGTCTATCCGCTGGTGGACGAGATCGTCGCGGCTCGCAAGGCGCACAAGCTGTTGATCGGGACCGGTGCCGGCACCCGCGCCCGGCATCTCTACTCGATCGCGGCCGGGCTTCGGCTGCCGGCCGGCGTGCTCTCGCAACTCGGCGCCTCGGTCGCCGATCAGAATGCGGTGATGCTCGGCCAGCTGCTGGCCAAGCACGGCATCTCCGCGGTCAGCGGCGCCGGTCTGTCGGCGGTGCCGCTTTATCTCGCCGAGGTCAACGCCGTGATCTTCAGCGGCATGCCGCCTTACGGGCTGTGGATGCGGCCCGCGGCCGAGGGCATGATCCCGCCCTATCGCACCGACGCCGGATGCTTCCTGGTTGCCGAACAGTTCGGCTGCAAGGCGATGATTTATGTGAAGGACGAGAACGGTCTCTACACCGCGAACCCGAAGACCTCAAAGGGCGCGACCTTCATTCCAAAAATATCGGTCGCCGAGATGAAGGCAAAGGGATTGCAGGATTCGATCCTCGAATTCCCGGTGCTCGATCTGCTCGCCTCCGCGCGCCATGTCCGCCAGGTGCAGGTCATCAATGGCCTCGTCCCCGGCAATCTCACCCGCGCGCTCGCGGGCGAGCATGTCGGCACCATCATCACCGCGAACTGAGCAGAGACACGACCATGGATGACACCATCAAGCACGTCGCTTCGCCGCTCGCGCGCCAGACCCTGCTCGACAGCGATCTCACCCGTCCCGTCGCCGGCGGACGCCCGATCCCGCTGCTGCCATGGGTGCAGGTGATCAAGATCGGCGGCCGCTCCATCATGGATCGCGGCCATGAGGCGATCCTGCCGATCGTCGACGAATTGCGCTCGCTGCTGCCCGAGCACCGCATGCTGATCCTGACCGGCGCAGGCGTCCGCGCCCGCCATCTCTACAGCGTCGGTCTCGACCTCGGATTGCCGGTCGGCTCGCTTCAGCCGCTCGCGGCCAGCGAGGCCGGGCAGAACGGCCATATCCTCGGCTGCCTGCTCGCGCCGGAGGGCGTGTCCTATATCGAGCATCCGACCATCGCGAGCCAGCTCGCGATCCATCTCTCCGCATCGCGCGCGGTGGTGGGCAGCGCCTTCCCGCCCTATCACCATCACGAGTTTCCGAACTCGCGCATCCCGTTGCATCGGGCCGACACCGGCGCGTTCTTGCTCGCCGATGCGCTCGGCGCCGCCGGGCTGACCATCGTGGAGGATGTCGACGGCGTCTACACCGACGATCCCAATGGTCCCGAGGCTAAGAAGGCGCAGCTGCTGCGCGAGACGAGCTTCGCGGATCTCGCCAAGCTGAAGGGGACGCTGCCGTTCGATCCCGCACTGCTCGAGGTGATGGCCAATGCGCGGCACATCGAGCGCGTGCAGGTCGTGAACGGCCTGGCTCCCGGCCGGCTCACCGCCGCGCTGCGCGGTCAGCATGTCGGATCGATCATCCGCACCGGCGCGCGCCCAGCCTGATCCCGAATGCAATGGTCGCGCGCTGGGTCCGCCTGGCGCGCGATTACTTGATCGTCGCGTGCACGGTGATGACCGAGGTGCCGGAGGCCTTCGGCCCCTTGCCCGTCGCCTTGATGGCAAAGCTGTCGCTGCCCTTGTACTTGGCCTTGGCCCTGTACTCGAACGTCGACGGGTTGATCTTCTTCAATTTGCCATAGGCCGGCTTCTGCGAGATCGACGAATCCGTCACCGTGCCGCGGATTCCGATCGGGATCTGGCAGCTTTCGCCGGAGGCGATGTCGATATCGCCGGTCGAGTTCTCGCCCCAATCCGCCAATGTCACCGACATCGAGCATTCCGGCACAGCCTGCGCCGACAGCGCCGGCGTGACACCTGATGCTGCAAGGACGAGCGCCAGGGCGGCTCTCCCTGACGACCGCGTGACGATACTCATTTTCATGCAAGGCCCACTGCTGAAGATTTCGCACAGGAATCCTGCAACGCCGGAGCAGGGGTGGCAAGGACTTCGACTCAGTTGTGTGACACGTATTGAAATGCGTGGGCGCTTGTTGTGCCGCCGAAGCGTCCCCATCATCATCGCAGCCCGATCTGATCGGGACACATTCGTTCGCATGACAAGGAAGGGTTCCCATGGCTGAAGGCAACCAGGCAAACGCCCGGCAGGCCGGATTTGCCGGCGTGACGCGCAAGACCCTCGAGCGTCTTGCATTGCCCGGCGATCACCGCGAGCTCGTCGTTGCCGAGGTGACCTATCCGCCCGGCGGCGTTGCTCCGCTGCACCGCCATCCGGTCGGCGGCGTGGTCTTCATCGTCGAAGGCACCGCCGAGTCCGCCTATGGCGACGAGGCCCCGCGACAATATCGGGCCGGCGAGACCTTGCAGGATCGCGCTGACGTTCCGCACACGCTGTTTCGCAATTGCGACCCGGAACGGCCGCTGCGCTTCCTGACCATCTACGCGCTCGAACCCGGGCGCGCCTACACGATGGAGCCGTGAGGCCCGCGAGGTTTGATGCAAATACTACCGTTTATTCGCTTGCGGTTTTGGGGTTGCTCCGGCCAGCGCAGGTGGAACGGCCAGGAGCAGGCAAACCGATTCCACCAGGAGCTCATGTGCACGATCGACGATATCGTCCAATGAACTCGTCCTCGCGAACATGGCCTGGGCTTCCGCCAGCAACCGCTCACGCGTCGGGATGCTGGGCAGATGCAGGTCGGCGCGATGCTGTAACAAGACAAGCGCCTCTCGCACCGACAGTCCGGTTTCGTGGACCGACGACTTGATGGCCTGCGCGATGTATTCGGGATTGAAGCGACCAGCGAGCTGCTCGGCCGTTCGCTTGATCACACGTGATCCCAGGCGTTGCTCGTTGCGGAGAACCTGCGCGGGCGGCGCCTTGAGATCCCAGACGATACCGAGCCAGGACAAGGCCACCAGAACATAATAGGTCGCGTCGATCTCCCACCAGCGGAAGCCTTGCCGCGCGCTGCTTTGGTAGGCGTGGTGATTGTTGTGCCAACCCTCACCCATCGTAACCAGCGCCAGCAGCCAATTGTTGCGGGAGTCATCACCCGTCACATAGTGCTTGCGTCCGTGAACATGTGCGAGGGAGTTGATGCAAAACGTTGCGTGATACAGCAGCACCGTGCTCCAGAAGAAACCGGCCAGAAGCCCCGGCCATCCGGCAATGAGGAAGCATAGACCTGCGACCACGACCGCCGGCAAGACCTCGAATTTGTGCAGCCACGTCAACTCCGGATACGAGGCAAGGTCCGAAACTTTCGTCAGGTCGGTTGCATCGTGCTCTCGATAGAAAATCCAGCCGAGATGACTGTACACGAAGCCTTTGTGACGGGGTGAATGCACATCCTGCTCGGTGTCCGAATGAAGGTGGTGATGTCGATGTTTCGCAGCCCACCAGAGGACGCTTTTCTGGCCGCTGCTTTGGGCAAGGAATGCGAGGACGAACTGAAACACCCGGCTCGTCGCGTAAGCTCGATGCGAGAAGTACCGATGATATCCGGCCGTGATCGCAAACATGCGCAGCCAATACAGCGCGACGCAGATTGCGATTGCCGGCCCTGAGACGCCCGACCAGATCGCCGCCAGACACCCGACGTGGACCAGCAGGAACGGGAGCACCTGCGGATACATGATGTCGTCGTGTTGCGGTTCTGGATCGATATTGGTGGACACGCTCGTGACCTCGATTGCTGCAATGTGCGGGACGTCTCACCGGCGGACGGTTCAAGTCGCGGTCTCGGCGGACATTGCGCGTGGTGTGACAAAGAGAACCCCGCGCCGGTCGACCAGTCGCGGGGGCGCGAAAATCTGAAACTTAGCTAGTACATCCGTGGTCAAAGCGATATGGCGCAGATTACCGCAGCGCGCGAAGATTTTCCGCAGCGAATTTGCCAGTCCGGCGGCCTGCAAGCCGTCGACCTGACCACACATCGGACACATTGGGCGGTGCGGGCACGTGCGCTACTCCTTCTTCGCCGTCAGCCCGTCGACCATCGCGCGCGTCAATGTCGCGATCTCGCTGCGTAGTTGGCCGATCGGCACGGCGATCAACTTGTGCTCCAGTCCGAGCGCGACCATGCCATGCACGGCGGAGAACAGGCTGCGCGCGGTGACGCCGAGTTGCGCCGGCGAGCGCTGCGGAAACAACGCGGCGAGCGGCTTGTAGATGTGGCGGAACAATTCCATCTGCTCGGTGATCGCCCATTCCGGCACCGGCTTGCCGGGTTGCATGCGATGCTCGAACAGCGCGCGCCACAGTTCGAGATTGTCGGCGGCGAAGTCGCAATAGGCGACCGCGATCCGCACCAGCATCTCGCGCGGCGCCGCCACTCCGCCGATCTCGGCCAGCGACAGCGAGGCGTCCAGCCGGGCCAGCGTGCGTGAGCCGACCCGCAGGATCAGCTCATCGACATCCTCGACCAGATTGTAGACGCCGCCGTTGGCGACCCCGATTTCCTGGGCCAGTTCGCGGGTTTTCAGGCCACCGAGACCTTTCGCCGCAATCGCCCGTTCCGCTGCCTCGATCAGCGCTTCGCGCAGTTTTGCCCGTCGTTCCAATGCCTTGGACATGTTTCACCCACCGTTAACCACAAGGCTGAGCGCCGCTCAAATAATTCTTGAGCAATGCTCATTATGTGGTACAAGAGATTCATGAGCGATGCTCATAACAGGGAGCGATCAAATGTTCAAAACTGTTTTGACAATTTTCCGCGGCAGCGTGGCGGCGGCCGAGGAGGAACTGCAAGACCGGACCGCGCTGGTCGTCCTCGACCAGCAGATGCGCGACGCGGCCGCCGCGGTCGACCGCTCGAAGCGGACGCTGGCGCTCGCCATCGCAGGCGACGCGCAGGAGGGCCGGCGGCTCGAGGCCACCAACGGGAGGATCGCCGATCTCGAGGTGCGCGCTTCGGCGGCGCTCGAGGGCGGCCGCGAAGACCTCGCCCGCGAAGCCGCGCAGGCGATCGCCAACCTCGAGGCCGAACGCGATGCCGCAATGACCGCGCGCACGCTGTTCGCCACCGAAATCACCCGGCTGAAGCGCCACGTTGCCAATGCCGAGGCGCGGATTGCCGAGCTGGATCGCGGCCGGCGCCTCGCACGTGCCTCGGAGGCGGTGCGTTCGCTGCGCCGGAGCGGCATCGAGGCTGCGCGGCCCTACGAGTCGACGCTGCCGGAAGCCGAGGCGACGCTGAAGCGGCTGCGCGAGCGGCAGATGGAGATCCAGGCGGCCGATGACGCGCTGTTCGAGATCGATACCGCCTCGGGACCGGTCGTCATCGCCGAGAAACTCGCGGAGCAGGGTTTTGGTCCGCGGATGAAATCGACTGCCGACGACGTGCTGGCGCGGCTGAAAGCCAAGCGCCCGCCGGCCGCCTGACATTTCACGCCTGCAACTGAACCATCTTCAAACCTCGCAACATCAAGGAGACGACCATGAACCAGACCATCCAACCCCACAGCGGCGCCTGGGTCACCTTCACCTACGCGTCCTTTGCGGCTTCCGCCTTCCTCGTCGCCATCGGCGTGTTCTTCCTGCCGATCAGCCCCTGGATGCAGGGCTATCTGACGATGGGCATCGTGATGCTGATCCAGACCTGCATCACGCTGACCAAGACCGTGCGCGACAACCACGAGAGCAGCAGGCTCGTGAACCGCATCGAGGACGCCAAGGCCGAGCGCCTGCTGATGGAAGTCTCCAAGGCGGGTTGAGGAGTGGCCTGAGCCGGACCCAAGACGAAGGCGGCGGGTGTTCTTCAGCCGCCGATTTCGTCCCAAGACGCGAACTCCCGATCCCCTCCACGTCATTGCGAGGAGCGATAGCGACGAAGCAATCCATCGCGCACCATACGCGGAACGATGGATTGCTTCGCTTCGCTCGCAATGACGGGTGGATAGAATTGCGTCCTTACACCCAACTTGTTCCGTTTCCGGAAGGCCTTGTTTACCCTGCGGCAAACAGCGTCAGGTTGCGCTCATGGCTCCTTAACAGGGGCGAGTGCAGAGATCACGCCCGAGGGACAGAGAAATGGCGTCCACGGATGATCCGACCCCGGCT
The DNA here is from genome assembly GCF_029846235.1 of Bradyrhizobium sp. CER78. GTDB lineage: Bacteria > Pseudomonadota > Alphaproteobacteria > Rhizobiales > Xanthobacteraceae > Bradyrhizobium. Next base: position 111,969 of record NZ_JARVWP010000021.1, read on the forward strand.
TCGCGCGGCGGCAGGGGTTTTGCGAAGGCGCGCGCGGCCCTTGATGGCCTGCGCAGCCATGCCGGCTTCTGGCTGAAGGCGCTGTCGCAGCCGACCATCGATCTCACCCTGCGCACCCAGGCCGGCCAGCGCACCCGGATCGTCGAGTCGCCGGGGCTGTCGCTGTCGAAGGACGAGCTCGACGCGCTGGTCGGGCAGCTGCGCATCGTTGCCGCCAAGACGCTGCCCGAGGAGAGCCTGACCTACGGCATCTTCTCCGGCGAGCCGGAGCGGCTGTCGCGTGCTGTCATCACCCTGATCTCGGAGGAGGACACCGGCCGGCCAATCGCCTTCAACGCGCTGTCGGTGATGGACGTGCCGCTCGACGGCGAGCCCGTTGAAGTGACCCATCTCGGCCTCGTGATGGTCGATCCCGACGTGCGCGGGCAGGGGCTGTCCTGGGTGCTGTATGGCCTGACCGCGTTGGTGCTGTTCGCCCGCGACGGGCTGCGGCCGAAATGGATCTCCAACGTCACCCAGGTGCCGGCCGTGGTCGGCATGGTCAGCGACACCTTCTCGGACGTGTTTCCGTCGCCGCTGCCGGGCGCGCGGCAGAGTTTTGCACATCTGCAGCTCGCGCGCGGCATCATGGCAAAGCATCGCGCGGTGTTCGGCGTCGGCGAGGAGGCCGGCTTCGACGAGGCACGCTCGGTGATCACCAACGCCTATACCGGCGGCTCGGACGCGCTGAAGAAGACTTTTGAGATCGCACCGAAGCATCGCAATGCCGTCTACAACGAATTCTGCGAACGCGAGCTGGATTACGGCCCCGGCGACGATGTGCTGCAGCTCGGCCGCGTCGATCTCGCCGGTGCGCGCCGTTATGTCATGAGCGAGGTGCCCTCGGGCTCGCTGCCGGCATTGCTCGCAGCATCGGCGATGCTGGCGTTGCAGCGGCTGGTGCTGCCGGTGGTCTACTGGCTGGACGACAGCCGCGCCTTCGGCACGTTGCGGCCGCGCAAGCAGGACAGCGGGGCCGTGCGATGAACTTCGACTATTATTCCTTCACCGGCCGCAACATCGGGTTCATCGACGAGCACGAGCAGCAGCTGCTGCGCCAGGCGCGGGTATTCGTCTGCGGCGTCGGCGGCATGGGCGGCGCGGCCTTCATGGCGCTGGCGCGCGCCGGGGTCGGCAAGTTCGTGATCGCCGACATCGACCGCTTCGAGGTCTCCAACCTGAATCGCCAGGTATTCGCCTTCGCCGACGAGGTCGGCCGCGAAAAGGCGGAAGTTGCCGCGGAAGCCGCGAAGCGCATCAATCCGACCATCGAGATCGAGGTGCTCGGCGAGAATTGGACCAGCGAGCTCGCCGGGATTGCCGAACGCTGTCCTGTCATCGTCAACGGCATGGACGACATCGCCGCCGGCGTGCATCTGTACCGGACGGCCAAACGCGCCGAGTCGACCGTGATCGACGCCTATATGTCGCCGCTGCCGTCGGTGATCGTGGTGCGCCCACGCGATCCGCGGCCCGAGCAGCGCCTCCGTTTTCCCACGCTCGGCAAGGACTGGAAGGCCATTACCGAGGACGACCGCCGCGCCGCGATGCGTGCCGAGATCGAGCACGTGATGCTGCATTCCTCGTCGCGCAACTATGTCGATCTCGCGATCGCCGGTGAAGTCGCGGCCGGCCGCCGCAGCCGGATGTCGTTCGCGCCGATGGTGATCTCGACCGGCATGCTGATGGCCTATGAGGCGGTGGCGCTGATCCTCGGCCGCACCTCCGGCACCGATTGCCGCGGCTGGTTCCTCAACCCGCACCGGCCCGCGATCGAGAAGCCGCGCAATGCGCTGGTCGCCGCCCTGATGCGTCCGCTGGTGCGGCGGGCGATTGATCAATTGACGGGCGTCGCATGACCTCGGGGGTGATCGCCGATTCCATCGTCAATCTCTGCGGCGCCATCGGCGTCGCGGTGGCGATGATGACGTTTTATCGGCGCGATCCCAGGAGCCCGCTGACCCGCCGCCTGCTGCTCGCGCTCGGCGTGATCGCGCTCCTGTTCCTCGACCGTGGCCTGGCATGGTGGAGCGGAAGCTTTGTGCTCGACCGTCTCTCGGTGATCCCGGCCGCGCTGATTCCCATCGGCGCGCTGATCGTCACCGAGGGCATCCTGCGGCGGCACGCGCCACGCGCGGTGAAGATCGCCGCGCTCGGCGGCGGCATCGTGCTCGGCCTCGGCGGCACCTTCGGGCTGCAGCGCTTCGCGATGCCCTATGCGATCGCGCTGGCGCTGTTCCAGCTTCTGGGGTTCGCGACCTGCGCGCTGCTGCTGGCAACGCGCGACCGCGCCGCGCTGATGGCCTCGGAAAACCGCAGCATCGGCCGCATGGCGGTTGGGGCGCTGGTGGTGATCCCGTTCATCCTCACCGACTTCCGCACGCTGTTTCCCGACATCCCGGTGCGGCTCGGCGCGCTCGGTGCGCTGCTCACTGTGACCGTGATGCTGATCGCCGGCGGCGGCGCCGAGACGCGCCGCCATGGGCTGGCGATGATGGCGCTGCGGCTGATCTCTTCGGGCCTGCTTGGCCTCGCCGCCGCCTTCATGGCGCCTGATGTCGATGCCGCGCAGATGGTCCGCTTCGTCGCGGTGGCGATCGCCGGCGTCTTGACCATCGGGCTGATGACGGACGCGCTGCGCGCGTTGTTCGAGTCCCAGGAGCCGGGCGTGCTCAATTCGGTCGCGGCGTCGCCGGCGCAGACCAGGGAGCAGCTGATCGCCGAGCTGGCGCGGCATCCGATCTTCGAAAGCGCGCGGCGTTTCCGTCAGGACGAGCTCGGACCCTACGATCCGCCGCTGCTGCGCGACTTCCTGTCGACGCGGCGTGTGCTGCGCCGGTCCGAGGCGCCGTGGGGACTCGTGACGACCGACCCGGCCGCCGAGCGCATGGTTTCGCTGATGACTGCCAACAATGCCTCCCATGTCATCGTGCTCGGCCATGATCCACTCGACCTGATCGTGCTCGCCGTGCCGGTGACCGCGGCCGATCCCGCCACTGAAACCGCGCTGGCGCTGGTGCGGCGGCTGCTGGCGTTGACCCCGGAGGCCAAATGACAACAGAGATCCGGGAGGGCGATCGCAGGGCGGCATTCGACGCCGCCCTCAATGCCTATGGGCCTGACAGCCTCTACGTGCCGCCGCTGTGGAGCGATTTCGACCGGATGTTCGATGCCGCGAAGAACCCGTTCGTCACCGAAGGCCATGGCCGCTACGCGTTGTTCTCGGCGCATCGCGACGGCCGGCCGGTCGGCCGCATCGCGGCCTCGATCCACGATGCTTCGAACCGCAAGCATGGCACCCGTCACGGCGCGTTCGGCTTCTTTGATTGCATCGACGATGTCGAAGTCGCCGATGCGCTGCTGCGCGCGTCCGAGCAATGGCTGTCGGCGCGCGGCATGAGCCGGATCGCCGGCAATTTCAATCTGACGGCGATGCAGCAGATCGGCGTCATGACCGACGGGTTCGACCACGCGCCGTTCACCGACATGATGTGGTCGCCGCCGCATATCGCCCACCACCTCGAACGCGCCGGTTACACTGCGACCTTCCCGATGACGACGTTCGAGATCGCGCTCGACGGCGGCAAGCCGGAGCAGTTGCTCGGCGACAAGCAGCGCGCGGTGCTGGCCGATCCGGATTTCGTCTGGCAGCCGATCAAGCGCTCCGCCTTCAAGGTGCGGCTGGAGGACGCCCGGCTGATCCTCAACGACGGCTTTGCCGACAACCCGATGTTTGTGCCGCCGACTGCGGCCGAATATCTGTTCCAGGCCGGCGACATGATGTGGATCATCGACAAGCGGATTTCGACCGTGGTCTATCACCGCGGCCGGCCCGCCGGCGCGATCATCGTGATCCCCGATCTCAATCCGCTGATCAAGGCGATCGGCGGCCGGATCGGGCTGACCGCGCCGTTCAGATTCGTGCAGCACCGCATGCTGAACACGCGCGCCGTGCTGATCTATCAGTCGGTCTGCCGCGACCTGCACAATCGCGGTCTCAACGGCGCGATGCTCTACCGCACCGCGCTGGCGTTGCAGCAGGCCGGCTACCGCACGCTCGGCGGCACCTGGATCGCCGACATCAACGCGCCGTCGCTGCGCCAGGTCGAGAAGGCCGGCGCCACGCCGCTGCACCGGCTGCATCTGTTCACCAAGCGGTTGGCCGGGGCATGAGCGAGCTGACGCCGGATCTGCTGCGTGAGCTGGTCGCGGAGGCGCGGCTGGCGCCGAGCGTCCACAACATCCAGCCGACCCGCTGGCGCTTGCTCGGCGACGGGCGGCTGGCGCTGGTCGATGCGACCGCCGTCCGCGCACCGGTCGCCGACCCCGCAGGGCACGATGTGCTCGTCTCGCACGGCGCGGCGCTGGAAGGCATGAGTCTTGCGCTCAACCGCCGCGGCCTCGCCATCACGGCCATGACCACGATCGAGCAGACGCTGTCGCCGCAATTTGCCGCGCTTTGCAGCTTTGCGATCAGGCAAGGCGTCGCGCCCGATCCGCTGGCCGGCCATGTGGCGCACCGCATGTCGTGGCGCGGCAAATTCGTGGCGTCGCCGGATGATCCCGCGCCGTTGGTGCAGCTCGCCGTCGCGCGTGACGATCTGATCTGCATCTGTCATCGCCAAGCAATCGCGGAGATCGCCGGCTGGGCCGACCAGGCCGAGTTCTCCTTTGTGCACGGCGACGACTATCGGGCCGAACTGCTCGACTGGATGCGGCTGTCGCCCAGCCATCCGCACTATCTGCTTGATGGCCTCAATCGCGATGCGCTCGCCATGAGCGCGGTCGAGGCCACCGCCGCCCGCTTCGTGCTCGGCAGCCTGTTCAGGCCGCTCGATCGTCTCGGCCTCGCTGCGGCGCTGCTCGCCGACCGCGCCAAGACCGCCTCGGCCTCGGCGATCGTCCTGTTCTGCCGCCCGGTCGGTGAGGATCCACTCACGACGGGGCGGCATTTCTACCGCAGCTGGCTGGAGATCGATCGCGCCGGCCTTGTGGCATGCCCGATCTCGGCGCTGGCTGATCACCCTGAGTTCAACGACCGGCTGCGAAAACTCGGCAAGGTCGGCGCCGACCTGCGCCTCGTCAACGTGTTTCGCGTCGGCCGGCCGGCCAAACCGCTGAAACCGCGGCATTACCGGTTGCCGGTGGATCGCTTGATCGTCTGATCGGTACCCCCTGTCAAAGCTTCACGCGGCCGTGCTAAGAGGCGGCCCGCAAACCAATGACCGGTGGGATGATGTCGAAGCAATCGTTGCGCGAGGAGGCGGAACGCCTGATCCGCGAGACCATGGAAAAACGGAACCTGGTCATCAAGCAGGGCACGACCCGGATCGAGGCGGTCTGCGGCAAATGCGGCGCGCCGAACCGGGTGCAGGCGGAAAAGGGCCAGACCCGCGTCAAGTTCACCTGCAAGAACTGCGACCACAAGCAGGAAACGCTGTAAGGGCGAGTGGTTCTGTTTGCACCGTCATCCTGAGGTGCGAGCGCAGCGAGCCTCGAAGGATGCACGGCCCGGCCGGTGGCCGTTCGCCCTTCGAGACGGCCGCTACGCGGCCTCCTCAGGGTGACGGGACACAGAGCTGAGCGTGCGGCTTCAGTTCGTAGGATGGGTGGAGCGCAGCGATACCCATCAAATGGCGGGCCGCAGGAGAGATGATGGGTATCGCTGCGCTCCACCCATCCCACGATGCCGCGCCCCACAAAGGCTTCCTCGTCATTGCGAACCAACGGGTCGCGCGAATGCGCGTCCGATGACAGGCTCCGCGAAGCAATCCATCGCTCCGCATGCACGGACGCATGGATTGCTTCGTCGCTTCGCTCCTCGCAATGACGGGGGGCGTTCACTTCCCCTTCACGAACGCCGCGAACGCATCGCCGTAATCCTTGTGCCAGCGCGACAGCGGCGGGCGGTTCTCGACGATGTCGCCGGCGGCCCAGAGGATGCGGCGTTCGTCGAGCGCGCGGGGCACGTCATTGTCCGGGCAAAGGATATAGAAATCGCCGGCATCGAGGTGCTCGATCATGAAGTCGACGGTCTGTTCCGCCGTCCAGGCGGCGGCCGGCTTTTCGGTGCGGCCGCGCGCGGTCAGGCCGGTGAAGACGAAACCCGGGATCAACAGATGCGCCGTGATCTTGCAGCCGTCGGTGTTGCGCAGCTCGTGCTGCAGCGCTTCGGTGAACGCCTTCACGCCGGCCTTGGAGACGTTATAGGCGGGATCGCCCGGCGGCGTGGTGATGCCCTGCTTGGAGCCGGTGTTGATGATCAGCCCCGGCCGCCCGCGCTTGATCATGTTGGGCGCAAACGCCTGCGCGCCGTTGATCACGCCCCACAGATTGACGCCAAGGATGCGCTGCCAATTGTCGGATGGGCCGAACATCGCGCTGCCGGGCTGGATGCCGGCATTGTTCATCAAAATATCGGTGCCGCCGAATTTCTTCGCGACGGCGGCCTCGAGGTTCGCGATTTCATCGGCGCGGCTGACATCGACCGCAGCGGTCATGATATCGGCCGCGCCGCCCGGTGCTGCGGATGACAGTTTTGCCGCAGCCGCCTTCAGCCTGTCATCGCCGAGATCGACGATGCAGACTTTCATGCCGGCTTCGGCGAACCGCGTCGCTGCGGCAAGCCCGATGCCGGACGCGCCTCCGGTGATCACGGCAACATGATTGGCTGATATCACGGGGTGGGGCATCGGCGGTCTCCGGACACATGTGTGGCTGAGGTTAGCATAGCGTTTTCAAGCGAAGTGGTTCCCGGTTCGCGTGAAGAAAACGCGTCAAACAAGAGAACCCCTACCTAGCATATCGCGCGCACGACGCAGGCGCATGGGAAGTTTTCATGCGCGCTGCCCTCGACAACGCTTGCTCCGCTTTACGGTTTCGCGCCTGCGCTGTAAAATCGCCGATATAACGCTTCCAAAGGACCTCAGCCGACAATTTGACAGGGAGTGTTCGTCGAGCAGAAGGTCTATGACGAATTCGTCGGCCGTGTCGCCGAGTTCGGCAAGAAGCTGCAGGTCGGCAACGGTATCGATCCCAACACCCAGATCGGCCCTCTGGTGTCGCAGCAGCAGATGGAGCGCGTGTCGGGCTATCTCACCAGGTCGCAAGGGCGCTGCGCGCCGGATCGGTCTGGGTCAATTGCTACCAGGCGATGGACCCCGCGGTGCCGTTCGGCGGCTACAAGATGAACGGCTACGGCCGCGAGTCCGGCAAGCAGCACGTCGAGGAATATCTCAACGTCAAGGCGGTCTGGATCAAGACGGGCTAGCGCCCGACTCGCTGCTTCACCTCTCCCCGCTTGCGGGGAGAGGTCGCCGCGCCCTTGCGCGGCGGGTGAGGGGGTAGATCTCAACGCTCGGCTAGCTCGCGCAGCGAAGCTCGTCACGCCAACGCCCACACGATTTCTGAATATTAGAAATATATCCCTGATTTGCCCGACGCGTCAAGCTGCGTTGTCGACGCCGGCCGCCGCCGGCTCCTTTGCATGGGGTTGTTTTCGATATTTTCGCAGCGCGTCGCTGTGACAACAGCCGTTTGCGTTTACCGCCCCGCGGCCTTCTTCGGCTTGCCGATGTCGCTGCGCAGGGCCTCGAGCTCCTTGCGCACGGCTGACGCCGCGTCGCGTTCGATCTTGCGGTAGCGCGCCACCAGGGAGAGTCCGAACGGGGTCAGCACCGCGCCGCCGCCGTTCTTGCCGCCGGTCTGCCGCTCCACCGCGGCCTGCCGGCAGATGCGGTTGATCTCGTCGACCAGGTCCCAGGCGCGCTTGTAGCTCATGTCCATGGCGCGGCCGGCGGCCGAGATCGAGCCGCATTCCTTGATCTGCTCGAGCAGCAGGATCTTGCCCGGCCCGATCCGGTCCTCGGCATCGAGGTCGATGCGGACACTCAGGGAGGGGAGCGATGAGGCGCTCGATTTCGACATGGGAGACCTTCTCTCGGCAACAGATTGCCACTACCTCCTTTTATGAACAAGATGAACCCGTTAGATAACGGGAAATGACATAAGATTAATTGGGGTAGGCATGACTTCTTCGTCGCTGTTTTCACCGCTCAAGGTCGGTCCCTATGAGCTGAAGCACCGTGTCGTGATGGCGCCACTGACGCGGATGCGGGCGGCGCGGCCGAGTCTCGCGCCGCGGCCGATGAATGCGGAATATTATGCGCAGCGCGCCACGCCCGGCGGCCTGCTGATCGCGGAAGCTTCGCCCGTGGTCGCGACCGGTTTCGGCAATCCCGGCGTCCCCGGCATCTACAGCGAGGCCCAGATCGCGGGCTGGCGCGAGGTGGTGGATGCCGTGCACGCCAAGGGCGGCCTGATCTTCCTGCAGCTCTGGCACGTCGGCCGCGTCTCGCATTCCTCGTTCCAGCCTGACGGTGCGCTGCCGGTGGCGCCGTCGGCGGTCGCGATCCCTTCCGAGTTCAAGTGCATGACGGCGGACGGCAAGGTGGCCGAGTACGAGACGCCGCGCGCGCTCGAGACCGATGAGGTCGCGCTGATGGTCGAGGCCTATCGTGAGGGCGCGAAGAACGCGCTCGCCGCCGGCTTCGACGGCGTCGAGATCCACGGCGCCAATGGCTATCTGATCGAGCAGTTCCTGCAATCGCGCAGCAATGTGCGGACCGATCAATATGGCGGCTCGATCGAGAACCGTGTCCGCTTCCTGCTGGAGGTGACGCAGGCGGTGACCGAAGTGTGGGGCGCCAACCGCGTCGGCGTGCGGCTTTCGCCCTACGGCATTGCCAATGGCAGCGGCGAGGCCGACCCGATGCCGCTCTACAGCCACGCCATCAAGGCGCTCGACAAGTTCGGGCTCGCCTATCTGCATTTCATCGAGCCGCGCGCCTCGGGCACCGGCCGCGCCGAGGTCGACTGGCAGAACGTGCCGTCGGCGATGGTGCTGTACCGCCCGATGTGGAGCGGCGTGCTGATCACGGCGGGCAATTTCGTCGGCGACAGCGCAGAGCGCGCACTTGCCGAAGGCCATGCCGACGCGATCGCGTTCGGCCGCTATTTCATCTCCAACCCGGACCTGCCGCGCCGCCTGCAGCGCGGCTATCCGCTGACCAAGTACAACCGCGCCACCTTCTATGCCGGCGAGGAGAAGGGCTACACGGATTATCCGGTGCACGACGAGCTGGCGCAGGCGTAGACGACGCGCCGTCATTGCGAGGAGCGAAGCGACGAAGCAATCCATCGCTCCGCGCATGCGGATGAATGGATTGCTTCGCGGAGCCTCTCATCGGGCGCGCATTCGCGCGACCCGTTGGCTGGCAATGACGGTGATCACCAATGTTTCCGGACGACGAGTTCGAGCCGACCAAGAAGCCAAAACCCGTGGCGCTGGCGAAGCCCGCGACCGGTCAATGCCTGTGCGGCAAGGTCCGGTTCGAGATCGACGTGCCGGCGCGCTGGGCCTGGCACGATCACACCGCCGCCAGCCGACGTGCGCATGGCGCGGTTTACGCGACCTATGTCGGCAGCTGGAAGAAGCGCTTCCGCATCACGCAAGGCGAGAGCGAGCTGTCGCGCTACGAGGACGCGAAAAGCAAGACCGCGCGCAGCTTCTGCGCCAACTGCGGCACGCCCATCATCTACGAACGAGCGCGGTCGCCGCACATGGTCAATATCCCGCGCGCGCTGTTTTCGGGGCGCACCGGTCGGCAGCCGCTCTATCACATTGCGATCGAGGAATTGCAGGAATGGGCCTACACCGGCGAGCCGCTGGTGCCGCTGAAGGGCTATCCCGGCGTGGTCTGGCAGCGTTCGAAAAAGAAGAAGCGCAGCGAGCGCGAGGGGATGTTCTAGGATGCGGCCGCGCGACAACGCGGGCGTTGTCAGTGCTTCACGTAGATGACCTCGTCCGTTCCGGCGTATTCCTCGGTCCATCCCCGCTTGTCCAGGAGGAACCTCTTCAGAGGTTCGTGCGCCTTCACCCAGAGCACTGTATCGATCTTGTACTTGTCGAGCACGGCGTCCCAGGCGGTCTCGTCGATCTCCCATTTGATGAGGCTGAAATAGTCGCGCAGCAGCTCGTCGGGGTAAGCGGTGGCTGACCGGCCATCGATGAATACGGGCACCGCACCACGCGTGTAGAAGATCAAAAGTCCACCGACGTTCCAGTGGTTCAGCAGCCGTGCATGCGGAAAATGGGTCTGGAGATAACGTGCATCCTGCTCCGACAGCAGTTGCGGCAGCGCGAGCGCCGGTTTGACATGCATCAGGGTCAGCGGCAGTGCGCACATTCCGACGATGCCGGCAACCAGCAACGCGCCTTGGACCTTGAGATCGTTCAGCCGCTTGGGCAGCAGCCGATCCAGGTGCAGGGCCAGCGGCACCGTCGCGAACATGAAGAAGAACGACATGTATCTGTATTGATAGAATCCCAGCAGCAGGAACAGCCAGGCCAGCAGCCGCGACTCCAGAGGAGCGTGCGAAGCCATGGGGTGGCGGAGCTCGAACGCAACAAACATGGCGATATAGACGATACCAGGAATGCTTCCCGGTATGGTGAAGTTCGCAGCGTAAGACCACCACTCGGTGATGTGCGCCTGCGCAAAGTGGCCCAGCGTGGTCGCGACGCCGTTGTAGATATGCCAGCCCAGAGGATTGATGAGGATCGCGACAAGGCAGCCGGCTGCTGCGAAACTGTAGATCTTAACGCCTGCCCAGTCCCGCCTGAGCAGGGACACGGCACCAAAGAAACCAATCAGGAGAAGCCCGAGCATGAAGCCGCCATGCAGATTGGCCCAAAGGACCATCATCACAGGCAGCAAGAACCATCGGGTTCGTTTCAGGCACTCTGCGTAGAAGATGACGCAGAACAACATGGTCGGGGTGTTTGGCGACACCGAGAGATAGGAATTCGGGGCGGTCGCAAAGGCCGGATAGAGCAGGCACGCGGCCAGAACGGAAATGCCGACGGCAAGCGTCGAGGCGCCGTTGCTCAGGCAGATGGATGTGAGATATCCGGTGATGACGGCGCCACATGCAACGATTGCCAATGTGAGACCGGTACATCCGGTGTATTGAAACACCACGCTGGCGATCACGTCCCATAGCCAGGAGAGGTTATACCATTGCCTGTCGCCGAGCGTGAACGACCACGGATCCTGGAAGGGGATAGTGCCGCGCTCTCTGATCAGGTCGCCGGCGGCGAGATGCCATCCCAAATCGAGGTGACCCAGCAGGAGCGGCCCGTTCGCCAGGTAGTACAGGGATGAGAACACGATCAGGAAAAGGTAGATTCCGAGCTTCGCGAGCTTGATCGTTCCTGGTCCTCTCTCAAGCCTGGTGCCGTTCCAAGCCGCCAGCGCGTCCATGAATGAGTCCTGCGATCGAAGCGGGCCGCCTGCGGGCCCTGCGTGCTCTTCTGCCCGCCGCGTGGATGCAAACCATCGTCGCTTTAGGCCACTCTCGCTAAAGTAGCGTTAATGTCGGCGGCGCAATTCGATGCTGCCCGCCGACGGAGTTTCCTGGAACTTGCGATCATCATGGTGCTCGCATGGTCAACGCCAGGCGCGCGCCTGCGGAATGCGGCCATGACCGGCCGCTCGATTGCTCCCGAAGCGCAAGTTTGGTCATCTCCTCAGTGCCGTCGGCCAACGCGCCGGCAGGCCTGGAGGGAACATGAAGAATCGCATCACCGGCCGTTCGGCATTCCTGGCGTTGCTGAAGGATGAAGGCGTCACGCATCTGTTCGGCAATCCCGGCACCACCGAATTGCCGATCATGCATGCGCTGAAGGACCATCCTGACCTCACCTATGTGATGGCGATGCAGGAGAGTCTGGTCGTTGCGATGGCCGACGGCTTCAGCCGCGCCTCCGGCAAGCTGGTCGCCTGTAACGTCCACGTCGCGCCCGGCCTCGGCAATGCGATGGGCTCGCTCTACAATGCGAGCTTCACCGGCACGCCGCTGATCCTCACCGCCGGCCAGCAGGAGCAGGGCCACGGCCTGACCGAGCCGGTGCTGTTCGGTCCGCTGGTGCAGATGGCCACGCCCTTGGTGAAATGGGCGGTCGAGGTGACGCGGCTTGAAGACCTGCCGCGCATCGTGCGCCGTGCCGCCAAGATCGCGACCACGCCGCCCACCGGGCCGGTGTTCATCTCGCTCCCGGGTGACATCCTCAATGCCGAAGCCGGCATCGAGCTCGGCCGCTCCACCCGGGTCGACACCCGCGTCAGGCCGTCGGAGGATTCGCTGAAGGCGCTTGCCGCACGCATCCTCAAGGCAGAGCGCCCCGTCATCGTCGTCGGCGACGAGATCGTCAAGAGCGATGCGCTGCGCGAGGCCGCCGATCTCGCCGAGACGCTGGGCTGTCCGGCGTGGCAATCGTCGACGCCCTATGGCGCGCATTTCCTGTCCGAAAGCCCGAGCTTCATGGGCGCGATCGCGCGGCTGCAGAAGGTCGCGCGCGACGTGCTGGCGCCGCATGATCTTCTGATCGCGCTCGGCGGCGATCCCTTGCGGATGTCTGTCTACAGCGAGGTCGATCCGCTGCCGGACGGGCTCTCGATCGTGCAGGTCGGCCTCGTCGACAGCGATCTTGCCAAGAATTATGGCGCCGAGATTGCTGTGAAGGCCGACGTCAAGGAAACGCTGCGGGCGCTGGTGCCGGCGCTGAAGGAATTGGGCGGCGGCGCGCTGGAGACGCGCGCGAGGCAAGGGCTTGCGGCGCTCGCACCGAAGAACTGGGCGGCGAAGCGCAAGGCGTTGGTCGAGCAGATCTCGAAGGCGAGCCAGACTTCGCCGATCGATCCGGACTGGCTGGCGTTGCAGGTCGTGGAGGCGATGCCCGACAACGCGATCCTGGTCGACGAAGGCCTGACCTCGTCGCGCCAGATCATCGCGCTGCGCGCGCATCGTGACCGCTACGGCTATCACGCGCTGGCCTCCGGCGGCATCGGCTGGGGCCTGCCGGCCGCGGTCGGCGTCAGCCTCGCCAATCCGCAGCGTCCGGTGGTGTGCTATTCCGGCGACGGCTCGTCGATGTATTCGATCCAGTCACTGTGGACCGCCGCCAACCACAAGCTGCCGCTCAACTTCGTCATCGTGAACAATGGCGGCTACCGCATCATCAAGCAGCGATTGCTCGCCTTCCATGGCGACGATCACTATGTCGGCATGGATTTCGTCGACCCGCCGGTCGACTTCACCGCGCTTGCGCGTTCGCTCGGGCTCGAAGCGATCAAGGTGACGGATCCGCAGGAGCTGAAGGGCACGCTGAAGTCGGCGTTCGCAAGGCCGGGTGCGAAGCTGATCGAGGTGGTGGTCAGCAATTCCGTGAATTGAAGGAGCCGCACGCTGGCTCTCTCACCGTCATCCTGAGGAGCGCGGAACGCGCGTCTCGAAGGATGCACGGCCCGGCCGGTGGCCGTCGATCCTTCGAGACGCGCGCAAGAGCGCGCTCCTCAGGATGACGGGTTGGAAATCGTAGGGTGGGTTAGCGAAGCGTAACCCACCAACGGTTTCTCATTCGCACCGGCGCTTGTTGGGCGAAGATGGTGGGTTACGCTTCGCTAACCCACTCTACGCACTACTCCGCCGCCGCACCTCTCACGCGATACCGGCTCGCCGGGTGGCTCGCGTCGAGCTTCGCACGCCCCGCGCCGAACAGCTTCTCCCGCAGCGTGCCCTTGGCATATTCACGCTTGTAGCGGCCGCGCTTGACGAGCTCGGGCACCAGCATGTCGGCAATATCCTCGAAATCGCCGGGCGAGATCGCGAACGCGACGTTGAGGCCGTCGACGTCGGTGTCCTCGAACCATTGCTCGATCTTGTCGGCGACCTGCTCCGGCGTACCGACCACCACGGGGCCGGCGCCGCCGATGCCGACATGCTCGGCGACCTCGCGCACGGTCCAGACCCTGTCAGGATCGGCGCGGGTGACGTTGTCCATCGCGGAACGGCCGGCGTCGTTCTGCACGTGCCGCACCTCCTGATCGAGCGAGTAGGTCGAGAAATCTACGCCGGTCCAGCCTGACATCAGCGCCAGCGCGCCCTCATGGCTGATATGGCTGCGATACTCGGCGTATTTCGCTTTGGCCTCGGCTTCGGTCGGCGCGACCACGACGCACATCATCGAGAACATCAGGATCTCGGCCGCGTTGCGGCCTTTCGCGGCGGCGAGCTCGCGGATTGCCGAGACGCGCGGGCCGATCACCTTCGCTGACGGCCCCGACATGAACACGCATTCGGCATGCTCGGCGGCGAACTGCCGGCCGCGCGGCGAGGTACCTGCCTGGTAGAGCACCGGCGTGCGTTGCGGTGACGGCTCCGACAGATGGATCGCGTTGAGCCGGTAGTTGTTGCCCTCGTGCTGCACCCGATGCACTTTCGACGGATCGGTGAAGATGCCGCGCGCGACGTCGCGGATCGCGGCGTCGTCCTCCCAGCTGCCCTCCCAGAGCTTGTAAACCAGCTCCATATATTCGTCGGCGAGCTCGTAGCGGTCGTCATGCGCGGTCTGCTTGTCCTTGCCGGCACCGCGTGCGGCGGAATCGAGATAGCCGGTCACCACGTTCCAACCGACCCGGCCGCCGGTGAGGTGGTCGAGCGTCGACATCCGTCGCGCGAACGGGTAGGGCGGCTCGAAGGAGAGATTGCTGGTGACGCCGAAGCCGAGATTTTCGGTCACCGCGGCCATCGCCGGGATCAGCATCAGCGGCTCATTGGCCGGGGTCTGCGCCGCATTGCGCAGCGCGGCATCCGGACTATTGGCATACACGTCGTAGACGCCGAGCACGTCGGCGAGGAACAGACCGTCGAACCGGCCGCGCTCCAGCGTCTTCGCCAGATCGGTCCAGTAGGACAGCTTGTTGTAATCCTTGGTGCGGTCGCGCGGATGGGTCCATAGCCCCGGCGACTGGTGCGCCACGCAGTTCATGGCAAAGGCGTTGAGCCGGATTTGTTTTGTCATTGTCGAAACCTTGGTCGAAACCTTGAGCGCCGCGTCGATTGCTGCCCGGTCCGATCCCGGGCGTCCCGCCATCAACTTGTTGCGACTTCCCACGTTTTGGCAAGGCCCCTTCGCGATTCACACCCTTCCGGTGGCAGGCCGATCCCGATAGGTTGCCGGCCTCCAGAAGCATGATCCGGATGTGCGACGCAGCGATCCGACGGGATCATGCCAAGACGCGACCGGACGAAGGAACAATCATGGCGACACGGGCCGACGCAATCGCAAACGTGCGGGAGCATTTTCAATCGGGACAGTTCCTCAAGGAGCTGGACCGCAGGGTCGGCTACCAGACCGAAAGCCTCAACGCCGACAAGGCCGATGCGTTGCGCGCCTATCTGGTCGAGAATCTGCAGCCGGCCTTCGCCGAGCTCGATTTCAAGACAAGGCTGATCGAATCGCCGACCGGCCGCGGGCCCTATCTGATTGCCGACTACCAGGAAGATGCCGCGCGGCCGACCGTGCTGACCTACGGCCATGGTGACGTCGTCGACGGCATGGTCGGCGAATGGCGCGACGGGCTCAATCCCTGGCAGACCACGGTCAAGGGCGACCGCGTCTATGGCCGCGGCACCGCCGACAACAAGGGCCAGCATTCGATCAACATGGCCGCCTTGCGTGCGGTGAAGCAGGCGCGTGGCGGCAAGCTCGGCTTCAACGCCAAATTCATCATCGAGACCGGCGAGGAGATCGGCTCGCCCGATCTGCGCGAGGTCTGCGAGGCGCATCGCGAGGAGCTGAAGGCCGATCTGTTCATTGCCTCCGACGGGCCGCGGCTGTCGGCGGAGCGGCCGACCGTCTTCCTCGGCTGCCGCGGCGGCAACCGCATCCATCTCGACGTCAATCTTCGCGAGGGCGGCAACCATTCCGGCAATTGGGGCGGCGTGCTGGCCAATCCCGCGACGATTCTGGTTAACGCGATCGCGAGCCTGGTCGACGGCAAGGGCCGCATGAAGCTCGAGATCCTGAAACCGCCGCCGATCTCGAACCGGGTCCGCGCCGCGCTCGCCGACGTCGAGATCAAGCCGACAGCGGACGAACCTCAGCTGGCGGAGGATTGGGGCGAGGAGGGCCTGACCGCGGCCGAACGGCTCTACGCCTGGAATACGCTGGAAGTGCTGGCGATGTCGTCGGGCAATATCGACAAGCCGGCCAATGCGATCCCCGGCAAGGCGAATGCGGTGCTGCAGCTCCGTTTCGTGGTCGGCACGAAATATCTCGAAGTGATCGACGGTGTGCGCGACTATCTGCACAAGAACGGCTTTCCGATGGTCGAGGTCTCCGGCGCGCAGCGCTTCGGCGCCTCGCGCACCGACATGGACAGCCCGTGGATCGACTGGGCGGCGAACTCGATCCGCACCACCACCGGTAAGGCGCCGGCGGTGCTGCCGAACTTCGGCGGCTCGCTGCCCAACGACGTGTTCTCCGAAGGGCTCGGCCTGCCGACGATCTGGGTGCCGCACTCTTATCCGGGCTGCTCGCAGCACGCGCCGGACGAGCACATCCTGCTGCCGGTGACCGAGGAGGCGCTGACCATCATGGCCGGCCTGTTCTGGGATCTCGGCGAGGCGCCGCATAAGGGTTGAGGGGCGGGCGTGCAGTTGTCCCGTCATCCTGAGGAGCGGCGATAGCCGGGTCTCGAAGGATCGACGGCCACCGGCCGGGCCGTGCATCCTTCGAGGCTCGCAAGAGCTCGCACCTCAGGATGACGGGGGTCGGCTATGATGCGTTGAGAGAAGAGTGCCTTCATCGGCAAAGGAACCCTGATGACATTATCAACGCCTGCCGATGCTCAGCGCGCAACAACGGTCGACAAGAAGAACATCACCCGCCTGATCGTCGCGACCTCGGTCGGCAACGCGCTCGAGTGGTACGACATCTCGGTCTACGCGTACTTCGCGGTCTACCTCTCCAAGGCGTTCTTCCCGGCCGATGATCCGACCACCTCGCTGCTGCTGACCTTCGGCAGCTTCGGATTGTCGTTCCTGATCCGCCCGATCGGCGGCGTCGTGCTCGGCGCCTATGCCGACCGGCACGGCCGCAAGGCCTCGCTGATGCTGTCGATCGTGCTGATGACCTTTGGTACGCTGGTGCTGGCGCTGATGCCGACCTATCAGACGATCGGCATCCTGGCGCCGATCGCGGTGATGCTGGCGCGGCTGGTGCAGGGCTTTTCCGCCGGCGGCGAGTTCGGTTCCTCGACCGCGTTCCTGGTCGAGCACATGCCGGAGCGGCGCGGCTTCGTGGCGAGCTGGCAGTTCGCGAGCCAGGGCGTCAGCGGCCTGCTCGGCGCCGGCTTCGGTGCGCTGCTGACGTCGACAATGAGCCCGGAGGATCTGCAATCCTGGGGCTGGCGGCTGCCGTTCCTGTTCGGCGTGCTGATCGGTCCGGTCGGCATCTACATCCGCAACCATGTCGATGACGCAACGCCGCCCCCGGCGGCCGGAAAGCAGAATTCGCCGGTCAGGGAAGTGCTCGCGCGGCAGAAGCTCGCCACGATCCTTGCGATCGGCGCGCTCGCGGTGTCGACCGCAGTGAATTATTTGATCGTCTACATGCCGACCTACGTGGTGAAGACGCTGAACCTGCCGCCGACGGTCGGGTTCATGGCGGCGCTGGTCGCGCAGACCGCGGTCGCGCTGCTGGCGCCGATCGCGGGCTTCGTCTCCGACAAGATCGGACGCACCACGCACATGATCCTGTTCGCGCTGCTGCTGCTGGTTTCGATCTTCCCGGCCTTCCTGCTGCTCACCGGCAAGCCGACGCCGACCATCATCCTGCTCGGCGTGCTCTGGCTCGGCGTCCTCAAGTCGCTGTATTACGGACCGCTGGCCGCGCTGATGTCGGAGCTGTTTCCGCCGGCGACGCGTGCGACCGGGCTCGGCCTCAGCTACAACATCGGCGTCACATTGTTCGGCGGCATGGGGCCGGCGATCATGACCTGGATGGGCGGCTATCCGCTGATCGGCGAACTCGCGCCGGGCTATTATCTCACTGCGGTCTGCATCCTCAGCCTCGGCGCGCTCTTCACCATTCGAAGGATGCGGCTGGCATGATCCGAAAAAGTGCGAAGCGGTTTTTCGAGATGATCATGCTCAAATGGCGCCTGATTTCGTGAAGCGAAATTCAGATACCGCTATTGCTGCAAAGCAGCGTAGATAGTCGATATCAAAGTTTCATCTGACGAAAGTATACGGTGTCCGCTGCACATCATCCGTTTTAGGATGATGTCCGCCGGGCGCGTTTCTTCGTGCCCGGTTGAGAAATTGGAATTGAGGGCAAGGAAGGCCAGGGCATGAGCGCCTCCACGACTGCGACCGCACGGACCAGCCGCAAGAGGCCATTGCCGGAGCCGGGTCAACCCGACAAGTTCAACGCGATCCAGAAGGTCTGCGCGATCCTGCGCGTGCTGGCGCAGCGCTCGCCGTTGCGGCTGACCGACATCGCCGACACCACCTCGCTGAACAAGGCGACCGCGCTGCGCATTCTCAATTCGCTGATCGAGGAAGGCTTCGTCTCGAGGGTCGCGGGCGCCAAGACCTATGAGCTTGGCCAGGAGGCGCGGGTGATGGCGGTCGGCGCGCGCCGCTCGGTCGACATCGCCGAGCTGGCGCAGCCGAGCCTGTTGCGGCTGTCGGAGCGCTCGGCCGACACGGCGCTGTTGTCGGTACGATCAGGCGTCGAAGCGCTGTATCTGGCGCGCTCGGTCGGCAGCCACCCGCTGCAGCCGAACTATCTGCAGATCGGCAGCCGCCGTCCGCTCGGTGTCGGCGCCGGTGCGCTGGCGCTGTTGGTCTGGCTGCCGGATGCCGAGATCGAGGCCGTGATCGAGGTGATCGCGCCGCGGCTGGCGAAGTCGCCGCGCATCACGCCAAAGTTCCTTCGCGAGCGGATTGCGGTGGCGCGCAAGGCCGGCCACACCGTGCTGCTCGACGCTGCATTCCCCGGCATGGGTGGCGTCGGCGTTCCCGTCCGCGACGATGCCGGCGAGGTGGTCGCCGCGCTGTCGATCGGCGCAGCCACCGACCGCATCCGCCGCCGTGAAACCGAGCTCGCCGACATGCTGAAGAAGGAAGCCCAGGTGCTGGCCCGCGCGATGGCCCAGGCGCCGAAGAACGTGCGGTCGGCGAAAGCCACAAGCTGACGGATTGCGCGTCGGGATTTGGCAGTTCCTGGCAGCAGGGGCTTCGAGCGTTCCGGCCTGCGCGCTGACCGGGCCGATCCGTTTAATCAAGCGATTAATCTGAGGAACCCAAGGGTCTCAGCGGCTTGCGAGAACCGGCGGTTGCCGTCATCATGGCCGCGCTCGCCGAGGAAACCTGCCCAACAAGATGACGCTATCGCCTGACGCCACCGACGACGCTGTGACGACGGCGTTTGCCGGCCTTCCCGCATTGCTCGACCAGGCGCCTCGGCTGGTCTCGCGCGGCCGGCTGCTCGATTGCGACTGCCTGATCGGTCCGATGGCGCGGCCGTTTCATGCCGCGATCCGCACCGGGCGCATCGTCGAGCTCGTGCCTTCGCCGGTCCTGATGCGCTCGTGGCGCTTTTCCTATCGCGCGACGCCGCAGGCCTGGGCCGCCTATTGGCAGGCCGAGCCGAAACCAGGCTGGCACGATCTGCTGGCGCTGACCAAGCGCGGCGAGGCCGTGCTGGAAGGCGATCTGCATCCCTTCATGGCGCACCTGCAATACTTCAAGGACCTGCTGGCGCTGCCGCGGCAGCATTTCGCGGCGATCGCGTCATGAGCGGCACTATCATGAACGGCACCATCGAGCCGATGGTCGGCCGCTACGTTCACGTCGAGATCGGCGGCGAGCTGCACCGCATCTATTTCGAGGAGAACGGCACGGGCATTCCGCTGGTCTGCCTGCACACCGCGGGATCAGACGCGCGACAGTGGCGGCATCTGCTCGCGGATGCGCAGTTTGCCGAAAATTTCCGCGTCATTGCCTTCGATATGCCCTGGCATGGCAAGTCGAATCCGCCGAAAAGCTGGACCGGCGATGAATACCAACTCACCACCGCGCGCTACACCGAGACCATCCGCGCCTTCTGTCGTGCATTGGGGCTGGAGAAGCCCGTCGTGATGGGCTGCTCGATCGGCGGCCGCATCGTACTCAACCTCGCGATCGAACATGCCGCCGAGTTCCGCGCGCTGATCGGGCTCGAGGCTGCCGATTTCCAGGCACCGTGGTATGACACCGACTGGCTGAACCGTCCGGACGTTCACGGCGGCGAAGTCTGCGCAGCGCTGGTGTCGGGGCTGATCGCGCCGCAGAGCCCCGAAGCTGCGCGGATGGAAACGCTGTGGGGCTACAAGCAGGGCGGCCCCGGCGTGTTCAAGGGCGACTTGTATTTCTACCGTGTCGATGGCGACCTGCGCGGCCGGGTCGCGTCAATCGATACTAAAGTATGCAAGCTCTATTTGCTCACGGGCGAGTATGATTTCTCCTGCACGCCCGAGGACACAAGGCGGACAGCAGCGGCTATAGGGGGCGCCAGCGTCACGATCATGGAACAGCTCGGTCATTTTCCGATGAGCGAGAATCCGGAACAGTTTCGCCGCTACATCGCACCCGTCCTCGCCGACATTCTCACGCAGTAAATCGATCGTTTCCACGAAGGAGTAGACGTATGACACGCAAATATCTCATCGGCTTCGCGCTCGCCGCCGCGTTCGGCGCGAGCCAGGCGCAGGCCGAGGAGCTGACCGGAACGCTGAAGAACATCAAGGACACCGGCGCGATCACGCTCGGCTACCGCGACTCCTCGATCCCGTTCTCCTATCTCGACGACGACCAGAAGCCCGTCGGCTACGCGATGGACATCTGCTACAAGATCGTCGACGCCGTGAAGAAGGAGCTCAAGCTCGACAAGCTCGAGGTCAAGCTCAACCCGGTGACCTCGGCAACCCGTATCCCGCTGATGGCCAACGGCACCGTCGACCTCGAATGCGGCTCGACCACCAACAATGCCGAGCGCCAGAAGCAGGTCTGGTTCACCAACACCCACTTCCTGACCGCCAGCCGCTACGTCTTCAAGAAGTCGAGCGGGCTGAAGTCGATCGACGATCTGAAGGGCAAGGCGGTGGTCTCGACCGCCGGCACCACCAACATCAAGCAGCTCACCGAAGCCAATGTCGCGCGCGGCCTCGGCGCCAACATCATCCCGGCCAAGGATCACGCCGAAGCCTTCCTGATGGTCGAGACCGACCGCGCGGTCGCCTTTGTGATGGACGACATCCTGCTCGCGAGCCTCGTCGCCGGCTCGAAGTCGCCGGGCGACTACGTCATCTCCAAGGATGCGTTCTCCAAGCCGGAGCCCTACGGCATCATGCTGCGCAAGGATGACGCGCCGTTCAAGAAGGTCGTCGACGCCGCCACCGCCGCGCTCTACACCAGCGGCGAGGCTGCGAAGATCTATGACAAGTGGTTCATGCAGAAGATTCCGCCGAAGGGCCTGAACCTCAACGTCGAGCTCGGACCGGAGCTGAAGAACGAGTTCGCCAAGCCGTCGGACTCGCCGGATCCGGATAGCTACAAGTAAGCTGCCGGGGCTCCCATGGTTCGAGACGGCGCAATGCGCCGTCCACCGTGAGGGACCGGAGAACCAAGCGTGTCCGGCCATTTTTGGAGGAGAATGGCCGGACATTTGCATATCGTCGTCGCATCGCGTTTGGATGCGCAGACGTTGCTGTTGAGCGTGACCGGCGCGGCCGCGTGGGGGACCCGTGAACTATAATTGGAACTGGCACATCTTTCTTGAGCCGAACCCGATGGGGACCGGCACCTATCTCGACCTGTTGCTGGCGGGACTGGTGGTCACCGTCAAGGTATCGGTGCTCGCCTGGATCATCGCGCTGGTGTCCGGCTCGGTGATCGGCGTGCTGCGCACGCTGCCGTCGCGGACGGCGTCGTGGATCGGCTTCTGCTGGGTCGAATTCTTCCGCAACATGCCGCTGCTGGTGCAGCTGTTCCTGTGGTTCTTCGTGCTGCCGGAATTGCTGCCGAGATCCGCGGGGCTGTGGCTGAAGCAGTTGCCGAACGCGCCGTTCTGGACCGCCGCGATCGGCGTCGGCTTGTTCATGTCGGCGCGCGTCGCCGTGCAATTGCAGGCCGGCATCACTTCGCTGCCGCGCGGCCAGAAACAGGCCTCGACCGCGCTCGGCCTCACCACGGTGCAGACCTATCGCTACGTGCTGCTGCCGATGGCGTTTCGCATCATCCTGCCGCCGCTGACCTCCGAGTTCCTCAACACCATCAAGAACAGCGCGGTCGCCATCACCATCGGCCTGATCGAGCTGACCGGCCAGGCCCGTTCGATGCAGGAATTCTCGTTTCAGGTGTTCGAGGCCTTCACGGCGGCAACGGTGCTCTATCTTCTCCTCAATTTCGTCGTGGTCACCGCGATGCGCTTCCTCGAGCGCTATGTCGCGATCCCCGGCTACATCACGGGCAAATGACCATGCTCGGTAGTTTCGATTTCGACGTCATCCGCCGCGCGCTGCCCTATCTGTTCCTCGAGGGCATGCGCTTCACGCTGACCCTGACGGCGCTGGCCGCGTTCGGCGGCCTGGTGTTCGGCACGCTGATCGCCCTGATGCGGTTGTCGAGCTATAAGGTGCTCGGGCGCATCGCCGGCTTCTATGTCGACTTCATCCGCTCGCTGCCGCTGGTGCTGGTGATCTTCTGGTTCTACTTCCTGGTGCCGTATATCGGGCAGTGGCTGACCGGCGCGTCGCGGCCGATCACCGTCGGCGCCTTCGCCTCCTCGCTGATCACCTTCATCGCATTCGAGGCGGCCTACTTCTCCGAGATCATGCGCGCCGGCATCCAGTCGATCTCGAAGGGCCAGCCGGCCGCGGCCAGCGCGCTCGGCCTGACCTACGCGCAGTCGATGCGCTACGTCGTGCTGCCGCAGGCGTTCCGCAACATGCTGCCGGTGCTGCTGACCCAGACCATCGTGCTGTTCCAGGACACCTCGCTGGTCTACGTGCTGTCGATCCCGGACTTCCTCGGCGCCGCCAGCAAGGTCGCGCAGCGCGACGGCCGTCTGGTCGAAATGTACCTGTTCGCCGCGCTGGTCTACTTCGTCATTTCCTGTGTCGCGTCCTACGGCGTTCGCCGCCTGCAGGCGCGGATTGCCATTGTTCGCTGAACAAACAAGCTGAGCCATCATGATCGAGATCAATCACGTCAATAAATGGTACGGCCCGACCTTCCAGGTGCTGAAGGATTGCACCACCAGCGTCGCCAAGGGCGAGGTGGTGGTGGTCTGCGGCCCGTCGGGCTCCGGCAAGTCGACCCTGATCAAATGCGTCAACGCGCTGGAGCCGATTCAGGGCGGCGACATCACGCTCGACGGCGTCAAGGTCAACGATCCCAAGACCGACCTGCCAAAGCTGCGCTCGCGCGTCGGCATGGTGTTCCAGCACTTCGAACTGTTCCCGCATCTGCGGATCATCGACAATCTCCGCCTCGCGCAGGAGAAGGTCTTGGGCCGCAAATCTGAGGATGCCACCGCCAAGGGCATGAAGCTGCTGGAGCGCGTCGGGCTGAAGGAGCATGCCAAGAAGTTTCCGGCCGAATTGTCCGGCGGTCAGCAGCAGCGCGTCGCGATCGCCCGCGCGCTGGCGATGGACCCGATCGCGATGCTGTTCGACGAGCCGACCTCGGCGCTCGATCCGGAGATGATCAGCGAGGTGCTCGACGTCATGGTCGACCTCGCCCGCGAGGGCATGACCATGATGGTCGTGACCCACGAAATGGGCTTCGCCAACAAGGTCGCCGACCGCGTGATCTTCATGGACCGCGGCGAGATCGTCGAGGACGCCAAGAAGGCCGACTTCTTCGGCACGCCCCGCAGCGACCGCGCGCAGAAGTTTTTGTCGAAGATCCTGCAGCACTAGGACTGGGGCAGGCGTCTGCGCTCGTCATTCCGGGGCGATGCGAAGCATCGAACCCGGAATCCATCGGGCCGCACTTTTTGCTGAGAAATGGATTCCGGGCTCGCGCCTTCGGCGCGCCCCGGAATGACGAGGGCGGGGTTTTCCCCCGTTAACATTTTGCGTATACGAAGGCCTGAAACTCCCCCTTCGTCCGCAGGAGAACTCGCGTGGAAAAGATCGCTTACGTCAACGGCTCGTACGTGCCGCATTCCGAGGCCAAGGTCTCGGTGTTCGACCGCGGCTTCCTGTTCGCCGATGGCATCTACGAGGTGGCGGCGGTGCTCGAGGGCAAGCTGATCGACAATGCCTCGCATCTGGCGCGGCTGAAGCGCTCGGTCGGCGAGATCCAGCTTGCGCTCCCCGAGACGCTGGAGCGGATCGAGGAGATCCAGAAGGAACTGGTCAAGCGCAACGACCTCGTCAACGGCATGGTCTATCTCGAAGTCACCCGCGGCGCCGACAAGGGACGCGACTTCGCCTTTCCGAAGGCGGAGGCGAACGTCAAGCCGACGCTGGTGATGTTCACCTCGGAAAAGGACATCATCAACGCGCCGTCGGCCAAGACCGGCATCAACGTCATCACGGTGCCCGACATCCGCTGGGAGCGGCGCGACATCAAGAGCGTGGCTCTGCTTGCGCAAGTGCTGGCCAAGCAGGCCGCGGCCGCGGCCGGCGCCGGCGAAGCCTGGATGATCGAGGACGGCAAGGTCACCGAAGGCGGCTCGTCCTCGTCCTTCATCGTCACCCAGGACGACGTCGTCGTGACCCGCCAGAACGGCAACGAGATCCTGCCCGGCTGCACCCGCAAGGCTGTGGTCAAGCTCGCCGAGGAGCGTCAACTCCGCATCGAGGAGCGCGCCTTCACGGTCGAGGAAGCGCTCGCCGCCAAGGAAGCCTTCATCACCAGCGCCTCGGTGTTCGTGCAGGGCGTGGTCGCGATCGACGGCAAGAAGGTCGGCAACGGCAAGGTTGGCCCGATTACCGATCGTCTGCGCGAGATCTATGTCGAGTTCGCGAAGGCGACCGCGGTTTAATCAATCCCGTCCGCACCGTCATCGCCCGGCTTGACCGGGCGATCCAGTATTCCAGAGACCACGGTGCTTGAGCCGAGAAGCCGCGGCGTACTGGATGCCCCGCATGAAGCGGGGCATGACAGCGGAATAGATGGCGGACAGCAATACGCTCACGCAGCCACCTTCACCTTCACCGGATGCACCGCGCGGAAGCCGATCGCGATCCGGTTCCAGGCGTTGATGGCGCCGATCAGCGTGGTCAGGTTGACCAGCTCGCTGTCGGTGAACTGCGCGCGCACCGCCTCATAGTCGGCGTCGGGCGCGTGCGTCTCGGACACCAGCGTCAGCGCCTCGGTCCAGGCCAGCGCCGCGCGCTCGCGCTCGCTGTAGAGCGGCGACTCGCGCCAGGCATTGAGCAGATAGAGCCGCTGCTCGGTCTCGCCATGCTTGCGGGCGTCCTCTGTGTGCATGTTGATGCAATAGGCGCAGCCGTTGATCTGCGAGGCGCGGGTCTTGACCAGCTCGATCAGCGATTGCTCGAGACCGCTCGCATTGATCTGGCTCTCCACGGCGACCAGCGCTTTGATGGTTTCGGGGGCGGCCTGGTAGAAGTTCAGACGGGGTTTCATGGTCGTTCTCCTTGGTTGTGATCGAGGTTAGTGCGCGCCTCCGCCGGCGAGCTGGCCCGGCTTCTTCAGGAACAGTGTCGCCGCCAGCGCAACGATCAGCGCCACGCCGAGCAGATAGAAGGTGTCGCTGAAGGCGAGGATGTAGGCCTGCTTCTGCACGACCTTGCCGATCGCGCCGATGGCGCGGTTGGCGGCCGACGCCGGATCGGCGACGCCATGGTTCATGAAATACTGCGTCAGCTGCTCAATCCGCGTGCGTGTCGCCTGCTCAAGCAGCGAGACCGATTGCATCAGGACGTTGGAGTGATACTGCTCGCGCTTGGTCAGCACCGTCTGCAGCACCGCGATGCCGACCGCACCGCCGAGGTTGCGCATCATGTTGAACAGCGCGGAGGCCGAGCCCGCATTCTCCAGCTCGATGCCCGCGGTCGCCACCGCCGACAGCGGGGCCATCACCAGGGCCTGGCCGATGGCGCGGACGATGTTGGGCCAGAACAGCTGGTCGGTGGCGTAGTCATTGGTCATGAAGATGTTCATGAAGTTGGAGCCGGCAAACAGCGCGAAGCCGATGCTGATGATGATGCGGGGGTCGAAGCGCTGCATCAGCCGCGGCACCAGCGGGATCAGCAGCAGTTGCGGCAGCCCGGTCCATGCCAGCACCATGCCGATCTGCTCGGCATTGTAGCCCTGGATGCGCGACAGGTACTGCGGCAGGATGAACACCGAGCCGTACAGCGCGATGCCGAGCAGGAAGTTGGCCAGCATGCCGAAGCCGAAATTGCGGCGGGCGAGCAGGCGCAGATTGAGCAGCGGCTTCTCGACGGTGAATTCCACGATCAGGAAGGCGACCAGTGCGACCGCTGCGATCACCGACAGGCGGACAATGAAGGGCGAGCCGAGCCAGTCGTCCTTGTTGCCTTCCTCCAGCACGGTCTGCAGCGCGGCGAGGCCGATCGCCATGGTGATGATGCCGAGCCAGTCGCCCTGGCGGATCAGCGACAGCTTCATCGGGCTCGGATCGAGCGAGACGTATAGCATCGCGATCATCACGGCGCCGGGCACCAGGTTGACATAGAAGATGTACTGCCAGCCCCAGTTCTCGGTGAGGTAGCCGCCGATGGTCGGGCCGATCGCCGGCGCGAAGGTTGCCGACAGCGCGAACAGCGCCAGCCCGATCGGCTGCTTTGCCTTGGGCAGCAGGGTGATGATCAGCGTGAACGCCATCGGAATCAGCACGCCGCCGGTGAAGCCCTGCACGGCGCGCAGCGCGATCATCTGCGGCAGGTCCTGCGCCAGCGCGCACGCCGCCGAGAACACCAGGAACAGGGCCGCATTGGTGAGCAGATAGATCCGCACCGAGAACACCTGCGCGAGCCAGCCGGACAGCGGGATCACCACGATCTCGGCGATCAGGTAGGAGGTCGAGATCCAGCCGCCATCATCGATCCCGGCGCCGATAGCGCCCTGCACGTCGGCGAGCGAGGCGTTGACGATCTGGATGTTGAGCACCGCCATGAACGCGCCGAGCGTGGAGCCGATCACCGCAATCCAGGTCCTGGCCGAGATCGCGGGCGTTGCCGGGGCGGGGAGGTCGGCGGCATTGGCGGTGGGCTGGAGCGCGGTCATCTGGGTGTTCTCTCGCTTACCCAAACAACATGTATTAGGCGGCCGCTTTCGATAATCCGGGAAAGACGGAAAGGATTGTCCGTCCGCGATTGATAATCGAGCGGGTGGCTGCGACTGCGGTTGCGGGTCCGGTGCGCCGTTCGGTTTGCGTGGGTGTGTCGATTAGTGAGGTGAGCAGGCTGGATCGGCTCCCTCCCCCCTTGCGGGGGAGGGTGGGGAGAGGGGTGGCCCCGGGCGCTGGCATCAGAGATTCAGAGCGACGCGTTTCAATCCTGCTGTACGCGGTACCGGCGACAGTAGCGTCGGCGCAAACCAACGAACTTCAGCGCAAGCGCGCCCCTCTCTCCCCAACCCTCCCCCGCAAGGGGGGAGGGAGCCCTTCCGCCGGCGGTTGCGGCACGAAGGAGAAGCGAGCAGGGACGGCGTAGCAAAACGCGATCGACTACCGCTGCGGTGATTGATCGCGTCAAGTCAGTCGCGGAAATGTTCGGCCTAGTCTAGCCCCCGCTCGGCCGCGCCGCTGACGCCAGCCGCCGCTTCTCCTCCCGCTCGGCCAGCACCGTTGCCTTGGTGTTGACGGTCGGGATCGCCGACATGCCCGGCCGCAGCAGGCCGGTCAGGCTGTGATCGTCGAGCACGATCTTCACCGGCACGCGCTGCACGATCTTGGTGAAGTTGCCGGTGGCGTTGTCGGGCGGCAGCAGCGCGAATTCGAGGCCGCTGGCCGGCGACAGGCTGTCGACATGGCCCTTCAGCGTGGTGCCGCGAAAGCTGTCGACGGTGAGCTCGACCGGCTGCCCGTTGCGCACATGGGTCAGCTGCGTCTCCTTGAAATTGGCGACCACATAGACCGCATCGAGCGGCACCACCGCCATCAGCTGAGTGCCGGCCTGCACATATTGTCCGACGCGGAGCGTGCGGGCGCCGACCGTGCCGTCGACCGGCGCGGTGATCCCTGTGTAGGACAGGTTCAGCTCGGCCTGCTGCTCGACGGCACGGGCGCGATCGACTTGTGCGGCGGCCTGGGCGCGCTGCGTGGTCAGCACGTCGACCTTGCGCTGCGCGGCCGACAGCGCCGACTTCGCGTGCTGCAATTGCGCGGTGTTGGCGCGCAGCGCAGCGTCGGTCTGCTGCGCGCGCTGAATGGTGCCGGAGCCGGACTTCATCAGCCCGTCGTAGCGGGTCTGCTCCTCCTGGGCGAATTTCAGATTGGCCTCGGCGGCAGTGACGTCGGCGGTGCTCTGGTCGATGATCGGCTGCTGCAATTCGAGCTGGGCGTCGAGGTTGCGCACCGAGGCTTCCGCGGCGTTGACGTCGGCCTTGGCCTGACTGAGCGCGGTGCGGTAATCGCGGTCGTCGATCTCGGCGAGCAACTGGCCGGCCTTCACCGGCTGGTTGTCGGTGACCAGGACGCGGGCGATGTAGCCCGACACCTTCGGGGCGATGATGGTGGAATCCGCCTTCACATAGGCGTCGTCGGTCGACTCCAGATAGCGGCCGGTGGTGACGTAGTCATAGCCAAAGTCACTGGCCACGGCGATGCCGAGCAGGGCGGCAAGCCCGAGGCCCACCCGCTTGACCGTCCGCCGCGACGGGCGAAGACCGATTTTGGTCGATTGTTCAGGGACATAGGTGACGGTCGACATGGTCTTCTCCTGGCCGAACATTTGCGTCCTTCCAGAAAGGGCGCCAGTTACAGCCCTTAGATGCAATGTCCTCCCCGCTGTGATAATCCCGATAAAACTGGAAGCATTATCAAGCCAGCGCTGATAATCCGGACCTTGCCGCATGGATCGCCTGACCAGTTTGACTGCGTTCGTCCGGGTCGTGGATTCCGGCGGCTTTTCCGCAGCCGGCCGCAAGCTCAACATGTCCACGACGATGGTGAGCAACCACGTCCAGTCGCTGGAAGACCGGCTCGGCGTCCGGCTGCTCAACCGCACCACGCGCAAGGTCAGCCTCACCGAGGTCGGCCAGGCCTATTACGACCGCTGCGTCCAGATCCTCGCCGACATCGAGCAGGCCGATGAGGTCGCCGGCGCGCAGCAATCGGTGCCGCGCGGCACGCTGCGCATCTTCACCAACACCCATCTGGTCCAGTTCCTGTCGCCGGCGGTCGCCGAGTTCCTGGCGACCTATCCCGAGGTCAAGGTCGATCTCACCATCGGCGAGCGCAACGCCGACCTGATCGACGAGAATTACGATCTCGCGGTGCGCATGACCCCGCCGCCGGACTCCAGCCTCATCGTGCGCACCATCGCGACCTGGCGCCACGTGCTGTGCGCGTCCCATGGCTATATCGCGCAGCACGGCAAGCCCGAACAGCTCGCCGACCTCTCCGCGCGCAATTGCATGCGCCACGCCAACTACCCCTATGGCGATGAATGGCGTTTCGCCGACCGCAAGGGCACACCTGCCGCGGTGCGCGTCTCCGGCAATTTGGTCTCCAATAGCGGCGAGACGCTGAAGCTCGCGGCGCTCGCCGGCGTCGGCGTCTTCCTCGCGGCGGGCTTCCTGGTCCGCGACGAGCTGGAGTCCGGCCAATTGGTGCGGCTGCTGCCCGAGTACCGGCCGGTCGAGCTCACCATGAACGCGATCTATCCGCACCGTCATCATCTCTCGGCGAAGGTGCGCACCTTCATCGATCTGTTGGTGCGCCACGCCACCGAGCAGCAGAAGCTGATCAATCCGTATTCGTGATTGGCGGTTGCAGCTGCCGTCATCGCGAGGAGCACGAACTCCGATCTCTGCCCGTCATCCTGAGGAGCCGCGAAGCGGCGTCTCGAAGGATGCACGGGCCGGCTGGTGGCCGTCGACCCTTCGAGATGCGCGTTCCGCGCTCCTCAGGGTGACGGGACTGGCGGGGTAGCGCTTCTGCTTGTCATGACCACCCGGCATCCCTTGCATGGCATGTGCGTGTATCAAGGATGCCTCGCCTGCCGCTGGGTCGCCATGCCGCTTCGTCTCCTCGCATCGCTCCTGCTCGCGCTCGCAGCATCCCTGCTGCCGCACACGCCCGTACGCGCTACCTATCCCGACCACATCGTCAAGATCGTGGTGCCGTTCGCGCCGGGCGGCGGCACCGATGTGGTCGCGCGCACGCTGGCGCAGGAGATGCAGAAGGATCTCGGTGTCACCGTCATCATCGAGAACAAGCCGGGGGCGGGCACCATCATCGGCACGCAGAGCGTCGCCGCGAGCCCACCCGATGGCTACACGCTGCTGATGGCGACCTTCGCCAACGCGGTCAATCCGAGCCTCTACCGCAAGCTGCCCTACGACGCGCACAAGGATCTTGCGCCGGTGGCGCTGGTGGCACGCTCGTTCAACGTCGTGGTGGTCAATCCGTCCTCGCCGATCAAGTCGATCGCGGACCTGATCGCGGCCGCGAAGGCCGATCCGGAAAAACTGTCCTACGGCACCTATGGCACCGGCACCTCGGCGCACCTCGCCGGCGAATTGTTCAAGCATCTCGCAGGCGTCAATCTCACCACCGTGCCCTACAAGGGGGCCGCGCCTGCGATTACCGACCTGTTGGGGGGCCAGATCCAGGTGATGTTCACGACGGTGGCGAGCTGCGCGTCGCTGGTCGAGGCCGGGCAATTGCGCGCGATCGGAGTGACCTCGGCTGAGCGTTCGGCGTCATTCCCGAAACTGCCGACGGTCTCCGAAGCCGGCGTACCGGGCTACGCCGCGGAATCCTGGTACGGGCTTTACGCACCTGCGAACACGCCGCCCGAGATCATCGACCGTCTCAACAAGTCTGCGGCGAGGGCGGTGCAGGCGGAGGCCTTCAAGAAGCTCAGCGTCAATGAGGGCCTCGTGATGGTGGCACAGTCCCCGGCAGAGCTCGACCGCTACTTTGCTGGTGAAGAAGCGCGCTGGCGCAAGGTGATTGAGGACGCCGGCATCAGAGCCGAGTAGGCTGCCTGCCCGGCACAGCGATCACATCTTTTTGCATCGCCATGCCGCAACTGTGATTCTAGACGCAACGAATGGTTCCTGGGGTCGTTGATGACGGGACACCGGCAAGCCTGCCGGTTTGGATCGCGCCCCGGGCTGGGAGAGGGCCATGTGGATTCTGTTGCTGCTGCCGTTCATCGGCTTGCTTTGGGTACCGTTCTATAATTTTGCCGAGCCGTCGCTGTTCGGCTTTCCCTTCTTCTACTGGTACCAGCTCGCTTGGGTGCCGATCTCCTCGCTGCTGATCTGGCTGGTCTATCGCAGCCGCCAGCCCGATGCCGACGAGCAGCGGTGAGAGGGCAGCCATGACCGATCACATCGCCTGGCTGGCGCTCTCCGTCTTCATCTTCTTTTTCGCCCTCGTCACCGTGATGGGCTTCTTCGCTGCGCGCTGGAAATCCGGCCCGGTCAGCGAGCATCTCGACGAGTGGGGTCTTGGCGGCCGCCAATTCGGCACCTGGATCACCTGGTTCCTGGTCGGCGGCGATTTCTACACCGCCTACACCGTGATCGCAGTGCCCGCGCTAGTCTATGCGGTCGGCGCCTACGGCTTCTTCGCGCTGCCCTACACCATCATCGTCTATCCCTTCGTGTTCGCCGTGATGCCGGTGCTGTGGAAGAAGGCGCATGCCAACGGCTACGTCACCGCTGCGGACGTGGTCCACGGCGCCTATGGCTCGCGCGCGCTCGAGCTCGCGGTCGCGCTGACCGGCCTGGTCGCGACCATGCCCTACATCGCGCTGCAGCTGATCGGCATGGAGGTCGTGATCAAGGCGATGGGCCTGACCGGCGAACTGCCGATCATCGCCGCCTTCGTGATCCTCGCGCTCTATACCTACAGCTCCGGCCTGCGCGCGCCGGCTCTGATCGCCTTCGTCAAGGACATCATGATCTACATCGTGGTGCTGACGGCGGTGGTCGTGGTGCCCTCGAAGCTCGGTGGCTATGGCGCGGTGTTCTCGGCCGCCAACGACGCCTTTACGGCCAAGGGCGGCGCCACTGGATTGACACTGAAGCCCGGGCAATATCTGCCCTACGCGACGCTGGCACTCGGTTCGGCGCTCGCCGCCTTCATGTATCCGCACACGCTGACCGGCATCTTCGCCTCGAAGTCGGCGGATACGATCCGCAAGAATGCGATCCTGCTGCCGGCCTATACGCTCTTGCTCGGCCTGATCGCGCTGCTCGGCTACATGGCCTATGCCGCCAACATCAAGGTGACGTCGCCGAACGACGTGGTGCCGATGCTGTTCAAGACGCTGTTCCCGGAATGGTTCGCGGGCTTCGCGTTCGCGGCGATCGCGATCGGCGCGCTGGTGCCGGCCGCGGTGATGAGCATCGGCGCCGCCAATCTGTTCACCCGCAACGTCTGGAAGTCCTATGTCAATCCGGACATCTCGCATGCCGGTGAGGCCTCGGTGGCGAAGATCACCTCGCTGGTGGTGAAGGTCGGCGCGCTGGCCTTCATCCTGTTCCTGCCGACGCAGTATGCGCTCGACCTGCAGCTGCTCGGCGGCCTGTGGATCGTGCAGACGCTGCCGGCGCTGGTGTTCGGCCTGTTCACCGTCTGGTTCCGCGCCGAGGGCCTGCTGCTCGGCTGGGCCGTCGGCATCGGCTGGGGCACCTACACGGCGTGGAGCAACGGGCTGAAGCCGCTCGCCAGCATCTCGCTCGGTGATGCCAGCTACACCTTCTATGTCGGGCTCGGCGCGCTCTTGCTCAACATCGTGGTGGCAGTGATTGCGACCGTCGTGGTCGGCCTGATCTCACCCGCCAAGCGCGGCGCGGCGGCCTGAGCCGTCGTCCGTATTCGACGGGGCGGAGGTGAGAAGCGCGGTCAGCCGCGCCACCTCCGCCTTGGTCTTTTCGATCGCGGCATCCTTCACCGGCCCGTAGCCGCGGATCTCCATCGGCGTCTTTGCAATCGCTGTGAGATCGGGCAGGCGGGCGGCATCGAGCTTGCCGAGCATGGTATCGATCAGCGCTTCATACCAAGTGATCAGTTCGCGCTCAGCGCGGCGCTCGGCGGTGTAGCCGAACACATCGAATGCGGTGCCGCGCAGTCCCTTGAGCCGCGCCAGCAGCTGCAGCGGCGTCTGGATCCATTGCCCGAACGCGCGCTTCCTCGGCCGTCCGCGCGCATCCTGCCGTGCCGGCAGAAGGGGCGGCGCCAGGTGATACTGCACCGTGAAGTCGCCATCGAATGTGCGCTTGAGCTCATCGAGGAAGCCCGACTGCATATGCAGCCGCGCCACCTCATATTCGTCCTTGTAGGCCATCAGCTTGAACAGCGACCGCGCCACAGCGTCGGTGAGCGGGAGATTCCGATTGTTTGCGACGGCATCGCCACTTGCTCCCGCCTCTCCCGCTTGCGGGGGAGGCCGTAACGCATCGCCAGATGCGTTGCGGGTGGGGGCTCTCTCCACGATACGACTCGTGGAGAAACCCCCACCCCAACCCTCCCCCGCAAGCGGGAGAGGGGGCGTACCTTCTTCGCGGTCACTGCCGAGCTCGGCCTCGGCGCGGCGCACGCGATCGACTGTGGCGCGGTAGCGCGCGGCATAGGCCTCGTTCTGATAGTCGCGAAGGAAGTCGGCGCGCCGCGCGACCATCTGCTCCAGTGTCTCCGGCACGCTGGCTGCGCCGTCGGCCTTCGGCAGAAAATCCGGATCGGCACAGGCGAGCCGACCGCAGGCCAGCGCCTGCTTGTTGCGCTCGACCGCGACGCCGTTCAATTCGACCGCGCGGGTCAACGCGTCGAGTGATACCGGAACCAGGCCCTGCTGCCAGGCAAAGCCGAGCATCATGATGTTGGCGAAGACGCTGTCGCCGAGCAGCCGCTCGGCCAGCGCATTGGCGTCGATGGTGGTGAGATTGCCCGATCCGATCACCCGCTCGATGGCGCGCAGGCGAACCGGCGAGGCGAGGTCGGCGTCACGAAAGCGCACCACGTCGCCGGTCGGCATCTCGGCGATGTTGACCGCAGCGCGCATGCCCTTGCGATAGGTGCCGGAGGCCTTGGCCGACGAGCTCACCACGAGATCGCAGCCGATCAGCGCATCGGCCGCGCCCTGGTCGATCCGCACCTGATGCAGCGCCGCGGGATCGGCCGCGAGCCGCAGATAGCTCAGCACCGGGCCGAATTTCTGCGCGAAGCCGGTGAAGTCGAGCACCGAGACGCCGCGGCCCTCGAGATGCGCCGCCATCGCAATCAGCGCGCCAACCGTGATGACGCCGGTGCCGCCGACGCCGGTGACGAGGAGATCGTAGGGCTTCTCGGGTGTCGCGAACTCCGGCGCCGGCAGCGTGGCGGCGCGCGCCAGCGGATCAATCGCGCTGGCGCTCTTAGCCCGCCGCTTGCCGCCCTCGATGGTGACAAAGCTCGGGCAGAAGCCGTTGAGGCAGGAGAAATCCTTGTTGCAGGTCGAGAGGTTGATCTTGCGCTTGCGGCCGAACGGCGTCTCCTTCGGCTCGACGCTGAGGCAATTGGATTCCACCGAGCAGTCGCCGCAGCCCTCGCAGACAAGGTCGTTGATGTAGGCAAAGCGCGCCGGGTCGGTAAGCGTGCCGCGCTTGCGGCGCCGGCGTTTCTCGGTGGCGCAGCTCTGCTGATAGATCAGCACGGTCACGCCCGTGATCTCGCGCAGCTCGCGCTGCACGGCGTCCATCTCCTCACGGGCGTGAATGGTGACGCCCACCGGCAGGTCGGCCGGCGAGAAATGCGCGGGATCATCCGACACCAGCGCGATCCGCGCGACGCCTTCGGCGCGGACAGAGTGCGCGATCGCCTGCACGCTGACCGGGCCGTCGACCGGCTGGCCGCCGGTCATCGCTACCGCGTCGTTGAACAGAATCTTGTAGGTGATGTTGGCCTTCGCCGCGATCGCCTGCCGGATCGCCATCGAGCCGGAGTGATAGTAAGTGCCTTCGCCGAGATTCTGGAACACGTGGCTGTTGCCGGTGAATTTCGACGACGCCGCCCAGTTGACGCCTTCGCCGCCCATCTGGATCAGCGAGGAGGTCTCGCGGTCCATCCAGCTCGCCATGAAGTGGCAGCCGATGCCGGCCAGCGCCTTGGATCCCTCGGGCACTTTCGTCGAGGTATTGTGCGGGCAGCCCGAGCAGAAATACGGCGTGCGCGCAGCGCCCGGCACCGCGATCATGCGATCCTGCTCCGGCACCAGCGCCGCGACGCGGCCCGCGAGCTGCAACTCCGGAAACATCGGGTCGAGCCGCCGCGCCAGCACATCGGCGAGCATGCGCGGCGACAATTCGCCGGTCCAGGAGATCAGCCGTGCGCCGGTTTCGTCATGCTTGCCGACCATCCGCTCCGGCTTGGCGCCGGGATAGTCGTAGAAATATTCCTTGAACTGGCTCTCGATGATGCCGCGCTTCTCCTCGACCACCAGGATCTCGCGCTTGCCCGTCACGAACTCCATCGCGTCGTGCAGCGCCAGCGGCCACACCATGCCGACCTTGTAGATGTCGATGCCGTAGCGGCGGCACGCGGCCTCATCGAGCTCGACCAGCCGCAGCGCCTCCATCAGATCGAGATGCGCCTTGCCCGTGGTGACGATGCCGTAGCGCGCATCCTTCACGTCGTAGATGCGGCGGTCGATCGGATTGGCTTTTGCGAAGGCGTAGACCGCGTGCTTCTTGGCCTCCAGTCGCTCCTCGATCTGTGGGCCCGGCAGATCCGGCCAGCGATAGTGCAGGCCGCCGGGTGGCGGCACGAAATCCGGCTGTATGAAACGGCGCGGTGCGGGCAGTTCGACCGAGGCGCCGGATTCCACGATCTCCGAGATCGCCTTGAAGCCGACCCACATGCCGGAGAACCGGCTCAGTGCGTAGCCATATTCACCGAACGCGAGATACTCGCCGACATCGGCCGGATGCAGCGTCGGCATGAACCAGCTCATGAAGGCGACGTCGGACTGATGCGGCATCGAGGACGACACGCAGCCATGGTCGTCGCCGGCAACCACAAGCACGCCGCCGTGCGGCGAGGAGCCATAGGCATTACCGTGCTTCAGTGCATCGCCGGAGCGATCGACGCCGGGGCCCTTGCCGTACCACAGCCCGAACACGCCATCGACCTCGCGATCCCTCTGCGTCTCGACCTGCTGCGAGCCGAGCACGGCGGTCGCGGCCAGGTCCTCATTGACGGCGGGCAGGAATTCGATGCGGCTGTCCTTCAGCAGCTCGCCGATCTTCCACAGTTCGAGATCGACGCCGCCGAGCGGCGAGCCGCGGTAGCCGGAGATGAAGCCCGCGGTGTTGAGTCCGCTCGCGCGGTCGCGCCTGATCTGGTCGAGCGCGATGCGGACGATCGCCTGCGTTCCGGTGAGGAAGACGCGGCCGCGTTCCCTGCTGTAGCGCTCGGACAACTGGTAGGCGTCGAGCAGCGGCATCTGGCCCATGACTGACCCTTCCGGGAATCGAAATGTCTGATTGGACAAGGCTATGCCTGTGGGCCTGGTAGGTCTTACCTATGTATTCTCTCTGCACGCTGGATTCGGTGGAAGATTGCTGAAGTGGACCATATTTGGTAAAGTCTACCAAATCGGAGCCTCGACATGGTCGAAGAGCAAGACGAGCGAATTCTCGCCGAACTGCAAAAGGATGGCCGCGCCACCAACCAGCAACTTGCCGACACTGTCGGGATGTCGACCTCGGCATGCTGGCGCCGGGTTCGTGCGCTGGAAGAGTCCGGCGTTATTTCAGGCTATTCGGCGCTGGTGGCGCGCGAGCGCGCGGGCTTTGCGACCTCGGCGATCCTGCACGTCTCGCTGGAGCGGCACGACGTCAAGTTCGTCGACGAGTTCGTCGCGCGAGTGACGCAGCGCCGTGAGGTGCTGGAATGCTTCGCGACCACAGGCGATGCCGACTATCATCTGCGCGTCGTCGTGCGCGATATGGACGCCTACAACAAATTCCTCGACGAGTTCATGTTCCGCATCCCCGGCATCCGCCACGTCCGCACCAACGTGATCCTGAAGGAGATCAAGACCGGCGTGGCGCTGCCGTTTTGATCGCACGCGACATCATGGCGGTGATGGAGCCGCGCGTTGCGCTCCGAGTCCCGTCACCCTGAGGAGGCCGCGAAGCGGCCGTCTCGAAGGGCGAACGGCCACCAGCCGGGCCGTGCATCCTTCGAGGCTCGCTCCGCTCGCACCTCAGGATGACGGTCGAGGTGGTCCCATCCTACCCATCTACGCTTCAGCCGCCTTGGCCCGCATCAGCAGCATGAAAATCATCACGTGGCTGACCAGCAGCAACGGCACATAGAGCGCCGGAATGTAGATGCCGGCGCCGAACAGGCCGGGATCCGCGTTCTTGGTCGCGCCCATGTAGTAGGCGTTGAGAAGATCCAGCGTGCCCCAGATGTTGAACAGCCAGACGATTGGAAG
Organism: Bradyrhizobium sp. CER78; assembly: GCF_029846235.1. Classification (GTDB taxonomy): domain Bacteria; phylum Pseudomonadota; class Alphaproteobacteria; order Rhizobiales; family Xanthobacteraceae; genus Bradyrhizobium. The sequence goes on from NZ_JARVWP010000021.1 coordinate 149,561, forward strand.
GGCGATCGGCCAGCGCCACGACAGCGCCGCCATCGCGAGCAGCGCGAGAACAGCGGCGGTCAGATCGCCCCAGCCGACCGCGCCGGCAAACACCGGGTTCACCTGCGGCGATACGAACCCGGTGACCAGGAAGTTCATCCCGAGAAACCGGAAGGCATGGAAAGCGGCGAGCAGCCGCAGTGCCTCATGGCAAGGCATCATGCGGAGCGCCGGCCAGACATAGGTCGCGGCCACCACGGCACTCGTCAGAAATGCTCCGGCGACGCTGAGCAGGAATGGAATGTTGAGACTGATTGGCACGGCCGGCATCCTCTATTTGTCGATGCGGTAACGAGGCCGAACCCGTCGATCAGGTTCGGCCTCGGCTTGCGTTCAGGGCTTGGCGACCAGCAGGCGGAGCGGCAGCAGCGGGCCGACCGCGATGTAGTCGTGGTCCATGATGTCGAGCTTGGACAGCGGCAGGCCTTCCATGATCGCGTGCGCCTCGGCGGTGTCCTTTGCGTCGAGCAAAAAGACGACGCCGCGCCCGTCGGCCCGCGAATACCATTCGCGCACCTTGCCGTTGAGATAGAGCTGCACGGTCTGCCGGATTTCATCCGGCATCACGGCCATCACCTGTTCGCGGGTGACGCCCGGCTTGACGGTCAGGATGACGATCACGCCGGTGGTTATCGTGGGCATGGCTTGAGCTTGTCCTTGAGCTTGGGCCTGGGCAGGGGAGGGAGCGGTCATGGTGGTGGCGCCTGTCAAAGTGAGGGTGAGGGCAAGGAGGGTGTGACGGATCGTTTTCATCGGTCGCAGGTCTCCGTTCACGACTGACGTCGTGATGTCGCGTGGAGCAGCGCACGTCGCGCTGCTGCTTGCTGCTCCGATCTAAGGCGGCTTTCCGTGGGGGACTATTCGCGATAATGTTGACGGGCCATGAAGCAGAACTTCACAGTCCGGCAGGGGGCGCTCGACGGCGTGGAGGCGTTCCTCAGCGTCGCCCAGCACCGCAGCTTTCGCCGCGCGGCGACCGAGCTCGCGGTGACGCCGTCGGCGATCAGCCAGGCGGTGCGCGCGCTGGAGGCGCGGCTCGGCGCGGTGCTGTTCATCCGCACCACCCGCAGCGTCGGCCTCACCGAAGCCGGCGAACGATTCCTGGCACGCGCGAGGCCGGCGTTCGAGGAGTTGGTTGCGGCAAGCGGCGCCGCGCGCGAGCTCGGGCAGAAGCCGGCCGGGCTGCTGCGTCTCACCGTGCCGCGCTCGGTGGTGCCGATCCTGCTGGAGCCGCTGATCGCCTCATTCTGCAAGGCCTATCCCGAGATCGAGGTCGAGCTCGCCGCCAGCGAGGAGCTGGTCGATCTCGCCGCCGGCGGCTTCGATGCGGGCATCCGGATGGGCCAGTTCATCAACCCGGACATGGTCGCGGTGCGCCTGACCAAGCCGTTTCCGTTCGCCATCGTAGGTAGCCCCGACTATCTGGCGCGCCGCGGCCGGCCGAAGCGTCCGGACGATCTGCGCGATCACGCGTGCCTCAGGTTGCGGCGATCGAACGGCGGGCTGGCGCCGTGGTCGCTCAACGACAACGGCCGCTCGATCGAGCTTGCCGTGTCCGGATCTTTCATCGGCCATGATTTCCCGACGCTGGTCGGCGCGGCGATCGAAGGTGTCGGACTGGCGCAGGTGCCCGCGCCGCTCATCACCGGCGCTGTGAGGGAGAAGAAGCTCGTCCGCGTGCTCGATGCATTCGCGACGACGACGCCCGGCGTGTTCCTCTACTATCCCGGCCACCGCCAGATCATGCCGAAACTGCGCGCCTTCATCGATCATGTGAAGAGCCGGCCGGGCGCGGTGCGGTGAGGGCACTGCGGTCAAGAACGCGAAGCGGCGTCCCCATCTACAACTGTCATCGCCCGGCTCGACCGGGCGATCCAGTACGCCGCGGCCTCTCCGCTCAGGCACGGACGTCTCTGGAATACTGGATCACCCGCATGCGCGGGTGATGACACCGTGTGTTTGACGTCTTGAATCGAGAACCATCCACCCCGTCGTCCTGGCGAAAGCCAGGACCCATTACCCCGAATGCGAATT
>NZ_JARVWP010000022.1 GCF_029846235.1 Bradyrhizobium sp. CER78
GCCGGATCCATTCCCTTGGACTTGAGCACGGCGGAACCGGTCGGACCGGTGAGGAGTTCGATCAGCGATCTGGCCGCTGCCGGATCCTTGCACGTGGATCCGATGCCGACCGCGAAGACGATCGCGCTGTTCAAATCACCGGGCAGAGGGCCGACCACCTGAGTCCCCGGAACCGCGGCAATTTCCGAGGCCTGTGCGACGCCCATTTCGACTTCGCCCTTGGTGACGAGTTCGCCTGCTTCGGCGCCCGGCACCAGGACGGTCTTGGATTTCATCTGGTCGGCGATGCCGAGACGATCAATGACCTTGGCGAAATAGACGCCACTGGCGCCGCCCTTCGCTGGATCGGCGTAGGAGATCGATTTGGCGGCGAGAAGCGCAGTCTTCAGTTTCTCCACCGTGCTGATGTCGGGCTTGGGCGCACCGGTACGTACCCCGACGGCGACATAAGAGCTCCCCACGTTGACGATGCTGCCCTGGGCAACCTTGCCCTGGGTCATTAGACCGTCGAGGGCAGTGCGCGACAGGATCATCACATCTGCGGTTTCGCCCGCCTCGATCCGCTTCTTCAGATCGGCGATCGTGCTGTAGACGACAATTAGCTTGTTGCCGCTGCTGCTCTCGAACTTCGGGATCAGTTCGCCGAGTGTAGGGGTGAGCGCGACCGTGCTGATGACCTTGACGTCGGCGGCATGCGCGGCGGGTGCTGCCGCTCCCAGAGCTAACAGGAACGAACACTCGACCACCGCTGCGACGGCGGCCCGTCGCGAGAAAAACCGTCCCATCATGGCTTTCTTGCCTCCCGGTTAGCTGGATCCCAAGCATAACCGAAATGGAACAACACCTGCGACCGACGGCTACTTTGTTTTCGATATTTTGGCAGTGCCCATTCAAACCAGGTTCAGGTCCTTCGGCTTGATGCCGGTGAAGATGCGTTCGAGGCTCGCCTGCTGCAGGCCGTAGACGTGCTGGATCAGGCCGGCGAAGAACGCCTTGTAGTCGGTCAGCACGGGATAGTCGCGGTTCTGGAACAGCGTCGCCTGAGCGACCTGCACCTGCTCGCCGGCCATCCGTCCGCCGTTGATGCCGCCGCCCATCACCCAATAGACGCTGCCATGACCATGATCGGTGCCGCGGTCGCCGTTCTCGCGGAAGGTGCGGCCGAACTCGGAAATCACGACCACAACGGTATCGCGCCACATCGCGGGGCCGATCTCTTCGGAGAAGCCGGCGAGGCCCCTGCCCAGTTCGCCGAGACGGTCGGCGAGATAGCCGGTCGCCGCGCCCTGGTTGACATGGGTGTCCCAACCGCCGACGTCGACGAAGCCGAGGTTGAATTGCTCGCGCATCAGGCGGCCGATCCGCCGCGCCGACAGCTCGAAGCCGCGCGGCGACACCGCGCCGCGGTTGGCCGCCATCATCTCTTCGGAGACCGATTTGTAGACATCGTCGCGGACGCGAAAGCCTTCCGACACCGAATTGGCGAGATCGCCCTTCGCGTACATCTCCCTGATCAACCGCGCCTGCCGGTCGTCGACACCCGGCTTGCTGACGCTGGCGATGCCGATGTTCGGGATCTGGTTCTGGCCGCGGAAGATCAGCGGTAATTGATCGGTGAAGGAGATCGGCTTCACCCGCGTCAGCTCGGTCGCCAGCCGGCTCATGAAGCCGGACCGGTAGTCGCGGCTGCCACCGACCGCCTGCCCGAGTTCGATCGTGTCCTGGGTCTCGAAATGGCTGCGCGAGAGGTCGTCGCTGGTGCCGGCAAACGGAACGAAAGCAATCTCGCGCTTGGCCCAGAGCGGATAGATCGACTCGCGCAGCGCCGGATGCAGCCCCCAGCCGGCGTCGAGCGCCAGCGCCGCATTCGGATTGCCGGTATCGGGCCGCGCCACCGCAAGCGTCGGACGCGAGGCGTAGTAGAACTCGCTGCCGACCGGCACCACCACATTGGCAGCGTCATAGGCGCCGCGCAGGAACACCACCAGCAGGCGCGCGTCGGTCGCAGGCGCCGCCCAGACCCGGCCGGCAAGGGTGAGCGAGGTGGAAGCGGCGAAGGCCTTGATCAGTTCGCGGCGGTTCATCGGCGAACCTCCCTTTCAGTGCATGAACTCCGGTGACGACAGAAACAGCGTGTTCCAGTCCTGCGGCGAGACGGCCTGGTCGAGCGCGGCGAGCGTGGTCGGGCTCAGCGTCTGCCTGATGTTGCTGAAGTAGAGCCCGTTCATGACAAGCGGAAACGCCGGTTGGTCGACGGCGTTGGGCTCGTTCGGCTTGAACAGCCCGGCCGATCCCGAACCGATCGCGCGCGCGATCTCGAAGCGCAGCATCATCTGCCCGGGACCGTTCCAGGCCGCCGACAGCATCGAATAGCCGTCCGGCGTCTCGTGGTTGAAAAGGCCCTCGGACAGGCGATTGAGCCAGCCCTGGATCGGCAGCGTGTTGAGGATCACCTTGTTGTCGTAGGCGAGCCGCACCGACGACATCACATAAAGCATCGGGTCCTTGAACTTGGCGCCGCCCTTCAGGCTCGCGGTGAACTCCGGCGCATGAACCAGCGTCGACATCACGGCCGCGATATCGCCGTCGGTCTTCTGGAAGGTCTGCGCCATCTGCTGCACCAGCGCCGGCGGCGGATTGTCCGAGACGAAATAGGTCGCGAGCTGCTTTGCGATATGCGTGGCGGTCGCGGGATGACGGCACAGGATGTCAAGGGCCTCATCGACCTCGGCGAGACCGCGGCCCTTGATCTGATGGCCCAAGAAAGCCTTGTCGCCGAAATCGTGCCGCGCCGGATTGAATTCGAACGCGCCCTCGCGGACCAGCTGGGATTGCTGCTCGGGCTTCAGCTTCGGATCCTCCGACTTGAAGTCGATGCCGACGCCGGTGAGGATCCGCGCCAATGCCTCGACATCGGCCTGGGTGTAGCCGGAGCCGACGCCCATGGTGTGCAGCTCCATGATCTCGCGGGCGTAGTTCTCGTTGAGGTGACCGGCCGCGTTGTCGGCGTTGTCGAGATAGCGCAGCATCACCGGATGATGCAGCGTCGCCGACAGCAGGTTGCGGAACTTGCCGAGCGCGTTGGCGCGGATCGCGCGGTCCTCGTAGTCACCGACCAGCACGCGGATGTTGGCCTTGTACTGGTGGACATTGAAGTGGTTGAACCAGAACCAGGTCAGGCGTTCGCGCAATTGATCCGGCGCATAGAGCGCGTGCAGGATGGTTCGGGCCGCGGCCTGCCTGGCGCGGTCGTTCATGGCCTGCTGATAGACCTGTTGCGCGGCCTTTTTCTGCTCGGGATCGGCGACCTGGTTGGCGGATTTCCCCTGCTGGTCGAACGAGGCCGCAATGTCGAACGGGAAGCGATGCACGTCCGGCATCGCCTCGATCTGCTTCTGGACGGCAGCCGGTAATGCGCTGCCAGCCGGATGCAGCTGCTCCTGCAGCCAGCGTTCGACGCCGACCTCGCGCAGATGCGCTGCGCTCGACGCATTGACGCCCCAGGTCAGGCGATCGAGCAGCGCGATGTCCTGCGCTGCGAGCTCGGCCGCCCGCACCGGCTGGTGTAACGCCACCAGCGCGGCGATCGTGCCGATCATCAGTTTCGCGACTGTCCGCAATCCGAGTGTGGCCGTGATGCTCATGAAGGCTGACCTGCTCGGCTCATGGTGTCATGCCCTCAATGTTTGCATTTGCCGGGAGGGCATGCCGGCGGGGCGGCTCGGGCTGGTGCCGCAGGCCTTGGCGGCGGCGCTGCCATCCGCGGCGGCGGTGCTGCGCGCTGCGCCTGCATCGCCGGCCGTGGTGGCGGCGGCGGCGGCGCGGCGCGTGGAGCCGGTGCGGGCGCCGGGCGCGGCGCAACGGCTGCGGCACGGGGCGGCGGAGGTGCGGCCCGTGGCGGAGGTGCAGCCCGCACTGGCGCAGCGTGAGAGACCGGCGGCGGCGACACCGCGGCATGCGCGGGTGCCGAACGCGCTGCCGGCGCCGAACGGCCCGACGGTGCGCGGCTCGCCGGCGACGACGGCGCCGTTGCCGGCTTCACATTTGCAGTCGGCGCGGTCGCGGCATGCGAGAGCGGTTGCTGCCGCCCCGGCTTGCCGGCGGTCGCGGACGAAGCCGGCGCATTTGTCGTCGGGGTAGCCGCACCAGGCTTGGCCGGAGGCGCAGGTTGCGCGTTGGCAGGCGCCATGGCTGTCGCCGGCTTGCCGGGAGCGACTACATTCGGCTTGGCTCCAGGCTGAGCTGCACCAGGCTGCGCTGCTCCGGGTTGCGTGGCGCCCGGCTGCACGGCGCCGTGCTGTTGCGCGGCACTGGGCGGCGCAGTCGCCGACTGCGGCAGCGGCGGTCCATTCTTCGCTCCCGGAAGGGTGTGCGCACCCGGCGCGCCCATCGCGTTCGGCGCGGCGGCAGCGTTCGGCGCAGCGCCGGGCGCTCCCATCGCCGCGCCTTGCGCCGGCGTCACGCCCTGCGGACCACCCGGCTGCGCCAGATTGGCGCGCTGCATCGCCGCGGCCGGCAGTTGCGGTGCCGCCGTGACCGGCGCGCCACCCATCGCTGCGGTCACCCCGGCGGCATGGAGCTGCGCCGGCGTCGGGTTGGGGTTGTTGATGACCGTGTTGATGACCGTCGTGTTGTGGATGTTGTTGAACACGATGTTGTTCTGTGGCGGCACCACATAGGCCGGTGCGGCGACATAGGCCGGCATCGCCACGAAGAACGGCGTCGGCAGCACGAACAGGCCGATCGGCGGCGGCGGCGGCGGCAGCACGACAAAGTCCGGCGGCGGCGGCGGCAGGAAGAACACCGGCGGCGGCGGAGGCGGCGCGAAGTCGAACACCGGATCGCTGTAATAGAGCACCGGGCGGTCGACATAGACGATCTCGTCGGGCGGCGGCGGCGGCACGTCATAGTCGAGCACGGTGAACTGCGGCGGCGGCTCCAGCGCGGCCGACAGATAAGCGAGCCGGCGCCTTGCGTCGTAAGCATGCGGCCCGTGCGGATAACGCCGCAGATACGACCAATACGCATCGGTCGAGTCGGCGTTGTAGGTGCGCCGCCAGGTGATGGCCTCGCGCCGCGCCGCCACGATCGCGCGCACCCGCTTGGCCTGCGGATCGTTCGGATAGGCCTGCAGGTAGTCCTCGTAGCCTTGCAGCGTGTCGCGCTCCAGCGCCGCCGCGTAGGCATCCTGGGCCGGGAAATCGCGGATCGGCTTGGTGCGCAATCCGGCGTCGACCTGCTGCGGCGGCGCATCCGGCTTGCGCTCGAAGAACATGAAGGGCGCATCGACCTTCTGCGCATTCCACGGGATCTCGGCGCCCTTGGTCATCTCATTGACGCGCAGGCGAACCCGGTCGAACACTTCGGGCAAGGTCAGGCCGCCGGCGCGGATCATTTCCGCCAGCGCCTGCGCATAGGGCCCGTAAGGCGGCGCGCCGTCGGGGGCGACGGTGCCGGGCGCCGAGTTGAAGGCGATCAGCATCTTCGGCTCCGGGTCGACCAGCGCAAGGCCGCCGGCCAGCGGCTGGCCGTCCTTGGCGAAGGGATTGCTGCGCGCCGCGTCGAGCACGATCACGCCGGCCTTGATCGGCAGCGCCGAGAGTTGATGGCTGTAGTCGGAGATGCGAATCGCCTCGACCGGCACGTCGGTGTCGCGGGCGATCTTGGCGTCGACCGGCACGAAGTAGTTCTCGCCGGTGAGCTGCACGCCATAACCGGCGAGGTAGACGAAGGCCACCGCATTGGGCCCTGCGTCCTGCACCTTCTGGATGAAATCGCGGAACGACTTGCGCAGCGTCTCGGCGTCGAGATCGCGCGCCCCGATCACATCGAAGCCGGCAGCCTGCAAGGTCTGCGCCACCAATCCGGCATCGTTTGCGGCGGTCTGCAGCGCGCTGGCCTGATAGGCGCCGTTGCCGACCACGAGCGCGAGACGCTTCTCCTGGTCCTCCGCATGGACGGGAAGCGCGGCGAACGACACCAGACCCACGATCAATGCCCACAGAATGCGCGTCATAGTGGTCGTCCCTTTTCTTCTCAAGAGTTGGCGTAATGGATGGAAATGCTACTTCCGTGAATGCGCGCTGAACAGGATTGCGGCAATTGTGGCAATCCTTGGTCTGCGCGGTCTCGGGCACCTCGGAACCGGCTTCCCCGGCCCGCACCGGTCGGCGATATTGTACAGATAAAACAAGGCAAAGAAGGAGCCCCCGATGCCAATCGCCGGACAAGGCATGCTGCTGACCTCGATGGATATCGACAGCTTACACGAAGCTGAATTCAACCGCTGGTATGACCGCGAGCATCTCGAAGAGCGTGTCGCCATCGATGGATTCGAGGAGGCCCGCCGCTACGTCGCCCAAGACGGCAGGCCGAAATATCTCAGCCTCTACTCCACCACGACCTTCGACGTGCTCGAGAGCCCGGCCTACCGCACGGCGCTCGCCAACCAGACCGACTGGTCGAAGGCCAACATCGCGCGCTTCCAGAACATGATCCGCGGGGTGGCGCGCATCACGATCAGCCGCGGCGTCGGCCGAGGCGCCGCGCTCGGCATCATCCGCCTCCGTCCGCCGGCCGATGGGGCGGACAAGCTCCGCGCTGCATTGCGGGAGCAACTCGATCCGTCGGCGCGCGACGGCATCATCTCGATGCATCTCTTGGAGAACGATCCCGTGCTGTCGAAGCCGCTCACGCCGGATGCCGAGAAGGCCGATCCCGGCGCTGGCGACTGGTTCGTGCTGATCGACGCCACCGATGTCAGCGCAGTCCCTGCGGCCGCGGCTGCCATCACCGGCAATGCTGCCTTGAAACCGCTGGTGGTCACCAGCGGCGTCTACAGGCTGTTGTGGGACATCGCGAAGAGCGATCTGCCGCGCGGCTGAAGCAAACGCGCAGCGCTTGTGTCGAGATTCACACTCAAACAAACACGATGTGGCGGTGCGCGCATGTTGCACCGCCACATAACGCAATCGAGATTAACGCTACACGCGTATCAGCCGCGCGAAAGCTGATGATCGGACAATTTAGCCTTTGCCTTCTCTGGAACGGCTCTAATAAGATAAGCCTATGATCCAATTCAAAAACCAGAACAACGCCACGTGAGCGTTCGTCGTCAACGATAAGGCCGCGCGGGTAGGCATTTTCGCGCGGGTCAAAGGTAGGAATGAAACCGACTGATATCTCGGCGCCTGATTACTTTCATAAAGTAGTCGATTGCCAATGGGCCTGCCCCGCACACACCCCTGTTCCCGAGTACATCCGGTTGATTGCTGAGGGGCGTTACAGCGACGCCTACATGATCAATTGGCAGTCCAACGTGTTCCCCGGCATTCTCGGGCGCACCTGTGACCGTCCATGCGAGCCAGCCTGCCGCCGCGGCCGAGTCGAGGACAATCCGGTCGCGATCTGCCGCCTGAAGCGCGTCGCCGCCGACTTCAAGGACGACATCAAGCATCGGCTGCCGAAGCCGGGGCCGAAGAACGGCAAGCGCATCGCGCTGGTCGGTGGCGGCCCCGCCTCGCTGGCGGTGGCGCGCGATCTCGCGCCGCTCGGCTATCACTGCACCGTGTTCGACGGCGATCCCAAGGCCGGCGGCATGATGCGCAGCCAGATTCCGAAATTCCGCCTGCCCGACAGCGTGATCGACGAGGAGACCGACTACATCCTCGGCCTCGGCGTCGAGTTCAAGGGCGGCCAGCGCGTCGACAGCCTGAAGCAGTTGCTCTCCGAGAATTATGACGCGATCTTCGTCGGAAGCGGCGCGCCGCGCGGCCGCGAGCTCGACATTCCCGGCCGCAAGGAAGCCGGCGCCAACATCCATATCGGCATCGAGTGGCTCGCCAACGTCTCGTTCGGCCATGTCGACAAGATCGGCCGCCGCGTCATCGTGCTCGGCGGCGGCAACACCGCGATGGATTGCTGCCGCACCGCACGCCGCCTCGGCGGCGAGAGCGTCAAGGTGGTCGTCCGCTCCGGCTTCGAGGAAATGAAGGCCTCGCCGTGGGAGAAGGAAGACGCCATCCACGAGGACATCCCGATCCTCAACTACATGGTGCCGGTGGCGTTCAAGCATGTCGCCGGCAAGCTGATCGGCGTCACCTTCCAGAAGGTGCGGGCCGAATACGATGACAAGGGCCGGCGCAATCTGGTGCCCTCGGGCGAGCCGGACGAGACCATCCCCTGCGACGATGTGCTCGTTGCGGTCGGCCAGGAGAATGCGTTCCCCTGGATCGAAGCCGATTGCGGCATCGAATTCGACAAGTGGCACATGCCGAAGGTCGACCCCAAGACGTTCGTCTCGACCAATCCGAAGGTGTTCTTCGGCGGCGACGCGGCGTTCGGGCCGAAGAACATCATCTGGGCGGTGGCGCACGGCCATGACGCCGCGCTCTCCATTCACAAGATGCTGTCCGGCGAGGACATCAACGAGCGCCCGCTGCCCGAGGTGCACGTCTCCTCGCAGAAGATGGGCATCCACGAGTGGAGCTACGACAACGACATCTCCGCCGACAAGCGCTTCAAGGTGCCGCATCGCGACAAGGTGGTCGCGCTGAAGGACATCCGCGCCGAGGTCGAGCTCGGTTACGACCTCAAGCTCGCGCTCGGCGAGGCGCAGCGCTGCCTGAACTGCGACGTGCAGACGGTGTTTTCCGCGCCGCTGTGCATCGAATGCGACGCCTGCGTCGACATCTGTCCGATGGACTGCATCAGCTTCACCGAGAACGGTGAGGAGGACGATTTGCGGCAGCGGCTGAAGGCCCCCTCGCCGCATCACGACCAGGCGCTCTACGTCTCCGGCGACCTGAAGACCGGCCGCGTCATGGTGAAAGACGAAGACGTCTGCCTGCATTGCGGACTGTGTGCCGAGCGCTGCCCGACCGGCGCCTGGGACATGCAGAAGTACCTCATCGATATGGTTCAAGCGGGATCAACATGTCAGTCCAAAGCCCGATCAGCAGCGTAAACGACTTCGTCGTCCGCTTCGCCAACGTCAACGGTTCGGGCTCGGCTTCCGCGAACGAACTGTTCGCGCGTTCGATCCTGCGTCACGGCGTGCCGGTCTCGCCACGCAACATCTTCCCCTCCAACATCCAGGGCCTGCCGACCTGGTACGAGGTGCGCGTCACCGAGGACGGCCATCTCGGCGCTCGCGGCGGCGTCGACATGATGGTGGCGATGAACCCGCAGACCTGGGACAAGGACGTCGCCTCGATCGAGCCCGGCGGCTATCTGTTCTACGATTCGACCAAGCCGATGCCGTCGTCGAAATTCCGCGAGGACATCACCGTCATCGGCGTGCCGCTGACCGCGATCACCAACTCGACCTACACCGATCCCAGGCAGCGCCAGCTGTTCAAGAACATCATCTATCTCGGCGCGCTCTGCGCCCTGCTCGACCTCGATCCCAAGGTGGTCGAGCAGCTGATCGGCGAACAGTACAAGGGCAAGGAGAAGCTGCTGTCCTCCAACGTCCATGCGCTGCATCTCGGCCGCGACTGGGCGCTGCAGAACCTGAAATGCCCGCTCGGGCTGCGGGTGAAGAAGTCCGACAAGGTCGGCGACCGCATCTTCATGGAAGGCAACAGCGCGGCCGCGCTCGGCGCCGTCTATGGCGGCGCCACCGTCTGCGCCTGGTATCCGATCACGCCGTCATCGTCGGTGGCGGAAGCCTTCACCAGCCATTGCAAGAAGTATCGTCACGATCCCGAGACCGGCAAGGCGAAATACGCCATTGTGCAGGGCGAGGACGAGCTTGCCTCGATCGGCATCGTGATCGGCGCCTCCTGGAACGGCGCGCGGGCTTTCACGGCGACCTCAGGCCCCGGCATCTCGCTGATGACCGAGTTCATCGGCCTGTCCTATTTCGCCGAGATCCCGGCCGTGATCATGAATATCCAGCGCGCCGGCCCCTCCACGGGCATGCCGACCCGCACCCAGCAATGCGACGTGATCGCCTGCGCCTATGCTTCGCACGGCGATACCAAGCACGTGCTGCTGTTCCCGGAAGATCCGGCGGAGGCGTTCGAATTCGCCGCCGCCGCGTTCGATCTCGCCGAGCGGCTGCAGACCACGATCTTCCTGATGCTCGATCTCGACATCGGCATGAACCACCGGCTGTGCCGCCCGCTGAAGTGGGACGACGCCAAGCAATACGACCGCGGCAAGGTGATGACGGCGGAGATGCTCGAGGAAGGCCGCGACTTCGGCCGCTATCTCGACGTCGATGGCGACGGCATCCCCTACCGCACCTATCCCGGCACGCATCCGACCAAGGGCTCCTACTTCACCCGCGGCACCTCGCGCGACCGCTATGCGCGCTATTCCGAGGAAGGCGCCGTCTACGCCGACAATATGCAGCGCCTGGTGCGCAAGTTCGAGACCGCGCAGGACATGGTGCCGCGGCCGCTGCAAGCCAACGCAGCGAAGCCGACCAAATACGGCGTGCTGTATTTCGGCTCGACCTCGCCCGCGATGGACGAGGCGATCGGGATTTTGGAGGCGCGCGGCCATCAGCTCGACCGCATGCGCATCCGCGCCTTCCCGTTCCACTCCAGTGTCGCAAGCTTCATCGCCGACCACGACTTCGTCTACGTGGTCGAGCAGAACCGCGACGCGCAGCTGCGTCAGCTGATCGTCAACGAGAACGGCATCGACCCAGTCAGGCTGGTGCCGATCCTGCACTATGACGGCACGCCGATCACCGCGCGCTTCATCGCCAACGCGATCGGCGACCACCAGGATCATCTCAAGGTGACCCCTCTCCGCAAGGCCGTAACATGACCTACATTGCAAAGCCGAAGTTTCATCATCCCGGCCTGAAGAAGAACGAGCTGGGCTATACCCATCGCGACTACGAGGGCAAGATCTCGACGCTGTGCGCCGGCTGCGGCCACGATTCGATCACCGCCTCGATCATCGAGGCCTGCTACGAGCTCTCGATCGAGCCGCACCGGGTGGCGAAGATTTCCGGCATCGGCTGCTCGTCGAAGACCCCGGACTATTTCCTCGGCAATTCGCACGGCTTCAACTCGGTGCATGGCCGCATGCCGTCGGTCCTGACCGGCGCCAACCTCGCCAACCGCGACCTGATCTATCTCGGCGTCTCCGGCGACGGCGATTCCGCCTCGATCGGCTTCGGCCAGTTCGCGCATTCGATCCGGCGCGCCGTCAACATGACCTACATCGTCGAGAACAACGGCGTGTACGGCCTGACCAAGGGCCAGTTCTCGGCGACCGCCGACCGCGGCTCGAAGTCCAAGAAGGGCGTTACCAACACCGACAATGCGATCGACCTGGTCGCGATCGCCTTGCAGCTTGGCGCCACCTTCGTGGCGCGCTCCTTCTCCGGCGACAAGACGCAATTGGTACCGCTGATCGCGGCTGCGATCCGGCACAAGGGCGCGTCGTTCATCGACGTGATCAGCCCCTGCATCGCCTTCAACAACCACGCCGGCTCGACCAAGAGTTTCGACTATGTCCGCGAACACAATGACGCGGTGAACCGGCTCGACGTGTTGGTCGGCCGCGAGCCGATCAGCGTCGACTATGCGCCGGGCACCGTGCAGGTGGTCGAGCAGCATGACGGTTCCAGGCTCGCGCTGCGCAAGCTCGATGCCGACTACGATCCGCATGATCGGCTGGGCGCGATGACCTTCCTGCAGAAGCACGCGGCCAAGGGCCAGATCGTCACCGGACTGCTCTATGTCGATCCGGACGCCGAGGATCTGCACACCCATCTCGACACCGTCGAGACGCCGCTCAACACGATGGACGAACGGGCGCTGTGCCCCGGCTCAGCCGTGCTGGACAAGATCAACGCCAGCTTGCGCTGACACTCGACCTGGTTTCGAATCGGGCCTTCCGGCGCTGTCGGGAGGCCCGATTTTCGTTTGGAGCTACTTGTCGCTCAAGACGTCGCCGAACAATGCCCAGGACTTGCCGTCGAACCGCGCCATCTGGATCTGGCGGATCGGCGTCACATTGTCGGGCTCGGTCTGCACCTTGATGCCCGGCAGCAGCATCGGCAATTCCAGCGCCTTCAGATTGGTCGCCTGCTTGATGATGTTGGCGCGGCTGTAGTCGCCGTTGCAGTTCTTCAGCACCGCCGTCATGACCTGCGCGACCGTGTAGCCCTGCACGTTGAACAGATCGCCCGGGCTCGCATTCGGCTGGTACTTCTTCATCCAGGCCGCAAACTCCTGCTGTGCGGGATCGTCGGCCCAGCGCGGATCGGTCGGGTCCTTCAGGTAGAGACCGGTCACGACACCGATGACGTTCTCGAGCCCCGCAGGTTCAAGTACCGCAGACACGGAGTTGGAGACGGTCGGCAGGATGGTGAGCGGCTTCCAGCCCATGCTCGCCGCCTTGCGCAGCGCTTGCGCGGCGAATTTCGGCGTGGCCTCGGCGAAGAATACGTCCGCGCCGGACTCGCGCATCGTCACCATCTGGGAATCGATGGTCGGGTCGGTCGTGAGGTAGGTGGTCTCGGCGACGATCTGGCCGACATGCTCGCCAAGTCCGTCCTTGAATCCCTTGAGATAGTCCTTGCCGGCGTCTTCGTTCGGCGTGATGACTGCGATCTTCGCGTCCGGCTTGGTCTTCAGGATGTACTTTGCATAGAGCCGGCCTTCGAGCTCGTAGGTCGGATTGAAGCCGACCGTCCACGGGAACTGCTTCGGATCGTTCCAGCGCGTCGCGCCTGACGACACGAACAGCTGAGGCACCTTCTTGATGTTGAGATACTTCTGCACCGAGATGTTGGGCGCGGTGCCGACCGCGCTGAAGATCGCGAGCACCTCGTCCTGCTCGACCAGCTTGCGGGTCTGCTCGACGGTCTTCGACGGCGAATAGGCATCGTCGAGACTCTCGAACTCGATCTTGCGGCCGTTGATGCCGCCCTGATCGTTGAGCATCTGGAAGTAGGCAGCTTCGGCGCGCGCGATCGTGCCGTAGGCCGACGCCGGGCCGCTATAGGGCGCGGTGTTTCCTATTCTGATCGCGGAATCGGCAGCAACGGATGGCGAGATCGACGAGGCTGTGAGCGCGGTGACGGCGAGAAGGCCCGCCAGGCAAGAGCGAGTTGACAAGAGCATATCCTTTTCTTGGTTTTCTTGACGCGGCGCACCTTATCAATCGCGTCCGCGCAGGCAATCACCAAGAAGACTCGGCGAAATTTCCGCATGCCGGCAATCACGTTCGCGCGGAACATGATGCGCTTCGAGAGGCTCGAATGTTGCCGCGATGTTCATGATGTGAGCCTTCGATGGAAATGAAGGTTCACCAGGCAAGACACGCATTCCGCGCGGCAGTCACCGCGCGTTGCTGTTCTCGATTATGTGATGCTCAAGCGGCGACCGCAGCGGCGCGCGGGCTGACCACATATTCCTTCAGCACCTTGTCGGTGCCGTCGACTTCGGTCAGCGCGACATCGTAGGACCACAGATCGGCGAGATGCTGCAGCACGCGCCGCGCGTCGGTCTCGTTGAGCTGCGCGCCCTTCACGGTGGTGTGACGCAGCATCAGGCGGCGATCGCCGTCGAGATCGACATCCATGACCTCGATATTGGCGTCGACGAAGCCGACGTCGTACTGCCGCGCCAGCTCGCGCCGCACCCGGCGATAGCCGCGCTCGTCATGGATCGCATCGACCTTGATCCCCTGGCTTTCAGCCGGATCGTCGTGCAGATGGAACATGCGGAAACGCCGGATCAGCGCCGGGCTGAGGAACTGGTTGATGAAGCTCTCGTCGCGGTAGTTGCTCCAGATCTCGCGCAGCACGCCCTCGACGTCGCCCTTTCCGGCGATATCGGGGAACCAGTCGCGGTCCTCGTCCTCGGGGTTCTTCACGATGCGCTCGATGTCCTGCATCATGGCAAAGCCGAGCGCATAAGGGTTGAAGCCAGAATAGCGGCGATCGTCGAACTCGGGCTGGAACACCACGTTGGTGTGCGATTGCAGGAATTCAAGGAAATTGCCGTCGGTGATGCGGCCCTGCTGATGCAGCCGGCTCATGATGCGGTAATGGACATAGGTCGCGGTGCCCTCGTTCATCACCTTCGTCTGGCCTTGCGGATAGAAATACTGCGCGATGTGGCGAACGATGCGAATGAGCTCGCGCTGCCAGGGCGCAAGGCGCGGCGCGGTCTTCTCGAGGAAGTAGAGGATGTTCTCCTGCGGCAGGCCGAGCAGCGCGCGGCGGCGCTCGACGGTGAGCGCAGCCTTGCTCTTGTGCTTGGTGTTGGGCACCGTCCGCCACAAATCGTTGAACACGCTTTCCTCGTGCTGCCGGCGCTCGCCGGCACGCTTCTCCTCGGCACGCAGGTCGAGGGTCTTCTTGCCGGGATAGCGGTCGACGCCATGCGACATCAGGGCGTGCGCGGCGTCGATGGTCCGCTCCACGGTCTCGCGGCCGTGGCGGTCCTCGCAGGCCGAGATGTAGCCCTTGGCGAATTCGAGATAGTCGAGGATGCCGTCGGCATCGGTCCACTGCTTGAACAGATAGTTGTTCTTGAAGAAGTGATTGTGCCCGAACGCCGCGTGCGCGATCACCAGCGTCTGCATCGTCGCCGTGTTCTCCTCCATCAGATATGAAATGCACGGCGAGGAGTTGATCACGATCTCATAGGCGAGGCCCATCAGGCCCTTGCGGTACGACGCCTCCTGGAAGGCGAACTGCTTGCCGAACGACCAGTGCTTGTAGAACAGCGGCATGCCGACCGAGGAATAGGCGTCAAGCATCTGCTCGGCGGTGATCACCTCGATCTGGTTGGGATAGACGTCGAGCCCGAGCTCCGTGCGCGCGATCTTCTCGCAGGCGTCGTGAACTCGCTGCAGCGTCTGGAAATCCCAGTCGGCGCCCTCGAACAGCCGTCCCCCGGAAGATCCCATCAAACTATACCCTTTCCTGACTGGTGGTGCGGCGCTTGAACAGGTCCTGGAACACCGGGAAGATCTCGCCGCGCTCGCTCACCTTGCGCATCGACAACGGCGCGCCGTCGTTGCGCAGACGCTCATAGAGCGTCCAGAGCGAGGAGTCCGGCATGTCGAAGGTGTAGTTGGCGGCCTCGCCGACCTCGAGATAGGCGAAGAACTGGCAGACCGGCAGGATCTTGTCGGTCAGCAGAAGCCCGGTCAGCCCGCTGTCGGACGTCATGTTGTCGCCGTCCGAAGCCTGTGCGGCGTAGATGTTCCAGTCGGCGGGGCGGAAGCGGGTGCGGACGATGTCGTTCATCGCAACCAGCGCGCTCGACACCAGCGTGCCGCCGGAAGCCGGCCCATGGAAGAACGTATCCTCGTCTACCTCCTCGGCGCGGTCGGTGTGCCGGATGAATACGATCTCGACATGCTTGTAGCGCCGCTTCAGGAAGACGTAGAGCAGCATGTAGAACCGCTTGGCGAGGTCCTTCATGTGCTCGGACATCGAGCCCGAGACGTCCATCAGGCAGAACATCACGGCCTGCGCCACCGGCTTCGGCACCGTCTCGAAGCGGCGGTAGCGGATGTCGATCGGATCGATGAACGGGATCCGCTTGGCCTTGGCCTTCAGCGCTTCAAGCAGCGCGAGCAGCTCGCGGCGGCGCGTATCGTCGTCGCATTCCGCAAGCTCCGCCTCGAGCGCTTCGATGTCGTCCTTGCGCGGCCGGCGCAGCGCAACACGTCGCGCCAGCGCCCGGCTCACCGTGCGGCTGATCGAGATGTTGGCCGGCGAGCCCGAGGTCGCATAACCGGCGCGCTGGAGGCCCTCGCTCTCGGTTTCCGCGAGCTTGCGCTTGGCGAGATCAGGCAGTTCGAGATCGTCGAGGAACAGATCGACGAACTCCTCGCGGCTGAGCACGAAGCGGAAGGCGTCCTCGCTGTCGCCCTCACCCGCACCGGAGCCCTTGCCGCCGCTCTGGTTCGGCCGCTGCAGCCAGTCGCCCTCGACGAACTTCTTATTGCCGGGCAGCACCATGTCACGCGTGCCGCCCTCGCGCCGGAAGCGCGGCTCGTCCATGCCGTCCAGCGGGATGGTTACCTCGCCGCCCTCCAGGACATCCTTGATGTCCCGGTTCTGCGATGACTTCTTGACGGCTCCCTGCACCAGCGCCTTGGCGCGCCGCAGGAAACGCTGGCGGTTCTCCAGGCTCTTGCTACCCGGATTCAACCGCCGATCGACGATGTGCATGACCACTTTGCATCTGCCTCGCGCCGGATGCGATTATGACAGTCGCATCGCATTCTTATTGGACGGAACCGGACGAGACGGAAAGCCGCTGCCGGCTTTCCGGATCGTGCACTGGATTCTTGCCTGAGCATGACCTTTCCGGATCATGCTCTAGCCGGCCTGCTTCACCCGCATGTACCACTCGACGAGCCGGCGGACCTGGCGCTCGGTATAACCGCGCTCCACCATCCGCTCGACGAACTCGCCGTGCTTCTTCTCGGTCTCACCGTCCTTCTTGGAGCCGAACGAGATGACCGGAAGCAGATCCTCGACCTGCGAGAATATCCGCTTCTCGATCACGTCGCGAACCTTTTCGTAGGAGGTCCAGCTCGGGTTCTTGCCGCCATTGTGCGCCCGCGAACGCAGCGAGAACTTGACGACCTCGTTGCGGAAGTCCTTCGGGTTGGCGATGCCCGCCGGCTTCTCGATCTTGGTCAGCTCCTGGTTCAAAAGCTCGCGGTTCATCAGCTGGCCGGTGTCGGGATCCTTGAAGTCCTGATCCTCGATCCAGGCATCGGCGTAGTCGACATAGCGGTCGAACAGGTTCTGGCCGTAGTCGGCGTAGGATTCCAGATAGGCCTTCTGGATCTCGTTGCCGATGAACTCGGCATAGCGCGGCGCGAGGTCGGCCTTGATGAATTCGAGATAGCGCTTCTCGGTCTCGTCAGGCAGTTGCTCGCGGCGGATCGCCATCTCCAGCACATACATCAGGTGCACCGCGTCGGCGCCGACCTCGGTCGTGTCGTGGTTGAAGGTCGAGGCCAGCACCTTGAAGGCAAATCGGGTGGAGACGCCGTCCATGCCCTCGTCGACGCCGGCCGCGTCCTTGTATTCCTGCACGCTGCGCGCCTTCGGATCGGATTCCTTCAGGCTCTCGCCGTCATAGACCCGCATCTTGCCGAACAGCGTCGAGTTCTCGTGCTTGCGCAGCCGCGACATCACCGAGAAGCGGGCCATCGTTTCCAGTGTTGCCGGCGCGCAGGGCGCGGCGGCGAGCTCGGAACCCTGGATCAGCTTCTCGTAGATCTTCTGTTCCTCGGTCACCCGCAGCACGTAGGGGACCTTGATGACGCAGATGCGGTCGATGAAGGCCTCGTTGTTCTTGTTGGTCTTGAAGCTCTGCCACTCGGCTTCGTTGGAGTGCGCGAGGATGATGCCGGTGAACGGGATCGCACCGATGTTCTCGGTGCCGATGTAGTTGCCCTCCTGCGTCGCGGTCAGCAGCGGGTGCAGCATCTTGATCGGCGCCTTGAACATTTCGACGAACTCGAGCACGCCCTGGTTGGCGCGATTGAGGCCGCCGGAATAGCTGTAGGCGTCGGGATCGTTCTGGGCGTAGGTCTCGAGCTTGCGGATATCGACCTTGCCGACCAGCGAGGAGATATCCTGGTTGTTCTCGTCACCGGGCTCGGTCTTGGCGACCGCGATCTGGCGCAGCCGCGACGG
This sequence comes from Bradyrhizobium sp. CER78, assembly GCF_029846235.1. GTDB lineage: Bacteria > Pseudomonadota > Alphaproteobacteria > Rhizobiales > Xanthobacteraceae > Bradyrhizobium. The sequence goes on from NZ_JARVWP010000022.1 coordinate 17,651, forward strand.
CTGGATGCGCGCGACGCGGAATTGCGAAATGTCGCCGCCGAAGGCCTCGAGCCGCTTGTAGGCCCACGGAGACATCAGCCCGCTCAAGCGCCGCCGCGGAATGCCGTACTTCTCCTCGATGATCGGCCCGAGCGTTTCCGGATCGAACAAGCCGAGCGGGCTCTCGAACACGGGCGAGAGCTCATCGCCGGCTTTCAGCACGTAGATGGGGTGGACTTCCATCAGTGACTTGATGCGCTCGGCGAGCGATGACTTGCCGCCGCCGACCGGTCCGAGCAGATAGAGGATCTGCTTGCGCTCTTCGAGGCCCTGCGCGGCGTGGCGGAAGAAGCCGACGAGGCGCTCGATCGTGTCTTCCATGCCGTAGAAGCCGGCGAAGGCCGGATACGACCGGATCGTACGGTTCAAAAAGATACGGCCAAGGCGTGGGTCCTTGGCCGTGTCGATCATCTGGGGCTCACCGATTGCCGCTAATAACCGCTCGGCCGCATTGGCGTATCGCATCGGATCACTTCGACACGACTCCAGATACTCGGCCATCGACATGTCGGTCTGGCTTCGCGCTTCAAACGACCTTGCGAAGGCGTTGAACAAAGAATCGTTGTACATGATCCCTATCTCCACGATATGTATCGCCGCACGACTGACACGAGTCGTAACCAGAGCGTCCTAGGATCGAATCAGCGTCGGCACGCTGGGTCCATTGGACACTCGACCGACTCATTTCGGCAATGCACGGCGCGTGCAGCCTCTGCCTTATCAACAGGCAGGAAGCTTAATGGTTCATCAATATCCCCTGTTGGTGGCCTGTTTTTGACGGTTGTAGCCCCTCCGCCACATCCGTGGTTTACCGGGGCCCGAGCCTCCAACAGCGCCTCCGAAGCGGACATCCGAGCGGGGCAACTTCCCCGTCCGAAGATGAACGTTGGGCTTCCCTGAAAAGGTGTGATTGTCCAGCCTTGGCGTCAAGATGGGCACTTCACGGGGCCGCATAAACAAAGGCTTATTTGCCGTTGAACGTGCCTCCTTGTCGCCGCGACTAAGGCAACGAGCCCGCGCAGTTCCGCGCGGCACCTTTGCCGCGCTGTAAAGATGACACCTTGGAGGCGCAGGCTATTCCCGAGGCCGCCATGAAGCAGACGCTCCTTGTTGTCGCACTTGCCGCCGCAGCCTGCGCCGGCGCGCCGTCAGCCGTCCAGGCACAGGAAGCGGTCGACAAGGCCACCGCAGCCGCCTTCGACAACAGGATGTTCGCGGGCCCGCTAGGGGCGAAAGCCTATGCCTGCTTCGTACGGCGATACGATGCAAATCATCTGGCGCAGCATCCGAAGCAGAAGGTCAGCGCGATGAAGCTTCTGGTGTCGGCCGAAGACGCGCCGGAGGACAAGACCACCAGCTACTCATTCCGTCTCGGCGTCACCTACCGCCACCGCTCCGGCAATTTCGACTCCAGCGGCTTCTGCAACCACGCGGTCGCGACCGACTCCGGACGCGAAATCCGCTTCGAATGCGGCGTCGATTGCGAGGGCGGCGGTATCAGCGTGGCGTTGTCGAAGGACGATAAATCCGCGATCGCACGCCTCGCCAGCATCAGGATGTGGAATCGCAACAAGCCCGACGACGACGCGAGCGAAGAGCTGCTCGCCGGCGCCGACGACAAGATCTTTCGGGTCGATCGCGCGGCCACCGGCGAATGCGCCGAACTTGTGACCGACCGCAAGGAACTCGCTGCGCTCCGCCACAAGTGATAGGCCCGGTCGGATCAACAACAATTGCGCGAGGGACGCCATGCACCGACGCAGCATTCTTTGGGGCACCCTCTCGGCGATCGGCACCGCCTTCGCGGCGTCACCAGCGAACGCCGCCGCCGGAGCGCCGCCGCAGAAACTGAAGGTGGTCTATCACCTCGACGACCTCGACAAGATCAGTTTCGTGATCGGCAACATCCAGAACCATCTCGACGGCGTCGGCGGCCCCGGCAATGTCACGATCGCACTCGTGGTGCATGGCCAGGCGCTGAAGGGGTTTCATGCCTCGGCGGCCAATCCCGACCTGTCGAAGCATGTCGGGCAGTTCGCCAGGGACGGGATCGAGCTTGCCGCCTGCGGCAACACTATGAAATCGCAGAATATCGGCCTGGAGGACCTCTTGCCCGGCTTCGTCGCCGCCGAGCGCGGCGGCGTGGTGCGCCTCGCCGAGCTGCAGTCCCAAGGTTACCTCTACCTGCGACCCTGACGTGCGGCGTGCGCCGCAACGCGTCATAAAAATGTGCTGAGTTCGGGGTCTGCTCGCACCCGCGTCCGAGGGGATCGAACTGTTGTGAATGGCGTTATCCCTTGGGAATGCTGATATTCCGCCCGGGCCCCCAGCCATGTTGACAATCCCCCTCCGCCCCCGAAAGCTGCCCGGGAACCCAAAAATCGACCCTCGATCGAACGAGAACAGGCACCCATGAACCCCGTCAAAGCACTCGAAAATCACCGCCAGGCCGTCTGGCTGGACTTCCTTGCCCGCGGCTTCGTCGCCAAGGGCGACCTGAAGCGGCTGATCGAGACCGACGGGGTCAAGGGCGTCACCTCCAACCCCTCGATCTTCGAGAAGGCGATCGGCTCTTCGGACGAGTATGACGGGGCGATCGGCCAGGCGCTCAAGAAGGGCGACCGCTCGGTCGCCGACCTGTTCGAGCATCTTGCCGTCGAGGACATCCAGCATGCCGCCGACGTGCTGCGCCCGGTCTACGACCAGAGCCATGGCGGTGACGGCTTCGTCAGCCTCGAAGTGTCGCCCTATCTCGCGATGGACACCAAGGGCACGATCGTGGAGGCCGAGCGGCTCTGGAAGGACGTCCACCGCAAGAACCTGATGGTCAAGGTGCCGGCAACGCCGGAGGGGTTGCCTGCGATCGAGCATCTGATCGGCGAAGGCATCAGCATCAACATCACGCTGCTGTTCTCGCAGGAGGTCTACCGCCAGGTCGCCGAGGCCTATCTCAAGGGCCTCGAGAAGTACGTCGCCAAGGGCGGCGATCCCTCCCATATCGCGAGTGTCGCGAGCTTCTTCGTCAGCCGCATCGACACCGCCGTCGACAAGCAGCTCGACGAGAAGATCGCGCGCGCCAACGACCCCTCCGAGAAGGAGCGGCTTGCCGCGCTGAAGGGCAAGGTCGCGATCGCGAATGCAAAACTTGCCTACCAAGACTACAAGCGCCTGTTCTCGGGCGCACGCTGGGACAAGCTCGCCGCCAAGGGCGCCAAGCCGCAGCGGCTGCTGTGGGCATCCACCGGCACCAAGAACAAGGACTACAGCGACGTGCTCTATGTCGAGGAGCTGATCGGCCCCGACACCGTCAACACCGTGCCGCCGGCGACGCTCGACGCCTTCCGCGACCACGGCAAGGTCCGCGACAGCCTCGAGGAGAATGTCGAGGACGCCCGCCGCGTGCTGGACGAGCTGGAGAAGTCCGGAATCTCGCTCGATGCGATCACCGAGGAGCTGGTCAAGGACGGCGTCAAGCTGTTCGCCGACGCCGCCGACAAGCTGTATGGCGCGGTCGCCTTCAAGCGCGCGACCTCGCTCGGCGGCGGCATCGACCACCAGAAGCTGGCGCTCGGCGCCACCATCGAGAAGGCGGTCGAGAAGAGCACCGAGGAATGGCGCGCCTCGGCCAAGATCCGCAGGCTCTGGCACAAGGACAAGTCGGTCTGGACCGGCGATGACGAGGACAAATGGCTGGGCTGGCTGACCAGCGCCGCCTCCGCCGATGTCGCCGACTACGAGGATTTCGCCAAGCGCGTGAAGGGACAGAGCTTCACCGACGCCGTCGTGCTCGGCATGGGCGGCTCGAGCCTCGGCCCGGAGGTGCTGGCGCAGACCTTCCCGCACAAATCCGGCTTCCCGCGGCTGCACGTGCTCGACTCCACCGATCCGGCGCAGGTGCGCGCGATGGAGGAGTATGTCGACATCGCCAAGACGCTGTTCATCGTCTCCTCCAAATCCGGCGGCACCACCGAGCCGAACGTCATGAAGGACTACTTCTTCGACCGGGTGGCCAAGGCGATCGGCAAGGACAAGGCGGGCCACCGCTTCATCGCGGTGACCGATCCGGGCTCCTCGCTGCAGAAGGTCGCGATCAAGCAGGGCTTTGCCCGGATCTTCTACGGGGATCCGGCGATCGGCGGCCGCTATTCCGTGCTGTCGCCGTTCGGCCTGGTGTCGGCAGCGGCCGCGGGCATCGACGTCCGCAGCCTGCTCGGCCATACGCTCGCGATGGTGCGCTCCTGCGGCGCCGACGTGCCGCCGCAGGAAAACCCGGGCGTCCAGCTCGGGCTTGCGATGGGCATCGCCGGGCTCGAAGGCCGCGACAAGGTGACGATCTTCGCCTCGCCCGAGGTCGCCGATTTCGGCGCCTGGGCCGAGCAGCTGATCGCGGAATCGACCGGCAAGGACGGCAAGGGCCTGATCCCGATCGAGGGCGAGACGATCGGCGATGCCGCCGTCTACGGCAACGACCGCTTCTTCATCGACCTGCGCACCGAAGGCGAGCACGATGCCGCGCATGAGGCGAAACTCACGGCGCTCGAGGCCGCCGGCCATCCCGTGGTCCGGATCGTGATGAAGTCGATCGACCATATCGGCCAGGAGTTCTTCCGCTTCGAGATCGCGACCGCGGTGGCCGGCTCGATCCTCGGCATCAACCCGTTCAACCAGCCCGACGTCGAGGCCGCCAAGATCAAGACCCGCGAGCTGACGGCGGCGTTCGAGAAGACCGGGTCGCTGCCGGCGGAAGAGCCGGTGGTGTCGGCGGATGGGGTCGATCTCTATACCGATGCGCAGAACGCCGAGGAGCTGCGCAGGGCCGGCGCCAATGGCGACCTCAATTCCTGGATCAAGGCCCACCTCTCGCGCTCCGGCCGCGGCGACTATATCGCCCTGCTCGCCTATATCGAGCGCGACGGCGACACCATCGACGCCATGCAGGCGATGCGGCTGAAGCTGCGCGACGCCAAACACCTCGCGACCTGCGCCGAGTTCGGCCCGCGCTTCCTGCATTCGACCGGGCAGGCCTACAAGGGCGGGCCCGACAGCGGCGTGTTCCTGCAGGTCACGACCGACGATGCCCAGGACTTGGCGGTGCCCGGCCAGAAGGCGAGCTTCGGCGTCATCAAGGCAGCGCAGGCGCGCGGCGATTTCGACGTGCTCACCGAGCGCGGCCGGCGGGCGTTGCGCGTGCATCTCAAGGGCGATCTCAGCTCCGGGCTTGCGGCGCTCGATGCCGCGATCTCGGCCGCACTGAACTGACGGAGGTCAGGATGCAACTCGGCATGATCGGCCTCGGGCGGATGGGCGGCAACATCGTCCGCCGCCTGATGAGCAACGGCCACACCACCGTGGTCTACGACAAGGACCCCAAGGCGGTCGCCGCGCTGGTCGCGGACAATGCCACCGGCGCCTCGTCGCTGGAGGATTTCGTCCTCAAGCTGGAGGCGCCGCGCACCGCCTGGGTGATGCTGCCGGCCGGCAAGATCACCGAAGCCACCATCGAGGCGCTCGCCAAGCTGATGCAGCCCGGCGACGTCATCATCGACGGCGGCAACACCTTCTGGCAGGACGACGTCCGCCGCGGCAAGGCGCTCAGGGAGCGCGGACTGCACTATGTCGATGTCGGCACCAGCGGTGGCATCTGGGGCATCGAGCGCGGCTACTGCATGATGATCGGCGGCGACAAGCCCGTGGTCGACCGGCTCGACCCGATCTTCAAGACGCTGGCGCCGGGCATCGGCGACATCCCGCGCACCCAGGGCCGCGACGGCCGCGACCCGCGCATCGAACAGGGCTACATCCATGCCGGTCCTGTTGGCGCCGGGCATTTCGTCAAGATGATCCACAACGGCATCGAATACGGCCTGATGCAGGCCTATGCCGAAGGCTTCGACATCCTGAAGAACGCCAATATCGAGGCGCTGCCGGCGGAGCATCGCTTCGATCTCGACATCGCCGACATCGCCGAAGTCTGGCGGCGCGGCAGCGTGATCCCATCCTGGCTGCTCGACCTCACCGCCTCGGCGCTGGCGCAGAACCATACGCTCGACGACTACTCCGGCTTTGTCGAAGATTCCGGCGAAGGCCGCTGGACCGTCAATGCCGCGGTCGACGAGGCGGTGCCGGCCGAGGTGCTGACGGCGGCGCTCTACACCCGCTTCCGCTCGCGCAAGGATCACACCTTCGCGGAGAAGATCCTTTCGGCGATGCGCGCAGGTTTCGGCGGCCACAAGGAGCCGCCGAAGAAGTCTTAAATCGAACGTGGAAGGTCACGTGCAGAAGAAACCCGATCCTTGCTCCTTCATCATCTTCGGCGCCACCGGTGATCTGACCCACCGCCTGGTCGTCCCGGCGCTCTACAATCTCGCCGCCGGCGACCTGCTGCCGGAGAAATTCTGCGTCGTCGGCATCGTCCGCCGGGGCATGTCGAGCGAGCAGCTGACCGACAGCCTGATGCAGGGGCTGCGCAAGTTCGCCACCCGCCCGGTGGACGAGGCGGTCGCCAAGCGGCTGTTCGAATGCGTCACCTCGGTCGAGGCCGATCCGCGCGATCCAGCGTCGTTCGATGCGATGAACGAACGGCTGGACAAGCTGGAAAAGGCGCGCGGCACCGGCGGCAACCGGCTGTTCTACCTTGCGACCCCGCCGAGCGCCTTCCTGCCGATCAGCGAGCAGCTCGGACGCACCGGCATGCTGGAGGAGAACGGCGCCTGGCGGCGGCTGATCATCGAGAAGCCGTTCGGCACCGATCTGGCGTCGGCTCGGGCGCTGAATTCGGCGCTGCTGAAGCTGATGGACGAGCACCAGATCTACCGGATCGACCATTACCTCGGCAAGGAAACCGTCCAGAACATCCTGGTGCTGCGCTTCGCCAACGGCATGTTCGAGCCGATCTGGAATCGCAACCACATCGACCACATCCAGATCACCGTGGACGAGAAGCTCGGCGTCGGCCATCGCGGCAGCTTCTATGACGCAACCGGCGCGCTGCGCGACATGGTGCCGAACCATCTGTTCCAGCTGCTGTCGCTGGTGACAATGGAGCCGCCGGCGCGCTTCGACGCCCATGCGGTGCGCTCGGAGAAGGCCGAGGTGCTGAGCGCGATCCAGATCCAGAGCGAGCAGGAAGCGCTGTCCAACTCGGTGCGCGGCCAGTATCGCACCGGCCGGATCGGCGACACCGAGATCGCGGACTATCTCAAGACGCCCGACGTCCGGCCCGACAGCTCGACCGAGACCTATGCCGCGCTGAAGCTGACCATCGACAATTGGCGCTGGGCCGGCGTCCCGTTCTACCTGCGCACCGGCAAGGCGCTGACCACCAAGCGCACCGAGATCGCGATCAAGTTCAAGCAGGCGCCGTTCGCCATGTTCCGCGACACCGCGGTCGATCGCCTGTCGCAGAATTACCTGGTCATCTCGACCGAGCCGACCGAAGGCATCGAGCTGCAGTTCAACACCAAGGTGCCGGGCCCGGCGATCAACATCGACGGCGTCGAGATGAAGTTCCGCTACAAGGACTACTTCAAGGCCGAGCCGTCGACCGGCTACGAGACGCTGATCTATGACTGCATGATCGGCGACAATCTGCTGTTCCAGCGCGCCGACAGCGTCGAGGCCGGATGGCAGGCGGTGCAGCCCTTCATCGACGCCTGGAAGAGCGCCGGCGGGCGCGGCCTGCAACCCTACAAAGCCGGCAGCGAAGGCCCGGAGGCGGCCAACGCGCTGCTGACGCGCGACGGCCGCAGTTGGCGTAAGCTGGGTTGAGATGACCACGACCAACCAGCGCAAGATCATCACAGTCGCCGATCCGGCGGCGCTGGCGAAGACGGCCGCCGAGCGGGTAATCGCTGTGATCGACGAGAACCCCGGCCGGATCGCGATCTGCCTCACCGGCGGCTCCAGTCCGAAGGCGCTCTACCAGCTGCTGGCGACGCCGGACTATCGCCGGAGGATCCCGTGGGACCGCATCGACTGGTTCATCGGCGATGAACGCCTGGTGCCGCGCAAGGACCCGCTGCACAATATGTGCATGGCGCGCCAGGCCTTCCTCGATCGCTGCGCGCCGGCCGCCAATGTGCACCCGATCGCAACCGACACTGCCGATCTCAGGGATCCCGACGTCAGCGCGGCGCTGTACGAGAACGAGCTGATTGCGTTCTACGGCGCCGAGCAGCTCGATCCGAAGCGGCCGCTGTTCGACCTGGTGCTGATGGGCATCGGCCCCGACGGCCACACCGCCTCGTTGTTTCCCGGCTACCCCGCGGTCGAGGAAACCCAGCGCTGGGTGGTCGGGGTGCCCAAGGCCAATGTCGAACCGTTCGTGCCGCGTGTGTCGCTGACCCTGCCCGCGCTCGCCTCCTGCCGCGAGATGCTGTTCGAGGTGTCAGGTGAAAGCAAGCGCGCGATCTTGACGCGCCTGTTCGCAGGCGAGAACCTGCCGGCAAACCGCGCGCGATCGCTGGGCGAAACCGTCTGGCTGATCGATCAGGCCGCGCTGCCGGAGGATTTTGGTGGATGACTTCCCTGGGTGACTTTCTTGGATGACGGGCAAAACCCCTGCGCGCTGGTCGTGATGGGCGTCTCCGGCTCGGGCAAGAGCACCATCGCCGACCGCCTCGCGATCCGGATCGGCTGGCGCTTCGAGGACGGCGACAGCTTCCATCCGCCGAGCAATGTCGCCAAGATGCATTCCGGCCAGCCGCTCACCGACGAGGATCGCTGGCCCTGGCTGCGCGCGATCGCCGCCGAGATCGACCGCACCTGCGGCATCCGCGAACGCGCCGTCATCGCCTGCTCCGCGCTGAAGCGCAGCTATCGCGATATCCTGGTGCACGGCCGCGACGATATCCGCATCGTCTTCCTCGACGGCACGCAGGAGCTGATCGCGACACGGCTGGCCGCGCGCAAGAACCATTTCATGCCGCCGGGACTCCTCGCCAGCCAGTTCAAGACGCTGGAGCCGCCGACGCCGGACGAACGCCCGATCACGGTTGCGATCGACCGTTCCGTCGACACCATCATCGAAGACATCGTCAATCAACTGAAGCTGGACCGCCCATGAGCAGTATCGCGACCCGCATCGCCCTCGTCGTGTCCGACGTCGACGGCACGCTGCTCACCAAGGACAAGACCCTGACCGACGGCGCCAAGGCTGCGGTGCGCAAGCTGCACGAAGCCGGCATCGGTTTCACCATCGTCTCCAGCCGGCCGACGATCGGGATGGGTTTCCTGGTCGCGCCGCTCGAAATCACGCTGCCGATCGGCGCCTTCAACGGCTCCTCGATCGTCGATCCGCAACTGAAGCCGATCGAGCAGCATTTGATTCCGGCAGCGGTGGCCAAGCGCTGCGTCGATCTGCTGCGCGATCGCGGCGTCGACATCTGGCTGTTCACCAACGACCGCTGGCTGACCCGCAATCCTGACGGCGAGTATACCGCCCACGAAGCGAACACGATCAAGCATGATCCGACCATCGTCGACGATTTCACACCCTATCTCGACCAGGCCTGCAAGATCGTCGGCGCGAGCTCGGATGCGGCTTTGCTGCAACGCTGCGAGGCCGAGATGCAACGGATGGTCGGCCATGACGCGACCGCGGTGCGCTCGCAGACCTACTATCTCGACGTCACCCCGCCCGGCCACGACAAAGGCACCTTCGTCGAGGGCATCGCCAAGCGTCTCGGCGTGTCGCTGGAGAATGTCGCCACGATCGGCGACATGCAGAACGATCTGCCGATGTTCGCAAGGAGCGGTGTCTCCTTCGCGATGGGCAATGCCAGCGACGACGTGAAGGCGCGCGCCACGCATGTCACCGAAACCAACGAGCACGACGGCTTCGCGCGCGCGATGGACACGGTGCTGCAGCTTCGCTGAAGGGTTCGGACAATCACCTGCTGCCCGCGATCGAACGCGGGTGGCAGCGTGATCGCCATTCCTGTCCGTCACATCCGATCCGAGTCACTCTGATCATGTGATCGCATCACACTGATCACGTGGCCATTTGTCGCGGCGATGTCTGCCGTCCGGTCACCCCCGGCTCCACCGATCCATCGGCAGTCAATTTCGAATGCCCTTCCTTCACGTTCGCGCGCGGCCGCCCGCATCCAGGAATTTTTCAAGAGGCAACCGATCACATCAGTTCGGCGAGTCCGACCTGGGACACGCCAATATTGACTGGAGTGCAATTCATGGCCGTCACCGCCAACCTCGCCGCTGGAGTCCTCACCATCCTCGGCGATGCCGCCGACGACACCATCACCACCGGCCGCGGCGCGGCCGGGGTCATCGCGGTCAACGGAGGAGCGGTTCCGATCACGGGCAGGCCTGCGACGACGGCCAACACGACCGCCGTCGACATCCTCGGCCAGGATGGCAACGACACCGTCACGCTCGATGCGAGCCAGGGCGCGCTGCCGCCGGTCACATCGAACGGCGGAGCGGGCAGCGATACCGCCGTGATCGAGGGCGAGGAGACAAGCGAGGTCTTCGTCATCGCAGCCAACGCTTCGCTCCGATAACGACCACTGTTGCGCAACCGCAGCAAATGACGCGATGGGCACATGAGCCGACATATGGTACTGCATCAAATTCGGCGAAGATTCCGTCCCCTCGTCGGTGCAAACGAGCAGCGTTTATGACAAGGTCACGGCCGACGGACATTGCGCGCGACGAACCCGGTCAATTCGTTGAGGCGAGTTCATCTGGAATTTTGATACCAATCTCGTGATAGTAGCGGACCGCTCCAGGATGGAACGGTAGGAACGCGTTTTTCACCGATTTTGCAGCAATGTGTCGGCTGCTCCGAAAGAGACGCGTCCAGTTCGTCTCGAAATTTCAGGATTGCCCGTGTAGCTGGCCAGCCATCACCGAGAAAATTTCGACGGCGGCGGCCTTGCCCTTGAACGGCACCTCGCCCAACGACTGCGTCGGCACACTGCCGCCCAGGGCACGCTGTGTAGCGTCATCAATAAGGATGCTGCACCCGGCCACTTTGGTGTGCGCCTCCAGCCTTGCCGCTAGGTTTACTGTGTCGCCAATGCAGGTGTATGTGCCACGTTGCTGGGTTCCGATGTAACCGGCCACGACGTTGCCCGTTGCGATGCCGATCCCGATACGAATCGCTGGCTTGTTCACCGCGCTTCGCTCATGGTTGAATTGCTCGATCAGTCCGAGCATTTCTTGCCCCGCAGCCACAGCACTGCCGGCACAATCGTCGAGCGGGAGCGGCGCGCCGAACAGAGCCATCAGGCCGTCGCCCATAATTTGGTTGACCGCGCCGCCATAACTGCCAATGGCGTCGAACATCAGCATATGATAAGTGTTGAGCAGATCGATCGTTTCCTCCGGCCCCTGGCTTTCGACCAAGGCTGTGAACCCGCGGATGTCGGAGAACAAGACTGATGCGCAAAGCCATTTTCCGCCCAAGGCGAAGTCCGACTGCAGCAGGTCGTCCGCCACTTCGGAGGTGACGAAGCGCCGCACTAGTGCCTTCTGCTGATCGCGCAAGCGTTTCTTTTCGAGACTGGCGCCGATGCGAGCTTTTAGCAATACTTGGTTCACCGGCTTGCGCAGATAGTCCTCCGCTCCGAGATTGATGCAGCGGACGACATTGTCCAGCCCCTCGATCGACGAGGTCACGATGACTGGCACTTCACGCAACTGTGGGTCGGCCTTGATCTGCTCGAGCACTGCGAAACCATCCAGTTCGGGCATTTCGATGTCGAGCAGCAGTAGATCGAACGCTTCGCTTCGTAACTTCTCCAGGGCAAGGCGACCGTTCTCGGCCGGCGCGCTTCGATGCCCCAGCAGTTCGACGCTGCGCGACAGCAGTAAGCGATTGACCTTGTTGTCGTCGGCAATCAGCACACGAGAAGTGTCTTCAGCCATTGCGTAGAGCCTTCAATTCGGCAACGGCACGGGCGTATTCCGCTTCCAGCGCCGCCAAGCCGCCCACGTCGCGGACTGGATCAGCATCCAGTCCTTTGAGCTCGAACTCGCGCGCCAGCGCCGTCAATTTCACTGCGCCGAAGGTTCTCCCATTTGATTTGAGCGAGTGCGCTGCGCGGCGGAAGCGTTCGGCATTGCCCTCAACGCGGGCAGCGCGCAGCTCCGCAAGCATGCCAGGCCCTTCTTCGATAAACGTGTCAACAAGTTCGGCCACAAATTCAGCTCCGGTTGTGTCCCGCAGCTCGGCGTAAACAGCCCGGTCAATGACTGATTCGTCCATGTTATCCTCATTGCCGACGTGTCGGTACGGACATCAAAGCCGCGACCAGCTCATCCACCCGGATCGGTTTGCTCACGTAATCGTCCATGCCCGCGGCCAAGCACAGTTCGCGGTCGCCCTGCATGGCGTTGGCGGTCATCGCTATGATGCGCGGGCGCTGGCCCGCGGGCCACCTCGTCGTGATTTGACGCGAGGCCTCAAAGCCATCCATCCCCGGCATCTGCACGTCCATCAACACCACATCGTAGGTCTGTCGAGCGACGCACTCGATCGCCTCAAGTCCATTGCTGGCGAGGTCGGCGCGGTAGCCCATCTGTTGCAGCAGGCGAAGCGCGAGCTTTTGATTTACCGCGTTGTCCTCGGCCAGAAGGATGCGAAGCGCGTGGCGGGAGGCAAGCTGGGGATCGATGCGGGGCCGGGCTGGCGCGGCAACGTGTCTGCGCGCGCCCTCGTGCGCCAGCAGCGTCACCAACGTGTCGAAGAACTGGCTCTGCCGCAGCGGCTTTGCCAATCTGGCGGCAAAAAGACTATCGCCAGCCTCCTTGCCGCTGCCGGCTGAGCTGAATAGCACGAGCGGCAGGCTGTGGCCGGCTTCCCGAATGCGTGCAGCCAGCGTGGCGCCGTCCATACCGGGCATGTGCATGTCGAGGATGGCTAGATCGAAGGAGTCGCGCATGAGAACTTCTAGCGCTTGCTCGGGCGCTTCGGTGTCGTGAACCGCCATCCCCCATTTGGCCGCCTGCAGTGCCAGGATTCTACGGTTGGTGGCGTTGTCATCAACCACGAGGATGCGCTTGCCTTGCAGCGCCGGCTGCGCGCCGACGAAGTCGCGCCTCGTGCCTTTCGGCAGATCGGTCCGTTGGAAACTGATTGTGAAATGGAAGGTGCTTCCATGCCCCGGGCCAGCGCCTTCCACCCACATTGTGCCTCCCATGAGTTCCGCGAGCCTCTTACTGATCGCCAATCCCAGCCCGGTGCCGCCATACTTGCGTGTGGTGCTGGAGTCGGCCTGGGAGAAGGACTGGAAAAGACGAGCCTGGGCCTTTGCGTCTAACCCGATACCGGTGTCGCGCACAGCGAACTCCAGCTGCTCGCCCTTCGTTGTGACGGTCAGGACCACTTCGCCCTGCTCGGTGAACTTGACCGCGTTGCTTAATAGATTCAGGAGGATCTGCCGCAGGCGAGTGACATCGCCCTGGATAGCCGGCGGCACTTCACCCTCGAACAAATAGGCGATGTCCAGGCGCTTCTCGGCCGCGCGGCTACTGACGAGGTCCAGCGCCGACTCTACACAGTCACGCAGATCGAACGGCTGTGCCTCGATGTCCATGCGCCCCGCCTCGATTTTCGAAAAATCGAGAATGTCGTTGATGATCGTGAGCAGTGTTTCGCTGGAATCGCGGATAGTGCTGGCATGGTCGCGCTGCTCCTCATTGAGCTCGGTATCCAGCAAAAGGCTGCTCATACCGATGACGGCATTCATCGGCGTGCGGATTTCGTGGCTCATGTTTGCAAGGAACTGCGACTTATGCTGGCTTGCTTCAGCAAGCTCGCGTCCTTTCTCCTCGATCTCCTGAAACATTCGCGCATTCTGAATCGCGAGGACCGATTGCTCGGCGAAGGTCTGCAACAGGTTGACTGTGCCCGACGGAAATTTACCCGGCTCCTTGCGACGGACTACGAGTGCTCCGACGATCCGGTCAGCACCCAACAGCGGGACTGCTAACAGTGCACGGAACCCCGCGCGTATGATGACATCGAGGACGAGCGACGGAGACTCGTGCGTGATGTCGGCAACTTGCACCGGGCAGCGCTGTATCGCCGCCTGACTTATCATCGTTTCTCCCATCTGGACGTTGCGTTCCTTAATTGTCGCGACCAGCTCCTCATCCATGCCGTAGCTGGCGCGTAGTTTAAATTCCTGCCGGGCGTCGTCGAACGCATAGATCGTGCCGGCATCAGTGCCTGATAGTTGGACCGCCTTCGAGATGATCGTGGACAGCACCGTCTGCAAATCGATTGTTGAATTCACGGCCTGGCTGACCTCGCCGAGCGCGCGCAGCTCCTCAATCGAGCGAGCCAGCTCGATAGTGCGCTCCTCGACTTGCTTTTCGAGCCGCTCGGCCGTTTGCTCTCTCTCTAATAACAATTCGTTCCGTTCGACAGTGTTTTTGCGCAAGATCTCGACAACTGCGCCCATTTCCGCGATTTCGTCGCTGCCCCCGGTCGGTACTTTGGCCGCAAGATTGCCCTCAGCGATCGCGAGCATGCTGCGGCTGAGCGATGTCAGCCGCGAGACGATGTTGCGCCCTACGTACAACCAAACAATCACGATGGAGCTGAGTAAACTGAGCGCAACGGCTGCGATCAGGACAGTCGAGGTGAAGTGTTGAGCCGCCAGCGCTTCGTCATTGGCCTGCGCGATATCGCGATTGGCAATTGAGACAAGGCGATCCGCCGCCTGGGTGAGTTCTCGCGACAGCGCAGCGTTCTCCGTCAAGTTACGGGTCGCTTGCGCGACTATGCCAAGTTCCTGCGACCGTAGCTCAGGAATGCTGTTAGTGCCCTCAACAAGTGCACGGAATTCCTCGAGCTTGACCATCAAGAGCGGTTGCAATCTCGAATCGAGGCTGGCCGTTATCTCCCTCGCCTCACGCAGGGATCGCTGAATTCGAAACACGTGCACACGCAGGCTGTCTAAATCGTCTGTTGCCGAAATCTGCTGCAGCCTCTCACTCGTCGACGTAATGAGAAACTGCACGCGCTGCAGCGCGTGATAAGATGTCGTTGATCCGACCAACCCTACTCCGGCCGCTATTCGTTCATCGATCCCCAGCTTGGCGTCGTCGAACGCTCGGCGCGATTGTGCGATCTGCCCCTCAACGATCTGGAGCCAGGGTGTCAACAGGTTTTGGCTTTCATTGTCAGCAGTGAGCGCGTCGCTCAAATGACCTCGCTTTAGTTCGCTTACGACCAAGCGATCCGCGACCAGCTTATTCAGCGATTCAAGATTGATCCGGAGACGACCGACGACCGATCGCATTGGGCCGAGGACTACGCCGTCGGCGCCACGGTGCTCGAAGCCCTCCAACAGTCCGGCGAGTTCCTGCATCTCGGCGCCTATCCTCTGCGAAACGTCGGTGTGCTCGGCGGGCGTCGCAGCAGAGAGCAGGGCCGGCGCGACCGAAACAATCCGTTCAGCCCGCCGCGATACTTCCACCGAGGCCAGTGCCGCAGGCACGCGCTTTGCCGTGATGCGGTCGAGAGCATGGCCGATATCGCGGAAGGAAAAAATGGCAACGGCCGCGCCGACAATAGACAGGCCGCTGATCCCGAGGAAGGCAAGCAACAGTCGGTTTGCCACGCCGAGCCGCGACGGCACCCATGCCCGCATGTTCGGACCGGGGAACGCTGTTGACCGGATTGACCTCCCCAAACTCATGTCCGCGCCTCAGCCTCAGATGGCGAAACGCCGGCGATTGTCAGCCGCCAAAGGGATACGGCAGCGCGCGTGCATTGAGAAAGGCGCGTTCCGAAATGTCGCCCCAGCGAACCGCCGCCGTGCGGAACTTTATGAAGCTGTCGTAGACCCGCCGCGCCAGGTCGTCCTTGCGGCTTGCCTCGGATAGAACTTCGCCCGAAATCTTGCCTAGTTCTTGCAGGATCGTGTCGTCGACCTTGCGGATCTGGATCGCAGGATCGCTTAGGAGCTGCTCAAGCGCTGTGGCGTTGCCGGCTGTTGCCTCCGCAAGGGAACGTGTGTTCTCGGCCGCAGCGGCACCCTCGATAATGCTTTTCTCGGTGCTGTCGAGGCTGTCCCAAAGCTTCTTGTTCATGGAAAGGGAGAGCGCCGCCCCCGGCTCATGAAAGCCTGGATAGTAGTAGTACTTGGCCGCTTTGTGCAGACCTAACGCCATGTCGACCCAGGGCCCAACGAATTCGCTCGCGTCGATCGCGCCCGATCGAAGAGACGGAATGATCTCACCGCCTGGCAGCGTAACCACCACAGCGCCGAGCCGCCGCAGTACATCGCCGCCGATGCCAGGCATACGATAGCGTAAACCCTTAAACGCCTCGACGCTTGTCAGCTCCTTGGTGAACCATCCGCCCATCTGTGGACCAGTGTTGCCGCACAGGAACGCCTTGAGGCCAAAACCCGCGCTCAACTCGTCCCAGAGTGCCTGGCCGCCACCATAATAGATCCATGCGTTGATTTCATCGGCGGTGAATCCGAACGGGACGTTGCAGAAATAAGCGAAGGTGGCGGACTTGCCCGCCCACGTGATTTCTGAACCGTGGTAGAGGTCGGCGAGGCCAGAGGAGACGGCATCGAAGGATTCCATGGCACCGACCAACTGGCCGGCGGGGAACACCTTGACTGTCAGCCGCCCGCCCGACATCGCAGTGATCGACCGCGCGACACGCTCGGCGCCTGATTGGAGACCCGGCAAGCCCTTCGGCCAGATGGTGACCATTTTGAGCTCGCGCACACCCTGGGCGATTGCTGGCATCGGAAAAGCAGAAGCGGAAGCCGCAACCCCTACGCCAGCGCCTGCAACGAATTGGCGACGATCCATGGTTTCCTCCCCGGCTTGTCGGCAGGCCCATTTCCATTTGTCTCTGCCAAAGGTCGCCCCGGCCGGCTCGTTGATCGAAGCTCTATGGGGTTGTTAGCACGCCAAGGGCCTTCCCTTGGTCTGAAATCTACTTCACGCCGCAACCGCGATTGGCTCCTGCAGGTGTTTGATAGTGCTAATGAATCCTGAAGGACTGAGGCGCCTTGTCCTGCAGGGGAATATCCGAAAAATCGGGGCGTTTAAAAAATCGGGGCGTTTAGACTGACCCAATGGATCCGCGCAAGATTTTGCCGGTTTGCGCCCGCCGATTTTCCAGTCGGCACATGATAATATTCAAGATAGTCATCAACCTCAAGACCGTTACGGCGCCTAGGGGGAGCCTCACATCTCGATCTTGCTGCGCGCGCCGACGAGGTAATCGAGTGACACCTTATTCGACTTTCGCTTCGGGTCACTAGCGTCGCGCTCCGCAATCGCGAATTACCCGTCGACTTCCGCTATGCTCCCGCTTGCGACCGAAGTCGTGCGGCGGCGCAACATGTCATGATCGGCCAATAGCGGTTATTCGGGAACGCGCGCTATTCGATAGGGCTTGGCCCAATCTCTCGATATCTTCGCGCCGACAGATTGGCGTTTTGCTCTGGATATTGGAAATGCCCGCTTGGCAGCGGATCGCTGCGTCAGGCAGCCAACGCACCACCTTTGCCGACCAGCGGATCGCAGGTCGTATGAGCGATCTTTCCCGCCGAGTTGAAACGGAAGCGCATCCGAAAGGGCTGCCCACCGCAAGCGCGGTACTCGAGACAAACGCCGCTCGTTTCCGGCACGACTGCCTTGATCTCGAAGGCGCCGGGGCCCTGATCGAGCAGCTTCAGCGTCCAGTACGCGCGCACCGCACACCGTCCTTCGAACCGGCCGCCTTCGCCGCAGTCCACCGTGGCATCGTCATCGTACAGTTCGAGCAGGTCTGGCAGGCGCCCCTGTCTGCAAGCGTCCAGCCAATCGACTACGATCGCTACAGCATCGAAAACCTCTGATGTGTTCGACATCACCGACCTCGTTCTGCCATCGCCCCATCCGTAGGCTAAGGATGGCAGCATGAACTGAGCCTGAACCGCACCGGGGCGGCCGGAACCAGTAGCGCGGCCTTCTCGCGTCGCTCAAGATCAGCCTCCAGCATGCCGGCGAACCGGTTAAGTGGCTTCATTCGCTCGCGCCAACGAAGCCAAAAAATCAGGCTGAGTATCACGGAGGCATCCCATAAGCCGCAGAGAATGTTTCCATTCCGGTCAGGATTCAGGTCGACGTGGCGAGAGTGTGAGTGCCAAGGGGCGGTGGACGGGAACTCTGGGCGCCTCGCCCGGAAGGAACTTCCATTCTTGGCATCAATTATTCTTGGCATCAATTGATGAGTAGTCGGCCAAAAGACTGGAAAAGAGATCGTGCGCGTCCGAGGTCCCTACATTCCAAGACGGTCTTCGGAGCCTTCGGAGGATAGCAAGGAGTACAGGCGAGTTCGTCAAGCGCAGGCGGAGCGGTTCTACAGGGAAATTCTCGCGGAACTGCTTGACGCCAAGCTTCCGTTCCTGGTTGGGGGCGGGTACGCCGTTAATGCCCACACTGGCGCAAGAATCCCGACGAAGGACCTGGACATCTTCACGACCAGGGCTGAATTGCAACGTCTACTCGCTCACCTGAATCGCGGTGGTCGCCGAGTGTCAATCGTCGACGATAAGTGGCTCGGAAAGATCTACTACGGCGAGTATTTCGTGGATGTCATCTTCGGATCGAGCAATGGCATGGTTCCGGTCCAGGAAGGATGGTTTCACCACGCTCGCGAAGCTCAAGTACTGGGGCTTGGCGTACTGGTTATCGATCCCACCGAGCTCATCTGGTCGAAGGCTTTTATCCAAAAGCGATTTCGCCATGATGGCTCGGATATCGCGAACATTATATTGAAGCAGAGCAGCCGAATCGATTGGCAACGCCTCGTGGCCTATTTCGATGCTCATTGGGAAGTGCTGCTCTCTCATCTGCTGATCTTTCGATGGATCTACCCGAGTGAGCGGGATGCCATTCCGTCATGGTTGCTCGACGAGCTTCTCGAACGACTGAATCGGCAGCGCGAACTTCCGCCAACAGCAGCCAGGATATGCCGCGGTCGAATGCTGTCGCGCTCCGATTACCAGAACGCCGTCGAAGTGTGGGGATTTTCGGAAGCCAAAGGCAAATACGACAATGACCAGTGACACATCATTCACATTCGCGAGCATGGGCGACCTTCATGTGAAGGATGGCCAGCCGGGCTCGCTTCGCGAAGTATTCCGCCAAATCTCAAAGAGCGCCGCGGCACTGGTTCTTTGCGGCGATCTTACCGATACCGGAACTCCGAGTCAGGCGCGCGTTCTGGCGGAGGAACTGCGTGCGTGCACCGTCCCGGTGATCGGCGTTCTCGGAAACCACGACTACGAGTCGGGGCATGTCGACGAGGTGAAGCAGATTCTTTGCGATGCGGGCCTACGCCTGCTGGACGGGCAGGCGACCGAAGTAAATGGTGTGGCATTTGTGGGAGTAAAGGGCTTCGCGGGCGGGTTCGGACCGCGCATGCTCAGTTCATTCGGAGAACTCGCGATCAAGACGTTCGTTGCTGAAGCAGTGAACGAAGCGATGCGACTCGAAAATGTCATGCGCACCGTGAACAGTCAGCGTGCCGTTGTCGTCCTGCATTACGCGCCGATCGTCGAAACGGTCGAAGGCGAACCGCTGGAGATCTATCCGTTTCTCGGATGCTCGCGCCTTGCCGAGACCATTGACCGCTTCAGAGTGAGCGCGGTGGTGCATGGCCATGCACACCGCGGCAAGTATGAGGGGCGCACCCCGGCCGGAGCGCGCGTGTACAATGTCGCCGTGCACGTGCAGAAGCCTGATCGCTTGCCTTATGCCCTGATTACGGTCTAGCGGTCGGCTTTGCGGAGGTCTTGCACCCAACCATGGGCCAGTGGCGGGTCTGCGTGTTCAACCCGATGGCTCGCGGGCATGTTGCCACAGACCTCGATCGCAGCCTAGCCTCGGCGTCGTACTCGTATCCTACCGGGTTATCGAAGGAGTGCCTCTGGATTTGCTGCCCCTACTGAAACATGCGACTGACGAACTCATCGCGTCCTATGGATACATCGCGATCTTCACGATCATCCTACTCGAGAGTGCCGGCGTCCCCTTGCCAGGCGAAACCACGCTCGTCGCAGCGTCCATTTACGCTGGCTCGCATCATGGTCTGGATATTCGGTGGATTATCGCGACTGCGGCCGGCGCCGCGATCCTGGGCGACAATATCGGCTATTGGGTGGGCCGCACGATCGGGCGCAAGGCGCTGCTCAAATGGGGCAACTGGATCGGCCTGGACCAGCGCAAGCTCGATCTGGGCGAGTATCTCTTCCTGCGCCATGGCGGCAAGATCGTCTTTCTCGGACGCTTCATAGCAGTGCTCCGCGTGTTTGCCGCGGTGCTCGCCGGCGCCAATCGTTTCCCGCTATGGCGATTCTTGCTCTTCAACGCACTGGGCGCGATCACCTGGGCAGCAGTCTTCGGCGTCGGTGGGTATCTGTTGGGCCACAGCTTCCGTCGCGTAGCGGGCCCGCTCGGCTGGCTGACGCTCGCAGCGGCAGGGATCACTATCTTCTACCTGTGGAGCTACTACAAACACCATGAGCAACAACTGCTCCTGGAGGCAGAACGCAAGTTGTCCGCATTGCGGCGGCGGTACCGTCGTCCCAGGACCTAGCGTCTTGGCCGCGCTCAGACGTTCCCTCCGGTGACCGCCGATCTGCGGCACCGGGGGATCGAGGCGGAGGCCACGCCGCGGCATGCGCGGGGACGCGCGCTATTCGATTGGCCTGCCCAATCTCTCGATATCTTGGCGCCGGCAGATTGGCGTTTTGCTCTGGATATTGGAAATGCCCGCTTGCGGAGTCGAGACGAGCGACGCAGGGCGCTTGCACGATTTCGGAATATTGGAAATGTACCCCTGATTTGCCCGACGTGTCAAGTTGCGGGTCGGACGCCGGCAGCCGACGGCTCCTTTGCATGGGGTTGTTTTCGATATTTTAGCCCCGCGCTTCAGGTCGAGCGCTGCACCGCGGGCTTCTCGGCGTCGGCTCTTGCTGCGCTGAGATTGTGCGCGGTGTTGATCAGCGCGATATGGGTCAGCGCCTGCGGGAAGTTGCCGGTCTGCCGGCCGGCGCCGGGGTCGAACTCCTCCGCCAGCAGGCCGAGATCGTTGGCGACCGCCACCACGCGGTCGAACATGGTCTGCGCCTTGTCGAGATCTCCCGCCAGCACATGGGCGTCGGCGAGCCACAGGCTGCAGGCCAGGAACGCGCCCTCGATCGGCTGGACCTCACCGGACGCCTCGCGCGGATCGTGCCGCAGCACGAAGCCGTCGCGCATCATGTGCCGATCGACCGCCGCGATGGTGCCGCGGATGCGCGGATCGTCCGGCGGCAGGAAGCCGACCGATGGCAGCAGCAGCAGGCTGGCATCGAGCAGCTTCGAACCATAGCTCTCGACGAAGCTGTTGAGGGTGGGGTCGAACCCGCGTTGGCAGACGTCGCGATGGATGGCCTCGCGCAGCACCCGCCACTTGACCAGCGGTCCCTTGAAGCCGAACCGCTCCGCGCTCTTGATGGCGCGGTCGAAGGCGACCCAGCACATCACCTTGGAGAACACATAATGCCGGGGCACGCCGCGGCGCTCCCAGATGCCGTGATCCGGCTGATCCCAGACCTCGGCGAGATGATTGACGACGGTGCATTCCAGCGACCAGTTCTCCTCGTCGAGCTTCAGTTTGGCCATGCGCGACTGGTGGAAGGCGTCGATCAGCTCGCCATAGACGTCGAGTTGCAGCTGCGCATGTGCGGCGTTGCCGACACGGACCGGCTGCGCCCCCTCATAGCCGGACAGCCATCCGGCCTCCCATTCCAGGAGGCGCCGCTGACCCAGAATGCCGTACATGATCTGCATGTTGACCGGCGCGCCGGCCGCGGCCCGCAGCAGCCAATTGTGCCAGGCCGCCGCTTCCTCGGTGTAGCCCGAATTCATCAGCGCCAGCAGCGTGAAGGTGGCATCGCGCAGCCAGCAGAACCGGTAGTCCCAGTTGCGCGCGCCGCCGAGCTTTTCCGGCAATGAGGTGGTCGGTGCCGCGACGATGCCGCCGGTCGGCCTGAAGGTCAGCGCCTTCAGCGTGATCAGCGCGCGCATCACGAGGTCGCGTTGAACGCTGCCGTCATAGGTCGAACGGCGGCACCAGTCCGTCCAATAGTCTTCGGTATCCCTGAGCGCCGCCTCGGGATCGATCGGCTCCGGCACCGGCTGAAAGGACGCACCATATGTCAGCACGAACGGCACGGTGTCGCCCTCGCCGACCTCGAAATCGGCGAGCGTGGTCAGATCCTGGCCACGGGTCTCGACCGGCGTGCGCAGCACGGTCATGTCCTGCCCGCTGATCGCAAGCAGCCCCTCGCCGTCCGGGTTCTTCTTCACCCAGGGCACATCGACCCCGAAGCCGAAGCGGATCACCAGCTCCATGTGCATCTTGACGCGGCCGCTGACGCCGCGAACGAGACGGACCACGTCGGACGCCTTGCCGCGCGGCGGCATGAAGTCGATCAGATCAACCACGCCATCTGCGGTCTCGAACCGGGTCTCCAGGATCAGCGTATCGTCCCGATAGCGGCGCGTGGTCCGCTTGATCTCCCCAGTGGGCGTCAGCAGCCAGCGGCCGTTCCGCGATGTGCCGAGCAGCGCGGCGAAGCAGGCATCGGAATCGAACGCCGGCCAGCACAGCCAGTCGATCGAGCCGTCGCGGCCGACCAGCGCCGCGGTCTCGCAATCGCCGATCAGACCATAGTCTTCGATCCGAGAAGCCACGCGCCGTGCTCCGCATTGTCAGGCATGCGACCGCTCACGGGTTGCGCGCCTGAGCGCGTCGATGTCGATTGCCGATGCGAGATGCTCGATCGAGACCGGCAGCCGCCGTTTCCAGTTCGGATGCTCGTAGACGGTGCCGGGGATGTTCGGCTGCTCGACGATGCCGAGCAGGTCCTCCATCGACACCGCCATCATCCGCGATCGGGTTCGGGCCAGGAAGCTCGCCACCGAATAGAAATCATTGTGGTGGATGTCGTGCCGGCGCAGCACGTCGTCGAGATGGCCGAGCGCGTCCCAGCGCCCCTGGTCGGTCTCGCCGGGATCGATCCCGAGCGCGCGCTTGGTCTTGAGATCGCTGAACGAGCGCCAGCCGGCATAGGTCGAGAGGTCGTGGGTGTTGAAGGTGACCAGAGCATTGGGCAGATAATAGTCGGCGTTGCGGAACACGCGCTGGTCATCGGTCTCGAACATCATCACGAGATAGGACCAGATGCCCCAGCCGTTCATCTGCTCGCGGAATCCCGGAGGCACGGTGCCGAGATCCTCGCCGATCACGACGCAGCGGCTCGCCGCGCTCTCCTGCGCGGTCGCCGCCAAAAGTGCCTCAAACGGCATCAGCACATAGGCGCCGTTGGCCGGGCCGAAGCCGCGCGGCACGAGATAAAGCCGCTTCAGCCCGAAGGCGTGATCGAGCCGGATCGCACCGGCATGATGCATCGAGGCGCGCAGCATCTGCCGGAACGGTTCGAACGAGCGCTGCTCGAGGCCCGCGGCATTGAAGCCCGCGAGCCCCCAATCCTGGCCCGCGGTGTTGAGCGGGTCCGGCGGCGCGCCGACGCCGAGATGGCGCGAGATCGCGACCTGCTCGTTCCAGGCGTCGAAGCCATCCGACTGCACGCCGACCGCGACATCGAGATAGAGTCCGACGCGCATGCCGAGCTTGTGCGCGAGAGCCTGGCAGGCGCCGAGCTGACGGTCCGCGGTCCATTGCACGAATTCGACGAACTCGACCTCGGCGGCGGTGTCGCGTGCCCGGTGCAGTTTGGCGCAGGCCGTATCGTCGGGCTGACGCCATTCATCCGGCCATTCCCACCACGGCGTGTTGAACTTGTGCCGCATCACCTCGAAGCAGGCGAAGCGCGACAACAACGTACCCTGCTCCTTGCGATAGGCCTCGAAATCCTGCCAGCGGCCGAGGCCGGGATTGGCCTTGAAGGCCGCGAAGGCCGCGCGCAGCGCCGGCCATTTCAGCGCCGCAACGCCGACATAGTCGACCATGTCGTTGCTGCGCAGATGCGCCAGCGCGGCCCGCGTCGCCGCATCGATCCTGAATTCGGGAATCTTCTCGACGTCGATATAGAGCGCGTTGAGGAACAGCCGGCTGTTCGGCGAGTACGGGCTGCAATCGCCCGGCCGATCGTCGAACAGCGCATGCAGCGGATTGAGCCCGACGCCGTCGGCGCCGAGCCGATGGGCGAATTCGAGCAGACCCTCCAGATCGGTGAAGTCGCCGACGCCCCAGTTGCGCGCGGACCGCACGCCATAGAGCTGGACCGCGATCACCCAGCAGCGGTCGAACGCGCCGCCGAACGCACCGTCCGGCGCCACCAACAGGGGCAGTTCCTCGCTGCCGGATGCATCCGACAGCTGCAACCGGTGCACGCCTTCGGGCAGGCCGGCCGGCCACGTCACGCTCCGCGCATGCGCCTCGCCTTGCGCGAGCACCGCGCTGCCGTTGGTGAGCTTCCATTGCACCGGAAGCTGGGCCGCTTCCGAGAGCTGCGTTTGCCCGCCATGGCCGCCTCTGACGACGACGGGATCGATGACGATCCGCCGCGGCGTGTGGGGCGGCAGCGCGGCGAGGATCGCCGTCAGCGCCTCGGGGGTTGTCACACGGCGGTGACCGCTACCATCGATATACTCGGTCTGGATTCCCAGGGTGTGGGCTTTGGCGTAAAGGTCCATTCGGCACGCTGACTGCTCGCAACGGTATTGGGATCGTTGCTAAATTGTACAGATACGGGAAAGGGATAGTTGATGTTCAACGCTCTACCCTATCCGGCGTTCCCACCGGGAACCATTGCCCGGCGAGCGGCTTTCTATATGGGTCTGGCGCGCCTCCTTCCCGGCGCCGGGACGTCATTTGCATTTTCAATGGCGGCATCACCGTGAACAAAACCCTCCGGCCTGTCGAGAGTGCCCATGGCACTTTTCATATCACCGATGTCTATCCGTCGGTTGATGGCGGCCGCTTTCCGGTCAAGCGCATCGCCGGCGAACCGGTCGAGGTGTGGGCCGACATCTACCGGGACGGACATGATGTGATATCAGCGGCATTGGTGTGGCGGCGCGAGGGCGACGGCGAGTGGCAATCCGCGCCAATGACACTGCACAGCGACGACCGCTGGGGCGGCGCCTTCGTGCCCGACCGCCCCG
Organism: Bradyrhizobium sp. CER78; assembly: GCF_029846235.1. Classification (GTDB taxonomy): domain Bacteria; phylum Pseudomonadota; class Alphaproteobacteria; order Rhizobiales; family Xanthobacteraceae; genus Bradyrhizobium. The sequence goes on from NZ_JARVWP010000022.1 coordinate 42,857, forward strand.
GCCGCTACAGCTTCGCGATCGAAGCCTGGACCGATGACTTCGCCAGCTGGCGGCATCGCTTCGAGCAGAAGCAGCGCGACGGCGGCGACCACGCGCTGGACGCGCTCGAAGGCGCCGGCATGCTGACCCAGGCGCAGGCCGGCGGACCTGCCGCGGCTGCGGTCATCATCAGGCAGTGCGAGATCTTTCTGCAGACCGGCGAGCCGGGCGCGCTGCTGGCGCCCGAATTGCGCGAGGCGATGGCCGGCAGCCAGTTTCGCGGCGACCTGATGCGATCGCAGCTCTATCCCCTCACCGCCGACCGGCCGCGGGCACGCTGCGGCGCCTGGTACCAGATGTTTCCGCGCAGCCAGGGCAGGACATCAGGCGTGCACGCGACGTTCAACGATTGCATCGCGCGGCTTCCCGACATCGCCGCGATGGGGTTTGACGTCGTGCTGCTGGCGCCGATCCACCCGATCGGGCAGACGCATCGCAAGGGCCGCAACAACGCCGCCATTGCACAGGCCGGCGATCCCGGCAGCCCCTATGCGATCGGCGCGGCAGAGGGCGGCCACGATGCCGTGCATCCGCAGCTCGGCACGCTCGACGATTTTCGTGCCTTCGTCGCGGCATGCCAGGCCCACGGCCTCGAGGTAGTGCTCGATTTCGCCGTGCAATGCTCGCCCAATCATCCCTGGCTGACCGAACATCCGGACTGGTTCAAGCGGCGCCCGGACGGCTCGATGCGCAGCGCCGAACATCCGCCGCGGCGCTGGGATGACGTCGTCGATCCGGATTTCGGATCCGGGGATGCCGCTGCGCTGTGGCGCGCATTGCGCGATGTCGTGCTGTTCTGGGTCGAACAGGGCGTCAAGATCTTCCGGGTCGACAACCCGCACACCAAGCCGCTGGCATTCTGGGAATGGCTGATCCGCGAGGTGCAGGATCGCGATGCGGACGTGCTGTTCCTTTCCGAAGCTTTCGCCCGGCCGAAACTGATGAAGGGCCTCGCCAAGCTCGGCTTCACGCAATCCTATACATACTTCACCTGGCGCACGCAGCGCGCCGAGCTCGAACAGTATCTCGGCGAGTTGACCTCGTATCCCGAGCGTGACTTCTTTCGGCCGAATTTCTTCGTCAACACACCGGACATCCTGCCCTTCCACCTGCAAAGCGGCGAATCCTGGATGTTCAAGTCGCGCCTCGCGCTCGCCGCGACGCTTTCAAGCAGCTATGGCATCTATAGCGGCTTCGAGCTGCTCGAGCACACGCCGGTGCCCGGCCGCGAGGAATATCTCAACTCCGAGAAGTACGAGATCAAGGTGCGCGACTGGGACGAGCACGGGAACATCAAGCCCTACATCGCAACGCTCAACCGGATCAGGCGCGGCAATCCGGCCCTGCAACAATTCGCTGGTCTGCGCTTTATCAATGTCGATGACGGCGACGTGATCGGCTTCGTCAAGGAGGCGGCCGATCAGGGCAATGTGATCGCGGCCGCGATTGCATTGTCGTCGGAGCCGCGCGAGGTCTGGCTTCCGCTCGGCGACGTCATGGTCGGCCGCGGCGATGCCCGCCGCGCCGTCACGGAACTGGAAGACCTTGTCACCGGCGAGCGCCACGCGCTCGAATGGGGAGGCATCCGCCTGCGTCTCGATCCTGCGCGCGATCCCGCGTTGCTGTTACGCTGTGTCGCCTGAAGGAGCCGTCATGAACGTATTCTCCTCCGTCAATACCGAGGCGAAGGTCGCGACCGAGACCACGGACCAGCTGTGGTACAAGGACGCGATCATCTACCAGCTGCACGTCAAGGCGTTTGCCGACAGCAACAATGACGGCATCGGCGATTTCGCAGGGCTGACTGAGAAGCTCGGCTATCTGCAGGAGCTCGGCGTCACGGCGCTGTGGCTGTTGCCGTTCTACCCCTCGCCCGGCCGCGACGACGGCTACGACATCGGCGACTACGGCGACATCAATCCCGATTTCGGGACGATGAAGGACTTCAAGCGCTTCATCCAGGAAGCCAAGAAGCGCGGCCTGCGCGTCATCACCGAGCTCGTCGTCAACCACACCTCGGATCAGCATGCCTGGTTCAAGCGCGCGCGCCGCAGCCCGCCGAATTCGAGTGCACGCAGCTGGTACGTCTGGAGCGACACCGACCAGAAATACCTCGATACGCGGATCATCTTCACCGACACGGAAAAGTCGAACTGGACCTGGGATCCGGAAGCCGGCCAATTCTACTGGCACCGCTTCTTCTCGCATCAGCCGGATCTGAACTTCGACAATCCGCGCGTGGTGCGCGCCATCGTGCAGGTGATGAAGCGCTGGCTCGACACCGGCGTCGACGGCTTCCGGCTCGACGCCATTCCCTATCTGTGCGAGCGCGACGGCACCAACAACGAGAACCTGCCGGAGACGCATGCCATCATCAAGCGGCTGCGCCAGGAGCTCGACGCCTATGCCAAGGGCAAGATCCTGCTGGCCGAGGCCAATCAATGGCCGGAGGACGTGCAGGAATATTTCGGCCATGGCGACGAATGTCACATGGCCTATCACTTCCCGCTGATGCCGCGCATCTACATGGCGATCGCGCAGGAAGATCGCTTTCCGATCACCGACATCTTGCGGCAGACGCCCGACATCCCGTCGGCCTGCCAATGGGCGCTGTTCCTGCGCAATCACGACGAGCTGACGCTGGAGATGGTCACCGATGTCGAGCGCGACTATCTGTGGTCGACCTACGCCAACGACCCGCGCGCCCGCATCAATGTCGGCATCCGCCGCCGCCTTGCGCCGCTGATGGACAATGACCGGCGCAAGATCGAGCTGATGAACTCGCTCTTGCTGTCGTTCCCCGGCACCCCGATCATCTATTACGGCGACGAGATCGGCATGGGTGACAACATCTATCTCGGCGACCGCAACGGCGTGCGGACGCCGATGCAATGGTCGCCGGACCGCAATGGCGGCTTCTCGCGCGCCGACCCGGCGCGGCTCTACGCGCCGATGATCATGGACCCGGTGTACGGCTACGAGGCCGTCAATGTCGAGGCGCAGTCGCGCAGCCTGTCGTCGCTGCTGTCGGCGACCAAGCGGCTGATCGCGGTGCGCAAGTCGACGCTGGCATTCGGGCGCGGCACCATGACCTTCATCCGCCCGGAGAATCGCTCGGTGCTGGCCTATGTCAGGCAGTATCAGGGCGAGGTCATCCTGTGCGTCGCCAATCTGTCGCGCTCGGCGCAGGCGACCGAGCTCGACCTCTCCGCCTTCAAGGACCGCATTCCGCTCGAGATGCTCGGGCGAACGCGCTTCCCCGCGATCGGCGAATTGCCCTATATGATCACGCTGGCGCCCTACGGCTTCTACTGGTTCCAGTTGCAGGAGCGCGACAAGTCCGAGCCGGTGAAGCCGCGGGCGGTGCCGGAATTCGAGACCCTGGTGGTGCCGCTCAATTCGACCTGGACGTCGCTGGCGCGCGAGCGCGGCGTGTTCGAGCACGACGTGCTGCCCGGCCATCTCGCCCGCACGCGCTGGTATCCGGAGCATTCCGCCAAGGCGATCCAGCCGGCGCTGGTGGCCGCGATCCCGTTCTGCGACATCGGCGACAATCGGCCCTGGCTGATCTTCTTCGAAACCACCGAGCGCGGCAACACCAGCCGCTACGTGCTGCCGATGCAGATCGAGTGGGTGCGCTTCGACCGCGAGCGCTACAACCCGCGCGCCTTCGCCGCCGTCCGTCAGGGCGCGCGCGAGGGCACGCTGCTCGATGTCGCCACCGACCAGATCTTTACCGGCCTGTTCCTGCGCAACTTGCGGGAAAACCTCACGGTCGACGAGGGCGAGCAGGGCCTGAAGCTCGAATTCCGGCCGACGAGCCGCTTCTCCGACCGCCCGGTGCGGCAGCCCGAGCGCATCCGCGTCTTCGAGAACGATCAGCCGCATTCGACCGCGCTGGTCGACAACGAGTATGTCACCAAGATCTATCGGAAGCTCGAGGTCGGCATCAATCCGGAGATCGAGATGGGCCGCTTCCTCACCGAAGTGGTCAATTTCCCCAACACGCCCGCGTTGCTCGGCACCTCGGAGCTGGTGGACGGCGACAATCGCAGCGCGATCGCGGTGCTGCACGCCATGGTGGTCAACCAGGGTGACCTCTGGAATGTCGGCGCCTCGCACCTCGACCGCCTCGTCGAGCGGCAGCGTCTGCTTGCGGCGAGCGAACGTCCGGAGGAGAACGGCGATCACGCCACCTATCTGCGCCACCTGTCACATGGCGGAAAGCGTCTCGCCGAGTTGCACATCGCGCTCGCCAGCAACCGCGACCTGCCGGACTTCGCACCCGAGCCGACCAAGCCCGAGGATCTGCAACGCTGGAACGACGAGATCATGGCGCGCGCCGAGCGCGTGTTCGATACGCTGAAGCAACGGCGCGGCTCCCTGAAGGAGGCCGACCGGCTGCTGGCCGATCAGTTGCAGGCCCAGCACGACATGCTGCCGGAGCGGCTGAAGGCGCTGCTGCCGCGCGAGAGCGACGGGCTCAACATCCGCCATCATGGCGATCTGCATCTCGGCCAGCTGCTGGTGGTCAAGGACGACGTCTTCATCATCGATTTCGACGGTGGGCCGGGCCGCACCATCGCCGAGCGGCGCCGCAAGGCGCCGGCGGCACGCGACGTCGCCGGCCTGATCCGCTCGATCGACTATGCCGCCACGGCGGCGCTGGAACGCGCGCTCAAGGTTTCGCCCGACGAGAGCGGCAGGTTGAGCCTCGCTTTGGCCGAATGGCGCGACCAGGCCGCGGAAGCCCTGCTGGCGGCGTATCGCGAGACCATGGCCGGGCAACGCCTGTGGCCCACCGACGCCAAGGCGGCCGATCGCCTGCTCAGCTTTTTCCTGCTTGAGAAAGCCTTCTACGAGATCGAGTATGAGCTGGCCAACCGGCCGGATTGGCTGCGGGTGCCGCTGACCGGCCTGTTAAGGATTTTGGCGCAACAGCCGCATGAGGTTGCATGAGCAAACTGCCCGCCGAGGCCTATGCCATCATCGAGGGTCGCCATTCCGATCCGTTCCACTATCTCGGCCTCCACGCCGAGGGGGATCGCAACGTGGTGCGCGCCTTCCTGCCCGATGCCGCCAATGTCGAGGCGATCGGCGAGCATGGCGAGACGGCACCGCTGGCGCGGATCCACGACGCCGGCCTGTTCGCAGGTCCCTTGCCGAACGGATCGACGCGCTACCAGCTCCGCGCCCGCTTCGGCGACAATGTCGTCGAACTGGAGGACGCCTACCGCTTTCCGCCGATCCTGAGCGATTTCGATCTCTATCTGCTCGGCGAGGGCACCCATCAGCGGGTCTATGACACGCTGGGTGCGCATCCGATAACGATCGACGGCGTCGACGGTATCGGCTTCGTGGTGCTGGCGCCGAATGCGCGGCGGGTCAGCGTGGTCGGCGACTTCAATTTCTGGGACGGACGGCGGCATCCGATGCGGGTGCGCGGCCCGGGCTATTGGGAGCTGTTCATCCCACGCGCACGCGTCGGCGACCACTACAAGTTCGAGATCATCGGGCGCAACGGCCAGCATCTGCCGCTGAAGTCCGATCCGCTGGCGTTCGCCGCCGAGGTGCGCCCGAAGACCGCCTCGATCGTGATCGACGAGCGCAAGATCCCGCACCCGCGCCCGGCGCCCGATCGCGTCAACGCGCTGAGCTCGCCGATGTCGATCTACGAGATCCATCTCGGCTCGTGGCGGCGCAAGGGCCGCAATGAGTGGCTGACCTATCGCGAGATGGCCGAGCAGCTGCCGGCCTATGCCAGCGACATGGGCTTCACCCATCTCGAATTCCTGCCCATATCAGAGCATCCGTTCGACGGCTCCTGGGGCTACCAGCCGACCGGCATGTTCGCGCCGACCAGCCGCTTCGGCTCACCCGACGATTTCGCGGCGCTGATCGACGCCTGCCACGGCGCTGGCCTCGCCGTGCTGCTCGACTGGGTCCCCGGACATTTCCCCGACGATCCGCATGGTCTTGGCAATTTCGACGGCACCGCGCTCTACGAGCACGCCAATCCGCTGCAGGGCCGTCACCTCGATTGGGGCACGCTGATCTACAATTACGGGCGCACCGAGGTCACCAACTTCCTGGTGTCGAACGCGCTGTTCTGGCTCGATCGCTACGGCATCGACGGGCTGCGCGTCGATGCCGTCGCCTCGATGCTCTATCTCGACTACAGCCGTCCCGCCGGCGGCTGGATTCCGAACAGATATGGCGGGCGGGAAAACATCGAGGCGATCGACTTCCTGCGCCGCTTCAACACCGAGCTGTTCGCGCACTTCCCGCAGGCGACGACCGCGGCGGAGGAATCCACCGCGTGGCCGCAGGTGTCGCGTCCGGTCGAATATGGCGGGCTCGGCTTCGGCTACAAGTGGAACATGGGCTGGATGCACGACACGCTGAAATACATCGGCAAGGATCCGATCCACCGCAAATACCATCACGGCGACATCCTGTTCGGCCTGCACTACGCCTTCTCGGAGAATTTCATCCTGCCGCTGTCTCACGACGAGGTCGTGCACGGCAAGCGCTCGATCCTCGGCCGCATGCCCGGCGACGACTGGCAGCGCTTTGCGAATTTGCGCGCCTATTACAGCTTCATGTTTGGGCATCCCGGCAAGAAGTTGATGTTCATGGGCTGCGAGTTCGGCCAGGAGCGCGAGTGGAACCACGACTACTCGATCGATTGGCATCTGCTGCAACAGCCGCGGCACAGCGGCATCCAGAACCTGGTCCGCGACCTCAACCGTCTGTATCGCGCGCTGCCGGCGCTGCATGAGCTCGATTGCGACCAAGCCGGCTTCGAATGGGTCGTCACCGACGATACCAACAACAACGTGTTCGCCTGGATCCGCAAGGGCAATGATGCCCGCGCCCGCTGTCTCGTGGTCACGAACTTCTCGCCCAACGTCTATCGCAACTATCGCGTCCGCGTTCCGTTGGCGGGCAAGTGGCACGAGGTGTTCAACTCGGATTCCTCCCATTACGGCGGCACCAATGACGGCAATATCGGCGAAGTGCGCGCCTCGGAAGGCGCCACGCCGGAGCTGAGCCTGACGATCCCGCCGCTGGCTGCGATCTTCCTCGTACCGGAAAGCTGATTCATGCGACTGACCGGGGGAACCTCCGCACGGCTCGGTGCAAGCTGGGACGGCAGAGGCACCAATTTTGCGTTGTTCTCGGCCAATGCGGAGAAGGTGGAGCTGTGCCTGTTCGACGGCCAGGGCCGCCGCGAGCTCGAGCGGATCGAGATGCCGGAGCGCACCGAGGACGTCTGGCACTGCTATCTCAATGACGTCTCGCCGGGCCAGCTCTACGGCTATCGCGTCTACGGCCCGTACGCGCCGGAGCGCGGCCACCGCTTCAACGCCAACAAGCTGTTGCTCGATCCCTATGCCAAGCGGCTCGCCGGTCGGCTGGTATGGAGCGATGCGCACTTCGCCTATCGCACCGGCAGCGCGCGCGAGGATCTCTCCTTTGACCGGCGCGACAATGCCCGCGGCATGCCGAAGGCCGTGGTGGTCGACGAGACCTTCAACTGGGGCCGCCGCGAGATCCGGCCGCATATTCCTTGGGCCGACACCATCATCTACGAGGCCCACGTCAAGGGCCTGACGCAGAAGCGCGAGGACGTGCCGCCGAACCTGCGCGGCACCTATGGCGGCCTGTCGTCGCCGGCGATGATCGATCACCTCAAGCGGCTCGGCGTCACCACCATCGAGCTGTTGCCGATCCACGGCCTGATCGACGACCGTGTCCTGGTCGAGAAGAAGTTGTCGAATTACTGGGGCTACAACAGCATCGCTTTCTTCGCGCCCGAGGCGCGCTACGCCCAGGACAATGCGCTGGACTCGTTTCGTACAACAGTCGCGCGGCTGCACGATGCCGGCATCGAGGTGCTGCTCGACGTCGTCTACAACCACACCGCCGAGGGCAACCATATGGGCCCGACGCTGTCCTTCCGCGGCATCGACAACGCCTCCTATTACTGGTTGAACCGCGAGAACCCGCGCTTCTATGACGACTTCACCGGCTGCGGCAGCTCGGTCAACCTCACCCATCCGCGCGTGCTGCAGATGGTGATGGATTCGCTGCGCTACTGGGTCGAGGTCTGCCATGTCGACGGCTTCCGCTTCGATCTCGCCACCACCCTGGCGCGCGGGCCGAACGGGTTCGATCGCAACCATCCCTTCCTCACCGCGATCCGCCAGGACCCGGTGCTGGCGACCGCCAAGATGGTCGCCGAGCCCTGGGACCTCGGTCTCGGCGGCTATCAGGTCGGCGCCTTTCCATCGCAATGGTCGGAGTGGAATGACCGCTATCGCAGCGCGATGCGGCGCTACTGGAGCGGCGAAGGCAGCCTGATCGGCGACATCTCCGGCCGCATGACCGCATCCTCGGATCTGTTTCACCACGACAACCGCGCGACCCGCGCCAGCGTCAACCACATCACGGTGCACGACGGCTTCACGCTCGCCGACCTCTTCAGCTACAACGAGAAGCACAATGAGGCCAATGGCGAGGACAATCGCGACGGCTCCAACGACAACCACAGCAACAATTGCGGCCATGAGGGCCCGACCGATGATCCCACCATCATCGCGCTGCGCCGCCAGCTCAGGAAGAACGCGCTGGCCTGCCTGCTGCTCGCGCAGGGCACGCCGCTGATCCTCGCCGGCGACGAGGTCGCCAACACGCAAGCAGGCAACAACAACGCCTATTGCCAGGACAACGAGACCGGCTGGATCGGCTGGGAGAACCTCGGCACCGACGACGACGCCATCGATTTCATCGGTCATCTCACCGCGCTACGCCAGCGGTTCGGGCAGATCCGCTGCCAGAGCTGGCTCGACGGCCGCCGCACCGACGGCAGCTATGGCGTGCTCTGGCTGACGCCCGCTGCTGAGGAGATGAAGGAGTCGGACTGGAAATTCCCGGAGAGCCGGTTCCTCGCCTATGTGCTGGGACCGATGGAACAAGGGCAGGCGCCGATCTTTATCGTGCTCAATGCCGCGCCGCAGGAGATCGTGTTCAGGATGCCGAGGATGGCGGAATACAGCAGCTGGCAGCAGGTCTTGAACACGACCAAGACGGAGCAAACGGGCGACCTCATCGTATCCGGCGCTGACGCCACGGCACCGCCGCGCTCGGTGCTGGCATTCGCAGGCTCCGCATGAGCGCGCAGCATTTCGGACCCGAACTCACCGCTGATGGCACGCGCTTCCGGCTCTGGGCGCCGGCGGCAAAGCGCGTCGACCTCCTGCTCGACAAGCCGCACGCGCTGACGCGCGATGCGGCCGGCTGGTACGTCGCCGAAATCCCGGGCGCGCGCGCCGGCACGCGTTACAAATTCCGCATCGATGACGAGGTCGACGTCCCCGACCCCGCCTCCGCCTCCCAGCCGGATGACGTGTTCGGCCCGAGCGAGGTGATCGATCACACCGCCTTCAAATGGCGCGCGACGGAGTGGCGTGGACGTCCCTGGCATGAGGCCGTCGTCCTCGAGGCGCATGTCGGCACCTTCACGCCAGAAGGCACCTACCGCGCCATGATCGACAAGCTCGATCATCTCGTTGCAACCGGCATCACCGCGCTCGAACTGATGCCGCTGGCGGATTTCGCTGGGCGTCGCAACTGGGGCTATGACGGCGTGCTGTGGTACGCGCCCGACAGCGCCTACGGCCGCCCCGAGGACCTCAAGACCCTGATCGACGAAGCGCATCTGCGCGGGCTGATGGTGATGCTCGACGTGGTCTACAACCACTTCGGTCCCGAGGGGAATTATCTCGGCCGCTATGCGCCCTCCTTCTTCAGCGACGCGCATACGCCGTGGGGCAGCGCGATCGATTATCGTGTGCCTGAAGTGCGCGCGTTTGCGATCGGCAGCGTCGTGTCCTGGCTGCGCGACTATCGCTTCGACGGGCTGCGGTTCGACGCGGTCAACACCATCGTCGAAGCCGGCGAGGTCTCCATCCTGCACGACTTCAGCAAGGCCGCCGGCAAGCTCGCCACCGAGACCGGCCGGCAGATCAACCTCGTGCTCGAGAACGGCGACAACATCGCAAGCCTGCTCGATGCCGCCGAGGACCCACCCAACGGCAAATTCCGCGGCCAGTGGAACGACGACTATCATCACGCCTGGCACGTGCTGCTGACCGGGGAAAAGCAGGGCTACTACGGCGACTACCGGGCGCCGAAGCAGGACCTCGCGCGCGCGCTATCGTCGGGCTACATCTACCAGGGCGAAGTCTCGGAGTTCTGGGGCGGCAAGGCCCGCGGCGAGCCGAGCGGCACGCTGTCGCCGATCTGCTTCATCAACTTCCTGCAGAACCACGACCAGATCGGCAACCGGCCGCTCGGCGATCGGCTCGAGAGCATCGCAAAGCCGGAGGCGATCGAGGCCGCGCTCGCGGTGACGTTGATCGCGCCGACCACGCCGATGCTGTTCATGGGCGAGGAATGGGGCGCGACGACACCCTTCCCGTTCTTCTGCGATTTCAGGGGCGACCTCGCCAACGCGGTCCGCGCCGGACGGCGCAAGGAGTTCGCCTGGGCCTATGCCAAATATGGCGACGACATTCCCGACCCGCTTGCCGAAGAGACGGTGCGGTCGGCCGTGCTCGACTGGGCGGCGCTTGGCCACGATCCGGCGCGCACACGGCTGGCACTGGTGCGCAACCTGCTGGCCGTACGGCGCCGCGAGATCACGCCGCGGCTGACCGGGGTGCGCTTCGGTGGCGATCGTGTCACGGGCGATCTCCTGACCGCGTATTGGCAGATGGGCGACGGCCGCACGCTGTGGCTCACGGCCAATTTGTCGGATCGGGATATGAGCGGCGCGGCGGAACCGAAGGGAACCGTGATCTGGGGCGGCGCGTTGTCGAGCGACCTCCCCGGCTGGGCGGTGCGCTGGCACATCGGATAGCACAATGCCTCCGGCGATCCCGATCGCGACCTACCGACTGCAACTCACTGCCGATTTCGACTTCGATGCCGCCGCCAATGTGGCGCCCTATCTGAAGGCGCTCGGCATCAGCCACGTCTATGCCTCGCCCTTCATGAAGGCGCGCAAGGGCTCGACCCATGGCTATGACGTCGTCGACCACACCAAGTTCAATCCGGAGCTCGGCGGCGAGGAGGGCTTTGCGCGGTTCAGCGACGCACTGAAGCGCAACGACCTCGGCCTGATCCTGGATTTCGTGCCGAACCATGTCGGCGTGCATTTCGCCGACAATCCGTGGTGGCTCGACGTGCTGGAATGGGGACCGGTGTCGCCGCATGCGGTCTCCTTCGACATCGACTGGGACCAGCTGCCCTATCGCGCGCGCGGCGGCGTGCTGCTGCCGATCCTCGGCTCATCCTATGGCCAGGCGCTGGAGCGCGGCCAGATCGAGCTGCGCTTCGACGCAAACGAAGGCAGCTTCTCGGCGTGGTATTTCGAGCATCGCCTGCCGATCGCGCCGGAGCGCTATGGTGAGGTGCTGCGGACCATCGTCCGCGAGGCCGGCGCGGAAGACAATCCCGCCGGGCGCGCTCTGCTTGAGCTCGCCGCCAGGTATCGCGGGCTGCGTCACCCGAACCGCAAGGAAGCGCCGGCCCTGAAGGCCGCGATCAAGGCAATCGAGGGCAGTGCCGAGACCATCGCGCGCGGGCTCGATGCCTATCGCGCCGGCGAGGATCGCCCAACTCAAACATTGGCGCTGCATCATCTCCTGGAACGCCAGCACTACAAGCTCGGCCACTGGCGGCTTGCCTCCAGCGACATCAACTATCGGCGCTTCTTCGACGTCAACACGCTGGCCGGCCTCAGGGTCGAGGACGCCTCAACCTTCGAGGCGAGCCACAGCCTCGTCAAGCGGCTGGTTGCGGAAGATCGGCTGCAAGGCCTGCGGCTCGACCATATCGACGGCCTGCGCGATCCCGCGCAATATTTCCAGCGGCTGCGCCGCCTGATCCGATCGGCGCAGGGCGTCAAGGCCAGGCCGTTCTACATGGTGATCGAGAAGATCCTCGGCGAGGACGAGAAGCTGACGAAATTTGCCGGCGTGCACGGCACCACCGGCTATGAATGGATGAACACGATCAGCCAGGTGCTGGTCGATGGCAGCGGCCTCGATCCGCTGAGCGAGATCTGGCGCCAGATCAGCAACCAGTCGCCGAACCTGACGCCGGTGCTGCGCGCGGCCAAGCGCCGCGTGCTGGAGACCTTGCTGACCAGCGAATTCACCGTGCTGGCTCGGCTCGTCGCGCGCATTGCCAGCGGGCACTATTCGAGCCGCGACTTCTCCGCCGACAGCCTGCGGCAGGCGCTCGAGCTTTACGTGCTGCACTTCCCGGTCTATCGCACCTATCTCACGGGCTCCGGCCCGACCGCGCATGACCGCGCGCTGATCAGCGAGACCATCGAGCGCGCCCGCGCCGACTGGTTCGCCGCCGACGAAGGCATCTTCGACTTCCTGCGCGATGCCTTGACCATGGACCTGCTGAAGCCCGGCCGGCCGCCGCACAGCGCGCCGCGGGTGCGGCGCTTCGCGCTGAAGGTGCAGCAATTCACCGGGCCGATGATGGCGAAGTCGCTGGAGGACACCACGTTCTACCGCTATCACCGCCTGCTCGCGCTCAACGAGGTCGGCGGCGATCCGGCGGCCAGCGCAATTCCGCCCGAGACCTTCCACGCCATGATGCAGGCCCGCGCCCACGAATGGCCGCACGGCATGACCTCGACCGCGACTCACGACACCAAGCGCGGCGAGGACGCGCGCGCCCGGATCATGGCGCTTGCGGAGATCCCCGGCGAATGGACCAGCGCGGTGGCGCGCTGGAAGGTGCTGAACGCGCCGCATCTGGTGCTCGACGGCGAGATGCGGGCGCCGTCGGCAACGTTCGAGTACATGCTCTATCAGGCCCTGCTCGGCGCCTGGGACCCGGACGATCCATCGCTGCTCGCGCGCATCCAGGCCTATGCGCTGAAGGCGGCGCGCGAAGGTAAGCAGGAAACCAGCTGGCTCAATCCGCACGAGCCTTATGAAGCCGGCGTGAAGACCTTCATCGATCGGATCCTCGATCGCAACACGTCGCCCGAATTCCTCGATGCGCTGGACACGCTGGCTCGGCGCACCGCGCTGATCGGCGCGCTGAACTCGCTCAGCCAGATCACGCTGAAGGCGACGATGCCGGGCGTGCCGGATTTCTATCAGGGCACCGAGAGCTGGGATCTTTCGCTCGTCGACCCCGACAACCGCCGCCCGGTCGACTTTGCCGAACGTGCGGAGCTGCTCGCCGCGCTGGAAGCGCCGGATTGGGACGCGTTGACAGAGACCTGGCGCGACGGCCGCCTGAAATTTGCGTGGACGCGGCATCTGCTGCGACTGCGCAACGAGCTTCCCGAAGTCTTCACCAGCGGCGCCTACGAACCGCTCACCGTCAGCGGCCCGCATCGCGATCATGTCATCGCCTTCGCAAGGCGGCATGGCCGCGAAGCCGTCATCGTCGCAGTGGCGAAATCATTTGCGCCGGTCACGCAGGGCGGACGCAGCTGGCCGCGCGCGGAGGCCTTTGAAGGCGAGATCGACCTGACTGGATACACGCTCCCGGGGGGAGACAGCAGGATTCAGCTCGCGACGCTGTTCGCCGAGCTGCCGGTCGCCGTGCTGAAGGCGAAGGCCGCGGCGGGAGCGAAGCAAGCCGCAAGGCGTGCGCGTCTGCACAGCTAGCGCAGCGCATCAGCGCTTGGTCAGCAGCAACTGCCCGCTCTTCTGAATGGCGGCCTGCGCAACCTCGGCGAAGCGTTGCAGCAGCCACGGCAACGTCACCTCCAGCCGCACATTGGTATCCTCGACATCGAGATGTCCGGCCGCGACCTGCCCCAGCGCGCGGACGCGAAAGATCATGCGGTTGTTCTCCCAGCGCTCCTCGTCGACGCTCATGACCGGCACGTTCGCCGCTGCGCGCGACAAACCGGCTTTCAGGCGACGCATGGCCTCGTCGCGGCCGAGGCTGTGGGGAATCGAGACGATCAGCGGAGCCGACATCGCGGTGCACTCCTCCATAGATTCCGTTCATGTAGTTCCGTTCCACCGCAAATGGAAGATCACACAGTTTTATCGCGCCGCTCAATCCGGAACCTTCATAGTTGCGGGTTGTTTCCTCCCCCGAAGGGCAGAGACGACAGGCCCGCGGGGCTGAGGAGGATTGAGATGTCACTTGGAACGATCATTCTTATTATTCTGATCATCGCACTGCTTGGCGGCTTCAGCGGCATCGGCGGCGGACCATTCTATGGCACCGGCTACTACGGCGGCGGCGGCCTCGGCCTCGTGATCGTGATCCTCCTGATCCTGCTGCTGCTCGGGCGGTTGTAGCGCCCGGACGTTTGCTGCGTCGTATCCACATCAATAACTGTCATCACCCGCGAAAGCGGGTGATCCAGTATTCCAGAGACGTTGATGATTGAACCGATGAGCCGCGGCGTACTGGATACCCCGCTTGCCGCCTTCGCTAAAGCTTCGGCGGGCCCAACCCCTTTACCCCGGCGAAGCCTTGGCGAAGATGGGTTGCGGGGTATGACGAGGAAAAAGCGCTCACTGTGCCGCGAGTTTCTTCATCGCCGCCTTGATCGACGACGCCGCCTCTTCATAGCCGTCCCAGGCCTTGGTCTTCGCGAGCAGCGCAGGCACGGAGCGGACCGTGTATTTCTTCGGATCGAGATCGCCGCGCAGCTGCGGCCAGGTCAGCGGCATCGACACCGTGGCGCCCGGACGCGCCCGCGGCGACAGTACCGCGACCGCGGTCGAGAGCCGGTCGTTGCGCAGATAGTCGAGGAATATCTTTCCGGTGCGCTTGGCTTTCGACATGTTGATCAGATAGCGCTCGGGATCATCCTGCGCCATCCACTGGCAGATGCCTTGCGCGAACGCCTTGGCCTCCTTCCAGGTCACCTTGTCCTTCGCGCCTGACAGCAGCGGCGCCACGACGTGAAGGCCCTTGCCGCCGGTGGTCTTGCAGAAACTCTCGAGGCCGACCGCGGTGAGCCGCTGCCGCATGTCCTTGGCGGCGTCGACCACATCGCTGAACGCGACGTCGGGTGCGGGATCGAGATCGAACACCAGCCGGCCCGGCGTGTCATAGGCATCGGGTGCGCAATTCCAAGGATGCAGCTCGAGGCCGCCGAGCTGCGCGACCGCAGCAAGCCCCTCGACCTGGTCGATCTGCAGATACGGCTTGCGATCGCCGGACACCTTGGCGAGCTTCAGCAGCTTCGACGTGCCGGCCATCGCATGGCGCTGGAAGAAGGTCTCGCCCTTGATGCCGTCGGGCGCGCGCACGATCGAGCACGGCCGGCCCTTGAGATAGCCGATTATCCATTCGCCGACCGCCTCGAAATAGTTGGCGAGGTCGAGTTTGGTCACCGGCTCGCCATCTCCGGCGTCCGGCCACAAAGCCTTGTCGGGATGGGAGATGGTGACACCCATCACCTCGCCGGATGATTTCCCTGAGGATCGCCCTTTGGCCATCGGCTTCACCACGTTGGTTACGACCGGCCGTTCGGCCTCGACCTCATGCGCCGGCTTGTCGCGGCGCAGGCCCTTGAACGCCGCCTGGCGGATATTGCCGGCGTCGGTCCAGCCGGCGAACTCGATCTCGGCGACCAGTTCGGGCTTCAGCCAGTGCACGTCGCGGGTGTTCTTCGGCGCATTCTTGCCGCCGAACGGGCTGGTGTCCGATGCCGCAGCCTTCAGTGCCGGCATGATGCGGCGGACGGTGTCCTGGCCAAAGCCGGTGCCGACGATACCGACGAAGGCCAGATGATCGTCGCGATAGACACCGGCCATCAGCGAGCGGAATTTGCCGTTGGTGGTCTTCCAGCCGCCGATCACGACCTCCTGGCCGGCGCGGATTTTCGTCTTGGTCCAGTCGTCGGAGCGGCCGGAGCGATAGGCGCCGTCAAGCCGCTTGGAGACGATGCCTTCCAGGCCGAGCTTGCGCGCCGAATCCAGCACGGCATCGCCGCGCTCCTCGAAATGCTCGACATAGCGGACCAGGAGATTGCTACCCTTGCGCGCCGCGAGCAGCGCCTTCAGCCTCGCCTTGCGCTCGGTGAGTGGCAGCGGGCGAAGATCCTCCTTGCCAGCAAACAGCAAGTCGAACGCGAAGAAGATCAGCTGGTCGGTCTTGCCGTCCGACAACGCCGCCTGAAGGGTCGAAAAATGCGGCGTGCCGTTCTTGTCGAGCGCGACGATCTCGCCGTCGATCAGGGCATCGGGCAGCTTGCCGGCCTCCCTCACGATCGCGCCGAACTTGTCGGACCAGTCGAGCCCCTTGCGGGTCTTCAGCACAGCCTCGCCATCCTCGATCCGCAGCTGCACGCGGTAGCCGTCGAACTTGATCTCGTGGCACCAGCCCGCAGCATTCGGCGGGCTCTCGACCGCGGCGCAGAGCTGCGGCGAGACGAAGTTCGGCATGTCGGACACCTGCTTCGGCTTCGCCTTTGGTCGCTCCTTCAACCGTGCTTTGGGCGCCGGCGCCCCGGTCTTCGCGCGCGCATCCGCGGCCATGCCGTGATTGGACTGCCAGACCGCATCGGCCTTGGCCCTGCCGTTCCCCTTCGCCAGCATGAACGGCTTCGGCGCCCGTCCCTTGCCGGCCGCGATCTCGGCCATCGAGCGGCCGGAGGCGACCGAGCGGTCCTCGTCGAGGATCGCTTCGCCATTGCCCTCGACGGCATATTCGTCGCGGTGCTTGATCAGCAGCCAGTTGGTGCGCTTGCCGCCGAAGCGGTCGTTCTTCATCCGCACCAGCACCCAGCTGCCGTGCAGCTTGTCGCCATGCAGCGTGAATTTCAGATCGCCTTTCTTGAAGCCGCGTTCGGGATCGTCCGATTCCCAGATGCCACGATCCCACAGCTGCACGGTGCCGCCGCCATATTGGTCCTCGGGGATTGTGCCTTCGAAATCGCCATAGTCGAGCGGATGGTCCTCGACCTCGACCGCCAGGCGCTTGTCATGCGGATCGAGCGAGGGCCCGCGCGTCACCGCCCAGGACTTGAAGACACCGTCGAACTCCAGCCTGAAATCATAATGCAGCCGGGTCGCGTCATGCTTCTGGATCACGAAGCGCCGCTGCTTCGCTGGTGCGACCTTGACGTCGCCCGACGGCTCGTTGGTCTTCTCGAAATCGCGCTTCTTGCGATAGGTGGTGAGGTTTCTCAGCGACACGTGCAGGCCTCGGCGCAGATCACGGCCGCCGCGGGCGCGCGGCCATCAGGAACCAAAACCTACGGTATCCGTTCAAGTTCCAAACTCAAGCTGTTTGGAGACGATCATGGCCGCTCCCCGCGCCTACTGGAAAGGCACGCTTAAACTGTCGCTGGTGTCGTGCCCGGTGGCGCTCTATCCGGCCTCCACCACGGTCGAGAAGACCCGCTTCCATATGATCAACCGGGAGACCGGCAACCGGCTGAAGCAGCAGATGGTCGATACCGAGACCGGCGACGTGGTCGAGGGCGACCAGAAGGGCCGCGGCTACGAGGTGAGCAAGGGCAAATATGTCGAGGTCGAGAAGGACGAGCTCGAGGCGGTCCAGATCGAGAGCAACCACACCATCGATATCGACAGTTTCGTGCCCGAGGGCGAGATCGACAAGCGCTATCTCGACCACCCCTATTACATCCGGCCCGACGGCAAGGCCGGCGTCGACGCATTCGCAGTGATCCGCGACGCCATGAAGGACCAGGACCGCGTCGCGCTGGCGCGGATCGTGCTGACCAACCGCGAGCACGTGATCGCGATCGAGCCGCTCGACAAGGGCATGCTCGGCACCACCTTGCGCTACCCTTACGAGGTGCGCGACGCCGACGATTATTTCGATGACATCAAGAGCCCGAAGGTGACGAAAGACATGATCGAGCTCGCCGGCCACATCCTCGACAGCAAGGCCGCGCATTTCGATCCGTCGAAATTCAAGGACGAGTATGAGACCGCGCTGAAGGCCCTGGTCCGCCGCAAGGCCGCCGGCAAGCCGATCAAGGCGGCCGAGCGCGAGGAGAAGCCGAGCAATGTTGTGAGCCTGATGGACGCCTTGAAGCAGAGCTTGAAGAGCGGCGCAAGGCGCGCAACCTCCACTACGCGGCGGCGCCCCCCACATCGTCGTACTGCCAAGAAGGCGCACCGGTCGAACGCGCGGTCGCGGAAGGCGGGTTGATCCCTCTCCACGCCATTGCGAGCCACCCGGTCGGCGCGCAGCGCCGCCGGATGACAGGCTCCGCGAAGCAATCCATCTCTCCACGCGCTTGGAGGGATGGATTGCTTCGTCGCTTCGCTCCTCGCAATGACGTGGAGCGGGACGCCGCCCTACTTCTTCTTCGCAGCTGTGCGCTTCTTGGCCGTCTTCCTCTTCTTCGCCGCCTTCTTGGCGGCCTTCTTCGGCACCTTCCGTCCCTTGGCGCGCGCTTCCGACAGGCCGATCGCGATCGCCTGCTTGCGGCTCTTCACCTTCTTCTTGGAGCGGCCGCTGCGCAGCGTGCCAGCCTTGCGCTTCTTCATCACACGCTCGACATCGCTCGATGCCTTTCGCGAGTATTTTCTTGCCATGGCTTCTCTCCCGGTAAGGGAGAACAAGCCTCGATCGGAGCGAAGGTTCCGAAGCTAATCCGCCGCGCGCAGCCGATAGCCGATGCCGGTCTCGGTCAGCACGAATTGCGGCCGCTCGGGATCGGCCTCGATCTTCTGACGGAGCTGGCGCACATAGACGCGTAGATACTGCGCGTCGGTCAGCTCGTCCCACAATTCCTTCAAGAGGAAGCGATGGGTCAGCACTTTGCCGGCATGCTGCACCAGCACGCGCAGCAGGTCATACTCCTTCGGCGACAGCTTGATCTCGCGGTCAGCGACCTTGACGATCCGGCGCACCAAATCGACCGAGAGATCGCCGGAGCGGAATACCGGCCGCTCGCCCTGCACCTGCAGCTGGTGACGCAGCGCCGCGCGCAGCCGCGCCAGCAATTCGTCCATGCCGAACGGTTTTGTTAGATAGTCGTCGGCGCCGAGATCGAGCGCCTGCACCTTGCCGGCCTCGTCGCCGCGGCTCGACAGCACCACGACCGGAACGCTCTCGTTGCGGCCGCGGATCATGCGCAGCAGGTCGTGGCCCTGGATATCAGGCAGTCCGAGATCGAGGATGATCAGCGCCGGCCCCTCGGCCAGCATCTCCAGCGCGTTTTTGCCGTTGGACGCTTCCAGGATGTCGTAGCCCTGCGTGCTCAGCCCCATCCGCAGCAGTTTGCGGATCGGCGGTTCGTCGTCGATGACCAGGACCTTGATCGGCGTCGCGTTCATGCAGCAGTGTCCAGCGCGTTGGTGTCCGCCGGGATCGGCAGGCGGATGGTGATGACGGCGCCGCTGCGGTCGGAGCGGTTGGCCGCCGCGATCGTGCCGCGCATCGCCTCGACGAAGCCGCGCGAGATCGCCAGGCCGAGGCCGGTGCCGGGACGAACATGGTCGCCCTTCTCGGCGCGATAGAACTTGTCGAACACGCTCTCGAGCTCGGCGGCGGGAATGCCGTTGCCTTCATCGAGAATCTGCAGCGCGATCGTGTCGCGGTCGCGCGCGCCACGGATCGAGATCGTGGTGTCCGAGGGAGCGTATTTGGCGGCATTGTCGAGCAGGTTGAACAGCACCTGCTCGAACAGCACGGCGTCGAGCTCCAGCATCGGCAAATCGGCCGCAAGTTCCAGCGACACCCGGTGATGCACCAGGATCTTGGCGGCACGGCGCAGCGCGCTGCCGACGATTTCGCCGACATCGTGCCGGGCGGTGTTGGGCACGATCGCGCCGGATTCCAGCTTGGTCATGTCGAGGAGATTGGCGATGAAGCGATTCAGCCGCTCCGACTCGTCGATCACGGTCGCGAGCAGATCATGCTTCTGGGCGTCGCTCAGGTTCGCACCGAGATCGCGCAGCGCCGAGGCAGAGCCGAGCACCGAGGCCAGCGGCGTCTTGAGGTCGTGCGAGATCGAGGTCAGAAGCGCGCCGCGCAGCCGGTCGGATTCCACCGTGCGCTTGACGCGGTCCATGTCCTCGACCAGCAGCACGCGCTCGATCGCGAGCGCCCCCTGGTCGACCAGCGCATCGAGCAGCCGGCGCTGGTCCGGCGTCAGCAGCGGTCCGGTGCGGTCGTCGTCGATGCCGATCACCCCGATCGGGCCGCGGCCGGTGCGCATCGGCAGGAAAAGCCTTTTGCCGCCCGGCAGCGTGTCCGAGCCGCGGCCGGCCGGGCGATCATTGGCCCAGGCCCAGTTCGCCGCAGCCAGATCGGCCTGGTCGAGTTGATCTTCCGGCGGATAGCCCGCCTTCACCGTCAGCACGCCGTCGTCGGACAGCAGCAGCACCACGCGCACCCGCAGCATCAGTGCGATCTGGTAGGCAGTCGCCCACAGCACGTCGTCCAGCGTTGCGGTGCCCGCCAGCTTGCGGCTGAACGCATAGAGCGATTCGGTGGTCCGAACCCGCCCGATTGCAGTATCGGCCTGGGTACGTACGCGCGCCGCGACATTGGAGACGAGCAATGCCACCAGCATGAAGAAGAAGAACGCCGCGATATTGGTCGGGTCGGTGATGGTGAAAGTGTAGATCGGCGGCAGGAAGAAGAAATTGTAGCTCAGCGAGGCCGCCACGCTCGCAAGCAGCGACGGCCACAGACCGTAGCGCGCCGCGGCGCCGACCACCGCGGTGATGAAGACGAGGTCGACGTTCTCGATGCCGAAGAACGGCTGGATCAGCTTGGCCGCGCCGAGCCCCAATGCCGTCAGCAGCAGCGCCATCAGATAGGGCCGCGGATTGAATGGTTCCTGCCGCTGCGCGGTCTGCACTGCGGCCTTGCCGACCGGCAGCTCATCGCCGGCAATCACGTTGACGCTGATATTGCCGGCGCGGCGCACCAGGTCGTGCACCACCGAGCCGTGCGTCAGCTCAAACCAGCGCGAGCGCGTCGACTTGCCGATGATGATCTGGGTGACGTTGTTGGCCTGGGCGAAGCTGATGACGTCGTCGGCAATGCGGCGGCCGACGCCGGGAAGGGTCAGCGCCTCGCCGCCGAGCGATTCCGCAAGCCGCATGGTGTCGGCAAGGCGGTCGCGTTGCTCGTCGGTCAGCTGCAGGCTGCGCCGGGTCTCGATGCTGACCGCGGTCCATTGCGCATGCAACCGGTCGGCCAAGCGTTTGGTATAGCGCACGAGGCCGGCGGCGCGCGGGTCCTCGCTCACGCAAACAAGGATGCGCTCGCCGGCGGCCCAGGGACCGGCGATGGCGTTGGCCTGCATGTGGGTGAGCAGCTGCTCGTCGACCCGCTCGGCGGTGCGGCGCAGCGCCAGCTCGCGCAGCGCGGTCAGGTTGCCGGGCGAGAAATAGTGCTCCAGCGCGCGCTCGGCCTGCTTGGGCACATAGACCTTGCCCTCCTTCAGCCGCTGGATCAGGTCATCAGGCGTGAGGTCGATCAGCTCGATGGCATCGGCGCGATCAAACACCGAATCCGGCACGGTCTCGCGCACCCGGACGTGGGTGATCTGCGCGACCACGTCGTTGAGGCTTTCGATATGCTGGATGTTGACGGCGGTGAAGACGTCGATACCGTGCGACAGCAACTCCTCGACGTCGAGATAGCGCTTCGGATGCCTGCTGCCCGGCGCATTGGTATGGGCGAGCTCGTCGACCAGCGCGAGCTTCGGCCGCCGCGCGATCAGAGCGTCGAGGTCCATCTCCTCAAGGGTCTGGTCGCGGTAGCTTAGCCGCTTCCGCGGGATCACCTCGAGGCCTTTCAGCAGCGCCTCGGTTTCCGCCCGCCCGTGAGTTTCGACGACACCGACCACCACGTCGACGCCCGCCTTGAGGCGGGCGTGGGCGTTTTGCAGCATCTCGTAGGTCTTGCCGACGCCGGGGGCGGCGCCGATGAAGATCTTCAGCCGCCCCGATCGATCGGTCTCCCGGCGCGCCGCCTCCAGCAGCGCATCCGGCGAGGGTCGTTTATGAGGGTCACGCTGATTGGCCATACCGCAATATAGTCATCCTGCGAGAGCGGGCCTACTCCCCTATTTCGCCTTGGCCGCGTCGAGCGCCAGGTTGAGCGCAAGAACGTTAACGCGGGGCTCGCCGATCACGCCGGCGAAGCGGCCCTGCGTGTTCTGTGTCACCAGCTCACGCACCGCATCCTCGGACATACTACGCGCCTTGGCCACCCGCGGCACCTGGAACAGCGCAGCGTCCGGCGAGATATCCGGATCAAGCCCGCTGGCCGAGGTGGTGACGAGATCGACCGGCACGCTGGCGGTCGGGTTCTCCGCCTTCAGCTTCTCGACATCCTCCTTGACCCGGTCGTTCAGCGCCTTGCTGGTTGGGCCGAGATTGGAGCCGCCGGAATTGGCCGCGTTGTAGGGCGCCGGCACGGTCTTCGTGGAATCGTTCGGATCGGGCGCCACCGTCGCCGACGGCCGGCCGTGGAAATACTTCTCCTCCTTGAACTCCTGCCCGATCAGAGCGGAGCCGACCACCTTGCCGTCCTTCTCGATCAGGCTGCCTTGCGCCTGCTTCGGAAAGATGACGCCGGCAATCGCCGTCATGGCGAGCGGATAGGCAAGCCCCGTGATCGCGGTCAGCAGGACCAGCACCAGGATGGCAGGGCGAATTTCTCTCAACATGATAGGTCTCCGAATTCTTTACGCCGTCATTGCGAGGAGCGAAGCGACGAAGCAATCCACACTTTCTTCGCGGATAGATGGATTGCTTCGCTTCGCTCGCAATGACGGTTACGGGGTTAAGCCAGGCCCAAAGCGGCGACGACGAGGTCGATCGCCTTGATGCCGATGAACGGGATGATGATGCCGCCGAGGCCGTAGATCATCAGGTTGCGGCTGAGCAGCGCGCCGGCGCCGACGGCGCGGTACTTGACGCCCTTCAGCGCCAAGGGGATCAGCGCGATGATGATCAGCGCGTTGAAGATGATCGCCGACAGGATCGCGCTCTGCGGGCTTGCCAGGTGCATGATGTTCAGCACCTGGAGCTGCGGATAGAACGCGAGGAACATCGCCGGGATGATCGCAAAATACTTGGCGACGTCGTTGGCGATCGAGAACGTGGTCAGCGCGCCGCGGGTCATCAACAGCTGCTTGCCGATCTCCACCACCTCGATCAGCTTGGTCGGGTTGGAGTCGAGGTCGACCATGTTGCCGGCCTCGCGGGCCGCCTGCGTGCCGGTGTTCATGGCGACGCCGACATCGGCCTGCGCGAGCGCCGGCGCGTCATTTGTGCCGTCGCCGCACATCGCGACCAGCTTGCCCTTGGACTGCTCGTCGCGGATCAGCTTGAGCTTGTCCTCGGGGGTTGCCTGCGCCAGGAAGTCGTCGACACCCGCCTCGGCCGCGATCGCGGCCGCAGTCATCGGGTTGTCGCCGGTGATCATCACGGTGCGGATGCCCATACGGCGCAGTTCGGCGAAACGCTCGCGGATGCCGCCCTTGACGATGTCCTTGAGGTGCACGACGCCGAGCAGCTTGCCGTCCTTGGCCACCGCCAGCGGCGTACCGCCGGCCTTGGCGATCTCGTCGGCAATGGCCTGGATCTCGCGTGCTTCGGCGCTCATCGTCGCCGAAACGGCGCGGACGGTGTTACCCGACGCGACGGTGCGGGGCGAGCCGCCGTCGACATAGGCAAGGATCGCATCCACTGCGCCCTTGCGGACCGACGACGTACCGGCGTCGATTCCGCTCATGCGGGTCTGCGCCGTGAACGGCACGAAGGTCGCGGCAAGCTCATGCATGTCGCGGCCGCGGATGCCGTACTTCTCCTTGGCAAGCACCACGATCGAGCGGCCCTCCGGCGTTTCGTCGGCCAGCGAGGCGAGCTGCGCCGCGTCGGCGAGGTCCTGCTCGGAGACGCCGCGGATCGGGCGGAACGTGGTCGCCTGGCGGTTGCCAAGTGTGATGGTGCCGGTCTTGTCCAGCAGCAGCGTATCGACGTCGCCGGCGGCTTCCACCGCGCGGCCGGACATCGCCAGCACGTTGAACCGCACCAGGCGGTCCATGCCGGCAATGCCGATCGCCGACAGCAGCGCGCCGATCGTGGTCGGGATCAGCGTGACGAACAGCGCAACCAGGATCACGACCGAGATCGAGCCGCCGGCATAGGCCGCATAGCTCGGGATCGTCACGGTGGCGAACACGAAGATGATGGTGAGGCCCGCGAGCAGGATGTTGAGTGCGATCTCGTTCGGCGTCTTCTGCCGCTCGGCGCCCTCCACCAGCTTGATCATGCGGTCGATAAAGGTCGAGCCCTGCTCCGCGGTGATGCGGACGCGGATCCAGTCCGACAGCACCTGGGTGCCGCCGGTGACCGCCGAGCGGTCGCCGCCGGACTCCCGGATCACGGGCGCGGACTCGCCTGTTATCGCGGCCTCGTTGACCGAGGCGACGCCTTCGATCACTTCACCGTCGGACGGGATGTTGTCGCCGGCCTCGACCAGCACGATGTCGCCGACCTTCAGCGAGGTGCCCGGCACCAGCCGAAAGGTACGGTCCGTTCCGGTGAGCAGCTTGGCCTGGCTCTCGGTGCGGGTCTTGCGCAACGATTCGGCCTGCGCCTTGCCGCGGCCCTCGGCGACAGCCTCGGCGAAGTTGGCGAACAGCACCGTGAACCACAGCCAGAGGATGATCTGGAAGGTGAAGCCGAGGTTGGCTCCACCGGTCAGCAGATCGCGGACGAAGATCACGGTGGTCAGCGCGGCGACGATCTCGACCACGAACATGACCGGGTTCTTGGCCATCAGCCGGGGATCGAGCTTGACGAAGGCCGAGGTCATCGCAGGTACTAGGATCTTAGGGTCGAGCATGGTCGACCCTTGCTTTTGCAATTTTGCGGTTTCCATGGATGTCACTCCGGTCAAATTCGATCAGAACAAGGTGTTGGCGTTCATGGCGAGATGCTCGACGATCGGCCCGAGCGCCAGCGCCGGGAAGAAGGTCAGGCCGCCAATGATCACGATCACGCCGACGACGAGCCCGACGAAAAGCCCGCCCGTGGTCGGGAACGTCCCGGCAGACGGCGGATGCGACTTCTTTTCGGCGAGCGATCCTGCGATCGCCATCGCCGGCACGATCATGAAGAAACGGCCGACGAACATCGCGCAAGCGAGCGTCAGATTGTAGAACAGGGTGTTGCCGGTAAGTCCCGCGAACGCCGAACCGTTGTTGCCGGTTCCCGAGGTGTAGGCATAGAGCACTTCGGTGAAGCCGTGCGGGCCGGCATTGGCCATCGAGGCCACGGCCGAGGGCAGCACGACGCCAACCGCGGTCCAGCCGAGATACATCAGCGGCAGCACCAGGATCGCGAGCATCGCCATCTTGACCTCGCGCGCCTCGATCTTCTTGCCGACATATTCCGGCGTGCGACCGACCATCAGGCCTGCGACGAAGATCGAGATGATCACGAAGATGAGCATGCCATAGAGACCGGCGCCGACACCGCCGATGATGATCTCGCCGAGCTGCATGTTGATCAACGGGATCATGCCGCCGAGCGCGGTGAAGCTGTCATGCATCGCGTTGACCGCGCCGCAGGACGCCGCGGTGGTAACGACGGCAAACAGCGAGGACGCGACGATGCCGAAGCGAACCTCCTTGCCCTCCATGTTGCCGCCGGTCAGATCGAAGGCATGCAAGATGGAAGTGCCGTTGGCTTCCGCCCAATAGGTGACGGCGACGCCTGCGACGAACAGCACGCCCATCACGGCGAAGATCGCCCAGCCCTGGCGTTGATTGCCGACCATACGACCGAACACATTGGTGAGCGCGGCGCCCAGCGCGAAGATCGAGATCATCTGCACCAGGTTCGACAGCGCGGTCGGGTTCTCGAACGGATGCGCTGCGTTGGCGTTGAAGAAGCCGCCGCCATTGGTGCCGAGCATCTTGATCGCGACCTGCGAGGCCACAGGCCCGAGCGCGATGGTCTGCTTGCCGCCTTCAAGCGTGGTGGCATCGACATAGGCGCCGAGCGTCTGCGGCATGCCCTGCCAAACCAGGAACAGCGTGTAGACGATGCAGATCGGCAGCAGCACATAGAGCGTGCAGCGCGTCACATCGACCCAGAAATTGCCGACCGTGCGCATCGACGAACGGGTGAAGCCGCGGATCAGCGCCATCGCGAGCGCGATGCCGGTCGCCGCCGACAGGAAGTTCTGGTGGGTCAGGCCCAACATCTGGACCAGATAGGACAGCGTGCTCTCGCCGCCGTAGTTCTGCCAGTTGGTGTTGGTGATGAAGGAGATCGCGGTGTTGAAGGAGAGATCCTCGGCAACCGCCGTCTGTCCGGCCGGGTTGAACGGCAGCACCGCCTGCAGCCGCATCAGGCCGTAGATCAGGGCGAAGCCGCCGACATGGAACAGCAGCATGGCGACCGTATAGGTCAGCCAGTGCTGCTCGCGCCGCTCGTCGACGCCGCCGACCCAGTAGATGCCGCGCTCGAGGGGGCGCAGCATGGGGGAGAGGAAGGTGCGCTCGCCGTTGAACACGCGGGTCATGTACCAGCCGAGCGGCTTGACCAGCGCGATCACGATCGCGCAGAACAGAATAATTTGAATCCAGCCGATGACGGTCATTGCGTCAAACCTTTCGAATGGGTGCGAAGCGCAGCAGCGACGCGAACATACCGAGCAACAGCCCGGTCAGCGCCGCGTCGGCTAACAGAATCGTGCAAAGCGCAGACATCGCGTGCCGCCTAGAAGCGTTCGGGCCGCAGCAATGCGTAGGTGAGGTAGAACAAGAGGCCGAGCGAGACGAGGCCGGCGAGCGAGTAATCGAAGATCATCGCCGCCTCCGTTACAGCCGTTCGCAGGCGTAGGCGTAGCCGATGCCGGCCGCGAAGAAGCCGATCGCGAGCGCCGCCATGAGAATGTCCATCATGAGAGACTCCTATGCATCCGAGGGGCGCGGGCGACCATATAAGCGCTCCGCACCGGATCGCCGTGAGGTGCCATCCGGGGCATAGGTTTTCGAGAGGTGGCGCATAAGGACGTTATAGGAATCGTATAAGTGCTGCGGGCGGGTTCCGGCGTCGTCCTGGCGAAAGTCAGGACCCATACGCCGCGGCCTCAGGAAAGGACACGCGGCCAGACATTGAGCAAGCAACCAACGGCGGTGGTTGGGTCCTGGCTTTCGCCAGGACGACAGGAGAGGTTCCATCTTTATGGAATCCCTATATCTCCGCCCCTCCCCTCATCTCGTTTTCAAATGGCGGTCCGGCCATTTTGGGCCTGCGGCCAATGCTTTGGGCCGTGCGCAAGACGAGATGACGCCATGTCCGTGCTATCGCAAAACACCTCGACCGACCTCGGCGAACGGCTGCGCGATGCCTATGCTGTTACAGCCGAGTTCATGGCCGACATCGTCAGCCAGACCTGCCGGCGCTTTCCTTCGGCCGGGCAGAGCGGCAAGACTTCCCGCGTCGAGGGCCTGATCCAGTCCGGCGCCTGGACCGATGCCGCGATCGCGCTGCTCGATCTCGAGCTGCCGCAATGGCAGATCCGCCGCCTGGTCTATGACGAGGGCGAGTGGCACTGCGCGTTGTCGCGCGAACGCGAGCTGCCCGACTGGCTCGACCAGTCGATCGAGACCCATCACACGGATCTCGCGCTCGCGATCCTCTCCGGCTTCGTCGAGGCGCAGCGGATCTCGACGCCCGAGAACCGCACCAGCGTGCCTACCGTCCGTCGCGGCATCCGCACGCTCTACGAGCCGCTGCTGGTCGACAATATCGGCTGACGGCAGCACGATCGTGAACGCGAAACAATTGCCGCGGCAGCTGCAATCGGTCCAGGTCATGGTCCGGTTCGGCTTCCGGCTTGCCATCATGATCGGTTTCGCCGTGTTCGCCGGCGCGGGCTTCGGCAGGGGCCTCATCACGCTGCTCTGGATGTCGGCCGTGATCTGCGCCTTCGCCGGGATTGCCAAACGGGAAATGCCGTTGGCCGCAAACCTCAATCACTGGGACGAGATGACCGCCTATGTCGCGCTATGCGCGCTCGGCACCGGCATCGTCCAACACACCTGAAGTCATCCCTCAAATCCTATGCCGCTCCTATGAAGTCGCCGGTCGCTCGCGCTCGATTTCATATCCGGCAACACAGACATTGATCGCGTGACTTCCACTAAAGCGTTTTCGAGCGAAGTGAACACCGGTTCGCGTGAAGAAAATGCGTCAAGCAAGAGAATAAGGACTCCATCCGTGAAACTCGTCGAACCTCCCTCGTGTAGCGCAGCGTCCACCATTGTCTTCATCGGCCGCAACCACCGCGGCCAGTGGGTCGCCCAGCAACAGAACGGCCTCTATGGCGGCCTGTTCGTCAACCGCGCCCAGGCCGTCAAATACGCGCTGTTCGAGAACGGCCAGCACCCCGAAATGATCATCGAGCTGTCGCGCGAGCTCGAGCTCGATACAAGCGGCGAGACAGCGCCCCTCCCCGCGAGCCGCGTGGCCTGAGCCACCCCATGATCTCGCTGACAACATCCAGATGGGCATCGAAGGCTGATTCGGCCGAATGGCTGTCGGGCTTCATCCCCGATCTTCCGACCCCCTTCAACCACCGGGACGAAATCGACGCCGATGCGTTCGGCCGGCTATGCGAGCGTCAGATCGCGGCCGGCGCTTCGGCGCTGGTGGTCGGCGAGACCGCGGGCGAAAACGCGACGCTGGAGCCCGCCGAGCGCGTGCAGCTCGTCGAGATCGCCGCCCGCGTCGCGCGCAAGCGGGTGCGGATCATCGCCGGCGCCGGATCGAACGCGACGGATCGCGCCGTCACGTTCACAAGGGCTGTCGAAGCGGCCGGTGCCGACGCCATCATGTCGGTCGTGCCGTATTACAACAAGCCGGTGCCACGGGGCATGGCGGCGCATTTCCGCGACGTCGCTGCGGCGACGACGCTGCCGGTGATCCTGCACGACATTCCGTCGCGGACCGTGAAGGGCCTCGCGGACGAGACGCTGCTCGAGCTCGCCGCATCGCCGCGCTTCGCGGGATTGCGCGACGGCGGCGGCGACGTCGCCCGCCTGACACGCCTGCGTTCACGCCTGCCCGCCACGTTCCGGATGCTGACCGGCGACGATCATTCGTCGCTGGCCTGGCTCGCGGCCGGTGGCGACGGCTGCATCTCGACTGTCGCGAACGTCGCGCCCGACCTCTACGTGGCCGTTTACCGGCATTTCCGCGCGGGCCGGTTGTACCAGGCGCGTGAGCTGCACCAGCGGCTGGTGCCGCTCGCAGCCCTGCTGGAGCGCGAGCATCCTGCCGCCCTGAAATTCGCGCTGGCGCTGCTGGGGCTCATGCAGCCGGCAACGCGACTGCCGATCGTGCAGCTGGGTGCAACTGACAAGGCCGAGGTCGCGCAGACGATGGCGGCGCTTGCCGACGAATATCTCGCCGTGGCGCAGTGAGTTCGCCGAGCCGCCGCAAGCCATCGCAATGCACAATGGCACGCCCGGCTTCGTCCGTGACGCCGCGCCATATTGAGGTTCCGGAACCGCGCCCCATATCCACGGCAAGGGAGTGCTTGCCGTGCAGACCTTCAAGGCGGCTCTCGTTGTGGCGATCGCACTGGTCGCTCTGGTCGTCTCCATCCGTCCCGGTACGGCCGCGGACAGCAACCGCCTTGCCCTGACGATTTCAATCGATGGCGCGATCGGGCCGGCAGCGGCCAGCTACGTCAAGGACGGCCTGGCCAAGGCGGCCGAACGGCACGCCGAGGTCGTGATCCTGCGCCTGAATACGCCGGGCGGTCTCAGCACCAGCATGCGCGAGATCATCACCGACGTGCTTGCCTCGCCCGTTCCCGTCATCGGCTACGTTGCCCCCTCCGGCGCCCATGCCGCGAGCGCCGGGACCTACATCCTCTATGCGACCCATCTCGCCGCCATGGCGCCCGGCACCAATATCGGCGCCGCGACGCCGGTGCAGATCGGCGGCCCGCTACCGGGCCTGCCCGGCAGCACGCCGGACAAGGGTGGCAAGGAGCAGAAGGACGGAAGCAGCCCTGCCGAGCCGAAAGATGCCATGACGGCGAAGGTGACGAATGATGCCGTCGCCTTCATCCGCAGCCTGGCCGAATTGCGCGGCCGCAATGCCGACTGGGCCGAGAAGGCGGTGCGCGACGCTGCCACCCTCTCCACCAACGCCGCGTTGGAGGCCCATGTCATCGAATTCACCGCGCATGATCCGGCCGACCTGCTCAGACAGATCGATGGCCGGACGGTGGAGCTTGCCGGCGGCAAGACGCAGCGCCTTGCGACCAGGGATGACGTGATCGAAGCCATCGATCCCACCTGGATCTCGCGCGTGCTCGCAGTCATCACCGACCCCAACATCGCGTTCGTGCTGCTGATGGTCGGGATCTACGGCCTGATCTTCGAGTTCATGTCGCCCGGTGCCGTGGCGCCCGGGGTGGTCGGCACGATCTGCCTGCTGGTCGGCCTCTACGCGCTCAACATGCTGCCGATCAACTACGCCGGCTTCGCCCTGATGCTGGTCGGGATCGCGCTGCTCGCGATCGAGGCCTTCAACCCGACCGTCGTGATCGGCCTTGGCGGCATCGTCGCCTTCGTGCTGGGAGCCGCCATGCTGTTCCGGATCGAGGCGCCCGGATACCGCCTGTCGTGGCCGCTCATCGCCATCGTCGCGGCGATGTTCACCGGGCTGATCCTCGTCGTGCTGGGGGCGCTGCGCCGCGCGCGTAACGGCCCGCTGCGGATGGGTGCGCAAGCCATGCGCGGGCTTCCGGCCGAGGTCCTCGACTGGTCCGAGACATCAGGCCACGTCTTCACCAATGGCGAACGCTGGCAAGCGCGCGGCACCGAGACTTTCAAGGCGGGCGAGACGGTCGAGGTCGCCAATATCATCGATTTGACGCTGGTGGTGCGGCGTGCGCCGGCATCCGCCGGCGAAGGAGGTACAGCATGATGCTTGATTATTTCACCTACGGGGCGGTCGCGCTGCTCGTGATCATCTTCCTGACCCAGGCGGTGCGCGTGCTGCGCGAATACGAGCGTGGCGTCATCTTCACGCTCGGCCGTTTCACCGGGGTGAAGGGCCCGGGGCTGATCATCCTGATTCCGGTGGTGCAGCAGCTCGTGAAGGTCGATCTCAGGGTGATGGTGCAGGTCGTGCCGCCGCAGGACGTGATTTCCCGCGATAACGTCTCGGTCAAGGTCAACGCCGTCCTCTACTTCCGCATCGTCGATCCCGAGCGCGCCATCATCAAGGTCGGCGACTACATGGCCGCGACCAGCCAGCTCGCCCAGACCACGCTGCGCTCGGTGCTCGGCAAGCACGAGCTCGACGAGATGCTGGCCGAACGCGACAAGTTGAACGCCGACATCCAGGAGACCCTCGACAAGCAGACCGACGTCTGGGGTATCAAGGTCACCGCGGTCGAGATCAAGGACATCGACATCAACGAGACCATGGTGCGGGCGATCGCCAAGCAGGCCGAAGCAGAACGGTTGCGGCGCGCCAAGGTGATCAATGCGATGGGCGAGCAGCAGGCCGCAGAGAAGCTGGTCGAGGCCGGCCGGATCCTCGCCCAGGAGCCGCAGGCGATGCAGCTCCGCTATTTCGCGGCGCTGCATGACATTGCCGGCGAGCGTTCCTCAACCGTGGTATTCCCGCTGCCGATGAACCTGCTCGATCACCTGGCGCGGCGCAGCGAGGCCACCTGACCCGGCTGATGCTTGGCCTGCCAGGCCGGCCCCGGGCCGCGCATGTAATGCGCCTCGGGCCGGTAGCTGCCGATCGGCTCCTCGCCGATCCAGGCAAGGAATTTGAGCAGCCCTTCCGCGGCGCTGCGCAGCAGGCCAGCGATGAGTGACGCCGCGCGCATCTCAGTAGTCCCACTTCTCGCCGAGCACGACCGGGGCCCGCGGATATCTCTCGGCATCGCCGCCGGGCAGGCCGGCATGGAGATTGGCCCGTGTCCAACCCTCATGGCCGCGATGCAGCAGCAGCTCGTTGCGCAGCCGATGGATCTTGGCGGCGGCGATGGCGCGGTGAATCGTCCTGAAGGCCGCGCCGATCCGCCGGATCGTCCGCTTCAGGACCGGGCCGACAGCGCCGGCAGAACCGCGCGGCCGGACTTCGTGTACATGGAGCAAGGTCATGTCCCACCTTCCTGTTGGCGGCGCGCGCGAGCGCACCGCGTCACACCAGAAGATGCTGAGGCGGCCGTAGGAATTCGAGAGGGCACGCCGCGGTGCGGCATAGGCGCCGCATAAAGACCGTCCAGCCCCTGGCAACCCGTCGTGACGTCCCAGGCAAGGCGGAACGCGACGTCCCGGCGCGTGTTGACCAGCTTCTATTCGGTGCTAGCCTTTTTGATTGCGAATTGTCGTCACGCGGATATGGCCGCGTCGAGGGTGGAGACCATGGACCTCGTATCGCCAAATCTCGCAACCGCCGCGCCCGTCCAATCCGATGGCGTGATCGCGGCAGGGGTCTATGTCGAGGGCCGACGCGTCGCCAATATCGCGGTCGACGAGGCCGCAAGCTGGCGCGACAAGCCGGATCATGTGGTGTGGATCGGCCTGCACGAACCCGACATGACGCTGCTGAAAAGCTTGCAGCGGCAATTCCAGCTGCACGACCTCGCGATCGAGGACGCCGATCACGCGCATCAGCGGCCGAAGATCGAGCAGTATGGCGACGCGCTGTTCATCGTGGCGCGTACCGCGCAGCTCGTGGGCGAGAACATCTCGTTCGGCGAGACGCATCTGTTCGTCGGCGAGGGCTACATCGTCTCGGTGCGCCATGGCGCCTCGACGTCCTACGCGCCGGTCAGGGAACGCTGCGAGAGCTGCCCGCGCGCGCTTGCCCGCGGTGAGGACTACATCCTCTATGCCATCCTCGATTTCATCGTCGACAACTACTCCCCGGTGCTCGAGACCATCCAGGACGAGGTCGAGAGGATGGAGGCGGAGGTGCTGGCGAGCGCGATGACGCGGGCGCAGATCGAACGGCTCTACCTGCTGCGGCGCGACCTGCTGCGACTGCGCAACGCAGTCGGGCCGCTCGTCGAAGTTTGCCGGAGGCTCGAGCGCGACGACCTGCCGATGGTGCGTGTCGCGATGCGTCCGCTGTTCCGCGACGTCACCGATCATGTCCGCACCATCCAGGAGCGGATCGACTCGCTGCGCGAGGTGCTCGCCTTTGCGTTTGAAGCAAGCCTGCTGGTCGGTCAGGCGCAGGAAACCGCAATCTCCAAGAAGCTCGCCTCCTGGCTTGCGATCGTCGCGGTGCCGACTGCCGTCGCCGGCATCTACGGCATGAATTTCAAGTACATACCGGAGCTGCAATGGGAGTACAGCTATTTCGTCGTGATGGGCCTGATGCTGGCCGCATGCGGCGCGCTGTTCTGGCGATTCAGGCGTTCCGGCTGGCTGTAGGCGACGATCAGAACCGAGCCATCACGGGTCCAAGCAAAGCGCCCCGGTGCATCACAACCATGCGGCAAATCGTGACATTTTTGGACAATCCCGCCGCCGCTCGGCAGCGCCCGGAGCCACCGGTTTACGGTCGGCTGCAAGACCGGTAACGTTGCCTCCCAATGCGACGTGGAGAGTGCCCATGCGGCCCAAGGATCAGATCAACTGGATGCTGACGGATGCGATCGAGGCGCTCGCCCGCGCCGAACGATTGCACCAGAGCTTCCTCAACTTGCACCCGCGCGGGGAGACCAGCGAGCCGAGCTGGGAACCGCCGATGGACGTGATCGAGACCGAGGAGGAGATCCTGATCCTGGTCGCGCTGCCGGGGGTCGATCCCGACGAGGTCGAGGCCGCGCTCGACGGCGGCACGCTGGTGATCTCCGGCCGCCGCACCCTGCCCTCCGAGCTGCGCAACGCCCGCATCCTGCGCCTCGAGCTGCCGCAAGGCCGCTTCGAGCGGCGCATCGCGCTGCCGACCGGCCGCTACACCATCAGCCGCTTTGCCGCGCATGGCTGCGTCGGCCTGCGGCTCGGAAAATCGAGCTAGAGGATTTCGCCATGGCTGCATCAGACGTTTCAAGCCCGGCGAGCTCGGCGCCGATCCCGAGCGACGCGACGATCATCGTCCCGGTGCGCAACACCGTGCTGTTTCCGGACGTCATCATCCCGATCACGATCGCGCGGGCGACCTCGATTGCCGCCGCCCAGCAGGCGGTGCGCGAGCAGCGGCCGATCGGCATCCTGCTGCAGCGTGATCCCGACACCAACGATCCCGGCCCCGACGGGCTCTATCGCGTCGGCACCGTCGCCAACATCGTACGCTACATCACCGGCGCCGACGACAGCCATCACCTGGTCTGCCAGGGCGTGCAGCGCATGCGCGTGCTCGACTATCTGCCCGGCACGCCGTTCCTCGCGGCGCGTGTGCTGCAGATCCCGGAGCCGACCACCACCTCGCCCGAGATCGAGGCGCGCTTCCTCAATCTGCAGCGCCAGGCGCTGGAGGCCGCGCAATTGCTGCCGCAGACGCCGCCCGAATTGATCGCCGCGCTGCAAGGCACCACCTCGCCGGCGACGCTCGCCGACCTTGCAACCTCCTACATGGACATCAAGCCGCTGGAGAAGCAGGACATCCTGGAGACCATCGACCTCGTGGCGCGGATGGACAAGGTCTCGCGTCATCTCGCCGAGCGCATCGAGGTGCTGCGGCTGAGCCAGGAGATCGGGCAGAAGACCAAGGCGGTGTTCGACGAGCGGCAGCGCGAAGCGATCCTGCGCGAGCAGATGGCGACGATCCAGCGCCAGCTCGGCGAAGGCGACGGCAAGGCGGCTGAAGTCGCCGAGCTGACCAAGGCGATTGTGGAAGCCAAGATGCCGCCGGAGGCCGAGAGCCAGGCGCAGAAGGAATT
The DNA here is from genome assembly GCF_029846235.1 of Bradyrhizobium sp. CER78. GTDB lineage: Bacteria > Pseudomonadota > Alphaproteobacteria > Rhizobiales > Xanthobacteraceae > Bradyrhizobium. The sequence goes on from NZ_JARVWP010000022.1 coordinate 77,810, forward strand.
GCGCCGCTACGAGCGGATGCCGGAGGCGGCGGCCGAATCCGGCATGGTGCGCAGCTATCTCGACTGGCTGATCGATTTGCCCTGGAGCATTCCGGACGAGAAGCCGATCGACATCGCGGAGGCGCGCAAGATCCTCGACCAGGACCATTATGGCCTCGAGAAGATCAAGAGCCGCATCATCGAGTATCTCGCGGTGCGCAAGCTCGCGCCCGGCGGCAAGGCGCCGATCCTCTGCTTCCTCGGGCCGCCCGGCGTCGGCAAGACCTCGCTCGGGCAGTCGATCGCGCGGGCGATGTCGCGGCCATTCGTTCGTGTCAGCCTTGGCGGCGTGCATGACGAGGCCGAGATCCGCGGCCATCGCCGTACCTATATCGGCGCGCTGCCCGGCAACATCATCCAGGCGATCAAGAAGGCCGGCGCACGCAATTGCGTGATGATGCTGGACGAGATCGACAAGATGGGCCGCGGCATCCAGGGCGATCCGTCGGCGGCGATGCTGGAGGTGCTCGACCCCGAGCAGAACGGCACCTTCCGCGACAATTATCTCGGCGTGCCGTTCGACCTGTCGCGCGTCGTCTTCATCGCCACCGCCAACATGCTCGACGGTGTCCCCGGCCCGCTGCTCGACCGCATGGAGCTGATCAGCCTCGCCGGCTACACCGAGGACGAGAAGCTCGAGATCGCCAAGCGCTATCTGGTGCGCCGCCAGCTCGAGGCCAACGGCATCAAGGCCGAGCAGGTCGAGATTGATCCGGACGCACTGCGGCTCATCATCAAGAGCTACACCCGCGAGGCCGGCGTCCGCAACCTCGAGCGCGAGATCGGCAAGGTGCTGCGCAACGTCGCGGTGCAGATCGCCGAAGGCAGCACTAGCCACGTCACGATCGCGCCGAAGGACATCGTGTCGCTGCTCGGCCAGCCCAGGTTCGAGAACGAGATCGCGCAGCGCACCAGCATCCCCGGCGTTGCCACCGGCCTCGCCTGGACCCCGGTCGGCGGCGACATCCTGTTCATCGAGGCCTCGCGCACGCCGGGCCGCGGCGGACTGACCATCACCGGACAGCTCGGCGATGTCATGCGCGAGAGCGTGCAGGCCGCGCTGACGCTGGTGAAGGGCCGCGCATCGCAGCTCGGCATCGACCCGGCGATCTTCGAGAGGAGCGACATCCACGTCCACGTCCCTGCCGGCGCGACGCCGAAAGACGGCCCCAGCGCAGGCGTTGCGATGTTCACCGCCCTCACCTCGCTGCTGACCGACCGCACGGTGCGCAGCGACACCGCGATGACCGGCGAGATCTCGCTGCGCGGCCTCGTGCTGCCGGTCGGCGGCATCAAGGAGAAGGTGGTCGCCGCCGCAGCCGCGGGCCTGACGCGGGTGATGCTGCCGGCGCGCAACAAGCGCGACTACGACGACATCCCCGCCGGCGCCCGCGCCAAGCTGGAGTTCATCTGGCTCGAACGGGTCGACGAGGCGATCGCCGCCGCGCTCGAGCCCGCCAAGGCGACGCCCGCCGCGGCGGAGTGATGGCAGGCGGAGGGAAACACTCCGCGTCGATCATCTCGCCCGGGGCTTACCCCTCTCCCCAACCCTCCCCCGCACGGGGGGAGGGAGCCCTACTGGCGTGCTCACCTGACGTTACGCCGCAGGAAGCACAGACGATGTTTCAACGGCTGCATGATCCGTCATGCATACGAGGCGCTATGAGTACCGACTTCGTTTTGGAGGTTGCCGTGGCGTGCTTGTGAGGGAGCCCGAGGCGGAAGGGTTCCCTCCCCCCTTGCGGGGGAGGGTTAGGGAGAGGGGTGCCGCACGGCGTGCTCTCTCAACTCAATCCTCGTCGCATTCAGAGCGCCGTTGCTCAGCTCTTGCCCATGCAATCCGAAATGTAGAACCAGCGGTCGTCGCCGGTCAGGCCCTTCTGCTTGACCTCTTTGCGGCAGGCCTTCAGCTTGGGCTTGTTGGCGCGCCACTGCGCCCTCATCTCCTTCAGCTTCTCCATCGTCAGCTTCATCTTCGACGGCTTGGCCGTCGTGGTCGCGGCCTGTGCCGGCGCGGCCGGCGCCGTGGTCTGGGCCGACGCGGCGTGAAGCCCCAGGGCGAGCAGCGCGGCGGCAAGACATATCCGGGTGCAAGACATTGAAATCCCCCAATCCCATTTCTGTTTATTGAAATAAAGCGAACGCCGCGGGCGCCGGAGCATCGGCAACCCGCGGCGATAATTGTCGCGATCAGAGAATTTTGACCGCGCTGAGCAGCGTCATGTAGATGCCCCAGGCCAGCGGAATGCCGACGAAAAGCCAGAACAGCGCAGCCTTGGCATCGAGCCCGCCGAACCCGATCCCGTAGGAACCGTGCGGTCCGGCCGCATCGGCGCTGGCGCTCGCCGACTGCAGCTTGGCCACCTCGGCGTCGCTCATGTGCCACTTCGAATCGACCGGCTTGATCATGTAGTTGCAGATGAAGCCGGCGATCAGCATGCCGCACAGGATGTACATCGTCGTGTTGTAGAGTTGGTCGCGCGGCACGCCGGCGGCCAGCTGGAATTCACGCAGATAGTTCACTACCACCGGACCGATGATGCCCGCGGTCGACCACGCCGTCAGCAGGCGGCCGTGGATCGCGCCGACGAACTGCGTGCCGAACATGTCGGCGAGATAGGCCGGCACGGTGGCGAAGCCGCCGCCATACATCGACAGGATGATGCCGAAGCCGAGCACGAACAGCAGTTTCGATCCCATCGCCGCGAAGGTCGGCGCCAGCGCGTAGAGCACGATGCCGAGGATGAAGAAGGTATAATAGGTATTCTTGCGGCCGATCTTGTCCGACAGCGAGGCCCAGAAGAAGCGGCCGCCGATGTTAAACAGCGACAGCAGGCCGGCGAAGCCGGCCGCGATTGCCGCGATCTGCGCCTTCTGCGATGCGTCGAGCGCGTTGAAGCCGACATTGGGCAAACCGATCAGCTTGCCGGCGAAGATCTCCTGCAACATCGGCGAGGCCATGCCGATCACGCCGATGCCGGCCGACACATTGAGACAGAGCACCCCCCAGATCAGCCAGAATTGCGGTGTCTTGTGCGCGTTGTCGAGATGCACGTTCTTGGTCGAGATCATCGCATTGGCCTTCGCCGGCGGCGTCCAGCCCTCGGGCTGCCAGCCAGCCGGCGGGATGCGATAGCGGAATGCGCCGATCATCATGAAGACGAAGTAGATCGCGCCCATGGCGAGAAAGGTTTCCCAGACGCCGACCGAGGTCGGAGTCCTGAAATAGTTCATCAGCTTGTCGGCGAGCGGCGCGCCGATCATCGCGCCGCCGCCGAAGCCCATGATTGCCATGCCGGTCGCCATGCCGCGGCGGTCGGGAAACCATTTCACCAGCGTCGACACCGGCGAGATGTAGCCGAGGCCGAGACCGACCCCGCCGATTACGCCCGAGCCGAGCCACATCAGCCAGAGCTGGTGGGTGTAGACACCAAGTGCGCCGATCACGAGGCCGCCGGCCCAGCACAATGCCGCGACGAAGCCGGCTTTGCGCGGACCGACCTTCTCGAGCCAGCCGCCCCAGATCGCAGCGGAGACGCCGAGCAGCACGAAGAACAGGGTATACATCCAGCCGAGGCTCGCGACCTTCCAGTCGCAAGTGGTCGTGAACAACTCCTGCACCAGCGAAATGTCCGGGCACGCCTTCGGCGCGGTCAGCCCGATCGCGCGCGACAGCGGCAGCCAGAACACCGAGAAGCCATAGGCCATGCCGATGCACAGATGGATGCACAGCGCGGCCGGCGGCACCAGCCAGCGGTTGAAGCCAGCGGTCGCGATCGTGTGTTCCTTGTCAAGGAAACCTGCGCTTGCCGCGGATACGCGTCCGGCGCTGCTCACTGCGGTCATTGATACCTCCCCTGCAGCCGCCATTACGTCAGGCGCATCTGCGTCTTCGATCCCGTCTCAGCCCTTGCAGCTGCCGTCAGGCAGCTGCGCCGCACATTCCCTCGATGCGCCGGGACCAACCACGCGCATTTCCGGGAATGTTAACCCCCAATCCGATCGGATATGCCAAGCCGTGCAGCCTGAACTGGACGCAGGCCGGCCGTTGTCCGTCGGTGTGCCCACATCCGGGCACAACTCCACCTCCGCGATCCGGCGGAGATTATCAATTCGCGCAGAATGGAAAATAGGTGTCGATAGGCAAATGGTAGAAATCAAGCTGCATCTAGCGCGTACGCGGCGCTGCAGCATTTGAAATATCTATCGTTCCATTCATCTTCTCGATCAGAAAAACGATCCGGATATCGCTTCGTTCGGTGATCTCGACCTTGTCGCCGGTCTCCTGGATCAGGGCCGGGATGTCGATCACCGAAAGCGGATCGGTGCAGTGCACTTCGAGGAAATCTCCCGCCGTTACGCTCCTGAGGGCCTTGCGCGTCTTCAGCGCGGGCAGCGGGCATTTCAGGCCGGTGAGATCAAGCTTGGTCGTCGTCATGGCGCGACCATGGCGAAGCGGCTGCGCATCGTCAACGGCGGCACCGTCCCACCCTGCTTAGTTTTCGACCGAGGCCGATGCGAGCACATCGTCGACCGGAATCGCCGAACGCAGCATCAATTCGGCCACGTCCTCGATGTCATCGAGATGCACGACCGGCAGCGTGGTCTTAACGGCAACATCGCTGGCGATCCCGACCACGCGCGGGTCGTCGGGGAACAGCAGCGGCTTGCCGTTGGCGGCGCGATACACCTCGATCTTGCTGACCGGCTCGCGCTTGAATCCCTCGACCACGACCAGGTCGACGCGCGCCATCTTGGCGAGCAATTCCGGCAGCCGCGGCTCGCTCGCGCCGCGCAATTCGTGCATCAGCGCCCAGCGCCGGGTCGAGGACACCAGCACCTCGGTCGCGCCGGCCTGCCGGTGCACCCAGGAGTCCTTGCCGGGCACGTCGACATCGAATTCGTGATGGGCGTGCTTGATCACGGAGACGCGCAAGCCCCGGCCCAGCAGATGGGGGATCACCCGCGACAGCAGGGTGGTCTTTCCGGCGCCGCTCCACCCTGCGAGGCCAATCACTTTCATCCACGTCTCCGAAGCCATCTAACGTCCAATGCTGCTTATATCAGCGCTGATGCAATGTCATGCCAGCCTTGCCGGCGGGATTTGGCGGGACCGTCCGTCCCTGGGGATCGCCTTCAGAGCTTCTCGGGGTTGAACGGCAGCGGACCGGCCACGGCGGCCGATGCGCCGCACCGGACTAACGTCGGTCCAACAGATATACCTCGAAGTTTCCACTGCGCGGGGCGACCGGAACGCGATAAAATTGCATTATCGGAGACCACCTATGTCGCGCTCGCCTTCGATCGTGCCGCATCAGATCGACCACGACACCTATCTCGTGCTGAACGATTTCGGTCGGCTTGGCCGTGCCTGGTGCGAGACCGACGAAGAAGGCGCCGACCGGAAAACGCTGATCCGGCGCCTGCTGGATGACCAATACAGCCATCCGGTCCGCATCGTGGCCTTCAACACCAACGAGGGATGGTCCCGCGACGTGACGACCGACATCGCCGACGAGCTTCGGCGCCGTTTCGTCGAATACGAAGAGGTCCCGCGCTCCGTGCTGGAGTTCGTGGAGACCGCCATGCGGCACTGAGCCGGAGCCTCGATGTCGCGAGGCCACGAAGCGGCGTCCCCACCCACATCTGTCATCGCCCGGCTCGACCGCGCGATCCAGTACGCCGCGGCCTCTCGGCTCAAGCACTACGGCCTCTGGAATACTGGATCACCCGCTTTCGCTTTCGCGGGTAATGACACTGCCTGTTTGACGTCTAGAATCCAGAACCATCCACCGCCGTCGTCCCGGCGAAAGCCAGGACGACGGCGGTGGATGCGGAGCACTACGCCGGCCCGAACCCCGCCGCCGTCAGCGCAGCGCGACCCTGCTCCGATGCCAGCGCGTCGAGAAAGGCCTGCACTGCGGGCCGCTGCTTGCGCGCCGTCACCAGCGCGAAGTCGTAATGCTCTTCGGCGAGCGGAATGAAACCGAGCCCGGACGCGTGCGCGACCGGCGCGATGGTCATGCCCCAGTCGGCGCGGTGCTGCGCCACCGCGGCCGCAACCGCGTTGTGCGAGCGCGGCTGATTCCAGTAGCCGTCGGGCCGGCTGCCGGCCAGCAGGCGATCGATCAGGATACGCGTGCCGGCGCCCTGGTTGCGGTTGACCATGATGCAGGAGGGATCGGCGAGCGCGGCGCGCACCGCCTGCTCTGCGCTCAAGCCGGCAAAGCGCTTGTCGTCCCGACGGAACACGATGCCCTGCATGCGCCGCCAGCCCGGCACGAGTTCGAGGCCATCGGCCAGATACGGCGTGTTGTAGGTCCCGGTCTTGTCGTCGAACAGATGGATCGGGGCGAGATCGCATTCGCCGCGCTTGGCGGCCGCGAGCCCTCCGAGACTGCCGACCGCGATCGAACGCACCACAAGGCCGGCATGCGCCAGCGGTGCAGTGACGAGATCGAGCCCGGTGCAATGGCTGCCGACGATGACGAGATCGGGCACCCGCACATGCGGCGTGAACAGCGTCACCTCGGCGTCGCTGCCGGCCGGCATCTGGTCGGCCAGCGCCTCGATCTTCAGGAAGCCGTCGGCCTGCGCAAACGACGTGATCGCGCCCGAGCCCTTGCCGCCGGGATAAGCAATCAGACCGTCGGCGCCCTCGACCAGCGACACCATCACGAACTCGGTGCGTCCGAGCTCGGAGGCGATGCGCACCGGCACCCTGGCCGCGACCTTGGCATCCGAGCGCGGCGGCAGGCCGGCCAACCGCCGCAGCACCGGCACGATCATGTCGTGGAAGGTGAACATCGCTGAGGTCGGAAAGCCCGGCAGGATCACCACCGGCTTGCCGTCGCACACCGCAAGGCACAGCGGCTTGCCGGGTTTGAGCGCCACGCCATGCGCGATGATGCCGGGCTTGCCGAGCCTTGCGATGATCCGGTGCGAGACGTCGCCCGCACCCTTGGAGGTGCCGCCGGACAGCACCAGCATGTCGCTCTCCGCCAGCGCCTTGCGCATCGCGGCTTCGAGCATGGCCTCATTGTCGGCAATCGCACCGAGGAATGCCGCATCACCGCCGTTCTCGGCAATCGCCGCGGTGACGATCGCACCATTGGTGTCGTAGATCGCAGCCGGCCGCAGCGTCTCGCCCGGCTGCACCAGTTCGTCGCCGGTCGAGAGGATCGCAACGCGGGGACGGCGCACCACCGCGACTTCGGCGATGCCGCAGGCCGCGAGCATGCCGATCTCGCGCGAGCCGATGATCGTTCCCGCGCGCAGCAGCGCCTCGCCGCGCGCGATGTCCGAGCCGGCATAGGACACGAACTGTCCGGGCGATGCCGCACGCCGGACCTCGATGGCGTCGTTGCCGCCCCCTTGGCCGACTGGCTGGGTGTGCTCAACCATCACGATCGCATCCGCACCGCGCGGCACCGGGCCGCCGGTCGCAATCGCAGTGGCAGTGCCCGGGAGCACCGGCAGGGCCGGCGCGGTGCCGCACGAAATCGTCTCGCCGTTCAGCGCGAGCTGCACCGGCGCGCCCTCGCCTGCGCGCGCAAGATCGGCGGAGCGCACCGCAAAGCCGTCGACATTGGAGCGATCGAACGGCGGCACGTCGATCGGCGCCATCACGTCTTCCGCCAGCGCACGGCCGAGTGCATCGGCGAGCCGCCGCGCCTCGGACGGCAATTGGCGCGGGAACAGCGCCGTCTCGAAGCGCGCGATCGCCTCCTCGCGCGCCAGGATGGTCAGGAACTGGTCCTGCTCGAAGTGGGAGCTGTCGTTCCGGGGCGATGCGCCAGCATCGAACCCGGAATCTCGAGATTCCGGGTTCGCGCTACCGCGCGCCCCGGAATGACGATGCTGCTTATGGTCGGTCGATGTCGGCATCTCGGTCATCTCGGGAACTCACTCCCGCAATATATAGGCATCGACGACCGTGCCCGCAGCGAAGCCTTCGGAAGCGCCGGGCACGATCAGCAGGCCTTCGGCGCGCGAGATGGCGTCGAGCGACAGGTCGCCGATCGCAAGCGTGGCCCAGCTCCCGTCCTGACGCGTCAGCAGCACGATTTCAGCTATCCCGACGCCGGAGGCGATCTTGCGTTCCAGCGGCAGCGCCAGCGTCTTGCGCGGGTGCCGGACCGACAAACGATCGAGCAGGGGAAGCGCAATCGCCCACCAGGCCGCGAATGCCTGATCCGGCGCGCCGGGCAGAGCGACGACCGGCGTTGCATCGACGCGGCCGACCGCCGTGGTGCGCCCGGGCTGCAACGCAATGCCGTGCGCGATCAGCGTGCCGCGCGCCGCCAGCGCATTCACCGCGGCATCGTTGCGGCCAACGCCGGTGCCGCCGATCGTGACGATCAGGTCGCAACCATCTGCCGCGAGCGCGTTGGCAATCGCGGTCACATCCGGCGCCACCTCGGCGCAGACGATTTCAGTGCCCGCGAACTGCGCAGTGTCAGCGATCAGCTGCGCGGTCAGCTGACCGTTGGAGGTGTTGACGATACGAAGCCGTGGCCGTCGCACACGCAACAGGTCCAGCCCGGCCGCGCGTGCGAGCAGCAGACCGCGCGGCAGCAGCGGCTCACCGGCCGCGATCACGGCACGCCCGATCGCAATATCGCTGCCGGCACGCCGGACGCCCTGCCCCGGGATGGCTTCGGCCAGCACCTGCGCCAACGGACCGGAGCTGTCGACGGCATCGGCATCGACCACGCAGTCAGTGCCGTCGGGCATCGCCGCGCCGGCCTCGACCCAGACCGGGAGCGCGGCGAGCGGCAGCGGTGCGTAGGAGGACGCACCGACCAGGTCATTGGCACGCATCGCCCAACCGTCGCCGACGGCGACATCGTGCGGCGGATAGGCGCGCAAGGCCGGCATCTCGGCGGCAATGCATCGCAAGGCCTCGGCCGGCGGCAGTTCGATCGGCTGGACCGGCGCGAGGTTACGGAGCACGGCGGCCAGCGCCGCATCGAGCGGGGTGAGCGAAGCCGGAAGGCGCTGGGCAGTGACCATGGCCCGCTATGGACTGAATCGGCCCCGAAAGAAACTGCCTCGCACCGGTCCGGGCCTGCGTCATTAGACCGATGGCGCGTTGACGCGGACCCCAAACTAGTTGCAAAAGAAACCAATATAACCGGGTTCCAGAGACCCGGGACAACCATAATGGCCAATGCGCCAGTTCAGGAGGGAGACAGAATGAACGCCACCAGACTAGCCATGTTCGGGACGCTCGCAGCCGCGCTACTGGCCTCTTCGGCCGCATCGGCCCAGATATCCGACGACATCGTCAAGATCGGCGTGCTGACGGACATGAACGGCCCAGCCTCGACGCCGACCGGACAGGGCTCGGTCACCGCCGCGCAGATGGCGGTCGACGATTTCGGCGGCAAGGTGCTCGGCAAGCCGATCTCGGTGATCGTCGGCGATCACCAGCTCAAGCCGGACATCGGCGCGACCATCGCGCGGCGCTGGTATGACGTCGATCAGGTCGACCTCATCGTCGACGTGCCGGTCTCGGCGGTCGGCCTCGCGGTGCAGAACATCGCCAACGAGAAGAAGAAGCTGTTCATCACCCACTCGACCGGCGCGACCGATTTCCATGGCAAGTTCTGCTCGCCCTACGCCATGCAGTGGGTGTTCGACACTCGCGCGCTCGCGGTCGGCACCGCGCAGGAGGTCGTGAAGCGCGGCGGCGACAGCTGGTTCTTCATCACCGACGACTATGCGTTCGGTCATTCGCTGGAGAAGGACGCTTCCGCGATCGTGACGAAGAACGGCGGCAAGGTGCTCGGCGCGGTACGCCCGCCGTTTGCGACGCCCGATCTATCATCCTTCATTCTGCAGGCGCAGGCCTCGAAGGCCAAGATCATCGGCATCGCCGGCGGCCCGCCCAACAACACCAACGAAATCAAGACCGCTGCCGAGTTCGGCGTCTTTGCCGGCGGGCAGCAGATGGCCGCGCTGCTGGCCTTGATCACCGACGTCCACTCGATCGGGCTGTCGGCCGCGCAGGGCCTGCTGCTGACCACCTCGTTCTACTGGGACATGGACGACAAGACCCGGGAATGGTCGAAGCGCTATTTCGCCAAGATGAACCGGATGCCGACGATGTGGCAGGCCGGCGTCTACTCCTCGGTGACCGCCTATCTGAACGCGATCAAGGACAGCGGCACCGACGATCCGCTCAAGGTCGCGGCCAAGATGCGCGAGAAGCCGGTCGAGGATTTCTTCGCCCGCAACGGCAAGCTGCGCGAGGACAATCTGATGGTGCACGATCTCTGGCTGGTGCAGGTCAAGATCCCGTCCGAGTCGAAGTATCCGTGGGACTATTACAAGATCCTGGCCAAGATCTCGGGCGAGGATGCGTTCGGCCCGCCGGATCCGGCGTGTTCGATGGTGAAGAAATAACTGCCAGCAGTCATTCCGGGGCGATGCGTCAGCATCGAACCCGGAATCTCGAGATTCCGGGTTCGCGCTTCGCGCGCCCCGGAATGACCTCTGCATAGACGCAACGACGCGTCCATGCAGAGATCACTTCGCCACCCCGATCTCTCGGAAATATCTCAGCACGCCGGGGTGGATCAGATTGAGATCGGGCGCGGCGGCGATGGTGTTCGCCGCCGTGGTCTCGCAGGCCTGCGCAAGCTTCTTGCAGAAATCGGCCTCGACGCCATGTAGTGTCTTCGCCAGCCGATAGGCGACATCGTCGGACAGGCTCTCGCGCACCAGGATGTAGCTCCAGGAGCCGACCGAAGAGATGGCTTCCGTCTGCTTCGGATAGCTGCCGGCGGGGATCGTCAGCGGCTTCAGGAAGGTGTGCCTGGCACGGATGCGCGCGATCTCGTCCGCGGTCGGCGCAATGAAGCGCGCGCCGCTTGCGCTCTCGGCCATCTTGCTGAAACCGGGCCAGCCAATGCCGGCGCCCCACAGCGCCGCCGCGCGGCCGTCCTCGACCATCGCGGGTCCGTCGCCGGCGCGATCGAGATAGATCGATTTGAAGTCCTCGTCCTGCTTCAACCCGATGCCGTCGAGGATATAGCGCGACAGGATCGGCAGGCCGGAGCCCTTGGCGCCGAACGCGACGGACTGGCCGACCAGATCCTGGATCGTCTTGTAGCGACTGTCGGCGCGGACCACGAACATGCCCGGGCTCGAATACATCGCGGTGAGGATCTTCAGCTTGGTCGCCTTCGGCCGGCCGATGCCCATGAAGGCTTCATAGGACGGCTCGCCCGCAACGGTTGCGATGTCGACGCTGCCGGCCTCGAGCAGCGGAATGTTCTCGTTGGAGCCCTTGGTGTTGCGCGGCTCGATCGACAGCGTCGGATCGGCCGCATTCATCACCTCGGCGAACGCATTGCCATAGAGCGGAAAGCCGCCGCCCGGCGTCGCGGTGGCGAAACTGATCGTGGTTTTGGAAATGGTTTTGCCCCCCTCTTGCGCCGCCGCGCCGCCCGCGAGCAGCAGCACGCCGGCGCAAATCATAACAGCGAATTTCATCCCGAGCCTCAAGCATTGCACACGAGTCCAACTATCGTCGCACGGGCGGGGTCGTAGGCAAAGGCAGGGTTTTGTGAAACCATGACGGCAACAGTCACAAGAAAATGACGGGAGAGACGATGATCCGGTTCGTACGTGCTGCTCTGCTTGGTTTGGCCTGCTGTCTTGCTTCGCTCAGCCCCTCATCCGCATCCGACTATCCGAACCGGCCGGTGCGCTGGCTGATCGGGTTTGCCGCCGGCGGCCCGGTCGACATCGTCGCCCGCATCATGAGCCAGTGGCTGTCGGATCATCTCGGCCAGCAATTCGTGGTCGAGAACCGCACCGGCTCCGGCGGCAACATCGCGGCCGCAGCCGCGATCAACTCGCCGGCCGACGGTTACACGCTGCTGTTCGTCGCACCCAACAATGCGATCTCGACCTCGCTCTACAAGAAGCTGCCCTACGACTTCCTGCGCGACACCACACCGGTCGCCAGCATCATGCAGCTCACCAACATGCTGGTGGTCTCGAATGCGATGCCGGTGAAGACGGTTCAGGAGTTCATCGACTATTGCAGGGCCAATCCGGGCAAGATCGCCTACGCCTCGTCCGGCTACGGCACCTCGGTGCATATGTCGGCCGAGCTGTTCAAGGCGATGACCAAGTGCGACATGCAGCACGTGCCGTATCGGGGATCGGCGATCGCCTTCCCCGACATCATCTCCAACAAGGTGCAGCTGATCTTCGACAATCTGCCGTCGGCGCTGGAGCAGTCGCGCGGCGGCAGCGTCCGCGCGCTCGGCGTCACCTCGCCGCAGCGCTGGCCGAGCGTGCCCGACGTGCCCGCGATCGCCGAAACGGTGCCGGGCTTCGAGGCGGTCGGGTTCTACGGCATCTCAGCGCCGAAGGGCACTCCGCCGGAGATCGTCGACGCGCTGAACAAGGCCGTCGGCGAGGCCCTGAAGGACCCCAAGCTGGTGGCGCGCCTCGCCGAGGCAGGCGGCATCCCGAAGCCGATGACCCCGGCCGAATTCGGCAAGTTGGTGGCCGATGAGACCGAGAAATGGCGCAAGGTCGTCGAGTTCGCCGGCGTCTCGGTCGATTGAGGCGTGAGTGGCCGTCATGGGCGGATCGGGGCGGCATTGCCGAAACCCGACGCAACCTGTAAACGGAGCCCGCACCGTTGCCGGCCGCCCCCCCGCGGCCCGCAAGGCGGCGGGGCCTGTAGCTCAATGGTTAGAGCCGGCCGCTCATAACGGTCTGGTTGCAGGTTCGAGTCCTGCCGGGCCCACCAAGAATATCCGTGTTGTGCGGACACTTTGAAAACGACTCGATTTCACCCTTAAGAACGACTCGATTTCGTTTTGAATACGACTCGATCTTAGATCTCCCTGAAACGCCTATCGAATTTCCCCTCGATTTTTTCGTCGATTTTTGAGCTGGAAAAAAGTCAGGGGGGTCTAATCAGCTTCGTTGCGTTCTTTGACGCCTGCATAAGCGAGGGCTCTCACCACCCTGAGTAGGTCCTCGAGGGTCCGGAGTATCTTTTTCTCAACCATCAAGGTCCCCGAGGCGTGGCGTGCTGATCGGTAGCCAAGCCTCGTTCTACAATCCTTCTCGCCGCCCGCCTCAACCGTACTCGCGCGTCGTATCCGCCAAAATCGACGCCCTCCGCCAAGTAGAACGGCGACGAATTGCGAAGCCGCACCATCTCGCGGTCGCGGCTGACAAGCCTGGACGCAAGCTCTTTCGTCGGAAGCGCAAGTAGCTCCTCCCACTCGCGCACGAACGGCCAGTCGACGAATTGGTCCGCTTGGCGCGCGTGGGCGATCTTGGCCCTTTCAACCAGCGACGGGTCGCGACGAACCATCCGCACGATCAGCCGATGCATCATCAGCTTCGCGGTGTCCCCGACCACTCCCTCGTTCACTTCGCCGGCCATCTGGAACGTCCTTTGTTCCGCAAATATAAGCTCCGCAACCGGCCGACGGAAGTCTTCCTATTTCCGTGGTTTACGCCGTGCGAGCCAGTTTGACCCACTGTGGCAGGCTTTTGCGGCGCCTGTTCTTTACCTTCGAAGCCCAGGACGAGGCGTTCCCGGATGGCCAGAGCGTCCTAGAGGAGCCCTCCAATTCCAATTCGGCCCTTAACCATAATGAAGCGACGTCAGCGACCCCTTTCTGGCTATGTATAATTGGGGGGACGCACTTCGCAGGTGATGCGGGATGTCGCGGAGCCGCAGCGCCCGGATCCGGGGGCCGGTCTGGCCTCGTTGACTACCATCGGCGCGAGGGTCGTCCAGGAGGCCCTGCCCGTATTCCGGCCGCAGGTTCGACGTCCGTAGCCAGTCCGCGCACGTGAGGGGCGCACCTGCCGACGTGGTGGGCCATCCCTCCTATGGGCCGGCGCCGGCGTTGAAATCGTCCGGACCGAAGTAGGAGACGTCGATCTTGCCCATGTGATGCGAGACCTGGGCGCGCGCCAGGCCGATCCGTCCTGGGTTGAGGGCGGCCTGTACCATGCCGAGCGGCGTGCCGTCGGCGGCGAGCACGCGCGGGTGACCGCCGAAGTCGTGGATCTGGACCGCCGTGCCCGGCGGCGGCGCCGCCCCGAGCCACGCCACCTTCGTCGTGTATCCGCGTTTGGCCCACGTGCGGTTGTCGCTTCGCCTGAAGCTTTGTAGGAATTCCGTCCACATGGCCTTCGTCTCGACGGTGGGCCAATCGGCGAGCGCGCTCCGGGCGATGACGTCCTTCGATGCCAGCCACTGTCGCAGCTCCTGGCCGTTGCCGAAGGTGGCGCCGGTGTCAGTCACGGCCTTGATGGCCGCGAGCCGCGAGTTGAAGCCCGCCTGGATGAGGATCGAGGCGGACCGGTTCAGCGTTCCGGTCTCCACGGCGGAGACCGCATGGCCGAGCTCGAAGTCGGTCATCTCAAGGCCGTCGACAGTGTCGCCGTGGGTCGCGGCGCGGACCCGTATAGCCTCGAGCGCCCACGGCAGACGGAAGACCAGTCCGCCCTCGACGAACTGCAACGTTTCCGCCTCCCGGCCGACGGCCATGGTCGCGAGCGGGCGACCCAGCAGCCACGCCCGCAGCACTCCCTGCCAATCGTCCGGCATCGTGTCGGGGATGAACGGATAGAACGTGAAGACGAGATCGGCTATGCCCGTGATCGCGGTGATCGCCGCGTCGGCGTCGCCCATCAGGATGGCGGCGTTGGCTTGGACCAGGAGTGGGTTCGCCTCCGCCGCGATGGCGTCGAGCGCATGTCCGGCGGAAAGTCCGAGGCCGGCGAGAAAGTAGGCGCGACGGCGTGTTGCGTTCGATTGTTTCCAGATGAGCCGGCTGCGCGTGACCAGGCCCGCCCTGAAGATGCGCCGGGACGCCTCGTTGTAGCGATGCAGGCGTCGGTGCCAGAGGGAGGACTGCAGGATGTCGTCGAGCGCGGCCTCGATTCCGTCGTCCGGGACGTCGTTCTCGCCGATGAGACTCAGTATGGCCGTGTCGAGGGTCGCGATGTGGCGTTCCCACTCGGCGAGCGCCTTCTCTCGCGCTTCGGGTCTCTCGCGGGCGACCTCGGGAAAGCTCCATGCCGCGGCGTTGTTGACGACGTATTCCGTCAGGTGGTCGATGTCGCCGCCGATACGGGCGTGCATCCTGTTCAGGAGCGCGGTGATCAGTTGGACCAGACCGCTCTCCATGTTGCGTGCGCCGAGATCGTCGATCAGCCCTTCCCAACTCTGGCGCTTCTTCGCGACATCGTCGAACATGGGAAACAGCACGATGCCTTCGACGTCGACATAGGCCCGGCCGGCGCGCCCGATGACGTTCTTGAACTCGGAGACGTCGATCCGTTCGCCGGCGCGATGCAGCGAGTGCATGATCACGGCGGTCGCGGACAGGTTCAGCCCCTGCGCCAGCGTCGGCGACGAGATGGTGACTTTGAGGACGTTCTCGCGCAACAGCCGCTCGATCTCCTTGCGGTAGGCGGTCGGCAGCGCACCGTGGTGCAGCGCCACCCCGATGCGGAGGCACTTGAGGATGGCGCTGTCTGCGCCGAGCCACTCCTGGCCGAGCGCGATCGCGGTCTTCAGAACCGAAGGGTCGGCTTCGAGCAGCGATCGAAGCGCGCCGCGCTCATGCAGGTCGACGATGACGTCGGCGAAAGGCTCGACGCTCTTGCGCAGCGGGCAGAAGACGAGCACCGTCTGCTTGTCCTCGACTAGCCGCCAGGCCGTCGCGAGGCAGAGCTCCCGCTGATCCTGAGGAAACGGGATCTTGCGCTGGCGCTTCGGCCGCACCCACTTGGGCGGGGGCACCCCGACGAGAAAGCGACGGACCCATGGACGCTCGTCGCCCACCCGCAGGTTCAGCCGCGCGGTCGTCGTCGAGGGCGACCAGACGACCTCGCCGAACCGCAATCGGGTCGGCCGCCACTCGTTCTTGATCACGCCGCCCGGATGGTCTCGCCGCAGCCAGGCGGCGAAATCGTCGAGTTGCTTGCCGTCGGGCAGGATCGCGGACAGGCACACGATCCGTCGCTGCGCGGCGTCGGTCCGGCGCAGCAGCCGCTGGATCTGCACCTCGTAGCGGACCTCGCGCTCGTTAAGGCCGATCATGTGGCCTTCGTCGAACACCAGCAGGCCGACGTCGTCGAGCAGCGACGGATCGTTGCGGAGCGCGAAGTCGAGCTTCTCCGGCGTCGCGACGACGATGTCGCGTTCGCGGATTGCGTCTTCGTCGAAGCCGCTCGTGCCGATGCTGCCGTAGAGCGCCGATATCGTCTTGCCGAGCGGGCCGAAGGTCTGCTGCAGGGTGGTTTCGGTCTGGGCCGAAAGCGCGCGCAGCGGCGTGACGAAGACCACCCGCTTGTCGCCGGCGAGACAGCGCAGGATGCAGAGTTCCGCGATGCGGGTCTTCCCGGCGCTGGTCGGAAGCGAGACCACCAGATCGTCCGATTGGTCCACGGCTCGGCCGGCCGCATCCACCTGGGACGGCCAGAGGTCCATCTCCGCCCTGGTCCGGCTCTGCAGCAGCGCGATGAACAGCTCGCGCAGCCGCGGCCAATCGGCCGCGATGCCGCCCGCCGGTTGAAGCGGCACCCTTTCGTGGAAGGTGTTCGACCAAAGGTCCCGGATGAGGTGGATGGCGATACGGTGAGTCCACCATTGCGGCAACATGTTCAGTTCGCCGCAGATCGAAAGGCCGGTGCGGAGCCGCTCGACCGCCTGGTCGACCAGCGCGCGCTCCCCGCGCTCCACTGCCTGCACGAACAGGGACATCGCCGCCATGAACGAGTCCGTCAGCGCCATGTCGAGGCCGTCGAACAGGAACTCATCGCCCTCGTCTTCGCCCTCGGCGGCGCCGTCCATGGCGGCCTGGATGGCATGTGCGATGTGCTCGTCGCTGCCTTCTCCTGAGGCCCTGTAGTCGAGCACGGTACGGCGGAAGCCGCGGAAGTCGCGCCGCATGAGCAGGGCGAGCAGCCGCTCCGTCGGCGAGAAGTTCTCGTCGGCCTCGACGATCGCGAGCAGGGAGTAGGCACGCGCCGAAAGATGCGCGAGATGATAGCTGGCCGCAGCCATCACGAAATGGAAGTCGCGGTCGACCTCGCCGCGGTCGCCTTTGGCGATCACCGACTCGAGCGCGGTCGCGGCCTGTTCGAAGGCCATCCGGGCGCGCGCCGCGTCACCGCCGAGCTCGAGCAGGCGAAGCCCGAGTCCGAGCAGCGCGTATCCGTAGGAATGCAGATCGTAGCTGAGCTGGGGTGCGAAGGCAGGCGCGTCCGCCGGAAGGGCGCCGTCGCGCCAGATGATTGCGCGGGCCTGGCCGCGTGCGATCAGGTTTGCCCGAAAACCGGCGGTCGCCGCTTCCGCGATGTCGGCCGCGATCGCGTCAGGGTTTGTGGGCATCGGCGATCACCTTATCGTAGATATCGCCTATGAACTTGCTGTGGCCGTCCACGTGCAGGCCGAGCCCCCACTGGCCGATCTTGCCGGTGTAGTTCTGCAACGCGGTAGTCAGCAGCTTTTCCGGCGCGTTGCCGGTGAAGACGAACAGCAGATGCGTGACGCTCTGTGGCGGGATGGTGTGCTTGAGCAAGGCGTCGTCGATCGCGTCGGCGAGCCGCAAATCCTTCTTCATGTCCACCAGCCGCTCGGAAATGAACGTGAGCGCGTGGGCCGACGGCAGGCCGCCGTCCTTGTCCAGACCGGCACGCGCTTCGGCGAGCACCTTCGCTGTGAGCTTGGCGCGGCTCTTGGCTTCCGTCTTGAGGAAGCGGAGCCGCTGCGTCTTCACGTCCAACTGGATGGCGATGACGTCGTCGCCGCGCATCGCCATGTTGCGATGGTCCTTCCACCGCAGGCGCTTGATCGGCGCGCGATAGCCCCCGCTGTGCGCATCGATCCATTCCGTCGCGTAGATCTCGCCAAGATCGCCCGACCGGATCTGCTTCGTCGTCGGAAGCTTGCCCTCGATGAGGGCGGCGGCACGCGGCTTGCCGAGGCGGGCGAGCGCGCGGGCCACGTGTTCTTCGGACGCGTAGTGGCCCGGCACGATGGCCGCGGTCGCAGCGATGCCCGAGGCGAGCGTCGCCGGCTTTCCGGTCATGATGCGTCGAAAATGGGTTCCGACCTTCCCGTCGGCCGAACTGCACCAATCGTTGAACTGCGCCACTCCGGTTCGCCTCTATGAAGGGGGTCGACGGGATGCCGGAGATCGCCGCCCGCGGCCGCCTAAGGAATCGGCAGCCATCCTCGGCCAAGTTCCCTGACGGCTGCAATGATTGATTTTTTTGATTTCAACACGTCCAGGTAGTACGACTCGAGCCGGCCGCATATCTCCAGGCGCGGAACGCGCCTTTTCGGAGCCGACCGCGCTTTCGGCGCACGCCGGTGCGGACCCTTTTTCGATATGTTCGACCATGGCGGCGATCAACCTGTGCAAAGTTCCCTGGAATCGGTTGCAATGAGACACTTGAGACAGTATTGTCGCAACTGTCTCACGGAATCAGGACCGCATGGCTACCAATTTCGAAACGCGCTGCCAAGAATTGTTTGGGAAGAAGCTCGGAATGGGTCGACGATGGAAGACGGCGGCCGCGCAGGCGCTCGGCATCAGCCGTGCGACTCTCTATCGCTATTTCCAGGATGACAGCGACGTTCCCCAGGACGTCTGGACCCAGCTGGGCAGGCTCGAGGGCGGCGACGACCGGCCGCCAGTCTCCCCGCAGGATCTCGTGACCTGGTTCGCTCGCGGCCTTCTCGACGTCCAGACGCAGGTCGACGAGCACGGGTGGCTCAAGGACGGATATCCCGTCTCACTGCAGCGTGGCTTCGACCTCGCCGCGGCGAGCAACTTCGCCTCCGGACGGCAGGAATGGCCGACGAACCTCTCCGAGCTCGCGCGCGTCGCCCGGAAGCCGCTCTACGAATGGGCCGGCGATCTGTCTTGGGATCCGGACGGCCAGTTCACCGCGGCGCGCCTCATCGAAGCCGGCGAGATCACCCCGGCCTGCGCCGACCTCGCGATGCCCGGAGCGGACCCCGAAGCCGAACTAATCGAGAATGCCGGCTACAAGCTGCTGCGCGGAATCTGCTCCGATCGCCGCGACGGCCAGGACGTCTACGTAGCGGTCCGGCGCACGATCATCGAGAACCCGGTGCTGTCGAACTGGACGGCCGTCATGCTGACGCACCCGTTGCTGGCCACCGTGGACCGGATCGATCAGGTCATCGACGCCTTCTACCACCGTATCCCAGAGGCGCTACTCTTCGAGGGCAGCCTGCCGGTCTGCGCCGTCAGCGGGACGGTGCTGCGTCGCGAGTCAGCGGGCTTTCATACCGAGTGCCGCGCACCCGAGGCCGTCCGCCGGGCCAAGGCCGGCGACATCAAGCGCCTGAAGTGGCGCGTCGGCGCCATGCATCTGCGTCGGCCGTTCAGGACATACTGGTGCCTGCCGGGGAAAACCGAATTGGAGCTCGAGAAGGCCCTCTCGCGGGCGGGCTGGACCTGCGCGCTTTGGCCGGGCCTGGATCGCGTCGACCTCACCGCGACGTCTCCGGACGGCAAGCGCAGGATCGCGGTCGACGTGAAGGACTATCTGTCGCCGGAGCATCTGGCGGCGCGGTTTCCCGGCTTCCGCGAATACGCCGAGGACCACGAATGCTTCGTCGCGGTGCCGGACTGGATGCCCGAAATGTCGCGCGGCTATCGCGGCCGGTTCGAAGCTGTCCGGAGCTCCTACGCGAAGTCGCCGGTCGAATTGCGCACCGCGTCCGAACTCGTCGACGAGCTGGAGGCCGCCTGATGAGATCGGATGCCGAATTCGTCGCGTCGTATCGCAAGGCGCTCGCGATCGTCGATCCCGCGACGGAGGAGATGGACGCCGAGGAGGTCCGGACGCTGGCGCAGACCGAACTGTGCCTGGCCTACATCGATAGATTCGTGCCCAACGAGACGCTCAGGTCGGTGCCGTTCCTGATGATGGGATATCCGCACCTTCTGGACGAAGCCGCCGCGCCCGAGGCGCGCAGCGCGATGGCAGCGCTGCGCCATCTCAGCTCCCGGTTCGGCTCGGTGTCCGCCTGGCTTGACGCGACCGCGCAGTACGTCAGGACGCCGGCGACCGTCCGCTGCCACGACATCGCGGCCGACCGCGTGAACCGCCGCGCCGCGGCTCCGCACGCGCTCCTCCAGCAGATCGAGCGGACTTTCGCCGCGCAGGTCCCATGGTCCACCCGCAAGCTTCGCGTCGCCGACCCGGGCGAGGCGACGTTCACCGTCGATCACGGGCGCACCAAGCTGGTGTACCGCGTCCCCCCCGTCCCCGCCGATCCGGAGGCGGCCCGCAGACACGACCTCGTCCGGCGGGCCGTGAATCCTCCGATCAGGATCGCGCTGAGGAAGATGCTCGAGATCGCCGAACGTGTCGACGCGCGCGAGGCGCAGGACGACTGGCCGAAGGAAAGCCTGCCGCCGCTGAGACTCGTCGAACGCCTTCGAAAGCTCAGGCCGGAGGACGTTTCGGGATTCTTCGACGGCAAGGACATCACGCTGGACGGCGCGGTCCACGTCGTGGGGATGCTGTCATCTGGTAAGTCGACGCTGGTGCTCGGGCTACTTCTGACGCTGACGCTCGGCGGCAGCGGAAAGAGGATCGCGGTGCTGTCGACCGACACGATCCAGGGATCCGTACTCGCCGCGCGTCTGCGGCACCACGGCGTCAAGGCGACGGTCCTCGCGAGCCTCCGGAACCGGGAAAAGCACCTCAATTCGATCTACTGGCAGCGAGGACTGGACCCGACCGGCTGGTCCCTGTCGTCGCTCGGCGACCTGTCAGAGGGGTTCAGCACCGCCTGTCCTCTGGACGGCATGCAGCAGGCGCCGGAGATCGTCGAAGGCGCTCCCGACGCCCGGCCGGGATATCCGGGCTTCGCCGAGAAGCAATGCCACAGTCTGAAGCAGAAGGCGGTACCGGCCGCGAACGACGAGCAGGACGACATCGACGACGTCGGCGACAGCGTCCATGCGAAGTCGTGTCCGTTGTGGATGCGATGTCCCGCCCAGGAGCAGCAGCGCGACTTCGTCGACGCCCAAGTTGTGATCATGACGCCGCAGGCGTTCGTGCACATCACGCCCGACAAGTGGACGATCGACCGGCACGTCACGATCCCCGAACTGCTGCAGTACACGGTCGATTTGGTGGTCGTCGACGAGGTCGACGGCGTGCAGAAGGCATTCGACGACATCTTCGCGCCAAGATCCCCGATCATGGGCGACGCGCCCGACGTCTACGCTCCCAGCATCGGGCTGCGCTCGTCCGGTGCGCTGCGCGACAAGAGCGGCGCCCAGTTCCGCAAGCCCGTGAACACGAAGTGGCAGTCGAACTTCTACGTCTTCTTCCGCCTGATCGGCACGATCTATGCGATCCTGCAGAACGAACGCGAGGCGCTGACGGCATTCTACGAAAACACTCCTTTCACCGCCGGCAGCATCCTCTACGACCTCTGGCGGCGGCGGATGGAAGCGAGCGAGCCGTCGGCCGACCTGACGTTCGACAATCCGGACTACGAAAGGCAGTTTCTGGAGATCATCAAGGTCGCCGGCGCGATCCGCCACTATTCGGACCGCTCCTCCGTGTCGGAAGACGGCGACGAGGAGGACGGCGCCGAGGCATCCGGGCCCAAGTTCACCGACGTGAAGTTTGCCGACGCCGCTAAGGCGCTGCAGGAAGTGGCTCGCGAGATACTGGTCGCCGACTACTACGAATCCCTCGTCGGCGAAATCGGGAATCAATTGGACGGACCGCTGCAGATCCTGAACGCCGTCGACGAGACCGGACCGCCGCGCAAGCGGCTCGACCGGCGGAGCAACGCGCTCGCGCTTCTGCTCGCGACGGTCACCGATCTCGCCCTGAGCCACTACAACTGGCTGATCAAAACCCAGCCGGCGGTGG
Organism: Bradyrhizobium sp. CER78; assembly: GCF_029846235.1. Classification (GTDB taxonomy): domain Bacteria; phylum Pseudomonadota; class Alphaproteobacteria; order Rhizobiales; family Xanthobacteraceae; genus Bradyrhizobium. The sequence goes on from NZ_JARVWP010000022.1 coordinate 99,794, forward strand.
CGCGGGACTTCGACATCGACGAAGGCCACCTCCTGGGGCGGACGAACAGCCTTCTGAAGCATTATCGGACGCTCCTGCCGTCGAACCCAGCCGGCGCCGCATTCGGCCTGTTCTACGACGAGCCGGCCAACGAGACGCGGACGGCCATGGGCGGAAAGCTGACCCTGATCACGCATCTCGGCGTCGGCCGGCACCTTCTGACCCATCTCCACGATCTGCTGGCCGCCGAGGGCCAGGCCGGTCCGCATGTCCTCATGCTGTCCGGAACGAGCTGGGCGGGCGGCAGCGGGAGGCGGAAGCATCCGAAGACCGGCCGGCCCATGGACACGGCCTCGCCGTCCTTCGACGTGCAGGTCCCGGTCAAGGGCGTGCTGAAGCAACCGGACGCCGAACTCGAGGCGATCGGACATTCGGTGTTCGCGCTGGTCGACGTCCGCGACCATGACGGGGCGCAGGTCAGGATCTCGGGCATGAACCAGAAGGCGCGCCGCGCAAATCTCGCGGCGATCGCGGAGCGCTTCGCAACGCGGCGCGACGGCATGAACCGCTTCGAATCCGACTGGTGGCGGATGACGGAGAAGTGGAAGGGCTGGAGCGCGACCGCGCTCGACGATCGCCGGCGCGGTCTGCTGGTGACCAACAGCTACGCCGACGCCGCCATCGTGGCGGAGGCGCTGGCCGCCGAGCTCGAAGCCAACGGATATCCCGATTGGAAGGTCTTCTGCGTCGTTCCCGACCGCGCGGACGACGAGGGCGAGGTCCGCCTGGTGCAGGCCCGCAGGATGCCGCGGTCCTTGATCGAGAGGTTCGGCCTGGAGCCGGAAAAGTCGGTCATCGTCGCGCCCGTCCAGATCGTCGGGCGCGGCCACAACATCCTGAACCGTCCGGGCAAGGCGGCGATCTCGACCATCTACTTCCTGCATCGGTTGCATCCACGCCCCGACGATCTCGCTCCAACGATCGGGCGGCTCAACAGGTTCGCGCAGGAGCGCTTCGACAAGGGCGTTGCCTCCGTCGAGGGCATGTCCTCGCGGGCGAGAAGGATGCGGTATGCGGCGACTAACCTCGTCAAGCAGTCCCTGGAGCGCGGCCGTTTCGGCTATCGCAGTCTTCCGCCGGAGTTCAAGGCGCAGTTCGCCTGGGATCTGCTGACCCCGATCTGGCAGACGGTCGGGCGCGGCATACGCGGGGGATGTCCGGTCTTCGTCGGCTTCGTCGACTACGCGTTCGCTCCGCATTCGTTCGATGCGCGCGAAGGCGGGGACAGCGGGGACTCGAGCGTGCTCGTCCAGTGCCTGTCCCAGTTGGAGCAGGCGATGACGTCGGGAGGCGACGTTCCTGCGCGCGAAGTCGCGAAGCTGCTCTACGAACCTTTCCATGATGCTCTGGCCAAAACGGAGGGACTTCGCCGTGTCTAACGTCGATACGCTTCAGGTCGCGGTGTGGACAGCCGAGCACCTGCCGAAGGAGATCTCGCTCGTCCGCTTCACGCTGGCGTCGAAGGCGCACGAAATCCTGGCGCAGTGGTTGCAGGAGAAGACCAAGCGCATCGACATGCCGGTGAGCATCGTCGTCGCGGGGCTGGCCGAGGTGGTGGCGTTCCTGGTGCCGGAAACGGCCTACGTCAAGATGGACCGCGACGGTGGCCCGCCTCGCCTGTCGCTTTATTTCCAGGCCGGAGACGTCGTCGACCGCGCCGACATCGCCCAGCGCGTGCGCGCCAGCCTGTCGCTCTGGCTCGGCCTCATCTATCCGAAAAGGGATGCCGACCTCCGCGCCGACATCGCCAATACGGTCGACGACGACAGGAACTGGACGACGATTTCAGTCGCGACGGCGATGCGCACGCACGACGGGACGTGCGCGGTGCCGGAGGACAGCAGGCTCTTCGACGCGTTGACCTCCCTCGCCGCGCGGCGTCTCGCCGGCAAGACCATCCAGTTCGCCACCGGTCAGGAACGCACCATGGTGCTTCAGACCCCGCGGTCCGACCTGTTCGGCGGCGTCGAGCTCGTGGCGTTTCCACCGACCCGCGCGCGAACCGGTTCGGACGCGCTCTGGAGCGAGGTGATTACTGTCTCGACGGCTACCTTTCCCGAACGGAAGGGGCACGGCGTGCACGTCCTCGCGCGCCCCTCGATCCGCAACTGGGGCCCCGTTCAGGGATACGACAAGGTGTCGGATCCGTCCCGATCGCTGGACGTCTTCGTGCCGTCGGTGGGCGGCGAACCGGGCTTTGCCGGCTACCGACACGCGGCGTTCCGTTTCAAGGCCACGGTCGATTGGAAGGCAGTGTTCGGCCGCGGTGCCCCGAAGGACATCGTCGCGAAATGGGAGTCGCAGAACGAGCACCGTGTCTTCGATCTCGTCGGGCGCCTGGCCGGAGCGGCACGTCTCGCCGAGGCCGATCTCACCCATATCGTCGTGGGCGAAGAGGGACGCTGGGTCCTTCCGCGCCTCGCGCCGGGCAGCGGCGACAGGTTCATGGCCGGCGGCAGCGGCGTGGGCTGGCCGGACCGCAACGACATCGCCACGGCGATTGACCGGCATCTCGAACCAGCGGGCATCTCCCGCGCCGCGCCGCTGACGCGCCTGAGCGGGAAGATGCCGGTCAAGGGACCGTTCGGACACGTGAAGGAGGACGGCAGGGAGGAAGCCAAGGGCCTGAGACGGGCCGCCCTGTCCAGGACCCTGAAGGCAATCGGAACGAGCCGGGGTCTGGACATCGTGATCTTTCGCCTGCAGGAGGCCACGCCTCGGGCGGTCGTGCAGCAGATCGGCGACTATCTCGGCGTTCCCGATGCCGTGGACGGCGCTTCCCTGATCTGGAACGACGGATTGCGCATCAATGTGATCCCGGCCGTTTCCGACGTGCTCGCGCAGGCGCTGCCCAGGATCCAGCTGACGGCGGCCGAGGAGGCCGGCAAGACCGACAAGCAGCAGACCGAGATCCGCCGCTCCAAGCAGGAGGAGGCCAACCGCCGGATCGGCGCCGAGATGCGGGCCCACGTCCGCGCGACCCGCGCCGACGGCACGGAGATTGGCTGCGCCATCCTCGAAATGCCGTCGGCCCACCGCAACGCCGGCGTCGCCGATCCGTACGCGGTCGCGCGGAGCGAGCTCGCCAGCGAGCGTCTTCTCCCTCAGGTAATGCTGGTCGAGGACGGCGGCGACGGCGAGGAGAATCCGAAGATCCGCGCGGCGGTGCGCGATCTGCTGCGCATGCTGGGCGTCGTGCCCGTCTTCGAGGAGAAGCTTCCCTTCGCCGTGGCGGCCGTCGCCGCGATCCAGAGGAACGCGCAGGACGTCGGCGGCGGATCAATCCGGGCGCAGGCCTTTCCGCTCGCGGTGCGGACCAGGGACGGAATTCTGGAGTGCGCGATTCCCCAGGAGGACGGCGAACCGAGCTGGCTGCCCTACGCCGAGGCCGCATTGTTCATCTTCTCCGGCGTCAACGAACGCTTCCGCCGCTCGCGGAGCGAGGAGAACGTCGCGAAATTCCACACGTTCTACGCGACGGTGCTCGAGCAGATCGACCGATCGGGTGAAACCGTCGTCCTCGCCGACATGGACACGCTCGGCGAGAAGTGGATGTCCACCATTCAGAACGGCAAGCTGGTCTTCGACCGCATCGCGATCGGCAACCGGGTCTTCACACCCGCCGATTTGGGCAACGTGCGGCTCATCAGGCTTTCGGCGAACGCCAGCAAGCTGCCGTCCTACTACGTCGACGACGAGACCCAGTGGCCGACCGGGATGTTCGTCTGGGGAGCGAACGCCGAGCGTACCGGCTACGCGCTCAAGCGGAAGCCCGTCTCGGCCAAGACCGTCGGCCGCGCGATGCCAGTATCGCGCCATCTGCCGACCGGCGACAACAGGGCCATGGACAACAAACCGAGGAAGGTCTCGTCCGTCGACGAGGTGTGCGTCGCCCTGTGCCAGGACGGCGACGATCTCACCGAGCTCCGGCTCCTAGCGCATCGTCTGCGATCGGTCCACGCCCAGTACGACGACGACACCGTGTCGCCGTTTCCGCTGCACGAACTCTTACTGCTGGGTAAAGCGGTCACCGCCTGAAAGTTTCCGCGCGGTGGCTCATCGCCAACCCTGTCGCATGTGCGATGTCATGGGACGAGAGCACCTTTTCGGTGAACTCCCAGTCGAGTCCGGCATCGTCCGCCACGTCGTTCCAGTAGCGCTTCTCCATCGGCGAACTGATGGTCTCGACCCGCTGCGGGAAGTAGCGGACGGCTTCTCAGACAGGGCGGTGTACGCGTCGTCCTCGACCGTGCCAGCGTACCGCACGTTCACGACGTGGATGACGTCGCGCAACTGACCGATGCGCTGGATGCGCCCTTTCCGCTGCTCAAGCCTCGACGGATTCCATGGCATGTCGACGTTCATCTGGCTGCCGAGGTGCTGCAGGTTGAGTCCTTCGCAGGCGGCGTCGGTCGCGACGAGGAGACGGATGTCCTCGTTCTTGACCATTTCCTTGATGAGTTCGCGATCGGTGTCTTTCGGCTTGCGGTATTGGCTCTGACTCACTTTTGATGCAGTTTGGGGGATGTCTGGCGTTTTGATTGGGGGAGAATCAGCGCCATACAGCAAGCACTCCAGCGCTCCAGTCTGGTGCCGCGTGGGTTTGTTGTAGAGAGTGCGTATTACGAAGACGATGAGGCCGTTGTTGAGGTCCGAGCGTCCGGAAGCGTTGGTCTGTGTCCGTCGTGCGGAACGTTTCCCGACGCGTCCATAGCCGCTATCGACGGCGCGTGACCGATCTTCGCGTTCGGGGCGGATTGTAAAGCTCCTGGTGATCGCTCGCCGCTTCCGCCGCGACGCTGTCCTGTGCGGACGCCAGATCTTCACTGAGCGCTTCGCCGAATGCGTACTGGCTCCGTCGGCGCGACGCACGGGGAGACTGGACTCTATCGTCCACCACCTCGGCCTGGCGCTTGGCGGTCGACCAGCAGCAGGCTTCGCAAAGCGGCTGATGCTACCGGTGAGCAAAGACACGCTCCTGCGTGTGGTTCGACGCCGCAGTCGTCCGCCGGCCGACCCGCTCAGGGTTATAGGCATCGATGATTGGGCCTGGCGGCGCAATCACCGATACGCCAGCATCATCTGCAATCTTGAAAGGCGCCGGATCGTCACGCTGCTGCCGGATCGTGAGCCCGCGACCCCCCAAGCCTGGCTGGCTGCTCATCCCACGATCACGATCATTGCCCGTGACCGTGGTGGGGGATATGGCGAAGCTCCGGCAAAGGCCCTGCCGCAGGCGGTACAGGTCGCGGATCGGTGGCGTCTGATGGAGAACGCCAGTCGGGCCTTCCTCGATGCCGTCCGCAAATCGATGCGCCATATCCGCAGCGCGATCGGGGCAACGACAATCGATCCCAAGCTGCTCACGGCGGCCGAGCGCCTCCAGTATGAGGGCTATCTCCGCCGCGAAGAGACCAACGCAACTATCTTGGGCCTGCCGAAAGGCTGAACGCCGATCAAGCAGATCGTGCGCCAGACCGGCCATAGCAGAAAGCTGGTACGGCAGATGATCCGTGGCGAACGTCACGATATCTTCCGGACCCGGCAGAACTCACTCGATCAGCATCTGCCATGGCTCGATGACCAATGGGCAGCCGGTTGCCGAAACGGCGCTGAACTTTGGCGCCGCTTAAGGGTGCGCGGCTTCCGAGGCTCCCTTCGCGTTGTCGGCGAATGGACGACCCGCAGACGGCGGTCCGAAAAGGCTGATATCGAAAACCTCCACCGGATCCCATCGGCCAGAACAATCGTTCGTCTTATGACGGTCGGACGGGATACGCTCTCCAAGGCGGAGACGATCACCGTCGTCGCCGTCGAAGCTGGCGTTCCCACCCTCGTCGAAGCTCGAGAGATCGCAGCCGAATTCCACGCGATGATCCGGCGCAGAGCTGCCGCTGAGTTGTCGCCCTGGATCGAGCGCGCTCGCGCCAGTCTCGTCGTATCGTTCGCCCGCGGCGTTACGAACGATGAAGCGGCGGTTCGCGCAGCGATCACTTCGCCCTGGTCCAATGGACAGACCGAGGGGCAGATCACACGCCTCAAGCTCGTCAGACGCCAAATGTACGGCCGCGGAAAAATCGATCTGCTTCAAGCCAGACTGATAGGTGCCGAATGAGTGAGCTGCACCAAAATTGCGTCAGAGCCAAATTTGAACGCCGGTTGACATGGTGCATTCGATCGGCGTTGCCGTATCGGACCTTAAAAGGGGCGGCCGGTCCTTGAGAGGGAGAGAAGGACCGGCCGCCGCAAACCGCGGCGAAGGGACGGGGGTCCGGCGCCGGGGCAGTCGCGAAGCTGTCTGTCTTCGCGAGATAGACTGGTATCCGACGCCGAGCGTCGGTACGAGTAAAGCAAACCGAATCTTGGCAAATCGTGGCGAATGCGCTCTAGGCTCCCCTGCCGTGCTCCTGGCCGATTACGCAACGCCACGCTGCCAGGCGTTCGGCGGGATGCTGCTTCATCCAGTCGGCAAGCTGCGGGGCGCCCATCAGGCACGACTGCAAGGAGACATCGGCGAAATCCGATGAAGTGACCGTCTGCTCGTGGCAGTTTGCCGGAGAAGACAAACTGCAGAGCACGGCGATGATCTTGATCACGACACGGAGCCCCCGCCGCTAAACGGATGGACTACCGGCGTTTCGCTGCCCTGTTCATCGACGGGACCATCCGGCGGGAAGACACTGTCATATATCGCGCGCGCTTCCTTGATCAGGCGAATGCGCTCGCGCTCGGCCTTTGAGACGAATGGAATAACCTCACCCATGGATGGCTCCTTTTACATTATGATCATCATTCCTTTAAATGATCTAGGTTCATCGACTGCGGCTTTGAAGGCTGTGAGGCGGTAACGAAGAAACAAAAGTTCGTGTTATGGTCCAGGTGTCAAAATCAGGCCTTCATTCGATCGGCCCAAATTGTCTACGAGAACGCCACCTCGCTGAGGTCGATCGAAACCATCAGCATGTCGAGGATCGGACGCCGGTCGGGACCGGGGTTGTACGCTCGCCGCTTGCTCGGCAAACGAAGCCCGTTGGCCTCGGTGTATTCCAGCATCAGTTGCGAGGCCGGGAAGCCACCGGCGATATTGACACTGTAGTCGTGCCGCCGGAGTTCAAACCGCTCGTCAAAAAAGAAGTCCTTAACCTGGCAATGCGTCTCGATCGCCCCCGGAAAATAGACACGCAGCACTCGCCACGTCTCCTTCCCCTCCTGCCAGAGTGCAGTCTCCTCGACACGGAAGCCGTCCATTGCGAAGGCAAATGGCGTCGCAAGATAGGTCCATAGCGCTTCGCCGTTGAAATAAAGCGCGATGCAGAGGATCCCAGGGCGCGTGCATCTGGTGCCCGGCGAATGAATCTCGGGGCGCAAGCCGCTCCGCGACCAGGGTTCCGTCGAGCTTCTCGATCGCGATGCGATCGGGAGTGAACATGGTGCGCTGGTCCGCCGCGCCATAGGGTGTGACCGATGATCGCTCCTCGTTCAGCCATAGCCTTCGCGGAACTGCAGCCGCCTGCCTCCTAGTTGGTGCTGCCTGGCCCAATCGACTGTCCAGAGCATGGCGACCTTCAATGCGGCTTGCCGAGGACCAAAGAGAAGGGCATGACGAAGAGCTCATCGCCTTGGTCGTCGCTGACATGCACGACCCAATCGCGCCAGTCCTCGAGGCTGCGCTCGTTGGTGACGGACCGCACGACGCGGGTCGCAAAATCGCGTGCCTCGGCAAGGTCGTCGACTTCGGCGCCGCGACGATCGAGGAACACTTTCTTCGTGTTCGAGCAGTGAAAGAACACCTGTGTCATGCTCATCCTCCCTCACCTAGGACGTTCGTCACGGATCTCAGCACTGCGATCCTTCCGTGCCGGCAGAAAGTGCCAGCCCCGGCATTGTTTTGAAGATCTGGAACCACATCCAGGCAGTCATGAGCGGAAACAGGATCATCGGCACACCTCGGAATTGTCACCCGCCGGCAATGTTGGGATTCAACGGCCGCACTTTGTCGCCAGCAGATCGTTGAAAGCGTCGATCTCGGAGTCAAGCACAGCGAGGTTTCGTTCGCCGCCGGCGCATCTTGCCTCGTCTTGCCGAAGCGTCACCGACTCATAAAACGACATGGCGTAGGCGCGGCAGATCTTGTCCCTGTCGGCCTCCTTGGTCGGTTGGCTGCGCAACAGCTCCCAGCGCGAACGGGAGGCGTCGATGTCCTCGATCGACGCACACTCCGCCGCAACTGCAGGAATTGTGAACGCGTTGATCGCCACAGCCAACGCGAGAAATCCTACTCTACTCATGATCGAGCCCCGCAAGACGAATTGTTGAGAAAGAGTTACAATTCCGCGAGCCCACGATCTATTGTACTCGCGTTGCTCCGAGTACTGCGGTGGTTGTCTCACCTAAGCCTTGGCTTAGCAACGACGAGCAGCCGCTTTTTCGCAGCGAATGCAAGCGGCACGAGATCAGTCAACGACCGTCGTGACTGCACAAACGCCAATGCCGATACCGGCTTCCTGTGGTGACGGAGGCGGAGGGCCGGGAATGCAGCCCGGCCGCGCCGACACTTTGTCGATCAGCCCGAAGAAGCTCGTCGCGAGCTCGGAGCGGACTCTCAGAGCCGCCTACCCTCGCCGTCGTGGTAGCGTACCAGTCTTAAGCGGCCGGGTGTCCGGCAGGACGTACAAACTCTGCATTGCCGGAAGGCAATATTTCGCCCCCCATGCCCACCTGAACCATCTTGCACAACGCGTCATACGAAGACACTTCGACCTTCGCGCGCAGCACCTTCCCTATTTGGCCTCGCTGCGTCTGCATCTGAAGCGCAAGTGGGTGCCGACGCGCAACACGACGTGCTCATCGTCAAGTGTTTCCGCAAAGTCGACTTGCTCCTGGTCCGCCAGAGGATGGGGCGCCGGGACAAGAACTTTCAACTCGTCCGACCTCGATGTCTGCGCGGTGCGGTAGCCTAGTGAAGACGTCAATCTCAGCGATGTTGCCGCGACACTCTCTTTGATCGCGAGGCTGTCACGCTCCAGCATCGAAATGTTGATCTCCGGATATGGCGAACGGTGACGTATAGGCATCAATGGGAGCGCGAGCGCCGAATGGCCCTGCTCGGTTTTATCGTTCTTCCCAGCGATTGGAGTACGAGGTCGAAGCCCAGTGGTAGGCACCACGCGCCTTAAACACGCGACCGAGCCCCGGGAACGCCAAATGCGGCCCCGCGATCAAGACGTCCTTCCCAGCAATGGCCTCGAGCAGCTTCGTCCGCTGTGCAATGGCACCTTCCACGTCAATGTCAAATACTGCCGCCACGTCGGGGTCGGGAAGCTGAGCATTGATGGAATGGACGGTGTCGCCCCAGAAGAGGATCTTGTGTCCTTCGGATTCGAACTGATAACCCGAATGGCCAGGCGTGTGGGCCGGCAGCGGCACAACAGTCATCCCGTCAAGGATCTTCTCGTTCGGCTGGAACGTGTGCCACTTGCCAGCCTTGATGTACGGGGCAGCGATCGCTTGGGCGGCATCGAAGAACGGCTTGGCGTTGCTCGGTGCCCCGGCGGCAATTTCCTTTGAGAGCCAGAAGTCACTCTCGGCTTGAGCCACGTAAATCTGAGCGTTCGGGAACTGGCGCTCGCCGCTCTTGGATGTCAGGCCACCGACGTGATCGGAGTGCAGGTGCGTGACCAGCACCATGTCAATCTGCTCAGGCTTGTAGCCAGCCTGCCGCAGGCTCTCGCCAAGGTGACCAAAGGCACTGCCACCAAACCACGGACCCGCGCCGACGTCGACGAGAACCAGCTTTGCGCCAGTGTTAACAAGGAATCCGGCCTCGTTTCCGTCCAAGAAATGCGGGTTGGCCGTGGCAGCAATTCCGATCTCTTCAATCGCAGCAGGCTTGCCTTTCAACCAGTCGAACTGAAACGCACCAGCCCCGTCATAGAGCGAGGTCACTTCAAGAGCGCCGACCTTCGTGCGGAAGTAGCCCGGCGCTTGCCCCTTATGCAGAGCCTGTTCGGCTTGCGCCGAGAAGGAAACCCCGGCTGCGACGACTAGCGAGAAAAATACTCTGGCCAGTGCAGATTTTTCGAACATGATCACTCCTGAATGGGTTCAAACGATGTGATGGACCCACCCAAGCCCATCCGTTCAACGCTTCACGAGCCGCGCGAACCATGAAAATCCGGATGGCTGCTGCCAAGTGGTCGCGGCATCTCGAACATGCGATCCTGAGTTACTTGAATGTACTCGTCGCCGCGTCCTGAGCGGAGTATCGGATTGGCTAACGCAGTCTGGTAGATGCCGTCCTCGATCAACGCCCTGTCGATGTAGACTGCGACCACCTCTCCAAGAACAAGCCATCCATCTGTCTTTTCTCCGTTTGCGGACCGAAGGGAAACAATATCGGATACCTTGCACTCCATTGAGGCTCGGCTCTCGCCGACCCGCGGAACGCGGATGTGCCGGCTGGCTACGGGGGTCAAGCCGGCGACCTCGAATTCATTGACCCCGTGGCGAAACCCCTCTGATGTCTGATTCATCTTATCGCCAAGTTCTTTAGTCACGAGATTCCAGGCAAACTCCCGCGTTTCCGAGACATTCTGGACGGTATCCTTCCAAGATATTGACGAAAAGCCGATGACTGGTGGGTCGTAGAGAAACGCGTTGAAAAAGCTATAGGGCGCCAAATTGGCTAACCCAGCTGAACTCCGGGAGGAGATCCATCCGATTGGTCGTGGCGCGATGATTGCGTTGAGCGGATTGTGCTTCAGCCCGTGACCTTTGGCCGGCTCGTAGTAGTGGAAATCCATGACCTCGTTCCCTCTAGAATCTTCATCAACCACGCAAGAAGTGCTGTCCGCCGGTAGCCCGGCCGCGTACATTTCGTCCCCGACGAAGAACGGTTTGGCTTAGGCCGGCTTCGCAGCACTCCCCAAGCGCCCCCCGTTACGGCCGGGGTTATGCCGGTGTAGTCGCGGGAGAGTGACTACCGATGGAAACTCGCTTTAGCTTCATCAGGCCCTAGTTCAGAATCCGCCACCCGCTTCGAAGTGAGCGGACGGGAACGTCCGGAAATGCGATTTTTCCGAGCCTGTCATAGGTGCCGGCCGTCGGCACGATGACACAGCCTCCTTCCTGGAGACGATATTCTCCCTACCTATGCAGGCGAAAGAACGTGGACAGTCCGGCGTTCGATCAGATCTTTGACCTTGGCCTGATACTCCAGCATGTGAGGAGCCTTGGCGTGGGCCATCAAGTGGGATGCAGATTCCCACTTTTCGATGACGATAAACGTGTCGTCGCCATAGGGCGCGAACGTGCCGAAACCCGCTGCATCAACGTACGTGGCATATTCGATGCAACCTCGCTCCGCATGGACCGCGGGTATGTTCGCCTTGAATGCGCTGAGGATGGTTTCGCGCTGGCCTGGCTTTGCTTTGATTTCTACGACTACGTGAATCATCTAGCTACTCCTGCTCATACTACGGATTTGTTTTCTGATCCGTAGCACCACGCCTACAGCGCCTTGCGGGCCTTCGACTGTTTTGGCTTCGCACGGACGGTAGCGTCTCCTAAGGTGAAGATGCGGCTTTGACCCCAAAGTAGTGCTCAATTTTCCAGCCTGGACAACTCATGGATTCGCTATTGCTTGAAGGGAAACGTACTGGAGAATGCTTCGATTTCCATGGCGCGCGCGGCCAGTCCGGCAAGCCTGGGGAATGCGGTTGCATTCACGACGTCGGGCATGAATACCAGCGACGACTGATAGGTGACGACGACCATTATGTCGGCTTGCGAAAGCGAGCCGCCCACCAGCCAGCCGCCGCCAGCTCGCGACTCGATCATCTGAAGCCCAGCCAACACCTGCTGGCGCAACGAATCGACGATCGTGGCAATCTGATGCTCGGGCGGACGAAGCGACTCATCGTAGATATCGCCGAGCTTTGCGTAGATCGCGGACGCGATGCCGACGAACTGCAACGCGTCACGCCGTTTTGCGCCCGAGGGCGCGAGCAATGCGCGTTCGAGTCCGACCGCTTCGTGCAGGTATTCGATGATGCTTCCGCTGTCGTAGAGAATCGTGCCGTCGTCGAGCACGAGCGCCGGCACCTTCACCATCGGGCTAAAAGGACGGATAAGTTCCTTCTGCTCATAGGCGTGAAAGGCCAGATGTTCGAACGATATGCCTAACAGCTTCAACGTGATGCCGACCCGACGGGTAAAGCCGGAAAGCCAGGGACCGATAAGCTTCATTGTTGATTTCTCGGAATTCATTGTGTGGGGGCCCTGGTTCAGAACGGCTCTGTGAACGGACGCAGATCAAGCTCATGCGTCCACGCCGAGCGGTGCTGGCGATGAAGCGACCAGAATGCATCGGCGATCGCGTCGATGTCGAGCAGTCCGCGCGCACCCATTTGCTTGAAGTGCTCGGTGAAGCGCGTATGTACCCGCTCTCCGTCGATGCCCCCGTCGATCACGATATGGGCGACATGCAGGCCCAGCGGACCGAATTCGCGCGCCATGCTTTGAGCGAGCATTCGCAAACCAGCCTTGCTCGACGCGAAGTGGGCGAAGTTCGGCATACCTCTAAGTGCGCCCGTCGCTCCGCTAAAGAGAATCGAACCTCGGCCGAGTGGCGCAAGGCGCCGTGCGGCCTCGCGACCCACAAGGAACCCACCGAAACAATTCAACCGCCAGAACGATTCGAAGACGTCCGCTTCCATCGTGCGCAAGTCAGAAGGCTGATTGTTTCCCGCGTTGTACACTACAAGGTCGACGCTGCCGCCATTTTCGTCAGTCTGCATCGCGACATCGAACAACCGGATCACATCCGCCTCTTGCGTCACGTCCATGACAACCGTGCTCGCCGAACCTCCGGCCTCGACAATGCTGTCGCGTACCCGATCGATCTTCGATTGGGTGCGCCCCGCGACGATGACGTGGCGCCCCTCTGCCGCGAACCGGCGCGACAGTCCCGCGCCGAGCCCTTGCTCTGGCCCCACTCCGATGACCACCGCCTTCGGGCGGTCCGCGACGGTCGTTTCCGCGACGTTGGACATGACAATTTCCCCTTACAGAACAAACTTCGGCCCAACCCTGAAAGCGGAACGAGTCGCCCGTCGGTCCGTTCGAAGCACCGCTGAAGGTCGCCAGTCGCTCCGACGGGTAAACGATAGCGAGCGCGTGCAAAGCGATAAACCGCTGCTACAGTCCCACATTGTTTCTTCGGTGAAACAATACAGATTGCGCGGAAAGCGAGGAGCCGGATCGTGGACAAACTTCAGGCTATGCAGGCGTTCATTCGAGTGGTCGAGAGCGGGACTTTCACGAAAGCTGCGCGGATGCTCGAGTTACCCAAGACGGCTGTTAGCCGTTTGATCGTATCGCTCGAAGGCGAACTCGGCACGAAGCTGCTAAACCGGACGACGCGCAAAGTGTCGACGACAGCGGATGGCTCTGCGTACTACGAGCGCGCGCGCCAGTTGATGGATGACCTCGCGGAGCTCGAAGGCTCGATGTCGCGTGCGAAGAGTAGCCCTCGAGGACGCCTGCGTGTCGATCTGCCGATGCCGTTAGGCCAGTCCGTCATCCTTCCCGCGTTGCCGGCGTTCGTCGCGCGTTATCCGGACATCGAGTTCGAGTTTGGACTCAGTGACCGACCGGTCGACCTCATTGCAGAGAGCGTCGACTGCGTCGTGCGCGCGGGGGAGATCTTCGATCAATCGCTCGCGGCGCGACAGATCGGCGCCGTCAAGCAGATATTGTGTGCGACGCCAGCGTACTGGGGCAGATATGGACGCCCCTCGCATCCGTCGGACCTTGAGCATGGCCATGTCGTCATCCGAACCATTGCTTCGCGGACCCAGCGTCCCTTTCCGATTGTGGTCGCGAAAGGTCGTGAACGCGTGGAAGTGCAGAATCGGCACGGTCTCAGTTCGAACGACTTCATGGCGTGCCTGACCATGAGCCTGGCCGGTCTCGGCGTCGTACACGCTTTCACTTTTTCCGCCACCACACACCTTCAAAGCGGAGCGCTCGAAACCGTCCTGAACGACTGGGTATCGGACCCCATTCCCGTTTTTGCCGCCTATCAGCCGAATCGATACATGAGCACAAAGGTTCGGGTGTTCATCGAGTGGCTCGCCGCGCTGTTTGCGGGCAATGAATCAATCGCGAAGAGCGAGCGCCGCGCGCCGCTTGTCATCCCTTAGAGGCGGCCAACGCGCGCGGAGTCGCGGGGCGCGTAGCGAAATGCTCGGCAGTCCAGCTTGAGGGCCGAAACCGGCTCCGACGACCGCCGGGTCAACGGCGTCGTGCAACGCAATTTCAATTACATACGGGTTCGCGGTTTTACTCTGAATGGCGCTCCATTCCCCGCCCCAGGCCAATGACTTCCGCGAGACCGCTCTGCCAGCCTATGTCCGCTTTTGACTAGTTTGCTCGAGCCAACTTCTGAAACGCGGATGCGTATCAAATCTGCCTTGTAGAGCCGCCAATTCTGCCCGGAAAATGCTTAAGGAAAGAAGTCGCTCGATATCAGGCTCCCTGATCCTCCAGATCGCCGGAGGAAGGAAGCCGTGCAGCATAAGCTCATACAGTTCGAAGATTGAGTAGATAATTTCATGAACTGTCCGGCGCTCCTCCGGCGTTATTTGTCTCGGCTCGGCGGCCCCAAGCTCGACAAAGGCGGTTATTGGAAGAGCACGCCGCAAGTCAGAGACCCGATCGCAATAGCGGAGATAGATGTCCGCGCCCAAGCGCCGATTGTTGGTATGCAATGCGGTGTAGATGGTGATCACACCAACAACAACCGACCCAAGCGTCATGAACTTGATGATATGGTCAAGCACCTGCAGTATGCTCCTTTTCTACGCCGGGCGCCCCGCTCCAGGAAACGGTCTACGGGCGAGGGCGGCGCATCTTCCTCCGCTTGAACAGAACAACATGAGTTGCGGCGGCGGCCCGTTGCTCGGTATGAGTCAATGGGAACGTGAGAAGGAAAGAAGATCCTTCGGCTGCGCAGGTCGTATGAACGCGACCACCCAAATTACTTGCGAGTTCGCCGATGACCCCTAACCCTTCGCCGCGCCCAAACGGCTCAGACGCCGAGCCATTGTCGCTGACCCTACATCTTACGATGTCGCCTGCAAGCAGCAATTCGACTCGCAATTCTGGATGTCTACCGTCGAATTGCGCATGTCGTCCCGCATTGGTCAGCAGCTCCGATACAATCAGCCCAACCTTCCAGCAGCGTTCACCTTCAAGCAGCAGATCGTCCCCTGAGAACAAGACCCGTATCGCCAGGCGTTCTAGTCGATATTTCGTCACCGTGAAGCAAAGCTGCTGGAGGTACTTCGCGACATCGGTGAGGCGTTTTTGATCCGGCATGCGCAACGCTCGATGAACATCGGCCCATTGGTGCAGCAGGTCGACGACGTCGAGCAGCGCTGCCTTGACAGCTGCGTTATCAGATCTGATTGCATTTGCTGAAACCGTGCAGATAGTGCAGGTGAGCTCGTTATCTACTCTATGGTTCAGTTCACGAAGAAGCAACAATCCATCCAGATTCGGAACTTGCACAATTTGTTTTGTCATCTCGTGCTCCGCGATGATTCTTTCTGGTCACTCCGCCAATCAATACGCAGGTTGGTAACGTCCCGTGCCGTGAGCGATGAGCCCTTGGCTCCTGAGCGGGCAGTGACATAGTTGGCGACCGCGGCAATCTCTTCGTCGAGCGCGGAGCCCTCACAACGTTGCTCGATGAATTCCAGCCGGCACCACTGCCAGTCGATCTCGTGTACGTGGCCAAGCGGTTTCTGCCGATCAAGGTCCGCGCCTTCCTCGATTTTGCAGCGCCAGGCTGAAGCGAGACATCGCGGAGCTCCAGCCGCCTGACCTTCCAGGTGGACCGTGTGGTTAGGCCCAAGGATCGCCCGGACCATGGAGCTTTAATTCGGCTTGCCGAGCACAAACGTGAACGGAACAACGAAGAGCTCATCGCCCTGATCATCACTGACGTGCAAGACCCAGTCACGCCAATCCGCGAGGCTACGCTCGTTGGTGAAGGATTGCACAACACGTGTCGCATGATCGCGTGCGTCGGCAAGATCATCCACCATGGTGCCGCGGTAGTCGAGGATCACCTTCCTGGCGTTCGAGCAATGGAAAAATATCCGGGTCATGTACAAGCCTCCTTCGAGTGGGACCGGTGGCCGCAAGCTCTCAGCGTTGCCGCTTCCTCGACGGCGCGGTACGAAAGACAAAAGGGGCGATACGCTGAGGATTTGGAACCACATCCAAGTGGTCATGAGAGAAATCAGGATCATCGGCGCACCTCGCGGATTACAATTTATTGAGGAGTAGCGTGGCTCAACCGCCGCACTTCGTTGCGAGCAGGTCGTTGAACGCGTTGATGCCGGAATCGAGCACATCCAACACCCGCTCGCCCTCGACGCGCTCAGCAGCGACCTGCCGTAACATCACCGGCTCATAGATTGAGGCGGCATAGGCGTGACAATTCCTTTCCTTGTCGGCGGCATCGGCTGGTTGGCTTTGTACCGTCGGCCAACGCGCGCAAGAGGCGTGGATGTCCTTGTTTGAGATACACTCGGCCGCAAGCGAGGGAACCGTAGATGCATTGATCGCAACAATCGCGATGAGACCGGCTCTTTTCCTCATGATCGAACTCCGCAAAAGAAATTGTTGCGACGGCTACTGGGACGACGGGCCAGGAATGCAGCCGGGCCGCGCCGGAGTTTCGCCGATTAGTCCAAGGAAGCTCGTCTCGAGTTCAGCTCGCGCTCTTTGAAAGAGCGACCCGCTCTCGCCGTCCCTGATCGTGACCGTTGCGGTCAAGCCAGACACCAGCGGCACACCAGGCGGCACATTGTCGATTGCGATCCGGACCGGCACTCGCTGCGCCAAGCGTACCCAAGTGTAAACGGGATCCACGTTTGGCAATCCCTGCGTGGACGCCGCTGCATTGGATACGCTGACGCCACGCGTCACTGTTGCGATGTGACCCATGATCGGCGCCGGGTAGCCCATCAGTCTTGCCTCGGCGTGGTCACCCACACAAAGGCGGGCCAACTTGGTCTCCTCGAAATAGCCGTCGACCCAATAGCTGTCCGTGTCGATGACAGAAACGTTGGTCGCGCCTTGATGCGCGTAGTCTCCCTCTCGCAGGAGTAGGTTGGTGACAATTCCATTCACCGGACTGCGCACCTCAGTGCGCTGCAAATTGATCTCCGCCTCCCGCACCTGCTGCTGAGCCGAATCGACGGCGGCTTTTGCCTGCAGCGCACTCCCCTCGAAGACCTGCTTTTCTTCGATGCTGCTCGCCAGATCCGACAAGCGTAGCCGACGTTCGGACTGCAGTTCCTTCACACTCAGGTCGGCCGATTTTTGCTGCAAGACCGCCTTGTTCGTGCGCAGCGCAACATCAAAATCGAATGGATCGATGACATACAGTATGTCGCCCTTATGAACGAATTGATTGTCGACGATTCGCAACTCCGTGATCTTTCCAGAGATTTCCGGCGCCACACTCGCCACTTGGACTCGAATCCGCCCGTCCCGTGTCCAGGGGCCGGCGTTGTACTGGTCCCAGGTCACAAGCGCGACCAGCACCGCAACGACCACGATCCCAGCGGTGGCTATCTTGCGCAGCACAAACCGCACGGTTCGCCGGGCGCCACCTCGCCGCCGTGCCGTAGACTTGCCGGGCGACGAGACGATCGGTTTGCCGTTTGGATGACCTTCCGATGCTTCTCGGGCGACGTCATCGAGCTCACTGGTTTGGCGAGCCGATGCATTACCGACGCCTGGCGAAGGGAGCGTGACGGTCGCCTGCATCTCGTCTCGCTCAACCGCCTCATCATGGACAGCCGAATCCATGGTCACCTCCTCCTAGAACAACAGCACCAATAAGCTCAGAATAGTCACATATAGACTCAGTTCGGCAACCGAGGCGTTACTGAACATCTTCGCAAAGCCGACGACATGCAGAAGCGGTCGCAGGACGATGACGACGACGAGAGCCGTCACCAAATACGTCACAAAAGGCGCCACCAGAACGCCTCCGATGATCAGCTCTGGAAAGGTGTGCGCCATCAGGTTGCCTCCTGAGGGAGATTAACGCCGTTGCCTCTATCGAGGATTTTGCTTGTCACGATTAGGCACGCAGCAGCATCCGCCTCGATCGAGGCTGCCTGTGGAGCCGCTTCACGCAACTGGTGCGCAATGGCGCGCAGGGTCAGTGTATCGCGTTTGACGATCGCCGCGCGTGCTTTGTCCGCGAATGCCGCAAGTGGCCCATCGGCGAATGGTATCAGCTTCGCTTCGCAAAGCCGAACCATCGCCGATTGGTCGAAGCAAGAGAGCATTTCTGCGAGGGCCCGAGGGTCCTGCGCTCCTCCAGCGGTCATGAATTGCCCGATTCGCGACGCTTCCCGGAACGCTGCCTCTTCCGGAGCTTCTCCGTACTGGCGGCCCGGTTCCTGCAGCTCGCTGCGAGCCTCCGCAACCAACCGCATCCTACGTTTGTCATCGGAGACTGGGGGAATCAGCGTCTGTGCCGCGAGCAGCAGCGCCGCTGCCGCTACAACAAATAGAACGGTGAAGAGAAAGCTTTGCGGATTGTAGGTCTGCGGATTACTCGGTGACAGGATAACCGGTAAGAAAAGCAGATTTACCCGGCCGAGTGATGACCATAGAAGGCTTTGTGACTTCATGAGAACGGCTGCGCCGATCGTAAAGGGAGCCATGGCGATCGCCAGCAGAGGAAAGGCATCGGCGCCATTAAGGATGATGAACTCGAGCACGCCAGTCAGCACAGCTGCGATCGGCGTACCAACAAGCGCGATTACGGTGAAGCTGCGCGGGTTCGGTAGTACGGCTCCCAATCCGATAATCAACGCGACGAAAGACAACGAGGCGCTCGCCGCAGGCCATCCAGCCCAAACGTAAAAAATTGAGGCAATCGCAAGCCACAGAGCGGCACGGACACCACTTGCTGCGGCAGTTCTGCAGGATCGATACAAGGGCGCACGCCAAACCCGCAGTGGCCATCGCGCCGACCTCAGGGCTAACAGATCCTGGTAGACCTCTTCATCCCGAAGTCGCCATTCTCCGGCAGTCCATGCCGAAGCTTCGCTCTCGACGTCACGTACACGCTTTTGTCCTGCTGCAAGTACCGGCTGCGGCGCCGGCAGCGCAGAATCGACCGCTCGTTCGAGCGCAGCTCTTGCCTGATCCAGGTCATCGACATCAACAGGACTGCTGTTCAAGATCCTGGCTGCCTGCAATTCAGCAACCAATCCGACCGCGACGCTGCGGGCGGCGACGCTCCTTACCAATCCACTGCTCGTCTCCAGAGCTACGCTCGCGATCTCAGGTCGAAGCGCCACGATTTCCCGAAGCAGCGTCAGAAATGTAGCCGAGTTGCCTGGTTCGGCGCCGCAGGCTGCGCCCGCATATTCGCGAATGCGGCGGCGAATCGTCGCGAGTTGCACCATGAGCCGTGGATGACGATCGGGGGTGTACATCAGCGTATTTACGACCGCCATCGACAGAACGCCGACCGCGATCGCAGCACCGCGCGCCATGCCTGATTCAAACACGTGCTGCGGGTTGTCGATCTGTTGTGTCGCAATGAGTGCAACGGTGTAGCCAGACAGTACTGCCGCATAGGCCCGATAGCCATCCAGAAGGTTCGCTGCAAAGACGCAAATGCCAATCCACACCGCGAATGCAACGAGGATCAGATCCCTCTCCTGGGCAAAGATCCCGGTGATTGCGATTGATGCGGCGACGCCCACAATCGTGCCGAGCAATCGAAAGCCCGCCTTGTCCAGCGCCTGACCGCGGGTCGGTTCAGCAAGAATTCCAACGGTAACCGCCGCCGTGGCCGGCGCTTCAAGCTGCAGCCAGAAGCTCACGAACAGGGCCAGGATCATGGCCAGCCAAACGCGGATGGCGAAGCTCCAGGAGCTGACGGGAATATTGGCTACAGTGAGCGAATGCTCTGCTATCGTCGCGACCAACGTAATCGCTCCTCGAAATTTGCCGGTGCTTTGCCTCTCGAGCTCAGTTCTCGTTTCCCGACACATCCACTGAAGCGACGAAGCAGTAGCCACGTCCGTGGATGTTGACGATAAACCGATTCCCGTTCTGGCCGTCACGTAGCGCGCGACGTAGCGCAGACATATGGACCGTGATGTTGGAAGGGTCGACAAATAGATTAGGCCAAACGCGAGCGGTCAAGTCCTGCTTACTGACCAACACGCCGCGCCGTTCAATCAATGCAATGAGGATCTGCAGGGCACGGCTTCCGAGAGGCACGGCCTTGCCGCCCTCCAACAGAAGAAACTGGGTCGGCAGCAGACAAAACGGTCCGAATGAGACCTTGGTTGCCGGGACATCGGCCGATTCCGTTCGCTTCTCGAAGAGTCCCTTGTCCATGTCCCGACGTTGAACGGCGTGCTCCACGTCAACTTCCGATTCGGGATGCGCCCAGCGTTCGGTAAGTGCGTGCATTATAACCTCGCGTGTTTGGTACAGGCGGTATGCCGACAACAGCTTCTTTGAGACGCTATTTGGCGGCTTGGGGCGCTGCGGTCGACTACGCGGGAAGTACTCTGAGGTTCGCTTATGGTCGCTTGTGCTAAGCGATCGCTTAGAGGCGACCGCGCGAACCATCGCTCTGAAACTGATGGTTGGAAAAGCACGTAAGGGGAATCAGCGGCGCAGCAAAATTCTACAAATGGAGGCTTGCGCGGATGGACAGCGCACTCGCGCGCGAATTCACAGCTGCATGCCCCTCAAACTGAGGAACTCTATGTATGCTGTAGTCTCACATTGAGCATGTCCGCCATCCGGCTGAGCTCGGGAAGCGAGCGCGCCTTCATCTTCCGCATCAGGTTGGTGCGATGCACCTTCACCGTGGATTCGGCTATACCGATATCGTTGGCAATCTGCTTGTTCAGGCGACCGGCCACGACATGGAGCATGATGTCCCGCTCGCGGGAGCTGAGAGTATCGAAGCGCTCCCTGAGTGCAGCCAATGCGCCTTCACGCTCTCGACGGACGCGATCACGAGCGAGGCCGGCCTCAACGGCGTCAAGTAGGTCCTGATCGCGGAACGGCTTTGTGAGGAACTCTAAAGCACCGCCCTTCATCGCTTGCACCGTCATCGGCACGTCGGCGTGCGCTGTGATGAAAATGATCGGCACTTGCCTGTTTGCGGCGGTGAGCTCGCGCTGAAGGTCAAGACCGCTTTGCCCAGGCATTCTCACATCGAGTACGAGGCAAGTAGGGCCCTCAGGCGGATCGGCCTTGAGAAAATCCGGAACAGACGAAAATTGCCGGGCGTCCAGGCCGATGGTCCGCAACAGCCGCGCGACCGAATCGCGAAACTCGGGATCGTCATCGATGACCAAGACACTGGGATTTGCGCCGGCCATTCCTGGTAACCTGCATAAGAGGACTACACCCTTCCCAACGGCGCTATTCTACGTACAAACTGTCGGGATGAACAGTATCTGTTGCCTAAGCGGATCGCCAAAGGCCTGAGCCATCGCTTAGCGCTGCCGGCATTGCGTTATTGGGGATTGTCGCTGACACTACGACAGTTCCATGCTGCGCGAGGTGTTGCCTCGCCAGTATGCTGCAGTGCCTGGAACCCGCGATGTTGAAAAGTAGATTGATATCAATCGTCGATGATGATCAGCCCTTTCGCGAGTCAATGCGAAAGCTGGTGATGTTGCTGGGCTACACTGTCGAAGCGTTTCCGTCGGCAGCCGATTTCCTGGCATCGCGTCTCTTGCCCGAAACCGCCTGCTTGATCGCCGACGTTAACATGCCCGGAATGACCGGAGTCGAGCTGCACAGCCATTTGCTCGATGCAGGATACGCGATCCCGACGATCCTCGTTACCGCGTATCCCGATGAGGTTGTCAGGGATCGGGCCCTGAAGGATGGCGTTGTTTACTACCTCAGCAAGCCGTTGGACGACAACCATCTCGAACGCTGCTTGCGTTCGGCTCTGCAGCCCGATACGCCGGTCGAAGACAATTCATGAGTCTTCTTGGGCCGCCGGCAACGTGAACTGAAGCACAGCGCCGCGAGGCTCGTTCGCTTCCGCCCATAGCTTGCCCCCATGAGCATTGATGATGGAGCGGCATATCGACAGCCCCATCCCTGTCCCACTGGACTTGGTGGTGTAGAACGCGTCGAAGACTCGATCGAGATACGCCGGATCAATGCCTGGCCCGGAATCGCGTACGGCCACGAGGGCACCTGCCTGGTCCTGCTCGGTGCTGATCAACAGCTTTCTTGCCCTCTCCTCAACCGCGCCCATTGCTTCAGCCGCGTTCAGAATCAGGTTCAGCAAGACCTGTTGCAGCTGAACTCGATCCCCAAGGACCGGAACCAATCCATCCGCAAGCCGGGTTTGGACCGAAACGCCATTCCCTTGAGTCACGCTTTGCGCCAATACAAGCACTTCGTTGATCGCCGTATTGAGATCAAAGCGTTCCTTTCGCAGTGGCGCTTTCCTGACGTGATCACGCATTCGTCCGACGATGTCCCTGGCTCGGTCTGCGTCCTTGACAACACAAGCGAACGCTTCCCTGACCTCACCCAGATTCGGCGGATTTAGTTCCAAAAAGCGCATCCCCGCACGAGCGTTGTTGCGAGCGGTCGCGATCGGATGCAGGATTTCGTGAGACAGCGAGGCTGCCAATTCTCCCATCATGCTCACTCGGTTCATGTGGGCGAAATCCGATTGCATCTGCTGCAATCGCGCCAACGCCTGCGTGCGATCCTCGATTTCCGTCAGGAGAACATACCAGCGGATAATACGTCCAGAGTCATCGCGAAGTGGGACGCCGCGGTTATCAAACCATCGATATTCCCCGTCGAAACGTCGAATGCGTTGTTCGATATGGTACGGAATCCCGGCGCCGATCGATTTTGTGAATACTTCGGCGACATGGGGAAGATCGTCGGGATGTATCGTCCCGTTTGTTCCCCACTTCCTCAACTCCTCCGGCGACTGTCCGCTATACTCAAGGATTTGGCGATTGACGGTTTCGAGCTCACCATTCGGGGCCAGAATCGCAACTAGACCAGGTATCCCATCAATGGCCGAGCGCAAACTTCGCTCGCTATCACGGAGCGCCTTCTCCACGCGCTTGCGCTCGGTCAAATCGAGGACGAACGCGACGCCCTCGTTGCTACCCTTGAAAAGCGTGGCGCCAACAAGCACGGGAACGCGGCTTCCGTCCTTCCGAAGATACTCCTTCTCGAAGGGCGGAACGATCCCTGTTGAGTCCAGCAGAGCTCGCGTGAGCACGTCGCGCTCGCGCCATTCCGGGGGACTGAGGTCGGCCCAGCGCACGCGACCCCAAGCCAGGTCCTCACGGTCATACCCCAGGATCCGTAGAAATGCGTCATTAGCCTCCAGAATCCGGCCTTCGCGGGCAATGAATATACCGATGATGTTGGCGTCGACCAGGTGCTGAATTTTCCCTTCCCGATCTGCGACGTCGTGATAGAGCCGCGAATTTTTGAGTGAAATGGCCGCCTGCGACGCAATCACCTTCAATAAAGCGACGCGAGCGGGCGTGAAAACGTTCGGCGTCAGATTGTTCTCAAGGTAGAGAACCGCTGTTAGCTTTCCCTGATTGATCAACGGCAAGCTGAGAACAGAACGCACACCGCTCTGAATAATGTAAGGATCGGCAGAAAACGCATGCTGAGATGAAGCGTCATCGAGAATCACAGTCTCATGGGTGCGCGTTCCATAGCGAACCAGAGACTCCGGCAACGCCACCGTGCTGGAGGACCGGTCCCGCAGATGCACATTTATGTTCTC
>NZ_JARVWP010000023.1 GCF_029846235.1 Bradyrhizobium sp. CER78
GAAGCGGGTGATGACACTGAACAAGGTGTTTGACAGTTTGGCAGTGCAATCCGAACCGAGCGTGCGCTACTCCGACCCCGGCCACCACGGATACTGACTCGGCATGTCCTGCGAGACCTTGCCCGGAAAGGCCGGTTTCCGCTTCTCGATGAAGGACTGCACGCCCTCGCGTACGTCGGCGTGGCTGCCGCGTTCGACCGACATCGGCTTGTCGATCGCGAGCAGTTCGAACGGGTCGGGCGCGCCGGCAAAGCGCCAGAGCATCTGGCGGGTCAGTGCGACCGATACGGCGGAGGTCTCCGCCGTCATCTCGTGGGCGATCTGCCGTGCCCGCTCCAGCAGGGTGTCCGGCTCGACCACCTCGCTGATGAGGCCGCCTTGCAGCGCCTCGTCCGCATCGAAGGTGCGGCCGGAGAGGCACCAGCGCAGCGACTGCGGCAGGCCGACGAGCTTTGGCAGGAACCAGGCGCTGCCGGCCTCCGGCACCAGCCCGCGGCGCGCGAAGATGAAGCCGATCTTGGCGCCGCGAGACGCGATGCGGATATCCATCGGCAGCGTCATGGTGATGCCGACGCCGACCGCAGCGCCGTTGATCGCGGCGATCGAAGGCTTTCGGCAGTTGAAGATCGCCTCGACGAAGCGGCCACTGCGCTGGCCGGCGCTTGCGAACACGCCTGCGCCGTGGCTGCCGGAGGTGTCGAAGCTCTTGGCGCCGCCGGAGACGTCGGCGCCGGCGCAGAACGCGCGGCCCGCGCCAGTGACGATGATCGCGCGGACGCTGTCGTCCTCGTCAGCGCGCTGGAACGCGTCGGCAATCTCCGCGCCCATCGTGCCGGTATAGGCATTGAGCTTGTCCGGGCGATTGAGCGTGACGATCATCAGGGGGCCGTCGACGTCGCACGTGATCTGTTCGTAGTTCATGACGGCCTCCCCGGGATGCTTGTTGTTATCGCGCCGTGATCTTCTCACCCCTCAGCGATTGCATCGCTCCACGGATGAAACGGCTCGGTGGCGCCGCTGTTTGTCGTGCCGTCGCGCAGCACGATGCTGGGGCAGGCGAACTTCTTCGGCTGGGTCTGGATGCGTGCCTCCTCATAATCGAAGCGGCCGCGCAGCGCCTCGCGCACGGCTTGCGGCAGGCGGACATCGCCGATCACGACCGCGCCCTCGCTGGCGTCGATGCGTGGCTGATGGATCGCGGTGTCGAGATCCATGCCGTAATCCATCACGAAGGAGAGCAACTGCGACACCGCGGGCAGGATGCGGCGGCCGCCGGATGCGCCCACAGCAAGTGTGCGGCCGTCGGCGGCCTGCGCCACGACGGGTGTGTAGTTGGTCAGGCAACGCTTGCCGGGCGCGAGCGAGTTCGGATTGCCTTGCACCGGATCGAACCACATGATGCCGTTGTTCATGGTGAGGCCGGTGTTCGGCGTCACGAATTTGGAGCCGAAGGTCGACAGCAGGGTCTGCGTCACCGCGGCCATGTTGCCGTCGCGGTCGACCGCGGAGAAATGCGTGGTGCAGCTTGGCGCGATCGCCTCGGCGCCGAGCGCGCGGCGGCCGTCGACATCGCCCATGTCCTTTAGGCGCTCGCGATAGGCGGCCTGCATTGCCTCGGCATAGGCCGCGTAGGCCACAGCGTCCGGGCCGCCCTGCGCAGGCGCGAGCGCTTTCTGCAGGAGACCGAGCGTGCGCGCCATGGTGGGCCCCGCGGTCAGTTCCGGCGTCGCATAGACCGTGCTGCCGCGATAGGGAATTTTCAGCGGCTCGCGCAGATGGGCGCGGAAGGCGGCGAGATCGCGCACCGACAGCGCGCCGCCGGCGGCCTGGATATCGTCGGCGATGCTGCGCGCCAGGTCGCCCTCGTAGAAATCGCGCGGCCCCGCCGCGGCAAGCTGCGCCATCGTTGCCTTCAGCGTATCCTGCGGCATGCGCACCACAGACTTGATGCCCCATTGCGCATTCGGCGGCAGGCCATCCAGCAGATACGCCGCAGCGCTGGCGGGATAGCGCCTGAGATCAGCAGCGGAGCTTGCGATCATCCCGGTGGTCCACCAATCCACCAGCAGGCCTTCGCCGGCGAGCTTGACGCTCGGCGCCAGCAGATCCTTCCACGGCATCTTGGCGTGGCGGCGATGTGCCTCGTCCATGCCGGCGACGACGCCGGGCACCGCGATCGAGCCGGGGCCGTGCAGGTTGCGGTCGTCCTTGACGCGGGCCCAGGGGAACAGGTCGGAGGCCGCGCCGCCGGTCAGCGGATAATCCTCCAGGCGCAGGCCGTCGGGCGCGCGCATGCCATAGTCGATCACCTCGACGCGGTTCTCCTTGGCGCGATACAGCACCATCGCGCCGCCGCCACCGGCACCGCTCATCCACGGCTCCAGCACGCCAAGGGCAAAGGTGGTTGCGATCACGGCGTCGACGCAATCGCCGCCCGCTGCCAAGACCTCGGCGCCGACCTCGGCCGCCTTGCGCGATTGCGCCGCGACGATGCCGCCCTTGGCGCTGACGGCCGGCTTGCGGATCACTTGCGAGTTGGAGAACTGGTCAGACATGGCGTTGCTTTCGCTGTTCTTGTTGCGGGCGGGTCACGTTGGCGTAGCATGTCAGGCATGGCACTGTCAGTGCAACAACAAGAACCAATTTCAGGGAGCGGAAAATGAGCGGTGTGAAGCGCGAACGGGACGGCAAGGTCGGCATCCTGACGCTGAACGATCCGGCCAGCCTGAACGCGATGACGCCGGAACTGCTCGGCGATCTCGCCCGCGCGATCGGCGAGATGGGGATCGACCCCGGTGTTCGCGCCCTGGTCCTGACCGGGGAGGGGCGCGGCTTCTGCTCCGGGCAGAATCTCAAGGCGTTCAACTCGCTCGGCGACAACATCTATGTCGGCGTGATGAAGCACTATTGGCCGGCGATGCAGGCCTTGCGCGAGTGCCAGATGCCGGTGGTGGTCGCGGTCAACGGCGTCGCGGCCGGCGGCGGCTTCAGCCTTGCGATGTCCGGCGACATCATCCTGGCCGCGCGCTCGGCGAGCTTCATCCAGGTGTTCAGCCGGATCGGCCTGGTGCCCGACCTCGGCTCGACCTGGCTGCTGCCGCGCCTGATCGGGCGGCAGCGGGCGCTCGACCTGATGCTGCTGAATGAGCCGCTGTCGGCCGAACGGGCCAAGGAGTGGGGATTGGTGCGCGACGTCGTCGACGACGCGAAGCTGCTCGACGAGGCGAAGGCGCTCGCCGGTCGCCTCGCCGAGGGCCCGACGCGCGCGCTGGTCGCGACACGGCAGCTGCTCGAGGAGAGCGAGCACGCCAGCTACGCCGATCAGTTCCGCCGCGAGATCGAGCTGCAGTCGATCATCCGCGAAAGCGCCGACGCGCAGGAAGGCCGCAAGGCCTTCGTCGAGAAGCGCAAGGCCCAGTTCACAGGGCGCTAAGCCTTGGTCCTCCGGGCGCTACCCGATCGCAATCGCGATCTTGCCGAAATGCGCGCCGCTCGCCATGTGGGCGAAGGCGTCCTTGACCTCATCGAATGCGAACACCTTGTCGATCACGGGCTTGACGCCGTGCATGCTGATGCCGTCGCACAGCGCCTGCAGGTCCTCGATCGAGCCGACGGTGACGCCCTGCAGCCGCTGCTGCTGCATCACCATCAGCGGCAGCCTCGAGTCGGACGAGGCGGGGTCGGCGAGCACGCCGATGAAGGCGATCGTGCCGCCGATCCTGGTGGCGCGGATCGACTCGTTGAGCGTGCCGACGCCGCCGACCTCGACGACGAGATCGACGCCGCGCCCGGTCAGCTCGCGCGCCTTCTTGCCCCAGTCGGGCGTGGTCTTGTAGTTGAGCGTGACATCGGCGCCGAGCTGCTTCAGCCGCGCGATCTTGGCGTCGCTGGAAGAGGTGGCGATGACGCGGGCGCCGCACATCCTGGCGAATTGCAGCGCGAACAGCGAGACGCCGCCGGTGCCCTGGGTCAGCACCGTCTGTCCCGGCTTGATGTCGCCGAGCTTGACCACCGCGCTCCACGCCGTGAGGCCGGCGCATGGCAATGCCGCAGCCTCGATGTCGCTGAGATGGTCCGGCGTGCGCACCAGCGCGTGCGCCGGGAACACCCGGTACTCGGTCAGCACGCCGTCGACGCTGCCGCCGAGCGCTGCGCGCATCCGCGCCTCGCTCGGCTCGCCGCCGAGCCAACTTTCGAAGAAGCTGCCGATCACGCGGTCGCCGGGTGCGAAACTTCTCACTCCGGGGCCGACCGACTCGACCACGCCGGCGCCGTCGGAGACCGGTACCAGCGGAAATTTCTGCCGCGAGCCGTAGCCGCCCTTGACCGTGAGCAGGTCGCGATAATTGAGTGTCGCCGCCTTCAGCCGCACCAGGACTTCGCCGGGGCCGGCCTGCGGAACCGGCTTGTCGACCAGCGCAAGCGCGTCGACGCCGCCGGGGCCTTGCAACTCATAGCATTTCACGGGACGTCTCCTGCTGAATGTTCTTGTCGGTGTTCTCGTCGTGGGCGGCGCACCCGCCACCACCGAGCATATGTCAGGCTTGCCGCGCGTGGCCATAGCGCTCGAAGCTGCCGATGGAACTGCGCCCATGCCGAACAACTTGGCGCTGCCGAAAAATACCGCCAATCTGTGCCGTTGATGAAGTGACGGGGCGGGGGTGACCATGGCTGCCTTGCTTGAGACCAAACGCGATCCGATCGCCACGCTCGCACGCAGCGTGATCTGCATGCTGCTCGCTGCGGCGTTGACTTGTTGCGGTATCGCGATGGCGGCGGCAGACGACAGCCTCTACCGCGCGCAGACCGTCGTCACCGGCCAGGGCGAGCCGAACCGCATCATCGGCTTCGGTGCATGTCTGGAAGACGTCCTGATCAAGGTCTCCGGCCAGCCGATGCTGGCAAGCGACCGCCGTCTCGCAGGCTACAAGTCAAAGGCCAAGGAACTCGTCAGCAGTTACGACTATCACGACCAATATGCCGGCAAGCCGCATCACGACGAGCAGGGCACCCGCGACCGGCCCTACGACCTGACGGTGGCGTTCGACGAGACCAAGATCGACGGCATTCTCGGCAAGCTCGGGCTCAGGCCGTGGCGATCGCAGCGGCCGGTGCTCGGCGTCTTCGTCGAGATGCTGCACGGCCCGAAGGATTATATCGTCACGTCGGACGGGACGCAGTCCGATTTGCAGCGCGACGCGCTCGCGGCTGCGGCCGTCAAGCGCGGCATGCGCTTCGTGCTGCCGGATACGGCCGCGCTGACAAGCGCCGGCGTCACGGTGGCGGAGCTCCTGAAGATGCCCCCGGCGAAGTTGAACTCGATCGTGGCGCCGCAGGGTGGCGAGGCCACCCTGGTCGGGCAACTGGTCTGGGATGACAAGGACCTCGGCTGGGCCACGCAATGGCGGATGGCGTGGCACGGCCGGGACTACAAATGGCAGTTCCGCGGCGTCACCTTCGATGAAGCCTTCCGCCGCGGCGTCGGCGGCGCCGCGCAGGTGCTGTCCGGCAATGGCGATCCGGGGCGATCGAAATGAGCTCGCAGGCGCGCCAGGCGGCTCGCTCTAACCGGCGTAGCCAAGCGTCTGTGACGGGTATTCCCCGAACATCGCGCGGTAATATTGCGAGAAACGCCCGAGCTCGATGAAGCCCTGTTCGATCGCAACCTTGGAAACGGTGGTCTGTTCCGGCCGGCTTTCGCGCAGGATCGAACGGATCATGCAAAGCCGCTTGTAGCGCAGGAACGTCACCGGGCCGACGCCGAACACCTCGTGGAAGGCGCGGTGCAGGCTGCGTCGCGACAGCCGAAGCTCGGTACAGATTTCCGAGATATGGACCGGGCGGGCGCCCGCGGCGTGCAGATAGTCCTCGACGTCGCGTACCAGCTTCATCGCCGACGGCAGATAGCTGGTTCCGTCTGATGGCAGCGACGTGACAACCGTCGCGGTCACGCAGTCGATGATCGCACGCTTCCAGAATTCGGCCGTCGCCTCCGACAGCGCGTCCGGAGACCGCGCGAGATGCGAGATGATCTGCGGCAGCCGGTCGGCGGCGCTCATGCCGATGGCGGGGTCGGCGCGAAAGTGGTTCTTCGCCTGCCATGTTGCGGCATCGGCGAGCCGCGGTTCGCCGCCGAACAGGTCGGGAAGATCGGCCATGTCGAAGCGAATTGCCGCATAGGACGAGGCCCGGTGAAACACCCCGTCGTGTTCGACCGACGGAGGGATCACCAGCACGTCGGCCGGCTGCATGTCGAATGCCCAATGCGTGACGCGGTCCGTCGCATGGAGCAGCATTCCGATGATCAGCTTGTCGTCGGCGGACGTGCGCTGGGTGCGGACCCCGACATTGAACGCACCGATGCTGAGCGAAAAATCGCCGATCCCGACGTGAGACAAGGTGCCGCGCAGCTTGCCGCGCTCGAGCTGCATGACTTCGACATGCGAACCTTTGACGGCGTCGTGGAGCCCCTCGAAGCCGTCAAGCTCGCCGGTGTGAACCGACAGATGCTTGCCCATACCAACGCTTCCCACGGCGGAATCGTGAACGGGATTTTTGCCGGTTTTGCTCGGGAAGGCAACGCGGACGACGGCGCGGAATTGACGCGGCCGGGACGCCGTTTTGACAGGCCGCGCATATTGGCGCGGGGCTGGCACAAAGTGCATATCGCCCGCTGCGTGGCGGGCAATCGTTTGATCCTAAAGCGAAATGCGCAGCTTTTGGCAGCGCCTCGCCGATCGTCAGGCCGCCATCAAGTGCTCGAGCGCAACCGCCTGCTCGCGGGTCTGGAATGCGATGGCGGTGTGCGTGAAACCGGTCGAGGCCTGGGTCTGCGCGATGTGATTGAGCACCTCGTTGCCCTTGACCACATGAAGGTCCATTCCGGGGCCGGCCGGGAAAATGCCGAGCACGACGTCATAGGCGTCGACGATGGCCTTCAAGGCGCCGCCCTTGTCTTCCGATGCGTCGATGAAGATACGAACATCCGCGGCGATACTACGAAGTTCGTCAAAGTCGATCACTGGAAGTCTCCCATACGCAACGCACTGATCGATCCTAGCTACAACTTGCTTACTGAAACATAAATTACGCCCGGGTTCCCTGTGCACTCACCGCTACGTGACTCGTATTTCGATCTGCGCGCTCGCCGTCTTCCCGGCCTGCCGCCTTCAGGAGCCGCCCGGCGGCCTCCGCTTCGCAATCCGCTTGACCGGTGCGTGCGCCGGCACGGCCTCTCCGGACTGGTCGGCCATGTGAGGAATGCGCTGCTCGATGTGATCGACGACACGGAAGAAAGCATCGAGCGCCTTGGCGTCGAGGCCGGCCGTGAGGTTGCTGTGCCGGCGCAGGATTTCGTCGAGGCTGCGGTCGAGCAGCGCGACGCCCTCGGCCGTCAGGCGGATCTCGGTCCGGTTCCGGGCGCTGCCGCGGACCGGGGTCAGTTCGATCAGACCCTTTTTCTTCAGCGATGTCGTCTCGCGGCTGACGACGGCCTTGTCCAGCTGCGCATTGGTCCAGATGTCGTAGGCGCTTGCGGGCTCGTGCTCCCTGAGGAAGGACAGCACCCGCCATTCCGCGAGCGACACGCCATAGGCCTGCGGGAAGAACGCGTTGGCGTTGGCGCGCAGCTTTGCGACCAGGCTCGACAGCACCGTCGGCACGTAACGCTCGAAATCGATCACCAGTTCGGAGCGTGCGTCCTCTTGCGGGGCGCGACGCGGGGCAGTCGCCTTGGTTCGGCTTGTGGCGGTCCGGCTTTTCATTCTTTCACGAGTTGAGAGCGGGCGATCAAGACCAGGACCGCCGCGAGGAGGAGGACGCCTGTTACCACGAGGAATCCGATGGTGAAACTGCCCGAGGCGTCCTTGGCCCGCCCGATCACGATCGGGATCGTCGCGCCTCCGATGCTGCCGATCATGCCGACCAGGCCGATCGCGCCCGGCGCGCTCTGCCGCGACATGTAGGACTGCGGAATGGTCCAGAACACGGCCTGCGTGCCGTAGACGCCGACATTGGCGACCATGAATCCGATGATGATCCAGATGGAGGATGTCGAGAAGGCTGCGATCGCAAAGCCGGCGGCTGCGATCACGAAAGTCGTCGCCGCATAATAGAAGCGCTCGCCGACATGATCGGAGTGCCGCGACAACGCGATCATGCCGATCAGGCCGGCGATCGGCGGGATCGCGGTCACGAAGCCGACCTGCGAATTCGGCAGCCCGAACGACTTGATGATCTGCGGCAGCCAGGGGAACAGCGACGCCAGCCCGCAGAACAGGCCGAAATTGCACAGGCCGAACAGCAGCACCATCGGCTTGGTGATGGTCCTCAGCACGCCCTCGGCATGCACCACCCCGGTTGCCTTGGCGTCGCGCTCCAGCGCGCCGGTCAGCCAGTTGCGCTGCGCCGTCGACAGCCATTTCGCCTGCTGCGGGCGGTCGGTCAGATAGAAGATGCCGACGATCCCCAGGATGATGGGCGGCACGCCTTCGAGGATGAACAGCCACTTCCATCCGGAGATGCCGAACAATCCGTTGAGCTCGAGGATGGCGCCGGAGATCAGCGAGGCGAAGATGTAGGAGATCGGCACCGCATAGTTGAACATCGCATTGTAGCGGGCGCGGTAGCTGAACGGAAACCAGAGGCTCAGCAGCAGCATCACGCCGGGAAACAGGCCGGATTCGGCAAAGCCGAGGAAGCCGCGGAATGCATAGAGGCTGAGCGGGCCCTGCGTGAAGGCCATCAGCACGGTGGCGATGCCCCACAGGATCGCGATCCGCGTCAGCGTGATGCGGGCGCCGTATTTGGCGAGGATCAGATTGCTCGGGATCTCGAAGATCGCGTACGTGAAGTACATGATGCCGACCGCGATGCCGAACATCTCGGCATTGAGCCCGAGCTCCTTGTTCATCTGCAGCGCGGCAAAGGAGATGTTGCCGCGGTCGAGAATGGCGAGAAAGTACATCGCCATCACGAACCACATCAGGCGCAACGCGACCTTGCGGATCGTGGTGCGTTCGATCTCCGGATCGGCGGTCGCAATCGCCGCCTTGTCCATCACGACTTCGGTCATTCCCGTTTCCCCCGATTTTTGATTTTCTCGTTGGTTGGATTATGCGGGCAAGCAGACTTCCAGCCTGTCGCCTGCCACGCGGACCGGATAGGTCTGGATGTCGATCTCGACCGGACTGGTCAGCGCCTCGCCGGTCCGGATGTCGAAGCGGCCCATATGCAGCGGGCATTCGATCTCGCAGCCGTCCAGCATGCCGTCGGACAGCAGCGCCTCCGCATGGGTACAGATGTTGCTGGTGGCGTAGTATTCGTTGCCGACGCGATAGAGCGCGATGTGATGTTGGCCGATTTCGATGCCGTAGGGCTCGCCCTCGTTCAGCGCGCTCAGTGCGGCACCGTCGTGCCAGATTCCCTGATCCGTCATGTGTTCTCTCAGATACTGTAGAAATCGAGCACGGTCGGGACCCGGTCGTTGACCAGCGTGATGACCTTGCGCGCGATCTTCCAGGTGTCGCCGTCACGCTTCAGCGTGTGTTGATAGCGCCCGTGGCGCAGATGCTCCTTGGCCATGCGCGGGTCGTAGACGTGGACCGAGAACACCGAGTGGCAAATGATTTCGTCAGGGCCGGTCTCGGAGGCTTCGAGGTTCGAGATCTGATGCACGGTGCGCGGCAGCGGCAGCGCGGTGATCGATTTGCGCGACTCGATGCGTGCGATCCGCTCTTCCAGCCCGCGCCGTGCATCGTGATAGAGCAGCGAAACCTGCGTGTTGGCGTCATTGGTGGTGGTGTATTCGTCGAGCCATGCCGGCACCCAATAGACGGCATCCTCGCTGTACATCGCGACCCAGTCGGCCCATTCGCCGGTGTCGAGCAGGCGAGCCTCGCGGTAGATGGTCGCGGCGGCCACCGCGTGGGCATCTGTTTGCATAGTCATGCTGCCAGCCATCACGCCGTCTCCCCCGCAGCGCGCTGCAACAGTCTGCGCCATTCGCGATAGCCGGGGTGGAAATTGGTCTCGCCGCCGAAGCTCGGGGGACCGAACGACCATTCGGACGGGGTTACGCCGAGCTCGCGCGTGTGCGCGCTCTCGCCGTGGCCGACGTCTGCGACGCCGCGCAGATAGCCTTGGGTCGGCGCGGCGGTGGTCGCCTCATAGCCCGTCTGGCAGAACTCATACATGACATTGTCGTCGGAGCTCGCGAGCCCCGATGCGTTGAAGAAGTCCTCGTAGTTGCGAATGCGCAGCGTGCGCGCCGCGGCGCTTTCGCCGACCGGTGCCAGGCAATGCGACACCATCTCGGTCTTGTCGGGCGCCAGCGGCCGCCAGGTCCGCACCTGCGCGGACAGGATGTCGATGACCTGCAGGTTCGGAAAAATCGTGAGGTTGCGTTGCCGGAGCATCCATTTGGCGCGGGTGCTGCCGACACGCTGTCGCACGGCATCGAGACGGGCCGGGTCCATGCCGAGCGGACGGCCATAGAGCTGCGTGCGTTTGATCGACCAGTTGACGGCGTGGCCGTAGTCGAAGCTGAAGCTGCCTTGCCCTTCCTGCTCGCCCTCCGGCTCTGCGGTGAATCCGGCGTCCGGTCCGGCAGTCGTGTTGCGCTTCTTCAGGATGTCGACGTAGGAACTGTGGGTGGTCGCGAAATGATAGTAGTCGAGGCCGTTCTCGAACTGCAGCTTCCAGTTGGCGTCGAACGTGTAGGTGCTGGCGCCAGGCACGAATTCGACTTCACCGCTGTCGCTCTGATCGATGATGAGGTCGAGGAAGGCGCGGGTATCGCCGAGAAACTCCTCCAGCTGCGGAACGTCGGCCGAAAGGCTCGCGAACAGGAAGCCGCGATACGAGCCGAGCCGCGCGACCGGGAGCAGATCGTGATTCTGGTTCGAGAAGGACGGCGGATATTGTCCGCTCGCTTCCTCCGTCACCGAGATGTTGCGGCCGCTCGAATCGTAGGCCCAGCCGTGATAGCGGCAGACGTGAAACTTCTGACGGCCCTGCTTGAAGGGGCAGACGATCGTTCCGCGATGCCGGCAGGTGTTGAGGAACGCGCCGACCTTGCCGTCGGCGCTACGCATCACGAGAATCGGATGCCGGCCGATATGGGTGGTGACGAAGTCGTTGGGCCTGGCGATTTGGGATTCCAGGCCGACGAAATTCCACGTGGCCTCGAAGATATGGCGCAACTCGGCGTCGAACACCTCGGGATCGGTGAAGATCCGGCGATCGACTTCGAAGATGCGTTCGCTGGGGCGGTCGTCAATCAGCCGGGAAATCTCCCGCAGCCGAGTCGCGTGGTCCTGCAAAGCAGCGTTCATCACGTCCTCCCTTCGACTTGCCGTCGGCTGCGCAAGGCAAACCCCAAGGTCGCCCGCAGAGCCTTCACGGCTCACGTGCGTCCATGGCGGAAACAGCCGGCTTGATCGCCAATCTTGGAATGACTCTATAGTTGTCATGACAACTATGGTCAAGATGCTCGGTTGACCGGAAGTCGGAGCCGGGCGCGGTGGGGCCAGGCCGGCCGTCTCGAACGGACGGCGGGATGCAGCGAATGGGGCTCGCGCGTCGGGCTACATTACGGAACGAGCCGATCGTTTCGAGTGGCGTGGCGCGTTCAGGTCTTGCGCGCCGGCGCCGTCAGGATGATTCCCTCGGCGATCAAGGCGCGGCAGATCGTCTTCAGCGCGACGATCGCCTCGCGCGTTGCGCGGCTGACCGGCCGGCCACGCGGCAGGGCCAGCACCCGTTCGGCGCGCATCCACGGTAACAGCGCCGCCGATAGCGCGCCCGCCGCCACTTCCTGGTGAATCCCCGAAAACGGCAGCAAAGCATAGCCGAGGCCCAGCGCCACCATGCGCTTCATTGGCGTGCTGTTGTCGACCCGTACCGCGGAGAGCGTCGTCGACGGGAACGGGTTGCGGCTCAGCGGAGCCACGGCTGATGGCAGGGCGTCGAACTCCTTGCGGCTCAGCCTGCCGCGCTTGAGCAGCGGATCGCGCGGCGGTCCGATCAGGAACACCTGTTCGAATATCAATATCTCATAGTCAAGATGATCATTGGGAGACGGCGTCGTCACGATCGCCAGATCGAGCTCACCCCGCAACAGGCGTTCGGACAGGTTCTCGGTCAGCCCCTCATTCAGCTCGAGCCGCACGCGCGGAAACTGCTTCACGAATGTCTGGGCCAGCGGCGCGTAGATGACATCGCCGAGGCTCGGCGGCGCGCCGATCCGCACCGTGCCGCTGGGCTCGCGATTTTCCGTGCGCACCTCGGCCTTGATGTCATCGATAGCGCCGAGCAGCCAGCGTCCGCGCGCGAGCAGCACCTTGCCGGACTCCGTGACGGAGACGCCGCGTGCGCCGCGTTCGAGCAGGGCGCCGCCGAGTTCGTCCTCGAGCTCCTTGACGTGGCGGCTGAGCGCCGACTGGGCGACGTTCAGCGTGCTGGCTGCGGCGGCAAAGCCGCCGCGCTCCGCGACGGCGACGAAATAGCGGATCTGCCGCAGGTCCATGATGCCAGCTCCATCTCAAATCGAGATGGAAACCATATCAAACATATTCTTGTGAGATAGCAAAAAGAGAGCAGTCTCCGCCCAACGATCAAACCGAGGAGACACCAGCATGGGCATCGCCACCGACGAGGCACGCCAGACGTCAATATTCATCGCCGGCGGCGGGCCGGTCGGCCTTGCGATGTCGCTGCTGCTCGATCGCTTCGGCATCGACTGCGTGGTGGTCGAGAAGAGCCCGACGACGACGGACCATCCCAAGTCGCGCGGCTGCTGGGTCCGCACCATGGAGATCTTCCGGCAGTGGGGCATCGAGCAGGCGATCCGCGACCGCGGCCTGCAGGACAATTCCGACATGTTCGTGTTCCTCGACAGCATCGCGGGTCACGAGTTCGGCCGCACCCGACCCGAACCGAATGTCGGTCATACGCCGGCCTGGAAGAGCCTGGTCGCCCAGGACGCCGTCGAGGAAGAGATCCTGCGGGTGGTCGAGAAGTCCAAGCATGCCACGGTCCTGTTCAACACATCCTGTGAATCGTTCGAGGAGACCAACAGCGGCGTCAGGGTCACGACCCGTTGCGAAAAGACCGGCGAGGTCACGCATTGGACGGCGACTTACCTGATCGCCGCCGATGGCGCGGGCAGCCAGACGCGGCGCAGCGCCGGAATCGAGATGGTCGGGCCGTCCACGCTGGCGGTGATGTCGAATGAATATTGGCGCGCCGATCTGTCGCGGCTGCCGATCGCGCGCGAGGCCGCCGGCTTCATCATCATCCCTGAAAGGTCCGACTTGCCGC
The DNA here is from genome assembly GCF_029846235.1 of Bradyrhizobium sp. CER78. Taxonomy (GTDB): domain Bacteria; phylum Pseudomonadota; class Alphaproteobacteria; order Rhizobiales; family Xanthobacteraceae; genus Bradyrhizobium. Next base: position 13,321 of record NZ_JARVWP010000023.1, read on the forward strand.
GCGCCGGCATCCTGAACACCAACGGCCGGGATCGCTGGCTGACCGTGACGCAGATCGGCCTGACCAAGGACGATCGCGAGCGGCCGTGGACCGACCAGGAGTTCATCGAGATCGCGCGCGGCCATGTCGGCATTCCCGATCTCGACGTCACGCTTTTGAACCGTTCGATCTGGCGCGTCAGCATGCAGGTGGCCGAGACCTTTCGAAAGGGCCGGGTGTTTCTGGTCGGCGACTGCGCCCACCGCTTTCCGCCGACCGGCGGCTTCGGCCTGAACTCCGGCGTTCAGGACGCGCATAATCTCGCCTGGAAACTCGCCTTCGTGCTGAAGGGCTTCGCGGATGAGAAGCTGCTCGACAGCTATTCGAGCGAGCGCCGCCCGATCGCGCAATCCAATGCCAACTTCAGCTACGGCAACCGGCTGCGCTTCGGGTTGACCGACGACGCCGTGCGATCGCGCAATCCCGACCGGATCAGGTTCTGGATCAACGACATGGACAATCATCTGCACAGCATCGGGCAGAACCTCGGGCACAATTACGAGGAGGGCGCGGTGATCCCCGACGGCACTGTCGCGAAGGCATTGAACTCCCGCTACTACACGCCGACCGACCGCCCCGGCGCGCGCTTTCCGCACATGTGGCTCGAGCCGTCGCGCAAGAAATCGACGCTCGACTGGTTCGACAAGGAATTCACCGTCGTCACCGGTCCGCTCGGCGGCGAGTGGCTGGAGGCAGGCAAGCAGGTGTCGGAGAAGACCCGCCTGCCGCTCTCGCTGAAGCAACTGCCGTCGGCCGACCCGGCAGATGGATTCCAATTGGGCATGCGCGGCGCCGTGCTGGTGCGCCCCGACGGGCATGTGGCGTGGCGGATGCCGTGGCTGCCGTCGGATCCCGCGAAAGAGCTCGCCGGCGCGCTCTCGACGCTGCTGCATTAGGGAGGTCTCCGATGCAATCGCTCGAAGCCAACGGCGTCGTCACGGCATATGAGAAGACCGGGCGTGGCGAACCGATCGTGCTGCTGCATGGCGGCGAGGCCGATCATTCGATGTTCGACGGCCTTGCGCCCGCGTTGGCGGCGCAGTTCACCGTGATCGCCTATGATCAGCGCGATTCCGGCGCCACCAGGAATCCCGCGTCGTCCTATTCGCTGGCCGATCTGGCCGACGATGCCACCGCCTTGATCCGAGGGCTCGGCTACGACCGTGCCCATGTCTTCGGCACCTCGCTCGGCGGCCTGATCGCGCAGGTGTTGGCGGCGCGCCATCCGGGCAGCATCGATCGCCTGATCCTGAGCAGCACCTGGAAAGTCAACAAAAGCCCGCTCGACGTCAACGCGGATGTCTTCCGCACACTCGCGTCCTACCGCGCCGACACCATCGCCAACGCGCCGAAGATCGCGGAGTACTTCTTTCCGCCGGACTATTTGCGCGCGCGGCCCGAACTGATCGACATCTTCCGTGGCTCCAACCGCGACGACGGCCAGAAGGCGCGCCGCGGCGCCTTGCTTGCGCAGCCTGTCGCGGCCGATCTGACGGGGTTCGATCGCCCGACACTGCTGCTCGTGGGCAGCGACGATCGGCTGATCCCGAATGCTGAGACATTTGCGCTCGCCCAGGGTCTTGCGCGCGTCGAGACGATGACCATCGCAAACGCGGGCCACGTCGCGTCGATCCAGGCCCCCGAGCGGGTGGCGGAGGCGGTGACGGCATTTCTGAATTCAAAAAAGAAGGCGGCTTGACAACAACAGGGGGAGACCATGGCAGAGCGAACGAACGCAGTGCCGTTCGACGAAGCGCCGGTGACGACGCGCTACTGGCTATCGATCATCATCTTCGCCATCTCCGGCGTGGTCGATTTCTTCGATTTCTTCGTGGTCGGGTTTCTGGTCTCGGTGCTGGCGCCGAAATGGCACCTGACGTTCGGGCAGACCTCGATCATGCTGATGAGCGCCGGTATCGGGGCGATGCTCGGGGCGTTCGCCGCTGGGATCCTCGCCGATCGTTTCGGGCGCAAGCCGCTGGCGGTGGCGGGCGTGATGCTGTGCGGCCTGACCTCGGGCGCGATCGCGTTCATTCCGGAAGACGGCTGGGTTGCGTTCGCGGTCCTGCGCTTCTTCGTCGGCTTCGGCCTTGCGGCGGGCGCGGCGGCGGCGGTTCCGGCCATCGTCGAATTCGCTCCGACCCGTCATCGCACGCTGGTCACGAGCCTCGTGGTCGTCCCGGTCGCCTTCGGCGTGCTGTCGGCGTCGGTGACCGCGAGCTTCCTGCTGCCGCTGGTCGGCTGGCGCGGATTGGCGGCGGTCGGCTTCCTGCCGATCATCCTCGGAATTCTCACCATGATCATCATGCCGGAATCGCCGCGATGGCTGATCAGCAAGGGCCGCGTGCGCGAAGCGCAGGCGAGCATCCGGAAACTCTACCGGGTTGGCGGCGAGTCATTCACGCTGCCCGCGCTGCCGCCGGCCAGCCCGGCGACATTCGCCGATCTCTTTGCCGAGCAGCGGCGCTTCTGGTTGACGGTGCTGATCTGGTTCGGCGCCAGCACGGCGAACTACGGCGTGTTCCTCTGGGGGCCGACCATCGTCGCGCTGCTGCTTGGCGTCGCGCCGCAGGAGGCGGCGAAGATGTTCATCTATGTCAGCCTCGCCGGCGTCCTCGGCCGGACCGGCTTCGCCTTTCTTGCCCATCGGATCGGCCGCAAGCCGTGCGGCCAGTTGATGGGCTATGGCACCGCGGTTTCGCTGGCGCTGGCCGCCTATTTTCACAATGACTTCGCCGGCTCGGTGCCGCTGTTCCTGGTCTTCCTGATCGTCGGCGCCGTGTTCTTCGACGGCGGGTTCTCGAACATCGGGCCGTATCCCGCGGAGATCTTTCCGGTCCAGCTCTCGGGACGCGCGGTTGGCCTTGCCCAACTCTCGAACGGGGTCGGCAAGATCGTCGGGCCGCTGTGTCTTGCATTGATCGCCGGTGCGGACAATCTCGTGCATCCAAGCGCGACCGCCGCGGCGGTGATGCCGGCGTTCTGCTTTCTTGCCGGTGCGGGCCTGTTGATCGGGCTCGCCTTCACGTTCCTCGGCGTCGAGCCGCATGGCCGCCCGGTGGCCTTGTTCGGCGAGAACGCGGGCGCCGCACCGAAATCGTTGGCCGCGAAAACCGCAAGCTAAGACAAAGGGTCATACCATGGACAATGCGTTCGACACGCTCGCAACGGCGGCGCCGTTCGATACCGAAAAACTCGATCGGCTGATGGATGAGGCAGGCCTCGACATCCTGATCGCCACCTCGCGTCACAATGTGCAGTATCTGCTCGGCGGCTATCGTTTCTTCTTCTTCGATGTCATGGAGGCGATCGGCACCAGCCGCTATCTGCCGGTGTTCGTCTATCAGAAGGGGCGCCCTGAGAACTCTGTCTACATCGGCAACCGCATGGAGAGGTTCGAGCAGGAGCTCGGACGGATTTGGACGCCGCTTGTTAGAACGGAGGCGTGGGGCACGGTCGATGCGATCGGCCTCGCGATCGATCATGTGAGAAAGCTGGGCGGCGGGGCGAGGCGCGTCGGCATCGAGGCCGGCTTCCTGCCGGCCGATGCCAGCGATCATTTGCTTGCCGGCTTTGACAATGTCGAATTTCGCGAGGCCCATTTCACGCTCGAACGGCTTCGCGCCGTGAAATCTCCCGCCGAACTCGATCTGATCAGGGAAGCCTCTGAACGCGTCGTCGATGCGATGCTGGCGACGTTCAGAAGCTGCGCCCCAGGGATGACCAAGAATGACGTCGTCGCCCGCCTGCGCCGCGAGGAGCAGGAGCGGGACCTCGTCTTCGAATATTGCCTGATTGCCGCCGGCAAGAGTCATAACCGCGCGCCGTCGAACCAGCGTCTTGCGGAAGGCGACGTGATCTCGATCGATTCCGGCGGAAACTACCGGGGCTATATCGGCGACCTCAGCCGCATGGGCATCCTGGGAGAGCCGGACAGTGAGCTGCGCGAGTTGCTGCAACAGGTCGAGGACATCCAGCAGGTGGCGCGGCGTGCGATCCGGCCGGGCGCGATGGGTGGCGACATCATTGCGGCGGGCGAGGCCGCGGTCAAATCGTCGCCGCATCGCGCCGTGCTCGACTTCACCGCGCACGGCATCGGGCTCGTCAGTCACGAGGCGCCGCGCCTGACCGCGACCGGTCCGGTGCCTTACGCGCCGTATGACGCCGACCGGCCGCTCGAGCGCGGAATGGTGATCTCGATCGAAACCGCGCTGCTGCATCCGGCGCGCGGCTACATCAAGCTCGAGGATACGCTGATCGTCACCGAATCGGGCTGGGAGGCGCCCGGTGACCATGGCCGGGGGTGGAATACGTCGCGTCTCATGGCGTGAGCCGGTCAACGCCAGGGCGGCATGTTTGGATGGGTCACCGATTGAGCTGCGGTGCTGGAGGCGTTCGTCGGCCGATTTCGGAATATTAGAAATATATCCCTGAGTTGCCCGACGTGTCAAGTTGCCGGCCGCCGCCGGCTGCTTTGCATGGGGTTGTTTTCGATATTTTGGCAACGCCCCCGCTGCCGGCGGTCTTTGCTTCACTCGAGCCTCCGGTCATGCGATGCTTCGAGCTGGATGCAGCGGCGGTTCCGTGCCGTCTGCTCGCCAGGTCGGCGCCGACGATGGGCAGGTGCAACCGATAAGGATTGCGTCCCATCGACAGAAGCGACCCGATGACCGCCAACGCACTCCGCGACTATGCCCAAAGCATCCTGACCGCCCGGGTCTACGACGTGGCGGTCGAGACGCCGCTCGATCCGATGCCGCGGCTCTCTGAGCGCTTGTCGCGATCCGTGCTGCTGAAGCGGGAGGACTTCCAGCCGATCTTCTCGTTCAAGCTGCGCGGCGCCTACAACAAGATCGTCAGGCTGCCGGACGCGCAGCGCAGGCTGGGCGTGATCTGCGCGTCGGCGGGCAATCATGCCCAGGGCGTGGCGCTGTCCGCGCGCAAGCTCGCTATTCCCGCAACGATCGTGATGCCGCGGACGACGCCCGCCATCAAGGTCGAAGCGGTCCGGCGTTTGGGCGGCGACGTGGTCCTGCATGGCGACACGTTCGACGACGCGCAAACCAAGGCCAGGGAGATCGAGGCCGCGCGCGGCTTGACCTTCGTGCATCCGTTCGACGATCCCGATGTGATTGCCGGCCAGGGAACCGTCGGGATGGAAATCCTGCGGCAGCATCCCGATCCGATCGAGGCGATCTTCGTTCCGATCGGTGGCGGCGGGTTGGCCGCAGGCGTCGCCGCCTTCGTCAAATTCCTTAACCCCTCGATCAAGGTCGTCGGCGTCGAGCCTGCAGACGCCGCGTCGATGGCGGCGGCGCTCGCCAAAGGGAGCGTCGTCGCGCTGGATCAGGTCGGGCTGTTCGCCGACGGCGTCGCGGTCCGCAAGGTCGGAACCGAGACGTTCCGGCTCTGCCGCGACCTGCTTGACGAGGTCGTCACCGTCGATACCGACGCGATGTGCGCGGCGATCAAGGACATATTCGATGACGTGCGATCGGTTGCCGAGCCGTCCGGGGCATTGGCGCTCGCCGGCCTCAAGGCCTATGCCGAGCGCGGTGCGCTGAGCGACGGCAGCCTGATTGCCGTCAACAGCGGGGCCAATCTGAATTTCGACCGGCTGCGCACCATCGCCGATCGCGCCGAGGTCGGCGAGCATCGTGAGGCCTTGCTTGCGGTCACCGTGCCGGAGAAGCCGGGCAGCTACCGGCACTTCATCCGTATCCTCGGCTCGCGCGCCATCACGGAGTTCAACTACCGATTCAACGAGACGACCGCGCCGGCGCAGCTGTTCGTCGGCATCGCGCTGAGCCGCGGCGAGGCGGAGAAGCGGGAGGTCATGGAGCTGCTGCGGCGTGAGGGCTATCCGATCCTGGACTTGAGCGAGAACGAGATGGCCAAGGACCATGTGCGCTACATGGTCGGTGGCCGTGCGCCGCTGCTCAGGGACGAAGTGATCTACCGCTTCGAGTTTCCGGAGCGGCCCGGCGCATTGCTGAAATTCCTCGAGAGCCTGGCGCCCGACTGGAACATCTCGCTGTTCCACTACCGCAACCACGGCGCCGACTACGGACGCATCCTGGCAGGCATCGAGGTCAAGCCGCAGGAGCGCGCCCGGTTCGTCCAGGCGCTGGATGCGCTCGGCTATCCCTATTGGAACGAGAGCGAGAATCCGGCCTATCGGCTGTTTCTCTCGGCCGAACAGGGATGACGCGGCGCGTGGGCGTCGAGATCGAGACTTGGCGGATCAGCGATCGGCAGTCAGTTGCCGGCGATAGCGCTCGGCGTCCCAGTTCAGCAACGCGTGCTCGTTCTCTGCCGTCAGATAGTTGACCCGTGCGGTCAGGGGCAGGCGGCAGGTGACCAGCGCGAGACAGCTCAGCATGGCTTCGGCGCCGTCGCTCGCGTCCTCGCGGATCAGGCTGCCGACATCCGGAATGAGAAGCGCAACCGGCGGCGGCAGGCCGTTCGCGATGATCTGCGCGGTCATGACGTTCAGGCTCTCGTGATGCTCCAGGACCGGCAGGCCCGGACCAAGGAAGACGACGTGATCGGGATACAGCGAGCCGCTGGTCGCGATCGCGCGGCTGTAGCGGTCGGTGGCAATGTCGTGGCTGCTCGGATCCCGCGGCAGGCGATAGGTCGTGCCGATGCTGATCGTCCGGAGCGCGTGATGATCCGCAGCCGGCGCGCGACGCTGCTCCAGCGCGAGGCGTTGCTCGACCTCGGCGACCAGCGCCTCGGCCGCGTCGCAGGTGGCAGCGCCGACGACGAGGCCGTGATTGCCGAGGATCAGGACGTCGACCGCATCTTGCGCGATCGCCTCACTGACCGCGCGCGCCAGCGGCAGCCCCGGGTGGTGATAGTCGAGGTAATGCCAGGCCAGTCCGTCCAATCGCCGGGCAAATTCGTCGCGGGCGTCGGTGCGCACCGCCCAGGCAATGGTGTTGACGGAATGGACGTGCAGCACGATCCGGTGCGGCATCAGCGCATGCAGCGAGGTCTCGATCGAGGCACGCAGCGTCGTTCCGGCATTCGGCGCGAGCGGCACGCGCTCGTCGCCTTGCGTCAGCGCCGCGCGCGCGGCCGACAATATGACCGGCACGAAAATGTCCTTGTCCTCGGCATCGGCGAGCCAGGTGCCTGACGCCTTGACCCACAGCACGTCGCCGTCCTTGACCGACGAATTGCCGCCGGCGCCCTGCACCAGCAGGATATTCCGGCCGACGCGTGCCGACATCCGGCGCAATTCGTTCAGCGTTTGAGGCGGTCGCATCTCGGCTCTCACCAGGTCAGATGGTCCATGGTCCAATGCGGCATCCGCGCCGCTGCGCCGGCCGCGGTCTTGATCGCCTGCGGCAGATCGCGCGCCTGTGCAAGCGTCGCGCGGTGGGCGCCGGAGCCGATCAACAGGGTCAGCATGCCGGCGCTGCGTCCACCGGCAATATCGTGATCGAGGGAGTCGCCGATGACGAGGATTCGTTCCGGCGGTGGATGTCCCAGCTGATCGCGCGCGGCGGCAAACATCGGCGGATACGGTTTGCCGACGAACAGCGCGGTGCCGCCGAGCGATTGGTAGAATGAGGCGAGCGCGCCGGGCGCGGGGATCAGGCCCGCGGCGCCGAACATCACGAGGTCCGGATTGGCACACAGCATCGGGAGCCGCCGTGACGCCGCGGCCGTCAGCTGCGCACGCCAGCGCTCGGGGGCGGCCGCGTCATCGTCGAGCCCGCCGAGCAGGATGAAATCAGCTTCGCGGATGTCCGAAACCATCACAAGGTCGGTGCCGTCGACGATCGAGCGGTCACCGTCGCGCGAGATCAGGAAGCAGGCGCGGCCGAGCTCTGCGAAGGGCGCCTGCTCGCGTGCATGCAGGCCGCGCCAGGTGACCTCGCCCGAGGACAGCACGCCGTCATACGCCTCGGGCGGCAGGCCGAGCGCGGCAAGGCGCCGCTGGTTGCTGGCGGCGCGCTTGCCGGAATTGGAGAGGATCAGGATCCGCTTGCCGGCCTCGCGCAACCGCGCCACGCAGTCCAGCGCCGCAGGGAATACCGCCAATCCTTCGTGCAGCGTGCCCCACTGGTCGAGCAGCACATGATCGAAGCGGTCGGCGATGAGGTGAAGGCCGGCGATCGCAGTCGCATCGGCCTTCATGGCGGACCTCCGTTCAGCGCGAGCAGTGCGGCGCCGTAGCTTGCTTCGGTCTGTGCGGCGACCGAGACGGGGACACCGAGCACGCGATGCCGAATCCTGGTCCATGCGTCGTTCCTGGCGCCGCCGCCGATCCCGATGACGCGGCGCAGGCGCGGTGCGCCGAGCCGCGCCAGCTGCCGGTAGGCGAGGGCTTCGACCGACGCGATGCCTTCGAGCAGGCCCTGGAAGAAGCGGCAGTCTTCCGCCGGGCGCGGCGTGATCCGTGCGGCCAGCGCGGGATCCGCGATCGGGAAGCGCTCGCCGGGTTTTGGCAGCGGATAATAGTCGAGCCCGGTCGGTGCATCCGGCACCACCTGCGGTGTCAGCCGCTCCATCTCGTCGGCGGTGAAATGCAGCAGCAGCGCGGCGCCGCCGGAGTTCGAGGCGCCGCCGGCGAGCCAGCGCTCGCCGAGCCGGTGCGAATAGACGCCCTGGTCGGCTGCGAAGATCGGTTGGGTCGCGAGCTGCTTCACCACCAGCGTGGTGCCGAGCGAGGTGACGGCGTCGCCCGGCTGGTCGGCCCGCGTCGCGATGAAGGCCGCGACGCCATCGGTGGTGCCGGCCGCGACGTGGGCTGTGGCGGGCAGCCCGAGCGCGCGCGCGATCTGCGGATCCATCTCCGAAAATGGCGTTCCCGGCACCAGCACTTCGGGAAGCAGATCGTCGCGCACGCCGAGCGCTTCAAGCCAGGACGGCCAGGCGCGCGCGACCGGGTCGTAGCCGAGCTTCAGGGCGTTGTTCTCGTCGCTGATGCCATGATGGTTCGCGAGCCGCCCCGCGATCCAGTCCGCCTGGTGCACCGCGTGGCGCGCATCGCCGACATAGCCGTCGTTCTGCAGATAGAGCAGCTTGGCAAGCGCGCTGCTCGCGCCATGTGCACCGCTTTCAAGCGGTGCGACCGCCGCCACGCGCGCGGCCTCATGGGTGGCGCGCGCGTCGTTGTACATCAGCCCCGGCGAGCAGGGGCGGCCGGCCGCATCAACCAGCAGCAGCGTGCCTGATGTTCCGTCGACGACGATGCGCGTGACATCGCCAAGAGGAACAGTCTCGCCGAGCTCGCGGATCGCGGCCTCCGCCGCCTGCCACCACAGCTCCGGGTTCTGATCGATCGCGTTGCCGTCGACGCGCGGCGCAGGAAGCGCGATCGAAGCGAAGCCGCGAATGCCGGCCTGTGGATCGATCGCACAGGCGCGGACGCCGCCGGTTCCGACATCGATCCCGAGATACAAACCTCCCATCCGACTTCACCGCTCTCTCGTGCCCGCGCTTCGACGTTGGTTGCGCTGCAGCACGTTTAGGGGATTGACGCCCCGTTCGGCCTCTGCAATTTTTTGCAGGGCGTGAAGAATTTTGCAAGCGGACTTTTCCGGACATGGCCACACCGCCCGACAGGCTGCCGACGATCGACGGCGAGGCGTCGCTCGCGACTCGCGCGGCGTGGCTGTATTTCGCGGCGGGACTGACCCAGTCGGAGGTCGCCGACCGCCTCAACATCCAGAGCACCAAGGCGCACCGCCTGATCGCGCGCGCCAGCCGCGAGGGCATGATCCGCGTCTTCGTCGAGGGGCCGGTCGCCGAATGCGTCGCGCTGGAGAACGATCTCACGCAGCGCTTCGGCCTTTCGTTCTGCCGCGTCGCGCCCGACCTCGGCGAGAGCGATCTGCCGTTCAAGGCGCTGGCGCTGGAAGGCGCGAGCTTCCTGCGCCAGATCCTGGAGCGCGGCGACGACAAGGTGATCGGCGTCGGCCATGGCCGCACGCTCGCCGCCGTGGTCGAGCAGATGCCGCAGACGCCGGCGCGCGACGCGCAATTCGTGTCGTTGCTCGGCGGACTGACGCGGAAATTTGCCGCCAATCCGTTCGACGTGATTCATCGCCTCGCCGAGCGCACCGGTGCGGAAGCCTATCTGCTGCCGGTGCCGGTGTTCGCCAATTCGGTCGCCGATCGCGCCGTGCTGATGCAGCAATTCGGCATCGCCGACGTGTTCGCGCTGGCGCGCAAGGCCTCGTTGCTGTTCGTCGGCATCGGCCAGGTCAGCCATGACGGCTTTCTGGTGGCGAGCGGCATGATCAAGCCGGACGAGGTCGCCGAGCTGAAGCGCGTCGGCGCCTGCGCCGACCTGCTCGGACATTTCTTCAGCGCCGACGGAAAGGTGCTGGACACCGATCTCTCGGCCCGCGCTACCTCCATGAGCATGGCCGATCTCAGGAAGCACCGCATCGTCGCCATCGCCGGCGGTCCGGCCAAGGTAACCGCACTGCGCGGGGTGCTGCGCAGCGGCGTGCTGCACGGCCTCATCATCGACGAAGCGACGGCAAAGGCGCTCGCCACCGACAAGCCGGAGACCACATCCGGCAAGACAAGAAGCAAGACCCGGAAGGACAAATAAAACAAGCGTCAACAAGGAGAGGAAATACATGTTCGATCGCGAGAAGAATCTGTTCGACTCCTACGCTGCCAAACGCATCAGCCGCCGCGATCTCCTCGACGGCGCCGCCAAGCTCGGCATCGCGGGCCTTGCCGCCAACGCCGCCTTCGCCTCCTCGATGTCGAAGGCGATGGCCGCGGACTTCAACTGGAAGGCCCAGAGCGGCAAGAGCGTCAAGCTGCTGCTCAACAAGCACCCTTACGTCGACGCGATGATCGGCGACATCGAGGCGTTCAAGTCGCTGACCGGCATGAACGTCACCTACGACATCTTCCCGGAGGACGTCTATTTCGACAAGGTGACGGCGGCGCTGTCGTCGAAGTCGGACCAGTACGATGCCTTCATGACCGGCGCCTACATGACCTGGACCTATGGTCCGGCAGGCTGGATCGAAGACCTCAGCACCTACATCAAGGATCCGGCCAAGACCAATCCGGCCTTCGCCTGGGACGACGTGCTACCGGGGCTACGCGCCTCCACGGCGTGGGACGGCGTCGCCGGCTCCGAGCTCGGCTCGGGCAAGGCCAAGCAGTGGTGCATCCCCTGGGGCTATGAGCTCAACAACATCACCTACAACCGTAACGTCTTCGACAAGGTCGGCGTCAAGCCGCCCAAGAACCTCGACGAGATGCTGGAGGTCGCGGCCAAGATCACCAAGGACGCCGGCGGCCCCTACGGCGTCGGCGTACGCGGCTCGCGCTCCTGGGCGACCATCCATCCGGGCTTCCTGTCGGCCTATTCGAATTTCGGCCAGAAGGACTTCGTGATGGAGGGCGGCAAGCTGAAGGCCGCGATGAACACCAAGGCCTCCAAGGAATTCCACGACAAATGGGTCAAGATGATCCAGACCTCGGGCCCGAAGAACTGGTCGACCTACACCTGGTATCAGGTCGGCACCGATCTCGGCGCCGGCGCGTCGGGCATGATCTTCGACGCCGACATCCTCGGCTACTTCATGAACGGCGGCGACAACAAGGAGAAGGGTCATCTCGGCTACGCGCCGTTCGCCGCCAATCCGGCCGCCAAGGCGCCGACCCCGAACGTCTGGATCTGGTCGCTCGCGATGTCGACCTTCTCCAAGCAGAAGGACGCCGCCTGGCTGTTCATGCAGTGGGCGGCCTCCGTCGAGCACGATCTGTTCGGCGCGCGCAAGATGGACTTCGTCAACCCAGTGCGCACCTCGGTGTGGAAGGACAGCGAGTTCCGCGACCGCATCGCGAAATCCTATCCCGGCTATCTCGATCAGCACGACATGTCGTCGCCAGGCGCCAAGATCTACTTCACGGCGCAGCCGCTGTTCTTCGACCTGACGACCGAATGGGCCGCCTCGCTGCAGAAGATGGTGGCGAAGGAAGTCAGCGTCGACGAAGGGCTCGACAAGCTCGCCGACAGCATCAACCGCCAGCTCAAGCAGGCCGGTCTCGGCTGACGGGTCAACTGTGCGGTGCTTGATCCCCCGCACCGCACCCATCCGCCGGCTCGGAGCCTTGTCCCATTCCGAGCCGGCGGCATTTTGCCAGCGGAACGCGATCTCTTATCATCATGAGCATGGTCCAACTTCTCCAGACGAACGCGCAGGCAGCGCCGGCCAAACCAAGGCCGCGCGTGCGCCTCTTGCCCTATCTGCTGAGCCTGCCGGCGCTGCTCGTCTGCGTGGCGATCCTGGTTCCGTTCGTGACCGCGGCAGTCTATTCGCTGCAGCGCTACCGGCTGAACCTGCCTTACCTGCGCGGCTTCATCGGTGCCGGTAACTACATCGACTTCCTGTCCGATCCGGCGTTCTGGAATACGCTCCGGATCTCGATCACCTATACCGCGGTGACGGTCGTGCTCGAGCTGCTGCTCGGCCTCGGCATCGCGCTGCTGCTGCGCCGGCGGACCCGCTTCCACAATGCGGTGTCGATCATGCTGCTGCTGCCGCTGATGACCGCGCCTGCGATTGCCGCGCTGATGTGGAAGCTGATGACCAATCCGAGCTTCGGCATCCTGTCCTATCTGATCGGCCTGTTCGGCGTCACCGATTTCAAATGGGCCTCCGATCCGTCGAGCGCGCTGTTCACGGTGGTGCTGGTCGACGTCTGGGTCTACACGCCCTTCATCATGATCCTGCTGCTGGCGGGTTTGCGCTCGCTGCCGCGGCAGCCGTTCGAGGCCGCCGCGCTCGACGGCGTGCCGGCAAGCTTCGTGTTCTTCCGCATCACGCTGCCGATGCTCGCGCCTTACATCATCACGGCGTCGCTGTTCCGCCTGCTGGATTCGATCCAGCAGTTCGACATCATCTACGCGATGACGCAGGGCGGGCCGGGCGACCGGCTGATGGTGTTCCAGGTGCAGGCCTATCTGGAATTCTTCCAGTACACCAATGTCGGCCGGTCGGCGGCGCTTTTGATGATCCTCTGGCTGATCACCAACATCCTGTCGAACATCTTCATCAAGAACTGGCTGCGGTTGCGCGCGCGTGCGCACGGCCACGCGTGACGGGGAGGAGCGCGATGGAACATTCCAGTCTTGCCGGTCGCATCTTCCGCGGCGTGGCGCTTACGCTGATCCTGATCTTCTTCATGTTTCCGATCGTCTGGATCTTCCTGATGTCGTTCCAGACCAACGAACAGATCTTGCGGATTCCGCCGCGGATTCTGTTCGAGCCGACGTTTGCGAATTACGAGGCGCTGATCTCCGGCCAGCTGCGCACCGCGGCCGGCAATCTGCAGATCTCCTTCATGCGCAACCTGTTCAACAGCGTCGTGCTGTCGAGCGCGGCGGTGCTGCTGGCGCTGCTGCTCGGCGTGCCGGCCGCCTATGCCTTCGCGCGTTTCAAATTCCGCCTCGGCGAGAGCATTGCCTTCACGCTGCTGTCGTTCCGCTTTGCGCCGCCGCTGCTCGTGCTGCTGCCGCTGTCGTTGTATTATCAGGAGCTCGGGCTCAACGACACGTACTTTGGCATCGTCTGGGTCTATCAGCTGATCGCGCTGCCGTTGATCCTGTGGATCGTGCGCGGTTACTTCGAGGATATCAGCCCCGATATCGAGCATGCCTACCGGCTCGCCGGGCATTCCTGGCGCGAGGCCTTCACCCGGATCGCGGTGCCGCTGGCAGGGCCAGGGATCGCCGCGGCGGGGTTGCTGTCGTTCATCTTCTGCTGGAACAATTTCGTCTTCGCGCTGATTTTGGCGTCCGCCGACAAGCAGCCGGTGACGGTCGGCGCGCTCGCCTTCGTCACCGCATCGGGAATCCAGTACGGCCAGATCGCTGCGGCGATCGTGCTGTCGGTGACGCCGACCCTGTTGCTCGCGCTCTATGCGCAGCGCTATCTGGTCGAGGGTCTTTCGCTCGGCGCGGTGAAGGGCTGATCCGATGGCGCGTCTCGAAATCAATGCGGTGAGCAAGGCATTCGGTGCGGCGCGGCCCGCTGACGGATTGTCGCTCGCGGTCGAGCCCGGCGAGATCGTCGCCGTGTTCGGACCATCCGGCAGCGGCAAGACCGTATTGTTGCGCATGATCGCGGGCATGTTCGAGCCCGACGACGGTGACATCCTGATCGGCCGCCGCTCGGTCGTCGGGGCTCCGCCCGAGCGGCGCGGGATCGGCATGGCGTTCCAGAATTTTGCCCTGTTCCCGCACATGACCGCCCGCGACAATATCGCAAGCGGCCTGCGTGCCAGCGGCAACGAGGTTGCCAGCCGCGTTGCTGCGATCAGCAAGCTGCTCAAGATCGAGCATGTGCTCGGTCACGCACCGCGCGAATTGTCGAACGGGCAGAAGCAGCGGACCGCTCTGGCCCGGGCGCTGATCGGCAATCCGGACGTGCTGCTGCTCGATGATCCCCTGCGCAACGTCGACGCCAAGCTGCGCTACGAGATGCGGCTCGAGCTGCCGAACCTGTTGCGGCGCGGAACGGCCGCCGTGCTCTATGTGACCCAGGACTATCGCGAGGCGATGGCGATCGCCGACCGCATCGCGGTCTTGATCGACGGCCGGCTCGCGCAGGTCGCGACACCAGCCGATATCTATGCCCAGCCCGCGTCGGTTGCGATCGCGCGGCTGTTCGGCGATCCGACCATCAACCTCGCCGAGGTATCTCCCGTCGCGGAGCATGGTGTGCTGTCGGCTGACGTCGCCGGCGCCAGGATGCGGCTCGGTGCGGCCGATGGCGCAGCGCCTGCCGGAGCGTGTTGGCTTGGCGTCCGGCCCGAGGATCTCGCGGTCTCATCCGCGTCCAGCGACGGCGCCATCGCGGCGCGCATCCTCGCGATCACGCCGATGCATGAGAAGGCGGTGCTGCTGCTCCGTCTCGCCGATGGAACGGAGTGGCTGGCGGCGCTGCCGCCGGATGCACCGCAAGGTGCGGCCGACGACAGTGTTTTCGTCCGGTTCACGCCCGATGCCGCGATGCTGTTCGATCGCGCGACCGGGCTACGGATAGGGGCCTCGCCCCGGCTCAAGGCGGCATAGGAGCGGATGGTCATGGACATGCTCGAGCTTCGAGGCATCGACAAGGTCTACCGCAGCCGCGGCAAGGCGCCGGTGCACGCTGTGCGCGCGCTCGACATGGCGGTCGAGAAGGGCGAGATCGTTGCGCTGCTGGGATCGTCGGGCTGCGGCAAGACCTCGACCTTGCGCATGATCGCGGGGTTCGAGGACGTCTCGGCCGGATCGATCGCGCTGGGCGGGCGGCGGATCCACGAGCTGCCACCGGCGCGGCGCAAGGTCGCGATGGCCTTCGAGGGCTACTCGCTTTATCCGCCGCTCACGGTCCGCGAGAACATCGCGTTCGCGCTGAAATCCGCCCAATTGCCACGAGCTGAAGTGACGCGCCGCGTCGACGAGATTGCCCGCCTGGTCGAGATCGAGGACATCCTCGACAGCTATCCGCGCGCGATCTCCGGCGGGCAGCAGCAGCGCGTGTCGCTGGCGCGGGCGCTGGTGCGCGACGCCGATCTCTATCTGCTCGATGAGCCGATGGGGCAGCTCGAGCCGCAGCTGCGCGCGGTGCTACGCGGCCGCATCAAGAGCCTGCTCGCCGAACGCGGCATGACCGCGATCTTCGTCACCCACGACCAGACCGAAGCCAGCGCGCTGGCCGATCGCATCGCGGTGATGGAAGGCGGCGTGCTGCAGCAATTCGCCAGCGAGAAGGAGTTGAAGGGCCGGCCCGCCAACCTGTTCGTCGCGAGTTTCATCGGCGAGCCGCCGATGAACTTGCTCGACGCCGGCGTGACGCAGTCGGATGGCGGCTTCCGCCTGTCGGTCGGAACCGACATGGCTTTCGACATCAACGGTGCCGGACTCGATAGCGAGGCGGCGAAGGCGCTTGCCGGCGCGCCGCAAGTGCGGATCGGCATTCGTCCGCAGAAGATCGTGGTCGGGACCGGTGACGTCAGGGTCAAGGTCGTTTCCAACCAGTGGCTCGGCGATCAGTCGCATGTCGCCGGCGATTGCGGCGGCCGCATGCTGATCGCTGTGACCTCAGGCCGCGTCGCCGCGCGGCCGGGCGATATTGTGCCGTTCGCGCTGGAGCCGCGTCACCTGCACATCTTTGGCAGTGACGGAACCTGCATCCGCCATGCGGAGGTGTCCTGACCATGGCCGCTTCCGCAAGCCGCGACGTCATCATCGGCATCGACGCCGGCACCTCGCTGATCAAGGCGGTGGCGTTCACGCTGGCCGGCGAGCAGCTTGCCGATGTCTCGCGGCCGAATGCGTATAGCAGCCTGGCCGGCGGCCATGTCGAGCAGGACATGGCACGGACCTGGACCGATACGGTCGCGGTCATTCGCGCGCTGGCGAAGTCGGTGCCCGATCTGTCCGCACGGATCGCGGCGATCGCGGTGACCGGGCAGGGCGACGGCACTTGGCTGATCGATGACGACGGCCGGCCGGTTGCGCCGGCGCTGCTGTGGCTCGACTCCCGCGCCGGCCGGCTGGTCGAGGAGATCCGCTCCAGTGAGCGCAACGCGGCGCTCTACCGCCGCACCGGCTCCGGGCTCAACGCCTGCCAGCAGGGGCCGCAGCTGGCCTGGCTGCAGGCGCATAGGCCCGAGACGATCGCCCAGGCGACAACGGCCTTCCATTGCAAGGACTGGCTCTATTTCCTGCTCACCGGCCAGCGCGCAACCGATCCGTCGGAAGTCACGTTCTCCTGCGGCGATTTCCGTAAGCGCGGTTTCGATGCGGAGACCGCCCGGTTGATCGGTATCGACGACGTGGCGCGCCTGTTCCCGCCGGTCGTTGACGGCGCGGTCATGACGCATCCGCTCACCGCGGCGGCGGCTATCGAGACCGGCCTGCCGGAGGGCGTGCCGGTCTGCCTTGGCTATGTCGACGTGATCTGCAACGCGCTCGGTGCCGGGCTGTATGACCCGTCGCCGGATGTAGGCTGCACCATCATCGGCTCGACCGGCATGCACATGCGGCTGGTGTCGAGCGCAGACGCGGTGACGCTGAACCGGGAGGCAACCGGCTACACCATGCCGTTCCCGGTGCCGGGTTACTATGCCCAGATGCAGTCCAACATGGCGGCGACGCTGAACATCGACTGGATGCTCGATCTCGCCTGCGACTTGCTGGCGGCGGAAGGCGTGGCGCGCACCCGCGCCGAGCTGATCCGCCGGCTCGACGACCAGGTGCTGCGGGCCAAGCCCGGCGAGGTGCTGTTCCATCCGTTCATCTCCGATGCCGGCGAGCGCGGGCCGTTCGTCGCGCATGAGGCCAGCGCGCAGTTCTTCGGCCTGCGCTCTCGCCACCGCTATGGCGATCTGATGCGCGGCGTGATGGAGGGCCTGGCCTTCGCCGCGCGGGATTGCTACGCCGCGATGGGCGCGCTGCCGCGCGATGTCCGGATCACCGGCGGCGCGGCGAAGAGCCGTGCGCTCGGTGCCATCCTCGGGGCCGCACTGGACTGCGAGGTGCGGATCTGCAGCCGCGCCGAGGCCGGCGCGGCAGGTGCGGCGATGATCGCCGCGGTCGCGATCGATGCCCATTCCGACATGCGCGCCTGCGCAGAACAGTGGGTCACGCCGCATCTGAGCGCGCCGCAATCGCCTGACGCCGCGCTGGCGAAGCGCTACGCCAGCATCTTCCCGACCTATCTCGATGCAAGGCTGGCGTCGCGGCCGGTCTGGAAACAACTCGCCGCGCTGCGCGCCGGAGGCGACCATGTCTAACTCCATCGCCATCATCGGCGATCGCTTCATGCTGCCGTCGATGTTCGCCGACCATATCCGCGCGGCCTGCGGCAATGGCGTCGATATCCGCACCCTCGAGCAGCCCTGGCCGGACGAGCCGATGGAGCACGGCTATGCCGGCTCGAAGCTCGACGGCCTGAAGGAATTCATGGGGCAGCCGGACGAGATCATCGACTTCATCGGCGATGCGGAACTGCTGGTCACCCATCTGGCGCCGATCTCGCGGTCGATGCTGGAGCGGCTGCCGAAGCTGAAATTCATCGCGGTGTCGCGCGGCGGCCCTGTCAATATCGACATGCAGGCGGCGCGCGACCACAACGTACTGGTGGTCAACACGCCCGGCCGCAATGCGAGCGCGGTCGCGGAGTTCGCCATCGGCGCCATTCTTGCCGAGACGCGCCTGATCCGCAGCGGCCATGAAGCGCTGCGCGGCGGGGAGTGGCGCGGCGATCTCTACCGCGCCGACCGCACCGGGCGCGAGCTCGGCGAGATGACGGTCGGCATTGTCGGCTATGGCGCGATCGGCAGCCGTGTCGTCAAGCTGCTGAAGGCCTTCGGCTGCAGGATCCTGGTCGCCGATCCCTATGTCCAGCTCAGCGCCCAGGACCGCAATGATGGCGTCGAGCATGTCGCGCTCGGCGAACTGCTCGGCCGTGCCGACGTCATCACGCTGCATGCGCGGGTGACGCCGGAGACCACCCGCTTCATCGGGCGCGACGCGCTGGCGCGGATCAAGCAGGGCGCGTTCCTGATCAATACCGCGCGCGGCCCGCTGGTCGATTACGAAGCGCTGCACGATGCGCTGGCGTCGGGGCATCTCGGCGGCGCGATGCTCGATACTTTCGCGGTCGAGCCCGTCCCCGCGGACTGGCCGCTGCTACAACTCCCCAACGTCACGCTGACGCCGCACATCGCCGGCGCCTCCGTGCGTACCGTCACCGTGGCCGCCGAGCAGGCGGCCGAAGAGGTTCGCCGCTTCCTGGCCGGCGAGCCGCCACGCAATCCGTGCTGAAGAAGAGCAAGCCGTGCTGAAGAGAAAGGCAGTCCGAATGACCCGTGAGGAACGACAATTGCGCGAGGCAATCATCGCCAAGTGCCGATGGATGAATGCGTCGGGTCTCAACCAGGGGACATCAGGCAACATCTCCGCCCGCTACAAGGACCGAATGCTGATCACGCCGTCGGCGACGCCCTATGATTCGATGAAGCCGGAGATGATCGCGTCGATGCCGCTCGAGGGCGACTACGGCACGTGGGATGGGCCGCTGCAGCCGTCCACCGAATGGCGCTTCCATCTCGACATCACGCGCGCCCGGCCCGATGTCGGCGCCATCGTCCATACCCACTCGACCTATGCGACCGTGCTCGCGATCGCGCGCAAGCCGATCCCGGCCTGCCATTACATGATGGCGGCGTTCGGCGGCACCGACATCCGTTGCGCCGGCTACGCGCGCTACGGCACCAAGGAATTGTCCGACCACGCGATCGCGGCGCTGGAGGGCCGCAATGGCTGCCTGCTCGCCAACCACGGCATGATCGCGCTCGGCGCCAATCTCGACAAGGCGATGTGGCTCGCGGTCGAGCTCGAGACCATCGCGCGGCAATACTACCTCTCGCTCGCGCTCGATTCGCGGATCATCCTGTCCGACGAGGAGATCGCCGACACCGCGAAGGGGTTCTCGACCTATGGCCTGCAGGCGCCGAACCCGAGCAAGGCACGCGCGACGGCAAAGGCGGCGCCGCGTCGCGCCGAGAAACGGCGTAGCAGCAAACGATGACGGGCACTGCGCCGGTCGAAGGCAGGGATCACGGGCTGGTCGATATCGCGGTCATCGGTGGCGGCATCAACGGTGCCGGCATCGCTCGCGACGCGGCAGGCCGCGGGTTGAAGGTCCTGCTCTGCGAGAAGGATGATTTCGCCGAGGGCACCTCGTCGCGTTCGGGCAAGTTGATCCATGGCGGGCTGCGTTATCTCGAATATTACGAGTTCCGCCTGGTGCGCGAGGCGCTGATCGAGCGCGAAGTCTTGCTTGCGTCCGCGCCGCACATCATCTGGCCGATGCGCTTCGTGCTGCCGCATTCGCCGGAGCAGCGGCCGGCCTGGCTGGTCCGCACCGGACTGTTGCTCTACGACCATCTCGGCGGCCGCAAGCAGCTGCCGGCGAGCCGCAGCCTGGATCTGTCGCAGGCTCCGGAGGGCGCGCCGCTGCGTCAGGAGTTCCGGCGAGGTTTTGAATATTCGGATTGCTGGGTCGATGACAGCAGGCTGGTGATCCTCAACCTGATCAATGCCGCGCAGAATGGCGCCCGCATCCTGCCGCGCACGCGGGCGGTGCGTGCGCGCCGCGACGGCGAGACCTGGCTGCTCGAGATGCAGAGCGATGACGGCACGGCGCCGCTCGTGCGGTCGCGCGCGCTGGTCAACGCCGCCGGGCCGTGGGTGCAGGATGTCATCCAGGACGTGGCGGGACTGAACTCCGCCCAGAGCGTGCGGCTGGTCAAGGGCAGCCACATCGTGGTGCCGAAGTTCTGGGACGGGCCGCAGGCCTATCTGCTGCAAAATACCGATCGCCGCGTGATTTTCGTCAACCCCTATGAGGACGATCTCGCGCTGATAGGCACGACAGACATTCCCTATCAGGGCCGCGCCGAGGACGTCGCGATCGCTGAGGACGAGACCGACTATCTGCTGCAGGTGCTGCGACGCTATTTCAAAACGCCGCCGCAGCCGAGCGAGATCGTGCACGCCTTCTCCGGCGTTCGGCCGCTCTACGACGACAATGCCGACAACCCGTCAGCCGTGACGCGCGACTATGTGTTCGAGGTTCACGGCGCGGAGGGCGCGCCGCCGCTGCTCTCGATCTTCGGTGGCAAGATCACGACCTATCGCCGGCTCGCCGAGCAGGCCATGCAGCGCCTCGCGCCGTGGTTTCCAAAACTGTCGCCGGCCTGGACCGCGGACCGGCCGCTGCCGGGCGGCGATATCGGCGGCAGCTTTGACGATTTCTCGGGCGCGCTGGCGAGCGACTATCCCGATCTGCCGGGAACGCTCATCCGTCACTATGCCCGTCTGTACGGCACACGTGCGCGCGAGCTGCTCGGTTCGGCGCGCAGCTCGGTGGATCTCGGCCGTCATTTCGGCGGCGACTTCTATGAACGCGAAGCGGAATATCTCCGCGAGAAGGAGTGGGCCAAGAAGCCTGCCGACTTCCTGGATCGGCGCACCAAGCACGGCCTGCATCTGACGCCGGTGGAGCGGCTGGCGTTTGAGAGCTACACCTAGATCGCCATCCGCATCGAGCTACGGCGGCTGACCTCCGTTGATCGAGCCGGCCGATCCATGGTGGGCCGGCAGGACTCGAACCTGCAACCAGACCGTTATGAGCGGCTGTTAGCCTGACGTGGGATAGGACAGGTCTCCTGCTCCGTCGTCCGCTCTCGGCTCCGCGAGGACGATTGAAGGTGAGATACGACCTGCCCGACGTGAAGGGGCCAAAGGCACTTTTACGCGCGAAGTGCACCTCAACTCGTTCACCGCCACCTGTAACTCATTGAAATTACAGAAAAATGAAACCTTTCTCCGAACGCTCCATAAACCCACAAGTCGCGTCGTCCTGCGCCGAATTATAGGGCTTCCGCTCGGCCGGGAGATTTCGAGCGCGTCGACTGACGACATTTTTGGAGCTTCAATCATTTCCCACCGCGGCTGTCGTCTGCTCGACACATGTGGCGGCGCCGTCCTCGCACCGGTGATGCATGCGATGATTCCGGTAGCGCTTGAAGGAGGCTCGATGATCGCGGTATCTCCGTTCACTCCATCGCGCGCTCGCCGAGTCTTTCGTTCGACTTGACGGGCGCAATGGTTTCATCCGGAATAGCCGCTGCCGGTATTGGCTTACACAACACTTTGGCGAAACCAAATGATGATCAGCGCAGACGTGTCCAGCATACTGGATCGCATTCTCGATGCGGCAACCGACAACCTCAGGTTCGCGAAGATTCTGATTCAGATCGGTCTCGATCCAAATGACGTGACCTGGAACGCCATCTTCAGCCGCCTGCTGGAAATCTTTCTGCACAACATCACCCTGGCAAACATGTTCGCTCTGGTCGGCGCGACCTTCTTTGTCGCCACCCTTCTGACGCAGACCATGGTCCCGCTCCGAGTCGCTAACATGATCGGTTGCGTATTCTTTGCCATCTTCGGTGCGCTCACTGGAGCCATTACAACGTTTCTTCTTTATCTCTTGATGGTTCCTATAAACGCCTACCGGCTGCATCAAATGCTCGCTCTGGTGAAGAAGGCCCGCACGGCAACGCAGGGCGACATGTCGATGGAGTGGCTCAAGCCGTTCATGACCCAGCGTAAGTATCGCAAGGGCGAAATCCTGATGAAGAAAGGTGACGCGGCCAACGAGATGCTGCTGACGGTTACCGGCAAATTCCGAGTCATTGAAATCAACGTCGATGTTCCGCCGGGCCGCCTGATGGGCGAACTCGGCTTCCTCACGCCTGACAACCGCCGGACCGCGACCATCGAATGTATCGAGGACGGGCACGTTCTAACCATCACTTATGAAAAGCTGCTCGAGATCTACTTCCAGAACCCGCAGTTCGGCTATTATTTCCTTGTCTTGACGAGCCAGCGCCTCCTGGAAAATCTCGCGCGGGCCGAAGCCATCATCGCGCAGAACAAGATCGCGGTGCAGACCGCCTCCGCGAGCTGACGGCGGAGTAGCACGAGGAGTGGCGAGCGGCAGGCGTTCCGCGCGGTCAGGTCAAAAGCCGTCTATGGCGGCCAAACCGGGTGGCGGATATTCCAGCTACTGTCGCATCGACTCATCCTGCGAGTTGGTCCGACGCCCTCGCGAACTTGCCCACGAACGAAGAGCACATGTATCTGGTGCGGTCGTCGCGCGACGGGCAGCGAGGACCCAGCACGACACGTGTGGAGCCACTTTGAGAACGACTCGGCTATCCCTTTGATTCTCCACGATCCCGCATTTTGAAAACGACTCGATTTTGATTTTAAGAACGACTCGATTTGGCGGATTTTCGTTTTGAGAACGACTCGATCTCGTAAGCTGCTGAGGACGCTCTGTTATTTGCACTATTTCTTTCGCAGAGGA
This sequence comes from Bradyrhizobium sp. CER78, assembly GCF_029846235.1. Classification (GTDB taxonomy): domain Bacteria; phylum Pseudomonadota; class Alphaproteobacteria; order Rhizobiales; family Xanthobacteraceae; genus Bradyrhizobium. The sequence continues at coordinate 36,291 of NZ_JARVWP010000023.1, forward strand.
TCGGAAATGCAGCTTTTCGTAAACTGAAGTGTGTTCCGCCAGCGATGCTGATTCAGGTTTGCGGCAAGATCCGGCTCTCGCTCGCTGATGCGGTCGACATCAAGGTCAGGCCGCAGAGCATCGGCCAAGTGCACCGCAGATGGGCGTGCTTGGGGGCCGCACGCCGAACTACGTAGTGGGGCACGCCAGGTTTTCGGATCCTGCGCCACTCACGTACCAAGCGCGCGTCAGGTCGTGCTTTTGATTTAGGGCCGGGGCGGAGGGAGCCTAAGTCGTGTCAGGTCGCTTCGTGCCATTTCTCCTAGCGCGCCCGGCTGACCATCAGCAAGATGCCGCCGACTTGCGGCAGCAGCGCCAACAGCACCAAACGTAGCATGGCGAAATCGTCGGCGGTTGGCTTGATTGTTCCGGCGCTGAGCCAAGCCACGATCTTGATGGCCGCATCGGTTTGGGGGTCGGCAGCTTGCTCGACCGAACTCAAAGCGGCATCGAGCGCGCGGCGGCGGTCGGACACGGTTTGCTCGCGCTCGCGACAGAAGCGACCAACCCCGCTCAGGCACTCTCGGTCGCGTGACGTTACGGCGTCACGTAACGCGTCTTGCGCGGTTGTGACAGCGGGCGTGACGCGTGACGCGCGGGCGAGCGTAACGTCGGCGATGTTGAGGGAGGCAAACCCGATGCTGGCGGTCACGGCGAACGCAAAAGTCATCGACCATATCAACCAGGCGGCCATAGCGGTCACCCGCTGGCGTGCTTTCCAAAGTTGTGCGGCAGTTGAGGGACCAGCGAGGGCAACGAGATCAGCCGCAACGCCGATGGCGAGAAATAGCCATCCGGCGAGATCGGTCGAACCCAGCGATCTGGCAAACCAACCATTCATCGTGACGCCAACGCCGCCGAGACCGAGTGCGGCGGCGGCCAAACCATGCGAGCTAATCGACCGCCGGACCGTTACGTGATGGTGTGGTTCCGTGATAGGTGTAGCTTTGGTCGTGACTGATAACGCGGCAGCGGAGGTGACGGGCGTGACATTGGCCGTGACCGGTAACGTGGCAGCGGACGTAAGGGGCGTGACGTTGGCTGTGACCGGTAACGCGGCGGAGGGCGTCACGGGCGTGACGCTCGCCGTGATTGGTAACGGGGCAGCGGACGTGATAGGTGTGACTCTGGCTGTGACTGGTAACGCGATGGCGGGAGTGATGGACAGATCGTTGGGTTGGCCTTCCGCGGAAGCATCGGACGGGAGAGCAGCCGGCGTAATCTGGCGCCGTTGCCGCTTGCGCTCCCGATAAGCGCGCTGCCGTTCGGCCGCCGTTTTGGGGCGGCGGGCTTGAGGCAAGGGGATTGATGCGGTGCTATCTTGAATCATTGGAGGCCGCCGTGATCGGTTTGATGGTCAGGCAATCAAGTGCCCAGCTCGATCATCCTCGGAGTTGTCCAAATGACCTCGCTCCGTGGAGTTGTCGTCGAAAGTCAGCCCCGCGGTTGCTTGTTTGACCCAGGAACCCGTCGGGTTCGCGCGATCCAGAAGCTCGCGCGCAACCGCGCTGAGCCCCGCCTCCTCCAGCACATTCATCTGGAACTCGTCACGTGCGGCGAACTCTTCTTCCGAGAGGTCTTCGTCGAGGGGGCTGAGCGGCTCGTCGCCATCCAGGCGACGGTAGTCCTGCCAGTCTTTGTAACCGCACAGACGGACTGCAAGATCGAGACAGGCGAAATGCTTGAGCTCGACCCCGCATCCGCACAGCACTTTTCGGAGGCGCTTTGCCGCACGCTTCATCCGCTCTTCTGACATCACGATGATCATTGTGCGCTCCTGTTACATGCCGACGTTAGGAAAGCGCCGCGAGGCGCTGGTGTAAGATTGTCGCCAATTTTCGATCGCTTGGCCGAGCTCCATGCCTCTCGGAAGGCGCGTTCCCCGGAGAAACGTAGCGAGATCGCGAAGAACCGGCTCGGTCAGCGCCTTCATTCGAATCGTTGGAGCGTAGATGACTGAAATGCGATGTCCTTCCGCCCAGCTACGAAGCGCTTTGCAGCTAAGGTCGAAGCCGTGATCAATCCAGATCTCTCGTGGGTCCCAATCGCATCATCAGCTTCGTCAGTTCGATGGTGATGTTTCCGGCAATTGGGTCTTGCACAATCGTGCTCAGCACACGGCGCGTCTGGACGTCCATCACCATCAGCACAGGAGGACGGTGCCCCAAATCAAGCCGCGTAAGATCAATTGCCCAGGCCTGATTGCCTGCAGGATACGGTTTCGTAAGTTGGTTTGTCTTCATCTTGGATTCCTCGTTGGTTGGAAGGCTTGGCTATTTCGGTCATGTCGGCCGCCGCCGACCGCCAAGCCTGATGTCGAAGCGCTCGAGCGCGTTCCAGACGGCAGAGCTGCTCGTCTTCACGCCGCGCTTATCTAGGGCGTCATGGACCTCTGCGAGCTTGATCGACGGCTGCTCGGCGACCAGTTGGCGCAGGAAACCCTCCTCCGCGTCGAGCTTCGAAATCGTCCCGAACTTTCGGGCCGCGACGACGCCGGTCTCGCGCCAGACCTCGAACCAGCGCTTCGCCTTCCGGTAGGGCAAACCCATTATCTTTGCCGTGGCCTTCGGACCGGCGCCGTTGGCGACCGCAGCGATAAACCTGGTCCGGGCGCCGTCGGCTTCTTCGGCGAGTGAGGCCTTCATGCATGCAATCTTGTCGATGAGCGCAATCAGCAGGGGATCGACGACGCTGCGCGGGTAGCCGAAGTCGCGATTTTCTTGCAGCGAAATGCTAGGGGCTACATGCTCGGAGCGCAGCCAGGAAACGACGCGCCTGGGGTGCATGTCGGCGCGTCGGGCGATCTCGGGCACGAAGATGTACTTTGCGACGAGGGCTTGTACGTCACTCGCGAGGTAGTGCGTATAGCCCGGCCCGAGCTGAGGCAGCAGATCGGGTCGAGCGTTAGCCAAGCGCGAGAAGAAGGCCACGTTGACCTGGAGAAGTTCCGCAGCGGTTGATTGGGCGAGCCAATGAGGGAGTTTCAGGCCGAGAAGCCCGTCCTGAAGGTGCTTGGAGACGCCGGCCACGAATGAATCGATGTCCGAGACGGCCAGGCTGAAGCGGATATTCCTACGCTGCGCGCCGGTGTCGTGGACGACCGCGTCGCCGGCGATGATTGCGCTGATGACGGCGGCCCAGTGCGTCTCACCCGTGCCGATCGAGCGGACCGCTACCATGATCGAATAGCATTTTCCGGGCTTGGGTCGGGCGGCCGACCAGATCTTGTGCATCAGTTGGTCGACCGACGAGCGGCGATAGCCGTCGTTGGCCGGAACGAGACCTTGAACGGGGCCCTCCAGACGCTGGATGAGGCCGTAGTCGGCGAGGCTCGGTAACACTGAGAGAGGAAGTCCAAGGACTCCGGCCGCCTCGTTTTCGCCGATTGCGTCCTTCATCTGAGCGAGCAGCGGTCGTACGTCTCGTATTGTCATGCGCACGGGTGACTGGGCGTCGTCCGCGCGGACAACCGGAACGAGGCCGCTCTCAGCGAGGCGCTGAAGGATCGATCTGCGGACACCGAATGTCTTTGACAGAGTTTGAATTGTCATTGTCGATTCGGCCGCGTCCTTGCCTCGGCGAAGCGCGTATTTCTCGCTCGTGGCTTCTAAATTTCCGTCAACGAGGCCTCGGAGAAGATCTCGGATGTTCGGATCGACGTGCTTGTCGTAGGTGATGTAGGCGAGCGGTCCGAGCTCCTTACGGCGTCCGTAATGGATGGGGCGCTTGTCCATATCGGCGCGGTATCGGTCGCATAGATCCGCGAATCCGGCTGCGCCACCGATGATGGCGCGTCCGGCCAGGGCGAGCAGCTCCGGATTCAGCTGTTCGAACTGCTCCCTGCGCTTGCTACGCCCCTGCGCTGAGCCCTTTTTGGTCGGATCCGCCGTGAGGCCGGATGCGAGCGCGACAGCCGTCTCGAACAGGTCTCCGTTGGAGAAGTTGCGCCAGGCCTCCGGCAGCAGTCGGCGGGTGGCCTCCTTCATAGCCGGATCCGGACTGACGAGGCCGACCACGAAACCGTAGGCCTCCTCGTCCTCGGCGGGCGAGACCGGCTGCGAACAGTCGCGCAGGTCGAAGTCGCATTTGTCGCAGAGGGTCGGTACGTCGGCGCGCAACCAGCCGAGCCGGCGCTTGCACGCCGGGCAGCTGCTGAGGAGCTTCTCGTTGGTTTGGAAATCGTACCCGAGGGGACGAAGTTCCCAAATAGCACGGTGATACTGCGCGATCTCAAGGGCCATCGGCGACACCCGCCGATATTTGGTTTCGCGAAAGTGAAGCCGGATCTGGGTGCCGAAAAAGTCGATGCTTTCGGAACCGGAGTGCGAAATCTCGCCGACCCGGTATGTGCGCGAGACGATGTCCAGAGGCGTGCATCCGATCAGGGTAGCAATACGTGCGATCTCGTCCGGATCCGTCAGCGTCGTCGCGAGCGATACCGCGTTTGGCTTGATGGCGTCAGCGACCTTCAGCATGGTCGCGACATTTCTGACGGCCGTGACCGACAGTGCCCGACCGAAATAGCCGCGCAGGCTCTCGTCGATGTATGGCGCTCCGACGGTCGCGATGAACTTCCGAGGAGGAGTGGCGAGTGTCATGCTGGCTCCGGGATCTTGCCATTGGACTTTTTCTTGGCCGCGGCCTCCGCCTTGAGTCGGACCAGCGTTTCCTTTTTCGGGCCGTTCGCGAACGGATTGAACAAGGGGCGCTCTTGGGTGGCGTTGAAGGAGCGGAACGCTGACTCGAAATCCGACCATTCGATCGAGGTACGGCCGCTGCGCAGGGTGCGCTCAAGCGCCATGCGAAGTACCCGGCAAGCGATACCCGGAACGCCTCCGCACATGTCGTAGATCTTGGCGCGATCTTCTAGGGTGGCGACCCAGCCGAGTGGTTGGTCAACGACGTGGGCCTCCATCATTTCGTCCTCGATGCGCTGGAGGAAGCGAAAGAAGTAACGTCTGTGAGACGCTATCTTGATGTCGAATGGGAGCAATGTCGCGTCCTCATCCGCAACATTGCGGTTCTTGAGTTCCTGTGAGCGGAAGAGGCCGAGCATCTCGTCGGTGCCGACCAGGACAACGGAGAAGATTCCCTCGTTCACCATGGTCTTGAGGAGCATCGCCATGTTCTTGCCGGTCTTGCCACCATCGTAGCGGAGCATCTCGTGAGCCTCGTCGATGACAAGGAGAAGCGTGTGCTTCGTCCTCGCCGCGTGATAAAGACCACGCGCTACGACCTGGGCGTCGATCGGGCCGGCTCCTGGTATGACGTCCTTGGCGGCATCACCGTAGTGCTCGAGGACAACGCTGAGGAATGCGCGCGTGTTCTTGACGCCACGCATATTCACGAAGAGCACCGGGATGTCTTCGGCGGGGAAGCCCTCGTCTGCGTTGACCTCGTCGATGACCTTGCCGATCGACCAGCTTTTCATCGCTCCGCTGGGGCCGACGATCGGGAGAACCCAAAGCTCTCTGTTCTTAAAGGGTCTCCCCTTTGCTGCCGCGCGGCGAGCTTCGTTCGTGGCAACGACGCCGCTGGTGTCGGCGAGTAGCCAAAGCACCTTCTCACGAATCTTGCCGAGACGCGGGTGTTCGATGAGGATCCCATCGAAGAGGCGCATGCGGTCGATCAGGTTTGGGATGGTAGCGTTCTTCATTTCGTGACTCCTGTCAGTTGCGTGGGGCGTGGTGGTGAAGACGTCGTTGTCGCTTGCGCGCTCCCGCGCTTCGCACGCTTGACCTAGACGATCGTGGACTTGGCTCGGCCCGCGCATTGTGCAAATTGGCCTGCTTCCGAAGCGCCGTTGTTTTGCGAGGCCGAGAGTCCGTTGCTGGTGACGTGGGCATCGTCGTCGGACGTATGGCTCTGAGAATCGAGGCAGCGTCTAAGGCCTCGCCGCGCTTGCCGGAACTCGCGGGCGGGCGGTAGGATCGCGAGACTCTCCCAGTGCTGGCGGAGCCGCTCATAGGCTTCCAATCGATCCTTCTCGCTGAAGAACGGAAGATTGTGAGTGCTTGCGAGGTCGCGGGCGGCCGCATGTTGCGCGATCGGCAGCTTCTGCAGCGTGTCTGCGGCTCCGACAGTGACCCAGTCAGGCCCGGGGCGGCGGGCGGGGTTCCAAACACTGATGTTCGACGCGTCGGATGGATCCCACTTGATCTTCGCCTTCGCAATCGGTGGAAAGGGGCGCCGCACGTAGTGACGGGTCCCTTGAGAACGACGAATGGCGTTCAGCAGCATCTCGCTGACGCCGGCGCTGTAGTACTGGATTCCCTTGAAGTAAATGCCCGAGCATGTAAGCGTCACGACAGCGGAGCGGCAATAATCGCAGTTCAGGTTGAGCTCGTTGGAGGGCGGCTGCTCGGCGCCGCCGGTTGCCGCGTCGGTCATGTAACTGCGAACAAGGTGCCGCAGTCGTTCGACGAAATTGCCAAAGAGTTTGCACATGTTCAGAGATCCTTTCGGTTACCAGCCTTCGTCGTCCGCGGATGTGTCATCGGTCTGCTCGTCGGGCGCGATGGGCGGAGCTGCGACCGGGGCGCCCCAGCCGTCCTCGTCGCTGTCCTCATCTCGGATAAGCGTCCCGCGTGCCTTGGGGTCACCGGTGGGTTCACCACGCATCGCCTTGACGTAGGCCTCGTGCTCGGCTTGAGCTTTCTCGGCCTTTTTGCGCCGCTTGGTGCTTTGGCCTTTGGCGATCGTGGCCTTGCCGGGGGTGCGACCTTTGTTGGGTTCGTTGTCCCGGTCGAGCAGTTCTGCTGCGACTTGATCGGGGATCCCTTCCGGCTCGACCTTGTTGAGCCCTGCCGTTGATGCCTCGACTTCGGCGTCCCGGATGTCGTCCAAGGTGATTTCGGGGAGTTCGTTGACTGTGGTGTCGTCGAATTGTCCGAGCATCAAGCCGAGCCCGCGGCGCGCCTGGCGGGTCTCATGCATCGGCATTTGGCCCGCGAGCGTCTCCCAGTGATTGCGCAGCCTGTTATAGGCATCCCAGCGCTGCTCTTCGGTGCTGAACTCGAGATCCTTGGCTTTAGCGAATTCCCGGATCCGGTCGTGGTGCCAAAAAGAGAGGCCCTGGAGGAACTCCGGATCGGCATTCGGCATCGTCACCCAGTATGGGTTCGGTTCGCCGCCGCGGTTCCAGACAGAAATTGCGGAAGCATCGCCCGGATTCCATTTCACGATGATGCGCGCTCGCGACTGGCCGAAGGTGCGCGGATCCTGCGAGCGCTTTTTCTCAAAGCGAACGAGATCGTTCAGGAGCAGCGAGGTGACGGTCTCGTCGTGCCAGCGCATGTTCCGGAATTTGATGCCGTTGCCGGAGATGGTCGCGGTGTGAACGGGACCGAGAACATGGTCGAGCACCGCCACGTCCTTGATCCAGCGGCGGCGCTGGATCGCGAGGCCTTCCTGCCAGATGCGTGCAGGAACGGCTCCGATGCCGTCGTGCGTATCGTAGCTATAGTTCTCGATGAATTCGTGCAGCAGCTCGTTGAGGTCTTCGAGCGTAATCAGCGCGTCCCTGGCGGGATCAAGGCCGACCTGGCGCATGACGTAGACGTTGTAGCGCACCGCGCCGGCGAGCTTGTGGATCAGGCCCTGGTTAATGGTCCTGAATAACCGCTCGCAGATTGCCTTGTATTGAGGGGTGTCTGCCGGCGCGTAGTGAACTTCTGTGCCCAAATTGGCCATCGAGTGTTGAAACGACGGCGACTGATGAGCCCAGTCGCGATCCACGACGATTTCGGTAGGGCAGCCCCATCCGTCCCATGGCCGCTTGATCTGCGGGTAGAGCTTTCGGACGTAATGCTTGTGCCTGTTGACGCGCTTCATCGTCGCCAAGACGGAGTACAAGCCTGGCGGTTCGAACGTGACGAAGAATCCCAAAATCATCCGGCTGTAGACGTCGAGGCAGACGGTGAGGTACGGTCGTCCGAGCGGCAACAACAGTCTGCTGTCGAGAACGTGAACGTCGAGCGGTGTGGTGTCGATAATCGCGAGCTCGAGCGGCCGCGCCGCGGATATATGTTCGCGGTGACCGTGGATCTTCCGCCAAGCTTCGCTGCGGGTAGTCTTGCGAGCCCAATTGTCGAAGGTCAGCGCTCGGTCAATGCGACGGCGGAGCACCTCCGGTTGCGGATATTTGAGCTGCCTCTCCCTGAGCCGGCTCTTATTGAGACTCTGGATCGCTTTGCGGAGTTCGCTGTAGGCGTCCTTGTAGTCGCGCGTGCGGGCGCCGTAAAAATAGTCGATCACTTTGGTGATTTCGTTCTCGACCTCATTCGGTAGACGGCGCGGTGAGTTCTTGCCGCTGTTTGACCTGAAGGCTTCGAGCGGCCGCGCGCCGGGCCTCCCGCAATCATTGATGAAATGGCGCAGGCGAGCGACTTTCACTCGCCAAGGGTGTCCGGTGCGCTTCTCGATTTCGTCAGTTTCGTATTGGAGTTGACGGACGACGGGCCGCCAACGGTCGATCAGCTTTTGGAGCCCTCGGTCGCCCAGAGACCCGTTACCCTCTTCGTCCCATTTCTTGGTGTAGAACTGTCGGGCGAGCGCTTTGCGTCCCTCTGGAGTAAGCTTGACTTGTTCAGGATCGTTGGAGTCGGTCCAGCACTCGTCGGGGCCGAACTCGCGAATCTCAATCGGATTGCCGTCGGCGTCTTGCTCGATCAGCCGAATCTGGCGAAGCGCGTGCATTTCGCAGAACTTGTGCTCCGGCAGCTTGACCTCGTCGCGACCGGCTACCGTCTCGAACACCATGACATTGAAGGCCTTCCACCGGACGAAGCGGCAGAGCCCCTTCGATTGATGGTGGATCAGTGTGCCTTTCTTTATATCGAGCGATGACATGCGGGATCTCAGGGCTACGGATCGATATCGCGCGTGCAGCCGTCCTGGAGTTCGGTCAACACGTGCAGCAGGGACGCCGAATGGAACGAGCACGACCAGTCGGTTAGGATTTCCTTCGGGAGGCCCCAACAGATCCAAAGTTCCCTTGCAGGCCAGTTCGGAGGACGAGTGTTCTGCTTCACGGGCGGGCTCCCTTACTTGCTGAGCCGGATAGCGGCGTTCTCGGTCAGGACGACCGGCGTCTGCTGTTTGATGCGGCGATCGATATCGACGCGGACGTGGCGGCGGACTATCAGTGCGCGCAGGCGCGCGAGACCGTTCGGGCTCCACTCGTCGTTGGTGCGGCTGAGTGCGGCGACGACCTCGCCCCACGTCAGCGTTCCGTCGGTGGATCGGAAGGCTTCGCCGAGGCGGATGTAGTCCTCGGCCGAAACCGTAGTGAAGCGGTCGATCCGGATCAGCCGCGCGTTGGCCAGGCGATGGCCTTCGGCAAGATATTTTTCTGCGGTCAGAATGCGGAATCTCCAACCGCGGAGTGCGCAAACCCGGCGAGCGAGCCGCAGCTTATATTCGTAGTACGGATCCCGGCGAGCCTCGGCCTCCCTCTTCTTGATCTCGATGATTTCGATGGCGGTGTCGGCGAGGTCGCGCTCCACGTCAGGAAAGTAGTAAAGAATGCTGCCGTCGCTCATGTGGAATTCCATGCGCATCGGCTGCGTCATGAACGAGCGCACGTTCCAGTCTGCCTCGCAGACCCAAACGAAGTGGCGCTCGGTAATCCCTTCCCAAGGGAGCGCGATGCCCGCCTTGAGGGAGGGGAATTCGCCGGTAGGGATCTTCAGCACCGCTTGGATGACCGTGCGGAGAGGGCCGCCGCCGCGGGCGCGTACGATCCGGACGAACTCGAGCTTGAGTCTCTTCGTGCTCATGATCCTAGGTGGCAAAGCTTCGCCGTTCGACGGGAGAGAGGCCCGGCGTCGCGGTGGATCGATTTGTTGTCTGGCGCAGTATTCTCGTTTGAGGAATCTACGACGGCCTAGATGTCGTTGCGAGAGGTGCGGCTTGGCGCGTCCCAAGTTAGAAGCGTTTTTCTTGGCTCACGCCAAAATTTCGCATAATTTTGGTCGAAGGAGGCGCGGGACGCGAATGGTGACGGCAGGCGCGTTCGTCGTCAGAACGAAGGACGAGCCAGCAGCAAACTGGATGATCCGTTCGCGGAGCCTCGGAGCCATCCCGCTTCGTGCGGGTGGAGCTGTTATCGGCTATGCTTGAGATGGTCGCTTGTTCGCGGAGTTATGTCGGCGATCTGCGGCGTTCATTCCAGTCTGCCCTATTGGGAAGTTGCGAACTGATCCCTACTTGCCGCTTGTTAGCATTCTCGCGACCTTACAGATCGGTTCGGCGCAACTCGAAGGGTAGAGTTGCTCGCCTTATGGCTGGCTGCTGGAGGCATTGATTCATGCCCACCTTCGTCGCATGAACCACGTGACGGGCACGTTCTGACTTGGCTTCGGGCAAGCCGCTCTTATGCTTCACTATTGCCGATCAACCAGCGTTTCAGTCCAGCCGAGCATTTGACGGACTGTAGCGTAAACTCGATGTCGGCATTAGTGATGAGCCTCTGCCACGTGCCAGAGCGAAAGGCGACCAGGTACGCTCGCGTCACGTTCCACCTGATGCTGAAGACCTTTCTGCCTTCCCAAATGTCGACCATTTGCTCGGTCGTGAACCCTGTACACCAGATCGTCAAGCCGCTAATTCTTGCCTCGTTCACGCGGTGGAAGTAGCCCCGTTCCGGGTTCGCGATAATCCTCTGACGGCCAATATGGCTTAGGATGCGCAGCGAGGCATCGCGCAGTTGTATCGCCGCTGCGATTCGAGTCCCGGAAGCCATCATGATCGTCTCCCTTGCTTGATAGGGAAGGAGCCCCGCCGCTCCTCGGTAAGCTGCGGGCTCAGCGTTTAGCAGGTGTTGGCGGGTTTCGGTCCGCTGCTGCTGCAATGCTTCTTAGCCTCATTTCATTGATGCGGCGTTCAGCAATAGAGCGGGCAGACGGGCCTTCATTCTGTTCGATTCGGTCGAGTAGTCGCTCTCTGCAGACGATCCAGCGGTTTGCAACTTTGTGTCCTATCGGCTGTCTCTTCGCAGCAACCTTCTTGCATTCCTTTCGCACCGTTTCGTCGCTACATCGCCAAACGTCTGCGGCTTCCTTGAGAGTAAGCGCACGACCATAAAGAATTTGAGCGACCACGTCGTTGTCTCTCGTGAGCTGACGAAGGTCGGTCATAATCTGCTTAAGATTGAGAGTGATCCGGCTCAGAATGGGATCTTCGATCATCGGATCCTGAAATGGATCTTGCGCAGGATGTTCATTGATCTTCATCGTCACTGCATCCTTCTAGCCAAGCTCCGCCATTCGCCGGGATGTCCTGGCGTCGGGCGAATGAGTGGAAAGTGGGACTAGGGAGAACAACCTCGGGCGAATAGGCCTTGCTTTCGCGAGGCGCGCCTGTACGCTCCGGATGTCTCGTTGGGTGTCCTTCCGAGGTTCCTCTCTGGTTGGTCTCTGATGAACGGGCGGTCCTGGCTGAAACAGGGCCGCCTTTCGTCGTTTGAACGTCCTCGATCGTCGGTTACCGATCCCACAGGACACCTCGTTCCGAATGGAATTACGTGAGCCTTGTGGGAAGCTATCGGCGGTGCCTTCTAGAGGTGTGCGTAACCTCCATTCTGTTGCCAAGTAGATAGTGACTCGTTCTGCCAGCGACTCAAGCGGATTCTGAGCAGGGAGATTGTACTCGGTCGCGCCTCTCACGTACCGGAGCGGATGATCTGTTAGGTCATTCTCGATGTGGTCGGTATTGTGCAATTGCCTGCTTTGGACGATCGTTTGACTTTCGCGTTGCTCGTTCGAAACGCGAATCCTAGAAAATTTGGTGGCTTCTGGTTCGCCCCACCACTTTCGTTTTGTTCCGAATGATTCAAGGGTTCGAGGGGTTAGGATTCGCTAGGTAGATTGTAGGCGTCGGGTGACTCGATGAAATCTAGAGGGCTGACACAGAACGATGTGCTAAGGACTCAGTGTTCAAGGATTTGTCGATTGGGCCCAAGGAATCGACTAGCTGAAATCTGCCGACTTGCATCCTAGTAATGGGATCGCCCGGTGAGGTCGAGCGTGCTTGCTGAGGAAGAGTTGGGCGTAGCCGGACGGAGCGAAGAAGCGAGAGTATTCGGTTCAACAGATCTCACCTTCTTTACCTGCTCACGGGGATGTGAATGCTATCAGCCTCGATTCGTTGGCGAGGCCAGTGCTTAGGCGCCAGGGAGTTGTCGTGTCCATCGTACCGGAAAAGGCCCACCGTACGGCTTGGAACAATGGGGGTATGTCGAACCCGTGAGAGCTGCCTGCCTCATGGACACGGAAGGGCTGATACCAAACCGCAGTAGGCGCGGCATAGGGGAGCGAAAAAACGTCGATTGCTTCAGCGGTTTGGACCTCACGTCAGATGGCGAATCTTGCGCGCACGGCCCAATAGGGTCGAATTGTTGCGCCAATTGTCTACGTGCGCTGGATAGATTTCGACAAATTTGTCTTGAAGCCAATCGTAACGTCGGCAAGCCACGCTAAGATTGTCTCTAATGAATGCTCGAACGATGTGGACGTCCTGCAGTGCGCTAGGAACTGGCACCGAGTTACCACGTGAGTGGTCGGGACAGGCGGTGAGGAGCCGGTTTCCGCTACTGAATAGCTGTCCTTTGGCTCCGCATATCGCGCAAGTGCAAGCCGACCGCGCCTCGGCCAGCTCAATTGCTTCATTGATCATGCGCTCCACGGAAGTGGGAATCGAGGCGTCGGCCTTCCAATAGACCTTCAGGCAACCGCGCCCTTCTAGGATCTGTACGAAATAAATCGGATATCCCGCTGCAGCTGCAGAAACGCGCTCGACAAGCTTGCTTACGATGTCGCACCATCCATCATGGCAGACGGGATAGCCAGGCGAAGCCGCAATGCCACGAAACCTCCGAACGAACACTTCCGGATGGAGATTGACGAGATCCTGCTGCCAGTTCTTCATCAACGAGTTCTCCCGCTAGAGGAGGAGGGCGCCGAATAACGTGGTGCGGGACGGCCTTCGATCCGTCCACCGGCCCGTGTTTCCGCGCCGAGCGGACGCGAGAGTTCAAGGGTGCGTACACCCTTCCAAACGAGAGCGCATACAGCTTTCATCGGACTGAGGTCCCGAATTGTGAGCAGCCTCTTACCCTGCAGGGCGCGTTGGAGTGCGGCCTTGCTGGAACTATCGACCGGGTGGCCACGAAGCTTGGGGACGAAAGGCAGCGGATGCTGGTGGACTGGCAATCGCTGCCAACTCTGCTCGATCATTGGCCGGCCTTTCCGAACCAGTTCAATCCCATGGCAATTGGCCAGCGATCGCACCTCCGACCAACGACGGAATGGGGACCGAGCGGCTTCGCCGGATCGATGGCGAGCACACCCTGAGAGACTAGCGCACCGAGCAACGGCATCGGATCTCGTAGTCCAACGATCTTAGCTAACGATTGGACAGTGAGATGCTGACGGGCAGCCAAAACGCGATCGACGGACGCTCTCAACGGCGGCGGCACCCGATGCTCGCGAAAGCTCCAGAGGTGGCGCGTGTTGCTTGCGCGGGGCTCACTATCAATAACGGCAGAATCAATTTCAATAAGGTTCAGTTCGTGGCTTTGAAGGGCAAGCAGCAACAAGCCTTCGCCGTCGAGGCTTCTAAATGGGCGTTGGTCGATGAGGTCGAACGCAGCGCGTTCGCCGTCGTCCAGATCGGCTACGAACATTTCGAGTGGGACTTCGCGACCTGAATAGGGAAGGGAGGTACGAAATTCGAGCGCTGTGACGTGCGGGTCGAGTAGAAGCTGAATACCGAACTCGTCCAATCTCGACAAAGACGTCGGGAGGCCCTTGGGGGCATCTGGATATTGAGTTTGAGCAGAGCGAGTTCGTTCGATTGGACTCACCCGGAAGTCCGGTTGGGATTTGTCGTTGCGGGCAGCGCGCCCGATAGCAGGTGTAACCAATTTTTTCGGCATCGTGGTCGCTCCTCCTCCGGACAGTCGTCGTCCTTTCGAGGATCTGATCGAAGACCGATTGAAGCTAAACATCCCACGACGTTCTAAGTCAATAGATAGCTAGATAGCGAGCTATCTAGCTATCTAGATATCGATCCCAGTGAAAATCTGTCTCCAGTCCCTTCAAATCGCGACTTGTGGATGCCCTGGAAACGAGCCGTATTCTGACTTTCCCCTTGTCTTCCAAGGTGTTAACTGGTTGCGATAGCTGGCTATCTGCAGCCTCCCGATTCCGTCCAGGAGAAAAAAGTCGGTGCAAAAGCCCAAAGAAAAGGCATCCCCCGCTCGTAAGCGAGCCGATGGGCGTCGACAAATGTTGATCTACCTCTCAAGGGAGGTCATTACAGAGCTTAAGCAGGCGGCGCTCGATCGCGAACGGCCTGCTTACGAATTGGCCGAGTCCGCGATCAGGGATTGGCTTTCGCGGCACAAGCGGAAGAAATAGGTAGCTTTCGAGTTCGGTAACTTATCTAGACGACCCCCGATCGGGACGGGCGGAGCAGTCGCTAGAGCGAGAATACGGTTCATCTTCGACTTAGATAGGCGTCGTTGTATGAGCGATGCTCATGGGGCGCCGAGTGTACCGGCGCGTACGACAGGTCGATCAGCGGCTGGTGAGGGCGCAACGAACCGATTGTGCAGACTCGAACTCTATCGCGATTTCTGTGATCACGTTGAGGTAGTCGTCGCATCGTCCGCTCGGTCTCCGAGCCGGTAGACTCGATTCCAGGTGCGCGCCCATTTGCGGTTGCGGTCAAGCCAGATCAATGGTGAGGTGCGAATTGTCGCGGTGTCATAGAGCTGCGGATGCCCGGTGACGCGTCCCAACAATACGAGGACCCTTGGCCAAGGATCTCGTTCGCGCTTGAACCGCAACACAGTCGTGCGCCAGCCCTCGAGCAGAGGGGCGCAGGCGAGTTCGGGCGACGACGGTTCTCCGCCCTTCAGATAAGATTCGAAGTCGCGCTTCAACTTTGCCGCGGTATCACGATCCTCTGAGGGCATGTGGAAGGTCCCAATCATTTGTCCGACTTGGCGCTAACCCGCTACGTCGGACCGGCTTCCGAGTCGGTAGAGACGATGCTTGGTTCTCGCCCATTTTTCATTGCGGTCGAGCCATACCAGTATTGTCATCGTAACCAGAACTTCGTCGGTTAGCCCGGGACGTTTGGCGACATGGCCACTGAGCGACATGGCGTCCTTGAACAACACCGAGGATGCTGTCTCGATTCTTTCGTACACAAGGTTCACACACCACCGCTCTAGGAGAGGGGCGCTTGCAAGCTCAACCGGTCTGGGTCCTTGGCCCTTGAGATAGCGCTCGATATCCAGTCTAAGCACTCGGTCGAAATGGTCCTGTACAAGCGACATTCAGTGCCTCACCGCAGTGGCATTGCGCGCCTCAATGGTGGCTGCAACGATTTTCTGCAGCTTGCGGATGCTGAATCCGGCCCGTTCCCAGGACCGGGCAATTAAGTCGAGTTCATCATAGGCAAGCGGCCAAATGAATGCCTGGTCGCCGTTCTCGATCGCGAGATCCTGCAATACTTTGGCTGCAAGGAGTGGCAGATCACTCACCCGAGGCGCTGGGATCTTGATGATACGGAAGCGATCCTGCAACGGGGCGGGCAGGGCATCGATCGAGTTTGCAGTCGCGATATAGGAGATAAAGGACAGGTCCAGCTCGGCATCGAGTGAGACGTCGCGGTACCTCGCCGCCGTCTCGCTCTCGAGGAATGGCAAAAGGGCGTCCCACAGTCGGCCGTTGTGCGATGAGGTGCCAGCTTTCTCAATCTCATCGACCATCAGAATCGGGTTGGCGATGCGCATCTGATGGATAGCGCGCACCGGCGCTGAAGGTGTGGTGTTACTCCATGCTTTCGGACTGCCGCCGAACATGTTGTCGGAGGCGCTGGCCCCGTCGTAGCGGTAGACGCCGATCCCGAGCAGATCACCGATCCTGCGCACGAGGCGCGACTTGCCGACGCCGGCAGGCCCGGTCAGAAGCAGAGGTTTGAGCCGTACTGGTTCACCGTTGCCCAGGTTGCGCAGTACGAGGTCGATTGCGGTGGTGGCGTGCGGATACTCGGTCATCAACGTGGCGCGCACCCTGCCAAGGTCGCGGGCGACGACCAGCGGCAACCTCAGATCGAGAAGGTCCTTGAAGCTGGACTGCTTATCAAGAGCGGATGCCTTGTTCTTGGGCATGACGACAAGCCCGGGCTCCGTTGGCTTATCTTGCTGTTCGCTTTTGTTCGGCTCGGGCGTGGTTGGCGGCTCATGCGAGGAGGCATCCTGATCCCGCGTCTCGAGATAGGCGATGAAAAAGATGCTCCGCGGTTCGTCCTTGAAATCGCCCCTTGCCGCACGCCACCATATGCCGAGGCGCTGAAGCGCCAGAGGTTTGCATACTTTGGCGATTGGCGAGTCCCATAGGTGCTCAATGGCGTAAGCCAATTGCGGCAACACAACTTCGAAGGTTTTCTGCTTACCGGGATCAGCCGCGAGCATGAGCGCCGCGAGCGCCTCCTCGCCGCGGCCAACCGCGAACAAGCGGTCGGCGAGCTTCTCGCAGGCCTGCTTGCTGCGTTCCTTCCTGCCCGACCAGAAATCGGCCGCAACTTGATCGCGGAAACCTTCGCTGTCGCCAATGCGCGCCCAGAATAGCAGTGCGGCCGGGGGCCAGCCAGACAGACACAGAAGCTCGACCGGCAAAGGCGCCAATACCGAATCGCTTGTTACGTCCTGAGCCATTACTCAGTTCCTCGATGGCGCAGGCTTGGCTGCGTATGATCGCTTTGGTTTAGTACGGCGAGGAGGCCGCGAGGCGTCGCCGAAAAGCCGCATCACAATTTGCTCAGATCGTTCGGTACCTTGCCGAACGAGCAGATGATTTTGGCGTCCCGAAAATCTCCCGTCGCCGGATCACCCGTCCGGCTGAACGCAAGCGCGCCGACGTAGCCGGGCTTATGCGAAAACGCCTTGGCGCGTATCACTGCCGAATTCGGGTTGAAGCACTCGACAGCTTCGCCAGGCAGGATGCCGTTGCAGGTGGCGACGAAGGGCAGGGCGACGTAGTAGGTGACCTCGGACATTCCAGGACCTCCCACCTAAAGTCCTTCCAGGATTTCGCAGATGGCGTCCTGCTCATCGTCTTCGAGAAGACTGAAAGGGTTACCTTCGCGCGCGGCGAATGAGGGGTAGTCGCCGGTCCGCCCGTCGGGCGCACGCGCTTCCTGCACGTACTTCATCCCGAAATTGCGTTTGAACGACTGGATCGACCAACCATCGACGGTGAACTCGCCGATGCCATGGTACAAAAGTTTCCAGCCATCCTTTGGAGAGACGACCTCTGGGCGCGCAGACCCGCTTGCGATACGCCGCAAGATGTCCACCACCTCCGCAACATCGACTTGGCCCGGCGGCAGCGGCGGAAACTGCCGCGCTGCTGGTGGATGACGACGCGCCTTGGCCAGGATCTCCGCGATCTCCGGCAGGAGCGGACCTTGGCCTTCTGCCTCGTACCACACCCGGCGATGAAGCTCGGACAGCGCGTCTAGAGAATCGTGGAATGCGTCATCTGCGATCCGCCGACGGCGCCAGTCGCGCCAGAGCCTATCGATCGCGTCGAGCCAGGCCGCCCCCCATTTGCCGGCCACAGGTCGGCGCCATGCAACGACGAGGTGAGGTCCGTTCCATTCTGGCGGCGCGGCCGCGCGAAGCCGCGCTTCCAGCTCGATCCGGTCAGGCTCGTTCATGGCCCAGGTGCGGGCATCCCGTATTTCGATCTCGACGTGAGGCCCGATAAAATATCGGAGCGCTTGCTGATCCCACCTTTGCTCCTGCATGATCGTAGCCGCGGCCGCTGGAATGCCCGCGGACTCCAAAGCGGCGAGGACCGCCTTCCACTCCGCGTGATCGGTTACCAGTCCCATCGAGTGACGATGGTTATTCTCCAACGCATCCGTACTCATCTTTGAGCTCCTGTCTTTCGACAGTCGTAGCAAGGCGGACTCTCGTCCGCTGGCGGTCCTAAAGTTGGCTTGTCGCTTTGAACCTCTCGATCAAGTGGTCGACCACACCGGCGCCGGTAAGAAGAAGCGCCTTACCCGACCCCACTAGAGTTCGACGGATCAGACTTCACGACCTCGTCTGAGGCCCTTGCCAGCAACGCCCATACGGATTGCGCCCGAGCGTGTCCGTGTACAAGGCAACGAACTGTGCGAGGCGGAGTGCCGGCAATGGGATTGCTCGCTTCGCTCGCCACGATTTGGTAGTCCGAGATCTCTGTCAGATCCGAAATGTTCGCTATTCGCATTGCAGCGATCGTACGCCGCATGGGCTCGTATCCGCCCGGTACGAGATCGACCGTTATCACCAGCATCCCTCATTTCCTCCGAACTGTGAAAACATTTTCCCGCGCGAGCGCCGGATGCGCGTGGCGCCGTCGAAGAGTCGGTACTAACCCGTTCCTATACGCGGGCAGGGGTCTTGAGTGGTGTTGACACGGTCGCACGGGACCAATGGAATTGCATCCGATGCTGCCTTCTATTTCGAGTGCTCGCAGATGTCGGTCCTGCGTCCTTCCCAGCCTTAGATTTCAATGACGAAGTTTGGATTAAAGTGCGGGTTGTCCCAGGCGCGCTGCTGCGGCAGCCAAGGTCCATAACCCTTGGCGTTCGACACCACTCGCGTCGCGCCGATCACCGTGTCCTCGGACTCATGGGTGTGTCCGTAAATCCAAAGATCGGCGGGTATCAAAGCGTCGCGTCCGGCATCGCCGGACGCAAGCCGCATCAGGGCGGTCAGGTCACTGCGGTATGCCGCGTCGAGCATCTCCTCCTCGGAGAGGCGCGAGTCTGGATAGTGAGGCGGCAATCGGTACGCGCGGCTCGGTATTGGTGCGTGATGGGTGACCACCACCAGCGGTCCGTTACGCGGCTTTCGCATCTCGGCATCGAGAAAGCTACGCGTTTGCATGTGGCGGCCCAGAGCGTGGTGAGGCCGAAACCGCTGCTTGTAGTGCGCCATCCTGATCTTCCGGAAATCGTTCATCCGTTCAGCCGCGACTCTCATCGCGCGGTACGGCTCGCCAAACAGATCGAAGTCCGTCCACGCGGTACCACCTGCGAAGGTCACGTCGCCAAGCCTGATCCAGTGATTCTGCAACACAAACAGCTTGGTGCCCTCAGCGGCTGCCATCGCCTTCCGGACAGTCTCGTCGATATCGGTCCCATAGGCTTCGTGATTACCCGGGACATAGATCACTGGATTGTCCGGGACGCGCTCGAGCAGCCATTTCACGCCCCGCTCCATGCGCGGGATGAGATCCCCGGCGACGACCAGGACGTCGAATTGTGGACGCGCGCCTCCGGACGGTAGGTCCCAGCCGCGGGTCAGTTCGACGTGCAGATCTGACAGGATCCACAAACGCACGGTTAATCCTCCTTTTGTCGCGTTTCTTTGAGAGGAAACCACCGTTGGGAACCGCGAATCCTCATCCGGAACTTCGTCCCGCTTAAGCAAGTCGCGCCAGCCTTGCCGCAGTCGGAGGAGACTTGGGCCGCAGCTCGCGCGCCCCTCGACGGAAGGATGAGGTCGGAGGCAGCCTCAACCAGTACGACACTCGAAGCTCGAACGACGCTTGTCATCAAAACGGCCTCAGCACTACTTCCATTAGATAGAACAAAGCAGGAACATGAAGCCGAGTCAATAACTAGATATCTAAATATCTAGCTATCTGAACCCGTTCGGCTCACGAGCTCATGTCATCGAAGAAAAGCGCAGTATCCTCTTGGCATCGCGGTAACAGAGGTCAGATGTCTCGCAGCCAGGCGATCAGCCTGATGTTTACTTTGTCGGGCCGTTCCTACTGGGTCCAGTGGCCGCAACCGGGTAGCAAATCCATACGCGCAAATCGGGCAGGGCGTCTTTCATCAGCGGAAGTATGTTTGCGAGCATGGTGAGGACGTGGTCGCGATCGCCGCCGATGTAGAGTGCGAGCTGCTCGATCCTTCTGCCCTCGAACGCGCGGAGAAAGGCATAGTCGCGAACGTGGTTGCGATAGCGATTGAGAGGGCCGCGAAAATCCGCTCCGCTGCCATATGAGTTGGGCGGGCCGAAACGTCTGGTTGGGGAGGATCAGCCGTTATAGTTGCCCGCTGCTACGCGCAGAATATCCGAGCGATGAAGGCCGATGTCGGCCAATTCGCGATCGCTGAATTGGGATAGCTCGGCGATATTGCGCCGACGGTCCCTGAACGCCTTGATCATGTTGATGAACGAAAGCAACATTAGTAAGTCTCCTTATCGTTCGATTCAGCTCTCGCAAAATGCGGTTTTCCAACACATCCAGCTTAAAGACGATCGTGATCAGCGGTTCAATTGGACGCCGGTGGTCGTCGGACACACCGAAGGGGAACGGAACGATACAAAGATTTATGACACTCCCTGCTGGTCGTGCCGCGCACCAGCGATGTTCTCGGCCATCAATGCCACTGCTGATGCGACATCGAGCTGGAACGAAAACGCCGCGGCCATGCGCAAGGTCGCGGCGCTCGTGCGATGCGGTTGACCCTAACGCCTGCCGTGCTGGTCTTGATCGTAGGCCTGCAGTATGCGGACAAAATCGGCCATGCTGGATTGATCCCGACTTTCGGTCACAGCCGCAACCTGAACATCGGACGCGGTCTGGCTCCCTTGCCAAATCCGGATTAGGAGATCGGCGATGTTTCTCATGGCGTACTCTCCGCAGCCAACTGTGGCGGTAGACACCAATTGCTGGAGCGGACGCGGGCTCGATCAGGAAAAAGGTCGGCGGGCGCTACACCGCCGGCCTTGTCCTGCAACTGCCGGCTCGCGGGCCGGTTCCGTTGCGCGTCACTCCGCATTCATGGATAGCAGCGAGTACCTGATGGAGCCATTGCGCGCGGGTATGAAGCGATCGGACCAAGGAACGCTCGGGCTAGTGCATCGGTATAAATCGACTAGACGTTGGTTTAGTCCCAGGTTCACCTGGCATGCTCGGCCGCGCCAACCGGGCGGCAGAGCGCCGTAACGAACCGCTTTGCCGCAAAGGTCTCCCGCCGCCAATCCGCGCGTTTTTATGCCGCGCTCAGATCGGCGTCACATCAGTGAAATTGCGTATGTCTTCGTCGATCTCATGGGCGTGCGGGCCAAACGCCGACCGGCACTCGTCGAGCGAGTCACACAGCAGGTGGCACATGGCGACATACGCGCCCGCACGTCTTCCATCCCGATCCGCGAGCCCCTTGTCGATGGTGTAGTATTTCAAGGCCCCACCCATCCTGCTCTTGATGAGCGGCAGGTGTTTTATGCAGTAGTAATCGTCGTCGAACCGAGCATCCGGTTTGTTGGGATACATGACGCTAACCTAGATCATCGCTTACTCCTAGAGATTGTCATACGGCAGCTCCTGCGCTGGACGCGTCGTGTAGACGGCTTACGGCTCCGGCCTCATCGGCAATCACCGCGATTGCATCCGCCTGCTTGACGGCACGTCGTGTGGGACGATTGGCGACATTCGTGCGCGCGAGCTCGATCGCCCGCCGGCGATCGTTGCCGCAGGCGGCGTAGAACTCTGCAGCATGGTCCGCAAAGGCGAGCAGATGCCCTCAAGAAGCTGATCGAAGCCGGAACGCGCTGCGGACGATCGCGGTGCCGATCTTCGATCAAAAGGGTGCAGCGATCGCTGCTGCTGAGATCAATTGGATCGCTTCATCGCCTGGTCGATCGTTCTGACCATCGTGGCGCCGGCCGGACTGAGGGCGGCGGATTCTGCGCCGCCTCAGCGGACCAATTTGTGCCGCACCAGCGGCGCGTTGCTCGGCCCTGGTCATTGGGAAGGTGAGAAGAAAGGACGATCCTTCCTCGCCGCAAGACGTATGAATGCGGCCGCCCAGACGGTTGGCTAACTCGCTGATGATGGTTAGCCCGCGACCGCGCCGAACGGCGTCAGGTGCCGAGCCATTATCAGAAACCCTGCACTTTGCGACATTGTCAGCAAGACTTAGTTCCACTCGCACTGCAGGACGCCTGCTGTCAAACTGCGCGTGCCGCGCCACATTGGTCAGTAGCTCGGACACAATGAGTCCAAGCTTCCAGGCGCGTTCTTTCTCAAGCAGCAGATCGTCCGCTGAAAACATCAAGCGAATCGTCAAGGGCGCCAGCCGGCATTTCGTGATCGAGACGCAGAGCTGCTGAAGGTATCGCGCGGCATTGGCAAGACGCCCTCGATGCGGCGTGTGTAATGCGCCGTGAACGTCGGCGTATTCATGCAGGAGCTCCACGACGTCGAGGAGGGCGACCTTGACCGCAACGTTATCAGATTTAATCGCTTTTGCCGAAACCGCGCAGATAGCAGATGTGAGATCGTTATCTATCCTGTGATTCAACTCGCGAAGAAGCAAGGATTCATCGGGGTACATTTCGTGCTCCTACAGGTCTTTCTCTCGCTCAAGCCGTAGCCAGGCGCTGGGTGATATCCCCTGGTCAGCGCGGCATCTGCAGATTCATCAACTCGGAATGGCCCATCATATTCTCGTTCAGATTGGCCATGATCACGAGCGAGCCCGCGAGAACCAGGAAGACAATGAGCACGCCAAAGGCGAGCGCCAGCACGTTATTGGTGCTATCGGGTCCAGTCGTGATGTGAAGGAAGAACACCAGGTGCACTCCCATCTGAGCGATGGCGAGGACGGCGAGCCCGGCTGGCACCCCGGGCGCCCAGATTACCGAGGTGTTTGCCACCCAAAAGGACGTGACCGTCAGGATCACGGCAAGCAGCAGTCCGATCGTGTACACAAGGAAACCAGAAGACGTTTCTTGCTCCGACGCGGGGATCGTCGGTCGCTCTCCCGGTGCAACGTCCCAATGTGTTTCGGCGGTCATGGAAGGACTCCCATCAGATAGACAACGGTGAAAATAAGAACCCAGATGATGTCGAGCGCGTGCCAGAAGAGGGAGAAGCAGTGCAGGCGGCGCACCACGGCGTCCTGAAAACCTCTCAGTGACAGCTGAACCATCATGAGAACCAGCCATGCCAGTCCGACCGTCACGTGCAGCCCGTGACTGCCGACCAGCGCAAAGAATGCGGAAAGAAACGCGCTGCGTTGGGGCGTCGCTCCCAACGCAATCATGCCCTGGAACTCGTTGAGCTCGAGAGCAAGAAATGCCGCTCCCAGAAGGAACGTCACCACGGCGCCAAGGAAGGTCGCGAGATAACGCTGCGAGTTGATGGCCAAGGACATCATTCCACAGCTGTAGCTGGAGAGCAGGAGAAGGGCAGTCTCCATTGCGACGTTGCGCTGGTCGAACAGCTGACCACCGGTCAGGCCACCCGCGCTCGCCTTTGCAAGCACGGCATAGGCCGCAAACAGCGCGGAGAACATCACGATGTCACTCAGCAGGAAGATCCAGAACCCAAAGCCGGCGATGATCCGCTTGGGTGCGGGACCCGCCTCGCTGATATCAAGCAGTTCGCCGTGGCGGACTGCATCCATCTCAACTGCGACGTTCATAACGAAACCTCCACCGGGTGCGCGCGATCGAACAGAGCGACCTCATCTGCGGGGATCTCGACTTCGTCCTTCGTGCGGAACATGAAGGCGAGCAATGTCACGGCCGCGCCGAGAACTCCGAAGCCTGCCATCCACCAGATATGCCAGATCAAGGCGAAGCCGGTGACGACTGTGAAGAACGCGGTCACGAAACCGACAGGACTGTTCTTGGGCACTTCGATCGGCCGGTACGCGTGCTGCTGCACGGGCAACTCCTGCTTCGCAAGCACGCGCTGCTTGTGGGTCCAGAAAGCATCAAGCCCATCAACACGCGGCAGGACCGCAAAATTCCAGGCCGGAGGCGGTGATGCCGTGGACCATTCCAGAGTGCGGCCGTTCCAGGGATCGCCCGTCGTGTCGCGCAGTTGCGCACGGTGGCGAATTGACACCACGATCTGGACGATCTGACAGATGATTCCAGCAAAAATCACGATTGCGCCTACCTCGGCGACCAACAACCATGGTTGCCAGGCGAGAACATCGGAGTGCTGCAGGCGGCGGGGCATACCCATCAGCCCTGTCACGTAGAGCGGCATGAAAGCGAGGTGGAAGCCGACGAACCAGCACCAGAACGCCGCCTTACCCCACCGCTCATCCAGCTTGAAGCCGAATGCCTTGGGAAACCAGTAATTGTAGCCGGCTATCGCCCCGAACAGGACGCCCGGGATGATGACGTGATGGAAATGGGCAACCAGGAAAACACTGTTGTGGACCTGCCAATCGACCGCCGGCAATGCGAGCAGAACGCCCGTCAAGCCGCCGAACACGAACGTCACCATGAAGCCGATCGTCCACAACACCGGCACCGTGAACCGGATTCGACCGCCGTACATCGTGAACAACCAATTGAAGACTTTGACGCCCGTCGGCACACCGATGATCATGCTGGTGATGCCGAAGAAGGCGTTGACACTCGCGCTGGCGCCCATCGTGAAGAAATGATGCAGCCAGACCGTGTATGAGAGTACGCAGATCGCCATCGTGGCGAGCACCATCGAGCGATAGCCGAATAGCGACTTACCCGAAAACGTGGCGGCGACCTCGGAATAGACGCCAAATGCGGGCAGGACCAGGATGTAGACTTCGGGATGGCCCCAAATCCAGAACAGGTTCACATACATCATCACGTTGCCGCCGGCATCCACGGTGAAGAAGTGAAAGCCAAGGTAGCGATCGAGAAGAAGCATTGCGAACAGCGCGGTGAGGACGGGGAACGCCGCCACAATCAGCAGGTTCGAGGCGAGCGCCGTCCAGCAGAAAACCGGCATGCGCAAGTAACTCATGCCAGGAGCCCGCATCTTCAGAATCGTGGTGACGAAGTTGACGCCGCTCAACAAGGTCCCAATGCCCGAGATTTGCAACGACCAGAGATAGTAGTCGACGCCGACTCCGGGTGAGAATTGCAGCTCACTAAGCGGCGGATAGGCGAACCAGCCGGTCTTCGCGAATTCGCCTATAGCGAGCGACATGTTGGTGAGGAGAACACCGGACGCGGTGAGCCAGAAGCTGATCGAGTTCAGCGTAGGGAACGCGACATCGCGGACGCCGAGTTGCAACGGGACAACAAAGTTCATCAGTCCGATCACAAACGGCATGGCCACAAAGAATATCATGATCGTGCCATGCGCCGAGAAGATTTGGTCAAAATGCTCGGGCGGCAGGTATCCTTGCGCTCCGCCGACTGCGACGGCCTGCTGCGTGCGCATCATGATGCCATCCGCGAATCCGCGCAGCAGCATGACCAGCGCGAGGACGATATACATGACGCCGATGCGTTTGTGGTCGACGGAGGTGATCCACTCGCGCCAGAGATAGGGAACGTAACCCTTGAGCGTGACCCACGAAAGGATCGAGCCGATGACGACGATCATGACGCCGACCGTCCCCATGATAATCGGCTGATCGAACGGGACAGCACTCCAGTCCAGTTTACCAAGTAGAGTCATTGTTCTGCCCTCATCGATGTGGGATAGCTGCGGCACAAGGCGGCGTCAGACTGCATTGAGGTCGTCCGGATGGTGTCAAACAGACCGGGCGCGACCGAGTGATAGGTGAACGGGGTCACCGCAGCGCTAGGCTTGGCGAGATCGGCATAGCTCTTCGAATCCAGCACCAGTCCAGCGCTGCTGGTCGAAGAGACCCACTGCGCAAAGCGTTCGGACGGCATCGCGTCGACGTTGAAGTGCATATCCGCGAAGCCGTCGCCGCTGAAATTGGCCGACAAGCCGCGATAAGTTCCCGCGTAGTCGGCTCGCAAGTTCAGCCGCGTCACCATTCCGGCCATGGTGTAGATCTGGCCAGCGAGCTGTGGCACGAAGAAGCTGTTCATGACGCCCGATGATGTCAGCTCGAAGCTCACCGGCGTGCCGACGGGTATCGTCAGGTGATTGACGCTGGCGACACCCAGTTCCGGATAGATGAACAGCCATTTCCAGTCGAGCGAGATGGCTTGAACCTTGATAGGCCTCGTAGAAGAGGCAATCGGCTTGGGCGGATCGAGATCGTATGCGCCAATCCATGCCACAGTGCCGGTGAGCAAAATGGTCATCAGCGGGATCGACCAGACGAGCATCTCTAGGCGGCCAGAATAGACGAAATCCGGCCGATAGCGCGCGTGGTCATTCGATGCGCGGAACCAGAAGGCAACGCCAAGTGTCGCAATGACCACCGGAATCACGATCGCCAGCATGATGCCGGTCGCGTTGATTAGAATCTGCAGTTCAGCAAAGGCAATGGGTCCCTTCGGATCGAGCACGCCTTCGGTGCAGCCACCGAGTAGCAAGGCGCCGGTCAGGGACAGAGCAAGCAAACAGATTCGCATGTCAGACCTCGCGAGTAATGAGAGTGGGGAGGCCGTTTGCGACGCGAGCGGTGCGTGGCAGGGCCTTGCCGTGTGCCCATCCGCCGCTGTGGCGAGCATGCGGGGCAGGGAACCGCGAGAACGCACCAGCGCGGTGGTCGGCCAGGAGCGCCGCAAACAGCGCGAACAAATAGAAAATCGAAAAAAGGAACAGCCTGTGAGCCGCGCGCCGATCGGCTCCAGTGCTCTTGTTCACCTGGTGTGCGAGTAGAAGGAAGAGCGCGCTGCAGGCCGCTGCGATCACGCCATAGATCACGCCTGCAAATCCGAGCACCCAAGGCAGTTCGGAGGCGAGAACTAGGAGGACGCTGTAGACTAGGATCTGCCGCGCTGTTGCGGCCCGTCCCGCAACAACCGGCAGCATGGGGACGCCGGCGCGGGCATAGTCATCGCTGCGATTAAGCGCGAGAGCCCAGAAATGGGCTGGTGTCCATAGGAAGATAATGAGGAAAAGCGCAAGCGGCTCGAGTGCAGTTTGTCCGGTCGCCGCAGCCCATCCGATCACGGGCGGCAGCGCGCCGGCCGCACCGCCGATAACGATGTTCTGGGATGTTCTCCGTTTCAGCCACGCCGTGTACACGGCAACGTAGAAGAGAATTGTGCCGGCCAGCAGCGCGGCCGCTGCGAGGTTCGTTGCCAAGGCGAGAGCTGTAACCGCAACAACGGCAAGCACCAGTCCAAAGACAAGCGCCTCGATCTTCGAGACCTTGCCGCGGGGAATGGGCCGCATCGCGGTACGAGCCATGACTGCGTCGATATCGGCGTCGTACCACATGTTCAACGCACCGGCGGCTCCGGCGCCGGTGGCGATTGCTAGAATTGCAATGAAGCCAGGGAGTGGATCGAGGCGGGTTGGCGCAACCATTAATCCGACGAATGCGGTGAACAGCGCGAGCGCCATCACGCGCGGCTTCATCAATGTGACGAAGTGGGGTAGCCGCTTCACCAAACTCGACCGTGAGGCCAACGTGAGACGCGATAACGGAATCGCTGTGGTATTCATGGTGGTCGATTCCTCAAGCCAGAGAGTTGTCTGTGTGAAGCCCTTCATTTCGCCGTCGCAACGATCGTGCGCCTTTCTGACAGTTAAACTGACGAGTTCTAGAACGTGAGTGAAGGCTGCCAAATTCCTGCAAATCCATCTTAGCGATCGCAAGCATCTGGATCCGGTAGGCCTTGAACGCCCATCGAGATGGAAATGCGTCAGCCGATCGCACGCCTCTGCGACGGCTGGCCAAGGAGGTTTTACGTCGGGTTACAACCATTGGTGGCTTACGAGACCGATAGACATCCGATGATGCCGCCGCGAGCTGCGCGAGCCGTCCTCTTGCAGGACGTCGCTCATCGAATTTGAGGTCTTCCGGCTAGAAACTCGCCACTAGACATCTCGAGGCAAATCAAAAGCTCAACTCTGCGTGCCTCCACTGCTGCTCTCCCCGACGCAGGTCTGCTTGTTCGACGCGCACGCCTTTGAATCCGTGTCCAACTCGATTCAGTTCTTGGCGCTGCGCGCTCAATCATCCGATCGATAACGAGTGAGCCCCTAAGGTTCAGGTATCAATCGCGAGCTGCGCTGACCGGTGAAATACGACCAGAGCCACTGGCGCTGTACGCGCAGGCGGTTCTGTAACTGCGGCAACGAGAGGATGTGAATGAACGCCCACACCAGCCACGTCAGGAAGCCGCTGGTGCGTAGCCAACCACGCTCCAGTACGGCGTAATTCTTGCCGACGACTGCCATGTTGCCCTTGTCGAAATAGCGGAATGGGCGTTTGACCTTCTGCCCCTTCAGCTCCTTTGCGATTAACCGCCCGACATAACGTCCTTCCTGGATCGCCGCCTGCGCGACGCCTGGTACCGGGTGTTCGTTTTGCATGACCGACGCCGCATCGCCCACGACAAAGACGCCGGGCGCGTCCACGACCTTCAGGAAGGGATCAACGAGCGCGCGCCCGGCGCGGTCCGTCTTGGCGCCCAGCATCTTTGGAATAGGCGATGCCGCAACTCCAGCGGTCCACAGCACCGTGGCGCTGGGGATCCTGACCGTCGCGCTGGGGATCCCGCTTTCGCTGGCGACCACGCCCTCCGCGTCGACGGTCTTGACCTTCACTCCGGTCAGGACTTTCACACCGAGATTCATGAGCCGTCGGGTCACCCTGCGAGAGAGCGACTCGGCAAAGGTCGGCAGAACCCGGCTACCGGCGTCGAGTAGAATAATGCTGGCCTGTGCCGGATCGATGCGGCGGAAATTTCCGCGCAGCGTGACCCTCACCATCTGCGCCAGAGACGCCGCGAGTTCCACGCCTGTTGGGCCGGCGCCGACCAGCACGAACGTCATTTGTCGCGCGCGCTCGCTGTCGTCCTCGGTCGTTGCGGCCAATTCGAACGCGCCCAGGATTTTGGCCCGGATCGTCTCGGCGTCGCTGAGATTCTTGAGGCCCGGCGCATGCTGCGCGAACTCGTCGTGCCCGAAGTAACTCGGACGTGCGCCGGTCGCGACCACCAGATAGTCGTAGGCGATCTTGCGAATGCCCACGCCGGGGGAGGACGCCTCGATCGTGCGGGAAGCGACGTCGAGCCCCGCGACCTCGGCCAGCAGCACGCTCAGGTTTCGCTGCTTTACCTCGAGCTGACGGATCGGGGCGGCGATCTCCGCAGGCGAAAGGACCGCCGTCGCCACTTGGTAGAGCAGCGGCTGAAAGATATGGTGGTTGCGGCGGTCGATCAGGACGACATCGACATCGGCGCGCCGCAGCGCACGTGCTGCAGCGATTCCGGCAAAGCCGGCGCCGACGATGACGACACGCTTTCGCTCCCGGTGGGCAGCCTCGACGCCGGGGGGCGCTTTATCAGGCCCAGTCTCGGCCAACATCAAACTCATAGGTTCACCTCGTTGGTGGTCATTGACGGCTTCAGCGAGCTTCTGTCGGGAACGATGCTCTCAGCGCTCTCGCCATTCGGGTTCGCTACGGCATACCGGCTCACGAGAAACCGCTAGTTTGCAATGCGCGGGCTTTCCCGGTGAGGGGACTGCGCTGAGCGAATCTGGCCTCAGCGTGATCAGGAACAGCGCGAAGCAAAGGGCTCCCATGATGAACGTGACCACGCTCAACACATCCTTCATGGGAGGCTCCGATGCAGTTCCTGCTTCGTGGGACCGCTATGGTCTCAACGCTCCAGCCATTCGGGTTTGCTCGAGCCGCGCGGCACAAGCACCGTCCTGAACGAGCCAGGAGTCTTCGAAAGGACACCCTGGTCGGTCATGCCCTGATACGTGCCCAGCGGGGTTTCCGCAGTGAACAGATCAGGTGCAATCCTTGCGTGCTCGTCGGATGAACCAGCGGTCGAGCGGGCATAGTTCTTGTCGAACAGTCCGAGCGAATACAGCCACAGCATCGTCCGTGTCAGAGACACGGTGACCCGATAGCTGCCGCCCTCGACGGCGCGCCTACGCAAAGCCGCGAGAACGCCAACCGTTCCAAGCCAACCCACGACATTGTCGCACAGCGGTATGATGGGCGGCGACTTCGGATGCGCAGGCGTACCCTCGATGCAGAACAGTCCCGATACGGCGCCCCCAATCTCATCGAACCCCGGTCGACTCTTCCACGAACCTTTGTTGCCGTGGAGCAGGACCTGAGCATGAATCAAGCCAGGCTTCTTCGCGGAGAGCGTTTCGGCATCAAGACCGTGGCGCTCCAGATAGCCGGGACGCCGATTGGCAAAGAAGATGTCGGCAACTTTCAGCAACTCGTCGAATTTCGCACGATCCTCGTTGGAGGAATCCAGAATGGCCTGGCGCATCCCGACCTGGACGTCCAGGACAAACGCGTCGTGCTCGGGATCATCCGGACGCCAGAGGTTGAGAACATCGGCTCCATACCAAGCGAGGTCTCTGCCGATACCGGCCCCGGCAATCACGTGGCCCATGCCGAAGGCGCGTATGCCGTCCAACGGGGTCTTTGCGTCCTTCTTGAAGGGGATTGGGTCGCTCTCCCCAATCTTCTCCACTGAGATCAATGGCATTCTGGAGAGCACCTCGGTGTACTGGGGCTCGTTGCGGAACTCCTCGAACGTGCGCACCTTGGCGAGGACGAGCCCGGCCTCGGCTGCCGCGTCCTCCAGTTCATCGGCACGCCACTGGAGGATGGCGTTGTTCACGGACTCGGGGCTCGCGCTACACCGAAGGAAGTTCAGAGCCCTGGCTTCGCCTTTGGGATAGATGTTCAAAGCGACGACGTGGCGTCCGTCGCGGGTTTCACGAAACAACGGCAGCTCGAAGAACGGGTTCGTGCCCTCGACGAAGAGCAAAGGGGGGCGTCCATTGAGGGTTTCCCACTTCTGATCGAAGAAGCCGCAGAACCGCTGCAGTGCCTTGCGGACATCGACGGAGATATCCTGGCCCTCACCCGTGCGGTCTCGCCAAAGTGAAGCTACGGCAACGGCCTTGGAGGCGAGACCGATCGCAGCCATGCTGCCAAACTTGAACTGGCTCGGTACGATTGGGTCGCTGCCGTAGAAGCTAATCTTACCGCCGCTATCCCCGGTCGACAGTGCGACATCCTTCAGGACATCGTTGAGAGCGCCGTGCAGGTCCATTTTCGAACCGCTCTCGGGATTGCTGAACTTCGATTCAATCGTCTCGGTGAGTAGATCCGGCTTGAGCTCTTCTGCAGCCTGGAAGGTCGTCGCGATGTTCATGTGCAAGTCTTTCTCGTGTGGAGGAGTATCGGTTGCTCGTGGCGGATCGCTATTCAGCGGCGACTTCGCGTGGAGCGGAGGTCTCCGGCCGTTTGCTGCGCAGTTGAAGAAGGCCGATCAGAATCTCGTCCCGCTCCGCCGCAAGCTCTTCGATCGCGCGCGATCCGACCTCGGCATGGACGCTGTCGATTAGCTTTCGCTGGACCTCTGGGGTCATATCCGGCGAGCCAAGTGTTTTCCACCAGCCCATCATCGGGCCGAGCAAACCTGCAAAGGCGTGCTCGATGCCGCCGGAGCCGCCACCGAGGTGATTGAGCATCATGTTGCCCATGACTCCCCAGCGCAGGCCCGGTCCCCAGGAGAGAGCCGTGTCGACGTCAGCAGCGCTGACGACGCCCTCGGCGACGAGATAGTAGACTTCCCGCGCCAAAGCCGCTTGCAGGCGGTTGGCAACGTGGCCCGGCATTTCCTTGTTGATGCGAACCGTCTTGCGCCCGATTGACGAATAGAATTCGTCGGCGCGCCGGATCGTCTCCTCCGATGTTTTGTCGCCGCCAACGATCTCGACCAGCGGGATCAAATGCGGTGGATTGAAGGGATGGCCGATCACGCAGCGCTCCGGGTGTGCCTGCGCGCCCGGTTGGATCTGGCTCATGGGGATGCCTGATGAACTCGACGCGATGATGACGTCAGGCGGCAAAAGCGCATCAAGCTGACCGTAGAGCTTCTGCTTGAAGTCGACCCGCTCTGGTCCGTTTTCCTGAACGAAATCTGCGGCCGCCATCGCTTCGGCGAGGTTCGCGGTGAACGTCAGATTCGTCCTCGATGCATTCGGGGACAGTCCCAGACGCTCGAGTGCCGGCCATGCGGCGTCAACAAACTTTCTCAAATTCGCTTCCGCATTCGGTGCCGGGTCGCTCGCGATCACCTCCAATCCTTTGGCTAGGTAAAGCGCTGACCAGCTTGCGCCGATCACACCTGCGCCGACGATTGCGACGCGGTGAATGGGTTTCGTGTTAGTCATGGTTTGACTCTCCTGCTCGATTGTCAGACTTCGACGTAGGCAATGCCGGTGAGGTTGCCCTGGGCGTAGAGGAAGTTGCGCTCGTTCTTGCCGTCGAGATCGGCGGAATAGACCGAGCCGGCGAAGTCGGTCACAAACAGCCGGTTGCCGGGTACATCGAGGGAGAGGCCGATGCCCTCCATCAAAT
Source organism: Bradyrhizobium sp. CER78 (assembly GCF_029846235.1). GTDB lineage: Bacteria > Pseudomonadota > Alphaproteobacteria > Rhizobiales > Xanthobacteraceae > Bradyrhizobium. The sequence goes on from NZ_JARVWP010000023.1 coordinate 68,655, forward strand.
GCGTAATCAGGATCTCCGGCTGCGCCTTCTTATCGATCGGCGCGCGATTGACCGTGTTGCCGCGCGGAGGATCGCCGCGGTCGGTCCAGTAGAGGAGACGGTTCGCCCGATCGAGCTCGAGGTCGATCGGCTCCGGCAGGCGATCGAACAGCACCTCGATGTCGGAGCGGTTCGCCGGGCTCTCCCCCTTCGGGAGGTCGATGTTGGCGCGGAAGATGCGGCCGAGGTTGCCGTTGTCAGGACCCTTTTGCGTCCAGTAGATGTGCCGCCGTTCGGGATCGACGGTGATTCCGACGCACCACCGGGTTTGATCTTTCCGGTCCTTGTCGCCGCGGCCGGTCTCGACCAGCGTTTCGACCTGCGAGCCGTCGAGGTTCGCGCGCATCACGCGCATGCCTTCGCGGTCGCACCAATAGAGCTTCTTTCCCTCTTCATCGAGGTGCATCTGTTTCGGCGTATACGTAACGCCTGGTGGAATGATGATTTTGCGATTCCCACCGTCGAGATCGGCTCGCTCGATCGAGCCGTCATTGAGGTTGGGAACGCCCATGTTGGTCCAATAGATATGACCTGCCTCCAAATCGACCGCGATGCCGTCGGGAAAGCGGCAATCGGTGACGATGGTCTTGCGGTCGGAGCCATCCGGATTCATCGAGTGAATGCGGTCCCCGCTCAGTTCGAGAACGAACAGCCTGCCGGAGCGGGCGACGCTCGATGAATTCTTCGATTTGGTTGCTTCAAGTACCGTCATGGATTTTCCTTCGGGTCAGAGTTGCCGCGTCTCGCTGGCCTCTAGTTGACCCACGTGCGCCATCGTTGCGAGTAAAGGCCGGCAAATCGCGCCAAATTGTCGCTAACCGGAAGGAAGGTTTCGCGTATTCCGGATCGGGCAAGATCCATCGGACGGCTGGTATTTCTCAGGCGATCGGGTACGATTTCTACAGCCGGAGCGAGGCCGCGCACATCGCGCACGCAAAGTGTGGCTGGCCCGAACTCAATTGGGAGTCCGAATGCCGGAGGCTCGGAGATGGTGCCGCATTCGCAGAACGTCGCGAACGTGGACGGTGGCTCTCAGGTCTTGTGGAGAGACGGCGAGCGCGTGTTTCACCGCGGCTGGCGACTCGATGATGAGGGTAAGCGGTGCGCCGTGCTGCTCATTGTTCCTGCGACCGAGCACCCGTCTCGTTCAACCTTCGATCGCTTCAGTCACGAATACGAACTGAAGGACGAACTCGATAGCACGTGGGCAGTGCGGCCATTGGAGCTCGTGCGCGAAGCCAATCGGACCGTGCTGGTGCTCGATGATGCGGGCGGTGAGCCGCTCGAGATGTTGCTCGGCGTGCCCATGGATATCGGGCGCTTCTTGCGCCTCGGCAGCACTATTGCCTCGGTCGTGGGCAAGCTTCACCGGCGCGGGCTCATCCACAAGGACATCAAGCCAGCCAACATCCTCCTCAACGGGGCGACCGGCGAGGTGAAGCTGACGGGGTTCGGTATTGCGTCGCGCTTCGAGCGTGAACGCCAATCGCCTCACCCTCCCGAGATGATTGCCGGCACACTCGCCTACATGGCGCCCGAGCAGACCGGGCGGATGAATCGGTCAATCGATTCGCGAAGCGACCTCTACGCGCTCGGCATCACCTTCTACCAGATGCTCACCGGTGTCTTGCCGTTTGTCGCCACGGAGCCGATGGAATGGGTGCACTGCCATCTCGCGAGGCGGCCGGTGCCGCCTGCCGAGCGGCTGCAAGAAATCCCTGGCGCCGTCTCGGCAATCATCATGAAGTTACTCGCGAAGAGGGCCGAAGATCGCTATCAAACGGCGGCCGGCCTCGAAAGCGACCTTTGCAGCTGCCTGATCGAATGGGAGGCGCGGGGCCGCATCGACGACTTTCCGCTGGGCGAAAACGACACGTCCGATCGGCTCCGGATCCCCGAGAAACTCTACGGGCGGCGGCGCGAGGTTGAGACTTTGCTCGCCTCCTTCGATCGCATCGTCAACGGTGGCGCCCCGGAACTGGTCCTGGTTTATGGCTACTCCGGCATCGGCAAATCGTCGGTCGTCAACGAGCTGCAGTCGGTGCTGGTACCGCCGCGCGGCCTGTTCGCATCCGGCAAGTTCGATCAGCTCAAACGCGATATCCCATACGCGACGCTGGCACAGGCCCTTCAGAGCCTGATCCGGCCGCTACTCGGTAAGAGCGACGCCGATCTCGCGTCATGGCGCGACGCCTTGTGGGGAACCCTGGGATCTAACGCGGGACTGATGGCGGATCTCGTTCCTGAACTAAAGCACCTCATGGGTGAGCTACCGCCGGTCGTTGAGCTTCCGCCGCAGGACGCCCAGCGACGCTTCCAGACGGTGCTTCGGCAGCTGATCGGCGTTTTTGCGCGGCCGGAGCATCCTCTGGCGCTGTTCCTCGATGACTTGCAGTGGCTCGATGCAGCGACGCTGGACCTTCTTGAGGACCTGTTGAGCCGATCCGATCTCCGTAATCTCCTCCTCATCGGCGCCTACCGCGATAACGAGGTCACCGCAACGCATCCGCTCATGCGTAAGCTGCAAGCAATCCGCGCAACCGGAAGGGTACGGGATATCAAGCTGGTGCCCCTGGCGACCAGTGACCTCGGAAATCTTGTTGCGGACGCGCTCCGCTCCAACCCCGAGCAGACTGACCTGCTTGCTGGGCTGGTGCACGCGAAGACGAACGGCAATCCGTTCTTCGTCATCCAGTTTCTTCACGTGCTCGCCGACGAGGGGCTGCTGGCCTTTGATCAGGCGCGGGGGCGATGGTCCTGGGACATGGGAGGCATCCACGCCAAGAGAAACACGGACAATGTCGTGGAGCTTCTGGCTGAAAAGTTGACGCGGTTATCACCCGACACCCAGGACGCGTTGCGACAGCTCGCTTGCCTGGGCAATGTCGTAGATGTCGCGATCCTCTCGGCTGTTCTTAACATATCGGAGGATCTGGTGCACGCGGCCCTCTCGGAGGCCGTTAGTCAACAACTCATCGACCGCGTCGTACGCTCCTACAAGTTCGTTCACGACCGGGTGCAGGAAGCCGCCTATGCGCTGATCCCGGAGGCGTCACGTGCGGAAGCGCATTTGACGATCGGCCGTCTGCTCCTGGCGCAGACACCTCCGGAAAAGCGGGACGAAGCGATCTTCGAGATTGTCAGCCAGCTCAACCGCGGCGCGCCATTGATCTCCTCGTTCGATGAATGCGAGCAACTGGCCCGGCTGAATCTGATCGCGGGTAAGCGCGCTAAGACGTCGACGGCCTATGACGCGTCGCTTACCTATTTCGAGGCCGGTGCTGCAACGTTGCCGGAGGATTCGTGGGAGCGGCATCGTGAGCTCATGTTCGAACTGGAGCTTCACCGGGCCGAATGCGAATTCTTGACCGGCGAATTGGCCGCCGCGGAGAATCGGCTGACGCTGCTGTCAGCTCGCGCCGCCAATACCGTCGAACGGGCAGCCGCCGCGTGCCTGCGAATAGACGTGTATACGGCCCGTGGGCGAATGAGCGAAGCGGTCGCTGTCGGCCTGGAATGTCTCCAACATGTGGGCGTGGCATGGTCGGCACATCCTGCGGACGAGGAGGTGCGTCGCGAATATCAGCTGATCTGGTCCAAGCTCGGTGGCCGCGCGATCGAGGAGCTGGTTGACCTGCCGCTGATGGCCGATCCCGCATCCCTCGCCATTCTCGATGTTCTGAGCAAGCTCGGGCCAGCAGCGGTGTTCACGGATGCGAACCTGCTTGCGTTGGTCGGCTGCGGGGCGGTCAGCCTCAGCCTCGATCGCGGCAACAGCGATGGCTCGTCCAACGGGTATGTCCGGGTCGGCATGGTTGCCGGTCCGCTTTTCGGGGACTACAGGGCCGGATATCGATTTGGCCGAGTCGGCTACGAACTGGTCGAGCGGCGCAATTTGAAACACTTCCTGGCTAGGATCTTCATGAATTTCGGAAACCAGGTCATGCCGTGGACGAGGCATGCTCGGAGTGGCCGCGATCTGTTGCATCGGGCGTTCGACGTTGCGAACAAGACGGGTGATCTCACTTATGCGGCGTACAGCCGCGCTCATCTCAACTCAAACATGCTCATGGTCGGCGATCCGCTCGACGAAGTGCAGCGCGAGACTGAGCAGGGACTAGCGTTGGCGCGGCAAATGCATTTCGAACTCGTCACCGAAGCCATCGCGACGCAGCTTGCACTAGTCCGAATGTTGCGCGGGTCGACTCGTCGATTCGGCTCTTTCGACGACGAGCATTTCGATGAAGGCCGGATCGTCCGCCATCTGTCCGGTGATCCAAATCTGGCATTTGCCGAGTGCTGGTATTGGATTCGCAAGCTGCAGGGGAGCTTCCTGGCCGGCGACTTTGCTGCGGCTGTCGACGCCTCCCTTAGGGCGCAACCGTTGCTCTGGACGTCGCTTCCCACGATGGAAGTCGCGGAGTATCACTTTTACAGCGCGCTCGCGCGCGCTTCATCCTGTGACTCCGACTTAGCCGACGAGAGCCGACAGCATCTGGAGGCTCTGGCCGCGCATCACGAGCAGATTGGAATCTGGGCGAAGAATTGCCCCGAGAATTTCGAGAACCGCGCCGCCCTTGTCGGCGCTGAGATCGCCCGATTGGAAGGTCGCGAGCTGGATGCCGAGCGTCTTTACCAGCGGGCGATCCACTCGGCCCGAGCAAACAGCTTTGTCCACAACGAAGCGCTCGCCTACGAACTGGCAGCCCGGTTTTACGCGGCGCGAGGATTCGAAGACATCGCGCATCTCTACCTGGGGAATGCACGGCGGGGCTATTTTCAATGGGGAGCCATAGGAAAGGTGCGGCAGCTCGATCAACTCCATCCGCGGTTGAGGCGGGACGAGCGCGCGCCGGCTCCAGCGGGTACGATTGAGGCGCCGGTCGAGCATCTCGATCTCGCAACAATGATCGAAGTCTCGCAAGCACTCTCTGGCGAGATGGTGCTGGAAAGGCTCGTCGACAAACTCATGCGCGCGGCCCTCGAGCACGCCGGCGCCGAACGAGGTCTTCTGATTGTCCCGCGAGGTGATGAGCTGCAGATGCAGGCAGAAGCGATCGCTAGTGGAGAAAATGTGATCGTGCATCGACGGGATGGTTCCTGCAGCTCAGCCGCGTTGCCAGAATCGTTGGTTCGGTATGGCGCGCGCACCCAACAAACTGTGATTCTCGATGACGCGTCATCCCGCAATCCATTTTCTGCCGATCCCTATATTCGTCAGGGGCGTGTGCGTTCGGTTCTCTGCTTGCCGTTGATCAACCAGGGAAAGCTCACGGCAATTCTCTACCTTGAGAACCACCTGATGCCGAATGTATTTACGCCGGACCGCGTCGCCTTGTTGAAAGTGCTTGCGTCGCAAGCGGCGATCTCGCTCGAAAATTCGCGGCTCTATCACGACCTCGCAGATCGCGAAGGGAAGATTCGGCGTTTGGTCGACGCCAACATCATCGGAATCATCATCAGGAACAGCGAAGGGGAGATTCTTGAAGCCAATGACGCGTTTCTACGTATCATAGGATATGACCGCGAGGATCTCGCTTTGGGTCGCCTGCGCTGGACCGAGCTGAATGCTCCGGAATGGCGCGAGCGCGACCAACTCACACGGGCACAACTGAACTCGACAGGGATCGCTCAACCGTTCGAGAAGGAGTATGTTCGGAAAGATGGCAGCCGCGTTCCCGTGCTTGTTGGCGCCGCGACGTTCAACGAAGGCGGGGATGAGGGCGTCGGATTCGTGCTCGATTTGACCGAGCGCAAGCGCGCTGAACAGGCGGTCCAGCTACGGACAACACTCGATTCCATCCCGGCGATGGCTTGGCGCGCCAGGGCTGACGGCTCCACCGAGTACATCAACAAACGTTGGCTGGACTACACAGGGATCTCGCTTGATCAAGCGTTGGGTTGGCAGTGGTTTGCTTTGATCCATCCCGACGACGCTCCGCGCCTGCGGGACGCCTGGCTACAAACGTTGGCATCTGAAAAACCGGGCGAAGCCGAAGCCCGAATGCGCGGCTCCGATGGATCGTATCGCTGGTTCCTCATTCGTGCCGAGCCTGTGCGCGATGAGGCAGGAGCGGTTGTCGCTTGGTATGGCACCAATACGGATATCCAGGACCTGAAGACAGCCGAAAGTGCCCTGCGACGAAGCGAGGCCGAATTGGCGAACGTCAGGCACGTGCAACAAACTCTTGACTCAATTCCGGTTGCGGCCTGGCGCGCCAGAGCCGACGGTTCCGTCGAGTACTTCAACAAGCGGATGCTCGACTACACGGGGAACTCGATTGATCGAGCGCTAAGTTGGCAACGGACTGGGTCGATCCATCCCGAAGACCTTCCGCGCGTGAATGAGTTGTGGCTGCAACTGCTCGCATCTGAAAAGCCGGGTGAAATTGAAGCCCGCATACGCCGCCATGACGGATCGTATCGCTGGTTCCTGATTCGTGCGGAGCCTTCGCGCGACGACACAGGAAGAGTTGTTGCGTGGTACGGCACCCATATGGACATCGATGATCGCAGACAAGCGCTGGCGCAGTTACAGCAGATGCAATCGGATTTCGCCCACATGAACCGCGTGAGCATGATGGGAGAATTGGCAGCCTCTCTGTCTCACGAAATCGCGCAACCGATCGCCAGCGCGCGCAACAACGCCCGGGCAGCCGAGAATTTTCTGAATATGCAGCCGCCGGACCTGGATGAGGTGAGGGAAGCGCTCTCCTGTCTGGTTGCGGACGCGGATCGATCCGGAGACATCATCGATCGTATCCGGGAGCAAATCAAGAAGGCGCCGCCGCGAAAAGAGCGCTTTGAACTCAACACGGCAATCAATGAAGTGATTGCATTGGCGCAAAGCGTGACGCTCAAGAATGGGGTTTCGGTCCAGATCCGGCTTGCTGAGGGGCTGCTTCCGGTTTTGGGGGATCGTGTCCAGTTGCAACAGGTCTTGTTGAACCTGGTTCTCAACGCGGCTGAAGCGATGGGCTCGATTGAGGAGGGGGCGAGAGAATTGTTGATCAGCACCGAGCAGGACCATGCCGGCGTCCTCGTGGCCGTGCGCGATTCCGGGCCGGGCATTGATCCTGCGTTTCTCGACCGGATCTTCGACGCTTTCTACACCACGAAGTCTGGCGGAACAGGCATGGGGTTGTCGATTTGCCGCTCCATCATCCATGCTCATGGGGGCAAGCTGTGGGCGAGAGCGAATGATCCTCGCGGTGCAGTGTTTCAGTTCACCTTGCCCGATATTGAAAGAGAGCTTACGGCTCCTCTTCCGCCGAGTCAGCAGACCTGAAAGCCTCGCGAAGGCATTGTGTGAATTGCTCGTCCTCCACTGGCTTGCGCAGGTAACACAAGACGCCGTCGTTCAGGGCGCTAGTCCGATCAACGTCATTGGGAAACGCAGTTACGAGGATTGTCGGTATGGCGTTGCCGGTGTCGACAAGTTGTCGATGGAGTTCGAGCCCGGTCATAGCCGGCATTTGGATATCGGCGATCAGGCAGGCTGTTTCGGCGAGGCGCGGGGACGCGAGAAACTCGGCTGCAGACGAAAAAGAATTGGCCTTATAGCCCAGCGATCTCAAGAGCCGACACGTGGACTCGCGACAGAACCGGTCATCATCGACGATCGAAACCAGTATCTTTTTCATCATGCCCGCCTATGGTCATTCGTTGGACCGGTCGTGTGGGCAGCCAACTATGCCGACGCTCTGCATGGAATTGCCCGATGTGGGGGGAGAATGCCACTGGTGCAACGCAGATGCCCCGTAAGCTTTGGCTTATCTTGACGACAATAGCGAAGCTCGACCGATAGGGCTTGCGATCGAGAATGTCAGCTGACGGAACGGGCGCCGACACCGGGCGACCTCAAGGACGGAGTCCGAACGCCATAAGCCTTCGTATCGTCGTCCTGCTCCCCTTGGATGCCCGACATCGACCTGCGCTCAATTGAGCTCTTGGTGACTGTCCTCTTAGTGTGCATGTGTCCGAAATTCCCACAGGCCAAGAGGAGAGAGCAATGTCTTACCGCCTGGAAAATCGAGGACCTCACAAGGCAAAGCGATGTGCACTCTGTGATGGCAAGTTTGGGCTCGTCCGGCATTACTCGTGGCGAACCCCGCTTTGCTCCAGGGCGTGCGTCGATCGCTTCAAAGCGCGCCGCCAAAGTGACCGCAATTGGGTGGGCTGGCTCCGACTCGCCTTCGACCAGTCGTCCGAAAACCGCGCGAGGGCGTCATGACCCTCCAAATCTCGCAACGAGGCAAGGAATATTTGAAGACAGCGCAGACGTTGCTCCGCACCGCCAGGAGCATGACCGACGAGACGATCGCGCGTCAGCTCAAGGCCCTTGCCGACGACTACGAGCGGCGGGCCGACAAAGCTTCGCGCGATGATGCAGCCAAGGCGTTGGCGCGATCCGCCGCCAGCCCGGAACCGGAGTGGCTTGCGTGAGTTGATAGGTCGGCTGGCTCAGCGGCCATCGACTGTAGATCGGCAAGCCTAAGTCGACCGGCGCGTCGCACGAGGGCGAGCGGCGTCAGTATAGGGTAAACTTTGGTGTACCCTCCCGCGCATTCTCCGCGAAAAATGGGACTGTTCAGGTTCAGGGATTAGGACTAGATATGCGGAACCGGCCGTAAACGAGGCAAAGGCTGAGTTTCGCGATCTCTTCCGAGCAGCAGCGATGTCTGACCCAAACTCCACCGTGTTGGTTATCGACGACGATCCGGATCTCCGCGCGTCGGTCGGGCGGCTGTTGCGATCGCTCGGTATCAATGTTCAGCTATTTGCCTCAATTTCCGACTTCCTCAAATCGGATCCTCTGGACTGCCCTACTTGCCTGGTGCTCGATATCAGATTACCCGGCCAAAGCGGCCTCGACCTCCAGTGCGAGCTCACCGCAGCGAATAGGGAGATCCCGATCATTTTCATCACCGGGCATGGCGACATCCCAATGTCCGTGCAGGCGATGAAGAGAGGTGCCATCGAGTTCCTGACCAAGCCGTTTCGCGATCAGGATCTGCTCGACGCCATTCAGCTCGGTCTCTCTCGCGACCGTGCGCGGCGGGAAAGTGACAAGGACCTAGCCGTTCTCAAGGAGCGTTTCGGGTCACTAAGTCCGAGGGAACGCGAGATCGTGATCCAGGTTGCTCGCGGCCGCCTGAGCAAGCAGATTGCCCATGAGATCGGCATAGCCGAGGCCACCGTGAAAGTGCATCGCAGCAGGGCAATGCAGAAGATGCAGGCCGGCTCGCTTCCTGAACTCGGCCGGATGGCTGACAAGCTCAAGCTCGTGCCTGGCACACCACAACGTTCCTAGCCCTGTCAACCTGGTGCAACCCGTCACCTGCACGGCAGGCGCGCCCCTTTCTCGCGCCAATCCGCGAGGTGCAGTGTAAATTTTGGTTCAACTAACACAGCCAAATCCGTCGTTACGCGCCACCCGCGTGCAATAGCCCACCGCATTCCAACTCACCAAATTCGCCTCACGAGCATCGTTGCGGGGATTCGCCCCCGCGAAAGCACGCGAGGTCATAATGCGCGCATTTGGTTCGGCTGCGAATTTCGAAGGCTTGACGCGATTTGATCCCGAATCGCGACCTGACGTGAGACGTGCCGTTCATACTCCTGATGCGGTCGAGCCATTCCCCGGGAAACGAGCCGGATCAGCCGGCACCACTGCGGCCAAAGTCTCGTTCGGACCGTTCCACCTGCTTCCAACGCAGTTTCTTCTTCTGGAAGGCGACAGGCCCGTACCGCTCGGGAGTCGTGCTCTGGAGATCCTGATTGCTTTGCTTGAACGTCGCGGCTTGCTGGTCAGCAAGCAGGACTTGATGGCTCGGGTTTGGCCCAATGTCTTTGTCGAGCCTGCCAACCTCACGGTCCATATGTCTGCGCTGCGTCGCGCGCTGCGTGATGGCCAGGACGGGCATCGGTTCATCGTCAACATCCCTGGACGTGGCTATTGCTTCGTCGCCTCAGTCGATGTGGCGGGACACGAGATCTGAGCGCGAGTGACGAAGTATCCGCCGAGGTATCACCGTGGTCGCGACAACATCGGAGCAGCCGCTCACTTTGGCGAATATCCCCCTCAGCTCCTGGAGCTTCGCCATCCGCGTTTGGCTGGCCATGATCTTGGCCCTGTTCGTGAGCTTTTGGCTGCAGCTTGAAGCCCCGGCCTCGGCGGCGGTCACTGTTGGAATTCTCGCCGAACCGACCCGCGGTCAGGCGCTGGACAAGGCCGGTTTTCGATTGCTCGGCACGATTGTGGGTGTCGCAGCATCAATCGCAATCACCGGGATCTTCGCCCAGGAGAGGGATCTGATCCTCGTTGCGTTCGCGGTGTGGATTGGCATTTGCGTCTTTGCAGCGAACCTTCTGGACGGCTATCGGGCCTATGCGGCAGTACTGTCCGGTTACACTGTTGCACTCATTGCGACACAACAGATCGACAACCCACAGCACGTGTTTGAATCAGGCGTGGCGCGCGGCGCCGCGATCGCGGTCGGCGTTCTGTCGATGGCGGTCATAAACACGCTGGTGTACACCCCCGACCGTCATCCACGGCTCATGGTGCAACTCGCAGCGATTCGCCGCCGCATTCGCGAATATGCGGGCGCAGCCTACGGCGCCGAACCAGGCAACTCGGCTACATTCCTGACGCTGCTCCGGGAAATCGTGGCGCTCCGACCTGAGATCGCCAGCGTGGCTGTCGAGACGAGCAGTGGTTTCGTCAGGAGCGTCGCCGCTCGCAGTGTGGCGGTCGGATTGGTTGCTGAATTGCAGGCAGCCAGGATCTTGAACAGCAGTCCTGTTGATGTCGATGACACGGATCAGGCAAGAGCTGCGCTCGAACGAGCGGTCGATTCTGCGCTGCCGGCGCCGCAGCCGGTACTTGTAGCAGGACAAAAGCGTGTACGTGACGTCGAGACCGAAGCTTCGGCATGGACAGCCGGAGAATGGCGACGTCGGGATGAAGAGGTTTACCAGGATCTGTTAGCCCTGAAGTCGGCGCGATGGCCACTGCGGGTTTGGCGTGCGCCCTTGTATCGATCCTATAGAACTGCAGCTGCAAGTGGTGTCCGCGCCGCTCTGTGGCTTGCAATTGCTTCAATTTTCTATGTTTGGGCTGGATGGCCTGCGGCGAGCGCCTCGCTGTCGTTTGTCGCGTTGATTACCGGATTAGGGGCCACAACACCGAGCGCGCGCGGCTTCACCGCCATCACGGTTGTTGGTTCACCGATCGCAGTTGCCCTGACCGGCATACTCGAGTTCATGGTCCTCAACGGCGCCGACGCCTTTCCCGTGTTGGCGATCGCCATGGCTCCCTTCACGATCGGTGCAGCCATTCTCATGAAGTCACAAAACCCTCTGTGGTCATCACTCGGTCGGGTAAATCTGCTTTTCATACCGGTTATCCTGGCACCGAGTAATCCGCAGACCTACAATCCGCAGAGCTTCCTCTTCACCTCTCTGTTTCTTGTCGCGGCCGCGGCGCTGCTGCTTGCGGCACAGACGCTGATTCCTCCCGTCTCCGATGACGAGCGGAGGATGCGGCTGCTTGCGGAGGCTCGCGCTGAGCTGCGGAAGCCGGCTCAGCAGACCGGAGAGCCTTCCGAAGAAGCAGCGTTCCGGGACGCCGCCCGAATTGGACAGTTTCTTTCGGTCGGAGGAGCGCAGGACAGTCGCGCTCTGGCAGAAATGCTCTCGTGCTTCGACCAGTCGGCGATGGTCCGGCTTTGCGAGGCGAAGCTGATGTCGCTTGCCGATGGGCCGCTTGCATCATTGGCAGACGACGCGCGCGCAGCAATTTCCAAGCGAGATACGGCGACCCTGCGCACCATTGCACACCGGTTACATGAAACGGCCGCACAGAAAGACTCGATCGAGGCGGACGTTGCCGCGTGCCTAATCCTGACGAGCAACCTCGTTGACCGGGGCGGGGGCGTCGAGTCCACCAGGGAGGCAACCTGATGACACACACCTTTCCAGAACTGATCGTCGGAGGCGTTCTGGTGGCGCCGTTTGCAACGTATTTGATGACGGCTCTCGTCGTCGTCATCGTCCTGCGACCACTTCTGCATGTCGTCGGATTTGCGAAGATGTTCAGTCACGCCTCGATTGCAGAGCTCAGTCTGTATGTGACGATTCTGAGCTTATCGATGTTGTTGCTCTAGAGGAGGGCGCCATGGACGCGACGGTTCGTGATGATGCTGTTGAGCAAGACGAGGTACGGGCAGCCGTCACTTGCTCTTCGCCGGATTCAGCTCGCCAAGCGGGCGAGTTGGAAGAAATCGCGCGACGGGTACCGGAAGGTCGTCGAAACGATAAACCGAGTGTCTCGTCTTCAGGGAAATCCGCCGCGCGGCGACGTGACGCCTTGCGGACCGCGCGGCTTCTGCTGCGCAAAATGGCTACAGCCGCGATCGCAGTCGTTGCGGTGTTAATCGCTCTCGTGACCTGGGACCAGTACAACGCTGGGCCATGGACACGCGACGGACGAGTGCGGGTGCAAGTTGCCAATGTCGCGCCGGAAATTTCCGGCAGTATCACCGAGTTGCGGATCGTCGATAATCAATTCGTTCACAAGGGCGACGTGCTGTACGTCATCGATCCTGTCGATTTCGACGTCGCGCTGCGCACAAACAAGGCGGTCTTGCAGCAAAGGATCGCGGACCTCAACGTGAAGGATTTGCAGTCTGAACGTCGGCGACGCTTGTCGGATCTGGCGAGCAGCACCGAAGAGAAGCAGATCTACGAGGGAAATGCACTTCAGGCAAAAGCCGCGGTCGAGTCGGCCCAGCAGCAGGTGCGGCAGGCGGAGATCAACCTCCGGCGCACCGAAGTACGCAGTCCGGTGAATGGAATTGTCACAAACCTCCTGCTCAGAGAGGGAGACTACGCGCATCAAGGCAGCACTAACGTTTCGATCATCGACACGGACAGTTACTGGGTTGACGGCTATTTCGAGGAAACCAAGCTGGCCCGCCTGTGTGTGGGTGACCGCGTCGAGGCAAAACTTATGGGCTACCCGGCGCCGATCATAGGTCACATCGCAACAGTGACCCGTGGCGTCAGCGTATCCAACGCAGCCGCTTCGACACAGGGGTTACCAAACGTCGATCCCGTTTACACCTGGGTGCGCTTGGCGCAGAGAGTTCCGGTTCGGATCGCGATAGACAACGTGCCGCCCGGTGTGCCGCTTGTGTCAGGCTTGACCGCAACGGTCACGATCAGGGACGGCGAGAGCGGAGCGGTCCTGCAAAGAGTGCGATCTGAGCTCAAGACGAGCTTCCTCGGACTGATCGGCGAAACTCCGGCGCGGCCTGACTGCATCCCAGGCCCTTCGTCTCCGGCGCCGTAGGAAGCGTGCGGGTACCGCGTCCGTCGTCGATGGTACCGTCACTCCGCTTAGAGGTGGCGGTCCCGGTGGAGCGCCCGAAAACTGTCGGTCGTCTCTTCTGAGCCAAGGTTTATGCGGCGCAACCAAAGCTGTGCTTGGAACGACCCGCGTACAATAGAAGATAGAGCCGCAGAGCTTTAATTCTCCTCACAACAGCTCGTTTTGCGGAGTTTGCTCATGAGGAGAATCGCTGTTCTCGTCGCTTCTGCCGTCATTAACGCATCCACGGTTCCCTCGCTTGCGGCCGAGTGCGCCTCAAACAAGGACATCGCCGCCTCCCGCGCGCGCTGGGAGCTGTTGCGCAGCCAACCAGCCAAAGCAACCGACCAGGAGATGACCTGCCGTGCCTACGCCGCCTCGTTCTACGAATCAGTGACGCTTCGGCAGACAGCGACAAGGTGCGCCGACGGCGAGCGAAACCTCGCTGTGCTTGACGCCGAAATCAACGCTTTCAACGATCTGTTGGCGACGAAGTGCGGCGGTTGAGCGGTTATCCGCTCTAACCTTAAGGAGGTTGAATATGACCCAGGTGTATTTCCACTGCTCCAACGCGAATAAGGTTTTCGTCGATCACCGCGGTGCCGTGGTGGACGACCTCGCTGAGGCGCGCGATCATGCGACTCGCGTCGTGCAATCCGTCACCAACGAGCGCAGCCTTGAGGATTGGCGGGACTGGATCCTGCATGTCAACGACGATCAAGGCGACGAGCTCTTCGTTGTGCCCTTCGCATTTGTCCTGGGCAAGCCGAATTGAAGTCATTGTTCGTGAGATTGCCTTTTGCCGAAGGCGGCTCTCGGGCGATCCCGACTGATGACGGTTGGCGTTCCAAATTTGCCTTCTGTCACGAGTATTTTACACCCACGTTACCGCCTGCGAGGTTTCAGCGCCGGCGTCAAGGGCCCATCTAGGGTGTGAAATGACGGCAATAATATAATAGGAGCGAACATGGGTGAAGTCGTTCAATTGGTTCCGAGGTCTGAGCGCGAGCGGCTCCGCCTCATTCGAGAAGCCCGCGCGATATACGACAGCGTGTTCCCACCGATTGCTCCTGCTAACGAACAGAGCGACAAAGCGCTCGTCCGTCATGCGGTCGCCAGCGCCAATGCAGACGGCAGGGATGGGCTTTCGTCATGATTGCGATCGTCGCTGTGCTCTGCAGTCTCTCCGCCCCGGCAAATTGCCACGAGCAGACCGTCACGACCTCTGACGTCGCCGACGTCTCGATGCAGTCCTGCATGATGGGAGCACCGCAGCTTGCCGACTGGATGAAAGAGCATCCAGCCGAACGCCTTGCGGGATGGCGCTGCGAATTCGGAAAGCGGCCGAGCAGGGGAGCCTAAGGTAGCGATGAGGTAAGGAGTGCTTGAACATATTCTCAGATTTATGACGCTTGGTACCGTCATCGTTGGCAGTATTGCCATCTACGCTGCCGTGCACACCAACAATCGGCGTTTGGGAGCCGACATCTTCCTCAGATATTCCGATCGAATCTCCGATCTACGGCGGAGCCTCCCGATCAGCGCGCTCGTCGAACAAGAGGTTTCCAGCAACGTTGAAAAGACATCTGAAGAACGCCGGGCCGCGCACGAGATCATCTATTCAATCTTCGAACTTTATGAGCTCAAAGTGTATGGTTTCTTTCCTCACGCGATCTGGAAGACCAGGGAGCCAGACATTGAGGCACTTCTTTCACTCCCATACTTCCAGCACGAACTGGCGGCATTTGAAAACAGGTTTGCAAGGCACCCGCGCTTTGCGCGGTGGCTCGACCAAGTCAGGCGAGGCAAGGCTTAATCGCCCTCGCTGACGAGGTGAGGCGCGATCCCACCTAGAAGGCCGGCGGTTGGCCCTCCGCGAAGAATCGCTTCAGTCTGGGCGCTGCAAAATCCAGGAAGGCGCGAACCTTGATCGGCAGAAACCTATTGGCGGCGTACACGAGATTGACCGGCAGTGCGCTTTCGCAAGAATTTGCCGTGATTTGGACTGCTTCACTCGCGCCAACGCTCCTTGTCGCATACCATTTGACTTATCGGAGGCAGACGGCGCTTCCAAGCGCCTTGGAGCCTGATGCTTCGCCTCTTTCGCTTTGGCTCCCCGCGGCCGGTCCTTTCCCTCCCGGCGGACCGGCCGCCCCTTCTGAACGGCTGATGGATCGCGGGTGATGGATGGGATGGGCATGGAGGCTCTCTTGGATCGGGGAAGTCCCAATCGTTGAGCCGAAAGCGGACGGAGATTTCGATCTATGATCTACGATCATTTCTTTTCGGCAGCGCTTGCCCGCCTTCATGAGGAGCGGCGCTACCGCGTGTTTGCCGATATCGAGCGCATTGCCGGTCGTTTCCCGCACGCGATATGGCATTCTCCGGACGGCCCACGCCCGGTCGTGATCTGGTGCTCGAACGATTACCTCGGTATGGGCCAGCATCCAAAGGTGATCGGCGCGATGGTCGAAACCGCAACCCGGATGGGCGCTGGAGCGGGCGGTACCCGCAACATTTCCGGCACCAATCATCCACTGGTCGAGCTGGAGCGGGAACTCGCCGACTTGCACGGCAAGGAAGCGGCGTTGGTGTTCACCTCAGGCTACGTGTCCAACGAGACCGGCATCGCGACGATTGCCAGGCGGCTCCCAAACTGCCTGATCCTGTCGGACGCCTGGAACCACAATTCGATGATCGAGGGCGTACGGCGCGCCGACGTGGAAAAGAAGATCTGGTGCCACAACGACGTGAGTCATCTCGAAGATTTGCTGGCGGCGGCGGCGCCCGACCGCCCGAAGCTGATCGTGTTCGAGGCGCTCTACTCGATGGACGGCGACGTCGCACCGGTCAACCGCATCTGCGATCTCGCGGAGCGCTACGGTGCCATGACCTATGTCGACGAGGTCCATTCGGCCGGCATGTACGGGCCACGCGGGGCCGGCATCGCCGCGCGGGAAGGGGCCTTGCACCGCATCGACGTGGTCGAGGGGACGCTGGCGAAGGCATTCGGCTGCCTCGGCGGCTACATCGCGGCGAATGCCAATATCATCGATGCGGTGCGTTCCTACGCGCCGGGATTCATTTTCACCACCGCGCTGCCGCCGGCCGTGTGCGCCGCCGCCACCGCGGCGATCCGACACCTCAAGACCTCGCAATGGGAGCGCCACCGCCATCAGGACCGCGCCGCGCGGGTCAAGGTTGTACTCAATGCCGCCGGCCTGCCGGTCATGCCGAATGACACGCACATTGTGCCAGTGATGGTAGGTGATCCGGAGAAGTGCAAGGAAGCGAGCGATCTCCTGCTCGCCGAGCACGGCATCTATGTCCAGCCGATCAACTATCCGACCGTTCCGCGTGGCACCGAACGGCTGCGCATCACGCCGACGCCGTATCACGACGACGCATTGATCGACGAACTCGCTGAAGCGCTGGTCGATGTGTGTGGGCGACTTGGATTGCCACGGCGACACCACGCGCTCGCCGCAGAGTGAGCGCATTGCACGGCGCCGAGGCAACCGTACCCTTGTGCTCGAGCTACCTTCACTTCCTTGCCTGCGCGCCATATGGAGGTTCGCTCGGGTTACGACGGCGCTAATGCCGACGATGAGTAGGCGTCTGAGCGTGCGTTCGCCCATTTTGGAAGTTGCACCTGCTTGCCGCCTGTGTTCGATCATTACGCTGATTCTGTCGCCAGTATCACGCGAGCCAGCTCTGAGGGATTCTCGACGGCGGAGAGTAGCGGCGAACAGGGGCGCCCTCAAAGGCGAATAGTTGGAGACATGTTTCTCTCTCTCTCCGCCATTTACGCGATTTTGTTTGCCAAACTTACGATTTTGGCGCGAGGTCGCCGGCTTCAGATCGTTAGTTGTTCCGAATGCACGCCAACGGCCCAGGCATAACAAAGACCTCATTGACACTTTGAAGATCTTCGGTTCCCAGCGAAGCATGGAAACGACAATTTCGCCGTAGCTCAATTGGTGGGTTTTGGTCTACGAAGGTCGAAAATGCCTTCTCTTTCAATGAGGATTGACTGACACTCTCTCCGCCACGCTACGCCACAGCTCTCCGCTGTATCCGATTGTTTGAATTTGCCGCTAAACCACCGAAGAATTCCGCGGTCTTGCGCCAATTCTTCGCGAACGCTGTAGTTTTTTCGCCGTGGGTTAGGAGGACGGTTCTTCCGCTACTACGCTCCTCTCCTCTACGCGGCGTCTGCGCGCGCCGGCGACCTCCGCTCAGGATTCACCTTGACTGATTATTGACCACCCTAGAGCTACGCAGCTTGCGCACGTATCAGCGACAGCCTGAACATCTCGACGGTCGGGGGCCGCGGTCCGCTATTTTTGCGCGACGTCTGGTCGATCGGCAAGCTTGCCTGGGTCCACCGCCGGCGCGGCACATGCATGGCGCGGCTGAATCGAACGACGTGGGGAGTCAGGGGAACATTTGTTCGTCGTTTCGCCCACGATACCCACCGTGCTTGGGCTCCTGGAGCTTCCAGCATGGCGGACGCGGTCAAATCTCAAGCGCCTGTATTTTTCGGACGGAACGGCGGTTTAGCCTTTCCGTCGTGACGGTCGCAAACCAGGCGAGCAGAGCGACGGCGGCGGCCGCCACAGGGATTCCTGCGAGTTCATAACCGGTCGCGAGGACTTCGCCGCCGATCCAAGCGCCAAGGGCTATGCCAATGTTGAACGCGGAAATATTCAACGTGGAAACCAGATTTGGTGCCTGTTTTCCGAAGCGCATGACGTTTACTTGCGACGCAGGAATTGCCGCGAAGGTCGTAACGCCCCAGAAGAACCAATTGATTTCCGATGGGATCAAGGAAGAACTCGTCCAGCGCAGGGTAACGGAGACGATGGCGATCGCGATTGCGATACGCGCAAGCGCGCGCCCAACATTCCAATCGGCCAATCGGCCTCCAATGAAATTGCCGATGGTTAATCCTATGCCGACCGAGAGGAGGCTGAGCGTCACGGCGTTCGGAGTAACGCCTGAAAGATTCTCCATCATCGGGACGATATATGTGAATGGGGGAAAGGCGCATCCAGTAAACAAGACGGTGGTGCCTAACGCGGCCCAGATACGCAGATCCGTGAGGGCGCGAAACTCAGTTACGAAATCAGCACGCTCTTCATCGTGCCTCACGGGAAGCAAGGTCGCGAGCCCTACCAACGCTGCAATGCCGAAAGCCGAGATGGCCCAAAATGGCATGCGCCAGCCCGCCCAATTCCCGAGAGCGGTACCAAGCGGCACCCCTGCGACGTTGGCGAGGGTCAGCCCTGCGAACATCGTCGCTATCGCCGATGCTTTTCGGTGTTCAGGAACGAGGCTTGCCGCCAGCACGGCTCCGATGCCAAAGAACGAACCTTGACCCATCGCGGTGACGACGCGAGCCACAATTAGAAACCCGTACGCCGATGAAAGCGCGCACAGCGCGTTGCCTAGTACAAACACGCTCATCAACGTGATTAAAGCGCGCTTTCGGGGAAGACACGCCGAGACCAGTGCCATGGCTGGACCGCCAATAGCAATTCCAAGAGCGTAGGCGGTGACGATCCAACCAGCCGCGGGGATCGAAACGTAAAGATCGTGCGCCACCTCCGGCAACAGCCCCATGATGACGAACTCTGATGTACCAAGTGCGAAGGTGCTTAGCGTCAAGATGAGGACTGCAACCGGCATCCGGTTATGTTCAGAGGTGGGAGTTGTTTTTTTGGTCACGGCAAGTCCTCATCGGCATCGAGGCCGATCTTTGATTTCGAACAACTGGAAATTCGGCTGCTTACGACGCTGCGCGGCTATCTCGCGCCAACCATCACAACTCGAGTGTGCTCAACCGGGAGAGCCGGTCATGAGCGGCCAGACCTCGATCACTGGCGGCTCGCTGACAAGCGTGGCGAGCAAATCCAGGTCTCCTGTCGACCTGCGCCACTGAAAATAGGCGTCAGCGTCCTTACGCGACGCAAACACATCGATGAACAACAGCCGTGTCGGGTTTTCTGCCTGCCGTATAGCCCTAGCGGACTTTACCCCGTCAAACGCCAGGAGGGGCGCAAGGCTCCGGAAATATTCGAGCTGAGTGCGGATTGTATACAAGAGGAGCAACGCAAGTCCGCTGCCGGTCTTTTGAAAACGTACGCTTAGCTTGTCGGATATTTTCAGCAAACTTGGTTTGAGTTCGGTCACGCTGAGTTCTCTGTGCTCCGAGGGGGCGATCTTCAAGCGGCAGCGGCTTCGCGAACGTGTTCGACGGCCGCATTCTGAAAGGCCTGCGCGAGATCCGGGTCGTTGACGGCGCGCGATAGCGTCATGGCGCCGACCATTGTCGACAGAACGACCATGGCCTTCCTGTTGGAATCCTCGCCGTCGGTCTTGGGAAGCAAGGGGCCGAGGACTTCGAGATACGCCTTGATGCCCTCTTCGAACGCAGCTTTCACGCCGGGCCCCTGCCTGGCGGCGTCAGAGCCGAGCGCCACGACGGGGCAGCCGTCCAATTTTTCTTCGCGATGGCCCGCACTCAGATAGGACGCGATCACCGCGCCAAGCGGATCATCAGGATTCTCCGCGATCGCGGCCGACCAGCGTTGGGAGGCGCTCTCCAATGCGCGTCTGGACGCCTGTGCCGCCAAATCCTCCTTGGACTCGAACTGCTTGTAGAAGGCACCTTGGGTTAGCCCGGCCCCCTCCATCAGATCCTTGAGCCCGATGCCATCAAAGCCGCGCTCCCTGAAGAGGCGGCTGGCCACGTTGATCACGGTCTGGCGGTTCTCCGCAGCCTGAACGCGACTCACTCGCATCTTGGACCTCCATTTGGATTTCGTTCGAACTCTATACTTCATATAGCGTTCGAATGCAATCTATCAAGTTGCTTGGTCGGATTTACCGTCCCGAAGGGCCGTAATGAGTGGTTTTCGGCGATCACATTCCCGTTAAGGCACTAGTTTAGATTGCGAATGAACTCTAATTCTATTATAGAGTTCGAACGAAAGCTAAATGGCATGGAGACGGCGATGAAAAAGAGCAGACTTGTGGTCTTGGCAGGTGTCCTTGTCGCGGCGTCCGGAGCAGCCGTCTTCGCTACTCTCGCCATTCCTGCTCATGAAGCCTCCGCAGCGCGTGACCCGAGGCAGGATCCGCCCGTGGTCAGCCTGGTAAGCGCCGCGCGGGTGAGCGGATCCGAACGCGGCTTCACGGGTACGATCGGCGCGAGGGTGGAAAGCAACCTTGGCTTTCGCGTCGCCGGTAAGATCGTCGAGCGGCTCGTGAATGTTGGTGAGCAGGTCAAAGCCGGGCAGCCGCTGATGCGGATCGATGAAACCGACCTCCGCCTTGCGCTTGCGGCGAAGCGCAACGCGGTTGCCGCGGCGCGCGCAACAGTCGTTCAGACGGAAGCTGACGAGCGACGATACGCCAACCTGGTCAACGACGGATGGACTCCCAAACAGCGCTACGAGCAGGCGAAGGCCGCGTCGGATACAGCCAACGCACAACTCGCTGCGGCGGAAGCCGAGGCCAAGGTGGCCGAGAACCAGGCGACATATTCTGTTCTGGTGGCGGATGCGGACGGAACGGTCATGCAAACGCTTGGTGAGCCAGGGCAAGTTGTCTCTGCCGGCCAGACCGTTGTCAGGCTTGCCCAGGCTGGTCCCCGCGAAGCGGTGGTCGCGCTTCCTGAAACAATCCGGCCGGCGATCGGCTCGGTCGCCGAGGCGAGCCTGTATGGGAGCGATGGACAGCACTATGCGGCGCATCTTCGGCAGTTGTCGGATTCCGCCGATGCCCAGACCAGGACCTATGAGGCCCGCTACGTGCTCGACGGCGAGGCTGCGGCGGCACCGCTTGGCGCGACCGTCACGATTCGGCTTGCAAGCCAGGAGACTCAGCCGGAAGTCCAGGTGCCGCTGGGAGCCGTCCTCGATGACGGCCGGAAGACCGGCGTTTGGGTCTTCGACAACGCTACCTCGACCGTGCACTTTCGGCCCATCAAGCTTGCACGTGTGACGAGCGAAGCCGCTGTGATCTCCGGACTGAGCTCTGGTGATTCCGTTGTTTCGCTCGGCGCTCATCTCCTGCAGGACGGCGCTCGCGTCAGGACCGCCTCTCAGGACAGGAGCAACTGATGCGCTTCAATCTTTCCGCGATCGCCGTCCGCGAACGGGCTGTCACCCTGTTCTTCATCCTCCTGCTGGCCGCCGCGGGCGCTTATGCATTCTTTGTGCTTGGGCGCGCGGAGGACCCCAAATTCACCATCAAGACCCTGACGGTCACCACGGTATGGCCGGGCGCGACTGCGCGCGAGATGCAGGACCTCGTTGCTGAACCCCTGGAGAAGCGGCTTCAGGAGTTGACCTGGTACGACCGGGTCGAGACGACGACGCGGCCGGGTTATGCGTATCTGACCGTCACGCTGAAGGACAGCACACCGCCATCCGTCGTCCAGGAGGAGTTTTATCAGGCCCGCAAGAAGCTCGGGGATGAAGCCCGCAACCTGCCATCTGGCGTGCTCGGCCCCTTCGTCAACGACGAATATTCGGACGTGAGCTTCGCTCTCTATGCCCTCAAGGCCAAGGGCATGCCGATGCGCGAGCTCTCTAGGAAGGCCGAGGTGATCCGCCAGGAACTCCTGCATGTGCCCGGCGTCAAGAAGATCAACATCCTCGGCGAACGTCCTGAGCAGATATTCGTTGAGTTTTCCTTTGCCAAATTGGCGACCCTCGGCGTGTCGGCACAGGATATTGTGGCCGCCTTACAGCGGCAGAACACCGTCACGCCGGCAGGCTCGATCGACACCAAGGGCCCGCAAGTCTTCATCCGGCTCGACGGCGCCTATGACGGTGTCCAGGCGATCGCCGACACGCCAATCGTCGCTGGCGCGCGAACGCTCAAGCTCTCCGACATCGCCGAGGTCCGCCGCGGCTACGAGGATCCGCCCACCTATATCATCCGACACCAGGGTGAGCCAACAATCATGCTCGCGGCGGTCATGCAGGAGGGCTGGAATGGTCTGGCGCTAGGCAAGAAGCTGGAAGAGAGATCCGCAGCGATCGCACGGACGCTGCCGCTCGGGATGACGCTCGAAAAGGTGACTGATCAGGCCGTCAACATCACCTCGGCGGTTGATGAATTCATGATGAAGTTTGCGATGGCGCTTAGCGTGGTACTGCTGGTGAGCCTGCTCAGCCTCGGTTGGCGCGTCGGCATGGTCGTGGCGGCTGCCGTCCCTCTGACGCTTGCCGCCGTGTTCCTCATCATGCTGGAAACAGGCCGATTCTTCGACCGCATTACGCTCGGCGCTCTCATCCTGGCGCTTGGCCTTCTCGTCGACGACGCGATCATCGCCATCGAGGTCATGGTGGTGAAAATGGAAGAGGGCATGGACCGCATCAAGGCGGCGGCCTATGCCTGGAGCCACACCGCGGCGCCGATGCTGTCAGGAACACTCGTGACGGTCGCCGGCTTTCTGCCCGTAGGCTTCGCGCGCTCGTCGGCCGGCGAATATGCCGGCAACATTTTCTGGGTCCTCGGGTTCGCTCTCATCGTCTCGTGGATCGTTGCGGTGGTCTTTACGCCCTATCTTGGCGTCAAGATGCTGCCCGCGATCAAACCGATTGAGGGCGGTCACCATGCGATCTACGACACGCCAAACTATCGGCGCTTACGGCGGCTTATCACCTTCGCCGTGCGCCACAAGTTCTTGACCGTAGGCATCGTCGCCATCGCGTTCGCGCTCTCCGGCGCGGGAATGGGCGCCCTCAAACAGCAATTCTTCCCGACATCCGACCGCCCCGAAGTGCTGGTGGAGGTTCGCCTGCCGGAAGGCACCAGCATTGAGACGACGACCGCCGCTGTCGAGAAACTCGAAGGTTGGCTGCACGATCAGCCTGAGGCGAAGATCGTCACCAGCTATGTCGGTCAGGGCGCTCCTCGCTTCTTCATTGCGATGGCGCCGGAACTGCCTGATCCTGCCTTCGCCAAGATCGTCGTGCTGACGCCCGACGCGGAGGCGCGCGAAGCCTTGAAGCACCGGCTCCGAGAGGCGGTGTCACAAGGGCTCGCACCTGAGGCCTATGTCCGCGTCACCCAGATTGTGTTCGGACCCTACACACCGTTCCCGGTGGAGTTTCGGGTCATGGGAGCCGACCGCGCGCAATTGTATGCGATCTCTGAAAAGGCTCTCGATATCATGCACGGCGTTCCCGATGTGCGGCAGGCGAATCGCGACTGGGGTAATCGCACGCCAGTGCTCCGCTTCATCCCAGATCAGGATCGGCTGAACCTGATCGGGCTCTCACCAGCGGAAGTGAGCCGGCAGCTCCAGTTTCTCCTCACCGGCATCGCCGTTACGCAAGTCCGCGAGGACATCCGCAACGTTCCCATCGTGGCACGCAGCGCCGGCGGAGAGCGGCTGGATCCGACGCGTCTGGCCGATTTCTCGTTGATGAGCCGGGACGGCCGCTCGATTCCGCTCGACCAGGTCGGCCATTCCGAAGTCCGACTTGAGGAGCCGATTTTGAAGCGTCGCGATCGTACGCCAGTCATTACGATCCGCTCGGACATCAATGAGGCGACGCAGCCTCCAGAGGTCTCCAAGGAAATCAAGACAGCCCTTGAGCCGCTGATCGCATCTCTTCCTGCCGGCTATCGTATCGAAATGGGGGGATCGATCGAAGAGGCCGGCAAAGCGAATTCCGCGCTTCTTCTGGTCTTCCCTGCCATGATCGCCGCCACGCTGATCGTCGTCATGCTACAGGTGCGGTCGTTCTCAACGATGGCTCTGGTCATGCTAACGGCACCGCTCGGCCTTGTGGGCGTCGTGCCCATGTTGCTGACCTTCAACCAGCCCTTCGGCTTCAACGCCATTCTGGGTCTGATAGGACTGGCCGGCATCCTGATGCGCAATACGTTGATCCTGACCGAACAGATCAAGGAAAACCTCGCTGCAGGCCTTGACGATTATCACGCCGTGATCGAGGCCACGGTGCAGCGCACGCGGCCCGTGATCCTGACCGCGCTTGCTGCCGTGCTGGCCTTCATTCCCCTCACGCATTCCGTGTTCTGGGGATCGATGGCCTACACGCTGATCGGCGGTACTGCAGTCGGAACGGTCCTGATTCTGCTGTTCCTTCCCGCACTTTATGCTGCGTGGTTCCGGATCAAGCCCACGGCAGATCAGGTCCACCAGAATTCGACGGAGCAGCCGGAACTACGGCCGGCGTTGGCCGCCGAATAAAGCTCGCTCAAATCGATGAACCGTCCGGTCCAAACGGGAAAAGATTCCGACGAGGCGCGCGCGAGAATCCTGGAAGCGGCGGAGAAACAATTTCGTCGCGTGGGTTATTCGCCCAGTTTGAACGCGGCATTATTCGGGAGCGTGTGAACGCCGGGCTTGCCAGAGCGAAGGCGAGGGGGACGAAGCTCGGCCGCCGGCTGGTAAAGCCAGCGATCGAAGCCCGCATCCGCGAACTGCAGGCCGAGGGCATGGGCGTCCTCAAGATCGGCCGAACGCTGGGCGTAGGCACAAGCGTGGTGCAGCGGGTAGTGCGCCAGTGAGTAGATCCGGTAGTTGCCTGTGAGGCATCTACTGGTCTCGGAGTGCCACAAGTGACCACTGGTGACTCCGTCGTAGCCGTATCCAGGAGCGCCGCTGTAGTTCGACGGCTTTGCATAATCGGTGCCGTGTGAACGGCTAGACGCGATCTCGGGTCCTCCAGGCAAACAGGCCGAAGACGGCCACCAGAGCGACGTGCCATTGATTCAGCGCCTTCCGGGGCGCGCGCTCACCCGAGCAAGCGTGGCCTGAGCCGGATGCCGGCAAGCCTGCGAAGTGCTGTCATTCGGCAAGCCCTGCCATGCGCAAGCCGGCTTTGAAGCGCGAGAGGTGTTCGTGCCGACGTACAGGAAGAAGAATGTGGACGTTTGAAACCTGAAGTTCAGGGTCGAGCGCTCGCAGCTCCGTTACGGCGCGAGCGGCTGCTTCGCCGTCGCCTCTTAAAGCGTTGCTTGCGGCAGCGATCCTTAGGGCTGCGTGATAACGAGGTTGCAGCCGCCAAGCTCGTTCTGCCCAATCCGCAGCGTCATCATATTTCTCGGCAAGAAAATGCGCCAAAGCAATGCCTCCGTAGAGCGCGAACAGCAACGGATCAAGAGGACTCATTCGCATAGCCTTTGCGAAATGATCGAGAGCCAGCTGTACATCCCCCTGATACGCGGCGACCCAGCCACGGCAACCCGACGCGCTCACTGAATTTGGATTGAGTATTAGGGCCCGATCAATATGACTCGCGCCTGCTTCCAGATCACCACAGACGAACGCAAGGGCATACCCGCCCCAAGTGAGCGCGACTGAATCACCCCTGTCTAACTCCACTGCGCGATGGGCCAACCGGGCAGCTTCTGCCGGCCTAAAATCCCGGCGCGGAGCCCATGCGTTTGCCTTTCGCCAAACGTAACACCAAGCAGCCCCAGCGTAAGCTGTGGCAAAGCCTGGGTCCATCTCTGTTGCCTTGTTAAACAGGGACAGTGCGCGCTCATTTCCATCGCGGGTCCACTCGTGAACATTTGCCAATCCGCGCAAATACAGATCATAAGCGCATAGATTTTCGACTGGTTTCCGCTGCGCGCGTGCGATCTCAGCTTGTTGTACACTTGGCGCGATACTTGCTGCGACGCGGCCGGTGACTGCATCTTGAAGTTCAAAAATATCTTCCAGTATGCCATCGAATCGATCGGCCCAGATATGTGCGCCGGTTGGCGCATCAATCAATTGGGCTGTGATGCGGAGTTTATTGCCTGCTTTCCGCACGCTGCCCTCTAGAACATAGCGAACGCCAAGCTCATGACCGACCCGTTTGACGTCAGCCGCTTTGCCTTTGTAGGTGAATGTCGAATTGCGTGCGATTACGAATAGCTCCCGAAACCGGGACAGCGCAGTTATGATCTCCTCCACTACGCCATCAGCAAAATACTCCTGCTCGGGATCACCACTCATGTTCTGGAACGGCAACACAGCAATTGAGGGCTTGTCCGGCAACGGCAGGGGAGATAGCGCGGGCGCAGACGGGCGGTCGAGCTTCACTTGGTAGATGCGGACCGGCCTGGCTATATTCTTGAGTTGCTGCTCGCCCGCGTCGGCGAACACCGCGACAGTTTTGCCCTGAACGTGCCGATATGCATCTTCGGAGACGCAGATGCCGCCGGGCTCAGCAATTCCTTCAAGCCGAGATGCAACATTCACGCCGTCGCCCAGGATGTCGTCGCCCTCGATCAACACGTCGCCCAGGTTAATGCCGATGCGGAACAGCATGCGCCGATACTCCGGCACGCCCGTATTCCGCTCGGTCATGAGCCTTTGGACAGCGATCGCCGCCTCAACTGCAGCAACGATCGACGAGAACTCAACCAAAAAACCGTCGCCCGTAGCCTTGAATACCCGACCGCCTCGACCAGCCAGAATTGGATCAACCGCCACGCGGTGCTCGCTCAGAGCCTTAGCCGTGCCGGCTTCATCCAAGCCCATCATCCGGCTGTATCCGGCAATATCGGCGGCCAGGATGGCGGCAAGCTTCCGGGACGGGTGCATGCCCTCTCCCGTGCGGGGTGATCGCGACGATGCTGGCACCTGTGGCACTTGAGCCTCATCCCGTCGGCGGGTCAGCGCGGTGATATCGGATCTGAAGCGGGAAGACCGGCCAGCGTGGCGCCGCTGCGACCAGCTGTAGGTAGGTTATGACCTACCCCCTCAGAGACCGACGTGATGAAGTCCGAGATGATCTTCGCAACGGACTGCGGTCGCTCCGCCTGTGGCCAGTGTCCGGCGCCAGCTACCGGGATCCGCGAGGCGTTTGGAAAACGCATCGAGACATTCATCGACATCGCTGCGGTGACAAAAGGATCTTTATCGCCTGTCGCAACCAACACCGGGCCATCAAAGACGCTCGGCTTGCGCCCCTCAGCGACGCCCTCGTTCCACACCCTTACCAGCACTTCGGTGACCTCGCGTTTGACCTCGCGACCCAATCCAGTGAGGAATTCCAGCGTGCTCGGGTCGGGGGGCTGACCCATCAATTGCCGCCGAGCTTTGCGCTGAGCTTCGACGTCTCCGCCCGTCGCAGCGAGAGCCCTCATTACACCCAGAGGGCGACGTACACCGCCCAGCGGCACTGGTGAGAGCAGCAAAAGCCCAGCGACATTCTTGGGCCGGCGCGCGGCGGCCAGTTCGACAATCTGTGTACCCATGCTGTGACCTACTAGAACGACCTGCGCACTCATCCGATCGATCATCGCGCAAACATCGTCGGCATAGCGATGGAGGGTGAAAGGTCCTTCGGCCGCGCACTTTGATCCCATTCCAGCGAGGTCAGTCGCTATCCAGCCGGAGACGACCGCGGCGCCGAGGACATCCAAGACTGGGCGCCAGATCAAGCCGGAATCAAGAAGGCCGTGAACCAGTATGATGGCGGGCGCGCGATCGGACATCAGAGGTTCTCGCCCATGCACGCGACGGAGAGAATGCTGATCGAGCCAAAGGCGCGCGGAAGGATGGTCCCGATCAGAGGATTGTAGGCGTGGGACGGGTCGCGGGTGGTGCCGTCAATTTCCATGTCAAACTCCTCCTAAGCGTTCCAAGAATCGTTCCAGTCTCTCGCGATTGACTTGGTCTTCCGCACTTCGCCCGAACCGTGTCGCGCCAAACGTCGAATGGCGTCACGAGCGTTCGTTTCGATGTCACAGCTACCTTTCTCTCAACGCGCCATCGTTGGCATCTACTTGCCGCACATGTGCCGGGGTTGCGAGTATAGTGTCACGAAACGTGCCGAATTATTGGGAAGGAGAAGGAAGGTCACGTGGTTTGGATCAGCCAAGATCAATGGGCGGTTCTCGGCGTTGGAACGCCGCGCAGAGATCTTGCACCGATGATGCGGTCGAAGGCGTCGCATACGCCGGCTCCCGGTCCGCGAGCCGGTCGTGCGTACGATGGCTCCTGGGACCATCTCTTCGTGACGCAAGGGGTGCGTGCGATCCGACCTACGAGTTCTCGGTCAACATCACCAACGGTGTCGTCAGCATCCGAATCTGGTGAAGTGCAGGTCGCGATCGACAATGTGTCGCCTGGTGTGCCGCTGGTGTCGGGCTTGACCGCAACTGTGGCGATTCAGGACGGCAACGACGGCGAGAACCGGACGCGCTCGCAAAGAGTTCGCGTAGAGCTCGAGACGCGCCTCCTTGTACTAATCGGCGAAACTGCGGCGCGGCCTGGCTGCACTCCGGGCTCATCATGAGTCGTCGGAAGCACGAACTTGCCGGTACAGCCGAACAAGGGATGCTTGATCGGCTTTTTGATACGATCACTCTTCGCTCTCAAGCCGCGACCATCAACTCGGACGCAGCGGCTTGACCCGAGTGCATGCTGATTGCTCGCGACCCGTTCGCCAACAAGAGGGCAATAGGGTAATGATTGGTCTGCTCTCTAGTGGTGGAGGAGATCACGTCAGCGATCGCCTCAGTGGAGTTGCTTGTGACCGGCTTGCCATAAACGTTGCGATTTCCTTCCTCCACTTTGGCTAAGCCGCAGCCTTAGGCGGCCCGACAACAAACTGGCATCTCGACCCTACTCGACGCGCAGATAGAAACGTTCAACGAGCTGATCGCGGCTCGCTGCAATGGCTGATGAGGCTGAACGAAGCATGATCTCGCTCGTCACGAGCCGATGAACGTGCCAATGCAGCATTGAACGCATTCGATGAAATCGATCACGAGAATACAACGAAGAATGCGACGGCACATCTCGCGTCCTGACGCGGGATCTCGCTGGCACGCCGGCTACTGGCCGCACTGTACTCACCATGCGAGGGGTAGCCACGGATGCAAGCCGCTATCGTGAGCGCTGGGCGCGACTGGCTCCTTAGAACTCGCATCGATTCGCTATCCTTAACTTCGATCATGTCGCACGGTGCCATATACACGAGTTACATCCGAAGCAACGATAACTCGTCTGGTCTTTCCAATGAAGAGAGCCTCAACATGAAGATCCTGGTACCCGTCAAACGCGTCGTCGATGCCAACGCGCATGTGCGCGTGAAGGCCGATGGCTCCGGCGTCGATCTGAGCGGCGTCAAGATGTCGATCAATCCGTTCGATGAGATCGCTGTAGAGGAAGCGACGCGTCTGAAGGAGAAAGGTTCGGCGACGGAGATAGTGTGCGTGAGCATCGGATCTGCAGAAGCGACCGAAGTGCTGCGCAGCGCCTTCGCAATCGGCGCGGATCGCGGGCAGCTCGTCATCGGGGAGGGGGACCTCGAGCCTCTGGCTGTGGCCAAGATACTGAAGGCGGTCATCGAGAAAGAGAATCCGCAGCTCGTGATCCTCGGCAAGCAGGCGATCGATTATGACAACGATCAAACCGGACAGATGCTCGCGGGGTTGCTGGGATGGCCTCAGGCAACCTGCGCCTCGAATGTCACGGTCGAAGGCGATCAGGTGCTCGTCACCCGCGAGGTCGACGGCGGACACCAAACGGTGCGGCTGCGATTACCGGCGATCATCACGTGCGACCTGCGCCTGAACACACCGCGTTTCGCCGCCCTTCCCAGCATCATGAAAGCGAAGAAGAAGCCGATCGAGCAGAACAGCGTCGACTCGTATGGAGTAGATCTGAAGCCACGGCTTCAGGTTTTGAAACTGGCTGAGCCGCCCCACCGCAAAGCAGGCATCAAGGTGAAGAGTGTGACCGAATTGCTCGACAAACTGCGTAACGAAGCTGGAGTTATCTAAAATGAAAACACTACTGATCGGGGATCACGACAACAAGACACTCACGGAGGCGACGGCCAAGGCATTGAGTTGTGCCGTATCACTCGGAGGTGAGGTGGACGTGGTTATCGCGGGCAAAGGCTGCCGAGCGGTTGCCGAACAGGCGGCTCAGCTCTCCGGCGTCGCAAGGGTTCTGCTGGCTGACGCAGACGCTTACGAGCGCATGCTGGCTGAGCCATTCGCCGCGCTGATCGTTTCGCTCGCCGCGCCATACGATGCAATACTTGCTCCGTCGTCCAGTTCAGGGCGCAACATCCTGCCGCGCGTCGCAGCATTGCTCGACGTCATGCAGATCTCGGATGTAAGCCGAGTGATCTCACCAGACACTTTCGAGCGACCGATCTACGCGGGAAATGTCATCGAGACCGTCCAGACGACCGACAAGAAGAAAGTCATGACCGTACGAACAACTGCGTTTCCGCGCGCGGCCGGCGGCGGAACTGCTCCTGTGGAGCCGGTTCCGGCAGTTGCCAACCCGGGCACATCGCAATTCGAAAGCGAGGAGCTCCACGTCTCCGCGCGAGCGGAGCTGACGAGCGCGCGGATCATCATCTCCGGCGGTCGTGCGCTTGAGAGCCGGGAGAACTTCACGAAATTTATCGAGCCGATCGCCGACAAGCTGGGTGCCGCAATTGGCGCCTCGCGCGCGGCAGTCGACGCCGGCTATGCCCCGAACGACTGGCAGGTGGGCCAGACGGGCAAGATCGTTGCGCCGGATCTGTACATTGCCGCGGGAATCTCCGGCGCTATTCAACATCTGGCGGGTATCAAGGACGCGAAGGTCATTGTCGCGATCAACAAGGATCCGGATGCACCGATCTTTCAAGTGGCTGACTACGGCCTGGTTGCGGACCTTTATACGGCGCTTCCGGAAATGGCCGCTGAGCTCGCCAAGTCTCACGCGTAGCCCGCACGAACTGAACCCGAACCGCACACGCTAAGGAATCATCCATGCCCTCGTACAAGGCCCCCGTCCGCGACACACTCTTCCTGCTCAACGACGTGTTTGAAATCTCCCGCCATGCCGATCTGCCGGGATTCTCGGATCTGACCCCCGAGACTCTGCAGGCAATGCTCGAAGAGGCGGCGAAGTTTGCCGAGAACGTTATTACTCCCCTCAATCGGGTCGGTGACGTTGAGGGCTGCCAGCGGCATCCGGATGCCTCCGTTACGACGCCCAAGGGATTCCGCGAGGCCTATCAACAGCAAGTCGCGGGCGGTTGGGTCGGCATAGCCGCTCCCGAGCAGTACGGTGGACAAGGCCTACCAGAAACACTGAGTGCAATCGTCGGGGAGTTCTTCTCCTCCGCGAGTCTTGCCTTCTACATGTATGGCGGCCTGACCCAGGGAGGCATCGCGGCGCTGCTCACGCACGCCTCTGATGAGCTCAAGGCGACTTATGTGCCGGATCTCATTTCCGGGAAGGCAACTGGTACGATGAACCTCACCGAGGCCCATGCCGGAAGTGATGTCGGATTGTCCTATGCTCGTGCCCGCGAGGAGGCGGATGGCAGCTATCGAGTGACGGGCTCAAAGGTGTTCATCTCCGCTGGTGAGCACGATCTCGCCGAGAACATCATCCATTTCGTTCTCGCTCGCATCGAGGGCGCACCCCACGGCACCAAGGGGCTCTCGCTGTTCGTCGTGCCGAAGTTGCTGCCCGCCGCCAATGGGGAGCCGGGCAAGCGCAATGGGGTCAGCTGTGGCTCCATCGAACACAAGATGGGCATCCACGGCAATTGCACCTGCGTCCTGAATTATGACGATGCCACAGGTTGGCTCATCGGTGAAGAGAACCGTGGCATGCCGGCGATGTTCGTGTTGATGAATCACTCGCGCATGTTTGTTGGGGGACAAAGTGTTGGGCTTGCCGAAGTGGCTTATCAGAACGCCGCGGCCTACGCACGGGAGCGCCTCCAGGGCCGCTCCCTCTCCGGGCTCAAGTTTCCTGAGAAACCCGCAGATCCGATCATCGTTCATGGCGACGTGCGCCTCATGCTGATGAGCATCCGTGCTTTCACCGAAGCGGGAAGGGCGCTCATCATCTCAACCAATTTGCGGAATGACGTGGCTATGCGCAAGAACGATCCTGCCGCGCTGCGGGATGCCGAGAACCGCATGGCGCTGCTAACTCCGGTGATCAAGGCGTTCTTTTCGGACCAGGGGTTTCTCAGCACCGTGACCGCACAGCAGGTCTTCGGCGGCTACGGATATGTCGCAGAGACCGGCATGGAACAGTTCGTGCGCGACTCACGCATCTCACAGATTTACGAAGGGACGAACGGCATTCAGGCTCTCGACCTCGTCGGTCGCAAACTCGGGCTGGAGGGTGGCCGGGTGGTCGGCAGCTATTTCGCGGAAATCGAGAGTTTCCTCAAGGAGCATGCGGAAGATCCCGGTCTGGCGCCCTTTGTCACGCGCACGCGTGAAGCTCTGGGTCATTTGCAAGAGGCCACGGAGTGGCTCGCCAAGAACGGCGCGAAGGACCAAGACCTCGTTGGCTGCGGCGCCCGAGATTATATGTATCTATTTGGGCTCGTCGCGCTCGCACACATGTGGTGTCAGATTGCCGAAGCGGTTCAGCGAAAACTCAGCGAAGGTGCTACGGACCCGTACCTCAAGGCGAAGTTGGTGACCGGGCAGTTCTTTGTCGAGCGGATGCTGCCCGAGACGCAGTTTCGGCTGGCCTGCGTCAAGGCGGGAGGCGCTGGGGCAATGGATATGCCGGCCGAGCTGTTCTAGTGCGCGCCGACCACACCCCGAAGCCCCCAATTCTACAGGACTGATCGCATGAGCCCGAACGAACTGCCTGCCCGAGAGGCGATGGAATTCGACGTGGTCATTGTGGGAGCAGGACCGGCCGGACTTTCCACGGCCATCCGCTTGAAGCAAGTGGCACCACAGTGCTCCGTCGTCATCGTGGAGAAGGGATCCGAAGTCGGCGCGCACATTCTCTCGGGCGCCGTGATCGATCCGATCGGCCTGGATCGGCTGCTGCCTGACTGGCGCAATGAATCATCCCATCCGTTGCGCCAGGCAGTGATGAAGGATCGCTTCTACTGGCTCACGAAGCGCCGGGCCGTGCGGCTGCCGAACTGGTTGATGCCGCCGCTCATGAGCAATCATGGCAACTTCGTCGTCTCGCTCGGCGATGTCTGTCGCTGGCTTGCCACGAAAGCCGAATCGCTCGGCGTGGAGCTCTATCCCGGCTTTGCGGCCACGGAGGTGCTGTACGGGTCGGGTGGCGAGGTCCTGGGCGTGGCCACGGGCGACATGGGCGTCGGTAAGGACGGGCAACCCAAGCAAGGCTTCACGCGCGGCATTGAGCTACGTGGCAAATACACGCTCTTTGCCGAAGGCGCGCGCGGCAGCCTGACCAAGGCGGTCATTGCAAAATTCGCGCTGCAGCAGGATCACGATCCGGCCAAGTTCGGTATCGGCCTCAAAGAGGTCTGGCAGGTGCCTGCCGAGCAGCACCGCGCCGGGCTCATACAGCACACCTTCGGCTGGCCGCTCGACAATCACACCGGCGGAGGTTCTTTTCTGTACCATTGGGGAGACAATCTGGTCTCCGTGGGATTCGTGGTCCACCTCAATTATCACAACCCCTGGATCAGCCCGTTCGAGGAGCTGCAGCGCTTCAAGACCCATCCTCTGGTTCGCTCGACGCTCGCCGGTGGCAAACGCATCAGCTACGGCGCGCGTGCCATAACCGAAGGGGGCTGGCAGTCAGTACCGAAGCTCACCTTTCCCGGAGGAGCTCTCATCGGGTGCGCGGCAGGCTTCGTCAACGTCCCGCGGATCAAGGGCTCGCACAACGCGATGCTCTCGGGCATCCTCGCCGCCGAGAAGGTCGCCGAGGCGCTCGCCGCGGGGCGTGCCCACGATGAGCTCGAGGCCTACGAGGCGAGCTGGCGCACGTCCGACATTGGGCGCGACCTGCGTAGGGTACGCAACGTGAAGCCCCTTTGGTCCAGGTTCGGCACGATCATCGGCGTCGGGCTCGGCGGCCTGGACATGTGGACGAACACTCTTGGATTCTCGCTGTTCGGAACACTATCGCACGGCAAGCCGGACAATCAAACTCTGGAGCCGGCTTCAAAATTCAAGCCCATCGCCTATCCCAAACCGGACGGAAAGCTCACCTTCGATCGCCTCAGTTCGGTTTTCCTGTCGGGCGCAAATCACGAAGCGGACCAGCCTGTTCACCTGCACGTTGCAAACCTAGAGACGGAGAAGCGAATCGAGCACGACGTATTCGCGGGCCCCTCAAACCGGTATTGCCCGGCCGGCGTCTACGAGTGGGTCGGCGAAGGTGCAGACCTCAAGTTCGTCATCAATGCGCAGAACTGCGTTCACTGCAAGACCTGCGACATTAAGGATCCCGCCGGCAACATCACTTGGACTGCTCCGCAAGGCGGAGGCGGTCCGAACTACAGCCAGATGTAACGGACATCGCAATCGGCTTAGCGATCTAACTCGGAACTCGGGACAGGTACAGGCTGGACGACGCTTTCCTCGAGAAGCGCGCCCGCAGTTCCTGGGCCGCTGAAGCAAACACGACAATTTAGGAGAGACCCAATGGCAAGCGACAACATCTTTTCTGGACTCAAAGTCGTAGACTTCTCGACCTTCGTTGCGGCTCCCACCGCCGCCGTGATTCTCTCGGACTTCGGCGCCGACGTCGTCAAGGTCGAACCACCTTCCGGCGACATCTTTAGACACGCGCATCGGTTTCCTCCGATGCCGTCGGCGAAGGACCCTTACCCCTTTCATCTCACCAACCGCAACAAGCGCGGGATGGTGCTCGACCTGAAGTCGCCAAGCGCTCAGCAGGTTCTCGAGAAGCTCGTCAAATGGGCGGACGTGTTCATCGTTAATACGCCACATCCCGCGCGGAAGAAATTGAAGCTCGAATACACCGACGTCGTGCAATGGAATCCGCGGCTGATCTACGCGGATCTTACGGGGTTCGGCGAAAAGGGGCCGGACGCCGGCATGCCGGGCTTCGACCTCACGGCATATTGGGCGCGCAGTGGCCTTCTGTCGATGACGCGCGATGCCGGGGCGCCGCCAACCTGGCCGGTAGCCGGCAGCGGCGACGCCGCGACAGGCGTCGGCATCTATTCGGCGATCGTTACCGCACTCTATCGCCGCGAGCGCACGGGCGAGGGCGCGTATGTCACGACCTCGCTACTTGCTGAGGGCATCTGGTCGGCAAGCGTCTCAATCCAGGCGGCGCTCGCCGACGCGAAGTTCTACGGGCTGCATGATCCCAGCAATCCGGCGAGCGCCGCAGCGAATGTGTATCGCGCCGCCGACGGCACGTGGTTTGTTCTCGCCCTCACGCCCGACAAGTGGGCGGATGCGGCGAAAGCCATCGGGCTTCCGGACCTCCTGACAGATCCGCGATTCTCCGATCCCGCGAAACTCGCGGCGAACCGGCTCGAACTTGTCGCCATTCTCGACAAGGTCTTCAGCACTCAGCCAATGGCGCATTGGTACGAGGTGCTCCGCGGCTTCACGATCGGGGCTGTGCGCGAGCCGCAGGAAGTCATCAACGACCCGCAGGTCAGGGCGAACGACATCATCGTTCCGCTCGAAGGCGCCGGCGACAAGCTCACCTCGACGATCAGCAGCCCAATCCAGGTGCATGGCGTCACCAAGGTGCCGGCGCGGCGCGCGCCCGGGCTCGGCGAGCACACCGATGAGGTCCTCCAGGAGTTGGGATTCGACGCGAAGGGCATCGAGGGGCTGCGTGCAGACGGCGCAGTGGGAGAAGCCAAGGAACACGTGGCCTAGTCGCATTTGCCACAATTCGCTGAGCTTCGGATTGAATTACTCGTACTGACGCTCCTTGTCAGATACCAGTTTGCCTCGCGGAAGCAGACAGTTTCACAAGTGCTTGGCCTCGGCGCCCCTTCCGTCGCCGCGGCTCCCTACGGCCGGTCCTCCTTTCGCCCGAGGACCGGCCGCCCCTTTCTGTTGTTGGATCGGATGGGCATACAGCTCTTTGGATCGGCGAAAACAACGACCACAACTTTGGAGCAGATGATGAAACACGTTCTCGCTTATGCGGTAACCGCGAGTTGCCTGTTCGCATTTATCTCCGGTGCGCAAGCCCGCGTTGCCTACGATGGCTCCTGGGACCTTCTTTTCGTGACGCAAAGCGGGGCGTGCGATCCGACCTACAATTTCTCGGTCAACATCAGCAACGGTGTCGTTACGCATCCGAATCTGGTGAGGTTCAGGGGCCATGTAGCTCGCTCGGGTGCCGTTCGCGCTTCCGTGACTGTTCACGACAAATTCGCATCCGGCTCGGGCCGACTCTCGAGCAACTCGGGTCGCGGAACGTGGAGCGGCTATTCGGGGAGCGCGCGTTGCTCAGGCTATTGGACCGCGGTGCGAAACTGACCACAGATTTGGCGCGACCATCCGCCGGATGGGCCGGAAGGGAAACCTGGCGTCGGCTTCTCTTTTGTGTGCGGTGGAGGCGTTTAGCCCGGGTCTACCGAAGCTTATTCGCTGATGCGCCCGCTCGCAGCGCGCGCAGCAGACGGCAAAGTAGCATGCGAGGCTGGTGGTCGCGTCGGTTACGGCAAAGCCCGTCTGCCGCACCGCTCGATGTCAGGTGTCAGAAGCCAGTCGGAGAAGAACTTAGCCGCTAGGAGGTCTTGTCGGCAAATCGCTTCCTCAATCGCGGGACTGCAAAATCAAGGAAAGCACGAAGTTTCAGCGGAACGTGCCGCTGGCTCGGGTAGACAACGCTGACCGGAAACGGTGATGGCTCATACGCATCGAGCAGAGTCACCAGCGAACGCGACTTCAGCAAGTCCTCGATGAGATACGACAGCACCTTGGAGATTCCGGCTCCGGCGACTGATGCAGCAGCCGCCACCTCACCCAAGTTCACAGCGAGACGAGACGGCACATCGATCGTCTGCGTCGCCCCGTTTCGGCGAAACTCCCAGGGAGTCCCGGGGTCGTAAGTCACGCAGTCATGCGATGCCAGATCGGCGGGTTCTTTCGGCACGCCGCGAGCCTTCAAATAGGCGGGGCTTGCACACACCACTCGGCGAATTACCCCAACGCGCGTTACAATCATGCTGCTGTCTGGCAACCCCCCGATGCGCACGGCGAGATCGACGTGTTCCTCCACTAGGTTCACGTATCGATCCCTTAGTTGCAGTCGCACCCGGATGTCCGGAAACGCGCGCTGGAACTCCGCGACAATGGGCAGAACGTGGCTGCGACCCAGGACTGCAGGCGCGGTGATGATCAATTCACCCTGAGGGGCGCGATATTCGCCAGACGCCGTGCGTTCGACTTCTGCGATCTCTTCCATGATCCGACGACATGAATCGAGGTAGCTGCGCCCTGCATCGGTCAAGACCACTTTTCGGTGACCCCGGTGGAGCAGCCGGACATGCAAGTACTCTTCCAGCTCCACAACCCGACGACTGACCGTCGCAAGCGGAATCCGGAGATGGCGGCTGGCTCCCGAGAGACTCCCGGTATCGACCGCAGCCAGCAGGATGGTCATCGCCTCCAGTCGATCCATGGCGTTCCTTCCACCAGTGAAAGGGTGCTTCCCGAAACTACCATCTACTAAGCTGTTTTGGGAGGTCTAAATCGTTTGCCGACAGTGTCGCTCTCGAGTGGGCCATCAACATCAACCTAAGGAAGGTTCGCATGTCGGATTCGTCGCAGATCGCTCTCATCCGGAAATTGTACGGCGCCAGGGGAGACGTGAATGCTTTCAAAGCGCTCCTGGCGGATGACCTCGAGTATGATATTGCCGAAGGATTCCCCAACGGGGGCGTCTATCGCGGTCTCGACACGACGTTTAATGAATTCTTCCCATTCTTGGCCGACTTCGACGAGTT
The DNA here is from genome assembly GCF_029846235.1 of Bradyrhizobium sp. CER78. Classification (GTDB taxonomy): domain Bacteria; phylum Pseudomonadota; class Alphaproteobacteria; order Rhizobiales; family Xanthobacteraceae; genus Bradyrhizobium. The sequence continues at coordinate 106,773 of NZ_JARVWP010000023.1, forward strand.
CTACGCGGAAGGAGACGAGTACTTCGAGTCGGGCGATCACGTGATCGCTCTCGGACGCTATGTTGGCGTTACGAAGAAGGGGCGAAAGATGCAATCCCGCTTCGCCCATTTCTGGACAATCCGAGACGGCAAGGTCGTGCGCCTGCAGCAGACCGCCGACACTCTTCTCATCGCACGAGCTCTGGAAAGAAAATAACTGGAGCGCCGCGAATGGAACGAGTGCAGCTGAACGGCGCGGACATCGAGTATGATGTCCGCGGGTCCGGGGCGCCGGTGGTATTTATCCACGGAGCGATTGTGTCGGATGGGTTCGTGCCGGTGATCGAGCAGGCCGAAATCGCGGAGAATTTTCAGATCGTCCATTACCGGCGCCGCGGCTACGCCGGTAGCTCACGCGCTCTGGTGGGCATGACGATGCAAGGGTGGGCTAGGGACTGCATCGCGTTGTTGAATCATCTTGGCATTGCGTCGGCGCACGTGGCCGGGCATTCCTTTGGCGCAAGCATCGCATTGCAGATGACGATCGATGCCCCCGGCAGAGTGCGGAAGTTGGCATTGCTGGAACCGCCGCTCCTGTCGTTGGTGCCGTCCGGCGGTCAGTTCGCGGAATGGGCGGCATCTGTCCGCGAGATCTACGACTCGGGAGACAAAACTGCGGCCGCGGACGTTGTCCTGGCAGGTGCATACGGACAAGACTACCGGCGATTCACTGACGGCGTCCTGCCTGCGGGTGCGTTCGACCGCGCGGTATCCGACATCGACACGTACTTTCAGGTCGAACTCGGAGCCATGCTACACTGGAATATCACAACCGAAGACCTGAAAGATATTTCACGCCCGGTGCTGTCGATGCGGGGCGGCGATACATTGCCGGTTTTCTTTGAGGGCGCCGATCTGCTGCAGCAGTGGATTCCAGAAATCGACACGGTATCGATACCGTGTGCGAGCCACGACTTGCCGGGCAGGAATCCCTCCACCGTCGCCACCGGTCTCGTCGAGTTCTTTCGAGACGGGGGCAGGCGCAGTCGTCGCAAGCAAGAGTGATGCCTTCAACGTCGGCAATCGCGTGTTTGTCAGAAGGCCTGGCCTCGGCATCATGACCGACGGCACTGTTTCGCAATACTCCATCGACGGCAGCATGAAATGGACCTGCTCTCCCTGCGCAAAAGTCACCTGTTTTATGGTTGGTGGATCGTACTCGCGTGTGGACTGGTTGCAGTCATAGGCTGGTCGCTCAGCGTGTTTGGCATGGGCGTCTATATCCACGCCCTGTCGGAGACACGCGGCTTTTCGATCAGTCTCGTTTCGACGGCTGTGACCTTCTCCTATCTCGTGAACGCCGCGTGCCTGATGAGCGTGGGCACTGCGACCGCCGAACTGGGCGCAAAACCGGTTCTCGCCACCGGCGTGGTTGCCTTGGCCTTGTCTGTCGCGGGCCTCGGTTACTGCCATGAAAGCTGGCAGCTATTCGGCCTGTTCGCCGTGATGGGGATCGGCCGCTCGTGCCTTTCCACGATCACGATCAGCACGACGCTGGCTCCGTGGTTCGAATTGTATCAGGGGCGAGCGGTCTCAATGGCACTCCTTGGCGCCAGCGTGGGCGGCATGATCGGCACGCCCTTGCTGTTGGGCGGCATAGCCCTGCTCGGCGTCAAACAAGCCTTCGGCCTCGCCGGATTGGCTTCGACCATCGTCCTGTTGCCCGTCGTGATCTTGGTCCTGAAACGGTCTCCGCAAGAACTCGGCCTGCTTCCGGACGGCGGCTTAAAGGCTGCTTCAATCGGCATCCAGCAGGCCAAATGGTCGCACAATGGCGCAATGCGCACCCGGCAGTTTCAGTCCCAGCTGCTTGCGTTCGCTCTTGCCATGCTGGTTCAGATCGCGTTCCTCAGTCATCACGTTCCCATTGTGGCCACGATCTTGGGGGACGCCGGCGCATCGACGGCCGTATCGCTCGCTGCCGGGGCAGCGTTCGGAGGCCGCGTCGCGCTCGCTCGGTTTGCCGACAGGATTGATCTTCGCATGACAACCGCCGTTGTTTTGTTGCTCGGGACCGTTGCTCTTGCTTACATGTCGAATGCAACGAGCGCATTCTCACTGCTCCTTGCGAGCGCCATGTATGGCGTCACGATAGGCAACATCACGACGCTGTCCCCATTGATCGCACGGCGCGAGTTCGGAGCTGTTTCGTTCGGCTCGATCTATGGCCTGATAGCGGCCGCAATCGCCTTCGCCACGGCCTTCGGGCCGGTAATCTGCGGCCTGTTGCGTGATGGCCTGGGAAGTTATGGACCTCCCTTGCTCATGTTCGCGGGCATCAATCTAATTGCAGCCGGCATCATCGTCTGGGGTGGGCGAAAGCCAATGCCGCAACCCAGCTGAAGATGTTTGACGGGCATAGACCTCGATCAAGGACTCACGGCTATTTCACATTGGCAAAGAGCTCTCAAACACTGCCGCTTCTGGTCGCTGATGATTGGCGGGATGGGTTGCGCAGTCGATCCATGGCGTCCCTTTCCACCAATGAAAGGGTGCTTCCCGAAACTACCATCTACTTCGCCGTTTTGGGAGGTCTAAATCGTTTGCCGACACGCGCCGCGGTGGATGGAGCAAGACGATGAAAGCGATTCAATACCGGTCCTATGGCGACTACAGCGAGAACCGCCTCGTTGATCTTCCCCAGCCTGCGCTCGGGGATGGCGAAGTTCTCGTGGCAATGCGGACTGTCGGCATCAACCCGCTCGACAATACGTTTCGCTCGGGCCACTATTATGGAGCAACGCCCGAAAACCTGCCACGCATCGGCGGTCAGACGGGGGCGGGCTCGGTCGCCGCGAGCAAGAGTGATGCCTTTACGGTCGGCAATCGCGTGTTTGTCAGGGGATCTGGTTTCGGCATCATGGCCGACGGCACATGGCGCGAATTCGTTGCGGCGCCCGCCGCGAGTCTTTCGCTCATTCCCGATAGCATCGACGACGACCACGCCGCGGCCTATCTCGCGGGTGCGGGATATTTGACGGGCTATCTTTCGCTAACGGAGCTCGCGAAGTTCAAGCCGGGACAGACGGTGCTGGCACCCGGCATCGGCGGTGCGGTTGGGATGGAAACCGTGCAAGTTGCTCGCCGCCTTGGCGCCTCGTTGGCAATTTCCACCGCCAGCAGCACCGACAAAGCTAATCACGCTCGCGCGGCTGGATACGATCACGTGATCGATCTTTCCAAGGAGAGCCTCAAGGATGGCATTCTGCGTATCACCGAAGGCAAGGGCGTCGACATCGTCGTCGACGGCATTAGCGGAAGATTGACTGGCGAGGCGCTCGCGTCGCTCGCCTTTGGCGGAACTGCAGTCATTGCCGGCTATGCTGGAGGACGTAAGGCCGAGGTCAACGTTACCGACATCATTTGGAAAGCTGCAACGATCCGCGGGTTCACTTTCAGGCTTTTCGACCAACAAACGGTGGCAACTGCGAACGCGGCTCTCTTGGAATTCCTGAAGGAGGGAACGCTGCAGCCTACGATCAGCAGAGTCTTTCCGCTGTCCCAAGCCGCTGAAGCAGTTCGCTACCTGATCGAAGATCGTCCGTTTGGGCGAGTACTGATGGACCTCCAGAGCCAGCACTGGATCGGGAAGGAGCTGCAATGAATCAGCTCAAAACCGGCGAAGCGCCCGAAGCTGCTCACGGCAGTTTAGATTTGCAAGAGGAACTGGCCGAGGTTCTTCGGCAACGGGCGGCCATCTCGGCAGTGCTGCGCGCCATTGCCAGTTCGCCACACGACTTGCAGCCGATATTCGACACCATTCTCGACAACGCAGTGCATCTCTGCCGATCAGAGGGGGGCCTCTGCCGTTTGACCGAAGAAATAGGCTTTCGTCTCGTTGCATATAAACGGTGCCCCGGAGCCAGCGACGTGCCGCTGCCGCCAAAGCTTCTGGAATACGGCAGCTTTCTAGGTCGCCTCGTCGGAAGCAGGTCGCCGGTCCACATCCCCGACTTAGCTACACATCATGAACTCAGTTCTGCGGGGGAAGCTGAGCGAGAGTATGTATCCAACAGTGCCGCTCGGACAACCCTGATCGTGCCGATGCTCAGAAACGACGAGCTAATCGGAACGCTTGGCCTTGCGCGGCGGCGCATAGAGCCCTTTACGGAGAAAGAGATCGAACTGGTCACGGACTTCGCGGCGCAGGCGACCATTGCCCTGGACATCACTCGCCGCGAGCGGGAGCTGCGCGAGCTGCAGATCGAACTGGCACGCGCCAATCGTATCGCAACCATTGAGCAGCTGAGTTCATCTATCGCCCATGAGGTCATCCAGCCGATCGCGACCGCCCGCAACAACGCCCGAGCGGGGCTGCGCTTTCTGGAATTGAGTCCGCCGAATCTGAGTGAGGCCAGGGAAGCGTTCGACGGTGTTGTGGCCGAAGCCGATCGGGCCGGAGATATCATCCGCCGGATTAGAGATCACATCAAAAAAGCGCCGCCGAAGATGGATCGGTTCGACGTAAATGAAGCGATCCGCAACGCGATCATTCTCACTCGAGGTGAGGTCGTTAAGATCGGCGCCTCGATCCAGGCAGAACTCGCCGAGCCCTTGCCCTTCATTCGGGGCGACCGGGTGCAGATTCAACAGGTGATCGTCAACTTGATCGTCAACGCCGTCCAAGCGATGAGCGGTGACGGTCACAACAGGCGCGAATTGCAGATCAGCACGGAAACCGACGAGGCGGAAGGCGTGCGCGTCGGGGTGCGGGATACCGGGCCGGGGCTGGCGCCGGAGAGTGTCCCACGCCTCTTTGAACCCTTCTACACGACCAAGGCGGAGGGAATGGGTGTGGGTTTGGCGATCTGCCGCTCTATCGTCGAGGCTCATGGGGGGCGGCTCTGGGCCACGGCGTGCGAGCCACACGGAACCTTGTTTCAATTTACGATTCCTGCAGAGCAAGACGCGACCTCGTAGTCAGAGCGTCTATGTCGCCAATTAATCCGTCGCGGCATTTGCCGTGGTTGCACTAAGGCGGTCGGTGTCAGGGCGAACCGAACATCGGCGAAGAGTACGCGTGCTAGTTTTCTCCAGCCTTGGCAAAGCAAAGACGCCCTCTATGGGTCCCATGTTCAGGATCGAGAGAGCACAGTTCCGTCGAGCGAGGTCGATTGCATCGTGCAAATTATTGCGGGAGCTGCCCATATGGGCCAGCCCGACGACGGTTGGATCAGGGTGTTTGAGTTGGAACAGAAATGCCAAGCAGCGCCGAGAGTGAAACGGCGCCGCGCCGGGTGGCCTAATTCGCCACAGCCACTCGATCTTCCCCTGTTTGCAGATCGCGTCCATCAGCCCGCTAAGGCTGTCTCCGACGATACTGTAGATGCGCTTGACGCCGGCCGCGGCAAGCATACCGGCGAACTGTTCAACGACTGCGGGCATTAGCCTCTACTCCTGCGCGCAATTGCGTCGGTGGACGTTGTTCATTCTGCTGGATGAGGCGAACCGCTCGTCCCAAGGTAGGTATTTGCCGGGCCTGATGGCACTCGCCTGGTCAGTGCCGCACTTGCAAATCCATCAGCTCAGTATGCGCCATCATATTCTCATTCAAGTTGGCCATGATCACGAGCGACCCCACGAGGACCAGAAACACGATGAGTACCCCAAAAGCGAGCGCCAGGACATTGTTGGTGCTGTCAGGTCCGGTCGTGATATGAAGAAAGAATACCAGGTGCACGCCCATCTGGGCGATCGCAAGAACGACGAGTCCCGCGGGCACGCCGGGCGCCCAAATCGCCGAGGTGTTTGCTACCCAAAAGGATGTGATTGTCAGGATCACGGCCAGCAGCAAGCCGAGCGTGTACACAAGAAGGCCGGAAGATGCTTTCCGCTCCGAGGCCGGGATTGCAGGCCGCTCTCCCGGTGCAACATCCCAATGTGTTTCGGTGGTCATGGAAGGACTCCCATCAGATAGACAACGGTGAAAATAAGAACCCAGATGATGTCGAGTGCGTGCCAGAACAGGGAGAAGCAGTGCAGGCGGCGTACCACGGCGTCCTGAAAACCTCTCAGCGACAGCTGAACCATCATGAGAACCAGCCATGCCAGTCCGACCGTCACGTGCAGCCCGTGACTTCCGACCAGCGTGAAGAACGCTGACAGAAAGGCGCTCCGTTCCGGCGTCGCTCCCAACGCAATCATGCCCTGGAACTCGCGAAGCTCGAGTTTGAGAAATGCCGCCCCCAGGAGGAACGTCACAACGGCGCCAAGGAAGGTCGCGAGATATCGCTGCGAGTTGATGGCCAAGGACATCATTCCACAGCTGTAGCTGGAGAGCAGGAGAAGGGCGGTCTCCATCGCGACGTTGCGCTGGTCGAACAGCTGAGCACCGGTCAGGCCGCCCGCGCTCGCCTTTGCGAGCACGGCATAGCTCGCAAACAGCGCCGAGAACATCACGATGTCACTCAGCAGAAAGATCCAGAACCCGAAGCCAGCGATAATCCGCTTGGGTGCGGGACCCGCCTCGCTGATATCAAGCAGTTCGCCATGGCGGACCGCATCCATCTCAACTGCGACATTCATAGCGAAACCTCCACCGAGTGCGCGCGATCGAACAGGCCGACCTTATCTGCGGGAATCTCGACCTCGTCTTTCGTGCGGAACATGAAGGCAAGCAACGTCACGGCCGCGCCGAGAACTCCGAAGCCTGCCATCCACCAGATGTGCCAGATCAGGGCGAAGCCGCCGACCACTGCGAAGAACGCGGTCACGAAACCGACAGGGCTGTTTTTGGGCACTTCGATCGACTGGTACGCGCGCGGTCTCGCGGCCGGCTCCTGGTTCGCGAGTACGCGCTGCTTTTTTGTCCAGAAGGCATCGAGCCCGTCCACGTGGGGCAGCACCGCAAAGTTCCAGGCGGGCGGCGGCGATGCGGTCGCCCATTCTAAGGTCCGACCATTCCACGGATCGCCCGTCGCATCACGGAGCTCTTCGCGGTGTCGAACGGACACTACGAGCTGAACGATCTGGAAGATGATTCCAAGCAGGATGACGAGTGCGCCTGACTCGGCGACCAGCAACCAAGGCTGCCATGAGAGGACATCATAGTGTTGCAGACGGCGGGGCATGCCCATCAGCCCCGTCACGTAGAGCGGCATGAAAGCGAGGTGGAAGCCGATGAACCAGCACCAGAAGGCCGCCTTGCCCCAGCGCTCATCCAGCTTGAAGCCGAATGCCTTGGGAAACCAGTAATTGTAGCCGGCCATACACCCGAACAGGACGCCAGGGATAATGACGTGATGGAAATGGGCAACCAGGAAGACACTATTGTGTACCTGCCAGTCGACCGCCGGCAATGCGAGCAGAACGCCCGTCAGGCCGCCGAACACGAACGACACCATGAAGCCGATCGTCCACAACACCGGCACCGTGAACCGGACGCGACCACCGTACATCGTGAACAGCCAATTGAAGACTTTGACGCCCGTCGGCACCCCGATAATCATGCTTGTGATGCCGAAGAAAGCGTTGACGCTCGCGCTGGCGCCCATCGTGAAGAAATGATGGAGCCAGACCGTGTAGGAGAGCACGCAGATCGTCATGGTCGCGAGTATCATCGAGCGATAGCCGAACAGCGATTTTCCCGAAAAGGTGGCGGTCACTTCGGAAAAGATGCCAAATGCAGGCAGGACCAGGATGTAGACTTCGGGATGGCCCCAGACCCAGAACAGATTCACATACATCATCGCGTTGCCGCCGGCATCCACGGTGAAGAAGTGAAAGCCAAGGTAGCGATCGAGAAGAAGCATTGCGAAAAGTGCTGTCAGCACCGGGAACGCCGCCACAATCAGCAGGTTCGAGGCGAGCGCCGTCCAGCAGAAAACCGGCATGCGCATGTAACTCATGCCGGGAGCCCGCATCTTCAGGATCGTGGTGACGAAATTGACGCCGCTCAACAAAGTGCCAATGCCGGAGATTTGCAACGACCAGAGATAGTAGTCGACGCCGACTCCGGGAGAGAATTGCAGCTCGCTAAGCGGCGGATAGGCGAACCAGCCGGTCTTCGCGAATTCGCCTATAGCGAGCGACACGTTGGTGAGGAGAACACCGGACGCGGTGAGCCAGAAGCTGATCGAGTTCATGGTGGGAAATGCTACATCGCGGACGCCGAGTTGCAGCGGGACGGCAAAGTTCATCAATCCGATCACAAGCGGCATGGCCACGAAGAAGATCATGATCGTGCCATGCGCCGAGAAGATCTGGTCGAAATGCTCAGGCGGCAGGAACCCTTGCGCACCGCCGGCCGCGACCGCCTGCTGCGTGCGCATCATGATTCCGTCCGCGAAACCGCGCAGCAGCATGACCAGTGCCAGAATGATATACATGACGCCGATGCGTTTGTGGTCGACGGAGGTGATCCACTCTCGCCAGAGGTAGGGAACGTACCCCTTGAGAGTGACCCAAGAGAGGACGGAGACGATCGCAACAACCATTCCGCCTACCGTGCCCATGATAATCGGCTGATCAAGGGGAACAGCGCTCCAGTCCAGTTTGCCAAGTAGAGTCATTTTTCTGCTCGCTTCGATGTGGGATAGCGTTGGCACAACGCATCGTCGGGCTGCATTGAGGACATCCGGATGCTGTCAAAGAGACCGGGCGCGACCGCGTGATAGGTGAACGGCGTCACAGCGGCGCTCGGCTTGGCGAGCTCGGTATAGCTCTTCGAATCCAGCAGCGGACCAGCGCTACGCGTTGAAGCGACCCACTGAGCAAAGCGTTCGGGTGGCATCGCGTCGACGTTGAAGTGCATATCGGCGAAGCCGTCGCCGCTGAAGTGGGCCGACAGGCCGCGATACGTTCCCGCGTAGTCGGCTTGCAAGTTGAGCCGCGTCAGCATTCCGGCCATGGTGTAGATCTGGCCAGCGAGCTGTGGCACGAAGAAGCTGTTCATGACGCCCGAGGAGGTGAGCTCGAAGCTCACCGGCGTTCCGACCGGAATAGTCAAGTGATTAACGCTGGCGACACCCAGTTCCGGATAGATGAACAGCCATTTCCAGTCGAGCGAGATGGCTTGAACCTTGATAGGCCTCGTAGAAGAGGCAATCGGTTTGGGCGGATCGAGATCATATGCGGCAATCCAAGCTACCGTGCCGGTGAGCAATACGGTCATCAGCGGGATCGACCAGATGAGCATCTCGACTCGGCCGGAATAGACGAAGTCCGGCCGGTAGCGTGCCCGCTCATTCGATGCGCGGAACCAGAAGGCAACGCCAAGCGTCGCGATGATCACCGGGATCACGATCGCAAGCATAATGCCGGTCGCGTTGATTAAAATCTGGCGTTCGGCAAGAGCGATCGGCCCTTTGGGATCGAGCACGCCTCCATCACAGCCACCGAGGATCATGGCACTGAGCAGGACCGCTGCAAGCAAACCGTATCGCATACTAGACCTCCCGTGTGCTGAGCTTGACAAGATGGCTTCCGCTGCGAGCGACGCGGGGCAGCGCATCGGAGTTGACCCATCCGATGTTGTGGTCAGTGCGCGGGCTAGGTGCCGACGAATTCAGACGGCCGCCGTGATCGATCAGAAGCGCCGCAAATAGCGCGAACAAATAGAAAATGGAAAACAGGAACAGCCTGTGAGCAGCGCGACGGTCGGCTCCAGTGCTCTTGTTCAGCTGGTGTGCGAACAGAAGGAAGGGCGCGCTGCAGACCGCGGCGATCACGCCATAGATCACGCCTGCAAAGCCGAGCACCCAAGGCAGTTCGGAGGCGAGAACGAGGAGGACGCTGTAGATCACGATCTGCCGCGTTGTTGCGGCCCGTCCCGCAACAACCGGTAGCATGGGAACGCCGGCGCGGGCATAGTCGTCGGCGCGATTAAGCGCGAGAGCCCAGAAATGGGCCGGTGTCCAGAGAAAGATGATGAGGAAAAGCGCAAGCGGCTCGAGTGCAGTTTGTCCGGTTGCCGCGGCCCATCCAATCACGGGCGGCAGCGCGCCCGCCGCACCGCCGATAACGATGTTCTGGGATGTGCTCCGTTTCAGCCACGCCGTGTACACGGCAACGTAGAATAGAATCGTGCAGGCCAGCAGGGCGGCTGCTGCGCGGTTCGTTGCCAAAGCGAGAGCTGTGACTGCGAAAACCCCAAGGACGAGGCCAAAGACAAGCGCCTCAACCTTCGAGACCTTGCCGCGGGGAATTGGCCGCATCGCCGTGCGAGCCATCACCGCGTCGATATCGGCATCATACCACATGTTCAACGCACCGGCGGCTCCGGCGCCGGCTGCAATTGCGAGAATTGCAATGAATCCATGGAGTGGATCGAGGCGGGTCGGCGCAACTATCAATCCGACGAACGCGGTGAAAAGCGCGAGCGCCATCACGCGCGGCTTCATCAATGTGACGAAGTGGGGTAGCCGCTTCAACACATTCGGCCGTGAGGCCAAGGAGCGACGGGGTAACGGAATCGCTGTGGTATTCATGGTAGTCGATTCCTCAAGCCGGAGACTTGTCTGTGTGAAATCCACTATTTCGCCGGGCGATCTCGGCGGGAGAAAGCACCGCGGTCGGTGGCTGAAATATGCGGTAGTTGCGGTGGTCGATCAGGACGATATCGACATCCGTCTGCCGCAGCGTGCGTGCCGCGGCGATTCCGGCAAAGCCGGCGCGACGATGACGACGCGCTTCCGCCCTCGGTGGGAAGCCTCGACGCCTGGGGGCCTTGTCAGGCTCAGTCTCTCCAAACATCAAACTCATAGGTGCACCTCGTTAGTGCTCATTGTCATTGACAGCTTCAGCGAGGTTCTCGCGGGAACGATGATCTCAGCGCTCTCGCCGTTCGGGCTCGCTACGGCATACCGGGTCACGAGAAACCGTTAGTTTGCAGCGCGCTGGCTTGCCCGGTGTGGGGACTGCGCTTAGCGGATCTGGCTTCACCATGATCAGGAACATCGCGAAGCACAGGGCTCCCATGAGGAACGTGACCACGGTCAAGATGTGTTTCATGGGTGGCTCCTGCGCATTTCCATCTGACGCCGCGGTGACCGCCTCTCAAATTCCAGCTTGCTCCGCACCAGACACGGCGCGACGCCATCAACTGCCGCGACAGACCATTCGGCCGGCACGAGCGTCGGGCTCTTGTTTAGAGTTCGGCGTAGGCGATGCCGGTGAGGTTGCCCTGGGCGTAGAGGAAGTTGCGCTCGTTCTTGCCATCGAGGTCGGCGGAATAGATCGAGCCGGCTAGGTCGGTGACGAACATCCGGTTGCCGGGCACGTCGAGAGCGATGCCGATGCCCTCCATCAAATGCGTGACCACAATCTCCGGGTCGGCCCTTGTGTCGATCGGCGCGCGATTGACGGTGTTGCCGCGCGGGGGATCGCCGCGGTCGGTCCAGTAGAGAATGCGGTTCGTCAGATCAAGCTCGAGGTCGATCGGCTCCGGCAGGCGATCGAACAGCACCTCGATGTCGGATCGGTTCGTAGGGGTCTCGCCCGTCGGGATGTCGATGTTCGCGCGGGAGATGCGGCCCTGCTCGCCATTGTCGGGGCCCTTCTGCGTCCAGTAGATTTTCTTGAACTTCGGATCGATGGCGATGCCGATACACCAGCGGGTCTGATCGCGCGCATCCTTGTCGCCGCGACCGGTCTCGACCAGCGTTTCGACCTGCGAGCCGTCGAGATTCGCGCGCATCACGCGCATGCCCTCGCGGTCGCACCAATAGAGCTTGCCGTTCACCTTATCGACGTGGATCTGCTTCGGCGTGTGCGTAACGCCCTGCAGGACAATGACCTTTTGATTTGCGCCGTCGAGGTCGGCGCGCTCGATCGAGCCGTCGTTGAGAGGGGGGATACCCATGTTGGACCAATAGATGTGACCGGCCTCGGAATCCACGCCGATGCCGTCGGGAAAGCGGCAATTCGTGACGATGGTCTTGCGGTCGGAACCATCGGGGTTCATCGAGTGAATGCGGCCTCCGCTTAGTTCGAGAACGAAGAGTCGACCGGAGCGGGGGACGCCCGATGATGTCTTCGGCTTAGTTGCTTCAAGCGTCGTCATAGTCGTTCCTTCGATGTCGGTGTTGTGTGGTCGCAACTTGCCTTCGTTGGTCTATATTTGACGCAGAGCGGCTGCTGTCGGGAGTTAAGCATTGCGAATCGCGCCGAATTACTGGGAACGAGTGTGTGCCGGATCAAGCAAGATCGATGGACGGCTGGCATCTCTCAGCCATTGGGGTACGATTTCTGCAGGGCGGAGAGGCGCCGCATGGCGTACACTAACCGTGCTTGGTCCCACTCATCCCGGAAGGCCCGACCTCGGAGTTTGTTAGTTGT
>NZ_JARVWP010000024.1 GCF_029846235.1 Bradyrhizobium sp. CER78
TTCGCGACTGAGGCGAGCGAGCAGCGAGTCCGGTCACGTCCGCTGCGCCACCGGAAGCGGAAGGCAATTCAGAGCATTAGCCAACATGGTGACGGGGGCGAAGTCGCGAGAATCGGAAATTGCAGTGGCTCGCGCCGCCGGCCAATGTTTGCGTTCTTTCCAGGCGGATGCCGCGCGCCGCATAGGCGTCGAAATCAAGCCCGCAAATGTTCGGCAGGATTTCCTTGTCGCCGTGGCGAGCCGCGAACTTGCAAAAGCCGCAGGCCCTGTAATTGATGCCGAATTCAAACTCGTCGCCCGGGCCCGGTTCGACGAAATCGTAGACGAAATCTTCCGGAAACTCGTTCTGATGACTCGCTGTAGCGCTTTTTGTCGCCTGTTCGCGCAGAAAAGCCTGATTCTCGGGCGACATGATTTGACGCCCTGAGGCAAGGCGCTCCGCCTCGGGCTCGGTGAGCAATTGCGCCTTGTAGGTTTCCCGTTCGATTTCGCCGATCATGGAAGGCGACACGCCGTGCCGCCGGAGCACCCGGCTGATGGCCATGAAGCCGGTGAGGCGCATGAAGAAATCGCTCATGCGACTTGTGGCGCCTCCGACATAGGGCATTTGGGTGAGCACGATCTGGAATTCGTCCATCACCTCCTGCCGAATGCGATCGATATCGGCGAGATGCGCGCGCTCGCGCAACATCGCTTCGGCAAGGTCGAGGCGATGGCGCATGGCGGCCTCCATGGCGCCGCGGTGCGACTCGTAAAACGGGTGGATGGTCTCAGTCATTGGATACCTGACACGGTTGGATCGTTGTGACGTCGGGGAAACTGGTTTCACGCGGCGGCGATCGCCTCGATCTCCAGCAGCCATTTGCTGTCGACGGTCCCGGCGATCACGACCGTCAGCGCGGGCTGATGCTCGCCGAGCATCCTGCGACGAATGGTGCGGTTGGCCACGAGCTGATCCTGATCGGTCAGGAACGTGGTGACCTTGACCAGATGCTCGACGCGCAGGCCTGCGGCTGCGAGCACCTCCATGACATTGCGCCAGGTCTGCTCGCATTGGGCCGCAAAACCCTCGGGCACCGTGCCGTCGGATCTCTCGGGCACCTGGCCGCTGATGAACAGCAGGCGGCGATGCTGCGTCAATTCAAGTCCCATGCAGTATCCGCCGGCGGGAGGGTGGACGGTTGCGGGATTGTGGCTGACGATGTGAGCTGCGGGCATGGGCGTCTCCGGATTGCGGCCTGACCGTATCCGGCGGTGTCGCCGCGGCGCAAAGCATGTTTGCTGAGGTTCAGCGCAAGAAAATCTATTGCAAGGCCACCGCCTGTCGGTGTCAAACTCCCGCGCGATGACCTACGCCCTTCCACCTCTCAACGCGCTCCGTGCCTTCGAGGCCGCCGCGCGGCATCTCAGCTTCAAACTGGCCGCACACGAGCTGCACGTGACGCCTGCCGCCGTGGGGCAGCAGGTGAAAGCGCTGGAGGCGCGCCTCGGCGTGCAGTTGTTCGAGCGGCTGCATAAGCAGTTGATCCTGACCGCGGCCGGTCAGGCCTATCTGCCCGGGGTCTCCGAAGGCTTTCGCCAGATCGCGGACGCGACCGCGCAATTGAAACCGGCAGGTGCGGTGCTGCTGCAATTGGGGGTCCATGGCAGCTTCGACCTGCGCCGCCTCAAATTGGCGGAGTTTCGCAGCGCGCATCTCGAAATCGGTTTGCAGGTGCTGCAGCCCGCGGGCCTGCACGAGTTGGCCGAGGGTAAGGTCGACCTGCTGATAGCCCGCGGCCTAGGCCACCATCCGGGCCATCGCTGCGACCGGCTCAATGAGGGATCCGGTTTGGGTGATTGGCTGATTGCGCCTGAAGGCACCGCAGATTGTCCGGAGGTCGTCAGCTTCCGCGAATGGCTGCGCGCCGTGCAGGCCGAGAACCCGCTCGCAAATCGCCGACCTCGTCTGGTCGGATAGCGGACTTGCGCTGCGATAATGGCAGTACACCCCTGATTTGCCCGACGTGTCAAGTCGATTTCGTAAAAAACGAATTCGACCTCGACACCCGCCGGCTGCTTTGCATGGGGTTGTTTTCGATATTTTGGTGTCAGTGCCCGCCGAGGTAGGCGGTGATCAGCCGGGGATCGTGGATGAGGTCCTTGGCGGGGCCCGATTGCACGACCTCGCCGGTCTCCAGCACGTAGCCGTAATCGGCCGTCTCGAGCGCAGCGCGGGCGTTCTGCTCGACCAGCAGGATCGAGACGCCGAGGTCGCGGAGCGAGGCGATGGTGCGGAAGATCTCGCGCACGATCAGCGGCGCGAGGCCGAGGCTGGGCTCGTCGAGCATCAGCAGCGCGGGCTTTGCCATCAGCGCGCGCCCGAGCGCGAGCATCTGGCGCTCGCCGCCGGAGAGCGTGCCGGCGGCCTGACGCTGCCGCTCCCTGAGCCGGGGAAAGCGATCATAGACCTCGTCCAGCGTCTTCTGGACGCCGGAGCGATCACGCAGGCTGTAGGAGCCGAGCAGAAGGTTGTCGGCGACCGACATGTCGGAGAACAGCTCGCGCTTCTCCGGAACCAGGCAGAGCCTGCGCTCGACGCGGTCCTCGACCGACATTTTCCGGATGTCGCTGCCGCGGAACACCATGCTGCCGCGCGATGCGAGCAGGCCGATGGCAGCCATCAGCAGCGTGGTCTTGCCGGCGCCGTTCGGGCCGATCACGGTGACGATCTGTCCCTCGTCGACCGACAGCGAGACGTTGCGGACGGCCTCGACGTTGTCGTAGCAGACGGTGACGTCGGTCATGGACAACATCTGGCTCACGCGACGCCTCCGAGATAGGCCTCTTGCACCCGCTCGTCGCTGCGGATCGCGCTTGGAGCGCCCTCGCAAAGCTTGGAGCCGAAGTCGAGCACCACGATGCGATCGACCAGCGACATCACGAACTCCATGTCGTGCTCGACGATCAGGATGGTCAGGTGATCCGCCCGCAGCGAGCGGAGCAGCTCCGCCAGTCGCAGCTTTTCCTGTCGACGCAGGCCCGCCGCCGGCTCGTCCAGCACCAGCAGCGCGGGATCGGCGGCGAGGGCGCGCGCGATCTCGAGGATGCGCTGGTTGCCGAGCGGAAGGTTGCCCGCGAGCTCGAACGGCTTGTCGCCGAGCCCGACGCGCTCGAGCTGCATCAGCGCCTCGTGCCGGGCGCTGGCTTCCTCGCGCCGATTGAGGCGAAACGCGCCGGCGAACAGGCCGCTGCTGGTTCGGCTGTGGGTGCCGAGCATGACGTTCTCCAGCAGGCTCATGCGCGGCCGCAGCTTGACATGCTGGAAAGTCCGGGCGACGCCGGCCTTGGCGATGCGGGATTGCGGATCGCGCGTGATCGTGCGTCCCGCGAAGACGATGTCGCCCTTGCTGACCCGCAGCGCGCCGGTCAGGCAGTTGAACATCGTGCTCTTGCCGGCGCCGTTCGGACCGATCACGGCGAGGATTTCGCCCGACCTCACCTCGAAGCTGACATTGTTGACCGCAACCAGGCCGCCGAACCGGCGCTCGGCGCCATCAACCTTCAGAAGCAGCTCGCCCGGCGTCGGCTGCGGGCGGCGCGGCAGCGGCGGCGCCGGCTTTGGCCGCTCGCGCCGGATCTTCGGCAGGTAGCGCGCGATCGTGGGAACGATGCCCTGCCGCGCCCATTGCAGGAACAGGATGAACAGCGCGGAGAAGGCGACGATCTCGAGCTGTCCGGACGCGCCCTTGGCGATCAGCGGCAGATAATCCTGCACGCTGTTCTTCAGCAGGGTGACGATGGCCGCACCGACGACCCCGCCAAGCAGGCTGCCGGCGCCGCCGACCATCGTCATCATCAGATATTCGATGCCCATGCTGGCATCGAACGGACCCGGGCTGATGAAGCGGCTCATATGCGAGTAGAGCCATCCGGAGAGCGAGGCCAGGAACGCCGCGATCACGAACGTCACGAGCTTGATCCGGAAGGCGTTGATGCCGAGGCTCTCGACGAGCGTGTTGCCACCGCGCAGCGCCCGCATGGCGCGGCCGAGCCGCGAGTCCAAGAGATTGTAGCCGAGCAGGAGCACCAGGGCGACGATGCCCCAGATCAGGTAATAGATTTGCCCGCTGGAGACGAGCGCGAAGGAGCCGAGCCTGATCGGCGGTATCGACGAGATGCCGTTGAAGCGGCCGAGCCCGTCGACGTTGCCGAACAGGAAGCCGATCGCAAGGCCCCAGGCGACGGTCGAGAGCGAGAGGAAATGGCCCTGCAGGCGCAAGGTGACGACGCCGAGGATGGCCGCAACGCTGCAGGTCAGCACGACCCCGAACAGCAGGCCGAGCCAGGGCGATTGCCCGTTCAGCGCAGAGACCCACGCCGTCGCATAGGCCGCGATGCCGACGAATGCAGCCTGTCCGAACGACACGATGCCGCCGACGCCGGTGAGCAGCGCGAGGCCAATGGCGACGAGCGAATAGATGCCGATATAGTTCATCAGCGTGATGCTGAACGGGCTCAGGACGACGGGCGCGAGTGCGAGGCACGCGAGCGCCGCGGCGGCAGCGAGCTGAACATGAAGGCGCGTCATTCCTCGATCTCCTCCTCGGAATGCAGCGAGGCGAGGGATCGCCAGATCAGGATCGGAATCAGCAGCGAGAACACGATCACGTCTTTCAGCGCACTGCTCTGGAACGATGCGAAGCTTTCGAGGATGCCGACCCCGACCGCGCCGATCGCGGCGCCGGGATAGCTCGTCATGCCGCCGACGATGGCACCGACGAACGCTTTCAGGCCGATCAGGAAACCGGAATCGTAGAACACGGTATTGACCGGCGCGATCAGGATGCCCGATACGCCGGCCATCAGCGAACCGAGCAGGTAGGCGATGGTGCCGGCGCGCGCCGGCCGGATGCCCATCAGGCGGGAGCCGGTCCGGTTCACCGCGGTGGCGCGCAGCGATTTGCCGACCAGAGTGAAGTCAAAGAACAGATAGAGCAGGCCGCTGAAGACCAGCGCGGCGATCACGATCAGCATGGTCTGACCCGAGATCAGGACGCCGGCGAACTCCGTCGAGAACGACGTCAACGGCTCGGTCCGGACCCCTTCAGGGCCGAAGAACAGCAGGCCAAGACCGACCAGCGCGAAGTGCAGCGCCACGGAGACCGTCAGCAGCAACAGCACCGTGCCGTCGGCGATCGGACGGAACACGATCCGGTCGAGCAGCGGGGCAATCGGCGTGATCAGCATCAGCGCCAGCAGCAACCGGACCGCGAGCGGCGGGTCTATCCGCATGGCGAGCCAGGCGATGCCGACCACCGCCAAGGGAATGGCGAGATAGAACAGCAGCGCGCGCGGCAGCAGGCGGATATCGCCGCTGCGAACGAGCGAAATGACCTCGATCAAGGTCGCAAGGCACGCCAGCACCACGACCAGCGCGCCGGTCCCGGGAAAGCGCTTGGCATCGAGCGCCGCAAGCGTCAGCGCGGTGAAGGCGGCGATGTCGCCGAACGGAATGAAGATGACCCGGGTCACCGTGAAGATGAGCACGGTTCCGATCGCCACCAGCGCGTAGACTGCGCCAGTGGCGATTCCGTCGATCCCAAGAATAGCCGCGATGTCGCTCGTCATTGAGACGCCGTTCCCCCGTTCTGGCCGCCTGCCATCTTCCGACTATGGCGCGTATTTCCAGGCGCCGCCGGTCAGGCGGACCACGACCAGCGAGCGCTCGTCGACGCCGGTCACCGCACCGGGCTTGAAGTTGTAGACGGCATGCACGCCCGGCAGTTCCTTGGTGCTGAGGATGGCGTCGCGCAGCGCGGTGCGGAATTCCGCCGTGCCGGGCTTCGCGGTCTTCAGCGCCCGCTCGGCGGCGTTGGCAAAGATCAGCCAGGCATCGAAGGAGTAGGCCGAGAACCCGTCGGTGGTCGGAATGTTGTGGGTCTTCTGGTAGACCGCGCGGAAGTCGAGCGCGATCTTCTTGGCGAAGTGGTCGTCCGGAAGCTGTTCGGCCACGATCACGGGGCCGGCGGACACCTGAATGCCCTCGGCGGCCTTGCCGCCCACGGTGACGAAGTCCGGATTGACCAGCGCCACGGTGCCGTAGGTATTGCCCTTGAAGCCGCGCTCGGAGAGCGTGATGAGCGGCAGCGCGCCCTGCGTGCCGGAGCCGCCGATCAGGACGGCGTCGGGACGTGCGGCCATGACCTTCAGGATCTGCGCAGTCACCGAGGTATCGGTGCGGGCATAGCGCTCGTTGGTCTGCACCTTGATGCCGTCGGTCGGCTCGGCGGCCTTGGCGCCGTTGTAGACGAGGTCGCCCCACGCATCGGAGAAGCCGATATAGCCGATGTTCTTCATGCCGTCGCGCTTCATCCGGTCCGCGACGATCTTGACCAGCAGCGAAGCCGGCTGCGGCACCGCGACGACCCATTGCTCCGGCGAGTCAGGAAGCTTGCCGAGGGGCGAGATCGCGATCATCGGCACCTTCAATTCGCTGGCGACGGCCGCCATGGCAATGGTCGAGGGGGTCGTCGCGGTGCCGATGATGAGGTCGACCTTCTCCTCCTCGACGAGCTTGCGCGCGTTGCGCGTCGCGGCCGACGGATCGGAGCCGTCGTCGAGCTGGATCAGGCGGATGGTCTCGCCGTTGATCGTCTTCTTGTATTCATAGGCGGCATTGATGCCGCGCCCATAGGGGATGCCGATCGATGCGCCGTTGCCGCTCAGCGAGGTGACGAAGCCGATCGTGATGTCGGCCTGCGCCGCCGGCGCCGCGAAGATGCCCGCGACGAGTGCGAGTAACCCCAGAGTCTTCTGCCGCATTTGCGTTGTCCTCCGTTGATGCTGGGTACGAAAGTCTGGAAGCCGGGCAGGGGCCCGAGCCGCGAACGAACCGATTGAAGGCATTGCTGCAGCGCCAGACGCTGGGCGCGGCGAGGGGAAGTTTTGCTGGGCCGGGGCGTCAGCGGCCATGGCGAGGCGTGCCGCTCGAATAGCGGGCGGGGCGACTGCAGCCCGCGGGTATCTGTCGAAGCGAAAGAAGACGAATGCCGCCGCCGCGCTGCGCGGTCGGCGATGCTGCTGCCGGCCGTTGCGGCCCGACGCTAGTCCACGCGATCGAGTTTCTCAAAATCGGTGCCCTGCAACATCATCGTCATGGCCACCGGTAGCGGCCGGTGGTCGATTACTTAAAGCCTAAAGTATTCTCCGTGGCGCCGTCAACACGTGTCACGGGGCTGTCAGAAAAAAATGTTGCTGCATACAATTTCGTCCGCGCGCGCCATTTTCCTTCATTTCTTTGTCCCGAAAAACGGGCCCTCTGGTTGCGATAGAGCGGTCGCCTTGGCGGGCTCCGCCGCGCGCATTTGACGCGTCAATTAGTTTATGGTTGAAATATCTCCGTCGGCAGGCCGACGGCCGACGCTCCCGTCACCGTTCGAGGAGAAGGGCGATGCGCATCTTCTGGCAGAGTTTCGTCGAGGCGAGCGTGAACGCGCCCTATATGGCGCGGCTGTCGGAGTATCTAAACAATATTGCCGCGCCCGGCACGACGGTTCAGGTCGAGGGCATTTCGCCGCCCGATCGGGAGTTCGGCCGGCTCGCCGAATTGCGCTGTGCGGTTCAGGCGATCGACAACGGCATCGCGGCGGAAGAGAACGGGTTCGACGCCTTCGTGATGGGCCACTTCCAGGATCCCGGACTTTACGAGCTCCGCTCGACGCTCGACATTCCCGTGATCGGCACCGGCGAGGCGACGTTGCTGGCAGCCTCGCAGCTCGGCCGGCGCCTCGGCCTCGTGACGCTCGATCTCGTCTTCGAGGTCTGGCACTACGAGCAGGCCGAACGTTACGGCCTAGGTGATCGCGTCGTCCACGTGACCGGCCTCGGTTGCAAACCGGAGGATTTCGCACATGCGTTCGCGGGCGATCAGGCTGCCTATGCCCGGATGATCGAGGATTTCCTGGCTTGCGCCCTTCCACTGGTGGAGCGCGGAGCCGATGTGGTGATCCCCGCCGGCGTGCTGCCGGGCCTCCTGATTGGGCGCGAGCATGGCCTGAAGGTCGGGCACGCGCCGGTCGTGAACTGCGCGGCGGTGGCATTGAAGAGCGCCGAGATGTGGGTGCAGCTCAGGCAGCTCAACGGCACCGAGCCGAGCCGCGGGCCGAGCTTCAAACGCGCCAGCGCGCTCGCCCGTGACGATTTCCGGGCGATGCTCGCGCGCAACAAGCGCTAACGCGAACGCCGCTGAGTTCTGGAGAGCTAGACATGATGAGACCCGAGAAGATCCTGTACGAGACCGAGGTGACGGCGACGGGGGGCCGCGACGGCAAGGCCGCCAGTGCCGACGGCCTGCTGTCGGTGTCGCTGTCCGTGCCGAAATCGCTGGGCGGACCCGGTGGCGAGGGGACCAACCCGGAGCAGCTCTTTGCAGCCGGCCATGCCGCGTGCTTTCTTGGCGCGGTCAAGCTCGTGGCGCGCACCAGGAAGATCGCGCCCTCTGCCGAGCCATCCGTCTTTGCGAAGGTTGCCATGGGACCGGTCCCCGTCGGCTATGCGCTCGCGGTCGAGCTGAAGGTCAATCTGCCCGGCGTCGAGAGGGCGGTGGCGGAGGAGATCGTCGCGGGCGCGCACGAGCGCTGCCCCTATTCGAATGCGACTCGTGGCAATATCGACGTCAAGCTGACGGTGATCTGAGGCGGCAGGTAAGGCAGGCGGCTGGTGAAAAATTCGCTGCGCACACCGT
This sequence comes from Bradyrhizobium sp. CER78, assembly GCF_029846235.1. Classification (GTDB taxonomy): domain Bacteria; phylum Pseudomonadota; class Alphaproteobacteria; order Rhizobiales; family Xanthobacteraceae; genus Bradyrhizobium. The sequence continues at coordinate 8,726 of NZ_JARVWP010000024.1, forward strand.
ATGACGGCATCGTGATGGCGGCTCCCGTCACGATCCCCTATGCGCGCTACTCCATCGAGAGCGCGCAATGGTGGATTGGACGCGCGCTGAGCGCGCTGGTCGCGAAGGCCGGCATCAAGGCGTCGGACATCGACGGCCTGTGCGTTTCCAGCTTCACCATGGGGACTGACAGCGGGATTGGACTGACGCAGCATTTCGGGCTTTGCGTCAGATGGCTGGACACGATCCCGCTCGGCGGCGCCAGCGCCATCGCGGCGTTGCGGAAGGCAGCGCGCGCGGTGCAGGCACGCGATGCCGATATCGTGGCCTGCGTGGCCGGCGATACCAACCACGTCGATTCGTTCCGCCTGACGCTCGAGAATTTCTCGCGCTTCAACCAGGACGCGGTCTATCCCTATGGTGCAGGCGGCGCCAATGCGAGCTTCGCGCTGATTGCGCGCAACTACATGCGGACGTATGGCGTCACGCGAGAGGATGTCGGCAGGATCGCAGTCGCCCAGCGCGCCAACGCGCTGCGCAACCCGCATGCACTGATGAAGGCGCCATTGACGATCGAGCAGTATCTGGCGGCGCGTCCGATTTCCGATCCCATTCATCTGTTCGATTGCGTGATGCCATGTGCCGGGGCCGAGGCCTTCCTCGTGATGCGGGACGAGACCGCGGCATCGCTGGGCTTGCCGGCCGCGCGATTGCTGTCGACCATCGAGCGGCACAATGCCTTCGCCGACGATCCGATGCAGGTGCGCGGCGGCTGGGCGATGGATATCGGCGAGCTCTACGCGATGGCCGGCGTGAAGCCTGACGATCTCGATGTCGTGCAGACCTATGATGACTATCCGGTCATCACGATGATGCAATTCGAGGATCTCGGCTTCTGCAACAAGGGTGAGGGCGCGGCCTTCGTGCGTCAGCACGACCTGACGATTGACGGCGACTTCCCGCACAACACCTCGGGCGGCCAACTGTCTGCCGGGCAGGCCGGCGCCGCCGGCGCCTATCTCGGGCTGGTCGAAGGATTGCGGCAGGTGCTGGGACAAGCCGGTTCGACGCAGGTCAAGGATGCAAAGCTCGGTCTGGCCGCCGGCTTCGGTATGATCAACTATGACCGCGGCCTGGCCTCCGGTGCCGCGATCTTTGCAGGGCCTGCGCGATGATCGATCCGATTGAGTCACCCCGGCGCAAGAACCCGCTGCTGCGGACGCGGCTTCCGGCGTCGCCGCCGCGGCCGCGCAGCAGGACATCGCACGGGTTCACGCGCGCTGCCGCCGAAGGACGCTTCATGCTGCAACGCTGCGAGGCGTGCGGCGCTTTCGCCTATCCGGCACGCGAGGCGTGCCCCGCCTGCCTGTCGGCGGCTCTTACCTTCGTCGATGCGCCGCGCCGCGGCGCGCTGCTGGCCGAAACCACGGCGCGGGTGCCGAGCGACGTTTACTTCCGCGAGCGGGCGCCCTGGCGCATCGGTCTCGTCAGGATGGACTGCGGTCCGACGATGGTGGCGCATCTGCATGCCGACTGTGTCGAGGGCGCGCCCGTCATGATGTCGTTTCAGCTCGACAAGAGCGGTCAGGCGGTGGCCTTTGCCCGACCCGAGAGGGAGACTCCCAACATGGCAGACGACCGGCAATGGCGGGAAATGACCGCCGATCCGAAATTCCGGCGTGTGCTGGTGACCAACGGCCGCAGCCTGATCGGCAAGGAGGCCGTTGCGGCGCTGAAGGCCGCGGGCGCGAAGACGGTGTTCGTCGGCGTTTCCGAACCGTGGCGGCCTTTTGCCGGTGAGCAGCTGTTGCGCGGACAACAAGGGATCGAAGTCGTGACGCTCGACGCGGCCGACGAAAAGTCGGCGGCTGATCTCGCAGCCGACATCGGCGGCAAGGTCGATATCCTCGTCAACACGACGGAATATGTACGGCCCGGCGGCCTGCTCGACCGTAGGGGCACGAGCATCGCGCGCGACGAGATCGACCAGGCCTATCTCGGCTTCATCAACCTTGCGCAGGCCTTCGGTCCCACGATGCGGATGCGGGGCGCTGATGGCATCAACAGCAGCGCCGCCTGGGTCAATATCCTGTCGGTCCATGCGCTGGCGAACTGGCCCGCTTTCGGCGCCTACTCGGCATCGCAAGCCGCCTGTCTGTCGCTGTCGCATTGTCTTCGCGCGGAACTTCGGCCCGGCGGCGTCAAGGTGATGAACCTGTTCACGGGGCCGGTCGACACCGAGTGGTTCCAGACCGTGCCGCCGCCCAAGGTCGCACCGCGCGCTGTTGCGCAGGCGATCGTGTCCGGGCTCAAGGGGGGGCTCGAGGAGATCTATGTCGGGGACGTCGCCGAGGAAATCAGGCAGCGTCTTGCCGCCAATCCGAAAGCGCTCGAGCGCGAGCTCGACAGATAAAATCAGGATCTCAACAAAGCGGGAGGACGTCACAATGCAAGGCAAGAATCTCCTGGAGCTGGCTGGTGCAATTTCGTCCGGCGCGGTGCGCGTCGTCGATCTGACCTTCACGCTCAGTCCGGATTTCCCGGTCATCGTGCTGCCGCCGGAGTTCGGCCAGGCGGCTCCGGTCCGGATCCAGGAGATATCGCGCTATGACGGTCGCGGTCCGGCCTGGTACTGGAACAACGTGACGTTCGGCGAGCACACCGGCACGCATTTCGACGCGCCGATTCACTGGTTCACCGGCAAGGACCTGCCGAACAATTCGGTCGACACGATGCCTGTCAAGGACATGATCGCGCCGGCCTGCGTGATCGACTGCTCGGCAGGCGCGGCAAAGGATCCTGATTTCGTGCTCACGGTCCCGCTCGTCGAAGCCTGGGAGGCAAAGCACGGACGGATTCCCGAGCGGCATTGGGTGCTGCTGCGTACCGACTGGTCGAAGAAGGGCTGGCGCGACTACGCCAATCTCAGGGATGACGGCGCGCACACGCCGGGCCCGAATCCGGCCGTCATGAAATGGCTGGTGGAGGAGCGCGGCATCATCGGCTTCGGCACCGAGACGATCGGCACCGACGCGGGGCAGGCCGGCCATTTCGAGCCGCCTTATCCGGCGCATCACTTCCTGCATGGCGCCGGCCGCTATGGCCTGCAGTGTCTGTGCAACCTCGATCAGCTTCCCGCCACCGGGGCTGTCATCGTGGCTTCGCCCTTGAAGATCCGGAACGGTTCCGGCAGCCCGCTGCGCGTGATCGCTTTGGTCTCGGCGGACTGAGCTGAGCGGATGGCGCTTGCCCACGGAAGAAACGCAAAATCAAGAAAGACAGGTGCCGTGATCTCGATGAAGACCCTGCTGGCCTCGGCCGCGTTGCTTGTCGCCGTTCCGCAGGTCGGGCAGGCGGAGATCCTCGTCGGGTTCGTCACCGGCCTCAGCGGGCCGGTGTCGTCGATCGGGATTCCCAATGCAAAGGGGATCGCGGCCGGTGAGGCCTATGTCGGCGAAGTCGGCGGTGAGAAGCTCCGCGTCATTCAGCTCGACGACGCTTCCGATCCCACGGCGTCGGCGCGCAACGCGCGCAAGCTCGTCGAGCAGGAGAAGGTCGACATCCTGATCGGCACATCAGGCGCGCCGCAGACGCTGGCGATGGCGACGGCCGCGATCGAGATGAAGATTCCGATGATCGCGGTGTCGCCGATCGCACCGGTACCATCAGGCGATGGCGGGCCTTGGGTCGTGCAGACGCCGCAGCCGACGCCGCTTCTGGTCCAGGGCATCGTCGATCACATGAAGGCGCGCGGGTTGAAGACCGTCGCGTTCATCGGCTTCTCGGATGCCTTCGGCGACCTCATGTACGACTCGCTGTCGCAAAGCGCCAAGGCGGCCGACATCAAGGTCATCGCCAACGAGCGATACGCCCGATCGGATTCGTCGGTGACGGCTCAGGTGCTGCGCGCGTTGGCGGCGCGGCCCGACGCCATCATGCTTGGCGGCACGGGAACGCCGGGTGCGCTGCCGGTGATCGCTCTGTCCGAACGCGGATACAAGGGGCCGCTCTACGGCAACCATGGGCTGATCAGCGCCGACTTCCTGAGGCTCGCCGGCAAGGCCGCCAACGGAATCATTTGCCCGACCGGGCCGGTGACCGCGGCCGAGCAGCTTCCGGCCAGCAATCCGATCCAGAAGATTGCGCTGGATTTCCGCGCCGCCTTCGAGAAGGCAAACGGTGAGCCGCCGACCGACTCGTTCTCGTCCTATTCCTTCGATGGCTGGCTGGTGCTCGTCGATGCGGCCAAGCGCGCGATGGCGACCGGCGCCAAACCGGGCTCGCCGGAATTCCGCATCGCTCTTCGCCAGGCGCTATTCACCACCAAGGAGCTGGCGGGGACACAGGGCGTCTACTCCTACACACCGGCGGATCGGCATGGAGTCGATGCCCGCTCGCGCATCCTGGTTCAGATCGAGGACGGGAAGTACAAGCTGCTGCCCTGAGCGGCAGGATGCGCCGGAGGGCATTCCGCTGCGGCGCCGGTCGCACCGTCACTTCACGGCTTCTGCATCGCGTCCCTGACGGCGCCCTTGAGCTCGTCGAGTTCGCGGGTCAACCCATCGAGCCGGTCAGCGGGGAATCCCGCCAGCAGTTCGGCCAGCCATGAGCCGTGGCTCTTGGCCATGCGCCTGAAGGCTTTCCGGCCCTCGACGGTCATGCAAACGATCTGCACGCGCCGATCCAGGTTTGAAGGCGTGCGGGTGATAAAGCCGTCCTCGACTAGCCGATCGACAATCGGTGTCAGATTGCCGGCAGAGACCATCAGCCGCTTCGGCAGCTCGCCCAGCACCAATCCGCTCGGCTCGCGATCAAGCTGGGCAAGGACGTCGAAGCGCGGCATCGTGAAATCGAATTCCTCGCGGAACCGGCGCCGCAGCTCGCCCTCGATCAGGGTTGTGCAGGCGAGCAGCCGAAGCCAAAGCCGTGTCTGAGCCTTGTACTCGGCCTCCTGATCACCCCCGTTCCTGGGTGAAACAGGCGGGGACGCCTTCGCGACTGCCAAATCAAATCTCCTGAGGCATCCGGGCCCGTTGAAGGTGACGGCCTCGATGTCGTCCGCAAGATAGTTCGTGCCAAAAGTAAATTCAAGGCTCGTTCAGGGGACACGGATCGGCTCTGCGGCGTACGGAATTTTGCGGTGCGCGGCATGCCGGAAGGCGGTCTACGCAGTTTCCCGGCAAGTGCTCTGGCGATCCCTGGCAGGCACAGATGTTTTATGTTTAAAATAAAAACCGAGCATCGCTACCCGCGGCACCGGGTGCTGCAGCCGGCGCGGGTGTGATTGCCCGCACGTCAAATATGAATTGCGTGCCCTAGCGATCTGAGCGCGGCTTCGTGAAAGCCTTCGCTTTGGGTCGGATGCGCATGGATTGTCGCGGCGATATCCTCGAGGCGCGCGCCCATCTCCAGCGCGAGGCTGAAGGCTGCCGAAAGCTCGGCAATGCCCGCACCGACGCCCTGGATTCCGAGCAGGACATGGTTGTCGGCGCGCGCCACGGTCCGGATGAAGCCGTCCTCCCGATCCAGGGTCAGTGCACGTCCGTTGGCCTTGAACGGAAACAGATCGGTCTTGATGCTGAAACCGGTCCGGCTCGCTTCGCTCGGTGACAGGCCGACAGTGACGATCTCAGGGTCGGTGAAGCAGATCGCCGGAATCGAAACCCGGTCCCAGGCGCGGCGGTGCCCGGCGATGATCTCGGCCACCATCTCGCCTTGCGCCATCGCGCGATGCGCCAGCATCGGCTCGCCCGTGACGTCTCCGATCGCAAAAACGCCGCGCATCGAGGTCCGGCATCGATCATCGATGCGGATGAAGGGGCCGTCCATGTCGAGGTCAAGCAGTTCGAGGCCGAAGCCCGAGGTCGCCGGTTTGCGACCGACGGTGACGAGGATATTGTCGGCTTCGAGCGTCGCCTGTCCGCCATCGCCGGTCTCGACTTCAAGCCCAGCGCCGCCCGCGGCAAGCGCCTTGGCTTTTGCGCTCGTGAGAACCGTCACGCCCAGCGCGCGTAGTCGCCTGGCAACGGGTTCGCTGATCTCTCCATCATATTGTGGCAGGATGCGCGGTGCGGCCTCGACCACGGTGACGGCGGCCCCGAATTTGGCGAAGGCGGTACCGAGCTCGAGCCCGATATAGCCGCCGCCCACTACAACCAGCCGCTTTGGCACTTCGGCAAGTGCCAGCGCCTCCGTCGATGAGATGACGCGGCCACCGAACGGAAGCGACGGCAGCTCGATCGGCAACGCCCCCGTCGCGATCACGATCGCTTCGGCATGGATCAGCTGAATGCCGTTTGCCATCCGAACCTCGACGGTCTTGCCGTCGTGAAAGCTGGCACGCCCGGCCACGGACCTGACGCCGGCGCGCTTCAACAGGCCCGCCACGCCGCCATTGAGGCGGCGGACGATGTCGTCCTTCCAGGCGATCGTCCTGGCGAAGTCGAGTGATGGTTTAGCCGCGGAGATGCCGAGGGCGCTTTTGCCCTCGGCGGCGCATGCGACCGTCTCGTACGCGTCGGCGGCATGGATCAGCGCCTTCGAGGGGATACAGCCGATATTGAGGCAGGTGCCACCAGGCTTTTGGGCCTCGACGACGATCGTATCGATGCCGAGCTGGCCGGCCCGGATTGCGCAGGCATAGCCGCCGGGGCCCGCGCCAATCACCAGAAGCTTGCAGGAGAGTTCGTCCATGGCCCTACGCGTCAATGAAGATCATGGCGGGCGTTTCGAGCTGCGCCTTGATCCGCTGCACGAACCGCGCGGCATCGAAGCCGTCGATCACGCGATGATCGAAGCTCGACGACAGGTTCATCATCTTGCGCGGGATGAACGCCGTGCCGTCCCAATGCGGACGGATCGCGATCCGGTTGATGCCGACGATCGCGACCTCCGGATGATTGATGATGGGCGTCGTCACGAGCCCGCCCAGGGCGCCGAGCGACGTGATCGTGATGGTCGAGCCAGTGAGTTCCTCGCGGGTCGCCGTGCCGTTTCGCGCGGCTTCGGTGACGCGGATCATCTCCGCCGCGCCGTCGAAGAGATCGCGGGCTTCCGCATGCCGGACCACCGGCACCACGAGTCCGGGCCCGGTTTGTGTCGCGATCCCGATATGGACGGCGGCGTATTGATGAATGGTTCCGGCTTCGTCGTCGAAATGGGCGTTGAGATCGGGCTGCGCGGCGACTGCGCGCACGATGGCGCGCATCAGGAACGGCAACAGCGTCAGCCTGGGTCTGTCGGCGCGCTTCTGCTCATTGAGTTTTGCGCGGAGGTCCTCCAGCGCAGTGACGTCGACCTCTTCGACATAGGTGATGTGGGGGATCCGCGTGTTCGCGATCGACATCCGCTCGGCGATCCTGCGGCGCAGGCCGACGATCTTGACGTCGGTGACGGCGTCGTTCGGGTAACGCTCCGCGGCTGTCGTTCCGCGCGCCAGATAGCGGTCGAGATCGTCATGGGTGATCCGCCCGGCCGGGCCGGAGCCGTGCAATTGGCGCAGGTCAATTCCGGCCTCGCGCGCGCGCAGCCGGACGGCGGGGGCAGCCAATGGCCGCTCGCCGCCGCGGTGGGGCTGCGTTCCCCGCGGCTGCAAGGACGGCGCAGCATGCGTTGGCGCGACGGTTGGTTCAGTTGCCGTCCTCGCGGCGCGTTCCGTCTTTTGCGCCGATATGCTTGCCGTTTGCGCCGCCGGTGCCGCCGCCGCGGTCGATGCCTCGCCCTTACCGTCCACGTCCAGCCGAACGAAGTCCGAGCCGATGGCGATGATGTCGCCGACCTCGCCGGCAAGCCAGACCACGCGTCCTTCGGCCGGTGAAGGAATCTCGACGGTTGCCTTGTCGGTCATGACCGCGCCGAGCACGGCGTCCTCGCGCACGAGATCGCCGACCTTGACCTGCCACTCCACCAGCTCGGCTTCGGCGATGCCCTCGCCGACATCGGGCAGCTTGACGACGCGCTCGGCCATCTCAAGCCTCCAGCGTTTCGATCAGCGCGCGGCCTAGCCGTGCCGGACCCGGGAAGTAGTCCCATTCCTGTGCGTGCGGGTAGGGCGTGTCCCAGCCGGCGACGCGCGCGATTGGCGCTTCCAGATGATAGAAGCAGCGCGCCTGCACCAGCGCGCACAACTCGGCGCCGAAGCCCGAGGTCAATGTTGCCTCATGCACGATCACGCAGCGCCCGGTCTTCTTGACCGAGGCTTCAATCGTGTCGAGATCGAGCGGCAGCAGGGTGCGGAGATCGATGATCTCGGCGTCGACCCCGGTCTCGGCCACGGCGCTCGCGGCGACATGGACCATCGTCCCGTAAGCGAGCACGGTGACGGCGTTGCCGGGCCGGCGGATCGCGGCGCGGCCGAGCGGAATGGCAAAATGCCCGTCGGCAACTTCGCCGAGATCGTGCTTCGACCATGGCGTCACCGGCCGATCGTGATGGCCGTCGAACGGGCCGTTGTAGAGCCGCTTCGGCTCGAGGAAGATCACGGGGTCGGGATCCTCGATGGCGGCGATAAGGAGACCTTTGGCGTCACTCGGGTTCGACGGCACCACCGTCTTGATGCCGCAGACATGGGTGAACAGCGCCTCCGGGCTCTGACTGTGCGTCTGTCCGCCAAAGATGCCGCCTCCAGTCGGCATGCGCACGACGAGCGAACAGGTGAACTGGCCGTTGGAGCGATAGCGCAGCCGCGCGGCTTCCGAGACGATCTGGTCGTAGGCCGGATACATGTAATCGGCAAACTGGATCTCTACGCATGGCTTCAGGCCATAGGCGGCCATGCCGACGGCGGCGCCGACGATGCCGAGCTCGCTGATCGGCGTGTCGAAGCAGCGGCTCTTGCCATATTTCGCCTGCAGTCCTTGGCTGGCGCGAAACACGCCGCCGAAATAGCCGACATCCTCGCCGAACACCACGACGTCGTCATCGCGCGACATCATCACGTCCATGGCGTCGCGGATCGCCTCGATCATGGTTCGCTGCGCCATGGCTATACTCCGGCTTCCTGGCGCTGCCGGCGCAGATGTGGCGGCATCTGCGAAAACACCCCCTCGAACATGTCGCGCGCAGAGGCATGCTCGCGGGAATGCAGCGTGCCGTGGCTCTCGGCCTCCTTCTGCGCTGCGATCACGGTGTCCAGGATCTCGGCCTCGGTCTGCTTGTGCCGCTCCTCCGACCAGGCACCGCGCACGATCAGGTGGTTCTTCAGCCGGATGACGGGATCTCCCAGCGGCCATGCCTCGGATTCCGTCTTCGGCCGATAGCCCGCAGGATCGTCCGACGTGGAATGGGCGCCGACGCGATAGGTCACGTGCTCGATCAACGTTGGGCCGAGGTTGCGGCGTGCGCGCTCGCATGCCCATTGCGCCACCGCATGCACCGCGAGGTAGTCGTTGCCGTCGACCCGCAGCGCCGGAATGCCGAAGCCGAGGCCGCGTGCCGCGAAGGTGCCGGAGCCGCCGCGTGCGATGCCCTGGAAGGTCGAGATGGCCCATTGGTTGTTGACGATGCTGAGCACGACCGGCGCACGATAGGTCGAGGCGAACACCAGCGCAGCGTGGAAATCCGACTCTGCCGTGGCGCCGTCGCCGATCCAGCCGACCGCGATCTTGCTGTCGTTCTTGATCGCCGAGGCCATCGCCCAGCCGACGGCCTGGATGTACTGGGTGGCGAGATTGCCCGAGATGGAGAAGAAGCCGTGCTCCCGGGAGGAATACATCACGGGCAGCTGGCGCCCCTTCAGCGGATCATGCGTGTTGGAGTAGATCTGGCAGGCCATCTCGACCAGCGAATAGCCGCCGGCGATCAGCAGCCCGGCCTGCCGATAGGTCGGGAAATTCATGTCGCCCGGCTTGAGCGCCTTGCGAAACGCGCAGCTCACGGCCTCCTCACCCATGTGCTGCATGTAGAACGACGTCTTGCCCTGGCGCTGGGCCATCTGCATGCGTGCGTCAAAGGCGCGCAGCGTCATCATGTGGCGCAGGCCTTCGAGCAATTCATCCTCTGAGAGCGAGCCAGCCCAGGGGCCGACGGCTTCGCCGTCGCGATTGAGAACGCGGATCACGGAGAAGGCGAGATCGCGGATCGCCTCGGCGTCGACGTCGACCTCGGGGCGGGCGACCTGACCGGCGCGCGGGATGCGGATGTTGGAGAAGTCCGGCGTGCCGCCAGGGCGCACCGCGGGCTCGGGGACGTGGAGGGAAAGCGGGGCGTAGTCGGTCATGTGGGTCACCTCAGCTCCGAGGCTTCGCTGCGATCACGGCGCGGCGCCCTGCATCGCGGCGTCGCATTCGCGCCGCACCTCCACGCTGCCGATGCAGAACATGGTGCCGACGCGGCGCGCGAGCCGGTCGACCGCGTCGCGGTCGTCGATATCGATCGACGCGGAGATCCGGCACTCGTCGGCGACCGCGCGTGCGCTGACGGCGGTCAGCCGAAGGCCCGCGACCCGCGCCTGGTCGAGCAGGCGGCCGAGCGCGGCGTGCATGTCGCGGGAATGGAGCTCGAGAAGGAACACGGATCGGGCCTCGTCTTGTAAGGATATTTGTACTGGCAATATCCGGGATTGTCGTTCCGATTATCTGGGCTTATCAACGGTCTACGATAAAGATATTCTGGGTATAAATCGAAAATACAGCATGGGATTCTCGATATGGTGAAGGTCGGGCGTGGCAAGAGGCCGGTCAGGGGACCCCGCAAGGACTCGCTTCGCCTTGACGAGATCGACCGCAAGATTCTGCGCGCCTTGCAGCAGGATGCGCGGCTGACCACGGCACAGCTCGCGGACAAGATCGGGCTTTCCACCACGCCATGCTGGAACAGGTTGAAGCGGCTCGAGACGCAGGGCTATATCGATGGTTACGTCGCGCTGCTCAATCAGGAGAAGCTCGGCCTGCCTGAAACCGTCATCATAGAGGTGACACTCGACCGCCACGATGAGGAGATGCTCGAGCGCTTTGGCCAACTGCTCACGGACTTGCCGGAGGTGATCGAAGCCTATCTCACAACCGGCGACTACGACTACGTCGTGAAGGTCGCGGTCGAAAGCACCGCTGGCTACGAACGGTTCCTGCGCGAGAAGCTCTATCGCATCCCGGGCATCCGCCACAGCCGGTCGTCGTTCGCGCTGCGTTGCCTGAAGAAGCTGACCTCGGTGCAGGTCTAGCAGGCGAAGCGCAGTATTTCTGGACAGGGTGTCAGCTTTTCTCAACGGTGACCTGGACGTTGACGCGCGCGACGCGAGCGACTTCGTGGTGCTCCTGGCGTCAGCGAGAATGCCGGTAGATCAGAAAAACCAAATAGGGGGTCAGAAAAAGCGCCTTGCATGAGGCGGGGTGACGTCGCTCATCTTGCGTCATCAAAATGCAAGCCTGCTATAGGCAGGAAACGATGGTGGCGAGCGGTCAATTCTGCGCGAGAGCTCGGCTCGGTCGTGCGTCAAGCTCAGGTGACGTCGGCGTGCTTGCACTCTCGGACCGCATTTTGGTCGCCAAGCGCGGCAAGATCGTCGAGGAGATCAAGGCCTCCGACGCGACCGAGCAGCAGATCATGTACGCCGCCGTCCACTAGATGAATGAGATGATTGCGATGAAGGTTGGAATTGTCGGTGTAGGCCTGATGGGCCATGGAATCGCGAAGAACGTCCTCGCAAGGGGCGGCTTTCCCCTGGTCTTTCTCGACCATCCGGGCAATCAGCCCGTCGACGACCTCGTTGGCCTCGGCGCCACGGCCTGCAAGACTCCCGGAGAGGTGGCAGACGCGTCGGATGTGATCATCCTCTGCGTGACAGGCTCGCCCCAGGTCGAAGCGATCCTCACCGGCGAGGAGGGCGTTCTGTCCCGCCTCCGCAGCGGTACCATCGTCGTCGATTGCTCGACGGCGCTGCCGGACTCGACGCTGCGGATGGCCGCCGCGGTCCAGGCAGCAGGTGGCCGCTTCCTCGATGCGCCGATGACGCGCACGGCGAAGCAAGCGGAAGAGGGAACGCTGAACCTTCTGGTTGGCGGCGACGAAGCCGACCTTCGAAGCGTCCGCGCCGTCCTTGCCTCGTTCACCGAGGGTGTCGAACACGTCGGCCCCGTGAGTTTTGGCCATAGGCTCAAACTGCTCCACAACTACGTGTCGATCGGCTTCATGGCACTGCTCGGCGAGGCTGCTGCGCAGGCTGCCGATACAGGTGTCGATCCGGCGATCTTCGTCGATGTCCTCGCCAAGGGAGGAGGGGCTGGCGTTGCGCTCCAGCGAATGGCGCCTGCCATCGTGATGGACGACGTCGGCACGGTTCCGTTCTTCATCGGCAACGCCTTGAAGGACATCGCCTACTACCGGACCATGGCGAGTAGCTCCGGAGCATCCAGGACGATCGCCGACGGTGTTGCCGCGGCCATCTCGGCAGTGGTCGAGAGCGGCCACGGCCAGGCCTACATTTCCGAACTGGCGCGGCTGCTTCGAAAAACGAAGCCCACGGCCTAGAATGACGATCGAGACAGAGAAGGGTAACCCAATGACAACCGATTTCCGATTTCCAGTCGACGGACGAACGCGAAAGATGTTCGTTGATGGCGCGTGGGTCGAAGCCCGCTCGGGGCAGGTTTTCGAGACGCGCAACCCGGCAACCGGCGAGGTGATCGGCCGCGTGCCGCGTGGCGATGCGGCCGACATCGGCGCGGCCGTTACCGCGGCCCGTCGTGCGTTCGAAGGACCGTGGAGCCGCTTCAAGCCGTTCGAGCGACAGGCGCTGCTGCTGCGGATCGCCGACCTGTTCGAGAAGCACTGGGAGGAGATCAGCCAGTCCGATACGGCGGATATGGGAATGCCGATCGTCAGGACGCGGGCAAACAAGCTTCGCGTGCTCGGCATGCTCAGATACTACGCCGGCATGGCGACCGCCATCCATGGCCAGACGATCGACAATTCGCTGCCGGGCGACATTGTTTCCTTCACGCGGAAGGAGCCGGTCGGCGTCGTCGGCGCGATCATCCCCTGGAATGCACCCACAGCTGCGTCGGTCTGGAAGATCGGGCCTGCGCTTGCGACCGGCTGCACCATCGTGCTCAAGCCGTCTGAAGAGGCGCCGCTGACGCCGTTGCTGATCGCGGATCTGATGAACGAGGCCGGCGTGCCCGCCGGCGTCGTCAACGTCGTGACCGGGACGGGTTCGGAAGCCGGCGCGCCGCTGGCCGAGCATTCCGGTGTCGACAAGATCGTCTTCACCGGCTCGACAGCGACCGGACAGGCCATTGTTCGCGCCTCGGCCGGCAACCTCAAGCGGGTATCGCTCGAGCTTGGCGGAAAGTCACCGGTCATCGTCTGCGCCGACGCGGACCTCGACAAGGCGGTGCCGATTGCGGCGATGGCCGCGTTCGCCAATACAGGCCAGATCTGTATCGCGGGCTCCCGCCTGTTCGTCGAGCGATCGATCCATGACGAGCTGGTCGAACGACTCGGGAAGTTCGCTTCCAGCCTGAAGATCGGCGACGGCGCCGATCCCACGACGGAGATCGGGCCGATCGTGTCCGAGCGCCAGCTCGACAAGGTCGAGGGCTTCCTGCGGAGCGGGCGCGACGAGGGCGCGAAGGTCGTGACTGGTGGCCGCAGATTGAAGGAGGGTGGCTTTGCGAAAGGCAACTTCGTCGAGCCGACGGTATTTGCCGGCGTCTCCGACACCATGCAGATCGCCCGCGACGAAATCTTTGGTCCGGTGATTTCCGCGCTGCCGTTCGACACGCTCGATGAGGCCGTGACGCGCGCCAACGCAACGCCGTACGGTCTCGCGGCAGGTGTGTTCACGCGCGACGTGAGCAAGGCCCACACCATCTCGCGCAGTCTCCGCGCCGGATCGGTTTGGGTGAACACCTATCACGCCATCGATCCCGCACTGCCGTTCGGCGGCTACAAGATGAGCGGATATGGCCGTGAAGGCGGCACCGAGCAGCTCGATGAATACCTGAACACGAAGGGGGTCTGGATCAAGCTGGATTGATCCGGACGATTCACTGGGGTGGCCGGGGCGGGGCATACGACGTCGTGCATGCCCTGCCGCGAGGGAAGCGACGTCACTACCACAAGAGACAACAGGTCGAGCGAGCATCATGAAGGATATTTACAAGATTGCCGTCGTGCATGGAGACGGCATTGGACCTGAAGTCGCTCGCGCAGCGGTCGCGGTGCTGCAAGCCGGTGTCCAGGCTGGCACGCTCCGGTTTGTGGAATATCCGGCGGGGGCTACTCACTTTCTCGAAACCGGAGACTCTTTCCCGGCAACCACGTTTGAGGGCTGTCGCGCCGCCGACGCCATTCTCCACGGGGCGGCCGGTCTGCCTGGTGTGGTTCATCGTGATGGAACCGAGGCTGGGCTGGATTTCACGCTGACGCTCCGCTTCAAGCTGGACCTGTTCGCCAACGTGCGGCCCATCAAGCTCTACAAGGGCGTGCCGTCTCCCCTCGGGCGCCCGGGTTCGATCGACTACGTGATCGTCAGAGAGAACAGCGAGGGGCTCTATGCGGCTCGCGGAGCAGGCGCGCTGCTAAGGGAAGAGGTTGCGGTCGACACGCTGGTTCAGACCCGGAAGGGTATCGAACGTATTGTCCGGTTCGCGTTCGAACTGGCGAGATCGCGAAACGGCTCACCGAAGGACGGCCGGCGCCGGGTGACTTGCTGCGACAAGGCCAATGTCCTGCGCACCTATGCGTTCTTCCGCTCCGTCTTCGATGAGGTTGCCAAGGACTATCCCGATATAGAAGCCGAGCACGTGCTTGTCGACGCGATGACGGTTCATCTCGTCAACAAGCCATCCCATTTCGACGTCATCGTCACCGAGAACATGTTCGGCGATATCATTTCCGATCTCGGTGCGGCGACGGTCGGCGGCATGGGCATGTCCCCGTCGGAAGAAGTCGGTGACGGCATCGGTTTCTTCCAGGCCTCGCATGGCTCGGCTCCGGACATCGCAGGCAAGGGCCTCGCCAATCCCTATGGAACGATTCTGGCATCGATCCTGATGCTGAGGCGTCTGGATCACCGCTACCGCGACACCCGGCTGCGGCTTGGTGCCGACAGGATTGAAGCTGCGGTGCGTGCCGGGCTCGAGGACGCTGCGTTGAGGACGCGCGACATCGGCGGCAATGCGACGACCGATCAGGTCGTCGATGCGCTTCTGAAGTTGCTGTGAGCGCGAAGCCGTCAGCGAAGCTGGGCCAGACTCGAGCGGATCAATGAAATCAGTTGCTCGGTGTTCGGGCGCCGGACCGGGCCGCGCGCGGTGATCAAGCCGATCTGACGAAGCTTGACGTGGTCGGAGATCGGGACCACGCGAAACTGCTGCACGCCGGCCTGCACCAGAGCGACCCGCGGTACGATCGCAATGCCGAGGCCGGAGGCTGCCAGAGCTAGCGCTGTCGTGGCCGCCTGGACTTCGAATTGCACATCGAGACGGACGGCGAGCGTTTCCAGCGTCTCGTCGATCAGCCCTCGAACCGCCGTCGTCTTCGACAGCAGGATAACCGGCTTTTCGACGAGATCGGCGAAACCGGTGCTTGATTGCCCCTCATCGAACACCGGCGGTACGCAAGCGAACAGCGGATCCTCAAGGATCGGCTCGAACTCATAATCCCCCATGTCGGGGACTTCCGGACCAATTCCGAACTCGACATCCTGGCGCTTCAGCAGTTCAAGCATGGGCGCCGTGGATATCTCCATGAGTTGCACCTGGCTCCGTGGATATCGAACCTTGAAGGTCGCCAGGATGTTGGGAAGCCATCCGGACGCAAGTGTCGGGACGCAGGCCATTCGAATGTGACGGCTGCGGGACTGCGCGGATTCCGTCAGCATATCCAGCCCAGACTGGACTTCCTGAAGGGCGCGCTTCGCCTGCTCGAACAGGATCCGGCCCTCTGGCGTGAGCAACACCTTCTGTGGCGTCCTGCGAAACAGCAGGACGCCGATCTGCTCCTCCAAGTCCCGAACCTGCATGCTGACCGCAGAGGGAGACCGGTTGGATTCCTCGGCAGCTTTCCGGAAGCTTTCGTGCTCGGCCGCGAGCAGGAAAGTATGGAGAAGCTTGAGATTGATGTTCGACAAGTTCGAATACCTCGGTGCGGCGCCTATGCGCGCGACGTTGCGCAGTGAACCGCGCGCCGTTCAACTTGTATATCTGGCTGGAGAGGCCGTCGTCTTGGTGAAGACAGAGTGTGGAGGCGTGTGCATGCGTGTCCTCGCGTGCAGCACGTATGCACCGAGATCCGAAATCGCGATTTTCGCTTCCATTTCGAGCCTGGAAAAGCCTAGAAGAACCAAGCTGCGGTAGCGTGGTCGAGCCAAATGTCTCAGTCGGTCCAATAATATATGGGATCGAGCGAGTTAAAATAGATCAATGATATGAATGACTTGTGCTGGAGATTCACCGTTGCGCCGATGATGGATTGGACGGACCGGCATTGCCGGGTCTTCCATCGCCTGATGTCGCGGCGGGCACGGCTCTATACGGAGATGCTGACCACCGGCGCCGTGATCCATGGCGACCGGGCGCGGCTGCTCGGCTTCGATGCCAGCGAGCACCCGGTGGCGCTGCAGCTCGGCGGTTCCGATCCGCGCGATCTCGCGACCGCCGCGCAGATCGGCGAGGATTTTGGCTATGACGAGATCAACCTCAATGTCGGCTGTCCGTCCGACCGGGTGAAGGACGGCCGCTTCGGCGCCTGCCTGATGGCAGAGCCGGCGCTGGTCGCCGAAGGCGTTGCGGCGATGAAGCGCGCGGTGAAGGTGCCTGTCACGGTGAAGTGCCGGATCGGCATCGACGACCAGGATCCGGAAGTCGCGCTCGACACGCTGGCGCGCGGCGTGATTGCCGCGGGTGCGGATGTGCTCGTCGTGCACGCGCGCAAGGCCTGGCTCAACGGGTTGTCGCCGAAGGAGAACCGCGACATCCCGCCGCTCGACTATGATCGGGTCTATCGTCTCAAGGCAGTGTTGCCGGATGTGCCTGTCATCATCAATGGCGGCATCACGAGTCTTGCCGAAGCGAAGCAGCATCTGGCGCATGTCGATGGCGTGATGCTGGGGCGGGCGGCGTATCAGGAGCCGTGGCGGCTGCTTACCGTAGATTCCGAGCTGTTCGGCGAGACGTCGCCGCACGCGACGATGAAGGACGTGTTCGCGGCGATGCTGCCCTATATCGAGCGGCAACTGGCCGAAGGCACGCGACTGCATTCGATCACGCGTCACTTCGTCGGTGCCTTTCATGGCGTCCCCGGCGCGCGTGCGTTCCGCAGGCACCTCGCGGAGAACGGCGTTCGGCCGGGCGCTGATATCAACGTGCTATGCGATGCGATCGCGCTGGTCGACGATCGCGCACGCACGGCGGTGGCCGCCTGACGTGACGGATTACGGCTTGCGCTGACGCCGCACGACGTCTTGTGCGACCTTGAGGAAGTTGAAGAGGTGCGGCATCCGGTTGTCGCGCCGGTAGTTCAGCGACAGCGCGGTCCCCGGATTGTGCCCCTCATAGGCGCGGTAGGCGACGCCGGGGCGCTCCGCCTGTGAGACTGATTTCGGCACCAGCGCGATCCCGACGCCGACCGACACCAGGCTGATCGCGGTCTGATAATCCTGCGCCAGCACCTGCGATTTTGGAATGAAGCCCTCTTCGAGGCAGATGTTGAGGATGTGGTCGGCGAAGCTCGGGCGCGGCTTGCGCGGGTAGAGCACGAACGTCTCCGCCTTCAGCGCCGCCAGCCGCGTGACCTGCTGCTCGAGCAGCGGCGAGGTGTCCGATAGTGCGAGGATCAGCGGCTCCTGCAGCAACGGCTCCGACTTCAATTCCTCGTCCTCGAGCGAGGGCCGCGCGACGGCGATATCGATCTCGCGCTGGATCACCGCGCGCTTCTGCTCGGCATTGTTCATCGCCGACAATGCGAGCTCGACATCAGGATAGGCCGAGCGGAACGCCTTGATCACGTTGGGCAGCACGCCATAGGTCGCCGATCCGACGAAGGCGACGCGCAGGTGCCCCGAAAAGCCTTCTCCGATCCGCTTGATCTCGCGGTGGGTGCGGTCGAGCCGCTCCAGCACGTCGCGCGCACGTTCCAAGAGGACGCTGCCGGCCTGAGTCAGCCGGATCTGGCTGCGGCTGCGGTCGATCAGCATGACGCCGAGATCGCTCTCGAGCTGCGCGATCTGCCGGCTCAGCGGCGGCTGCGCGATCGCGAGCCGCGAGGCAGCACGGCCGAAATGCAATTCCTCGGCGACGGCGACGAAATAGACCAGTCGCCTGAGATCCATGACGTCGTCGCGATCGGTCACGGTCAGCCGGACGTTTGTCGGCGCGCTTCCGGGGAAGCTGCGGGAAGGGCTGGCCGGGTTTGCTGCCGCGTGGTCATCAGCGCGCGTTCGAGACGATGGTTTCCGTGCGAAGACTGGGCGTGGGTCCCCGGATTGTCAATTGTCCGCAGGGACAACATCATCTGACTAGTCCTTGCGGGCGAAGGCACGGATCTTGTCCTCGTCGACCTCGACGCCGAGACCCGGACCATCAGGGACGCAGATCTCGAACTCGTCGAATCTGATCGGGT
Organism: Bradyrhizobium sp. CER78; assembly: GCF_029846235.1. Classification (GTDB taxonomy): domain Bacteria; phylum Pseudomonadota; class Alphaproteobacteria; order Rhizobiales; family Xanthobacteraceae; genus Bradyrhizobium. The sequence goes on from NZ_JARVWP010000024.1 coordinate 27,266, forward strand.
TGGCGACCAGATCCTCCACGAGAATCCGCGGACCGAAATGCTCGGTGCCCCATTCGAGCCTGGGCAGCGTGGCGAAGGCGGCGAGATGCGCGGCCGCGCCGATGCTGCTCTCCAGCAGGCAGCCGCCGTAGAGCTCGAGGCCGTGTGCGCCGGCGACCGCGGCGGCGCGCTTCATCTCGAACAGGCCGCCGCTCTTCACGAGCTTCAGCGAATAGACGCTGCCGCAACCCATCGCGGCGGCGCGAGCGATTTCCTCCTTGGTGAAGGCGGCTTCGTCGACCAGCAACGGGATCGAGGTGCGCGCCGCGACACGCGCCATGCTTTCCAGCTGCAGCGCCGACACCGGTTGTTCGACGAGCGCGACATCCAGCTCCTCAAGCGCCGGCATGAAGCGGATGCACTCGGCCTCGGTCCAGCCCTGATTGACATCGACGATCAGGCGCACCTCGTCGCCGAGGCCGGCGCGTAGCGTCTGCAGGCGCTTCAGATCCGCCTGCGGCCGGTTGAAGCCGAACTTGATCTTGAACTGACGGTGTTCGCGGCGCCGCAGCTTCTCTTTGGCTTCCTCCAGCTCCTGGCCGCTGTCGCCTGAGGCCAGTGCCCAGATCACCTCCATGCGCTCGCGTACGGCGCCGCCGAGCAGCGCGCTGGCGGGAAGGCCGAGCGTCTTGCCGGCAGCGTCGAGCAGGGCGGATTCGATCGCGCCCCTGGCCGCGAAATTGCGGGTGGCGGCCTTGCTCATGCGCAAGGCGTTGGCCTCGAAGGCGAGGGCAGGCTGCCCGAGCAGCGCCGGCGCCAGGTAGTTCGTGACCGCGGCCTTGATCGATTCCACGCTCTCCTCGGCCCAGCGCGGTCCGCCGAGCGTCGAGGCTTCGCCGATCCCCGTCACGCCGTTGTCGAGCAGCACGCGCACCAGCACGTAGCCCTGATGGGTGACTTCCGTGTTCGACAGCTTGTGCCGCCGTCGCGTCGGCGCCTCCACGATGGTGGCGCGGATACTGCGGATCGCAGTGTCTCTTGCGAGCGGCTGCACTTGCTCCACGGGCTCGGCGATTTCGATCACGGCACGACTCATAAGTCCTCACAGGTCAGTTCAAGTTGAGCCCGCCGGGCCTTCGAGGTCCGGCGGGCTTGCTACGCATCACTCGGCTGCGACAAGCCGCTCGACCGCCGCCTTCTTGAGCTTGAAGTCGAAGGCGAGAACGAGATCGGTGTCGGCGCCGGCCGGAGCCTTGGCGAACGTGCCGATCAGGCTCTGCTTCACGGCGAACACCGAGTCGTTGTCTAGATACTTGGTCTCGGAATCGTAGATCTGCGAGATCAGCGATTGATAGCCGTCCTTGGAGAGCATGAAGTGGATGTGACCCGGGCGCCAGGGATGGTGGCCCATGTACTTCAACAGCTCGCCGCCGGCGCCGTCATAGGGGATCGGGTAAGGCTCGGGGCGCAGCGCCACGAAGGCATATTCGCCGTTGGCATCGGTCGTGAACCGGCCGCGCAGATTGTACGCCGGCTGCTCGGGGTCTTGCAGATCGTAGAGCCCGTTCGGCGCGTCTTCCCAGACGTCGATGGTGACGCCCTCGATCGGCCGGCCCGCGGTGTCGCTGATGCGCCCGCTGACCTTGACGGTCTGCGCGTTGTTGAACGTCTTCTTGATGATGGAGGCGCCCTTCGGCAGCACCGGTGGGTTCTCGCGGTAGAACGGCCCGAGCACGGTGGATTCGCTCTCGCCGTCGGTGACCCGGTGGTCGAGCATGTCGACCAGCACCTCGACGCCGAGAATGTCAGCGATCAGGATGAACTCGTTGCGCTTCTCGTCCGAGATGTCGCCGGCGCGGCGCAGGAATTCGCAGGCGGCAAACCATTCGGCGAAGGTCAGGTCGACCTCCTTGCAGAAGGCGTGCATGTGGCGGATCAGGCTCGTCATGATCTGGCGGTTGCGATCCGGGATGTCCGGTGAGAGCGCGGCGATCACGTGGTCGGTGATGGTGTCCTTGTTGACGTTCAGCATGGTCGTTTCCTCCTTTTCTTGCAGTTTTGAGCAAACTTGCATCCCCGGTTTCGGGAATCTCGGCTGGTCGCTTCACCAGACAAATTCGTAAGCCGCATTCTCCAGCATCGCGGGCGCAGGGTGCGGGTCGGCAAGGCCGCCGAACCGGCCGCGGAAGAACAGCAGCGGCTTCTTGCTCGGCTCCAGCGCCATCTCGCGGACATGGCCGAGGAAGATGGTGTGGTCGCCCGCGATGATCTCATCGGCGAGATCGGTCACGAAGTACGCCGCGGCATGGGCGATGACGGGTAGCTCGCGGCGGCGTTCGAAAACGTCGCAGAGGTCGAGCTTGGGCCTGCCTGCGAAGTGCCAGGCGAGATCTTCCATCCCCTCAGCGAGCACGCTGACCGCAAAGCGGCCGGTGTTCTGGATGTTGCAAAGCATCTTCGCGCTTTTTGCGATCGAGATCGCAACCAGCGGCGGATCGAGCGACACCGACATGAAGGCATTGGCCGTCATGCCGTGATCGCGTCCCTCGCAATGCGTCGTGATGATGGTGACGCCGGTACCGAACTGGCCACAGGCGTTGCGCAGCTCACGCGGATCGATAGCGGTCATTGGTTGATGACCTCGAGTTGGGCCAGGCTTGATCGAGTGGCCGGTGACGCAATCACGATCTCTCGCCAGTTTTCCAGCGCTGACGCTGCGGCGGCAAGGCCGGATTGCCGAAGCGAGCGGATCCGGCTGCTGGAGACGATCTCGCCGTTGCCGCAGCGCACCGGTGGCAGAATGCGCGTGTTGAAGTGTTGCCGCAGCAGCTGCGCGGTGCCGCCCTTGCAGGACCCGAAGCGGAAATCCTCGCCGACGATCACCTCGCGAGGATGCAGAAGCTGCAACTCGGCGAGAAAATCGGCCGCGGTGCGGCTGACGTAGATCTGGTTGAAGTCCGCGACGACGACATGGTCAGGCGCGAATGTTGCGATGCGATCGAGCTTTTCGTCGAGCGAGATCAGCGCCTCGGCCTGGCCGAAATACACCTTTGGCGGCGGATCGAAAGTGTAGACCACGGCAGGAACGCCGCGGCGTTGCGCCGCCGCAATGGTCTGCCGGAGAAGTTCCTGATGGCCGCGGTGGACGCCGTCGAATGCGCCGATGGTGACGACGCTCGCCGTGAGGGCCAATCCCCCGTCGCGATGGAAAGCGACAGCGGTGCTGTCAAAACCCTTGGCCAAATCCTTGTCCATGGTTCGCTCCCTTTGCCGTGCTGTGCGATTGCTGCGTCAGCTGCGGTGCTGGCATCGGCCGAACGATCATTGCCGTCGGGTCCGTGCCATCTTGTCATAGCCCGAGCCGCGGCGGTCTGCGCGGTATGGTGTGATACCTTTCGCCGGCTCCTCCCGAGCGCGTAGCGTTTCCTCCGATGTCACGCCGACCAAGAGCGTGACGAGATGGTCCAGGCCAATGCGGCGACGTCCGCCGGTCGGGCGACACAAGCGGAGGAGAAACCCATGACTACAGCAGCAGCCCTGCGGGCCGATGCACCTGCGTCAACCACCAGCGTCTATACCGGCGCGGAATTCCTAGACAGCATCCAGGACGGCCGTGAAATCTACATCTACGGCGAGCGCGTCAAGAACGTCACCGAGCATCCCGCGTTTCGCAACTCGGCCCGGATGGTGGCGCGCTGGTACGACCGTTTCCACGAGAAGAAGGATCAGATCGGCGTTCTTACGGATACCGGCTCGGGACAGATCACCCATCCGTTCTTCCTCGGCTCGCGAACCGCCGAGGACCTGATCAAGGGCCGCGATGCAATCGCCGAACTGCAGAAGGTCGCGTTCGGCTGGATGGGCCGCTCTCCGGATTACAAGGCGGCGTTCCTTGGCACGCTGGGTGCGAATTCGGGCTTCTATGGCGAATATGCCGGCAATGCGAAGAAGTGGTACGCCCGGACCCAGGAGCGGCTCGACTTCTGGAATCACGCCATCGTCAATCCGCCGATCGATCGCGATCGCGCCATCGAGGAGGTTCGCGACGTTTTCATGCATGTCGAGAAGGAGACCGACGCCGGCCTGATCGTGTCAGGCGCGAAGGTGGTCGCGACCGGCTCGGCGCTGACGCACTATAATTTCATTGCGCATTACGGCATTCCGATCAAGGACAAGTCGTTCGCGCTGATCTTCACGGCGCCGATGGATGCCAAGGGCATCAAGCTGATCGCGCGCTCGTCCTACGAGTTCACTGCAGCCGCGACCGGCTCGCCGTTCGACTATCCGTTGTCGAGCCGCTTCGACGAGAACGATTCGATCCTCGTGTTCGACAAGGTGCTGGTGCCCTGGGAGAACGTCTTCATCTATGGCGACGTCGACAAGATCAATCAGTTCTTCCCGGCGTCGGGTTTCATCCCGCGCTTCACGCTGCACGGCGTGACGCGGCTTGCGGTGAAGCTCGACTTCATCGCCGGCCTGTTCTCGATGGCGGTGGAGGCGACCGGCTCGAAGGATTTCCGCGGCGTGCAGACCGCCGTCGGAGAGGTGATCGCCTGGCGCAATCTGTTCCACGGCATTGCCGATGCCATGGTGAAGTCGCCGATAGCTTGGCAGGGCACCGAGGGCTACAATCTGCCCAATCTGAACTACGGGCTGGCCTATCGCGTGTTCGCGCCGATGGCCTATCCGCGGATCAAGGAATTGATCGAGCGTCACGTCGCGAGCGGTTTGATCTATCTGCCGTCGAGCTCGGCAGACCTCGAGAGCGAGGCCATCCGGCCCTATCTCGATCGCTTCGTGCGCGGCTCCAACGGCTATGCCGCGATTGACCGGATCAAGCTGCTGAAGTTGCTGTGGGATGCGGTCGGCTCCGAGTTCGGTGGCCGGCACGAGCTCTACGAGCGCAACTATGCGGGCAATTACGAGAACCTGCGCGTCGAGACATTGATGGCCGCGAGCGCCACCGGCGACCTCGGCGCCATGCAGGATTTCGTGCGCAATTGCATGAGCGACTACGACGTCTCCGGTTGGACGGCGAAGGACCTCGTCAATCCTGATGACATCAACCTCGTCAGCCGCGGTCTGGTGCAAGGCTGACGACAAGGCTGACGATCTGCTAGACAGATCAATGGAGCCGCCGCGATCGCGCGGCGGCTCCTCGCCGTTTTGCAGTCTCGCCTCATCCTTGCAGAAAGAGTTCAACGCCATGCTGTTCCACGTCGAGATGGATGTACGGATTCCACATGACATCGCGGCCGAAAAGGTCGACGCGCTGAAGCAGGCGGAACGCGTACGCGCGATGGAGCTGCAGCGCACGGGCGCCTGGCGCCATCTATGGCGGGTGGCCGGACGCTACGCCAATGTCAGCATCTTCGACGTATCCGGCGCGCAGGAGTTGCACGACATCCTGTCCGGCCTGCCGCTGTTTCCCTTCATGGAGATAAGGGTCACCCCGTTGTGCCGGCATCCGTCGTCGATCCACGACGACGATAGATAGCGCTAGTCGACGACCGTGCGCGGGCGCCGGTGGCGGCTCGAGGTGCTGATGCTGCCGGTGACGTCGGGATAGCCGGTCAGCGACAGCGTATCGGAGCGGACGCCCCAGCTTTCCAGCCGGTCGAGGAAGCTCATGCCGAGCAAATTGGTCTTCATCTGCCCGCGCTGGACCACCAGCGCCGGGACCGATTTCTCGACCAGCTTGCCGACCGCGAGACGATCGAGCGTCAGCCGCGCCGCCTTGGTGTGACCGCCGGCGGTCTCCAGGTCGACATTGTATTCCAGCATGTCGGTCGGCAGCCCGATCGCCTTGGCGGTTTCCCAGGTCAGCACGACCGAGGTTGCCCCGGTGTCGATCACCATCGGCGCGCTGACGCCGTTGATCTTGGCGCGGAACGCGAACTCACCGCCCTGGCTGCGCGCGATCTGCACCGCGGGGGCGGAGGTGGTGCTGGAGGCCGAGGCGGCGACGGTGCGGCCGAAAATCTGGGTCAGATTCTCCCTGGCGCGCGCGATCTGATTGGGATCGCCATAGGCGACGACGGCGCAGGCGGTTGCCATCAGCAGCAGGATGACAAGGAGGATGCGGGTCACAATGCACCTCCGGTCGCGGCGGTGACTAGGCGCGCTTCGGGCGCGGCTCCAAGCGCTCGAGCCCAGCTTCGGCCATGCGCGCCGGCAAATTCGCCATGACAGATAGCCGCTCCGTGCGGTCCATCTTGTGCCAACGCGCGATCTCCGGAAGCGTGCGACCGCAGCCGAAGCAGAGCTTGGTCCTGGGGTCCATCATGCAGACTGCGATACACGGCGTTTCTGAGCTCATTCTTCAACTGTTGAACCGTTTCGGCTGCCAGCGCAAGCCGAGCGGCGCGGGATGCTGCATCACGCCCCGGCTTTTTGTCGCAAGCATGGTCCCGGCGCGAACGCCTTGCGTTTGTTGGCAGCGAAACCCGCGTCACGTTTGTCCGCGACATGCTCTACAATCCGGTGCCGGCACTCATGATCGACTTGCGGCGCACGCGTTTCCGGTCGGCGCCCATCGTGGGCTCGGCGGGCTCCGGCTGCATCGGCGGCGCTTCTTCCGCCATCGGCGCCAGCGCGCTCATCACCCGCTCCGGCGGCAGGGTCACGATCACCTCGGTACCGATGCGTAGCTTCGATTTCAGCGTGAAGGTGCCGCCATGCATGTCGATCAGGCTCTTCGCGATCGGCAGTCCAAGGCCCGCACCCTGTTCCGCCGACTTGATCGAGTTGGAGCCCTGGCCGAACGAGGCCAGCACCACCGGAATCTCGTCCTCGGCGATGCCGCTTCCGGTATCTTTCACGCTCAGATATTGCCCGCCCGACGCCGTCCAGCCGACCTTCAGCCAGATCTCGCCGCCCTGCGGCGTGAACTTGATCGAATTGGAGAGCAGATTGAGCACGACCTGGCGGATGGCGCGCTCGTCGCCCCAGATCCTCGGCATGCCGTGCTCGAACACTTCGTGGATGGTGATGCCGCGGCTGGAGGCGCGCAGCTTCAGCAAATGATGGCAGTCGGCGACGACATGCACCAGCGCCACGGCCTCTTCGTTCAGCTCGTAGCGGCCGGCCTCGATGCGCGACAAGTCCAGGATCTCGTTGATGAGATTGAGCAGGTGCACGCCGGAATTATGGATGTCGGCGGAATATTCCTTGTAGACCGGCACGGCGTGCGCGCCAAAGATCTCGCTCTTCATCACCTCGGAAAAGCCGAGGATGGCGTTGAGCGGCGTACGCAGCTCGTGGCTCATCTGGGCCAGGAAGCGCGACTTGGCGACGTTGGCGGACTCGGCACGGTGCCGCGCCTCGTCGGAGATCGCCTTGGCCTGTTCCAGTTCGCCGATCAGTGCGTCCTTTTCGGCGCGGGCTTCCAGCGTCGCCAGCGTGGTCGAATGCAGGCGGTGCGCCAGCAGCGCGAAATAGCCCTCGGCGGCAAGCGCGAGCAGCGCCAGCACGTAATTGTCGAACGCGCCGTTGAGCACGAGGTCGAGCGCGATCCCGACCGTCACCGGAACGGTCGCCGCGAGCGCTGCGATCGGCAGGCTCGCCGCCAGCATGCTGGAGACCGCGATCACCAGCAGCATCAAAAACATCATCAGCGTGTTGGAAGCGAGATCGCGCCCGGCAGGGTGGATCAGGATCGCAGTCCAGCACAGGCCGTAGAGCAGGTCGAGCAGCACGAAGCGGGTTCGCCACTTGCGGGTCACCGCGACCGAGGTCGGCTCGGCGAGGAAGCGGGAGCAGCTGCGGATGATCAGGAGATGGACACAGAGGATGCCGATCGTCCAGGCGCCGGCCACGATCGGCTTCATCCAGAGGCCGAACAGGACGCCGGTTGCCACCACGAGCAGCATCACGACGTAGGACGCCGAGATCCGGGTCTGGGCGTATTGGCGAAGCAGTTCGGCGTCGAACGCCGGGCGGGTTCCACTGGTTGACGTTAACCGATCCCGCGCCTCGCGCACCCGCTGCGCAGCGACACGCCGGCTGTTCACCGGCGCCGCTACCTGAGGTCCTGCCGGAAGCGCTACAACTTCAGGCTTTTCTGCGGGATTACTCATAAACAACACAAATCCTGCCAGCGAACCGCGCGGGCCTTTTGCATTGTCTATCTGTGACGCCAAATCATTAAGCGATGACTTAAGAAGCTAAAGAAACTCGTTAACCGGAGGTTAAATTAACTTTTGGCGGCGCGCCCGACGAACCGCCGGCAGTGTTGCGCAGGGGTGTTCGATCGCCTGCAAAAAGGGCGCGGCTGAGCCGCGCCCTTACCGTTCGCTCCGTACTAGATCTCAGCGCTGCAAACGGGCCAGCAGGCTCGACGTATCCCAGCGCTTGCCGCCCATCTTCTCGACCTCGGCATAGAACTGATCGACGAGGGCGGTCGCGGGCAAGGTGGCGCCGTTTAGGCGGGCTTCCGCCAGCGCGATCGAGAGGTCCTTGCGCATCCACTCGACGGCAAAGCCGAAATCGTACTTGCCTTCGTTCATGGTCTTGTAGCGGTTTTCCATCTGCCAGGACTGCGCTGCGCCCTTGGAGATGGTTTCGATCACGGCGGCGACGTCGAGGCCGCTCTTCTTGGCGAAGTGGATGCCCTCGGACAGACCTTGAACCAAGCCTGCGATGCAGATCTGGTTGACCATCTTGGTGAGCTGGCCGGCGCCTGCCGGCCCGAGCAACTTGCACATCCGCGCATAGGCGCCGGTGATGATCGGCTCCGCGCCCGCATAGGCGTCCTCGGCGCCGCCACACATCACCGTCAGCACGCGGTTCTCGGCGCCGGCCTGGCCGCCCGACACCGGCGCGTCGACGAACTTGAAGCCGGCCTTGGTGGCGGCGGCATCGAGCTCGCGGGCGACCTCGGCGGAGGCGGTGGTGTGATCGACGAAGGTCGCGCCCTTCCTGATCCCGGCAAAGGCGCCGTCGGGGCCGATCGTGACCGAGCGCAGGTCGTTGTCGTTGCCGACGCAGCACATCACGAAGTCCTGACCTTCGGCGGCGGCCTTCGGGGTCGGCGCGGTCTTGCCGCCGAACTTGTCGGCCCATTCCTTCGCCTTCGCCGCGGTCCGGTTGTAAACGGTGACCTCATGGCCGCCCTTTTTCACGAGGTGTCCCGCCATCGGGAAACCCATTACGCCGAGACCGAGGAAAGCGACTTTAGCCATGTCTGATACCTTGTGATTTGCCGTGGTGATCGCCCCTTGGGACCGCCGGAAAACGTCGCGGCGGGCAGGGCATTCCGTCCATGGAAGGAGCCGCACCATACCCCCTGCGCAGCGGAGGGCAACGGCTTCGTTGGATGGCAGACCCCGGTTTTGTGCTAGGATCGGGCTACCTAAGAAGCTCACAAAAAAGGGAGTGTATCGCATGGGCATGAGCGTCGGTGTGCTCGATCATTTCAATATCCGGACCCGGAATCTCTCCGCCACGGTGCGGTTCTATGAGGACATTCTGGGCCTGGAAAAGGGTGCGCGGCCGAACTTCGCGTTCCCCGGTGCGTGGATGTACAGCGAGGGCAAGGCGGTCGTGCATCTGGTCGATATTTCCGCGACCGACGAGGCACAAAAGCCGGACTCGGGCGTCGTCCACCACGTCGCCTTTGCCAGCCAGGGCTTCGACGGGATGCGGAAGCGGCTGCAATCCAAGGGCATGGAATTCGACTCGCGCCAGGTTCCCGGCGGCGATCTCTGGCAGATCTTCGTGAACGACCCCAACGGGGTCATGATCGAGCTGAACTACGAGGCCGCCAAGGAAGGCGGCTCGGCAGCCCCGGCCGAGCGGCGGGACGACGTCGGAGCGAGGTAGCCTTTTGCGCTGCAACGCTCTATGGGAGGTCTCCTGGGCGTGATCCGGAAATGAGGTTTTCCGGCGCGACAAACGCGACGCGTTTGCGCGGAGATCACGCCCCGCTAAAAAGCCAGGAGATGCGCGGTGAGCGTGACGCAGCAACAGGTTCTCGATTGCCTTGCCAAGGTGATGTCGCCGCGCGGCGTCCCCTTGACCAACGCCAATGTGCTGTCGGCGATCGCGGTCACCGACGGCAAGGTGTTCTTCTCGATCAACGTCGATGCCGCGGAAGCCCGCGCGTGGGAGAGCGTGCGTGCGCAGGCCGAGAACGCCGTGCGCGCCATTCCCGGCGTCAGCGTCGCGATGATCGCGCTGACCGCGGAGCGCAAGGCGGGCAGCGCGGCGGCGCCCGCGCCGCGGCCGGCAGGCGGCGTCCAGCCGGCGTCCGCGCACCGTCATCCGCATCCGCCCGGTGCGCAATCGCCGATGGCGCGCCAGGCCGAGATCCCCGGCATCGCCGCCGTCATCGCGGTTGCCTCCGGCAAGGGCGGGGTCGGCAAGTCGACCACGGCGCTCAACCTCGCGCTCGGCCTCCGTGACCTCGGCCTACGCGTCGGGTTGCTTGACGCCGATATCTACGGCCCGTCGGTGCCGCGGCTGACCGGCATCCGCGAGAAGCCGCAGCTCAACGACGACAAGAAGATGGTCCCGCTGGTGCGCTTCGGCCTGTCGATCATGTCGATCGGTTTCCTGGTCGAAGAGGACACCGCGATGATCTGGCGCGGGCCGATGGTGATGTCCGCGATCACCCAGATGCTGCGCGACGTGGCCTGGGGTACGCTCGACGTGCTGGTCGTCGACATGCCGCCGGGCACCGGCGACGCGCAGCTTACGCTGGCGCAGAACGTCCCGCTCAAGGGCGCCGTCATCATCTCGACGCCGCAGGACCTTTCGCTGATCGACGCGCGGCGCGGGCTTGCGATGTTCAAGAAGGTCAATGTGCCGGTGCTCGGCATCGTCGAGAACATGAGCTATTTCCAGTGCCCGCATTGCGGCACGCGCTCGGACATCTTTGGCCATGGCGGCGCCCGCCACGAGGCCGAGAAGCTCGGGGTGCCGTTCCTCGGCGAGGTCCCCCTGCACATCGCGATCCGCACCGCCTCTGACTCCGGCAATCCGGTGGTCGAGAGTGAGCCGGACGGCCCGCACGCGGCGATTTACCGCGCGATCGGCAGCAAGGTTCGCGAGCAGCTGCAGGGCGTGATCGCCGCCGCCTGAGCCCGCGCGGTTGTCTCTGTGAGCCGAGGCGCCCGGGCGGGCCTTCTTCACAGGCCGGTCGCTCGCGGGCGATTGCTGAATCGGTTCCGCCCTGTATGTTTGTGCGGGACCGGCCGAATCATGCCCTTCGATCAATGAAGGCGGCCAAGGGATGAAGCCGAAACCGCGGGAAGGGTCGTGGGGCGACCATCGACATGGCAGCATCACGCGAAGCAGACAAAGAACGCAAACATCTGACGCGGGAGAAGCGCGAAGAGGCCTCCCGGGTGGCGTTCAACGTTGCGAAGAAGTCCGAGTCCATCGGCGAAGCTGCGGCGACGATCTCGAAGATGTATGGCGTCAGCAAAACAACCGCGCAAAGCTGGATCCGGCGCGGGAAGCATTTGGCCGATAAAGCCAAGAAATCGCGGGAGGCGGCGCGGCGCTGATTGCCCCGGTAATCCGGTGGTTGAAAAGCAGCCGGACGGCCCGTGCGCGGCGATTTACCGCGCGATCGGCGGCAAGGTCCGCGCGCCGCCTCAAGGCGACGTCGCCACCGCCTGGCCCCTATTTTTCGGCAGATTTTCCGCATCATCAGACTTTCGTTTAATTGGCGCGGTCATGCCATTGTCGCGTTTCCGTGGGGCCGCCTTCCGTGTTAAAGGGCCGACCCAGAGCGCCTCGGCGGGCCTTTGCAACCGTCCTGCCGGAGAATTGCTTGCGGTCACTGGGAAACGCCCCTCAAGGAGAAGCCTTACGATGAAGCGTCGTGATTTTTTGAAAGTTTCTGCGGCCGGTGCTGCCGCGACGGCGGTTGCCGCGCCGGCGATCGCGCAGTCCTCGCCTGAAATCAAGTGGCGCCTGACCTCGAGCTTTCCGAAGTCGCTGGACACCATCTATGGCGGCGCCGACCAGGTGGCGAAGTACGTCGCCGAAATGACCGACAACAAGTTCCAGATCCAGGTGTTCGCGGCCGGTGAAATCGTCCCCGGCCTGCAGGCGCTGGACGCGACGTCGAACGGCACGGTCGAGATGTGCCACACCGTGTCTTACTACTATGTCGGCAAGGACCCGACCTTTGCGATCTACGCGTCGGTGCCGTTCGGCCTCAACGCCCGCATGCAGAATTCCTGGTGGTACCAGGGCGGCGGTGAGGCGCTCGGCAACGAGTTCTTCAAGAAGTTCGGCGTGATCGGATTCCCCTGCGGCAACACCGGCACCCAGATGGGCGGCTGGTTCCGCAAGGAGATCAAGACCGTCGCCGATCTCTCCGGCCTCAAATTCCGCATCGGCGGCATTGCCGGCCAGGTGCTGCAGAAGGTCGGCGTGGTGCCGCAGCAGCTCGCCGGCGGCGACATCTATCCGGCGCTGGAAAAGGGCACCATCGACGCCGCCGAGTGGGTCGGTCCCTATGACGACGAGAAGCTCGGCTTCCAGAAGGTCGCCAAGTACTACTACTACCCGGGCTTCTGGGAAGGCGGCCCGACCGTGCACGCCTATTGCAACCTCGAGAAGTGGAACGCGCTGCCGAAGAACTACCAGGCGATCCTGACCAACGCGACCGCCAACGCCAACAGCTGGATGGCTGCGCGCTACGACATGCAGAACCCCTCGGCGCTGAAGCGGCTGGTTGCCAGCGGTACGCAGCTGCGTCCGTTCACCAACGAGGTGCTCGAGGCCTGCCTCAAGGCGACCAACGAGCTGTGGGGTGAAATCTCGGCCAAGAACGCCGACTTCAAGAAGTCGATCGATGCCATGCAGGCGTACCGATCCGACCAGTATCTGTGGTGGCAGGTCGCCGAGTACACCTTTGACAGCTTCATGATCCGCTCCCGCACCCGCGGCTAAGAGCGCTTCGAGCGTTCGCGAGACGAGAACGCGCCAAAAGGCTTCGACTTAAGTAGCCCGGCCCCCGCAAGGGGACCGGGTTTTTTGCGTCTGGCATTCGCCGGGGGGATGTTCCATGCTCGCCGCCGAAGCCTCGGCACGAAGGCGGCGCGTGATCGGTCACCGGTCATGACGGCAAAGAAAAGCAGCGCGACGATCGCAAGCAGTCGACGCTCGGACAACACAATCATACAGGGTGGGATTCAAATGAAGCGAAGAGATTTCATCAAGGTCACGGGCCTCGGCGTCGCGGGTGCGGCAGCGGTCGCAGCTCCCGCGATCGCGCAGTCGATGCCGGAGCTCAAGTGGCGCCTGACCACGAGCTGGCCGAAGTCGCTCGACACGCTGCACGGCGGCGCCGAGCTGATGGCGAAGGCGGTCGGCGAGGCCACCGACAACAAGTTCCAGATCCAGACCTTTGCCGCCGGCGAGATCGTGCCGGGCCTGCAGGTGCTTGACGCCGTGCAGAACGGCACGGTCGAGATGGGCCACACCGCGCCATATTACTATTTCGGCAAGGACCCGACCTTCACCTTCGGCTCCTCGGTGCCGTTCGGGCCGAACATGCGCCTCAACCAGGCTTGGTTCATGCTGGGCGGCGGCAAGGAGCTGCTCAACGAGTTCTACAAGAGCTACAACGTCACCTCGCTGCTTGCCGGCAACACCGGTTGCCAGATGGGTGGTTGGTTCCGCAAGGAGATCAACAGCGTCGACGATCTCAAGGGCCTCAAATTCCGCATCGGCGGCTTTGCCGGAAGGGTGATGCAAAAACTCGGCGCGGTGCCGCAGCAACTCGCCGGCGGCGACATCTATCCGGCGCTGGAAAAAGGCACCATCGATGCGGCGGAGTGGGTCGGTCCCTACGACGACGAGAAGCTCGGCTTCTACAAGGTCGCGCCGAACTATTACTTCCCCGGCTGGTGGGAAGGCGGCCCGATGCTGGTGGCAATGATCAACCTCGACAAATGGAACGCGCTGCCGAAATACTACCAGCACGTACTCGAACAGGCCGGCCATCTCGCCAACAACTGGATGATGGCGCGCTACGACCAGGCCAACCCGCTCGCACTGAAGAAGCTGCTCGCGGTCGGCACCAAGCTGCGCCCGTTCCCTTCTGCGGTGATGGAGGCCTCCTTCAAGGCCGCCAAGGAGCTGCATGCCGAGGTCGCGGCGGGCAATGCCAATTTCAAGAAGGTCTATGACTCGCTGACGTCGTTCTCCAACAACGGCTATCAGTGGTTCCAGGTCGCCGAAGTCGGATATGACAGTTTCATGGCGCGGCATTCTCAGGCCTGACGCCACGCACGTTCAGTTCAAGCAGAAACCCCGGGCAGAGCCCCGGGGTTTTGTTGAAAGTTGGCGAGAGCAGGCTGAATGCTTTTTGGCCAGATGAATGCTTTTTTTGCCAGATTCGTGCTAGCGTTGCGCAGGAGCATGAATCAGGGCGCCATATGCGTTTCCTCGGTCTTTTCCTTCGGACGCTGTTTCTGATCGTTGTGGTGGTCGTCACTGCACGCGTCGCCAGCCCGCAAAACGAAACCATCTGGTCAGCCTACGACACGCCGGCCGATTTCTTTCGCACCCTCCTGGGCGCCGCGGTCTGCCTGTTCGTCGCCGCTCAGATATTCACGTATTCCAGAGATCCGGCTGATATGCGCAGGTGGGTCGTCATCGGGGGGGCCGCGCTTCCGCTGGCGCTGCTCTGCGCAGCCGTCATCTGGTAGGCGCCTTCGCGGGTTGTCTCGGGCACTGACGGCCGAGACCGGCGCGGCCGTCAGTAACCGAGCCCGTCAACCGAGCTGCACCTCAAGCGGTAGGTGTCGCCCCGTCTGGGGGACGATTTCCGCAACGGAATATTGTCCAGCCGCGTTCTTACAAATCGTGGCCCGTTCGGTGGGGTGACCTCGAAGGTCACCTTCACAAGCCAGTATCCGATCGGCGCGTAGGGCAGCTCTTCAGCATGCAGAACCCTGACCGCGCAATCGTTCGGGCTGGCGGGAGAGGCCTCGGCGTTCGACGGGGCGCCCAGCCATAGCGCTGCGGTCAACGACACGACGCCCAAGGCAGCGCGTTTCATGGCGTGTGTCCTTCACAAGGCGTTGGCCTGACACGGTGCCGGGCGGTTGCCATTGGCGCGATCCCGCCGATCAAAACGGAAACGGGAACGCGCGCACGGGGACGCGGCTCTCGAAGCCCAATCCGATGGCCGGTCCGGTGCGGTAATGGCCGTTATAGTGCCCGCCGCTCGGGCAGTAGTTCGGATCCTGGCGCGCCTGATCGTCGATCGTCCGGCGCGTGCTCCGCTGCTGATAGCGCGTGCGCCAGCAGCGGCAGTCCTGGTCGCAAGCAAGCCGCACCCGGACGGCGCCTGCGGGGTGTTGCGACGACAGCCTCGTGACGTGCAAGGGCGCCGCGCAGGCGTCCGATGCCATCACGGCGACAGCCGCGGCGATGAGAAACAACAGCGTTGCGCTTTTCATATTCGAGCCGATCAGCGTGAATCCCGGGAGCCAACTCAATTGCGGAAGCGTGCCGCTATTTCTTCGGTTTTGGCGGCGATGGTGGGGGCGGCGTTGGTGCGCTCGCCTTCGGAGCCGGGACCACCGGGTTCTGCTGGACGGTCGGCCCGCCGAGATTGCTTGGCTTTTTCGGGCCGCCGACCGCGCTCTGTGCGGCCGCGGATCCTGCCCAGATCGCGAGCAGGATTGCCGCCAAAGTGAACATGTTTTTCATCGCCGGATCCTCCAGTTCGTGTCTCGTGTGCCGCGTTGGTCAGCGGGCGGGAGGCCTGTTTTCGCTGACCTGCTGCGGGGTGGGCGCGGGGACGTCCTCCAGGGCGCATTTGCGCCAGTCGTCGGATGCGCAGTTGGTCGGCCAACCGCCGCCGAGCGCCATGAACAGGGCGGCGCTGTCCGAGAGGCGCGTCGCCTGGGCCTGGACGCGGACCACCGCGGCGGTCAGATAGACTTGCTGGGCATTGAGCACGACCACCTGGTTGACCTGCCCGAGGGCAAGCTGCTTCTGAATGATATCGAGACTGGCCTTGGCGGCGAGTTCGGCCTTGACCGCAGCCTGCAAGGCGCGCGCGTCGGCCTGCAGGCTCCGCAGGGCGTCGGCGACGTTCTGCATCGCCGTGACCACGGCCTGCCGATACAGCGCGTCGGCCTGGTCCACCGCGGCCTCCGCGGCCTTCTGCTTGTGGTAGAGCGTCAGGCCATCGAAGATCGGCTGGGTCGCGCTCGCCGCGATGGCGTAGAAGCTGGTTCCCGGCGTGAACAATTCGGCCAGGGTGAAGGCGGTGGATCCGGCATTCCCTGATATCGTGATGTTGGGCAGTCGCGCCGCGATCGCCACGCCGATCTGGGCGTTCGTCGAATGCAGCAGCGCCTCCGCGGCCCTGACGTCCGGACGCTGGCGTATCATCTTGCTCGGCAGGCTCACCGGCAGGTTTGCGGGGAGCGTCAGACGGTCGAGCGTAAACTTTTGCAGGATCTCGTCAGCCGAGAATTGCCCGGCCAGCGAGGTCAGCAGATCGCGCTGAACCGTGAGCTGCTTTTCCAGCGGCGGGAGCAACTGCTCGGACTGGGCCAGCGCGGCCTCCTGCGCCAGCACGTCGACCTGGGCGGCGCTGCCGGCCTTGAACTGGTTCTTCACGATCTCCAGGATGCCGCGTTCGATCTTCACGACGCGCTGGATCGCGCCGATCTGGCCCCGAAGTGACGCTTCCTGGATTGCCGCGGTGACGACGTTGGCCGTCAGCGTCAGGTAGGCCGCTTCCAGCTGGAACAATTGTTGCTCGGAGATCGCGTCGAGACTCTCGACCGCGCGAACATTCTGGCCCCAGATGTCAGGCACGAAACTGACGTTCAATTGCGCGGTATGCAGCGAGAATACCGAAGGGGACTGGCCGCCCGGCCCAGAGCTCGATGCGCCGGAAATCTGCTGTTGGGAGGGCGTGTAGTTTGCGCCGATCTGCGGGAAGAATAGCCCGCGCTGGGCCAGTGCGTTGTATTGCGCGATCCTGATCGACGCTTCGGCCGCCTGCAGGGAGGGGTTGTGCGCGACCGACATTTTGATCAACTCGTCGAGCGGCTTCGACCGGAACGCCGTCCACCATCGCAGCGACACGTCCTCGCCGCTGACGAAATGCTGCTTCGGCACGCTGGGGCCCCCGGCGTTGGTGCTGGGGGAAGCTAGCTTCTCCGCTGTGTAGCGATCGACGTCAGGAGCCGTCGGCGGGACGAAATTCGGACCGACCGCGCAGCTCGCAAGCATGAGGGCTCCGGCCGCTACCGCCAGCGCGCGCATGGGGACGGCGGCTGCGTGGCGAGACATTCTTGCGCTGAGGGCGTGCATGACTGGGCGCCTCTAATGCGCTGCTTCGGGCGGCGCCGCGGCAGCCGTCTCGTCGGGCGAAGCGACACGCTCGCGCGACAGGAATATCTTGCGCAACGCCGGTGCGACGATCAAGAGCAACAGCGGA
Organism: Bradyrhizobium sp. CER78; assembly: GCF_029846235.1. Taxonomy (GTDB): domain Bacteria; phylum Pseudomonadota; class Alphaproteobacteria; order Rhizobiales; family Xanthobacteraceae; genus Bradyrhizobium. Next base: position 44,676 of record NZ_JARVWP010000024.1, read on the forward strand.
CCGATGAACATGCCGCCGACTACGACCGTCGCAAGCGGCCGTTGCACCTGGCTACCGATACCATGCGACAGCGCGGCCGGGAACAGGCCGACGCCCGCGGACAGCGCGGTCATCAGCATCGGCCGCATGCGTTGCTCGGCGCCGTTGAACACCGCCTCTGCGATGCTCATGCCGGAGGCCCGCAACTCGCGGTAATATGTGATGTTGAGGATGCCGTCCATGACCGCGACGCCGAACAGCGAGATGAAGCCGATCGCGGCCGAGATCGAGAAATCGAGCCCGGCGAGGAACAGCGCGATCAGGCCGCCGCCGACCGCGAAGGGAATTCCGGCCAGCGACAGCAGGCTGTCGCGCAGCGAGTTGAACAGGCTGTAGAGCAGCACGAAGATCAGCAGCAGCGTCACGGGCACGACGATCAACAGGCGCGCCTTGGCGGCCTGGAGATTGTCGAACTCGCCGGACCAGATCATCCGGTAACCGGTCGGAAGCTGCACGGCCTCGGCAACGCGCGTCTGCGCCTCCGCCACCGTGCTGCCGAGATCGCGGCCGCGTACGCTGAACTTGATCGGGATATAGCGCTGGCTGCGCTCGCGATAGATGAACGAGGCGCCGGTATCGAGCGAGATGTCGGCGAGCTCGCTCAGCGGGATGTAGGCGTTGGTACCGGATGGCGTCTGGTAGGCGACCTTGATCTCGCGCACCTCGTCGATGCTCTGGCGGAACTTGGGATCGAGCCGCACCACCACGCCGAACTGCCGGTCGCCCTCGAGCACCGTCGTGGCGCTGGAGCCGCCGAGTGCGGCCTGGACCACGGTGGTGACGTCGCCGGTATTGAGACCGTAGCGCGCGGTCTTCTCCCTGTTGACCTTGATGTTGAGGTTGGGCTGCCCGACCAGATGGAAGATGCCGAGGTCGGTAACGCCGCGGATCTTGGCCATCTCCTGCGCGACCTTGCCCGCGAGCTGTTCAAGCACGGCAAGGTTCGGACCGATGACCTTGACCGAGTTCGCGCCCTTGACCCCCGACAGCGCCTCCTCGACGTTGTCCTGGATGTATTGCGAGAAATTGAAGGTGACCCCCGGCAATTCCTCGTCGAACTCCTTCTGCAGCTCCTCGGTGAGCTTCTCCTTGGTCAGGCCGGGCGGCCATTGGTCGAACGGCTTGATCGGCGCGAACAGCTCGACGTTGGAGAAAGCGGACGCGTCGCTGCCATTGTCGGGACGGCCGTGCTGCGACACCACGGTGACGACCTCGGGGTGGCGCAGCAGGATCTCGCGCATCTTGCGCGTCGGCTCGGTGCCGGCATTGAGCGACATGGTCGGCGGCATCGACGCGCGGATCCAGAAATTGCCTTCCTCGAGCGCGGGCAGGAATTCGCTGCCGAGCCGGCTCGCGGCAAGACCGCTGAGCCCGAGGAAGACGATGCCTGCCGCGACCGCGACCCTCAGATGCGACAGCGACCAGCGCAGCACTGGCGTGTAGGCCTTGCGCAGCGAGCGCACGATGACGGTTTCGGTCTCCTCGATATGCTTCGGCAGCAGCAGCGAGGCGAGCACCGGTGTCACCGTGAAGGTTGCCAGCAGCGCGCCTGCGAGCGCGTAGCCGTAGGTTCGCGCCATCGGTCCGAAGATCTGGCCTTCGACGCCCTGCATGGTGAACAGCGGCACGAACGCGGTGACCGTGATGGCCGCGGTGAAGAACACCGCCTTGTCGACCTGCAATGCGCTGACGAAGATCATCCGCAGCCGTTCGGTCCAGCCCGGCGCGGGCTGGCCGCTCGGCGACGTGGTCGGATCGGCGCCCCAATAGCCCTGCGCAAGGTGTTGCAGCACGCGGAGCCGGTTCTCGGGCGCGGACTGGAAGTTGCGGAAGATGTTCTCCATCATGATGACGGCGGAATCGACGATGATGCCGAAATCGACCGCACCGAGCGACAGCAGGTTGGCGTCCTCGCCCTGCAGCACCAGAATGATGATGGCGAAGAACAGCGCGAACGGGATGTTGGCGCTGACGATCAGCGCGCTGCGCAGGTCGCCGAGGAATATCCACTGGATCACGAACACCAGAAGGCAGCCGAATACCAGGTTGTGCAGCACCGTATGCGTCGTGACGCTGACCAGCGAGGTGCGATCGTAGTAGGGCGCGATCTTGACGCCGGGAGGCAGGGTGCCGTCGCTGTTGATCTTGGCGACTTCCTCCTCGACCTTGGGGACGATGTCGTTGGTATGCTGCGTGCGTCCCATGACGACGATCGCCGCCGCGACGTCGTCGTCCTTGTCCTTTCCTGCGATGCCGAGCCGCGGCACAAAGCCGACCGAGACCTTGGCGACGTCCTTGATCTGGATCGGCAACCCGTTCGACTGGGTCAGCACGACATTCTCGATGTCCCGGACCCTGTAGCCTTTGGTGACGTCGTCTTCGCCGCCGGAATTGATCAGCCCGATGCCGCGGATGTTGACGGATTGCTGGCCGATCGCGATTTCGCGGCCACCGACGTTGATGTTCGCGTTGCCGAGCGCGCTGATCAGCTGCGGCACGGTGATGTTATAGGCCTCGAGCTTCTCGAGGTCGGCGTCGACGTTGAACTGCTTGGTCGTGCCGCCCCATGAGTTGATCTGCACCACGCCCGGTATCGTCATCAGCCGGCGGGCGACGACATAGTCCTGCAATGTCCTGAGGTTGGTCAGCCCAAAGTTCGGCGGGCCGACGAGCTGGTAGCGAAAAATCTCGCCGACGAGGCTCGATTGCTGGATTTGCGGGATCTGATTGCCGGGAAGCTGGACGTTCTGCGTGAGGTTGTTGGTGGCCTGCGAGAGCGCGAAATAGTAGTCGACGCCGTATTTGAAGGTGACCCGCACGAACGACAGGCCGTAGAACGAGGTCGAGCGGATGTTGATGACGCCCGGCGTCGAGTACAGCCCGACCTCCATCGGGATCGTATAATACTTCTCCATCTCCTCGGCGGAGAGGCCGGCCGCCTGCGCCGTGATCTCGAGGATCACCGGCGCCGGATTGGGATAGGCCTCGATGTTCAGCTTGTAGAATGCGGCAATGCCGGCGGCGCAAAACACCGCAAGGCCGAGCACAATGACGGCGCTTCGTGTCAGGCCAAACTGGAGGATGCTCTTGATCAATGGACTACTGCACTTGGTGTTGAACGGCGGAAGGCGCGGTTAATCTCGCAAGTCGCGGCTATCCCGTAGCCGCGTTGGCGAATTTGTTGCTGAGGAAAACCGCGCCGGTGGAAGCGATCTTCTCGTCGGCGGCAATGCCGTCGAGGATCTGACGCCAACCGTCCTGCTCCATTCCGATCTTCACCGACCGCCGGTCGAATCGCTTGCCATCGGTCGTGACCCATACTGTCATCGTTCCGTCACCTTCGCGCACGATCGCCTCGAGCGGCACGCTGACCGACATCTTCGGCGGTTCGGTTTCGATGGTGAAGCTCGCAAGCATGCCGGCGCGCAGCTTGTGCTGGGGATCGTCGATCACCGAGCGCACCAGCTGGCGGTGCGAGTTGGGATCGATGTTGAGGCCGAGCGTCGTCACCCGGCCGCGAAACACCTCGCCAGGATAGGCCGGCACGCGCACCTCGACCGGCTGGCCGATCCGGTAGGAGGGCGCGTCGGTTTCGATCACATTGGCGACCATCCACATCGTGGAGATGTCGGCCAGCGAATAGGGCGCCGGGGCGTTACCGGGTTGCACGTAGAGGCCCGGCGCGGCATTGCGCGCAATGATCCGGCCGGAGATCGGGCTCGGCACCACCAGGATGGAGTCGACCTTGCGATCGGCGACGATGCGGTCGATCTCGGCGTCGGTCTTGCCGAAGATGCGCACCGCGTTGCGCCCCGCCTTGTAGTTGCCTTCGGCGGTCTGCTGATCCGAAGTGGCCTGATCGACGTCCTTCTGCGCGCCGCCACCGGTCTTGAGCAGCTGCTTGACCCGCGCGAGCGTTCTCGTCTGCAGCTCCAGCACGCCGGCCGATGCCAGCAGCCCGGATTCGGCCTGGAGCAGGTCGGGACTGTCGATGGTGAACAGCGTGTCGCCCTTCGTCACTTCGTCGCCGACGTTGAAGAACGTATCGACGATTCGTCCCGGATTCGGCGTGAACGCCTGCACCAGCATGTTCTGATTGAAGTCGATCGAGCCCACCGCGTTCTTCAGTGTCCTGAAGGAGCGCTGTTCGGCGGGCATGATCTTGAACCCGGCCGCCTGCTTTTCGGTCAGGACGACATACTGCTGCTCGATGTTGACATCGGGCGGCGTGTTGGTCGGCGCTGCCGCCTTGACACTCTCGACGCCGTTGGCCCGCACCAGCAGCCATCCGCCCGCGAGCAGCCCAGCCAGCAGGGGCAGTGCAAAATAACCCGCATACTTCATCCGAAATGACATCGTCCGCCCGATTCGCCGAGATTGGAGAGGCCGCAGAAGAACCCAAAAAACTAACCGCATCGCGGACAGGAATATTGGTCTCGACGGGGCCAGGAACCTGTTATCAGGACCAGCTTACGCCAGCCTTACATTGCTCTGCACAAACGACGGCGGCGACAAACGAATTTCCGTTGCAGCATAAGCGCTTTTATCTATTTCTTGTAGGCGCGGACCGGGCCGTCCATAGAAAAAACATAGCCTAATTTGCGTGGCCGGGGCGGTCTGCCGAAATGCGCGTCGTTTGCACGATGCGGTTGCCCGCGAAGCGGCCTGTCCCGGCATTTCGGGAATGGCTGGCCTATCGCATTCGGGTGTGCGAACAGGCGTGTCTGGATGAAGACAGGAATGCCGCGATGCGCCTTCTGATCGTCGAGGATAACGTCGAGCTCTCGCGACTGCTTGCCAGCGGGCTGATGGCGGCGGGATATGAGTCCGATATCGTTAACAGCGTCGCCGAGGCGCGCGATGCGCTGCGCAGCGTCAGCTATGCTGCCATGATCCTCGACCTCAGCCTGCCTGACGGCGATGGCCTGTCGGTGCTGTCGGAGCTGCGCCGCAAGAACGACCCGCTGCCGGTCCTGGTGCTGACCGCGCGCAACGGCCTGCAGGACCGGGTCAACGGCTTGCGTACCGGCGCGGACGACTATCTGGCGAAGCCGTTCGCGCTGGAAGAGCTGGTGGCGCGGCTCGAAGCTATCCTGCGCCGGCCCGGCCAGCTGCTCGGCTCGTCGCTGAAGCTCGCCAATCTCGTCTACGACACCGAGAGCAAGCAGGTGTTCGTCGACGGCGCGCCGCACGTGTTCTCGGCGCGAGAGACGTCGGTGCTCGAGATCCTGCTGCGGCGGCAGGGACGGGTGGTGCCGAAAAAGAATGTCGAGGATCATATCTTTGGTCTGTCAGGCGAGGTCGCCTCGAATGCGGTCGAGGTTTACGTGTCGCGGCTGCGCAAGCTGCTCAGCGAGCACAACGCCAAGATCGTGATCCACACCATCCGCGGTGTCGGCTACTTGATGGCCGAGGAGAAGTAGCGCGGAGCGCACTTTCGCGACTTGGTCACGGCCTTCGCGATCGTGCCGCGCGCACTGCGGACGCGCGACCGATCCGGCCTATTTGCGCTTGTCCGATCGGGGAGCTCTCGCAATGATCTGCGCAATGACCGAAACGATTGCCGCCGCCGCCGCGACCCCGGCTTCCCGCGACTGCGAGCTGAGATCTACGATCGCGTTCGGCTCGCCGTTCCACGCGAAGAGACCGAGCGCCAGCGCAACCTGCAACGCAAGCACGCTGGCGATGCATGCGGATATGAAGGAAATCCAGCGAGCTGTATCAATGCGCATGGATACGGAACGGAGGTTGTTGTCGCGAAGCCAAGCACGAAACAATCGACCCCGCGACGACTTGTCGCGACAACGGGTCGGGCGATAGTATTGGGCCCAGCTTACACAAGCCTTACAGGCCTTTACCCGAGCGGTCCCGGCTCGTCGCCAGCGGTCCTGACGGCCGAGGAGAACCCAGCATGTTCCGCTTCACGTCGCTGACCTCGCGGATCGTGTTTCTGCACATCGTGGCGGTCGCGGTCGCCGCGATCTTCCTGCCGCTGCTGCTGCTTTGGCTCTTGAACTCGGAGATCAACCAGCTGCATCGCGAAGCGATGCGCGATCAGGCGGCCGATCTCGGCCAGAACCTCACGGTCGATTCCGCCGGCAAGGTCGTGCTCAATCTGCCGGACAGCCTGAGAGGGCTCTATTCCGACGCCTATGGCCGCTACCGCTACGACATCTACGATGCGGACGACAATCTGCTGTTTTCGTCGCATCGCACTGCGCCGCGGCTGCCGGTAGCGGCGGACCGGATTGCCGGCGCCAGCGTCACCCAGCTCGTCGGTGGCGAGACGCTGCGCATCCAGGTCGCCGAGGACCTGTCGCATCGCGACGTCATCATCGACGACATCGTCTCCAATTTCTTCCGGCGGGTTGGCTGGATCACCATCCCGATCCTCCTGATCCTGCTCGCGACCGATATCCTGATCTTCCGCCGCGCCGTGATCCCGCTGCTGCGGGCATCGGAGGAGGCGAGGAGCATTGGGCCGGCCAGGACCGACATCCGCCTTCCGACGGACGGGATTCCGAGCGAGATCCTGCCGCTGGTGACGGCCGTCAACCAGGCCTTCGACCGTCTGGAGGATGGATTTCACGTGCAGCGCCAGTTCACGGCCGATGCCGCGCATCAGCTGCGCACGCCGCTCGCGATCCTGAGGACCCGGATCGAGACGCTGGATATCAGCAAGGGGACCAAGGAGCTGCATTCCGATATCGAGAGCATGAGCCGTATCGTCAGCCAGCTGCTCGAGATCGCCGAGCTCGATACGCTGGTGCTGGACCCCGGCGAGACCGCGGACCTGCGCGCCGTGTGCGCCGAGGTGGTCGGCTCGATCGCGCCCTACGCCCTGGCGCAGCAGAAGGATATCGCGCTGCGCGGCACCGACGGTCCGGTGCGGGTCAAGGGCAATGCCGAGATGCTGCAGCGCGCCATCTTCAACCTGGCGGAGAACGCCATCAAATACACCGCCGACGCGACCTCGGTCGATGTCGAGGTGCATGAGGACGGTTCGGTGCAGGTGCGCGATTGCGGGCCCGGCATCGCGCCTGCCGAGCAGGGCCTGGTGTTCCAGCGCTTCTGGCGCGGCGATCGTCAGCGCCACCGCACCGATGGTGCAGGGCTCGGGCTCTCGATCGTCCGCGGCGTCGTCGACGATCACGACGCGACGATCAAGGTCGAGAACCTGCCGTCCGGCGGCGCCCAGTTCACGCTGAGCTTCCGCCTTGCCAAGGCGGAGCCGGCGACCGCCTGAGAGGCCTGGCCCGTTGCGCCCGTCGTGCCGCGGGCCGGCCGGCCTATTTCACCTTGCCGTCGGACAGGTCCATGATCATGCGCGTGGTCAGATAGAGGCGCGGCACGATGCTGTTGATCTGCACGTATTCGGCATCGTTGGAGTGCGCGCCGAAACCCGACAGACCCATGCCTTCGACCACGGCGCCCTTGGTCTTGAGCGCGGCGAAGGCTGCGTCGGTGCCGCCGCCCGTGGCCCTTTCGGCGACGTTCATCGACATGCCGAGCTCTTGATAGATGGTCTTGCCGTGAGCTGCGACGCGACGTGAAGCGTCGTTGGCCTCGAGCGGCGGGCGGCGGACCTCGAACTTCACGTCCACCTTGGACTCGGGCAGCAGGCGGTTCTTGATCTTGTCCTGTAGGGCTTGCTCGAGCTCGTTGAAATCGGACACCTTGAGCGCACGCGCATCGGCCTGGGCCGTGGCTTCGGCGGGGATCACGTTGCGGTTGGTGCCGGACTTGGAAACCGTCCAGTTCAGCTTCAGGCCCTGCTCGGGCTTGGACAGGTCCTTCATCTGCAGCACCTGGTGCGACAGTTCGTAGAGCGCGTTCACGCCGCCCTCGGGCCTTGCCCCCGCATGCGACGACTTGCCGTGCACCGTGAGATAGGCCGAGCCGATGCCGCTGGTGGCGAGGCGGAGCGTGCCGTTGGCGTCGCTGCCTTCGAACGAAAATACGGTGTCTTGCTCCGCGGCGAGGCGAGTGATGGTGCTGCGCCAGCCGGGCGAAGAGATCTCCTCGTCGCCATTGATGAGCACGGTGAGCGTGCCGTAGTCCTTGAAGTTCAGCTTCTGCAGCAGCGCCACGGTGTGGATGATGGTGGCGATACCTTGCTTGTCGTCGGCGATGCCGAGCCCGTAGGCCTTGTCGCCGTCGATGCGGAACGGCTGGTCCTTCAGCATGCCCTTGAGATAGACCGTGTCCATGTGCGCGATCAGCATGATCTTGGCGCTGCCGGTGCCCTTGAAGACGGCCTGCACGGCCGGACCGATCTTCTCCGGCGTGTCGTCCAGCCGGTAGATGTCGGTGGTCTGCAGGATGTCGACGGTGCCGCCGAGCTGCTTGAGCTGGCCGGCGACGCGCGCGGCGATCTGGTTGAGGCCGTCGATGTCCTTGCTGCCGGATTCGATCTGCACGAGGTCGCGCAGGGTGTCGAGCAGCGGCTGCTGCTCCTGTTGCGCCAGCGCGCGAACATCGGCCGCCGGAGCCGCATTCGCGACGGTCGCGGCAAAGGCCAGGGCAAGGGATGCGACGAGCGGGCGAACGAACGAGCGGGTGGGGCGCGATTGGGGCATGGGCGGCGATCTGTGAGTTCGAGGACGATCCGTACCTCGTCTATTCACAGGCTGCTTGGCCGCCGTCAACAGCCGCAGCATGCCTCGCTCCCGCGAGACATGCCTGAATGAGGCCGAATGCCGGCTACTGCTTCGGCTGGCCGAAATCGAGCGGCGGCAGCTCGATCTGCGGCACCTCGATCTTGACCTTGTTGAGGTCGACATCGAGCGGCTTGTCGAGCAGGCCGGTGACGACGACTGGGAATGCGATCACCAGCGCCACCATGATCGCCTGCAGGCCGATCCAGGGCATTGCGCCCCAATAGATGTCGGAGCTCTTCACTTCCTTCGGCGCCACGCCGCGCAGATAGAACAGTGCGAAGCCGAACGGCGGGTGTAGGAATGAGGTCTGCATGTTGACGCAGAGCATCACGCCGAACCAGATCAGCGCGGCATCGGGGCCGACCACGGGTGCCAGCACCTTCTGCGCGATCGGCGCGATCATCGGCAGGATGATGAAGGCGATCTCGAAGAAGTCGAGGAAGAACGCCAGGAAGAAGATGAACAGGTTGATGAAGATCAGGAAGCCCCAGACGCCGCCGGGCAGCGAGGTCAGATGGTGCTCCAGCCAGGTGCCGCCGGACACGCCGAGGAACACCACCGAGAAGCAGGTCGATCCGATCAGGATGAAGGTGACCATGCAGGTGATCCGCATGGTGGTCTCGTAGCCCTGCTTGATCAGGTCGCGCAGGTCCGGGATCTTCACGGCCTCGATGCAGATCCACACCACCGCGAGATAGGTGATCGCGAAGGCGAGCTTGAAGATCAGGTTCTCGGTGTAGAGCATCGCGATGATGGTGCCGATGCCGCCGGCGATCACGCCTACGATCAGCACCTTGCGGCCGGCCGCGCTGAAATCCTTGTGGTGGATCGCGGCGAGCACGATGGCGCCGACCGCGCCCATGGCGCCGGCTTCGGTCGGGGTCGCGAGACCCATCATCATGGTGCCGAGCACGACGAAGATCAGCACGGCGGAGGGGATGATGCCGAGCAGGCACTTCTTCCACAGCGCCCAGCCGGTCAGCGTGCGGGCCTCGATCGGCACCGCAGGCACGTGGCTCGGCTTGAAGATGCCGAGCAGGAAGGTGTAGCCGGCGAACAGCAGGATCTGGAACACCGACGGGCCCCAGGCGCCGAGATACATGTCGCCGACCGACTTGCCGAGCTGGTCGGCGAGCACGATCAGGACGAGAGAGGGCGGGACAAGTTGCGTGATGGTGCCGGAGGCGGCGAGCACGCCCGTGATGTAGCGGATGTTGTAGCCGTAGCGGATCATCACCGGCATCGAGATCAGCGCCATCGCGATCACCTGCGCCGCCACCGTGCCGGTGATGGCGCCGAGGATGAAGCCGACGATGATCACGGAATAGCCGAGGCCGCCGCGGATCGGGCCGAACAACTGGCCCATCGAATCCAGCATGTCCTCGGCGAGCCCGCATCTCTCCAATATCGCGCCCATGAAGGTGAAGAACGGGATCGCGAGCAGGAGTTCGTTGGACAGCACGCTGCCGAAGATGCGGCCCGGGATCGCCTGCAGGAAGTTGAGGTCGAAGAAGCCGAGATAGATCGACAGGAACCCGAACGACAGGCCGACCGCGGCGAGCGTGAACGCCACCGGATAGCCGATCAGCATTGCAATGATCAGGCCGCCGAACATCAGCGGCGGCATCATCTCCAGCGTGATCATTGCGTCGGCCTCTCATACTTCGCGTCGATGGTCACATAGCCCTGCAGCGCGGCGATCCGCTTGATCACCTCTGAGACGCCTTGCAACGCAAGCATCACGAAGCCGGACGGGATAACGAACTTGATCGGCCAGCGCAGCAGGCCGCCGGCATTGCCGCTCATCTCGCCGACCGCATAGGCCTGGTAGAAGAACGGCCAGGACAGATAGGCGAGCAGCAGACAGGCCGGGATCAGGAAGAACAATGTGCCGATCATGTCGAGCCAGAGCTGGCCGCGCTCGGACAGCATCAGATAGAGTATCTCGACGCGGACATGCTCGTTGCGCTTGAAGGTGTAGGAGGCGCCGAACATCACGAGGATCGCGAACATGTACCACTGCGCCTCGAGCCAGCCGTTCGAGGAGTAGCTGAACGCGTAGCGGATCATGGCATTGCCGGCGCTGACCAGGCAGGCGATCAGCACGAGCAGGTTGCAGATGTAGCCGATCTTCTCGTTCAGTCGGTCGATGGCCGTACTGAGTGCCAACAATGGGCGCATCAAGATCTCCGTGGCCGCGCCATCGGCGCGCCGAATATTTCAAGCATCATCTGGCCGCCGCGCATACGCGCACGGAGCCACGGCTCACTTTCAGGAGCAGTTGCAAACGTTCATCCTCCCCCGAAATGCGCTTCCGCCGTTCTTGGCTGCCGGATCGTCGGCGGTCGCCGACGGGGCAGCGGCCTGTCCGGCCTGGCTAGCGTGAAAGCCGGGGCACCAAATCAGCGCCGTGGAACGCCGTCAATCGGAAAATGGGCAAATTGACGCCACGGCAAACCGTTGTCCCGCCTTGGTAATCGGGGGACGACGCAGGCGTCGGGAGAGGGCGGCAGACTAGCCGCCGGTCACGCTCATGTGGCGGCTGACGCTCGGCCGGTTGTGGCGGCGGTCGATGATGAAATCGTGCCCCTTCGGCTTCAGTCCGATGGCCCGGTCGATGGCTGCCGACAGCAAATCATTGTCCGGCGAAGCGCGCAGCGGCCGGCGCAGGTCGGAAGCGTCCTCATGGCCGAGGCAGGTGTGCAGCGTGCCGGTGCAGGTGATCCGCACCCGGTTGCAGGATTCGCAGAAATTGTGAGTCATCGGCGTGATGAAGCCGAGCTTGCCGCCGGTCTCGGCGACCCGGACGTAGCGGGCAGGACCGCCGGTGTCGTCCGCGAGGTCGGTCAGCGTGTAGTGCTTCTCGAGCCGCGCGCGCAGCAGCGACAGCGGCACGTATTGATCGATGCGGCCCTCGCCGATGTCGCCCATCGGCATCACTTCGATCAAGGTCAGGCCCATGCCCTTGCCATGCGCCCATTCCATCAGCGCGGGAATCTCGTCCTCGTTCACGTTCTTCAGCGCGACCGCGTTGATCTTGACCGCGAGCCCCGCGGATCGGGCCGCCTCGATGCCCGACAGCACCTTGTCGATGTCGCCCCAGCGGGTGATGGCCCGGAATTTTACGGGGTCGAGCGTGTCGAGCGAGACGTTGACGCGGCGCACGCCGCAATCGGCCAGCTCCTGCGCGAACCGCGCGAGCTGCGAGCCGTTGGTGGTCAGCGTCAACTCGTCGAGCGCGCCGGTCGAAAGGTGCCGCGACAGCGAACGCACCAGACCCATCACGTTGCGGCGGACCAGCGGCTCGCCGCCGGTGAGGCGGATCTTGCGCACGCCCTTGGCGACAAAGGCCGAGCAGAGACGGTCGAGTTCCTCCAGCGTCAGCAGATCGGCCTTCGGCAGGAAGGTCATGTCCTCCGACATGCAATAGAAGCAGCGCAGGTCGCAGCGGTCGGTGACGGAGACGCGCAGATAACGGATGGTCCGGCCGAACGGATCGGTCATCGGACGAAACAGCGTGTCGGAATGCGCCTGCGTGGATCCGTTCATTCAACCCAAGCCTTCAAGCCAATCTGCAACCTAAGCCTTGCGACTGTTCCCAGTGTACCGAGCCGCCACGGGCTCGGTACACGCAATCTATGCATGTTGGCGCGCCGTCACAATGCGTCCCTAAGGATGATCCGCAACATGCAAAGCTGATTGCGCGCGATAGGTGAGCCATATCGCGCGATGCATGATCGCAATCGCCGATGTGTCTCGACCAAAACCAAAAACCCGGCCTTGGGCCGGGTTCTTGTGCAGTGCAAAGAGCGCAGTTGCTAGCGCGTCGGAGCCGCGGCGGCCGGCGGCGCGGCAGCCGGAGCGGGGAACGCCGCGTCCGGCGCGCCGGCAGGCGCCGCAGCAGCAGCAGCAGCCGGCTTCGGCTTCTTCCGCTTCGGCCGCGGCTTGTGCGCGCGCGGCGGCGGACCGGCGGGCTGCAACTCGGCGAACACCGGGCTCGGATCGAGCGTGGTGGTGGCTGGGCTGGTGAAGTCGCCCGGCGTGCGGGTCACGGTCACCGGCACCGTCGCCGGCTGGAACTTGGGCATGTTGAAGGTGACGGTGAAGTTGCTCTCCGGCGCCGGGATCGACACGGAGCAGGGCGTCTTGCAGCCCGGTCCGATCGACGTCACGGCGTCGGCGCCTTGCGGGTTCGAATCCAGCTGCACCTGCATTGGCGGCGGCGCTGACTTGAACGAATCCAATGAGAAGGAGGAGCAGCCGGCCAGGCTCAGCCCGGCGGCCGCAAACACGATGATACGACGCATGATCCACACTCTACTGCGGCAATCAGCCACAATCCCCGAACCGACCATAGGGGCGTCGGAACAGAGGCGCAACAGGGGGAGGCCTGTTCGTTAAAGGATGGTTAATCGCAAAATCGCATGGCAAAATATTACCAAGCGATATCAGTGTGTTGTGAAAAATTTATGCCGCGAATTTATGCCGCGAGGAGGCTGGCGACGGCGTCCGGCAGATCGCGCATATGGCTGATCAGCCGGTCCGGCTTCAGCTCGGTCATCGGGACGTCGGTATAGCCGAAATCGACCCCGATCACCGGGACGTTGGCGCGCCGCGCGACGCCGACATCTGGGCCGGCGTCGCCGACCATGATGGCGCCGGGCAGCCGGCCACCGGCGCGGGCCACCGTCTCGCGCAGGATCGCCGGATCGGGCTTGGCGACGCCGAACGTGTCCTGGCCGCAGATCGCGGCAAAGCGCGGCGCCAAACCGAGCCGGTCGAGCAACAGCTTCGACAGCCATTCCAGCTTGTTGGTGCAGACCGCAAAGCGGTGGCCCTTCGACGCGAGCCGGTCGAGCGCGGCCTCGAGCCCGTCGAACGGACGTGAGCCGTCGGCGATGTGCTCGGCGTAGAAGTCGACGAAATCCTTGGTCAGGCGATCGAGGTCAGCGAGGCTGACCACGCGTCCGTCCACCTCGAGCCCGCGCTCGAGCAGCTTGCGCGCGCCGGCGCCGATCATGTTGCGCGCCGCCGACAGCGGCACCGGCTGCAGACCCTCGCGGCCGAGCACATGGTTCAGCGCGCTGATCAGGTCAGGCGCAGTGTCGACCAGCGTGCCGTCGAGATCGAACACAATGATGGGGGGAGGGGAGGCGGACATCTGTCTCTCGCTATCGGGCAGGGCCGCACGATGCAAGAGAAGATGCTAGCGTTGCGCAAAAAAGGAGGCTCGGATGCGGGAACTTGCCGGAAAAGCCGCTTTTGTCACCGGCGCGGCCAGCGGAATCGGACTGGCCATGGCAACCGCGTTCGCGCGCGAGGGCATGAAGGTGATGCTCGCCGACATCGAAACCGGCGCGCTCGACCAGGCCGTCGCTGCGCTGCGCGCCGGCGGCGCAGATGTCCGTGGCGTGGTGTGCGACGTCTCTGACCCCGGCAGCGTCGACGGCGCGGCGCAGGCCGCGTTCCTCGCTTTCGGGAAGGTCCATGTCGTCTGCAACAATGCTGGCGTCGCAGGTGGCGGCGGCATCGACCAGATCTCCGTCGACGACTGGCGCTGGGTGATCGACGTCAATTTGATGGGCGTGGTGCATGGCATCCGGAGCTTCCTGCCGCACATCCGCGCGCACGGCGAGGGCGGCCATATCGTCAACACGGCGTCGATGGCCGGCATGAATGCGGGGCTCGGCTTGAGCCCGTATTCGGCGTCCAAATTCGCCGTCGTCAGCCTCTCCGAAGGACTTGCCATGCAGCTCAGGCCGCTCGGGATCGGCGTCAGCGTACTCTGTCCGAGTTTTGTGCAGACCCGGATCGGCGAGAGCGGGCGCAACCGCCCGGAGCAATACGGCCCGCCGCGCCAGCACGCTCCGGACAGCCCCGCAGCCGCGCTCATCGCCGAGATCGCGCGCCGCCTGGAGGCCGGTCTCGACCCGTCGTTGGTTGCTGCTAAGGTGCTGGCCGCGATCCGCGACGACCAGTTCTACATTTTCACCCACCCTGGGATGAGAGCCGAGGTCGAGGACCGTTTTGCGGCGATTTTGGCCGCGATGGACGCCGTTTCGGCCTAAAGACGGGCACGGATGGCGCTATTCCTGTCCGTGAATCGAGGCTAGATATGCGCCCGCCGGGCCGCCCGATGGCGCGCCCGTAACGGACAACCGAGGGGCTATCGGCCGTGGACATGGATGCACTGAAACGCCAGGCGGCGGCGCGCGCGCTCGAAGAGGTGCGCGACGGCATGAAGCTCGGGCTCGGCACCGGATCGACCGCCAAGCACTTCGTCGAGTTGCTCGGCGAGAAGGTCCGCGCCGGCATGAAGGTGATCGGCGTGCCGACCTCGGAGGCGACCCGGGCGGATGCGATCCGCTGCGGCGTGCCGCTGACCACGCTGGACGAGATCGACCATCTCGACCTCACCATCGACGGCGCCGACGAGATCGATCCCGCGCTCAATCTGATCAAGGGCGGCGGCGGCGCGCTGCTGCGCGAGAAGATCGTCGCGGCCGCCAGTGATCGCATGATCGTGATCGCCGACGACAGCAAATGGGTCGAGACGCTCGGCCGCTTCCCGCTGCCGGTCGAGGTGATCCCGTTCGGGCTCGCCGCGACGCAGGCCGCGATGGCGCGGGCGTTCCGTGAGGCCGGCGTGTCCGGCCAAATGATCATCCGCAAGGGCAAGGACGGTCACGTTTTTGTCACCGATGGCGGCCACTGGATCCTCGATGCGCATCTCGGCCGGATCGGCGACCCGCCGCGTCTTGCGGGTCTGCTCAGTGTCATTCCGGGCGTGGTCGAACATGGCCTGTTCATCGGGCTTGGCAGCGTCGCCGTCCTGGCCGGCGCACAGGGAATTCGGGTTGTTGAACGGCGATAGCGCCGCAAGCAAGGAGACTTGGAATGAAGCGTTTTTCGGGACTTTTGTCGGCAGCGGCCCTGGCGGCTGGACTGGCGCTCGCGGCGGCACCGGCCATGGCGCAGCAGCAATTGCCCCCCATGCCCAAGGTCAAGCAGTCGACCCCCGCGGCGATCGCGGCCGCCAAGGAAATCCTGACCATGAAGAACGTGGCGGTGATGTATTCCGGCGCCGTTACGGGAATCATCGAGAAGACCAAGACCGGCCTGCTGCAGCAGTACCTGAACTACCAGAAGGATCTCGACGAGGTCGCGGTGATCGTCGCCAAGCAGTTCGCGGGCGGCGAGAAGGAGATCGGCGACGGCATGGCGCAGATCTACGCCGCCGAGTTCACCGAGCAGGAGCTCAAGGACCTCGTGACGTTCTACAAGACGCCGCTCGGCCAGAAGCTTTTGACCGCGGAGCCCACTGCAATCAACGGCTCGCTGCAATATATGCAGCAGTGGGCGCAGCAGTTCGGCGTGATCGTCAACGGCCAGTTCAAGGCCGAGATGAAGAAGCGCGGCAAGGATATCTAAGGATTTCCAATGCGTTTTCGAGCGCTCTGATGCGCTCCGTGTGACCTCGCCCCGCTTGCGGGGCGAGGTCGAAGAGAGAGGTACCCATGGCCGAGTTTGACGTCGACCTGTTTGTCATCGGTGGTGGTTCGGGCGGCGTCCGTGCCGCCCGCATCGCCGCCAATTACGGCGCGAAGGTCATGGTGGCCGAAGAGTACCGGATGGGCGGCACCTGCGTGATCCGCGGCTGCGTGCCGAAGAAGCTGTTCGTGATCGGCAGCCACGTCCATCAGGAGATCGAGGATGCGGCCGGCTTCGGCTGGAGCATCGGCCAGGTCTCGTTCGACTGGGCTACCCTCGTCGCCAACAAGGACAAGGAGATCGCCCGGCTCGAGGGCGCCTACACCACCAACGTCGAGAAGTCGGGCGCCAAGATCGTGAAGACCCGTGCGGTGCTGGAGGATGCCCACACCATCCGCCTCGCCACCGGCGAGAAGGTGACGGCGAAGTACATCCTGATCGCGACCGGCGGCGCGCCTAATCACGGGCCGGCCGTTCCCGGCATCGAGCACGTGATCTCGTCCAACGAGGCGTTTCATCTGAAGGAGCTGCCGAAGCGGATCGTGATCCAGGGCGGCGGCTACATCGCGCTGGAATTCGCCGGCATCTTTGCCGGCTTCGGCTCCGACGTGTCCGTGATTTACCGCGGCGACAACATCCTGCGCGGCTTCGACGAGGACGTGCGTAAGCATGTCCGCGCCGAGATGGAGAAGCGCGGCATCACCATCATCACTGGCTCCACGGTGACCAAGGTCGACAAGCACGGCCGTGATTTTACCGCGCATCTATCCGGCGGCTCGAGCATCGCCGCCGACCAGGTGATGTTCGCGATCGGCCGGCATCCCAACGTCGCCAATCTCGGGCTCGAGAGCGCAGGTGTCGCCATCAATCCCGCCAATGGCGGCATCCAGGTCGACGGCTGGTCGAAGACCTCGGTCGACAACATCTATGCGGTCGGCGACGTCACCCACCGCACCAATCTGACCCCGGTCGCGATCCGCGAGGGCCATGCCTTCGCCGACACCGTGTTCGGCAAGCGCCCGGTGCAGGTCGACCACGCGACGATCCCGACCGCGGTGTTCTCGCAGCCCGAGGTCGGCACCGTCGGCCTGACGGAGCAGGAGGCGCGGGCGCAGTTTGCCCACGTCGACATCTACAAGACCGATTTCCGCCCGATCAAGGCGACGATGTCCGGCCGTGACACCCGCGTGCTGATGAAGCTCGTGGTCGACGGCGCGAGCGATCGCGTGCTCGGCTGCCACATCGTCGGCGATGCCGCCGCCGAAATCACCCAGGCGGTCGCGATCGCGGTGAAGATGAAGGCGACCAAGGCCGACTTCGACGCCACGATCGCGCTGCATCCGACCGCGTCCGAAGAGCTGGTGACGATGCGCACCCCGACCGCGCGCCACGTTCGCCAGGCGGCGGAGTAGGGATGGTCCGCGCAAAGCAGCCGGCTCTGATCCTCGATCAGGAAACGAGGCCTGCCTGACAGCCCAACGCCGCCCGCTTAAAATGCCTGCGAGCGGCGCTGTCTCTAGCCCCAGGAGGGTCGTGGCAAAATCCTGATGAGGGTTGGTCTGCGTGGAGCCGCAAAGGTTTCATACCTCCGAAGGGGTAGCTTGCCGCCGCAACATGGAGCGCGTTGCCGCAGAACATGCTCCTTCGCTGCGGCCATTCGTTCCGATGCAGAAGAAATTAGGGCACCCTTGCTGACATGCATATGTGAATGCTGCCGGGCCTCTACGGGCTCAGACTGCGGGCATGTTCCGACCGGATCACATGGACAGCTTGGACTACGGCTTCCTCGGCTTTGCCGGGGCGTCGTTCATCGCCCTCATCGTCGGCGTGGCCTGGCTGCTGATCGCGTGACGCTTCGACTTCATTGGTGAGAACTTTGGCCTCAGCCCGTGCCCCCCTTGGCTGGGGCCTTTCCTTGGGCTCGCTCAAATCAAGTCCAGTTTCAGGCCAATGGCCCGCGCCATGGGCTTGTGCACAGATGGCGCGTGCTGTTGGCAGTGCGGCATCTCGCGCGCCTTGGAACCTTGCGCTATGCTGGCTGTTCCACTCTCAAACAGTTTGATGTCTCAAATTGAGGGAGCCGCCCATGAGAGGTCCCACCGAGCAGGAGATCCGGACCCGCGCCTACGAGCTGTGGAAGGACGCCGGCGAGCCGCGAGGCCAGATGGATCAGCTCTGGTATAAGGCCGAACGGGAACTGCTGGAGCGCAAGGCCGCCAACGGCGAAACGCATTGCGATATCAACGGGCACAACGAGCCGACACCATATCCGGCGAAGTTGAGGGGCGTGCATTGAGTGTGTCGCGCCGCTGAGCTAACGAGCCGGGCAAGCTGGCCCGGACCCGGAGGCATCATGAGCGACGCGATCGATCTCTCGCAGAAACTGTCGACGTTCTCCGACCACTGGTCGCCGCGCACCGTCGCGCAATTCAACGCCTGCGACGTCATGGTGGTGAAGGTGCAGGGCGAGTTCGTCTGGCACAAGCACGACGACACCGACGACTTCTTCCTGGTGTTGAAAGGCGTGCTCGACATCGAGCTGCGCGACCGCACCGTCACGCTAACGGAAGGCCAGATGTACATCGTGCCGAAGGGCGTCGAGCACCGCCCCGTCGCGCGGGAAGAAGTGCATCTGTTGATGATCGAGCCGACGGGAACGCCGAATACGGGGGATGCGGCGACGGCTGCGGGGCGGAAGGTGGTGTGAGGGCGCGGGGCGGCGATCCCTGGGGCGCGAAGCTCAACGCGCCTGACATTGCCTCCACGGGAGATCATTGCACCTTCACGTTCAGCGTACCGCCTTCGTTGACCACCTTGTCCAAGCCCTTCAGTATAGTCCCTTGGAGAGCGGCTAGCTCTGGCGCAACTTTCACCTCTATCGGGAAGCTGGCTTTCCCTCTCAATATCGCGGCCATGCCGATCTGTATGGCGTCAGCATCTTCGTTTCGGGCACCGTGGCCTTGAGGGAAGTAGACGTTGTGCATTTGCGCCGAGTTGAACTTGTAGCCGACGTCATTGCCGATGGTTGTCAACAGATCAATCAATAGATCTGAGCGCTTTTGCTGCCAGACTTCATTGGCGGGTCCTGTGCTGCTGAGATGCTGGACGTAGGCCTCCCAAACGTCCACCACCTTCTTACGTTCATAAAAGTCGATAGGCACAGCGTTCAGCGCTTCCACATGGGCAGGGCTGAGTGCTGTAGCGCGTGTCGCCATCAATGTGCGGAAGACTGTGAGTTTGCGTGCCTGTTTCTCTCTTCCTGCCTCAAGCCACTTCTGGGCTTGCACCGCCAAGATCGGCCCTAACAGCGTAGCGGTGGCAATAACGATATCGCTAAATTTGATGAAGGTGTCCGCTTCTGCCACGACTCTTCTCTCCCGAAAGCCTCTGTGGTCGCGAAGCTTGGGACGATAGGATGCAGATTGCCAAGGTAGAGGGCTCGCATATCCCCACTTAAAAGTTGCTCTCCCGGACAACGCGATCACATTCTCGCAGGGACGACAGCGGAGAGTGTGGCCCTTACCCCTCCGCCTCGAGCCACTCCGCGGCGCCGCGCCACAGGGCGTCGCGGTGTTCGCTGCGGAAGAAGCCGAAATGGCCGATCTTCGGCACGCCGGCGTCCGCGGGACTGATCGCGATGATCTCAGGCGTGATCGAGGTGAACGCGGAGCAGAGCAGTTCGACCGCCGGCCGCGTCGCCCAGGTGTCGTCGGTGATGGTGAGCGCGCGGAGCTTGCCCTTGAAGTTCGGAAAATTCTCGCGCGCCGTCAGCGTGGCATCGTCGAGCAGATAGCGTTCGCGCATCACCCAGCCGCGCCATTGCTCGAACACGCCGCGCGGCAGGTCCATGCCGAGGCCGGCCCAGCCCGGCACATAGCCGAGCGTGCGCGCCAGCGGCAGGCCGATGCCGTTCATGAAGGCGACGACGCGGTAGCGCTCGGGCGAGGCCATCAGCTTCCAATGCGCGGCCTGCGAGGCGATCAAGAGCGCGCGCGGGATCTCGGCGTTGTTCGGCAACAGGCCGAGCGCCTGGCCGCCGAAGGAGTGGCCGACATAGGCAAAGGGCAGGTCGCGGTAGCGCTCGCGCATCCAGTGCACGGCGGCGGTGGTGTCGAGCGCGGCCCAGTCCGCCATCGTGGCCTTGAAGCCGGCCAGCGACTTCTGCTTGTTCAGGCCGGTCGCCGCCATCGGCCTGCTATCGCCGGTGCCGCGGTAATCGTAGGTCAGGACCGCCGAGCCGCGGCGGGCGAGGTAGCCGGCGAAGCCGCGATAGACCTTGCGGGGCACGGCGGTCGCCGAGTTGATCAGGACGGCGTGGAGCTTCTTAGCCCGGGGCAGGAACAGCGTCGCGGCGAGCGGATAGCCGTCCGCGGCCGGCACGACGATGTCGTCGCTAAAAACGTCGTCCAGCGCGGCGGCGGCCACGGCGATTTCCCCGGCATTCATGCTATGCTCTACCAAATGCGAATTCGGATTTTCTTGCAAGGGCTTGACGGAATTGCAGGAATCCTTCTAGCGGGAGGACGGAGGCCTGTGTATAAGCCGGCTTTCCTTATGCCCGCGATTAAGTTGCGGTTTTTGCTCAGGAGTTGACCTCATGTCCGAGCGGTGGACACCCGATAGCTGGCGCGCCAAGAAGGTGCTGCAGGTGCCCGATTATCCCGATGCCAAGGCATTGGCCGATGTCGAGGCCCAGCTGGCGACCTTTCCGCCGCTGGTGTTCGCGGGCGAGGCGCGCAGCCTGAAGAAGGCGCTGGGCCGGGTGGCCGCGGGCGAGGCTTTCCTGCTGCAGGGCGGCGACTGCGCCGAGAGCTTTGCCGAGCACGGCGCCAACAACATCCGCGACTTCTTCCGCGTGCTGCTGCAGATGGCCGTGGTCATGACCTATGCCGGCGCGCTGCCGGTGGTGAAGGTCGGCCGCATCGCCGGGCAGTTTGCCAAACCGCGCTCGTCGCCGACCGAGAAGCAGGGCGACGTCGAGCTGCCGAGCTATCGCGGCGACATCGTCAACGACATCGCCTTCACCGCGGAAGCGCGCATCCCCGATCCGCAGCGCCAGCTGATGGCCTATCGCCAATCCGCGGCGACGCTGAACCTGCTGCGCGCGTTCGCGACCGGCGGCTTCGCCAATCTCGGCAGCGTGCATCAGTGGATGCTCGGCTTCCTGAAGGATTCGCCGCAGTCCCGCCGCTACAAGGAACTCGCCGACCGCATCTCGGACGCGCTGAACTTCATGCGCGCCTGCGGCCTCGATCTCGAAAGCCATCCGGAGCTGCGCGCAACCGATTTCTACACCAGCCACGAGGCGCTGCTGCTCGGTTACGAGCAGGCGATGACGCGGGTCGATTCCACCACCGGCGACTGGTATGCGACCTCCGGCCACATGATCTGGATCGGTGACCGCACCCGTCAGCTCGATCACGGCCATGTCGAATATTTCCGCGGCATCAAGAATCCGATCGGCCTGAAATGCGGCCCGTCGCTCAAGCCGGACGAACTGCTGAAGCTGATCGACATCCTCAATCCCGACAACGAGCCGGGACGCCTGACCCTGATCAACCGCTTCGGGGCCGACAAGGTCGGCGACCATCTGCCCGGCCTGATCCGCGCCGTGCAGCGCGAGGGCCGCGTCGTGGTCTGGTCGTGCGATCCGATGCACGGCAACACCATCACCTCGACCACGGGCTACAAGACGCGGCCGTTCGACCGCGTGCTGTCGGAGGTGAAGGCGTTCTTCCAGATCCATGCGGCCGAAGGCACCCATGCCGGCGGCGTGCATCTGGAGATGACTGGGCAGGACGTCACCGAATGCATCGGCGGCGCGCGCGCCATCACCGATGAGGACCTCAACGACCGCTATCACACGGTCTGCGATCCCCGTCTCAACGCCGAACAGTCGATCGACATGGCCTTCCTGATCGCCGAGCTCTTGAAGCAGGAGCGTGCCGGCAAGGTCAAACCGATGCCGGCCGCCGCGGGGTTGTGATTTGGGGCAGGCGAGTTGGGGGCAGTGACTTGAGGGCAGTGACTTGCTGAGGTTCTGGCGAGCCACCATCAACTCGCGCAACGGGCTGGCATTCGCCATCCGCTCGGAGCAGGCGATCCGCGAGGAGGTGGTGGCGCTGGTGCTGTCGCTGCCGCTGGCCTGGCTGGTCGGCGCCACCGTGATGCGCCGGGTCGAGCTGGTCGCGACCGTGGTGCTGGTGCTGGTGATCGAGCTGCTCAACACCGCGATCGAGAAGCTCGCCGACCGCCTGACCATGGATCACGACCCGCAGATCGGGCGGGTCAAGGACATGGGCTCCGCCGCCGTCGGCGTCGCGCTTGTGATGGCCGGGCTGTTCTGGCTGTTCGCTCTCGCCGAGCGCTTGGGTGCATTCTGATCCGAGCATGATCCGGAAAAGTGGTAACCGGTTTTCCGATCAAATCATGCTCAAAACAAACGACTGACGGTCATGGTGCGATTTCTGCAATCGCACCATGACCGGAAGGCAGATTGAAAGTGGCGCTTGTGCGGGACAACATAACAGTATGAGCGAACAACAGATCAAGATCACCCTGGCGCAACTCAATCCGACAGTCGGTGACGTCACCGGCAACGCCGCGAAAGCGCGTGCCGCGCGCGAGAAAGCAAAGGCCGACGGCGCCGACCTCGTGGTGCTGTCGGAGCTGTTCCTCGCCGGCTATCCGCCGGAGGATCTGGTGCTCAAGCCGGCATTCCAGTCGGCCTGCCGCACCGCGGTCGAGGAACTGGCGCGCGAGACCAAGGATGGCGGCCCGGCGATGCTGATCGGCACGCCCT
This sequence comes from Bradyrhizobium sp. CER78, assembly GCF_029846235.1. Classification (GTDB taxonomy): domain Bacteria; phylum Pseudomonadota; class Alphaproteobacteria; order Rhizobiales; family Xanthobacteraceae; genus Bradyrhizobium. Next base: position 67,668 of record NZ_JARVWP010000024.1, read on the forward strand.
GGGTCGAGGACGGCAAGCTCTACAATGCCTGCGCGCTGCTCGACGGCGGCCGCATCGCCGCGCTGCGCTTCAAGGCCAATCTGCCGAATTACGGCGTGTTCGACGAGAAGCGGCTGTTCGCGCGCGGCCCGGCGCCGGGTCCGGTGACGGTGCGCGGCGTGCGCATCGGCGTGCCGATCTGCGAGGACATCTGGCTCGAGGAGTCCGAGGAATACGAGAACGTCGTCGAATGTCTCGCCGAGACCGGCGCCGAGATCCTCGTGGTGCCGAACGGCTCGCCCTATGCCCGCGACAAGGCCGATCTCCGCCTGTCGATCGTGGTGGCGCGGGTCACCGAGAGCGGGCTCCCGATGGTCTATCTCAACGAGGTCGGCGGCCAGGACGAGCTGATCTTCGACGGCGCCTCGTTCGCGCTGAATGCCGATCTGTCGGTCGCGGCGCAGCTGCCGGCGTTCGAGGAGAACATCACGACGCTGACCTGGCGCAAGACCGCGGACGGCTGGCGCTGCTCCGGGCCGAGCACGGCGCAGCTCGAGGGCGACAAGGCCGATTACGCCGCCTGCGTGCTTGGCCTGCGCGACTACGTCCGCAAGAACGGCTTTCCCGGCGTGCTGCTCGGCGTCTCCGGCGGCATCGACTCGGCGCTGTGTGCGGCGATCGCGGTCGATGCGCTTGGTGCCGACAAGGTGCGCGGCGTGATGCTGCCGTTCCGCTACACCGCGCAGGTATCGCTCGACGATGCCGCCAAGCTCGCCGCCGCGCTCGGCATCCGCTACGAGATCCTGCCGATTGCCGACGCCGTGAACGGGTTCGAGACAATCCTGGCACCGGTGTTTGCTGGCATGGAGCGTGACATCACCGAGGAGAATTTGCAGGCGCGCGCCCGCGGCACGCTGTTGATGGCGATCTCCAACAAGACCGGCGCCATGGTGGTGACGACCGGCAACAAGTCGGAAATGTCGGTCGGCTACGCCACGCTGTACGGCGACATGAATGGCGGCTTCAACCCGATCAAGGACATCTACAAGACCGAGGTGTTCCGCCTGTCCAGCCTGCGCAATGCCTGGAAGCCGGACGGTGCGCTCGGGCCGTCGGGCGAGGTGATCCCGGTCAACATCATCATCCGACCGCCGACGGCGGAGTTGCGCGAGAACCAGACCGACCAGGATTCGCTGCCGCCCTACGAGGTGCTGGACGCGATCCTCGAGCGCCTCGTGGAGCGCGAGGAGCCGCTTGCGACCATCATCGAGGCCGGCTTCGATCGCGACGTGGTGACGCGCGTTGACCGCCTGCTCAACATCGCCGAATACAAGCGGCGGCAGGCCGCGCCGGGGGTGAAAGTGACGCGGAAGAATTTCGGCCGCGACCGCCGCTATCCCATCACCAACCGCTTCCGCGATTTCGGCAAAGCGCTGCCGGAGCCCGACGAGAAGCTGCTGACGCGCACCTCGCGCGCGTCGGCGGAGGCGTTCGAGGGGTGAACCCTCTCGAGTGCCACGAGGCTCTTCTCCCTCTCCCGCAAGCGGGAGAGGTGAAGAGAGTTCGCGGATGGACTTCTACTTCTGCTTCGGGATGAAGGTCGGGCCGACCGTGCGGATTTGACCGTCGCTTGCGGGCGCGGCCGGCGCCGTGGCGTCAGCGGCGGCGGGCTGCTGCTGTTGAGCCGCAGCCGGCGCGCCCTTCTTGCCGGCGGCCGCCTTGGTCTGCGCGCGCTGCTGCATCTTCCGCGCGCTCTCCTCGGTGACGATGATGTCGCCCTGCTGCGCAGCGGCCGTCTGGTCGTCGACCGCCTTCAACGCCTCGGCCCAGCTCTGGCCGGCCGCCCTGCAGGAGCACGACGGATTGAACTCGGTGCGGTACTTGAAGGCGTTCGGCAGCGACGAGTAGGACTGGCCGCTGATCGAGACCGCCTGGTTGATGTCTTCGCCGGGATTGCGGTAGGCGAACAGGCTGGCCTCCGCGGCCGGGCACTGCGCCTTGCAGATCTGCTCGTCGGCGGCAAAGCGCGCCGACGAGGTCGCGAACGAAATCGGGAAATAGGCGCCGTCGCAGGTGCGGACGCAGACGGTGCGGAAGGTGCCGGACTGCCCGCCATATTGCGCGTCGGGCGGGGGCAGCGGCGTATTCGGATTGGCGCCGCCGCCACCGCCGCCGAACAGGTTCTCGATGAAATTGCCGGGGCCACGTGCGGCGGCCGCGGCGTATTGCGGGCCGCAATTGTTCTGCGCCAGCGCGGTCAATACCGAGCGGCGCTGGTTCTCGCGGTCGGCGCCGCCGAGCCCGCCGGTGCGCAACCGTTCGAGATTGGCGGTCATCTGGTCGAGATTGGCGCGCATCTGCTGGATCTGGTTGTTGACCGGTCCGCACTGCGCCGAATTGTTGTTGAACAGCGAAAAGAACCCGGAGCTGTCGCAGCCCATACGCCGGGCCTGCGCCGTCACGCGATCGAGTTCGCCCTGCTGCCGCGTTGCCGCGTCCTGATAGCGGCGGATCTGCTCGTCCTTGGCCGGATCGCCGCTGCCGCCGCCGCGATCGATCGCCGCCAGCTGGCCCTCGAGCCGCACGCACATCGGATTGGCCTGCGGATTGGGCTGGGCGCCCTGGGGCGCCGGGCCGGGCGGGCCAGGCGGCACCTGCGCCAGGGCATCCGTGGTGGGCAGGGCGATTGCGCCCAACAGGGCGCAAGTCGAAAACCAGCGGGAGAAGCGAGAACGGGAGCTATTGGGCATATCCGGCCATTAAAACGACGCCGCGCGGCGAGCAACGCCAAAGCGCGCAGGCAAGGCCGCTGCAATAGCCTTTTCTCGGGGCAGCGTCACGTCGTTTCCGGGGCGCAGGTGTGGCAATAACCCCGTTTGTCCAGCAGCTTGGCTCAGCGCTGACAGGTGATGGCGACGTATTCGCCGCAGCTATTGCCGGTGCATTTCTGGTTGGCGGCGTCCGGAACCGCGCCGGTGATCTCGTCCGGATCGACGCGGCGGTAATTGGTGGCCTGCGCAAAATCCCGTGAGCGGCAGTAGGCGCGGGCGGCGGACGCGCCGCAACGGTCGCCATGGGCGAGGCACTGGTCGATGCCGTAGCCGTCGGCCTGGTTGGCGACGATGAAAACGCGGCTGTCGGCCAGCGCGGCCGAGGGGACAAGGAAGGCAGGGGCAACGAAGAGCGTGCAGGCAATCAATGCTGAAAAGGGCCGCATGGTGCACCGGTCAAAATGGCGGGGAATCCGCAGGCGTCCGGATACGCCCAATTCCTTAATAATGATTAACCATGAGGGCGTTGGCGTGATTTCGACACCCGGCGCGTTGCAAAGAGCCTGAAAACAGCCCCTTGACGCGATAATGGGGCCATGAGACATGGTGGAACCATGAACGGCCACCTCGCCATCTGCAGCATTTGCCGCGAGATTATGAGCTAGCGATTTGCTGGCTGAGGCCGTCTTTTCTCAATCCCCTGAGAATCACTGGACGCCCGGCCGCAAGGGACGGTGATCCATGGAATTGCGCCTTTACGACACGTTGACCCGGGAGAAGCGGCCATTCGTGCCGCTCGATGCCAACAATGTCCGCATGTATGCCTGCGGACCGACGGTCTACGACTTCGCCCATATCGGCAACGGCCGGGCGGCCATTGTCTTCGACGTGCTGTTCCGCGCGCTGCGCCATCGCTATGGCGCCGGCCACGTGACCTATGTCCGCAACATCACCGACGTCGACGACAAGATCAACGTCCGCGCCGCGCGGGACTATCCCGGCGTGCCGCTGAACGAGGCGATCCGCAAGGTCACCGAGCAGACCTACCAGCAGTATCAGGATGACGTTGCAGCGCTCGGCTGCTTGACCCCGACCGTGCAGCCGCGCGCGACCGAGCACATCCCGGAGATGCGCGCGATCATCGAGAAGCTGGTCGCCGGCGGCTTTGCCTATGTCGCCGAAGATCACGTGCTGTTCTCGCCGCAGGCGATGAACGCGGCCAATTCGGTGCTGCCGCGCTACGGCGCGCTGTCGAAGCGCTCGCTCGACGAGATGATCGCGGGTGCCCGCGTCGACGTTGCGCCCTACAAGCGCGACAACACCGACTTCGTGTTGTGGAAGCCGTCGAAGCCGGGCGAGCCGTCCTGGCCGTCGCCGGCAGGCATTGCGGTCGAGGGCCGGCCCGGCTGGCACATCGAATGCTCGGCGATGGCCTGGAAGCATCTCGGCGAGAAGTTCGACATCCATGGCGGCGGCATCGACCTGGTGTTCCCGCACCATGAGAACGAGCTCGCGCAGACTTGCTGCGCGTTTCACACCGACCGCATGGCCAATGTCTGGATGCACAACGGTTTCCTGCAGATCGAAAGCGAGAAGATGTCGAAGTCGCTCGGCAACTTCTTCACGATCCGCGATCTGCTGGCGGATTGGCCGGGCGAGGTGCTGCGGCTCAGCATGCTCCGAACGCACTACCGTTCGCCGCTCGACTGGACGCTGAAGAGCGCGGAAGAAGCCGCAAGGACGCTCGACGACTGGTATGCGGTCGCGGCCGATGCCGAGCCCGGCGCGCCGTCGCCGGCGATGGTCGAGGCGCTCTACGACGATCTCAACACCGCGCAGGCGATGGCCGTGCTGCACGGCCTGCGGAATGCTGCCGCGAGCAGCGAGGCGGGCCGCAAGGAATTTGCCGGTTCGCTGCGGCTGCTCGGCTTCCTGTCGGAAAGCGCGGCGGCGTGGGAGGCGCGCAAGCAGCAGGCGAGCGGCGTCGATGCTGCCGCGGTCGAGGCATTGATCGGCGAGCGCACCGCGGCGCGTGCGCGCAAGGACTTCAAGGAGTCCGACCGGATCCGCGATCAGCTCGCCGCGATGGGCGTGGTGATCAAGGACTCCAAGGAAGGCACCACCTGGGAGATCGCGCGATGAGCCGTTCCGCACCCGCGTTGCGCCCGTATCTGCCTGACGATGCGCCACTGCTGGCGGCGATCTTCGCGGCGTCGATCATGGACCTGACCGGCGACGATTACAGCGAAGCGCAGCAGGAGGCCTGGGCGGCGGCTGCCGATGACGAGGCGGCGTTCGGCAAGAAGCTCGCCGGGCAACTGACGCTGATCGCGACGTTGCAGGGCGCGCCTGTCGGCTTCGCCTCGCTGAAGGGCGCCGACTATGTCGACATGCTCTACGTGCATCCGAGTGCCGTGGGGCAGGGTGTCGGCGCCGCGCTGTGCGATGCGCTGGAGAAGATCGCGAGCGCCCGCGGCACCAAGACCCTGAAGGTCGATGCCAGCGACACTGCGCTCGAATTCTTCCGCAAGCGCGGCTACGCCGCACAGCAGCGCAATTCGGTGACCATCGGCGACGAATGGCTCGCCAACACCACGATGCAGAAGACGCTCGACGGCGTTGCCGCGCCCGGAGGCCACGCATGAGCCGCGAGCGCCTCTATCTGTTCGACACCACGCTGCGCGACGGCGCGCAGACCAATGGCGTCGACTTCACGCTGCAGGACAAGCAGGTGATCGCGGGCATGCTCGACCAGCTCGGCATCGACTATGTCGAGGGCGGCTATCCCGGTGCGAATCCGACCGATACCGAGTTCTTCAGCAGGAAACCTGCGTTCGACCACGCCCGCTTCACCGCCTTCGGCATGACGCGGCGGCCGGGGCGCTCGGCCTCGAACGACCCGGGGCTCGCCGGCATCCTCGAGGCCAAGGCGGACGCGATCTGCTTCGTCGCGAAATCCTCCGTCTACCAGGTCCGGGTCGCGCTCGAGACCACCAATGAGGAGAACCTCGCCTCGATCCGCGACAGCGTCGCCGCCGCCAAGGCGCTCGGCCGCGAGGTGATGGTCGACTGCGAGCATTTCTTCGACGGCTACAAGGAGAATCGCGACTACGCGCTCGCCTGCGCGACTGCGGCCTATCAGGCCGGCGCGCGCTGGGTGGTCCTATGCGACACCAATGGCGGCACCATGCCGCATGAGATCGAGACCATCGTCGCTGATGTCGTCACGCAGGTGCCCGGCGCCCATGTCGGCATTCATGCCCATAACGACACCGAGCAGGCGGTCGCCAACTCGCTCGCCGCGGTGCGCGCCGGCGCGCGGCAGATCCAGGGCACGCTCAACGGCCTCGGCGAGCGCTGCGGCAACGCCAATCTCTGCTCACTGATCCCGACCCTAAAGCTGAAGCAGGAGTTTTCCGACAAGTTCGAGATCGGCGTCACCACCGAGAAGATGGCGACGCTGATGAAGGTGTCACGCACGCTCGACGACATGCTGAACCGCGCGCCGAACCGTCACGCGCCGTATGTCGGCGAGAGCGCTTTCGTCACCAAGACCGGCATTCATGCCTCTGCCGTCATGAAGGATCCGCAGACCTACGAGCACGTGCTGCCGGAGACCGTCGGCAACCACCGCAAGGTGCTGGTCTCGGATCAGGCCGGCCGCTCCAACGTGATGGCCGAGCTCGACCGTGCCGGCATCGCCTATGACAAGAGCGATCCGCGCCTGACGCGGCTGGTCGAGGAGTTGAAGGAGCGCGAGGCCGCGGGCTTCGCCTATGAATCCGCCAACGCCTCGTTCGACCTCTTGGCGCGCCGCACGCTCGGCAAGGTGCCGGAATATTTCAAGGTCGAGCAGTTCGACGTCAATGTCGAGCAGCGCTACAACGCCAACGGCCAGCGCGTCACCGTGGCGCTCGCGGTCGTGAAGGTCGACGTCGACGGCGAGCACCTGATCTCGGCCGCCGAAGGCAACGGCCCGGTCAACGCGCTCGACGTGGCGCTGCGCAAGGACCTCGGCAAGTACCAGAAATACATCGATGGCCTGAAGCTGATCGACTACCGCGTGCGTATCCTCAATGGCGGCACCGAGGCGGTCACGCGGGTTCTGATCGAAAGCGAGGACGAGACCGGCGAGAGCTGGACCACGGTCGGCGTCTCGCCCAATATCATCGACGCCTCGTTCCAGGCGCTGATGGATTCGGTATTCTACAAGCTGGTGAAGTCGGGCGCGCAGGCGTGAGCAATTGATCCGTCATTCCGGGGCGGTCCGCAGGACCGAACCCGGAATCTCGAGATTCCGGGTCTGGTCCTTCGGACCATCCCGGAATGACAAGCGGAAGGACTGCCACCATGATCGACCACGTTTCCGTCGGCGTCCGCGATCTCGAGCGCGCCGCGCGATTCTATGAGCCGACACTGGCCGCGCTTGGCCTGAGCCGCCTCGTCACGCGGCCGGTGACGATCGGCTTCGGCAAGGCCTATCCCGAATTCTGGATCAATCTGCGCGCCACGATGGCGCACGTCGCGCATGAGAGCGGCACCCATATCTGCCTGCGCGCGAAGACCACCGCCGAGGTCGATGCCTTCCACGCCGCTGCGCTGGCGTCCGGCGGTCTCTCCGATGGTCCGCCAGGCCTGCGCCCGCACGACCGTGTGCGCTATTATGCGGCCTTCGTCCTCGACCCCGACGGCAACCGCATCGAGGCCGTGACGTTTCCGAATGAGTAGCAGCTCAGTGGACTAGCGCGCTCACCTCGACCCGTCATCCTGAGGTGCGAGCCCTTGCGAGCCTCGAAGGATGCACGGCCACCAGCCGGGCCGTTCATCCTTCGAGACGCGCTTCGCGCTCCTCAGGATGACGGGTTAGAGAGCTGCGCGAGCTAACTCAGGCGCGAATACGCCCGCCTACAGCCGCCGCGCCACTTCGGGGGCGAGCTCCTTCGCGGCTGCCGGCTTGCCGGCCACCGCCGACCGCAGCCGCGGCAGGATGTCGTCGACGCGGTCGGCCATCAGGACGTTGATCGGCAGCGTCGGGCGGATGAACTCGGTCATCCGCATGTGGTTCAGCAGCGAGAGCAGGGGCTCCCAGAAATTGTCGATGTTGGCGAGCAGGATCGGCTTGGAGTGGCGGCCGAGCTGCTGCCAGGTCAGTTGCTCGACCAGTTCCTCCAAGGTGCCGATGCCGCCGGGCAGTGCCACGAACGCGTCCGAGCGCTCGAACATCAGCCGCTTGCGCTCATGCATGTCGGGCGTGACGATCATCTCCTGAACCGAGGTCAGCGCATTCTCGCGCGCCCGCAGGAATTCGGGAATGATGCCGGTGACGGAGCCGCCATGGTCAAGCGTGGACTTTGCGACCGCGCCCATCAGGCCGATCGAGCCGCCGCCATAGACCAGGCGAACGTTGCTTTCGGCAAAGGCCTTGCCTAGCGCGATGGCAGCTTCAACGAAGCGGGGATTGTTACCGGGGCCGGAGCCGCAATAAACACAGACGGTCTTGATTTGGTTCATACGATCCTTGTGGCACTGCAGCGTAAAGAGGGTCAAGACTCGCATATGGGGATTGAGGGCCAAAAAATCCCGTAAATTCCCGCGAATCGCGAACAATTTTCGTCATAAGCCTGTACGCCGCGTTCAAACGATCTATATGACGGGCACAATGGCAAATCGTGGAAAAGATGTGGCAGCGGACCGCCGCGCCATGACGGCGAGAGCGGGCTCCTGATGGTGCCGCCGCAACCGACTATGACCGCTGCCGATCAGCGCACGGCTACGCCGCCGGCCGCCGAGAAGGGCACGCTGCTCGGTACCCTCGTTCATCTCTGGCCCTACATCTGGCCCGGCGATCGCGCCGATCTGAAGATGCGTGTCATCTGGTCGGTGGTGCTGCTGCTGTTCGCCAAGCTCGCGACGCTGTCGGTGCCGTTCACCTTCAAATGGGCGATCGACGCGCTGAATGGCGCGGGCTCGGCGCCGGTCGAGTCGTCGAACTGGGTGCTGTGGTTGATCGCCTCGCCGGTGCTGATGACGATCAGCTATGGCGCGGTGCGCATCATCATGGCGGTGCTGACGCAGTGGCGCGACGGCATCTTCGCCCGCGTCGCGATGCACGCGGTGCGGCGGCTCGCCTACATCACCTTCGTCCACATGCACGAGCTGTCGCTGCGCTTCCATTTGGAGCGCAAGACCGGGGGCCTGACCCGCGTCCTGGAGCGCGGCCGCTCCGGCATCGAGACCATCGTGCGGATGGTGATCCTGCAGCTGATCCCGACCATCGTCGAGGTCACGCTGCTGGCGGGGATCCTGCTCTGGCAGTTCGACTGGCGCTACGTGCTCGCCGTGCTGCTCACCGTCGTCGTGTTCATGTACTTCACCTACATCGCGACCGAGTGGCGGATCGAGATCCGCCGCAAGATGAACGATTCCGACACCGAGGCGAACACCAAGGCGATCGACTCGCTGCTGAACTACGAGACGGTGAAATATTTCGGCGCCGAGGAGCGCGAGGCGAGCCGCTACGACCGCTCGATGCAGCGCTACGAGCAGGCCAGCGTGAAGACCTACACCTCGCTTGCGGTGCTCAACACCGGGCAGGCGATCATCTTCACCGCCGGCCTGACCGCGACCATGCTGATGTGCGCGTTCGGCATCCGCAACGGCACCCACACCGTCGGCGATTTCGTGCTGATCAATTCGATGATGATCCAGCTCTACGTGCCGCTGAACTTCATGGGGATGGTCTATCGCGAGATCAAGCAGGCGATCATCGACATCGAGAAGATGTTCGACGTGCTGGAGCGCGATCCGGAGGTGGAGGACGTGCCCGGCGCCAAGCCGCTCGCGGTGTCCGCCGGCAGCGTGCGCTTCGAGGACGTCCGCTTCTCCTACGAGCCTGACCGGCCGATCCTGAAAGGCCTGAGCTTCGAGGTGCCGGCCGGCAAGACGGTCGCGATCGTCGGTCCCTCCGGCGCCGGCAAGTCGACGATCTCGCGGCTCCTGTTCCGGCTCTACGACGTCTCCGGCGGCCGCATCCTGATCGACGGCCAAGACATCAAGAGCGTGACGCAGGCGTCCCTGCGAGCCTCGATCGGCATGGTGCCGCAGGACACCGTGCTGTTCAACGACACCATCCGCTACAACATCCGCTACGGCCGCTGGGACGCCAGCAATGAGGAGGTTGAGGAGGCCGCGCGGCTCGCCCAGATCGACGGCTTCATCCGGATGTCCCCGCAGGGCTATGAGACGCCGGTCGGCGAGCGCGGCCTGAAGCTCTCCGGCGGCGAGAAGCAGCGCGTCGCGATCGCGCGCACGGTCTTGAAGGCGCCGCCGATCCTGGTGCTGGACGAGGCGACCTCCGCGCTCGACAGCCATACCGAGCACGAGATCCAGGGCGCGCTGGAGCGGGTCTCGCGCAACCGCACCTCGCTGGTCATCGCGCACCGGCTGTCGACCATCGTCGGCGCCGACGAGATCATCGTGCTGGACCAGGGCCGCATCGCCGAGCGCGGCACCCACGCGCGGCTTTTGGCCGCCGACGGCCTCTACGCCAGCATGTGGAACCGGCAGCGCGAGGCCGAGGAGGCCCGCGAACGGCTCGCCCAGGTCGACGAGGACGGTACCGCGCCGAATCGCCTGCCGCCGGCAGTCACGGAGTCGTCGGACAATTCCACCCCTGACGCGGGTGAGAAACCCTTGCCGACCGCCGCGGAATAGTCGATTAGGGCATGATCCGGAAAAGTGCGAAGCGGTTTTCCGAAAAGATCATGCCTAAAGCAACCGACTAAAGCGCGATGATCGCGCTTTAGGGCGTCTCCCGCCGCAGGGGCGGGGTACCACAGCGAGTTCTGATGTCGATCGCCAATTCCATCCGCGCGCAGATCCCGCCGATCCACCCCGAGGGCTATCCCTTCATCGGCGGATTCGCTCTGGCGAGCCTGATCCTGTTCTGGATCTGGACCCCGCTGGGCTGGATCGGGACGCTGCTCACGGTCTGGTGCGCGCTGTTCTTCCGCGACCCCGTGCGGGTGACGCCGCTGCGCGACGGCATCGTGGTGTCGCCGGCCGACGGCCGCGTCTCCATGGTGGTGCAGGCGCTGCCGCCGGCCGAACTCGGCCTCGGCGACAAGCCGCTGCCGCGGGTCTCGGTGTTCATGAGCGTGTTCAACTGCCATGTGAACCGCAGCCCGGTGGCCGGCCGCATCGACCGCATCGCCTACCGGCCCGGCGCGTTCATCAATGCCGAGCTCGACAAGGCGAGCGAGGACAATGAACGCAATTCGTTGGTCATCTCGAGCTCGAACGGGCGCATCGGCGTGGTCCAGATCGCGGGCCTCGTGGCGCGCCGCATCGTCTGCTTCGTCAAGGAAGGCCAGTCGATCGGTGCCGGCGAGCGTTTCGGCCTGATCCGGTTCGGCTCGCGGCTCGACGTCTACCTGCCCGAGGGTACCAAGGCGCTGGTCTCCGAGGGGCAGACCGCGGTTGCCGGCGAGACCATCCTGGCGGATTTCCGCGGTGCCGATCCTGGCCGCACCTACCGCGCCGATTAACTCTCTTTCGCTAGCCCAATCAGCCGGTTCCCGCGCCGATGGCGGAGCGGGGCCATGCTTGCTATATTCATCGGGCCATGACGCCATTCGATAACAATTCCAGCGAGCTTCGCCGCCGCCGGTTCCGCCCGATCCCGGTGCGGATGCTGGTGCCGAACATGATCACGTTGCTGGCGATCTGCGCCGGCCTGACCGCGATCCGGCTGTCGACGGAAGGGCGGATGGAGCTGGCGGTCGCCGCCATCGTGTTCGCCGCGATCCTCGACGGCATCGACGGCCGCGTCGCCCGCATGATCAAGGGCCAGTCGAAATTCGGCGCCGAGCTCGACAGCCTCGCCGACTTCGTCAATTTCGGCGTCGCGCCGGGCCTGATCCTGTATTTCTGGCAGCTGCACGAATTGAACAATGGCGGCTGGATTGCCGCGATGGTGTTCGCGATCTCCGGTGGCCTGCGCCTTGCGCGCTTCAATGCCTCGATCGACGATCCGAACAAGCCGGCTTTCGCCGCGAATTACTTTACCGGCGTGCCGGCGCCGGCCGGTGCGATCACCGTGCTGCTGCCGATCTATCTCGCCTTCCTCGGCGTGCCGATGCCGCCGGCGACCTTGACGGCATTCTACACGCTGCTGATCGCCTTCCTGATGGTGTCGCGCCTGCCGGTGTTCTCCGGCAAGACCGTGAAGATGCGCGTGCCGCCGGAGATGGTGCTGCCGGTGTTCGTCGCCGTGGTGTTCTTCGTCGCGCTGCTGATCGGCTACCCCTGGCACATCCTGTCGGCGGGTTCGGTGGCTTACCTGATCAGCCTGCCCTGGGGCTGGAAGTCCTATCGCGACCAGGAGCGCCAGCTTGTGGCGCAGACGCAAGCCGCGAGCGCGCCGGCGGCGACATCGCCTGCGGCTTCCTACGCGGCGCCGGTCGCGGAGAGCGACCACGACGACCGTCCGACGCATCTGCATTAAGGCCCCCGTGTGATCCGTCGTCCCCGCGCAAAGGCTTCGCCTTTGTCGCTGGAGGAGCGCGTAGCGCGTCTCGAAGGATGCACCGCCACAGACGGGCCGCCGACCTTCGAGATGCGCGTTCCGCGCTCCTCAGGGTGACGGTGATGGAGCACTTCCGCAAATATCAGCCATGAGCGTGCCTCGGTTGGGTTCGCCAGCGATCTCGGCTATAGGCTGGGGCGGCCCGCTTGAGCATGATCCGGAAAAGTGGAAACCGGTTTTCCGAAAGCATCATGCTCAAACAAAGAAATCTGACGCCAAAAATCAGGAGAGAAACGCCGTGACGACATCCGCTTCCGCCCCGCTTCCTGCCTCTGTCCTTGAAGCGTTGGCGCGCTATGACACGCCGACGATCTGCAACGCGATGGAGATCGTAGCGCCCGAGCGCCGTCTGATCGGCTACACCGTGAAGCCGCTGGTCTGCCCGTTCCCGACCTTGCCGCCGATCGTCGGCTATGCGCGCACGGTCGCGATCCGCTCGGTGCTGAAATCCGGCCTCTCGGCCGAAGAGCAGTCGAAGCGACGCATCGACTATTACGAATATGTCGGCACCGGCTTCGGTCCGCGCATCTCTGTGATCCAGGACATCGACGGTCCCGACGTCGGCTATGGCGCGTTCTGGGGCGAGGTGCAGAGCGCCGTACACAAGGCGCTCGGCTGCCTCGGCGTCATCACCGACGGCTCGATCCGCGACATCCCGCAATGGGCGCCGGGCTTCCAGGCGCTGGCCGGCTCGATCGGCCCGTCGCATGCCTGGGTGCATGCCGAAAGTTTTGGCGGCGAGGTCCGCGTCGCCGGCATGACGGTGCGCTCCGACGACCTGATCCACGCCGATAGCCACGGCGCGATCGTGATCCCCTATGAGATCGCGGCGAAGCTGCCCGAGGCCGCCGAGCTCTGCGGCCGCCGCGAGACTCCGATCCTGGACATCGCACGCAGCAAGGACTTCACGCTCGAGAAGCTGAAGGACGCGCTGAAGCGTTCGGCCGAGATCCACTGACGCAACGCGCGTCTTCGATTTGCTGAACGGCGGGCCGGAAGGCCCGCCGTTTTGTTGTCGGTCGTCAGGCCGGCGCGACCTTGGCGATCTCGGACGCGCCGCGAATGGTCATGTCGACGGCGACATAGAGGATCACGGCGAGGCCGACATAGGCGATCCAGCGGTGGTTCTGTAAGAGCCGCGCGATGAAAGTGGCGGCCGCGCCCATCATCGCGATCGAGAGCGCAAGGCCGAACACCAGCACGATCGGCTGCTCGCGCGCCGCACCGGCAACCGCCAGCACGTTGTCGAGCGACATCGAGACGTCGGCGACGATGATCTGCGTCGTCGCCTGCCATAGCGTCTTGCGCGGCACCTCCGCGCCGTCGATGCCATCCAACGCGGTGGTCCCGTGCGCGCTGGCGCGCAGCTCACGCCACATCTTCCAGCACACCCACAGCAAGAGGATGCCGCCGGCCAGCAGCAGGCCGACGATCTGCATCAATTGCGTGGTGAGGAGCGCGAACAGGATGCGCAGCAGCGTCGCGGCGCCGATGCCGATCAGGATCGCCTTGCCGCGTTGCGTTGCCGGCAGGCCTGCCGCGGCAAGGCCGATCACGACGGCATTGTCGCCGGCCAGCACGAGATCGATGACGACGACTTGCAGCAAGGCGCTGAGTGCCTCGAGTGAGAGCAGTTCGGACATGAATCATCCCCTTGAGGTCGGGGAGCGGACCGTCTCGACGAATCCAGATGCGGCCGTCGTGCCGACGGCAAATCCGCCACGACGGTGTCACGTCGCGGGTCGAAGCAGGGCCACTCCAACTGAGTTCCAGTCCGACATCGCAGCTTGTGGCTGCCAGAGGGGCCCGGCCTGGGATTACGGTCGCTAAAGCGCGATGAGAAGCGTCATCGCACTTTAGCTTCTTATTTGAGCATGATCTGTTCGGAAAACCGCTTCACACTTTTCCGGATCATGCTAGTCCGGACGAAGCGCCGCCTGTTCCTCGAAGAACAGCGCCGCCTGATCCGGCTCGCCGAGGATCGCCGCTGCACACCCCATGAAGGTGAAGGCACCGGCAAAATCCCACAGCGTGAGGTTCGCCGCGCTCGTGCGCACGTGGATCACGCGCGCCGCAAGCGCGGCAATGGCTGCCTCCGCGAACAACAGCAGGCTGAGCGCGGGCAGCACGAGTGCGGGCTCAACCAGACGAAGCGTCAGGACGATCGGCAGCGCGGTCAGCACGCCGAACAACACGAGCATGCCGAATGGCTCCAGCAAGGGAGCCTTCCGCAAGATCCCGTCTGGAATGGTCGAGGACATTCCGGTATCCTGGCTTTGTCGTTCATATCGACGATACCAGAATCCACTCACGTTGACGCGCGGCGCGGCGCCGCGCGTCCGCAGGCCGCGCGACAAGCTGTACGCATTGTGGAGATGGAGGAGGGCTGTGGTCGGAGTCATCTCGGACGCCGTTTTGGTGCGGATGGTGCCCTGGCATGCCATGGCAAAGTTCACGCGGCGTATTTATCCTTGGTGGCTGCGCTGGGCGAGCGATCGAAAGGCAAGTTCGATGAACATGGCAGGCAAGACGGTGCTGATCACCGGTTCCACCGATGGCGTCGGCCGCTACGTCGCGCTGAAGCTGGCGGCTGCCGGCGCCCGGGTCCTGATCCATGGCCGCGATACGCAGAGGGCGCAGACCCTCGCCGACGAGATCAAGCGGGCCAGCGGCCGCGAGCCGATGTTCTATCAGGCCGATCTTTCCTCGCTCGCCGAGGTCCGCGAGTTCGCCCAGCTGGTGCTCGACGATCAGGAGCGCCTCGATGTATTCGTGAGCAACGCCGGCATCGGCTCGCAGAACGAGGGGCCGGCGCGGCAGACCAGCAAGGACGGCTATGAGCTGCGCTTTGCCGTCAACTATCTCGCCGGCTTCCTGCTCGCGCACCTTCTGCTGCCTCGGCTGAAGGCGAGCGCGCCGGCGCGCATCGTCAATGTCGCCTCGGTCGGCCAGCACCCGATCGATTTCGACGACGTGATGATCACGAAGAACTACAGCGGCGGCCGCGCCTATGCGCAGAGCAAGCTGTCGCAGATCATGTTCACCATCGACCTTGCCGCCGAGCTGGAAGGCACCGGCGTCACCGTCAACGCGCTGCACCCGGCGACCTACATGAACACCACGATGGTGCGCGCCAGCGGCGTCACGCCGATCTCGACCGTCGAGCAGGGCGGCGATGCCATCCTGCGTCTCATCCAGGGCGAAGACGTCGCCGGCCAAAGCGGGCTGTTCTTCGACGGCAAGCGCAAGGCCCGCGCCCATGCGCAGGCCTATGACGCCGAGGCGCGCCAGCGGCTGCGGACGTTGAGCTTCGCCCTTACGGGTCTGCGGGCTTCCTGACGCGGCGCGCCACGGGCGCGCCTTGTGTACGACCTTGGCCGCGGATCGCCTCGAACAGACGCTTGCATGCGGCGGGAACGCCGCGATCCGGCACCGTTGCGATGCCGAGCAGCAGGCCGGGCTGCGTTCGCTTCGGTGAGAGATACCAGGGCGAGAGCGGGGCGGGCGCAAGCCCGTGCGCCAGCACCCGCCGCGCGATCTCGACATCGGAGGTCTTGTCCGGCAGCGTCAGCATCACGGCGAGGCCGGCAACCCGGACGTCGTTGCTCCACGGCCGCAGCGCTGATGTCAACGCGTCGCGGTTGTCGCAATAGGCCCGCTTGGTTCGCCTGAGATGGCGGATGTAGTGGCCATCGCGCATGAACTCTGCGGTCGAGAGCTGCACGGCAGGTCCGGGGGCAGGAACGAGGCAGGTCGCGACATCGGCGAACTGCGCGGCCAATGGCTCGGGCGCAACCAGGAAGCCAAGCCGCAGCGTCGGCGAGATCGTCTTGCTGAAGGAGCCGAGATGGATCACGCGGCCGGCGCGATCGAGCGAGGCGAGCGCGGGCGCGGCGCGGCCATCGAGCTGCAATTCGCCGAGATAGTCGTCCTCGATGATCCAGCCGCCGGTTTGCGCCGCCCAGTCGAGCAGCTGTGCGCGGCGCTTCTCCGACAATGGCGGGCCGAGCGGCGCCTGCTGTCCCGGCGTCACCACCGCCAGCGCGGCGTCCGGCGCGTGCCTGAGGCCATGGTCGACATCGACGCCGCTGCCGTCGACAGGGATCGGGACCAGCTCGAGCCGAGCGAGCTCGAGCCCCTTTCGGGTCAGAGGAAATCCCGGATCTTCCATCCATGCGCGGCGGCCTTCGAGGCCGAGCACGCGCAGCGCGAGGCCAAGGCCGCCGCTGAAGCCTGACGTGATGACGATCTGCGCGGGCGAGCATTCGAGCCCGCGCGCGATTGCCAGATGCGCCGCGATCTCCCGCCGCAACTCGAGCTCGCCGCGCGGATCGGTGGTGCGGGCCACCGCGCTCAATTCCGCCCGCACGGCGCGCGCGCGGATCCGCGCCAATAGCTTGGCGGGCACTGAGTCCTGCGCCGGCACGCCCATCCGGAAGATGCCTTCACCGGTGAGGTCCCTGAACATCTCCACGACCGAGCCGGGTGCGACCGGTGTGTCGGGCTTGGCGGCTTTCCTTGGCCGTTCCGCAACGGTGGTCCCGTTCGCCTTCGACGACACGATGTGCTGGGCGTCCGACAGTCTGTCGTAGGCCGCCCGCACCGTGCCGCGCGCGACGCCGAGCTGGGCGGCGAGGTCGAGCCACGACGGCAGCCGGGCGCCCGGCACCAGCACGCCATTGTCGATCGCGGTCATGATCGCCTTGCTGATCTGCTCCGAGAGTGGCGTTTTGGCCGAGCGGTCGAGCGCGATGGGAAGCGGCTTTGGCATGGCTCGTGGTACACCAATTCGGTTCATTCTTGGTGCTTCTTTTCGGACCCCCGTGCCCGCATCTAACGGTCAGCAACGGAGGCACGAGATGAAGACCCTATTGACGACTTTGCTGGCCTGCGCCGCAGTTGCGACCCCCGCTATGGCGATGGAATCTGTGACGCCGAAATTCGAGCATGTGATCCCGAACATTCCCGGCAAGTCGCTGGTCGCGGCCGAGGTCGACTTCGCGCCGGGCGAGCCCTCGGCGCCGCACCATCACGCCAAGTCGGGCTTTCTCTATGTCTACGTCCTCCAGGGCGCGATCGAGAGCCAGGTGGAAGGCGAGGCCGCGCCGCACATTTATCGCGCGGGAGACAGCTTCTTCGAGCTGCCGGGCGCGCACCACATACTCGGACGCAACGCCAGCGCGACTGAGCCGGCGAAGCTGCTCGCGGTGTTCGTCGTCGACAGCAACGACAAGGCGCTGACCGTCTACGACAAGGAAGGGCAGAAGCAATGAGCATGCGCATCGACTACAACAAAGTCGCGCCCGCGGGCATCAAGGCGCTCGGCGGCGTCTATGGCTATCTCACGCAATGTGGACTTTCCGCGCAGCTGGTCGAGCTGGTCTATCTGCGGATCTCGCAGATCAACGGCTGTGCCTATTGCCTCGACATGCACACGCGCTCGCTTCTGAAGATGGGCGTCAGGACCGAGAAGCTGGCGCTGCTGCAGGTCTGGCGCGAGGCGGAGGCGCTGTTCGACGCCGAGGAGCGTGCCGCGCTGGCCTGGGCCGAAACGGTTACGCGCGTCGCGGAGACCGCGATCCCGGACGAGGATTACCGGGCTGCGCGCGCGGTGTTCGACGAGAAGCAGCTGGTCGACCTGACCATCGCGATCGGTTTGATGAACACCTACAACCGGATCGCAATCGGTTTCCGCAACCCGCCGCAGGCCGTGGCCGAACATGCCGCCGCGGCGTGATTGGGTCGGCCGCGCGGCGCGTGTGCTAACTTTGGCGTTGCGCGAGATAGAATCCGGCCAACACGGTGACCAGCCCCGCCGCCTGCAGCGTGGTTGGTGGCTCGCCAATCAATAGCCACCCCAACAGCAGGGTCAGCACCGGTACGGTCGCAGGAAAGACCGCAGCGCGGGCAACGCCGAGCTGCTGGATCGACAGCGCGAACAGATACATGGCTGCGGGGCCGGCCAGGACGCCCTGGGCGACCGCTTGCAGCGCATTCTCGTTCAGCCCGATGGCCGCATCGCGAGCCAGTCCTCCCGATGCGGCGTAGAGTGGAAACAGCGAGAGCGACAGCACGCTGATGACCGTGGCCACCGAAAACGCCGACACCCGCCAATAGCGCACCAGCGTGGCGAAGCCTGCGAACATCAGTCCGGTCGTGACGAAGATCAAATCGCCCATCACGGCGCTCGATCCCATATGGCCGATCGACTCGCTGCCGATCACCGCAAGCCCGGCCACGATGGCCACGGCGCCGGCGACGCGCGAGAGTGAGATCGATTCCTTCAACAGGACGACCGCGAGAAACAGTCCGCCCAGGGTCGCGCAGGAAGGCTGGATCACGCTGCCGTGCCCCAGAGGCACGAACATGAAGCCAGTATAGCTGATCAGCGACATCACCGGCCCGCCGAGCACCATCAGCGCCATGCCACGGCGCCACCCGATGCCGCCGAGATCCTTCAGACCGGCGCGCAGAACCAGCGGAGTGAAGACGATGCCCGACCACAGGAAACGATGCATCAGGAGGTCGACGGGCGTGAACCCGACCTTCAGGCCGTGCCGGGTCGCGACGAAGCCGAGCGCCCAGCAAAGCGCTGCGCCGAGGCCAGTTGCGACCCCGAGCAGTATGGCTTTCGTGTCTGGAAGGGCTGCGGCCTTGGCGCCGGCCGTATGTTCGCTCATGCCGGACGACTACGTGAGCTCACAGCGTGGATCAACCCATTGCGATGCAGGGCTGCGTGGCGCAGTGGCCGATTGCAAAGACCCATGTCGGGCGACGAGCGTGTACAGGTGCCGGGGACCGCTTGTGCTTTAATCTCGTGCTGCGCGCCATGTAAGGGCCTTGGCCGTTGTCTCCTGGATGAAAGCGGTTTTGCCGTTTCGATAGGCCCCGATGTTGTCCTTTGACGAAGCAGCAAGGCCCCGCTTGATGTCGGCGTAGGCGCGGGCCGCCTCGGGGTGTGCGCGAAGATAGTCGCGAAACACCACCAACGCCTCCCAACGCGGATGCGACGGCTCCGTCACGTGCAGATGGTGGGTCCACGGACCCGGAGGCCCCTTGCGGAAGAACAGTTCACCGGGCAGCCACGACGCGTAGTCCGGCATGTAGATATAGCCAAGCGCCTCAAGCGGCGCGATGCATCGTTGCTTGGCCTCTTCGAGGCTCGGCACGCCAACCAAGAGGTCGATGATCGGCTTCGACGGGAGACCCGGCACGGCCGTGCTGCCGACATGCTCAATGGCCAACGCGAATACGCCGAGCGCCTGTGCGATCCGCGCGCGCTCCTGCGCGAACAAGACGGGCCAGTTGGGGTCATAGTCGGAGACGACGATCGACCCCGCGCCGTATTTCTCCACGCTCACCTCCTGATCGTCCGTTCACAGACTATCACGCGGGCGGTGGCCGGGCATCACTCACGAATCCTGCTTCACCTCGACAGGCTTTTTCGCGAACTGCGGAAAGGTCTCGGCGACGACGGGTCCATCCAGCCGCCATGAATAGCAGCCGCCGACGAAGAACGGCGGCTCGGTGACGTCGCGCTGGTGATCGAGCGCGCCGCGGCCCTGTGGGTCCTTGCCCGAGGTCGCGGTCTGGAACAGCGTCGTCACCGCAGGACCCAAGAGCTCGGCGAGATGGGTGCAAGTCTCCAGCCTGCCGATCTTGCTGCGGACCAGCTCGCGCCAGCCCTTGCCGATGCGTTCGCCGACCAGCCGCTGTAGGATGCCTTCGACGTCGAGGCAGGACGGGTAGGGCGTCGAGGCCATATTGGTGCCGGTCTCGCGGATCGTGAAACTGTCATCGACCGCAAGCCGCAGCCGGATATCGTGCACGGGATCCTCGGGCTGCTGCAGGCCGCGATGCTTGTCCTGCCGCGCATAGGGCTTGGTGTCGACCAGCCGCGCCTCGACCTCCCACAGCCCGTCGTCGCGGAGATAGCCGAGACATTCGACGGAGCGGCGGTGCATCAGGCGGCGGGGCTTGCCGTCGGCATTGGTATCAGGTGCGGACATCGGAACTCGCTGGATTGAATCTGAATCGATCCAATCGGCCGCAAGCTGCGATGTCAACGGGCGCGGCAGAATGGTGTTATGAGACGTCGTCATTCCGGGGCGGTCCGCAGGACCGAACCCGGAATCTCGAGATTCCGGGTCTGGTCCTTCGGACCATCCCGGAATGACGGTGGCGCATGTACCTTGGTGCCGCGCGCCTCAGCCCACCCGCCGCTCGCGGTTCTCCCAATACGGCTTGCGCAGCTCGCGCTTCAGGATCTTGCCGGCGCCGGAGAGCGGCAGCGGGGTCGAGGTGATGTCGACGCTGCGAGGGCACTTGTAGCCGGCGATCAGCGCCTTGCAGTGCTCCATCAGTTCGTCCGGCGTGGCGCTGGCGCCACTCTTCATCACCACGACGGCGTGGACCTGCTCGCCCCAGCGTTCGCTCGGGATGCCGATCACGGCGCATTGCGCCACCGATGGGTGCTGGGCGAGGGCGTTCTCGACCTCGGCCGAATAGACGTTCTCGCCGCCGGAGATGATCATGTCCTTGACGCGATCGACAACGTAGACGAAGCCGTCTTCGTCCATGTAGCCGCCGTCGCCGGTGTGCATCCAGCCGTCGATCACGGCGCGCGCGGTCTCCTCCGGGCGCTCCCAATAGCCCATCATCACCATATCGCCGCGCACCGCGATCTCGCCGACGGTGCCGAGCGGCACCACTTGATCCAAAGCGTCGACGATCTTCACTTCGGCGCCGAGGGTGGCGCGACCTGCGCCGCGGTGCCGGCCCTTGGCGCGGCCGTCGCCGATATGCTCCTTCCAGTGCAGCAGCGTCGCGATCGGCGACAGCTCGGTCATGCCATAGGCCTGGGTGAACTCGACATGCGGCAGCGCCTTCATGGCGCGCATCAGCACGGCGTCGCTGATCACGGAGGCGCCGTAGGAGATCCGCTTCAGCGACGACAGGTCGTAATTGCCGAGCGTCGGATGATCGACGAACATCTGGATCATCGTCGGCACCAGCAGCACGTCGGTGATGCGCTCCTTTTGCACGGCGGCGGCGACGCCGTCCGGCGTGAAGCTCTGGATCACGACATTGGAGCCGCCCGACAGCAGCACCGAATACATCGCCGCGCCGTTGGCGAGATGGAACATCGGCGCCGCGTGCAGGTAGATCGTGCTGCTGGGCCACAGGCCTTCGCCGAGGGCGTTCAGCGCATTGGCCATCAGATTGCCGTGGCTCAGCATCACGCCCTTGGAGCGGCCGGTGGTGCCGCCGGTGTAGAAGATGCCGGCGAGATCGTCGCGCGTGCGCATCGCGTCCGCCATCGGCTCGCTGCGCGCGATCAGCGTCTCGTAATTCTCCATCCCGGCGGGTGTCTCGCCCTCGTCGGCATAGATCAGCTTCAGGCCGGGAATGGCGCTTGCCAGCGTCGTGCCCACCGCTGCAAACGCCTTGTCGACGAACAGGATGGTTGCGCGGCAGTCGCGCAGCGCATCCTCGTTCTCGATCGGCGACCAGCGGATGTTGAGCGGTACGATCACGGCACCGGCCCAGCCGACGGCGAGGTATAGTTCGAGATAGCGGTCGGAATTCAGCGACAGGATCGCGACGCGGTCGCCGTCCTTGGCTCCCAGTCCGCGGATGGCGGCGGCGAGGCGGGCGACGCGGGTGCCGACCTCGCGCCAGTTGCGCCGCCGCTCACCGCAGACGACCGCGAGCCCGTTTGGATTGACCTGCAGCGCGCGCCGCAGTCCGTGTGTGATGTTCACTCTCGTCCTCCCTTGGTGCGTTTCCGTTGCGAGGCGGTTTGTCCGCCTTCTCTGCAGCCGGAACGGCTGCTTTCTGCGCTGTCTTGCGCGTTGCTGTCGTGGCGATCCCCTCGGTGAGGCGGATCGCGAACTCCTCGGCGACGGCGCGCCCGGTCATCTCACCGCCGGGCTGGAACCAGTGTCCGATCCAATTCAGCGAGCCTGCGATCGCGAACGCCGCGAGCTTCGCGTCGCACGGTTTCACCGAACCGTCCTCAACGCCCTGCGCGATATAGTCGCGGAAGGCGCGGTCGATGTGTCGCTTGGCCGTCTGCACGATCTTGCGGTTGTCCTCGCTGAGATCGCGGAGGTCGAAGCGGACCAGGCTCTTGCCGTAGTCCTCGGTCATCAGCTCGGCATAGCGGACGATCAGCTTGCGTAGCTTGCTGAGGCCGCTGCCGGTGCTTGCCGAGGTCTCGGCGATGCAGTCATCGACCAACTCATTACCGATCGACCAGCATTCGTAGAGGATCTCGTCCTTGCCGCGAAAGTAATTGTACAGCGCCGGCTTGGTGATGTTGAGCTGCCTGGCGACCTCGTTCAGCGTGGCGCCGTGGTAGCCCTGTTCCAGGAATAGGGCTACGGCCGTGCGCAGCACCGCCTCGCGCTTCTCGTCGCGGGCGCGGCGCCGGCTCTCGAAGGGCAGCCAGGGGGATTGGCTGGAGGAGGGGATGTGACCGTCGTCCATGTCTTGAAGCCGGTGTCGTGGAGCCGTTGCCGCATTGACTCTGCGTGGTGGCCCGTATATTACCCATGGGTAACAAATAGTCCAGTGGGTAATTTTCGGGAGGACACGCGATGACGTCACGCACCTATGTTGCCGGGGTCGGCATGATCCCGTTCGTCAAGCCCGGCGCCAATGCGCCGTATCACGTGATGGGCGCCGAGGCGACGAAGCTCGCGCTCGCCGATGCCGGTCTCGACTATGGCCGTGTCCAGCAGGCCTATGTCGGCTACGTCTATGGCGACTCCACCTGCGGCCAGCGCGCGCTCTATCCGGTGGGCATGACCGGCATCCCGATCATCAACGTCAACAACAATTGCTCGACCGGCTCGACCGCGCTGTTCCTGGCGCGGCAGGCGATCGAGTCCGGTGCGGCCGATTGCGTGATGGCGCTCGGCTTCGAGCAGATGAAGCCCGGCGCGCTGGGGGCCGTGTTCACCGATCGCCCGAGCGCGTTCGACGATTTCGACGCCGCGGCCGACAAGCTGGTCGACGCGCCCGGCGTGCCGCTGGCGCTGCGCTATTTCGGCGGTGCCGGCCTCAGCCACATGAAGAAATACGGCACGCCGCTCTCTGCCTTCGCCAAAGTGCGCGCCAAGGCAAGCCGCCATGCCAAGAACAATCCGCTGGCGCTGTTCCGCAAGGAAGTCACCGCCGACGACGTGATGAACGACCAGGTGATCTGGCCCGGCGTGATGACGCGGCTGATGGCGTGCCCGCCGACCTGCGGCGGCGCTGCCGCGATCCTGGTCTCGGAGAAATTCGCCGACCAGCACGGCCTCAACAAGCAGGTGCGCATCGCGGCGCAGGCGATGACGACGGACACTCCGTCGACCTTCGGTGCGTCAGACATGATGCAGGTGGTCGGCTACGACATGGCGCGCGATGCCGCGAACAAGGTCTATGAGGCCGCCGGCATTGGCCCTGCGGATCTCGACGTCGTCGAGCTGCACGACTGCTTCGCCCACAACGAGCTGATCACCTATGAGGGGCTCGGCCTGTGCGGTGTGGGCGAGGCGGCGAAATTCATCGACGACGGCGACAACAGCTATGGCGGCCGGATCGTGACCAACCCGTCCGGCGGCTTGCTGTCGAAGGGCCACCCGCTCGGCGCCACCGGGCTTGCGCAATGCTACGAACTGACTCGGCAGCTGCGCGGCGCCGCGGCGGCGACGCAGGTGGAGGGCGCGCGGCTCGGCTTGCAGCACAATCTCGGTCTCGGCGGCGCCTGCGTCGTCACGCTCTACGAACGCGCCTGAGGCTGCCATGGTCGATCAATCCGCTGTCGGGCGTGCGTTCACGCCCGTGACCGCGCGCGTCGAGCCGGGACGCCTGCGCTTCTTCCTCAAAACGCTCGGCGAGACCAACCCGGTGTATCATGAGGGGGAGGCGGCGCCGGTGCCGCCGACCTACCTGTTCTGCCTCGAGATGATGGACGCGACCGATGGGCTCGAGTTCCTGACCGCGCTCGACATCGATCTTGCCCGCGTGCTGCACGGCGAGCAGCGCTTCGATTATCACGCGCCCGTTGTTGTGGGTGACACCCTGACCTTCCATCCGCGTGTCAGCAGCGTGACCGACAAGAAGGGTGGCGCGATGACGCTGATCGTGGTCGACACGCCGGTCACCAACCAGAACGGCGTCCATGTCGCCGATGTCTCGCGCACCATCGTGGTGCGCAATGCGAGGCCGTCATGAGCAGCAGCGTTCCCTCGGTCGGCGACATCATCGTCCACAAGGAATTTCCACCGATCACCCGGCATCGTCTGGCGCTGTATTGCGGCGCCTCCGGTGATCACAACCCGATCCATGTCGATATCGACTTCGCGAAAGCGGCCGGCTTTCCCGACGTGTTCGCGCACGGCATGCTTGTGATGGGCTATCTCGGCCAGGCCCTGACGGACGCGGTCGCGCCGTCGCGCATCCGCTCGTTTTCGACCCGCTTTGCCGCGATTACCCAGCTCGGCGCGAAGCTGACCTGCGAAGGCACGGTGACCGAGTTGATCGAGCAGGGCGGTGAGCAGCGCGCAAAACTCGCGCTCACCACCAAGGACCAGAACGGCGAGATCAAGCTCGCCGGCGAAGCCATTATCGCGCTGTAGGAGAGATCATGTCGAAACTGCAAGGAAAGGTCGCGCTCGTCTCCGGATCGGGCCGCGGCATCGGGCGCGCGATTGCGCTGAAGCTTGCGAGCGAGGGCGCGCGCGTCGTGGTCAACGACCTCGATGCCGAGCCGGGCAACGCCGTCGCCGCGGAGATCAAGGCCGCGGGCGGCGAAGCCATCGCGGTCAATGGCAGCGTGACCGAGGCCGGCTTTGCCGATCGCTTCGTAGGTAGCGCCATCGAGCAGTTCGGCGGCCTCGACATCATCGTCAACAATGCCGGCTACACCTGGGATTCGACGATCCAAAAGATGACCGATGAGCAATTCCAGGCGATGCTCGACGTCCATCTGGTTGCGCCGTTCCGCATCATGCGCGCGGCGTCCGAGCCGATCAGGGTGATGGCGAAGAAGGAGGCCGAGGCGGGACGCGAGGTGTTCCGCAAGGTCGTCAACATCTCCTCGATCGCCGGCCTCTACGGCAATGCCGGGCAGGCGAGCTATTCCTCCGCGAAAGCCTCGCTGATCGGGCTGACGCGGACGATGTGCAAGGAGTGGGGCCGCTACAAGGTCAACGTCAATTGCGTGGCGTTCGGCCTGATCAACACCCGCCTGACCCAGCCGATCGAAACCCAGCAGAAGACCATCGACGTCGCCGGCCGCGACATCAAGGTCGGCGTGCAGCCGCAGATGCTGGAGGCGATGGGCCGCATGATCCCGCTCGGCCGCGGCGGCACGCCGGAGGAGGCGGCGGATGCGGTCTATCTGTTCTGCGCGCCGGAATCGAACTACATCAGCGGCCAGGTGATCGTCGCCGGCGGCGGTCTTTTGATCTAGTCTGCCTGCGTCTTTGTAGCTGACGTGGTACTTAGTCCCGTCATTGCGAGGAGCGACAGCGACGAAGCAATCCATCGGTCCGCATATGCGGTGCAATGGATTGCTTCGCGGAGCCTGTCATCGGGCGCGCGTTCGCGCGACCCGTTGGCTCGCAATGACGGCGATGGGGTCGTCGTACGTCGGTAGAAGTGATTTACTGAGAGGACCACATGCACTACCGATCGTCCTGGATGACCGAGGAGCTGGACACGTTCCGTGACCAGTTCCGCAAATTCCTCGCCAAGGACCTGGCGCCGCACGCCGAGACCTGGCGCGCGCAGAAGCTGGTCGACCGCTCCGCCTGGCGCGCGCTCGGCGAGATGGGTGCGCTGTTGCCGAGCGTGCCCGAGGCCTATGGCGGCCTCGGGACGACCTTCGCCTATGACGCGGCGGTGCTCGACGACCTCGAGAGCACCGTGCCGGAATTGACCACCGGTGTCTCGGTGCACAGCGCGATCGTCGCGCATTACATCCTCAACTATGGCTCGGAGGAGCAGAAAAAGCGCTGGCTGCCGAAGATGGCGTCGGGCGAGATGGTCGGCGCCATCGCGATGACCGAGCCCGGCACCGGCTCCGATTTGCAAAGCATCAAGACCACAGCCAAAAAGCAGGGCAATTCCTACGTCATCAACGGCCAGAAGACTTTTATCACCAACGGCCAGGCCGCCGACCTCGTGATCGTCGTCGCGCGCACTGGTGCGCCGGGCGCCAAGGGCATCTCACTGATCGTCGTCGAGACCGCCGGTGCCGAGGGCTACCGGCGCGGGCGCAACCTCGACAAGATCGGCCTGCATGCGTCAGACACCTCGGAGCTGTTCTTCGACAATGTCACGGTGCCGCCGGAGAACCTGCTCGGCAATGAGGAGGGCGACGGCTTCGTGCAGTTGATGCAGCAATTGCCGCAGGAGCGGCTTTCGCTGGCGATCGGCGCCGTCGCCTCGATGGAGCGTGCGGTCAGGATCACCGCCGAATACACCAAGGAGCGCACCGCGTTCGGCAAGCCGCTGATCGAATTCCAGAACACGGCGTTCACGCTCGCCGAGCGCAAGACCGAGGCGATGATCGCCCGCGTGTTCGTCGACTGGTGCGTCGAGCGGCTGGTCGCCGGCGACCTCGACACCGTGACGGCGTCGATGGCGAAATGGTGGTGCTCGCAGAAGCAGGTCGAGACCGCCGACGAATGCCTGCAACTGCACGGCGGCTACGGCTACATGCAGGAATATCCGATCTCGCGGATGTTCATCGATTCCCGCATCCAGAAGATCTATGGCGGCACCAACGAGATCATGAAGGTGTTGATCGCGCGCTCGCTGTAATCGTTCTTCGCCGTCATTCCGGGGCGATGCGTGAGCATCGAACCCGGAATCTCGAAGTTGCCGCTCGAGATTCCGGGTTCATGCTTCGCATGCCCCGGAATGACGCAGGGCCGCACTACATCGCCCGCACGTTCTTGAGGAATTTGTCGACTTGAACTTCCAGCTCGGAAGCGTTGCTGGCGAGTTCTCCGGAGGCCGCCAGGACGTTCTCGGCGGCCTTGCTGGCATCGTCGATCGCCTTGGTGGTTCCGTTGATGTTTGCGGTGACCTCCTTGGTGGCCGCGGCCTGTTCCTCGACGGCGCTGGCGATCACGGTCGAGATCTCGCTGATCTGGACGATGACTTGCGAGATCGCCTTCAGCGCGGTGGCGGTGTTGCCGGTCGCCGTCTGCATCTCGTTGATCTGCGCCGAAATGTCCTCGGTGGCCTTGGCGGTCTGGTTGGCCAGCGCCTTCACCTCGGATGCCACCACGGCAAAGCCGCGTCCGGCCTCGCCGGCGCGCGCGGACTCGATCGTCGCGTTGAGCGCAAGCAGATTGGTCTGGCCGGCGATCTGGCTGATCAAAGCGACGACGTCGCCGATCTTCTGCGCCATGGTCACGAGGCCCGCCACCCGCTTGTCGGACTTCTCCGCTTCCTCGACCGCCATGCGGGCGATGCGGCTCGCCTCGGACACCTGGCGGCTGATCTCGTTGACCGAGGACGACAGCTCTTCGGATGCGGACGCCGCGCTCGCCGAGCGCTGATTGACGAATTCCGCGGTTGTGGTCAGCGACCGCGCCGTACCCTGCATCTGCGTCGAGGCCGACGCCAGCATGCCCGCAAGTCCCTTTACGTTCGTCTCGAAATCGTCCGCCAGCTTGACGTTGCCGGTGACCACCGACCAGCTCAGCATCGCGCCGGTATAATTGCCGCGCTTGTCGGTCAGCCCGGAGACCCTGAGGTCGAGCGTTTCCGGGCCGAGCTTGATCTTTGCTGCGTGCGGCAGGTTCTTGGGATCGCCGACGATGCGGCGCTGATGCGCCGGGTTCTTGTGGAAGATGTCGAACGAATTGCCGAGGATCTGGTCCGGCCGCACCGGAAGCAAATGCTTCACCGTGTCGAGCGTCTTGAGGCTGGTCTGGTTGATGTAGGTGATGTTGAAATCGGCGTCGCACATCATGATGTTGATCGGCATGTTGTCGAGCATCTGCAACAGCCGCTCGGTCTGGGTTTCAAGCCGCGCCTTCTCGGTCGCGAGCTCCCAGGTCAGCATCGGCCCGGTGTAGCGGCCGCGCGAGTTGGTCATCGCCGTCACGGTGAGATCGAGCGTCTCGCCGCCGATGGTGATGCGCGCCTTGTGCGGCAGGTTCTTCGGATCGGACAGCAGCCGGCGCTGATGCTGCGGGTTCTTGTGAAAGATATCGATCGACTGACCGATCAGCGCGTCGACCTTCACCGGCAGCACATGCTCGATCTTCTTCAGATTCTGCCGCGTCGACTCGTTGATGTAGGTGATCCTGAAATTGTCCAGCTCGCAGAGCATGACACTGATCGGCATGTCGTCGAACAGCCGATATGAGCTATCCGAGCCGACCACGCTTGCGACACTCTTCATCCCCAACATGCATTGCCTCCAGCATTGATATCAATTGGTGAACTGAAAAACGCTGCACCTGATCGGCAACAGAAAACGTTCCGCCGCCGCGTAACGGGCAGGTGCGATACACGATTTGCAATTTCTGACTGCATGAAACGGTAGGCGATTCGAGTTCCATCCAGAAGTGCATGCAATGAGCTGTGCGTGATCGCGCAAGGCATCACGCGTGGTGCATGCAATGAACGCTGCCGAAATCGACGCGCAGCACGTCGATTTGCTGCGAAATTGGCGCGATCTCGTGGAGAAGCTGCGAAGTGACCTCGCGTCGCACCGTAGTCTTACGGGAACAACCGCGCGCGCACTTAATGTTTGTTAGTGTGCATTTGACGGAAAGTGTATGCAGATTGTGCCACGCTGTGGTCACGCGCGCCGCAAAGTGCATCGTGCCAATCGTCTCGCGTTGTCGTCGCGCGCCTTGGTACTGACGGTGCAGTTCGCGGATCGTCTTCTCGCTCGCACACTGCTGCATCGCAGATAGAGCCATTGAAAGAAGCTCGCGCAGGTTGATCCGGGCGCCGCACGATGTGTCTGTCGATCGCAGGACGATGACGACTGGCTTGCGCGCCGGCCGGGTCGCCGCGATCCAGCCGGCGATCGTCCGCTCTGCGGAAATCGACGACGAAACGACGTTGCCCATTGCCTATCGCATGGCTTGACGCCGCTGCGGCCTCGCGACGCGGCTTCGGCCTTGCACCATATTCCGGTCTATCATACCCCCGTCGGACCACGATCCGCGCCGAGCCAATGCGCGGCACTAGCCGCAGGGAGCCCTCATGACCAAAAGCAATGCCCGCACCGGAGGCCAGATCCTGATCGACCAGCTGATCGCGCAAGGCGTGGAGCGCGTCACCTGCGTGCCGGGCGAGAGCTATCTGGCGGCGCTCGACGCGCTGCATGACAGCCCGATCGACGTCGTGATCTGCCGCGCCGAGGGTGGCGCGGCGATGATGGCGGAGGCCTATGGCAAGCTCACCGGACGTCCCGGCATCTGCTTCGTCACGCGTGGCCCGGGCTCGACCAACGCCGCCCATGGCGTGCACATCGCGATGCAGGATTCGACCCCGATGATCCTGTTCGTCGGCCAGGTCGACACCGGCATGCGCGAGCGCGAGGCGTTCCAGGAGCTCGACTACAAGGCGGTGTTCGGCACCATGGCGAAATGGGCGGTCGAGATCGATCGTCCCGACCGCATTCCGGAGCTGGTCGCGCGCGCCTTCCGCGTCGCGCTGCAAGGCCGTCCCGGTCCGGTCGTGATCTCGCTGCCGGAGAACATGCTAACGGAGACCGCGGCCGTCGCCGACGCGCCGAAGGTCGAGCCTGCGGCGACCTGGCCGGCGCCCTCGGATCTCGAACGGCTCGGCGCGATGCTCGCATCCGCCAAGGCGCCGATCGTGGTGCTCGGTGGCTCGGGCTGGACTGCAGAGGCTGCGAAGGGCATCGCGCGTTTTGCCGAGCGCTTTGATCTCCCGGTCGCAACTTCGTTCCGCCGCGCCTCGCTGATCGACGCCGATCACTCGCATTATGCCGGCGATCTCGGCATCGGCCCGAGCCCGAAACTGAAAGACCGCATCACCGGCGCCGACGTCATTCTTTTGATCGGCGGCCGCATGTCGGAGATGCCGTCGTCGTCCTACACGCTGCTCGACATTCCCACACCGAGCCAGAAGCTGATCCACGTCCATCCCGGCTCCGAAGAGCTCGGCCGCGTCTACCAGCCGGCACTGGCGATCCAGGCGACGCCCGCAGCCTTCGCCGCCGCGGTTGAGACCATGAAGCCCGCGGCCGCGCCCGCCTGGAAGGGCGAGGCGGCGAAGGCGCACGCGGATTATCTGGCCTGGACCGGCAAGCCGCGCGAGCTGCCGGGCAATTTCCAATATGGCGAGGTCGTGACCTGGCTGCGTGATCGCCTGCCGAAGGATGCGATCGTCTGCAACGGTGCCGGCAACTACGCCGGCTGGATTCATCGCCACCATCGCTTCCACAGCTTCGCGGCGCAGCTGGCGCCGACCTCGGGCTCGATGGGCTATGGCGTGCCGGCGGCCGTGATGGCCAAGCGGCATCATCCGGATCGCGTCGTCGTCGCCTTCGCCGGCGACGGCTGCTTTCTGATGAACGGACAGGAGTTCGCCACCGCCGTGCAGTACGACGCGCCGCTGATCGTCGTGGTCATCGACAACGCGCAATACGGCACCATCCGCATGCATCAGGAGCGCGATTATCCCGGCCGCGTCGTCGGCACCCAGCTCAAGAATCCGGACTTCGCGTTGTACGCCAAGGCGTTTGGCGGCCATGGCGAGCGGGTCGAGCGCACCGAGGATTTCGCGCCCGCCTTCGAGCGTGCGCTGGCCTCCGGCAAGCCGGCGATCCTGCACTGCCTGGTCGATCAGCGCGCGCTGTCGGTCGGCAAGGATTTTGTCCCAGAGGCTAATCGCTGATGCCGCAATCGGCCGGCCGTCACGTTGCGATCATCGGCGCCGGCGCGGTCGGCGTGATCTCAGCCATCGAGGCGCTGCGTTGTGGCCACCGCGTCACGCTGATCGATCCTGGCGAGCCCGGCGGTCAGCAGGCGGCGAGCTACGGCAATGCCGGCTGGCTGTCGTCGCATTCGGTGATCCCGCCGGCTGAACCCGGCACCTGGAAGAAGCTGCCGGGCTATCTGATGGACCCGCTCGGGCCGCTCGCGATCCGCTGGTCCTATCTGCCGAAGGCCTTGCCGTGGCTCATCAAGTATCTGCTGTCGAGCTGGACCGAGGCGCAGGTCGAAGCCACCGCGCGGGCAATGCGCGATCTGCTCAAGGACGCGCCGCTGCTGCACCGGCAACTCGCCGAGGAAGCCGGCGTCCCCGAGCTGATCGAGCGGCGCGGGGTGATGCACGTGTTTCCCTCGCGCGCGCCCTTTGACAAAGATCTCGGCTGGCGCATCCGCAAGCGCGTCGGCATCGAATGGCTGGAGCTCGATGAAGACGAGATGCGTCAGCGCGAGCCCGATCTGCATCCGCGCTACAAGTTCGGCGTCGTGGTGGAAGAGGCCGGACGCTGCCGCGATCCCGGCGCCTATGTCGCGGCGCTCGCCGCGCATGCGCTTGCGAACGGCGCCGAACGCGTCGCCGCCAAGGCCACAGGCCTCAGGCTTACCGGCGACAGGCTCGTTGCCGTGGTCACCGAGAACGGCGAGATCGCCTGCGATGCGGCGGTCGTCGCCGCCGGTGCGCGCTCCAAGCAGCTGACCGCATCGATCGGCGATCGGCTGCCGCTGGAAACCGAGCGCGGCTATCACGTCATGATCGAGAGCCCGGAATCCGGACCGCGCAATTCGATGATGGCCTCGGACGCCAAGATGGTCGTCAACTGGACCGACAAGGGCCTGCGCGCCGCCGGCACGGTGGAGATCGCCGGGCTCGACGCCGAGCCGAACTGGCAGCGCGCCGAGATCCTGCGCGAGCATCTCTTCAGCATGTTCCCGAAGCTGCCGAGGGATATCCCGCCATCGCGCATCAAGACCTGGTTCGGCCATCGCCCGAGCATGCCCGACGGACGCCCCTGCATCGGCCACAGCCGCGCCTCGCGCGACGTGGTCTATGCGTTTGGCCACGGCCATGTCGGCCTGGTCGGCTCGGCCCGCACCGGCCGGCTGGTCGCGCAATTGCTCAGCGGCGAGATGCCGGAGATCCCGCTTCAGCCGTTCGCGCCGTCGCGATTTTTGTAGGAAGAAACCTCAGCTCTCGCCAGCCCACGCCGTGATCGCCGCCGGCGCGATCACGCGCCGTGGCATGTGCGGATTGATCGTGCCGGCGCTGACGTCCTGGGTCTGAACGAGCAGGGTGCGCGCGAACGCCTTGGCATCCTGCTCGGTCGTGAAGGTGCGGGTCTGGCGCGCGAAGCGGTGGTGTCCGGCGTCGGGATCTCTCAGCGCGAACGAGACGTACCAGATGGCCTTGTCCATCTTCATTGCGCGTCTCTGGCGGCAGTGGTCCGCCCGCGCGACCGGGACGTCTTGCTGGATGCTGGAGATGCAATTTGTGCCAAATGAAAGATCCTGAAGTGCAACAGATGCCGGCTGATTTCCCCGGCGGGTAGGCGCGCTTCGCCACGCATATCGGAGCTAGCAGTATATTACCGTTCAACCGGCGGGCGAATGACAATACGCCGACGCCACGGTGGTTCCAATCGGCCGATTGCTGCACCAGATGTTGGCATCCCACCGGAACATCGATTTCCTCCATGTGTTGTCCGCTCTTTCGGGGCCGAGAGCCTGCGGTGACGGGAGGCCGAGATGACGTGGGTCGGCAAGTGGCAGAACCAGTATGGATCGATCGTCGAAATCACCAGCGAGGCGGATGGCCGCATCGAGGGGACCTTTCGTAGCGCGCTTGCCGATAGCGGCTTTTACGGTCAGACGGTCCCGATCGTCGGCGTCCACCAGGACAATTGCATCGGCTTTTCGTCGGTCGGGTCTTCGGCGGCGGGCGATCGTGTCGTCTCCTATGCAGGTTTGCTTCGCGACGGGAAAATGGAAACGGCGTGGTTCGTGGTGTCGGACAAGGCGCTGGTTGCAGCCGGGGAGGGTGAACCGGCGACACTGAAGCCGTTGAACTGGTGGCGAGCGGTCACGACAAGCATCGATACCTTTGAACGGGTGATGTAGCGCCGATTAGGTGGTTTCGCCCTCCCTGCGCGCCGTGGCAACGGTGCTTTCGATTTCCGCGGCGAGGGCACTCAGCTGCTCGGCAAGCTTGCTGAACAGCTCGCGCTTTCGGACATCCGTTGCCAGGTCGCGGATCAACGCGCACTCCGCCGCGTCGGTGCGAAGCTTTTCGAGATGCGTCAGCATGTCCTGCATTTCTGGTCCCCGAATGCGGCTTCCAACGGTAAGGTGGCATGGAAGCCTGCGACAATAACCTGTGATAATTTTCCGCCGGACCTCAAGCGGAGACAATGGCAAGATGGGTATCGCTGCATTCCACGCATCCTGCGAATACTACCGGCGATCGAGTATCTCGCGGACCCGCAAGGCAAGCTTGGCCTGTGAGACCGGCTTCTCCAGGAGATCGACGCCCTGGTCCAGCCTGCCATGGTGGATGACTGCGTTTTGCGAATAGCCCGTCATGTACAGAATCTTCAGTCCCGGCCGCATCTCTGCAGCACGTTTCCCGAGTTCGCGACCGTTCATGCCCGGCATCACCACGTCGGTCAGAACGAGGTCGATATGCGGCTGGTCCTGCAGCAGGATGGTCAACGCGGCCTGCGCGCTCCCCGCCGTCAGAACACGATAATTCAGCTCGCGCAGCAGCTCACTGACATAGGTGCGAAGATCCTCGTCGTCTTCAACGACCAGGACCGTCTCGACCTTGTTCGATTCAGCCTCGGCGATCGGTTCGTCGATCTCCTCCTGCTCCACGGCGGGGCCACGGTGGCGGGGGAAGTACATCTTGATGTTGGTGCCGTAACCGAGCTCGCTGTAGATCTTGATATGGCCACCCGACTGCTTCACGAAGCCGTATACTTGACTGAGGCCGAGACCCGTGCCCTGTCCGGTTTCCTTGGTCGTGAAGAACGGCTCGAATGCGTGGTCCAGCGTGTCCCGGCTCATGCCGAGGCCTGTGTCCGTTACGCTGATCACCACATATTGCCCGGGATTGAGTTCAGGATTTCGCAGGCAATACTCATAGTCCGCAGATACGTTGACCGCCTCGATCGTCAGTTTGCCGCCGTCCGGCATCGCATCGCGCGCATTGATCGCAAGGTTGAGCATGGCAGATTCGAGATGGTTCGGGTCCGCTTCAATCTGCCAGAGCCCGGCGCTGCCGACCGTCTGAACCTCGACGCGCTCGCCAAGGGTCCGTTGCAGAAAGTCCTGCAGCCCGTTGAGGAAGTTGTTCAGCTCGATCGGTTTCGGGGCAAGAGCCTGTCGCCGCGAAAAGGCGAGCAGGCGGCTGGTCAGGCTCGCTGCACGCTGGGCGCCGCGTTTCGCATGGGATAAGGCGCGCTGAAAATTGGCGTTGCTGGCAAGCTGCCTGGCGTGCCGCTCCATCGTTTCCAAATTGCCGATCACGATCATCAGCAGATTATTGAAATCGTGCGCGACGCCTCCGCTGAGCTGTCCGACAGCCTCGAGCTTTTGCGAGGCAAGCAATTGATCCTGGATCTTGGCCAACGCCTCCTGCGCGTTGCGCCGTTCGGTGATGTCGCGGGTAATTTTGGCAAACCCGATCAGTGCACCGCTTTCGTCCGCGATCCGGTCGATGACGACCGACGCCCAGAACTTCGAGCCGTCTTTGCGTACACGCCATCCTTCGGCTTCGAACCGACCGCTTTGCGCGGCTTGCTCGAGCGCGAGTTGAGGCTTCCGATTTGCGCGATCCTCCTCCGTGTAGAACTGCGAGAAGTGCCGGCCGATGATTTCCTCCGGCGCGTACCCCTTGATCCGTTCAGCGCCCGGATTCCAGGTGACGACGGAGCCCTTCGCGTCGAGCTGGAAAATGGCATAGTCAACCACCGCTTCGATCAGTCGGCGATAGCGCCGTTCGCTCTCTATGAGGGCCTGGCCTGCTTCCTGACGCTCGGTGATGTCGCGTGTGACCTTGGCGAATCCGATCAGCGATCCCTTGTGATCCCGCACAGCCTCGATCACCACGGTCGCCCAAAAGCGGCTTCCATCCTTGCGCACGCGCCAGCCTTCCGAGCTAAATCGTCCTTGCTCGGTGGCAATCGCCAACGCCTTCAGCGGCAATCCGGCGGCTTGATCTTCGGGCGTATAGAAGATCGACAAAGGACGCCCGATGATCTCGTCGGCGGTATATCCCTTCATTCGGGTCGCGCCGGAATTCCAGCTCGCGATCGTGCCGTCAGGATCGACCAGATAAATCGCGTAGTCGA
This sequence comes from Bradyrhizobium sp. CER78, assembly GCF_029846235.1. Classification (GTDB taxonomy): domain Bacteria; phylum Pseudomonadota; class Alphaproteobacteria; order Rhizobiales; family Xanthobacteraceae; genus Bradyrhizobium. The sequence continues at coordinate 103,339 of NZ_JARVWP010000024.1, forward strand.
CGATCGCGTCGATCAGCAGTTGAAGCCGTTGACTGTCTGTGAAGCCAGTTGCGTTTGAATGCATTCGCGCACAACACCCAAATGAGCCGCCCCCTCGATGCAATCGGATGACGTAGGCGGTAACGTCAGCATATTGAACTCGTTCCCGGCCGCAATAGCCTGCAGATTAGGAACCAATCGGAGGGTCCTGCGCTCGAGCCGAATGAACTGCAATTCATCAATGCGCGGAATTGCCCGAAGAGACTGGGCAAGAATGGGACCGCTTACCCATCCTTCGATTGTTCGGACCGCTGTTGCCCATGCGACACGACGGGCAACTCAGTCAAAACCTGTCAATCCGACCCGGCAAAAATATTTCGATTTATCAGAAGTGAAACTCGGTGTATGGTTTGTCCGTCTCGCCCGATCGAGGGGCGCTTCGCGATCGTCACGAACGCGGGTCGAGATGCGGTGGACGCCGATTGCGCAACTGACGAGTGCGCATGATGCGGACGGTGAAGTCGTGTGGTCCTGACGCCCTAGTGGTAGGTGTCTCTCGAATTGCGCGGTGCGCGGTGCGCGTTGCGGAGACGGTGACAACAAAACCCAGTCTCGCCGGGGAGAGCACGAAGTAAGCCGTAGCCCATCGCGCAGGGAAAGCCGGGTTGTCTCCGGTTACACCTGTGGTCCTGCCCCCGTGCTTTCTACCTTTGCACGGGGCCCATGGGTGCGATCGGCACCCGGCTTTCCCTGCGCCCTCTTCAAGAGAGGGCGGGAAGACAAGCAAGGCTCGGACAATTCATGTCGCGAGAACGCGAAACTGCGTCTCCATTCTCGCTGTCATCGCCCGGCTCGACCGGGCGATCCAGCCCGCCGCGGCCTTTCGACTCAAGCACTGCGGCCTCTGGAATACTGGAACACCCGCTTTCGCGGGTGATGACACCGCGTGTTGACATCTTGAATCGAGAGCCATCCCCATCGTCGTCCTGGCGAAAGCCC